>NZ_CP047318.1:4800000-7762826 GCF_009857135.1 Streptomyces sp. HM190
CTCGGGCTCGTGCCAGCTGTCGGGCTTGGCGAAGGGCAGGACGCCGCCGTGCCGACGCGGCCGTCCGCCTTTCGGCCCGGAGCGGGCAGGGCCGGGGTCGCGGAGCATGACCCGGTCCGAGCGCAGACGTCCGACCAGGACGACAGGCAGGTCCGCCAGGGCGTAGGAGAGGTAGGCGACGTGCACTCCGCTGCTGTACACACGACAAAGGCCCATTCACGATCACGTGAATGGGCCTCTGACCTGTGTCGGGGTGGCGGGATTTGAACCCACGACCTCTTCGTCCCGAACGAAGCGCGCTGCCAAGCTGCGCTACACCCCGATTGTCGCTGCTTGTCTCGGCGACGTCGTTTACTTTAGCCCACCGGGGGCTGGAGACGAAATCCGGTTTTCGGGGCGACGGTCATGGCGGCCCGGGCGGCCTCGGCGGGGGCGGACGAGGTCGGGCCGTAGGTGGTCGACGGCGACCAGGACGAGGGCGAGGGCGTACAGGGCCAGGCCCATGAGCAGGGCGTTTCCGAGCACGCCCTTGTATCCGTGGTGGTCGACGTCCAGGAACGGGTAGAGGTACGGCGCCGGCCAGTCAGGGGTCAGCAGGGCCGCTCGGCCCAGCGTGAACGCCAGGAACGCCATGGGGTAGAGCGTCCAGGCCACGGTCTGGCTCAGCCGCAGGGCCGCCGGGCGGGTCAGCAGGAGCCAGTCCGCCACCACCGCCGCGGGGATCGCCGTGTGGAACGCCAGGTTCGTCACGGCGTGCCAGCCCGACGGTGTCACCGGCGCCCCCGTCGACGTGACCGTCATCGAGAAGGCCGTCGTGTCCCTCATCAGAACCAGGTGGTACACCAGTGCCGCAACCATGGCGTACAGGAGCGTGCCGCCCGTCACCAGCGGTGGCAGCGGTCGGCGCGCCGCCCACGCGCGGCGGGAGGAGGCGGCGAAGACCAGCGCCACCAGCACCGCGCTCTGGACCGAGAAATAGCTGAGGGCGCGCAGGGGGCTGCCCGCGACCATCTCGATCAGTACGGCCACGGCCGCCGCCAGTGCCACCAGGGCGCGGAACGCCGCCGCGAGAGGGCGTCGAGTCGGTGCCACCACTGCCGTCGCGGGCACGATGGACGTCACCGGTGCGGGGATGCCCGAGATCGCGGGCAGGTCTGGGATGTCCCTGGGTATCGGTGCGGTCATGCGCTCACGCTAGGCCGCACCGGCATATCGGGCTATTCGTGCGATCCGTATGGGTGGTCTGACGTCAGAATCCAGGGTCCGGAGGACGGAGGAGGGAGGACGGAGGACGGAAGTACGGAAGTCGGATGCCGAAGGTCAGGGGCCGGTGCGAGGGCCCGCAGCCCGGGGCGTGTGGCCCGGGGCGTGTGGTCAGCGGTCCGCAGCGACCGCTGACACCAGGCGATGGTCCATCGCCGGCTCGAACGCGCCGCCCCCACCCCACTGCCCTACCGATCCCTCTCCACCAGCGTCAGCAGGGACGCCTCCGGGGGGCAGGCGAAGCGGACCGGGGTGTAGCGGTTGGTGCCGCAGCCCGCGGAGACGTGCATGTAGGCAGTGTGGTCGCCGGCCGTGTGCGTGGAGAGGCCCTTCACGCGGTCCGTGTCGAGGTCGCAGTTGGTGACGAGCGCACCGTAGAAGGGGATGCACAACTGCCCGCCGTGGGTGTGGCCGGCGAGGATCAACGGGTAGCCGTCGGCGGTGAACGCGTCCAGCGACCGCAGGTACGGCGCGTGCACCACGCCCAGGGAGAGGTCGGCCGCGTCGGACGGCCCGCCGGCGACCCGGTCATAGCGGTCCCGTTTGATGTGCGGGTCGTCCAGGCCGGTGAGCTCCACCGACATGCCCTCGATCTTCAGCGTGCCGCGGGTGTTCGTGAGGTTGAGCCAGCCGGCACCGTCGAAGCCGTCCCGCAGGTCCTCCCACGGGTTGTGGATCGCGCCGACCACCGGCTTGTTGCCGTTCAGACCGTGGCGGCCCTGCGCCTTCTCCATCAGGTACCGCGCGGGGTTGCGCAGCTTGGGGCCGTAGTAGTCGTTCGACCCGAAGACGTACGCGCCGGGGAACTCCATCAGCGGGCCCAGCGCGTCCAGCACCTCCGGGACGCCCTCGGGGTCCGACAGGTTGTCCCCGGTGTTGATCACGAAGTCGGGGCGCAGCCCGGCCAGGGAACGCAGCCAGCGCTGCTTCTTGCGCTGTCCGCTCACCATGTGGATGTCGGAGACCTGGAGTATGCGCAGCGGTCGCATGCCCGGTGGCAGCACCGGCACCGTCACCCGCCGCAGCCGGAACGAACGGGCCTCGAAACCCGCCGCGTACAACACACCGGCGGCACCGGCCGCCGCGATCCCCAGAGGTACTCCGTAACGCGCTCGCATGCGTCCATCGTGTCAGACCCCGGCGCGCAGCCGTGCAGCCTGTGGACAACGGTGCCACGACCTCACCGGTCGCCAACTCGGCCTGTGGACAACCGACTCCGGGTCCGTCCCGTCGCACCGTGCCCGTTCCGCGCACAGCGGCGAAATCAAGGCGCGCCTCCCGCACCACACCTGCGACAATCGACCCCATGACCACGCTCAAGTCGAAGCTGCAGGAAGACCTCAACGCCGCGATCAAGGAGCGCGACGAGCTCCGCTCCTCGACGCTCCGGCTGACCCTCGCCGCGATCACCAAGGAGGAGGTCGCCGGTAAGGAGAAGCGCGAGCTCTCCGACGACGAGGTCCTCAAGGTGATCACCAAGGAGGCCAAGAAGCGCCGTGAGGCGGCGGACGCCTTCGCCCAGGGTGGTCGGGCCGAGTCGGCGGAGCGGGAGAAGGCCGAGGGCGAGATCCTCGCCGAGTACCTGCCCAAGCAGCTCTCCGACGAGGAGCTGAAGCAGATCGTCACCCAGGCCGTCGAGGAGGCGAAGGCGGCCGGCGCCGAGGGCCCCCGCGCGATGGGCCAGGTCATGAAGATCGTCAACCCGAAGGTGGCCGGTCTCGCCGAGGGCGGCCGCGTCGCCGCGATCGTCAAGCAGCAGCTCGCGGGCTGAGCGGCTGAGTGTGACCGCTTGAGGGGGCGAGACCTCCGGAGCCCCATGCCTGGGGCCCCGGACTGCCGTAAGCCCCGGGCTGCCCAGGGGGCCTGCGGCCCCTGTCCCCAGGTCCACCGAGCCACGCGGCCTGTCCTTCGAGCGGCTGAGTCTTCGGCCGCGCCCGATGCGCGACGGTGGGGCGCCCCTTCTCAGAAGGGGCGCCCCACCGTCGCACGCACAGGTGTCCGGGGCGCGTCAGCCCCGGCGGTCAGCCGCCGAAGTCGCCGAAGCCTCCGCCGCCGTTCCCGTTGCCGCGGTTCCCGCCGTTCGTCTGGCCCTGGATCCAGCCCTCGGGGATGGTGAACTCGGGGGTCGGGAACGTACCGCCGTCGGTGCCGCCGATGAAGCCGTCGTCGCTTCCGCCGCCGTTGCCGTTCCCACCGCCGTTGCCGCTGCCGTCGCCGTTGTTGTCGTCGTCCCGGTCGCGCTCGCGCGGACGGTCCTCGGGGAGCGGGACGGTGGTGAAGCCGGGGGCGGGCTCGCCGGCCAGCGCGCCGGCCATCATGTCGCGCCAGATCGGGCCCGGGACCTTGCCACCGAAGACCTTGCCGTAGCCGACACCACCGATGGTGATGTTCACCATGCGGCGCTTGTGGGCCGGGTCGCCGACCCAGACCGCGCCGGCCATGTTCGGGGTGTAGCCCACGAACCAGGCCGCGTAACGGAAGTCCGTCGTACCGGTCTTACCGGCGCTCGGGCGGCTCGGGCCGAGGCCCGCCTCCGTACCCGTACCGTCCTCGACCACACCCTTCAGCAGGGTGTTGATGGTGTCGGCGGTGTTCTCCGACATCGCGCGGGAGCACGTCGACTTGGGGACCTCCAGCGACTTCGACTTCTCGCCGACCCGCTGGGTGATGGACTCGATCGCGATCGGCGTGCAGTACATGCCGCGCGCGGCGAACGTCGCGTACGCGTTGGCCATGGTCAGCGGGGACATCTCCTGCGTGCCCAGCGCGATCGACGGGTTCTGGCCCATCTTCGCGCCGTCGGCCCGGTCGACGCCCATCTTCCCGGCCATCTCCGTCACCGGGCAGATGCCGATGTCCGCGATCATCTGGACGAAGTACGTGTTGACCGAGAGCGCGGTCGCCTTGCGCAGCGAGTACGGGCCGACCTCGGACTCGTTCTCGTTGGTGAGCGTGGTGCCGCTGGTGTTCACCCAGTTCTTGCCGCCGCACACCGGGATCGGGCTCGGGTACTCCATCTTGTACGGGGCGGAGTACGTCTTGCCGGGGGACATGCCGTCCTCCAGCGCCGCCGCGGCCACGATCGGCTTGAACGTCGAACCGGGCTGGTAGCCCGCGCCGCCGCCCATGCTCTTGTCGACCGAGAGGTTGATCGTCGTCTCGTTCTGCTTGACGTCCATGCCGTACGGCCGGGACTGGCCCATCCCGAGGATCTTGCCGGTGCCCGGCTCCACGATGGTGGCGGCGGTCGCCACCTCGTCCTTCTGGTAGACGTGCTTCTTGATGGACGCCTGGACCGACTTCTGGGCCTTCGGGTCCATCGTCGTCCGGATCGTGAGGCCGCCCTGGTTCCACGTCTTGGCCCGGGCCTCCTTCGTCTTGCCGAAGACCGGGTCGTTCAGGAAGACCTCGCGGACGTAGTCACAGAAGAAGCCCGCGCCCTTGACGGCCGTGATGCAGCCGTTCTTCGGCGTGCTGACGTCCAGACCGAGCGGCTTCTTCATGGCCTTGTCGGCCTCCGCCTGCGAGATGTCGCCCACGTCGGCCATGCGCTGCAGCACGACGTTGCGCCGCTTGGTGGCCTCCTGCGGGTCGTTCACCGGGTCGTAGCGGCTCGGTGACTGCACGATGCCGGCGAGGAGCGCGGCCTCCTCGACATCCAGGTCCTTGGCCGACTTGGAGAAGTAGCGGCGGGAGGCCGCCTCGACGCCGTAGGCCTGCTGACCGAAGAACGTGATGTTGAGGTAGTTCTCTAGGATCTTCTTCTTTCCCAGCTCCTCCTCGAGCTGGATCGCGTACTTCAGCTCGCGGATCTTGCGGCCGAGGGTCTGCTGGGTGGCCTCGGCGACCTTCGTCGGGTCGTCACCGGCCTCCTCCACCGCCACGTTCTTCACCAGCTGCTGCGTCAGCGTGGACGCGCCCTGGGTGACGCCGCCGTCCTGAGCGTTCCGGTTGAGCGCGCGCAGCACGCCCTTCAGGTCGATCGCGCCGTGCTGGTAGAAACGCGCGTCCTCGATGGCGACGATCGCCTTCTGCATGTACGGCGAGATCTCCTTGAGATCGACCACCGTACGGTCGCGGGAGTAGACGCTGGCGATCTGGTCGCCCTTGCTGTCCAGGATCGTGGTGCGCTGGCTCAGAGGCGGCTGCTTGAGGTTGGCCGGGAGCTCGTCGAATCCCTCGACCGACCCCTTGGCGGCCAGCCCCAGGGCACCGACCGCGGGCAGCGCGATGCCCGCCATGACGGCGCCCGCGAGCACGCTGACACCGAGGAACTTGGCGGCCTGCTGCGTGGGAGACAGACCACCACCCGAGCGCTTGTTTGGCATGGAGGCAGCCTACGTTCTCATTCGCCGGACACGCGTATAGGCCTTGGCCTAAGCTGCTCTCAACTGTCACAACCGTTGGCCCTTGTATCAAGTACGTCCGGCGAGCCCGAATCGTTCCGACGTTCTTCCGATTTTTTTCCAGGGCTGCGTCCGGATTCACCATGTGTGTCATTCGGTGTCCGTTGTGACGGATGTCAACTGTCCCGGTCTGCCGGGATGGTCACGTATGCCCTCGGGTCACTCCCGCGGGTGATCTGCCGCTTACGCATAGTCCGTTCGGGCCATTCAAGATTGGGCCCGAAGGGGGTGTTGCGCTGTGCCCTCCTTCCGTAACGTCCTCAACTGGCGGCGGTGAATATGCCGCTGCCGCCGTGGGGGAGCCTCGATTCGGGAGAGGACGGCGCCGGTATGGGCTGGGTAACCGACTGGAGTGCGCAGGCTGCCTGCCGCACTACCGATCCGGATGAACTGTTCGTTCAAGGAGCAGCGCAGAACAGGGCCAAGGCAGTGTGCACCGGATGCCCGGTGCGGACGGAGTGCCTGGCGGACGCGCTGGACAACCGCGTCGAATTCGGCGTGTGGGGAGGAATGACGGAGCGCGAGCGCCGCGCGCTGCTGCGCAGGCGACCGACTGTCACCTCGTGGCGCAGGCTCCTGGAGACCGCGCGCACGGAGTACGAGCGTGGCGCGGGGATTCTGCCGCTCGACGATGACGAGATGTACGAGAACTACGCGGCGGTGAGCTGAGGACGAGACCCCTCGCGGGTCCCGTCGGTCCAGGGCGCCCTTGAGGTGTCGGCGCGTCGGGCAGGTGTGCCGGCTCTCGGGTGCCCCGAGACATCGTTCCGTCGTAGGGACACTGATCGTGCGTCGGTCAGTCGTCCGTGGTGGGCAGTTCCGGCCGTACGGCCGCGAGTCGGTCCCCGATGTCCCGCAGGCCAGCCAGGTCGTGGACATCGCCGGGCAGCGCGGCCACTTCGGCCACCGCCACCTCGGGATGCAGCGCGGTGAAGCGGTCACGCGTGCGCTGCTCGCGGGAGAGCAGCCGCATCCGCTCGGCGTGCAGCCGGAGCAGACCTGCGGTCAGCCGCTCGACGGCGCGGTCCGGGTCGGGGGAGCCGTCCTGGGTTCCGGTCGAGGCGGAGGATTCTGAACTGCCGGACGTGTCGGGAGAGTTACGAACTGTTTTCCCGTCCATCTGATCCACAATGCGGGGCTCGTCAAGATTTTCCGCGGCGGCGAGCGCGCGCTCGGCGGAGAGCTGGGCCGCGCCGCTGCCGTGGACGCGGTTGAGCACCAGACCGGCCAGCGGCATGTCCTCGGCTGCCAGCCGTTCCACGAAGTACGCCGCCTCCCGCAACGCGTCCCGCTCGGGAGCGGCCACCACCAGGAACGCCGTACCGGGCGCCTGGAGCAGCTTGTACGTGGCGTCCGCGCGGGTACGGAAACCGCCGAACATGGAGTCCATCGCGGCGACGAACGTCTGTACGTCCTTGAGCAGTTGACCACCGAGCACCTTGCCCAGGGCGCCCGTCATCATCGACATGCCGACGTTCAGGAACTTCATCCCGGCGCGCCCGCCGACCTTCGCGGGCGCCAGCAGCACCCGGATCAGCTTGCCGTCCAGGAACGAGCCGAGCCGCTTCGGGGCGTCCAGGAAGTCCAGCGCCGAACGCGACGGCGGGGTGTCGACGATGATCAGGTCCCACTCGTCGCGGGACCGCAACTGGCCCAGCTTCTCCATCGCCATGTACTCCTGCGTGCCCGCGAAGCCGGCGGAGAGCGACTGGTAGAAGGGGTTGCTCAGGATCGCCGACGCACGGTCGGGGTCCGCGTGCGCCTCGACGATCTCGTCGAACGTGCGCTTCATGTCGAGCATCATGGCGTGCAGTTCGCCGCCCGGCCGTCGCCCACCGTCGTCGGCCGAGCCCTCGGACGCGGCCTCGCGCCGGTCCTCGATGCCCTTCACCCGGCGTGGGGTGTTGTCCAGCGAGTCGATGCCCATGGACTGGGCGAGCCGCCGGGCCGGGTCGATGGTCAGGACGACCACCTTCCGGCCGCGCTCCGCGGCCCGCAGCCCCAGGGCCGCCGCCGTGGTCGTCTTGCCGACGCCGCCCGCCCCGCAGCACACCACGATGCGGGTGTCGGGGTCGTCGAGCAGCGGGTCGATCGCGAGAGGTCGGATCGAGTTGATCGCACGGTGTCCGTCAGGGGCGTGGGCCGAGTCGTGCGGGGCGGCGGCCGGGTCCGAAGTCATGAGATCCCTTGCTGACGCAGTTCCGTGGCCAGTTCGTACAGTCCCGCCAGGTCCATGCCCTCGGCGAGCAGCGGCAGTTCGTGCAGGGGCAGGCCCAGCTCGCCGAGGACACCCCGCTGCTCGTGCTCCAGCGTGTACCGCTCGGCGTACTCCTCGGCCTGCGTGAGCAGCGGTTCCACCAGACGCTCCGCGTTGCCGCCGCGTCGGGCGCCGCCGAGGCCGGCCGCGGACAGGGACCTGGCCACGGCCGTACGCGGCACCGCGCGCGCCAGCTCCAGCTCGTCGAAGCCCAGCAGCTCGGGCCGCACCATGTTGACGATGATCCGCCCCACCGGCAGTCTCGCCGCCCGCAGTTCGGCGATGCCGTCGGCCGTCTCCTGGACGGGCATCTCCTCCAGCAGCGTCACCAGGTGCACCGCCGTATCCGGCGACTTCAGCACCCGCATGACCCCCTGGGCCTGATGGTGTATCGGGCCGATCTTCGCGAGCCCGGCCACCTCGTCGTTCACGTTCAGGAAGCGGGTGACGCGGCCGGTGGGCGGGGCGTCCATCACCACGTAGTCGTAGGTGTGCCGCCCGCTCTTCTCCTTGCGGCGCACCGCCTCGCACGCCTTGCCGGTCAGGAGGACGTCCCTGAGGCCAGGCGCGATGGTGGTGGCGAAGTCGATCGCGCCTAGCTTCTTCAGGGCACGGCCCGCACTGCCGAGCTTGTAGAACATCTGGAGGTAGTCCAGCAGTGCCAGTTCGGGGTCGATGGCCAGGGCGTACACCTCCCCGCCCCCGGGAGCCACCGCGATCTTCCGCTCCTCGTACGGAAGGGCTTCCGTCTCGAAAAGCTGTGCGATGCCTTGTCTGCCCTCGACCTCGACCAGGAGGGTGCGCTTCCCCTCGGTCGCGAGGGCGAGCGCGAGTGCGGCGGCGACCGTGGTCTTTCCGGTCCCGCCCTTGCCGCTGACGACCTGGAGCCTGCTCACGTATTCGAGCCTAACCAGTCCGCGCGCGGCATACGCGGGAGGCTGTGGACAACTCCTCCCCACATGGCCGTCCGGACCTCCCCGGGGCAGCGGCGGAACCGGTGCCGGCCAGGGGCTAAAGTCGGCCGCATGACCAAGAAGTGGGAATACGCGACCGTGCCGCTGCTCGTCCATGCCACGAAGCAGATCCTGGACACCTGGGGCGAGGACGGCTGGGAGCTCGTCCAGGTCGTGCCCGGACCGAACAACCCCGAGCAGCTCGTCGCCTACCTGAAGCGCGAGAAGTCGGCATGAGCGCCGTCGAGGCCAAGCTCGCGGAGCTCGGGCTGAGCCTGCCCGAGGTGGTCCCGCCGCTCGCCGCGTACCAGCCGGCCGTGCAGTCCGGCGTGTACGTGTACACCGCCGGCCAGCTCCCCATGGTGGACGGCAAGCTGCCCGTCACCGGCAAGGTCGGCGCGGAGGTCACCCCCGAGGAGGCCAAGGACCTCGCCCGCACCTGCGCCCTGAACGCCCTCGCCGCCGTGAAGTCGGTCGCGGGCGACCTCGACCGCGTGGCCCGCGTCGTGAAGGTCGTCGGCTTCGTCGCCTCGGCCGCCGACTTCACCGGCCAGCCCGCCGTGCTGAACGGCGCGAGCGAACTGCTCGGCGCCGTCCTCGGCGACAAGGGCGTGCACGCGCGCAGCGCGGTCGGTGTGGCGGTGCTGCCGCTGGACGCGCCGGTCGAGGTCGAGATCCAGGTGGAGCTCACGTCGGCGTGACCGCCTAGGGGGCCACGGGATCGCAGGGGATCACTCGAACATCCGGCCGTCACGGGTTAGCCTCCGCCCATGGCAAACGGGCAGTGGTACCCACCCGAGTGGCCGGACCGCATCCGTCGGCTCGCGGCCGGCACGCTGACACCGGTGACCCCCAGGCGGGCCGCCACCGTCATGCTGCTCAAGGACACGGCCGACACCCCGGTCGTGCACATGCTGCGCAGACGCGCCTCCATGGCCTTCGCCGGGGGCGCGTACGCGTATCCGGGCGGCGGGGTCGACCCGCGCGACGACGACCACCGCATCCGCTGGGCGGGCCCCCCACGCGCGTGGTGGGCCGACCGGCTCGGCGTGGACGAGGCCGGCGCCCAGGCGATCGTCTGCGCGGCCGTCCGCGAGACGTACGAGGAGGCCGGTGTCCTGCTCGCCGGCCCCACCGCCGACACGGTGGTCGGCGACACCACCGGCGACGACTGGGAGGCGGACCGCGCCGCCGTGGCCGCCCGTGACCTGTCCTTCGCGGAGTTCCTGGACCGCCGGGGCCTGGTCCTGCGCTCGGACCTGCTCGGCGCCTGGACCCGCTGGATCACCCCCGAGTTCGAGGCCCGCCGCTACGACACCTGGTTCTTCGTGGCGGCCCTCCCGCAGGGCCAGCGCACCCGCAACGCCTCCACGGAGGCCGACCGCACCGTGTGGATCCGCCCCCGCGAGGCCGCCGAGCGCTACGACGAGGGCGAGCTGCTGATGATGCCGCCCACCATCGCGACCCTGCGCCAGCTCACCGCGTACGACACGGCCGCCGGGGCGCTCGCGGCGGCACCCGGGCGCGATCTGACCCCGGTGCTCGCCCGGGCCCGCCTGGAGAACGACGAGGTGATCCTCTCCTGGCCCGGCCACGACGAGTTCACCAAGCGCATACCGTCCGGGGGAGGCCCCGCATGACCGACGCCGCGGCCCTCCCCGGACAGCCGAGGGGCGGTGTCCTCTCGGGCCCCGCCACCACGCGCGCGGTGAACGTCCTCGCGCCGAACGCGTCCGCGATGACCCTCGACGGAACCAACACCTGGATCGTCTCCGAGCCGGGCTCCGCGCTCGCGGTCGTGATCGACCCCGGCCCCCTGGACGACGGCCACCTGCGCACGGTCGTCGAGACGGCGGAACAGGCAGGCAAGCGCGTCGCGCTGACCCTGCTGACGCACGGCCACCCCGACCACGCGGAGGGCGCCGCGCGCTTCGCCGAGCTGACCCGGACGAACGTACGAGCCCTCGACCCGGCGCTGAGACTCGGCGACGAAGGGCTCGGAGCGGGCGACGTGGTGAGCGTCGACGGCCTGGAACTCCGCGTCGTCCCCGCCCCCGGCCACACCGCCGACTCCCTCTGCTTCCACCTCCCGGCCGACCGGGCCGTCCTGACGGGCGACACCGTCCTCGGCCGCGGTACGACGGTCGTCGCCCACCCCGACGGCCGCCTCGGCGACTACCTCGACTCCCTCAGGCGCCTGAGGTCCCTCACGGTGGACGACGGGGTCCACACCGTCCTGCCCGGCCACGGCCCCGTCCTCGACGACGCCCAGGGGGTCGTCGAGTACTACCTCGCCCACCGCGCCCACCGACTGGCCCAGGTCGAGACGGCGGTCGAGGACGGCTACGCCACGCCCGCCGAGGTGGTCGCCCGTGTCTACGCGGACGTCGACCGCTCCCTGTGGCCGGCCGCGGAACTGTCGGTGCGCGCGCAGATGGAGTACCTGACCGATCATGGCCTGATCTGAGGGCACGGACCCGGACGCCTTCCCGGCGCCATGAGCGCCGCCAGCGGCCCGCTGCGGCCCGGACGCGCGCCGGAGGCGGCCGGATGCCACCGGAGGGGCTACAGGGGCCTGAGCGGCCTCAGGAGGCTCCGCAGGGCCTCATGGGCCTCGGTTGCCTTGGTTGCTTCGAGGGCTTCGAGGGCTTCGAGGGCTTCGGGGTGCGTTGCCCGCTCGGCTCGGCGGCCCGCGCCTCACCCGTCGGCCGGACGAGGTGCCTTGACGCCGTGCACGCGCGCGTACTCCTCGGCCAGCCAGGGGCCGAGGTCGTCGACGTAGGACCGCAGCAGGGCTTCGTGGTCCGCGGGATCGGCGTCGGGGGCGTACGCGGCGGCAGCCGCCGCCCTCATCTGTCCGGCCCGCTCGGGGTAGTACTCGCCGAACACCTCCGCCATCTCGTGCAGGTCGCTGGTCCAGCCGTTCCAGCGGGGCATGACGAGGGTGAACCCGGTCCGGACCAGGCGGCGGGAGCAGGAGCGCAGGAGGGAGCGCCGGGCCTGCGGGGTGGACGCGTCGGCGATGCGTTCCCGCCACCGGGGCAGCAGCCGCGCGAGGTCGCCGTTGGTCTCGCGGGCGAGGAGGGAGTCCGGCCGGTACCGCGGCAGGTCCTCGGCGAGGTCCTGGCCCAGCAACGGGGTGCACAGGCAGGCCACGAACCAGCCCAGGTCGTGGCGCTCCGGATCACTGAGCACCCGAGCCCGGCTGACGAGCAGCGTCCCCGCCCCGTCGATCTGCGGGAACTCCCGGTCCAGCGCCTCGTCCAGGGCCCCGGCCTCCGCGCGGTCCGCGTCGGTGGGCTCGTCGCGCAGCACCACCAGCAGGTCGAAGTCGCTGTGGCCGGGGCGTGCGGTGCCGCGGGGGATCGACCCGTAGAGGTACGCGCTGTGCAGCCGCGGCCCGAACACCTCCAGCACCCGGTCCCGAGCGGTGGCCACCACCCCGCGGAACCCCTCCGCGACCCGCCCCAGCGACCCCTCCCGCTCGATGTACCCCCGCTCGTCCAGCCCTCTCCGGGCTCCACTCGCAGCCATACGACCACTGTGCCTCCGCGCGGCGTCCGGGGCAGGTCGTCAGGGCGGGTGTACGTCGAGGGGGAGGGGCGAACGGTCGACGGCAGCGGCATCAGGCCCGTCCGGGAAAACCGCCGGGGCCCGCCCCGGAACGGGACGGACCCCAACACGTGTACTCACGTGGTCGCCAGCACCTGGCACCTGGCACCTGGCACCTGGCGCACGGCGGCGCCCCCGGCGCCCGGCGCCGCCGCAGGGCGGTACCCCGGCGCCCGCCAGGTCAGCGCGAGCGCTTCGCCAGCCGCTCCACGTCCAGCAGGATCACCGCGCGGGCCTCCAGCCGCAGCCATCCACGCTGTGCGAAGTCGGCGAGCGCCTTGTTGACGGTCTCGCGGGACGCGCCCACGAGCTGGGCCAGTTCCTCCTGCGTGAGGTCGTGCACCACGTGGATGCCCTCCTCGGACTGCACACCGAACCTCCGGGAGAGGTCCAGCAGCGCACGGGCGACACGGCCCGGAACGTCCGAGAACACCAGGTCGGACATCTGGTCGTTGGTCTTCCGCAGCCTCCGTGCGACAGCGCGCAGCAGCGCGGCCGCCACCTCGGGCCGGGCGTTCAGCCACGGCTGGAGGTCGCCGTGGCCGAGGCCGAGCAGCTTGACCTCGGTCAGCGCGGTGGCGGTGGCCGTACGCGGCCCCGGGTCGAACAGCGACAGCTCACCGATCAGCTCACCGGGCCCGAGCACGGCGAGCATGTTCTCGCGGCCGTCGGGCGACGCGCGGTGCAGCTTGACCTTGCCCTCGGTGACCACGTAGAGGCGGTCCCCGGGGTCGCCCTCGTGGAACAGAGCGTCACCGCGCGCGAGGGTCACCTCACTCATGGAGGCGCGGAGCTCCGCGGCCTGCTCGTCATCGAGCGCCGCGAAGAGCGGGGCGCGCCGCAGAACGTCGTCCACGAGTTCTCTCCTTGTCGACCTGCTCAGGGGATCTTGCTCCCCGTAGTACCAGGGGACCGTGTTCCCCGTTTAGCCGGACGGTCCAAACAGTGTGATCTGTCACAAGGATGCCGCACACATGTCCCGAGGTAAGCGTCAGGGGTCCAATTGGGGGCCGATCCTCAGGGCCCGGAGCGGATGTCGGTGCCGGGCTTTAGGCTGACCGGGTGTCCAAATCGCCGGTGAGAGCACAGGCCAAGGGGGCTTGACGGGTGGTTGTACGTCGCGATTCCGCTGTGGGCGAACAGGGCCCGTCGGGAGCGAGGAGAACGGCAAAGAAGACGAACGCGTCGGCGCCCCCGGCGACGGCGGAGTCCACGCCGGGCGACCGGGCCGTCCCGGCGGAGTCCGGCGCAGGAAAGCAGGCGCCCGCCAGGAAACCGGCCAGGGCCGCAGCGTCCGTGCCCGTGAAGTCCCCCAGGCCGGCGGCGTCCTCCAGGCCGGCGGCGTCGCCCAAGGGTGGCAAGGCTGCCGGAGCCGCAGCGTCCGCCAAGCCCGCCAAGTCCACGGCGTCGCCCAAGCCGGCCAAGCCCGAGTCCCCCACCGCCCTGGTCCGTCGCGCCCGGCGGATCAACCGTGAGCTGGCCGAGGTGTACCCGTACGCCCACCCGGAACTGGACTTCGAGAACCCCTTCCAGCTGATCGTCGCCACGGTCCTGTCCGCCCAGACCACCGATCTGAGGGTCAACCAGACGACGCCCGCCCTCTTCGCGAAGTACCCCACCCCCGAGGACCTCGCCGCGGCCGTTCCGGAGGAGGTCGAGGAGATCCTGCGGCCGTGCGGGTTCTTCCGGGCGAAGACGAAGTCGGTGATAGGGCTGTCGAAGGCTCTCGTGGAGAACTACCAGGGCGAGGTCCCCGGCCGCCTCGACGACCTGGTCAAACTGCCCGGCGTCGGCCGCAAGACCGCCTTCGTCGTGCTGGGCAACGCCTTCGGCCGGCCCGGCATCACCGTCGACACGCACTTCCAGCGGCTCGTACGGCGCTGGAAGTGGACCGAGGAGACCGAGCCGGACAAGATCGAGGCGGCCGTCGGCGCGCTCTTCCCGAAGAGCGAGTGGACGATGCTGTCGCACCACGTGATCTTCCACGGCCGCCGTATCTGCCACGCGCGCAAGCCCGCCTGCGGAGCCTGCCCCATCGCCCCGCTCTGCCCGGCGTACGGCGAGGGCGAGACGGACCCGGAGAAGGCCAAGAAGCTGCTCAAGTACGAGAAGGGCGGCTTCCCCGGTCAGCGGCTGAAGCCCCCGCAGTCGTATCTGGACGCGGGCGGCATCCCGGCCCCGCCGCTGGGAGCCGCCGGATGACGTCCGTTCCGGAGCGCACCACGCCGTCCCCGTCCCGTCCGGGCCCGAGCGGCCCGCCCGGGACGGCCGGTCACCGCGCGCGGCGAGTCCCGAGCCACCCACACGAGGGAGTCTCGCCCGCAGCGGAACGATCGGTCGGCTTCGGGGCGTTGGCACGGGAAAAACGACGGGGGTGGGTATGACTCGCGCGAGCCGGACGGACGGCGCCACAGACACCGACACACCTACGCACACGCACACGCACACGGATGCGGACACGGGACCGGGGCCCCACGCGGCATCCCCGCACCGTCCGGCGCGGCCGCGCCTCGACAGGACCGGCCTGCCCTCCTGGCTGGACCCGGTCGTCCGCGCGGTCGACACCGTCCAACCGCTCCAACTGAGCCGCTTCCTGCCGCCGGAGAACGGCTCGGGCCGTCAGTCGGCGGTCCTCATCCTCTTCGGCGAGGGCGACCGCGGCCCCGAGCTGCTGCTGATGGAGCGCGCCGGTTCCCTCAGGTCGCACGCCGGCCAGCCGTCCTTCCCGGGCGGCGCACTCGACCCCGAGGACGGCGACCCGCAGACCGACGGCCCGCTGCGGGCCGCGCTCCGCGAAGCCGAGGAGGAGACCGGCCTCGATCCGCTGGGCGTCCAGCTCATCGGCGTGCTGCCGAAGCTGTACATCCCGGTGAGCGGGTTCGTCGTGACACCCGTGCTGGGCTGGTGGCGTGAGCCGAGCCCGGTCCGCGTCGTCGACCCCAACGAGACGGCACGCGTCTTCACCGTTCCCGTGGCGGATCTCACGGATCCCGCCCACCGCGCCACCACCGTCCACCCCAGCGGCCACCGGGGTCCGGCATTTCTGGTCGAATCGGCACTCGTGTGGGGTTTCACGGCAGGTGTGATCGACCGCCTGCTGCACTACTCGGGCTGGGAGCGCCCCTGGGACCGGGGGAAGCAGGTCCCGCTCGACTGGCGCTCATGACAGGGTGTCTGCCGTGCCGCGTCTCGTGGGGAGCGTCCCGTCCCCCGGTCGCCGCGCGGTGGGCCGTACCCCGGGCCGACCTGTAGTGATCGCGAAGTGACGAGGCGAGGCTTGAAGCGGTGAACGTGCTGGACATCCTGTTGCTGGTCGCCGCCGTCTGGTTCGCGATCGTCGGCTTCCGCCAGGGCTTCGTCGTCGGCATCCTGTCGGTGATCGGTTTCCTGGGCGGCGGCCTCGTCGCCGTCTACGCCCTGCCGGTCATCTGGGACTGGATGACCGACAACTCCGAGGTCAGCACGGCCGCCGCCGTCGTCGCGGTGGTCGTCGTGATCGTCTGCGCCTCCGTCGGCCAGGCCCTCACCACCCACCTCGGCAACAAGCTGCGCCGCTACATCACCTGGTCGCCGGCCCGCGCCCTGGACGCCACCGGCGGTGCCCTGGTCAACGTGGTGGCGATGCTCCTGGTCGCCTGGCTGATCGGTTCCGCGCTCGCGGGCACGACGCTGCCCACCCTCGGCAAGGAGGTCCGCAACTCCCAGGTGCTGCAGGGCGTGGCCCGCGCCCTGCCGAACCAGGCGGACACCTGGTTCGCGGACTTCTCCTCGGTCCTCGCGCAGAACGGCTTCCCGCAGGTCTTCAGCCCGTTCGCCAACGAGCAGATCACCGACGTCCAGCCTCCCGACCCCGCCCTCGCCGACAGCCCGGTCGCCCAGCGCGCCAAGCGGTCCATCGTCAAGGTGATGGGCACCGCCGAGAGTTGCGGCAAGGTCCTCGAAGGCACCGGCTTCGTCTTCGACGAACGCCGTGTGATGACCAACGCGCACGTGGTCGGCGGAGTCGACGAGCCCACCGTCCAGATAGGCGGCGAGGGCCGCAAGTACGACGCCAAGGTCGTCCTCTACGACTGGGAACGCGACATCGCCGTCCTGGACGTGCCGAACCTGAACGCGCCGGTGCTGCGGTTCACCGCCGACGCCGCCGCCGGCGGCGACGACGCGATCGTCGCCGGCTACCCGGAGAACGGCGCGTACGACGTCCGCCCCGCGCGCGTGCGCGGTCGCATCACGGCCAACGGCCCCGACATCTACCACCGGGGCACGGTCCGCCGCGATGTCTACTCGCTGTACGCGACCGTTCGTCAGGGCAACTCCGGCGGACCGCTGCTCACACCCGAAGGCAGGGTGTACGGCGTGGTCTTCGCGAAGTCGCTCGACGACCCCAACACCGGCTACGCGCTCACCGCGGACGAGATCAAGGAGGACATCGTCCAGGGGCGGGCGGCCAACCAGCAGGTGGACAGCGACAGCTGCGCGCTCTGAGGGCTGCTCAGGGCCGGGGGTGGCGCAGGCGGGCCGAGACCCAGCGGGCCCGGCGGCGCAGGATCAGCGGAATGCCCAGCCGGGGGTCCGCGTCCGGGTCCGTGCCCGGCGCCTGCGGCGCGCCCCTCTGGTGGGAGCTCAGGCCCCCGGCCGAGCGGCGATTGCGTGCTGCGTCACTGTAGTCGTGCGTCCAGCCCATACCCCGACGTGTGCCCCCGCCCCAAGGTCAGTAACCTCCCCCGCGCCCCCCAATCGGCCTATGCGCCAGGCAAGTGGCTGTCCGTTGAACAGGCGTTCACGTTCAGCTGGCGGGGCGGGCTCGGCGGGCCTGCTCAGCGGTCGGGCTCGGGGTCTTTCAGCCAGTTGATGAGTTCCGACGAGAACGCCACCGGGTCCTCCTCGTGCGGAAAGTGCCCGAGCCCGTCGAACAGCCGCCAGCGGTAGGGCGCTTCGACGTACTCCCCGGAGCCCGCCGCGCTGCGCGTGCGCATCACCGGGTCGAGTGAACCGTGCAGATGGAGCGTCGGCACGCGCACCGGCCGCTTCATGCGCCGGTTGAACTGGATGCCGTCGGGGCGGGCGAGGGAGCGCACCATCCACCGGTACGGCTCGATCGAGCAGTGGGCCGTCGACGGGATGCAGATCGCCCGCCGGTACGCCTCCACGGCCTCGTCGTCGGGCAGCCGGGGACCCGACCACTCCCGGATCAGCCGGCCCACCAGGGCGCCGTCGTCCGCGGTCAGCTGCCGTTCGGGGATCCAGGGCCGCTGGAAGCCCCAGATGTAGGACCCGGCGGCGGTCTGCTTGACGTCGGACAGCATCGCCGAGCGCCAGCGCCGCGGGTGCGGCATCGAGGAGACCGCGAGTCGCCGCACCAGCTTGGGCCGCATCACGGCGGCCGTCCACGCCAGGTAGCCGCCGAGGTCGTGCCCGACCAGTGCGGCGTCGGGCTCGCCTAGGGACCGGACGACGCCCGTGATGTCCAGGGCGAGGTTGGCCGGGTCGTAGCCGCGGGGCGTACGGTCGCTGCCGCCGACGCCGCGCAGGTCCATGGCGACGGCGCGGAACCCGGCGTCGGCGAGCGCGACCAGCTGGTGCCGCCAGGTCCACCAGAACTGCGGGAAGCCGTGCAGCAGCATCACCAGCGGTCCTTCGCCGACTTCGGCGATGTGGAAACGGGCGCCGTTGGCGGCCACGTCCCGGTGGATCACCTCTTTCGCGCCGGGCACGTCGAGTCGTACGACCGAGGCGGGCTGGCCGGAGGCGGCTGAGGTGGAGGGGTCCGTCATGAGGTCGAGCGTGCCACAGCCTCGACACCGCCGTCGGTCCGGGCGGGCCGACGGGGGTGCGGCTTGGCGTTCTGCAGCACTCCGGCGGTCTCCTTCATGGACGCGGCGACCTTCTGCGGGCCCTGCCCCTTCTTGGCCTTCTTCGAGAAGGCGACACCGATGAGCGTCAGGACGACGGCGACCAGCACGTTCGCCGCGAACGACAGCAGGAAGCAGATCGCCAGGTTCCAGTTGGTCCAGGTGCGGATGCCGTACGCCAGCGCGAAGCTGAGCATCGGCAGGGAGAAGATCAGCACCGCGCCGGCCGCCGCGAAGGCCCCGCCGCCGACCACACCGCGCTTGACGTCCTGCCGGAGCTGGGCCTTCGCCAGCGCGATCTCGTCGTGCACCAGTGCGGACATCTCGGCCGTCGCCGAGGCGAACAGCTGGCCGACACTGCGTTCGGCACCGACCGGGCTGCCGTCGGGTGCGCTCATCGGGGTCTCCCTCATCTGCGTCCGGAAGCGCCCCCGTCCGTACGGGCGGCGGCTCGAAGGCCGCGCGTACGGTGCCGGGGGCGCCCTGCGTTTTGTACGGTCCTGTCAGATCATGCCGGACCGTCGTCCCGGTCGCCTGCCCCGCCCGCCACTTCGGCAAGCCTGCGGTGCTCGGCGGCCTTGCGTTCGTAGATCTCGGCCATGCGCAGGTGGTACGCCGGGTCGTCCTGTTCGTAGATGTCGGGGATGCCGTCGAGGTCCTCGTCGCGGTGCTCCTCGGCCCACATCGCCTGGTACTTGGCGTTGCGCAGCTTCAACAGGACGGTCGCCAGGAGGGCCGCGATGAGCGACCCCGTGAGCACGGCCGCCTTGACGCCGTCGGTGAGCGCCGGGTCGCCCTCGAAGGCGAGTTCGCCGATGAGCAGCGACACGGTGAAGCCGATCCCGGCGAGGGTGGAGACGGCGAGGACGTCCGGCCAGACCAGGTCCTCGGAGAGCGAGGCCCGGGTGAAACGGGCGGTCAGCCAGGTCCCGCCGAAGATCCCGACCGCCTTGCCGACGACCAGTCCGAGCACCACGCCGAGCGTCTCCGGTTGGGTGAACACCTTCCCCAGCGCTCCGCCCGACACGGTGACTCCCGCACTGAACAGGGCGAACAGCGGCACGGCCAGCCCTGCCGAGAGGGGGCGCACGAGGTGCTCGACGGCCTCGCCGGGGGAGTGCTCCTCTCCTTCGTTCCGGGTGCAGCGCAGCATCAGGCCCATCGCGACACCGGCGATGGTGGCGTGGACGCCGCTGTTGTACATCAGCCCCCAGATGACGACGGCGAGCGGAACGTACACGTACCACCCGCGCACCCCCTTCCTGAGCAGTAGCCAGAAGAGGGCGAGACCCACGAAGGCGCCGCCGAGCGCGGCGAAGTCGAGGCCGTTGGTGAAGAAGATCGCGATGATCAGGATCGCGAAGAGGTCGTCGACGACCGCGAGCGTGAGCAGGAACGCGCGCAGCGCGGAGGGCAGTGAGGTCCCGATGACGGCCAGCACGGCGAGCGCGAACGCGATGTCGGTGGCCGTGGGCACGGCCCAGCCGGCGAGGGATCCGCCGCCGACGTTGGTGAGGGTGTAGACGAGTGCCGGTACGGCCATGCCGCACAGGGCGGCGACCACGGGCAGCACGGCCGCCTTCGGGTCCCGGAGGTCACCGGCGACGAGCTCGCGCTTGAGTTCGATGCCGGCGACGAAGAAGAAGATCGCGAGGAGTCCGTCGGCGGCCCAGTGGGCGACGGAGAGGTTCAGGCCGAGTGCCTCGGGCCCGAAGTGGAAGTCGCTGACGCTCTCGTAACTGTTGTGGAGAGCGGGGACGTTCGCCCAGATCAGCGCGGTGACGGCGGCGAGGAGCAGCAGCACACCGCCGACGGTCTCCGTGCGCAGAGCGTCCGCCACGAAGGTGCGCTCGGGCAGGGAGAGCCGGTCGAGGACCTTCCGGGCGGGGGTGGGGCGGGACGCGGCCACGGCGGGACCTCCGGTCGAGGGCAGGACGGAACACTCGCCGACCAGACTTCCCGGCACACCTGATTGTTTAGTCTACCTAAGGGCACAGCTCGGGGCACCTGGTGCCCCGATCACCGGCTTCTTCCTCAGGACGAACCGCGTCCCACGGCCGTACCGTCGCACGCACATACGGCTTCGTCGGCACTCGACGGGGCGGCGGCCGTCCGGCCGCCGCCTGCGCGTGGGTCCAGCCCTCGACGAGCGCGCTGTCAGTCCTCGCTGGGCGCCGCCGGCAGCTTGGTCTGGATGAGGTCCATGACCGTGGAGTCCGTGAGCGTGGTGACGTCACCGAGCTGACGGTTCTCCGCCACGTCACGCAGCAGTCGCCGCATGATCTTGCCGGAGCGGGTCTTCGGCAGCTCCGCCACCGGCAGGATCCGCTTGGGCTTGGCGATCGGGCCGAGGGTCGCGCCGACGTGGTCGCGCAACTCGCCGACCAGGGTCTCGGTCTCGGCCGCCGTGCCGCGCAGGATGACGAAGGCGACGATGGCCTGACCGGTCGTCTCGTCGGCGGCGCCGACCACGGCCGCCTCCGCGACGGACGGGTGCGAGACGAGCGCCGACTCCACCTCGGTGGTGGAGATGTTGTGGCCGGAGACCAGCATCACGTCGTCGACGCGGCCGAGGAGCCAGATGTCCCCGTCGTCGTCCTTCTTGGCCCCGTCACCGGCGAAGTACTTGCCCTCGAACCGCGACCAGTACGTGTCGAGGAACCGCTGGTCGTCGCCCCAGATGGTGCGCAGCATCGACGGCCACGGCTCGGTGAGCACCAGATAGCCGCCGCCGCCGTCGGGAACCTCGTTCGCCTCGTCGTCGACGACGGTCGCGGAGATGCCCGGCAGGGGCCGCTGTGCGGAGCCCGGCTTGGTCTCGGTGACGCCCGGCAGCGGGGAGATCATCATGGCGCCGGTCTCGGTCTGCCACCAGGTGTCCACGATGGGCGTCCGGTCCGCACCGATGTGCTTGCGGTACCAGATCCACGCCTCGGGGTTGATCGGCTCACCCACCGAGCCCAGCACGCGCAGGCTGCCGAGGTCGAACTTCGCGGGGATGTCGTCGCCCCACTTCATGAACGTACGGATGGCCGTGGGCGCCGTGTACAGGATCGTCACGCCGTACTTCTGCACGATCTCCCAGAAGCGCCCCTGGTGCGGGGTGTCGGGGGTGCCCTCGTACATGACCTGGCTCGCGCCGTTCGCCAGCGGTCCGTAGACGATGTACGAGTGGCCGGTGACCCAGCCGACGTCGGCCGTGCACCAGTACACGTCCGTCTCCGGCTTGAGGTCGAAGACGGCGTGGTGCGTGTACGCCGTCTGGGTGAGGTAGCCGCCGGAGGTGTGCAGGATGCCCTTCGGCTTACCGGTGGTGCCCGACGTGTACAGGATGAACAAGGGGTGTTCGGCCCCGAACGCCTGCGGGGTGTGCTCGGCGGACTGCCGGTCGACGATGTCGTGCCACCACACGTCGCGGCCCTCGGTCCAGGCGACGTCCTGGCCGGTGCGGCGGACGACGAGGACGTGCTCGATGGTGCCCGCCTTGGCGACCGCGTCGTCCACGGCCGGTTTGAGCGCGGAGGGCTTGCCGCGGCGGTAGCCGCCGTCGGCGGTGATGACGACCTTGGCGTCGGCGTCCTGGATGCGGGTCGCGAGCGCGTCCGCGGAGAAGCCGCCGAATACGACGGAGTGCGCGGCGCCGATACGGGCGCACGCGAGCATCGCCACGGCGGTCTCCGGGATCATCGGCATGTAGACGGCGACCCGGTCACCGGCCTGGACGCCCAGTTCGAGCAGGGCGTTCGCCGCCTTGCTCACCTCGTCCTTCAACTCGGCGTAGGTGATGGCCCGGCTGTCCCCGGGCTCGCCCTCGAAGTGGATGGCGACCCGGTCGCCGTGGCCTGCCTCGACATGGCGGTCGACGCAGTTGTACGCGACGTTCAGCTCGCCGTCCTTGAACCACTTGGCGAACGGGGGGTTCGACCAGTCCAGGGTCTCGGTCGGCTCCTTGGCCCAGGTCAGCCGCCGGGCCTGAGCCGCCCAGAAACCGAGCCTGTCAGCCTTGGCCTGTTCGTACGCCTCCGCCGTGACGTTGGCGTGCGCGGCCAGGTCACCGGGCGGCGCGAAACGTCGCTCCTCCTTCAAGAGGTTGGCCAGGCTTTCGTTGCTCACGACATCTCCCTTACGGTGCTTTGTCGGGGCGACCGTTGTGTCCCAGGCCACAGCTCATCAGACCCGGACCACTCGTGACAAGGGCCTTCTCGGGATTGGTTTAGACCTGTGGACGGGTGGCCCCACGGCCGCGGGGCCACCCGTTGTCACGGACCGGCGGGAGAATCGGTTCAGACGCGCGTGTCGTGCAGAACCGCGCCCGCTGCCTGCCCCGCCCCCGTCGTTCCGGCCACCCGGTCGAAGACGCCGCTGTCCGGGGCGTCCTCCTTGAGCAGGTAGGCCTGGGCCTCACCCACGTGGAAGTACATCCCGTGCAGTTCGAGGCTGCCCTCGCGCAGGGCCCGCTCGACGCACTCGTGCGCCCGCAGATGCGTCAACTGCTGGATGACGTTGGTCAGGCACAGATGCTCGACCGCGTCGGCCGGTTCGCGTCCGGCGATGCGTGCCCAGGGGCGGCCCTTGTCGGTGGCGCGCTCCAGGCTGGGCAGACCGTGCCGCAGCCATCGCTTGAGGGGGGTCTGGGAGCCCTGGGGATCGGTGGTGAGCAGGGCCTGCATCGCACCGCAGCCGGAGTGCCCGCAGACGGTGATGGACCGGACCTTCAGCACCTCCACCGCGTACTCGATGGCCGCCGCCACCGAGTCGTCGGCGCTCTCCTCGCCCGGCCTGGGCACCAGATTGCCGACATTGCGCACGACGAAGAGGTCGCCGGGGCCGCTGGAGGTGATCATCGAGGTGACGAGCCGGGAGTCGGCGCAGGTGAGGAAGAGCTGCGAGGGCTGCTGGCCCTCCCGGGCGAGCCGCGCAAGCTCGTGGCGCACCAGGGGAGCGGTGTTGGCCTGGAACACGCTGATGCCGCGCGCGAGTTGATGGCCGCTCGGCTTCTCGGCCGGCTCCTCGGCCGGGCCGCCGGCGGGGCTGGGCGCCGGGGCCGCGCACTGGTGGTTGCGCCATGCCGTCCAGGGCCGGCAGCGGCAGCCGGCCGCGGAGGTGCCCGCGGGTTCGGCGATCCGGGTCCCGGCGCGTCCGGTGATCTCCACGGAGCCCCCGCGCGCGCGGTGGGCGTGCTGCCAGTCCTGGAGGGACTCGTACGCCGCGTGGTCCATGAACGACCCGTCCAGCTCCACCACCGTCTCGGCACCCTGCGGGACCTGGTGCAGGGCGCGGCTGAGCCGGGGCACGGCGAGGAACGTCAACTGTCCCCGGACATGGACGTGGTGGACCCCGTCCTTCTCCTCGTGGGCGATGCGGGTGCGGGTGAGGCGGTGCAGGGCCACGCCGACGGCCACGGCGATGCCGATCGCGACGCCTTCCAGCACCCCGAGGAGGACGACCCCGAGGGTGGTGGCCGCGTAGACGAGCACCTCGCGGTGGCGGGTGACCGTGCGGATGTGGTGCAGGGACACCATCTGGAGCCCGACGGCCATCACCAGCGCGGCGAGCGAGGCGAGGGGGATCAGTTCGAGGGCGGGGACCAGCAACAGCGCGGCCGCCACCACCCAGACGCCGTGCAGCATCGTGGAGTTCCGGCTGACGGCTCCGGCGCGGACGTTGGCCGTGCTGCGGACGGCGACGCCGGCGATGGGCAGGCCCCCGAGGGCGCCGGAGACGACATTGGCCGCGCCCTGACCGCGCAGTTCACGGTCGAGGTCCGAGCGCCGTACGTCGGTCCGGCCCGCCGCCAGCTTGTCCATGGCGACGGCCCCGAGCAGTGACTGCACGCTGCACACCAGGGTCGTGGTGAGGACGGCGGCGACCAGGCCGAGCACGGGGCCCTCGGGCAGTCCGGCCAGGGCGTGGCTGCGCCAGGACGGGAGTTCGACCTTGGGCAGGCTGAGCCCGGCGAGCGCGGCGGCGGCCGTGGCGCCCGCGACGGCGACGAGGGCGGCCGGGACGCTGCGCAGCCGGCGGCCTACGGGGCCGGGGAGCCGGGGCCAGGCGAACAGCAGAGCGAGCGTGAGCGCGCTCATGGAGACGGCGGCGGGATGCAGCTGCGCCAACTGGGCGGGCAGCGCACGGACGTTGTCCAGGACGGCGCTCTGCGGGGTGCCGCCGAGCACGATGTGCAGCTGGGCGACGGCGATGGTGACACCGATGCCGGCGAGCATGCCGTGCACGATCGCGGGGCTCACGGCGAGGGCCGAGCGGGCCACGCGCAGCTGCGCCAGGCCCAGTTGGGCGAGCCCGGCGAGAACGGTGATGGCACAGGTCGTGCGCCAGCCGTACTGGTGGATGAGGTCGGCGGTCACCACGGTCAGACCGGCGGCCGGGCCGCTGACCTGGAGGGGGGAGCCGCCGAGGCGTCCGGCGACGATGCCCCCGACAGCGGCGGCGACGAGACCGGCCTGAAGGGGGGCGCCGGTGGCAAGGGCGATGCCCAGGGACAGGGGGAGGGCGATCAGGAAGACCGCGATGGAGGCGGACACATCGGCGCCCGCGACGCGGAACCGGCGGGGTCCTCCGGGCGGGCTGTGCGGTTGGTGCTCGGACTCCGCCCGTGGCGGGCTGGAGTCGGGGGCGTGGGTGGGGACGCAGGCGGACATGTTCTCCCGTCTCCTCCGGGGCTGCGCGGTCGCGGAACAGGTGGTCCCCCCGCGTGGGCGGGGGGCGGGTCGCGGCCGTGGGTCACGGCGTACAGCGGCGGGATTTCTCAACGCTCAGTAAATGAATCGTAATGCAGAGTAAAGGTCACGCAAGGACATTCAGGTCAAATGGGTGAATGGATCACTCAAGAGGGTGAATCGGTTATTTCTTCGGCTTGTCATATTAGTTTGATCGGCACTCTGTGTGATCTTGGCCCCTCTGCCCCTGAGCAAAGGAAGAAGGTGGGCGGAAGATGGCCGTCACCCAGAGGATCGCCGTCGGCGTGGCACTCGCCGCGACCTGCGCCGCGGCACTCGCCGGCTGTGGCTCCGGCGACACGGGCTCCGCCGGTTCGGCCGGCGCCAACAGCACCGGAAAGGAGGGAGCACAGGGCGCGCGCGGCGGCAAGGAGGCGCCACCCCGAGCGGAGAGGGGCGCTCCGGCCCCGCCCCAGGCCGCGGTGCGGCTCATCGGCGACGGGTCCACCGCGTACACCGGCACGCAGCCGCATCTGCCCAGGCCGGAACGGTTGAAGCCCGGTCAGAAGCCCCCGCAGTTCGTGGTCTTCTCCTGGGACGGCGCCGGCGAGGACAGCCAGCGCCTCTTCTCACACTTCCGCAAGGTGGCCCGCGCCAACAACGCGACCATGACGTACTTCCTGAGCGGTGTGTACATGGTCCCCGAGGAGAAGCGGGACCTCTACCGCCCGCCCCAGCACTCGCCGGGCCGCTCCGACATCGGCTTCAACGACGTCCGCGGAATCAAGGACACCGTGGAGCAGTTGCGTGGTGCCTGGCTGGAGGGCAACGAGATCGGCACCCACTTCAACGGCCACTTCTGCGGCAAGGGCGGCGGGGTCGGTGAGTGGTCGGTGGAGGACTGGAAGAGCGAGATCGCCCAGGCCAAGTCGTTCGTGAAGGCGTGGAAGACCAACACGGGCACCGGCAAGGCAGAACCGCTGCCCTTCGACTACGACAGGGAGCTGATCGGCGCCCGCACTCCTTGCCTGGAAGGCCAGACCAACTTCATGCAGGCCGCCCGCGAACTGGGCTTCCGCTACGACACCAGCGGCGTGCGGGACCAGGTCTGGCCCGCCAAGAAGGACGGCCTGTGGGACCTGTCGATGCAACTGGTCCCGATGCCCGGTCGCGCCTTCGAGACGCTGACCATGGACTACAACTTCTACGTCAACCAGTCCGGTGCCCGCGCGGGATCCGCGGCCAAGCGGCAGTACTGGGGCGACCAGTTCCGCGACGGTCTGCTCGCCGGCTTCGAACGCGCCTACGCGGGCAACCGCGCGCCCCTCATCATCGGCAACCACTTCGAGTCCTGGAACGGTGGCGTCTACATGCGCGCCGTCGAGGAGACCATCGAGACCGTCTGCGGCAAGCCGGACGTGCGCTGCGTCTCCTTCCGGCAGCTCGTCGACTGGCTCGACGCCCAGGACCCGGAGGTCCTGGACAAGCTGCGCACCCTCGGTGTCGGCCGGTCCCCGAAGGAGGGCTGGGACGCCTTCCTCGCGGGCGGACCGGTGCCGGCACCCAAGGGGGTCCCGGGTGCCCCGGCGGACCGGCCGAAGGGGTAGGCAAGGGTAGGCAGGGAGCGGACGAGCCGCCGGAGGTGCGGGCCGCGCCGGACCAGGGTGGGGGGAGCGGTGCGGTGCGGTGCGGGTGAGGCGAGTGCGTCGTGGGTCAGACCGCTGCCGCGAGCTGCTCTCCGAGGACGAAGTCGGGGTCGATCTGTGACGCCAGGTCGATCCCGGTCCGCTCATTGCCCCATCCGCTCGCGTTCTTCAGATGGAAGTGGACCATCTGACGGGTGTAGCGCTCCCAGTCGCGCAGCTCGTACATGGCGTCCGCTGCCTCGTGCAGGGTGTGCAGGGCGTGGCGATTGGGCTCCTCCAGTTGGTCGAAACGGGGCGGGCGCCCCTTCTCCAGGGCGCGCACCCAGTCCGAGTGGCCGACCGCGACCAGCAGGTCCTCGCCGATCTCGCCACGGAGGAAGTCGAGGTCGTCGCTGCTGTCGCCGCCCCGGACCTTGTTGCCGACGACCTTCAGGGCGACGCCGTAGTCGCTGGCGTACTCCTTGTACTGGCGGTAGACGGCGACCCCCCTCCGGGTCGGCTCGGCGACGAGGAACGTCATGTCGAAGCGGGTGAACATGCCGGACGCGAAGGAGTCCGAACCGGCCGTCATGTCGACCACCACGTACTCGTCGCGGCCGTCCACCAGGTGGTTCAGGAACAGCTCCACCGCTCCCGTCTTGGAGTGGTAGCAGGCGACCCCCAGGTCGGAGTCGGTGAAGGGGCCGGTGACCATCAAACGGATGGCCCCGCCGTCGAGTTCCACCGGCCGCGCGCAGGCGTCGTAGATCGGGTTGGGGTCGCAGATCCGCACCAGCCGGGAGCCCTCGCCGGGCGGCGTCGTCTTGATCATCGTCTCGGCGGAGGCGATCCGCGGGTTGGAGCCGCGGAGGTGATTCTTGATCAGTGAGAGCCGCTCTCCCATCGCCGGAAGCGCCGCGGCCTCCGACTCGTCGAGCCCCAGCGCGGCCCCCAGGTGCTGGTTGATGTCCGCATCGATGGCGACGACCGGCGCCCCGGAGGCGGCGAGATGGCGGATGAACAGGGAGGACAGCGTGGTCTTGCCACTTCCGCCCTTCCCGACGAAAGCAATTTTCATGTTCACCAACGGTAGTCGGATGATCGCCAACGGTATGCCGACGGCATGGAAGACCACTCCTTCGAGGGGTCGTACGGCGGAGGCGCGTAGGGTCGTACTCATGAGTACGACAGGTGCGAACGCCGATCCGCTCGCGGCCCTCGCCGAGCTGCCCGGCGTGCCCGAGTCCGTGGAGTCCGTACGCAAGGCCGTGGACCGGGTCTACGGCCACCGTGTGATGCGGCGGCGCAGCAACGCGGTCACCTCCGAGGCCGCCCTGCGCGGCGCGCGCGGGTCGGCCGCGCTGTCCGGCGCCGACTGGGCGCTCGAAGAGGTGCGACGACGCAGCGACTTCAGCGGGCAGGGGGGCGACGACGAGGCGCGCACCGTCGGCGCCGCCTTGCGCCTGACCGCCGAGGTCGGCCAACTGCTGTCCATCTGGCGGCAGTCACCCCTGCGGGTGCTGGCCCGGCTGCACCTGGTGGCGGCCGGTGAGGACGACGCGCGCGTGGGGCGTCCCCGTCAGGACGGCGAACCCGTCGACGAACCCCTCGTGGAGCTGCCGTTGCCGAGCGCGGCGGAGGTCTCCGGCCGTCTCGACGGCCTCGCCGAGCTGATCATCCGGGGCAGCGCTGCGCCCGCCCTGGTCACGGCCGCCGTCGTGCACGGCGAGTTGGTCGCCGTGCGGCCCTTCGGCTTCCACAACGGTCTCGTCGCGCGGGCCGCCGAGCGGAGCGTCCTGGTCGGCAGCGGCCTCGACCCCAAGTCGGTCTGCCCGGCGGAGGTCGGTCACGCGGAACTCGGCCGTGCCGCCTACCTCGCCGCCCTGGACGGCTATGTCTCCGGTACCCCGGAGGGAATGGCCGCCTGGATCGCCCACTGCGGAAGGGCGGTCGAACTGGGTGCGCGCGAGTCGACGGCGGTGTGTGAGGCGCTGCAGCGCGGAGCGGCGTAGAAACAGCCGGAAATAAGGTGCGGCGGTACGAGAATTCGTACCGCCGCTGGCATGTCCACCGGGTTACCAAGCGTCCTCGATATGTGCCCATCAGGTCGGGAGCTTGTGCCCGTCACCTGGTGCGGCTGGCCCGTAATCGACGGGTCGACGTCGCGTGGGTGCCCAGTGTTCATGCTCGGTCCGTGGGGCCAAATGAGTTGTAAAAGGTGATCCTCTCGGAGGTCCTTTGGTCTCGCGGGCCTTGAAACCTTTTTACTCCAGGACCGAAGCGAGCGGAACCCCTCGCCGTCCTTCTTTACCCCGGCCTTCGAAGAGGGTGAATCGGCGCTGGTCGTCCGGCGTCGGTCAGGCGGTCGCCACCCGCCGCCGGCTCGCGTACCAGACGAGCCCCGCGGTGGCCGCCGCTGCTCCTATGGCGGCCGCCGCGAGGAGTGCGGGCCGGGGCCGGACGGCGAGCCGCTGCTTCAGCCGCACCGGGCGGTGGAAGTCCAGAATCGGCCACCCGCGCGCGAGGGCCTCCCTGCGGAGCGTCCGGTCCGGGTTGACGGCGTGCGGGTGCCCCACGGCCTCCAGCATCGGCAGGTCCGTCGCCGAGTCGCTGTACGCGTAGCAGTGCGCCAGGTCGTACTCCTCGGACTCGGCCAGCTCCCGGATCGCCTCCGCCTTGGTCGGGCCGTACGCGTAGTACTCCACCTCACCGGTGAAGCACCCGTCGTCGCCGACGACCATCCGGGTCGCCACCACACGGTCCGCGCCCAGTAGCTCGCCGATCGGTTCGACGACCTCGGCACCGGACGTGGAGACGATCACGACGTCCCGCCCGGCGGTGTGATGCTCCTCGATGAGGGAGGCCGCCTCGTCGTAGATGATCGGGTCGATCAGGTCGTGAAGGGTCTCGGCGACTATGTCCTTCACTTGTTGGACGTTCCAGCCCCGGCACAGCGCGGAGAGATACTTCCGCATCCGCTCCATCTGGTCGTGGTCGGCGCCGCCCGCGAGGAACACGAACTGGGTGTAGGCCGTCCGCAGGGCGGCCCTGCGGTTGATCAGGCCGCCTTGGTAGAACGACTTGCTGAACGTGAGCGTGCTCGACTTCGCAATGACCGTCTTGTCCAGGTCAAAGAAGGCCGCTGTGCGGGGCAAGGAGTGGTTTTCCACGAGGCTGAGCATATGCGCCCGCCATTCGGGCTAGTGTGGGGCGCGTGGGTTTGCCTGAGAAGGCTCTCGGGTACACCATGGAAGTCACGGATCGTTCGCGACCGTGCTAACCCGGCCCGACTCCTCCCCCCCCGAGTCGGCCGTGGGGACGACCCCCGCTCTCCCCCCCGGCGGGGGTCGTCGCATGTCCGGATACCTTTTCCCCTCCCCGCTCCCGCCCACGAGGTCGTCCCGTGCCCTCGTGGGCGTTTCTCTGCCCTCCCACAGGAATCGTCACGTTGGGTAGCCGTCGTGCTGCGCTGCGGAGGTCGTGCGGCCATCGCCTGTACGGGTGACGGCGATATTCACAACCCTCGGGCCGTCCACAGTTTTCGACCAAGATCCACACCATTTCCGGGATCGCTGCACCGTGATTCCAGCGCGTCCCGACGGCGGCGAGTTCCTGGCCGGTTCGGTTTCTCGGGCGTCTTCGGCCGGTTGCCTCCGACCGCCCATTCGGCGGCGGGCGGCCGGCACCTCACACAGGACTTGAACACGGGCGTCCGGGACACGGGCGGGGTCGGCGAGCACCGAGCCGCCGCCTCGCACACCGGTCCGGGGCGCGGCGAAGGGGGCTGGAGATCATGGCGGGAGCCATCACCGACGACCGGCGGCCGACCGGCGAGGGGCGGCAGGGCAGGCCGCTGATCCTCACCGAGGACGTGGACCTCCTGGACGACCTGCTGCGCCTGTGCGCGGCCGCCGGCGCCAGACCGGAGGTCCACCACGGCGTGCCGGAGGGCCGGGGTCACTGGGAGGCGGCACCGCTCGTACTCGTCGGCGACGACGCGGCGCGGCGACTGCGCGGGGCCGTCCGCCGGCGCGGCGTCGTGCTCATCGGGAAGGACCAGGACGACTCCGGGGTCTGGCAGCGTGCCGTCCAGATCGGCGCGGACCACGTGCTGATGCTGCCCGACGGCGAGCAATGGCTCGTCGATCGCATCGCCGACGTCGCCGAAGGGGTCGGCAGGCCCGCGCTCACCGTCGGTGTGATCGGCGGACGGGGCGGCGCCGGGGCGTCCACCCTCGCCTGCGCGCTCGCCGTGACCTCGGCGCGCCAGGGCAGGCGCACACTCCTCGTGGACGCCGACCCGCTGGGCGGCGGGCTCGACGTGCTCCTCGGCGGCGAGAACGCCGAAGGGCTCCGCTGGCCCGCGTTCGCCGCCTCGCGCGGCAGGGTCGGCGGCGGCGCACTGGAGGAGTCCCTTCCCGAACTGCACTCGCTGCGGGTCCTCAGCTGGGACCGGGGCGACGCCGTCGCCATCCCGCCGCAGGCCGTGCGCGCGGTCCTCGCCGCCGGCCGGCGGCGAGGCGGGGCGGTCGTCGTCGACCTGCCGCGCCGCGTCGACGAAGGCGTCGCCGAGGCCGTCGCCCAGATCGACATCGGCCTGCTGGTGGTCCCCGCCGAACTGCGCGCCGTCGCGGCCGCCTCCCGGGTCGCCTCGGCCTTCGGCATGGTCCTGCGCGACCTGCGCGTGGCGGTCCGGGGCCCGTACGCGCCGGGCCTCGACGACCAGGACATCGCCCGCCTCCTCGGCCTGCCGCTCGTCGGCGAGATTCCCACCGAGCAGGACCTCCGTGACGCCGCCCAACCACCGGGAGGCATCCCCCGCGGCCCGCTGGCCCGCTTCTGCGCCGGCTTCTGGGAGCGGGTGGCCGTCGGGGGTGAGGCGGCGTGAACGGGCGAGCGGTGGGCGCTGGGCGGGCGGTGGGCGCCGGGCGTCCTGTGGCGGCCGTGGGATGCGCCATGGGGAACGTGGGACGGCGGTGCCAGGCACCAGGTCTGCGGCTCGGGTGCGGGGCGATGTGGAGCGGAGGTGGGGGCGGGTGAGCGGGATGCTCGACGACGGGCTTCTGGACGGTGTGCGGCAGTGGCTCGTCGAGAGCGGTGCCGAGCCGACACCGGCCCGGGTGGCTCAGGCACTGCGGGAGCGGGGCCGGGTGCTCGGGGACACCGAGGTGCTCGGGGCGGCCGAGCGGTTGCGCTCGGAACTGGTGGGCAGTGGACCGCTGGAGCCGCTGCTCGCCGACCCGTCGGTCACCGACGTGCTGGTGTCGGCGCCCGACCGGGTGTGGGTGGACCGTGGAGGCGGCCTGGAGCTGACCGGGATCTCCTTCCCGGACGCGGCGGCGGTCCGGCGGCTCGCGCAGCGCCTGGCGGCCGTCGCGGGACGGCGCCTCGACGACGCCAGGCCTTGGGTCGACGCGCGGCTCCCCGACGGCACCCGTCTTCACGCCGTGCTGCCACCGGTCGCGGTGGGCTCCACCTGCCTGTCCCTGCGGGTCGTCCGGCCCCGGGCGTTCACGCTCGACGAACTGAGGGCGGCGGGCACGGTGCCGCCGGGCGGCGACCGGGTGCTGCGGGCACTGATCCGCTCCCGGCTGTCGTACGTCATCAGTGGCGGTACGGGCACCGGGAAGACGACCCTGCTGAGCGCGCTCCTCGGCCTGGTCGACCCGGGTGAGCGGATCGTGCTCGCCGAGGACTCGGCGGAGCTGCGGCCCGACCATCCGCACGTGGTGCGGCTGGAGGGCAGACCGGCCAACCAGGAGGGCGCCGGCCTCGTCGAACTCCAGGACCTGGTGCGGCAGGCGCTGCGGATGCGCCCGGACCGGCTGGTCGTCGGCGAGGTCCGAGGCTCTGAGGTGGTCAGCCTGCTGGCCGCTTTGAACACGGGTCACGAGGGAGGCTGCGGCACCCTGCACGCCAACGCGGCCGCGCAGGTACCGGCCCGGCTGGAGGCGCTCGGGACGGCCGCCGGGCTCGACCGGGCCGCGCTGCACAGCCAGTTGGCGGCCGCGCTGTCGGTGGTCCTTCACCTGGTGCGGGACCGGAACGGGCGGCGCCGGATCGCCGAGGTCCATGTGCTGGAGCGCGCCGCGTCGGGGCTGGTCGTCACGGTGCCGGCCCTTCGATGGGGCGCGGAGGCGTTCGTGTACGAGCGGGGCTGGGAGCGGCTGCGGGCACTGCTCCGGGGCGAACTGCGGGAAGGGAGTGGGTCCTTTGACGGGGGTCGATGAGGCGTCGGCCGGCGTGGCCCTGGTGTGTGCCGGGGCGGCGGCCTGGATGGTGGGTGATGGCCGGGACGGTGCCGCTCGACGGGCCCGGTCGTTGCTGGCCGGGGGCGGGGCGAGCGGACCGCCGCCCTGGCAGAGGGCGGTCGGCCGGGTGCGGCGGCTCGGGTTCGAGTGGTGGGCGCTGGTGGCGGGGTCGCTTCTCGCGGTGCTGGGGGCTTCCATGCTGCCGGTCCTCGCCGGTGCGGCCGGGGTGCCGCTGCTACGGCGGGTACGGCGGGCGGCGCAGGAGCGCCGGGCCCGCGAACGGCGCGGTGACGCCGTGGTCGCGCTGTGCGCGGCGCTCGCCGGGGAGGTGCGGGCCGGGCGGCAGCCGGGAGAGGCATTGTTGCGGGCCGCACGGGACTCCGGAGGCCTGGGCGAGGTGCAGGCGTTGGTGCTGGCGGCGGCCCGGTTCGGCGGGGACGTGCCGGGCGCGCTCGCCGACGCGGCGCGCCAACCCGGTGCCGACGGACTGCTGGGGCTCGCCGCGTGCTGGCGGGTCGCCGTGGACCGGGGCGCGGGCCTCGCCGCCGGGCTCGACCGCCTGGAGGGCGCCCTGCGCGCCGAACGGGACCAGCGGGCGGACCTGCGGGCCCAGTTGGCCGGCTCGCGGTCGACGGCGGTGATGCTCGCCGGGCTCCCGGTGCTGGGCCTGTTGCTGGGCACCGCCCTCGGCGCCGATCCGCTGCACGTGGTGCTGCACAGCGCGGCCGGGTTGGGCTGCCTGGTGGTCGGCGTGGTGCTGGAGGGCGTCGGCCTGTGGTGGGCGCTGCGGATCGTACGGGGAGCGGAGGCGGCGTGAACGAGGAAGTCGTCCACAGGCTGGGGGTGGCCCTGTGCGTTCTCGTGGGCCTGTGGTGGCCGACCCGGTGGCTGGCCGTCGCACGGCGCCGACGGCGTCTCCTCGCCCGGCTGGACGCGGTCCTGGCCCGGTCGGCCGCACCGCCTCGACGGCCTCTCGTCCTGCGGGGTGCCATGCGGCGCTGGTCGCCGGTCGCCGGCGGGGTGTGCGCCGGGTGGGTGCTGATCGGGGGCCTCCCGGGGCTGGCGCTGGGGCTCGCCGCCGGTACGGGGGTCTGGCAGTGGCTACGCCGGACCCGGACGACGGACGGCCGGTCGGCGGAGGCGGTCGACACGGCGGAGGCCGCACGGCAACTGCCCCTCACAGCGGACTTGCTGGCCGCCTGTATCGCGGCCGGGGCGAGCCCTGTCGTTGCCGCGCAGGCCGTAGGTGAGGCGCTGGGCGGACCGGTGGGTGAGCGGCTGGCCAGGGGGGCCGCAGAGGCTCGCCTCGGGGGCGAACCGGCGGACGCGTGGCGTGCGTTGGCCGCCCTCCCGGGGGCCGGTCCGCTGGCCCGCCTCCTGGAGCGGGCCGACCAGACCGGCGTACCGGCCGCAGACCCGGTCGCCCGCCTCGCCGCCGAGGCCCGCGCCGACTGGGGGCGCGCCGCGACGGAACGGGCCCGCCGGGCCGCCGTGATGGTCACCGCCCCGGTTGGCCTGTGCTTCCTGCCCGCGTTCATCGCGGTGGGAGTGCTGCCTGTGGTGATCGGCCTGGCGGACGGGCTGTTGGGAGGAGGTGGTGAGGGGTGAGAGGCGAGGGGTGAGGGCGGGGAGCGAGCGAGCGGCGCGACGACATCGGCGGGCGATTGACCGGTGACCGATGCCCGGCCGCCGGCGGCCACGGCGAGCAGTGACTGATGCCCTACGACTGGCGATCAGCGGCCGATGGCCGATGGCCGATGGGCGATGGGCGATGGCCGAAGAGCCAGTGATGCACGAACGAGCGACTACGAACCGAACGAGCAACGGAACAGAACCTCACGGGGGTTGAGATGTACAAGGCAGTGCGGGATGCGATGCGGGTCCGGCTGATGGGCGCCCTGATGCGTCGGGTGCGAGCGGCACGCAGGGACGCCGGGATGGTGACCTCCGAGTACGCCGTCGGCATCATCGCGGCGGTGGCCTTCGCCGCGGTGCTCTACAAGGTGGTGACCAGCGGGCAGGTCCAGGCGGAGCTGCAGGAGATCGTCGGGCGGGCCCTCAGTGGCGGGGAGTGAGCCCCGGCGGCGCGGTGGGGCCCTGGGGGGCGACCAAGGGTTCGTGACGGCCGAGGCGGCCATGGCGCTGCCCGTGCTGGTGCTGTTCGCGATGGCCCTGGTGTGGGCCCTGCTCGCGGCCTGCGCCCAGATCCAGTGTGTGGACGCGGCGAGGGCCGGGGCCCGTGCCGCCGCCCGCCAGGATCCGCCGGGCGCGGTCGCGGACGTGGCCCGGCGCGCGGCGCCCGACGGGGCGCGGGTCAGCGTGGGCCGGGACGGCGACCACGTCCGTGTCGAGGTGTCGGCCCGCTCGCCGGGCCCCGGCGGCCTGGGCCTGGACCTGAGCCACACGGCCGTGGCCCTCGCGGAGGAGACGGTGGGGGTGGCGAGCCGATGAGAATGTCGTCGACCGCCCGGCCGGCCGCCTCTTCTCTGGTCCGCTCGGCCGGGTCCTCGGCCACCCGCTCGACCGCGTCGCCGACCGCGTCTTCGATCGCGCCCTCGAACGTCCGCTCGGACCGCGGCTCAGCGACCGTCTGGGTCGTCGGTGCGCTGTTCGTGCTGTGCGTGGTCTTCGGTGCCGTGCACGCCATGGGCCAGGCAGTGGTGATCCGGCACCGTGCGGCCGGCGCGGCGGATCTCGCGGCCCTGGCCGCCGCCGACCACTGGATGAAAGGTGGTGAGGGCGCCTGCGTGACGGCCGAGAGGGTGGCTCGGGCGCAAGGCGGCCGCATCGTGAGCTGCGAGGTGGAGGGGGAGATCTCGGACGTCACTGCGGCGTCGGGCACCGGCCTGCTGAGCGCCGAGGCCAGGGCGCGAGCGGGGCCGCCGCCGGCGGCCCCCGGCCAGGGCCCCGCAGGGGCACGCGCCGAGGAACGCGGGGGAGCGCGGCCCGAGCCTGAGCCACCCGCCCTCCTGCGCGGACCCACCTTCCTGCGTCGCCCCGGCGTGGCTACGTGGCTCCGGCCACCTGCGTCGCTCCGGCCTGGCTACGTGGCTCCGACCTCCTACGTCGCCCCGCCCTCCCCCGGAGCCCCCTTCAGCAGTTCCGTGAGGAGGCGTACAGCGCCTCGCTTGTGCAAGGGGTCGTTGCCGTTGCCGCACTTGGGGGACTGGATGCAGGACGGGCACCCGGCGTCGCACTCGCACGCGGCGATGGCCTGGCGGGTGGCGTCGAGCCAGGACGCGGCCGTGTGGAAGGCGCGCTCGGCGAAGCCCGCGCCGCCCGGGTGGCCGTCGTATACGAAGACCGTCGGCAGCAGGGTGTCGGGGTGGAGCGGCACGGAGACGCCGCCGATGTCCCATCGGTCGCAGGTGGCGAAGAGCGGCAGCATGCCGATCGACGCGTGCTCGGCGGCGTGCAGGGCGCCGCCGAGGATCTCGGGGTTGATGCGGGCCGCGTCGAGCTGGTCCTCGGTGACGGTCCACCAGACGGCACGGGTGCGCAGCGTACGAGGAGGGAGATCGAGTTTGGTCTCGCCGAGGACCTCGCCGGTGATGAGCCGGCGCCTCAGGAAGGAGACGACCTGGTTGGTGACCTCGACGGAGCCGTAGCAGAGGCGGCCGTCGCCCCAGGGGATCTCGGTGTCCGTATCCAGCACGGAGATGGAGGTCGTGTCGCGGGCGACCGTCGAGTAGGGCGGCTCGGCCTGCTCGACGAGGGCGACGGAGTCGTCCAGGTCCAGTTCGCGCACCAGGTACGTACGGCCCTGGTGCAGATGAACCGCGCCCTCGTGGACGGTGGTGTGGGCGGCGCCCGCGTCGACCGTGCCCAGGAGGCGGCCGGTGGCGGCCTCGACGACCTGGACGGGGCGGCCGCCCTGGCCCCGGAGGTCGGCGAGGTCGGCGGCCCGTTCCCGGCGGGTCCAGTGCCAGGCCTTGGTGCGGCGGCGCAGCAGCTGCGCGACCTCCAGCTGCGGCAGCAACTCCTCGCAGGCGGGGCCGAACAGCGCGAAGTCCTCCTCCGTCAGCGGCAGCTCGGCGGCGGCCGCGCACAGGTGGGGGGCGAGCACGTAGGGGTTGTCGGGGTCGAGGACGGTCGACTCCACCGGTTGGTCGAACAGGGCCTCGGGATGGTGGACGAGGAAGGTGTCCAGCGGGTCGTCGCGGGCCACGAGGACGGCGAGGGCGCCCTCGCCGGAGCGTCCGGCGCGGCCCGCCTGCTGCCACAGGGAGGCGCGGGTGCCCGGGTAGCCGGCGATGAGGACGGCGTCGAGGCCGGAGACGTCGACGCCGAGTTCGAGGGCGGTGGTGGCGGCGAGGCCGAGGAGTTCGCCGGAGTGGAGGGCGCGTTCCAGGGCGCGCCGTTCCTCGGGGAGGTAGCCGCCGCGGTAGGCGGCCACGCGCCGGGCCAGGGAGCGGTCGACCTCGGCGAGGCGTTCCTGGGCGATCACGGAGATCAGCTCGGCGCCGCGCCGGGAGCGTACGAAGGCGACCGAGCGGATCCCCTGGACGGTGAGGTCGGTGAGCAGGTCGGCCGTCTCGGCGGTCGCGGTACGCCGAACGGGGGCGCCCTTCTCGCCCTGGAACTCGGTGAGCGGGGGCTCCCATAGGGCGAACACCAGTTCACCGCGGGGCGAGGCGTCGTCGGCGACCTCGGTCACCCGGACGCCGGTGAGGCGTCCTGCGGCGACGGAGGGCTCGGCGGCGGTGGCGGAGGCCAGCAGGAAGACGGGCTCGGCGCCGTAGCGGGCGCACAGGCGGCGCAGGCGGCGCAGCACCTGGGCGACGTGGGAGCCGAAGACGCCGCGGTAGGTGTGGCACTCGTCGATCACCACGTACCTGAGGGCGCGCAGGAAGGAGGACCAGCGGGGGTGGGACGGGAGGATGCCCAGGTGGAGCATGTCGGGGTTGGTGAGGACGTAGTTGGCGTACTGGCGGATCCACTCGCGTTCCTCGACGGGGGTGTCGCCGTCGTACACGGCCGGGCGTACGGCGTTGCCCAGAGGATGTGAAAGTTCCTTCACCGACCGGCACTGGTCCGCCGCGAGGGCCTTGGTGGGGGCCAGGTAGAGAGCGGTGGCCCCGCGGCCGTTGGGGGCCTCGGAGCCGTCCAGCAGACGCGACAGCACCGGCACGAGGTAGGCCAGGGACTTGCCGGAGGCGGTGCCGGTGGCGACGACCACCGACTCGCCGTCGAGGGCGTGCTCGGCGACCCTTGCCTGGTGGGCCCAGGGATGTTCGATTCCGGCGTGCTGGACGGCGGCGATGACCTCGGCGCGGATCCGGTCCGGCCAGACGGCATGGCGACCCGCACGCGGGGGCACATGCTCCGTATGAGTGATGCGCGAGGACCGGCTCGGGCCCGAGGCGAGCCGGTCCAGGACCTCGCCCGGCGAGGGGCTGGGTGCGGTGTCCGTCGGGGATCGATCGGATCGGTGATTCTTGGCCATCGGTACCGAGTGTGTCACCGGCGTGACGGACAATGGAGCCAAGGCGTCGTGCACGCCTGCCGGTAAGTGATTGAATGCCATCGCGGCTGGCGAACCGTCCCGGGGGCTTTCAAGCCGAGGTGTCCCGAGGGGCGAACGCTCGATAGCAAGGTGCTGGAGGATCCGTGGACCTGTCCCTGTCGACCCGTACCGTCGGCGATCGTACGGTCGTCGAGGTCGGTGGCGAAATCGACGTTTATACCGCGCCCAAGCTGCGTGAGCAGCTGGTCGAGCTGGTCAACGACGGGAGTTTCCACCTCGTCGTCGACATGGAGGGCGTCGACTTCCTCGACTCCACCGGGCTCGGCGTGCTGGTGGGCGGACTGAAGCGCGTACGGGCCCATGAGGGCTCGCTGCGCCTGGTCTGCAACCAGGAGCGCATTTTGAAGATCTTCCGCATCACCGGTCTGACCAAGGTGTTCCCCATTCACACCTCGGTCGACGAAGCGGTTGCGGCCACCGACTGATGACGCCCGTCCGGGCCCCGCGCCCGGAAGCGCCACAGACAAGTCAAGTGAGGGGACCGGGCCCGAGGGCCCGGCCCTTCGACCGCACGCCCGTAGTTCCGAGGGGGATGCATGGCCACCGTTGAACTCCGCTTCAGCGCGCTGCCCGAGCACGTCCGAACCGCCCGACTGGTGGCGGCAGCGGTGGCGCGCAGGGCCGGAGTGGACGAGGCCGTCCTCGACGAGGTCAGGCTGGCCGTCGGCGAGGCGTGCACGCGTGCCGTCGGGCTGCACCGGAGCAGCGGCGTCTCCGCGCCGGTGCACGTGTCGCTGATCGAGGAGGAGAAGCAGTTCTCCATCGAGGTCGGCGACGAGGCGCCCCACACCGTCCCCGGTGGCAGGGCGTCGGGTGGCGGCGGCGAGGTGGAGGCGGACAGCGAGGAGGACGACATGGGCCTCGCGGTCATCAGCGGCCTCGTCGACGACATGGAGGTCAGCACCGGGGAGAACGGCGGACTGATCCGTATGAGCTGGCCGACCACGCCGCCCACCGCGGTGCTGACCTGACTCCTCCCACGTCCGAGCATGAACCCGAAGGGCCCTGCTGAGCAGGGCCCTTTCCTTTTCTTCTGATCAACGTTCATCGGGACACCGGAATTCGTGAAGTAATTCACGATCAATGGCGCGATAATTCGATCAAGCGTCAATGCCTTTGGGGCGTTACTTCTTTCGAGTAACGTGGTCGGGTGCGGATCATTTGCTGATGGGCGCGCGAAGGCTAATTCCGTTTACCGTGCACTGTTTTGATCAGGGTCCGCTCCCTACAATCCGTCCACATCTTGAGCTCAGCCCAAGCGTCAAGGAGGACGAATGGCGGGGCTTTCTACCCCTCAGCGGTTTGACCACCCCACGAACTTCGCAGCCGCAGTGCTGACCGACGACAACCGGATCATCGTCATGGTGATCGGGGTCGTGGCGCTGGCCGCGCTCGTCGTCGCCGGAGTCCTGGTGCGCCAGGTGCTCGCGGCGGGCGAGGGCACCGACAGCATGAAGAAGATCGCGGCTGCCGTACAGGAAGGCGCGAACGCCTATCTGGCCCGGCAGTTGCGTACGCTCGGCGTTTTCGCCGTCGTCGTGTTCTTCCTGCTCATGCTGCTGCCCGCGGACGACTGGAATCAGCGCGCCGGCCGATCGGTATTCTTCTTGATCGGTGCGGCGTTCTCGGCGGCCACGGGCTATATCGGCATGTGGCTCGCCGTGCGCAGCAATGTGCGCGTCGCGGCGGCGGCCCGGGAGGCGACACCGGCGGAAGGTGAGCCGGAAAAGGATCTCACCACGGTTTCGCACAAGGCGATGAGGATCGCATTTCGCACGGGCGGCGTCGTCGGCATGTTCACGGTGGGGCTCGGCCTGCTGGGCGCCTCCTGTGTGGTGCTGGTGTACGCGGCCGACGCGCCGAAGGTGCTGGAAGGTTTCGGCCTGGGCGCCGCTCTCATCGCCATGTTCATGCGGGTCGGCGGCGGCATCTTCACCAAGGCCGCCGACGTCGGCGCCGACCTGGTCGGCAAGGTCGAGCAGGGCATTCCGGAGGACGACCCGCGCAATGCCGCGACCATCGCCGACAACGTGGGCGACAACGTCGGCGACTGCGCGGGCATGGCGGCCGACCTCTTCGAGTCGTACGCGGTGACGCTCGTCGCCGCGCTGATCCTCGGCAAGGCGGCTTTCGGCGACTCCGGACTCGCCTTCCCGCTGATCGTCCCCGCGATCGGCGTCCTCACCGCGATGGTCGGCATCTTCGCGGTGGCGCCACGCCGCAACGACCGCAGCGGCATGTCCGCGATCAACCGCGGCTTCTTCATCTCCGCGGTGATCTCGCTGGCCCTGGTGGCCGTCGCCGTCTACGCCTACCTGCCGTCGACGTACGCCGGCCTGGACGGAGTCGGCGACCAGGCGATCCTCGACAAGGGCGGCGACCCGCGGATCCTCGCGCTCGTCGCTGTGGCCATCGGTATCGTGCTGGCCGCGCTGATCCAGCAGTTGACCGGCTACTTCACCGAGACGACCCGGCGTCCCGTGCGGGACATCGGCAAGACCTCGCTCACCGGCCCCGCGACCGTCATCCTCGCCGGCATCTCCGTCGGCCTGGAATCGGCCGTCTACACCGCCCTGCTGATCGGGCTCGGCGTGTACGGGGCGTTCCTGCTCGGCGGCACGTCGATCACGCTCGCGCTGTTCGCGGTGGCGCTCGCCGGCACCGGCCTGCTCACCACGGTCGGCGTCATCGTCGCCATGGACACCTTCGGACCCGTCTCCGACAACGCCCAGGGCATCGCCGAGATGTCGGGCGACGTCGAGGGCGCGGGCGCGCAGGTGCTCACCGACCTGGACGCCGTCGGCAACACCACCAAGGCCATCACCAAGGGCATCGCCATCGCCACGGCCGTCCTCGCGGCGGCGGCGCTGTTCGGCTCGTACCGCGACGCGATCGTCACCGCGGCGAACGACGTGGGCGAGAAGGTGTCCGGCGCCGGCGCGCCCATGAACCTGATGATGGACATCTCCCAGCCCAACAACCTCGTCGGGCTGATCGCGGGCGCCGCGGTCGTCTTCCTCTTCTCCGGACTGGCCATCAACGCGGTCTCGCGGTCCGCGGGCGCGGTGGTCTACGAGGTGCGGCGGCAGTTCCGGGAGAAGCCCGGGATCATGGACTACAGCGAGAAGCCCGAGTACGGCAGGGTCGTCGACATCTGCACCAAGGACGCCCTCAGGGAACTCGCCACGCCCGGTCTGCTCGCCGTCCTGGCACCCATCGCGATCGGGTTCACGCTCGGGGTCGGCGCGCTGGGCGCGTATCTCGCCGGTGCGATCGGCACCGGGACGCTGATGGCGGTGTTCCTCGCCAACTCCGGTGGCGCGTGGGACAACGCCAAGAAGCTCGTCGAGGACGGCCACCACGGCGGCAAGGGCAGCGAGGCCCACGCCGCGACCGTCATCGGCGACACCGTCGGCGATCCCTTCAAGGACACCGCGGGCCCGGCGATCAACCCGCTGCTGAAGGTGATGAACCTGGTCGCGCTGCTCATCGCTCCCGCCGTCGTCCAGTTCAGCTACGGCGACGACAAGAGCGTCGGGCTGCGGGTCACCATCGCCGTCCTCTCGGTCGCCGTGATCGTCGGCGCGGTGTACGTGTCCAAGCGGCGCGGGATCGCGATGGGTGACGAAGACAACTCCGAGCGGCTGGCCAAGTCGGCGGACCCCGCGGTGGTTTCGTAGACGGCCATACGACGGGTGGGGCGAGGCCCCAGCTCAAAGGGCGGGCGGACGGTGCGTGTTGATGCGTCGGCCGCCCGCTCCGCTGTGTACGGCGCCGGTCCGTGAGCCTTCTCTCTCTTGGTGCAAATGGTTACAAAATGATAGATAGAGGGGGCTCGGCACGCAGGTGACTCCCGTCCTCCGTGTATGTTCCGGGGCCGAGAGCCATGGAAGGGACCGATCCGGTGAACAAGAAGCTCGCGGCCGCACTGTCCGGCGGTGCGGTACTGGCACTGGCGCTGTCCGGGTGCAGCAGCGGCGACGAGACGAACGACAAGCTGAACTCCTGGGCCAAGCAGGTCTGCGACGACGTCCAGCCACAGATCAAGAAGATCGCGGCGGCCAACGCCTCGATCCAGAAGGAGACCTCGGACGACAGCACGCCGGCCGACGTCCAGAAGGCCGACTCCCAGGGCTTCCAGGACATCTCCGACGCCTACAAGGCCATGGCGACGGCCATCCAGCAGGCCGGTGCGCCGAACGTCGAGGACGGCGAGAAGAAGCAGAAGGCCGCGGTCGCGGAGCTGAACCAGCTGTCGACCGCCTACGCCGAGCTGAAGAAGAAGTCCGACGCGCTGAACACGAAGGACCAGGCGAAGTTCGCCGACGGGCTCGAAGGCGTCGCCACCGAGCTGGAGAAGCTCAGCAAGACCGGCAGCAACGCCCTGAAGGAGCTGGAGAAGGGCGAGGTGGGCCAGGCCATGGCCGAGCAGCCGAGCTGCAAGTCCGCGACCTCGTCCGTCTCGGTCTCGGCGGGAGCCACCCAGAGCTGACGCCACCGACGTCCGGGCACCGCAACGCCGTTCTGCGGCCCGGAACCCCGGCGCCGGGGCACGGCGCCTCGGGCGGTACGACCGGCCGCGGTCCGCAGGGCTGACGGCCGACCGGGGTGCGCGCCTGGCCGCGGTTCGGGGGTGACGGCGGTCTTCCGGTCGGGGTGCGCGCGCCTGTCGGCGGCGCGCCCGGCCGCGGTTCGCGCTGCTGAGGGCGGTGCGGCCCGCCGGGGCTACGCTGACGTCTGTGAGTCACTCCAAGCTGCCCTCCTTGCCGTCCGTTGACCGTCCCGACGTCGCCGCTCGGTTGCGCGCGGCGTTGATCGGCGCAGACTTCACCGCCGACGGGCTGCTCGACCTGCTCGGCGCCTCCGCGTACGCGGCCCTCGCCCGGAGCGAGGTCGTGCCCGCGTTGCGGGCCACGCGCGGCGAGTCGGCGCTGAAGGCGCTCGTCCGGCTGTTCCTGCTGCAGCAGCCGGTGGCACGCGCGCGGGTGGAGGACGCGCTGCCTGTCGACGCGTGTGTCGACAGTGGATGGCTCGTTCCCGTCGGCGATTCCTCCGACGACATCGCCGCCACCGTCGACGTACGGCCCTATGGCGGACCCGATGGCGAGGACTGGTTCATCGTGTCCGACCTGGGGTGCGCGGTCGGCGGGGCCGGGGGCGTCGGCAGCAAGGACGAGGGTGTGGTCCTCGGTGTCGGCGGCGCGTCCACGACCCTCGCCGGCATCACCGTGCGGACGCCGGTCGGCTCCGCGCTCGACCTCGGGACCGGCTCCGGGATCCAGGCGCTGCACGCCGCCCAGCACGCCACCCGCGTGACGGCGACCGACCTGAACCCGCGCGCGCTCCACATCACGGCGCTCACGCTTGCGCTCTCCGGCGCACCGGCGGCCGACCTGCGCCAGGGCTCGCTCTTCGAGCCGCTCGCGGACGACGAGACGTACGACCTCATCGTGTCCAACCCGCCGTTCGTGATCTCGCCCGGCGCCCGGCTCACCTACCGCGACGGCGGCATGGGCGGCGACGACCTCTGCCGCACGCTCGTGCAGCGGGCCGGGGAGCGGCTCAACGAGGGCGGGTTCGCGCAGTTCCTCGCCAACTGGCAGCACGTGGCGGGGGAGGACTGGCAGGAGCGGCTCAGGTCGTGGGTGCCGCGCGGCTGCGACGCGTGGATCGTGCAACGGGAGGTCCAGGACGTCACGCAGTACGCGGAGCTGTGGCTGCGGGACGCGGGCGACCACCGGGGCGACCCGGCCGAGTACCAGGCGCGGTACGACGCGTGGCTGGACGAGTTCGAGGCCCGCAAGGTCAAGGGCGTCGGGTTCGGCTGGATCACCCTGCGGAAGTCGGCCGCGGCCGACGACGAGCCCTCGGTCACCGTGGAGGAATGGCCGCATCCGGTCGAGCAGCCGCTCGGTGAGACGGTGCGGGCCCACTTCGCGCGCGTCGACTACCTGCGGGCCAGCGACGACGCCGCGCTCCTCGGCGCGCACTTCCGGCTCGCCTCCGAGGTCGTCCAGGAGCAGGTCGGGCTGCCCGGCGCCGAGGATCCCGAGCACGTGGTGCTGCGGCAGAACCGCGGTATGCGCCGGGCCACGAAGGTGGACACGGTCGGCGCCGGGTTCGCCGGTGTGTGCGACGGCTCGCTCAGCGCGGGGCGGATCCTGGACGCCATCGCCCAGCTCGTGGGCGAGGACGCGGTGGCGCTGCGCGACCGGACGCCGGCGCAGATCCGGCTCCTCGTCGAGCAGGGCTTCCTGGAACCGGCGCCCTGAGTCGGCGGCTTCCTGGAACCGGTCCCCCGGCCCGACGGCTTCCTTCAGCCGATCCCCTGAGCGCGGCGGCTTCCTCGGACCGGCCCCCGGGGCGGCCCGCCGACCCGCCGAGCACATGCCCGGGGCCCCGTTCGAGTAACAGAAGGGGCGTCTTCGTACCCCTGGGGCTCATGTGTCCTGTCTGACTGGATTGATCAGTAAAAGGTCTCCTGTCAGTGGTACGTGCGAAGCTATTTTCAAGAGACGGGTTCGACGTGTCCTCGGGGGAGGCACGCGCTGTCTCTGGGGGATCGGGGGATCGCGATGGCGGGGGATACGCCGGGGCAGGGCCAGGGAAGGATCATCAACGGCCGCTACCGCCTGCTGCGCACGCTGGGCGCGGGTGGCATGGGCCGGGTGTGGCTCGCGTACGACGAGGAGTTGGCCTGCGAGGTCTCCATGAAGGAGATCTCCCTGCCCGACGTCCCGATGGACGCGAGCGAGCCCGCCCACCGCATCGCCCGGGCCCGCAGCGAGGCCCGGCACGCCGCACGCCTGCGTGGCCACCCCCATGTGGCGACGGTCCACGACGTGGTGCTGCACGAGGGCCTGCCGTGGATCGTCATGGAGTACGTGCCGGACGCCGTCGACCTCCAGGCCGTCATCCGTCGGCAGGGTCCCCTCGCGCCCGAGCAGGTCGCCCGGATCGGACTCGCCGTCCTCGACGCGCTCACCGCGGGGCACCGGATCGGCATCCTCCACCGCGATGTGAAACCGGCCAACATCCTGCTGGCCGCCGACGCCTCCGGCGACCCCTACGCGCGCGTGCTGCTCACCGACTACGGCATCGCGCTCCAGCCGGAGTCCCGCGAGCCCCGGCTCACCGCCACCGCCGGCATCCTCGGCACCCCCGGCTACCTGGCGCCCGAGCGCGCGCGGGGCGAGCCGCCGACACCTGCCGCCGACCTGTTCTCCCTCGGCGCCACGCTGTACGCGGCCGTCGAGGGCCGCGGCCCCTTCGACCGCCACGGCGAGTACGCGACCCTCACCGCCCTGCTGGGCGAGGACCCCGCGCCGCCCGCCCACGCCGGTGAACTGGCGCCCGTACTCCACGGGTTGCTCATCAAGGACCCGGTACGACGGCTGTCGCCGGAGGCCGCGGCCCGCGGCCTGGAGCGGGCCGCCGCCGGGGGCGGCCCCTCGTCGCCGGCCGGCTGGGGAGCCACCCCTTCGTCGGCCCCGGACGCCTTCGGCCCGGCCCCCGCCACCCCGGGCGGCAGCACACCGAACACCCCCGGCGCGCCCGCCACGCCGTACACCCCCCACACGCCGGGTGCCGCCCCGTACGCACCCCACACCCCCGGCGCCGTCCCGCACACGCCCGGCGCCCCGCCGACACCGAACACGCCGCACACCCCGGCGGGCGGCCCGAACACCCCGGGCGCGGTCCCCGACACCCCGGCCGGACCGTCACCGTACGACCCCTGGCAGCAGGCGCAGCCCCGTGGCCCGTACGACGGCCACAACCCGTACGCGGCCGGCGGGCCCACGCCCTACGGCGATGTGGCGGGCCGTCAGGGCCCCGCCCAGGGCGGCTACCCCGGCAACCCGGCCACGCCCTACGCAGGCGCGGCGGGCCGTCACGCCCCGTCGTACGCTCAGGCACCGCCGTACGCGGCCCATCCGTCCACGGCCTACGGCGGCGGCCCCACCCCGCCGGGCCACGCGGGGTACCCGACCGTCACCGCCGTCGCCCCGCAGCCCGGCACGCCCCGGCGCAAGGTGCCGCCGCCCGCGCTCGTCGCGCTCGTCGTCGCGGTGCTGCTGGTGGCGGGCGGCGGCACCTGGGCCGTCGTCAACGTGCTGAACGGCGACGCGGACGGCGACACGGACGCCCCGTCCCGCACGGTGGTCGCGAAGTACCCCTACGGCGAGAAGGCGGCCCTCACCCGGCCGCTGCACGTGGGGGACTGCGTCAAGGCGGTCTGGACGGGGGCGGCGTTCAAGTCGCTGCCCGACCTCGGCGTGGTCGACTGCGACGAGGACTGGCCGGACGGCCAGGTCGTGGCGATAGAGACGGCCTCCGACCACGACGACGCCCGCGACAACGGCCCGCAGCGCTGCGCCAGCCAGGCCGACGCGATGGCCGAGGCCCTTCCCGACGCCGGGGTCTACGCGCTCGTGCCGACGAAGGAGGGCTTCACCGCGGCCAAGGGCGGCACGGCATGTCTCGTCCTGGGCGAGCACGTCCCGATCGGCGGGGAAGTGGGCCGGCTCCGTGACACGGGCATGAACCTGTGGCCCACGCAGATGGCCGTCGGCGACTGCTGGGACTACACCACCAGGGACGACAAGGGATATGACGCGCCGCTGACCGACTGTGCCCAAGCCCACACCGACCAGGTCGTCGGATCGGTGCAGGCCCCGGACAGCATGACCTTCCAGGGCGCCCTCGACGAGGGGGGAAAGCTCTGCACCAACAGGTTCGAGACGACTTGGGCGCCGGGTGCCGACCTGATCGTGTCGGGCTGGGTCTCCGACGAGGACGAGTGGAAGAAGGGCTTCAACAAAGTGGTGTGCACGGTGCGCAACGCCGACGTCTCCAGGACGACCGGGAAGATACCCACGCCCGGCTCGGTCTGAGGTCCGGACGCCTCGCGTTCACCTCGGGTTCGCGTGTCCGCTTCCCGCGCGTGCCAGCCTCCCCTCCCTGGGTGTCGAGGGGTGGGAGAGCGGGACATGGAGAGCGAATCGGCGATCTTCGCGGGAGTGGTGTTCGCCCTGTTCGGGGGCGGGCTGCTGCTGTGGACCACCGTCCGGCTGCGGCAGGGGCTTCCGGTCGCGCACGGGGTGCGCCCTGTGATGTCGGCGACGCTCGCGAGCGTCACCGCGGTCGCCGCCCTGCTGCTCGGTGCGTGGTGCTTCGCGCAGATCTGAGGGCGTTCCGGGCGCCGGGGCAGGATGCGCTTCGGGTGACCGCGGGGTGACCCTGCGCACCGGTCCGGGAAGGCCGGTGACCACGCCGGGCGGCAGGAATGGCGGTAGTCGGGTTACCGTTCGAGTGGCCGTTGCGGGCTTTTCCCGTTTGACACGGGGGCGGGATGTACCGTCACACTCCGCAGCGTCAGCATGACCCGATCCCCGGGCCCATGGCCGAGCCTCCTGCGAGGCACCGGCCTCCGGGGGTGCCCGACCCCGGACACAAGGCGACCCCGGGGAGATCCCAGCGTCGACCGGAGAGAAGAGCGAAGTTGTCCCCGACCAGCGAGACCGCGAAGGGCGGCCGCCGACTCGTCATCGTCGAGTCGCCTGCCAAGGCGAAGACGATCAAGGGCTATCTCGGCCCCGGCTACATCGTCGAGGCGAGCGTCGGGCACATCCGCGACCTTCCCAACGGCGCCGCGGAGGTGCCCGAGAAGTACACCGGCGAGGTCCGGCGCCTCGGCGTGGACGTCGAGCACGACTTCGCGCCCGTCTACGTGGTCAACGCGGACAAGAAGGCGCAGGTCAAGAAGCTCAAGGACCTGCTGAAGGACTCCGACGAGCTCTACCTCGCCACCGATGAGGACCGGGAGGGCGAGGCCATCGCCTGGCACCTCCAGGAGGTCCTCAAGCCCAAGGTCCCGGTCAAGCGGATGGTCTTCCACGAGATCACCAAGGCCGCGATCCAGGCCGCCGTCGCCAACCCGCGCCAGCTCAACCAGAAGCTGGTCGACGCCCAGGAGACCCGCCGCATCCTCGACCGCCTCTACGGCTACGAGGTCTCGCCGGTCCTGTGGAAGAAGGTCATGCCCCGGCTGTCCGCGGGCCGGGTCCAGTCCGTGGCGACCCGGCTCGTCGTGGAGCGGGAGCGGGAGCGGATCGCGTTCCGCTCGGCCGAGTACTGGGACCTGACCGGCACCTTCTCCACCGGCCGCGCCGGTGACCCGTCCGACCCGTCGTCGCTGGTCGCCCGCCTGCAGTCCGTGGACGGCCGCCGGGTCGCCCAGGGCCGCGACTTCGACTCGCTCGGGCAGCTCAAGGGCGCCAACGTCCTGCACCTGGACGAGGCGAACGCCCGCGCGCTGGCCGCCGCCCTGGAGAACACCCGCTTCTCCGTCCGCTCCGTCGAGTCCAAGCCGTACCGCCGCTCGCCGTACGCCCCGTTCCGCACGACCACCCTCCAGCAGGAGGCCTCGCGCAAGCTCGGCTTCGGGGCCAAGGCGACCATGCAGGTGGCGCAGAAGCTGTACGAGAACGGCTTCATCACCTACATGCGTACGGACTCCACGACGCTCAGCGACACCGCCGTGGCCGCCGCCCGCGCCCAGGTCACCCAGCTGTACGGCGCCGACTACCTGCCGGCACAGCCGCGGACCTACGCCGGGAAGGTCAAGAACGCGCAGGAGGCGCACGAGGCGATCCGCCCCTCGGGCGATCGTTTCCGCACCCCCGCCGAGACCGGTCTGACCGGCGACCAGTTCAAGCTGTACGAGCTGATCTGGAAGCGGACCGTCGCCTCCCAGATGAAGGACGCGACCGGCAACTCCGTCACCGTCAAGATCGGCGGCACCGCCTCCGACGGCCGGGACGCCGAGTTCAGCGCCTCCGGCAAGACGATCACCTTCCACGGCTTCCTCAAGGCGTATGTCGAGGGCGCCGACGACCCGAACGCCGAGCTGGACGACCGCGAGCGCCGGCTGCCGCAGGTCAGCGAGGGCGACGCGCTGGCCGCCGAGGAGATCACGGTCGACGGGCACGCCACCAAGCCGCCCGCCCGCTACACCGAGGCCAGCCTGGTCAAGGAGCTCGAGGAGCGCGAGATCGGCCGTCCGTCGACGTACGCGTCGATCATCGGCACGATCCTCGACCGCGGCTACGTCTTCAAGAAGGGCACGGCCCTGGTGCCGTCCTTCCTGTCCTTCGCCGTGGTCAACCTCCTGGAGAAGCACTTCGGGCGGCTCGTCGACTACGACTTCACCGCCAAGATGGAGGACGACCTCGACCGCATCGCCCGCGGGGAGGCCCAGTCCGTGCCGTGGCTGAGGCGGTTCTACTTCGGCGAGAACACCGGTGACATCGGCGTGGCCGCCGAGGCCGGCAACGGCGACGGCGACCACCTCGGCGGACTGAAGGAACTGGTCACCGACCTGGGCGCCATCGACGCCCGCGAGGTCTCCTCGTTCCCCGTCGGCAACGACATCGTGCTCCGCGTCGGCCGCTACGGCCCCTACATCGAGCGCGGCGAGAAGGACAGCGAGGGCCACCAGCGCGCCGACATCCCCGAGGACCTGGCGCCCGACGAGCTGAACGTCGAGCTGGCGGAGGAGCTGCTGGCGAAGCCCAGCGGCGACTTCGAGCTGGGCACCGACCCGGCGACCGGCCACCAGATCGTCGCCAAGGACGGCCGCTACGGCCCGTACGTCACGGAGATCCTCCCCGAGGGCACCCCGAAGACGGGCAAGAACGCGGTCAAGCCGAGGACGGCCTCCCTGTTCAAGACGATGTCCCTGGACACCGTCACGCTCGACGACGCCCTGAAGCTGATGTCCTTGCCGCGTGTCGTCGGTGTGGACGCGGAGGGCCAGGAGATCACCGCGCAGAACGGGCGGTACGGGCCGTACCTGAAGAAGGGCACGGACTCGCGCTCCCTCCAGTCCGAGGACCAGTTGTTCACGATCACGCTGGAAGAGGCGCTGCAGATCTACTCCCAGCCCAAGCAGCGGGGCCGGGCCGCCGCCAAGCCGCCGCTGAAGGAACTGGGCGCGGACCCCGTCAGCGGGAAGCCCGTCGTGGTGAAGGACGGCCGCTTCGGCCCGTACGTCACCGACGGCGAGACCAACGCGACGCTGCGGTCCGGCGACAGTGTGGAGACGATCACGCCCGAGCGCGGGTTCGAGTTGCTCGCGGAGAAGCGGGCGAAGGGGCCCGCCAAGAAGACGGCGAAGAAGGCGCCTGCGAAGAAGGCACCCGCGAAGAAGGCGGCCACGACCAAGACGGCCGCCGCGAAGAAGGCGGCGCCGGCGAAGAAGACCGCGGCGAAGAAGACCGCCACGGCCAAGACGGCCACGGCGAAGAAGGCCGCGACCGCGAAGACCGCGGCGGCGAAGAAGACCGCCGGGTCGTCCGAGGGCTGAGAGGCGTCGCGGGCGTCGAGAGACGTCGAGGCGCGTCGATGTGCGTCGAAAGGCGTCGGGCGGGCGTCCGGCTCAAGGCTGCCGGGCGCCCGACGGGGCGGCAGCGGCGGAGGGCGCGGAACACCTGACGGATCGACGGGTCGGTAGCGGCCGATTCCCCGGAACTCCCGGTGGGTCGGTGGTGGCGGAGGGTTCGGAACGCCCGTCGGGCCGGGAGCGGTCGAGGGTTCGGAACGCCCAAGAGGGCCGGGGTGGGGAAGCCATGCGCTGGTGCGGGCGCGTTGTGGCTGGTCCCGCCCGGTTTCCCTCGCCCCTTGGTGGCGGTGGGGTCGAGCGGTGGCCGGAATCTTCACCTCGGCTTCTCCGAACCCGCGCTTTTTACACGACTTGATGGTGACGTGTGCGTGCGTTCGGGCGTCGGTCCGGGGTGTCGGTGGGTGCCGATAGGCTGAAAGCATGATGCGAGGCGAGCAGCCGACTGCCCTGACTCCGGCCCCCGACGACGCCCTGGCAGCCGACTCCAGGGAGCGCGCGGTACGGGCGCTCTTGCGCCGACCTCAGCTCAAACGCTTGTGGAGCGCACAGCTCGTCGGCGGCGTGGGCGATGCCCTCGCCCTTTTCGTGCTCGTCCTCCTGGCCTTCGAGACGGCGATCGCGGAGGGGGCGTTCGGCGGCGGGTACCGCGGCGTCACCCTGACCGTCGCCGCCGTCTTCGGTACGCGGGTCCTCGCGACCCTGCTCTTCGGCGCCGTACTCCTCGGCCCTCTCACCTCGCTGACCTCGCAGGACGGCCCGCTCGACCGCCGCTGGACCATGGTCGGCGCCGACGGACTGCGTGTCCTGCTGCTGATCGTCGCGCCCCTGTGGATCGACTGGACACCGGACAACGCGCTCGCGGTGATCCTGGTGACCGTCTTCGTGACCGGCGTCGCCGAACGGTTCTGGACGGTGTGCCGGGAGAGCGCGGCGCCCGCGCTGCTGCCCGCGCCGCCGCTGGAGGGCGCGACCGTACGCCCGCTGCCGGACCACATGGACGCGCTGCGGCGCCTGTCCCTGCGTACCGGGTTCGTGGCGGTGCCCCTCGCGGCCGCCACCCTCGTCGTCGTGGCGCTGCTCAACAACCTGCTCGGCGCCGGCCTCGACTGGTTCGGCCAGCACCAGGCGGCGCTCGCCTCGTACGTCGCCGCCGGACTCTTCGCCGCCTCGCTGTCCGTGGTGACCTTCCTCGAACTGCCCAGGACGCGCACCCCCCGCGCGCGGTCCCCGCTGGAGGGGCTGCGCAGGCCCAGGACCACCACCGGCGTCGACAAGGGCCGCACGGGCGCCATCCCGATCCTGGTGGTCGCGTGCGCGGTGGTCGCCGGCGCGGTCGCCGCCGCGGTCGCCGTCGCCGTGCTGCACGCCAAGGACCTCGGCGGCGGCCCGGTGCTGTACGGCCTGCTGGTCCTCGCGCTGACCGGCGGGGTGGGTCTCGGGATCCGCCGGGCGCCGTCCCTGCTGCCCGCGCTGTCCCGCCGCCGCCTCCTCGCCCTGGCCATCGCCTTCACCGGCGTGGCACTGCTCGCCGGCGGACTCGTACCGGACGTCACCAGCGTCGTCCTGATCTTCGGGCTGGCGGGTGTCGCCGCGGGCATCGCCGCGAACACCGGGCACACGCTGCTCGACCAGGAGGCCGAGGAACTCCGGCGGACCCGGACCACCGAGCACCTCCACGCGGTCGTACGGGTCTACGTCGCCCTCGCCGCCGTCGTCGCACCGCTGGTCGCCGCCGCCATCGGCCCGCACCGGCTGGAGAACGGCAAGTTCGTGTTCGCGCACGGCGGCGCCGCGTTCACCCTGATGCTGGTCGGGGCGCTGCTGCTGCCGGTCGCCGCGCTCGTGCTCGCCAAGGTCGACGACCGGTCCGGGGTGCCGTTGCGGCACGACCTGCGGGACGCGCTGCTCGGCGGTGACGACCCCGACCAGGCACCCGCCGAGACCGGGTTCTTCATCGCCCTGGAGGGCGGTGACGGCGCCGGCAAGTCCACCCAGGTCGAGGCGCTCGCCGAGTGGATCCGCGCCAAGGGCCACGAGGTCGTCGTGACCCGCGAGCCCGGCGCGACCCCCGTGGGCAAGCGGCTGCGGTCGATCCTCCTCGACGTGTCCAGCGCCGGACTGTCCCACCGGGCCGAGGCGCTGCTGTACGCCGCGGACCGCGCGGAGCACGTGGACACGGTGGTGCGGCCCGCGCTGGAGCGGGGCGCCGTCGTCATCTCCGACCGCTACATCGACTCCTCCGTCGCCTACCAGGGAGCGGGCCGGGACCTCTCGCCGACCGAGATCGCCCGGATCTCGCGGTGGGCCACGAACGGGCTCGTGCCGCATCTGACGGTGCTGCTGGACGTCTCGCCCGAGGCGGCGAGGGAGCGGTTCACCGAGGCTCCGGACCGGCTGGAGTCCGAGCCGGCCGAGTTCCACGAGCGCGTACGGGCCGGGTTCCTGACGCTCGCCGCCGCCGACGCCGGCCGGTACCTCGTCGTCGACGGCGGTCAGGACGCGGAGGCCGTCACCACCGTCATCCGGCACCGCCTCGATGTGATGCTCCCGCTGTCCGAGGCCGAGGTGAAGGCCCAGGAGGAAGCGCGACGCAAGGCCGAGGAGGAGGCCCGCAAGAGGGCCGAGGAAGAGGCCGCCCGCAAGGCCGAGGAGGAGCGGCTCGAACGGGAGCGCCAGGAGGAACTCGCCCGGCTGCGCGCCGAGGAGGAGGAGCGCAAGCGGCGCGAGCTGGAGGAGGCGCAGCGCCGCGAGGCCGAACGGCAGGCAGAGGAGGCCCGGCGACGGGCCGAGGAGGCACAGCGCCGAGCCGAGGAGGAGCAGGCCCGTCTCCTCGCGGAGGAGAAGGCCCGCGCCGAGGAGGAGGAACGGCGCCGGGTCGAGGAGGAACGGCGCCGCCGGCAGGCCGCGGAGGAGCAGCGGCTGCGGGCGGAGGCGGAGGCGCGCCGCCTGGAGAAGCAGCGCAAGGCTGAGGAGGCGCTGCTGCGCGCCGAGGAGGCGCGCCGCATCGCCGCGGAGCGGGCCGCCGCCGCGGAGGCCGAGCGGGTCGCGGAGGCCGCGCGGACGGCAGCGGCGGCGGCCGAGGCGGAGCGTGCCGCGGCGGCGCAACGGGCAGCGGCGGCGGCCCGGGAGGCCGAGGCCGCAGCGCTTCGGGACGCCGAGGCTCCTCGGGGGGCCGACGGCGACGGGGAGCGCGCCCGTCGGACCGAGCAGGGCGAGCCGGGTGACCGGGGTGACCGGGCCGAGCGGGGTGGTTCGGCTGACGCCACCGTGCCCACGCCGGTGGTCAAGCCCACGGACGCGTCCGGCGGCTCGTGGGACGAGACGGCGGTGCTGCCGCCGGTTCGGCCCGGCGGAGCGAACGATTCCGAGACCACGGCGAAGCTGCCGAGGCCGCCCCAGCCGTCGGATGAGGGGGCTGGCTCCGGGACCGGGTCCGGGTCCGGGGCCGGGTCGTCGGAGTCCGCGTCCGGCTCGGCGTCGGTGTCCGCGTTCGGGTCGGGGACGCGTGCGGAGGATGAGACCGCGGTGCTGCCGCCGGTGCCTCCGGGGGCGCCCGACGAGGCCGCGGTGCTTCCGCCGGTGCGTGAGGACCGGGTGCCACCGGGGTTCTTCCGCGACGAGCGGCCCACGCAGGACGGGGCCGGGGAGCGGACTCGGGAGCTGCCGCAGGTCGACGAGGAGGGGACTCCGCGCCGTCGGCAGCGCTCCGACTGGGCCGAGGAGACGCCGCTCGACGATCTGCCGACGCTGGCGGACGAACTGCTGGGGCCGCACGACTCGGACGATCCGGACGACAGGCGTGGTCGTGGCTGGGGTCGGCGGCGGGGCTGAGCCCTGCTCATGCAGGACTCGAGCCGGCCAGCGTGCCTGCGCTGAGCCTGTTCGCCCGCGCGGGCCGGGCTTGGCCCGTGCCTCCGGCTGTGCCTCCCCCTCTCGTGGGCGGTGGCCTGCCGCGACTCCGCGATCCACGGCTCGGTCCCGGCGTGTCGGTCGCCCCGCGGTGCGTTGGGGGCGGGGCCGTGCCGGTGTGTCAGCCCGCTGCTCGGTGTTCTACCGGCCGCGGGTGTGGGGGCGCTGTTCGCTGGGATTCTCCACGCGACGGACTTGACGCACCGGCACGGCCCCTTCCGTTCCCGGGCGGGCACGCGGCGGTTGGGGGCGGGGGTACGCACCCGCGACCGTCCCCTACCGGTGCGCTGCGGAGGGGTGCGCACCGTGGCTTTCGCCTCCGGTCGTTTCGGCGGTGTCAGTGGGGTCGCGCAGAATGGGGCCGACAGGGTTCGGGTTCGGTTTCGCTTCTTGGGATGGAGGGCGGTGAGGGCATGACCGTGTGGGACGACCTGGTGGGGCAGGAGCGGCTGAGCGGGCAGCTGGACGCGGCCGCCCGGGACGCGGACGCCATCGTCACGGCGGCGGAGAGCGGCAGTCCGCCTCCCGAGGCCTCGAAGATGACGCACGCCTGGCTGTTCACCGGGCCCCCCGGAGCGGGCCGGAACACGGCGGCGCGGGCGTTCGCGGCGGCGTTGCAGTGCGTGAGCCCCGACCGGGCGCTCGGCGGGAGCCCGGGGTGCGGGTTCTGCGACGGATGCCATACGGCGCTGGTGGGGACGCACGCCGATGTGACGACCGTCGCGGCCGTGGGCACGCAGATCCTCGCCGAGGACATGCGCGACACGGTCCGCAAGTCGTTCACGTCGCCCGCGAACGGGCGGTGGCAGGTCATCCTCGTCGAGGACGCCGAGCGATTGAACGAGAAGTCGGCGAACGCGGTGCTCAAGGCCGTGGAGGAGCCCGCCCCCCGGACGGTCTGGCTGTTGTGCGCCCCCTCGCTGGAGGACGTGCTGCCGACCATTCGCTCGCGATGCCGGCATGTCGGGCTGCTGACGCCGTCGGTGGACGCCGTGGCGGACATGCTCGTACGGCGTGAGGGCATCGAGCCGGAGGCCGCCGCGGTCGCCGCCCGGGCCACCCAGGGCCACATCGAGCGGGCGCGGCGACTGGCGACCGATCCGCGCGCGAGGGAGCGGCGGGCAGCCGTTCTGAAGCTGCCGTTGCGGATCGACGACATCGGGGGCTGCTTCAAGGCCGCGCAGGAGCTGGTCGACGCGGCCTCCGAGGAGTCCAAGCAGCTTGCGGAAGAGGTCGACACCAAGGAGACCGAGGAGCTGAAGGCGGCGCTCGGGGCCGTGCAGGGCGGGCGGATGCCGCGCGGCACGGCGGGCGTGATGAAGGACCTGGAGGACAAGCAGAAACGGCGCCGTACGCGGGCGCAGCGGGACAGCCTGGACCTGGCGCTGACCGAACTGACCGGCTTCTACCGGGACGTGCTGGCCCTGCAGCTGGGGTCGCGGGTCGCCCTCGCCAACGTCGAGGTCCAGGACGTGCTGGAGCGGATGGCCCGGAACGGGACGCCGGAGGCGACGCTGCGGCGGATCGACGCGATCGCGGCCTGCCGGGAGGCCCTGGACCGGAACGTCGCGCCGCTGCTGGCGGTGGAGGCCATGACCATGGCCCTGCGGACCGGCTGACGGTGGCGAGGGGCGCACGGTAGCCCGGTGGCTCGGGCGAGCGGGTGCGGACGGGGGCGGACGGGGGTGTGGACGTGGCGTGCGGGGCGTTCGGGTGAGTGGGACCGGGCGTTCGGTTGACCGCGTCACTCTTACGAGGAGCATTCGTCGCCTTTCGTGATCATTCGGGTGCCTGTGGTTACGCTCGCGAGATGCGAACCAGGCGTACTCGTACTCCCCGGCCGTATCGGTCCTCGCGTGTCGGCGGCGCGTTGCTGGCCGCCGCGGCGCTGCTCGTGTCGGCCTGTTCCTCCGGCGGTGCGAGCCGGGCGGCCACGGCGGACGACGGGGCGCCCGCCCTCGGCCCGCTGCCCCGCGCGACACCCGTCGCGCTCGCGCCCTACTACAAGCAGAAGCTGCGCTGGCGCGACTGCGAGACGCCCGGCTTCCAGTGCGCCACGCTGAGGGCGCCCCTGGACTACGCGCACCCGGGCGACGGCGACATCAAGCTGGCGGTCTCCCGCAAGAAGGCCACCGGCCCGGGTGAGCGGCTAGGTTCCCTGCTGGTCAACCCGGGCGGCCCCGGCGGCTCCGCCATCGGCTACCTCCAGGGATATGCGGGCATCGCCTACCCGGCGCGGATCCGCGCGCGGTACGACATGGTCGCCGTCGACCCGCGGGGCGTGGCCGGCAGCGAGGGGGTCGAGTGCCTCACCGGCCGCGAGATGGACGTGTACACGCAGACGGACCTCACCCCGGACGACGCGGCGGAGAAGGACGCGCTGGTCGCCGCGTACAAGCGGTTCGCGGAGGGGTGCGGGAAGCGGGCGCCCAAGCTGCTGCGCCATGTGTCCACGGTCGAGGCGGCCCGCGACATGGACGTCCTGCGGGCCGTGCTCGGGGACCGGAAGCTGACGTACGTCGGGGCCTCGTACGGGACGTTCCTCGGCGCGACCTACGCGGGCCTGTTCCCGGAGCGGGCCGGCCGGCTGGTGCTGGACGGGGCGCTCGACCCGTCCCTGAGCGCGGACCGGCTGAACCGGGAGCAGACGGCTGGCTTCGAGACGGCGTTCCAGGCGTTCGCGAAGGACTGCGCACGCCGGGAGAACTGCCCACTGGGGCGCACGCCGGCGCAGGTCGGCCACAACCTGAGCGCCCTCTTCGAGCGCCTGGACGCACACCCGCTCCCGACCGGTGAGACGGGCGGACGGAGGCTCGGCGAGTCCCTGGCGACGACAGGGGTGATCGCGGCGATGTACGACGAGAGGGCGTGGCCGCGGCTCCGCCAGGCCCTCGTCCAGGCCGTCCGGGACCGGAACGGCGCCGGACTGCTGGCCCTCTCCGACGGCTACTTCGAGCGGGAGGCCGACGGCAGCTACTCCACCCTGATGTACGCCAACGCGGCCGTGAACTGCCTCGACCTCCCGGCGGCCTACACCACGCCGGACGAGGTCGAGCGTGCGCTGCCCGCGTTCCGCAAGGCGTCCCCGGTGTTCGGCCGGGCCCTGGCCTGGGCCTCGCTGAACTGCGCGTACTGGCCGGTGAGGCCGACGGGGGCACCGCACCGGATCGAGGCGAAGGGCGCCGCCCCGATCGTCGTTGTCGGTACCACCCGCGACCCCGCCACCCCCTACCGCTGGGCCCGGGCCCTGGCCTCCCAGCTCGCCTCCGCCCGCCTGCTCACGTACGACGGCGACGGTCACACGGCGTACGGGCGGGGCAGCGGCTGCATCGACGCGGCGATCAACACGTACCTGCTGCGCGGCACACCTCCGGCTGACGGACAGCGCTGCTCACCGTCCTGACGCGGACCCTGTTCCACGGACGGAGGGCACGGCGCGCGACCCCGCCCCCGGTCCTGCGCGGCCGGGCCGCGGGGGTGCTCCGGACCCTGGTTCGGAGCACCCCAGAAACTGTGTAGACTTACCGACGTTGCTGATCGCACCATAGTGTGGACAGCGCGCCGCCTTAGCTCAGATGGCCAGAGCAACGCACTCGTAATGCGTAGGTCTCGGGTTCGAATCCCGAAGGCGGCTCCATGGTGAACCCCAGGTCAAGCCTTTGACCTGGGGTTTCTTGTTTCGGATGACCTTGAAATCGACCCAAGTTGCGCCTCTGGGGTCTGTGATCGTAATGCGTGGGTCGGGGGTTTGGTTTCCGTGACCGTGTGGACGGCTTGAGCCTCTGAGCTGGGCTTTTGCTCATCCAGGAGGGGCGGGTCAGGCATACGCGGTCGGTTTCGGTGGACAACCGGTGGACAGGCGTGCGTGACGTTCCATCAGGGGGCTGTCGCTGGCCCGGGACCGACGGGTGAAGTGCGATCGTCTTCGATGGGGCGATCGGGAGTGGTGGGACTGTCCGATGCCGATAGGTGTCAAGCCCCGGGTTTCGTGGAGACTGCGTTAGCTGGTTTTCTGGAGTGATGTAGGGGGTTCGGCCGCGAGGTAGTGGGCGGCCTCGTGTTCGGCGGGGGTGATGTGGCCGAGCTCGCCGTGGAGGCGGCGCTGGTTGAACCAGTCGATGTACTCGGCGACCGCGATCTCGATGTCGTTGATGCCGGTCCACGGTCCCTTGTTGCGGATCAGCTCGGCCTTGAACAGGCTGTTGAACGCCTCGGCGAGGGCGTTGTCGTACGTGTCGCCCCTGGAGCCGACCGAGGCCACGGCGGCCTCATGCTCGAGACGTTCGGTGTAGCGCAGAGCCCGGTATTGGACTCCGCGGTCGGAGTGGTGCGTGAGGCCGGTGAGGTCGGCGCCGGTGTGTCGGCGGCGCCAGATCGCCATCTCCAGCGCGTCGAGGGCGAGGTCGGTATAGAGGGAGGTGGCGACCTGCCAGCCGACGACCATGCGGGAGAAGACGTCAATGACGAAGGCGGCGTAGACCCAGCCGGAGAAGGTTCTGATGTAGGTGATGTCCGCGACCCATAGCTGGTTCGGCGCACTCGCGGTGAACTGCCGCTCGACCAGGTCGGCGGGCCGGTCGGTCTCGGGTGCGGGGCGGGTGGTGCGTGGGCTCTTGGCCCGGATCACCCCGCGCAGACCGGCCGCGCGCATGAGGCGCTCGACCGTGCAGCGGGCCGCCTCGAACCCCTCGCGCTGGAGGGCGGCGTGGACCTTGCGAGCCCCGTAGACGCTGTAGTTGGCCTCGTGGATCCGGCGTATCTCCCTGGTCATCTCCTCGTCTCGCAGGCTGCGGGCCGAGGGCGGGCGGGTGCGGGCGGCGTAGTAGGTGCTCGGCGCGATCGGCGCGTCCGTCTCAGCGAGGACGTCGCAGATCGGCTGGACGCCGAACGTCTCCTTGTACTGGTCGATGTAGGCGACCTTCATCGCAGTGGACGGTCCAGCTCCGCGGCGAAGAAAGCCGAGGCAGGCTTCAATATCGCGTTCGCCCGCCGTAGTTCCTTCACCTCCCGCTCCAGCTCCGCGATCCGAGCGGCGTCACCGCTGGTGGTCCCGGGCACGATGCCCTCATCGGTCTCGGCCCGCTTGACCCAGCCGCGCAGAGCCTCGGGGTGCACGTCCAGCTGGTCGGCGATCCGCTTGATCGCACCGGCCCGACCGGCCGGGTCCTTGCGGGCCTCGACCGCCAGACGCGTCGCACGCTCGCGCAGTTCGTCGGGGTACTTACGGGGAGCAGCCATGATCGGCATCCTTCCGGGTCTTCGATGTCTCCATCAAACCCGGGGCGATTCAAGGCTCACGTCCAGCTCGGGTCCTGGAGTTGATCAAGCTTTGAACCCACTCAGTAGCCGATCGGGGCACAGGGTCAGGATCGGCCGGTGGGCCGCACTGCTGCCTGTTGTTCCCTTGTGGCACAGCGTTCCTGGCGAGTACGCGTTCAGCATGGACCGGCGCGGAACCAGCGCAGCATGTGTGGGCACTTCCTCCTCAGGCCTCCAGCTTCCACAGGAGATGCCACTACAAGCCGGACGGCGCTCTCCTGTAGGGGGGCGGCGGCCCTGACGACGCTGGCCGGAGGTCGTGCGTCGTCGAGAGGCATGCAGCTGACGGTTGACGGAGCAGAGAGACAAACTGGCCGCACTGCGGCAGCTCCCCATGGCGAGGGCCTGCCGACTGGAAAATCACCCAACGTCCGGCGACTTGACGGAAGCTGGCCTGAACATTGATCAACAGGGTGATCACGAAGCAAGGAGTTGTTGATGTACTCGTTCACACATGTGTGCGCCGACGATCCGCTCTTCGGTTCGATCGGCATCGAACTGGACCATGACAACGGGGCTTTGGTTGTCGACGGCGGTGGTCTTCCGCGGGCCGAGATGACGCGGGCCGCCGGTACACCGCTGGAGAGCCATGTGCCGATCGGTACGCGCGACCCGCAGTGCCTGATCATGACGGTCGACGACACGGCCGTGACCCTGCGCCCTGCCAAGGGTTTCCTGACCCGCCGGTCCTACCGCGTGGACGTCGGGTCCGAGGAGACGGGATCCGGGCACCGGTTGGTGCCCGATTCCCTTAGCAGCAGCCGCCTGTTACGGGACGGCGTGGTCATCGGTGCCTTCACGTCGACCGGAGACGGGGAGGTGACGGCCGAATGGGAGCCGGACGCCGCCCCGGAGCCCCGCGACGCGGCCATCGGATACGCGCTCGCTGCGGCCTTCGGCACCGGAGCCGAGCCGATGTGGAAGTTGACTCTTGAAGCCGTGCTCGCCATGTGGCCATAGGAGTGAAGGCGTTGCTCACACCTCCGGCGGCAGCAGGTGCGAGCAGGTTGAGCGGGCGACGAAGGCGATGCCGTCGTAGTCCTGCACTGGCACCAGCGGCGCCACATGGAAGCGGTAGAAGAATCGCGGCACATTGGCACCGAAGCCGCGCTGGGCATGTGGGGCGTACAGCCACTGTGCGGCCTCGGGTGAGGTACCGCCGACTCGCAGGTCGGTGTAGTAGTCACCGAGGACGCTGTCGGCGAGCTGTGCCTCAATGGACCGGAATCCCGTGCCGATGTGATGCTGAACCGGCGAGCCCTGGAAATCGTCACCGCGTCGTGCGAGGAAGGAGCCCTTACCGAAGAGCAGGGCCAGCGCATAGTAGGCGTCGCCGTAGCGTTCGCGGAGCCCGCTGCCGAGCGCGGGCACGTTTTTGCCGTATGTGCTCTTCGCGATGTGTCCGTTGTGCGCCCAGAGCATGACCCGCGCCTCGGGGTTGTCGTCCACGAGCCGTGCCACGGCCTCGGCCATGTAGCGGTCGCGTACGGCGAATACGCTGTCCGCGCCGGAGTGCGGGTCCGGGGAGCGGGTCACCAGATCGGCGGCACGCACGAGGATCCGTGCGTGTTCCAGGGCTTCGTCGATGCCGTCCGCTGGTTCCGACGTTTCGTCCGCGGTGTGCCGGGACAACTTCTCGCGGAGGCTCTCCAGGAAGTCGGCGAGTGCTTCGGCGCGGCGCATGAGCGTTTGTCGCGGGTCGGGCTGGGACGCCGGTCGAGCTTGCTTCAGTACATCGAGTTCACGTATCTCCTCCGTCCGCTCGGGTGCGACCCGCTGGAGGAAGGCGGCGACCGCCTCGACCGAGTCGGTGCTGCGCTGGGGGTCCGTGCCGACGAAACGGACCCGCCGTTCCTCGGGGAGAGCGCGGTTGTGCTTGCGCAGCCACTCGACGAGGTCGAGCATCTCCTGTGTGCGCCAGGTCCAGAATCCCAGCCTGGCGACGAGCCGTGCGGGGTCGCCGGTGCCGTGCCGCACGTACGTGTCCAGGGCGTGGGCGGCTGACTCGCTGGCCTCCATGGCGAGGACGCCGAATCCCGCCTCCCGCACCAGGAACTCGATGATCCGGTGCTTCAGCCGGAAGAACTCGCTGGTGCCGTGGGTGGATTCACCGAGACCGACAATCCGCACACCGCGCAGGATGTCGCGGAGCGGTTCAAGGTCGTCGGCGGGAGCGCCCGGTGTCAGCGTGCTGAGCGGTCTGGCGTGCTCGGTCAGCCAGCGCGCGATGTCGTCGGGCACTTGGTGTCTCTTCTCGTCGGGCGGCTGAGCGGCGCATATCGGGTCCGGGATGCCCTACCGGATCGGGTGACCGTTCTCCAGGCCCCGGCACGAGGTGAGGATGTCCTGGAGGTCTTGCACGGCGTCCGGTTGGCCATGTTCGGAATACACGCCGGCGAGGTTGAGGACAACTTCGTCCACGCCGGCCCGGCCGTATTCGGCCAGTTGTACGGCGATTTCCTCGGGCGTGCCGTGCACGAAGGTGCCCGAGTCGACCAGGGCACGGGCGCCGAGGTTCGGTCGGCTGTGGTGCACGCGCAGGCCTGCCCGGCGCAGCATGTCGGTGTAGTGCGGGCCGGCGAGGTGGGCGCGGGCCGCCGTGTAGGCGAGCCGATACGCGTTGCGGTGGGGGCGGTCGACGGCGGCGTGCACGACCGTGACCATGCGCGGCACCGGCCGACCGGCCTCGGCCGCCCCTTTCGCCATGGCGGGCAGCAGCGTGTCGCGCACGTAACCGGGCGGAGTCATCCAACTGATCGCTGTGTCAGCCACGCGGCCGGCGGCGCGCGCGAGGGCGGGCCGGAGTACGCCGAGCCCGGTCTCCACGTACGGGTGCGGCATGCCGGGCAGGCTGACGGCACCACCGTCGTCATTGGTCGGCTGTGTCTGCTCGGTGTCCAGCAGACGGCGTACCTCACCGAGGTAGGCGGCGCAGGCGTCACGCGGGCTGTCGTACGGCTTCCCGTGTAGTCCGGTGACGAAGTCCGGCGTCGCCGCTCCCAGGCCCAGGACCATGCGGTGTCCGGTGAGCATGGCCAGGGAGCGGGACTGGATCGCGGCGTCCATGGGGTGGCGAAGCGGCATCAGGACGACGCTGGTCCCGACCGGTACGCGATATCCCATTCCGGCGAGGTAGGCGAACACCTGGTGGGTGTCCGCGCTCAGGGACTGGCCCTGCCACAAACGGGCGGCCCACCCGTCACGAACGAACTCGGCGAAAGGAACCACCGATCGAGGATCCGTCGGCATGACGGGGTACAGGACGGACACACGCATCGCTCGACCTCTAGGGGGACACGGCTTCGGTCAGGTAGCCCGAAGCCTGGAGACGGAAGAGACGGGCGTAGACACCGTCGGCCCGGACGAGGTCCTGGTGCACGCCGTGCTCGATCACCTTGCCGTTCTCCACCACGACGATGTGATCCGCCATCCGGACCGTGGAGAAACGGTGGGCTATGACCAGGGACGTGGCGCCGCGGGCGATTTCCTTCAACCGGGTGAAGATCTCCGCTTCCGCTTCGGCGTCGATGGCGGCCGTCGGCTCGTCCAGAACGACGACCGGTGCGCGTCGCATGAACGCCCGGCTCAGCGCCATCTTCTGCCACTGCCCGCCGGAGAGCTGGTGACCGTCCTCGAAGTGGCGTCCGAGCATGGTGTCGTACTTCTGCGGCAACGACTCGACGATGCCCTCGGCCCCGGCCGCACGTGCCGCCTCGGCGACTCGCTCCGTGTCCTGACGAGCCTCCACCCGGCCGAAGCCGATGTTGTCGCGCACCGGCAGCTCGTAGCGGATGAAGTCCTGGAAAATGACGCCCATGTGACGTTGCAGGTCGTCGATGTCGTACTCCTCGATGGGCACGTCGTCAACGAGGATCCGGCCGCCGCTCGGCTCGTACAGGCGAGTGAGGAGTTTGACGAGCGTGGTTTTGCCAGCACCGTTCTGCCCCACCAGAGCAACGCACCGGCCTGCGGGGATGGTGAAACTGACACCGTCCAGGACGACGCGATCGGTTCCGGGGTAGACGAAGCGCACGTCGCGGAACTCGATGCCCTTGCGGAGCTTGTCGGGGAAGGCCCTGGTGCCGCCCTTGAGCTGCCGTTCGGGCAGCGCGAAGAAATCGAAGAGGTTGCCGAGGAACAGGCTGTCCTTGTACAGGGCGGCGATGCCGAGCAGCATGGCATGCGCGGACACCTGGATCGATCCGACGGCCTGGAGGTAGCCCGCGAGCTGCCCTATCCGGCCGGCGTCGATGGTGGTGTGGATGGCCCACAACACGGCACCCGACGAGGCGGCGACGCTGAGAAAGCCGAGAGCGCCACCGAGCAGGGACTGGCGACGGGCCAGACGCCGGTCAGTGTCGAAGAAGGTCCGCACGAGGCGGGTGTAGAGGTCCAGGAGGTGCGGGCCCAGTTGGAAGAGCCGTATCTCCTTGTACGAATGGTCGCTGGTCGTGAGGTGCTGGTAGTAGTAAAGGCGGCGTCGGTCGGAGGCCCGCTCATACTCGATCTCGTAGCCCTTGTGGCTGAAGAACATGTACGAGATCACCGACGGGACGGGCGAGAACAGGATCGCCAGGGCGATCCAGGGACTCCAGGAGAAGAGCACCACGCTGACGGTCACCAGAGTGACCAACTCCCGGGCAACCTCAAGGAGTTGGGTGAACACCTGATAGACACGGCCGCCGCTGCTCTCCTGGAAGGCGCGCTGCATGTTGTCGTAGACCGCCGCGTCCTCATACTGCTGCAGATCGAGCATCGTGCCCTTGCGCATCACCCACTCGCCCACGCGGGCGGTGAGTTCGAGCCGCAGGAGCGAGTCGAGGTATTGGAGGCAGGTGCCCAGCAGGTGGCTGGCGAGGCTCACCGCCATCAGGAGGCCACCCGAGAGGAGGGCGGACCGCCCAGCGTCGGCATCACCGGCGACGGCGTCGGCCACGCTCTGCACCGCGGAAGCGACGAGCCCGATCTGGGCGGCCGGGACGAGGGCGAGAAGCATGGACACGGCCGCGAAGCCCGATATCCGCAGAGGGCTGAGTCCCCAGAACAGGACGGTGACGCGGAGCCAGATCATCGTTCCTCCCTGGCCGCCGCGGCGGCGCGGCCGCGGATCGCGCGCAGTACGTGCGCCCACAGGGCATGGCTGCGAGCCTCCCGGTCCAGGTCTATGGGCAACAGGCGGTTGATCTGCATATGGGCCAGGCTCGCAAGGATCCCGTCCTCCGATCCGACGAGCACCCCGTCCCGCTCCGCCTGGCGTACGGCCTCGGCCATCCGCCCGGCGGAGGACGCCTGGTCCGCGAAAATCTCATGGAGCAGCAGCCGGTGGCTCCTGCCCTCCTCGTGCGGGGCGCGATCCCAGGGGCTGAGAAGCTCGCACAGGTAGGCGCGGTGCGCGTGGAACAGCTGCCGGGTGTCACGTACCTGGACATCGTCCTGGTCGATGATGTGCCCAGTGCGCAGGGACGGTCGGCCACCCCACTGCGTGTACAGCGTGTCCAGGGCGGCGACGGCGAGGAACTCCGGTCTGATGTCGAGCCGTCGAGCCAGCAGCGACGCCGTGGTCTCGCTGCTGGCCTGGAACATCAGCTCAGCGGCGTCGAAGACCTCCGGGCCACCGTAGCGGGCGATCTCCGGTGCGTAGCCGGCCAGTTCGATGTCCCTGGCAAGCCCCTGACCGACCAGGCTCCGGCCCCATGTCGTTACGAGGGTCAGAGCGCGGGCGGCGTCCGTCCCCCGTACCCGCAGTCGCAGGTGGGGAAAGGGGTCGGCGTAACGGATGTAGAACCAGCGGTCGAGCAGGCCCTGTCGCCGCAGTTCGGCGACGAGGTCGCGCAGTGGGCCGGCGATGATCTCGTCCTGCCGCTCGGGTGCCGCGTAGACCTTGAGGAAGGTCCACTCGCCGCCCGGTAGATGGCGTTCCACGGGGACTTCCTGCCTGCCGCGCGGCAGGGAGCGGCGGGTGGCGCGCGCTGCGTCCCGGAGCACGACCGGTACGACGACCTCGGCCGCGTAGCGGTCGCCAGCGGTGTCCTGGAGCCACATGCCGTCGAACGACGGCAGCATCTCGTGGAGGACGAGGGTGCGCTGCTTGTCCAGTTCCTCGCGGAGTTCGACTCGGCAGGCGGGGTGGTCGAGGTCCAGCAACAGCCGCTGGTCGGCTTCGACGAGGTAGACGTGGCGGGGTACGCGCCACCGCTCCCGCCAGCCGTCGAGGTCGTCGGCGGTGCCTGCGGTGAGCCTCCATTGCGCGGGGCGCAGAACCACCCTGCCGCGGGTCACCCGTGGCAGGAACGGAGCCGCCTCGGCCGGCCCCCAGTGGAATCCGGTCGGCTGGATGCAGCCGTCCTGAGACACTTCGATGAGGAAGCGCGCGACATTCGGCGCGAGGGTCGGGCTGAGCATGTGGTGCTGAGCGACCACGATCTCCCGGTCCAGTCGCCGGGACCAGAGGTGGAACCGGTCGTCGGCGACACCCACGAGGATGTCGTCCAGCGGGACGACCCGGTCCGGGGCCACCGACGGCGTCGTGTTGACGGGAATCTCGTACGGCCGGATGGCGGGGCGCAGCGTCACATTGGCCGCCCGGCCGTACGGCGGCAGGAACGCCAGGTCCGCGTAGGCGACATCGGGGAAGAGGGCCTCCTCGCGCCGCGCATAGTCGCGCAGCCGGTCCCCGGCGGCCTCACCGAGCAGGTCGCCGAAGCGTCCGAAGGTGCGTCCGCCGTAGGCGAGGCTGTCGGATCGCAGGACCGCCCGCCACTCGCCCCGGTCCAGGGCCTTGCGGTCCGAGGCGTCGATCTGGACGTACGCCTCTAGCGCGGGTGGCGGGTCCCCCGGCCCGGGGCGGGCCGGGGCGAGCCGGTCCAGCCAGGCGTCGGTCAGCCCGACCTCGACGGCCCGGTCCCACCACGCCTGCTGGGCGAACTCGACGAGCGCGCCGTCCAGCCGGGAGGTGTCCTCGGCGGGCGCGGGAGGCAGCGCGATACCGCGGGGCGGATTGGTGTAGGTGGGCGGCGCGTCCAGCCCGGTGTCGGGACTGAGCAGGCTGAGGACCGGTACGCGTGTCCCGGCGCCGTAGCGCTCGGTGAACTCCTCGCGGTAGCGGGTCAGATGGGTGCGCGTGCCGTGGGCTGCGCTGAGCCGGACCAGGACGCCCACGGCTTCGGCGACTTCCTGCGCAATCGACTCGTTCAGGACCGGATCGCGCAGGTCCAGTGCGGTGTCGGCCTGGTAGGTCCGGTCCGTGTGCTCGGGGACCAGGTCGCGCTGGGCGACCGACAGCCGCCGCAGCGACTCGGTGTCGTGGACACGGTCGGCCAGGTCGGCCACCGCACGCAGCTGTTCGGCGGCGGCGGTGGCGGCCGGGACGCCGGTGAGTTTCTTCAGGACGTGCAGCTCAGGGCGTTCCGCGGTTTGCGGGGGCCGCAGGTCGCCGGTGAGGAAGCCGAGGTCCCACAGTTGGCGGACCAGCCTCTCGACGGACTCCGGCGACACCTCCGGGAAGGCGGTCGACAGTTCGGCCGTGAGCCGCTCGTAGGGGACAGGTACGGCGGCCGTCCGCATGACCAGGTCCACGGCGGGGGTGGCCCGGACGCGCACCGTGCGCGCGTCGTGTCGGCCGTACTTGTCGGCCTGCGGCAGGACGACGCGGTCGCCGGCGAGATGGGCCATGGGGTTGAGGACGAGGTGGAGTTGGCGCAGTAGGGCGGGGTCCGTCTCCAGCCGCTCGATCAGGGCGAGCAGCCAGCCCATGTCGGCGCGCACGCGGACTCGGTGCTCCTGGGGCCGGCCGAGCCGGGCTTCCGAGCCGGGTCCGAACGTTCCCATCGCCACGCCGGAAAACGCGCCGAAGGGCGTGGGCCGAGTCGCCATGCGCGTCGCGTACCGCAGCAGCCGGGAGTGCAGCCGCCGGGTGCGCTTCTCGCTCAGGCTGTCGAGCCGGCCGAGACCGCCGGTCAGATCCTCGCTCGCGATGAGCAGAGCGCGGGCGATGTCGGGACGGCCGGCGAGGTCGACCAGGGCCTGCGGGGTGCGGGCGGGGTCGGCCATGATGTCGAGATAGGTGTCCACGGGCAGGACAGGGGAGCGGAGGAGGAAGAAGCCGGCGGGCTCGTACGGGGACATGGCCGTCACCGGGCGAGGAAGATGCGGAACCAGTGGGGTCGCTCCTCGCCGATGGCAGCGAGCAGGGTGAGGGCGACGCCGGTGGCCCCGGTGAGGAGCCCCGGATCGTCGACGGCCTGTCCGGGGCGGGGCACGTCCGTGAAGCCGAGCGGGCGGTCCGGATCGTGTCGGTCGAGCAACTGCCCGACCAGCTCCGGCAGCCGGTCGCGGGCGGTCGCGCTCCAGGGCGCGAACTCCAGGGCGAGCATGACGAGTCCGGCGAGGCCGTGGCAGAGAGTGGGTGACAGCGGTGCGAGATCTCGAGCACGGGTCAGTGCGGCGTCGAAGGCCGCGACGGCAGTGGCGTGCAGTTCCTCGTCCGCGGTGGCCGTGGCGATGGTCAGGAGCGCGCCGGCGACGCCCACGCTGCCGTAGCACCAGGCGACCCGATCGTGTCCGGACCCGGAGGTGACCTCCTGACCGTGCTCGTCGACGGGCGTGCCGTCGCCCCACACGGGGCCGTGCTCGTCGACGGCGGCCTGGGCCCGGATCCAGCGAGTGAAGGTGGCGACGGCCTCCAGGTGGCCCGGGCGGCGGTGGCCAGCCTCCCAGGCGACGGCAAGCGCGGCGGCCACCCCCGGAACTCCGTGCGACAGGCCCAGGTTGAGGTAGCCGTGCGGGTATTTGGCGTGGTAGTCGGCGACGGGCGGGTAGTACGCCGGGGTGATGAGCCAGCGGTGCGGTGTGCCTGCGGTCTCGGCAGGTCGGCTGAGCCAGATCAGGTAGTCGACGAGTGCGCCGGCGGCCTCGGAGATCCGGTCGGTTGGTTCGGTGAGGGAGCTGAGCTGGACGAGGGTGCCGGCCGCTCCGGTCACGAGGTCGTAGTCCAGGTCGCTGACGGCCCGCTCGGTCTGTCGCGGTGGCGCGGCGAGGATCTGGTCGGCGAGTTGTTCGTACAGCCGGTCCAGGCTGGGGCGGAAGCGGGGCTCGTCGCGGGTGACGTCCGCGAGCGCGAGGGCGAGGCCGCTGGTGCCGGCGAACAGACCATGGTGGTCGAGGGGTTCGACCTGGGTGGACAGAACCGCCTCGCGCATGTGTGCGAAGGCCGTGTCGAGGTCGCCCATGCCCGCCCGTGCGGCGTAGAGGTGCAGGAGCGCCGTACCCGCCTGCCCGTGGGCGACACTGGGCGGGTACCAGCCGCGGGACGTGTCACTCTGTTCGGCGGCGAGCAACGCCAGGTCGTCGACCTGCGCCGTGGTCGACGTCTGTGCGACGACGTGCTGGACGGCCGTCCGTACGCGGTGCACGAGTCCGAGGTCGGCCGCGCGGATCCTGGTCCCCGTACCGTGGTGGGCGAGTTGCATGGTCTGTCCCTGTCTGTTCGGCGTGTCTCTCGGGCTCTGTATGACGGGTGCCGCCGTGACGCGGGCACGGCGGCACCCGTCAGGCGTTCAGCCCGAGATCACTTACCGGGCGAGCAGAAGACCGTGCACACCGAGGTGCAGGCGCAGGTGCTGGTGACCTGGCAGACACTCTTGGTGCAGACCGTCCTGGTCGCGATCTGCGAGATGGACGGCGGGGGCGCCTGCTCGCCGGCGGGGCCGGCGGAGGGAGCGGAGATCCGGGCGTCGAGGTCGAATGCGTCCGACATTTCATTTCCTTTCGTGATTCCTTTCCCGGCCGTGAGGCCAGCCGGGAGCGCCGGTGTTTTCCCGGCGTGCAAAGAATCATGTCGAATCGTGTCAGGGAGTTTCTATTGGCCGTGACGACAATATTTCCGGAGTCAGCTTCTGGATTTATCCAGCTCGCCCGGGCGGGCGTCGGATCGTCTTTCCGTCAAGAATGTGTACGACGCCAGGCAGGCGGTCAGGCGGGAATCGAGTTCCAGCTTCTCCATGACGGCGGCCACATGGGCACGTACGGTCCGCTCGCTCACGTGGAGGCGCTGCGCCATCGCCTCGTTGGACAGTCCTTCGGCGAGTAGAAGAAAGGTCTCCTGCTCGCGGGGGGTGAGTCGGCCCACTCGGTCCAGGGCCGGTCTCCAGTGCGGCTCCGCGCATGCGGAGCCGGAAGGGGGTGCGCCGGTGCCACTCACGGTGCTGCCATGCTCCTGTCCGCGTCAGGGTGTTTGAGATGGTCGGTGGTCAGCCGTCGGTAGAACGGGTCTTCGGTGAGCAATTGTTCGTGCGTGCCCATGGCGTTGACCCGGCCGTCGTCCAGGACGACGATCCGGTCGGCCGCGCGTACCGTCGACATTCGATGGGCCACCACCAGAAGAGCGTGTTTCCGGGATATTTTCCGTAACATCTCGGTGATTTCCCGTTCGTTGATGAGGTCGAGTTGCGATGTGGGTTCGTCCAGCAGCAGGAGGTGCGGTCGGCCCAGCAATGCGCGAGCAATGGCGACTCGTTGGCGTTCTCCGCCGGAGAGATTGAAACCGCGGTCACCGACTTCTGTCCGCAGCCCGTCCGGAAGGCGTTCGACGAGTTCTTCGAGGTTGACCATTCGCAGCGTTTCGCGAAGGCTTTCCTCGTCCGCCGCCGGAGTCGCGTACACCAGGTTGTCGCGCAGGGTTCCGTGCAGCAGGGGCGCGTGTTGCTCTACGAGACCGATCCGGGCACGGTGTGCGCGCGGGTCGACATCGCGGATGTCCGTGCCGTCGAAGGCGATGTGTCCGCCGTCGGGCTCGTAGAACTTCTCCACGAGCGACACGATGGTGGTCTTCCCGGCACCGGAGCGTCCCACGAGCGCGACGATGCCGGTCCGCGGCACCGTGAAGGAGACGTCGCGCAGCACGGGCCGTTCACCGTACGAGAAGGTGACGTTCCGCAGATCGAGCAGCGTCGATGAGGAAGCCGCGGGTGGCGTCGCCGGCGCCTGCGTGACCTCTTCCACGGGCAGTCCCAGGACATCCTCGATCCGGCCGAGCGATCCCAGGCCGCGCTGGATGAGGCTGAGCGCGTTGAAGAGTCCCGCGAGCGGCATGACGAGGTAGGTGGCGAACAGGAGAAACGCCACGAGCTCGCTGACGGTCATTGATCCGTTCGACACACGGACCGCGCCGATCAACAGGACGAGGAGGAACGAACCGTTGACCGCGATCTCCATGGCCGGTCCCACGACGGAGCCCAGCCGCGCGGAGCGCAGTCCCGCGGTGTAGGCGGTGTCGACGTCCGCTCCGATGCGTTCGGCCTCCCGGCGCTCGGCACGGGCGGCCCGGACCGTCCTGATGCCGCCGAGCGCGCGTTCGAGGTCGGCGGTCATCGCTCCGACGCCGGCGAGGGCCTGCTCGGTGCTGCTGCGGATGCCGGCCATCACACCGGCGACGAGGACGGCGGCGACCACAAGTGTTGCGGCGACCATGAGGAACATCACCGGGTCGATCCAGAGCATCAGCCCTGCGGCACCGATGCCGGTGACGCCTACGGTGACGAGTTGGACGAAGCTGCCGGCCACCATGTCGCGCAGCACGGTGGTGTCGGTCCCGACCCGTGACAGCAGATCGCCGGTCCGCCGGCCGTCGAGTTCCTGGATCCGGACGAACATCAGTCGCTCGACGAGCCGGCGCCGCAGCCGCCGGACCACGCTTTCGCCGGTCACGTCCAGCAGGTACTGACCGCCGGCCTCCAGCGCCGCCTGGGCGAGGAAGAGAGCGGTCAGGGCCAAGACGAGCGAAGCGACGGCTTCGTGGGCCGAGACCCGGTCGATCAGACGCATGGTCAGCAGCGGCTGGAACAGGCCGACCACCGTACCCGTGACCGTCAGCACGAGCGCCGCGACCACGGTACGGCCGCTGCCCCGCAGCAGGCGCAGCAGATCGCCGATGCGTGGGCCGTCGGTCTCCTGGGCCGACCCCGCCTGGTCCTGGACCGCCCCGGTGCCCCCGGCAGCGGTCGCCTTGACGTCGCCGCTCATGAGCGACCCCTCTTCCCTGCCCCGGCGCTCACACCGATCAGCACCTGGAAGTAGCCCTGGGGCAGCTCCTCGCCCACCAGTCGGCCATCCGCCTCGACCCAGGCGTGGGCGCCGAACGGCGGCGCGCTGCGGACGCCGACGCACCAGGTGGGCCACTCTCCCCTGGCCCGGCACAGCAGGGCCGTGGCGACGGAACGAGGCAGACAGCCCTCCCGTCCGGCGCACACCGCGCTGACGGTGGTGACCGCTCGGCGGGCGCGAAGGGCTCTGTCGTGACCGGCCGGGCGGGCTCCGCGCGCCACGCGGCGGAGCAGCCGGCCCAGGCGGGCCGGCGGGAGAAGCAGGAGCGGCCGCGCCACGGCGACAGCGACACGGGCCTGGGCGCGTTGCCCGAACGACGTTCCCGTATGCGTCTCCGGCACCGGGTGGAAGCTCATGCCCTCACCAGCCGGGCCTCGCGCAGGGCGGACAGCAGCGCGGCTACGTCGGTCGTCGCGCGGTCCTCGTCAACCTCGAACTCGGCGCACAGTGTGCCGATGATCTCCTCGGTCGGACTGCCTTCGAGTAGGGCCGCCAGGATCAGACCGCCGGTCGGGTTGAGTTCCCAGTACTCGCCCGTACCGCCGTTCAGCAGGACCTTGCCGTAGTCCGTGTCGACCAAGGACACGTCCTCGCGCAATTGCATGGAGATGTTCCCCTTCAGATGGTGCGAAGCCAGATCTCGCAGGCGAGCGTGGCGTCGAGGCCGCCGTGCCGCAGTTCGGGCGACGAGGGCCGGAGGGTGATGTCCACGAGGCGTTCGGCATCGACGAGGCCAGCCTTGGCGAGGTGCGACTCCCGCCACAGTTCGGCCAACCGCACCCGGTTCTCCCGCAGGCCGTTGGCCGCGTCGACCGATGCCTCGCCCTTGGTGGTACGCCGCAGCAGGGCGTCGGGTACATGACCGCGCATCGCTGTCTTCAGCAGCGGCTTGAACTCCCAAGGGGTGGTGCGCTCCTCGGAACGTACGGACCAGCACGCCGTGATGACCCGGTCGTCCAGGAACGGGCTGGCCAACGGCAGTCCGCTGTGCTCTGCCACCTGGTGCAGAACGCGGGTGGCGCGCGTCCCGTGGTGAAGCGTCTGGAGTTCGTTGTGCAGTGCGTGGGTGGCGCCACGAGGCTCGGCCGTCGCCGCGGCCTCCCGTAGCTTCCTGCGTACGGAGTCGGCGGCGTCGGGTGTGACCCACGTCGGCAACCGCGGCGGTATGTCCCAGGCGAAGACGTCTGGACTGTGCGGAGCCGGCCGGGGGGCGGTGATCCGGTCGGCGGTGTCCGCCAGCCACTGGCCGTACGGCCGCCGGTCGGTGAGCACCGACACCGTCTCCCGCAACGACCAGCGGTTCTGGGCACGGTAACCCCGGATGCTGCGCAGCGCCTTGAGCGGACGGGTGGTCAGCAGATCCCGGTGATGGGCGGGGTGCCCCCACAGGACGTGGTCGCCGCCCATGCCGGTGAAGTGCAGCCGCGAGCCACGGGCGAGGAGTCCGTCGTGGCCGACCAGTTGGCGGGGCTGGTCGATGATCGTGGGCAGCGGTTCGTCGACGGGACCGGTGACGTCGAGCAGACCGCTGTAGAACAGCGGGATCTCGTCGATGCCCAACAGGATGTGTTCCAGGCCGTCGATCTCGGACGCCGCCAGCCGGGCCCAGTGCACGTCGTCGTCACCGATGTCCCGGCTGGGCATGGTGAGCGCGGGCAGCGGCTCCGCGCTCGCTCGGGCGGCTAGGGCGCAGATGGTGGTGGAGTCCAGGCCGCCGGACAGGTCGCAGCTGACTGTTTCGGCCGCGGCCACCCGGAAACGTACGGCGTCGTCGAGTGCCTCGCGCAGCGCCTCGGCACCCTCGACGAGCGGGACATGGTTGTGTGGGGGTTCCCACCAGCGGACCGTCCCGGTCCTGCCCCGGCCGAACCGGAGGAGGTCGCCGGGAACGACGGCGTGCACACCGCGCCACAGCGGCACGTCACCCAGCGGATGGGGTACGAAGTCCAGGAGACGAAGGGCGAGCATGTCCTCGTCCAGTGGTGCGTCGAGCAACCGCGCCAGAGTGTCGGCGCGGTTGGCGGACACGGTGACCGCGGCGCCGACGGTGGCGTGGAACAGGCGGCGCAGCCCGCCGGCCGTGCCGCGGGCGTGGATCTCGCCGTGTGCCTCCACGACGGCGTGGAAGTCGCCGGGCAGGCGCGCGGTCAGGCGGTCGAGTGCGTCGATGTCCCTCACGTCGGCGATGTGGGCTTCGAGTTCGCGTTGACCGACGGGCGTGTGCCCGATCAGCGCCACGAACAGGCCGTGTCCGTTGCGGGCTTGGACGGAGGTGAGCCAGTCGCCCAAGATAAACGGGTTTCCGGAGGGGTGGGCGATGGTTCGAGCGGCACGTGTCACCATGCGGGAGGCCACGGCGAGGGCGGCCTCACAGTCCGGGAACAGCGTGAACCATCCCTCGCCGTGGTCTGTCATCGGACTACAGGCCCAGAGGCAGACGGACCTTGGGCTCGTGCGGCCCGCGCTTCAGGAATCCGGTGTCCTTGCGGAAGTCGCCGGCCTTGGACAGCGCCGGAACCTCGTAGACCTTCCTGGCCATATTCCTTGTCCTTTCTCTCACGGGAATTTCTGACGGGGCGGCACTCGATTTCGGGAAATCGGGTGCCGCTCACAGAGAAAATCTTGGTCCCACTCCGAGAACCGATCAAGAAGCAGTCCGGGCCCACCACTTTGGGTGGCCACGCCCGGTCCGCCGTTCGGCGTCCACCGACATGGCTGCCACCAGCGCGAAGACGTGCCGTCCACTCGTGGGGCGGGTAGACCCGGCGCAGTGGATCGACCTGGCTTTCTTAGGTTCTTCTTCACTCTCCGTATGAGCTTCATTGGCACCACGCCGATCCAGCAGTGGTGTCACAGAGTCCGCCGGGCCTGCGGCGAGTGGAGTGGACCGCACTGCGTCCGCCCGTGGCGCGCCACCACGCGAGGCATTCGCTCGATGGCGGAGATGATCGCGGTGCGTGAAATGCCGGATACATCCGCCAGGTTGACGACCTGCTGGAGTTGTGCGGAGATGTCGTCCATGTTCATCGGATGTGAGGAATGGAGGACGACGGGGCCGCGGCCACGGCCGAAATCGATGATTCCCTCGCTCCGCAGCATCCGCAGTGCCCGCAGAACGGTGTTCTTGTTGGCCCCGTATTTCTTGCCGAGTTGGTCCGCCGGGGGAAGTTGTTCTCCCCGGGCATACAGGCCGGACGCTATGTCTGCTCTGAGTCTCACCTTGATCTGGACATAGAGCGGTGTCGTGGTCTCACCGCTCTGTCGGCGGACATTCGCGACACCAGACACAGGTAACATCCTGCTGTTCCCCCCATAGTTCGGATGTGCTCAAAAAACGCGCCAAGTCGTTGACTTGCCGGCGCGGTGATGACCGAGGCAGCCCCGTGGTCCCGGCCTCCGCGTGGTCGGCGCGGGACCGAAATCTGCCTGGTCGGTATTGCGGTCCTCGATGGGCCGGTGGGCTGTGCAAGCCGGGAGTCGTGACAACGCTGTCGTGGGGGCCCTGTCCGGATGAGTTTCGTGCCGTCCGGAACGGTGCGCGCGGGGCGAACGTGATCAGGGCTAGGTTTGAGCTCGTGTGTTCAGTCACCGGCAAACGCGTCGGCGTCCGGTGCGGCGATCAAGTCGCCAGGGCGGTACGGCATCTCATCGACACCAGGACCGGTAAACGGAGCCGGGAGACGGTCTACGTCATCACCGACCTGACCAGCGGCTCGGTATCCCCCGAACGGATCGCGAAGAACCTGAGGGCGCACTGGGTGATCGAAAACCCGCTCCACTTGTTCCGGGACACCGCCGCCCGTGAGGACGTCTCCAAGGTCCGTGCTGGTCACGGCCCGGAGAGTACTGGCTCCTGCGTAACCTCGTTATTCACTAGGGCGTGTATCGAATGTGCTGGTCACAGCCATTCATTGATGGCCGCTACGAGGACGGTCGCCTCGTAGCGGACCGCGAGCTTGTCGTACCTCGTGGCCACGGCCCGGTGCCTTTTGAGGCGGTTGATGCCGCACTCGACCGCGTGCCGAGCCTTGTAGTCCTGCGGGTCGAACTTCGGCGGTCGGCCGCCGCGCGAGCCGCGTTTCTTGCGGTTGCGGGCCTGGTCGGCCTTGTCCGGGATGGTGCAGCGGATCCTGCGCTGCCGCAGGTAAGCGCGGTTCTTCCGGGAGGCGTACGCCTTGTCGGCGCGCACACGATCGGGCCGGGTGCGCGGCCTGCCTGGGCCAAGACGCGGGACGCGGATCTTGTTCAGGACAGGCTCGAACTGCGGGGAGTCGCCCCGCTGGCCGGCCGTGATCACGATGGACATGGGCTTCTGGCCTTGTTCGACGGCCAGGTGCAGCTTGGTGGTCAGGCCACCGCGCGAGCGGCCGAGGCCGTGGTCGTCGGGCTCGACGCCGACGCCGCCGGGCGGCTCCTTCTGCAGCTCCCCTTTTTCCTTGCCCCGGCGGCGTGCTGGTGGGCCCGACACACCGTGGAGTCGACGTTGATGTCCCAGGTGATCAGCTCTTTCGCGTCGGCCCGGGCCTGGAGCGCGGTGAAGATCCGATGCCAGGTGCCGTCCCGCTGCCACCGCCGGAACAAGTCGTACGCCCGGCCCCACGGCCCGTACTCGGCGGGCAGGTCCCGCCACGGAACGCCAGTACGGACCCGGAACCGTATGCCGTCGATCAGCTGCCGCCTGGCCCACGTCGGCGGCCGTCCGGGCTTCTTGCCCTTCGGCAACAGCGGTTCCAGCACCGCCCATTGCGCGTCCGTCAGATCTCCACGTGCCACGAAGCAAGATCATCTCACGTTCAAGATCCACTTTCGACACACACCCTAGTACTGCAACGGTGCTTGTGCTGATTGCTGACCAGTTCAGGGACTGTGTCCGCGTCGCTTGTAGTGACTGATGCGGGCCTGGTGCTGGCGTCGTCGTCTCCAGGTCGACCAGTGCAGGATGTGATCGACCGGGGTGGGCCGGCGGTTGGTGAGTCGGGTGATCAGGCGTCTGATCTCGGCGAGGCTGAGGTGGATGAGCTGGGAGGATCCGTTTCTGCTTTCTCCGCGTCCAGCTGGCGGGCCCGCAGGACGGTCAGGCAGGCGTGGGCGGCCATGGCCAGGGTCATGTGGCGGTGCCAGCCGGGATAGCGGCGGACCTGGTAGTCGTCCAGGCCGCATTCCTGCTTCGCGGCCTGGAAGCATTCCTCGACCGCCCAGCGGCTGCCCGCGATGCGGATCAGCTGATCCAGGGTGGTGCCGGCGGGGCAGTAGGCGATGTAGTAGGAGATCTCCTCGGGCCTGCTCACGCTGCGGCGGGCCAGCACCCAGTGCCGGCGGTCGGCGCGGTGCCAGGGCCGCACCTCGACGCGGGCCCAGTCGTAGATCCGCCGGCCGTGGGCCCCTTCACCGCAGGAACGGCGTTTCCACTTCTGCCTCGGCAGGCCGGGAAACAGGTCGTGGACGGGGTGGTCGAGTGCCCATCGGGTGACGACGGTGTCGTGCCGGGTGGTGGCCATGACGTGGAAGACGTCCGCCTGCTCGAGTTCGTAGCGCCAGCCCTTGCTGAAGCCGTAGGCGGCGTCCGCTGTCACCCAGCCGAACGGGATCTTCTCGGCGATCGCGCGGCGGACCATCGCCTTGGCCATGGCCACCTTCGTGGCGAAGCCGACCGTGTCGTCGATGCCCGCCCGACGGCAGCGGTCCCGGTCGTCCGTCCAGGAGGTGGGCAGATACAACCTGCGGTCGATCAGGGTGCGTCCGCGGCTCGTGGCGTAGGCGAGGAACACGCCGATCTGGCTGTTCTCGGTGCGTCCGGCGGTGCCGGAGTACTGCCGCTGGACGCCGGCCGAGCGGATGCCCTTCTTCAGGAACCCGGTGTCATCGACGATCAGGACGGCATCCGGGTCTCCGAGGTGTTCCACGATGTAGTCGCGCACGTCCTCCAGGACCTCGTCGGCGTCCCACTCGATCCGGTTCAGCAGCCGCTGAATGCGGTCGGGACCCGCATGCCCGGCCTCTTCCGCAAGCGTCCAGCCGTTCTTCCGCTCCAGCGGCGCGATCAGCCCTCGCATGTACGCCAAAGCGGATTGCCGTGGCTCCTCCCGGTTGAACCGGTGCACGAACCGCTCATGCAGAGTGCTCAGTTCACCCGCCCACAGCCTGACATCAGCAAGGTCCCCACCCATGACCACACCAACGAACAAGCTGGCCAACAGTCACGGCAAACACCGTTGCAGTACTAGCGGTGAACGAATTCATCGCGCGGGTGGCACCGTTGCAGGCCTACCTGTACATGAAAGACGTGTCGGGTCCGGATTACGCGGCCGGGCGTCGGCTGTTCGTCAGCGCCGTCTATCAGCACGGGACCGAGCGCAGCGCTCACTCGGCGTTCGGCTACCACCTGGGGATGACCATGGCTCAGTGGGCGTGTGTCGGCATGTCTGGTCTGGGAAGTACGCGGCACATCGAGGCCGGCGGCCCCAACGGGAACCAGGGGTTCCTGGACGCGAGTCTCCGGCTGCCGGATCTATGGGGCACGCATCCGAGTCCGCGGCTTCCCTGGCTCGTCGAAGCCAAAGCCGGCCGCCACCTCGGCAAGGGGCGTCTGAAGGACGGCAAGGTGCAGCTGAACGGCGGCAGTGACCTCATGACCGTCCCCCACCGGCAGGTACTGTGCGGCACCTCCTTGCCAGCCCGGAAGAGGTGGGAGGACGACTACCTGTTCATGACGATAGACACCACGTCGATCACACCGCCGCCTCCTGATGGCGGCAGCGTGCTCCCCCCGCTCGGACCGCCGCCGGACGGGGCTGAGGACCACATTGCGGAAGATGTGGAGGCGCTGCTGGCAGTGGCCCGGTCACAGTTGATGGCCTACCAGGCAATCGCCTTCGGAGCGGTGGAAGATCTCCGCCTCATCCCCGTCAGCAAGGCGCGCTCCGCACGGCTGCGGCATCGCACGGGTTCGCTAACTCCCGTGGAGCATGACGAGCCAACCCGGCAGATTCGGTCCCGACTGCGCTCGGAATCCGTGACCGGCGAGGCCGCGCTGCGATCACACGGGGATGCCAGCGACTTTATCGCGGCCCGTCTTCCTGGGACTGGCCTCCATCTGGGCATGTCCCGACGACTCTTCGCCGCGTGCGCCGCCCTGCACCAGGCGCAGTCCGAGATGCCCGTGAATGAGCCCCTGTTCCTGCCCGACCTTGTCAGGCCGCATCACAGCGTCGATGACGAGGAGCGCGAGGAGTACAGCCGGGCCACCCGCCGTGCCTACTACGAGCAGGAGGCAGAGCGCGGCCCCCGCCTGCGCGCAGATGTCCGCCGCGGATTCGCGCAGGCTGAGGCATGGTCCTGGAGCGATCTTCTCTCGGGGCATCAGGTTGAGGTGTCCCTGGAGGACTCGGAGGAGAGCGGGCTCCTGGAGGGAGTGACTGCCGAAACGTACCTCGCGATCGAACACAGCGAGCCGGTGCTGGCCAGTGCCCGCGAGCGTCGGTAGGCGCAAACACCTACTGTGTGGCGGGCGCGCGATCGCGAAGAAAGCCCGTTCGATCCCGGGGGCTTCATGGGACGCGATCGGGATGACGAGTGGAGCCAATCACGGGGTGGCATACGATTGGCTGCGGGATTTGCGCCGTCTGTGAGAAGGCGACAACCCCGGTGCTCCGGCTATTTGCCACCCGAGGTGCCCTTCTCGGTGGCCAGCTGGTGGCCGGACGCCTTCGGACGACGTAATACGAGGTAGCACAGACCAACCAGCCGGACGTGTTGTGATCAGGCAAGACGTCACCCAGAAGCACGACCCGGCACCAGGCAACACGATCACTCACGGTCTCGTAATGCGTAGGTCTCGGGTTCGAATCCCGAAGGCGGCTCCATGGGGAACCCCGGGTCAATCCTTTGACCTGGGGTTTTCTGTTTTCGTTGACCTTGGATATCCGGCGAATCGGGCACTGTTGGTCTGCGCATCGAAATGCGTAGGTCGCCGGTTCACTGGTTGTGTCCGATTTTCGGTGCGCCGCTGTGACCTGCGATTTCATGGTCCTGAGGGCTCCTGTATCGAGTTTCGGAGTGATCGCCGGTGGCCATCCGGTGGCCATTTGTGCAGCGTGCGTGCAGGGGGCGCTCGATCTCGGCCCTGCGGATGCTGTCCCAGGTGCTCCCTCATTTGTGTGGTCTGCACAGTGGAGAGGCGTGCCTTGGAGTCCTCGGTGCCGGTGTGAAGTGGCCCGATCTCAGGTCGCGTTACCTCTCGTGCGGCACCGTTGTGGCCCTGCTCCCCCAATCAGGCACCGTCCCAAGATCTGCACCTGATGGCATTCGACTCAAGGGTGGGTTGACCATCGCCACCCGTAACCATGCGTTACGGCATGTGGGCTGACGCTTGGCCTGTTCTTGCTGTGCCGTGTTGCCTGTCTCTCGTGAGCGTAGTTGAAGGTTAAGGAGCTCATCGAGGCGGTGCGGCCCTGCTGTGGCTGTAGGGGAGTTTGCTCAAGCAGTCGTTGAAGAGTGGCATGTTCTGTGCGTTTGACCTTCGTTCGCGTGCGGAGCGTGAAGATGTGCGGCGTTCAGAGATTTGCCTGAATGGCCGATGATCGCCTGCTGTCGTCCCAGTTCAGAGATGGCCCGACAGTCATACTTGTGATGCGCCTCACATTGACGTCGGGAACTGAGGCCGCGTTAGATCGCGGATCTATGAAGGTTTTGTGACTACGGGGTGGGGTCGTGGGGTTGAGGCGGGGGCATCGCCATGTTCAGATGCGAAGAGGTCGTTCGCGTCGTGTAGTCGGTGGGATCTCGGCAGCGGCGACACTGTTGTCGCTGTTACCTGTCGTGTCGCTGGCGAGCGTTGGTGAGGCAGTGGCCGCCGCTCCGAAGGCCGCGCTGACCGAGCAGTCGGCTTCGGAGCGGGCGGCGTTGACCGGCGAACCGGTCGAAGTACCGTCCGAGCGGACCGAGTACACGACGACTGTGGCGAACCCCGACGGCACGTTCACCCTCACCCAGTCCACGCAACCGCAGCGTGCGCGTGCTGAGGACGGTTCGTGGCAGGACGTCGATGTCACCCTGGAGGAACGTTCCGACGGGACGGTCGGGCCGAAGGCCGCCGTGGTGGACATGGCCTTCTCGGGCGGCGGTGACGGATCAGGACTGCTGAGTCTCGGGCGTGACGGCCAGGAGCTGAGGATGGGCTGGCCCACTTCGCTCCCCGAGCCCACGCTCGACGGTGCCACGGCGACGTACGCGAACGTGCCCGTCGACGGTGTGGACTTGCAGATGACGGCGACCGCCGAGGGCTACCGCGAGGTGCTCGTGGTCAGGTCCGCCTAGGCAGCTGCCAGCTCGGAGTTGGAGCACATCAGTCTCACTGCCACGGGGTCCGGCCTGAGCCTCGTACCCGGCGAGGGCGGTGGACTGCGGGCTGTCGACGCCGACGGCAACGTGGTGTTCCGAGGGCCTGCGGGACAGATGTGGGACTCGGCTGGAGACGACGCGGAGGCCGGGCCGCAGACCCAACTCCTGTCCACGGCCGCTGCGGAGGAATCCGGGGCCGAGGGCGTCGCCGATGATGTGTCGCACCCCGGCGAGGGGGACGCCAAGGCGGAGTTGCCGGTGGCCGTGGGAGACGGCACTGTTTCCGTGAAACCGGACCTGGGGTTACTCCGGGGCCAGGAGACGGTCTACCCGGTCTTCATCGACCCGCCCGTCGGACTGGGCGTGTCCGAGTGGACGAAACTCTCGTCGGACGGCGACAAGTTCTGGAAGTTCACCGAGCCCAAGGGTGTCGGTCGGTGTGGTATAGCCGACGGCTACGCCTGCGGTTCCGGTTACACGGACCGGATGTACTTCGAGTTCGGCCCCGGCAAGCTGGCTGGCAAGCACATCTTGGACGCGACGTTCCGGGCGAAGGAGACCTGGTCGTTCAACTGCACGCCGTACTGGGTGGACTTGGAGCGTACGGACAACATCTCGGAGGGCACCCGCTGGCCGGGCCCGAAGCAGCTGGATCAGATGGGCGACAGGTACGTCTCGGCGGGCCGCGGTGACCTGTGCAGTCCTGAGCAGCCGAACGCATGGGTCGAGTTCAACGACAACCCTGCTGAGGCGGACGAGAATCTCGCCTCCACCGTGCGTGCGTTCGCGGCGGGCAAGTTCCCCCGGCTGACGCTAATGCTGCGGGCCAAGGACGAGACCGAGCCGCGTGCGTGGAAGCGGTTCGACAACAACGCGGAACTCAAAGTCTGGTACGTGCACAAGCCGGGTGTGCCGACCACTGTGGGCGCGATCCCGGGTACGGGGAACAAGTCCGGGCCATGCCGCCCCTTGTCGGACCCGCTGACCGTGACGGTGACGACGCCGACCGTCCACGCAAGGGTGCAGACCCTGGTGCAGCCGGGTGCGGACGAGACGACGCCCGCCCTGCAGGCGGAGTTCGTCATGCAGCGTTCCAGCACTGACACGTCCAAGGGCACCTGGTCGCAGGTGTGGAGTGGGTACAGACCGGCTGAGGGGTGGGCCACGGACGGTGACCTGCTGTCGATCACGACGACCAACCGGGCGGACGGAGGCCTCCATCGGTTCCGTGCTCGCACCCAGTCCCATTGGAGCTATGACGGTCGGTCCGGAGACCTGTTCTCGCCGTACTCCTCCTGGTGCTACCTGAGGATCGACTCGACCGCACCCAAGGTGCCGACCATCGTGTCCGGACAGCCGTACACCGAGTGCACGGTCGATGACTGTGCTCCCCATGGTGCTCCCGGAGTGGCGGGTACGTTCACTTTCCAGCCGAACGCCGCCGACAACGATGTGAAGGCCTACCGCTGGCGGTTCCTCTCCACGGGCGCGGGCGCCACCAAGCAGGTCAATGCCGCCACGACCAACGCGCCGGTGACACGAAAGGACATCACTCCCGGTCTGTCAAGGCACACAGACCCTGTCGGTGGAAGCCAGTGATCTCAAGCTGGACAAGGATGGGCGTGTGCGCTGGGGACCGCCGGCGGAGTTCGTCCTCAAGGTGGGACTGCCGGCAGGCCCCACGGGCCGCTGGCGCTTCGACGACGGTAGGCCGGGCTCCGGTGTGACGGATGCCCAGGACACCGGCGAGGTCGGAACACGTCACAAGGCTGTGCTGCGTGACACGGCCGGGACCGGTTGGTCGACGATGGCACGCCGTGGCGCCGGTGACTACTCGCTCTGGCTCAACGACAGCACGGACCCGGCCAAGCAGAGCGGCTACGCGTCGACCGACGGACCGGCCGTCAACACCCAGGACTCCTTCACCGTGTCGGCGTGGACGTACCTCACGGACGCCTCCGCGAACAGGACGGTACTGTCCGCGCCAGGCGACCGGGGATCGGCGTTCACGCTCTACTACTCGTCCACGTACAAGAAGTGGGTGTTCAACCGGACCGACCAGGACAAGGACGGCCCGGTCTACATCCGCTCGGTGGCCGATGAGGCCAGTCCTCCGTTGCGGGTCTGGACCCACCTGGCCGCGGTCTTCGACGCGAAGAAGGACGCCGACAAGACCAACGACACGATCCAGCTGTACGTCAACGGAAAGCCGCAGGGCGATCCGGTCGTGCTGTCCGACGCCGCATCGACGTACACGCCCTGGGCGGCGGACCGGAACCTGATGTTCGGGGTCTCGAAGGTCGGCGGTGCGTACGGCGAGTACTTCCGGGGTCGGGTGGACGAGGTCGCGGTGTGGCAGGAGGCGCAGCAGCCTGAGCAGATCCGCGAGGAGTACCAGCTGAAGATGGACGATGTGCCGACCAATGAGCTGGTCGCGCACTGGGACGCCACCATCTCGTCCGGTACGAAGGTCGCGGAGAGTTCGGAAGACCCGGACGACCCGGCCAGCACATCGTTCCCATACCAACGGGGTGGTCTGACACTGGCCGGTGGCGCCGGAGTGACCGGCGAGGACGCCACGGCGCTCGTGCTCGACGGTACTTCGGGTTACGCCTCGCGGTCGGGCCTGGTGGTCGACGAGACCGGATCGTTCACGGTGTCCGCCCGCGTACGACTCAACAGGGCTCTGCTGCAGTCGAAGCCGGACGGCTATCGAGGACTGGTCGCGGCACAGGCGACCCCGGCGGGCAAGGAGTCCTCCTGGGCCCTGTGGGTGGAGAAGGTGGCGGACGGCGTCTACCAGTGGAAGTTCGGCCGCACAGCGGTCGACTCCACCGGAAAGATGGTCGACAGCGCTCTCGCCGTGGCCCAGGAACCGGTCGGCGATCACGAGTTCGGCACGTGGGTCGATGTCACCGGAGTCTTCGATGCGGTGCAGCCTTTCAGCGCCGGTGACGGGTTGGAGCGTTTCGGGGTGACCAAGCTGTATGTCGGTCAATTCCCCCAGCAGAGCGAGGAAGACGACGGCCTGGAAGCAGCTCAGCAGGGTTCGGGCGCGCTCTCGGTCGGTCGGGGTTCGCTGCTCGGTACCACCGGCCACTACCTGCCGGGTGACTTGGCGAAGTTCCGTGTGTGGTCAGGGGCCATGCCGAAGGAACGGGTACAGAGCCAGATCGCCGAGCCGTCCACGTAGATCGCACGGCCTGCCCCAGCGAGCTTCCCTGCTCTCTCCCATTGACCTTCAACGGCGCGCGGCCGTTTCAGCGGAGCCGCCGCCGCAAGGAGACTTGTCATGACCCAGATCGCCCCAGGCTCGTCCGGAGCGGGGACAGCCATCTCCGGCAGACGCGTGTGGACAAGGCGCATCGCCTCGGTGGTGGGCTTCGCCATGTTGCCCGGCCTACTGACACCGGTCGTGTTCGCGGCTGAAACCGACCCGCTCGGCAGGCCCGATTTGCAAGCCCCGAAGGCGACCAAGGTCTCCCCATGGACGGTGAAGACCAACAAGAAGGTCGCGGCGCAGGGGGAGAAGATCGAGTCCGCCAACCGGGTCGCGGCCAAGCGCGCCGGTCAGGACAGAGCACGGAAGGTCACATGGCCGGGCAGGGGCTCGGCAACGCTCTCGTTCTCCGGATCGGGCAGAGCCAAGGGCACCCCCGGTTCGCTGCCGGTCTCTCTCGCCGAACCGAAGGCCGTCAAGGGCAAGAAGCAGCCGCGCATCGCCGATTCGGTCAAGGTCGAGGTCCTCGACCAGAAGACCGCCGAGAAGCTCGGCATCAAGGGTGTGGTGCTCAAGGTCACCGGGCCCAAGACGGGCGGGCAGGCCCGGCTGGGCGTCGACTATTCGGCGTTCGCCTCTGCCTATGGCGGTGACTGGGGCGGTCGTCTCAATCTGTTGAAGTTCCCTGCGTGTCTGCTCAGCGACAGCGGTACGGGTAAGTGCCGTGCTCCCAAGCCACTGGTTTCGGTCAACGACCGTGCCGATGAGCACCTTTCGTCGACGCTGGCGTTCAAGCCGGCTGCGTCCCGCGCCGAGACGATGGTCCTCGCTCTGGCCGCCGGTACCCAGTCCGGCGGCGGCGACTACAAGGCGACTCCCCTGTCGTCCTCCTCGACCTGGGAGGCGGGCGGTTCGTCCGGCACGTTCACCTGGTCCTACCCGCTGCGCACGCCGCCGGCCGCGGCCGGGCCCGCTCCGGGGCTGTCGATCTCGTACGACTCCGGCGCTGTGGACGGCCGTACCGCGAACACGAACAACCAGAGCAGCCAGGTCGGTGAGGGTTTCGACCTCACGTCCTCCTATGTCGAGCGCAAGTACGGCTCCTGTGACGACGACGGGCAGGACGACAAGTTCGACCTGTGCTGGAAGTACGAGAACGCCTCCCTCGTGCTGAACGGCAAGGCGACCGAGCTCGTCAAGGACGACACCACCAAGCGGTGGCGCCTGAAGAACGACGACGCCTCCACGGTCACGCACTCCGTCGGTGCCGAGAACGGCGACGACGGTGACGCGAAGACCGACACCTCGGCGGGTGACAAGGGTGAGTACTGGACGGTTGTCACGGGCGACGGAACCAAGTACGTCTTCGGCCTGAACAAGCTGGAGGGTGCGGGCGCGAGCGACCGTACGGAGTCGGTCTGGACCGTCCCCGTCTTCGGTGACGACTCGGGTGAACCCGGCTACAGCAGTGGCAGCGGCTTGTCAGGCCGGGAGAAGAAGCAGGCCTGGCGGTGGAACCTCGACTACGTCGAGGACACGCACGGCAACGCGATGAGCTACTGGTACCAGGCCGAGACCAACCACTACGACATGCTCGGCGACGACACCACCGGCACCGAGTACGTCCGCGGCGGATACCTCAAGGAGATCCGCTACGGCCAGCGCAAGGGGGCCCTGTTCTCCGCCACCCCCGCGGCCTCGAACAAGGTCGTCCTCGACTACGCCGAGCGCTGCGTCGCCTCCGGCACCGGCTGTGACTCGCTGACCGAGGACACGCGGGACGACTGGCCTGACGTACCGTTCGACGCCGTCTGCAAGAGCGGCGACAAGTGCACCGGCAACACCGGACCCTCCTTCTTCACCCGCAAGCGGCTGACCGGCCTCACCACGTACGCGTGGAACGCGGCCGCGGCGACCCCCGCGTACGCGGCCGTCGACAACTGGGCGCTTCAGCACAGCTACCCCGACCCGGGCGACACGGGGGACTCCGCCGACCAGTCCCTGTGGCTGAAGGAGATCAAGCACACCGGCAAGCGCGGCACCGACCTCGCCCTGCCCCCGGTGACGTTCGAGCACACCCTGCTCCCCAACCGCGTCGACGGCCAGAGCGACAACATCCTCTCCTTCGACAAGCCGCGCCTGAAGAAGATCACCTCTGAGGCGGGCGCCGAGATGATCGTGTCGTACATGGAGGGCGACTGCGTCTATGGGCAGACGATGCCCAAGGTCGACGAGAACACCAAGCGCTGCTACCCGGTGTACTGGTCACCCAACGGGGAGCAGACGCCGATCCTCGACTGGTTCCAGAAGTACCCGGTCACCTCCGTGCTCACCTCGGCCCCGGACGGCGGCACGGAGGCCGTCCAGCACACCTACCAGTACTCGACGCCCGCCTGGCACTACAACGAGGACCCCTTCGTCCCGGCGAAGGAGCGCACCTGGTCGCTCTGGCGGGGCTTCCAGCGTGTCACGCACCTGACGGGTACGAGCGACACCGCACAGCTGAAGACGGTCACCGTCTACATGCAGGGCATGAACGGTGACCGGGTCCTCGGCACGGACGGCAGGACACCACACCCGGACAACCGTAAGTCGGCATCGGTGACGGGCATCCTCGCCGACGCGGCCACGGACCGTGACCAGTACGCCGGATTCGTGCGCGAATCCGTCACCTACAGCGGTTCCGCCGAGGTCTCCGGAACCATCAACAGCATCTGGTCGCAGAAGACCGCCACCCAGCACAAGTCCTACGCCGACACCGAGGCCTACATGGTGCGGGTCGCCAGCAAGACGGACCGCACCCGGGTGACGACCACCGGCACCGCCGTCAACCGAGCGCATCGGATCTCGTACACCTACGACGACTTCGGCATGGTCAGCACTACCGAGGACGAGGGTGACGCGGCCGTTACCGGCGACGAGAAGTGCACCCGCACCTGGTACGCCCGCAACGCCGACTACGGCATCAACTCCCTGGTCTCCCGGAATCGTACGGTCGCCAAGACGTGCGCCACGGCGGACTCGGCCCTCGACCTGCCTGCGGATGCGACCCGTCCTGGTGACGTCATCTCCGACACGGCCACGGTCTACGACGACGCCACCGCCACAGGCTGGTCGGCATCGCAGAAGCCGACGAAGGGTGAGGCGGTCTGGGCAGGCCGTGCCAAGTCCTACGGCAGCGACGACGCACCGGCCTGGCAGAAGTTCGCGACCACGACGTACGACGCGCTCGGCCGCCCGCGTCTGATCAAGGACACCAACAACGCACTGGTCACGGACACGACCTATGTCCCGACGGACGCAAGCCCGCTGACCTCCAGCAGCGTCACCAACATCAAGGGCCACAAGGCGACGACCGCCGTGTCGTTCGCGACCGGAGCGCCGCTCAAGGTGACCGACGCGAACAACAAGATCACCGAGTCCGAGTACGACAGCCTCGGCCGTGTCACCAGCGTCTGGCTGCCCAACCGCCTCAAGGCCCTCAGCCAGAAGCCGAACTACGTCTACGCCTACAACATCACCAACGCGGGCCTGTCCTGGGTGTCGACCGGCGCGATGAAGGGTGACGGATCGGGTTACAACACCACGTATGAGTTCTACGACAACCTGCTGCGCACCCGCCAGGTCCAGACCCCGACCCCGGTTGGGGGACGCCTGGTCTCGCTGACGCGCTACGACAGCCGTGGGCTGGCGATCAGCGCGCAGGGCGACATCTGGGACAACACCTCCGCCCCGTCCGGCACTCCGGTGCAGACGGAGGGAAGCCAGGCCCCGATCCAGACCGACACGACGTACGACGGTGCAGGCCGCGCCACCAAGACGGTCACGAAGACGCACGGCGTGACCCGCTGGACCACGGAGTCCACGTACACGGGTGACACGGTGACCACGTCCGCCCCGCCCGGCGGCCAGGCAACCGCCGTGATCACCAACGCCCTCGGCCAGATGACCGAGCGCCGCGAGTACGCGGGCCCGAACCCGACGGGCACGGACTACACGACGACCACCTACACGTACACGGACGCGGGCCAGCAGGAGACCATCACCGGCCCGGACAAGACGGTGTGGTCGTACACCTACGACCTGTTCGGACGCCAGGTCACCGCGACCGACCCCGACAAGGGCACGGCGAAATCGGTCTACGACAGCCTCGACCGGGTCGAGGCATCCTTCAACATAGAAGAAGAGAGCAAGAAGCTCCTCTACGGCTACGACGAACTGAACCGCAAGACGGGCCTGTGGCAGGGCACGAAGACGGACGCGAACAAGCTCGCCGCCTGGACCTTCGACACGCTGGCCAAGGGACAGCTGGACACGGCGGTCCGCTACGACGGCGGTTCGGTCGCGCCCGGCAAGGCATACACGAAGAAGATCACGTCGTACGACCCCCTGTACCAGGTGAAGGAGAGCCAGCTCCTGCTCCCTGAGAACGACGACCTGGTCGCGGCGGGTGTGCCGAAGACCTTGTCGTTCGCGACGGGTTACCGCCTGGACGGGACGATCAGCATGACGTCCCATCCTGCGGCGGGCGGTTTGCCCGCGGAGCAGGTCGGCTACGAGTACAACGCGACCGGGCAGCAGATCGAGTCGACCGGCACGACCGGCTATCTGCAGGGCGCGACGTTCTCTCCGCAGGGCGATCTGCGTCAGCTGGCCCTGGGCAAGGACGGGGCGGACACGGCGGAGAAGGTGTACCTGAACTGGGAGTACGAGAAGGGCACGCGCCGCCTGACCCACTCCTTCGTCACCGACGACGTACACGGCTACATGCCCCAGGAATTGCAGTTCACCCAGGACGACGCGGGCAACGTCACGTCGATCTTCGACGCCGCAACCCAGGGCGGCACCGCCAAGCCCGACTACCAGTGCTTCACCTACGACGGCCACCGCCGCCTGACGGAGTCCTGGACCCCGAAGACGGCCGACTGCACGGCTTCAGGCCGTACGACATCGAACATCGACGGCGCGGCCCCGTACTGGACGTCGTACACGTACACGGCAGCCGGACAACGCAAGACGGAGACCCAGCACACCGGTACGGGCGACAGCACGACGACGTACACGTACGACGACACCAGCGCGGCCGGCGACAACAAGCCCCACACCCTGGACAACACCACGGGCGCCAAGGCGGCCGTCTACGACTACGACGCGAACGGCAACACCACATCCCGTCCGGGTCCGAAGTCCACGCAGTCCCTCCTCTGGAACGGTGAGGGCAAGCTGGCCAAGACCACCGAGGGCACGGCGGAGACCAGCTACCTCTACGACGCCGACGGGGAGCTGCTGATCCGCCGTGCCAAGGGGGACGGCGACACGATCCTGTACCTGGGCGGCACGGAGGTCCGCCTGACGGTCAAGGGCACGACGAAGACTCTCTCCGGAACGCGCTACTACACGGCCAACGGCCAGACGATCGCGGTCCGCACGGCGACCGTGGGCACCACGGGCGCGAAGCTGAGCTTCCTCGCCTCCGACCACCACAGCACGTCCAGTCTCACCCTCGACGCGACGACCTACGCGGTCACCAAGCGGTACACGTCGCCGTTCGGCGCCTCACGTGGTACGGCGACCGGTCCCTGGCCGGACGACAAGACCTTCCTCGGCAAGCCGACGGACTCGGGCACGGGACTGACGCACATCGGTGCACGCGAGTACGACCCGAAGACGGGCCAATTCATCAGCGTCGACCCGATCATGGCGCTGGACCAGCACCAGTCCCTCAACGGCTACTCGTACGTCAGAAACAACCCCGCCACGTCCTCCGACCCCACAGGACTCATGGACCCGGGCGGCGCCGACTGCGGCCTCACAGGAACCTGCAATGTCGGCGGCGAGCCCAAGCACATCAAGAACAACCCTGACGGCGTCCTGCGCGGCGGCGGTGGAACGACCAAGAAGAATAGTGGTACCGCGAGTACCAACAGCACCGGACAGACGATGGTCAGTGGCAACGGCGAAGTGTTGTCGTGTGCGTATGGTCGCTGCTGGGGGAGCAACGTTGGACCTACTGACACAGAGGTTCACGTTGGAAACTACCTGGGGAGTTTGCTCAGCAACGGCGACTTTTGGTCCGGCCTCCTGGAAACAGTGGGAGGTTCTCTATGGGGCGGGGCGGGCCTCGCAGTCACCGCATCTGGCGTCGTGGAGTGCGGCACAGGAGTCCTCTGCCCAGTGGGAGCGGGGCAGGTAGTTGTCGGTGGCGGTATGACCGTCAGCGGAGCTGCAATGGCTTCGTCTGGTTCCGACAAACTTGGTAAAGCCTTCAGGGAAGCTGATGGGGCCGCAGAATCTGGAGGCGGCGGCAATGTAGGTGAGGTCGCTTATGGTGGTAGCGATCTGAGTAAGTCAGTGCAACTTCAGCGTCTTATAGATAAGAAGAAGACCGGAAATTATGGAGCTGCGCGACTGGATGACGGAACAATTCTTGTCGGCCGTTCGGCGAAAGGTATACATGCCGAAGAAGATCTGATTCAGCAGGCTGGAGATCGTAAGGTAGTAGATCTTTACACTGAGCGTGAACCCTGCGCAAATAAGTGCGCAGGGCTGGTCAAGGATATCAATGTGACCTATAGTTATCGCTGGAATGGAGTGGATAGGGATGCGAGCAATGCGGCACTAAAGCGGGCTATCGATGATCTCTTCAGCGGGCCGTGAAGTCGAGATGGGGTGGGGCGCTCGGTGTATGCTGGGCGCCCCGGATTTCTTTGTGAGGGCGTAGTGGCATCTGGTGATTCAGGTCTTGGCTTCGAGTTCGTTGATCTGGCAGAGGAGGTGGGAGATCCGCTTCGGGTTGGCGCCCACCTAAGGGTTCCTAGGAATTCGATTGGGGATGCCTATAGGCATGCGGGGTCCCTTGATCGCATTTCTGTTAGTGGAAAGGATTTTTTGCGCTTCGGTAGTATTGGGGCTTTCGGTAGCGCGCTCTTTGATCCGGATTCAGGCCATGTCGTGGAGTGGATTCACGATTCCTCGGAAGTGAGTCTTGTTAACACATCCCTCGATGCCTTCAGTGAATGCACTAAGGCGTTTGTGGAGAGATTCCCGCTGGGTGACATGGAAGATGAGGATGAGAGGGAGGAGAGGGATAATGCGATCGCTCGTGAAATTGAAGGCGACGTGCGACGTATCGACCCGGAGGCGTATTTCGAGGGTGGATTCTGGTACGAAATTCGCTGGAGTGTGGCCATCGGAGATTTTTCGGACTGAATTGAATATTGAGCCGAGAGCGGGCTCGTGCGGCACCCCCGTAGTTCAGTCCCCCCAAATAATCCCTGCTGTCCCGTGATCGGCTGGGTCGGCGCGGAGAGATTGAGCTATAGGATCACCGCTCGGGCAGCAACGCAGGAATCTCGTTCAACTGTGCCCAGTGGTGGGCAAGGGATGCGTCAACCAACAGAGGATGACGCCGATGCCCCGCTTGAAGCCTGGCGTCTCCCTTGAGGCTATCGATACCCTCGCGCGACGATAATGCTGTCTCGGTGATGTCGACAGGAGAGTCTGTGGGAGGTCGACAACCCGAGTGATCCGGTTCATTGCCACCCGCAGCACCTGTCTCGGTGGCCAGACGGTGGCCGGACGCCTGCGGACGACATAATGCGAGGTAGCACAGAGCAACCAGCCGCATGTGCTCTGATCAGGTGAAACGTCACTCGGCGGCACGACCAAGCACCACGCAACACGAACGCTCACGGTCTCGTAATGCGTAGGTCTCGGGTTCGAATCCCGAAGGCGGCTCAGAAGAACCCCAGGTCACTTAGCCTCCGACCTGGGTTTCTCTCTTGGTGGCCGTGTTGTCGCGGTAGATCGGTCACTTGTCGTCTGTTCGCCCCCAAGGTGTAGGCCGCAGGTTCGTTTCGCTGTCGCCTGTGGGCTGCGGCAAAGCTCTGAACTGCTGTTCCGGTGCACTTGAGCCCTGCCTCACACATGCGGGGACAAGGCCCCCTGCGGGGGATCAGGTCGGCAGTCGGACTGTGAACACGGTGTCCCTGCCCGGTCTGCTCGTCACGGATACCTCTCCGCCGTGCGCGTGCACGAGGTGTCTGACGATGGGCAGTCCGAGACCGCTGCCCCCGGTGTTCCTGCTGCGTGACTGTTCGGCTCGCCAGAAGCGGTCGAACACCCGGGGGAGATCGTCCGGTTGGATGCCGCTGCCGGTGTCGGTGACGTGGAGGTCGACACCGCCTTCCACCCGATGGGCGCTGACGGTGACCGAGCCATGTGGCGGTGTGTGGCGTATCGCGTTCGACAGGAGGTTGCCCAGTACCTGGCGCAGGCGGACGGGGTCGCCCTCGATGGTGAGGTCGTCTGTGAAGTGGCCGGTCAGTGTGACTCGGCCTGCCTGCGCGGCTGTCTGGTGGGCGCTCAGCGACTGTTCGGCCAGCTCCCGCAGGCTCAGCCTGCGGGGGTTGAGGCGCAGCGAGCCGGCGTCGGCCGCGGCGAGCACCTGAAGATCGTCGATGATGTGCTGCAAGAGGTCCGCTTCCTCCTGGAGCGAGGCCACGAGCGACGAGTCCGGGTCCGCCAGACCGTCCTCGGCTGCGTCCAGCCAGCCGCGTATGTTGCTGAGCGGGGTCCGCAGCTCGTGCGCGATGTCGCTGACCATGACCCTGCGCTGTTCGTCGGTGCGTTCGCGTCGTTCCGACAACTCGTTGAGGGCAGCGGCCAGATAGCTGATTTCGTCCTTGGTGGTGATGGGGACCCGCAGGTGCCGGCCCGAGGGGTCGCGGGCCGCGTTGGCCAGCGCCCGCAACGGACGTACGAGCCGAATCGCGACCATCGCGGTGATGGTGATGGTCACGGTGAGGACCAGGCCGGTGGTCCCCAGCACGCGCAGTGTTCCGGCCCTGGACAGATCGAAAACAGCAGTGGCCGTCTGGGAAGGGCTGGTGACGAACAGCAGTGCTGCCGGGGCGACATGGGGCGCCAGCTGTTCGCGCCGGCCTTCCTCGACGCAATCGTCGAGGGCGGAGGAGCCCTGCTCGAAGTTGACCTGTCCCAACCGGAACTGCGTGTCGATCGTCAGGGGTTCTTCCACGCGTATGCGGTTGCGTTCCGCGCAGGTGCGGACGAGCGCGGTGAGTTCGGTGAGTGCCTTGGTCTCGGTAGGGGTGGGAGCGAGCAGTTCCTTGGTCGCACAGGGCTGCGGGGTGACCGCTTCGGACCGGAGGGCGCGGACGGCGGGCCTGCCGCTGGGTTCCTCGACGATGTGCGTGCGCAGCCCCTGTGTGTCGTAGAGGCAGGAGACCTCCCGGCGTGCGAGCTGCCTCAGCTTCTTCCTTTCCGCGGTGGGCAGCAGGTAGGGGCCGACCGCCCGTGCGTCGATCCGGGAGACCTGCTCCGACGTGCCGGTGCCCTGGTCCGGGGACGGGCTGAGGTGCAGAGGGTCGATGACGGCGCTCGCGTTGAGGGGCAGCCGGTCGACGGCCGACCGGTCCGAGGCGGCGATGACCTGGCGTGCCCGCGTGGTGATGACGATGCCGCGCCCGGTTCTGCGGGCGAGATCCCGGACGGTGTGTTCGGCTCCGTCCCAGCTCGGGTGCAGGGCCGCGAAGCCTTCGAGTGTGTGCTGGATGGTGGCGTCGTCCGCGAGGATCTGGCCCCGTTCCTGCTTGATGGCGAGTGTGGTGCTGCGTGCCGTGAGCCAGGCCGTGGCGGCGATGGAGACGAGGGAGATCGCCACGGAGGTGATCAGGAGGCGGAGCAGCAGGCTGTTGCGCAGGGGCACTTCAGGCGCCATCGTCGCCTCTGGTCAGTTTGTACCCGATGCCGTGGACCGTCCGGAGGCGCTGGGGTGTGCGGGGGGAGGTCTCGATCTTCTTCCGCAGGTTCAGTATGTGCACGTCCACGGTGCGTTCGGAGACGGTTCTGCCATGGTCCGCCAGGCAGTCCAGCAGTTGGGATCTGGTGAAGACCCGATCGGGTGAGGAGGCCATCGCGCAGAGTATGCGGAATTCGCCAGGGGTGCAGTTCACCGGGCGATCGTGGACGAATACCTGGTGCTGGTCCGTATGCACGGTCAGGCGGCCGACCGTGAGAACCGCTCGGTCGACGGGCCCCGTCGGCGCCGCAGGGGCGGTAGGGCACATGGGGTCTTGGGACGCCGGACGGGCCGTGTGGCGGCCGCGGCGCAGCAGTGTGCGGACGCGTGCCACCAGTTCGCGCGGTCTGAATGGTTTTGTCATGTAGTCATCCGCTCCGAGATCCAGGCCGCGAAGAAGGTCGTCCTCGGTCGAGCGGGCGGTGAGCATGAGGATGGGCAACTCGCTCTCACCCCGTAGTCGGCGGCATATCTCCAGCCCGTCCAGGCCGGGGAGCATCCAGTCGAGAACGAGCAGGTCCGGTGGTCGGCGGGTGGCTTCCCCGAGTGCTGTGCCGCCGTCGTGCACGACGGTTACCTCATAGCCGTCGTGCACGAGGTAGCGGCGGATCAGCTCCGCCTGTTTCCGATCGTCCTCTGCCACCAGTACGTATGTGGACATGGCCAGATCATAAGCCTGTGTGGCAGGGGTGGAAGTGGAACATCGGATTGTTTTCCTTGACAACTTCTTGACAATTATCTGCTAGGTCGGGTCGCATGGAAGCGTTAATACTTTCCTGACAATGCCATGTCAGGCTGTGTGGCATGAGAGTAAATACCGGCAGTACCGGCTTCCGTTCGCTGAGTCTTTCGCGTGAGAAGTTCCTGCTCGTTTCCGGCGCCGTGATGGCGGTGATGCTACTCGCCGGCTGCTCCGGCGCCGGTGGGGACGGGGAACCCGGCGTCGATTCCGTCGATGGATCCACCGGAACGGCAGAGAAGACGGAATCGCGGAGGGGAGGTGGCGGGGACGGGAAGGTGGATGACTCCGAGTCCGGTCGCCCCCAGCTCCGGCTGGACACCTCGGCTGTCGAAGAGGTGCGGATGAGCCAGGGCTACTTCCAGTGCCTGAAGAGTCAGGGTGTGAAAATCGGGAAGATCGGGTCGAAATTGGAGGGAGTGGACCCTGATCTTCTGGGATGGCCCGGCGGGAACGTATCGGTGGACCATCCTGACGCGGAGAAGAAATGTCTGGGGAAGAAGCCTCTCCAGCCCCCGGAGACGGATCCGAAGAGCAATCCTCATTACATGAGTGACTATGCCGACTGGATCGAGTGCATGAACGGCAAGGGGCTCAAGGTGGACCCCCTTCCCAATGGTGAGGGCTGGAACTACGAAGCGGGCACGACGCCGCCCAGTAATTCTGAGCAGATCAGTCAGGAATGCATGATCGAGGCGTTCAGTGGATAGCGGCCGGGATCCTGCCGAGACGATGCCTCTGCGTGTGGCCGTCCAGGAGGAAAACGGGGAGGCCCGTCATGCGGAGGACCTCCCCGGGGCGACGGCACGCGGCCGGAAGAAGGCGGTGCTTCTCAGTACCGTCGCCATGCTCCTGGCGGGAGGAGCGGGAGCCGGGTTGGTGTGGGCGGGCGGTGGCGGAAAGACCCTCGAACCCGAGGCCGGTCCGAAGATACGGCAGGTCGCGGTGGCCAAGACGGATATGTCCGGGGTCAGGGAGATGGAGGGCGCACTCGGCTACGACTCCGTGCGCACCATCCGGGGCGCCGGCGAAGGAGTGGTGACCTGGCTCCCGAAACAGGGTGCGACGGTCGAACGCGGTGAGCAGCTGTACCGCGTCGACGAGCGTGCCACCGTGGTCTTCTACGGCAGTACCCCCCTGTACCGCAGGCTCGACACTCCCGGCACCGTCGGCCGTGACGTACGGGTCGTGGCCGACAACCTGAGGGCCGCCGGCTACGACATCGGGCAACAGCCGGCTCCGGGCACGGTCGTTCAGCAGCGGACACCGGTGGATCAGCAGACGTCGGCGGACGCCGGTTCCCTGACTGCGGCCGGCACGGATCAGACCACCACCGAGCCCGGCTCCGGCCCGTCCCCGTCGGCTCAGGGTGACGATGCCGGCCAGGGGGCCGGGGCCGGCGAGTCGGCGGAGGAGCAGACGGGTGAGGGCCGGTCGAGTGAGCCCTCCCGGCAGGTCACGGTCAAGGAGGGGGACGGTGTGCTCACCGAGGGCCTGATGTCCGCGATCAAGCGCTGGCAGAAGTCCGTCGGCATCGAGCCGACCGGTGTTCTGGAGAGCACTGATGTGGTGGTGACACGGTCGGCGGTCCGTGTCTCGGAGGTGTCCGCCCAGACGGGGGACGCGGCGGCGAACGAGTTGTTGTCGGTCACCGCCACCACCAAGTCCGTGCGTGTTCCGGTGGAGACGCTCGACCTCGGGACCATCAAGGCGGGTCAGAAGGTCACCGTGGTCCTTCCGGGCGGGACCGAGACCGCGGGCGAGGTCGCCACGATCGGTACGACCATCAAGGCGGACCAGCAAGGAGAGAGCGGTGCGGGCGTAACCAAGATCAACGTAACTGTTTCGGTCGACGATGCCGAGGCCGTCAAAGGCATCGACGCCGCGCCCGTGCAGGTCAGGTTCGAGGGCGAGGCCAGGAAGGGCGTACTCGCCGTCCCCGTCGGGGCTCTGCTCGCCCTGCGCGAGGGAGGCTATGCGGTGCGTCTGGCCGAAGGCCGTTCCGGTGAGGAGCGCTCCGCCGGGGGCCGGCTCGTTCCGGTCGACACTGGCATGTTCGCCAGGGGACTGGTCGAGATCAGCGGCGAGGGCGTCGCCGAGGGCATGAAGGTGGAAGCCACGGCATGACCGAGGTCATCAGCGTCCTGGAGGCGAGCGTCATCTACCCACCCGAGGTACGGGCCCTCGACTGTGTCTCCCTGTCCGTCGCGCAGGGCGAGTTGCTGGCGATTCTCGGCCCTTCCGGCTCGGCCAAGTCCACCCTGCTCAACATCATGGGCACACTGGCCCCGCCGACCAGTGGCAGTGTGATCCTCGAGGGACACAACGTGGCGGAGCTGTCCGACCGTGAACTGTCCGCCCTGCGCGGGCGCCGCCTGGGTTTCGTCTTCCAGCATTTCCATCTGACGGACGGACTCACGGCGGCGGAGAACGTGGCGACCGGTCTGCTGTACGCCGGCGTGCCTCGCAGGTACCGGAAGCGGATGGCCGCGGAGGCCCTGGCCCGTGTCGGTCTCGCACACCGCGCCGACCATCTCCCGCACCAGCTCTCCGGGGGCGAACGCCAGCGGGTTGCCATAGCCCGCGCGGTCGTCCACGAGCCTGCCCTCGTCCTCGCCGACGAGCCGACCGGTGCGCTCGACACGGCGAACGGCGAGGCGGCGCTCGCCCTGCTGACCGAACTCAACGCGGCAGGCACCACGATCGCGCTCATCACCCACGACCGGGACATCGCCGACCAGTTGCCGCGCAGGGTCCATATGCGCGACGGCCACAAGGTCGCGGACACCGCACCGACCGAGAGCCTCACATGACAGCCACCCCCTCCGAACACTCCCGCTCCAAGCGCTCCGGCTCTGAGCCGTTCTCCCCCAGGCAGTCGGTTGCCGTGTCCCTGCGCTCGCGCAGCTCCGTCACGAACAGCGCGAAGCCCGTACGGCTGGCCTTTCTGGATCTGTTGAGTCTGGGCATGCTGGGCCTGCGGACCCGCAAGATGCGTGCCGTGTTGTCGGCGCTCGGTATCTCCATCGGTGTCGCCACGATGGTGGTGGTGACGGGGATCCCGGCCTCCAGCCACCGCGCGTTGATCGAAGAGATATCGGCGTTGGGTCCCAACATGCTGCGGGTACAGCCGGTCGCCGGGCAGGCCGAGCCGGTCCCGCTGCCCGAGGGGTCGGTCGACATGGTGCGCCGGATCGGGCCGGTCACCGGGGCGAGCGCGGTGGCCAACACCAACACGGAGGTGCAGCGTTCCGATGTCACCTCCGGGCAGGACTTCTCCAGTGCGGGGCTGAGTGTTCTGGCGGCCCGCCGGGATCTACTGGATGTCGTGGGGGGCAGGGTCCTGTCGGGAAGGTTCTTCAGCAAAGCCGACGAACAGTTCCCCACCGCGGTCCTGGGCTACGAGGCGGCAGGCCGTCTCGGTATCGGGGAGATTCCCGCGGACGAGCCGGCTCCGGAGATACGGATCGGCCGATCGTGGTTCACCGTCGTCGGCATCCTCCGTTCCGTACCCCTGGCCCAGGAACTCGACGTTGCCGTACTGACGGGATGGACCGCCGCCAAGAAGACACTGCGGTTCGAGGGAAACCCCACGGTGATCTACGTCAAGGCGGGGGAGGAGCACCTCGAAGACGTACGGAAGGTGCTGCCCGCCACCGTGTTCCCGGGACAGCCGGGGCAGGTTCAGGTCAGCCGTCCGTCCGATGCGCTGGCCGCCAAGCGTGCCACGCAGAACTCCTTCTCCGCGCTCTTCCTCGGGCTGGCCGGTGTCGCCCTGCTGGTCGGCGGGACAGGTGTGGCCAACACCATGGTCATCTCGGTGCTGGAGCGCCGCAGAGAGATCGGGCTCCGTCGAGCGCTGGGTGCGACCCGGGGCCAGATACGGGTCCAGTTCTTCACCGAGTCGGTGGCGCTCTCGCTGCTCGGCGCCGTCGCCGGAACAGCGCTCGGTGTGCTCGCCGCTGTCGGGTACGCGGCGTATCAGGGCTGGCCGTCCGTCATCCCCCTGGCCTCGGTCGGGGCCGGCTGCCTCGGTGCCGTGACGGTCGGCATGGTGGCCGGGGTCTACCCCTCGGTCCGTGCGGCCCGACTCCCCCCGACAGAGGCGCTGGCCTCGGCATGAGCGGGCGTTCGGCCGTCGGCGCCCCGGCAGGTGGGGCGGCGACGGCCGAGTTCAGAAGGAGCGGGTCAGGGCGATGTCTCGGAACACCCGCGGGCTTCCTCCCCTCGGCCGGCAGGAGGCGGGGGCGAGAGTCGCTGTCGCTGACCGGGGCGGCGATGTCTCCTTCGCCTCACACGCGCGGGGGTCATGCGTCGGCGGTGTCCGTCGGCAGCGGTGTGGCGGTGAAGACGGAGTCCGGGTCGACTGCGGACTTCACGGCGAGCAGGCGTTCGGTGTTCGGCCCGTAGGAGTTCGCTACCTGGTCGGGCGTCTCCGGCCCCAGGAAGTTCACGTAGCCGCCCGGCAGGGAGAACGGCTGGAGGGCTGTGTGAGTCTCTTCCAGCCAGCGCAGGTGCGAGGACCCGCCGTCGCCGCTGCCTGTGTGTTGCTTGTTCTCGCCGTTCTCCCACAGGGAGATCAGCTCGACCATGAGGTGCGGTTCGCGTCGGCCGAAAGCCGTGGAGCCGACAGGTGGGCGGGTGGCGGCACCGTGGAACTGGTGCCACACGATCGCGGAGAACGGTGAGGTGAACTCCCGGGCAGCCCGGGTGAGGACGGTCGCGATGGAGCCCGTGACCGTCTGGACGGTCCGCGTGCGGATCGCGCCCCTGCGTCCGGGTGGGAACATGGCGTCCGTCGCTGCCAGCGTCGCGGAACGGGCGACCGGTCCCACCTCGGCGAGCACGGGTGTACCGAGTCCGGCCAGGGCACGTACCGGCCCGTTCTCGGCGTTCCCCACCTCCGGATCCCCTGACCAGGTGGGCGCGACGTACACCGTCGGCTTGCCGTCCGGGCCGGGAAGGAACCCCACGTCCACGGTCAGCTCGTCGGGACTGTCCTGAAGGATTCCCGCGAGGTCGGCCAGGATGCCGGCGCTCTGGTCGATCGGGTACAGGATGGTTCCCGAGACCACTGTCGGTACGGGGTGGAGACGGATCCGTGCCGAGGTCACGACGCCGAAGTTGCCACCGCCGCCGCGCAGGGCCCAGAAGAGGTCCGGATGGTGTTCGGCGTCGGTGTTCACCCGTGAACCGTCGGCCAGGACGACCTCGGCGCCGAGCAGGTTGTCGGCTGCGAGCCCGAACCGCCCGAGGAGGGGACCGTACCCGCCGCCGAGCGTGAGGCCGACCATTCCGACGGAGCCCGCCGTTCCGGTGGCGGCTGTCAGGCCCGCCCGCTCGGCGGCCGTGACGACGTCGGACGAGAGCGCCCCGCCCCCCACCGTCGCGTGACGGTGGTTGACGTCGACCCGCACTTCCCTCATGCCGGTCAGATCGAGAACCAGCCCACCGGGACGGAACGCCCGGCCCCAGAAGTCGTGACCCCCGCCACGCACGGAGAGCGGCACCCCGTGGTGACGAGCCGCGCGCACGGCGGCCTGCACGTCAGCGGTGCTCGCGCACCGGACGACGACAGAAGGGCGGACGTCGACGGCTGCGTTGAACAACACCGCGGTTCGTGCGTACTCCGGTCCGTTGGTGAGCACACGGCCCGGCTGGATGGGGGACCGCAGCTCGGCCAGGAAGGCGGTGCCGAGCGCTTCGTGGGCGTCGGCGTCGTTGGGGGGTCGCATGGTCACTCCTGTGTGCTCATCGGGTGCGGCTGTCGAGGGAGCAGTGCGGGTCCGGTGGCGGGACCGGTCCGGTAGCGCTCTGCCGGTGCGGCGAGGGCGTCGCGAACCGCCGGGGGGCCGGCCGTGTGTCGGGAGGGTGCTCGGTCCTGAACGCATCAGGAGGAGGGCAGGTCGGGCTCGACGCACTGCTGGGCGAGAACGGTGGCCATGTCGGGCAGCAGCACGGCCACGGCGTCGTGGGTCAGTTCCGTCAGGCGCAGGCGCCCCCCCCGAGAGTGGCGACACCGAGGACGTGCTCACCGGCCAGTTGGGTGGTCTGCGCCGGTCCCCACAGAGCGGTGAGGCAGGTGCGGTCGTGTGCCGGCGGCTGCACCACCCCGAGGTTGGTGATGTGGATGTCGGCGGCGGTCGCCACGGTCATCATCGCCTCGGCCTCCTCGGGGGTGGCCGGCGGCTGTCGGGCCAGCGCCTCCGACGTTCCTCGTCGCGGTCGTACTGAGGTTCAGGCGTTCCAGCCGCCGCCCACGGCCCGGCGCGCAGGACAGGAGGCGCGCGGCGCCTCGCGCAGTCCGGGGACGAACGCGTCGAACCGCGTTGACTTCCTCGCTCCGAGGGGTCAGCGACCGGCCGCGTCGAGCAGAGCGGAGTACCGCAGGCGGAGCGCGCGCTCCGTACTCGCCAGGACGGCCCCGACCCCCAGCGCGAGGTTCAGCCAGATCGGCAGGTGTATCGGCGATGCGAACGTTCCGATCCGCTGCGCGACGGGAGGAATCTGAGAGACGGGTTCGGCGAGCTGCAACAGGTTCAGGCCCACGCCTGTGACCAGCAGCAACACCGATCCGATGGCGATCGCCCGGCTCAGTCCCGGATGGCGGGCACCGAAGCGCGCCCGCCGTCCCTCCGCCGAGGCCGGGTCGGGCGTGAGCTGCTGCGGCTGCCCGCCCGAGGGGCGGTAGTGGCAGCGCCTGATGCCGTAGCCGCTCATCGCCACCTCGATGACGCCCCCGTCGACGGGGAAGACCGCGGGCAGCTTCGACTCGGCCACGTGCCTGCCGTCCAGGAACAGATGCGCCCGGATCCTGCTGTCGTCCACCCGCGCCCAGTGCCGTACGTCGACCGCGTGCAGGCGGGCGGGCCCGTCGGCGGCGGGAAGCCGTAGCCAGAACAGGGAGCGAAAGGGGAGCTGCCACCAGCGGAACCGCTGCAGTTCCCTGCCGTCTCCCGGCTTGAGGCGCCTTGATGCCGCCCACTGCTTCCAGGTCATGCTCCGCCCCTTCTGCGCACGTCGGCCGCACCCTCACTAGTACAGCGTGTTAGAGAAACGCTAGCACGCTGTACTAGTACGGTGTGCTAGTACAGTGAAGGGGGTTGGGAGAAGCCAAGGAGAGCGGGACATGGACACACGCGAGAAGATCCTCCAGGCCGCCGCGCAGATGCTCGCCGAGGACATGACGGCGAAGCTGAGCGTGCGGGCGGTCGCCGCGCGTGCGGGAGTGAGCACCGGCTCGCTGAGGTTCCACTTCCCCACCCAGCGCGGCCTGCAGGACAGCGTGCTCGCGCGGATCTACGAGCACCTCCTGCCCGGCGACCCGATCCGGGACCGGACACTGCCGCCCCGCGAACGGCTGCTGAACTGCCTGCGGCAGGTCCTCGCACCGCTCGGCACCGACCAGGACGCGCGAACCGCATGGGGCACGATCTACCGGAGCTTCATCGAACCCGAGCCGACCGAACCCGTACGCGCCGCATACCTCGCTCATGAGCGGGAGGCGGAGCGTCTGGTCGAACACTGGCTGACCGTGCTCGCCGAGGAAGGCGCACTGCCCCCGGGGGACCACACCCGCAACGTCAGGTTCCTTCTCACCGTTCTCAACGGTCTCTCGGTAGAACGGGCCTTGCCCACCGGCGCATCCGTCCTGATCGCCGAGACCGAGACCCTCAACGCCGCCGTCGACCACGTCCTCTCCGTCGGCCCCGCACCGACCGCCGGGCCGACTCGGCCGTGAACCGAACCAGCCACCCCTCCGCACCGCTTCTCCCCGACGGGTAGGGGCGCGTTCCCCCCGACAGGCAGAGGCGCGTTCCCCGCGACGGAGGGGCGCGAGCGCCAGAGTGATGCATGCCCCCTTGTGCGGAGCGGGCTGGTCGGCTGCCGACCTGCCCCATCAGGGGCCGCGGCGCGGTCCGCTGCCGCACGGGCCTCGTTCCAGTAGGCCGGTACAACGCTGCGCGGGCGGCACGGACGCGGCCTGGGCCTGCCCGGCGCCGCCCTCACCGCTGGGCGTCGTCTCTCTCGCTTCCCGCCGTGTCGTTCTCGACGAGGAGGGTGTGGACCCGCCGCAGCACGTCGAGGTGGGCGCGGTTGTGGAACTCGACCAGTGCGTGCACGGCGACCGACTCCGCAACAGCCCTTTCCCGGTGCGAGGCCAGCCCGAGGTCGGCCAGACCAGGGTGTTCCCGGTGCTGCCGGCGGACTTCGACTGCCATGCGAGCAGCCAGCCGCTGCCGTACGTCGTCGGGAGCGTCCTCGTCGAGCGCCACGAACTCCGCTTCGACATCCCCGCGGGGTCCCGCGAGCTGTTCCTGGAGGGCGGCCATCGCCACGGGTGTGAGGATGCTGGACAGGGCCATCAGCAGGGACCGCTGATTCTCGGGCAGGTCGTCGGCGAGCGTCCTGAAGTCCGGGGGCATGTCGAGCGCGGCCCGGTGCTCCATGACGGCCGCCAGTTCCCGCCGCATCCGCTGCCGCCGCTCGATGTCCGCCGCGAGTTCGGCGTCCAGGTCCCGGAGGATCTGCCGCGCCCTCTCGTCGCCGCTCTCGACCGAGGGGACGTCCGCGAGGGCCACGCCGAGGTCGGTCAGTCTGCGGATACGCAGGAGGCGCACCAGATGACTGACGCCGTACAGCTTGTAGCCGTTGGACGCCCGTTCCGGCTCGTCCAGCAGACCGATCTCGTGGTAGTGCCGGACGGCCTTTGCCGTCGTGCCCGCGAGTTCCGCCAGTTGACGGGTACTCCACGCCACCAGGAGCCCCCTCTCCAGGATCGTGCCCGGCGGCCATTGAAAACCCTGCCCCTGGGGCACGGTCAACTCCGGCCGTTTCCGACCCGGCAGCCATTGACCGTGCCCCAGGGGCAGGGAGTGGGCTGGTCGCGACCACCACCACGAACCCGTATGCGGAGACTGGACATGAATCGACAAGGCAGTGTCGCCCAGAGCCTGGCCCTCTTGGCGGTCCTCGGCCTGGGCGCGTCGCTGACCACCGTGCCCGCCGCCGCCGAGGAGGCGAAAGCACCCCGGGCGAACTGGGGTCGGTGCCCCGACGACGTCGTGGCGGAAGCCACTCCGACCGTGCTGCAGTGCGCCACCGTGTCCGTGCCGCTGGACTACGCCCGTCCGGAGGGCGAGCAGATCGACCTCACCGTCTCCCGGCTGGCCGCCACCGACCCGGACAAGAGGCGCGGTGTTCTCATGCTCAACCCGGGCGGCCCCGGCGGATCCGGGCTGGCGCTCTCCGCGCTCCTGGTGGCCCAGGGCCTGCCCAGCAGCGTCACCGACCGCTACGACCTGATCGGCATGGACACCCGCGGGATCGGTCATTCCACACCGGTCGGCTGCGGCTTCACCACGGACAGCCCCTACTACTCCAACATCCCGCCCTACGCGGTGGACGACGCCGCGGTCACCGCACAGGCGAAGGTCGCCGAGCAGGTAGCCCAGCAGTGCGCGGACAACGACGACGACGGCCGACTCCGTCACCTCACCACCGCGAACACCGCGCGCGACCTGGACCGGATCCGGGCCGCACTCGGCGTGGAGAAGACCAGCTACCTGGGCTATTCCTACGGCACGGCACTCGGTGCTGCCTACGCGTCGATGTTCCCCGAGCGCTCCGACCGAATCGTGCTCGACAGCAACATCGGGGACACCCACCTCGACCGCGACGGCATGCGCCGCTACGCGCTCGGCATGGAGCAGACCCTGCCGGACTTCGCGAAGTGGGCCGCCGACCGCCACGACAGCTACGGACTGGGCCGCACACCCGGGCAGGTCCGGGCGTCCTACCTCACCATCGCCGCCAGACTCGACAAGGCTCCCGTCGCAGGGATCGACGGCGGTCTCTTCCGGCTCCTGACCTTCGGCCACCTGTTCAAGCAGACGCAGTACCCCACGCTGGCGCAGACCTGGCAGACGCTGCTCGAAGGCGACGCGGCCGCGGTCCGCCGCCTTCGGGCCGACCAGCAGGAAGGGACGGACGGGCCGGTGTCGCCGACCGACAACGCCCTGACCGTGTTCCTCGCCGCCACCTGCAACGACGTCGAGTGGCCCGAGGACGTCGACACCTACCGGCGGGGCGTCGCCGAGGACCGTGAGCGCTACCCGCTGTACGGCGCTGCCACCGCCAACATCACACCCTGCGCCTTCTGGCCGTACACCCCCGCCGAACCGCCCGTGGAGGTCGACACCGAAGGCCCGCGCAACGTGCTGCTCCTGCAGAACCGCAGGGACGCGTCGACCCCGCACGTGGGAGGGAAGATGCTGCGCGAGAAGTTCGGTGACCGCGCCCGGCTGGTCAGCGTCGACGACAGCGGGCACGGCGTCTACGTTCTGGGCAAGAACTCCTGCGCGTTGAACACCACCACGCGCTACCTCGTCGAGGGCGAGATGCCCGCGAAGGACACGTTCTGCCGCGCGGACTGACCACCCGACCCGCACCGCCCGACCCGCACCGCCCGCAGCGGCCGGACTGTCTCCGGCTCCCGGCCCATGCCACGGGGTGCCGGCGCCGGACAGCCCGTGCCGCGTCCAGGTCACCGTCGATGCCGACGCCCGGCGGGTCGTGGCCACCGCCCGTCCGGGGGTCCCGGGCAACAGGGCCGACGCCCACGTGTGGTGCGTCTCCTCACGCCCGGACCGCTGCGGTCCTGCTTCCGGTACGCCGTCACAGAGGTGTCGGTTCGAGTTCGGAGTGGAAGTGGCGGAGGACCGGGCTTGCGTGGATCAGGCGGTAGCCGGGGATCCTGTCCCTGTTCTCCGCGGTCCTCGCCAGGGTTTCGCCTACGTGGTTCAAGTGGCTGAGTGTGTACGTCCTGCGGGGGAGGGCCAGGCGCAGGAGCTCGAACGGGGCTGTGGTGACCGGGTCTCCGTTCTCGTCCTCCTTGCCCAGGTAGAGGGAGCCCAGTTCTACGGAGCGGATGCCGCCCTCCACGTACAGCTGGCAGGCGAGGGCGTGGCCGGGGAAGCGGTGGGGCGGGATGTGGGGCAGGAGACGGCCGGCGTTGAGGTAGATCGCGTGCAGGCCGGGTGGTTCGAGGATGCTGATGCCCGCGTCGCGGGCCAGCTGGGCGAGGTGACGGGCCGCCTCCGCCCGAGAGCGGAGGTAGTGGGGGTCGGTCACCTCGGTCAGGCCCTGGGCGATCATGTCCAGGTCCCGTCCGGCCAGCCCGCCGTAGGTGGGGAACCCCTCCGTGGCGACGAGCAGCAGCCGGCATCGTTCGGCGAGGGCGGGGTCGCGCAGGCCCAGGAACCCGCCGATGTGCGCGATTCCGTCCTTCTTGGCGCTCATCAGGCAGCCGTCGGCCAGACTGAAGGCCTCCTCGGCGACCTCGCGCGGGCTGACCCCGTGGTAGGCGGGCTCATGCCGGGTGACCAGCCAGGCGTTCTCGGCGAAGCGCGCGGCGTCCAGGAAGAGAGGGACTCCGTGTTCCCGGCACAGCGTCGCGGCGCGGGCGAGGTTGTCCATGGAGACGGGCTGGCCGCCACCGCCGTTGTTCGTCAGCGTCATGATCACCGCGGCGACACGGGAGGCGTCCGGGCCGCACAGGGCGTCCCTGAGTCGCCGCAGGTCGATGTTGCCCTTGAACGGCTCGTCGCTGTCGAGGTCCTGCGCCTCACGGCAGGGCAGGTCCACGGCCTGGCCGCCGCTCAGTTCCACGTTCGCGCGCGTGGTGTCGAAGTGGGTGTTGCCGAGCGTGATCGATCCGGGGGACAGCAGCGCGGAGAAGAGGATGCGTTCCGCCGCCCGGCCCTGGTGGACCGGGAGGACGTAAGGACAGGACGTCAGCTCGCTCACCACCTCCTGGAAGCGGTGGAAGGACCGTGAGCCCGCGTACGACTCGTCACCGGCCGCGCCCGCGGCCCACTGCGCGGCCGACAGAGCGCCTGTCCCCGAGTCGGTGAGCAAGTCGATCGTGACCTCGTCGGCGCGCAGGGCGAAGAGGTTGTAGCGCACGCGCCGCAACGCTGCTTCCCGCTGTGCGCGTGTGGTCATCGGGAGGGGCTCGACGGCCTTGATCCTGTACGGCTCCATGGGGGTCGGTCTTCCGTTCGGCGCGGGGGCGAGTGGTGGATTCCGGGCGTCCGCCGCCCGTCGGCCCGGCGGCGGGTCGGTCACTGCCCGTCGCCGTCGGTGCGCGGAGCTGCCGGCTCCCGTGGTGGCCGGACTTCGTAGAACTCCGGTGCGAGATAGACCGTCAGCCGAGGCGGCAGCCGGGTGCTCTGGACGAGTGAGACGTACGAGATCAGTCCCACCCCCTCGCTCGCGTCGCGGCGCGTCATGGCGGCCAGTGCGCGGTCGAGCGCGTCGGTGTCCATGCCGTAGCGCCGCAGGATGGTCGCGGCGCGGTTCCGGGTCACCTGGTCGTCCCGGGCGTAGTCACGCACCGGCACGTGCACGGTGTAGCCGCTGGGACGTTCCCTGTCCCCCTCCGTGAAGGACAGGCAGGAGACGAGGGGGCGGCGGCCGAAGGACTCGGTGCCGCCGACGGTGCGGCAGAACTCCCCCAGCCGTCGGGCGCGGCCACCCGGCAGCAGGCGGGAAACCGCCTGAACCCCGGACGCGGAGAAGTCGCGGTGGGCGACGTAGACCTTCACCCGCCGCGTCTGCCAGTCCCCCACGTCCATGGCGAAGAACAGGAACTCGTCGTGGTCCGGCCCGCGCGACGCGGCGTGTTCCAGCAGCGCCGGCCACGCCCGGCCGAAGCCGAACCGGGCCAAAGCCTCCTCGGTGACCTCCGGGGACAGACCGCGGCCGTGGCACGCCGGGTTGACGTAGACCTTGACGCCGGGGGGCCGGTTCCTGCGCAGATCCATCGCGCACCACAGGGCGAACGGCCCCTGGGCGGTGGCGGGGAAGAACAGGTCTGCCACCCGGTCCACCGGCCCGGTCGGGAAACCCCAGCGTTCGGCCAGCACCTCGAGAGCGCGTCGGCCCACGCGCCCGCTCTCCGCGAAGGAGCGCGCGGCGCACCCGGGTTCGACCACGACCCGCACGGTCGGGGCGTCCGCGGTGGGGAACGACACGGAGAACTCGGCCGGGCAGTGGTCGTCGGAGACGAACGACGGCGACGGCGGGCCGGCGGTCGGCGGGCGCCCCGCGGAGGGGCCCAGCAGATCGAGCAGTGAGCGCGTCGAACCACCGTCGGGCAGGCCGACACCCACGGCGTCGCACACCCCCGACAGCTGGCGGCCGAGGTGCTCGCCCAACGTGACCGTCGGCCGGTGCAGCACGGCCGCCGCCCGGGACGGCGAGTTCAGCTCTGAGGGTCCGGTCGAGGCCATGGGGAACTCCCGAGAGGCGCAGCAGCGTGCGCGGCGGGCGCGCACCTGGGGGACGGCCTCACCGTGTCAGTGGCCGCCGTCACCGCGGTCACCTCCCGGTCGCGCGACGGTTACGTGCAGTCGCACGGCGGTCACGCGCCGTCGTATGCTGGTGGAACCCGGGGATCGGATCACCGAGGAATCAGTGAGCGCACGGTACGAATTCAGGATCCTGGGGCCACTGGAAGTCCGGCGTGACGGGCGCCCCGTGGCCATCGGCGCGGCCAAACTCCGCCTGCTGCTGGTGGCGTTGCTGACCGAGGCCAACCAAGCAGTCACCGTGGAACGGCTGATGGCCCGGCTGTGGGGCGACCAGCCTCCCCGAGGGGCCCGCAACACCCTGCAGAACTACGTGCTGCGCCTGCGACGCACTCTCGACTGCGCCGCGGACGGCACCCCCGTGCTCACGCACCCCCGCGGTTATGTGATCACGGTCGACGCGGACGCACTGGACCTGCACCGTTTCACCGCCCTCGCCCTCCAGGGCCGCACCGCGCTCCAGGAGGGCAGGGCGGCGAGCGCGGCGCAACTGCTGCGTGAGGCGCTGGCACTGTGGCGCGGCGAGCCGCTCTCCGATCTCCCCGCGGACCTCCTCCGCGACGTCGTGCCGGCGTTGGACGAACAGCGTCTGGACGCCCTGGAACTGCGGATCGACGCCGAACTCATGCTGGGCCGGGCCTTCGACGTCCTGCCGGAACTGCGCGCGCTCATCGGGGCCCACCCGCTGCGCGAACGTTTCTGGGCCCAGCGGATGCTGGCGCTCGCCCGCTGCGAGCGGCAGGGCGAAGCGCTGGAGTGCTATCGCGAGGTCGCCCGGGTGCTGGCCGACGAACTGGGGGTCACCCCGGGGACCGAGCTGAGGAGGCTGCACCAGCGGCTGCTGGCCGCCGCGCCGGACCTGGGTGAAGCGTCAGGCGGGGCGGCGGCCGCGCGTCCTCGGGCCACGGGGAACCTGCCGGTCGAGATGACCACGTTCATCGGCCGGGAAGCACAACTCGCCGAGGTGCGGGCCGTTCTGGCGTCCGCCCGGGTGGTCACGCTCACCGGCGTGGGCGGCGTCGGCAAGACCCGGCTCGCGCTGCGGGCGGCCGCGGAGCTGGAACCGGCGTTCCCGGACGGTGTCCGCCTCGCGGACCTGGCGCCCCTGACCGGACCCGAACTCCTCGACCGGGCGGTCGCCGAGGCCCTCGGGGTGCGCGACCATTCCGCGCGGCCCGTCGTCGACACCATCGTGGACCATCTGCGCGACCAGCGGCTGCTGGTCGTCCTCGACAACTGCGAGCATCTCGTCGACGACCTCGCGGCCCTGGTCCTGAGGATGGCTCGGGCCGCCCCCGGGCTCCGTGTCCTGGCCACCAGCAGACAGCGGCTGGGGATCCCCGGCGAGCACGTCCTGACGGTGCCCTCCCTCACCGTCCCCGGCGCCGACCGCCCCGTACCGCTTCAGCGGACCGACACCACCCGCGGTGCCGAGGACGGCACCGCGGACCGCTCCGAGGCCGTACGGCTGTTCGTCGACCGTGCCGTCGCCGCCGCGCCGGCGTTCCGGATCGGCTCCCGCAACCGCGGTGCGATCGCCCAACTGTGCCGACGGCTGGACGGGATCCCGCTCGCCATCGAACTGGCGGCGGTCCGGCTGAGCACGATGACGGTCGACGAGATCCTGGAACGCCTGGACGACAGGTTCCGCCTGCTGTCCGTGCCGTACGGGCATCCCGTCACCCGCTACCAGCTCACTCTGCGCGGCGTCGTCGACTGGAGCCACGACCTGTGCACCCAGCGGGAGCGACTGCTGTGGAGCCGCCTGTCGGTGTTCTCCGGCGGCTTCGACCTGGAGGCCGCCGAGGCGGTGTGCGGTGGCGAGGGCATCGCCCGGGAGGACGTGCTGAACCTGCTGGCCGGGCTGGTGAACAAGTCGATCGTGACGGTGAACAGTTCGGGCGACCGGGCCCGGTACAGCCTGCTCGAGACCATTCGCCAGTACGGCCTGCAGCGGCTCCGGGAACAGGACGGCGCGACGAAGCTCCGCCTCCGGCACGCCGACCACTACCGGAGGGTGGCGGCGCGCGCCGGCGACGAGTGGTGCGGACCGGGGGAGGTCGACTGGCTGATCCGGCTACGGACCGAACTCCCCAACTTCCGTACCGCGCTCGGCTTCTGCGCCACGCGACGCGACCGGGTGGAGGCGGGCACGGAGATCGCGGTCAGTCTCGCCCGCACCCGGTTCTGGTTCTTCAACAGTACGTTGGGCGAGGGCCGCCACTGGCTGGAGCGCCTTGTCGGTCTGAACACCGACGCACCGCGGGCCCTGACCGCGGGAGGGCTGGCGATGCGGGCCTGGGTCGCGCTCTGCCAGGGGGACAACCCCTCCGCCGAGGCGTTCCTGACCGCGTGCCGCACCATGGCGGGCGAACTCCCCGGCGGCGCGGACGCCGGCGCAGGCGTGGCCCCGCCGCTGACCTTCATCGAAGGCGCTCACGCCATGCTGGTGCGGGGCGACCCGTGCTCCGCCGCCCTCCTGACCGAGGCGAGGGACCAGTTCCTCGCGGCGGGCCAGAAGGGGGACGCTCACATGGCCACGATGCTCTGGGCCATGGCCGAGGCGTTCCTCGGCGACCGGCCCTCGGCCCGTACGGCTCTCGACGCCTACGCGGCGGATGCCGCGGACAGCGGCGCCGAGTGGGCCCGCACCTGGGTCCAGTGGTGCGCGGGCCTGTTCGAGCTGCGGCACGGCACGGCGGCCCGCTCCCCGGCTCACCTGCGCGAAGCGCTGGGCCGGCAACGGGCCATCGGCGACAGCTGGGGCCCGGTCTGGGGTGTCGAGACACTGGCGTGGGCCATGGCGGCCACCGGCCACCCCGCGCAGTCGGCCCGGCTGCTGGGAGCCGCCCATCGCCTGCGACAGGACACCGGAGTCGCGCTCATCGGACTGCGTCCGTTCCACGACGCCCACACCACCACGGAACACCGGGTTCGCCAGGCCCTCGGCGCCCAGGCGTACGAGGCGGCGTGGTCCGAGGGGGCGTCCGCCCGCGACAGCGTGCGGCTCGCCCTGGACGCGCCGGACCGTGGAGATGGCGAGGAGACGGGGCGCCGACGCTGAGGGCTGCGCCAAGGCCGCCTCGAACCGCGGGCGGGCTTCCCTTCCCAGGGCAAAGGGCAAAGGGCGAAGGGCGAAGGGGGAGGTCCGGTCGGCGGGCCGGGCGGCCTCGGCGAGGGCCGGTGCGGGGGCCGGAGCCGAGGCTCCGGGGTGCGCGTCGCGGAGTCCGCGCACCGGCCTGCCGGCCCCGGAGGGCGTCCCGCGCACCACGTCCGGCGCGCGGGACGCCGGCCCCGCCCAGCGCCGGCCCCGCCCATCCGTGTGCCCCCGACGCGTGCCCTGCCCACGCGTGCCCTGCCCACGCGTGCCCCGCCCGCGTGCCCCCGCCCACCCGTGTGCCCACCCCCACGCGGGCCCCGCCCCTGACGCCTCCCACCTCTCCCTCCCAACCGGTCCCCGCAACCGCCCGACACGTCACAGGCGTTGACCCGCCTCACGAGCGCCAGCACAATGAGCGGCGCGCGCTCTGAGAGCGCTCTCAAGCGTCAGGTGTCGCCTGATGTCCCGCACTCCGAGGGAGAAACATGACCGGCAGACCAGGTCCGACACCCAGCCGTCGCGCGCTGCTCGGCTTCGGCGTGGCGGCGTTCACCGCGACCGGCCTCTCCGGCACGGCCCACGCGGCGCCCGGGGTCTCGGCCGGGCAGCGGGCCGGGGCCGCCAGGACCCCCGGCGCGTCGGCCCGGCGGCGGGCGCAGTCCTTCCTCGCCGCCGCCATGGACGCCTACCCGGACCACGGCCCCGTCCGGCTGACGCAGAGCTACACCGACCAGGCGAACCTGTTCAGCACGGCGTTCACGTACGACAACGCCCTCGCGATCCTCGCCCATCTGGCGGTGCGCACGCGGGACGGCGAGGTCCGGGCCGTCGCCCTCGGGGACGCCCTGGTCTACGCCCAGGAGCACGACCCGGCGTACGACGACGGGCGGTTGCGGCAGGCGTACAACGTCGGGCCGTACGTCTTCTTCGACGGCGTGCCGCAGCCGCACGGGTTCGTCCGGCCGGACGGCACCGCGAACGTCGGCACGCAGTTCGGCTTCACGGGGACGGCCGTCGGGGACATGGCGTGGGCCGGTATCGCGCTGAGCGCGCTGGCCAGGCGGACACGCGCCCGGCGGTTCCTCGCGGCGGCGGTGCGGATCGGGGAGTGGATCGAGCTGACCGGCCGCACCGACGAGCCCCTGGGCGGCTACAAGTTCGGCGTGAACGGGGCGAACGAGAAGCTGCCCTTCACGTCGACCGAGCACAACACGGACCTGATCTGCCTGTTCGGACGGCTCGCCCGGCTCACCGGGGACCGGGTGTGGCGGGAGCGCGCGGCGCGGGCGGAGGCGTTCGTGCTGCGGATGTGGGAGCCGGCGGGCGGGTTCTTCTACACGGGCACCAACGACGGGGTCACCGTCAACAAGTCGCCCCTCCCCGAGGACACGCAGACCTGGACCCACCTCGCGCTCGACTCGCGCCGCCACGCCCGGTCCCTGGACTGGGCGGCCACCGAACTGGCCGTCCTCGACCACTCCGGGCGCCCCAACAGCACGGTGCCCGCGGGGCAGTCGTACGAGGGGGTCACGTTCAGCTCCGCGAGCCTCGTCGCCGACGAGGACAAGCCGATCGCCGAGTTCCAGCCGAAGCCGGACCGCAACGGCGTGTGGTTCGAGGGAACCGCCCATCTGGCGCTCGCCTTCCGCGACCGGGGGGCGCGCGGCGACGAGTACCGCGCACGGCGCCTGCTCGACTCCCTCGAACGCGCCCAGGACCACCTCGGCACCGCCCAGACCGTCGGCGGCCGTGCCCTCCCCGAGCGCGCCGGCGTCGTCTCCGCGAGCAGCCCCCTCGACACGGGCTTCGGCTTCGGCTACTACCCGTACCGGCACACCGGGGCGACGGCCTGGTACCTGATGGCGGCGGTACGGGCGAACCCGCTGCGGGCGTGAACTGCCCCCGGAGCGGGCGTCCTTGAACGACCGGTGAGCGGCCCCTGCGCGCGATGCCGTCGCGCGGAGGGGCCGCGCTGTGCCCACGGACACGCTCGTCGTTTATTGGTTTGCCGCCGGTCAGGGCCGTCGGATAGGAAGCTCGCATGCTGAAGGGGACCAAGGTCGGGCTCAGGGCCCGGTACGAGGACGACATCCCGGTCCTGCGGAGCGAGCTCTACGACGACGTGGCCAACGCGGCGCGAGCCGAGGCGGGCCCGTGGCGGCCGATCACGCCCGGTTCGAAGGACCGACGGCTGGTGGGGGACGACGAGAACGACGCCGTCGTCAAGTTCTCCGTGGTCGAACTGGAGGGCGACAGCCTGGTCGGCACCGCGACCCTCTGGGGCATCGACAACCACAACCGGTGCGCCCACATCGGGCTGGGGCTCCTGCCGTCCTGCCGCGGCAAGGGCTACGGCACCGACGTCGTCGCCGTGCTGTGCCACTACGGGTTCGTCGTGCGCGGCCTGCACCGGCTCCAGATCGAGACGCTGTCGGACAACACGGCGATGCTCCGCGCCGCCGAGCGCAACGGCTTCGTCCGCGAGGGCGTCCTGCGTTCCTCGGCCTGGGTGATGGGCGAGTTCCTCGACGAGGTGCTCCTCGGCCTCCTCGTCCAGGACTGGAGGCCGGACGCGAGGAGATAGCCGGTCGGCTCCGCCGGTTCCCGTGAGGCCGCCGGAGCCCGTGAGGCCGCCGGAGCCCGTGAGGCCGCCGGAGCCCGTGAGGCCAGCGGCTTCCGCGAGGCCACCGGTCCGGTCGCCGGTGTCATCGGCGGTACCGGCGACATCCGGGGGCGGGCCTCGGGGCGGTGCGCCGATGTCGTCGCCGCCTTCTCCCCAGCTCACGGTGATCTCGCCGCCGAGGGTCCGGGTGGGGGCGCGGATCTCGCCGACCGGGCCGCAACAAGCGCGTACTTGGGGCGTCCCTGAGAAGTCGTCGGCGTGAACGGCTAGCATCCGGCGGGTAATCAGCCGGTCGGTCGCGGGGGCTCGTCGGCTGTCTCGGATGTCGGTCGACGGGATGGGGTTGGTGTCGTGACGGACGCGGAGGAGGGGCCTCGGGTCGCCGTCGCCGTGGTGACGATGGGCAACAGGCCCGCCGAGGTGGACGCGCTGCTCGCGTCCGTGGCCAAGCAGGACCTGGCGCCCGCGCGCATCGTCATCGTGGGCAACGGGTGCCCGCTGCCGGAGTTCGCCGAGCGCCTCGGCCTCCCCGGCGAGGTCACGCCGATCGAGGTGGACGAGAACCTCGGCTGCCCCGGCGGCCGCAACGTGGCCATCGAGCGGCTGCGCGCCTTCGGGGACGTCGACATCGTCGTCGAACTGGACGACGACGGACTGCTCGTCGACGCCGACGTCCTGCGCCGCGTCCGGGACCTGTACGTCGCCGAACCCCGCCTCGGCATCGTCGGTTTCCGCATCGCCGACGAGACCGGCGAGACCCAGCGGCGGCACGTGCCGAGGGTCGGGGCCAAGGACCCCCTGCGGGGCGGCCCGGTCACCGGCTTCCTCGGTGGCGGGCACGCCCTGTCCATGGCCATGCTCCACGAGACGGGCGACTGGGCCGCCGAGTTCTTCTTCGCGCATGAGGAGACGGACCTGGCGTGGCGGGCGATCGACGCCGGCTGGACCGTGCTCTACGCCCCCGAACTGCTCCTCCAGCACCCGAAGACGTCGCCCGCCCGGCACGCGATCTACTACCGGGTCAACGCCCGCAACCGCGTCTGGCTGGCCCGCCGCCGGCTCCCGCTGCTCCTCATCCCCGTCCATCTGGGGGTGTGGGTGCTCATCACCCTGCTGCGGACCCGTTCCGGGGGCGGACTGCGCGCGTGGTTCGGCGGGTTCCTGGAAGGCTGGCGGGTGTCGGGCGGCGAACGCCGGCCCATGCGCTGGCGCACGGTGTGGCGCCTCACCCGGCTGGGCCGCCCGCCCGTTCTGTAGTCCGGGCCGGCGCAGGCACCCGCCGGTCACACGCATGCCCCGGTCGTTCACCTCCACCGACCGGGGCACTGCGCGTTCCCGGATCCGGCAGCGGCGGCGGCGCTCCCCCGAGCTACGCGTCGTCCGCGTGCGCCGTCGGCGCCGGATCCGATGAAGTGATCACATCAGGTCCCGCCAACGGATCGCTAACATGTGCCCAACGGTCCCTCCGGGACCGTACGGAAGCCGTGGAAGAGTCGGCGCGTGCCGACGCGAGTCGCCGGGGGGCGCGGTCCGGTACGACGGCACGGGAAGGCAGCGGACGGACGCCATGCGGGACGGGCTGCGGTTCGGACTGCTGGGTCCGCCCGTGCTGTACGACGCCTCCGACTCACCCGACGGCGACCCCGGCCTCACACCCCACCTCGCCCCCGAATCCGGTCCCCCGGGTTCCGACTCCGGTCCCCACCCCGGCCCCGACCAGCGCCCCGACAACGATGGCGCACCCGCCGGCGCCCACGACGCCCGTGCCGGACACCGGGACGCCCACCCCGACCACCGGGACACCCGCCCCCGCCCCCCGGTCACCCTCCCCCACCCGGCCACTCGCGCCGTACGCCCCGTCGGCAGCGGCAAGGTGCGTGCTCTCCTCGTCGCGCTGCTCCTCGAACCCGGTCGTGTCGTGTCCGTCGACGCGTTGAAGGACGTGCTGTGGGACGGGGCGCCGCCGCCGTCCGCGCAGGCGTCCCTCCAGAACCATGTGACCCGGCTGCGCAGGCTCCTCGACGACCCCGACCGGCTGCGCGCCGTACCGCCGGGCTATCTCCTGCGGGTCGACGAGGGCGAGCTGGACGTCCAGGTCTTCGAGGCGCGCGCCGCCGCCGCGCGTGCCGCGCACGCCGCCCACGACTGGGCGCGCACCGTCCACGAGGCCACCGCCGCGCTAGCCCTCTGGCGCGGCACCCCGCTCGGCGGCCTGCCCGCAGGGGACTTCGGCGCACACGCCTTCGCGCAACGCCTGGAGGAGGCCCGGCTGCTCCTCCTCGAACGCCGCTACGACGCCGAACTCCACCTCGCGCGCGCCGCCACCGACGGCCCCACGGAACCCGGGCACCCCGCGGCCCTCGGGGAGGCGCACGCCCTCACCGCCCTCGCCCCCGAACTCGCCGCCCTGGTCGCCGAGCACCCCCTGCGGGAGGCCTTCCACCGTCTCCTCATGCTCGTCCTGCACCGCACCGGCCGCCAGGCCGAGGCCCTCGCCGTGCACCGTGACCTCCGGGACCGGCTCCGCGACGAACTCGGTGTGGACCCCGGCCCCGCCGTACGCGAGGCCCATCTGGAGATCCTCCGGGAGGGCGAGGACCCGCACCCCGGGCCGCCGACCGCCGGGCCGGCCGCCCCCGAGCCGCCGGTCCCCGCTCAACTTCCGCCTCCGCCCGCCTACTTCACGGGACGCCGCCGGGTCCTGGCCGAGCTGCGCGCGGCGCTCGCCGTGACCACCCCGTCCCGCGGCCCTGGCGCACCGGACGCCGCCCTGCGGCCCAGCGCCCGCGAAGCGGGCCCGCCGGGCGCCCACGACCGGAGCGGTCACGCCCCCACCCGCGCCCCGGGGCGCCCCGCGTCCGCGGAACCCGTCGTGATCAGCGGCATGGCCGGTGTCGGCAAGAGCGCCCTCGCCCTCCACCTCGCCCACGAGCTGGCCGACCGCTTCCCGGACGGCCAGCTGTACGTCAACCTGCACGGCGCGACCCCGGGCATGACCCCTCTCACGCCGGCCCAGGCCCTCGCCTCCCTCCTCCGCGACCTGGGCGCCGACCCGCGCCGCATCCCCGAACACCCGGACGCCGCCGCAGCGTTGCTCCGGTCGACCCTCGCGCCGACCCGCACGCTGATGGTGCTGGACGACGCCGCGCACGCCGCGCAGGTACGCCCGCTGCTGCCGGCCGGCGCCGGGTGCGCGGTGATCGTGACGAGCCGTTCGCCGCTCACCGCGCTGGACGGCGCGCACCGCTTCCCGCTCGCCCCGCTGTCGGACGACGAGAGCGCCGAGCTGCTGCGCGCCGCGTCCGGACGGGCGGCCGGGCTCGACGCCGCGCACCCCCTCGTCGAACTCACCGGGCGGCTCCCACTCGCCCTCCGGGTCGTCGCGGCCCGGCTCGCCGCCCGCCGCGCGCTCACCCCGGACGCGCTCGCGGGCCAACTGGCCGCCACCGAGAGCCGTTTGCACCACCTCGAATACGACGACCTGAGCGTCCGGCGCTCCCTCGCCGTCGCCCACGAGGCCCTGCGCGCCTCCGACCGCGAGGCCGACGGCGACGCCGCCCACGTCCTCCGCCTCATCGGCGCCCTCGACCTGCCCGCGTACGGCGCCCCCCTCCTCGCCCGCCTGGCCGGCACCGACGAACGCCGCGCCGAGGCCGCCCTCGACCGCCTCGTCGACGTCGCGCTGCTGGAGGAGACGACGTACGGCCGCTACGTCCCGCACGACCTCGTCCGCCACTTCGCCCGCGAACTCGCCGACACGTCCCGGACAGCCGCCGCGGCCCGGACGACCACCGCTCGGACAACCACCGCTCGGACAACCACCGTTCGGACGGCCATCGTCCGGGCAGGCATCAGCCGGACAGGCGCGGCCCGCCCCGATGGGGCCCGCACCGGCCCGGCGGGTACCGGCGCGGCCCGGACCGATACGGCGGGTACCGGCACGGTCCGGGCCGGCACGGCGGGTATCGCCGCGACCCGGACCGGCGCGGTCGAGGGGAGGTCCACCCCGGCCGACCCGACCGGCCCCACCGCCGGGGGCGAGACCACCGAAGCCCTCCGCTGGTACGCCGCCCGCGCCCGGGAGAGCCTGCTGGTACTGCTCCCGCCCGGCCACGAACGCGACGAACGGCTCCGTACGACCCCGACGCAACCGGCGGCGGCCACCACGGAACCCTTCGCCTCCGCCGAGGAGGCCTTCGCCTGGGGCGACCGCGAACTCCCCAACATCGTCGCCCTCGTGGAGCGCTGCTCGCGCGAGCCCGGCGGCGGGACGGCGGCGTACACACCCGTCCTGGTCCGGCACCTCTTCCCGTATCTGCACCGCGGCGGCCGGCTCGCCGAGCTGGACGTGCTCGGCGGGTACGCCCTGGACGTGGCGCGGTCGCTGGGCGACGACGAGGCGGAGGCGTTCGCGCTGACCGACCGGGCCGGGCTGCACTTCATGTCCGGCCGTGCCTCGGACGCGCTCGACCTCAACGACCAGGGCCTGACACTGTGGCGGAAGCTCGGCGTCGTGTCGTGCGTACGGCGGTGCCTCAACAACCGGGGGCTGGTGCTGGAGAGCCTCGGCCGGTACGAGGAGAGCGAGGAGGCGCTGCGGGAGAGCCTGGAGCTGTCCCGGCAGCTCGGCGACCCCTACGGCGAGGCCGTCACCTTCAGCCATCTCGGCAACCTGGTCAAACACACCGACGCGCGCGCCGCCATCGCCCACCACGAGCGGAGTCTCGCCCTCGGCGAGATCGCCGACAGCGTCGTCGTACGGCACACCGCGCACTGCAACATCGGCTATGCCCACCTCCGGCTCGGCGAACCGGCCGCCGCCGTCCGCAGCTTCGAGCAGAGCCTGCGCGTCCTCGGCGACGACGAGGACTGGCAGGGCGAGTCCAAGACGCGGCTCGGTCTGGTCCGGGCCCTGCGCGAACTGGGGCAGGCCGACCGGGCGGACCGGGAGTGCGCCCTCCTCCTCGACTTCGCCGTCCGCCGCGCCGACCAGTACGCCGTCGGCCTCGCCCGCCACCAGCGGGGCCTGCTGCTGCGGGCCGGCGGGCGTGGCGAGGAGGCCCGCGACGAATGGCGGCGCGCCCTGGCCGTGCTGGACGGCACGGAGTCGACGGTGACGGGTGAACTGCGCCGCCTGCTGGGGGAGGAGTGAAGGCGGTGCCTGAGGACGGCATCTCCCCGCCCCCGGCTATTTCGCGTCGGCGTAGCACTCCACCACCGCCGTGGTGAACGGGAACCGCACCGGCGTCTCCCCGAACGTCAGCCGCCCCGACAGCTCCGACGCCTCCCGGATGGCGGCCACCACCGCGTCCGCCTCCTCGGCCGGACAGTGCACGATCACCTCGTCGTGCTGGAAGAAGACCAGCTCGGCGGCCATCCCGGCGAGGGAACGGCGCAGTGCGGCGAGGAGGAGCAGGGTCCAGTCGGCGGCGCTGCCCTGGACGACGAAGTTACGGGTGAACCGGCCGCGGGCGCGGGAGTCGGCGGAGGCGTACCCGGGCACCCACTCGGTCGTCCGCTCCTGATCACCGCCGCCGTCCGGCACGGCGTCGGCCTGGGGGATGCCCGCCTCCTCGCCCGCCGCGTCGGAGTCCCCGACCGGCGGCGGGCACGTCCGCCCCAGCCAGGTCCGCACCAGCCGGCCCTCCTCGCCCGCGCGGGCCGCGTCGTCGACGTACCGCACCGCCCTGGGGAAGCGGCGGCGCAGCGCGGCGAGGTTCTTGAGGCCGTCTCCGGACGTCTGCCCGTACACGGCGCCGAGGACGGCCAGCTTGGCCTGGTCGCGGTCGCCGGAGAAGGCCCGGTCGGAGACGGCCTGGTAGAGGTCGGTGCCGCGTCCGGCGATCTCCATCAGCCCCGGATCGCGGGAGATCGCGGCGAGGACCCGGGGCTCCATCTGGTCGGCGTCGGCGACGACGAGGCGCCAGCCGGGGTCGGCGACACAGGCACGGCGGATCACCTTCGGGATCTGCAGCGCGCCTCCGCCGTTGGTGACCCACCGGCCGGTGACGGTGCCGTGGGCGAGGAACTCGGGCCGGAAGCGGCCGTCCCGCACCCAGTCCTGGAGCCAGGACCAGCCGTGCGCGACCCAGACGCGGTACAGCCGCTTGTACTCCAGGAGCGGCTTCACGGCGGGGTGGTCGAGGGACTCGATCTCCCAGCGCCGGGTGGAGCGGATCCGGAGCCCCGCCTGCCCGAACGCCCTGACGACGTCGGCCGGCAGATCGGGCCGCACGCGGCGGCCGAACGCCTGCGACACCTCGTCGGCCAGCTCGGCCAGCCTGCGCGGCTCGCCGCCGCCCGCGTACCGCTCGCCGAGCATCTCGTGCAGCACCTGGCGGTGGACGTCCGCCCGCCAGGGCATGCCGGCGCGGTTCAGCTCGGCGGCGACGAGCATCCCGGCCGACTCCGCGGCGGTCAGCAGCCGCATCCGGTCCGGGTGGGCGGTGGTGTCGTGCCGTCGCTGCTGGTCCGCGTAGACCTCGATGAGGTCGGTGAGGGGGACGTGGACGGGGCGCGGTTCGAAGAGGGAGGGCTGGACGCCGGGTTGCGCCGAGCGGAGGGGCGGGTCCGGGGGGACCGGGGCGCGGCGGAGGCGGGCGAGGGCGGCTGCCGCGGAGCGGGGCTCGCCGAGACGGCCCTCGTGCCCGAGGAGCAGGTTCTCGGCGTCCTCGATGTCGTAGCACCGCTCGACGCGGACGCCGTCGGCGAGCAGCCGGGGGTAGATCTCGGCGGTGGCCCGCCACACCCACCGCCCGACGTCCGGCTCCCGCCGCCGCACCGCCTCCGCGAGGTCCGGCTCCCGTGTCACGGGTGCGGCGGGCAGCCCGTCCGGGCCGAGGGGGGCGATCTCGACGCCGCCGTCCTCGGTCGGAGCGAGAGCCCACCGGTCGGTCATGAGGGTGAGTGTCGCAGGGGGGTCTGACAGTGACCGTCCGGCAGCTCGGGGCACGCGCCGACAGTCCGTGCGGGTGCGGGTGCGGGTGCGGGTTCAGGCTCAGGCACGGCTTCAGGCTCGGGTGCGGGCGCGCTGTGGTTGCTCGCGCAGTTCCCCGCGGCCCGGGAGAAGCAGGGGCGCCGGGCGGTGACACAGGCGGCTCCGCCGCGCGGGCGTGACCAGCTCTCCACCCGTCCGCGCCCGAGAACGGCCCCCTTAACCCTGCCCCTCCGTCACCGCCCGCAGGGCCCGTGCCACGTCCTCCTCCGTCGCCGCCTTGGTGATCCCCAGTCCGCTGAGGACGCCCTTCCCGTTCTCGAACTCCAGGAGCGCGAGCAGGATGTGCTCGGTCCCGACGTAGTTGTGCCCCAGCCGCAGCGCCTCGCGGAAGGTGAGTTCGAGGACCTTCTTGGCGTCGGAGCCGTACGGGATCAGCTCGGGCACCTCGTCCACGGCCGGCGGCAACACGGCCGTCGCCGCCTCCCGCACCGCCTCCGGCGAGACCCCCTGCGCGGCGATCGCCTTGGCCGCGAGCCCCTCCGGCTCGGCGAGGAGGCCGAGGACGAGGTGGGCGGGCAGGCCCTCGGGGTTCCCGGCGGACTTGGCCTCGCCGTGCGCGACCATGACCGCGTTGCGGGCCCGCGGGGTGTAGCGGGCGAAGCCCTGCTGGGGGTCGAGGTCGGCCTCGGCCTTCGGCACGAACCGCTTCTGCGCCGCCTGCCGGGTCACCCCCATGCTCTTGCCGATCTCCGTCCAGGACGCGCCGGAGCGCCGTGCCTGGTCCACGAAGTGGCCGATCAGGTGGTCGGCCACGTCACCGAGGTGGTCCGCGGCGATCACCGCGTCCTGGAGCTGGTCGAGCGGTTCCGGGTGGATCTTCTTGATGGCCTCGATGAGGTCGTCGAGACGCACGGAGGCCGTGACTCGCGGGTTCGTCGTCATGTGTCAACCGTAAGTTGACAGCCAGGGGGTGTCAACCCGAAGTTGACACCTGGTGGGGTCGGCTCCCGGCCACCCCTCTCCACCGCCCGCTCCCCGCTCCCTTCCACCGCCCGTTCCCCGCTCTCTTCCGGCGTCCGTTCCCCGCTCCCTTCCACCGCCCGTTCCCCGCTCTCTTCCGGCGTCCGTTCCTCGCTCTCTTCCACCGCCCGTTCCTCGCTCTCTTCCGGCGTCCGTTCCCCGCTCCTTTCCACCGCCCGCTCCTCGCTCTCTTCCGGCGTCCGCTCCCCGTCGGCCTAGACGGCGCCCGGCCAGATGCCCACCGGTGCCCCCAGCAGTCCCAGCGCCCCCGCCAGGCCCGCCAGATAGACCGCGGAGACCGCCGCCCCGAGCGCGGCCCCCACTGCCGTCGCGACCAGCGCCTCGCCCGCGACCACCACCCGGACCTGCCCCCGCGTGGCCCCCGCGAGCCGCAGCGACCGCAGCTCCGCCCCGCGTGCCGACGTGGCCATGAGCAGCGTCCCGGCGAGCGCGATCCCCGCGCAGCAGCGCGTTGACGGCGACCAGCGCCTCCGCGTCCCGCTCGTACGACGGGTCGACCCGCCGCCGGTCGTCCCCGGTCAGCACCCGCGCCCGGTCACCGACGACGGCCCGTACGTCCGCGGCGGGCGCGTCCACCCCGGCTGTCCCCGCCGCCGCTTTGCCGACGTGCCCGTTTCCTCTGTCCTGGTCATGACTCCCAGCGAACCGTCCGCGGTCCGCCCGCACACGACCACTGGTGGGCGTCCCGAGGTAGGGCCGGCCCTACCTCCGCCCGGCACACGCCCCGCCCGCGCCCGGCCGCGCCCCGCCCACGCCATGACACGATCGAACACGTGAGTACGACCAGCACGGTGGACCGCGCCTTCGAGGCGGCCCTCTACGCCGACACCGACGCCGCCCTCGACACCGGCGCCTCCCTCCTCGCCGCCGACCCCACGACCGACGCGGAGGTCGCCCGGCGGGGCCGGGAGTTCGTCGCCGGCGCCTGGCGACGCGGCTGGCAGCCCGCCGACGTCGTACGCCTGGTCCGGCGCGAGCTGGACGACGCCCACGTACGCCTGGTCGCGCGCCTCGTCGTCGACGAGCACGAGGAGGGGCGGGAGGGCGACCTCGGGAGCGGACGGCCACCCGGCGGTGGACGACGGCAGCCACCGAGCCCCCGCTGGGGCGCCCAGCTGGACGAGGCGCGGGCCCTAGCCGAAGGCCGGCCCGCGGCCGAGAGCGGGCCCCGCGGCGACCGCTTCTCCCGGGCCACCACCGCGCTGGAGCTGTACCGGCTGCTCCTGCGTCTGCCCACCCTGGAACCCCTGGACCGCCTTATGGACACCGGCGCGCACCCGTCCTCGCACCCGGAGTCCCGGATGCTCACCCGGATCCGCGCCCTCCTCGCCAAGGCGGAGGCCACCGACTTCCCCGAGGAGGCGGAGGCGCTCAGCGCGAAGGCGCAGCAGCTGATGGCCCGGCACAGCATCGACGAGGCGCTGCTGGCGGCCCGTACGCACGCGAAGGACGCGCCCGGCGCCTGCCGGATCGGTGTGGACGCGCCGTACGAGACGGCGAAGGCGGTGCTGCTCGACGCCGTCGCCCGCGCGAACCGCTGCGAGGCCGTGTGGAACGAGGCCCTCGGCTTCTCCACGGTCGTCGGGTTCGAGACGGACCTGGAGTCGGTCGAACTGCTCTACACCTCGCTCCTCGTCCAGGCCACCACCGCGATGACGAAGGCGGAGGCGGCCCAGCGCAAGGGCGGCCGCAAACGCACCAAGACCTTCCGGCAGTCGTTCCTGGCCGCCTACGCCCACCGGATAGGCGACCGGCTGGCGGCCGCCGCCGAGGCCGAGGTCGAGCGGACCGAGCGGACCGAGGGCGGTGGCACCCCGGAACCGGACCTGCTGCCCGTGCTCGCCGCACGCGGCGTCGCCGTCCGCGACCGGTTCGCCCGGATGTTCCCGGACACCGTCACCACCCGCGTCCGGGGCGTCAGCGACGCCGCCGGGTGGCAACAGGGCGCGGAGGCGGCCGACCGCGCCCAGGTCAGGGCCCGGCCCCGGTTGCCGTCCTGAGCGCGCCGGGCCGCCCCGCCGGTGCCGGACGGCCGCCGCCGGTCACCCCATGGGGCGCCGCTCAGTCGCCCACCGGCGTGAACGGGCCCACCGTCGCCTCCAGCGTGTCGCCGGACTGGAGGGCGACCTCGGCGTCCGGCCAGTCGTAGGTGTGGGCCTTCTTCTCGCCCGGCAGGCTGAAGCTCAGCTTCTGCACGTCGGCGCTCTGCTGCGCGTCCCCGGCGATCCCGCGCACGTAGGCGATGGTGAAGGTCACCGACTGGCCCTCCGCGAGGGTCAGTTCGCCGTCCTTCGCCGCGCCCTCCTGCGCCGCGAGCGGCCAGGACTTCCCGCCGGCGAGCAGTTCGACGCGGGCGAGGCCCGTCACGGTGCAGGGGGCACCGCTCTTGTTGGTGACGGTGACCGGCACGGCGCCCTCGTCGCCGGCGGCAGGCGCGGCACTGCTCGGCCCCACCGCGAACGCGGTCCCTGCGGTGGCGCACGCGGAACCCGAGCCCTTGCCGTCGCCGGAGGGGGAGGCGGCGGTCTTGCCCCCGTCGCCGGAGTCACCCCCGTCGTTCCCGCCGCAGGCGGTCAGGGTGAGAGCCGCGAGGAGCGCGGCGGCGATGGCGGTCGGAGCGGTACGCATGGATGTCCCGAGAGTTCGTGGCTGAAGCAGCCGGTGCTGGTGTGAAGGTACGAACGGGCCGCGGAACCCGGTGGTTCCACGGCCCGCCCCATGATCGGACGCCCCGGCCCCGGCTCCGCAGCGCGGTGGCCCCCCCCCGCACCGGGCTGCCGCCGTGGTTCGCCCGTGCCGGGCTAGGAACCCGACGCCGCCGTGGGCAGATCCGTCGGGAGGCCCGAGGGGAGCGCGCCCTCGGTCTTCTGGAAGGTCTCCTCGCCGACCTTGCCGTCCCAGGTGACCGTGAGGGACGTGGAGTCCACCGAGTCGACCATGCCCGAGGTGCGGTCCTTGGTGCCGTCGGTGCACTTCAGCTCGATCATCCGCATGTCCGCCTCGTCGGACACCTTGCCGCTGCACACCGTGCCGCCCACGACGAACAGCGCGGCCTCCTCGCCGTTCACGAACAGGGCGACCGGCTTGCCGTCCGTCGTGGCGAGCCAGTTGCCCTGGAGCTTCGCGTCGCCGCCGGTGGAGCCGCCGGAGTCGGTGCCGCCGTCGGCCTTGTCCGTCGCGGAGGGCGTGGCCTTCGGCTCCTTCGCCGCGTCGCCGTCGTCGCCGCTGCACCCGGTCAGCACGAGCGCCGCCGCCAGCCCGGCGGCCGCGGCACCGGCTCGCACGCGCCGGCGGGCCGAGGTCCCCCTCGCCGCGGTCCTTGCCGTCATCGCCGTAGTCACTGAGGTCTCCCCGAGGTAGGGCCGGATCCGGTCGCCGCGGCGACAGCGGCAAGCTACCAGGAGCCCTCCGGCGCCGGTTCGCCGGGAACTGCGAGAAACCGGCGAACCGTTGATGAAGCCCACCCGGCACACGCCCCGCCCGACCGGCCCCGCGCCCGCTCTCACCAGGACGACTTGCGCACCCCCGGCAGATACCCGGCGTGCGCCTGCTCCCGCAGGCCGACCCGGGACAGGCCGAACGCCCGGAAGTAGCCGCGCGGCCTGCCGTCCACGGCGTCCCGGTTGCGGACGCGCGTCGCGCTCGCGTCGCGCGGCTGCCGGGCCAGCTCCCGCCGCGCCGCGAGCCGCTCGTCGTCCGTGGAGGACGGGCGCCGGATGATCTCCTTCAGCTCCGCGCGCCGCGCCGCGCACCGGGCGACGGTCTCCCGCCGCTTGTCGTTCTTCGCGATCTTGCTCTTCTTCGCCATCAGACCCGCACCCCCCGGGCGCGGATCCGTGCGACGGCCGCCTCGACGCCGATGACGTCCACGGTCTTGATCCCCTTCGCGCTCAGCCGGAGCCGCACGTACCGGTTCTCGCTCGGCAGCCAGTACCGCTTGGACTGGATGTTCGGGTCGAAGCGGCGGGACGTGCGCCGGTGGGAGTGCGAGATGCGGTTGCCGAAGCCGGGCTGGGCGCCGGTCAGCATGCAGTGGGCGGACAAGGGTGACGCACCTCTCTCTGCTCAGTGATGTAAATGGAATTCATTTTCAGTAAGATACCAGCATGGCACGCAACGAACTCCGCCCGGTCGTCAAGCTCCGGTCCACGGCCGGCACGGGCTACACGTACGTCACCCGCAAGAACCGCCGGAACGACCCGGACCGGCTGACCCTGCGCAAGTACGACCCGATGGCGGGCCGTCACGTCGACTTCCGAGAGGAGCGCTGACCGCGATGAAGAAGGACATCCACCCCTCGTACGGGCCCGTCGTCTTCCGGGACCGTGCCGCGAACCACACCTTCCTCACCCGCTCCACGATGACGAGCGAGAAGACGATCGAGTGGGAGGACGGCCACACGTACCCGGTGGTCGACGTCGAGATCTCGAACGTCAGCCACCCCTTCTACACGGGCACCGCGCGCGTGCTGGACACGGCGGGCCGCGTGGAGAAGTTCGAGAAGCGGTACGGGAAGAAGCGGGGCTGACCGACGTGACCCAGCTGTCTGTCGCGATCGTCGGCGGGCTCCACGCCGATGCCCGGCGGGCCGCCGTCGAGGCGCTGCTCGCCGGGGTCCCGGGCAGCGTCGCGCTGCACCACGACCTGTCCACAGCCGTCGACGGCACGGTCCTGCGGACGATCCGGGACGCTGCGGGCGTCGTCTCCACCGGCGAGGCCCCCCTCGTCAACGACTGCGCCTGCTGCGCCCTGCGCGAGGACCTCGTCCCCGAACTGGAGCGCCTCGCCGCGGCGGGCCTCACCCGCCTCGCGGTGGTCGAGCTCTGGGACTCGGTCGAACCCAAGGCCATGGCGGAGGTCGTCGCGGCGAGCGGACTGCCGCTGACCTCGGTGATCACGGCGGTGGACCCCGCCCTCCTGCTGCCCTGCCTCGGCAACGGCGACGACCTCGCCGAGGCCGGCCTGGCCGCGGCCCCGACCGACGAACGCACCGTCGCCGACACCTTCGCCCGCCAGCTGGAGTACGCCCCCGTCCTCGCCGTGCTCGACTCCGAGGAGGCGGACGACGAGGACCGGGCCCTGCTGGCCCAACTCCACCCGACGGCGGTGCGGGTGCCCCTTCGGGGCCAGGGGGCGCCCTCGGTTCCTGAGGGGCGCGGGGAACTGCGCGACCAGTCACCACGCACCCGCACCCCGCAACGCGCCACCACCCCCGTGGCGCCCCCCGGTTCCCTGGTCGCGGCAGCGCTCGCCGGGTTCGACGTCGAGGCCGCCGCCGCGGCCCAGCATCCCGCCTGCGCCCTGCTCCCCACCGACGCCGACGAGCACGGCGTCACCACCTTCGTCTGGCGCCGCCACCGCCCCTTCCACCCGGAGCGCCTGTACGCGGCCCTGGAGGACCTGTGCTGCGCGGCCGCCCGCAGCCGAGGCAGGTTCTGGCTGGCCGAACGCCCGGACACCCTGCTGCACTGGGACGCCGCCGGCGGCGCCCTGTGCGTGGAGTCGGCCGGTCCCTGGCTCGCCTCGCTGCCGGACGCGGCCTGGGACATGGTCCCCCCGGTCCGCCGGGCGGCCGCCGCGCTCGACTGGCACCCGGAGCACGGCGACCGCTGCCAGCACCTGGTCTTCACCTCGCCGGGCCTGGACCGCGACGGCCTCGAACGGCTGCTGGAGTCCTGCCTGCTCACCGACGCCGAGTACGCCGCCGGGCGCGAGTCCTGGGAACGGCTGCCCCGCCCCTTCGACACCTTCCTGGAGGTCTGACCCATGGCCCGCAAGCCCGAGCGGAAGCCCGCCAAGTCCCGCCCCAATCCTCTGGACCAGGCCGGGATCACGTACATCGACTACAAGGACACCGACCTGCTGCGCCGGTTCATCTCCGACCGCGGCAAGATCCGCAGTCGCCGGGTCACCCGGGTCACCGCCCAGCAGCAGCGGCAGCTGGCCCGCGCGATCAAGAACGCCCGGGAGATGGCGCTCCTGCCGTACTCCGCACGGTGAGCGCGCCCCGCTGACCGACCACCCCCCCACCCGGCCCCCGGCGAGGACCCACCACCTCGCCGGGGGCCGCTCCTTTTCCGCCAATCTGTGCGATCCGGAATCCCGCCGTCGGCCGGGCTCCGTGAACCGCCGGGGTGCGCGCCACGTACGGAGAAGTGAAGACGTGACGTGCGCCAGGGAACAGGAACGCCCCAGGGCGCGTCTCTCAAGTGCCCCCGGTGCTGTAACCGCGGCACCACCCCTCGTGCACGTGCATCTGACCGTGCATAAGCAGATGCATCCGCTCATGCAGCGGCACGTGAACGAAGCTATGATCCGGGGCAGTTGACTATTGCAACTCTGGCCACACCAGTGCCAAGGCGCATCGAGCGCACCACTGCACCACCCCGGGGAGCGACCTGTGGACCACGACGTGTACGGCGTGGATGACGTGTACAACGGCATGGCCGCGACGGAGCTGACCGAGCTCCACGCGGTGGCCTGGCAGAAGAGCCGGCACAGCAACTCGCAGGGGAACTGCGTGGAGTTCGCGCGGCTGCCCGGCGGGGACGTGGCGGTGCGGAACTCCCGGTTCCCGGACGGGCCCGCGCTCGTCTACACCCGCGCCGAGATCGAGGCGATGCTCCTGGGGGTGAAGGACGGGGAGTTCGACCACCTGATCCACTGACGCCTGCTCGGGGGCGGCGGGCCGGTGGTGTGACACGCGTAGCACCGCGGCGCGGAAGCGCGCCGCGGTGCTCAGTGGTCCGAGGTGCCGCCGCTCGCGGGCGGTATGCGGAACAGCGCCCACACCACCTTGCCGCTGAGCGTGCCGGCCAGCGGATGCCAGCCCCAGCTGTCCGCGAAGGAGTCGACCAGGAACAGCCCGCGCCCCGACTCCGCCGAGAAGTCGTCCGAGTCCCGCGCCACGGGGCTGTCGTGGCTGGGGTCGCGCACCGCGCACACCAGCCGCTCGGTCCAGCGCATCAGATGCAGCCGTACGGGAGGGTCCTGGGCGGGGGAGTGCCCGTTGAGCGAGGGCAGGCCGTGCCGCAGTGCGTTGGTGACGAGTTCCGAGACCACGAGACAGATGTCGTCGAACCGTTCGCCCATGTGCCACTGGTCGAGTGTGACCCGGGTGAACTGCCGTGCCTCGCGCACCGCTTCGTAGCGCGGCGGGAGCGCGCAGGACGCGGCGTTGGACACGGTCGCGGGATCGAGGGGCGGAAGTCCCTGCCGTAAGGGTTCGAGCATGGTCGATCCATTCGTCCCCATGCGAGGCACTCCCGAGTGTTCGCGGTCGTGGCGATGCAGCGGTGGCGCGGGACCATGGTTTCGGATGCGTACAGCAGATGCAAGGGCAGATGCACGTGCACGCGCCCGGAATGGGCCCTGCGGTACCGGTTCCTGGACATTTCTTCTGTCACCCTGTTACCGGAAACGGGGTGTCGGCCGACGGCTCACCGCTGGTTCTCGGCGACCTCCACCGACTCTCCACGTCACCTTCGCCCGTCCGTCGAGTTCCTGGTGCCCCTCGTCCTTCGTCGCCCCACCCGTCCCGGGTGTTGAAGACTTTCCATTTCTGTAACCGGACGAGTGCGGATCGGAGTGGTTTAGTGGCAGACTGCGGCCCTTGAAGAAGTTGGGGAGGCTGGACGAACGTGGGCGCCGGTGAATCGAGCGGGTCGGTGGTGAGGCGGATGCTGCTGGGCTCGCACCTCAGGCGGCTGCGCGAGGCACAGGGGATCACCCGGGAGAAGGCCGGGTACTCGATCCGCGCCTCCGAGTCGAAGATAAGTCGGATGGAGCTCGGCCGGGTGAGCTTCAAGACCCGTGACGTGGAGGACCTGTTGACGCTCTACGGCGTCACCGACGAGGCGGAGCGCACCTCCCTGCTCTCCCTCGCCAAGGAGGCGAACGTCGCCGGCTGGTGGCACAGCTACTCCGACGTCCTGCCCAGCTGGTTCCCCACCTACGTCGGACTCGAGTCCGCCGCCCACCTCATCCGCTCCTACGAAGTGCAGTTCGTCCACGGCCTGTTGCAGACCGAGGCGTACGCCCACGCGGTCGTCGCCCGCGGCATGAAGGACGCGAGCGACGCCGAGATCGACAAGCGGGTCGCCGTCCGCATGGAGCGCCAGAAGTACCTGGTGTCCGAGCGGGCCCCCGAGTTCCACTGCGTTCTCGACGAGGCCGCCCTGCGCCGCCCGTACGGAGACCGCGAGGTGATGCGCGGTCAGCTCCAGCACCTCATCGAGATCTCCGAGCGCCCGAACGTCTGCCTCCAGGTGATGCCGTTCGGCTTCGGCGGGCACTCCGGCGAGAGCGGCGCCTTCACGGTGCTCAGCTTCCCCGAGTCCGACCTCTCGGACGTCGTCTACCTCGAACAGCTCACCAGCGCCCTGTACCTGGACAAGCGCGAGGACGTCGCCCAGTACGAGCGGGCGATGAAACAGCTCCAGAACGACAGCCCTTCCCCGGCCGAGAGCCGCGACCTGCTGCGGGGACTGCTCCAGCTGTCCTGAGACCGGCGGGCCCTCTGTGATTCCCCGGTGAGTACCCCGTGAGTCTGCGCCATTGCCTCTCAACTCGCGTGGCGCAGACGTACGATGACGCGTGATCACATCGTCATGCACTGTCGTGTGCGTACGGGTGTCCGCCCCGGCCGCGAGGGATTGAGGGTCCACATGTCGTCCTACTTCACCGATCTGGCGCAGCAGTACATCGGCGGTGAATGGCGCCCGGGTACCGGCTCCTGGGACATCATCGACTTCAACCCCTATGACGGCGAGAAGCTCGCGTCGATCACGATCGCCACGGTCGACGAGGTGGACGAGGCGTTCCGGGCCGCGCGGGACGCCCAGCGGGCCTGGGCCGAGGTCACCGCCCACGCCCGTCGCGCCGTGTTCGAGAAGGCGCTGCGGGTCGTCGAGGACCGCGAGCAGGAGATCGCCGAGGTGATCACCGCCGAGCTGGGCGGTACGCGCCTCAAGGCCGGCTTCGAACTGCACCTCGCCAAGGAGTTCCTGCGCGAGTCGATCCAGCTCGCGCTGCGCCCGGAGGGGCGGATCATCCCCTCGCCGGTCGAGGGCAAGGAGAACCGCCTCTACCGCGTGCCGGTCGGTGTGGTGGGGGTGATCAGCCCCTTCAACTTCCCGTTCCTGCTCTCCCTCAAGTCGGTCGCCCCGGCCCTCGCCCTCGGCAACGGTGTCGTGCTGAAGCCGCACCAGGACACCCCCGTCACCGGCGGCACCCTGGTCGCGAGGATCTTCGAGGAGGCGGGCCTGCCGGCCGGTCTGCTGAACGTCGTCGTCACCGACATCGCCGAGATCGGCGACGCTTTCATCGAGCACCCGATCCCCAAGGTCATCTCCTTCACCGGCTCCGACAAGGTCGGCCGCCACGTCGCCACCGTCGCCGCCTCGCACTTCAAGCGGGTGGTCCTCGAACTGGGCGGCAACAGCGCGCTGGTGGTGCTGGACGACGCGGACATCGACTACGCGGTCGACGCGGCGGTCTTCTCGCGGTACGTCCACCAGGGTCAGGTCTGCATGGCCGCGAACCGCGTCCTGGTGGACCGCTCGGTGCAGGCCGAGTTCACCGAGAAGTTCGTGGCGAAGGTGAAGGCGCTGAAGACCGGCGACCCGCGCGACCCGGGGACGGTCATCGGCCCGGTCATCAACTCGTCGCAGGCAGACTCCCTCAGGTCCGTCGTCGACCAGGCCATCGCCCAGGGCGCCACGGCGCTGCTGCGCGGCGCCACCACCGACAACCTGGTCGAGCCGAGCGTCCTCACCGGCCTCCCGGCCGGCTCTCCCCTCCTCCAGCAGGAGATCTTCGGTCCCATCGCCTTCCTCATCCCCTTCGACGGGGAGGAGGAGGCCGTCCGCCTCGTCAACGACACCCCGTACGGCCTCAGCGGCGCCGTCCACACCGCGGACGTCGAGCGGGGCGTGCGCTTCGCCCGGCGGATCGACACCGGGATGTTCCACGTCAACGACGGCACCGTCCACGACGAGCCGATCGTCCCGTTCGGCGGCGAGAAGCACTCCGGCCTCGGGCGCCTCGGCGGCGAGACCACGGTGGAGGCGTTCACCACCCAGAAGTGGATCTCGATCCAGCACGGCCGCAGCCGCTTCCCGTTCTGACGCCGTCCGGCTGATCGTCCACCGGGTTTCCCCCGCCCCGCGCCCTTGCGGACCGTATCTGTCCGCAAGGGTCCGTAGCTTCGGAGGGGTCAGAGGGGCTCACCGGAGCCCGGACCCGACGGAAGGCGGACGGTCATGGTCACGCACGTGCAGGCAGAGGCGAAGGGCGACGAGCGGGGGGCGCTGCTCGCCTTCCTGGCGGAGCAGCGCGGCGGTCTGCGGCGCGCGCTGCTCGGCCTGACCGAGGAGCAGGCCACCAGCCGGCCGAGCGTCAGCGCACTCTCCCTGGCCGGGCTGGTCAAACACGTCGCCGAGGTCGAGCAGGGCTGGATCGCCCGCGCCAAGGGCGAACCCGCGGCGGTGCGGCGGGACGAGTCGAACTGGCACGAGTGCTTCACCCTCGTCGGCGACGAGACGGTGGAGCAGCAGCTCGCGTACTACGAGGAGGTCGCCGCCGCGACGGAGGCGTTCATCCGCGCGGTGCCGAGCCTCGACGACACCTTCGAACTGCCGGCGGCGCCCTGGCACCCGCAGGACGAGACGCTCTCGATGCGCTGGCTGTGCCTTCACCTGATCCGCGAGACGGCCCGGCACGCCGGGCACGCCGACATCATCCGGGAGTCGCTGGACGGCGCGACCGCCTTCGAGCTGGTGGCGAGGGAACAGGGCGGCAGCCGGGGCTGATCCGGCGGGGTCCTACGCTGGGCCCCATGTCAGCGATCCGTCTTCTCGTGCTGGGCGCGGTGCGCCAGCACGGGCGGGCCCACGGCTACCAGGTGCGCAACGACCTGGAGTACTGGGGCGCGCACGAGTGGTCCAACGCCAAGCCCGGCTCGATCTACCACGCCCTGAAGCAGATGGCGAAACAGGGACTGCTGCACGCGCACGAGATCGCCCCCTCCACCGCCGGCGGCCCGCCGCGCACCGAGTACGAGATCACGGAGAAGGGCACCGCCGCGTACCTGAGCCTGCTGCGGGAGTCCCTCGTCGCCCACGACCAGAAGCCGGACGTGCTCTCCGCGGCGCTCGGCTTCATGGTCGACCTCGACCGCGAGGAGGTCCTCGACCTCCTCCGGCAGCGGGTGCGCACGATCCGGCAGTGGCGCGCCGCCGTCACCGACCACTACACCCCCGAGGACGGTCCCGCGCAGCTCGGCCACATCGGCGAGATCATGAACTTCTGGGTCCACTCCGCCGACACCGGCGCCGAGTGGACCCAGGGCCTCATCGAGCGGATCCGCGGCGGCGCCTACACCTTCGCCGGTGAGGGTGAACCGTTCGTCGGTGTGCTGACCGAGGGCCAGGAGAACCCGTACGCGACGGGACGGCGGCATCCCGAGGACGACCGCTAATCAAGTTTGACCAATGCATCGCACTGCCGTACCGTGATCGTGTAGTCAAACTTGACTAGTGAGGGAGTGGGGACAGTGGCCGACACGGCGATCACCGTCGAGGGCGCGCAGAAGAAGTACGGCGACAAGAAGGCGCTGGACGGGCTCGACCTCACGGTCGCGTCCGGCACGGTGCAGGGCGTGCTCGGGCCCAACGGCGCGGGCAAGACCACCCTGGTCCGGATCCTGTCCACCCTGCTGCGCCCCGACGCGGGCCGTATCCGGGTGGCCGGGCACGACGTGGTGGCACACGCGCGTGAGGTGCGGCTGCGCATCGGCCTGCTCGGCCAGCACGCGGCACTCGACGAGGAACTCGACGGCCGGCAGAACCTGGAGATGTTCGGCCGCCTCCACCATCTGGGCGCCCGTCACGCGCGCGTGCGCGCCGACGAACTCCTGGAGCGCTTCGGCCTCACCGACACCGGGCGCAAGCCCGTGCAGCGGTACAGCGGCGGCATGCGGCGCCGCCTCGACCTCGCCACGTCCCTGATCACCCGGCCGGAGGTGCTCTTCCTCGACGAACCGACCACCGGTCTCGACCCGCGCGGCCGGGCCGAGGTGTGGACGTCCGTCCGCTCCCTCGTCGGCGGCGGCACGACGGTCCTGCTCACCACCCAGTACCTGGAAGAGGCCGACCGGCTCGCCGACCGCGTCGCGGTCGTCGACGGCGGCCGCGTCGTCGCCGACGGCACCCCCGACGAACTGAAACGCCTGACCGGCGGCGACCGCGTCGACGTCGTCCTGCGCGACGCCCGGCAGCTCGGCGCCGCGGCGGCCCTGCTGCCGGTGCCCAGGGGCGACGTCGCGGTGGACGCCGACCGCCGCCGCCTCAGCGCCCCCGTCACCGACCGCATGGCCGCCCTGGCCGGTGTCGTACGGGCCCTGGAGGACGCCGGGATCGAGGCCGAGGACATCGCCCTGCGCCGCCCGACGCTGGACGAGGTGTTCCTGCACCTCACCGGCGACGACCGGGCCGGGCACCACCGGATGGAGGAGGCCGCATGACCTCGTACGCGCTCGTCGATTCCTGGACCATGACCCGCCGTGAACTCGCCCACTGGGCGCGGCAGCCGGTCCAGGTCCTGGTCGCCCTGGTCTTCCCCGTCATGATGCTGCTGATGTTCGGCTACCTCTTGGGCGGCGGCCGCGGCGTCGAGGGCGACTACCTGTCCTACCTGGTGCCCGGCATGCTCGCGCTGACCATGGCGTTCGGGCTCGAAGGGACCATGATCGCCGTCACCCGGGACCTCGACAAGGGCGTCATCGACCGCTTCCGGTCCCTGCCGATGGCGAGCGGCGCCGTCCTGGTGGGCCGCGCGAGCGCCGACATGCTCCAGTCGGCGCTGAACCTCGCGGTGATGCTCGGCGCCGGGTACGCCCTCGGCTGGCGCGCGCACGGCGGGCCCGGGGCCCTCCTCGCGGCGGTCGGCCTGCTGCTGCTCCTCCGCTTCGCCATGCTGTGGGTCGGCATCCACCTCGCGATGGTCGCGGGGAAGCCGGAGATGGTGCAGGCCGTGCAGATCCTGGTGTGGCCCGTCGGCTTCCTGTCCAACGCCTTCGCCACCCCGCAGTCCATGCCGGCGTGGCTGGGCGCCGTCGTCGAGTGGAACCCGCTCTCGGCGACGGCCACGGCCGTCCGGGACCTGTGCGGCGACGCCGGCGCCACCTCCGCGTCCTGGGCCGCCGACCACGCCGCCCTCCTCGCGGTGGCCTGGCCCCTGGCCCTGACCGCCGTCTTCTTCCCCCTGGCGGCCCGGCGGTTCGCCCGCCTCGACACGTAGCCGGGAGCGCCCCGGGGCGGACCCGGCGAACGCCGGACCAACACGCCTAGTGGTGGAAGCCGGTGGCGGCGGCCTTGTCGCGGGTCAACGGGTGCGGCTGCTTGCGCAGTTCGGGCAGCAGCCGCCCCAGGTCCTCCACGAACAGCTCGGCGAGGTCGGAGGAGAACCCGTTGCGGCACACCACACGCAGCACGGACAGGTCCTGCCGGTTCTCCGGGAAGGTGTACGCCGGCACCAGCCAGCCCCGCTCGCTCAGCCGCCGCGCCACGTCGAACACGTCGTACGCGGTGACGTCGTCGGTGGTGGTGAAGGCGAACACCGGCAGCTCGTCGCCCCGTGTGAGCAGCCGGAAGTCACCGAACGCGGCCACGCGCCCGGCGAGCCCGGTGGCGACGTCCCGCGCGGACCGCTGCACCGCCCGGAACCCCTCGCGGCCCAGCCGAAGGAAGGTGTAGTACTGCGCGACGACCTGGGCGCCCGGCCGCGAGAAGTTCAGCGCGAACGTCGGCATGTCGCCGCCCAGGTAGTTCACCCGGAACACCAGTTCCTCCGGCAGCTCGGCCGGCGACCGCCACAGCGCCCAGCCCACGCCGGGGTACACCAGCCCGTACTTGTGCCCGGACGTGTTGATCGACGCGACCCTCGGCAGCCGGAAGTCCCACACCAGGTCCTCGTCGAGGAACGGCGCGACCATGGCGCCCGACGCCCCGTCCACGTGGACGGGCACGTCCAGGCCGGTGCGCTCCTGCAGCTCGTCGAGGGCCGCGCACAGCTCCGCGATCGGCTCGTAGGAGCCGTCGAAGGTGGACCCGAGGATGCCCACGACCCCGATGGTGTTCTCGTCGCACAGCGCGGCGGCCGCCGCCGGGTCGAGGTGGAACCGGTCGCCCTCCATGGGCACCTGCCGGGCCTCCACCTCCCAGAAGTTGCAGAACTTGTCCCAGCAGACCTGCACATTGACGCCCATGACCAGGTTGGGCCGGGCGCCCGAGGACGGGTAGCGGTCGGCGTTGCGCTGCGCCCACCGCCGTTTGAGGGCCATCCCGGCGAGCATGCACGCCTCGCTGGACCCGGTGGTCGAACAGCCGACGGCCGTGTCGGGGTCCGGCGCGTTCCACAGATCGGCGAGCATCGCCACACAGCGCCGCTCCAGCTCGGCCGTGCGCGGATACTCGTCCTTGTCGATCATGTTCTTGTCCCGGCACTCCGCCATCAGGATGCCGGCCTGCGGCTCCATCCAGGTGGTGACGAAGGTGGCGAGGTTCAGCCGCGCGTTGCCGTCCAGCATGAGTTCGTCGCGGACCAGCTGGTACGCAGTGGAGGGCGCGAGCGGGCCGTCCGACAACCGGTGCTTGGGCGGGGCCTCCGCCATACCGGCGACCGGGTCGGCCGCGCCGTAGAAGGGGTTCATGGCGATCCGCCGCCGGCCGTCGTGATGCCGGTCGTCCGGGGCGGGAGGGTCCCATCGGTGCAGGGGCATGTCTTCGACGGTAGGTCCGCCGCGGGGGACTTGCACCTCACGCGACGTGAGGACCCAGGCTGGAGGGCGACCGAAGGAGGAGCGGACCATGAGTCACACCGTGGGACAGGTCTCCGGATACGCCGGGATCACGGTGCGCACGCTGCACCACTACGACGAGATCGGCCTGCTCGTACCGAGCGAACGCACCCACGCGGGGCACCGCCGTTACAGCGACACCGACCTCGACCGGCTGCAGCAGATCCTGTTCTACCGGGAGCTCGGGTTCCCCCTCGACGAGGTCGCGGCCCTGCTCGACGCCCCCGACGCGGACCCGCGGGAGCACCTGCGCCGCCAGCACGAGCTGCTGACCGCCCGGATCGAGAAGCTGCAGAAGATGGCCGCGGCCGTGGAGCACGCCATGGAGGCACGGAAAATGGGGATCAACCTCACGCCGGAGGAACGGTTCGAGGTCTTCGGGGACAAGGACCCCGAGCAGTACGCCGAGGAGGCGGAGCAGCGCTGGGGCGGCACCGACGCCTACGCCGAGTCGCAGCGCCGCGCGGGCTCGTACACCAAGGACGACTGGAAACGCATGCAGGCCGAGGTCGCCGCCTGGGGCGAGCGCTACGACGCCCTGATGGCCGCCGGTGAACCGGCGACCGGCGAGGCCGCGATGGACCTGGCCGAGGAGCACCGCCTGCACATCTGCCGCTGGTTCTACGACTGCCCCTACGACATGCACCGGTCCCTCGCCGAGATGTACGTCGCCGACGAACGGTTCAAGGCGTACTACGACTCCGTGCGCCCGGGGCTCGCGGAGCACCTGAGGGAGGCGATCGCTGCCAACGCCGCCCGCCCGCGCCCCTGACCACACAGCTTGGTCCCGGGGCGGGCACAGGGCACCCTGGAGGAGCCCGTGGAACCTAGGGGGGTGACCATGCGTTGATAGCTTTGGTCACCCCTGTGGGTCCTCACCCACGGGTCCTCACTTGTCTCTCACCCCCCAGGAGCCCGGAACCGTGACGACGATCGCCCTCGGACCGAGCTGGCTGGACCCGGATTACCTGCTCGACTCGTTCGGGATCTGGGGCCTGCTCGTGATCGTGTTCGCCGAGTCCGGCCTCCTCATCGGCTTCTTCCTGCCCGGCGACTCGCTGCTGTTCACCGCCGGCATGCTCATCGCGACCGACGTGCTGGACTTCCCGCTGTGGTTGGCGATCGTGCTGATCTGCGTCTCGGCGATCCTGGGCGACCAGGCGGGCTACATGTTCGGCAAGAAGGTCGGCCCCGCCCTCTTCAAGCGCCCCGACTCGCGCCTGTTCAAACAGGAGAACGTCACCAAGGCCCACGAGTTCTTCGAGAAGCACGGCCCGAAGTCCCTCGTCCTGGCCCGCTTCGTGCCCATCGTGCGTACGTTCACGCCGATCATCGCCGGCGTCAGCGGCATGAAGTACCGCACGTTCCTGATCTTCAACGTCGTGGGCGGCATCCTGTGGGGCGCCGGCGTCACGCTGCTCGGCGCCTGGCTCGGTCAGATCGAGTTCGTCGCGAAGAACATCGAGGCGATGCTGATCCTGATCGTCCTCATCTCGGTGCTCCCGATCATCATCGAGCTCCTGAAGGCCCGTAAGGCCAAGAAGAACCAGCCCGTACAGCCCCCGGCCGCCCCGGTGATGGACGACGCGACGACCCAGCTCCGCCGCGTCCCCTCCGGCGACCAGCCCCAGCCGTACGCCCAGCAGCCCCCGCACCAGCAGCAGTACGACCAGCACCCGGGCTACGGCAACCAGAGTCACCAGGGCGGCTATGGCAACCAGGGCCACCAGGGCCACGGCAACCAGGGGTACGACAACGGCGGCCACCAGGACTACGGCTACCAGCAGCCCCCGCAGCAGCCGTACGCCCCGCAGTACCCGCAGGGCCACCAGTACCCGCAGGACCCCCGCCAGGGCCAGAACCACGGCGACAACCAGGGCTACCAGGGGCAGAACTACCCGCAGTACTGACCGGCCCCGCCCCGAACTCCGCGCCCTTGTCACCAGGGGCGCGGATCGCTTTTCAGGGGTGCGGGGACCTGCGCGATCAGCCCGAGACGGCCCGCCGCCGCCCGCGAACAGCACACCCCCGGGCGGCAGGCGCTCAGAATCCGCGGGTCCGCTTCGCCGCCTTGCGTCCCGCGCGGGCCGCCCCCGGCAGGAACAGCCGGAACAGCTCCGAGCCCAGGTTCACCCCGATCGCGATGGCCATGGCCAGCGCCGCCGCCTTCGTCAGCGAGACGAGCCCCGCGTCCACGTCGTTCTGCGCGAAGGCCAGCAGCCCGAAGTACGTCGCCGAACCCGGCAGCAGCGGGCCGATCGCCGCCGTCGTGTACGGCAGCGCCGACGCGAACCGGTAGCGGGACAGCAACTGCCCGAACAGCCCCACCACGCCCGCGGCCACCGCCGTGGAGGCGACCGGTGAGATGTCGCCCGCGTAGTGCATCGCCCCGTACACCGACCAGGCCACACCCCCGTTGAGGGTCACCGCCAGCACGGTGGATCGTTCCTGCTGGAGCAGGACGGCGAAGGTCAGCGACAGCAGCATCGACGCCACGAGCTGCAGCACGGGTCGCTCGGCGGTGCTCAGCGCCGCGTCCGGGTTCAGCTGGGCCCCCAGCTTCACCCCGAAGTACAGGACGAACAGCACCCCCACCACGATGCCCACGAAGAGGTACATGACCTCCAGCAGCCGGGCGGAGGCGGTGATGTAGAAGCCGGTCAGCCCGTCCTGGACGCCCGCGACGAGCGCCCGTCCGGGCAGCAGGGCGAACAGCCCACCGGTGATGACGGCGGCGGCCTCCACGTCCACGTGGAACACCGTCAGCAGCACGCCGATCGCCGCCGGCGGCATCGCCGCCACCAGGAACTGGTAGAACTCCGGCAGCCCCCGCCCGGAGCACACCCACGCCAGCCGGTCGCCCAGCATGGCCCCGAGCGCCGCGGCGACGAACACGATGACACCACCGCCCACCAGCGTGGACGCCGCGCCCGCCAGCAGCCCGCTGGAGGCCGTCAGCACCCAGCCGGGGTACGGGTGCCGGTTGCGCCGTATCTCCGCGAGCCGCCGGTACGCCTCCTCCAGCGAGATCACGTTCTCCGGGTCGCTGAGGTCGTCCACCAGCCGGAAGACCGCCGCGAGCCGCGTGTAGTCGGTGGCCCGGCGCCGCACGATCCGTGAGGCGGTGACCGGGTCGTCCACCAGCGACGGCTGATGGGTCACCGACAGCTGCGTGAACGTCACCGTCGGCTCGCAGCGGTCCAGGCCGTAGGACCGGCAGACGGCGAACATCGCCGCCTCCACGTCCTCCGCGCCCTCACCGCCCGCGAGCAGCAGCTCCCCGATGCGCAGCGTCAGGTCGAGCACCCGAGGCACGGCGGGCCCCGACTCGCCCTCCGCGCGCACCGGCTCCGGCGCGGGCCGCTCCGCCACCGGCATCCGCAGCATGGTCCGCATCCGGTCCTGCCACGGCGCGTCCTTGGTCAGGCTGACGGTCGGTATCCCCCCGGGCGGCGTGAACGCGGGCGGCGCCTGCCGCGCGCGGTACGTCCGCGGTGTGCCGAACGCCGACCCCTCCTGCTCGCCGGCCACCGGCTCGGGCGGTGTGAGTCCCCGCGGCAGCGCGAACTCCGAGGTCGTCTGCGCCTCGGGCTCCGCCGCGACCGGCGGCACGTCCAGCCCAGCGGGGATCGCGAACTCCGACGTCACCGACGACTCGCCGTCGATCCCCGGGACCGGGCCCGCCTGGCCCGCCGTTCTCACGGCGGCGAAGGCGCTCCCCGCCTCGTCCGACACCGGCACCCGGTCCTCGCGTCCCGTCACTCCCACTCCGCGGCGCTCCCTGTACGACAGCTCCAGTACGCCTCAGTATGCGCGGCGCGACACGCCGGAACGCGAACGGGCCACGCGTCCCGCAAGGGGACACGCGGCCCGTCCGGTTCACCGGCCCGCAAGGCGGGGGGGGGGGTCAGTGACCGCCCTGCTCCTTGAAGCGCTTGTACGACTTCTCGACCTCGGCCTCGGCCTCGGCGCGGCCGACCCAGTCGGCGCCCTCGACGGACTTGCCGGGCTCCAGGTCCTTGTAGACCTCGAAGAAGTGCTGGATCTCCAGGCGGTCGAACTCCGAGACGTGGTGGATGTCACGCAGGTGCTCCACGCGCGGGTCGGACGCCGGGACGCACAGCAGCTTGTCGTCGCCGCCGGCCTCGTCGGTCATCCGGAACATGCCGATCGCACGGCACTTGATGAGGCAGCCGGGGAAGGTCGGCTCCTCCAGGATGACCAGCGCGTCCAGCGGGTCGCCGTCCTCGCCGAGGGTGTTCTCGACGAAGCCGTAGTCGGCCGGGTAGCTGGTCGAGGTGAAGAGCCGACGGTCCAGGCGGATCCGACCGGTCTCGTGGTCCACCTCGTACTTGTTCCGCGAACCCTTCGGAATCTCGATCGTGACGTCGAACTCCACCGGTGGCTCCTCCATGATCAACACATAGTTCTGGTGGTTAAGTGTCCCTCACGCAGGTGTGTGATCGCGAAAGGGGCTGGTGGTCGTGCCCGAGCCGAAGGTCTGGCGGGCCGCGAGACCGCATGTGGTGCGGGTCGCGCGCGCCGTGAAACCGGCTGTCGTGCGGATGACGCACGCCGTGAAACCCGGTGCCGCGCGCGTCGCACGGGTGGTGAAACCCGGTGTCGTACGCGTCACGAGCGCCGTCGGCACGCGCTCTTCGCGACTCACGAAGAGCACGAAGAACCTCACGAACGTCCAGCTCACCGCAGGTGCTGCCACCCTGGGGCTGGTGCTCTCGGCCGGCGCCGTCCTCGCCGCCGGGCCCTGGGACTCCACCGGTCAGCGTACGGCCGAGCGCGACTGGGCCGCATCGCACGGCCACGAGGGTGGCGCAGATCACGGACGTAGTTCCGGTACGTCGTCCGGCGCGGCCCAGGGAGCGCCCAAGCCCGCGCCGAGCGCCCCCTCCGTCCTGAGCGGCCTCGGCGGCGTCTCCGGCGCGGGCTCCGCGCCCGGCGGCGACGCCCTCGCGGCCGTCCTCGACCCGCTCCTGCGAGCCCCGGCGCTCGGCCCCCGCCGCGCGGCGGCCGTCGTCGACGTCACCACCGGCGAACTGCTGTACGGCAAGGGCGCCGACGACGCGCTGACGCCCGCCTCCACCACCAAGATCGCCACAGCCGCCGCGGCCCTGTCGGCGGCCGGCCCCGACCACCGCATCGAGACCCGCGTCGTCCTGGAGCCCGGCTCCGACGAGGTCGTCCTCGTCGGCGGCGGCGACCCCACCCTGACGGCCCACGAGGACGCCGACGGCTACGCGAGCCTGCGCACCCTCGCCGACCGGACCGCCGCCGCGCTCGACAAGCGTCACCTGGACAAGATCACGCTCACCTACGACACGTCCCTCTACGACGGCCCCGAGCTGCACACCATCGGCCGCGACGAGAACCTGGCCCCCGTCACCGCCCTGATGGTCGACGAGGCCCGCACGAACGACACCACCAGCGGCACGGCCCCGCGCAGCCTCGACCCCGCCGCGGACGCCACCCGCGCCTTCGCGGACCTCCTGGCGGACCGCGGCATCAAGACGGCCGAGGGCCCCGCCGAGGGCCCCGTCACGGCCTCCCGCAAGGCCCAGGAGATCGCCTCCGTCTCCTCGGCGCCCCTGTCCACCCTGGTCGAGCGCATGCTCACCCACAGCGACAACGACATCGCCGAGGCCCTCGCCCGCCAGGTCGCCCTCGCCACCGGCGAACCGGCCAGCTTCGAGGGCGGCGGCGCGGCGATCAAGAAGGAACTCAGGAAGCTCGAACTCCCCGTCGGCGACGTCGCCTTCGCCGACGGCAGCGGCCTGAGCCGGGGCGACCGGCTGACCCCCGGCCTGCTCACCTCGCTCCTCGCCGCCGCCGCGTCCCCCTCCCACCCCGAACTCCGCCCGGTCCTCACCGGTCTCCCCGTCGCCGGCTTCACGGGCACCCTGCGCACCCGCTACCCGGCCGGCTCCACCGGCACCGGCGTCGTCCGCGCCAAGACCGGCACCCTGACCGGCGTGAACACCCTCGCCGGCACCGTCGTCGACGCCGACGGCCGCCTGCTCGCCTTCGCCTTCATGGCTACGGAGACCACCAGCCGCGACGCGGCCCAGGCAGCCCTGGACACCGCGGCTTCAGCCCTGGCCGAGTGCGGCTGCCGCTGATCCACGGGAGGGCCTGCGCCCCTGACGGGCCGCGGGCCCCGAGGGGCGCGGCGCGGCGACACACGCGCCTCCGCGGCGTGGGGGCGAACCACCCCCGCCGACCCGCGGTCGCCCACGACCCCTGGGCACCCCCCCTCTCGCGCGGCCTGCCCCCAGCGGCAGCGCTCCCGTACGGTTGACGACATGACGCAAATCGGTGGTGCCGAGATGGTCGACTGGAATCTCGCGGTGGCGACCGCGACCCGGCTCGTGCGGCCGGGCCCCGAGGTGAGCCGCGACGAGGCACGCGCCATCGTCGCCGAGCTGCGCCGACACGCGAAGGCGTCGGAGGAGCACGTCCGCGCGTTCACGCGGATGCTCCCCGACGAGGCCGACGACACACCCGTCCTCGTCGTCGACCGCCCCGGCTGGGTCCGGGCGAACGTCGCCGGGTTCCGGGAGCTGCTCAAACCGCTGCTGGAGAAGATGCAGGAACGCCGTGCCGGCAGCCCCGGCGGCGCCGTGCTGGGCGCCGTCGGCGGCAAGGTCACCGGTGTCGAGCTCGGCATGCTGCTGTCGTTCCTCGCCTCCCGGGTCCTCGGCCAGTACGAGACCTTCGCCCCCGCCTCCCGCGAACTCCCCGCGAGCGAGAACGGCGGCGGCCGGCTCCTGCTGGTCGCCCCGAACATCGTGCACGTCGAACGCGAACTCGACGTGCAGCCGCACGACTTCCGCCTCTGGGTCTGCCTCCACGAGGAGACGCACCGCACCCAGTTCACGGCCGTGCCCTGGCTGCGCGACCACCTGGAGGGCGAAATCCAGTCGTTCTTGCAGGAGACCGAGGTCGACCCCATGACGGTGCTGGAGCGCATCCGGGAGGCCGCCCAGTCACTCGCGGGGGGCCGCCCCGAAGGAGAGGCCGGCGACGACGGTCACTCGATCGTGGAGTTGGTGCAGACCCCCGCCCAGCGAGAGATCCTCGGCCGCCTCACCGCCGTCATGTCCCTCCTGGAGGGACATGCCGACTTCGTCATGGACGGAGTGGGGCCCGCGGTCGTCCCGTCCGTCACCGAGATCCGCGAGAAGTTCCAGCAGCGCCGCGCGAAGGGCGCCTCACGCCTGGATCTCGCCCTGCGCAAGCTGCTCGGTCTCGATGCCAAACTCAGGCAGTACCGGGACGGCGAACGGTTCGTACGGGCAGTCGTCGAACAGGTCGGCATGGACGGCTTCAACCGTGTGTGGACCTCGCCGAACACCCTGCCGACCAAGGCGGAGATCTCCAAACCCGCGGACTGGGTCGCACGGGTGCACCGCAAGGCGGAGTCGTGAGCCGCGCGCGAGCGTGGTGAACGAATCCGGCCGACGGCAGGCGAACGCCCCTCCAATCACCCGTCCGAGGGACCGTGAGCGATGGGTAGGCGTGCAATGCTCGGGGAACGGCCCGGTTCTGTCACCATCTACACACTCTGAGTGACCGACCTCGGGCTCACCCCCCGACTATTTCGTGAAGGGAACCGGACATGGGTCCCCACCCCGCGGTCGCGGCGATACGCCTGGCGGTGCGCCGCGTACTCCACGACATCCTCACCGAACACCACACGCACACCACCCGTCGCACGCCCGCCCGCACCACCTCGGGCGCGCCCCCCCTCACCGGCGCACCACCGGCGCCCACGCCCCTCACGGCCGCACCCCCCGAGGCCGTGCCGGGCCCGACGCCCTCCCACGACACTCCGGCCCCCCGCCCGGCTCCCCCCGCCGACGGGGCCGTCCCGCACGCGCCCGCACCCCCGCCGCTGGTGCTCGTCGCCTGCTCCGGCGGCGCCGACTCCATGGCGCTCGCCTCCGCCCTCGCCTTCGAGGCGCCGAGGCTCGGCATCCGCGCCGGCGGCATCACCGTCGACCACGGACTGCAGCCCGGCTCCGACGTGCGCGCCGCGGAGGTCGTCCTGCGCCTGCGCGAACTCGGCCTCGACCCCGCCGAGTCCGTCGCCGTCACCGTCGGCCGCGCCGGCGGCCCCGAGGCCGCCGCCCGCGACGCCCGCTACGCCGCCCTCGACGCCGCCCTCGACCGCCACGGCGCCACCGCCGTCCTCCTCGGCCACACCCGCGACGACCAAGCCGAAACCGTCCTCCTCGGCCTCGCCCGCGGCTCCGGCATCCGCTCCCTGTCCGGTATGGCCGCGGTCTCGGGGGCCGGCGGCCGCTACCGCCGCCCGTTCCTCACGCTCGACCGCCAGACCGCCCGCAAGGCGTGCATGGTCCAGTCCCTCCCCGTCTGGGATGACCCCCACAACGCCGACCCCGCCTACACCCGCTCCCGGCTCCGCCACGAGGGACTGCCCGCCCTGGAGAAGGCCCTCGGCAAGGGCGTCGTCGAAGCCCTCGCCCGTACGGCCCAGCTCTCCCGCGACGACGCCGACGCCCTCGACACCTGGGCCCGCCAGGCGGAAGCCTCCGTACGCGACGCCGCCGGCCTGCTGGAGTGCGCCAAGCTGTACGCCCTGCCCCCCGCCGTACGCCGCCGCATCCTGCGCCGCGCGGCCATCGAGGCCGGTGCCCCGGCCGGTTCCCTCTTCGCCCGCCACATCGAGGAGATCGACCGGCTCATCACCGGATGGCGCGGCCAGGGGGCCATCAATCTCCCCGGCCGGGTCGTCGCCCAGCGCCAGGGTGGCAGACTGGTGATTCGGCAAGGCTGAAACCGGACGCCGAAGGGGCCCCTCACCGGGCCCCTGCCCCCAGGGGGAGAAGTGTCCGGCGGCCCTGGGACGACCGAAAGTGATGCGGGTGGACGCGAAAGACATGGGTGCCGACCTCAAGCAGGTGCTCATCACCAAGGAAGAGATCGACGCGAAGCTGGCCGAGCTGGCCGCGAAGATCGACGCGGAGTACGCGGGCAAGGACCTGCTGATCGTCGGCGTCCTCAAGGGCGCGGTGATGGTCATGGCGGACCTCGCCCGGGCGCTGTCCACCCCGGTCACCATGGACTGGATGGCCGTGTCCTCCTACGGTGCGGGCACCCAGTCCTCCGGCGTGGTGCGGATCCTCAAGGACCTCGACACCGACATCAAGGGCAAGCACGTCCTGATCGTCGAGGACATCATCGACTCCGGCCTGACCCTGTCCTGGCTGATCTCCAACCTCGGCTCCCGCGAGCCCGCCTCCCTCAAGGTGTGCACCCTGCTCCGCAAGCCCGAGGCCGCCAAGGTCGCCATCGACGTCGAGTGGGTCGGCTTCGACATCCCCAACGAGTTCGTCGTCGGCTACGGCCTCGACTTCGCCGAGAAGTACCGGAACCTCCCGTTCGTCGGTACGCTCGCGCCCCACGTCTACGGCGGCTGAACCACCCGCGTCACGCGCACGGGCCAGTCTTACTGAGACGCACGGGAACCCCAGCGGGTTTCAAGCCGTTGGAGCATGCGAGGACGGGGTGCCATCGGTCCTACGCGGCTTCGGGTGACAATGCTGGGGTACCGTCCGAAGAACAGTCTTTATCAAACTCACTATGGCAGGAGGGACGGGGCGGCACCGCTCCGTATGGATGGACGTGAAGCGATACTTCCGTGGGCCAGTCATGTGGATCGTGCTGGCCGTCCTTGCCGTGGTCGTGTTGATGCAGGTCGTCGGCTCGTCCGGCGGCTACAAGACGGTGGACACCGGCCAGGTCGTCCAGGCGATCAATGACAACAAGGTCCAAGAGGCCAAGCTGACCACCGGCGAAGAGCAGCTCCTGAAGGTGCAGCTCAAGGACGGCGAGAAGATCGAGGGCAGCTCGAAGATCCAGGCGAGCTACATCGGCGACCAGGGCGTCACCCTCGCCAACACCCTGCAGGACAAGTACCAGAGCAAGCAGATCCCCGACGGCTACACGGTCTCCCCGACCAAGCAGAACGCTTTCGTCGGCATCCTGCTGTCCCTGCTCCCCTTCGTCCTGATCGTCGTCGTCTTCCTGTTCCTGATGAACCAGATGCAGGGCGGCGGCTCCCGGGTGATGAACTTCGGGAAGTCCAAGGCCAAGCTCATCACCAAGGACACCCCGAAGACGACCTTCGCCGACGTCGCGGGCGCGGACGAGGCCGTCGAGGAACTCCACGAGATCAAGGAGTTCCTCCAGGAGCCCGCCAAGTTCCAGGCCGTCGGTGCCAAGATCCCCAAGGGCGTCCTGCTCTACGGCCCGCCCGGCACCGGCAAGACGCTCCTCGCGCGCGCCGTCGCCGGCGAGGCGGGCGTCCCCTTCTACTCGATCTCCGGTTCCGACTTCGTCGAGATGTTCGTCGGTGTCGGTGCCTCCCGTGTCCGCGACCTCTTCGAGCAGGCCAAGGCGAACGCCCCGGCGATCGTCTTCGTCGACGAGATCGACGCGGTCGGCCGCCACCGCGGCGCCGGCCTCGGCGGCGGACACGACGAGCGCGAGCAGACCCTGAACCAGCTCCTCGTCGAGATGGACGGCTTCGACGTCAAGGGCGGCGTGATCCTCATCGCCGCGACGAACCGCCCCGACATCCTCGACCCGGCGCTGCTGCGCCCCGGCCGCTTCGACCGGCAGATCGCCGTGGACCGCCCGGACATGCAGGGCCGCCTGGAGATCCTCAAGGTCCACCAGAAGGGCAAGCCGGTCGCGCCCGACGTCGACCTGTCCGCCGTCGCCCGCCGCACCCCCGGCATGACGGGTGCCGATCTGTCCAACGTCCTGAACGAGGCCGCCCTGCTGACGGCCCGTAGTGACAAGAAGCTGATCGACAACCAGATGCTGGACGAGGCGATCGACCGCGTGGTCGCGGGCCCGCAGAAGCGGACCCGGATCATGTCGGACAAGGAGAAGAAGATCACCGCGTACCACGAGGGCGGCCACGCCCTGGTCGCGGCGGCCTCCCCGAACTCCGACCCGGTCCACAAGATCACGATCCTGTCCCGGGGCCGCGCCCTCGGCTACACGATGGTCCTGCCGGACGAGGACAAGTACTCGACCACCCGCAACGAGATGCTCGACCAGCTCGGCTACATGCTGGGCGGCCGCGCCGCCGAGGAACTGGTCTTCCACGACCCGACCACCGGCGCCGCGAACGACATCGAGAAGGCCACCAATCTGGCCCGCGCGATGGTCACCCAGTACGGCATGACCGAGCGGCTCGGCGCCATCAAGTTCGGCGGCGACAACACCGAGCCGTTCCTCGGCAGGGAGATGGCCCACCAGCGCGACTACTCGGAAGAGGTCGCCGCGCTCGTGGACGAAGAGGTCAAGAAGCTCATCGAGAACGCGCACAACGAGGCCTGGGAGATCCTGGTCGAGAACCGCGACGTCCTCGACAACCTCGTCCTGCAGCTGCTGGAGAAGGAGACGCTGGGCAAGGAGGAGATCGCCGAGATCTTCGCCCCCGTCGTCAAGCGTCCGCCCCGGCCCGCCTGGACCGGCTCCTCCCGCCGCACCCCCTCCACCCGTCCGCCGGTGCTCTCCCCCAAGGAGCTGGCCCTGACGAACGGCGCCAACGGCGCGACGCCGGCGATCACCGCCAAGTCCACCGTCGAGGCCACCCCGGAGGAGCGTCCCGAGAGCTGACGCCCAGCCGATGAGATCCGGCCACCGGGAGCCACCGCTCCCGGCCGCGGCCGCCTCGCCAGGCCCGGAATGGATGCCGCGCCCCCCTGGTTCTAGCCTGGGGGGCGCGGCACTGTCGTACGGCCGTAAACAGACGCGTCAGCCGCACGCGTCACAGGCTGCAGGAACGAGGCACCACATGACCGACCCCGTGACGCTGGACGGCGAGGGCACCATCGGCGAGTTCGACGAGAAGCGCGCCGAGAACGCCGTACGAGAGTTGCTGATCGCGGTCGGGGAGGACCCGGACCGGGAAGGGCTGCGGGAGACGCCGGCGCGGGTGGCGCGGGCGTACAAGGAGATCTTCGCGGGGCTGTGGCAGAAGCCCGAGGACGTGCTGACCACGACGTTCGACCTCGGGCACGACGAGATGGTGCTCGTGAAGGACATCGAGGTGTACTCGACCTGTGAGCATCATCTGGTCCCGTTCCGTGGCGTGGCTCACGTCGGATACATTCCGGCCACCAGCGGGAAGATCACCGGGCTGTCCAAGCTGGCCCGGCTCGTGGATGTCTACGCCCGCCGCCCGCAGGTGCAGGAACGACTCACCACCCAGATCGCCGACTCGCTGATGGAGATTCTGGAACCGCGCGGGGTGATCGTGGTCGTGGAGTGCGAGCACATGTGCATGTCGATGCGGGGCATCCGCAAGCCCGGAGCCAAGACCCTCACCTCGGCGGTGCGCGGGCAGCTGCGGGACGCCGCGACGCGGAACGAGGCGATGAGTCTCATCATGGCCCGCTGACCGGCCCCGTCGGCGGGAGCGGCCGACCACGGTCCTTCCCGGGGGCCTACGCTTGTCGTATGAGCAAGCTGAACCGGCGCGGCCGAGTGGCTGGTATGCCTCCGTGGGACCGCTGCGCGGTCATGGGCGTCGTGAACGTCACCCCGGACTCCTTCTCCGACGGCGGCCGCTGGTTCGACACCACGGCGGCCGTCAAACACGGCCTGGAACTGGTGGCGGAGGGCGCCGACCTGGTCGACGTGGGCGGTGAGTCGACCCGTCCCGGCGCCACCCGCGTCGACGAGGCCGAGGAACTGCGGCGGGTCGTCCCCGTCGTGCGGGGCCTGGCCTCCGAGGGCGTCACCGTTTCCGTGGACACCGTGCGCGCCTCGGTCGCCGAGCAGGCGCTCGCAGCCGGAGCCACCCTCGTCAACGACGTCAGCGGCGGTCTCGCCGACCCCGCGATGATCCCGGTCGTCGCCGCGGCCGGAGCCCCCTTCGTGGTCATGCACTGGCGGGGCTTCCTGGAGGGCGGCAACGTCAAGGGCGTGTACGAGGACGTCGTCTCCGAGGTGGTCGACGAACTGCACGCGCGGGTGGAGGCCGTTCTGGAGGGCGGCGTCGCCCCCGACCGCGTCATCGTCGACCCCGGGCTCGGCTTCTCCAAGGACGCCGAGCACGATCTCACGCTGCTCGCCCACCTCGACCGGCTGCTCGGACTCGGCCACCCCCTGCTGGTCGCCGCCTCCCGCAAGCGGTTCCTCGGCCGGGTGCTCGCCGGACCCGAGGGCGCCCCGCCGCCCGCGCGGGAACGGGACGCCGCCACCGCCGCCGTCTCCGCCCTCGCCGCCCAGCAGGGCGCCTGGGCCGTCCGCGTGCACGAGGTGCGCGCCACCGCCGACGCCGTCCGCGTCGCCCGCGCGATCGAAGGAGCCCGGGAGCGGTGAGTTCGGCCCACACCGACGTCGAACAGGTGGAACTCGCCAACACGGCCTTCTACGAGGCGATGGAGCAGGGCGACTTCGAGACGCTCTCGTCGCTCTGGCTGGACCCCGCCGACCTGGGCGTGGACGAGGAGTACCACGACCCCGCCGGGACCGGCGTGATCTCCTGCGTGCACCCCGGCTGGCCGGTGCTCACCGGCCGCGGCGAGGTGCTGCGGTCCTACGCGCTGATCATGGCGAACACCGAGTACATCCAGTTCTTCCTCACCGACGTGCACGTCTCCGTCACCGGGGACACCGCTCTGGTGACGTGCACCGAGAACATCCTCAGCGGAGGGCCAGCCCCGGACGGGAGCGACGAACTGGGGCCGCTCGTCGGACAGCTCGTCGTCGCCACGAACGTGTTCCGCCGTACGGCCGACGGCTGGCGGCTCTGGTCGCACCACGCCTCTCCCGTGCTCACCGAATCCGCCGACGAGGGCGAGGAGTCACCCTCCTGAACCGGGGGCGTGCCGCCGGACGGGCCGTGACGTGACGGGGAACACGGCCGTCCGGGTGGGCGCGGCGCCCGGCGTGTGAGCCATCGTGTCCCTTGCGGGAAACGCCCGGTGAACCCCTACCCCCCGGGGAGTGGGCACGGCCTTCCCCGGGAAGGCGCTGTCCGTGCCCGCAGGTAGATTCGAGGTGGCCGGTGCCCCGACCGCACCGGAGGACACCGGCCCGTACCGACGACTGCAGGAGTGATTCGCGTGGATCGTGTCGCGCTGCGCGGCCTGAGGGCCCGCGGGTACCACGGGGTGTTCCCGCACGAACGCGAGGAGGGCCAGACCTTCGTCGTGGACCTCACGCTGGGCCTGGACACCCGGCCGGCCGCGGCCGACGACGACCTCACGAAGACCGTGCACTACGGGATCGTGGCGGAGGAGGTCGTGCGCATCGTCGAGGGCGAGCCGGTGAATCTCATCGAGACCCTCGCCGAGCGCATCGCCCGCGTCTGTCTGGGGCACGAGGGGGTCCAGGAGGTCGAGGTGAGCGTCCACAAGCCGAACGCCCCGATCACCGTCCCCTTCGACGACGTGACCGTCACCATCACCCGGAGCCGAGTATGACCGCGTTCTTCGCCGGGGGTCAGAGCGACCCGACCGTCCAGCCGGTGCCCGCCTCAGTGGTGCGCCAGGTGGACGAGGCCGACACGACCCTGCAGAACCCCCGGCGTGCCGTGCTCTCCCTCGGCTCCAACCTCGGCAACCGCCTGGAGAACCTCCAGGGCGCCGTCGACGCGCTGGAGGACACACCCGGCGTCCGCGTGAAGGCCGTGTCCCCGGTGTACGAGACGGAGCCGTGGGGCGTCGCGCCGGGCAGCCAGCCCTCGTACTTCAACGCGGTCGTCGTCCTGAAGACCACGCTGCCCCCGTCGTCCCTCCTGGAGCGCGCGCAGGCCGTCGAGGAGGCCTTCCACCGCGTCCGCGACGAGCGGTGGGGGCCGCGCACACTGGACGTCGACATCGTCGCCTACGCCGACGTGGTCTCCGACGACCCCGTCCTGACCCTGCCGCACCCCCGCGCGCACGAACGGGCCTTCGTCCTCGCGCCCTGGCACGACGTGGAGCCGGGGGCCCTGCTCGCCGGCCGCGGCCCGGTGGCCGGACTCCTCGACGGCCTCACCCGCGAAGGCGTGTCGCCCCGTGCCGACCTGGAACTCCACCTGCCCGAGTAGTCGTTAAGGTCTACCGGGTCGGGATCGTCACCCGACGCCGCCGGGACCGGGGATCGGACCGACCGTCCGATGCCCGCGGCTCCCGGTGTCCCCGGACCACCGGACTCGTCGAAAGGGCATCGTGAAAGAGCTGCGCATCAGGACGCTGGCCGCGGTGTTCGTCGTGGCGGGGGTGCTGTCCTGGGCCGGGGCCCGGCTGTGGAACTCGGTGGGCACGCTGCCGAGCGTGCCGCTGGCCGCGCCCATCGTCCTCGCCCTGATCGCCGCCGTCCTCACCGCCACGGCCCTCTCGATCCGCAGCCGGCTCAAGGCCCAGCGGGAGCGGCAGCCCGACGCCAAGGGGGTCGACCCCCTGATGGCGGCCCGCGCCGTCGTCTTCGGTCAGGCCAGCGCCCTCGTCGCCGCCCTGGTCTGCGGGATGTACGGCGGTGTGGGGGTCTTCCTCCTGGAGTACCTGGAGGTGCCGGCCCGCCGCGACCAGGCCATCTACGCCGGCGCCTCCGTCGTCGCGGGCATCGGCGTCATAGTGGCCGCCTTCTTCCTGGAGCGGGTGTGCAGGCTCCCGGAGGACGACGACACCGACGGGGGCGCGGCGCGGGCCGCCTGACCCCTCGAACGCGTGACGACCTGGGCGGGAGTCCTCTCGGCGTGGCCGGTGGGGCTCCCGCCCAGGTCGTCCGGGGCGGGTCAGGCCGGTTGGGCGGTTCTTTCGTTCAGGTCGTGGTCGCGTCCGGTGTGGGCGCAGGGGGCCGGGGGCCTCGGGCGGCGGCGCAGGGCGCGGGGGAGGGCGAGGCTGACGAAGCCCTCGGCCTGCATGGCGGCGAGGCCGATGCGCGGCAGGTCGCGGGAGGCCGCGTAGACGACGAAGCGGGGCTCCCAGCGAGGGCGGAACTTGGCGTTGAACTTGTACAGCGACTCGATCTGGAACCAGCGCGAGAGGAAGACGAGCAGGCCGCGCCAGGCGCGCAGGACGGGGCCGGCGCCGATTTTCTCGCCGCGGGCCAGGGCCGAGCGGAACATCGCGAAGTTCAGGGAGACGCGCTGGACGCCCAGGCCGGGGGCCGCTTCCAGGGCCGCGACGATGAGGAGTTCGTTCATGCCGGGGTCGGCGGAGCGGTCACGGCGCATCAGGTCGAGGGAGGCGCCGTCGGGGCCCCACGGCACGAAGTGGAGTACGGCCTTCAGGTCGCCGTGGGCGCCGGTGGCCCCGTCGGCCTTGTGGGCGGTGGCGATCAGGCAGTCCCCGTCGCCCGGGTCGCCGATGCGGCCGAGGGCCATGGAGAAGCCGCGTTCGGTGTCGGTGCCCCGCCAGTCCTCGGCGGCGCGGCGGATCCGGTCCAGTTCGGCCTCGCCGAGGTCACGGACGCGCCGTACCCGGGTTTCGTAACCCAGGCGCTCGATGCGCTTCACCATCTGACGCACGTTGCGCATCGCGCGTCCGGCGAGGGAGAAATCCGCCACGTCCACCACCGCCTCGTCGCCCAGTTCGAGGGCGTCGAGGCCGGTCTCGCGGGTCCACACCTCGGCGCCGGTCTCGGAGCAGCCCATGACGGCGGGGGTCCAGGAGTGGGCCCTCGCCTCGTCCATGAAGCGCTCGATGGCGCCGGGCCAGGCCTCGACGTCGCCGATCGGGTCGCCGCTGGCGAGCATCACCCCGGACACCACGCGGTACGTCACCGCCGCCTTGCCGCTCGGTGAGAAGACGACCGCCTTGTCGCGGCGGAGCGCGAAGTGGCCGAGGGAGTCACGGCCGCCGTGCCGGGCCAGCAGGGCGCGCAGCCGGGTCTCGTCGTCGGCGGTGAGGCGGGCCGCCGGGTGCTCGGGGCGGAAGGCGAGGTAGATGGTGGTGACGGCGGTCAGCAGGCCGAGGGCGCCGAGCGAGAAGGCGACCGTCCAGGAGGTGTTGCCGGCGTAGGCCACCGGGCCCTCGAAGCCGAAGAGGCCGTAGATGACGTGTTCGAGGCGTGCGGCGAGGCTCGGGTCGCCGACCATGTGCCCGGCGTGGGCGCTCACGACGAGCAGGCCGAGGACGATCGAACCGGTGCCCATCAGCATGAAGTTGGCCAGTGCCCGCCAGCGGCTGGTGGGGTCGGGCAGGGCGCGGAACTCGTCGCGGTGGCGCAGCAGCGGGACGAGCAGCGCCAGGGAGACGAGGACGCCGGCGAGCGAGTGCCGGTAGGTGAACTGGGCGATGGCCCCGGCCGGCAGCAGCACGACCGCCGCGCGCCAGGCCCGGCGCTTGCGCCGCCGCAGTCCGTGGGCGAGCAGCAGCAGGAGGACTCCCACGCTGAGCGACAGCGCCGCGGCGAACGGCCCGAGGGCGCCCGGCAGTACTTCCGCCAGCGCGTGCATGCGGCTGTGCCGGAAGCGGGGGAACACGCCGGCGGCGATGTCCACGAGCCCGACGAGCGTGCAGGCCCTGGCGACCAGGGCGGGCACCGCTTCGGGGCGCGGCCCGCTCAGCAGGCCGCGTGCGCGCCGAGCGGCGCTCAGCGGGAGCCGGCCCGAACGGGCCGGAACCCCACCCGACATTTCCCCATCTGTCCTGACAGACATCGCATCCCGTAGTTCCGCGAGAGATCTTGGACCCGGTGCCTTTCCGGCATCCGGCGACATTGCGCCCTCTAGGACGGTGGCTCGGCCACGGAGGTTCAGTCTCCATCGGAAAGCTGAACCAAAGGGCAGGGAAAGACAGGGAAAGAAAGAACGGCGGGGGACAACCCGATGGGTCTTACGAGCGACAACGTGCTGGTGCTGGCGGTGACGTCCGCCGTGCTGCTGTTCGTCGGCACGGTGTGGCTGTGGCCGAGGCTGGCACGGCGGGGCTGGCGGCCCGTGTGCGCGCGTGTCGGGATGCTGCTGGCCACGCAGGTCGCCGTCTTCGCGGCGGTCGGCCTCTCCGCGAACCAGGCCTTCGGGTTCTACGCAGACTGGGCCGACCTCCTCGGCCGGGAGACCGGCCAGGGCGTGGTCGTCGACCACGACGGCGCCGGGACCGGCGGCCCGTTGCGGGTCCTCGGCGCCCTGCCGGTGGACGTGACGGGCGGCGGCCGGCCCGCGGTCGGCGGGCAGATCCAGAAGGTCGAGATCGTCGGCCGCACCTCACGGATCGCCAGCCCCGCGTACGTCTATCTGCCACCCGAGTACTTCCAGCCCCGGTACCGCACCCGCAGCTTCCCGGCGGCCGTCGTCCTCACCGGCTACCCGGGCACCGCCGAGGCGCTCATCAAGGGCCTGCACTTCCCGCAGACCGCCCACCGGCTGGCCCGCGACGGCGAGGCGCAGCCGATGATCCTGGTCATGCTGCGGCCGACAGTGGCGCCGCCGCGCGACACCGAGTGCGTGGACGTGCCGGGCGGCCCGCAGACCGAGACGTTCTTCGCGCGGGACCTGCCCGACGCGGTCGGCCACCACTACAGGGTCGGCGGACGGCCCGGCAGTTGGGGCGTCGTCGGCGACTCCACCGGCGGGTACTGCGCGCTGAAGCTCGCTCTGCACCACCCGGGCACGTACACCGCCGGCGCGGGACTCTCGCCGTACTACAGGGCGCCGATCGACCCGACCACCGGTGATCTCTTCCGGGGGAACAGGACGCTGCGGAACGAGGCCGATCTGTTCTGGTACCTCAAGCACCGGTCCGCGCCCGACACCTCCCTCCTCGTCACCAGCAGCAAACAGGGAGAGGTCAACTACAAGGCCACGCTGGACTTCATCGCGTTGGCCGAGGAGAAGCAGCCGACGCGGATCTCGTCGATCATCCTCGACAGCGGCGGACACAACTTCAACACATGGCGGCGGGAGATTCCGGCGACCCTGCAGTGGCTCAGCGGAAGGCTCAGCGACCGGTGAGGGGGGTGGGGGCCGGGCCGGTCGGTTATTCCATGGGACAGGTGGGATCCAGGCGATCGGTGGGATCGGTGGGATCCGCGCGGTCGGTGGGATCGGCATGGTCGGTGGGATCGGTGGGATCGGTGGGATCGGTGGGATCCGCGCGATCGGTGAGGCCCGTGGAATCCGTGGAATCCGTGGAATCCGTCGAATTGCGCGGTTGGCGAAAGAGCGGGATGTGGCCAAGGCGTATCTGGAATGACGGGAGTTGATCGAGTAGAGGAGCCGCCGGTGGGCGCAATGGTGCTCGGGTGGTGAGGGAGCTTGTGAAGGCTTGTGAGAGGTGAGAGGGGCGGCTGAGTTTTTACGGCCCGGGGCACCACGATTCGCCTACGCGCGGTAAGTTTCTGGCCATGCCACGTGGACGTCACCGCCATTCACCGCCTCTGCACAGGCTGCTGCCCCCCACGGCGATCGCAGGCGTCTCGCTCGTCTGCGCCCTCGGGCCCTGGGTGTTCTCCGGGCCGGCGGTGCTCCGGGTCCTCGCGGCGCTCGCCGCGGCCACTGCGGCCGTGGGCGCCGCGGTCATGCGCCGCTGGGACGTCGAGGCGGGCAAGCGCGTCGCCGACCTCACGCGCGCGCGGGCGAGCGACGAATGGCGGCACGAGGAGCGGGTCGCGGAACTGGAGACGGACCTCGAGGAGTCCCGCGAGCTGCGCACCAAGCTGGAGCACAAGCTGCGCGCCAAGCGGGCCGAGTTGGCGAACCTCCGCAACGAACACGCCGCGCTGCTGCGCCGGTACGCCACCGCCGAGACCGAGCGGGCCAGCGCACTGGAGGGCCGCCGCCTGCTGGAGATCGAGACGGTCGCCCCGGAGGGGGCACGCGAACTGACGGCCGGCGGCGAGCGCGGCGAGGGCACGCAGGCCGCGTCCACCACGGCCGGGGCGGGTGCCGCGTCCGGCACGGCGGGTGCGGCTCGGGGCCGTGCGGCCGCGCAGGCTTCGCCGGTGCCGCCGCAGGGGGTACCCGCGGCGGGCGCTCCCTGGGGGGCGCGCGGTGCGGCGGGGGCGACCGGTGCCGGAGCGGATGCCGAGGGCGCCGACGACACCGAAACCGACGCCGACGCCGACGCGGACGCCGGCATCGAGGACGTCGAGGACGGGAAGGGCGAGGGCGGGAAGCCCGCGCCCGGGGTGTTCTCCCCGGCCGGTTCCGCGCTGTGGCTGCGGGCGAACTCGGCGCTGGAGCGGATCATCACCCAGCGGGGTGCGGCGAAGGACGAGGTGCGGATCCCGGGCGAGGCGGGCGTCGCCGACGGGGCGGACACCGGGGCCGTGGCCGTGGTGGAGGATTCCGGGCAACGGACCGAGGCCGAGGTCAGGGCCGGGACCGAGGTGCCGGCGGAGACGGAGAGCGGTACCGAAGTGGCCGTCGCCGCAGACGACTTGGCCACGGCCGGGACCGACGACGCGTCGCGCGCCGGGGCGGAATCCGAGGTCGATGCGGACGGGGCCTATGAGGCGCGCGGGGCCGAGGCACAGGGCCGACGGGACGGCGTGGGCCAGGGCGTGGGCCAGGCCACGGCTGAGGCCGAGACCGCCGCCGACGCCCCCGAGGCCGGGCGGGCGTCGGAGCCGGGCGAGTCCGCCGAGGCGGGCGATGAGCGAGTGTCCGGGGGCGTGACCGCGGACGCGCCCGTCAAGGCGCTGTCGGTGAAGGCCGGTTCAGGCAAGGGCGGTACGCCCGAGGACGATCCGGACGGGCCGAACGGCGGTGGCACCCGGCAGGGACGTTCCGCCGAGGGTGACGAGGCGGTGCGGGTTCCGGCCGTGACCGCCGAGGAGGACGATCCGGCGGGGAAGCCGGGGGCGGTCGACGAGCACGAGCACGCGGCCGCCCAGCCCGTACCGCCGGCCCCGGTACCGGCCGAGCCCGTTCCCGCGCAGTCGCAGTCGGAGTCCGAGACGGAGCCGCAGCGGGAGCGGGAGTCGTCGCAGCCGGAGTCGTCGTCGGAGCCCGTGGGGCCCGTGCCGCCGGCGGTTCCGCCGGGCGGTCACTTCACGGTGCCGACCGCCGTGGCCGTGGCCCCGGCGGCGCCGCAGCGGCGGACGGCCGTCGAGGGCGGGTTCGACTTCTTCGGCACGCAGAAGGAGGCGGACGCGATCGAGGCCGTGCAGAACGAGGACCTCGCCGACGTGGTCGGGCAGGAGGCGCTCGCACTGCACAAGGCCGAGTCCGAGGCGCAGTTCAAGCGCATGGACGAGGCGGCCCGCGGGATCGGCCAGGTCATCGACCTCACCGCCCACGACGAGACGGAGCAGATCGACCTCCAGGGCCTGCGGACGGCGGCGTCCTGAGAGCGCCGGCACGACCTGCCCGGCACCTGCCCGGCACGACCTGCCCGGCCGACCCACACCGGCTGTGACACACCGAGGCCGCCCGCGCCACGCGCTGGGCGGCCTCGGTGTGTCACGGCACCCGCGTTCCGTCCCGGGGGCCGGTGCTAGACCATCCACCTGTCCGGCAGCGCCTCCCGGCGCCCCGTCCGGGAGCGTTCGGCCTGGGCGTGGAGGAGCACGGCTGCCTCGGTGGCGTCGCGGAGGCGGGCGGTCACCGTCTTGTTCGCGCCGGTGTCGACGTGGACGTCGGCGACGCGCTTGAACCGTTCCCAGGGGCCCTGCGCCAGTCGTACGCTCTGGACCTTCGCGTGCGGCACCAGCGCCAACTGCCTGCGGAGCAGCCCTTGCCGCGCGGCGAACACCGTGTCGGTGACGGCCAGCCCGTGCCCCTTCCACCACAGCGGCACGCACCACCGGGCCCGTGCCGGCGGTCGCAGGAGCGCCGCCGCGTCCGGCACGCGCACGCCCGGCAGCACCCGGGCGATCACGGACTCGGCGACCTCGCGCGGCGCGACCGGTATGAGCACGGAGTTCGAGGACCCGGCCACGTCCAGCTCGACCCGTACCCATCCGCGCCGCCGCCACAGCAGCGGTTCCACGACACGTACGGTCTGCACCCGGCCGGGCGGTACCGTCTCGTGCGCGCGGTCGAGGAGCCCGTGGTCGATGCGGAGGCCGTCCGGGGACTCGCCCACCGTCCAGTCGTACTCGCCGACGAACCGGCCCACGCTGTTCGCCCCCGCCGCGCCGAGCAGCGGGAGCGCGGTCGCGAGGACCGTCCACAGGCTCTCCGTGGCGATCCACAGCACCGAGGGCACCACGACCGCAGCCAGCAGGGTGCCCCAGGTGGCGCCGGTGAGCACCAGGGAGACGGCCAGGACGCCCGGCGGGACCTTCAGCAGCTGCCGTACCGGCGCCTCGCCGACGTCCTGCGCGGTGTCGGGGGCGAAACCGGCCGCGCGGGCGAGGAGTTCGGCGCGCAGCGCACGGGCGGTGCCCTCGCCGAGGTACGCCAGCTCGTCCTTCTTGTCGGTGCCGACGACGTCGAGTCTGAGTTTCGCGACGCCCGCGATCCGGGCCAGCAGCGGGCGGGTGACGTCGACGGCCTGGATGCGTTCGAGGCGGATGTGGGCGGTCCGGCGGAACAGCAGGCCGGTACGGATGCGCAGTTCGCTCTCGGTCACCGCGAAGTGAGTGAACCACCAGGTCAGGAAGCCGTAGAGGACGGCGGCCGGCACCAGCACGGCCAGCCCGATCAGGAGGGTGGACGGGTCCAGCCGGGTGAGCTGGCGCTGCGCCCCGTCGGGATCGTGCACCGCCCAGCCGATGACCACCGCCACCGGCGCCCAGGCCCGCCGCAGCGGCGTCACGGGATGCAGCCGCTGCTCCACGACGGCCACCGGCCCGCCGGAGACCTCCCCGGCCCCGGCCCCGACCCCGTCCCCGGCTCCGTCCCTGGACCCGACCCCGTCCCCGGCGTCCTCCCCGACTCCGTCCCCGTACGAGTCCGTCCGTCGCTCGGGTGCGGCGGCCCTCGGTTCCTCGGCGGCCGACGACCGCGCGTCCTCACCGGCCCGATGTTCCGCCGCCCGATGTTCCGCCGCCGGATGCTCCGCGGCCCTGTGCTCTGCCGTCGCCCGGTGTGCCGACGGCGTGTTCCGCGTGCTGTTCACGGCGTCGTCGGCGCCGGGGGCCGGCCTGGTCACAGCCCCGCCGATCGGGCCTCGCCCAGCTGGGTCAGCCGGTCGCGGAGACGTTCCGCCTCCTCGGGTTCGAGGCCGGGGATCCGGGCGTCGGTGGCGGCCGCCGCCGTGTGGAGCTGCACGCTCGCCAGCCCGAAGTGCCTTTCCACCGGCCCGGACGTCACCTCGACCAACTGCATGCGCCCGTACGGCACGACGGTCTCCTCACGCCACAGAACCCCCCGGCTGATCAGCAGGTCGTCGGCCCGCTCGGCGTACCGCCAGGAGCGCCAGTTGCGTCCCAGCATCGGCCAGCCCCACAGCATCAGGCCCAGCGGCAGCAGCGCGAACGCCGCCCAGCCGGGCCCCGCCAGCCAGCCCAGCAGAACGCCCGTACCGATCGCGATCGGGCCCAGCCACACCACCAGCAGCAGTCGTCTCATCCGAAGCAGCCCGCGCGGCAGTCCCGTCCACACCGGCTCGCCCTGCGCCCGCTCGGCGCCGTCCTCCACGGTCCCCGTCTCCATGCCGCCAGCGTACGTACGACAGACTGTGTCCATGACTCCCCCGACGGAGACCAGAGAGACGACGGTCGGTATCGGCGGTGCCGCCGAGAGCACGGACATGGTGCTGAACATCGGACCGCAGCACCCGTCCACGCACGGTGTGCTGCGGTTGCGGCTCGTCCTGGACGGCGAGCGCATCACGCACGCGGAGCCGGTGATCGGCTACATGCACCGCGGCGCGGAGAAGCTGTTCGAGGCCCGCGACTACCGCCAGATCATCATGCTCGCCAACCGCCACGACTGGCTCTCCGCCTTCTCGAACGAGCTGGGCGTCGTCCTCGGTGTCGAACGCATGCTCGGCATGGAGGTTCCCGAGCGCGCGGTCTGGATGCGGACGCTCCTCGCCGAGCTGAACCGGGTCCTGAACCATCTGATGTTCCTCGGCTCGTACCCGCTGGAGCTGGGCGGCATCACGGCGGTGTTCTACGCCTTCCGGGAGCGCGAGGAGCTCCAGAACGTCATGGAGGAGATCTCCGGCGGGCGCATGCACTACATGTTCAACCGCGTCGGCGGCCTCAAGGAGGACCTGCCGGCCGGCTGGACCGCACGCGCGCGTGCCGCCGTCGCGGACGTCCGCTCCCGCATGGGCGTCTTCGACGACCTCGTCCTCGGCAACGAGATCTTCCGGGGCCGCACGCGGGACGTGGGCGTCCTCTCCGCCGAGGCCGTGCACGCGTACGGGGTGAGCGGGCCGATCGCCCGCGCGTCCGGCGTCGACTTCGACCTGCGGCGCGACGAGCCCTATCTGGCGTACGGGGAGCTCCAGGACGTCCTCAAGGTCGTCACCCGCGACGAGGGCGACTGCCTCGCCCGCTTCGAGTGCCTGCTGGAGCAGACCCATGTCTCCCTCGCCCTCGCCGACGCCTGCCTGGACCGGCTCGCCGAACTGCCGCCCGGGCCGATCAACCAGCGCCTGCCCAAGGTCCTCAAGGCGCCCGAGGGCCACACCTACGCCTGGACCGAGAACCCCCTCGGCATCAACGGCTACTACCTCGTCAGCAAGGGCGAGAAGACCCCGTACCGGCTGAAGCTCCGCTCGGCCTCCTACAACAACATCCAGGCCCTCACGGAACTGCTGCCGGGGACCCTGGTGGCCGACATGGTGGCGATCCTGGGATCGATGTTCTTCGTGGTGGGGGACATCGACAAGTAGATCGACAAGCACGTCGACGAATACGTCGACAAGTGGACTGACGGCGAACCCCTGTCTATGCGCCGTCGCGCTTCCCGTCGTACTGCCCGCCTTGCTTCCCGTCGCACGTCTCGTCGTGCTCAGTGCCGTGCTCAGTGCCGTGCTCAGTGGCGTCCTCGGTGCCGTCCTCGGTGGCGTCCTCGGTGCCGTACTCCGTGGCGTTCTCCGTGTCGCCGTCCCCGAGCGGGTGGGGGATGCCCACCGGCTGGATCAGCCAGCCGAAGTCGCCGAGTCCGCCCGGCGCGGTGAGTTCGGCGGCCTCCCCGGCGGCCGCGAGGGCGCGTACGTACGCGGTGGGGTCCGTGGCCGCCAGGGACAGCGGGGGGCGGCCGGCGGTGACGCCGAGGGCCCGCAGCGCGTCCCGCTGGGTCAGCAGCCGCGCGCCCGGCAGCGCGCAGGCGTCCAGGGCGACGTGCGCGGTGATGTCGCGGGAACCGTCCGGCACGGGCGCCGTCTGACGGCCCTCCCGGAAGCCGGTGAGCGTCCCGAAGGGCGGCCGGGCGTCCGCGCGGTGCGCGTAGTCGACGGCGACCGCGAGCCCCCGTTCGACGCCCGCGACGGCCGCGGCCCAGGCACGGTCCCGGGGCAGCCCGATCTCGGCCCGCAGCCCCTCCTCCCCGGCCGTCGGCCACCACCGCTCCAGCCAGGCCGCCGCCTCGCCGCCGACCGGCTCCCCGAGCCGTTCCCGGCCGTCCGCGCGGACCAGGACCAGCCGGGCCGTGCCCGCCGCGTCCACCTCCACGACGTCCACCGGCACGTTGTCCAGCCACTCGTTGGCGAACAGCAGCCCGCGGACCCGCTCCGGCGGCTCGGCCCGCCACTCGACGCGGTCGTCGAGTCCCGCCGGCCGGTCGGCGATCTCGACGGCGTACGCCCGCGTGCGGGCGGCCACGTCCGCGGGGAGCGCCGCCAGAACCCCGGCGCCCAGCTCGCCCCGGCCCGCGCCCATGTCCACGAACCCCAGTTCGCGGGGCCGCCCCAGTGCCTCGTCCACCCGGCACAGCAGCCGTGCCACGGCGCCCGCGTAGAGCGCGGACGCGTGCACGGAGGTCCGGAAGTGCCCGGCGGGCCCCTCCGGCCGCCGGTAGAAGCCCTGGGCCCCGTACAGGGCCTCCTCGGTGGCGGCCCGCCACGGCAGCCACCGGCCCGTCCCGCCGGGGGCGGACGGCCGTGACCCGTGCCGATCCGGCGCGGCGGAGCGGCCGGCCTCCTGCGACCCGCGGTCGTGCGCCACGCAACCCTCCCGACGTCCCGGTGATCCCTCGCCGCCAGAGGCTATGCCGCCTCCACCTTGGGGAGTACTTGGCCCTGTCATGGATCGATCCTCCGGTTGACCCCGCTGCGCCGCGCGCTTCCCTACGCTGGGTTACGTGCAGCGCCTCTATGACTTCCTCCGCAGGCACCCGACATGGGTCGATGCCTTCTGGGCCCTCGTCCTGCTCGGGATGTCCGTGCTGGGCGGACCTATCAACACCGACCACGCGGTGGGTGTCAGCTATTCCGCTCTCGTGCCGATCACGCTGGCCCTGTGCCTGGCGGTCGCCCTGCGGCGGCGCATGCCGGAGAAGACGCTGGTGCTGGCCGCCCTCGCGGGCCTCGCGCAGCTGATCCTCGACGTGCCCATGATCCCGGCCGACTTCGCGATGCTGGTGGTCATCTACACGGTCGCCGCGGACGGCGCCCGCTGGGCCTCCCGGTTCGCCCTGGCCGGCGGGCTGTGCGCGGCGCCGCTGGCGCAGATGCGGTGGCAGGACCAGCAGTCGGGGATGCTCGGCAACGCCGTGCTCGCGGTCATCCTGACGGTGCCGTTCGCCCTCGCCTGGGTGCTCGGCGACTCGCTGCGCACCCGCCGGGCGTACTTCGCGCAGCTGGAGGAGCGTGCCGCCCGCCTGGAGAAGGAGCGCGAGGCGCAGGCCAAGGTCGCCGTCGCCGCCGAGCGCGCCCGGATCGCCCGGGAACTGCACGACGTCGTCGCGCACAACGTGTCGGTGATGGTCGTCCAGGCCGACGGTGCCGCGTACGTGCTGGACGCCGCCCCCGACCAGGCGAAGAAGGCCCTGGAGACCATCTCCTCCACCGGCCGTCAGGCCCTCGCCGAGATGCGCCGCCTGCTGGGCGTCCTGCGCACCGGCGAGCACCAGGAGGGCGGCGAGTACGTCCCGCAGCCGGACGTCGAGCAGATCGACGACCTCGTGGAGCAGTGCCGCACCGCCGGGCTGCCCGTCGACTTCAAGATCGAGGGCACCCCGCGCCCGCTGCCCAGCGGGGTGGAGCTGACGGCGTACCGCATCGTCCAGGAGGCCCTCACCAACACCCGCAAGCACGGCGGCCCGAACGCGGGTGCGAGCGTCCGGCTGGTCTACTTCGACGACGGGCTCGGTCTGCTCGTCGAGGACGACGGCAAGGGCGCCCCGCACGAGCTGTACGAGGAGGGCGGCGTGGACGGCCAGGGGCACGGCCTGATCGGGATGCGCGAGCGCGTCGGTATGGTCGGCGGCACGCTCGACGCGGGTCCCCGGCCCGGTGGCGGCTTCCGCATCAGCGCCCTCCTGCCCCTCAAACCCGCACACTGACACGATCATGCCTCCGGCTGACACCTGTCACGGACGGCACCCGGCGACACCCCACGGACACGGAAGAGGACCCCGATGGCGATCCGCGTAATGCTCGTCGACGACCAGGTGCTGCTGCGCACCGGTTTCCGGATGGTGCTGGCGGCCCAGCCGGACATGGAGGTCGTGGCCGAGGCGGGCGACGGCGTCGAGGCCCTCCAGGCGGTGCGCTCGACGGCCGTGGACGTGGTCCTCATGGACGTCCGGATGCCGAAGCTGGACGGCGTCGAGGCGACCCGCCGGATCTGCGCCGAACCGAACCCGCCGAAGGTGCTCATCCTGACCACCTTCGACCTCGACGAGTACGCGTTCTCCGGGCTGAAGGCGGGCGCCTCCGGCTTCATGCTCAAGGACGTGCCGCCCGGCGAACTGCTCGCCGCGATCCGTTCCGTGCACAGCGGCGACGCCGTCGTCGCGCCCTCCACGACCCGGCGGCTGCTCGACCGGTTCGCGCCGATGCTGCCGGGCGCCGCCGATCCCGAGCACAAGGAACTGGAGCGGCTCACCGAACGGGAACGCGAGGTGATGATCCTCGTCGCCCAGGGCCTGTCCAACGGCGAGATCGCCGCCCGTCTCGTCCTGTCCGAGGCCACGGTCAAGACCCACGTCGGCCGCATCCTCACCAAACTGGGCCTGCGCGACCGCGTCCAGGTCGTCGTCCTCGCCTACGAGACCGGGCTGGTGCGGGCCGGCGGCCACGGCTGAGCCGGCCGGCTCCCCGCCGTCCGCGGGAGCGTGACCCCGGCGTGACACGCGCCCCGCACCGGACGCCGTGAGCCTCCCCGGCATGTGCTCGCCGCGCACGGTCCATCGCATGTTCCGTCCGCTCTCCTCGGTCGCCGTTGCCGCAGACGGGACCGGCGCGGGTCGCTCACCTGTTCGGCTCAGATCACCCCGTCTACCGCAGGACCCCTTCCAGGAAGTCGCTGCCGAGACGGGCCACCACCGCCACGTCCAACTGGTGCAGGACGTACCGGCCGCGGCGACGGGTCGTCAGGAGGTCCGCCTTCTTCAGGACGGCGAGGTGCCGGGATATCTCCGGTGCCGTCATGCCCAGCATCTGGGCCAGCTCGCCCGTGGTGTACGCGCTGCGGGCGAGATTGCGGCACAGACGCATCCGGACCGGGTGCGACAGGGCGGTCATGCGCAGCGCGAGCTGCTCCACCGACGGCGGCGCCACGGGCTCGGCGCCACCGACCGGGTACTGCAGGACCGGCTGCCAGCCGAACCGGTGCAGGACGGTGAGGTGGGGCCGGCCGAGGCTGGTCGGCACCAGGAGCAGGCCCCCGTCCTCCGTGGCCGTCCGGCTCTCGACCAGCTTGTCCACGGTGATCCGGGCCGCCGCCTCGTCGTGGGCGATCGACGGGGACACGGCACCCAGCGCCTCGGCCAGCCCCTTGTGCCGCAGCAGCTCCGTCTTGTGGCGGGCGTCCGCGGCGAGGGTGTGGCGCAGCCGGGACCACGTCTCGGCGAAGAACGCCTCGTCGCAGTCCTCCAGGAACTGCCGCAGCCAGGCCCGCACGGCCGGCGGGTCCGCCAGCAGCCGCTGCGCGAACCGCACCTGCCGCGGCCCCCGCGCGGCGGCCAGCTCCAGGGCGAGCCGGCGCGTCTCCGGATCGGACAGCACGTCCCGCTTCCGCGCGTCGTAGCCTGGGGTGCAGACGAACTCCAGCCCCGCGTCCACGAACTGGTCGTCCGTCAGCTTGTCGAGCAGGTCCAGCTCCTCGGCGAGGGTCCCACCGGGGAGCGTGGCCCGGCCGGGAACACCGGCGAACGGCATGAACAGGTCCGAGAACGTCGTGCGCCACAGGAAGTCCGCCTCGCACATCCGGTCCGCGAGATGCGGATCGAGCCGGGCGGCCACCCCGGTCGCCCAGCCCTGCGCCCCCGGATGGTGCCCCGGCTCGGCCAGCACGTGCAGCGCCATGCCGAGCTCGGCCAGGGGAGAGGGCACGAAGGCCACCCGCTCCGGCCGCAGCCCCGTGATGTCGATGCGCACGCTCATGACCCCATGGTGCACCCGACCACCGACAACGCCCCCGGCGCGGACGCCCGCCCGCCACGACCGAGCGGGGTCCTCGCCCGCCACGGCCGAGCAGGGTCCTCGCCCGCAGCGACCCGCCCCAGGGTCCTCGCCCGCGACCCCCAGGGCACCGGCCTCACCCTTCTGCCCGCGGCACGGGCCTCACCCTTGCGCCTCGACCACCGTCCCCACCCGCGCCACGAAGTCCTCCGCCGCCCGCCGTACGTCCTCCGCGGTCCACTCCAGCCCCGCCGCCCGCACCTCCACCTCGGTGACGGCCAGTCCCGGACCGCCCCTGTCCCAGGCGCGGGCGAACAGCAGTGTCCCTGTCTCCTCGCCCTGCCGGACCGCGGCCTCCGCGGCGACGTCGGCGTCGTACGGCAGCCACACCTGGAACTCCTGCGTGTGCGGCACCTCGGGGTGCACCCGCGCCCACGGCACCCCCGCCCGGGCGAACCCCTCGCGCAGCGCGGCGGCGACCACGCGCGCGTGCCGGACGTACTCCGGCAGGCGGGGCAGCTCCCGTTCCAGCCCCACCAGGGCCGACAGCGCGGTCGGGAACTGCTGGAACAGCTGGCCGCCGTAGCGGTGCCGCCAGGTCCTCAGGTCCTCGACCAGGGCCCGGGGACCGGCGACCGCGGCACCGCCGTAGGCGTCGAGGGACTTGTAGTACGAGACGTAGACGCTGTCGGCGAGGGACGCGATCTCGTCCACCGGGCGGCCGAGGTACGTGGCCGACTCCCACAGTCGGGCCCCGTCGAAGTGGACCACCGCGTCGCGTTCCCGCGCCGCCTCGGTCAGCGCCGTCAGCTCCTCCCAGGTCGGCAGCACGAACCCGGCCTCCCTGAGGGGAAGTTCGAGCATCAGCGTCCCGAAGGGTTCGGGGAGGCCCTCGACCTCGCCGGCGGTCGGCTGCCGGGCCTCACCCGTCAGCCGGACCGGGCGCAACCCGCTGAGCTGGCTGAACGCGTTCCGTTCGTGCACCTCGGGATGGGACAGGGCGTGCAGTGCGACAGCCGGGTTCCCGGTCCGGGCCGCCCAGCAGCGCAGGGCCACCTGCTGGGCCATCGTGCCGGTCGGGAAGAAGGCGGCGGCCTCCGTGCCGAGCAGCGCGGCCGTCCGCTCCTCCAGGGTCTCGACGACCCCGTTGCCGTAGAGGTCCGCAGACTCGTCCAGGTCGTACAGGTCCCCGGCCGCGTCCAGCACGGCCAGCCGCTCCCGGACCGTCGCCAGGGCGCCCGGCCGCGACAGCACCCGGTCCGCCGCGCGGTGCGCGACCACCCGCCGCCGGTACCGGGACATCGCCGCGGACTCCCCGCCGGCCTCGTCGGCCGCGCCGGCCGCGCCCGCCGGATCCGCCGCGTCCGCCGCGGACTGCTCGTGCCGCTCGTGCGCCGCGGGCCCCTCCGTGGAGTCCGTCCCGTCGTGCGTGTGTGCCGTCGTCCTGCCCGCCGCGTCAGTCATCCCCGGATCATCCCGTGCGCCGCCCTCCGGGCACACGCATGTCGCACCGTCGTGACCTGCGGACATTCCACACGGAAACCCACAGCCTGTGGACAACCGAACGGCCCTCGAACCAATCGCGTTAACATGACGAGAAATCGTCCGGTACCCGGAGCGGACTGGAACGGGAAGGCCACCACGAGTGAGTACATTCCAGCAACCAGAGCCGAAGGACCGCCCCGCGCGGCTCACCGTCGGCGTCGTGGGCGCCGGCCGCGTCGGCCCGGCGCTGGCCGCGTCGCTGCGGCTCGCGGGACACCGCCCGGTGGCCGTGTCGGGAGTCTCCGACGCCTCCCGGCGACGCGCCGCCGAGCTGCTGCCCGACGTGCCGCTGATGCCCCCGGCCGACGTGCTGCGCCACGCCGACCTGGTTCTGCTGACCGTCCCCGACGACGCCCTGCCGGGCCTCGTGGAGGGCCTCGCCGAGACCGGTTCCGTCCGACCGGGACAACTGCTGGTGCACACCTCCGGGCGGTACGGCGCGAAGGTGCTGGACCCGGCGCTGCGGGCCGGGGCGCTGCCCCTCGCGCTGCACCCCGCGATGACGTTCACCGGGACCGCCGTGGACGTGCAGCGACTCGCCGGGTGCTCCTTCGGGGTCACGGCGCCCGAGGAGCTGCGGCTGGCCGCCGAGGCCCTGGTGATCGAGATGGGCGGCGAGCCCGAGTGGATCGCCGAGGCGAACCGCCCGCTCTACCACGCGGCCCTCGCCCTCGGCGCCAACCACCTGGTCACCCTGGTCGCCCAGTCCATCGAGCTGCTGCGCACGGCCGGTGTCACGGCCCCCGACCGCATGCTCGGCCCGCTCCTCGGCGCCGCCCTCGACAACGCCCTGCGGTCCGGGGACGCCGCCCTCACCGGCCCCGTCGCGCGCGGGGACGCGGGCACGGTCGCCGCGCACATCGCCGAGCTGCGCACGCACGCCCCCGCCACCGTGTCCGGGTATCTGGCGATGGCCCGCGCCACCGCCGACCGGGCCCTCGCCCACGGCCTGCTCAAGCCGGAGCTCGCCGAGGACCTCCTCGGGGTGCTCGCGAACGGAGCGGGCGGGACCACCGGGACCGGAGGGAACGCCGGATGACCACCACCGTGCTGCGCACCGCCGCCGAACTGCACGCACGCACGCGTGCGGGCCGCCGCGCCGTCGTGATGACCATGGGTGCCCTGCACGAGGGCCACGCCACCCTGGTCCGCACCGCGCGCGGGATCGCGGGCGCCGAGGGCGAGGTCGTCGTCACCGTCTTCGTGAACCCCCTCCAGTTCGGCGCGGGCGAGGACCTCGACCGCTACCCGCGCACCCTGGACGCCGACGTCAAGCTCGCCGAACAGTCCGGCGCCGACGTCGTGTTCGCCCCGTCCGTCGACGAGGTCTACCCCGGCGGCGAACCCCAGGTCCGCGTCACCGCCGGCCCCATGGGCGGACGGCTGGAGGGCGCCTCCCGCCCCGGCCACTTCGACGGCATGCTCACCGTCGTCGCCAAGCTGCTCCACCTCACCCGCCCCGACGTGGCGCTCTACGGCCAGAAGGACGCCCAGCAGCTCGCCCTGATCCGCCGCATGGTCAAGGACCTCAACTTCGGCGTGGACGTCGTCGCCGTCCCCACCGTCCGCGAACCCGACGGGCTGGCCCTCTCCAGCCGCAACCGCTACCTGTCCGCGCCGGAACGCCGCACGGCCCTCGCCCTCTCCCAGGCCCTGTTCGCGGGCCGGGACCGGCACGCCGCGCAGGAGGCGCTCCGCGCGCGCGCCCGCGAGGTGCCCGCCACGCGTGCGCGTGCCGAGGCGCTCAGCGCGCTCGGCGAGTCCCGCGCGGCCGCCGACGCCCACGCCATGGCCAAGTCCGCGCCCGGCGGCCCCGCCGCCGTCCGCGCGGCCGCCCGGCTGGTCCTCGACGAGGCCCTGCGCATGAAGCCACCGCTGGAACTGGACTACCTGGCCCTGGTGGACCCGTCCGACTTCACCGACATCCCCGACGACTTCACCGGCGAAGCCGTCCTCGCCGTCGCGGCCCGCGTGGGGACGACCCGGCTGATCGACAACATCCCGCTGAGCTTCGGAGCCGCCTCGTGAGCAGCACAGGCATACGCCCGCCCGCCACCCACCACCACCCCGGGACGGGAGCGCTTCACGCTCGCCCCCACCTGCCCGCTCCCGCGCCGGGCTGGTCCATCGCCGCCGACGTCGTCGTCGTGGGCTCCGGCGTCGCCGGCCTCACCGCCGCGCTGCGCTGCGAGGCCGCCGGCCTCGACACGGTCGTCGTCACCAAGGCCCGTCTCGACGACGGCTCCACCCGCTGGGCCCAGGGCGGCATCGCCGCCGCCCTCGGCGAGGGCGACACCCCCGAACAGCACCTGGACGACACCCTCGTCGCGGGTGCCGGCCTCTGCGACGAGCAGGCCGTACGCCTCCTCGTCACCGAGGGCCCCGACGCCGTCCGCCGTCTCATCGCGACCGGCGCCCACTTCGACGAGTCCGAGGAAGGCGGCCTGGAGCTGACCCGCGAGGGCGGCCACCACCGCCGCCGCATCGCCCACGCGGGCGGCGACGCCACCGGCGCGGAGATCTCCCGGGCCCTCGTCGAGGCGGTACGCGCGCGTGGCCTGCGCACGATCGAGAACGCGCTCGTCCTGGACCTGCTGACGGACGCCGAGGGCCGCACCGCCGGTGTCACCCTGCACGTCATGGGGGAGGGCCAGCACGACGGCGTGGGAGCCGTCCACGCCCCCGCCGTGGTCCTGGCCACCGGCGGCATGGGCCAGGTCTTCTCCGCCACCACCAACCCGTCCGTGTCCACCGGCGACGGCGTGGCCCTCGCCCTGCGCGCGGGCGCCGAGGTCTCCGACCTCGAATTCGTGCAGTTCCACCCCACCGTGCTGTTCCTCGGCGCGGACGCCGAGGGCCAGCAGCCGCTGGTGTCCGAGGCCGTCCGTGGCGAGGGCGCCCACCTGGTCGACGCCGGCGGCACCCGCTTCATGCTCGGGCAGCACGAGCTGGCGGAGCTGGCGCCGCGCGACATCGTCGCCAAGGGCATCATGCGCCGGATGCAGGAGCAGGGCGCCGAGCACATGTACCTGGACGCCCGGCACTTCGGCGCCGACATGTGGGAGCACCGCTTCCCGACGATCCTCGCCGCCTGCCGCGCCCACGGCCTCGACCCCGTCACCGAGCCCATCCCGGTTGCCCCGGCCGCCCACTACGCCTCCGGCGGCGTCCGCACCGACTCCCACGGCCGTACCACCGTCCCCGGCCTGTACGCCTGCGGCGAGGTCGCCTGCACCGGCGTCCACGGCGCCAACCGGCTCGCCTCGAACTCCCTGCTGGAGGGCCTGGTCTACGCCGAGCGCATCGTCGCCGACATCGCGGCGGCCCACGCGGAGAACGGTCTGCGCGCGCGGGTGCCCCAGCCCGTCCCGTACGACGAGCAGCCCGCGCACCCGCTGCTCGCCCCGGAGGCACGGTTCGCGATCCAGCGGACCATGACCGAGGGCGCCGGCGTCCTGCGGTCCGAGGCGTCCCTGGCGACCGCCGCCGCGGCCCTGGAGCGGCTGCACGCCGAGGCCCGCGACGCGCTCGCCGAGAACGGCAAGACGGCCGAGCCCGGCGTCGACACCTGGGAGACCACCAACCTCCTGTGCGTGGCCCGCGTCCTGGTCGCCGCCGCCCGGCTGCGCGAGGAGACCCGCGGCTGCCACTGGCGCGAGGACCACGCCGACCGCGACGACACCGACTGGCGCCGCCACATCGTCGTACGGCTCGAACCGGACCGCACGCTCGCTCTACACACCACGGATACCGCAGACTTCCCCCCGACCCGGCCGCATCACCAGGAGCAGTGACAGACGTGAGCACCCCCGAACTTCCCCTCGCCTCCGCAGGCGGCTGCGGCGACGGCTGCGCGTGCGGCGCCGACGACGGCCTCACGGGCGAGGAGTACCTGGAGTGCGGGCTCGACCCCGCGCTCGCCCAGCTCCTGGCCGACGCCGGACTCGACCCCGTCGAGGTCGAGGACATCGCCAACGTCGCCATCCAGGAGGACCTCGACCACGGCGTCGACGTCACCACCGTCGCGACGATCCCCGAGGACGCCCGCGCCACCGCCGACTTCACCGCCCGCGAGGGCGGCGTCGTGGCGGGCCTCAGGGTCGCCGAGGCGGTCCTGTCGGTGGCCTGCTCCGACGAGTTCGAGGTCGAGCGCCACGTCGACGACGGCGACCGTGTGGAGGCCGGGCAGAAGCTCCTCAGCGTCACCGGCGCCACCCGCGACCTCCTCACCGCCGAACGCAGCGCCCTGAACCTGCTGTGCCGCCTGTCCGGCATCGCGACCGCCACGCGCGCGTGGGCGGACGCCCTGGAGGGCACCAAGGCGAAGGTCCGCGACACCAGGAAGACCACGCCGGGGCTGCGCTCCCTGGAGAAGTTCGCGGTCCGCTGCGGCGGCGGCGTCAACCACCGCATGTCACTGTCCGACGCGGCCCTCGTCAAGGACAACCACGTGGTCGCCGCCGGCGGGGTCGCGCAGGCATTCAAGGCCGTCCGCGAGATGTTCCCCGAGGTGCCCATCGAGGTCGAGGTCGACACCCTCCACCAGCTCCGCGAGGTCGTCGACGCGGGCGCCGACCTGATCCTCCTGGACAACTTCACGCCCCTGGAGTGCGAGGAGGCCGTCGCTCTCGTCGCCGGCCGCGCGCTGCTGGAGGCCTCCGGGCGCCTCACGCTCGCGGGCGCCAGGGCGTACGCGGACACCGGCGTCGACTACCTGGCCGTCGGGGCCCTGACCCACTCGTCCCCGATCCTGGACATCGGCCTCGACCTGCGCGCGGCCGAGTAGGGACGGGGGCCGGACATGCTGCTGACGATCGACGTGGGCAACACCCACACCGTCCTCGGACTGTTCGACGGCGAGGACATCGTCGAACACTGGCGCATCTCCACGGACTCGCGCCGCACCGCCGACGAACTGGCGGTCCTCCTCCAGGGCCTCATGGGCATGCACCCCCTGCTCGGCGAGGAACTCGGCGACGGCATCGACGGCATCGCGATCTGCGCGACGGTGCCCTCGGTGTTGCACGAGCTGCGCGAGGTGACCCGGCGCTACTACGGGGACGTCCCGGCGGTCCTCGTCGAGCCGGGCGTGAAGACCGGCGTGCCGATCCTCACCGACAACCCCAAGGAGGTCGGTGCCGACCGCATCATCAACGCGGTCGCCGCGGTCGAGCTGTACGGCGGGCCCGCGATCGTCGTCGACTTCGGTACCGCCACGACGTTCGACGCGGTCAGCGCGCGCGGCGAGTACGTCGGCGGTGTCATCGCCCCCGGCATCGAGATCTCCGTCGACGCGCTCGGTGTCAAGGGCGCGCAGCTGCGCAAGATCGAGGTGGCCCGGCCGCGCAGCGTGATCGGCAAGAACACGGTCGAGGCGATGCAGGCGGGCATCGTCTACGGGTTCGCCGGGCAGGTCGACGGCGTGGTGAGCCGTATGGTCCGCGAGCTGGCGGACGACCCGGAGGAGGTGACGGTGATCGCCACGGGCGGGTTGGCGCCGATGGTGCTGGGCGAGTCCTCGGTGATCGACGAGCACGAACCGTGGCTGACGCTGATCGGACTGCGGCTGGTGTACGAGCGGAACGTGTCGCGTCTCTGAGGGCGCCGTGCGGCTCGGGGCCGCGGGAGTGTGCCCGCGGGCGCGGCGGTCGTCGTGGTTTCTCGCGCCGTTCCCCGCGCCCCGTGTCCGGCTCCGCCGCGTGGGCGCGATCAGCCCGCACCCGGCCGCACCCGCCGAATCCACCCGCGCTCCGAGCTGTAGGCACCCCCGCTCCACGATCCCCACCCCGAGATCCCTCCACGCGGGTGGTCCCCGGCGCCACGCGCCCCCGCGCGGGCCTCTTTTGTCTGATTAGCGCGTATCGTCGCCGTATGCCCACGCCCCACGGAACCCGCGGCGGCATGGCGTTCGGCGCTGAGGAGCTGCGTGTGCTCCGTCGTGCCCTCGCCCTCGCCCTGAACCCCAGTCCCGCCTCGGCGGAGGACGTCCAGGACTGCCTCCGGCTCGCCGAGTCCGTCGACGAGGCGACCCGCGAGGACGCCCGCCTGAGGGCCTTCCTGCTGGCCGACCTCGCCCGCTACCGCGCCGCGCTCCCCGGCACGGTCACGGGCTACACGGCCCTGCTGGAGGAGGCCCTGGAAGCCGGGTACCGCCCCCAGCCGGACGACCTCGCGGCGCTGCGTGCCCTGCGCGGCAATCCCACGGTGGCCGCGCTCCTGGACCGCTGCCGCTCCCTCGCGGAGCGCGACGTGCGCGCCCGCTTCGCGGGGCGCGCGGTGCGGACGGTGGTCGTCCCGGCCTCCCGCTCCGGCGTCGGCGCCCCCGCGCGCGCCCTGCTCACCGCCCTGCCGGGCGGCCGGTCCGCGTGGGCGGCACCCGCGCGTTCCGCCGGTGAGGAGCCCGCCGAGCAGCCGCCCAAGCCGTCCCGGCCCGCCCGTCCCGCGCAGCCTGCCGACAAGCCGGGCCCCGCGCCCCGGCCCGACGCTCCCCGGCCGGGCCGCCGGCCCGTACCCACCCCGGGCGAGGTGTTCCCGCCCAAGCGGAAGCCCGGTGCCCCGCCGGCGAACCCGCCCCACCAGTTGGCCGCCGTCTAGCCCTGGCTACCCTGGACGCATGGACTACGTCTCCGCGCTGCTGCCCCCCTTCGTGATGGCCGCACTGTTCATCGCTGTGATCAGGGTGATCGTGAAGACCCAGGGTGGCCCCAACAAGGCCAAGGAGGACGCGGCCGTCGACGCGGCGCTCGCCCGCGCGGACCGCGCCCGCCCGGCCTCCGACGGCGACCGCTGAGGCTCGCAGCCCGGCGCCTCGCACCCCAACGGCGTACGACTCGTGTGGTTTTCGAGTCGTACGCCCTTTTTGTTCATGTTCTCCGGATATCGTGCGGAACTGTGCCTCGCCCATTGGGAGAACTCGAAGACGCGGTCATGACGCGGGTGTGGAAGTGGAACCGCCCGGTGACTGTTCGGGAAGTCCTGGAAGATCTGCAACAGGAACGGTCCATCGCGTACACGACGGTGATGACCGTTCTGGACAATCTCCATCAGAAGGGCTGGGTCCGGCGGGAGTCGGAAGGCCGGGCCTATCGATATGAGGCGGTCTCCACGCGGGCCGCCTACGCGGCCGCTCTCATGAACGAGGCCTGGTCGCAGAGCGACAACCCGGCAGCCGCTCTCGTCGCCTTCTTCGGGATGATGAGCGAGGAACAGCGGCGGTCCCTCACTGACGCCGTACGCATCGTGCAAGGTCCCGAAGCGCTCGCGCCGCCCGCCCCCGAAGCCGAAACCCCTGCCGAAACCGGCGTCGAATCCCCCTCATCGTCCGGCGAAACCAGGGGTACCCCCGGCCAATCCCCGGATCACCCCGGGCGATAGCGTCCGCTCATGCCAGCAGAGAGTCCCGAAGTCACCGCTAAAGCCCTCACCGTCCGACGGGCTCGGACCAGCGATGTGCCCCACGTACGCCGGCTCCTCGACTCCTACGTCCAGCGCCGCATCCTGCTCGACAAAGCGACGGTGACCCTTTACGAGGACATCCAGGAGTTCTGGGTGGCGGAGCGGGGCTCCGGCGCGGACGCGGAGGTCGTGGGCTGCGGGGCGCTGCACGTGATGTGGGAAGACCTCGCGGAAGTCCGCACTCTCGCGGTGAACCCGGAGGCGAAGGGACTCGGGGTCGGTCACCGGTTGCTGGAGAAGTTGCTGGAGACCGCTCGCTGGCTGGGTGTTCGCCGGGTTTTCTGTCTGACCTTCGAAGTCGAGTTCTTCGCGAAGCACGGCTTCGTGGAGATCGGCGAGACGCCCGTCGACACCGATGTCTACGCGGAGCTGCTGCGTTCCTATGACGAGGGCGTCGCGGAGTTCCTCGGTCTCGAACGAGTGAAACCGAACACCTTGGGCAACAGCCGGATGCTTCTGCATCTGTGATCGTCGGGCGATCGGCAAGGACCGGCGGCTTCCGAAGGAGCCTCAAGCGCTATTCCGGTGAGGATGCCTTGCCCAGGTTCCCTATGTCCGAAACGCGCATCTTCTCGCTCCGCTCCGGGCTCCCCGGTCTCTCCCGGCCCTCTCCTCGGCCTCTCCTCAGTCTCTCCCAGGGGTTTGTGTTTTTCCTGGAAAAGCGGTTTGCTTTCCGACGTACTGCAGTACTGCATATAACAGGGGACGTGAAACAGCGGCGGACGCCGCAGGCCCTCGGCCCTGAAGTTATCGATGAAAGGAAATCCGGTGGCACAGAAGGTTCAGGTCCTTCTTGTCGACGACCTCGACGGCGGCGAGGCCGACGAGACCGTGACGTTCGCGCTGGACGGCAAGACGTACGAGATCGACCTCACGACCGCCAACGCGGACAAGCTTCGCGGCCTTCTCGACCCCTACGTCAAGAGTGGGCGGCGTACCGGAGGCCGTGCTTCCGGCGGGCGCGGCAAGGCCCGTGCCGCTTCCGGCGGCAGCCAGGACACCGCGGCCATCCGCGCCTGGGCGAAGGAGAACGGCCACGAGGTCAACGACCGCGGCCGGGTCCCCGCCGCCATCCGCGAGGCCTACGAGAAGGCCAACGGCTGAGACTCGGACGGTCCGGTGCTCGCGCGCCGCAGCCGGACGCGGTGGCAGTGCGTGGCCACCGTGTCCACCACCCGTACGAGGTCGGGGGTGCCCGCAGCGCCCCCCAACGCCGACATCGTCGGCAGCGAGGCCTCGACCTCGCGCCCCGGCTCGGGGGGCCGCAACCATACGGCGGCCCCCTGTGAACCGGTGCCCTCCGGCATGCCCCCGCGCCCCGTGGCCCCACCCGCGGGTGCCGGCGCCTCGATGCGACCGCCCGTTCCCACGGCTGTGAGGTCCAGGTCGAGGCCGCCCCAGTCCAGCCACTCCAGCAGCCCCGGCACCTCCTCGGCGCCGCCCGCCGCGACCAGCAGCCATATCCGCCCGCCGCGCAGCGCCACCGGCGAGCCGGGCCCGGGAACCGGGCCCAGGTGCCGCAGCGCCGCGAACCCCGCCGGCGCCGGCACGTCGAGCACATCGAAGCGCAGCCCCGTAATGAGGTGTAAGGGCGTCCCGGGCACGGTCGCCCACCCGAGATCGTTCTCGTACCACTGCCGTACCGCGTCCCACGGATCGCCCGGAACGCCCGGAACGCCGGGGCGGCCGCCCGCGGTGTGGCCTGGGTTTATGCCTGTGGCACCGCCCGAGTTGTCGCTCGGGTCGAGCGGTCGGCGGGGAAGGGGGACGATGGCCATGTCAGGAGCAACCGTGCGAAGGGGCCCGGAGTTACGCTGGGTGCCGGTGCGGCTGCACAGGGTGCTGGGAAAGGGGGCGTTCAGCTGTGGGTATCGACGCAAGGGTGTTCGCCCTTAGCGGAGGGAACCGGTGCACCCGGCATGGAGTGTCAGTCCCTACGGGTAAGACATCCCTAGTGGGAGGGGGCGACACGCAGGACAGGCCGTCTCACGTTCGCCATCGGCGTACTGATGGTGGGGGTAACTGCCTGGCCTGCGGGAACATCGTCTCGCACCATCGGGTTGGAGCAGATGTCGGCGTTCGGGACCCAGGAGGCAGCGACTTCTGTCTCCGCGAGAGCGGAGGTGAACCGGACGGTGTCGGCAGTTGGAATGAGCGGTCCCCGCTTGCGGGACTAAGCTGCGGAAGGACAGAGAGGGGAGCGTCCCCTTACTGCCTGACCGCTCTGAGGAGCGATTAACGATGTTCGAGAGGTTCACCGACCGCGCGCGGCGGGTTGTCGTCCTGGCTCAGGAAGAAGCCCGGATGCTCAACCACAACTACATCGGCACCGAGCACATCCTCCTGGGCCTGATCCACGAGGGTGAGGGTGTCGCCGCTAAGGCCCTGGAGAGCCTCGGGATTTCGCTCGAGGCGGTCCGCCAGCAGGTGGAGGAGATCATCGGCCAGGGCCAGCAGGCCCCGTCCGGCCACATCCCCTTCACCCCCCGTGCCAAGAAGGTCCTGGAGCTGTCGCTCCGCGAGGCCCTTCAGCTGGGCCACAACTACATCGGCACGGAGCACATCCTGCTCGGCCTGATCCGTGAGGGCGAGGGCGTCGCCGCCCAGGTCCTGGTCAAGCTGGGCGCCGATCTCAACCGGGTGCGGCAGCAGGTCATCCAGCTGCTCTCCGGCTACCAGGGCAAGGAGACCGCCACCGCCGGCGGGCCTGCCGAGGGCACGCCCTCGACGTCCCTGGTCCTCGACCAGTTCGGCCGGAACCTCACCCAGGCCGCTCGTGAGTCCAAGCTCGACCCGGTCATCGGGCGCGAGAAGGAGATCGAGCGGGTCATGCAGGTGCTGTCCCGCCGTACCAAGAACAACCCGGTCCTGATCGGTGAGCCCGGCGTCGGCAAGACCGCCGTCGTCGAGGGTCTCGCCCAGGCCATCGTCAAGGGCGAGGTGCCCGAGACCCTCAAGGACAAGCACCTCTACACCCTGGACCTCGGCGCGCTGGTCGCCGGCTCCCGCTACCGCGGTGACTTCGAGGAGCGCCTGAAGAAGGTGCTCAAGGAGATCCGCACCCGCGGCGACATCATCCTGTTCATCGACGAGCTCCACACGCTGGTCGGTGCGGGTGCCGCCGAGGGCGCCATCGACGCGGCCTCCATCCTGAAGCCGATGCTGGCCCGCGGTGAGCTCCAGACCATCGGCGCCACCACCCTGGACGAGTACCGCAAGCACCTGGAGAAGGACGCGGCCCTGGAGCGCCGCTTCCAGCCCATCCAGGTCGCGGAGCCGTCCCTGCCGCACACGATCGAGATCCTCAAGGGTCTCCGTGACCGGTACGAGGCCCACCACCGTGTCTCGATCACCGACGAGGCGCTGGTCCAGGCCGCGACGCTGGCCGACCGGTACATCTCGGACCGCTTCCTGCCGGACAAGGCGATCGACCTGATCGACGAGGCCGGTTCCCGGATGCGCATCCGCCGGATGACCGCGCCGCCGGACCTGCGCGAGTTCGACGAGAAGATCGCCGGTGTCCGCCGCGACAAGGAGTCCGCGATCGACTCGCAGGACTTCGAGAAGGCCGCCTCCCTGCGCGACAAGGAGAAGCAGCTCCTGGCCGCCAAGGCCAAGCGCGAGAAGGAGTGGAAGGCCGGCGACATGGACGTCGTCGCCGAGGTCGACGGCGAGCTGATCGCCGAGGTCCTCGCCACGGCCACGGGCATCCCGGTCTTCAAGCTCACGGAGGAGGAGTCCTCCCGCCTGCTGCGCATGGAGGAGGAGCTCCACAAGCGGGTCATCGGCCAGGACGACGCCGTCAAGGCGCTGTCGAAGGCGATCCGCCGTACCCGCGCCGGTCTGAAGGACCCGAAGCGTCCCGGTGGTTCGTTCATCTTCGCCGGCCCGTCCGGTGTCGGTAAGACCGAGCTGTCCAAGGCGCTCGCCGAGTTCCTCTTCGGCGACGAGGACGCGCTGATCTCCCTCGACATGTCGGAGTTCAGCGAGAAGCACACGGTGTCGCGTCTCTTCGGTTCGCCCCCCGGCTACGTGGGCTACGAGGAGGGCGGCCAGCTGACCGAGAAGGTCCGCCGCAAGCCGTTCTCCGTCGTCCTCTTCGACGAGGTCGAGAAGGCCCACCCGGACATCTTCAACTCGCTGCTGCAGATCCTGGAGGACGGTCGTCTGACCGACTCCCAGGGCCGGGTCGTGGACTTCAAGAACACGGTCATCATCATGACGACCAACCTCGGCACGCGGGACATCTCCAAGGGCTTCAACCTGGGCTTCGCGGCCTCGGGCGACACGAAGACCAACTACGAGCGCATGAAGAACAAGGTCTCGGACGAGCTGAAGCAGCACTTCCGGCCCGAGTTCCTCAACCGTGTGGACGACGTCGTCGTCTTCCCGCAGCTCACGCAGTCCGACATCCTGCGGATCGTCGACCTGATGATCGGCAAGGTGGACGAGCGCCTCAAGGACCGGGACATGGGCATCGAGCTCTCCCAGTCCGCGAAGGAGCTGCTGTCCAAGAAGGGCTACGACCCCGTGCTGGGCGCCCGGCCGCTGCGCCGGACCATCCAGCGCGAGATCGAGGACACGCTCTCGGAGAAGATCCTCTTCGGCGAGCTGCGCCCCGGACACATCGTGGTCGTGGACACCGAGGGCGAGGGCGACGCGCAGACCTTCACCTTCCGCGGTGAGGAGAAGTCGGCGCTGCCCGACGTCCCGCCGATCGAGCAGGCGGCCGGCGGTGCCGGGCCGAACCTGAGCAAGGACGCGTAGTCCGCTGCGCAGGGCTTGAGCGAACGACAAGGGGCTGCCCCGGGACTTCGGTCCCGGGGCAGCCCCTTTTGCGTGGCATGAGCGACCGAGCAGTGCCGCAAAGGAGGTGTCGTCCGGGAGGACGGAACCCGCTTTCGCGAGCGTGCCACGGCTCGGCTGCCCGTAGTCCGGGTCACATTCGGGCGGGGGTTCCGCGGTGGGGGTCGTGACATGCCGCATAGGGCCTGCGTCACGTACTAGGGGGAATAGTGGTGAGGCCTCGACGGGGCAAAACGGACTTATGGTGCAGCATTTGGATAGGTGTGGGCTGACGTGCAGGGCTTTGGGTGTTTTGGGTGATCCAGGGGAGAGGAGGGGTTTGCGTGGTTGATACGGCCTTGTGTCGTAGATGAGGGGTTTTGGGTGCCGGGGGGAGTGGGGGTACCAAGGGACGTGCCATTCGGCGGTCGCAGCTGAGCGCCGGGTGGTCTTCGTGTGCCTCCCGAGGCACCGGTCCCTGTCTCCGTCCCCCGTGAGGTCACCCATGTCGCAGCGCGTTCGCTCCCCCCGTGCCCGTATGTCCGCCCTTCGTGTCCGTGCCGCCGTCGTGGCCGCCGGAGTGGGGGTCTCGGGTGTGCTGGGCGTCGGGGTCGCGGCCGCGGCCGGCGGTGCTCAGAGCGCCGGCACCGTCCAGACCGCGGGCGTCGCCCAGGCCGCCGCGGCCAAGAAGGCGACCTCGTGGGTCGCGCCCGTCAAGGGCTACAAGCTCAGCGCCCGCTACGCCCAGGCCGGCAACATGTGGAACTCCACGCACAGCGGGCAGGACTTCGCCGTCAAGAGCGGCACGGCCGTCTTCGCCGCGCACGGCGGCACCGTCGTGAAGGCCGGCGGCAACGGCGCCGGTGACGGCCCCGCGTACGGCAACGCCGTCGTCATCAAGCACGGCAACGGCACGTACTCGCAGTACGCCCACCTCTCCCGGGTCCAGGTGAAGGTCGGGCAGATCGTGAAGACCGGCCAGCGCATAGCCCTCTCCGGCAACACCGGCAACTCCAGCGGGCCGCACCTGCACTTCGAGATCCGTACGACCCCGAACTACGGCTCCGCCGTCGACCCCGTCGCCTTCCTGCGCGGCAAGGGCATCACCCTCTGACCGGCGGCGTGACGCGCCTCAGGCCCCCGGCGTGCCGGCGTGCGCCTGGGTCACCAGATCGATCGCGACCTCCAGGACGGCCTTGCGCTTGTCCTCGGGGTCGCCTTCGACGTCCCGGAGCGCGAACATCCCGGCGTGCATGGTGAACAGGGCGCTGATGCAGCGGACCTGGTCCGTCAGGGCGGCGTCCGGCTCCTTGATGGTGTCGATCAGGCTCAGCATGCGGTCCTTGAACGACTCGCCGACGCTCAGCTCCCGCACCGTCGCCTGGTTCTCCTGCATGAAACGGAACAGGGGCGCCACGTCGGCCAGGGCCACGCTGTAGCGGCGCAGGATCTCCCGCTTGGTGCCGAGGGTGCGCGGCTGGTGCCCCGCCCACTCGATCAGTTCGTCGATCGGCCGCTGGAGGTCCTGGAAGAGGCTGACGAGGATGTCCTCCTTCGTCTTGAAGTGGTAGTAGAGCGCCGCCTTCGTCACCTCCAGGCGCTCGGCGATCTCCCGGAGCGAGGTCTTCTCGTAGCCCTGCTCGGCGAAGAGTTCGAGGGCGACGTCCTGGATGCGCTGACGGGTGTCCCCGCGGCGATGCCGCTTCGGTGCCGTACCGGCGGGCGTGGTGCCGACGGGCGTCTCACCGTCGGCTGTCGTCTCGCTCATCCTGCTGCTCCTCGTCGCCGCGACCCTGGTGATGGGTCAAGCCTCTGCCAAGCCCGCCGAACTTACTTGACGACCGGCTAGTTGGCGGCCTAGTTTCCCCTAGTGTAGTCAACTAGCCGGGCGGCAAGTAAGTAGGGAAGCGGTCCGGGGGAGAGGGAGGACCGTCATGAGCGCGGACACCGAGAAGGAAGCGATCAGAGGGGACGGTGGGGCCGGAGGGGCAGCGGGTTACGCCGCCGTGGCCGACGAACCGGTCCGTGACGCGGTGCGTGACGCCGCCCCCGGCGAAACCTCCGAGAGGGCTTCCGGCGGGGTCCCCGGCGGGGGCGAGGGGGCCAAGGAGCCGCAGCCGCGCAGTGTGCGCGTCGTGCTGTTCGCCCTCATGATCGCGATGCTGCTCGCGATGCTCGACAACATGATCGTGGGCACCGCGATGCCGACGATCGTCGGTGAGCTGGGCGGGCTCGAACACCTGTCGTGGGTGGTGACCGCGTACACGCTCGCGACCGCCGCCTCCACCCCCGTCTGGGGCAAGCTCGGCGACCTCTACGGCCGCAAGAGCGTCTTCATGACCTCGATCGTGATCTTCCTGATCGGTTCGGCGCTCAGCGGCATGGCCCAGGACATGGGGCAGCTGATCGGCTTCCGGGCCCTGCAGGGCCTCGGCGCCGGCGGCCTCATGGTCGGCGTCATGGCGATCATCGGCGACCTGATCCCGCCGCGGGAGCGGGGCAAGTACCAGGGCATGATGGCCGGTGTCATGGCCCTGGCGATGATCGCGGGGCCGCTGGTCGGCGGGACCATCACCGACCACTGGGGATGGCGCTGGTCCTTCTACATCAACCTGCCGCTCGGCGTGCTGGCCCTGGCCGCCATCAGTGCCGTCCTGCACCTGCCGAAGCCGTCGCGCGAGGCGCGCTCGGCGCGGAGTGTCGACTACCTGGGCGCGGCCCTGCTCACCGTCGGCATCACGGCGATCGTGCTGGTCACGACGTGGGGCGGGACCGAGTACGCGTGGGGGTCGGCCGTCATCATGGAGCTGGCCGCGATCGGTGTGGCCGCGCTCGCGGGATTCCTGTTCGTGGAGACCAAGGCGGCCGAGCCGGTGATGCCGCTGCACATCTTCCGCAGCCGGAACTTCGCCCTGATGTCCCTGATCGGCTTCATCACCGGGTTCGTGATGTTCGGCGCGGTGCTCTTCCTGCCCCTCTACCAGCAGTCCGTGCAGGGCGCGTCCGCGACCAACTCCGGGCTGTTGCTGCTGCCGATGCTGGGCGCGATGCTCGTGGTGTCGATGGTCGCCGGGCGGGTGACCACGGGCAGCGGACGCTACAAGGTCTTCCCCCTCGTCGGCAGCGTCCTGATGATCGTGGGCCTCTTCCTGCTGGCGCAGATGGACACGGGGACGAGCCGGCTGACGTCCGGGATCTTCATGGCGGTGCTCGGCGCCGGCATGGGCTGCCTGATGCAGATCACCATGCTCGTCGCGCAGAACAGCGTCGAGATGAAGGACATGGGTGTCGCGTCCTCGACGACCACGCTGTCCCGGACGCTCGGGTCGTCCTTCGGTGTCGCGATCATGGGCGCGCTGTTCAACAGCCGGGTCCAGGACGTCATGGCCGAGCGGGCCGGTGCGCTCGGGTCCAAGGTGACCGAGCAGTCCGCGCAGCTGGACGCGGCGAGCCTGGCGAAGCTGCCGGCGGCCGCGCGGGAGGCGTACCAGTACGCGGTGGCCTCCGGCACGCACTCGGCGTTCCTGCTGGGCTCGGTGGTGGCCGCCCTCGCGCTGGCGGCCGCGGTGTTCGTGAAGGAGGTTCCGCTGCGCGGGGCCGGGGCGCCGCCGGTGGCGGCGGAGTAGCAGACGAGCCCGGCGGCACCGCCTCCCGAGTCGCACCGCTTCCCGGCCCGCATTGCCTTGCGGCCTGCACCGCTTCCCGGCACGCACCGCTTCCCGAGGCGCACCGCCTTGTGGCCCGCACCGTCTCCCGAGACGCGCCGCCTCCCGAAGGGCAGGGGTTCACGCCCTTGTCCTTCAGGCTGTCGTCAGGCCGTCTCCCCCGTCACCGGCAGCATCGGGTAGCTGCCCGTGTTGGTGGGGGCGTGTTCGGGGAGCCAGAGGACGGCGACGGCGCCCTCCGCCGGGACGGAGTCCGCGGCGCCGGGCGGGCGGACGTTGCGGAAGGTGAGGCGGGCGCCGAGCACCCGGGCCTGACCGGCGGCGATGGTGAGCCCGAGGCCGTGGCCCTGGCCGGCGCGGTCCGAGGCGCCGGTCCGGAAGCGGCGCGGGCCGTCGGCCAGCAGCTCCTCGGGGAAGCCGGGACCGTGGTCACGGACCCGGATGACCCGCCCCTCGACGGACACCTCGATGGGCGGCTTGCCGTGCTTGGCCGCGTTGGCCAGCAGGTTCAGCAGCACCCGCTCCAGACGGCGGGGGTCCGTCGTCACCTCCGACTCGTGCACCACCCGTACGCGCACGCCCGCGTCCCGCGCCGCCACCCGCCGGCTCACGAACTCGCCCAGCAGGATGTCCTGCAGCTCGGCCCGCTCCGACGCGCCGTCGAGCCGTGCCACCTCCAGCACGTCCTCGACGAGCGTCCGCAGCGCCTGGGCCCGGTCGCGGACCAGCTCGGTGGGGCGGCCCGGAGGGAGCAGCTCCGCCGCGGTGAGCAGACCCGTCACCGGGGTGCGCAGCTCGTGGGCGATGTCCGCCGTCACCCGGCGCTCCGCCTCGATGCGCTGCCGCAGCGTGTCGGCCATGGCGTCCACCGCCCGCGCCAGCTCGGCGGTCTCGTCCCGCGTGATCCCGCCGATCGCGTCCTGCACACGGACATCGGTCTCGCCCTTGGCGACCCGGTTCGCGGCGGCGGCCGCCTTGCGCAGCCGGCGCGACATCCGCCCGCCGATGAGCACACCGAGGGCCGAGCCGCCGAAGACGACCGCGATCGAGCCGATGATCAGGGCCTGGTCGAGATCCCTCAGCACCGTGGAGCTGTGGTCCGTGTGCGTGTGCAGCGACAGCACCCGGTTGTCCTTCAACGGCACCGCCGCCCAGATGTCCGGCACCCCGTCGGGACCCTCCGAGACGTACGTCGCCCGGCGGCCCTCCATGACCTTGGCCAGCAGGTCCGGCGGGATGCCGGGATCGTTGATCCGCACCCCGAACGCCCCCGACTTCAGGGGGCGCCCCGACTCGTACATGCGCTGGGCGACCTGGATGCGCTCGTCGGCCAGGTCACGCGCGTTGTCCAGCATCGACACCCGCGCCGCGTTGTGCACGACCAGGCTCAGCGCGATCGCCACCAGCGCCCCGACGAACGCGATCGCGGCGCTGAGCTGCCAGCGCAGTCCGGTGCGCAGACCCGGGACCGGACCTCCGGAGACCGTGTCGACGCCGTCGGCGGCACCGGCACCCGGGCCGCCCGCTCCGGCCCCTCGCCCGCCGCCCGCGCCCACACCGTTCCCGCCGCCGTCGCCCCCGCCGCGGCCGGCCACGGCGCCCGGACCGACGGCCGCACCGCTTCTCGGCCGGGCGGTTTCCGTACCGGCCCCGACCGGCGCTCCCGGCCCCCGCCGTCCTCGTGTCCCCCTCATGGCCATACCGGCGGCCCCGCTCAGGCCCTGAGCTTGTAGCCGAAGCCGCGGACCGTCTCGATGCGGTCCTGGCCGATCTTCGTGCGCAGCCGCTGCACATGGACGTCGACGACACGGGTGTCGCCGCCCCAGCCATAGTCCCAGACGCGTTCGAGGAGCTTGTCACGGGAGAGGACCGTGCCCGGGGCCGACGAGAACTCCAGGAGCAGCCGCATCTCGGTCGGTGTCAGCGCCACCGGGTCGCCGGCCCTGCGCACCTCCATGCCCTCGGTGTCGACCTCCAGCTCACCGAAGGTGAGGACCCCGCCGGTGCCGGCGGACCCGTCGCCGTCGGCCCGCGCGTCGCCGCCGCTCGCGTGCCCGAAACGGCGCAGCACCGCCCGGATCCGGGCGACCAGCACGGCCCCGTCGAAGGGCTTGGTGACGTAGTCGTCGGCGCCCGCCTCCAGACCGAGGACGACGTCGATGGAGTCGGCGCGCGCCGAGAGCATGATCACCGGGACGGTCGACTCGTCACGGATGCGGCGGCACAGCGAGACCCCGTCGAGGCCGGGGACCATGACGTCGAGGAGGGCGATGTCCGGCCGGTTCGCCCGGAACGCCTCCAGGCCCGACAGCCCGTCGGGCATGGCCGTGACCGCGAAGCCGTCCCGCTCCAGCGCGAGCTGGGTGGCCTCGCGGATGACATCGTCGTCCTCGACGAACAGGACGTGGGTCTGCTCTGCCATCCGGTCTTCTCGTCCGCTCTCGGTAGTGATCGGTGGGGTGGGGAAAGGGGGCCGGCGTCAGTGGGGTTCGGGGCTGGGTGTCTCCGCGCCGCCCACCGAGGTGCTGTACTCCGTGCGTGTGCTGGACCGTTCGACGAAGCGGTCCTTCAGCCAGCGGTAGGTGGTCACGTCCTCGCTGGACGGATACGCGGACGGGTCGCCGTACCGGTCGTTCTCGTACAGCTGCCGCGTCACCAGCAGGTCCCCCCGGTCGATCTCCGTGTACACCGGCGGCTGTTCGGAGCGGAAGACGCTGCGGTACCGGCCCTTCTCCGAGCGGTACACGTACGAGGCCACGCCGACGGCGTCCGCGCAGGACAGCACGTTCACCACGATGTCGTCCGCCGAACTCCCGGTCAGATCGCCGTAGATGACGTCGATCGGCGGCTTGTCGGCCACACACGGCTCCAGGTCGGCCTTCACCGCCCTGCTGACCTGAGGGTCGGCCCGGACGATCCGCACGACCTCCGCCACGCTCGGCTGGTCCCCGTGCGCCGAGGCGGAGACGGCCGGTGACGCGGCGCCGGTGGCCAGCGACTCGCTGTCCGCCGGGCCCTCGTCGCGTGCGCCGGTGCCGCCCGTGCCGCAGGCGGAGACGGAAAGGCCGAGGGCGGCGAGCACGGCCACCGCCGTGATCACCGCCTTCGTGGCCTGCCGGGTCCCCTGGTCCGGGCCGGCCGCTGTGCTCAGGCCGCGCAACGCTCCTGCTCCTTGTTCGGTGCGAGCGCGCGGGGGGCGCGCTCTGCGAGGTCCCGCGACTCCAGCTCCTCGCGGAGCCGGGCCAGCGCACGGTGGAGCGTGCTCTTCACGGTTCCGGCCGACATACCGAGGGCGGCGGCCGTCTCCTCCGTGGACATCTGCTCCCAGTGTCGCAGGACCACGACGCTGCGCTGCTTCGGAGCGAGCACCTTCATGATGTCCATGAGGAGCGCGCGGTCCGCGTGCTGCTCGGTGGAGTCGTCGATGCAGGCGTCGGGGAGCTGCTCGGTGGGGACCTCCTCCAGCTTCCGGGCCCGCCACCACTCGGTCCGCGTGTTGATCATGACCCGGCGGAGGTACGCGTCCGCCAGCCGCTTGTCCGCGATGCCGTCCCAGCGGCCGTACGTCCGGGCCAGCGCCGTCTGCAGCAGATCCTGGGCGTCCACCGGGTCCGGCACGAGTCGACGGGCACTGCGCAGCAGCGCGTCCTGCCGGGTGCGGACGTACTCCTCGAATTCGAGCACCTCGCCGTGCGCCATGATCAACCGCCTCCGTTCCCCGTTTGCCGACCCGCGCGCGGTCTGCGCCGTCGGTCCTCCGCTCCTTCGTGCCGCCGAACGCGTTCTGGTCGTGCGTTCCGCCGCTGTGTCCCGCTGGTTCGTTCGCGTGTTCCCGCGGCACGTCGAAGAAGCTACGGAGCTGTTGTCACGGAGGTGTCCGAGGCAGCCTGCGGAGAACGCGCGGCTGTCCGTCGGTTGTGTAACAGAAGTAGGAACGGGGTAAAGCGAGGGGCGATGGGGGGCGGGTATCGGGTGATTCGCCCCCATGGGGCTGTGGGATGGCTGTGACGGAGTCCGCCGGATCGCCGTGACGGACTCCGTGTGTCGCCAGGCCGGTCGTCAGATGCCGGATGAGGGCTGTCAGGTGAGGGGAAGGCGGTAGAAGCCGTCGGGGAGGGGCTCCACCAGGCCGTCGGAGACCAGGCCGTCGAGCGCGCGGGCCCGCTGCACCGGCTCGTCCCAGACCCGGTCCAGCACCGCCTGCGGCACGGGCTCCATCGCGTCCCGCAGCACGGCGAGGAGCTTGCCGCGCACCTGACGGTCGGTCCCGGCGTACGTCTGGCCCCGGCGCGCCGGCCCGTCGTGCGCGGGCTTCCCGGCGAGCCGCCAGGCGCACTGGGAGGCGATGGGGCAGCGGTGGCAGGACTCGTTCTTCGCCGTGCACACCAGCGCGCCCAGCTCCATCGACGCGGCCGCCCAGCGTGACGCCGTGCCCTCGTCCTCCGGTAGCAGGGCGCGCGCCAGCTTCCGCTCGGCGGCCGTCGTGGCGTTCGGCGGGTACTGCGTCCCGGTGACCGCGCGGGCGAGGACCCGGCGGACGTTCGTGTCCAGCACCGCGTGCCGCTGCCCGTACGCGAACGACGCCACGGCCGCCGCCGTGTACTCCCCGATGCCCGGGAGCGCCAGCAGTTGCGCGTGGTCTTTCGGTACGTCGCCGCCGTGCCGTTCCGTTATGGCCGTCGCCGCGCCGTGCAGCCGCAGCGCCCGGCGCGGATAGCCGAGCCGGCCCCACGCGCGCACCGCCTCACCCGGCGGTTCCTTCGCGAGGTCCGCGGGGCGGGGCCAGCGGGCCAACCACTGCTCGTAGACCGGCAGTACACGGTTGACCGGCGTCTGCTGCAGCATGAACTCGCTGACCATCACCCCCCACGGGCCGGCCTCCGGCCGCCGCCACGGAAGATCCCGCGCGTGCGTCTCGAACCAGGCGATCACCGGGGTGTGCAGGGGGGAGGCGGACGGGGTCGGGTCGACGGTGTTGCCCTGGGGCTTGGTGGGTGCAGTCATGGCGCATCCGATCCTGCCATGTCGCTCCGCCGGGGTGGTGGGGGCGCGGCGGGTGGGCGGGGCCGTGGGATGCGGAGGGCCGGTGCGGGTGGATGGGGGCTGGTCGCGCGGTTCCCCGCGCCCCTGGAGGATCGGGCCCGCGGCCCGCCCTCCCCCTGAAGGCATGGGCCCGCGGCCCGGCCTTCATGCTGAGGGGCACGGGGCGCAGCCCCGGCACGTTACTGGGCGCCCGTCCACCCCAACCGCGGGCCCAGCCGCGTCGCGATGTCCGTCAGGATCTGCACGTAGTCCTCGTGCTCGAAGGTGAAGGGCAGGGCGAACGCGACCTCGTCGACCTCGCGGAACGCGACCTGTGCGTGCAGCCGCTCGGCGATCTCCTCGGCCGTTCCCACGAGGTCCGGCGCGAACAGCAGCCGGCCCGGCCCCTGCGGAGCCGCCGTCCGGGGCAGCCGGGCGGCGGCGTACGCCTCGTAGCGGGCCCGCTGCTCCGCGCTCGCGGAGTCCGTCGGGATCACCACCAGTCCCTGCGAGACCCGCGCCCGCTCCCCGTCGGGGTGGTGCGCGCGGAACTGCCGGATGTGCGAGAGCTGGATCGCGGCGAAGTCCGGCGTCCCCTGCGCCCCCTCCTCCTGCCGCTCCTCGCTCCGCGTCGCCTCCGGCGGCTCCGCCTTCACGACGCTGCTGGTGAGGAAGTTCATCCCGTTCTCCCCGGCCCAGCGGGCCGACCGCAGGCTGCCGCCGCCGTACCACATGCGGTCTCCGAGGCCGGGGGAGCGCGGCTGGACCCGGTCCGAGAAGACCTCGAACCCCTCGGTGCCGCGGAAGTCCGTCGCCGCCTCGCCGCGGACGAAGCCGAGGAGCCGCCGGACCCGCTCGAAACTGAAGTCCTCGGCGTCGGCGGTGTCGGGGTAGAGCGCCGACCTGACGGTGTCGTAGTGCATCGGCGGGCCCACGCTGACGCCGGGGTTGAGCCGGCCGCCGGACAGGATGTCGACCGTCGCCAGGTCCTCCGCGAGCCGCAGCGGGTTCTCCCAGCCCAACGGGATGACGGCGGTGCCCAGTTCGATGCGGCGCGTGCGCTGTGAGGCTGCCGCGAGCACGGCGACGGGGGAGGAGATGCCGTACTGGAGGTGACGGTGGCGCAGCCAGGCGCTGTCGAAGCCGAGTTGTTCGCCCAGCTCGATGATCTCCAGGGTCGACTCGTGGCCCCGACGGGGATCCGCCTCGTCGAACAGGCCGATGGTCAGAAAGCCCAGCTTCCGCAAGGGCCGCGCACCCGGCGGCACGGTGTGGTGCATGGTCGTCCTCCAACTGGTCCGCGGTGGGGACGATTGTCGCAGGCGGGTCCGGTGGGGCGGCGGTGGCTGGGGCATGGCCAGAGGTGCAAGGGGTGCGATCGCGAACCCGGCCGGGGGAGGCGGGGCGTCGGCGGCCGATCCGGGGGACTCGCGCACCGGCCCGGTGAACATGTCACGCCGATACGGGAGTTGACCTCGCGCCCGCCTGATCGGGATGATCACGGACGGTGTCCGTTCCGTCCTCGTCGTTACTGACCGCGACCGTTGACTTCCCTGATCGGCGGTGAGTCGGGCCGACCGGGATGATGATCCGGAAAAGTTGCGGTTCAGGGCGGCGGGTGGGGCCAGTTACGTGCCTGATCTCTCGTACAGTTTGCGCCGTGGGATCTCTGCGCAATCCGGTCGGGCCGCTTCCCTCCACCATCTACTGGCGACGGAGGGCCGTCATGCTGGCCGTCCTCGGCGTGCTCGCCCTGCTGGTCGTATGGGTCGTCACCAGCGGTGGCGGCAACGGCAAGAACGACGCGGGCGGCTCCAACGGCAAGAACCCCGTGCCCTCCATCACCCCCGGGCCCTCCGGCTCCGGCCCGGCGATCAGTCAGGCGCCGGGCGGCCGTGACGAGACGGGCGACGGGTCCGGCTCCGGGGGCGACGGCTCCGGTTCGGGCTCGGACACTGGTTCGGGTTCCGGGTCCGGCGATGGTGACGGCGGTACGGGCACCGGCGGCGGCTCGCAGGGCGGCGGCACCGGGAGCGGCGGCGGAAGCACGTCCGGCGAGCAGGTGCCGGTGGGGTCCAGTCTGCCCAACTGCACGTCCTCGGCGGTGAAGTTGAGCATCCGCAGTGTGCGCAACGCCTACGCGCCCGGCACGGATCCCACGTTCGAGCTCGTCGCCCGTAACTCCTCGGGCAAGGACTGCAAGCTCGACCTGGGGCCTGAGCACACGGTCGTGACGATCACGCCGACCGGCGCCGACGACGCGTTCTGGTCGTCCGACGACTGCCACGAGACCGCGGGCAGCCTGCTGTTCCGGGTCCCGGCCGGCGACCAGGTCACCTACACCGTCCAGTGGAACCGGGACCCCAGCGCCCCCAACTGCGCCACCCCGTCCGCCGGTTCGGCCAAGCCCGGCACGTACCTCGTCGAGGCGAAGGCCCCCGGCCTGGCCAAGGACCGGACCTCGTTCGTACTGGAGAAGGACTGACCCTCCGGGGTGGACGCGCCGGCGGGTGCTCGGGAACGGGCAGGTGGCGGGCCTCCTGACGGGCGGTCCGTCGGGGCGCGGCGCCGGGCGCGCGTGCAGCCGTGGCCCGCCGGGGGTGTGGACGGTGGTGGGTTCGGCCGGTCGCCCTAGACGTAGCGCTCCAGGATCGAGGACTCCGCCAGGCGCGACAGGCCCTCGCGGACACTGCGGGCGCGAGCCTCGCCGACGCCGTCGACCGTCTGGAGGTCGTCGACGCTCGCGGCGAGCAGCTTCTGCAGACCGCCGAAGTGCTCCACCAGGCGGTCGATGATGGCGCCGGGCAGCCGGGGGACCTTCGCCAGGAGGCGGAAGCCACGCGGGGAGACCGCCGAGTCCATGCCCTCGGGGGAGCCCGTGTAGCCCAGGGCCCTGGCCACCGTGGGCAGTTCGAGGAGCTCGGCGTGGGAGAGGGCGTCCAGCTCGTACAGCGCCTCGTCGACCGTACGGGAACGCTTGGCCGTGGGCTCGGGGACGTAGTCCCGGACCACCAGCTCGCGCTCCGGCTCCACGCCCGCGATGAGCTCGTCCAGCTGGAGGGCCAGCAGGCGGCCGTCCGTGCCCAGTTCGACGACGTACTCGGCGATCTCGGTCGCGATGCGCCGGACCATCTCCAGACGCTGGGCCACCGCCGACACGTCCCGGACCGTCACCAGGTCCTCGATCTCCAGCGCTGACAACGTTCCCGCGACCTCGTCCAGGCGGAGCTTGTACCGCTCCAGGGTCGCCAGGGCCTGGTTGGCGCGGGAGAGGATCGCCGCCGAGTCCTCCAGGACACGGCGCTGCCCGTCGACGTACAGCGCGATGAGGCGCATCGACTGCGAGACGGAGACCACCGGGTACCCGACCTGTTTGCTCACGCGGTCGGCGGTGCGGTGCCGGGTGCCGGTCTCCTCCGTCGGGATCGTCGGGTCCGGGACCAGTTGGACACCCGCGCGCAGGATCTTCGACAGGTCAGAGGAGAGGACGATGCCGCCGTCCAGCTTGCACAGCTCCCGCAGCCGCGTCGCCGTGAACTCGACATCCAGGACGAACCCGCCCGTACACATCGCCTCGACGGTCTTGTCGGAACCGAGCACGATGAGTCCGCCGGTGTTGCCGCGGAGAATGCGCTCAAGCCCGTCGCGCAGGGCCGTGCCCGGGGCCACGGCGCTCAGTGAGGCGCGCATCAGGCCATCGGCACCGGAGCTCCCACCGGACTTTCCGGGAGCTGCTGCCCGGTCGTTGGCTGCCACTGCACTCCTCCGGTCGCAGGTTCTGGGGCGCTCCCGTTTCGCACACGTGGTTCGTACGGACGGGCGAGACCTGGGCAAAGTCTACCGGCGGTCCTCGCCGTCCTGTGGGGCCTCTCGACGACGGGATCGGGGCAGCACCCGCAGCGCGTCCCCGATGTCCGCCACTTCCAGCACCTTCATACCGGGAGGCACCTTGCCCGGATCGGACGGAACGAGCGCGTGCGTGAAGCCGAGGCGGTGCGCCTCCGCGAGGCGGCGCTGCACACCGGTGACCCTTCTGACCTCGCCGGCCAGACCCACCTCGCCGATCGCCACCAGGTTCTTGGGCAGCGGGGTGTCGCTCGCCGCGGACGCCAGGGCGAGCGCGATCGCGAGGTCCGCGGCGGGCTCGGACAGCTTCACGCCGCCCACCGTCGCGGAGTAGATGTCCCTCTTGCCCAGGGCGGCGATCCGGCCACGCTGTTCCAGCACGGCCAGGACCATCGACACGCGTGACGTCTCCAGGCCGGAGGTGGTGCGGCGGGGGGAGGGCAGCTGGGAGTCGACCGTGAGCGACTGCACTTCGGCGACGAGGGGGCGGCGCCCCTCCAGGGTGACGGTGAGGCAGGTGCCGGGCACGGGCTCGTCGCGGCGGGTGAGGAAGAGGCCGCTGGGGTCGGCGAGGCCGGTGATGCCCTCGTCGTGCAGCTCGAAGCAGCCGACCTCGTCCGTGGCGCCGTAGCGGTTCTTGATGCCGCGTACGAGACGGAGACGGGCGTGGCGGTCGCCCTCGAAGTGCAGCACGACGTCGACGAGGTGCTCCAGGAGGCGGGGGCCCGCGATCGCGCCGTCCTTGGTGACGTGGCCCACGAGCAGGGTCGCCATGCCGCGTTCCTTCGAGGCGCGGATCAGCGCCCCCGCGACCTCGCGGACCTGGGCCATGCCGCCGGGGGCGCCGTCGATCTCCGGGGAGGCGACCGTCTGGACCGAGTCGAGGATGAGCAGGCCGGGCTTGACGGCGTCCAAGTGGCCGAGAACGGCGGCCAGATCGGTCTCGGCGGCGAGATAGAGGTGGTCGTGAAGGGCGTCGATGCGGTCGGCCCGGAGGCGGACCTGGCTCGCGGACTCCTCGCCGGTGACGTAGAGCGTGGGGCGCTCGGCGCTGGCGGACTTCGCGGCCACGTCGAGGAGGAGGGTGGACTTGCCGACGCCGGGTTCGCCCGCGACGAGGACGACCGCGCCGGGGACGAGACCGCCGCCGAGTACGCGGTCCAGCTCGGGGACGCCGGTGGGGCGGGCGGTGGCCTGGCGGCCGTCGACCTGGCCGATGGGGAGGGCGGAGGTCGTGACCCGGCCGGGGGTGGTGGTGCGGACGGCGGGGGTGCCGTACTCCTCGACCGTGCCCCAGGCCTGGCACTCGGGGCAGCGGCCCAGCCACTTCGCCGTCTGCCAGCCGCATTCCGTGCAGCGGTAGGAGGGGCGGTCTTTCGTGGACTTGGTACGGGCAGCCATGCAGGAACCGTAGCGGAGGCCACTGACAACGCAGGGGGAGCCTGCGTTCCGGGGCTCCTGTGGTGCGTTGGACACGGCCCTTCCGTCCGTGGGCGGCCGATCGGCGTGGGGCGTCGGCCGCCCGGAGGGCTTCTTGCGTTCGTGAGCGGCTTGCCCGCCGGGCGTCGGCCGCTCAGGGGGACGGAGCCCTCCTGGCCAAGGGCGGCCGATCCGCCGTGAGGGCCTCGGCCGCCCGGGGGGCGCGGCTTCTTCTGTGGTCCGCCCGCAGTCAGGCGGTGGTGGGGCTACAGGGGGCGGCCGATGGTCAGGGGGGCCGGGCGGTGCGGGACGTATGCCGCGCCGTCCAGGTCCAGGGCCAGTGCGGCCGTCTGGAGGGCGCCCGCGGTGGCCGTCGCTCCCCAGTGGCCCTTGTCCAGGCGGGACTCGACCGCGTGGAGGGCGGCCACCGTCTCGGCCGTGGTGAAGTTGCAGTGGCCCTGGCGTTCCACGTACGCCTGGCGGTGGAGCGCGGCGTCCCCGGAGGCGCGGAGCCGCGCGGCGAAGCGGGACTGCTGCTCGGTGGGGACGAGGTCGTCGGCGGTGGTGTGGATGTCGAGGAGGGGCACGGCGAGGCCCTGTCCGGCGGAGGACGTGCGCCGGCCGGCGGCCACCGCGGCCGGGTCGGCGGCGATGTCGGCGTGCGCGGTCAGGTTCCGCAGGTCGGCCCGCAGATCGAGGCCCGCCTTCCGGTAGAGCGCCTTGACCAGGGGCGCGTGCCGGGAGGTCGCCAGCACGCGCGCGTAGTCGATGCCCCTGTTGCCGGAGTTGTTGCCGCCGAGGGCCTTCTCGACGTGGAAGCGGGCCGGCACGACCCGGTCGAGGACGCCCTGGAGGAGCCACGAGGCCTGCTGGGCCTGCTGCTCGTCGTGGTCGCCCGCGGCGGGGCGGTCCTTGCCGACGGCCCACGTCGGCAGGTTCAGGTACGCCGCGGCGAGGGCGACACGCGCACGGCCCTCGGGGGTCTTCTGCGCGGCGGCCACCGCGTCGGTCAGCAGGCGGCCGCTGGCGGCGCCCTCGGCCTCGGAGGCGAAGCCCACCAGCTTCACCGGGGTGTCCGGCAGCAGCAGGCGGGCGATCGTGTACTCGGCGTCCAGCTGGTAGGCGTGCAGGTCGTTCGCGCCGGCCACGAGCCCGCACAGCCCCAGCGCACCGTCGATGCCGCCGGCGCCGGAGCGGGCGAGACGGGCGTTGACCAGGCCGCCCATGGACTGGCCGACGGACAGCGTGCGATCGGGTTCGCCGATCCGCTCGGTGACCTCCCTGATCGTCGCGACCTGGTCGCGCTCCGCGCTCTCCAGGGCCCAGAGGGTCTCGCTGGTGTCGTAGGAGGAGCCGGTGAGGGCGTAGCCCTCTTCGAGGAGGCGCAGGCGGACGGCCTCGCGGGGGGCGTTCTGGGGCGTCGTGACGCCGAAGCCGTGACTGAACACGATCAGCGTGCCGTTCCAGTTCTCCGGCACGTCGGCTATCCAGGCGGCGCCGTCGGGCAGGGTGCCGGAGAGGCGTTCGACGGAACCGGTGGCAGCCCGGGGAGCGGCGGTCGAGACGGAGGCACTGGTCGCGGAGAGGACGACGACCGTGGCCAGGGCGGTGAGGGTGCGGGTGGAGCGGCGACTGCGTACGGCCATGAGAGGTGGGGCTCCTGTCGGCGCGAGGGGGGGACGGGGGCGGTGCACGCTCGTACTCGGGGGCGGCTCGACCCCGGAAGGAATGTAGGGCTGTTTTCTTGTGACGGTCAACAAAGTGCACAACATTCGGCCAGTGCCCCGCGGGACCCGTGTTCCTGTCCCCTTATGAGGGATCGTTTCACCCGTACGGAGTAAAAGTGCTCAAGTGGCGAGAAGGTGCTGCTTCCGGACGCCTACCGTCCACGAATGATGAGCATCAGTCCGGAGACCTCGACCCGCACCGCCGGCGCCCACCGGGCGCACAGCGAGGCGCGCGATCGGGCTGCGGCGCGCGCGGTGGCGCAGCGCCCGCCCGCGCGCTACGAGCCGTACCTGGACGGTCTGTTCACCTACTGCATGTCGGTGCTGTGCGACCACGACCTGGCGATCGCCGCCCTGGGGGACGCCCTCGCCCTCGCCGAGCGCCGCCGGGGCCCGGACAGTGAGGAGCGGCGCCGTTCCTGGCTGTACGCGCTGGCGCGCTGGTCCTGTCTGCGCAAGCTCGCCGAGACCCGGCAGACGCGCCCCGGCGCACACGCCCAGGGCCGCCGCGCCCCGCTCGGCGCGGAGCCCCAGCACGGCGTACGGGCCGCCGCGCCGCACCTGTCCGAGGAGGAGGAGCGCCGACGGCGGCGCGAACTCGCCCGGCTCGCCTGGCCGGAGGCCGCCGGCACCACCCCCGAGCAGCGTGAGGCGCTCGAACTGGCTGTCCGCCACCAGCTCACCGCCCAGGAGGTCGCCGACGTCCTCGGCACCGACGCGGCCGCCGCACGCGAACTGCTCTCCTCCGCCGCCTGCGAGGTGGAGCGCACCCGCGCCGCCCTCGCCGTCGTGGAGACCGGCGCCTGCCCCCGCGTCGCCCTCCTCGCCGGCGACCAGCAGCTCGTCCTCAGCGCCGCTCTGCGCCGCGAGCTCGTCCGGCACGTCGACGACTGCCCCGTCTGCCGCCGCGCCGCCGAGCGCGCCGTCCCCGGCCGCTGGCCCGGCACCAGCGTCACCCCCGCCGCACTGCCCGTCCTCGAAGCGCCGCGCGCGGCCCTGTACGGCGCGATGGGCCACCTCACCCGCGCCCGTGCCCCGCGTTTCGACCGCCGCGGCTTCCCCATGGACCCCAGGGACCGCGCCGCCCGCCGCGACCGGTTCCGCGCGCGTGCCGTCACCACCACGGTCGTCGCCACCGTCGTCGCCGCCCCCGTCCTCGCCCTCTGGGCCGCCTACCGGGGCGCCCCCCTCATCGGGGAGGGCGTCGACGGCCGGTCGGTCGCCTCCGGCGAGGAACAGGGCGACGGCGACGGCACCGTCGGTGACGGTTCCGGCGCGTACGAGAACGCCGGCAGCGCCAGGGCCGAACCCGGCGCCCGCCGGGGCGGGCGCGACTCGGACGACGTCTCCGTGGAGGTCACCCGCGGCAAGGGCGGCGGCGCGCTCGCCGTGACCGCCCGCAACCACGGCGAGACCACCCTCATCACCCTGCGCGCGACCGGCGACTCCCCCGTCGCCTGGTCCGCCCGCACCGGCGCCGACTGGCTCTACCTCAGCCACTCCTCGGGAACCCTGAAACCCGGCGCGTCGCTGACGATCAAGGTGTACGTGGACCAGCTGAGGGAACCCGCCGGGCACTGGACCGCGCAGGTCACGCTCGCCCCCGCGGGCACCGTGGTCACCATCGAGGGCTACGGGCCGGTCCCCACGCGCCCGGACGACCCCCGCCCGACCGCACCCGTCCCGGACCCCGGCTCGCCGAGGCCCACCGCGCCGCCCCCGCAGCCCGACCCGGAGCCCACGCCCACCGGCCCCACCCAGCCGGAACCGACTCCGACCCCCACCGACCAGGCCCCCACGGGTCCCGCCGACCCGCCCCCGCCGGGCGACGGCGGCGGCGATCCCCCGCCCGCGCCCTGAGGCCGCGGGCGGGGGACGCCACGAGACGCCGGAGGCGGGGGGCGGAACGCGGGACGCGGGAGGCCGGTGCCGACCGGGCCGGCCTACGGCACCACCGGGTCCACGAGACGCTGCGGATCCACCGGCCTCACCGGATCCGCCGGATGCGGCGCCACCAGCGGCAGCCGGGACGCCAACCGCTCCTCGCACAGTTCCACCAGCCGGTCGTACGCGGCCTTGCCCATCAGCTCGATCAGCTCCGGCCGGTACGACACGTACACCGGATCACCCGCGCCGTGCGCCGACGTCGCCGACGTGCACCACCAGTGCAGGTCATGGCCGCCGGGACCCCAGCCGCGCCGGTCGTACTCGCCGATCGACACCTGCAGCACCCGGGTGTCGTCGGGCCGGTCGATCCAGTCGTAGGTGCGCCGGACCGGCAGCTGCCAGCACACGTCCGGCTTCGTCTCCAACGGCTCGCGCCCCTCGCGCAGGGCCAGGATGTGCAGCGAGCAGCCCGCCCCGCCGGCGAAACCCGGACGGTTCTGGAAGATGCACGAGCCCTTGTACGGCCGGGTCTGCCGCTCCCCGTCCTCGTCCTCGGAGACCCACCCGGTCCGGGTGCCCACGTCGTGGAACTGCCAGATCTCGGGCGTGAGCCTCGCCACATGTTCGGCGACCCGCTTCTCGTCGTCCTCGTCCGAGAAGTGCGCGCCCAGGGTGCAGCAACCGTCGTCCGCGCGCCCCGCCTGGATGCCCTGGCAGCCACTGCCGAAGACGCAGTTCCAGCGGGACGTCAGCCACGTCAGATCGCAGCGGAAGACCTGTTCCTCGTCCGCCGGATCAGGGAACTCCACCCAGGCGCGCGCGAAATCGAGCCCCTTCTCGTCGGGCTCCGGAGAGCCCTTCCGCGGTTTCGGGGGTTTGGTCGCCGCCCTCGCCCGCGAAGACCCGGCGTCCGCCGCGGCCGCCACTGCCGACTTGTCGGCCTTTGCCTTTTTCGTCTTTGGCACCCGTCCAGGGTACGGCGCCGAAGCCCGCGCGGAGGACGGCGCACGGCCTCTCTGGCAGTAGCGTTCCGTCCATGAGACTCGGTGTCCTCGACGTGGGATCGAACACGGTGCATCTGCTGGTGGTGGACGCGCACCCGGGCGCGCGCCCCCTGCCCGCGCACTCGCACAAGGCGGAACTGCGCCTCGCCCAGCTCCTCGACGAGGACGGCGCCATAGGCCACGACGGGGTCGACAAACTCATAGCCGTCGTCCACGACGCACTCCAGGCGGCCGAGGACAAGGGCGTCGAGGAGATGCTCCCCTTCGCCACCTCCGCCGTGCGCGAGGCCAGCAACGCCGACGACGTCCTCGCCCGCGTCAAGGACGAGACTGGGGTCGAACTCCAGGTGCTCACCGGCGCGGAGGAGGCCCGGCTGACCTTCCTCGCCGTCCGCCGCTGGTTCGGCTGGTCCGCGGGCAAACTGCTCGTCCTCGACATCGGCGGCGGCTCCCTGGAGATCGCCTACGGCATCGACGAGGAGCCCGACGCGGCCGTCTCCCTGCCGCTCGGCGCCGGCCGCCTCACCGCCGGCTGGCTCCCGGGCGACCCGCCCGCCCCGGACGACGTCCGCGCGCTGCGCCGCCACGTCCGCGCCCAGATCGCCCGCACGGTCGGCGAGTTCAGCCGATTCGGCGCCCCCGACCACGTGGTCGCCACCTCCAAGACCTTCAAGCAGCTCGCCCGTATCGGCGGCGCCGCCCGCTCCACCGAGGGCCTCTACGTCCAGCGCGACCTCAGGCGCCAGGCGCTGGAGTCCTGGGTCCCCAAGCTGGCCGGGATGACCACCGCCCAGCGAGCAGCCCTCCCCGGCGTCTCCGAGGGCCGCGCGAACCAGCTCCTCGCCGGGGCGCTGGTGGCCGAGGGCGCCATGGACCTCTTCGAGGTGGAGACCCTGGAGGTGTGCCCCTGGGCCCTCCGCGAAGGCGTCATCCTGCGCCGCCTGGACCACATGGGCCCGACGTAGGGGCCCCTTCCCCGGACCGGGGGCCGCGGGCCGCGGGCCTTCGAGGGACGCGGGAGCGGCGCGGGGCCCTGCGGTCGGCGGTTCTGTGGTCGCGGGGGTCCGGCGGTCCTGCGGGTCGGCGGTCCAGCGACCCGCACTGTTCTGTGGCCCGCGGTGGCGGTGGCGGTGGCGGTGGCCCGGTGTCCGCGGGGGTCCGGTGGTCCAGCGTCCCGGCGGTTGTGTGGCCTGCGACGGCGGTGGCCCGGTGGTCCCACGACCTGGCGGCTCGTCGGACCCGTGGCCCTGCGACCGCGCAGGACCCGTGGCCCAGCCACCGCGAAGGCCCGGTGGTCCCACGGCCCCGCCGCCCAGCCACCGCGAAGCCCCCGTCGGCCCCACGGCCCCGCCGGCCCCAAGGCCCCATGACACCCCGCCGGACCAATGGCCCCACGGCCCACGGCAGGCCCGCGCCGGTCGCGTCCCGCTCCGTTCCGCCGTGTCGTGGTGAGGGCCACCCGCTCCCGCCCGACAACCCGCCCCGGCCCCCCATGCTGAGGGCCACCCGCTCCCGGCCGACAACCCGCCCCGGCCCCCCGTGGTGAAGCCCACCCGCTCCCGGCCGACAACCCGCCCCTGCCCCCCACGGCGAAGCCCACCCCTTAGGCTGTGCTGCGTGGCAGAAGTGGTGCGGATCCCGGACGCGAAGGTCGCCCTGTCCACGGCCTCCGTCTACCCGGAGTCCACGGCGACGGCCTTCGAGATCGCCGCGCGCCTCGGCTACGACGGCGTCGAGGTCATGGTCTGGACCGACCCGGTCAGCCAGGACATGGAGGCCCTGCGCCGCCTCTCCGACTACCACCAGATCCCCATCCTCGCCGTCCACGCCCCCTGTCTGCTCATCACCCAGCGGGTGTGGTCCACCGACCCGTGGGTGAAGCTCCAGCGCGCCCAGGCGGCCGCCGAGAAGCTCGGCGCGAGCACGGTCGTCGTGCACCCCCCGTTCCGCTGGCAGCGCCAGTACGCGCGCGACTTCGTCACCGGCATCTGGCGCATGGCGGGCGAGACGGACGTACGGTTCGCCGTCGAGAACATGTACCCCTGGCGTTACCGCGACCGCGAGATGCTCGCCTACGCCCCCGACTGGGACGTGACCAAGGACGACTACCGGCACTTCACGATCGACCTCAGCCACGCCGCGACCTCCCGCGTCGACGCGCTGGAGATGGTCGACCGCATGGGCGACCGCCTCGGCCACGTCCACATGGCCGACGGCCGGGGCTCCGCCAAGGACGAGCACCTCGTGCCGGGCCGCGGCACCCAGCCCTGCGCCGCGCTGCTGGAAGGGCTCGCCCGCTCCGGTTTCGACGGCCACGTCGTGATCGAGGTCAACACCCGCCGGGCCATGTCGGGCGCCGAGCGCGAGGCCGACCTCGCCGAGGCCCTCGCGTTCACCCGGCTGCACCTCGCCTCCTCCGCGAAGGTCCCGCGGCCGTGACGTCGGCCACCCCGCGCCGCCGGGGACGGCCCCCTCGTACCGAAGCGGCCGACGCTCCCGCCGCCCGCGACCGCATCCTCGCCGCGGCCCGCGAGGAGTTCTCCGAGCGGGGCTACGACAAGACGTCGGTCCGGGGGATCGCCAAGGCCGCCGGGGTGGACTCGGCGCTCGTGCACCACTACTTCGGCACGAAGGAGCAGGTGTTCGAGGCGGCCATCACGCTCTCCTTCGCCCCGGCGGTCGAGGCGCCCAGAGCCGTCGAGGACGGCCCCCTCGACGCCGTCGGCGAACGGCTCACCCGCTTCTTCTTCGGCGTCTGGGAGAACCCCGCGACCCGTGCGCCCCTGCTCGCGATCGTGCGGTCGGCCGTGAACAACGACACCGCCGCCGCCGTGTTCCGGCGGATCATCGCCACCCAGGTGCTCCGCCGTATCGCCGGCCGGCTGGACACCCCGGACGCGGAACTGCGCGCCGAGCTGGCGGCGGCGCAGCTGGTGGGGATCGCGATGGTCCGCTACGTGATCAAGGTCGAGCCCCTGGCGTCGGCGGACCCCGAGCAGATCATCAGACGAGTGGCTCCCGTCGTGCAGGCCCACCTGACGGCATCCCCCTGAGGACACCGGAAACCGAGACGCCCGTCCCGTCATCCGGACGATGTGTCCGCCCACTGGATAACCGGCGTACGCTCGACTTCAGTCATAACTCTCCGAAGGAGCGAGGCGAGCGACGATGCCCGAGCTGAGGTCCCGCACAGTCACCCACGGCCGCAACATGGCGGGCGCCCGCGCCCTTATGCGGGCCTCCGGTGTACCGGGCGCGGACATCGGCCGCAAGCCGATCATCGCGGTCGCCAACTCCTTCACCGAGTTCGTGCCCGGCCACACCCACCTCCAGCCGGTGGGCCGGATCGTCAGCGAGGCGATCCGCGAGGCCGGCGGCATCCCCCGCGAGTTCAACACGATCGCCGTCGACGACGGCATCGCCATGGGTCACGGCGGCATGCTGTACTCCCTGCCCTCCCGCGACCTGATCGCGGACAGCGTGGAGTACATGGTCGAGGCCCACTGCGCGGACGCCCTGATCTGCATCTCCAACTGCGACAAGATCACCCCGGGCATGCTGAACGCCGCCCTGCGGCTCAACATCCCCACGGTCTTCGTCTCCGGCGGCCCCATGGAGTCCGGCCGGGCCACCCTCGTCGACGGCACGGTCCGCACGCTCGACCTGGTCGACGCGATCTCCGACGCCGTGAACGACAAGATCTCGGACGAGGACATCCTCCGCATCGAGGAGAACGCCTGTCCGACCTGCGGTTCCTGTTCCGGCATGTTCACCGCCAACTCGATGAACTGCCTGACCGAGGCCATCGGCCTGTCCCTCCCGGGCAACGGCTCGGTCCTGGCCACCCACACGGCCCGCAAGCAGCTCTACGTCGACGCGGCCAACACGGTCATGGACATCACCCGCCGCTACTACGAGCAGGACGACGAGACGGTCCTCCCGCGCTCCATCGCCTCGTTCGCGGCCTTCGAGAACGCCATGGCCCTCGACATCGCCATGGGCGGCTCCACCAACACGATCCTGCACCTGCTGGCCGCCGCCCAGGAGGCGGGAGTCCCCTTCGGCCTGAACGAGATCGACGCGGTCTCCCGCCGTGTGCCCTGCCTGGCGAAGGTCGCGCCCAACGTCGCGAAGAACCGCACGTACTACATGGAGGACGTGCACCGCGCCGGCGGCATCCCCGCCCTGCTGGGCGAACTGCACCGCGCGGGCCTGCTCAACGAGGACGTGAACTCCGTCCACAGCGCCTCCCTCGCCGACTGGCTGAAGACCTGGGACGTGCGCGGCGGCTCCCCCTCGCCCGAGGCGGTCGAGCTGTGGCACGCGGCCCCCGGCTGCGTCCGCTCCGCCGAGGCGTTCTCCCAGTCGGAGCGCTGGGACTCCCTCGACGACGACGCCGAGAACGGCTGCATCCGCTCCGCCGAGCACGCCTACTCCAAGGACGGCGGCCTCGCCGTGCTGAAGGGCAACCTCGCGGTCGACGGCTGCGTGGTGAAGACGGCCGGTGTCGACGAGTCGATCTGGACGTTCGAGGGCCCGGCGGTCGTCTGCGAGTCGCAGGAGGAGGCCGTCCAGAAGATCCTGCTGAAGGAGATCAAGGAAGGCGACGTCGTCGTCATCCGCTACGAGGGCCCCAAGGGCGGCCCCGGTATGCAGGAGATGCTCTACCCGACCTCGTACCTCAAGGGTCGCGGCCTCGGGAAGACCTGCGCGCTGATCACCGACGGCCGCTTCTCCGGCGGCACGTCGGGCCTGTCGATCGGCCACGCCTCGCCCGAGGCGGCCGCCGGCGGCACGATCGCCCTCGTCGAGGACGGCGACCGCATCCGCATCGACATCCCGAACCGCACGATCGAACTCCTCGTCGACGACGCCGAACTGGCCCGCCGCGAGCAGGCCCTGAACGGCGTCTACGCCCCCAGGAACCGCGAGCGGAAGGTCTCCGCCGCGCTGAAGGCGTACGCCGCGATGGCCACCAGCGCCGACAAGGGCGCCGTGCGCGACGTCTCCAAGCTGGGCTGACCCCAAGGCCCCAAGGCCCCAAGGCCCCACGGATCCAGGACGCTGGGCCGCCGCCGGGAGGGAACCCCGGCGGCGGCCCTCCGTGCGTCCGGCCCTCCGTGCGTCCGGTCCACCGCGGGTCCGGCCACCGGCCACGTACCCCCCCGGGCCCGCCGCGGTCACGTCCGCCGGGTGGTCACCAGCCGGCCGGGGCGCCCGCGTCCACCGCGAACACCGTGCCGTCGGGGGCGCCCGCGAGGACCCGTCCGTCGGCGACGACCGGCGTGGGCAGCGCGGCGACGACCCGGTCGGTGTCGCCGAGCCGTGGGGGAGTCTGCCCGGCGAGCCGGCCCTCGCGCGCGTCGAGCGCGAGCAGCCGGCCGTCCGCCGTGGTGAAGTACACGTACCGGCCGTCGGTCACGGGCGCCGAGCCCTGCGCCACCCCCGTCTCGGCCCGCCACAGTTGCCTGCCCGCCTTCATGTCGACGGTCACGAGCGCACCGCCGATGCCCAGCAGACAGACGCGGTCGCCCCGCACGACGGCGAGTGCCTGCTCCAGCCGCACGGGCAGCGTGAGCCGGTCCGTAGTCCCGGACGCGGGGTCGTGGCGGACGACACCGACCGTGTCGCCGTACACCCCGCCGCCGGCCAGCAGGAACAGGGCGCTGCCACTCGCCCCCACCGGCTTCAGATCACCGTCCAGCCGCGCGTCCCACTCCACGTCCCCGGTCTCGGGATCCACCGCGGTGACCCGCGTCCGCGCCCCCGTCCCCGTGCCGGTGACGCTCGCCACATAGGCCGGCCCGCCCCCGCCGAACGAGGTGAAGTACGCCTCCCGCTGCCCGGGGACGGCACGGCTCCACAGCGTGTCGCCGGTCGCGCCGTCCAGGCCGGTGACGGTGCCGTCGGCCGAGGTCAGCAGGAGCACACCGCCCACGAACCGGCGGCCGCCGTACGCCGTGAGGTCCCGTTCCCAGCGGACCTCGCCGGTCTCCGGGTCGAGGGCCTGCGACCGTCCGCCGCCGTCCGTCGAGACGTGCACCAGACCGCCCGACACGACGGGCGGTTCACTGGTGTCGCCGGTGACGGGGTGCCGCCACAGCACCCGGCCGTCGGCCGGATCCAACGCGGACACCAGCCCCGGCTGCGCGCACACCAGCGCCCCCGCCCCGTACGCGCACTGCGGCGCCCCGGACTTCTTCGGCGCCGGCCTCGTCGCCCACGCCTCGAGCGCGGGGGCGGCGGCCACGGTGGCCCGGGGCGTGGCCGTACCGTCGGCGGCCGTGTCCCCGTCGTCGCCGAGCAACCGCACCGAGCCGAGGACCCCGCCCGCGACCAGCACCAGCGCGGTGGCGACGACGAGGACCCGCCGGCGCGGCCGACCCGCCTCACCCCGCCCCGGGGCGGCGTCCGCCTGCCCGCCGTCCCTCTCGCCCGCGGTCGTACCGTCCGGGCCCGTGGAGGTCTTCTCGGCCGGTGAATCCCGCACGGCGCGCTCCCCGCCCGGCCCCGGCCCCTTCTCGCGCTGGGCCGGTATGAACGCCTGGGTGTCGTACGAGGCGGCCACGGACCGCAGCCGGTGCATCAGCTCGTCCGCCGTGGGCCGGTCCTCGGGCTCCTTGGCGAGGCAGTCCCGCACGAGCGGGGCGAGGTTCTCCGGTACGCCGGTGAGGTCCGGCTCGTCGTGGACCACCTGGTAGGCGACGACGTACGGACTGTCGGAGTCGAAGGGCCCGCGCCCGGTCGCCGCATGGACGGTCACCGAGCCGAGGGCGAAGATGTCGGCGGCCGGACCGACCTCTCTCGGCCGCCGGAACTGCTCCGGCGCCATGAACGGCGGCGTGCCGATCAACTTGCCCGTCTCGGTGCGCAGTTCGCTGTCCTTGGGGCGTGAGATCCCGAAGTCGATGACTTTGGGACCGTCCTCGGCGAGAAGCACGTTGCTGGGCTTGAGGTCCCGGTGGACCACGCCCGCCCGGTGGATGTCCCGCAGCGCCTCGGCGAGCCCCGCCATCAGCCGGCGCAACTGCCCCGGCGGCATGGGCCCGTTCCGCTTGACGTGCTCGGCGAGCGTCGGACCGGGAATGAAGAGGGTGGCCATCCAGGGCCGGGCGCTGTCGGTGTCGGCATCGACGACCGGTGCCGTGAACGCGCCGCTCACCTGCCGCGCGGCGGCGACCTCCTGTCTGAACCGCCCCCTGAACTCGGGGTCCTTGGCGAACTCGGCGTGCACCACCTTCACCGCGAGCCGCAGCCCGGAGGTCGAGGTGGCCAGGTGGACGACCCCCATGCCGCCGGACCCGAGGCATGACTCCAGGCGGTACTGACCGGCGTACTCGGGAAGTTCCGCTTCCGCTCCCGAACCGGTGTCCCGCTGTGGCGCCATGGGCACACCCCCGTGCTGTTCCGGCCGCTCGCGCGACGCACGGAGCCTAGTCGATGACACGTACGACACAGAGGCGGCTTGCTGGCCTCCACGTGCGAACGAAGCACAGGTGTGCGTGTCTTGATTCAGGGGTATCAAAGGGTCCCCATGGCTGTCATGGGGTGAAACGGGGGGAGATTTCGTATGACCATCGACCACGTCGAAGAGACCACGGGCGACGGCGAGGGGGAGCCGACGGCCACGGCCGCGACCGCCGCGACGGTGGCGGCGGCCGTCCGCTACTACTCGGTCGCCCCCGGCGTCCGCCTCAACGTCCGCAGCGGCCCGAGCACCAGCTACGGCATCGTCCGCGTCCTCCCCGAGGGCGCCAGGGTCCCGATCTTCTGCCAGACCCCGGGCCAGACCATCTCCGGCCCCTACGGCACCACCAACATCTGGGACAACATCGGCGACGGCGACTACATCTCCGACGCCTACGTCTACACCGGCGCCGACGGCTACGTGGCCGGGCGCTGCGGCTGACCGACCCGCCTCAACGGCAACCGCCACGAGACGAGAGGGTCGCCCCCGCCCGCGGACCGGGCGGGGGCGACCCGTGTGGCGTGGTGTGCGGAGCGCACCGGCCGTGGCCCTGGAACGGCCCTGGAGCGCGACGGCTCGCGGCCTCGGAGCGCACGGGCCTACGGCCTCGGAGTGCACCGACGCGGGCCCGGAGCGTACCGACGCGGGCCCGGAGCGCACCGGCCGTGGCCGCCGGCACCCCGGCCCGTGGCCGCCGCGCGCACCGGAGCGATAATCGACCCGTGAGCGACCAGCAGACCGGAACCGGGGCGAAGCCGCAGCCCGCAAAGGCGTCCGTGGCCTCCACGCCCCCGGCGGCCGCCAAGGCCCCCACCACGCCCAAGGGCCCCCTCCCCGAACCCATCCGGTTCTTCGGGACGACCTGGCTGAACCACGACGGCAACTACACCGCCCGCCGCGTGACCGTCTCCCTCGGCTCGCTCGCCGCCGTTGCGGCCTCCTGCCTCGTCCTGCGCCTCGCCTACGAGGGCCTGCGACTGGCGGCGGTCGGCGGCTTCGTCTCGATCACGGTCGTCGTCATGTTCGCCGTGTGCAGCGCCCTGGCCTTCGGCCACACCTGGGGCTCGTTCACCCGGCGCCCGGACCCGGACCGCCAGTCGTCCCTGCGCGGCCTCCTCACCATCGGCTTCATCGGCTCCCTCGCCGCCTACTTCCTCCGCTCCCTCAAGGAGGCCCCCGGCGAGTCCCTCCACCGCCGGACCCACGAGGCAGCCCTGGCCCAGTACACCCGCCGCACCAGCAGACGAACCGGCAATCCCGCCAAGCGCCGCCCGCGGGGCTGAGCCAGGACAAGCCCTTCGCGGCGTGCGGGGGGCGTGGACGCCCCCTCCTCGAACCGCCCCGGAACCACCACCATGTCCCCATGGACACCCCCCGACGTGGGTCCCGAGCCCACTCCTTCAACAGGGCGGCGGCCCAGTACGCGGCGAGCCGCCCCTCCTATCCCCCCGCCCTCCTCCCCACCGTCGAGGACCTGGCAGGCCGCCCGTTCTCCGGCTCGACCACCGTCGACGTGGGAGCAGGCATCGGCATCTCCACCGCGCTCCTCCATGCCCGTGGGGCCCATGTCCTCGCGGTCGAGCCCGGCCCCGGCATGGCCGCGCAGTTCCGCCGCACCCACCCCGGCATCCCCCTCGTCCGGGGCGACGGCGACGCCCTCCCCCTCGCCACGGCCTCCGTCGACTTCCTCACCTACGCCCAGTCCTGGCACTGGACCGACCCCACCCGCTCGGTCCCGGAAGCCCTCCGCGTACTGCGGCCCGGCGGCGCCCTCGCCCTGTGGTGGAACACCGACGCCCTCGACGTCCCCTGGATCGCCGACGCCGCCGCCCGTATCCGCCGCTTCCTCGGCCCGGACGCCGACGCGCCCATGGGGCAGACCGGTGCCATGGAGCAGACCGGCACCACCGGTGCCCCCGCCGCGCTGGAGGCCACCGCCGGCCTGCTGGACTGCGCCCGCCGCCGGATCCGCTGGAGCCGCCGGGTCTCCCTGGACACCCACCTCGCCAACATCGCGAGCCACTCGGGCTTCCTGGTGCTGGACGAGGCCACCCGGACCACCTTCGTCACCGAGGAACGAGCCCGCCTCCGGGCCCTCTTCCCCGACGAGCGGATCGAGGAGACCTACGACGTGGACCTCCTGGTAGCCACCCGCCCCTGACCCACGGTCACCCGCCGCCCGCCGCCCCTCGCCGGCCGTCCGCTGCCCGCTGCCCGCCGTCCGCCCCTGCCCACGGTCACCCGCCGCCTGACGCCTGCCGCCCACCATCCGCCGCCCGTCGTCCCCCTGCTTCATGCCCGACGCGCCCTCCGAGCGCCTTGACGCCCGTACCCACCCGGAGCACTATTCATCGCATGATGAATTACCCGCCCGGGAAGTCGGCGTCCCCGCCCCCCGACCCCGCGACAGACAACGCGAGCCCCCCGGCCCCGGGCACGCAGTCCGCCCCCGCCATCCACGCCGAGAACCTCACCGTCGTCCGAGGCCCCCGCACGGTGCTGCGCGGCCTCGACTTCGACGTCCCGCAGGGTCAGATCACCGGCCTCCTCGGCCCCTCCGGCTGCGGCAAGTCGACCTTGATGCGCTCGATCGTCGGCACCCAGGACAAGGTCACCGGCACCCTCCAGGTCCTGGGCCACCCGGCGGGCGCCCCCACCCTCCGCTCCCGCATCGGCTACGTCACCCAGGCACCCTCCGTCTACGACGACCTGAGCGTCCGCCAGAACCTCCACTACTTCGCCGCGATCCTCGACCCGGGCCGCGCCGCCGCCGACCGCCGGCACGACAACGTCGCCCGCGCCATCGCCGACGTGGACCTCACCAGCCACGCCGACGCCCTCGCCGGCACCCTCTCCGGCGGCCAGCGCAGCCGTGTCTCCCTGGCCGTCGCCCTCCTCGGCACCCCCGAACTCCTGGTCCTCGACGAACCCACGGTCGGCCTGGACCCGGTGCTCCGCCGCGACCTCTGGGACCTCTTCCACTCCCTTGCCGCCGACCGCCGGGCCACCCTCCTGATCTCGTCGCACGTCATGGACGAGGCCGAGCGCTGCCACCGCCTGCTCCTGATGCGCGAGGGCGAGATCCTCGCCGACGACACCCCCGAGGCCCTCCGCACCCGCACGCACACCGACACGGTCGAAGCGGCCTTCCTGCACCTGGTCGACGAGGCCGCCACGACAGCCTCACCCCAGAAGGAACGGAACCGATGACCCCCACGCTCCCCACCCCGAACGCGCCGCGTGACGCCACCACCGCCGCACCCCACCCGAGGGCACTCTCCTACTTCCGTACGACGGCCACGGCCACCCGAGTCCTCCGCCAGCTCGGCCACGACGCCCGCACGATCGCCCTGATGCTGCTCGTCCCGTGCCTGATGCTGTTCCTGCTGCGCTACGTCTTCGACGGCAGCCCACGCGTCTTCGACTCCATCGGCGCCTCGCTCCTCGGCATCTTCCCGCTGATCACCATGTTCCTGGTGACCTCCATCGCGACCCTCCGCGAACGCACCTCCGGCACCCTCGAACGCCTCCTCGCCATGCCCCTCGGCAAGGGCGACCTCATCGCCGGCTACGCCCTCGCCTTCGGCACCCTCGCGATCATCCAGTCCGCCCTCGCCACCGGCCTGGCCGTCTGGTTCCTCGACCTGGACGTCACCGGCTCGCCCTGGCTGCTGCTCCTCGTCGCCCTCCTCGACGCCCTCCTCGGCACCGCCCTCGGCCTCTTCGTCTCGGCCTTCGCCTCCTCCGAGTTCCAGGCCGTCCAGTTCATGCCGGCCGTGATCTTCCCCCAGCTCCTCCTCTGCGGCCTGTTCACCGCCCGCGCCAACATGCACCCCGCACTCGAAGCGATCTCCGACGCCCTCCCCATGTCCTACGCCGTCGACGCCATGAACGAGGTCCTCCGCCACACCGACATGACGGCCGCCTTCGTCCGGGACGCCTCGATCGTCGCCGGCTGCGCCCTCCTGGTCCTGATCCTGGGAGCCGCCACCCTGAGGCGCCGGACGAGGTGATCCCCTCCGCGGTCCCGGCGGCCCCCGCGTCCCGCGTCCCGCCCACCGGACACGCCCCCCGGACCCGCACCCCCGATGGGAGGATGGCCCCCAGGACGACGCACCCCTGGAGGGCACCCGCACCATGACCCAGAAAGTCGCAGTCCTCGGCACCGGAAAGATCGGCGAGGCCCTGCTCAGCGGCATGATCCGAGCCGGCTGGGCCCCCGCGGACCTCCTGGTCACCGCCCGCCGCGCCGAGCGCGCCGAGGAACTCCGCACCCGTTACGGCGTCACCCCGGTCACCAACGCCGAGGCCGCGAAGACGGCCGACACCCTGATCCTGACGGTCAAGCCCCAGGACATGGCCGCCCTCCTCGACGAACTCGCCCCGCACACCCCCGCCGACCGCCTGGTCATCAGCGGCGCGGCAGGCATCCCCACCTCCTTCTTCGAGGAGCGCCTGGCGGCGGGCACCCCGGTCGTCCGGGTCATGACGAACACGCCCGCCCTCGTCGACGAGGCCATGTCCGTCATCTCCGCCGGCAGCCACGCGAGCGAGGCCGACCTCGCGCACGCCGACGAGATCTTCGGCGCCGTGGGCAAGACCCTCCGCGTCCCCGAGTCCCAGCAGGACGCCTGCACCGCCCTCTCCGGCTCGGGCCCTGCGTACTTCTTCTACCTGGTCGAGGCCATGACCGACGCCGGCATCCTGCTCGGGCTGCCCCGCGACAAGGCCCACGACCTCATCGTCCAGTCCGCCATCGGCGCGGCCACGATGCTCCGCGACAGCGGCGAACACCCCGTCAAGCTCCGCGAGAACGTCACCTCCCCGGCAGGCACCACGATCAGCGCCATCCGCGAACTCGAGAACCACGGCGTCCGCGCCGCGTTGATCGCCGCGCTGGAGGCCGCTCGCGACCGCAGCCGCGAACTGGCCTCCGGCAACAGCTGACCCGGCCGATCGCCGGAGCCGCAGCGCCGGGGGCGGGACCCCGCCGTCACACCCCCGGCACCACGGTCAACCGGCCGACAAACCGATGGCCCGGTACGCCGCGTCCACCCTCGGCCGCGCCATCCCCCTGGCCTTCTCCGCCCCCGACCGCAACACCCCGTCCACGTACGCGGGATCGGCGCACAACTCCTTGTGCCTGCGCTGTACGGGCCTGAGCAGTTCGACCACGGCCTCCGCGGTGTCCTTCTTCAACGCTCCGTACGACCTGTACGCACCGCTCAGCTCCCCGGGGTCCCCGCCTTCGCAGGCGGCGAGGATCTCCAGCAGGTTGGCGAGCCCCGGCCGCGCCACCCGGTCGTGGACGACATCGCGCCCGCTGTCCGTCACGGCCCGCATGATCTTCTTCCGTACCACGTCCGGCTCGTCCAGCAGATAGACGATGCCCGGCCCCACGTCGTCGGTCTTCCCCATCTTCGACGTCGGCTCCTGCAGGTTCATGACCCTGGCCCCGACCTCGGGATGCGTCGCCCGCGGCACCACGAACGCCTGCCCGTAGCGCTGGTTGAACCGCACCGCCAGATCCCGTGCCAGCTCCACGTGCTGCGTCTGGTCGTCGCCGACAGGCACCTCGTCGGTGCCGTACGCCAGGATGTCCGCCGCCATCAGCACCGGATACGTCAGCAGCGACAGCCGGACACTCCCACCCCGGTCCCGCTCCCGTACGGCCTTCTCCTTGTACTGGATCATCCGCCGCGCCTCACCGTCGGTGGCCACACACTCCAGCACGTACGACAGCCGCGCGTGCTCGTCGACCTGACTCTGCACGAAGACCGTGCACCGTTCCGGATCCAGCCCGGACGCCAGCAGCAGCGTCGCCGCCTGCCGGCTGAGCCTGCGCACCCGTGCCGGATCGTGGTCCACGGTCAACGCGTGCATGTCGACCACACAGAACAGGGCGTCCGTCCGGTGCTGATCGACCTCGGCCCACCGCCGGACGGCGCCCAGGTAGTTCCCGAGCGTCAGATGCCCGGTCGGCTTGATCCCGCTGAAGACCCGCGTCATCTCTCATCCTCCTGGTCGGAACCACCGCCACCGGCCGCCCCTGGAGGGAGAAACGAGAACGGCCGCCGGGGGCGGCGGCCGTCGAGTGCGTACGTGAGCGCGGCCGCCGTCAGGCGGCCCACCACTGCTGGTGACACGTACGCGTAGTCATGCGGGTCAGGCTACGCGGCGGGCACCGTTCCCGCAGCGAGTTGACACGCCCTGCGCCCGTCCGTACTGTTCTCCGGGTTGTCCGACGTGAGCGCCGACTCCGGTCGGTCCCCGGACAGCCATTCCGCAGGTAAACACCAGCAATCGACGATCCGTCGTCGTGCCATTGGCGTGCGTACGTGCAGAATGAGGAATCCGCGTTCGAATGGACGCAGCCCCCGATTAGCTCGGGGGCCGGGAATCCGCTAAAGTCTCACTCGTCGGAACGGCCCAACAGCCGCAAAGACAAATCCCGCTGACTGGGAATCAGGCCCGAAAGGATCTGGTAGAGTCAGAACCGCCGGAAAGGGAAACGCGAAAGCGGGAACCTGGAAAGCACCGAGGAAATCGGATCGGAAAAGGATCTGATAGAGTCGGAAACGCAAGACCAAAGGGAAGCGCCCGGAGGAAAGCCCGAGAAGTTGCTCGGGTGAGTACAAAGGAAGCGTCCGTTCCTTGAGAACTCAACAGCGTGCCAAAAATCAACGCCAGATATGTTGATACCCCGTCTCCGGCCGGTTGGTCGGGGCGAGGTTCCTTTGAAATAAACACAGCGAGGACGCTGTGAACCATCGGATCATTCCTCCGGTGGTTCCGCTCTCGTGTGTGTGCACCGGATGACCGGTAAACATTCACGGAGAGTTTGATCCTGGCTCAGGACGAACGCTGGCGGCGTGCTTAACACATGCAAGTCGAACGATGAAGCCCTTCGGGGTGGATTAGTGGCGAACGGGTGAGTAACACGTGGGCAATCTGCCCTTCACTCTGGGACAAGCCCTGGAAACGGGGTCTAATACCGGATACGACGCGCTCGGGCATCCGATGTGCGTGGAAAGCTCCGGCGGTGAAGGATGAGCCCGCGGCCTATCAGCTTGTTGGTGAGGTAACGGCTCACCAAGGCGACGACGGGTAGCCGGCCTGAGAGGGCGACCGGCCACACTGGGACTGAGACACGGCCCAGACTCCTACGGGAGGCAGCAGTGGGGAATATTGCACAATGGGCGAAAGCCTGATGCAGCGACGCCGCGTGAGGGATGACGGCCTTCGGGTTGTAAACCTCTTTCAGCAGGGAAGAAGCGAGAGTGACGGTACCTGCAGAAGAAGCGCCGGCTAACTACGTGCCAGCAGCCGCGGTAATACGTAGGGCGCGAGCGTTGTCCGGAATTATTGGGCGTAAAGAGCTCGTAGGCGGTCTGTCGCGTCGGATGTGAAAGCCCGGGGCTTAACCCCGGGTCTGCATTCGATACGGGCAGACTAGAGTGTGGTAGGGGAGATCGGAATTCCTGGTGTAGCGGTGAAATGCGCAGATATCAGGAGGAACACCGGTGGCGAAGGCGGATCTCTGGGCCATTACTGACGCTGAGGAGCGAAAGCGTGGGGAGCGAACAGGATTAGATACCCTGGTAGTCCACGCCGTAAACGGTGGGAACTAGGTGTTGGCGACATTCCACGTCGTCGGTGCCGCAGCTAACGCATTAAGTTCCCCGCCTGGGGAGTACGGCCGCAAGGCTAAAACTCAAAGGAATTGACGGGGGCCCGCACAAGCAGCGGAGCATGTGGCTTAATTCGACGCAACGCGAAGAACCTTACCAAGGCTTGACATACACCGGAAACATCCAGAGATGGGTGCCCCCTTGTGGTCGGTGTACAGGTGGTGCATGGCTGTCGTCAGCTCGTGTCGTGAGATGTTGGGTTAAGTCCCGCAACGAGCGCAACCCTTGTTCTGTGTTGCCAGCATGCCTTTCGGGGTGATGGGGACTCACAGGAGACTGCCGGGGTCAACTCGGAGGAAGGTGGGGACGACGTCAAGTCATCATGCCCCTTATGTCTTGGGCTGCACACGTGCTACAATGGCAGGTACAATGAGCTGCGAAGCCGTGAGGCGGAGCGAATCTCAAAAAGCCTGTCTCAGTTCGGATTGGGGTCTGCAACTCGACCCCATGAAGTCGGAGTTGCTAGTAATCGCAGATCAGCAGTGCTGCGGTGAATACGTTCCCGGGCCTTGTACACACCGCCCGTCACGTCACGAAAGTCGGTAACACCCGAAGCCGGTGGCCCAACCCCTTGTGGGAGGGAGCTGTCGAAGGTGGGACTGGCGATTGGGACGAAGTCGTAACAAGGTAGCCGTACCGGAAGGTGCGGCTGGATCACCTCCTTTCTAAGGAGCACCTGGCCTCTTTCGGGGGGTCCAGACGCCAGAACATCAGCGAATGTCTGATGCTGGACGCTCATGGGTGGAACGTTGATTATTCGGCACGGTCGGGATGGATGAGAGCGCTAGTACTGCTTCGGCGTGGAACGCGAAGCTCATCGACTGATCGTGTCGGGCACGCTGTTGGGTGTCTGAGGGTGCGGCCGTGATGGTCGCCCTTCGGTGCCGGCCCCAGTGAACTCGAACCGGGTGGTTCGGGGTGGTGGGTGGTTGGTCGTTGTTTGAGAACTGCACAGTGGACGCGAGCATCTGTGGCCAAGTTTTTAAGGGCGCACGGTGGATGCCTTGGCACCAGGAACCGATGAAGGACGTGGGAGGCCACGATAGGCCCCGGGGAGTCGTCAACCAGGCTTTGATCCGGGGGTGTCCGAATGGGGAAACCCGGCAGTCGTCATGGGCTGTCACCCTTGCCTGAACACATAGGGCAAGTGGAGGGAACGCGGGGAAGTGAAACATCTCAGTACCCGCAGGAAGAGAAAACAACCGTGATTCCGGGAGTAGTGGCGAGCGAAACTGGATGAGGCCAAACCGTATGCGTGTGAGACCCGGCAGGGGTTGCGTATACGGGGTTGTGGGATCTCTCTTTCACAGTCTGCCGGCTGTGAGGCGAGTCAGAAACCGTTGATGTAGGCGAAGGACATGCGAAAGGTCCGGCGTAGAGGGTAAGACCCCCGTAGCTGAAACATCAGCGGCTCGTTTGAGAGACACCCAAGTAGCACGGGGCCCGAGAAATCCCGTGTGAATCTGGCGGGACCACCCGCTAAGCCTAAATATTCCCTGGTGACCGATAGCGGATAGTACCGTGAGGGAATGGTGAAAAGTACCCCGGGAGGGGAGTGAAATAGTACCTGAAACCGTGTGCCTACAAGCCGTGGGAGCGTCGCGTTGAGTGCTTGCACTCAACGTCGTGACTGCGTGCCTTTTGAAGAATGAGCCTGCGAGTTTGCGGTGTGTTGCGAGGTTAACCCGGGTGGGGTAGCCGTAGGGAAAGCGAGTCCGAACAGGGCGTTTGAGTAGCACGCTCAAGACCCGAAGCGGAGTGATCTAGCCATGGGCAGGTTGAAGCGGAGGTAAGACTTCGTGGAGGACCGAACCCACCAGGGTTGAAAACCTGGGGGATGACCTGTGGTTAGGGGTGAAAGGCCAATCAAACTCCGTGATAGCTGGTTCTCCCCGAAATGCATTTAGGTGCAGCGTCGTGTGTTTCTTGCCGGAGGTAGAGCACTGGATAGGCGATGGGCCCTACCGGGTTACTGACCTTAGCCAAACTCCGAATGCCGGTAAGTGAGAGCGCGGCAGTGAGACTGTGGGGGATAAGCTCCATGGTCGAGAGGGAAACAGCCCAGAGCATCGACTAAGGCCCCTAAGCGTACGCTAAGTGGGAAAGGATGTGGAGTCGCAGAGACAACCAGGAGGTTGGCTTAGAAGCAGCCACCCTTGAAAGAGTGCGTAATAGCTCACTGGTCTAGTGATTCCGCGCCGACAATGTAGCGGGGCTCAAGCGTACCGCCGAAGTCGTGTCATTGCGATATGTACCCCCAACGGGGATCGTGATGGGTAGGGGAGCGTCGTCTGCCGGGTGAAGCAGCCGTGTAAGCGAGTTGTGGACGGTTGACGAGTGAGAATGCAGGCATGAGTAGCGATACAAACGTGAGAAACGTTTGCGCCGATTGACCAAGGGTTCCTGGGTCAAGCTGATCTGCCCAGGGTAAGTCGGGACCTAAGGCGAGGCCGACAGGCGTAGTCGATGGATAACCGGTTGATATTCCGGTACCCGCTGTGAAGCGTCAAACATCGAACCAGGCGATGCTAAGTCCGTGAAGCCGCCCCGGAGCCTTCGGGTGAAGGGGAGTGGTGGAGCCGACGAACCAGACTTGTAGTAGGTGAGTGATGGGGTGACGCAGGAAGGTAGTCCATCCCGGGCGGTGGTTGTCCCGGGGTAAGGGTGTAGGACGTCGGGTAGGTAAATCCGCCTGGCATGTAGTCTGAGACCTGATGCCGAGCCGATTGTGGTGAAGTGGATGATCCTATGCTGTCGAGAAAAGCCTCTAGCGAGTTTCATGGCGGCCCGTACCCTAAACCGACTCAGGTGGTCTGGTAGAGAATACCGAGGCGTTCGGGTGAACTATGGTTAAGGAACTCGGCAAAATGCCCCCGTAACTTCGGGAGAAGGGGGGCCACGCTTGGTGATCCGATTTACTCGGTGAGCTGGGGGTGGCCGCAGAGACCAGCGAGAAGCGACTGTTTACTAAAAACACAGGTCCGTGCGAAGCCGTAAGGCGATGTATACGGACTGACGCCTGCCCGGTGCTGGAACGTTAAGGGGACCGGTTAGCTCACTTTCGGGTGGGCGAAGCTGAGAACTTAAGCGCCAGTAAACGGCGGTGGTAACTATAACCATCCTAAGGTAGCGAAATTCCTTGTCGGGTAAGTTCCGACCTGCACGAATGGCGTAACGACTTCTCGACTGTCTCAACCATAGGCCCGGTGAAATTGCACTACGAGTAAAGATGCTCGTTTCGCGCAGCAGGACGGAAAGACCCCGGGACCTTTACTACAGTTTGATATTGGTGTTCGGTTCGGCTTGTGTAGGATAGCTGGGAGACTGTGAACTCTGGACGCCAGTTCAGGGGGAGTCGTCGTTGAAATACCAGTCTGGTCGTGCTGGATGTCTAACCCGGGTCCGTGATCCGGATCGGGGACAGTGTCTGATGGGTAGTTTAACTGGGGCGGTTGCCTCCTAAAGGGTAACGGAGGCGCCCAAAGGTTCCCTCAGCCTGGTTGGCAATCAGGTGGTGAGTGTAAGTGCACAAGGGAGCTTGACTGTGAGACCGACGGGTCGAGCAGGGACGAAAGTCGGGACTAGTGATCCGGCGGTGGCTTGTGGAAGCGCCGTCGCTCAACGGATAAAAGGTACCCCGGGGATAACAGGCTGATCTTCCCCAAGAGTCCATATCGACGGGATGGTTTGGCACCTCGATGTCGGCTCGTCGCATCCTGGGGCTGGAGTCGGTCCCAAGGGTTGGGCTGTTCGCCCATTAAAGCGGTACGCGAGCTGGGTTTAGAACGTCGTGAGACAGTTCGGTCCCTATCCGCTGTGCGCGTAGGAGTCTTGAGAAGGGCTGTCCCTAGTACGAGAGGACCGGGACGGACGAACCTCTGGTGTGCCAGTTGTTCTGCCAAGGGCATGGCTGGTTGGCTACGTTCGGGAGGGATAACCGCTGAAAGCATCTAAGCGGGAAGCCTGCTTCGAGATGAGGACTCCCACCCACTTGATGGGGTAAGGCTCCCAGTAGACGACTGGGTTGATAGGCCGGATCTGGAAGCACGGTAACGTGTGGAGGTGACCGGTACTAATAGGCCGAGGGCTTGTCCTCAGTTGCTCGCGTCCACTGTGTTGGTTCTGAAACCACGAACAACCCCGCGTTTGTCACAGAGCGTGGTGCGGTTGATTGTTTCATAGTGTTTCGGTGGTCATAGCGTGAGGGAAACGCCCGGTTACATTCCGAACCCGGAAGCTAAGCCTCACAGCGCCGATGGTACTGCAGGGGGGACCCTGTGGGAGAGTAGGACGCCGCCGAACAATTGTTGAGAAAGCCCCTGCCGGGAAACCGGCGGGGGCTTTCTGCGTTTAGGCTCGATGTATGTATGACCTCGTGATCTTCGACAACGACGGTGTGCTCGTCGACAGTGAGCCCATCTCCAACCGGCACCTCGCCGCCTACCTGACCGAGATCGGGCACCCCACCTCGTACGAGGAGTCCGTCCGCGACTACATGGGCTCCGCCATGCACCGCGTTCACGAGCTGATCCACGAGCGGACGGGGCGGCGGCTGCCCGAGGACTTCGACGAGGTCTTCCACACGCGGGTGTTCGCGGCGTTCGAGCAGGAACTGAAGCCGATCGCCGGGGTCTTCGACGTGCTGGAGCAGCTGGTGGCGCAGGGGGTGCCGTACTGCGTGGCGTCGTCCGGGAGCCACGAGCGGATCCGGGTGGGGCACCGGACGACGGGGCTCGACCGGTGGTTCGGGGACGGGCTGGTGTTCAGCGCGCAGGACGTGGGGCGGGGCAAGCCGGCACCCGATCTCTTCCTCCACGCGGCCGAGCGGATGGGAGTCGCGCCGGAACGGTGCGCGGTCGTCGAGGACAGCCCGCTCGGCGTCCGGGCGGGAGTCGCGGCCGGCATGGACGTGTACGGGTTCACGGCGATGACACCGGCGGAGAAGCTGCCCGGGGTCCAAGGGCACTTCTCGGACATGGCGGAGCTGCTCTCCCTGCTTAGTTGAGCAATCTTCAACTTCCTCTACCCATGAGTAGCAGGCGACCCCTACTGTTCCGCCATGACAGATGTGCTGCGGCGCGGCCGGGCCGCGTTGGCGTTCAGCTTCTTCGCCCAAGGCGTCGCCTTCGCACTGCTCGTGACGCGGATTCCGGCCATCCAGGACCGGTACGGGGTCTCCGACGCGCTGCTGCCGGCCTTCCTCGCCGCGGTGCCGGTACTGGCCGGTGTCGGCAGCGTCTGCACCGAGCAACTGGTGAAGAAGATCCCGGCGAGCCAGGTGCTGCGGTGCTCGCAGCCCGTCGTGCTCCTGGCGCTGCTGGGCGTGGGAGCCGGCGAGCACATGGTCGAGCTCGGGATCTCGCTGGCCGCGTTCGGGCTGGCGGTCGGGGCGCTCGACGCCTCGATGAACATGCTCGGGGTGAGCCTGCAGCGGTCGTACGGCCGCAGCATCATGCTCGGGTTCCACGCCGTGTACAGCCTGGGCGGGATATCCGGGGCCTCGCTGGCGTGGGTGGGAGCGCACTGGGATCTGCCGCTGCTGGTGTCGTACCTGCCGGTGGTCCTCGTGCTGCTGCCGGCCGCGCTGGTCGGGAGCCGGTGGTACGTCGACGGGGGCAGGCCCGGGGACGAGGCCGCCGGGGACACCGGTACCGCGGGCGGACGCGTGGCCTTCTCGCTGCTGCTGCCGCTGTGTCTGGTGATGTGCTTCGCGTACATCGGCGACTCGACCGTCTCCAACTGGAGCGCCAAGTACCTGCAGGACGTCCTCGGCAGCTCCGACGAGATGGCGACCGTTCCGTACAACGTCTACATGGTCACCACGTTGCTGGGGCGGTCCATCGGGGACTTCGGGGTGCGGCGGTTCGGGGCCGCGGCCGTGGTACGGGCCGGTGCGGTGATCGCGGCCGCCGGGTTCGCGGTGGTGGCGGGGGCGCCGGGCGCCTGGGTGGGGATGCTCGGGTTCACGCTGCTGGGGCTCGGGCTGTGCGTGCTCGTCCCGCAGACGTTCGCGGCGGCGGGGCGGCTGTTCCCCGGGGCTTCGGACGCGGCCGTGGCGCGGTTGAACATCTTCAACTACGTGGGTTTTCTGATCGGTTCCCCGTTGGTGGGGGCGTTGGGCGACGCCTGGAGCTATCGCGGGGCGATGCTCGTGCCGATGGCCCTGGTGCTGGTGACACTGGTGTACGCCCGGTCGTTCGAGGCGGAACCGGACCGATACGGTGGCGGGCATGAGCGGCCGCGCACAGCTGATGTGGGACGAGGCAGTAACGGGCTATGACTTCGGCCCGGACCATCCGATGGATCCGGTCCGGCTCGCGTTGACCCGGAGTCTCGTGAACGCCTTCGGGCTCGACCGGGAGATGGACGTCGTCTCGGCGAAGCCGGCGGGGGAGTCGACCCTGCGGCTCGTGCACCGGGAGGACTACGTGGCGGCGGTGCGGGCCGCGTCCGCCGACCCCGGTGGCGCCGACGGCTCGTACGGGCTCGGCACCATGGACGATCCGGCGTTCGCCGGGATGCACGAGGTGTCCGCGCTGATCGCCGGACAGTCGGTGGGGGCGGCGGAGGCCGTGTGGCGCGGCGACGCGCTGCACGCCGTGAACTTCGCGGGCGGTCTGCACCACGCCATGCCGGGCGGCGCCTCCGGGTTCTGCATCTACAACGACGCCTCGCTCGCCATCGCCCGGCTGCTGGAACTGGGCGCCGAGCGGGTCGCCTACGTGGACGTGGACGTGCACCACGGTGACGGGGTCCAGGCCGCGTTCTGGGAGGACCCGCGGGTCCTGACGATCTCGCTGCACGAGCACCCCCGGACGCTGTTCCCGCAGACCGGCTGGCCGGAGGAGACGGGAGCGGACACGGCCCCCGGGTCGGCCGTGAACGTCGCGCTGCCGGCCGGGACCGGGGACGCGGGCTGGCTGCGGGCGTTCCACTCGGTGGTACCCGAACTGCTCGCCGAGTTCCGGCCGCAGGTCCTCGTCACCCAGCACGGCGCCGACACCCACTTCGAGGACCCGCTGGCGCATCTCGCGGTGTCACTGGACGCGCAGCGGGCGGTGCAGGTGGCGCTGCACGACCTGGCGCACGAGCACGCCGAGGGCCGGTGGGTCGCGCTCGGCGGCGGCGGATACGCGGTGGTCGACGTCGTGCCGCGGTCGTGGACGCATCTCGTCGGGATCGTGGCCGGGCGGGAGATCGCGCCGGAGACCATGATCCCCGAGGAGTGGCGGCAGCAGGTCTTCGCCCGGACGCGGCAGTTGGCGCCGGTGCGGATGACCGACGGGCGGTGGCCCGTCGAGTGGGCCGGCTGGGAGGCCGGGTACGACCCCGCGGACCGGCTGGACCAGGCCGTACTGGCGACGCGCAAGGCGGTCTTCCCGCTGCGCGGGCTGCTGCCGTAGGGGCGGCGGCGGTTAGGCCAACGGTGTGGTTCGGCCGCGGAACGCGGTGGTGGCGCGGGACGGGTGCGTCAGCATCGGGGGGTGCGGAGTGCGGGGGCGTTGCGGGCTCATCTGGTGGCGGCCGGGCTGGCCGGGAGGGTGGCCACCTCACGGGAGTCGAGCCTGCGCAGCTACCGGTTGTTCGCGGCCCGCGACCCCCGCTTCCTGATCGGGCTTGATCCCGAAATGGCCTGGCGGCAGCGGGATGTGCTCGGTCTGATGGCCCAGAAGTGCGGCGTTTCGGCCGACCCGGGGTGCACGACCGGGCAGGATGTGATCGACCCGCGGCGCACCCTGGCGGCGCTGGACCGGTTCGCGGAGCGGCTCGCGGCGGTCGCTCGCCGTGGTGGGCCGGTGCTTCTCGGCACCGGTCACCCGCATCGGCTGCTCGGCTTCTACGGCGCTCTCGCGGACGCTTTGTCGGCGGCGGGATGTGAGGTCCTCACCCCAGCGACGGGTAGACGTGTCGACATAACGACCCGGTTCGGTCTACGCACGTACGCCCTCGACTACGTACGAGGTGTCTCCGTCGTCCGGGAGGCGACCGCTTCGCGCTCCCGTTGTGCGACCGGCGTGCACACGCATTCGCCGCTGCCGGTCCGGACCGTTCTGGCGGCCGCCGCGGAGGGTGGCGGGCCGCTCCCGGAACTTGTCGTCGGGGACCACGGGTGGGTGTGCGGGGCAGGTCAGCTGGGGTTCGAGGCGATCGGGCTGGCCGATACGGACGATCCGGCGCCCTTCGTGGGGGAGGCCGAGGGGCGGGTGTCCGTCGTGGTGCCCCTTGATGACGGTGTGCGGTCCGGTTACTACCGACCGCTGACCCGCTACGTACTCAATCGGGCGTGTCTGTCACCGTAGGCCGCCGATGGCATCCCCTCTTCCCCACTCGCATCACCCGCCCCTACATTGGGGAGTGAGCACGCAGCGACGAAGAGTCACCGGAAGGGGAAGCCGGTGGCCGTCGAGTGCGGAAGGTTCAGGTGTGTCATGGCTGCAGCTGGCGAGAGGCCTCTGAACGAGGTTCAGTTCCTGACCGTGGCGGAAGTCGCCTCGGTGATGCGAGTGTCGAAGATGACCGTGTACCGCTTGGTGCACAGCGGTCATCTGCCGGCGATCCGGGTGGGCAGGTCCTTCCGGGTGCCGGAGCAAGCGGTTCACGAGTACCTCCGCGAGAGCTACGTGGGGGTGGAGACTGCCTGACGGTCATCGGGTCCAGGGGGCTCCCGGATGCCCCGCGGGGGGTCCCGGATACCCCTGGCTCCCCCTCGATTACGACCTCAGCGCTCGGACGGGTAGGCTGGCCCCTCGTAGGTCGTATGGGCCCATGGCGCCCAAACACCGAGTGATGAGAAGTGAGCGAGGGTAGTCGTGGGCTCTGTTATCAAGAAGCGGCGCAAGCGGATGGCGAAGAAGAAGCACCGCAAGCTGCTCAAGCGCACCCGCGTTCAGCGTCGCAACAAGAAGTAGGGCGGCCAGGCCCCTGAGACGGGGCCCGGCGGACGCCCGTCCCGTACGGGCGCCGTACGCCTTGCACGCTTGTGCGAGCGCTGTGGAGAGCGCGTTGCTGAGACCCCTCACCGGACTCCGGTGGGGGGTCTCGGTGTTTTTGCCGGTCGTTGGCGGGGTCGCAGTCATCACAGCGCAACAACAACCCGCTAACGTGGCCGCACACGGGGAACGCGGCACAGGGACGAGACGAGCAGGGATACGCCTACGGGCGCCGACGTTGGGAAGGAAGGCGCTGATCTTGGGGAAGGTCGTGCTCGTGACCGGGGTGGCCCGTCAGCTGGGCGGCCGGTTCGTACGTCGGATCCAGCGTGACCCGGACGTGGACCGCGTCATCGCGGTGGACGCGGTGCCGCCGGAGCACCATCTGGGCGGCGCGGACTTCGTGCAGGCCGACATCCGCCATCCCGCCATCGCCCGCGTGCTGGCCGAGCACAACGTCGACACCGTGGTGCACCTGGACGTCACGGGCACCCCCCTGGGCAGCGGCGGCCGGACCACGCTCAAGGAGACCAACGTCATCGGCACCATGCAGCTGCTCGGTGCCTGCCAGAAGTCCCCGCTGATCAAGCGTCTGGTCGTGAAGTCCAGTACCAACGTCTACGGCTCCGCGCCCCGCGACCCGGCCGTGTTCACCGAGACCATGCCGCCCAAGTCCCTGCCGAGCGGCGGCTTCGCGAAGGACACCGTCGAGGTCGAGGGCTATGTGCGGGGCTTCGCGCGCCGCAGGCCCGACGTGGCCGTGTGCGTGCTGCGGTTCGCCAACATCCTCGGGCCGAGCGCCGATTCGCCGCTCGCCTCGTACTTCTCGCTGCCGGTGCTGCCGACCGTGCTGGGCTACGACCCGCGGCTGCAGTTCGTGCACGAGGACGACGTGATCGAGGTGCTGCGGATCGCCTCGCACGAGCCGGCGCGCGGCACCCTCAACAGCGGCACGTTCAACATCGCCGGCGACGGGGTCCTGCTGCTGTCGCAGTGCGCGCGGCGGCTCGGCCGGCCGACGGTGCCGTTGCTGATGCCGGCGGTCGCCTGGGTCGGCTCGATGGTCCGTACGCTGGGGGTGACGGATTTCTCGCCGGAGCAGCTGCGGCTGCTGACCCACGGCCGGGTCGTGTCCACGAACCAGATGCGCGAGACGCTCGGCTACCGGGCCCGGTGCACGACCGCGGAGACCTTCGCGGACTTCGCGCGCGGCAGGGGACCCGGCCTGCTGCCCCCCGAGGCCGTCGCGGGAGCCGTGGACCGGCTCGCCGCACTCGCGGTGCCCGCTCCGGGCGGCGGCCGCACCCCGACGCAGAGCGCCAACTGAGGAGCGCATCAACGATGGCGGATGCCAAGGTCATTCCGTTCGACGACGACCGGACCCGTGGGGGCGCCGCGCAGCGCCCGTCGCGCCGCCGGAACGCGGGGAGCCGGCGCACGGGCGAGAACGCGGTCGTCCGCGACGCCCGGGAATCCGGTGAGGTCCAGGCCCTCCCCGGACTGGCGGGCAGCACGGAGGATGTTCCTGTGACACGGGAGAAGCCGGAGCCGTCCCAGGAGGCCGCCGGGGCACTGGACGGGGCAGTGGACGGCGGTGCGCTGGAGCGACGGATCGCGAGCGGTCTCGCCTTCCTGCGCAAGCGGCTCACCGGGGACTACGAGGTCGACGACTTCGGCTACGACGCCGAACTCACCGACCAGGTGCTGATGTCGCTGCTGCGGCCGCTGTACGAGAAGTACTTCCGGGTCGAGGTGAAGGGCATCGGGAACATCCCGGCGGAGGGGGGCGCCCTGATCGTCGCCAACCACTCCGGGACGCTCCCGATGGACGGCCTGATGATGCAGGTCGCCGTGCACGACAACCACCCCGCCGGGCGCCATCTGCGGCTGCTCGCGGCGGACCTGGTCTTCATGCTGCCGGTGGTGAACGAGCTGGCCCGCAAGCTGGGGCACACCCTGGCGTGCGCGGAGGACGCCTCGCGGCTGCTGCAGCAGGGCGAGCTGGTCGGGGTCATGCCGGAGGGCTTCAAGGGCCTCGGCAAGCCCTTCGGGGAGCGCTACAAGCTCCAGCGGTTCGGGCGAGGCGGCTTCGTCTCCACCGCGCTGCGCGCGGGCACGCCGATCATCCCGTGCTCGATCGTGGGCGCGGAGGAGATCTATCCGATGATCGGAAACTCCCGGACGATCGCCCGTCTCCTGGGCTTCCCGTACTTCCCGATCACGCCGACGTTCCCCTGGCTCGGCCCGCTCGGCGCGATCCCGCTGCCCACCAAGTGGACCATCCAGTTCGGTGAGCCCATCCCGACCGACGGCTACCCGCCGGAGGCCGCGGAGGACCCGATGCTGATGTTCAACCTGACGGACCAGGTGCGGGAGCAGATCCAGCACACCCTGTACAAGCTGCTGGTGCAGCGGCGGTCGGTGTTCTTCTGAGGCACGCCGGCCGGTGCGCGCGGCCCGCCGCACCGGCCGGCGTGTGACGGGGACGTACGACGACGGGGCGCCCTTCGAGCGAAGGGCGCCCCGTCGTCGTGCCGGGTGGTCAGTCCGAGGTGTCGCCGTTGATGCCCAGGCCGGGCAGGAGGCCCGGGAGGAGGGGCGGGAGGGTGACCTCGGGGTCCTGGGGCGGGGTGCTCCTGCCGGTGGACGGGGAGGTGCTGGAGGTGCCCTCCTGGGGCGGGTCGAGCAGGCCGCCGGTGGCGCCGCCGACGAGGCTCTCGCCGCCGCTGTCCGACGCGGACGGGTCGGGCTTGCCGTCGCTGTCCTGGCTGCCCGCGGTGCCGCCGCCGCTTTCGCTGGGCGCCGGACGGCCGGAGTCGGCCGAGCCGGGGGCGCGGGAGCCCGGGGAGCGCCGCTGCTTGTCGTCGCCGTCCGGTGCGGGGGGCTGCGGCAGCAGTGAACGGTGCGGGGCGACCTCTTCGTCTATGGCGTCGAAGACCGAGGACACCTGCTGGCTGACGTCCCCGAGCTGGACGGGCAGCCGCTCGCGCAGGGCGCCCCATGCGTCCCGGTGGGACCGGGAGAAGGCCGACAGGGCCTGGATCGGGCCGAGGGAGCCAGGGTCGCGCTGGTAGGCCTCGTGCAGCAGGCGGTGGCCCTCGGCGGCGTCGTGCTTCATGCCGGTGAGGGCCCGGCGGACGTCGCCCAGGGACTCGTGGTCGAGGTGTCCGCCGCGGCCGCGCTCCATGAGCCGGCGGGCCTCGCTGAGCCGGGTGGACGCCTGGTCCAGATAGAGCCGGCCCCGGTCGTCGGTGTCGTCGGCCAGGGTGAGCTTGACGTCCTCGATGCCGCGCTTGAGGCCGTAGAGCGAGTCGCCGGGAAGGGCGTCCGAGCTGGCGGCGGCCACCCCGCCGAAGGCTCCCGCGGCGACTCCGACGCTGAGCCCGCCTGCGGCGAGGCCCTTCGTCAGCCGTGAACGTGGTCGCAGTTTGCCCAGCGGGCTCGCCCGGTGGGCGCCCCGCGCCTTGCCGGATCGCTGCTCGGGCACCGAAGAGTCCTTCGCCTCGCGCCCGGCCAGCGTGCCGTCCCGCAGCATGGCTTCCATCGCGGCCACCAGTTGGGCGCGCTGGACCACTTTGACCTCGGGGTCAAGCTCCGGCTTGGGCAGCTCGCCGAGACCGGTCGCCAGGGTCAGCAGGCGTCCCTGATCGGTCTGTTCCGCTGCCGGGGCCGGTGCCGATCCCTCGGGCTGCTCGGCCGCCGTGCCCTGGTCGGACAGCTCCTCCAGGGCCTGGGCGAAGGCGTTCGCCCGCCGGTGCGCCGATACGTTCGCGATCACTGGCGGCACCTCCTCTCGTCATGACGGTCGACTCCCCAGGGGGTCCTGAGGGTTGCACGCCCCGGACCGATGCACACGATCGAGTGATCGATGTCGGCCGGGCCGTGACCACAGGGAGCCTGTATCCCGCTCAACGAGTGGTGCGGCACTTGGGTTACGGACGGCGGATGAACCGGCGAAGAAGTCAACGGAAGGCGACCGAGCGTGAGTTGGAGGTAGCCGAGCGTGTCCGGACGCGGGGCTCGGTGCGGGCTCGGCGCGGGGTCGGCGCTGGTTCGCCGGGTGGGCCCTGCCGGGGCGGGCGGGTCAGCGGGCGTCGTCCGGCAGCAGGCGGGCGAGGGTGCGGACCGCGCGGTACTGGAGGGTCTTGATCGCACCCTCGTTCTTGCCCATGACGCGGGCGGTCTCGGCGACGGAGAGGCCCTGGAGGAAGCGGAGGGTGACGCACTCCTGCTGCTGGGGGTTGAGGCGGCGTACGGCCTCCAGGAGGGCGGCGTTGGAGAGGGACTCCAGGACGGAGTCCTCGGGGGAGCGCTCGACCTCGTTGGCGTCGAGCATCTCGCCGGTGGTGACCTCCAGCCGGAAGCGGCTGGACTTGAAGTGGTCGGCGACGAGGTTGCGGGCGATGGTGACCAGCCAGGCGCCGAAGTCGCGGCCCTGCCAGGTGAACGTCCCGATGCGGCGTAGGGCGCGCAGGAACGTCTCACTGGTGAGGTCCTCCGCGGTCGCCTTGCCGCCCACGCGGTAGTAGATGTAGCGGTAGACGGTGTCGCTGTACTGGTCGTACAGGCGGCCGAAGGCGTCGGCCTCGCCGGACTGGGCGCGTTCGACGAGGTCCATCATGCGGGCGCTGTCGCTGTCCGCGGCGGGACGCCGGGTGGTGGTGGCGGTGGATCCCGAACGGGCTCGTCTGCCCACTTCCCGCCCGTCACCCGACCTCCGCCCCCCGACGACGGCGCTGCGCGCCGACCCCTGTTCAATGCCGTCGGCGAGTGCGTAGCACGGGCCTACGGGCGCGGCGGCGGAGGCGAGGGCGGGGACGGCGTACGCGGTGGGGACGAAGCCGCGCAACAGGTTGTTGACTGTCGCGCGCAGCGTAGCCAGGCCCGAGGCGTCAACCCCGACGTGTGGGTACACGGGACTCCCAGAGGCAGAGCTTCCATCACGTGCAGTGCGGAACCATTCACCCGTCGTAGCGACGGAGGGGTACCGGTTTGCGTTTGAGGAGAATAACGCTTCGTGCAGGCACTGCTACACCCAGTTGCTCAAATCATCGATTACGTCGCTTCCGTTACCGATTGACGGCTGCTCAAGTGCCTGTGTGTGATCGGTTGTTGATCGATTGGGTTCGTGTTCCGTCTGGGTGCGGGGCGTGTTGTGGTCGGGTGCGCACGGGGTGACTGAGGGGCGCGCGAGGGGGGTAGGAGAGCCGGAATGCGGATCGCCGTGCGGGAACGCCGAACGCCGGAGGGGCCGGCGTCCCGGCCCTTCCGGCGTTCGAAAGAAGTGCGGTCGAAAAAAGGTGTGAGTGACGTGGGTGATCGGACGGATCAGCGGCGGCGGCGGTGCAGCGCGATCGCGGCGGCCGTGCCGCCGGCCACCGCGCCCACCCCGGCCGCGGCCGGGAGGCCGACCTTGGCCGCCTTGCGGGCGGTGCGGTAGTCGCGCAGCCGCCAGTCCATGGAGCGGGCGTGCTTGCGGAGCTTGGAGTCCGGGTTGATCGCGTAGGGGTGGCCGACCAGGGACAGCATCGGGATGTCGTTGTGGCTGTCGCTGTAGGCGGCGCAGCGGGAGAGGTCCAGGCCCTCGGCGGCGGCCAGGGCGCGGACGGCCTCCGCCTTCGCGGGGCCGTGCAGCGGCTCGCCGACCAGCTTGCCGGTGTAGACGCCGTCGACCGACTCGGCGACCGTGCCGAGCGCCCCGGTCAGGCCGAGGCGGCGGGCGATCACCTGGGCGATCTCCACGGGTGCGGCCGTCACCAGCCACACCTTCTGGCCGGCGTCGAGGTGGGCCTGGGCGAGGGCGCGGGTGCCCGGCCAGATGCGCTCGGCCATGTACTCGTCGTAGATCTCCTCGCCGATGATGGTCAGTTCGGCGACGCGGTGACCCTTGACGATGGAGAGCGCGGAGTTCTGGGCGTCCTGCATGTGCTCGGGGTCCTCGGAGCCCGCGAGCCGGAACCATGCCTGCTGCCAGGCGAATCGGGCGAGGTCGCGGGTCTCGAAGAACTTCCGCTTGTACAGGCCCCGGCCGAAGTGGAACAGCGACGCGCCCTGCATGACCGTGTTGTCGAGGTCGAAGAAGGCGGCGGCCTTCTCGTCGCCGAGGACCGGGAACTCCGGCTCGGCGGCAGGGGTGTCGGGCGCGGGAGCGATGTCCTCCAGTTCCCGGGAGGACTTGCGCGCGGCCTCGGCTGAGGCCTCGCCTGCCAACACACTCCGTGCCGTGGCGGAGCGCCTACGAGGAGTGAGCCATCCTAGTGCGGCCATGTCGTGAGCATAGCCAGTCCGTTCGGCGGTTCCGGAGTCGAGAGGTTCGCACGATGTGAACTCTCCGCGACGCGTCGTTAAAAGAGCGGTCCGCGCGGCGTGTCCGGGTGGGTGACGGAGGCGGAGGCGGCGCGTCCGGCGCTGCGACAATGGCGGCATGAGTGCCATGTTTCGGAGACGGTCGCGTGAGCCGGGGGAGCGAATCGTCACACTGATCGGCAAGCCAGGGTGTCATCTGTGCGACGACGCGCAGTCGGTGATCGAGAAGGTGTGCGGGGAGCTCGGGGTGCCCTGGGAGAAGCAGGACATCACCCAGGACGAGGAGCTGCACCGCGCGTACTGGGAGCAGATCCCGGTCGTGCTGGTGGACGGCGCGCAGCACACGTTCTGGCGGGTGGACGAGGCGCGTCTGCGCAAAGCCCTTACACAGATGTGACTGACCGACCAGTCCAAGTGGTCCAGAAAGTCGCTTAGGATCGACGGGCTGATTGGTCTCGGGGGCGGGATTCGTGAGGAGAGTGTGCGGTTTTGCCCCCGTGGAGCAAGGCGCCGGGCTGGGTGTCGCGTGAGGAACGAAGGCACGTGGGTGTCGGTTCCACGCGCGCCCGTCGAGCGCGCGTGACCCCGGTCACGTTGGCCGGGCAAATCGGACACCATCTTTGTGCACGCGTTCACAAAGACATAGCCTGCTTTGCACGGGGCGGTCTGGGGACGCATGACCGCCCGCAGCCCCGCTCTACCCGCAGGAGCACCGTGGCAACTGGCCGAACTCACCGACCGGCGACCCGCAGCCGAGGGATTCCCGAGGCCACCGTCGCCAGGCTTCCGCTGTACCTCCGTGCCCTGACCGCGCTGTCGGAGCGCTCGGTACCCACCGTTTCATCCGAGGAACTGGCGGCCGCGGCGGGGGTCAACTCCGCGAAGCTCCGCAAGGACTTCTCGTACCTGGGCTCGTACGGGACGCGGGGCGTCGGCTACGACGTCGAGTACCTCGTCTACCAGATCTCCCGTGAGCTGGGTCTCACGCAGGACTGGCCGGTCGTGATCGTCGGTATCGGTAACCTCGGCGCCGCCCTGGCCAACTACGGCGGGTTCGCCTCCCGTGGGTTCCGGGTCGCCGCGCTGATAGACGCCGACCCGGCGATGGCGGGCAAGCCGGTCGCGGGCATCCCGGTCCAGCACACGGACGAGCTGGAAAAGATCATCGACGACAACGGCGTCTCCATCGGTGTGATCGCGACGCCCGCCGGCGCCGCCCAGCAGGTGTGCGACCGGCTCGTCGCCGCCGGGGTCACCTCCATCCTGAACTTCGCGCCCACCGTGCTGTCCGTGCCGGACGGTGTCGACGTGCGCAAGGTCGATCTCTCGATCGAGCTGCAGATCCTCGCCTTCCACGAGCAGCGCAAGGCCGGCGAGGAGGCCGCGGGTGAGCCCGGGGCCGTACCGCTGGCTCCCAAGGAGTCCGGGAAGGGACCCGACGGGGATGTCCCCGCCGTGATGCCGGCATGAGTCTCCTGGTCGTCGGGCTGAGTCACCGCAGCGCTCCGGTGAGTGTGCTGGAGCGGGCCGCGCTGTCCCTGGACGCGCAGGTCAAGTTGCTCCAGGACACGGTCGCCGCCGAGCCGGCCGCCGAGGCCGCCGTGCTCGCCACCTGCAACCGCATCGAGCTGTACGCCGACGTGGACAAGTTCCACGCCGGTGTGGCCGAGCTGTCCACGCTGCTCGCCCAGCACGGCGGGGTGGGGCTCGACGAGCTGACGCCGTACCTGTACGTGCACTACGAGGACCGGGCCGTCCACCATCTGTTCTCGGTGGCCTGCGGGCTGGACTCCATGGTCGTCGGCGAGGGGCAGATCCTCGGCCAGATCAAGGACTCGCTGGCCCGTGCGCAGGAGCTGCACACCGCCGGGCGGCTGCTGAACGACCTGTTCCAGCAGGCCCTCAGGGTCGGCAAGCGGGCGCACTCCGAGACCGGGATCGACCGGGCCGGGCAGTCGCTGGTGACCTTCGGTCTGGAGCAGTTCACCGCCGGTGGCGCCGTCGAGGCGTGGGCCCGGGGCAAGCGGGCCGTCGTGATCGGCGCCGGGTCGATGTCGTCGCTGGCCGCCGCGACGCTGGCGCGGGCCGGAGTCGCCGAGATCGTGGTCGCCAACCGGACGTACGACCGGGCCGAGCGGCTCGCGCAGATCCTCGGCGAGCAGGGCGAAAAGGGCGAAACGGACGTGCTGGCCCGCGCGGTACCGATGGAATCGGTGCCTTCCGAGCTGACACGTGCCGATGTCGTCGTCTCCTGCACCGGTGCGACGGGCCTGGTCCTGACCGCCGACGCCGTCGCCGCCGCCATCGAGGGACGGGTGCCCGCGGGCACGGCCGCCGCCGGACACGACCACCGCGCGGACGCGCGGGACGACATACGGCCCGTGCTGCCGCCGATGTCGCCGGGCACCGACGACGACTGCCCGCTCGACCTCCCCGCCGTCCAGGGCGGCGGCTTCTCCGTGCACGGCGAGGCCGCGGTCGCCGGGATGGACGCGGCGACGCTGGAGCAGCACGCGGCCTGGGTCGACAACGCGACCGTCGACCGGCGCACCGCCGCCCGCCGTACGCCCGCCGCCGACGCCGAGCTGATCGCCGCGCTCGCCGCGACCTTCGCCGTCACCGGCCGGATCACCGAACTGCGCCGGCCCGAGCCGGTCGCCGAGGCGCCCCGGCCCGAGCCCGTGCTCGCGCTGCTGGACCTGGCCATGCCGCGGGACATCGACGCGGCCGCGCACCGGCTGCCCGGCATCCGCCTGGTCGACATCGAGTCCCTCGCCGAGGCGTCCGCCGACGCGCCGATGGCCGCCGACGTGGACATGGTGCGGAGGATCGTTTCGGACGAGGTGGCCGCCTTCGGCGCCGCCCAGCGGGCCGCGCACATCACCCCCACCGTCGTGGCGCTGCGCGCCATGGCCGCCGATGTCGTCGCGAGCGAGATCGCCCGCCTGGAGGGCCGGCTGCCCGGCCTCGACGACCGGCACCGCGGCGAGATCACCCAGACCGTGCGGCGCGTCGTCGACAAGCTGCTGCACGCGCCGACCGTACGGGTCAAGCAGCTCGCGGCCGAACCCGGCGGCGCCGGGTACGCGGACGCGCTGCGGACCCTGTTCGACCTGGACCAGGAGACGGTCGCCGCCGTGTCCCGGGCCGATGACAGCCAAGAGAACGCCGAGAACCGAGGGCGATCATGAGTGAGCAGGCACGTGAGGCGCCCCAGCGGCCGGCTGGTGGGACGCTGCGGCTCGGGACCAGGCGGAGCAAGCTCGCCCTGGCCCAGTCCGGGCTGGTGGCGGACGCGGTCCGGCAGGTGACCGGGCGGCCCGTCGAGCTCGTGGAGATCACGACGTACGGCGACGTCTCGCGCGAGCACCTGGCGCAGATCGGTGGCACGGGCGTCTTCGTCGCCGCGCTGCGGGAGGCGCTGCTGCGCGGCGACGTCGACTTCGCCGTGCACTCGCTCAAGGATCTGCCGACCGCGCAGCCCGCCGAGCTGGCACTGGCCGCCGTGCCGGTGCGCGAGGACGCGCGGGACGTGCTGGTCGCCCGTGACGGCCTCACCTTCGCCCAGCTGCCGGAGGGCGCCCGCGTGGGCACCGGCTCGCCGCGGCGGATGGCCCAGCTGAACGCGTACGCGCGCAGCCACGGCCTGACGATCGAGACGGTGCCGATCCGCGGGAACGTAGACACCCGGATCGGATACGTGCGGAAGGGTGAGCTGGACGCCGTCGTGCTGGCCGCCGCCGGACTGAACCGGATCGGCCGGATCGACGAGGTGACCGACTTCCTGTCGGTCGACACCGTTCTGCCCGCCCCCGGCCAGGGGGCACTGGCGATCGAATGCGGCGCGGACAACGCCTCGCTGGTCGCCGCGCTCGGCGAACTCGACGACCCGTACACACGGGCCGCCGTGACCGCCGAGCGGTCCCTGCTCGCCGCCCTGGAGGCCGGTTGCAGCGCACCTGTGGGCGCGTTCGCCGACCTTCTGGCCGACGGGCAGACTGTCAAGGAGATGCGCCTGCGCGGCGTCGTCGGCACCACCGACGGCTCGACGCTGGTGCAGCTGTCCACCACCGGTCCCGTGCCCGGGACGTACGACCAGGCAATGGCGCTCGGCCGTGAACTCGCGGCCGAGATGCTCGCCAAGGGCGCGGCCGGTCTGATGGGGGAGCGAGCACATTGAGCCCCACCACCCTTTCCGCCGGTCCGGACCACGGTCACGTCACCTTCCTCGGTGCCGGACCCGGGGATCCGGGACTTCTGACCCTGCGCGCCGTGGAGGCGCTGGCGAACGCGGACGTCCTCGTCGCCGAGCACGACGTGCTCGACGTGGTGCGCGCGCATGCCCGTCCGGGCGTCGCCGTACTGGACACCGACACGGGCCCGCCGTCGCCCGCTGCCGTGACGTCCTCGGCCTCTTCCGCGGCTACTTCAGCGGATACGTTTTCGGGCACAGGCACGCCTCAGCTGACGGTTGTTGACGGCGCGTCGACAACCGTTGGTGCACCCGCTGTGCGGGATGCGGCACATCTTGTCATGGAGGCTGCGCGGGGCGGCAAGCGGGTCGTCCGTGCGGTGTCCGGGGACCCCGGCCTGGACACCTACGCCACCGGCGAGATGCTGGCGTGCGCCGCCGCGGGCGTGCCGTTCGAGGTGGTGCCCGGTGTGGCGGCCGCCGTGGGCGTGCCCGCCTACGCGGGTGTGCCGCTGCGGGACGCGCAGGGCGCGGACGTGCGCTTCGTGGACGCGCGCACGGCGTCCGAGCGGTGCTGGACGGAGGTCGGCGCGTCCGACGGGACCGTGGTGGTCTCGGCGACGCTGGAGACCGTGGCCGCCGCCGCCGGCGAACTGGTCGCGGCCGGCCGCAAGCCCGACACGCCGCTGACCGTCACCGTCGCCGGTACGACGACCCGGCAGCGGACCTGGACCGCCACGCTCGGCACGATCGCGCAGGTGCTGAAGCAGGCCAAGGTGCTGCCCTCGCCGGAGGGCGGCCGGCCGGTGATAGCCGTGGTCGGTGAGCGTTCCGCCGCGGCCCAGCGCGACCAGTTGTCGTGGTTCGAGAGCAAGCCGCTGTTCGGCTGGCGGGTCCTGGTGCCGCGCACCAAGGAGCAGGCCGCCTCGCTCTCCGACCAGCTGCGGTCCTACGGGGCCGTGCCGCACGAGGTGCCGACGATCGCCGTCGAGCCGCCGCGCACCCCGCAGCAGATGGAGCGCGCGGTCAAGGGCCTGGTGACCGGGCGGTACGAGTGGATCGCCTTCACCTCGGTGAACGCGGTCAAGGCCGTGCGGGAGAAGTTCGAGGAGTACGGGCTCGACGCCCGTGCCTTCGCGGGGATCAAGGTCGCCGCGGTGGGCGAGCAGACCGCCAGGGCGCTCGTCGCCTTCGGTGTGAAGCCGGACCTCGTGCCGAGCGGTGAGCAGTCCGCGGCCGGGCTGCTGGAGGACTGGCCGCCGTACGACCCCGTCTTCGACCCGATCGACCGGGTGTTCCTGCCGCGGGCCGACATCGCCACCGAGACGCTGGTCGCCGGGCTGATCGAACTCGGGTGGGAGGTCGACGACGTGACCGCCTACCGGACCGTGCGGGCCTCGCCGCCGCCGGCGGAGACCCGTGAGGCGATCAAGGGCGGTGGCTTCGACGCCGTGCTGTTCACGTCGTCGTCCACGGTGCGGAACCTGGTCGGCATCGCCGGCAAGCCGCACAACGTGACGGTGATCGCCTGTATCGGGCCCGCGACGGCGAAGACCGCCGAGGAGCACGGGCTGCGGGTGGACGTGATGGCTCCCGAGCCGTCCGTGCACAAGCTGGCCGAGGCGCTCGCGGACTTCGGGATGCGGCGGCGCGCGGCCGCGGTCGAGGCGGGCGATCCCGTGACGCGGCCGAGCGAGCGGCGGCCGGGGGCACGGCGGAGGCGCAGCACGACCTGAGCGGGTTGGCCGGTCGTGCGGGGCGTACGGGTCGTACGGGTCGTACGGGAGGGGCGGCGGGTCTTGGGACCGCCGCCCCGCCGTCTTGTGTGTCTTCCGCGGTCGCGCTGTCAGTGGCCGGAGGCGTAGGGGAGGAACGTCGCCCAGGCGGTGGGGGTGAGGGCGAGGCGGGGGCCTCGGGGGTTCTTCGAGTCGCGGACGAGGATGGTGGCGGGGGTGGTGGCGACTTCGAGGCAGGAGGGAGTGTCGGCGCCGCTGTGGCTGCTCTTTATCCACTCCAGCGACGTCTCGTTCCCGTCGGGCTTGCGGATCATGTGTCTCCCAGCAGTTTCTCGATGAAGGCCAGCGACTCGTGGGGCGTGAGAGCCTGTGACCGGATGGTCCCATAGCGGATATCGAGGATCTGAACAAGTTTCGGCTCGGTGATCGCACGGCTGATGAGCTGGACTTCGTTGTAACCCACGGTGGAGCCGTCGTTGAGTCTGAGCACTCGGAACGGGCCGTCGACCCCGGCGTTTCCCTCACGTCCCAGCGGCATTACCTGTACGTCGACGTTCCGCAACTCCCCCAGGTGCAAGAGCCGTTGGAGCTGCCTGCGCATCACCATCTTGCCCCCGTAGGGGCGTCGCAGTGTCGACTCGCACTGGACAAAGCTGAGAACGGGAAGGGTTGTGGGGCTCTCGATGATTTCCTGTCGTGCCAGGCGCGCGGCGACCCTCTGCTCCAGCTCGTCCTCCTTGAAGGGCGGCCGTCGTGAGCCGAACACCGCGCGGGCGTACTCCTCTGTCTGAAGCAGCCCGTCGATGACCGAGTTGTTGTAGGAGCAGATCTCGACGGCCTCGGCCTCCAGTCGCTTCACGTCCCGCACCTTCTTCGGATACCGGACCTCCGCCAAGTCCCGCTTCATCGCGATGATCTTGCCGTTCGCGCCCAGCGCCCCGTCCGCCCGGTCCAGGTACTCCGGCCGGGGGATCCGCCGCCCCCGCTCCACCGAGGAGACCTGCTCCTCCCCGTACCCGATCGCCGCCCCGAACTCCGCCTGGGTGAGACCCGCCGCCTCGCGCCACAGCTTCAGCTGGCGGGCAACCGTCTTCATCACCGCCCCGGCCTCGTCGTCCTCCGGCCCCGCGTCCCAGTCGCCCACGTCGTCCGCCGCCTTCCGTCACGCCACCACTCGCCCAACTCCGTCGCCCGCGTCGCGTCACCCCGGTGCGGCCCGGACAACGGTCGGCACGCACCCGGACAGCCACTCTCCGCACGGGCGCCGTCCCTTCACAGGCTATGCACGCGCAACCACTCTGTGTGACATGAGCGATCGGATCACCCGAACCAGCAGTTCCGTTACCGCGCCCTCCGCGCCCGCCGCCGTTGCCGACCCGCCCCACCGGTTCTCGGTACCGCTGTCCGCCACGCGTCGCGGAGCCCGCCTGGCCAGACTTCTGGCCACGGAGCAACTGCGCTCGTGGGGGCTGCCGTTGGATCCCGCGCGGCTCGTCGTCGCCGAGCTCGCCGCCAACGCGGCCTCCCATGGCCGGGTCCTCGGCCGGAGCTTTCGCCTCGCGCTCGAAGTCACTCCGCCCGGCGTGCTGCGTATCGAAGTGACCGACTCCCGGGGTGATCGTCTGCCCGTGCGTGCGCCGGTGGCCGGTGGCGCCCCGGCCGAAGGCGGCTACGGGCTGTGGCTCGTGGAGGAGCTGGCGGATCGGTGGGGTGTCGTGGCCGGGCCGGTGCCGTCCAAGACCGTCTGGGCCGAGCTGGATCTCAGGCGCTGAAGTAGCTTCGGTGGGGCGTCAGCGGCGTCAGTACTCTGACCGTATGGCCGACCTCTGCGCAGTCGACGTCTCCCTGAACCTGGCGGCTACGGTGCCGGACGCGGTGCTCTCCGAGTTGCGCCGACACCTCGGCCATGAGGATGGTGACGGTCTGGCCGACGAGTCCGACGACCACCCCGTCTGGGCCGCCCGCGGTCCCGCCAGGCGCATCGGCGGTGTCCTGGTCGGCGAGCTGATCAGAACGGACCAGGGCTGAGCCTTGACGGTCCGTCAAGAAGTGCATGCCGAATCCATGGCGCAGATCGACGCCTTGATCGAAGTGTTGGCATTCCACTCCGCTACGGAAGGCGTTATCGGCCAGATCCGGTTCTACGAGGACGAGATTCCCGATCTGCTTCTCAGCAGGTCCGGAAAACTGGTGAGGGTATCCCTGAGCCGGCTGCCGGAAGACGAAGCTCTGACGATTTCGCGCCTGGTTGGCGGTGTCGCCAACGGTCGGCTCACAGTCGACCTCGTCTCCGAACGAAGCCGCCCTGACAGCGCCTCGGGTGGGCATCACGTCTCGAACTCGCCCACCCAGGAACGCTCCAGCAGGTGCTTGGGGAGGTACTCGGACTCGACATTGATGGGCATGCCCGCGTCGTAGGCGAGGCAGGCGACCGCGAGGGGGCCGAGGGCGACGGTTCCGCTGATGGACTCCCGTCGGTCCTTGTCCGCGTTCCAGTACTCCTTGTGCAGCCGTAGCGCCTGGACGAGTGTGGCGTTGAACTGCTCCTCGTCACGCTTGAGGAACTGCAGGAACAGGTCGAGCGGTGGATAGAGGAGCTTCAGCATCAGCTCGCGGGGAGCGACCCGGAGCCGGTCCGGGTCGGTGCCATGGAAGGCCGCGGTGAACTTGTCGCCGAGGTCGGGGCGTTCCATCCAGTAGGCCTGCAACGCGTCGACCCAGTGGTAAACGTACTCGTCGTACACCGCGCCGGAGGCGCGCAGCAGATCGATCGGCACGTCGCAGAGCCGCGTCATCCGTTCCTGGTCACGGCAGACGATCGCCAGCCAGAACGCACTAATCCAGTTTCCCGCGTCGGTGAAATGCTGCGCGCCGATGGCCGGAATCGTGCGCTTCTCATGCGCAATCTGGCACTCCACCGATTCCTCCGCGGTCGTGGCCGCCGCGAACAGGGCGGAGCCGACCTGCATCGCCGCCACCCAGGCTTCCCAGGTCTCGGACTTGTCGGCGGTGGGATCGTGGAGACAGTGCAACTGCGCGGCGCTCAACGCACTGCTGAAGGTCAGGCCGAAGCCCTCGGGATACTCTGAAAGTTCCTCGACATCCTCAAGCAGGCCCCGATCACTTGACTCGATGAAGCTCGTCGGATCCTCGGAGGGTGGTTCGTCCTCGCGCGGCACGTGTGTGGTCATCGGCTGCTCCCGGGATTACTGATGTTGAACTGCTCCATGTCGTAGCCAGCATATTTGCCGTCCGGTGTGGCGTCCGCCTTGACCAGTACGTAATCCACCCTATCCCTGACGAGAGCCTTCCGGAGATCTCTCGCAAGCTTCATTTCCTCGGCATCTTTCGCTTTTCTTGCCCTTTCCTGCATTTGGTCCAGGATTGTTTCGAAGTATTCTCGAGTTCCCTGCTGGACTCTGTTGCCGAGATAGCTTGTACGTTCGCCGATTCTTGCCTTGAGTGACCCCTTGGCCTCAACGACAACAAAGCTTCCGTCCGGTTTCTGATAGATCTGATCGAACCGGTTGTTCCCGAAGGCCCCGTCGTCCACGCGCCGTGCTCCCGGATAGCGCTCCGGTATGGCGTGGTACTCCGCGACCCGCTCACCGAACAACTCGCTCTGCTTGAGCATGTCGCCGTGCAACGGGGAGTGCGCGGCCTCGGCGGCGTCCATCGCCGCCTCCGCCTCGGCGGTTCGGTGCTTCAGGTACTCCTTCTCGGCGGCGGTCAGCGTCTTCTCGGCCGCCTTGTCGGCCACGATGGCGTCGCGGCGCGAGGCCGCCCATTCGTCGAGACGTTCCAGCACACCGCTGTCGACACTCGTCCGGACCCCCGTCCCGTGCGGATTGGGGTCCAGGTAGCGTGCCTGGATCGCGGGCGGAAGATCGCTCTTGGAGATCCACTTGGCGGGGTCCGCCGGATCGCGGACCAGAATGGGCAGACGCTGTCCGAACACCTCGACCGAGGCGGACCTGCGGTAACCGTTGGAGCGGTAATGGTCCTTGAACCAGCGCGGATCGTTGTTGGCGAGGTCCACGTGCCGTTGCATGACGGCACGCGGGTCCGACGGGTCGGCACGTCCCGGATGCGGCTCGCCTCCGCCAGCGGCTCCTTCGTCCGTCCTGCCGCCTGCGGCCGCCTCGTCGCCGAGTCCCCCCGTCTCGTCACCGGATCGCCCCAGACCGTCGAGCCAGCCGGACCCGCCCAAACCACCTGACTGGTGTGGCAGTCCGTTGCCGCCCCGCCCGCCGCCCGTGGTGATGCCGTCTCCCCCACGGCCGACTGCCTCGGCACCGTCCCCCACGCGGGACCCGACTGCCGTGGTCTCCCGTACGCCCGCCGGCTCCCGCGTGGGCTCCCCTCGCCCGACGGTCTCCCCGGCGCGCTGCTCCGCCGTCCGTTCGTGCCGGATGGCGTCCAAGGACTCCCGTACCGTCCCGTCCGCGTTGTGCATGACCAGGGTCTTGGTGTCGAGGTAGACGACCTCGCCCTCGGGGGTGGTCATGCGGACGGAGTTCTCGGGCGTGAGACCGGCGGGGAGATCGTCGGCGATGTTCGGGGTGTCGGCTATCCGATACGTGCCTTCGCCGAGCCTGATGTGCGTGCCGTTCGTGATCCCCCGCAGCCCGGCCATGACGTCACCGATCTTCACGGCGGTCCCGCCGATGCCCTTCGCGATGTACGTCATCGGGTCGACGATCCGCCCCGCCCTGCCCGCGAAGGAGAGGGCCTTCGCGATCGCACCGGCCTTGCCGGTCGCCGCCACCGCGCCTCCCGTCCCACCCGTGAAAACGGTGGTGAGGACGTTGAAGGTGACGGCCCCGGCGGCGCGTGAGGGGTTCTTGCCCCACTCGTCGTACGCGATGAGGGCCTTGCCGGTCTCCACGACCGCCGTACGGGAGTCACGCAGCCATGAGGGGAGTCTGTCGGCCGGGGTCAGCCAGTACGCGGCGCCGAGCGGCGTTCCCGTGATCAGGACGCCGGTGGCGAGCTTGCCGAGGCCGACCCAGGCCTGTCCGGCCGCGTCCCAGCCGTTGAAGCCGACCAGTGTGCCCAGGCCCTTGATCGTGCCCCACACGCCGTCCACGACGAAGCCGACCGTGAAGTCCCAGGCGTGCTCGTGGAAGTAGTACCAGGGGTTGGACTCCTCGACAGGGTCCCCCCACGGCAGACCTCCGGCATTGTTGAGGTCCTCGCCCCGGTAGCCGTACATGTTCTCTTTGCCGGAGCCGTCGTCGACGACGAGCGGATCCCCGCCGACCAGTGCGACGATCTTGTTGTGGCAGGCCCGCTCGGCGGCCTGGAAGGCGGACCAGGCCGCGTTCACCGCGTTGCGGCGGGCCGTGTTCTCGTCGATGAGGTCGCCGTCCGCCACCCAGTCGTCGTCGTCCGCGACGCGCCGTTCGAACGCCGCCGCCTCCTCGCGGAGCGTGTTGAGCCGGTCGACCAGGGGGCGGACCTCGGCCGCGTAGTCGAGCAGTGCCTTGGAGACCGTGCCCAGCTCGGTGTGCAGGTCGTTGCCGGCCGACGCGACCGGCGCCGTCGTCGCGAAGAGCTGGTCGGCCTCGGGGGCCTTGTAGAAAGGTTCCAGCAGGTTGAAGTTGGCGTCGATCAGCAGACCCGCCGCACCGATCGCCATGCCGTCGAACGCGATGTCCCCGGCGTCGGTCTCCAGTTGCTCCAGATTCCCGGTGAACTCCGGTATCTCGGCCGAGACAACGGGCCTGTCCTCGCTCACGCCTACCCCCGTGGACGCCCTCGCGGATTCGTTCGCAGGTCACTGCCCTCAAGTGGGGCCCCTGACCGCACGTCTGACGCTCCGACGTATGAACGTGTGAGGAGCAGTCAGTCGATCATTTGTACCAAAATTGCGATCGCGATCCCATGCACTTCTGGCCAAAGCCTGCCCCTCGGGGGTACCCGGCCCCACCCGCGACCCTCAAGGACTTCGCGCAGTGCTCCGTCCCGATGAGCTTCCGCCAGCCGGCGGGCACATGGTGCCGGGACTGCCGGGCCGAGCGCGACCGTCGTACCGCCGAGGTGGAAGCCGTCTCCGGGCGGGCGGTCTGAGCGCCCGGCGGGAAGCCCTTCGCGGGTCGTCAGGGGCGAGGAAGGCACCCGTACGCGAGGAGGCGGCGTCCAGGGGGCGTGAGAAGGTCGGGGCGTGCGTCAGTTCGCCCTCGCGGAGGTGGTGTTCGCGCTGGCAGAGTGGACGTGTACCGCGCGGGCCGACGGGGGAGGCACGGGAGCATGACAGCGATGATCTCGGTGAAGGTCGAGGGGCCGGTCGGGCTGGACGAGCCCCAGGAGCTCCTGGAGGAGCTGGGGCGGGAGACGGGGCTCGACTGGCGGCTGGAGAGGGTCGGGCAGAAGGGCACGCTGGGCGGCGACCTCGCCTACTCGCTGCTGGAGGCGCTGCTGGAGGGCGCGGTGGGAGCCGCCATGGGGGTCGCCGCGCAGCGGGCGGTCGACACCTGGCGGGGGCGGCGGCTCGACCCGCCGACGGTCACCATCATCGTCCAGACGCAGACGCAGACGCAGACGCAGACGCAGACGCCAGAGGGCGCTGGGGGTACGGGCACGCCCGATCCGCCGCAGGACCCCGCGCCGCCGCAGCGTCCCGGTGACGACGCCGGTGGTGCCGTGGGGCCCGCCACCCCCGAAGGGAGCTGACGGGCATGGCCTCGCGTGCCCTGGTGATCGGCGTCGGGTCGTACGACGACGACTCCGGTATAGACGGGTATCCGACGATCGAGGCGAGCGCCCGCGCGTACGGGGCGGCGCTGGCACGGGACCCGCAGTGGGGCGCGGATGCCGGGGACCCGGTCCTCGCGCCGGAGCGGACCCGGACCGCGGACGGGGTGATGCGCGCCCTCCACGACGCGGCCGCCGCCGGGGAGGGCCCCCAGGACACCCTGCTCGTGGTGTACGTCGGGCACGGCGCCTACTGGCAGGACGTGCCCGGCGGCCAGGTGCACTTCGCGGTCGGCTCGTCCCGGATCAACGAACCCTGGACCTGGCTGTCCGCCTGGTACGTGTACCGGGCGATCAGGAAGAGCCGGGCCGGCCTCAAGGTACTGATCGCCGACTGCTGCTACTCCAACATGCTGCCCCACCTGGGTGCCGAGTCCGTGCTGCCGGGTGCCCTCGGCACCCGCCACCAGGGCACCTGCGTCCTCACGGCGGTCGGCGGCACCGTCCACAACGCCTGGGCCGACGCCTGCGCCAACCTCCCGAGCCCCCTCGACACCTGCACCCCCTTCAGCGGGCACCTGCTGAACGTCCTCGGCGAGGGCATGCCCGACCACCCCGACGACCTCACGCTCGGGGCGCTCCGCGCCGGGATCGACGAGAGCATGCAGGGCTGCGGGGTCCACCACGCGCCCCGGATGCTGCTGAACGACGCCTCCGAGGCGGCCACCCTGTTCACCAACCACGCCAAGGGCCGACGGCCCCGGGCACGCGTCCTCGACACCGTGGACGGCTGGGTCCGTGAGCTGCTCCTCAACGGGGAGCGCAACCTTCCCGACCTGATGCGCCGCCCCGACCTCGCGGGCCGGGTCGTCGTCCGGCTGAAGGCGGGCGACGAGCAGAGCCGTGAACTGGCCCACCGGGTGGACCGGCGGGCCGCCGAACTCCTGCCCGACCCGGTCGACTTCGTCCGGTACTGGGGCGAGATCGAACCCGCGATGCTGGGCGGCGGATGAGCGGCACGCACGGCCGGGGGACCGGCCGCCGGACCGAGCACCTGTTCCAGCCGGACCTCGCCGAGTCGCTCAACGAGGCGTACGCCTGGGTGACACGGATCCAGGTCGCCCAGTTCGTGGGCATCCTGAGCCGGATGCGGGAGGAGCACCGCGAGGCCATGGCCATGCGGGCCCTGCACGCCTTCGCGCTGCGCCGCCCCGTCGACGAACTGGTCCGGCTCGCCGACCACTTCGACGGGCGGGACGCCGTGATGCTGATGGCGACGGCGGCCCTGTCCCGGCCGGTCGGCGAGGCGGCCGAGCTGGCGCTGATGCAGTACGAGGCGGAGTCGGGCGGCGAGCGCGCCCCGATCACCGCGAGCATCGTGCACGACGTGGCCTGCCAGCGCACCGCGTTCGACGTGGCGGTGTTCGTGCGGGTCCTGGAGCGGCGGCGGCCGATCCTCGCCCAGCGCACGGTGCAGGTGTTCGCGAGCCCCGGCTCCGGTCGCACCAACCTCGACAAGGCGCTGCTGCACACCGCGCTGCGCGACGAGGGCTGCCACCGCGAGGCCGACCGGCTTCTCGGGCTGACCCTGCGGGCGATCGCCGACAGCCCGCCGGGCGCCGCCGGGCCGGACGGGGCGGCCGAGGCAGGCGGTGCAGGCGGGGCGGCCGAGGAGGACGAGGAGATGGCCGACCTCGCGGGCGCCTTCCAGCACCTCAGCCCCGTCGGGCGGGTCCTGGAACGCTGGGTCGACGAGCGGCTGAACGGCTCCGACGCCACGGAGGTGCAGCGCACCAGGGAACTGGTGGCGCGGCTGATCGCCCGGCGCGGCGCCGGACACGACGCTCTCGCCGAGCACATCGGCCGCACCGCGCAGCCCCGCCACGTGGTCAAGCTGTGCGCGCTGCTCGCCAGGGGCGACTCGGCGTCCCCCGCCAAGTGCGCCCTGGTACGGCGGTACGCCGCCGCGCGCACGAACGTGCAGGAGCTGGCCGTGATGGTGACGTTCTGGCACAAGGAGCCCGCCCTGACGCGCACGACCCGTGAGCTGCTGGCGGACATCGTGGCGGGTGCCGAGGGCTTGGCGGCCGGTCCCCACGACGCGGCGGCCCATCCCCACGATGGTGCGGCCGGTCCCCATGATGGTGCGTCGCGTACCCATGATGGTGCGTTGGGGCGTGACAACTCCGCCGCGGGTACTGAAGATTCCGCGGCGGGCGCCGCCGATTCCGCGGCGCGTGCCGGTGTTTCCGCGGCGCGTGCCGGTGGTCCGGCGGCGGGTGCCGAGGGCTCGGGGGTGGTGGTGCCCCGTACGGTGGAGGAGTTGACGCGGCTGGACGAGTGGCTGTCGGTGGAGGACGCCGACCCGCAGTGTTCCCGGATGCTGCGCCAGGTGGCCGCCGTCCATGAGGAGGGGCGGTCCGGCGCCGACCTGGTGACCCTGCTGGGGCGGATCGTCCGCAGCGGGGACCGGACCCGCGCCGCCGACACGCTGGGGCGCCGGCTCGCCATGGCCGTGATGCGGCCGGACGCCGACCGCGACCGGTTCGTGGACTGCCTGCGCGCCCTGCATGTCGCCCGGTACCCCGTCGCCGTGCGCGCCGCGTGCCGTGAACTGTCCGACCCCACACACGCGTTGACGGTCGACGCCGCACTCGTCGCCGACATCTCAGGCCGGCTGCACCGCGCCGGGCTGCACAAGGTCGCCTGGACCCTGCTCGAACGGCTCCTGGAGAACGAGCAGTTGGTGACCCCGGCCGATGTGGTCGAGGTCGTCGGCGGGGTCCTCGCGCTGCCGCTGCCGGACGCGGAACTGCTGCTGCGCGCCACCGTGGGCCGCTGGTCCGACGTCGGTCACCGCGACGACGCGGTGACCGCGCTGCGGGACGCCGGGCGGCGCGAGGCGGCGGAGTGGGTCATCAAGTCCTTGCGGTGACCGCTGCCTTGGGCTCCGGCTCCCTCTCGCGCCGGGGACCGGGCAGGGTCGGCGGCACGGCGTTCATGTAGCGGCGGCAGGCCGTGACCAGCAGGGGGAAGAGGACGGCCGCGGAAAGGGCGGCCACGGGCAGGGTCACCAGGCCCACGTCCCTGAACCTCTCGTCCAGGGCGTCCCGCACCCCGGTGCACAGCACGAGCACCGCCAGATGGGTGAGGAAGAGCAGCGCCGGCCGTCGGGCGGGGTCGTCGGGACGCGCGAAGCGGGAGACGTGGTCCCGGGCGTCGTAGCGGCGCAGCAGACGTCCCAGGAAGGGCAGGTCGAGCCGGGCCAGCCGGGGCAGCCCGAGCAGCAGGGCCGAGCCCACCGCCACGGCCGCCATACCCCGCCACACCTTGCCCCACCCGGCCTCGTGGATCACCACGGCGATCGCGACGAACGCGGTGGAGGAGAGCACCAGGTGCAGCACCCGGCGGGCGCCCGGGAACCCCGGCGGCTTCAACGCCACCAGGACCACGCCCGGCATGGCGTACACCACCAGCGCGGGCACGCTGTTGAGCGCGACCAGGTCCTCCCAGCTGCCCCTGACCAGCAGCAGCATCACCAGGCCGATGGTGAAGTTGACCAGCAGGATCATCCAGAACGCGTCGATCTCGGCCCCCCGGAACCGGAACGACGCCCGCCGGGCCGTCTGCAGCCCCCGGTGGGTGAGGTGGGCGCGGCTGAGGGCGGCGACCTCGCGGGTCAGGGCGTGGGTGAAGACGATCCCGGATCCCATGGGGGACAGCACCGCGTTCAGCCGGATCAGCCAGACCAGCCACATCCCGCCCAGGGCCGTGGCGAACTGGGCGTACGGGGACGCCAGCATGTTGCCGGTCAGCTCACCGCAGAGCCCGCCGAAGACCCACTGGAGCGCCGTGTACAGCACGAACGCGCCGACGAGGGTGCCGTACACCGCCCACCGCAGCCGGGCGGCCTCGCCCCGGCCGCGCCGCTTGACGTTGCCCGCGAAGTCCAGCGGGGCCTGGAAGCCGATGTACGCGTAGATGATGCTGCCGCCCAGCACCATGTACAGGAAGTGCTGGAGCTCCGGGCGTCCGGCCCGCTCCTGGAGCGCCGCCCTGCTGTTCTCCCGCCCGCTGAGGTACCAGACGTCCTCCGGCGCACAGGTGTGCGCGGTGTCGAGCGCGTAGCGCCACAGGCAGACGACGATCAGCACCGGGATCAGCACCTTCACCACGGTGACGACGAGGTTCAGCCGGATCAGCCGGCGCTGCGGCAGCAGGTTGACGGCCATGATCAGCGCCAGGAACGCCACCGCGCACAGCAGACCGCTGGTCGACAGGTCGTAGGGCCGGGGCACGCTCCGGTCGAGTCCGCCGGCCTGCGCCAGCTGGTTCCCGTTCTCCAGCAGCCACGGGTACGCGTACGCCAGCCCGCGGACCATGGCCGCCGCCTCGCTCGCCGGGTTCGCCGCGTAGACGATCCACAGGCCGGTGGCCACGACGGTGGCGACGAGCGGCCCGGCGGCCTGGAGCGGCAGGAAGATCAGCCCGCCGGTCTTGGGGACGGCGATGCCCAGTTCGACCATCACGGCGGCGATCAGCAGCATCAGCGCCCCGCCGGCCACCCACCCCCATATGGCGTCCGCGCCGAGCCCCCAGAAGGCGGGCCCCGCCGCCAGCAGCCACCCGGAGCCCACCACACCCCCGGCGGCCAGGCCGACCAGGTCGAGCGTGGACAGACGGCGTCGCTCGTCCGCGGCCTCCGCCGTGTTCTCACACGCGAGGTCCCGCTCCCCCGTACGACCCAACGTCATCCCCCTCTGACCTGAGTACCGGCACGAAGTGCCCTCCTCGCAGGTTACGCACGCGTGGACACACCGGGTGAGCGGAATGCCGCGATCGTCATCGCGCGGGGGCACGGATCGTTACCGTGCGGGGCGCCGATCGTTACCGCGCGGGCCGCCGATCGTCACCGGGCGGAGCGGCGGCGGCGCCGACGGTACGTCGGTAAAGGGGGTACCGGGGCGGGCGTAGCGTAGAGGCATGTCGACGTACGGATCCTTTCCCGGTACGCGGCCGCGGCGGCTGCGCACCTCCCCCGTGATGCGCCGGATGGTCGCCGAGACGCGGCTGCACCCGGCGGACTTCATCCTTCCCGCGTTCGTCCGGGAGGGGGTCGGCGAGCCGGTGCCGATCGCCGCGATGCCGGGGGTCGTGCAGCACACGCGCGACAGTCTGAAGAAGGCCGCTGTCGAGGCCGTCGAGGCCGGGGTCTCCGGGATCATGCTGTTCGGGGTGCCGGAGGACGCCAAGAAGGACGCCCTGGGCACACCGGGCACGGACCCGGACGGGATCCTCCAGGTCGCGCTCCGCGACGTACGCGCCGAGGTCGGTGACGAACTGCTGGTGATGTCGGACCTGTGCCTCGACGAGACCACGGACCACGGGCACTGCGGGGTGCTGGACGCCGAGGGCCGTGTCGACAACGACGCCACGCTGGAGCGGTACGCCGAGATGGCGCAGGTGCAGGCCGACGCCGGTGCGCACGTGGTCGGGCCCAGCGGCATGATGGACGGCCAGATCGGCGTGATCCGTGACGCCCTCGACCAGATCGGGCGGGAGGACGTGGCGATCCTCGCCTACACCGCGAAGTACGCGTCCGCGTTCTACGGGCCCTTCCGCGAGGCCGTCGCCTCCTCGCTCCGGGGGGACCGCAAGACCTACCAGCAGGACCCCGCCAACGTCCGCGAGTCGCTGCGGGAGTTGGCCCTCGACCTGGAGGAGGGCGCCGACATGGTGATGGTGAAGCCGGCCGGCCCCTACCTCGACATCGTGGCCAAGGTCGCGGACGCCGTGGACGTGCCGGTCGCCGCGTACCAGATCTCCGGTGAGTACTCGATGGTCGAGGCCGCCGCCGAGAAGGGCTGGATCGACCGGGAGCGGGCGATCCTGGAGACGCTGACCGGCATCAAGCGGGCCGGCGCGCAGAACATCCTCACCTACTGGGCCGTCGAGGCCGCCCGGATGGTGCGCTGAGGGACGGAGTCCCGCAGCGGTGGGGCGGCCCCGGCCGACGCGACGCGCGTCGGCCGGGGCCGCTCGGCGTCCGGGGGCGCAGTGGCTGGTGATCAGTGACCGGCGCCCTGCGATGCGCGACGCGTGACTTGTGCTGCGCGACGCGTTGTTCGCTGTTCGTGAGCCGTGCGCTGTGAGCTGTCGCCGCGTCAGTACATGAGGGCGTCGTCGATCGTCGACTGCCAGTAGGTGACGGCCAGGGTGCTGTCGTAGTGGACGCCCTTGGCGGGGAGGGACGGGGACGCGGTGGCGCCGCCGTCGCTGCCCGGGTTCCTGCCCTGGAAGCGGATGGTGACCTTCCTGGCGGTGGCGCCGTTCTCCCCGCTGCCGTCGGCGGCGGAGAGCAGGACGCCCGCGTAGCCGGACTCACCGGGCGCGAGGGTCACCACGGCCTGCGGCTGGGACTCCTCCACGATCCGCGGGGCCCACTGCACCTGGTCGAAGCGGACGGTCGGGTAGTAGTACAGGTCGCAGACCTTCGAGCCGGTGTTCTTGACCGTGATGAGCATGTGGTTGAGGGGGCGGGCGACCGGCTGCATGGTCACGGCGGTGTTCGACCCGTTGCAGGTCACCCGGTTCGCGGGGTCGAACGGGTCTCCGCCCTTCCGTGACGCCTGGTCCACGGCGCCCTTGCCCTGACCCGCGCTCCGGCCGCCCTGCGGGCCCCCGGCCGCGGAGTTCTCGGCGTCCGTCCGCCCGTCCGGGGACGTCTTGGTGCCGCCGGTGCCGGTGCCGGTGCCGGCACCGGTGCGAGCGCCGCTGTCCGTGCCCTTGTCCGCGTCCGTCTGCCGGGAGCCCTCCGCAGCCGACAGCGAGGGGTGCGCGGAGCCCTCGTCCTTCGTGCCCGTGCCGTCGCCGCACGCGGTGAGGGAGAGCGCCGCGAGGGCCGCTCCGGCCGCCCCGACGAGCAGACGGGAGCGGCGGGAGACGCGGGCGGTGCGGGCGGTGCGGTACGTACGCATGACGGAGTCCCTTTCGGACAAAGCCGGTGGAGCAGGCTGAGAACCAGTGGTCGAACGCGCGCCGCTCTACCGGACTTTCGGGAGCGGCGTGTTTGGATGACCAGAGCGTGCGGGGTGATCCGTCCCGGCCGCCACATCCGGCGGACGATCAGGGACGCTGGAATGCTCCCGACGCCTGTGACCTGGGCGAACATCCCTTCCCTGGAACGCGGAACGGGACGCCGGTGACGTGAGGGGACGGAGAGAACGTGTCGGGGAGCGGTGCCGGGAACGGCATGGCGGCTGGATTCGCGGAACAACTGCGGGAGTTGAAGGAGCGCTCCGGGCTGAGCTACGGGGCGCTCGCCAAGCGGCTCCACATGAGTACGTCGACGCTGCACCGGTACTGCAACGGGGACGCCGTACCGACGGACTACGCGCCCGTGGAGCGGCTGGCCCGCCTCTGCAGGGCCACCCCCGCAGAACTGGTCGAGCTGCACCGCAAGTGGGTGCTCGCGGACGCGACGCGCGGACGCAAGGGCGGCGACCCGGTCGCGCAGGGAACGCCGGTTCCGGCGGACGAGCCGGCGGAGGAGCCGACGCAGGCGTCGACGGAGGCCGTGCCCCCGTCCGAAGCCGCCGTGTCCGCCGGGGCCGCCGGGGCCGCGAGGGCCGAGGAGACGGTCGTCGAGGACGGGGTCGTCCAGAGTGGGGTCGTCGAGGGCGGGCCGGACGCCCCGCCGCTCCGTGCGGTGCCCCGTCCGCGGGGGCGGGCCCGGGTCGCCCTGGTCGCGGCTGTGGCCGTCGCCGCCCTGGTCGGTGCCGTCACGCTCGCGGTGAGCCTGCCGTCGGACGAGCCCGGGGGTGACGGCGGTCGCCGCTCCCTCGCGGACGCGCCCGCCGGTGACGTGGCGGGGCGGGAGAAGGACTCCCCACCGTCGTCCACCACCTCGCCCTCGCCCTCCGGGAGCGAAGAGCCGGACGGGAAGGGCGCGAAGGACGGCAGGGGCGCGAAGGACGGCAGGGAAGCGCAGGGCGACGGCAAGGGGGCGCCCGCGTCCGCCGGTGCGGCCTCCCCGACGGGTTCCGGCGCGGGCGGCGGCGACTCCGCGTCCCTCGACCCGCCGCTGTCCGTGAAGGCGGAGCCGTACACCTGGGAGAGCCCGTGCTCCCAGCGGTACCTGGTGAACCGGCCGCCCACGGACGTCGACGAGCCGCCGTCGGAGCAGGACGCGGCCTCCTGGGTGGCGAGGAACGGGGCGGTCTCGTCGGGCGGGCAGTACCTGACGCTCACCGTCCAGGGCACCGGCGAGGAGACGGTCGTCGTGAACAGCCTCACGGTCCGCACGGTCGCCAAACGGCAGCCCCTGCCGTGGAACGACTACGTCATGGGGTACCCCGGTGTCGGGTGCGGGGCCGGGGTGCCGACCCGGTCGTTCACGGTCGCCCTCGACGCCGCGCGGCCCGTCGTCAGCCCCGCGGCCGGGAGCAGGGACTTCCCCTACTCCGTCAGCGAGTCCGACCCGGAGGTGTACTTCGTCGAGGCCGACGCGTCGGTCTACGACGTCAGCTGGTACCTGGAGGTCAAGTGGACCTCCGGCTCCCGCAGCGGCACGCTGACGGTGGGGGACGACGGCAAGCCGTTCCGCACCAGCGGCAACAACGGGCGCCCGGCCTACGAGTACCCGCTGAACGGGAAGACGTGGGTGAGGGAGGGCACGACGCTCGGCGGCGACAGCTGAACCGACCGGGCGGGGGGCGGTTCGACGAGGGCGCGCCGCCGCCTCCCGCGCTGGAGCCGCACACGCTCGCCGCGCTGGACGACATCGACAAGGTCCGCCACCGGGACACCGACGACGTCACCGACGCGGGCTCAACGTGTACGCGGCCACCGGCGGGAAGGGCCGGCGGCCGCCCGCCCCACCGCCTCCGTTCGGCTCAGCCCCCCGTGCCGAACCAGGTCTCCGCCAGGGCGTCGAGGTCGTTGCGGGGCGGGGCCGGGAGCCGGCGCAGGTACCAGTTCAGGTCGCTGTAGACGTGCAGGAGGGTGTACGCCATCAGTTCCCGCGGATCGAACGGGGGTTGACCGTACGCCTCGTAGAAGACCTTGAGGAGGGTCGGGTCGGCGGCGGTCAGGAACAGGCCGACGCTGACGAAGTCGTACGCCGGAGCGCCGATCATGGCGGGCTCGAAGTCGAACAGTCCGGTCAGGCGCCAGCCGTCGTGCGGGTCGACGGTGAGGTGCTCGCGCATCAGCTCGGTGTGGAGCAGCACCGGCCGGGCCGGGGCGGGCAGCGGCACCGAGCGCAGGAAGTCGGGGATCTGTTCCAGCCACGGTTCCGGCAGGCCCCCGGCGGCGTGCTGCTCGACCGCGGACGCCCGCTGACCGGCCAGGAACCGCGACCAGTCGGGCGGACCGACCACGGTGGACACCGGGCCCGGATCCAGGGCGTGCAGGGCGGCCAGGCACTCGGCGGTCTCCGCGACGATCCGCTCCTGGTCCGCCCTCGGGACGCGCGGCCACGCCTCGTTGAGGTCCTCGCCGGGCAGCCGGGACATCAGGACGTAGCGCCAGCCGTTCTTGTACTGGTCGGCTGCCTGCAACCGGGGGGTGGGGATCGGCAGCCGCCCCCACAGGTGGGACAGCAGCCGGGCCTCCCGTACGGCTTCCGACGCCTCGAAACCGGGATAGAGCTTCAGGACGAGGGAGTCGCCGACCGCGTACACCGGCAACGAACCCTCGGGGAATCGCACGATTCGCGCGCCTGCGAGACCGAGTTGAGCACAGAGATCCTGCGCGGCCGGTCGCAGCAGTGCCTCGTCACCGACGACTTCTTCGAGTTCGTCGTTCGTGTCCACGCTGGGCAGCATGCGCGCAGCCTAGGGGGTACGGGGGCGCGTCCGCATGGCGAAACCGGTGAATGTAAGGGGCATGCATCTCTCTAGAGTGAGCGGTGGGCGGGGGTGGAACCGCCCTGAATATGCCACTACGGGTGTGGGGTGGGCGCTGTGGATGCTGCACGGGTCATGAACGACGCGGGATTTGTCGGGGGTTCGATGGTTCCGGGCGAAGTGCGCACCGGGTGGGAGGGGGCCGCAGCGGCGCCCGTGCCGGCCCTCGCCGGGCGCGTCACCACCGTCGGGGGTTCCCCCGTACGGGACATCCTCGCCGTCACCTCACGGCCCGAAGTCGTCAACTTCGCGGGCGGTCTGCCCGCCCCGGAGCTGTTCGACATCGAGGGGATGGCGGCGGCCTACCGGGACGTGCTCGCCCATGCGGCCGGACGCGCGCTGCAGTACGCGACGACCGAGGGCGAGCCGGTGCTCCGCGAGGCGCTCGCCGCCCGGTACGGCGCGCGCGGGCTGCCCACCGACCCCGACGGGCTGCTCGTCACCACCGGTTCGCAGCAGGCGCTGTCGCTGCTCGCCACCGCGCTCCTCGAACCGGGCGACGTCGTCCTCGTCGAGGACCCCTGCTACCTGGCCGCGCTCCAGGCGTTCCGGCTCGCGGGGGCCCGGGTGCTGGCGGTCCCCGGCGACGGGGACGGCGTCGACCCCGACGCGCTGGCCGAACTGGTCACGCGGACCCGGCCCAAGCTCTTCTACACCGTGCCCACCTTCCAGAACCCCACCGGGCGCACCCTGCCGGCCGAACGGCGCGCGGCCGTCGCCGCCGTCGCCGCCCGGCACGGACTGTGGATCGTCGAGGACGACCCGTACGGTGAACTCCGCTTCGAGGGGGAGCGGGTGCCGTGGATCGCCGCCTGTCCCGGTGCCGAGGACCGTACGGCGCTGCTCGGCTCCTTCTCCAAGGTGATGGCGCCCGGCATGCGGCTCGGCTGGCTGCGGGCACCGGCCCCGCTGCGGCGGGCCTGCGCGGTCGCCAAGCAGGCGGCCGACCTGCACACCCCGACCGTCAACCAGCTCGCCGCGGCGCGCTACCTGGCCGACCGGGACCTCGACGCCCACGTGGGCCGCGTCGCGGCGGCGTACCGTGAGCGCCGCGACGCGATGCTCGCCGGGCTCGCGGGCGCCCTGCCGGAGGGCTCCGTCTGGAACCGCCCCGAGGGCGGCATGTTCCTCTGGGCGCGCCTGCCCGCCGGCTACGACACGACGGCACTGCTGCCGCGGGTGGTCGGGCATGACGTCGCGTACGTGCCGGGGGCGCCCTTCTACGCGGGCGAACCCGACCGTTCGACGATGCGGTTGTGCTTCGTGACGCAGGGGCCGGGGGAGATCCGGGAAGGGCTGCGGAGGCTGGGGGAGGGGTTGGCGGAGGGGCTGGGGGGCGTCCGGTAGCCCGGGGGCTCGTTGCTCGTTGCTCGTTCGGCGGGTGCGGGTGGGGAGGCTCGCGCAGTCCCCACCCGCCCGCGGGGACGGTTCCCTCAGTCCCACCAGAACGTCCACCGGTCGGCCCCGACCAGCGTCTTCGCGTACGTGTCGCGGGACATCTCGTACGGGCCCTGCCGGATCGTGTCGGGGCAGAACGCGAGGTGCTCGGCGGCGAGATGCCGGGCCTCGGTCTCGGTGGCGGGCGGGGCGGCCACGGACACGACGAGGTGGGCGAAGCCGAGGGCGACGACACGTACGCCGAAGCGGTCCTCCCAGGAGCGCAGGACCGCGCACAGCCGGGCCACGTCGTTCTCGTGGTTCAACGGGCCGCCCCAGCCGATGGCCGCCGGGACGTCGGCGCTGCGGCGGGCCGGGACCAGCGCGAGGCGGGGTTCCCCCAGGCGCGCGCGGCCGGCCACGAGCGAGTCGGCGACCTCGGCGGCGAGGGCGTCCGGGTCGGGGCCCTCGGCGGCCGGACCGGCGGTTCCCGCGAGCCCCGGCCAGTCACCGGCGCCCGCCTCGCCCCCGGCCGCGTCGGTGTCCGGCGTGACGGTGGTCCAGAGCTCCGCGAGGACCTCCTCGGGGTCGTGGTCCCCGGGGTACGACATCTCACCCGGCATCAGTTCCCACCCCTCCGGGCCGCCCTGGCCGTCCCCGACGTCCAGCAGCACCGGGAGCAGACCGGCCGTGCGCAGGGCGGGCCGCACCGCCGCCCAGGTGCCGGGCACGGCCGGCACGTCCGCGTACCACAACAGCGGCTCGTGCCATGGCCCCGCGTCCGTCGTGCCGGTCAACCGCCCCGGCGGAAGGGGCCGTTCCAGCCCGAGGGAGCGGCCGGTCGGGTCCGTCGCGAGCAGGGGCAGCGGATTGGGAAGTGTCGCCATGCCGCGACTGTAGGACCGGACACTGACAACGGGCCCCCGGGCCCCGCGCACCACCGCCCCGCCGTGCCCCTGAGGGCAGTGCCCCAAGAGACCCGGTGCGGGCGGAGGCGCCCGGTCGGATCAGAGTCGTTCCGGGGTCCGGATCAGAGTCGTTCCGGGGTCCGGATCAGAGGCGTTCCGGGGTCCGGATGCCGAGCAGGGCCATGCCGCGGTGCAGGGTGCGGGCCGTCAGGTCGATCAGGAACAGCCGGTTCTCCACGACCTCGGGCGCGTTGTCCGGGGACAGCACGTGGCACTGGTCGTAGAACGTCGTCAGCAGCGTCGCCAGCTTGAACAGGTACGCGGCCAGCTTGTGCGGCTCGTACCCCTCGGCGACCTCGGCGATCGTCTCGCCGAACTGGTCCAGGTGCAGACCCAGCGCCCGCTCCGCCGGGGCCAGCTCCAGCTCCGGGTGCGCGGCCGGACGGGTCTCGCCCGCCTTCCGCAGGATCGACTGGATACGGGCGTACGCGTACTGCAGGTACACCGACGTGTCGCCGTTCAGCGACACCATCTGGTCCAGGTCGAACTTGTAGTCCCGTACGGCGGACGTCGACAGGTCGGCGTACTTCACCGCGCCGATGCCCACGTACCGGCCGTTCTCGACGATCTCCTGCTCGGCCAGGCCCACCTTCCCGGCCTTCTCCCGGACCACGGCCGTCGCCCGCTGCACCGCCTCGTCGAGCAGGTCCTCCAGCCGGACCGTCTCGCCCTCACGGGTCTTGAACGGCTTGCCGTCCTTGCCGAGGACCGTGCCGAACGCCAGCTGGTGCGCCTTCACGTCGTCGTTCAGCCAGCCCGCCCGGCGCGCCGTCTCGAAGACCATCTTGAAGTGCAGCGACTGCCGGGCGTCCACGACGTACAGCAGCGTGTTCGCCTTCTGGTGGAAGACCCGGTCGCGGATCGCGGACAGGTCGGTCGCCGCGTAGCCGTAGCCGCCGTCCGACTTCTGCACGATCAGCGGGACCAGGTTGCCGTCCGGGCCCTTGATGTCGTCGAAGAAGACACAGAGCGCGCCCTCGGAGCGGACCGCGACGCCCGACTCCTCCAGCAGCCGGCACGTCTCGTCCAGCATGTCGTTGTAGCCCGACTCGCCGACGATGTCCGGGTCCCGGATCTCCATGTCCAGCTTCTCGAAGACCGAGTAGAAGTAGATCTTCGACTCGTCCACGAACCGCTGCCACAGCGCGAGCGTCTCCGGCTCGCCCGCCTGGAGGTCGACCACCCGGCGCCGGGCCCGCGTCCTGAACTCCTCGTCGGAGTCGAACAGCGCCCGCGACGCCTTGTACAGGCGGTTCAGGTTCGACATGGCCTCCTCGCCGGAGACCGCCGTGTCCTCGCCGTCCGCCTTGTGGTCCAGCTCGTGCGGGTGTTCCAGCAGGTACTGGATCAGCATGCCGAACTGGGTGCCCCAGTCGCCGATGTGGTGCCTGCGGACCACGTTCTCGCCGGTGAACTCCAGGATCTGGACGACCGCGTCACCGATCACCGCGGAACGGAGATGACCGACGTGCATCTCCTTCGCCACGTTCGGCTGGGCGTAGTCGATGACCGTCGTACCGGGGTGCTCCGCGAGCGGCACGCCGAGGCGGGCCTCGTCCGCGTAGCGCTCCGCGAGGTTACGGGTGATCGCCGCGTCGGTGAGGGTGATGTTGAGGAAGCCGGGACCCGAGACCTCGATCTCCTTGATCAGATCGGCGGCCACCCCCGACTCGACCTTCGCGACGACCTGTGTCGCCAGCTCCCGCGGGTTCGCCTTGGCCTTCTTCGCCAGGGCGAGGATGCCGTTGGCCTGGAAGTCCGCCCGGTCGCTGCGTCGCAGCAGCGGGTCCGCGGGGGCCTCCGGCAGGGTGGCCGAGAGGGCGGTCGCGAGGCGCTGGTGGACGGAGGCGGTGAGGGACGTGACCGGGGCCATGAGAGGGGAGCCGTTCTCCTCGGGGTACGGATGGATGTCGTTCAGTATCCCACGGGGGTAAAGGGGTTTTTCGTGCTGAGCGGGGGAGGGGCGCCTCGCAGCGCGGGGCCGCCCGATGAAGGCCGGGCCGCACGCCCATGCCCCCAGGGGCGCGGGGAACCGCGCGAGAAACCGCACACCACCCGCAGCCGCCGACGAACTCGCACCCCCGGGCCACATGGCGCCCGGCCCCCTCGAAACGCGGTTTCGTGGTTAAGGCCAGAGCTGGGAGAATGGGCCCTGTCGGCCGGGGACCGTACCGGTCGGCCCCGGAGAACACTCAGAAAAAGAGGACGTGCCGATCGTGGCTCAGAGCACCGAGACCACCGACTGGGTCTCCCGTTTCGCGGATGAGGTCATCGAGGAGTCGGAGCGTCGGGCCCCGGGCAAACCGGTCGTCGTCGCGTCCGGGCTCTCCCCGTCCGGCCCCATCCACCTGGGCAACCTGCGCGAGGTGATGACGCCGCACCTCGTCGCCGACGAGATCCGCCGGCGCGGTCACCAGGTCCGGCACCTGATCTCCTGGGACGACTACGACCGTTTCCGCAAGGTCCCCAACGGCGTCGACGGCGTCGACGGCACCTGGGCCGAGCACATCGGCAAGCCCCTCACCTCCGTCCCGGCCCCCCGCGGCTCCGCCCACCCCAACTGGGCCGAGCACTTCAAGGCCGCGATGGTCGACGCGCTCGCCGAGATGGGCGTCGAGTTCGACGGCATCAGCCAGACCGAGCAGTACACCTCCGGCGCGTACCGCGAGCAGATCCTGCACGCCATGAAGCACCGCGGCGACATCGACGCGATCCTCGCCCAGTACCGCACCAAGAAGGACCCGGCCAAGAAGCCGCAGTCGCAGAAGCCGGTGGACGAGGCGGAGCTGCAGGCCGCCGAGGGCTCCGGCGCCGCCGCAGAGGACGACGGCAGCTCCGGCTCCGCCGGGTACTTCCCGTACAAGCCCTTCTGCGGTCAGTGCGAGAAGGACCTCACCACCGTCACCGCCTACGACGACGACACCACCGAGCTGTCCTACACCTGCACCGCCTGCGGCTTCGCCGAGACCGTCGCGCTGAACGAGTTCAACCGCGGCAAGCTCGTCTGGAAGGTCGACTGGCCGATGCGCTGGGCGTACGAGGGCGTCGTCTTCGAGCCCAGCGGCGTCGACCACTCGTCCCCGGGTTCGTCCTTCCAGGTCGGCGGGCAGATCGTCGGGATCTTCGGCGGCCGGCAGCCCATCGGCCCGATGTACGCCTTCGTCGGCATCAGCGGCATGGCCAAGATGTCGTCGTCCAAGGGCGGCGTGCCCACCCCCGCCGACGCGCTGAAGATCATGGAGCCGCAGCTCCTGCGCTGGCTCTACGCCCGCCGCCGCCCCAACCAGTCCTTCAAGATCGCCTTCGACCAGGAGATCCAGCGCCTCTACGACGAGTGGGACAAGCTCGACGCGAAGGTCACCGACGGCTCCGCGCTGCCGGCCGACGTCGCCGCCCACTCCCGCGCCGTGCGCACCGCCGCCGGTGAGCTGCCCCGCACGCCCCGCCCGATGCCGTACCGGACCCTCGCGTCCGTCGCCGACATCACCGCGGGCGCCGAGGACCAGACCCTGCGCATCCTCAGCGAGCTGGACCCCACCGACCCGCTGTCCTCCCTCGACGCCGTACGGCCCCGCCTCGACAAGGCCGAGGCCTGGATCAACACGCACGTCCCCGCCGACCAGCGGACCATCGTGCGCGACGAACCCGACGCCGAGCTGCTGAAGTCCCTCGACGAGCAGGCCCAGGGCTCCCTCAGGCTGCTGCTCGACGGGCTCGCCGACCACTGGTCCCTGGACGGACTCACGCACCTCGTCTACGGCGTGCCCAAGGTCCAGGCCGGGTTCTCCGCGGACGCCACGCCCAAGGAGCTCCCGCCGGAGATCAAGACCGCCCAGCGGTCGTTCTTCGCGCTGCTCTACCACCTGCTCGTCGGCCGCGACACCGGCCCGCGCCTGCCCACGCTGCTCCTCGCGGTGGGCCAGGACCGGGTACGGGCACTGCTCGGGGAGTAGGGACCGTACACAGCAGGAGGGGGCGCCCGGTGATCACCACCGGGCGCCCCCTCCTCGCGTCTCACGCCGCTCACGCGATGTGGTCGTCCTCCAGCTCCGCGGTGTGGCGGTTCTGGAACCGCAGCACCATGCGCTTGGCCTCGGCGTCCAGAACGGTGACGCCGTAGGTCATCTCGATGTTGTCGCTGAACTCACGGGGGGTCGGGTAACCGCTGCCAGGGCTTATCGACTGCTTGAAGACCTGGTAGTACGCCTCCTCGTCCGGCTCCGGAGTACCGCCGCCCTCACCCAGCTCACGGGTGCGGCCCGGACCCGCCGGAATCGGGAAACTGCCGGTCTCCTCCGGCGAGGGCTCCTCCTCCGGCGCCTCCGGCTCCTCGAACCGCTGCCGGAACCGCTCGGGCGGGTACGCCGCCGGGTACTGCTCGGCCGGGTACTGGTCCTCCTGGTACTGCTCGGGGACCTGCTCCTCGTACCACCGCTCGTACTCCTCCTCCGGGTCGTACGACGGGTCGTAACCGCCCTGGTAGGGGACCTCCTGCGGATGGCGGGCGTGGAGCCAGGGGCTCTCATCGGGCGGCGGTTCCTGCTCGGCGTACTCCTGCTGCGCGTACGCGGGGCGCTCCGGCCGCTGCTGCGCGGGGACGCTCTCCAGCTGCGGGCGCTGCTCGGCGGCCGGCGCGGCCACCCCCGCCCGGGGCGCGTCCGCGGCACGATCCGCCGTGGCCGGGCCGACCTCGACCTGCGCCGCCGGCGGCAGCAGGGCGGGCTCGATGCCGGCCGCCGCCAGACCCGCCGGGGCCGTGTCCGCCAGCGGCACGCCGTAGCGGGCCAGCCGCAGCGGCATCAGGGACTCCACCGGGGCCTTGCGGCGCCAGGCCCGGCCGAAGCGGGAGCGCAGGCGGGCCTGGTAGACGAGACGTTCCTGCTCCAGCTTGATCACCTGGTCGTAGGAGCGCAGCTCCCACAGCTTCATCCGGCGCCAGAGAAGGAACGTGGGGATCGGCGAGAGCAGCCAGCGCGTCAGCCGCACGCCCTCCATGTGCTTGTCCGCGGTGATGTCGGCGATACGGCCGATCGCGTGCCGCGCCGCCTCCACCGACACCACGAACAGCACCGGGATCACCGCGTGCATCCCCACACCCAGCGGATCCGGCCACGCCGCCGCGCCGTTGAACGCGATCGTCGCCGCCGTCAGCAGCCACGCCGTCTGACGCAGCAGGGGGAAGGGGATGCGGATCCAGGTCAGCAGCAGGTCCAGGGCCAGCAGGACACAGATGCCCGCGTCGATACCGATCGGGAAGACGTAGGAGAAGTTCCCGAAGCCCTTCTGGAGGGCCAGTTCCCGCACCGCCGCATAGGAACCCGCGAAGCCGATCCCGGCGATGATGACGGCGCCGAACACGACCACGCCGATGAGAACCCGGTGCATTCGAGTCAGCTGCATTGGCGCGGCCACCCGTACTCCCCTCCCCTTGCGTGTTGTTGCGCGCAACAGGGTGGCACATATGTACGGCAAACGGGTTGCCGGTCCGCCTCGGGCCCGGCCCACGAGCGGACCGGGCCCGGACGAAATCCCTGGTGGGGGCGGGCGTCACCCGCCGCGCATTACGAGTTGGGCACTACGCCGCCCCGGCTGGACCGCCTCGGCTGGAACGGCCCGGTGCCGACCGGTCGCGCGCGCCCGCTACCGCGAGGTCTTCGTGGCCGACGAGCCGCTCGTCGAGCTCTTGGAACCGGAGTCGGAATCGGCGTCGGCGTCGGAACCGGTGCCCAGGTCCGAGCCGGACCCCGAGCCCGCCGCCTTCGTGGCTTCCTTCGACGGCGCCTTCGACGCGGACTTGGACGGCGACTTCGACGCGCCCGCCGACGGGGACGACCCGCCGCCGTCGCCGTCGTTCGCGTCCTCGACCGCCTCCACGACCTCCTTCGCCGCGGACTTCGCCGACTTCAGCAGCGCCGCCGGGTCCGGGGTCTTGTCACCGGCCAGACCGGCGCCGTGGTAGTCGAGCGTGACGACCACGTTCTCCGTGCGCACCACGATCGTCTGCTGCTTGAACGTGTCGCCGTCCTTCTTCAGGTCGTAGCGCACCGCCGTCGCCTCGTCGCCCGTACCCGTCACCGGCTCCGTCTTGACGTTCTTCGCCCCGTCCACCGCCTTCGCGGCGGTCACCTTCGACTCGAACGCCTCGTGCGCCCGGTCCTCACCGGGACCGTTCGCCGCGTCCGAGGCCAGCAGGTGCAGCGACACGCTCAGCCAGCGGTACTGCGAACCGTCCACACCGTTGTTGTCGAGACTGGTCCAGCGGCAGTCGCCGGTCACGTTCTCCTCGGCCGTGTTGATCGCCTTCCCCGACTTCGCGCCCTGCGGGACCAGCGACTTCAGCGTCTTGGACGCGAACACCTCGCACGCGTCCGGCAGCACCGCGTACGCCGCCTCGACCACCTCCGGCGTCGCCGACTTCGCCGGCGCCGAGGTCGGCGACGCCGACGGCTCGTCCCCCGACGCACCGTCGGAGCCGGAGTCCGACGAACAGCCGACCGCCAGCAGCATCACCGGGACGACAGCGGCGCCGACGAGCACCCGTGCCCGCCCCGGACGCCCGGCACGGACGACGCCCGTACCCCGCGCGGTACGCGACTGCTGCTGACGCTGACCTGACTCTGCGGCTCGTTGCATGGTTCCTTCACTCATGACGTTCATCACGCTCGTGGTTCCTGCGCTCGGATCGGGTCCGAGGGGCCACGGTACGCGGTGAGGAGGAAGCGCGGTCCTGCATCAGGGGGTTGAGCGGGCCGCCCGCCGCACCCCCGGCAACCGCTCACTCGTCGAACGCCTCCGCGAGCAACTCGGCCAGATTCCGGGCCTTGTCCTGCATTTCCTCGCTGTCCGGCACGTCCGTCGTCGTCGCCGGCTGCTCCTCGTACTCGACCGTCACGATCACGTTCGACGTGCGGAACACCACAGTCACGGTGCGCTGCCGGCTCGTCCCGAGCGCGTCGTCCAGGAACGCCTCGTCCCCGAGACCGTCGAGCGTGCGGGGCTGGAGGGAGGCCGGAGCGGAGGACGCGGTGACGGGACCCGACAGATCGGAAGAACCGGAAGAACCAGATGAATCGGGCGACTTGGGGGATGCGGAGGACGTGGCGGAGTCGGAAGGCGCGGCGCTCTGCGACGGGTTCGCCGACGAGTCGCCGTCGGCCTCCCCCTCGGTCGTGCTCGGCGACGGCTCCGGGAGGTCCGCGGCCGCCACCTTGCCGCCGTACACCTCCTGCGCCTTGCTGTCGTCGCTGACCGCGCCGCTGAACGACACCACGCGCTCGAAGTCGACGAACAGGTAGTCGGTGGCGGTCGGCGACTCCACCTTCCAGCGGCAGCCGGCCTTCCGGTCCGTGTCGTAGGTGAGCGTCGCCCGCCCCTCGTACGCCTCCTCGCGCTGCTCCGCGTCCGGGAGTTGCTTGAGGCCGGGGAGGAGGGCTTCGAGGGTGTCGTCGTCGATGGAGCCGCAGGCTTCGGGGAGCGTGTCGTAGCGGCCGGGCTGCGCGGTCGAGGCGGACGCGGTGACCTCACCGGGGCGCGGGTCGTCCGTGGTGCCGTCGTCGCCCGATCCCGTGCACGCGGTCAGCGCTGCCGCGAGGAGCACGGCGACGCCGGGTACGTACGCCTTCCGCTGCACCGTGGGGGCTCCTCTCGACGGGGTCCCTGGGGGACGCCTGGGCGGTTCTGTCCTGTGGCCTGTGCGTATTTCACTTGCCGACCGGGGGTGACCCCCGGGCACCATGTGTATCGCACGCACTGCCGCGGACGCCGGTCCGGCATCCCTTTCGTTGACCTTGGCGCCGGTTTTGCGTTCTGGGACTTTTGCAGGAATGACGGGGGATGAGGTCGATATGTCGTATGTAGAGATTCCGGGCGCGAAGGTGCCGATCCGGATGTGGACCGACCCCGCGTCGGTGGAGGACGTCGCCCTCCAGCAGCTCCGCAACGTCGCGACCCTCCCCTGGATCAAGGGGCTGGCCGTCATGCCGGACGTCCACTACGGGAAGGGCGCGACCGTCGGGTCGGTCATCGCGATGCAGGGCGCGGTGTGCCCCGCGGCGGTGGGAGTGGACATCGGCTGCGGCATGTCCGCGGTGAAGACGTCCCTGACCGCCAACGACCTGCCGGGCGACCTCTCCCGCCTGCGGTCGAGGATCGAACAGGCGATTCCGGTGGGGCGGGGGATGCACGACGAGCCCGTCGACCCGGGGCAGCTGTACGGCTTCGCTTCGGCCGGGTGGGACGGCTTCTGGGGGCGCTTCGACGGCGTGGCGGAAGCGGTCAAGTTCCGTCATGAGCGGGCGCGGAAGCAGCTCGGAACGCTGGGCAGCGGAAACCACTTCGTTGAACTTTGTACCGATTCGACCGGCTCTGTCTGGCTCATGCTGCACTCCGGTTCCCGCAACATCGGCAAGGAACTCGCGGAGCACCACATCGGCGTGGCCCAGAAGCTGCCGCACAACCAGGGCCTGGTCGACCGCGACCTCGCCGTCTTCGTCGCGGACACCCCGCAGATGGCGGCGTACCGCAACGACCTGTTCTGGGCGCAGGAGTACGCGCGGTACAACCGCTCGATCATGATGGCGCTCTTCAAGGAAGTCGTCCGCAAGGAGTTCCGGAAGGCGAAGCCGACCTTCGAGCCCGAGATCAGCGCGCACCACAACTACGTGGCCGAGGAGCGCTACGACGGCATGGACCTTCTCGTGACCCGCAAGGGCGCGATCCGTGCAGGCTCCGGCGACTACGGGATCATCCCCGGCTCCATGGGCACCGGTTCGTACATCGTGAAGGGCCTCGGCAACGAGAAGGCGTTCAACTCGGCGTCCCACGGCGCGGGGCGGCGCATGAGCCGCAACGCGGCCAAGCGCCGCTTCTCGACCAAGGACCTGGAGGAGCAGACACGGGGCGTGGAGTGCCGCAAGGACTCCGGTGTCGTCGACGAGATCCCGGGCGCCTACAAGCCGATCGAGCAGGTCATCGACCAGCAGCGGGACCTGGTCGAGGTCGTGGCGAAGCTGAAGCAGGTCGTCTGCGTCAAGGGGTGAACGAGGGGGCGGCGGGCCGAGCCGGCTGAGGAACTCCGGTCGGTGGAGGCGCAGTCGGTGAAGCGCAGCCGGTGGCCGGTGGTCCGGTTCGCCCTCCGGGGCGTCTCGTCGTCGTGCCGCATGCCTATCCTGGCCGGGCCACTCAGTCGTCGTGCATCAGGAGCAGCTCATGGCCACCGCCGCACCGTCCGCCGCCTCCCGTATCGCCGTCGTCACGGGTGCGAGCAGTGGTATCGGCGCCGCCACGGCGCGGCGGCTCGCCGAGGCGGGGTACCGCGTGGTGCTGACGGCGCGCCGCAAGGACCGGATCGAGGCGCTGGCGGAGGAGATCGACGCGGCGGGCGGCCGGGCCACGGCGTACGCGCTGGACGTCACGGACCGCGCGGCCGTGGACGAGTTCGCGACGGCGTTCCGGACGATCGGCGTGCTGGTGAACAACGCGGGCGGCGCGCTCGGCGCCGACCCGGTGGCCACCGGCGACCCCGCCGACTGGCGGCAGATGTACGAGACGAACGTCATCGGCACCCTCAACGTCACCCAGGCGCTGCTGCCCGCGCTGACCGCGAGCGGTGACGGCACGGTGGTCGTGGTGTCGTCGACGGCGGGGCACGGGACGTACGAGGGCGGCGCGGGCTATGTCGCCGCCAAGCACGGGGCGCACGTCCTCGCCGAGACGCTGCGGCTGGAGATCGTGGGGACGCCGGTGCGGGTGATCGAGATCGCGCCGGGCATGGTGCGGACCGAGGAGTTCGCCCTGACCCGGTTCGGTGGCGACGAGGCGAAGGCGGCGCGGGTGTACGAGGGGGTCGCGGAGCCGCTGACGGCCGACGACGTGGCCGACACGATCACCTGGGCGGTCACCCGGCCCAGCCATGTCAACGTCGACCTGCTGGTGCTGCGCCCCCGCGCCCAGGCGTCGAACACCAAGGTCCACCGGGAGCTGTGATGCCGCCCGAGCAGCGGGACCTCGACTCCGAGCGGCGCCGGCTCGCCGAGGAGAAGAAGAACGAGCGGTATGTGTGGTGGTACCTCGCGTACTTCCTCTTCGGTATCCACCTCGTGGCGTTCGTGATGATCTACGCGGTCATGCACGCCGGGTGATCAGGCGGGGTCGGGCGGCGCGGGGGGCCTGACGGGTTCACGGACTGGCCGAGGACGGGCCACCGCCTCCGCGTACGCCGTCGGCGGGACGCCCACCGTGGCCGTGAAGTCGCGCACGAGGTGGGCCTGGTCCGCGTAGCCGAGGTCGGCGGCGAGTGCGGCCCAGTCGACCGCGCGTTCGGCCTCGGCGCGTTCCAGGGCCTCGTGGATGCGGTAGCGGAGGATGACCCACTTGGGGCCGACGCCGACGTACGCGGCGAAGAGGCGTTGCAGGAGCCGTACGGAGATGCCCTCGGCGCGCGCGAAGTCGGTGACGCGGCGGATGGCGCGGTCGGTGCGTACGCGGTCGACGAGGGTCATGGCGAGGTCGGCCTGCGGATCGGGGCGGGGGCCGAGTCCCAGGAGGAACGCGTCCAGGGCGGCGACGCGGGCGTCCTCGTCGTCGGGAGCGAGGACGGTGTCGGGGTCGGCGTCCGGGAACACCTCGGGGAGCCGTACGCGGCGGCCGGTCCAGTCGGACGCGGGGGTGCCGGGGGCGAAGGGGCGGAAGCCGCCGGGCCGGAACTGGATGCCGCAGACCCGGCCCCTGCCCTCCAGTTTCTGCGTGAAGAGGCCGAGTCCGACGCCGGAGACCTCGGCGAAGGGGGCCTGTCCCTCGTACCGCTGGAAGACGATGTTGACCGAGGGGTGCGGGACGACCTGGGAGACGTACGGCTCGGGCAGGTCCCAGTCGATCAGCCAGTAGTGCTCCAGGTAGGGGCGGATCGGTGCGGCGGGGGCGCGGCGGCGGAAGCGGACGCGCGTGAAGAGTTCCGCGGCGTCCACGATCCCTCGGGTGTCACGGCGTGGGGCGGCCATGGGGAGAGGGTAGGGACGGGGACTGACATTCTGCGGGCGCGCGGGGAGGCCGTGCCGGGAGCCGGCGGAATAGTGGAGGTGGAGCACCTGTTTGGCGGTATGGTTGAATCATAAACAACCTGAGAGGGTGGCAACGATGATGCAGTTCGGGATCTTCAGCGTCGGTGACGTGACGCCGGACCCCACGACGGGCCGTACACCGACCGAGCGCGAGCGCATCAAGGCGATGGTCGAGATCGCACTGAAGGCGGAGGAGGTCGGGCTCGACGTCTTCGCCACCGGTGAGCACCACAACCCGCCGTTCGTGCCGTCGTCGCCCACCACCATGCTGGGCTGGATCGCCGCCCGCACCGAGCGGCTGATCCTCTCCACCGCGACCACCCTCATCACCACCAACGACCCGGTGAAGATCGCCGAGGACTTCGCGATGCTCCAGCACCTGGCCGACGGCCGGGTGGACCTGATGCTGGGGCGCGGCAACACCGCGCCGGTCTACCCGTGGTTCGGGCAGGACATCCGCCAGGGCATCAACCTCGCCATCGAGAACTACGCCCTGCTGCACCGGCTGTGGCGCGAGGACGTCGTCAACTGGGCGGGCAAGTTCCGCACGCCGCTGCAGAGTTTCACGTCCACGCCGCGGCCGCTGGACGGGGTGCCGCCGTTCGTCTGGCACGGGTCGATCCGTTCACCCGAGATCGCCGAGCAGGCCGCGTTCTACGGTGACGGCTTCTTCCACAACAACATCTTCTGGCCGGCCGAGCACACCCGGCGGATGGTGGAGCTGTACCGGGAGCGGTACGCCCACCACGGGCACGGCACGCCGGAGCAGGCGATCGTCGGTCTCGGCGGACACGTGTTCATGAGGAAGAACTCCCAGGACGCGGTACGGGAGTTCCGCCCGTACTTCGACGTGGCGCCGGTCTACGGCAACGGGCCGTCCCTGGAGGACTTCGCCGAGCAGACGCCGCTGACGGTCGGGTCGCCGCAGCAGGTGATCGAGAAGACGCTGGCCTTCCGTGAGTACGCGGGCGACTACCAGCGCCAGTTGTTCCTCGTCGACCACGCCGGACTGCCGCTGAAGACGGTGCTGGAGCAGATCGACATGCTGGGCGAGGAGGTCGTGCCGGTGCTGCGGGAGGAGTTCGCGAAGGGCCGGCCGGCCGGTGTCCCGGACGCGCCGACCCACAGGACGCTGACCACCGCCGGGGCCAAGGGCTGAGGGGCGCCGCCGGGGCCGAGGGCCGAGGGGCGCCGCCGGGGCCGAGGGCTGAGGGGCGCCGCCGCGCCACGGGCCGAGGGCCGCCGGGGGTGCGCGGTGCGGTTCAGGCCGCGCGTCGGCCGTGGCCGCCCGCGGCCGCGCGGCTCAGGCGTACCGGGGACGGGCGCGCGCCCCGCCACGACGACAGGGCCGCCCGCCTCCCCGCGGCGGCCCCGCGGTGCAGCCAGGCGCCCGCCCTCGTCGTCCAGCTCTCCCAGGTGCGCCGGAGCCGGGTCGCGCGGAGTTCCGCGAACAGCTCCTCGTACCGCGTCACGATCGGGGCCGGATCGTAGCGGTGGGCCGACTTCAGAGCCGCCCGGCCCATGGCACGGCGCAGGGCGGCGTCGGTGATGAGGCCGAGGACGGCGTCGGCGAGGGCGTGCGGGTCGTCGACGGGGACGAGGCGGCCGTCGACGCCGTCGGTGATGATCTCGGCGGGGCCGAGCGGGCAGTCGGTGCTGACCACGGGGACGCCGCAGCGCATGGCCTCGACGAGGGTCATGCCGAAGGACTCGGCGTCGGAGGCGCTGACGACGAGGGAGGCGCGGGCGAACTCGTCCTCGATGGGGGTGTGCGGGCCCATCAGATGGGCGCGGCCGGCGAGGTCCAGCTCCTCGATCAGGGTCTGCAGCCGGTCCTTCTGCTTGCCGCCGCCGTAGATGCGCAGCTCCCAGTCGGGTTCCTTCGCGGCGACCTTGGCGAACGCCTCCAGCAGGAGGTCGAAGCGCTTGCCGCGGGCGAGGCGTCCGGCGGCGGCGACGACGGGGGCGGTGCCGTCCGAGGGGGCGATGCCGGGCGCGGGGACGATGTTGGGCACGGACATCACCCGCACGCCCGGCAGCTTCATCCGCGCGCGGTACACCTCGGCGTCGGCGGCCGTGGTCGTGACGACCGCGTCGAGGGCGCGGTAGTGGCGGGCGAGGACCGTGCGCAGCTGCTTGGAGTGGGCGTCGTGCCGCAGGTGTTCCTGGCCGATGCGCAGGGCGCGGCGGGGCGCGAAGCGGGAGACGTACACGTTGAGGCCGGGGCGGGTGCCGATGACGACGTCGGCGTCGCAGCCGGCCAGGTAGGCGCGGACGCGGCGGTCGGTGAGGCGGCTGTACTGGCGGTGGCGCTTGTCGGCGGCCGGGAAGTCGACGGCGGGCTGCATCTGGGCCGGATCGCGCAGGTCGGCGCTGTTCGCGCGGATGTCGACCAGGGGCACGAGGGTGATCCGGGGGTCGACCGTGAAGCGGGGTTCGTCGCGGTGGCGGGACATCGACGCGATCTCCACGTCGTGGTGGTCCGCGAGTGCCGATGCCAGATTGAGGGTCGTTCGGACGGTGCCGCCGATGGCGTACGCGTTGTGCAGCAGGAACACGATCTTCATCCGGCGGCTCATGCACTACCTTCCCGACGGTATTGGCGATGTATCGGAGAATTGGGGCGGGTTCGGACCCTTTTTACTGCATCCACCCGCTCCGCCCGGGTTCCCTTGCGGGCCGGTGTCTCACGAACACCGTCCTGCGGCGGGGTGAGCCGGCCGTGTGGTCGGGGTGAGAGGCCGGTAAGAAGGGGTGCGCGGGCGCACTCGGCGAGGTGGTGGGCGGCCGTGACCTTGGCAGACTGGTGGGGTGCCCCAGAACGTGCTGCTCGCCGAGGACGACCGCGCCATCCGCCATGCCCTGGAGCGGGCGCTGACGCTGGAGGGCTACGAGGTGACGGCGGTCGCCGACGGCGTCGAGGCGCTGGCGCAGGCGCACCGCAGGCAGCCCGACGTGCTCGTCCTCGACGTGATGATGCCCGGCATAGACGGTCTCCAGGTGTGCCGGGTGCTGCGCGCCGAGGGCGACCGGACGCCGATCCTGATGCTCACCGCGCTGGTGGAGACCGCCGACCGGATCGCCGGGCTCGACGCCGGCGCGGACGACTACGTCGTCAAGCCGTTCGACGTGGAGGAGGTCTTCGCCCGGCTGCGCGCGCTGCTGCGCCGGACCGGCAACGCCGCTGACCTCGCCGGGAAGCCGTCCCCGGAGGCGTCGGGCCCGGCCGCGCCGGGTCCTGCGGGTGCCGCGGGTGCCGCGCCGGACCCCGGGCTGGTGTCGGCCGCCGGGGTGCGGATGGACGTGCAGGCGCGGCGGGCGTGGCGGGGGTCGCGGGAGCTGGAGCTGACGCGGACCGAGTTCGACCTGCTGGAACTGCTCGTGCGCAACGCGGGCATCGTCCTCGACCACGCCACCATCTACGACCGCATCTGGGGCTACGACTTCGGGCCCGGCTCCAAGAACCTCGCCGTGTACGTGGGCTATCTGCGGCGCAAGCTCGACGAGCCCGGGGCGCCCGCGCTGATCCACACCGTGCGGGGTGTGGGGTACACGCTGCGGGAAGACTGAGGCGGCGGGCGGTGCCACCGCGTCTCGTCCGGCTGCTGTCGCGGGTGCCGGCCCGGCTGCGTCCGGTGCCGTCGCTGCGGGCGACGTTCACCGTGTCGTTCGTAGCGGTGGCGTGCGTGGTCACCGTGCTCGTCGGGATCCTCAGCTACAGCGCGGCGGCGCGGCTGGTGCGGGTGGACCAGCAGACCGTGTTCGCCGAGGTGGTCCGTGATCTGCGGGAGCTGGTGGAGCAGGACCGGCTGGGGCCGGTGGACTTCGCGCCCTCGGACAGCGGCGGCCCCCGTGACGACCTGATCCGCTCCGGCCGTACGGACGTCCAGGTCCTCGGCCCCGAGGGGCAGGTCCTCGACAAGGGCGACCCCGCGCTGCCCGTGTGGGCCGCCGACCGCCGTGTCGCGGGGGCGCGGTTCGCCGGGACGGTGGTCGAGCACGGCGGGGTCGAGGTGGGCGGCGGCCGGTACCGGGTGGCGACCGTCGCGCTCGGCGGGGGCCGCGGGGCCGTGCAGGTGGCCCAGGAGTTCAGTGACACGGAGGACCTGCTGCGGGAGTTGCAGCAGCGGACCCTGCTGTTCGTGTCGGGTGTCGTCGTCTCGGCGGGGTTGTTCGGGTGGTGGCTGGCGCGGCGGCAGACCCGGCGTCTGGTGCAGCTGGCCGGGGCGGCGGAGGACGTGGCGAGGACGGGGCACCTGGGGATCCAGGTGCCGGTCGCGGGGCGGGACGAGGTGGGGCGCCTCGGGCGTTCCTTCGACCGGATGCTGGTGCGGCTGGCCCAGTCGGAGGAGGACCAGCGGCGGCTGGTGCAGGACGCGGGGCACGAGCTGCGGACACCGCTGACCTCCTTGCGGACGAACATCTCGCTGCTGCGACGCATCGACGAACTGCCCGCCCGGGTGCGGGAGGAACTGGTCGACGACCTCGCCCAGGAGGCCCGCGAACTGACCGACCTGGTCAACGAGCTGGTGGACCTCGCCGCCGGGCAGTCGAGCACCGAGCCGGCACAGCGGGTGCAGCTCGCGGACATAGCCGAGGACGTCGCGGCGACCGCGCGGCGGCGCACCGGCCGGGAGATCGGCGTACGGGTCGAGGGCGACACGACCGTCGAGGGGCGGGCGGGGGCGTTGCAGCGGGCCGTGTCCAACCTGGTGGAGAACGCCGCGAAGTTCGACCGGACCGGGACCGGGGCGATCGAGATGGTGGTCGCGCGGGGGCCGGTGCGGTGCGGCGGTGACCTCGTCGGCCTCGACGAGGCGGGCCAGGGCGTGGGGCCGGAGGTGGTCCGGGTGGAGGTCCTGGACCGGGGTCCCGGCGTCGCCGACTGCGACCTCGAACGCATCTTTGACCGCTTCTACCGTGCCGCCGACGCCCGCAGCCTGCCCGGCTCCGGCCTCGGCCTGTCCATCGTCCGCGCGGTGGCGGCGGCCCACGGCGGCACCCCGTTCGCCTTCCGACGGGACGGCGGCGGCCTCGTGATCGGCTTCACGGTGCGGGGGACCGGCGACTGACGTGCGGGCGACTGACGTACTGACGTACCGGCGACTGATGTAACGACGACTGGCGTACCGGCAGCTGACGGACCGTCGGCGGGAGGCGGGTCTCGGCGGCGGCCGGGGCGAGCGTGGGCCGTGGGTCAGGCCGGGGCGGCGAGCGTGGGCCGTGGGTCAGGCCGGGGCGGCGAGCGTGCGCCGTGCGTCAGGCCGGCGGGGCGGCCGGCCCCCGAGGGCTCAGGGCGGGGTGCGGGTGGACGGGGTCCAGCGGCCGAGGACGGGCTCGGTCAGGGTGCGGGCCGTGCGGCAGAGGGTCTGGCCGTGACGGTCGAAGAGGGTGTCGCGGTCGTCGAAGTGGCCGAGGTCCGCGACGACCTGGGCGGACAGGTCGCAGGAGCCCTCGTCGGCGGCGCAGGCGTTCGCGCCGGCGCGCGGACCGCCGTCCCAGTCGATGCCGGTGCGGGCCACCGCGTCGAAGAGGGTCTCCCCGCCGTCGTTGGCGTAGTGGCGGCCCGCGGCGGGCCCCGTGAACAGTTGGCCGATCGGCAGCCACGCGCCGTCGACCCGGAACTCCGGCCAGGCCAGCAGGACCTGCGCCGGCACGAACGGCTTCAGCCGCGGGAAGCGCGGATACCAGAACGCGCCGTCGACGAGCAGTCCGCGGACCCTCGTGCGCACCCGGACGGCACGGGCGACCGCCTCCAGCGCCGCCATCCGCTGACTGCACGAGCCGCGCCCCAGCCGCAGCGTCCGGGACACCCGACGCCGGTCCTCGACCGAGTACACGGGCCGCACGTTCCGCGCGATGATCCGGTGCGCGGCGCGCAGCGCCTCCCGCGGGGTCGCCTCGCTCACCACCCGGCCCGCGATCGCCCGCACCAGCGGGTCGTCGTGGTCCAGGACGGGCGTGGCCCGCGTGGATCCACGGACGTCGTCCGCGCCCCGTACCGGCGCCCCGGCCCGCTTGTTTCGCGCGCCGTACTCCATGAGCAACCGACTGGTCATGTCCGTCCCCGTCTCCCCGCGTGTCCCGCTGTTCCGCCGTTCCCCGTACGGGCCCCGCCCGTACCCCGTACCCGGCATGCCCTGCGTCCATCCTCACACGGGGCGTGCCCGCGGCCGCGCCGGTCCCCCTCCCGTGGGGCGGGTGTCCCGCCCGCGCCCCCCGGGCCCTGCCCCGGCACCCCGCCGCGCTTTCGTAGTACTTCCAGCGACCCCATTGCGGCGGTGCAAATATGCCGACTACGGTCGTTCCTGCGCTCACGGAGAGTGCTCGACTGATGTACAAAGCGCAACGATCCCGCAGTTCGCCCCTGAGTACCGCCCGTTGAAAGCGCGCCCCGGGCCGTCGACACCCGAGGAGGAGCCAGACGCGGTAGGGACCCACGCCCTCCCTTTCTCGTCGCGATGGAGTTGGTCAGCCATGCCCGATACCGACCCGAACCTCCCCGCCGTTCCCTCTCCCCGGCCCCCGTCCGCCAGGCCCTCGTCCGTCACCCCCTGGATCTCACCCGCGGCGACGACCTACACGCTGTTCTGTCCGCCGCTGGACACCTCCCCCCTCATCGCCCGCGACTTCGTCGCCACGGTGCTGCGCGCCCTCGGCCTGGACGACCTCGTGGACGCGGCTGCCCTGTGCACCTCCGAGCTGGTCACGAACGCCTGTGTGCACGCCAAGGGCGAAGGGTCGGTCCTGTGGCTGGCGGTGGAGAGCTGGCGGGTCCGGGTGATCGTCTACGACGGTGACGAGAGTCCCCCGGTGATGCGGGACCTGACCCCCGAGGGGTGGGAGGAGGGCGGGCGCGGCCTGTACCTCGTGGACGCCCTCACCGAGGGGCACTGGGGAACGGCCGCAGCCCTCCCCTGTGCCGGCGGCCTGGTCCATCCCGACGGCAAGGCGGTCTGGTTCGACCTTGCGGCAAGCACCAAGACGTGCCGCCCCGCCGCCGGACCGTGTCGATGATGACCCGGTGAAGGCCCGGTGAAGGCCCGGACGGCGGGATCCCGGCCGTCCTGCGGTACCTGGCGCCGTGCGTCGACCTCATGGCGTTCAGCGGGGAGGTCACCCTCCTCGCCCCCGCCTTCGGCCCGGACGGCGACACCCTGTACGCGTCCGCCGCGCACAGGCCTCTCCAGAGGTACGACCTCACCCCGGCCCGCCTCGCCGAACGCGGCTGCGCCCGCGCCGGGGGGGCTGACCGAGCAGGAGCGGAGGACGTGCCTGCCGGACCTGCCGTACCGGGAGACGTGTTGAGCGGTGGCGGGCGGGCGAGGGGACCGGTGCGGTGCGGGAGTCGGTGACGGGGGAACCCGTCGGCTCAGGTCCGGTCGATGTGGACGTTCGTGGACTTCACGCGGGCGGTGGCCTCCATGCCGACCTCCAGGCCCAGCTCCTCGACGGCCTCCCGCGTCAGGAGGGAGACCAGGCGGTGCGGCCCGGCCTGGATCTCCACCTGCGCGGCCACGTCGCCGAGCTTGACGGCGGTGACGATGCCGGGGAACGCGTTGCGGGCGGAGGTGTACGGGACGTCGTCCTCGGCGGCGGCGTCCGCGGCCAGTTCCACGGAGAACGCCGCGAGATCCCGGCCGTCCACGAGCCGACGCCCGCTGTCGTCGCGCCGGGTCGCCACCCGGCCCGCGTCCGCCCACCGCCGCGCGGTGTCGGGGCTCACCCCGAGCAACCGCGCGGCCTGACCGATCGTGTAGGACTGCATGGGGTCAAGATAGGCGCCGGTCGGCCTCGGCGCCCGGCTCTCCGTGACACATCGCGGTCGGCTTCACCAACGCCCCCACGCGTCGCGGAACTTGGCCGGAACCGTCTCTCCAGCCGCCCCCGGAACGACCCCCGCAGGTACGGGGCCGGACCGGCGTCACCTCAGATGGCGGCCGAAGAAGCGGTTCGCGTCGTCCAGTTCGAACCACGGGGTGCCGGTGTGCCCGCCCAGGTTGGCGTGCAGCGTCTTCTCGCGCGAGCCGAAGGCGTCGAACAGGTCCAGGGCCCGCTGCCGGGGTTCCCCTCGTCGTCCCACTGCAGCAGGAGCAGCAGCGGAACGGTGACCAGCCGCGCCTCCTCGCGCTGGGCACAGGGCACGTACCCCCCGGCGAAGAACGAGGCGGCCCTGATCCGGGGCTCGGCCACGGCCAGCCGGATGCCGAGGGCCGCCCACCCCGAGTACCCCACCGGGCCGCCGATCCCGGGCAGCGCGAGGAGGGCGTCCAGGGTGGTCCGCCACTCCGGGACCGCCCCCTCGACCAGCGGGCCGACGAGGGACTCGAAGATCTCGTCGACCGGCTCACCGGCCCGCATCGCCCGCCGGAGGTCGGCGCGCGCCAGCTCGTCGGAGGCGGTATGGGGCCTGCTGCCGCATCCGGCGGCGTCGATGGTGGCCACCGCGTGGCCGTACGCTGCGGATGTCCGCGCCCGGGCCACCAGCCGGGCGTCGCTCCTGGGCAGGCCGTTGTTGTGGGCCGTCAGGATCAGCGGGACCGGCGCTGCGGACTCGGCGGACCCGGGCGTCCACAGGGTGCCGGGGATCCCGCCGAGGATGAACTCGCGTTCGAGGACACCGTCGTCGAGGCGCTGTTCGGACGTGACGTGCACGGTCGTGTCTTTGTCGTGCATGGTCGTGCCTTTCGGGAGTGCGCTAAACGGCGCTCCCGGACGACCTGTCGTCCGACCGTGACCCGGGAGGGGAGCACCCATGTCGATACAGCGTTCACGGGTACCACCTCCTCGTTCTCTCGCACGGCCTCAGGGAACGTAGCAGCGTCCTCCCCGGACGGCCCAAGGGTTTTCCTGCCCACCCTGCCGCCCCGCCGCGCCTGCCCCGCCGCCCCTGTCCGCCCCGCCGACCCTGCTGAGACGTCCCTCCGAAAGGGTGGCCGGAGTCGCTCCGGAGGGCGTCCAGAGCGTTTTCGGAGTCCCCAGCCGTGATAGTGGGAGGCTCTGCGGACGTAACGCCCGAACGAGCCCGGACAGACCCGAGACCTGCATGAGCACGACCTACCTGCGCACCTGGTGACGTCATGAACAGACCCCGGCAGGCCGAGCCCTTCCGCGTCCCGCGCCGTCGACTGCTGCTTTCGCTGGCCCGATCCTCGGTGACGGTGGTCCTGTCGGTCGTCGTCTACTACCTGCTGCCGCTGGACAAGGGGCTCGACCTCGGTACGGCGATCGCGCTGGCCGTCAGTCTCGTGCTGTTCACCGGCGCGCTCGCCTGGCAGATCCGGATGATCAAACGGTCCGACTATCCTCGGCTGCGTGCCGGCGAGACCCTCGCCACCGCCGGGCCGACCTTCCTGATCATCTTCGCGGCGGCCTACGTGATCCTGTCCCAGAACCGGTCCGACTCGTTCTCGGAGGTGTTCGGGCGCACCAACGCCCTGTACTTCACCGTCACGGTGTTCGCCACGGTCGGCTTCGGGGACATCGTCCCGGTCACGGAGACGGCACGCATCCTGACCATGATCCAGATGCTGGCCGACGTGGTCCTGGTGGGAATGGTCGCGCGGATCCTCCTCGGCGCCGTCCGCGTCGCGGAGGAAGCCCGGGCGGCCGGCTCCGGCGAGTCCCCGGGGGCTGTGGGCGACGAGTGAGGAGCCGGTGGCGTCACCTCCTTGGGCGGCACCGGCATGCCTGCGGGGGAACGGCGTGCCAGGCTCGGAACCACGCCTCTCGCATCAGGTGGCAGGGCGTTCCAGGTGCGCTTCATGCGGCTGGTGAGACCACCGACCAGGTCCGCGTTCGCGAGGAGGCAATGCGATGCCGGTCGCCGAAGCCGGATCCGGGGCCGCGTCGCCCCTGGACCCGCAGACTCTTCTCCGGAGCCGCGAGTACCTGGTGCTCCTGGCGCTGGCCGCGCTGATCGGAGCGCCGGTGTCGGCGGCGGCGTTCGGCTTCCTGGCGCTGGTCGGCGAGGTCCAGCCACTGATCTACACGGATCTGCCCGAGGCGCTGGGTTTCGAGGGAACCCCCGTGTGGTGGCCGTTGCCGCTGCTCGCCGTCGGGGGACTGCTCGCGGGACTGGCGATCCAGTACCTGCCGGGACAGGGCGGCCACGAACCGACGGCCGGGTTCAAGACCACCCGCGTGCCCACCCCCATCGAGCTGCCCGGCGTCTTCCTCGCTGCCCTGGCGACGCTCTGCTTCGCCGCGGTCCTCGGGCCCGAGGCCCCTCTGCTGGCGCTCGGCGCGGGACTCGCCGCCGGCGCCGTGCGCATGGTCAAACGCGACCCCCCGGAGCAGGTGAGCGCGGTGTTGGGCGCGGCGGGCAGTTTCGCGGCCGTCAGCTCCCTCCTGGGATCCCCCCTGCTCGGAGCGTTCCTGCTGATGGAGGCGTCCGGGCTGGGTGGGGCGATGATGACGCTGGTGCTGGTGCCCGGCTTGTTGGCATCGGGTATCGGCGCGCTCATCTTCGTCGGACTGGGAAACTGGTCCGGGCTGGGCACCTACTCCCTGGCACTGCACGACGTCCCCAAGGCCTCGCCCCCGACAGCGGCGGAGTTCGGCTGGGCTCTGGTCATCGGTCTGTCGGTCGCCTTCGCGGGCGTGGGGATCCGCCGGCTCGCCGTCCTGCTGAGGACGCACGTCGAGCGGCGACGGGTGCCGGCCACGGTGCTCATGGGCCTGGTCGTGGCGGGCCTGGCGATCGCCTACGCCGAGAGCACCGGGAAACCAGCGACCGACGTGCTGTACTCCGGGCAGACGGCGTTGGATCCACTCCTCAGGCACAACGACGCGTATACGGTGGGAGCGTTGTTGCTGCTGGTGTTGTGCAAGGGGCTGGCCTACTCCGTGTCGCTCAGCAGTTTCAGGGGAGGCCCGATCTTCCCCGCGATGTTCGTGGGAGCTGCGGTCGGCATCCTGCTCTCGCACCTGCCGGGGCTGAGCCTGGTCGCGGGCTTCGCGATGGGGATCGGAGCGATGAGCGCGGCGATGCTGCGACTTCCGCTGGTCTCCGTCCTGCTCGCGACCCTGCTGATCGGGGCGGAGGGGCTCACCGTCATGCCGCTGGTGATCGTCGCGGTCGTGGTCTCGTACGTCGCGACGGCCTGGCTCACCCCTCCTCCTGCCCCTGAACCGGCCCGACCGTAGCCGGTCCGCCGGCCAGGCCACGAGCACCCGTGAACCGACGACGCCATCACGGAAGCCGAGACGAACGACGAGGACGACCGGCCCGGCAACCGGGGGCACGTCAGCGCCCCCGGTGGAACCGGCGCGTAGTCACCGCCCGTTCGCCCGCCCGCCTCTCGGCCCATGACGAGGGCTGGGCCAGAACCCCACCCGAAACCCCGGCTCACGGCCACACCAGGCAGTACGGCTGATGCCCCGCCTCATGCAGCCGATGGCTGAAGTCCTGCCACTCGTGCAGCGAGTGGGGGTGGTGGACGCTGACCTGGGGTTTCTCAGTGAAGCGTGTGTTGACCTGCGGGAACTTGTCCCGCTGGTTCTCACGGTCGACACCGTTTGCGCGCAGCCACTCCATGAGGACCGCAACGTTGTGGGGCGCCGCTGCGGCGGGAAGCTCGCCGCGGTTGCTTGTGAAGGCGTCCGGTGCGAGCCTGTCGGCGCAGGCCGAGCAGAAGCAGAGCGGAGCTTCAGCGCCACCGTAACGCTCGGCGATCGTCTCACCGAGGAAGAAGGCCATCAGGTCGGGGAAGAGGACGTGCGGTGACTGGACGGGGATGCTCGTGTTGGTCTGCGCTTTCCCGCCCGGGGCGATGATGTGCCGGCAGCGGCTGCCGGCGCCGAAGGCTGTGAAGGCGGCACCGAAGGCCGGCGCACCGAACGCGGCGAGGTCCGTATGTAGCAGGGCAGTTCCGGGGACTTCCTCGATGACCTGCTTGAGATGGCCTACGGCCTTGACATAACGCGCCAGGGGGTCCATCCGTCCGCCCAGCATGACGGCCTTCGGCCCCTTCGCCATCCGCAGGTAGGCGATGAGCTGGCGGGTCGATTCCTCGTCGATGCGGGATGGGCGGCAATGCCGCTGCGGACGCCAGGCCGTTCATCCGGGCCCGTGAGAGCGCCACATGGGCGTGCACGCGTCGCAGTGCGGATGCAGTCAGAGCTGCCTTCAATTACGGTGTCGGGGGGCGGGAGGTCAGCCGCGCCATTCCACCATGAGCAGGGTTGCGTCATCGCTGGTCTGTCCGCCCCGTGCCTGCTTGAGCGTGTGGGACAGGGAGCGCGTCACCGCCCGGATGCCGCGGCCGGTCCTCTCCAGCTGGTTCACGCAGTCGATCAGCTGGCCCTCCCCGAACTCCTCACCACCTCTCTTGTGCTCCTCGACCACTCCGTCGGTGAAGCAGAGGACTCGGTCCCCGGGCACCAGCCCCAGCTCGCTGATCCGGGGCTCCGAACCACCGAGGCCGACGGGGAGGGTCGTCGGGGCGGCCAGACGCTGTGCGACGCGGTGGTCGCGGACGAGGATCGGCGGCGGGTGTCCGGCGTTGACCCACTGCACCCGTCCCGTCGTTGTGTCCAGCTGCATCATCTGCGCGGTGACGAAGTGCTCGGGACCGAATTGCCTGGCCACGGCGCGGTCCATGAACGCGTAGGTCTCCGACAGTCCGATGCCGGCGCGGCGGGCGTGGCGGTAGGCGCCGATGGCCACGGTGGCCATCGTGGCCGCGTCCAGTCCGTGGCCCATCGCGTCGATCATGGCCACGTGGAGGACGTCGTGGTTGAGCGCGTAGTCGAAGCTGTCGCCGCCCACGTCGTAGGCGGGTTCCAGGATCCCGGCCACGGCGACCCGGGGCATGATCATCGCGAGCGGTGGCAGCAGTGACCACTGGATCTCCGCTGCGACGCTCATCGCCTCACCGCGTCGGACGTCGAAGAACAGGTCGGAGTAGCCGTGCTTGGTCACCAGAAGGTCGGCCACCAACCCGGAGATCCTGAGCAGCAGGCGGCGGTCGTCGTCATCGACGCTGTCCAGCGTCACCGCCATGACCCCTACCTGGTCACCGCCGTCCAGCAGGGGCAGGTGGATCCGGAAGCCGTCCTCCTCGGGCACCTCCACGGGGACCGCGTCCAGGAAGCAGCGACCCGCGTCGGAGTCGTCGATGACCTGCGGTTCCCCGCCGGCGAGGCCCTCACCGGGCAGCGGTACGAGCAGCAGCTGGCCGTAGTCCTGCAACAGCACCTGCGGACGGCGGCCACCGAGCCGCTCCACGACGTCGGCGACCAGGGGACCGATGAGATGGGGCGGCAGTTCGTGCGCGCTGTCGAGGACCGTTCCCAGGAGAGCTTCCCCGAAGCTTTCGGACCGGTCCGTACGCTGTACTGCCGTCATCCCCTCACCAGCCGCGGTCACACTTCGTGTGGGGGCGGGCCAGGATGACGAAGGGTCTGTCGGTGCCATGGCTCCATCACGGGGTCGTGGACGCCCGGCCTGCCGGTCACACGGAGTCGGCCGGGTCGGGCTGCTCATCTCGGTCCGGCTCCGCCTTCCGACTCCCAGGCGTCCTGTCCGTCGAGGTCGCTCTCGGCGAGTGCCAGCAGGCGCGGAGCCGACAGTGGGTTCCCGGGGTCGGCGGCGGCGGTCAGCAGCCGGGTGGCTACTCCGGCCGGCTCATCCGGAGGGATCACCAGCAGTTCCCAGCGTCCCACGGTGCCGCAGTCCACGGTGATGGCATGCGCCTCGGCGGCGGAATCGGTCAGGACCACCTCGATCACGTGGCCGGGCGCGATCACCTCCTGCGGGGCATCGGGCCAGACGGCGGTCCCCACCGTCACGCGGGTGACGGTGCCGCTGCTCGGATCCAGGGAACCGACCAGCGCGGGCAATTCGAGTTCGAGTGCGTCGCAGCGTGGCCACCATGCGCCGTCCAGCGGGCCGTGGCTGACGTCCGGCGTGAGGCGCAGCCGGGGCATGGGCATCCGGTAGGAGTGTCCGTAACCTCGCGCGGTACCTTCGGCGGGCTTTGTGAGGGCGTTCATCGTGCGATCCTGTTCCGGGCGCTGCCTTCCGGCTGCCCGTGTCAGTCACTCGCCGGGAACGGCGCCGCCGTGGTCGTGCGCCCGGAAAGTTCTCGGTACCTGCCACGCTACTCCCAGCCGTGGCGGGTGGCGTGGTGCGCAGCCATCGCGCCGAGAAGCAGGCAGCCATCGTGCGGAGGTACCTCGGTACGGCGGATGACGGGTCACGTGACCGCCCCGGCCGGTACGACCGCACGCTCATCGCTCCTCTGCCATGTCATCGGCGTGCCGAGGGCTGCCCTCCGGGGGACAGAGTCAACACGCATGGGGCGACGGAGCCAGGCAGCCCGACGAGCTCCCCTATGTTCTGCCGGCCCCAGGACGAGAAGGCGGCTTGTCGTGCCTGTTCGGCAGGGGGCGGCAGGGTGATCCCGAGGGAGGAGTGCAGGTCTGTGAGCAGATGCTGTTGCAGGCAGCGGGCGATGTCGCGGTGCTGAACGTGCGGGTGGGCCTCTTCTCCTTCATCGAGATCGAGACCTTCTACGACCGCCGCCTGCGAGAGCACCGGACCCTCGGCTACCTCACCCCGACCGAGACCAGGCAGCGGCATCAGCACGCCCTCGCGGCATAACGATCACGTGCACGGGAAACTTCGGACCCGGGCTTCACGCTCCGGACGTACACGCACCTGCTGCCGTCCAGCGAGACCTGCACCCGCAAGGCGATCGACGACGCCTTCACGGAAACGGAAGCCGAGGCGGAAGCGGAAGACGACGGCGGCCCGGCCGCAACCCAGGGCACATCAGCGCCCCCAGCGAAACCAATGTGCCCTCAATGTGCCCTGGCCGCCTGACGGCCCCTCTCCGGCGCCCAAAAGGGCGAGGCCCGAAGACCCCGCCCGATCCGCAAGAAACCCCAGCTCAGGGCCACACAAGGCAATAAGGCTGATGCCCCGCCTCATGCAGCCGATGGCTGAAGTCCTGCCACTCGTGCAGCAGTTGGTACACGTTGAACGCGTCGCGCGGGCCGCCGCGGTCCGGGACCGTGGACCAGATGAAGGCCGCCGCGCCGACCGCTTCCTCGCCGATGCCGCGCAGCGGGTCCACGACGGTCATCGGCAGCTTCACGACCGCGTAGTCGGGGTGCAGGACGACCAGCTCCAGGGGCGGGACCTTGTGCAGGGGGACGCCCTCGATGCCGGTCAGCACCATCGCGGCCATCGTCTCCGGCTTGATCTTGGTGAACATGCCGTTCATGCCCAGCTCGTCGCCGCCGAGTTCCTCGGGGCGCATCGAGATCGGGACACGGGCCGCGGTCGCGCCGTCGGGCGCGCCGAAGTACTTGTACGTCACCCCCACCCGACCACCATTCCTGCTCCCGGCCGTGTGGAGCCGGTTGACCACCTGGTCGAGGCGGTCGGTACGGCGCCTGCGCGCCGCACGGCTCTCACGGCCGACGGCGTCAGGCCGGTCCGTCTGGCCCGTCTGATCCATTCCGTCACCACTGACACGATCCACATGCTCGGCGCGATCCATACGGTCCATACCCTCCATACGGCTGCGCCGCCCGATCCGCTCAGGGCCGCCGCCCTGGATCGGGTCGGCACCGCCGCGCCCGAGTCGGTCGGAGGCGTTCTCCGGCCGGTCAGGACCGGTCTCGGTGCGGTCGGAAACACCCTCGAAGTGGTCGGAACCGTTGTGTGCGGCGCGGCGGCGGCGCGGGAAGCGTGAACTCTCCTGCTGCGGGTCGTCCGCTCCGTCCCGCCCGGGCACGCCGAGGGACCCGTCGGCCGGGTTCGCGTCGCTGTCCTGGGTCCCGTACGTGCCGTGCGCACCCTGCGGACCGTACACGCCCCGCGGGCCCCGTGGAGGATACGGGGGCTGTGACCCCGGCGACCCCGTGGGCGACGACGGCGCGGCAGGCGACTGGGGGGACCGGGACGAGTAAGGGAAGCCGGGGGACTGGGAGGAGCCGGGGGACTGGGAGGACCGGGGTGAGTGCGGGATGCCGTCGAGCGGGGGCTGCGACGGGGGGCCCGACGGCGGCTGCGCGCCGCCCGACGCCGACGGGGCGCCGGACGCGGGCTGCGCGCCCGGTGATCCCTGCGCCCCCTGCCCGCCGAGCAACCGGGAGCCGAGCGCCCCGAGGGAACCGAGGGGACCCAGACCGCGCAGGGGGCCGGTGGGGCCTGTGGGGCCCGTGGTACCTGCGGCGCCTGTGGGGCCTATGGGGCCCGCGGTTCCGTTGTCCGCGGATTCGGCGCCCGTGGCTCCGCCCCGAGCCCTCAGGCCGCGCCCACCCCCGTGGCCGCCGGGGCCACTCGGGTCGCTCGGGCCGTCCTGTGTGCCGGGGCCGGTCACACCGCCGCGGCCGGACGACGGCGTACCCGCGCCGACCGGACCGGTCCCGCCGGTCGGGCCGGCGGTCGTGCCAGGCGTGTCCGTCGAGCCGAGCGGGCCGGCCGCACCTGCCCCACCGGCCGGCGTGCTCGACCCGGTCGAACCGCTCGATCCACCCGGCCCAGCCGATCCGTTCGATCCAGCGGGGCGGCCCGTTCCGCCCGCTCCGCCGGGGCGCAGTCCGCTCAGCCTGCTCAGCGCGCCCAGTCCGCTCGGTCCACCGCCGGCGCTCGGGCCGCCTGATCCGGCCGGTCCGGCCGGTCCGCCCGCGCTGCTCCCGCCCGACGCGGTGCCGGACGGGCCGGACGCGGTCGCCGATCCGGACGTGCCGGACCCGCTTCGTTCCTGTCGTGAGGTCTCCGCAGTCTCCTCCGCGTCGCGCCGGTGCCTTCCCCGCCGGGCACGACGAGGACCGAGGTCACCGGTCCCGTCGCCCAGTCCGCCACCGCGATGCATATCTCCACCCGAACGCATTTCTGGGCCACGTGATCCCCGCCGCGCAACCCGATCATCGTGTCAGTGACCTCCCCCGCGACCGCCCGCCGAAACGTGCGCGCAAACACCAGTCGGCGGGATCTTCGGAGCCTCTGACACCATGGCCTGTGTGAGCTATCCGTACGAAGCCCCAGTTTCGCAGACTCTTTTCGAGCGCGCGGCGGCCGTCACGCCCGGCGGCGTGAACTCTCCCGTGCGCGCCTTCCGCGCCGTGGGCGGTACGCCCCGGTTCATGGTGTCCGGTACCGGTCCCTACCTGACCGACGCCGACGGCCGCGAGTACGTCGATCTCGTGTGCTCGTGGGGACCGATGATCCTCGGTCACTCCCGTCCCGAGGTCGTCGCCGCCGTTCAGGAGGCCGTCTCGCGCGGCACGTCCTTCGGTACCCCCGGCGAGGGCGAGGTCGCGCTCGCCGAGGAGATGGTCGACCGCGTCGGGCCGCTGGAGCAGGTGCGGCTGGTCTCCAGCGGGACCGAGGCCACCATGTCCGCGATCCGGCTCGCCCGCGGCTTCACCGGCCGGACCAAGGTGGTCAAGTTCGCCGGCTGCTACCACGGCCACGTCGACTCGCTGCTCGCCGCCGCCGGGTCGGGTCTCGCCACGTTCGCGCTGCCGGACACCCCCGGCGTCACCGGCGCCCAGGCCGGCGACACCATCGTCCTCCCCTACAACGACCTCGACGCCGTGCGCGCCGCCTTCGCCGCCCACCCCGGCGAGATCGCGTGCGTGATCACCGAGGCGTCCCCGGGGAACATGGGCGTCGTGCCGCCGCTGCCCGGCTTCAACCAGGGACTCAAGGACGTCTGTGCCGAGAACGGGGCCCTGTACGTCTCCGACGAGGTCATGACCGGCTTCCGCACCAGCAGGGCCGGCTGGTTCGGGATCGACGGCGTCGTCCCCGACCTGATGACCTTCGGCAAGGTCATGGGCGGCGGTTTCCCCGCGGCGGCCTTCGGTGGCCGGGCCGACGTGATGGCGTACCTCGCGCCCGCCGGGCCCGTCTACCAGGCGGGCACGCTCTCCGGGAACCCCGTCGCCACGGCCGCCGGGCTCGCGCAGCTGCGGCTGCTCGACGACGCGGCGTACGACGTCGTGGACGCGGTGTCCCTCCAGATCCAAGGGCTCGTCACGGAGGCGCTCACCAAGGAGGGGGTCGCGCACACGCTGCAGAACGCCTCCAACATGTTCTCCGTGTTCTTCACGGACAGCCCGGTACGGAACTACGAGGACGCCAGGACACAGGAGTCCTTCCGGTTCAACGCCTTCTTCCACTCGATGCTGTCGCAGGGCGTCTATCTGCCGCCGTCGTCGTTCGAGTCGTGGTTCGTGTCCACCGCACACGACGAGCAGGCGGTCCAGAGAATCGCCGACGCCCTCCCGGCGGCGGCGCGAGCGGCAGCGGAGGCCACGGCAGCATGAGTGACATCACCGTCGTCCACCTGATGCGGCACGGCGAGGTCGCCAACCCGGACGGGATCCTCTACGGGCGGCTCGCCGGGTACCACCTCTCCGACCTCGGGCGCCGGATGGCCGAACGGGTCGCCGAGCACCTCGCCACCCGTGACGTCACCCACGTCGGGGCGTCGCCGCTGGAGCGGGCCCAGGAGACGGCCACGCCGATCGCGAAGGCGCACGGCCTCGACCTCGCGACCGACGCACGGCTCATCGAGGCGGACAACGTCTTCCAGGGCAAGACCTTCGGGGTCGGCGACGGGGCGCTGAAGCGGCCGGAGAACTGGAAGCACCTGGTGAACCCGTTCAGGCCGTCGTGGGGTGAGCCGTACGTCGACCAGGTCGTCCGGATGATGGGGGCGCTGGACGCGGCGAAGGACGCGGCGCGCGGTCACGAGGCCGTGCTCGTCTCGCACCAGCTGCCGATCTGGATCGTCCGGTCGTACGTCGAGCGGCGGCGGCTGTGGCACGATCCGCGGCGGCGGCAGTGCACGCTCGCGTCCCTGACGACGTTCACGTACCAGGGGGACAAGATCGTGTCGGTGGGGTACAGCGAGCCGGCGCGGGATCTGGTGCCGCCGCATCTGCTGGCGGGGGCCAAGCCGGTGAAGGGGAAGGACAAGGCCTTCGGAGCGTGAGCGCTCCGCTGGGGGCGGGGGGCCGGGGTGGGTGGGTGACTGAGGTTCGTGGGTGACTGCGGGGCCGTCGCGGCTGGTCGCGCAGTTCCCCGCGCCCCTGAGAAGCGTGCGGTTGCCCGTGGCGGGGACGGACCCATCGCCCTGTGTGCGCCCCTGAGAAGCGTGCGGTTGCCCTGAGGCGGTCGCGGACCCCGTCGTCCTGCGCGCCCCTGACGAGCGTGCGGTGCCCGTGGCGGTGACGGAACCCACCCCCTCGCGTCCTCCTTCGTGCTCCTTGGTCTTGATCGACAGGAACCCTTCGGTCCGTACGTCTGTCCTATGAGGCGTGCTCTGTTGTTCGGGGGCGCTGCCTACGTCCGTGCCCCCGGCGTGCGCTTCGGTGTGCGGCGTACGAAGGGCGCATACAACCGTTTTCGGTCAAAGGCTCTGCAATATGTGCCAGATCGCCGGAACCCCGGCGATTCCCCTGACCTCTCAAACGGTGTGCTTCACGCCGAGAGGGGCGTGACCGGAACATGGGGGGGACGTCATGCGCCACATCTCGCGCAGGGGAGTGCTGGGGCTCGGGGCGGGTGCCGCCGCCGGGCTGGGGCTGACCGGCTGCGGCACGGGGCTCGGGGGCGGGCCCCACGGGGCCGGCGGTTCCGGGGGGTCCGGGGGCGGCGGCAAGGGCAAGGGGAAGCCCGAGAAGAAGGTGACGCCGATCGGGGACGGTTCCACCGCCCGTACCGGCAGGCAGCCGAACCAGCCGGAGAAGCCGCGCGCGTTGGAGCCGGGCGAGGCCCCGCCGCAGTTCGTGGTGTTCTCCTGGGACGGCGCCGGCGACGTCGGGAACGGCCTCTTCGAGCGGTTCCTCAAGGCGGGCCGGGACCACGGCGCCCACATGACGTTCTTCCTCTCCGGGATCTACCTCCTACCCGAGTCGAAGAAGCGCAGGTACCTCCCGCCGAACAACGCCCCGGGCGCCTCCGACATCGGCTACCTCACCGACGCGCACATCAAGTCGACGCTGGGGCACCTGCGGACGGCGTGGCTCGACGGCCACGAGATAGGCACCCACTTCAACGGCCACTTCTGCGGCGACGGCTTCGGCTCGGTCGCCCGGTGGACGCCCAAGCAGTGGCGCAGCGAGATAGAGCAGGCCAAGTCGTTCGTGACGGAGTGGAAGACGAACAGCGGCTGGACCGACCTGGACCCGCTGCCCTTCGACTACGAGAAGGAACTGGTCGGCGGGCGCACCCCGTGTCTGCTCGGCCAGCAGAACCTGCTGCCCGCCGCGCGTGAGCTGGGCTGGCGCTACGACTCCTCCTCGCCCGGCGGCCTCCAGGTCTGGCCGCGGAAGAAGCAGGGAGTCTGGGACCTGCCGCTGCAGTCCGTGCCGTTCCCGGGCCGCAGCTTCGAGGTCCTGTCGATGGACTACAACATCATGTACAACCAGTCCCAGAACTCCACCCAGGCCCCGCCCGCCAACCACCCCGCCTACCGCACCCAGGCCACCGGCGCCTACGTGGCCGGATTCCAGCGGGCGTTCGAGACGAACCGGGCGCCGCTGTTCATAGGGAACCACTTCGAGGAGTGGAACGGCGGGGTCTACATGGATGCCGTCGAGGGCGCCCTCAAGCACATCGCGCGGGCCAAGGAGAAGGCCGCGGACGGCGAGATCCGGATCGTCTCCTTCCGGCAGTTCGTCGACTGGATGGACGCGCAGCGGCCGGAGGTCCTCGCCAAGCTCCGGACCCTCGGGGTCGGGCAGGAGCCGGCCGGGGGCTGGAAGGACTTCCTGAAGGCCGGTTCGACCGCCTGACCTCGGTGGACACGCGGCCGGGCGGCCTGCTCGACCCCGCCGCAGGTCGACGAAACGGGCATGCGAAACTTTTCACATGAGTGTCCGTACGAGCCGCAGTCGTGCCGCTTTGCTCTCCGCCGGGGCCACGGCCCTGGCGCTGGTGCTGTCCGCCTGTTCGGGCGGGGGCATCGAGGGTGGTGGCGGCGGCACCGGCTTCGTGGCCGGCTCCGACGGCATCGCGACGGTGAAGAAGGGGCAGCGGGACACCGCGCCCAAGCTCGCCGGCCGGACCATCGACGGGGGCGAACTCGATGTGGCCGCGGCCTACAAGGGCAAGATCGTCGTCCTGAACGTCTGGGGCTCCTGGTGCCCGCCGTGCCGCGCCGAGGCGCCCAACTTCGTCGAGGTCTCCAAGGACCTCGCCGGTCAGGGCGTGCAGTTCGTCGGCATCAACACCCGCGACACCAGCACCCGCCCCGCGCAGGCCTTCGAGGAAGAGTTCAAGGTCACCTACCCGAGCCTGTACGACCCCACGGGCAAGCTGCTGCTCCGGTTCGAGAAGGGCACGCTCAACCCGCAGCTGATCCCCTCGACGATCGTCGTCGACCGGGAGGGCAAGCTCGCGGCGCGGGCGCAGACGCCCCTCACCGAGGAGTTGCTGCGCAAGATGATCAAGCCTGTCCTGGCGGAGAAGTGACGTGCCGGGAACGACGACCGCGACCGTGCTGAACACCGCCGTCACCACCAGCGCCGCCGGCCTCACCGAGACCGTCTCCAGCGGGGCCCTGCTGCTCGCGCTGCCGGTCGCCCTGCTCGGCGGTCTCGTCTCCTTCTTCTCGCCCTGTGTCCTGCCCCTGGTCCCCGGCTATCTGTCGTACGTCACCGGCGTCGGCGGCACCGACCTCGCGGACGCCCGCAAGGGGCGGATGGCGGCCGGGGCCGGGCTGTTCGTGCTCGGGTTCACCGCGGTGTTCGTCTCCAGCGGTGCCCTGTTCGGGTACTTCGGCACGACGCTGCTGGAGCACCAGCAGGTGCTGACCAAGGTGCTCGGCGGACTCATGATCTTCATGGGTCTCTTCTTCATGGGGCTGATGCCCTGGCTCACCCAGCGCGAGTTCCGCTTCCACACCAAGCCGGCCACCGGCCTCGTGGGCGCCCCCGTCCTCGGTGCGCTGTTCGGCATAGGTTGGGTGCCCTGCATCGGCCCGACCCTCGCCGCCGTGAACGTCCTCGCGATGCAGGAGGGCAGCGCCGTGCGCGGCGCGCTGCTGATGGTGGCGTACTGTCTGGGGCTGGGCCTGCCCTTCGTGCTCGCCGCGGTGGCCTTCCGCAAGGCCCTCGGCGCGTTCGCCTGGGTCAAGCGGCACTACGCGTGGGTGCTGCGCATCGGCGGCGGCATGATGATCACCATCGGAGTGCTCATGCTGACCGGCGCCTGGGACCGCATCGTTCAGGAGATGCAGGTCTGGTCCACCGGCTTCACCCCTGGGATCTGAGCCAATGACGACGACCGACTCCGGCAAGCGCGACGACAGCGACCTCGACGTCGTCGGCTCGCGGCTGTCCACCGCCCCGCAGGAGGACACCCTCAACGTGCCCCAGCTGGGGGTGATCGGCTGGGCCCGCTGGTTCTGGCGGCAGCTGACCTCCATGCGGGTCGCGCTGCTGCTGCTGTTCCTGCTGTCGCTCGCGGCGATCCCCGGCTCGCTGATCCCGCAGAGCGGACAGGACGAGACCCGCGTCGCCGACTTCATGGACCGGCACGACACCCTGGGGCCGCTCTACGAGAAGCTCGGGCTGTTCCACGTGTACAGCTCGGTGTGGTTCTCCGCGATCTACATCCTGCTGTTCATCTCGCTCATCGGCTGCATCGTGCCCCGCACCTGGCAGTTCGTCGGCCAGCTCCGCGGTCGCCCGCCGGGCGCGCCGAAGCGGCTGACGCGCATGCCCGCGTACGCGACCTGGCGCACGGAGGCCACCCCGGAACAGGTCCGCGAGGTCGCGCTGAAGGCCCTGAAGCGGCGCCGGTTCCGGGCGCACGTGGCCGGGGACGCGGTCGCCGCCGAGAAGGGCTACCTCCGGGAGGCCGGCAACCTGGCCTTCCACCTGGCGCTGATCGTGATGCTCGTCGCCTTCGCCTGGGGCCAGCTCTACAAGTCCGAGGGCAACAAGCTGATCGTCGAGGGCGACGGCTTCGCCAACACGCTCACGCAGTACGACGACTTCAAGTCCGGCAACCTCTTCACCGCCGACGACCTCAACCCGTTCAGCTTCGACCTCAAGAACTTCCGCGCCACCTACGAGGCCACCGGGCCGAACCGGGGCACCCCGCGGGTGTTCGAGGCGACCGTCGACTACGCCGTCGGCGCGGACGGCGCGGAGAAGACCACGCGGATCGAGGTCAACAAGCCGCTGGAGATCGACGACTCCAAGGTCTACCTCGTCAGCCACGGCTACGCGCCCGTCATCACCATCAAGGACGGCCGGGGCAAGGTCGTCTACGAGGACGCGGTGCCGCTGCTGCCGCTGGACGCCAACGTCACCTCCACCGGCGCGATCAAGGTGATGGACGGCTACCGCGACGGCAAGGGCAAGTGGGACCAGCTCGGTATCCAGGCGTTCTTCCTCCCGACGTACGGCGGCAAGGACTCGGCGGTCGTCTCGCAGTTCCCCGCGCTGCTGAACCCGCGGCTGAACCTGACGCCGTACCACGGTGACCTGAGGGTCAACGCGGGCCTCCCGCAGAGCGTGTACCAGCTCGACAAGTCGAAGCTGAAGGCGTTCCGCGACGACAAGGGCGCGCAGGTGCGGGAGAACCTGGAGATCGGCGAGTCCATGACCCTGCCGAACGGGGCGGGCACCATCACGTTCAACGGGGTCAAGGAGTGGGCCGGCTTCCAGGTGACCCAGCAGCCCGGCAGCGGCTGGGCCCTCGCGGGCGCCATCGCCGCGATCCTCGGTCTCGCCGGGTCCCTCTTCATCCAGCGCCGCCGGGTGTGGGTCCGCGCGGTCGCCGGGCCCGACGGGGTGACCGTGGTCGAGATGGCGGGCCTCGGCCGCAGCGAGTCCGCGAAGGTGCCGGAGGAGTTGGGCGCCCTGGCCGGGGTGATCCACGACGAGGCCCCCACCGCCACCGACCACGACCCCGATCCGGACCGGGACCCGGAAACGGACCCCGACTCCGACTCCGACTCCGAACCCCCAGTCGTCACTGCCGAAGGGGCTGAGAAGTGACTCTCGCCGCCGCGACCAACGAGAATCTCGCGAACATCAGCAACACGCTGATCTACTCCGCGATGGCCGTGTACACGCTGGCCTTCTTCGCGTACATCGCCGAATGGCTGTTCGGCAGCCGCAGCAAGGTGGGCCGGACGGCCGCCGCGCTCACCGCCCAGGACGGCGCGGCGAAGAAGCCGGCCGCGCCCGCCGTGACCGTGAAGTCGGCCGGGGGCACCTCCGTGCTGGAGCGGCCCAAGGTGGTCGTGCGGGCCGCCGCGGGCGCGCGGGACGTGCCGGACGGGCCGGGCGCCCACGGCGGCGACGAGCAGGGCGACCTGTACGGCCGTATCGCCGTGTCCCTCACGGTGCTGGCGTGGGCCGTCGAGGCCGCCGGTGTGCTCGCGCGGGCCCTGTCGGTGCAGCGGGCGCCGTGGGGCAACATGTACGAGTTCAACATCACCTTCTCCACCGTGGCCGTCGGGGTGTACCTCGTGCTGCTCGCGCTGAAGAAGAACGTGCGCTGGCTGGGCCTGCCGCTGATCACCACGGTCCTCCTCGACCTCGGTCTCGCCGTCACCGTCCTGTACACCGCCAGCGACCAGTTGGTGCCCGCCCTCCACTCGTACTGGCTGTACATCCACGTCTCCACCGCGATCTTCTGCGGCGCCGTGTTCTACGTGGGCGCGGTCGGCACGATCCTGTACCTGTTCAAGGACTCGTACGAGAGCAAGGTGGCGAGCGGCGGCCGTCCGGGCCGGTTCGCGACCTCCGTCATGGAGCGGCTGCCCGCCTCGGCGTCCCTCGACAAGTTCTCTTACCGCGTCAACGCCGCCGTCTTCCCGCTGTGGACGTTCACGATCATCGCGGGCGCCATCTGGGCGGGCGACGCGTGGGGCCGCTACTGGGGCTGGGACCCCAAGGAGACCTGGTCGTTCATCACCTGGGTCGCCTACGCCTGCTACCTGCACGCCCGCGCCACCGCCGGCTGGAAGGGCCGCAAGGCCGCGTACATCGCGCTCGTCGCCTTCGCCTGCTGGCTGTTCAACTACTACGGCGTCAACATCTTCGTCAGCGGCAAGCACTCCTACGCGGGCGTCTGACCCGCGCCGGGCGCGACGGGGAGAACCGCCACGGCCGACCGGGCCCCGGCCCGGTCGGCCTCAGTCGTCCGGCGGAGCGAACGCGTGGCGCCGCAGGCCGTCCAGATCGGTGATCACGATGCGGCGCCTCGCCCGTGAGGGGCAGATCAGGCCCAGGTCCCGGAGCCGGGTGATCGCCCGGCCCGCCGCGTCCCGGCCCATGCCGGTCCAGTCGCCGAGGTCCTGCCGCGACACGTCCCGGATCTCCGTACCCTGCTCCTCGGTCGTCCCCTCCGCCTCCGCGAGACGCAGCAGCAGCCGGGCCAACCGGACCTGGGGCGGGGCCGAGGTGAGGGCGATCTGCTGGTGATCCGACTCCTTCAGGCGGGTGTTGGCCGACCTGAGGAGCTTCCGCATGATGTCGCGGTGGCGGGTGAGCAGGCCCTCGAACACCTCACGTGAGTACCAGCGGACGTACGTCTTCGTCAGCGCCCGCACGGTCGCGTTCCGTCGGCCGCCGTCCAGCAGGGCCATCTCGCCGATGAGGTCGCCGTCCCGGCGGGTGGCCAGATACGTCGTACGGCCGGCCTCGCCCTGCCAGAGGACCCGGCAGCGACCCGTGATGATCAGCGCGGCCCTGTCCGCCTCCTCGTCCTGCCGTAAGAGCTGGTCACCCGGTAAGTACGGCTCCTTCGGCACCCGGCCCGCCGTCTGCAACGCCTCGCGTTCGCGAGCGTCGAGGGTGCTCCAGAACGTCTCGTGTTCCACGGCCGAAGTCTGCCCAGTCCCCCCGAACTTGTCAGCTCTTATGCGGTAGTTGCCGCAATCCGACCCGCTTCCTGCTGCTCTGATGTGGACGTTGAGCACATGAGTAGACAGGTGTGACAAATGTCAGGACAGCAGGACCCTCCGGGCGACGACGAACGCCGGAGTCAGGAGCCGCACGGCAACAGCCTTCACGCGGGCGGCGACATCGTGAACAGCGGGATCATGAGCGGTCGCGACACCCACATCGACAACAGTGTCGCCATCAAGGTCAGGAAGTGGGCCGTGGCGAACCCCTTGCTGTCCGTCGGGGTGTGCGCGGTGCTCGTCGGCACGATCGGCGTCGGCACCGCGGTGCTCACGCCCGATGACCCCGAGGTCGACCTCTCGGTCGTCAACCAGCGAGGTCTCGGTGGTGCCCGCGACACCCTGGAGCAGATTCGTGTCGCCGAGCGCGTCGCGGACACCGAGGCATGGTGCCGGCTCGCGCAGCCCGGTGACGGGGCCTGCGCCACGACGATGTCCGCCGCCCTGGGCGCCAAGTCCTCGTCCTACCGCGAACAGGTGGACGACGTCGGACTCGGCGAGCCGGAGAAGACCGACGGGGGAGCGCGCATACAGCTCCGCTGGGAGGACAGGGACCAGGGTTACGTCAGCCTCGTGTGGACCGGAGGCCGCTGGCAGCTCGCCTCCAGCGACTACGGGCTGTTCAAGCTCTGCGGTGCCGGGGTCTTCCTCTCCCTGGTGGACGCGCAGAACCAGGAGGCGAAGTGCGGCCCGTTCAAGCTTCCCGCCTCCTGATCCGCCGAGACGTCCGCCGTCCCGGCACCCGCACCCCGTCACCCGCACCCGCACGAGAGACCGAGGCACCATGTCCGCCCACCCCGAGCACTCCCAGCTCCTCCTCGCCGACATCAAGGGTTTCAGCACCCTCAGCGACCGCGAGCAGCTGCGCAGCCGCCAGGATCTGTACGACGAACTGCGCGCGGCGTTCTCCGAGGAACTGTGGCGTCTGTGCGCGCACGAGGACCGCGGCGACGCCGTCCTCGTGGTGATGCGTCACGCCGTGTTCACCCATGCCCTCTTCACCGAGGTCATGCCCAGGCTGGAGCGTGGGCTGGGGGAGCGCCGGCGCACCGATCCGCTGCTGCGGCTGCGGATGGCCGTGCACGCCGGGTCCGTGCACACCGACGGCCACGGCTTCGCGGGCAACGCCGTCAACCACGTCTTCCGGCTCTGCGAGGGCGAGGTGCTGCGGCAGGCGCTCGACGAGGCCCGTTCCGACACCGCGCTGCTGGTGTCGGACGTCGTCCGCGACTCCTCCGTGCGCGCCGGTCTGCCGGGCGTGGACCCGACGACGTTCCATGCCGTGCCCGTCCGGGTGAAGGAGACCCGGGCCCGAGCGTGGCTCCACGTGGCCGGGGACAACGCGTGCGCCCGCCGGGTGGCGGAGGCGGCCGCGGCGCGGAACGACGACGCCGAGTCGCCGCACGGGGTGTCCCTGCGCGCGGCGGGCGACCTCCGCCTCGACGGATCGGTGATCAGCGGCCGGGACACCCACATGACCGCGCCGCCGCGCTCACCTTGGTGGCGCGGCGGGCGGTGAGCGAGCCGGGGCCGGACCGGACGACGACCGAGAACGAGGACCTGGGACGAGGACGAAAGGGAACGACGAGTGAGGACGACCGCATGAGGTACTACCCGACAGCACGCGTCCGGCGCACGGCCCTGTGCGTCGCTGCGGCCGGGCTGCTCGCGCTGACCGCCACCTCCTGCGCGACGGGACCGACGTCCCGCAAGGAGGTGTGCGACAAGTACGACGCCCTGGGCGAGCGGCTCACGGGAATCAGCGGAGTGATCGGCGATCCGGTGTTCTGGGCCGCCGGGGAACTCTCCGACGTCGCCGAGCGGTACGAGGGGCCCGAGGACCTTTCGGCGGACGCGGAGCGGCTCGACGACATCTCGGACGCCGACGAGACGGACACGAACGAACTCTCCAACTCCACCCAGAGCATCGCCGCTCTGTGCGGCCACCCCCTGGGACTCGGCCAGACCTTTCCGAGCGGTTGACGTTCACGCCGCGACCGCGCGGTCAGAAGGCCGGTCACCTGTGCGCGGGTCCAGGGAACCGGCCTTCGGTATGGAGAACGGGGGCGCGGGAACCGTCGCGTACCCGCACGAGCGGAACCCGCGCCCCGTGGTGCCGCTACGGCAGTGACACCAGCAGCGCCCGCGACGACGGCGCCCGCCCCGGCACCCAGTCGCTCGTCCGTGTCGCGTGCCGCAGCGCCGGGTGGTCCCGCCCCCGCAACCCCGCGTAGAACACGGCCCGGTCGGCTATCCCGGCCGCCCGGTCCCGCAGCACCGACTCCATCACCCGCAGCCCCGCCGCCTCCTGCACGTTGTCTATGAGGATCACCGGCCGCCCGCCCCCGGCCCCCGCGTCCCCCAGGTCCGCGAGCAACGCCCGTACGAGATGCCGCTCGGCGTGGGCGCGCGCGTCCCCGCCCGCCCGGAAGTGCCGGGCCAGCAGGACCAGCCCCAGCTTCGGGCTGCCGGCCGCGCACGGGTAGTCCCGGTACCAGACCGCGCCCCTGCGCAGCCGCCGGTACGACGGCGACATCCCCTCCGTGAACGCCTCCAGCGCCGCCTCGACGATCGCCTCCACCACCGGCCCCGTCCCCGTCCCCGACGCCGACGTCGACACGGACGACACGAGCCGCGCGACCACCTTGCCCGTCCACCGGCCCGCCGGTCTCCCCGGCGGACCGCCCGTGCCGCTCAGCAGCAGCGCCCGCTCGGCCTCCTCCCGCAGCCGGCCCGCCTCCCGGTCACTCCATCCACCGGCCGCGACGGCGAGCAGACCGCACGCCAGCCGGGGGAACGCGACGCGCCCCGTCCCGGCCACCGGCGCGGCGAGCTGCTCCGCGATCGTCGACAGCGCCTCGTAGACGGGCGACCACGACTCGGCCGGGCGGCCCGGCGGCGGCCGCTCGAACCGTGTCTCCTCGCCGTCCATCAACGCGACGGGGCTACGGCCCTCGTACGCGTCCCGCAGCTCCCGCAGCGCCGTGCTCTTGCCCGGACCCCGGGCATCCGCCAGCACCACGAACGGCTCATCCTTCGCGTGCGTCATAGCAGCTGTGGGTATCAACAGCCGTGGCGAAAGGGGCGGTTGTTTCGATGTAGGGCGGAGAGTGTTCGTTCGTGTTACCGGAGTGTCGGGACGACGTCCACGAAGTGCGCCCAGGCGGACCGGTTGATGATCAGTACGGGCCCGTCAGGGTTCTTGCTGTCCCGGACGGGGACGACGCCGGGGATACCGGGGGCGATCTCGATGCAGTCGCCGCCGTTGTCGCCGCTGTGGCTGCTCTTGATCCACGTCGCCACTTCCAGGCAGTCGCCGCCGTCGTTGCCGCTGCAGCTGCTCTTGATCCAGATCGCCGCGCTCAGGTCGTAGCTGTCCATGCTGCTCGTACCCCTCCATCGCGTCGCTGATCAGGGCGGCGGACTCGTCAGCTGACAGGATGTCTGCCCTGAGCACATCACGGGTACGGCTATAACGGGCGTACGCCGTCCTGCTCCGCCACCACCAGCGGCGCGACCACGGCGGAGCCGCCCCCGTCCCCGCCGGGTCTTCCGGTGCGTGCCGTACGTCCTCGCGCAGGACCCGGCGGCGGAACCCGAGTGCGGGGCGCGGTGCGTGTCGGGGGACGAGACGGAGTGCGGCGCGGGGTCGGGTGTGCGGAGCGGCCCGGAGGACGTGGAGGAGTGGCTGCGCGGGCGCACGCAGGAGACGGGGCACCGGCGCTACCGCCGCACCTTCGGCGACTACGCGGTGTTCGAGGAGCAGGAGGACGTGCCCCGCGAGGGGACGCCCTGACGCGCCGTAGCGCCATCGTGCCGTCAGGCCGGGCCATCCCGCCGTCACGCCGTCACGCCAAGCCGTCACGTCAGGGCGTCGCGGACGGCGGTCAGGATGTCCTCCGTGTCGGCGCCCAGCGCCCGCGCCGCCGACGTGAAGTCGCGGGCGAGGGTGGTGAGCCGGTCGGCGTCGTGGGTGCGCGGCCCGCTGGGGAGAGGGGCGACCCGGGTGCCCGCGCCCCGGCGGGTGCGGATCAGCGCACCGGCCTCCAGCTCGCGGTAGGCGCGGGCGACCGTGCCCGGCGCGAGGCCGAGGTCGGCGGCGAGCTGGCGTACCGTCGGCAGCCGTTCGCCCTCGGCCAGCCGGCCGGTGCGGATCAGCGCGGCCAGCTGTGCGCGGATCTGCTCGTACGGCGGTACCTGGCTGGTGGTGTCGACGCGGACGGCGGGATCGTTCATCGGTGGAGCGTCCCCTCGGCGCGCTCGTCGTCGAGGGGCGCCGTGGCGCCGATGGCCGCCGGGTCGTCGAGGGACTTCTCGTCCTCGACCGCCCTCGGGGCCACGACGGTGACCAGGGACCAGACCACGGTGATCAGGTTCAGCAGGGCCAGCGGGTAGAACACCCAGAAGGTGAGCACGCCCACCACACCGGCGCAGCCGGTCTCCGTCAGCGCGACGGAGACCATCAGCACGGCGTACAGCTGCTGGCTCGACACCAGCAGGCCCCAGGCCCCGGTGACCGCCCACGCGCGGTCGCGGCGCTGCTGGTCCTCGCCCGGTCCGTGGGCGATGCGGCGCAGCGCCCAGGCACAGGTGGGGGTGGCTACGGCGAGCGCGCCGAACATCGGCAGGCCGTAGGAGAGACCGGGCCACGGGCCGAGGTTCGCGCGCATCCCGTTGCAGGTGATGTGCACGGTGTTCCCCCAGCTCAGGACGTCGCCGGAGTCGAGGGCGGCCGTGGCCGCGGTGATCACCAGCAGTGCCACGAGGGAGACCCCCTGGAGGGCGATCAGAGGGCCCATGCGCGGCGGCACATGGTCTCTGACCAGGCGGGGCGCGAGGCTCGCGGTCCGTACAGCCTCCTGCGGGCGCAGGGTCAGCGCGTCGGCGAGCAGGACACCGGCCACCGCGCACAGGCCGAAGGCCGTGAGGCAGAACACCACACGCTGCTCGAACTCCACGTCGCCGTCCCCCAGCGTGGAGACCGCCTGCGCCACGACGATGCCGACGGCCAGCCCGGACCAGCGGGCGACGTGGTCGGCGTGTTCGAGCAGCCGGTACGGCAGCGGCACGCTGTCGAGCATGTGGAGATCCCCCCGGATCATCTTGTATCAAGTAGTAGATACAAGATGGCCGGGCCGGCGCCTGGTGTCAAACACCTGACCGGACGCGGAGCCCTGGTTCCGGACCGGTCAGGATTCGAGAAGCCACGAGCACCGCCCCGCCCCTAGCGTGGTGGTCATGGCAACCACCGCTTCCACCGCAGCCCGCACGTCCCTCGCGTCCGTCACCCTTGAGGTCGCCGACGTCGACGCCGCCCGCCGCTTCTACTCCGCCTTCGGCGTGGACGCGTACATCCGCCTGCGGGCGTCCGAGGCGCCCTCCACCGGGTTCCGCGGCTTCACCCTGGCGCTCACGGTGTCCGGGCCGGCCACCGTCGACGGCTTCGTCGCCGCCGCCGTGGACGCGGGCGCCACGCTGCTGAAGCCCGCCGCGAAGTCGCTGTGGGGCTACGGCGGCGTCGTCCAGGCCCCCGACGGGACCATCTGGAAGATCGCCACCTCGGCGAGGAAGGACACCGGCCCGGCCACCCGCGAGATCGACGAGGTCGTCCTCCTGCTCGGCGTCGAGGACGTGAAGGCCACCCGGCAGTTCTATGTCGACCGGGGCCTGACCGTGGCCAAGAGCTTCGGCGGCAAGTACGCCGAGTTCGCCTCCGGCGCGTCCAGCCCCGTCAAGCTGGCGCTGTACAAGCGCCGCGGCCTGGCCAAGGACCTCGGCGTCCCCGCCGACGGCGCCGGCTCGCACCGCGTCGTCCTCGGCGGCACCGCCGACACCTTCACCGACCCGGACGGCTTCGCCTGGGAGACCGCCGCGTAGCCCGCCCCGCTCGGCCCCTCGCCGTCCTGACCGCCCACCCCGCGTACCGGCACCGCCCTCTCCCACCTGGCACGAGTCCCACCTGGCACGAGTCCCACCTGGCACGAGTCCCACCTGGCACGAAAGGAAACCGCCATGCCGTCCACGAAGCCTTCCTCCGAGAACTCCGGCACGACCACCGACGAGAAGTACAGCGGATTCACCGCCGAGGAGCGGGCCGCGATGAAGGAGCACGCGCAGGAGCAGAAGAAGGCGGCGGCGCGGCGCGGTGCGTCCCGCGCGGAGAAGGAGGCGGCGGCGGAGCAGGACGTGCTCGCGAAGATCGCCGAGATGCCGGACGCGGACCGGGTCCTCGCCGAGCGCATCCACCGGATCGTCAAGGCCGCCGCTCCCGAGCTGACGCCGAAGCTCTGGTACGGGATGCCCGCGTACGCCAGGGACGGCAAGGTCGTCTGCCACTTCCAGAGCGCGGAGAAGTTCAAGACGCGGTACGCCACGCTCGGCTTCAGCGACCAGGCGGCACTCGACGACGGCACGATGTGGCCGACCGCCTACGCCCTGAAGGAGCTGACCGCGGCCGACGAACAGGTCATCACCGCCCTCGTCGAGAAGGCGGTGCGCTGAGCCCGGCGGGGGTGGACGACTCAGGACGACTCCAGCACCGTCCCCCTTCCGCCGCCGCTCTGATCCCCCTCCGATCGTGCTCCGATCCTGTTCTGATCTCCGGCTGGTTCCATGGGTCCACGTCCCGGCTCACCGGCTCGGGCGGCCGAGCTGCCGCCGACGGGCCCGCCGGATCCCGGACGCCCCGTCCCGCCCGTGAGCCGAAGCGGCCGGGCGGGACGGTGGCCCCGGTCAGCCCACGGTGATCGCGTCGAGCTTCTCCCGCAGGTAGACGTGCGAGTCGACCGGCGGGTACGCCACCCGTCCGACCGGGGCGGGCAGCGACTCGACGACCGTGCCCGGCGTGCACTCACCGAAGTAGACCAGCGACATCAGCTCCTCGGCCGGCTCGTCGGCGGGCGGCGGCAGCACGCGGTGCCGCCCGGAGCGCCAGCGGTCACCGGTCCACCGGGCCATCAGGTCGCCGATGTTGATGGTGAGGGCCGCCGGATCGTAGGGCGCGTCCTCCCAGCCGCCCGCGTCCGTGTACACCTGCAGCCCGCCCTTCCCGGCCTGCCGGTCGAGGATCGTGACCGTGCCGAAGTCGGTGTGCGGGCCGATCCGGAACTGGCCGGGAGCGGGGTCGCCGAGGACGTCCCGGCCCGGATACCAGTTGATGTTGAAGCCGTAGGTCGGATGGCTCATGTGCCGGGCGAAGAAGTCCCGTTCGAGGCCGAGCGCGTCGCCGAGCAGGGTGAGCAGCTGCTGCTCCAGCCCGGCCATCCGCGCCAGGTACTCCTCGCAGAGCGGCCGCAGCTCCGGCACCTCCGCCGGCCAGACGTTCGGCCGGTACCACTCCGCGTTGACCACCGGGTCCTCGAACGGCTCGTGCGTCGCGAACGTCAGCGACTCCTTCAGGTCCGGCGGGGTCTCGGTCCCCTCGGCGTAGCCGTTCGCCTCGGCCCCCGGGCCCAGCCACCCCCGCCCGCCGACCTTCACCTCGTACGCCCTCTTGCGCTCCGCGGGCAGCGTGAAGAAGGCCCGCGCCGCCTCCCGGACGCGCGTCCGCAGCGCCGGGTCCACGCCGTGCCCGGTCACCAGGAGGAACCCGGCGGTCCGGAGGGCCGCGTCGACGGTACGCGCGACACGGGCCCGGTCCTCCGCGTCACCGTCGAACCAGGGGGCCAGGTCGATGGTGGGGACGCGCGGGTTGCTGGGGACGCGCGGGCCGCCGGGGGCGCGGGGGGTGCTGGGGGTGGGCGGGCTGCCGGGGCGGCAGGGCCCGTCGGGGGTGTCGGGACCGTGGGGCTCGCCGGGGCTACTCACCGATGTCCTCGTTCCACAGAGCCGGGTTCCTCTCGATGAAGTCGCGCATCAGTGCCACGCACTCCGGGTCGTCGAGCAGGACGATCTCCACGCCGTGCTCCGCGAGCCAGTCGTGACCGCCGTGGAAGGTCTCGGCCTCGCCGATCACCACCCGCGCGATACCGAACTGCCGTACCAGCCCCGAGCAGTACCAGCACGGCGACAGCGTCGTCACCATCGTCGTCCCGCGGTACGTCCGCTGCCGGCCCGCCGCGCGGAACGCGGCCGTCTCCGCGTGCATCGACGGGTCGTCGTCCTGGACCCGGCGGTTGTGCCCCCGCCCGAGGACGGTGCCGTCCGCGCCGTAGAGCGCGGCGCCGATCGGGATGCCGCCCTCGGCGAGACCGGCCCGCGCCTCCGCCACCGCGGTGGCCAGCCACGCCCGTGCCGTCGTTTCCTCAGCCATGCGCTCACTCTGCCCCGGAACGGGCCGGCCCACGTATGCGGGCCCACGTATGCGGGCCACCTGTGCGGAGGGGGATCACGGCGGAAGCAGGGTGCCCAGGGGCCCGAGGTCGAGGTTCAGCGTGCCCGAGGCCGAGGTTCGGACCGTCCAGGGTGAGGCCGAGGCCTTCAGGCGCGCGCCCCCGGTCACACCGACCTGACGCGCCTACTCCTCGCCGTCCTTCTCCCGCTTCTCCCTCTCCTGCCGCTTCAGTTCCTCCTCGCGGCGCCGCAGGTCCGCCTCCCAGCTCTTCAGGAGCGACTCGTCCTTCTTGTTCTCCGCGGAGAGCGACTTCAGGAACTCGGGGTTGTCGTCGGGGGCGACGTACTGCGCGCGCTGCCCGCGGTGCCACTCGGAGGGCGTGCGCCCGTTCGCGGGGACGTGGCGCAGCTTCCCCGCGACGAGCCACGCGATCGGCCCGACGATCCAGAACAGCAGGATGATGAACACCCAGGCGATCTTGGGCAGGTGCTTCGCCTCGTCCTCGGGGGTGTTGAGGCAGTCGATGAACGCGTAGATGGTCAGCGCCAACGGCACGAGGTACATCAACACCCTGAGCATGGAACGCCCCCTGGAAAGCGGTGGTGGGCCCGTCCGCCGGACCCGGTGGTGACCGGCGGGCCGTGCGGCGCCGACCCTGTGCGGCGGAAAGCCACGACCTTACGCCGGGCCCCGTGACGGGGTCAGGGTAGCCCCTCGGGGATACTGGATCCCATGGCTTACGACGATCTTCGCTCCCTGCTCCGCGCTCTGGAGCGGGAGGGCGATCTCAAGCGGATCAAGGCCGAGGTCGACCCGTATCTGGAGGTCGGCGAGATCGTCGACCGGGTCAACAAGGCCGGCGGTCCCGCCCTCCTCTTCGAGAACGTCCGCGGGTCGAGCATGCCGCTCGCGATGAACGTCTTCGGGACCGACCGCCGCCTGCTGAAGGCTCTCGGGCTGAAGTCGTACGGCGACATCAGCGACAAGATCGGCGGCCTGCTCAAGCCGGAGCTGCCGCAGGGCTTCGTGGGCGTGCGTGAGGCGTTCGGGAAGCTCGGCGCGATGACCCACGTGCCGCCGAGGAAGGTGAAGGCGGACAGCGCCCCCGTGCAGGAGGTCGTGCTCCAGGGCGACGACGTGGACCTGGAGCAGCTGCCCGCGCTGTTCACGTGGCCCAAGGACGGCGGCTCCTTCTTCAACCTCGGGCTCACCCACACCAAGCACCCCGAGACCGGCGTCCGCAACCTCGGCCTGTACCGCCTCCAGCGCCACGACAAGCGCACCATCGGCATGCACTGGCAGATCCACAAGGACAGCCGCAACCACTACCAGGTGGCCGCCAGGCGCGGTGAGCGGCTGCCGGTCGCCATCGCCTTCGGCTGCCCGCCCGCCGTGACGTACGCCTCCACCGCGCCGCTGCCCGGCGACATCGACGAGTACATGTTCGCCGGGTTCGTCGCGGGCAAGCGGATCGAGATGGTCGACTGCAAGACGGTGCCGCTGCAGGTGCCGGCGAACGCCGAGGTCGTCATCGAGGGGTGGCTGGAGCCCGGCAGGACGCTCCCGGAGGGCCCCTTCGGCGACCACACCGGCTTCTACACCCCGCAGGAGCCCTTCCCCGCGCTGACGATCGACTGCGTGACGATGCGCAAGCGCCCGCTGCTCCAGTCGATCGTCGTCGGCCGCCCACCGACGGAGGACGGCCCGCTGGGCCGCGCGACGGAACGCTTCTTCCTGCCCCTCCTCAAGATCATCGTCCCGGACATCGTGGACTACCACCTCCCCGAGGCCGGCGGCTTCCACAACTGCGCGATCGTCTCGATCGAGAAGAAGTACCCGAAGCACGCGCAGAAGGTCATGCACGCCATCTGGGGCGCCCACATGATGTCCCTGACGAAGCTGATCGTCGTCGTCGACTCCGACTGCGACGTCCACGACCTCCACGAGGTCGCCTGGCGGGCCCTCGGCAACACGGACTACGCCCGCGACCTCACGGTGGTCGAAGGCCCGGTCGACCACCTCGACCACGCCTCCTACCAGCAGTTCTGGGGCGGCAAGGCCGGCATCGACGCGACGAGGAAGTGGATCGAGGAGGGCTACACGCGCGACGGCGGCTGGCCCGACATGGTCGAGTCGGATCCGGCGACGGCGGCGCTCGTCGACCGGCGCTGGAAGGAGTACGGCCTGTGACCAGCGCCTCCGCGGCGATCCCCCAGCCGGGCCGGACGAAGGCGTTCCTGCGGCTGGTGATGATCGAGCACTCGATCTTCGCGCTGCCCTTCGCGTACATCGCGGCGCTCACCGCCATGTTCCAGCTGGACGGCAACGTCCACTGGGTGCGGCTGCTGCTGGTCACCGTCTGCATGGTCGGGCTGCGCACGTTCGCGATGGCCGCCAACCGGATCATCGACCGGGAGATCGACGCGCGGAACCCGCGCACGGCCCACCGCGAACTGGTGACCGGCGCGGTCTCGGTCCAGCACGCCTGGACCGGCGCCCTGATCGCCCTGGTGATCTTCCTCGGCGCGGCGGCGCTGCTGAACCCCCTCTGCCTGGCGCTCGCCCCCGTCGCCGTGATCCCTATGGTGGTCTACCCCTACGGCAAACGCTTCACGAACTACCCCCAGGCCATCCTGGGCCTCGCCCAGGCCATGGGCCCGGTCGGCGGCTGGCTCGCCATCACCGGCGAGTGGTCCTGGGACGCGGTGATCCTGGGGCTGGCCGTCGGCGTCTGGATCGGCGGTTTCGACCTCATCTACGCCTGCCAGGACGTCGACTCCGACCGTGAGACCGGCGTCCTGTCGGTCCCGGCCCGCTTCGGCATCCCGGCGGCGGTGTGGGCGGCACGCGTCTGCCATGCCCTGACGACGGGGTTGTTCGTCTGGTACGCGCTGGCGACGGACGCGGGAGCCTTCCTGTGGCTGGGCCTGCTGATCGTGGCAGCCGCCTTCGTGTACGAGCACACGATCGTGCGCCCGCACGACCTGTCGCGGCTGAACCGCGCGTTCTTCTCCGTCAACGGTTTCATCGGCATCGCCCTGTTCGTGTGCGCGCTGCTCGATCTTCTGGTTCGGGGTCTGACCGTGTGAAGACGGTGCGGCCCACCGTCGGGTGCAGAACCCCCAGGGAGGCCGGCGTGACCGTCTCGGGCATCGACCGCCTGCACTCGCAGCTCAGCAGGCTGGAGGACATGTTCCCCGGCTATCTGACGGAGATCGTCGAGGGCAGCATCGTGATGAACCCGGTCAGGCCGTTCCACGGGAAGACCATCCTGCGGGTGTCGGCGAATCTGGAGGAGCAGCTTCCGCCGGACTGGGCCCTGGTCAGCGATGTGGCGTTCCCCTTCGACGACGCCAATGAGTTCTGCCCGGACATCGCGGTCATCCCAGCGGAGGCGGAGAACCGCACTTCGTATCCCGCCGACCTGATCGAGTTCGTGGCAGAAGTGGTGTCACCGGAAAGCGTCCGCCGCGACTACGAGATCAAGCCTCACTGGTACGCGTCCCGAGGCATCACCCACTAGGTGATCCTGGATCCGCTCAAGGGCCACGCCGTCACGATGTGGAATCCCGGACCCGACGGATACCAGGGCCGCGACACCATCCCCTACGGTCCCGACCTGACGGTCGGCCTTCCTCTCGGCAAGCTCACGATCGCCACCGGCCGCCTGCCCGTGGACCCGAAGGCGCGCCCTACGGGGTGAGCGCCGCGCGGGGCTCGCGGCGCCGGAACAGGAACGCCGCCACCACCCCCGTCACCAACCCGATCAGGTGGCCCTGCCAGCTGACGCCCGCCGCGGTGGGGGCGATCCCGCCGAGGATCGCGCCGCCCCAGATCGCCGCGACCAGCACCCCCACCCCGACCCCCAGCAGGCGGCGCTCGACGAAGCCGCTGGCGACGAGGAAGCCGAACAGCCCGAAGACGACGCCCGAGGCGCCCGCCGTGTTGGTGTGGTCCGGGGATATCAGCCACACGCCCAGACCGTCCGCCACGATGATCAGCGCGCAGACCGCGGCGAAACGCCGCAGCCCGCCCAGCGCCGCGAGGAACCCGAGCACCAGCAGCGGCACGCTGTTGGCCGCGACATGGCCGAAGCCGAAGTGGATGAACGACGCGGGCACGACGTCGACCAGTTCGGGCACCGACCGCGGCATGATGCCGAAGCCGTCCAGCGCGTGCCCGCCGGCCACGTCGATCACCTCGAGGATCCACAGCAGGGCCACCCAGCCCACCATCAGCTTGGCGGCGGCCTTCGCGCGGTCCCCGCGCGACCACTCCCGATCAGGGCTCGACGCCCCGTGCACTCCACCTGCCATGTCAACCCCCGACTCAACTCGTCCCCTCAGGGAAACGGCCGTGCCCCCTTGACCGGTTCCCGCCCCGCGGCGCCGGATAGGCTCGGTGTCGTGAACCAAGTCAAGCCAGGAGAGACGGCGCGTACGCCTTGGATCGTAGGGGTCTCCGGCGCGTCCGGCACCCCATACGCCGCCGCAGTGCTGCGCGCGCTCCTCGCCGCAGGCGAAAGCGTCGACCTCGTGGTGTCCCGTGCCTCGCGGCTGACCCTGCTGGACGAGACAGGCATCGCGTTCCGGGACGCGCACTGGCGTGACGACCTGCGGGAATGGCTGTCACGCGGTGCCGACGGCAAGCCCGGCACGTTCCCGGTGGACGTCGACGGCGACCGCGTCCGGTACTGGAGCGCCGGCGACCTGGCCGCCGGACCGTCGTCGGGCTCGTACCCCGTCAAGGGCATGCTGATCGTGCCCGCGTCCACGGCGTGCGTCGCGGGCGTGGCCCTGGGGCTCAGCAAGGACCTGCTGCAACGGACGGCGAGCGTCACCCTGAAGGAACGGCGCCGGCTCGTCGTCGCCGTACGGGAGACGCCGCTGAACGGGCAGACCCTGCGGCACCTGGTGACCCTGGACGACGCGGGAGCGACCGTACTGCCCGCCTCCCCGGCCTTCTACGCGGGGGCCACGCACATCCAGGACCTGGTGGACTTCGTCGCCGGACGGGTACTGGACGCGGCGGGCGTCCCGCACACCCTGTACCGGCGCTGGAAGGGCGAGATCGGAGGGTCCCGCCCCTCCGGGACGGGCGACACGGGCACCACCGGCACCACCGGCACGACGGCCCCCACGGTCACCTGAGCGGCATCCGCTCACCCCGCACGTACGCGCACCACCCATCTCACCGAGCAATCTTCAGTGCAACTCTTCAGCGGAAGGCAACCGATCGCATGGACGCGGTGGACAGGCAGCTCATCCAGGCCCTGAGGGAGAACGGCCGGGCCTCCTACGCGGAGCTGGGGCGCCTCGTCGGCCTGTCGGGACCCAGTGTCACCGACCGCATCAACCGGCTGGAGGCCGCCGGTGTCATCACCGGCTATCGCGCCACCGTCGACGCGGCCTCCCTCGGCCTCGGCGTGATCGCGCTCATCGGGATCTCGCTCTCCGACGCCGCCGACCACGAGGACGTGGCGAACCGGCTCCGCGACCTCGACGAGATCGAGGACTGCTGGTTCATCGCAGGCGACGACTCGTTCATGCTCAAGGTGCGCGCCACCGACGTCGACGGCCTGGAGAAGACGATCCGCCGGCTGTCGGGCACGAAGGGCGTCTCCCGGACCCGCACCACGATCGTGCTCTCCACGAAGTGGGAGAACAGGGTGGGAGAGCTGCCCGAGGAGCAGTAGACCCCGGGGGAGTACGGTGGCGGGGTTGTCATCGAGGGAACACTGAGGGAAGGCGGAGGCATGGACGTCGGGCTCAAGCGCGAGCTGGAGGAGAAGGTCCGCTCCGGCGAGCGGCTGACCCGTGAGGACGGCATCGCGCTGTACGAGTCGGACGACCTGGCGTGGCTGGGCGGGCTCGCACACGAGGTGCGGACGCGGAAGAACGGCGACGTCGTCCACTTCAACGTCAACCGCCACCTCAACATGACCAACGTGTGCACGGCCTCCTGCGCCTACTGCTCCTTCCAGCGCAAGCCGGGGGAGAAGGACGCGTACACGATGCGCATCGAGGAGGCGGTGAAGCTCGCCAAGGCGATGGAGTCGGAGAACCTCACGGAACTCCACATCGTCAACGGGCTGCACCCGAACCTGCCGTGGCGCTACTACCCCCGCTCGCTGCGGGAGCTGAAGGCGGCCCTGCCGAACGTCTCGCTGAAGGCCTTCACGGCCACCGAGATCCACCACTTCGAGACGATCAGCGGGCTGTCCGCGTCGGAGATCCTCGACGAACTGATCGACGCGGGCCTGGAGTCCCTCACGGGCGGCGGCGCGGAGATCTTCGACTGGGAGGTCCGCCGGCACATCGTCGACCACCGCACCCACTGGGAGGACTGGTCGCGGATCCACCGCCTGGCGCACGAGAAGGGTCTGAAGACTCCGTGCACCATGCTCTACGGCCACATCGAGGAGCCCCGGCACCGCGTCGACCACGTCCTGCGGCTGCGTGAGCTGCAGGACGAGACCGGCGGCTTCCAGGTCTTCATCCCGCTGCGCTACCAGCACGACTTCGTGGACATGAAGGACGGCAAGGTCCGCAACCGGCTCCAGGCGCGGACGCGGATGGCGACGGGTGCGGAGGCGCTGAAGACGTTCGCGGTGTCGCGGCTGCTGTTCGACAACGTCCCGCACGTGAAGGTCTTCTGGGTGATGCACGGCGTCCAGACCGCGCAGCTCGCGCTGCAGCACGGCGCCGACGACATGGACGGCTCGGTCGTCGAGTACAAGATCACGCACGACGCGGACAACTACGGCACGCCGAACAAGCTGACCCGGGAGGACCTGCTCGACCTCATCCGCGACGCCGGGTTCCGGCCGGTGGAGCGGAACACGCGGTACGAGATCATCCGCGAGTACGAGGGAGCGGACCCGCTGCGGCGGGAGTCCCCGCAGCCCATGCGGGTGTGAGGGGGGCCGGGTGCCCAGGGGCCGGGGGTTGCTCGCGCAGCTCCCCGGGCCCCTGACAGGGCGGGTCTACGTCCCGGATGGGTGGGGCCTGCGTCCGTGATGGGTGGGGCCTGCGTCCCTGATGGTTCGGGCCTGTGGCTGCCCGTCCTTCATGCTCCAGCACACGTGTCCACGATCCGAATCCGTTTGAGCGCCACCGAACGTAATGGCTAATCTCGCCCCATGGCCCTTACTTTCCAGCTGGACCCGCCCCTCACGCCCGACCTCCGCGACGGCATCCTCGACCTCTGGGCGGACGTCTCCAACGCCGGTGGAGCCGTCGGGTTCGTGGCGCCGGTGTCGCCGGAGGCGATACGGCCCGAGCTGGTGAAGCACATGGTGGGCCTGGCGGAGGGCCGGCAACGGCTGCTGGTCGGGTTCGACGCGGCGGGCGCGCCCGCGGCCACCGCGTTCTTCAGCTTCAACACGCACCGCCTGATGACGCACTGGGTGTGGCTGTACACGGTGATGGTGCACCCCTCCCACCAGGGCAAGGGCTACGGCCGCGACCTGATGAGGGCGGCCGAGGACGCGGCCCGCGGCTTCGACGGCATCGAGGCCGTCCGCCTCACCTGTCGCGGCGGCCTCGGCCTGGAGCACTTCTACGCCGCCTGCGGCTACAAGGAGGTCGGCCGCGTCCCCGGCGCCATCCGGGTCGCCCCCGGCGACCACCGCGACGACATCACGATGCTCTTGTCCTTGACCTGACCTGACCTGACCTGACCTGACCTGACCTGACCTGAGCCGCGCCCGCACCGCCGCCCGTACCCCCGTGCAAGATCGCCCCCCGACCGTGCTTCACTGGACGGTGGCCCTTGGGAACGTCCGGTACGGAAACGGAAGAGTGGATTGAGATGCTCCGCTACACACTGATGCGCCTCGGGATCTTCGTGGGCTGCTTCGTGGTCGTCTGGGCCCTCGTCTACTCCGGTATCGCCCCCCGCGGTCTCGGCGCCTCCAACGGCATGTGGATGATCATGCTGGCCCTCGTCGTCTCCGCGCCGATCAGCTTCGTGGCCCTGCGCAAGGAGCGCGACCGGGCCTCGGAACAGATCGCCCCGCGCCTCGACCGTTCCATCGGCCGCGTGAAGTCCAACCTCGCCGCCAACCGCAGCCAGGAGGACGAGGCGGACGACGTGGCCCGCAGCGGGAACACCCCGTCCGCGGAGGACCGCGACGGCGACGAGCCCGCCAAGGCTTCCGGGACCGCCGAGGCCCCCGAGGGCGTCAAGGCTTCGTAGCCCCGCCGCCGGACCGGATCTTTCCCGGCGGCAGAACCGTACGCTTGCCCGCATGGGTGCTGTGAAGAACAAACGGATGCCCCGGGCGGTACGGGAACAGCAGATGCTGGACGCGGCCGTGCGGACGTTCGGGCAGCGCGGCTACCGCGCCGCCTCCATGGACGAGATCGCCGAACTGGCGGGCGTGTCCAAGCCGTTGGTGTACCTGTACCTGAACTCGAAGGAAGACCTCTTCACCGCCTGCATCCGCCGTGAGGCCGAGGCGCTCACCACCGCCGTGCGCGAGGGCGTCAACCCCGAGCTGCCCGCCGACCGGCAGCTCTGGGAAGGGCTGCGGGCGTTCTTCACGCACACCGCGCGCAACCCGGACGCCTGGGCCGTCCTGCACCTCCAGGCCCGGACGCACGGGGAACCCTTCGCCGCCGAGGTCGCCGCGATGCGCGAGGAGATGGTGGCGTTCGTGACGGGGCTGATCCTGGTCGCCGCCCGAGAGGCCCGCCGCGACCCGTCCCTCCCCGAACGCGAGGTCGCCGGCCTCGCCGAGGCCCTGGTCGGCGCCGCCGAAGCCCTCGCGGCCTGGGCCAACACCACGCCCGGCCTCACGGCCCGCCAGGCCGCCGCCACCCTCATGAACTTCGCCTGGTCCGGCCTCGGCAACCTGATGGACGGCCACCCGTGGACCCCACCGGCCGACACCGCCCCGGCCTAGACACCCCCGTGCCGGCCCGGTGCCCCGGACCCCGGCCGAACCCCCACCCGCACGACGCGCCCCAGCTCCCACCACTCCGCCGCGTCACCACGCCACCGGCGCGCGGGCGCCGCCCCTTCCACCGGTGCGGAAAGTCGTTGGTCTCCGGGCCCCGCTGCGGTGGGATTCCCGGTGTGACGCTTCACGAGGGTGAGATCCCGGTCGACGAGACGCTGGTCCGGTCGCTGCTCCAGGCACAGTGCCGGCAGTGGGCCGACCTGCCGCTGTCGCACGCGGGCGCGGGGACGGACAACACCATGTACCGGCTGGGCGACGACCTGCTCGTACGACTTCCCCGCACCGCGGAAAAGGGACGGGCCGTGCGGAAGGAACAGGAGTGGCTTCCCCGGCTGGCGCCCCTGCTCTCGTATCCGATTCCCGAGCCGGTCCACGCTGGGACGCCCACCGGTGCCTTCCCTCTCGCCTGGTCGGTCCACCGCTGGATCGACGGTTACGAGGTCGGCCCGGACACCGTCCAGGACTGGGCCCTCCTCGGAGCCGATCTGGCCGCGTTCGTGCGGGACCTCCACGAGATCGACCTCATGGGAGCGGTGCGCACGGATGCCCTCAGCTGGTACCGCGGCGGTGCCCTGGGCCCGTGTGACCGGTGGATCAGCGGATGTTTCGACGACTGCCGGGCCACCGTGGGCACCGAACTGGACGTCGATGTCCTGGAACAGCTGTGGCGGGCCGCGCTCGCCCTGCCCGAGCCCTCCGGACCGCATGTGTGGCTGCACGGTGACCTCAAGCCCACCAACCTCCTGGTCAGGGAGGGCAGGCTCCACGCAGTCATCGACTTCGGATGGCTCTCGGTCGGCTTTCCCGACGCCGAGCACTCCACGCTCTGGGACCTGCCCCCGCGCGCACGCCAGGCCTACCGGGACGCCCTGAACCTCGACGACGCGACCTGGAACCGCGCCCGCGCCTGGGCCATCGCGGCGGGCGTCAGCGGCATCTCCTACTACCGGGACGCCTTCCCCGCCTTCGTCGCCGAGTGCCTGGCACGGCTCCGGGCCGTCGGCGCCGACGCGGCCGGGCGTCGAGCGGGCGCGCCGTAGCCCAGGTCAGTGGAGCAGCGGATACACGCTTCCCGTCACGTGCACCCGCCGCGCCCGCTCCCCGGCCCCGTTGTCCGGGCCGCGGAGTTCGAAGTCGCCGCCGGAGCGGCCGTCCGCCGCGTAGGTGACGGTGCTCGGGAGGGGGACCGGTGCGCGGAACTCGGCGCGGACCAGGGCCGCCGGGGGCGTGCCGTGCTCGGCGAGGCAGCGGGCGACGGTCCACATGCCGTGGGCTATGGCGCGCGGGAACCCGAAGAGGCGGGCGCCGAGGGGGTGGAGGTGGATGGGGTTCCGGTCGCCCGAGACCGCCCCGTAGCGCCGTCCCACATCCGCGCCGAGCCGCCACTCGGCGAGCGCGGGCAGCGGCGCGGGAGCCGACGCGCGTCGGACCCTGGCGGCGAACGCCGCGGGCGGCGCGTCCGGGCCGTCGGCGTCACCGACGACGGCGCCGTCACTGCCGCTACCGCTACCGCTACCGTCACCGTCACCGACAGTGGCGGCGGTGGCGGGGAGTGGCGCGGTCGTCGGCCGCCGGTCCCCGTCGGCCGGGTTCGCGGCCTCGCCCGACCGGTGCCGGGCGAGGTACGTGCTGCGGGACTCCCAGGCGATCTCGTCCCAGCCGCCGTCGCCGCCGGTGTCCCGTACCTCCGTCACGACCGTGGCCTCGGTGCCCCGGCGGTGCGGCGTCAACCCGTCCACGTACACCGTCAGCTCGTACTCCCCGGTGGCCGGCAGCCGTCGGCGGCGGGTGATCTCGATCGAGGTGTGGACGAGTCCCAGCAGGGGCAGCGGGAAGGCGCGGCCGGACATGATCCGCATGGCGAGCGGGAAACCGAGGACGTGCGGATACGTGAGCGGGACGGCGTCCTCGCCGGTGGGGAAGCCGCAGACCCGTTCGTACGCGGCGAGCCGCGCGAGGTCGATCCGCACGCCGGGCAGGACGAGCCGGTCCAGCCGGCCGACCGTGCCGTCGCCGTGCCGGGCGGCGGCCGTACGGGGCAGCCGGAGGCTCTTGCACGGGGAGAGCAGGGCGCCCCGCGCGAGCAGGGGCGGGAGGAGCGGCGGACCGGTGAGGGTGAGCTGAGGCATCGGACGGTTTCCCCTTCTCCCCGGCTTCTCCCCGGTGCGGCGAACTTCTTACTCCTCAGTCAGGTTACCCGAGGTAAGGGTGCGGGAGGCAGGGGCGCGGGCCGGGGAGATGAGTGACCCTCAGGTTATGCGGCGCCTCTGTGACCTGCGGCGGAGCATCGCACGACATTGCACATCCCCACCCCCGGAACATCCCCGGACCACCTCCACACTCACACGAACCTCACACACCGACCCCGTACGATCCGGGCACACCGAACGCCCAGGAGCCGCCCGTGTCCCCCTCCGATCACAGCGAACCCCTGCTCGTGGAACCCGAGTTGAAGCGGCTGGACGGCACGGTACGAGAGGCGTACGTCCCCCCGCTGGTCACGCCCGGCACCTACGGCTCGCTCGCGGACATCCCCTTCGACAACGCGGACCACCACCCCGGCGCGGTCGTCCTCAGCCGCAAGCACGACGACGTCAACGGCAGTACCACTGGCAGTGGCAGTGGCAGTGGCAGTGGCCACGGCGGTCGTTGGCGGGACGTCACCGCGGCCGAGTTCGCCGCCGAGGTGCTCGCCGTGGCGAAGGGCCTGATCGCCGAGGGCCTGACGCCGGGCGACCGGATCGCCATCATGGCGCGGACGACGTACGAGTGGACGCTGCTGGACTTCGCGGCCTGGGCGGCGGGGCTCGTCACCGTCCCCGTCTACCCCACCTCCTCCGACTTCCAGACCCGCTGGATCCTCCAGGACTCCGGCGCGGTCGCCCTCGCGGTGGAGACGACCGCCCAGGCCGCCGCCCTCGGCCCCGAAATCGACCGCATCCCCGACCTCCGCCACATGTGGGTGTTCGACAAGGGCCACATGGACCGCCTCGCCGAGCGGGGCCGGGACGTGTCCGACCAGGAAGTCGCCGTCCGGCGCGGGGTGCTGGGCCCCGACACCCTCGCCACCCTCATCTACACCTCGGGCACCACCGGCCGCCCCAAGGGCTGCGCCCTCACCCACGGCAACTTCTTCGCCGAGGTCGACAACGCGATCGACCTCCTCTACCCGATCTTCCGGGCGAAGACCGACGAGGAGGCGTCCACCCTCCTCTTCCTCCCGCTCGCCCATGTCTTCGGCCGCATGGTGGCGATCGCCTGCATGCGGGCCCGGATCCGCGTCGGCCACTCGCCGAGCTTCCGCACGCAGGACCTGCTCGCGGACCTGAAGTCGTTCCGCCCGACGTTCCTGCTGCTCATCCCGTACGTCCTGGAGAAGGTCTTCAACACGGCCCGCGCGTCCGCCGAACGCATGGGCCGCGCCTCCTCCTTCGACCGCGCCGCCGCGGTGGCCCGCCGCTACGGCGAGGCCCTGGAGTCCGCGCAGCAGGGCACCGGCCCCGGCCCCACCGCCTTCCTCAAGGCGGCCCGCACCTTCTACGACCCCCTCGTCTACCGCCGCATCCGCAACGCCCTCGGCGGCCGGGTCCGCTACGTCATCTGCGGCGGCTCCCCGCTCGGCCGCCGCCTGGCCGCCTTCTTCGCCGGCGCCGGCATCGACGTCTTCGAGGGCTACGGCATGACGGAGACCACGGCGGCCGTGACGGTCACCCCGCCGGTGCGCCCCCGCCTCGGCACGGTCGGCCGGCCGCTGCCCGGGACACGCGTGCGCATCGCCGCCGACGGCGAGATCCTCCTCCACGGCGGCCAGATCTTCCGCGGCTACTGGGACCCGCAGGTCGGCGGGGTCGTCCCCACGAGCCCCGACGGCTGGTTCGCCACCGGCGACATCGGCCGGCTCGACGAGGAGGGCTACCTCACCATCACCGGCCGCAAGAAGGAGATCCTGGTCACCGACAGCGGCAAGAACGTGGCCCCGGCCCCGCTGGAGAACTGGCTCCGCTCCCACCCGCTGATCGCCCAGGCCATGGTCGTCGGCGACCGCCGCCCGTACGTCACCGCCCTGCTGACCCTGGACCCCGAGGGCATCACCCACTGGCGCCAGATGAACGGCAAGCACGCCGTGCCCGCGGAACTCCTCGTGGACGACCCGGAACTGCGCGGCGTCCTCCAACGGGCGGTGGACGAGGCCAACCGCCTGGTCTCCCGCCCCGAGTCCATCCGCCGCTTCACCGTCGTCCCCGGCGGCTTCACGGAGGAGGCGGGCCACCTGACCCCGTCGATGAAGCTGCGGAGGGAGGCGATCGAGAAGGCGTTCGCGACGGAGATCGAGGGGCTGTACGAGAGATAGGCGTCGTACGGGGGGAAGGCGTCGTACGGGGGGAAGGCGTCGTGCGAGCGGCAGGCGTCGTACGGGGGGAAGGCGTCGTGCGAGCGGCAGGCGTCGTACGGGGGGCAGGCGTCGTACGGGGGGCGGGCCCGAGAGGTGGGCGTGTGCCCGGCCGGGTCGCTTGCTGGAGATGCCCCGACCGTGCCGTCGCCTACGCCTAAGGCACCCCCATCGCCCGCAGCACCCCCGCCGTCGCCGCCGCCCCCAGCACCACCACCGCGAACGGCGCCCTCCGCCATGCCAGTACGCCTCCCACCAGGACCCCGGCGGGTCGGGCCCAGCCCGCGGTGCCGCCCGACTCGGTCAGGGCGCCCGTGGTGAGCAGGGCCACCAGGAGCACCACGGCCGCGGCGGCCAGTAGGTCCCGGACGCGTGCGGGGACCTCGATCCGCCCGTGCAGCAGCGGGCCGGTGAGCCGGAGGGCGTACGTCCCCACCGCCAGGACCAGCGTCGCGACGACGACCCCGCCGGTCATGCCGCCGCCCTCCCCCGCGTCGAGGGCCGCCAGGCGAGCAGACCGGCCAGCGCGAGGAGCACGGGGACCCCGGTGGGGGTCAGCGGGGTGGCCGCCAGCGCCACCACCGCCCCGAGCAGCGCGGCCCGCCGTACCGGAGGCCGCTCGCGCAGGGCGGGCAGGACGAGTGCGGCGAGCACGGCGGGGAAGGCGGCGTCGAGGCCGTACGCGGCGGTGTCGCCCAGGGCGGACCCGGCGAGCGCACCCGCGAGGACGCAGACGTTCCACGTGGTGAACAGGCCGATCCCGGAGACCCAGAACGCGACCCGGCGCCGTACCGGATCGCGCTGGGCCAGGGCGAAGGCCGCCGTCTCGTCGGTGACGAGGTGCGCCCCCACCAGCCGGGTGAGCCGGCCCCGGCCCAGGACGTCGGCGACCGCGAGACTGAACGCCGCGTTGCGGGTGTTGAGCAGCAGCCCCGTGGCGGCCGCCGCGAACGGGCCGCCCCCGGCCAGCAGGATGCCCACCGCGCTGAACTGCGCCGCCCCCGCGTACACGACGACCGACATCACCACCGGCACCCACACCGGGAGCCCGCCCGCCACCGAGATCGCGCCGAAGGAGAGTCCGACGACACCCCCGGCCGCGCACACCAGGGCGATGTCGCGGAGCAGCTCGGGGTCGGGGACGTCCGGACGCCGGACGCGGCCTGTTCGGAGAAGCGAACGCATGTTTCCTACAATGAACAGCAGGCATCCTGTTCGTCAAGGCGAACGATCGTACTTCTGGAGCGAACGACATGGCCGACGCAGCGCCCGAGAACGCCGCCGGACGGACGCGGAGCGACGGGGGACCCCCGGCGCGCCTCCCGCTCGACTGGATCGCCGCCGCCCTGCGCCGGGAGCGCGCCCGCGCCGGGCTCTCCCTCTCCGAGCTGGCCAAACGCGCCGGGATCGCCAAGTCCACGCTGTCCCAGCTGGAGGCGGCGAGCGGCAACCCGAGCATGGAGACGCTGTGGGCGCTGGGCGTGGCGCTCGGGGTGCCGTTCAGCGCGCTGATCGAACCGCCGGCGCCCGCGGTGCAGGTCGTCCGGGCGGGGGAGGGCCCCGCGGTCCACTCCGAGCACTCCAGCTACACGGCGGTGCTGCTCTCCGCGAGCCCGCCGGGCGCCCGCCGCGACATCTACCGCACCCGGCTGGAACCGGGGTCGGTGCGGGAGTCGGAGCCGCACATCCCGGGGACGGTCGAACACCTCACCGTGAGCACGGGCCGGGTGAAGGCGGGCCCGCGGGGCGAGGAGGTCGTGCTGGGGCCGGGTGACTACATGGCCTTCCGGGGCGACGTCCCGCACTCGTACGAGGCGCTGGCGCCGGGAACGTCGTTCGTGCTCGTCATGCAGCACATCTGAAAGGCACGGCCCATCCGACGGTCGCGGCCCATCCGACGGTCGCGGCCCATCCGGCGGTCGCGGGCCATCCGGCGGTCGCGGGCCATCCGATAGGCGCGGCCCATCCGATAGGCGCTGCCCATCGGTCGCGGCCCGTCGGATAAGCGCGGCCCATTCGACGGTCGCGGGCCACCCGACGGTCGCGGGCCATCCGATAGGCGCGGGCCATCCGATAGGCGCGGCCCATTCGACGGTCGCGGCCCGTCGGGAAAAGCAGGGAAAAAGGCAGGAGTCCCGTTGCCGTGCGGCGCGGGACTCCTTGGGTACTGCTTTCAGGTCCGGATCAGAGACTGGAACGGCCTCAGATGGCGGTGACGTTCTCCGCCTGCGGGCCCTTCGGACCCTGGGTCACGTCGAAGGAGACCTGCTGGTTCTCCTCAAGCGAACGGAACCCGTTGGCGTTGATCGCGGAGTAGTGAACGAAGACGTCGGGGCCGCCGCCTTCCTGGGCGATGAAACCAAAGCCCTTTTCGGCGTTGAACCACTTAACGGTTCCGGTAGCCATAAGCCCTCCTTGGGCCCAAAGGGTCGCCCTGCTCCAGAACCTGCAAGTGTGAAACAGTGCCGCACAACTGCATACGTCTGAAAACGACTAGAGCCTGCGGTTACATGCTCCGCAGGCTCTGTACTGCAAGGGAAACCAAACTGCAACTTGCGGCGAGCCTAGCACGCGGGCAGCCGGAAGCAATAGAGGTCAAGATCACGTCACCCAGATGTTTGAGTGATCGTTGCGCCGGATTGACGACCGTCCCTCGATCGCCTCGTGCCCGCCGCTCGGTACCCCGGTCCCCGGACCGTACCTCATGAGGTCTAGCCTCGCGATGTGGACAATTCTCGCACCAGGCCGCGTGTAGGCCACATCCAGTTCCTGAACTGCCTGCCCCTGTACTGGGGGCTCGCGAGAACGGGCACGCTCCTCGACTTCGAGCTGACGAAGGACACCCCGGAGAAGCTCAGCGAGCAGCTGGTGCGCGGCGACCTCGACATCGGCCCCATCACCCTCGTCGAGTTCCTCCGCAACGCCGACGACCTGGTCGCCTTCCCCGACATCGCGGTCGGCTGCGACGGTCCGGTGATGTCCTGCGTCATCGTCTCGCAGGTCCCCCTCGAACGTCTGGACGGCGCCCGCGTCGCCCTCGGCTCCACCTCGCGCACCTCCGTACGCCTCGCGCAGCTGCTGCTGGCCGAGAGCGTCGGCGTGCGGCCGTCGTACTACACCTGCCCGCCCGACCTCTCGCTGATGATGCAGGAGGCGGAGGCGGCCGTGCTCATCGGCGACGCGGCGCTGCGGGCCAACCTGCTCGACGGCCCCACCTACGGCCTCCAGGTGCACGACCTGGGTGCCATGTGGAAGGAGTGGACGGGGATGCCGTTCGTCTTCGCGGTGTGGGCGGCGCGCCGGGACTACCTGGAGCGGAACCCGCAGGTCACCCGGCAGGTCCACGAGGCGTTCCTGGCCTCCCGTGACCTTTCCCTGGTCGAGGTCGCCAAGGTCGCGGAGCAGGCCGCCCGCTGGGAGGCCTTCGACGAGCGGGTCCTGGAGCAGTACTTCACCACCCTCGACTTCCGCTTCGGCGCCCCGCAGCTGCGGGCGGTCGCCGAGTTCGCCCGCCGGGTCGGGCCCACCACGGGATTTCCGGCGGATGTGAAGGTGGAGCTGCTTTCCTGAGGAATTCCTCCGCCGGTCACCGAGCCGTCGCCGGACATCGGTTCGACGCATTCCGGGTTCTGCGGGACTGACGTGCGGCGTCCGTATTCTCCTGCGGGCGTACGGCACTACGCTGCTGAGGAGCCCTGGAGGGGAAGTGCGGGGGAGGGGTGGGGCGATGCAGCCGCTCGACGTCGGCGAACCCACGGCCGTGGGGCCCTACCGGTTGCTCGGCCGGCTCGGTTCCGGCGGGATGGGCCGGGTCTACCTCGGACGCAGCGCCGGCGGACGCACCGTCGCCGTGAAGGTGGTGCACCCGCACTTCGCGCTGGACGAGGAGTTCCGGGCCCGCTTCCGTCGCGAGGTGGAGGCCGCCCGGCGGGTGGGCGGCGCCTGGACGGCCCCCGTCCTCGACGCCGACCCGGAGGCGTCCGTCCCCTGGGTGGCGACCGGGTACGCGGCCGGACCCTCCCTCTCGGCGGCCGTCGCGGACGGCGGCGCGCTGCCCGAGCACACCGTCCGGGTGCTGGGCGCCGGCCTCGCCGAGGCGCTCTCCGCCGTCCACGCGCTGGGCCTGGTCCACCGCGACGTGAAGCCCTCCAACGTGCTGCTCACCGTGGACGGCCCGCTCCTCATCGACTTCGGCATCGCCCGCGCCACCGACGGCACGGCCTCCCTCACCTCCACGGGCGTCTCCATCGGCTCCCCCGGCTACATGTCCCCCGAGCAGATCCTCGGCCAGGGCGTCACCGGCGCCGCCGACGTCTTCTCCCTCGGTGCGGTCCTCGCGTACGCCGCGACCGGGGAGTCCCCCTTCCCCGGCGACTCCTCCGCCGCGCTCCTCTACAAGGTCGTCCACGAGCCGCCCCGGCTGGACGGTCTGCGGGGTGGCCTGCGCGAGCTGGTCGAGCACTGCCTCACGAAGGACCCGGGCGCCCGGCCCGCCCCGGACGAGCTGGCCCGCGCCCTCGCCCCCGACGGCGCCGCCCGCCTGGTCGCGGCCGGCTGGCTCCCCGGCTCGCTCGTCGAGCAGGTCGGCCGCAGCGCCGTCCGGCTCCTCAACCTGGACGCGACGGAACCGGGCCTCTCCGGTCCGGTGGAGTTCAGCAGCCCTTCGGTGGGGGAGCCGGGTACGCCGCCGACAACGGATGCCACGCCGGGCGGTGGGGTTGCCGCAGTCGGTGGGGCGAGTGGTGCGAGTGGGGCCGGTGGGGCGGATGGTGTGAGCGGCACGTTCGGGCCGCCGCCCGTCATGGCGCCGTCAGCGCCGTCGATGTCGTCGGCGCCGTCCGCGCACTCCGGCCCCGCCACGTACGTGCCCGGCGCACGCGCGGACGCCGCGGTGGCGGACACCGTGCCGCCGGGCACCCCCGGCAGGCTCTCCCTGAGCGTGGCCGCCGCCTCGACGGCCGAGGCGAACGGGCGCGGCCGGAGAGTGAGCTGTTCGATCGCGCTGGCCGTGGCGGGGGCCTTCGCGGCGGTGAGCCTGGGGTCGGTGTTCGTCTTCGGGGTGCTCCAGAGCAAGGACGACGGCAACGGTGACGCCGCGGCCCCCGCGCCGTCGGCGACCGCGGGCGCCTCCGAGGCCCCCGGCGACACGAAGGGCGACGTACCGGCGAAGTACCTCGGCACCTGGGAGGGCGACGGCTACGCCCTGGACGGCAAGCTCCCGGCCGGCACGTTCCGGGTCACCCTGAAACAGACCACCGTGGGAGGGGACCTCGGCACCTTCCGCTCGGTCGACCCCCTGGGCGGGGCCTGCGACGACAAGCTCGTCCTCAAGAAGGTGACGGACGCACACGTCCTGGCCACCAGCATCGCCGACACCGAGAACAACCCCGGCACCTGCACCAGGAACACCCACGTCGTCACCCTCACCCTCGACGGCGACGCGCTCCAGTACGCCGCGGACAACGCGGACGCCGGTGACCCGACGGCCCGGCTGAAGAAGCTGCGGTAGGGATCCGTGGGAATCCAGTGGTCCCGGGCGGGGGACCGTGGTCCGATGCCGCCGTGAGAAACGACAGCGCCGCCGACGCGCCCCCGGTTCACCTCCCTGCCGTCCGGCCGAGGACCGACCACGACCTCGACGCCTGCGCGCGGGTCCTGGCGGCGGTCCACGAGCAGGACGGCTACCCGGTGAACTGGCCCGAGCGCCCGAAGCTCTGGCTGACCCCGGCCCCGCTCGTCGCCGCGTGGGTGGCGGAACTCGACGACCGCGTCGTCGGCCACATCGGCCTCTCCCACCCCGACGACACGGACGCGGCGCCCGGCCTCTGGGCCGCCCGCGCCGCGGTGGGCGCCGAGACGACCGCCGTGGTCAACCGGCTGTTCGTGTCCCCGGCGGCCCGGGGCCACGGGATCGGCGCGCTGCTGGTGGCGCGGGCCACGGCCGAGGCACGGGGCCGCGCCCTGCACCCGGTGCTCGACGTCGTCGAGTCCGACGTCGCGGCCGCGACCCTCTACGAACGCCTCGGCTGGCACCACCTGGCCACGGTCGAACAGCGATGGAGCCCCGAACAGACGGTGAAGGTCCGCTGCTACGCGGCGCCCGCGGCCCCCTAGGGACGCGGTGAACCGCGCGACCGGCCCACGCCGTTCCCGCGCCCCCGGACGAACCCCGCCCACCCGAACGGAGAACCGGCGGGGTCGAAAGGGAAGCGGCCCCTGGAGGTCTAAGGGGAAGCGGCCCCTGGAGGACGGGACGGGCAGGGTCTGCGGGGGCGTTAAACCCTCGCCGGCCCCACGCCGCACCCCCCTAGGCTGACCCCGTGGATCCGGACCTCTGGCTGACCGCCCTGACGGCAGCCGCCGCCCTCTGGGGCGCGGCGGCAGGCGCCCTGCTGCCCCGCCCCGCCTACCGCTTCGCCGTCGACGAGGACTCCCCCTGGCAGACCACCTGCCCCGCGGGCCACCCCCTCACCGGCCCGGCCCACGGCTGGCTGGGCCGAGCCCGCTGCCCGGCTCCCGGCCCCGCGACCACGCCTCCCGCGACCACACTCCCTGCCCCCACGTCCCCCGCCCCCTGCACCTACGGCCCGAGCACCCGTGCCGTCGCCCTGCTCACCGCCGTCGTCTGCGCCTCCCTCGCCCTGGCCACCGGCGTGCGTCCGGAGCTCGGGGTCTGGCTGCTGCTCACCCCGGTCGGTGTGCTCCTCGTCCTGGTCGACCTCAAGGTGCAGCGCCTCCCCGATCCGCTGACCCTGCCCTTCGCCGCCCTCGCGCTCCTCCTCCTGGGCGGCGCCGCCGTCACCCCGGAACACGCGGGGGAGTGGCGCACCGCGGCGCTGGGCGCCCTCACCCTCGGCGGCGCGTACTTCCTCCTGTTCCTCATCCGCCCCCTCGCCCTCGGCTTCGGTGACGTGAAGCTCGCCGTGGGCCTCGGCGCGGTCCTCGGCTGGTACGGCTGGGGCGCCCTGTACGTCGGCACCTTCGCCGGCGCGGTCGTCGGCAGCGTCTGGACCGTCGTCCAGGCCGTGCGCGGCCGGGCGGCCCGCCGGCAACTCGTCGCCCTCGGACCGTTCATGATCGGGGGAGCGTACGCGGGCCTGCTCCTGGAGGCCTACGCGGCGTGACGTCCCGGACGTGGGCGGGCACGTCAGGGCTGACGTCGGCCGGTCGTGGCGGCTGGCGTAGGCTGGCGTGGTCCGTCCAACCCTTACGAAAGGGACGCTCCCGGTGACCGAGAAGGCCGACCTCCAGTCCGTTCTCGACCGTGCCGCCGAGGGTGGGCGGATCACACCGGAGGAGGCGCTCGACCTCTACCGCGACGCCCCGCTGCACGCGCTGGGCTCCGCCGCGGACGCGGTGCGCCGCCGCCGGTACGCGGGCACCGAGCACATCGCGACGTACATCATCGAGCGCAACATCAACTACACGAACGTCTGCGTGACGGCGTGCAAGTTCTGCGCGTTCTACGCCCCGCCCACGGCGAAGGACAAGGGCTGGACCCGCGACCTCGACGACATCCTGCGCCGCTGCGCGGAGACCGTCGAACTCGGCGGCACCCAGATCATGTTCCAGGGCGGCCACCACCCCGACTACGGCGTCGAGTACTACGAGAAGCACTTCGCCGCCATCAAGAAGGAGTTCCCGCAGCTGGTCATCCACTCCCTCGGTGCCTCCGAGGTCGAGCACATGGCCAGGATCTCCAAGGTGAGCGTCGAGGAGGCGATCCGGCGCATCCACGCCGCCGGCCTCGACTCCTTCGCGGGCGCCGGTGCCGAACTGCTCCCCGAGCGCCCCCGCAAGGCCATCGCGCCGCTCAAGGAGTCCGGCGAGCGCTGGCTGGAGATCATGGAGACCGCGCACCGGCTGGGCGTGGAGTCCACGTCCACCATGCTGATGGGCACCGGTGAGACCAACGCCGAGCGCATCGAGCACCTGCGCATGATCCGGGACGTACAGGACCGCACGGGCGGGTTCCGCGCCTTCATCCCGTACCTCTACCAGCCGATGAACAACCACCTGAAGGGCCGCACCCAGGCCACGATCTTCGAGTACCTGCGGATGATCGCGATCTCCCGGCTGTTCATGGACAACATCGCCCACATCCAGGGCTCCTGGCTGACCACCGGCCAGGACGCGGGCCAGCTCACGCTGCACTACGGCGCGGACGACCTCGGCTCGGTCATGCTGGAGGAGAACGTCGTCTCGGCGGCCGGTGCCAAGCACCGCTCCAACCTCCAGGAAATGATCGACATGATCCGCACGGCGGGGCGGGTCCCGGCCCAGCGCTCCACGACGTACGAACACCTCGTGGTCCACGACGACCCGGCCGACGACCCCGTCGACGCGCGCGTGATGTCCCACATCTCCTCCACGGCGATCGAGGGCGGCACGGCCCATCCCGAGCTGAAGATCCTCGCGTCCAACTAGCCCGCGCATGCTGACGATCCACGCCGCCGACGAGGTACGCCTCAGCTGGGACGACCCGGAGCCCGTCAGGGACGGCGCCGTGGTCGTCGAGGGCGCCCGGGTCCGCGCCGCCGGACCGCTGGAGGAGCTCCAGGAACGGTTCCCCGGCGCCCGCGTCCGCCGGTGGCCCGGTGTGCTCGGCCCCGCCCGCGTCCACGAGGGCCCGCTCCCCGACGCGCCCACCCCGCGGGAACGCGTCCACGGGGTGCTGAAGTCCGGGGCGACCGCCGTGCTGGAGGACCACGCGGGCACCCCCGAACTCCGTGCCGCCGCCGAGCGGAACGACGTCGTCGTGCTCGCCGGTCCCCGCCCCCCGGCGATCGTCGACGACGGCCGGGCGGACCTGGCGGTGTTCGACGCGACGGGCACCTGCGTGGCGACGGTCTGCGCGGGCCGCCTGGTGCACCGCCGCCGCTGACGACGGGGCCGGCGCACCAGGCGGCTCACCCCGAGAACGCCTCCGCGAACGCGCCGTCCTCCTGCTCGACCCCGCTGCAGTCGGTCAGGGCGTCCCTCGCCCCGCCCCCGCACCGCCGGTCCCGGAACGTCGCCCACAGGGAGACCCAGGCGATGCCCTTCTCCTGCGCGAACTCCCGCACCTGCGCCGCGTCCTCCAGCGTGAACGTCTCGTTCTCCACGTCGTTGACGCCGAGCATCGCGGTGAGGGCGAGCGCCCGCCACGCCGTGGCCTTGGACGTCCCGAACACGTCCCGCACCTGCCGGTGCGTCGCCCTCGCGGCCCGTTCCGCGTAGTCGCCCATGTCGCCGTCGTACGAACTGGCGTAGTTCATGGTCATGATGTTGACGGTGGAGACCTGCACGGACGCGTCGTTCGCCGAGTCGAGCAGGGCGAGGGCGTCGTCGTCGAGACCGGACGGCATCACGGGCAGCGTGAACGAGACGGTGAGGCCGGGCCGGTCCCGCTGCAGGCGGGCGATCGCCTCGGACCGCAGGTCCACCGCGTCGGCGTCCTTCAGCGCGTCGCCCTCCACGTCGAAGTCGGCGGCCGTCGCCCCGGCGGCGTCGAGCGCCGCGCCGTACGCGTCGGCGAGGTCGTCCGCGCCGGCGCAGACGTCGGCCAGTTCCGTCCCCGACGCCCCGCCGAACGACACCCGCACCGACGCCCCGGACCGCGTCAGCGCCGCGATACGGGACTTCACCGCCGGGTCGCCGAGCGCGGTCGCCCCGTTCCACGCGGGCTCGCAGGCGTCGCCGTCGGCGATCACGAAGGCGAGGTGGTACGCGGCCGGCGACCCGGCGTCGTCGAGGTCGGATGCCCGCGTGGCGTCCACGTAGGGCGCGTACCCCGTGGAGGGTCCCGCCTCCGCCTCGCCGGCCGTCGCCCTCGCGTCGGGGGCGCCCGGCGCGGACGCGGACCGCGTCGGCCCCGTGGCGCAGCCCGCGCAGGTCAGGAGCAGTGCGGACAACACGGATATCAGGGCGGTGACCGGTTCTCGGGAATTCCTCACGCTGCTCACTCGGGAAACCAATCACACCGGGCCGCGCGCCATGGGCGTGTTTCGAAAGGAGCGTCGTCTGCCCGGCGGGCAGACGGGACTTTCGAAACACGCCCATGCCGTGATGGCCGGGACAGGCGCTGCGTGGGCGCTCGGCCCCTCCTGCCACAATGGGCCCGTGACCCGCGCATCCCTGGACAAGCAGCCGCACGAAGTCGCCTCTATGTTCGACCGAGTGGCGGAACGGTACGACCTGACCAACGACGTGCTGTCCCTCGGGCAGGACCGGCGCTGGCGCAAGGAGGTCGCCCGGGCGGTGGACGCCCGCCCCGCCCAGAAGGTCCTGGACCTCGCGGCCGGCACCGGTACCTCCTCGCTGCCCTTCGCGCGGACCGGCGCGTACGTCGTCCCCTGCGACTTCTCCCTCGGCATGCTCCGGGTCGGCAAGGAACGCACCTCCTGGCTGCCGTTCACCGCGGGCGACGCCACGCGGCTGCCGTTCAAGGACGACACCTTCGACGCGGTGACCATCTCCTTCGGCCTGCGCAACGTCCAGGACACGGACGTCGCGCTGCGCGAGATGTACCGGGTGACCAAGCCCGGCGGGCGGGTCGTGATCTGCGAGTTCTCGCACCCGACGTGGGCGCCGTTCCGGACCGTCTACACCGAGTACCTGATGCGGGCGCTGCCGCCGACCGCCCGCGCCGTGTCGTCCAACCCCGACGCGTACGTGTACCTCGCCGAGTCCATCCGCGCCTGGCCCGACCAGGCCGGTCTCGCCGAGCGGCTGCAGAAGGCCGGCTGGGACAAGGTCGCCTGGCGCAACCTCACCGGAGGGGTCGTCGCCCTGCACCGGGGGTTCAAGGCTCACCCGTAAGGGGCATGCCGTGCAGGGCGCCCTGTTGATGGGAACCGGTCAACGGAAAACGCCGTCCGTTTGATACGTCGCCACACGCGCAGTACACGTGTGTCCACGTCCGATCACGGCACGAGTTCCCTGGATGACGGAGCGTTCCATGACGTCCTACTGTCCGCACTGCGGGACCCCCGGTCCCGACGACGCGCGTTACTGCATGAAGTGCGGGCGGGAACGCATACCGGTCCCCTCGGCCCCGCCGGCCGCCCCTCCCGCGGCCCCGCCCGCGACCCCTCCACCGCCGTCGGCGGGACCGGCCGCGGGCGGACCCCCCGGCGGGCCGCCGCCCCCGCCTCCCCAGCACGCCCCGGTCCCCTCCCGCCCCTCGTCGCTGGGCGCCTTCCTGGGGCGGGCCTTACGCGGTGACTGGGCCGGATCGGCGCTCGCGGCGCTCTGGCCGGTGCTGCTGCTCCTCGGCGGCGCCGTCGCCCTGGCCCTGCCCGACTACGGCCAGGACGGGGAGGACGTCGTCGGCTTCGGGGACCGCGTGGGCATCGCCCTCGCCTCGCTCCTCCAGGGCGTCGGCGGCGGCTTCGAGGTCTCCGAGACCGGCGGCGGCTACTCCGGCGACCTCCGGACCGTCGAGGCCGGCTTCACGCTCACCCTGGTCCCGCTCACGGTGACGCTGCTGTTCGTCGTCGCGCTCTACCTGGGCGTACGGCAGCTGCGGACCCGTCTGGCGACCCGGGCCGGGTACGCCGGTTTCGCCGGACCCGGCGCCGGCTGGACCGTCCCCGGCGCACCCGGCGTGCCCAGCGCTTCCGGTGTCCCCGGCCGTTCCGCCGGGCTCGAAGCGGCCGTGCGGGTCACGCTGCTGGTGGCCGTCGCCGTCCTGCTGCTCGGGCTGTTCGCGCAGCCCACCGTCGCCCTCGCCGAGGTCTCCACGTCACCGTGGCTCGCCGCGCTCGGCGCGCTGGTGCTCACCGCGGCCGTCTCGGGCGGGGTGCTGCAGCGTGACGACCTGGCCGCCTGGCTGGCCGTGCGCCCCGGCCCGCGCTCCCTGTTCCGGGCGACCGGAACGGCCGTACGCGCCATGGCGATCGTGCTCGCCCTGTGCTCGCTCGTCGCCCTCATCACCCTCGCGTCGAGCGACGACGTCAGGGCCGACTGGGACAACGACATCGACCCGCTGCTCATCGCGCTGTTCGTGCTGCCCAACATCGCCCTCACCTTCCTCGGCGTCTCCTGGGGCGCGTCCGTCGAGGCCGAGGCGGGCCGCTCGCGGTACGGGGACGACTCGTCGTACGGCGACGACGCCTACGGGAACGGCTCGGGCGCCTTCGGTGACGGTTCCTACGGGGGCGACTCCTCCGGCGGCTACGGCCTCGGCGGATCCAGCCCCTACGGCGGCTTCGAACGCGAGTCGTTCGGACTGTCGGAGCTGGGTGACGCCGTCAACGCCTGGGCGGTCGTGGGCGCGTTGGCGCTCGGCGCGGTCTGCGCCCTGGTCCTCGGTGTGCTGGCCGCCCGCCGGTCCGCGGGCCGGGGCGAGCAACTCCTCGCCGCCGCTGTCTTCTTCGGCCTCTTCCTCCTTCTCGCCGGCGTCAGCGGCTTCGGGATGGAGGCGTCCGGCTCCGCCAGGACCGACTTCTGGGGCGGCCTCTCCGCCGCCGGCCGGGCCGACGTGGGCCTCGACCTCGCCGAGGCCATGCTCTTCGGCCTGCTCTGGATCTTCGCGGCGGCGTTCCTGGCCCCCTACCTGGTGCAGATGGCCGGCGCCCGCACGGGAGTGATCCCACCCCCGGTCCCCGCGATGCCGAGCGGCGTCCCGTCCCACCCCGCCCCACTCCCGCCCCACCAGTCCCAGCAGTCCCACCAGTCCCAGCAGGGCCAGGCGCCCCAGCAGAGCCGGCCGCTCCAGCCCGCCCCGCACAGCCGGCCGACCCCGCAGAACCCGCCGACGCACCCGTCCCATCCCGTCGAGCCGTACGAGGTCCCGATGGTCGAGATCGGCCACCAGCTCCCGGCCGGGCCGGTCGCGAGGCCGCGCGGACGCGCGCTGATGTGGATCCTCACCATCGCGGCGGCCTTCGTGGTCGGCGGGGGCGTGGCGGTCGCGATCCTGTACCTGCAGAAGTAGCGCGCGGTCCTACCGCCGCACCGGGAACGGTTCCCCCGGCGCGTCCGACTCCCCGCGATCCGGGGGAGGGCCGCCGCGCCGGGTTCGCGCACCCCTCCGCCGGCGTCGCCCGGCGTGAACCGGACGGTCCCCACCGCGCCTCGCGGCACCGCTGCGCCCGGCGGCGGGTACCGCCGAACGACGCGGTCCATGACGTCGCGACTCTGCGTCACGAAACGGGGGCGGGTGGGCCTGGAGGTGCCGCCCGGCGGGTCAGAGCGCCAGCCGGTAGCAGTGGCCCACCTGGTGCGAGGTGGGCGTCGTGAAGGTCTCGGCCAGTTCCATGCCCAGCCGTCGGGTGACCGCTATGGAGCGCTCGTTGCGGGCGTTGACCATGGCGACGACGCTCCGGACGCCGGCCGCCCGCACCCGCTCCAGGGTGAGCAGGGCGGCGGCCGTCACATACCCCTTGCCCCAGTGGTCGCGGGCGAGCCGCCAGCCGATCTCGATCTCCCCGGCCGGCCCCCAGCTCTGCGGCCACGGCTGGGCGCCGGTGAAGCCGATGGCCCGGCCCTCCTCGTCGAGCATGGTCCACAGGCAGAACCCGTACTCGGCGTCGTGACGGCGCTGGCGCGCGGTGAGCTCCTCGTAGACGGACAGCTCGGCGGACCGGCCGCCGTGGAACTCCATGACGTCGGGATCGTCGAAGATCCGGTGCCACGCGAAGGCGTCCTCGTCGGTGGGGACACGCAGCCGTACGTCGGGCAGAGCTCGGTTCACAGGGGCAGCCCTTCAGCCGGTGATCAGGTTCCGCTGAATAGACTGCCCATGTCCGATGCCTGTCGGCACCTGTTTTCTGGTCTTCCAGTGCTCCAACTACCTCTTGGGGAGAACCCGTCGTGACCGAGCCCCAGCCCCTTACCGAACACACCGCCGATGTGATCGTCGTCGGGGCCGGGCCAGCCGGTTCCACCACCGCGTACTACCTGGCGAAGGCCGGGCTCGACGTGCTCCTGCTGGAGAAGACCAGCTTCCCGCGGGAGAAGGTCTGCGGCGACGGTCTCACGCCCCGCGCGACCAAGCAGCTGGTGTCCATGGGCATCGACATCTCCGAGGAGGCCGGCTGGCTCCGCAACAAGGGCCTGCGGATCATCGGCGGCGGGGTCCGCCTCCAGCTCGACTGGCCGGATCTCGCCTCCTACCCCGACTACGGACTCGTCCGCAAGCGTGACGACTTCGACGAGCAGCTCGCCCGCCAGGCCCAGAAGGCCGGCGCCCGCCTCCACGAGAACTGCAACGTGGCCGGTCCCGTCGTCGACGACCGCACGGGCCGCATCATCGGCGTCACGGCCAGGCTCGGCGACCCGGACTCGGGCGAGAAGCGGGAAGTCACCTTCCACGCGCCGCTGGTGGTGGCAGCCGACGGCAACTCCAGCCGCCTCTCCCTCGCGATGGGCCTGCACCGCCGCGAGGACCGCCCGATGGGCGTCGCCGTCCGCACGTACTTCACCTCCCCGCGCCACGACGACGACTACCTGGAGTCCTGGCTGGAGCTGTGGGACCGGCGCGGTCCGGGCGAGGACCGCCTGCTGCCCGGCTACGGCTGGATCTTCGGCATGGGCGACGGCACGTCCAACGTGGGTCTGGGCGTCCTCAACACCTCCGCCGCCTTCAAGGAGCTCGACTGGCGCGAGATCCTGAAGGCCTGGTGCGCCTCCATGCCGGAGGACTGGGGCTACACCCCCGAGAACATGACCGGCCCGATCCGCGGCGCCGCCCTGCCCATGGCCTTCAACCGCAAGCCCCACTACACCAAGGGCCTGCTGCTCGTCGGCGACGCCGGCGGCCTGGTGAACCCCTTCAACGGCGAGGGCATCGCCTACGCCATGGAATCCGGCCAGATCGCCGCCGACGTCATCGTCCAGGCGCACGCCCGCGCCACCCCCGGCCAGCGCGAACTCGCCCTCCAGCGCTACCCGCAGGTCCTGAAGGACACCTACGGCGGCTACTACACGCTGGGCCGCGCCTTCGTGAAGCTCATCGGCAACCCCAAGATCATGAAGCTCGCCACGCAGCGGGGCCTCACCCACCCGCTGCTGATGAAGTTCACGCTGAAGCTCCTCGCCAACCTCACCGACCCCACGGGCGGCGACGCGATGGACCGCGTCATCAACGGCCTCTCGAAGGTGGCCCCCAAGGCCTGACGGGCCGAACACGCCCCGCCGCGGGCCCCGGACGCGACAGCTCCGGGGCCCGCGGTCGTTCGGGGCCGCCCAACGACGTCCCTTTCGTCACACAACGCCCTTGAGTGTCACCGGTTGTGGGGCCGGAGCGCCTGAAGGGCGGTGAGGGGCACGCGTGCCGCCCCGCCCCTCACCGCACCCTCAGCTCGGGTCGAACGGCGCTCCCGGGCCCGCCACGGCCCGTGCGGGGGCATGCCGGAGGGCCGCCTGCCCCTCAGGGGCGGACGGCCCTTCCGTACGGCGAGCGGTCGGTGGACCGGCTCAGAGCACGCGTACCGCGCCCGACGCCGGGTAGCCCGACAGGTCCTGGACGACGACGCCCTTGGAGGGGTTGGCCGCGTCGAGGTACTTGCCGCCACCGAGGTAGACACCCACGTGGTAGGCGGAACCCTTGCCGCCCCAGTACAGGATGTCGCCACGCTGGATCTGGGACAGCGGGATGTCCGTGCCCTGCATCGACTGGTCCTGCGAGACCCGCGGGAGGCTCACGCCGACCTGCTTGAACGCGGCCTGCACCAGCGACGAGCAGTCCCACGCGTTGGGCCCCGTGGCGCCCATGACGTACGCGTCGCCCAGCTGGGCCTCGAGGAAGGCGATGACCGTCTCGACGCTGCCGCTGGCCGGCGGGGCCGTCGAGGCGGAGTTCGTGGTGAGGGTCGTCCGTGTGCTGTCCCGCGAGGCGCGCTCGGCGGCGGCCTTGCGCTCCGCCTCCTCGGCGGCCTTCTTGCGGGCCTCTTCCTTCTTGGCCTTCGCCAGGTCCTTGTCGGCCTGCTTGGCCGCCGCCTCGGCGGCCGCGTCACGCTCGGCCTGCAGCTGGTAGTCGGCCGCCATCTGCTGCGTGGCGTCCGCGGACTGCGCTGCCTGCGTGGCCAGGTCGGCCGTGAGGGTGGGCAGTTCGAGGGTCTGCGTCACCGACTCCGCGGCGACGGCCTGCGCTGACGCGCCGGCCACAGCCACGGTGCTGAGGATGCCACCGGCGACCCCCGCGCGCACCGCGATCGAGGACGACGCGTTGCGGCGGGGCTTCCGGTGGCTGCGTATGTGAGCGGTGTGGGACATGGGTACAAGCGGTACCAGGGGCTCCTCCATACCTTCAAGCAACGTGTGGTGCGCCACAGTTGTTCAACGGAAGCCCCAAATTCCCTGAGCGTCACTCTTTATTGACGGCGTAACGGGCAAAGTGGACACGACCGTTCAGGGCTTTGATCATGTGCTTTCGTGATTACGTCCGAATTGCCCTGTGCTTACCATCGATCGCACCGAGTGGCCAAGCCCGGTGGATTTGATCTCGATCCGATGTGGCGCAGGTCACAGAGTGATCACCGGGGTGGCCGGTACGCGCCCATGATCGCCGGCCGGGGTCGCTCGTGAACGCGCGCACGCGTCCACATTCGTCACCGAGCCTCCCTCTGATGTGTGAACGCGGTGCTCTAGCAAGAGGGCCCGTCCAGCGCCAATTTGCATGCAGGGGAACTCTCTTGATATGGAGACGCCCCCTCTCACCTGCGGCGACGATCGAAATTGTCACTTCTGGTGATCACTCTGGCGCTTCGTGTATGAAGATCGCCGCTCATCCGACTTCATGATCCTTCGTCAGGTGGTGGAGATCACAAACTCGGTGCCGCACCCCGTGTCGCAGATCACAGACCCACAGGCATAAGATGCGGGGCAGTTGGGCTTGTGACCTGCTTCACATGTTCGCGATCTTCGTCGGGACAGGCGGTGTTCGCGGAACAGGAGGAGCGGGGAGCCGGTCCACGCAACCGCCAGCAGTCAGTGCCGACTGAGAGGAGCGAGGAGCGGTGAACGCCTATGCGCCCATCCTCGTACTGGGAGCCCTCGGGGCAGGCTTTGCGATCTTCTCCGTGATCATGGCCACGCTGATCGGCCCGAAGCGCTACAACCGGGCCAAGCTAGAGGCCTACGAGTGCGGAATCGAGCCCACCCCCACGCCGGCCGGCGGCGGGCGTTTCCCCATCAAGTACTACCTGACGGCGATGCTCTTCATCGTCTTCGACATCGAGATCGTCTTCCTCTACCCCTGGGCCGTCACCTTCGACGCCCTGGGTGTTTTCGGGCTCGTGGAGATGCTGCTCTTCGTGCTCACCGTCTTCGTCGCCTACGCGTACGTCTGGCGTCGCGGCGGCCTGGAATGGGACTGAGGGGCCTTTAAGACCATGGGACTCGAAGAAAAACTGCCGAGCGGTTTCCTGCTGACCACCGTCGAGCAGGCCGCGGGCTGGGTACGCAAGGCGTCCGTCTTCCCCGCCACCTTCGGCCTCGCCTGCTGCGCCATCGAGATGATGACCACGGGCGCCGGCCGCTACGACCTGGCGCGCTTCGGCATGGAGGTGTTCCGCGGTTCGCCGCGCCAGGCCGACCTGATGATCGTGGCCGGCCGGGTGAGCCAGAAGATGGCGCCGGTGCTGCGGCAGGTCTACGACCAGATGCCGAACCCGAAGTGGGTGATCTCCATGGGGGTCTGCGCGTCGTCCGGCGGCATGTTCAACAACTACGCGATCGTCCAGGGCGTCGACCACATCGTCCCCGTCGACATCTATCTCCCCGGCTGCCCGCCGCGGCCCGAGATGCTGATGGACGCGATCCTCAAGCTCCACCAGAAGATCCAGACGTCCAAGCTCGGCGTGAACGCGGAGGAAGCGGCCCGCGAGGCCGAGGAAGCCGCGCTCAAGGCGCTCCCCACCATCGAGATGAAGGGGCTGCTGCGATGAGCGCCGCGAACGGCAACGGCGGACCCAACCCCGAGAAGGACCTCTCCGCCTCCAACCTCCCCGGCCAGCGCGGCGACGGCGGCGAGGAGATCCGCGTCCAGCGCGGCATGTTCGGCGCCGACAAGGGCGGCGACACCTCCGGCTACGGCGGCCTGGTCCGCTCCATCCGGCTCCCCGGCCCGGCCACCCGCCCCTACGGCGGCTGGTTCGACGAGGTCGCCGACGAACTGGAGGGCGCCCTGGAGGAACAGGGCCTCGTCCCGGAGAACGTGATCGACAGGACCGTCGTCGACCGCGGTGAGCTCACCCTCCACATCGAGCGCGAGTACCTGACGACCGTCGCCCGCACCCTCCGCGACGACCCGGCCCTCCGCTTCGAACTGTGCACGGGCGTCAGCGGCGTCCACTACCCCGGCGACAAGGGCCGCGAACTGCACGCCGTCTACCACCTGCGCTCGATCACCCACAACCGGCTGATCCGCCTGGAGGTCTCCGCCCCCGACGCCGACCCGCACATCCCGTCGCTCGTCGCCGTCTACCCGACGAACGACTGGCACGAGCGCGAGGCGTACGACTTCTACGGCATCGTCTTCGACGGCCACCCCGCGCTGACGCGGATCATGATGCCGGACGACTGGCAGGGCTTCCCGCAGCGCAAGGACTATCCCCTCGGCGGCATCCCCGTCGAGTACAAGGGCGCCCAGATCCCGGCTCCGGACCAGCGGAGGTCGTACTCATGAGCACGCAGCACGCATCGGCGGAGTCCGCCGCCTCGGCGCGCGAGACCACCGAGGGCACCGTCTACACGGTCACCGGCGGCGACTGGGACGAGGTCGCCGAGACCGCGGCCAGGTCCGACGACGAGCGCATCATCGTCAACATGGGCCCCCAGCACCCCTCCACCCACGGGGTGCTCCGGCTCATCCTGGAGATCGACGGCGAGACCGTCACCGAGGCCCGCTGCGGCATCGGCTACCTCCACACCGGCATCGAGAAGAACCTCGAATACCGCACGTGGACGCAGGGCACCACGTTCGTGACGCGCATGGACTACCTGACGCCGTTCTTCAACGAGACGGCGTACTGCCTCGCGGTCGAGAAACTCCTCGGCATCGAGGACCAGGTCCCCGACCGCGCCTCGGTCATCCGCGTGCTCCTGATGGAGCTGAACCGGCTCTCCTCCCACCTGGTGTGCATCGCCACCGGCGGCATGGAACTGGGCGCCACCACGATCATGATCTACGGCTTCCGTGATCGTGAACTCATTCTCGACATCTACGAGCTCATCACCGGCCTGCGCATGAACCACGCGTACATCCGGCCCGGCGGACTCGCCCAGGACCTGCCGCCCGGCGCGGTGGACCAGATCCGCGAGTTCGTGAAGAAGATGAAGAAGAACCTCCCCGAGTACGACAAGCTCGCCACCGGGAACCCCATCTTCAAGGCCCGTATGCAGGACGTCGGTTACCTCGACCTGGCCGGCTGCATGGCCCTCGGCGCCACCGGCCCGATCCTGCGCTCCGCCGGCCTCCCGCACGACCTGCGCAAGGCCCAGCCGTACTGCGGCTACGAGACGTACGACTTCGACGTCCCGACCGCCGACACCTGCGACTCCTACGGACGCTTCCTGATCAGGCTGGAGGAGATGCGCCAGTCGCTCAGGATCGTCGAGCAGTGCCTGGACCGGCTGCAGCCCGGACCGGTCATGGTCGAGGACAAGAAGATCGCCTGGCCCGCGCAGCTCGCCCTCGGACCGGACGGCCTCGGCAACTCCCTGGACCACATCAAGAAGATCATGGGCACCTCCATGGAGGCCCTGATCCACCACTTCAAGCTGGTGACCGAGGGCTTCCGCGTCCCGCCGGGACAGGCGTACGCGGCGGTCGAGTCACCCAAGGGCGAACTCGGGGTGCACGCCGTGTCCGACGGAGGCACCCGCCCCTTCCGGGTCCACTTCCGCGACCCGTCCTTCACCAACCTGCAGACCATGGCGGCGATGTGCGAGGGCGGCCAGGTCGCCGACGTCATCGTCGCCGTCGCGTCCATCGACCCCGTGATGGGAGGCGTCGACCGGTGACCACCACCCCCGAGGGAGTCAGCCTGGGCATGCCCCAGCTGCCCGCGCCCGACTACCCGGACGACGTTCGAGCCCGGCTGGAGCGGGACGCGGCCGAGGTCATCGCCCGCTACCCCGACTCCCGCTCCGCGCTGCTGCCGCTGCTGCACCTCGTGCAGTCCGAGGAGGGCCACGTCACCCGCACCGGCATGCGGTTCTGCGCCGAGGTGCTCGGCCTGACCACGGCCGAGGTCACCGCGGTCGCCACCTTCTACACCATGTACCGCCGCCGGCCGAGCGGTGACTACCAGGTCGGCGTCTGCACCAACACCCTGTGCGCGGTGATGGGCGGCGACGCGATCTTCGAGGCGCTCCAGGACCACCTCGGCGTCGGCAACGGCGAGACCACCGACGACGGCAAGGTCACCCTGGAGCACATCGAGTGCAACGCGGCCTGCGACTTCGCGCCGGTCGTGATGGTCAACTGGGAGTTCTTCGACAACCAGACCGTCGACAGCGCCAAGCGGCTCGTGGACGACCTGCGGGCGGGCGCACAGGTCGAGCCCACGCGCGGGGCGCCGCTGTGCACCTTCAAGGAGACCGCGCGCATCCTCGCCGGCTTCCCCGACGAGCGGCCCGGGGCCGTCGAGGCGAGCGGCGGCGCCGGACCCGCGTCCCTGGTGGGCCTCCGCCTGGCCAAGGGGGAGACCGCGACCGCGCGCGTGGTGCACCCGCGCGACGGCGGCCCGCACGACGAGCCGCAGGACGCGGCGCACGAGCCGTCACCGGGCGAGCACCTCAGCTCGCACGACGCGCCGCAGGAGACCTCGGCCTCCGACCCGGCCCACCCTGCGGGGCCCACCGCCGAGGAGGGGGAGTGATGACGTTGGCACCCGAGATCAAGGGCACCAGCCCCGAGAAGCTGCTCGCACCCGTACTGTCGGCCTTCTGGGACGAGGACAGGTCCTGGACCCTGGACGTCTACCGACGCCACGACGGCTACGAGGGACTCCGCAAGGCGCTCGCCATGACGCCGGACGACCTCATCGCGTACGTCAAGGAATCCGGCCTGCGCGGCCGCGGCGGCGCGGGCTTCCCCACCGGAATGAAATGGCAGTTCATTCCGCAGGGGGACGGAAAACCGCACTATCTCGTTGTCAACGCCGACGAGTCGGAGCCCGGAACCTGCAAGGACATCCCGCTCCTCTTCGCGAACCCGCACAGCCTCATCGAGGGCATGATCATCGCGTGCTACGCCATCCGGTCGTCGCACGCCTTCATCTATCTGCGGGGTGAAGTCGTCCCCGTCCTGCGGCGGTTGCACGAGGCCGTCCGTGAGGCGTACGAGGCGGGCTTCCTCGGCGAGAACATCCTGGGCAGCGGACTCGACCTCGACATCACCGTGCACGCGGGCGCCGGCGCGTACATCTGCGGTGAGGAGACCGCGCTGCTCGACTCGCTCGAAGGCCGCCGCGGCCAACCGCGACTACGTCCTCCCTTCCCTGCGGTGGAAGGCCTCTACGCCTGTCCCACTGTCGTGAACAACGTCGAGTCGATCGCGTCGGTTCCCGCCATCCTGCACCGGGGCAAGGAATGGTTCCGGTCGATGGGCAGCGAGAAGTCCCCCGGCTTCACGCTCTACTCGCTCAGCGGCCACGTCGCCAGCCCCGGCCAGTACGAGGCCCCGCTCGGCGTCACCCTGCGCCAGCTGCTGGAGATGAGCGGCGGCATGCGGCCCGGCCACCGCCTCAAGTTCTGGACACCGGGCGGCTCCTCGACCCCGATGTTCACCGACGAGCACCTCGACGTCCCCCTGGACTACGAAGGAGTGGGCGCCGCGGGTTCGATGCTCGGCACGAAGGCGCTCCAGTGCTTCGACGAGACCACCTGCGTCGTCCGGGCCGTCACCCGCTGGACCGAGTTCTACGCCCACGAGTCCTGCGGCAAGTGCACCCCCTGCCGCGAGGGCACGTACTGGCTCGTCCAGCTGCTGCGCGACATCGAGGCGGGCAAGGGCGTCATGAGCGACCTCGACAAGCTCAACGACATCGCCGACAACATCAACGGCAAGTCGTTCTGCGCCCTCGGCGACGGCGCCGCCTCACCGATCTTCTCCTCCCTGAAGTACTTCCGCGAGGAGTACGAGGACCACATCACGGGCCGGGGCTGCCCCTTCGACCCGGCCAAGTCGACCGCCTGGGCGGACAAGGACAAGCACGCGGAGGTGAACGCATGACCGTGACGACAAGCGCTCCCTCCGGGGGCGGCGAGGCGGCGGTCCCGCCGGAAGATCTCGTCTCGCTGACCATCGACGGCGTCGACATCAGCGTGCCCAAGGGCACCCTGGTCATCCGGGCCGCCGAACAGCTCGGCATCGAGATCCCCCGCTTCTGCGACCACCCCCTCCTCGACCCGGCCGGCGCCTGCCGCCAGTGCATCGTCGAGGTCGAGGGCCAGCGCAAGCCCATGGCGTCCTGCACGATCACCTGTACGGACGGGATGGTCGTCCGGACTCAACTCACCTCCCCGGTCGCCGAGAAGGCCCAGAAGGGGGTGATGGAGCTCCTGCTCATCAACCACCCCCTGGACTGCCCCGTCTGCGACAAGGGCGGCGAGTGCCCCCTGCAGAACCAGGCCATGTCGCACGGCCAGTCCGAGTCCCGCTTCGAGGGCCGCAAGCGCACCTACGAGAAGCCCGTACCGATCTCCGCGCAGGTGCTCCTCGACCGCGAACGGTGCGTGCTGTGCGCCCGCTGCACCCGCTTCTCCAACCAGGTCGCCGGCGACCCCATGATCGAACTGCTGGAGCGGGGCGCGCTCCAGCAGGTGGGCACCGGCGAGGGCGATCCGTTCGAGTCGTACTTCTCCGGCAACACCATCCAGATCTGCCCCGTGGGCGCGCTGACCTCGGCGGCGTACCGGTTCCGCTCCCGGCCCTTCGACCTCGTCTCCTCGCCGTCCGTGTGCGAGCACTGCTCCGGCGGCTGCGCCACCCGCACCGACCACCGCCGCGGCAAGGTCATGCGGCGGCTCGCCGCCGACGACCCCCAGGTCAACGAGGAGTGGATCTGCGACAAGGGACGCTTCGCGTTCCGCTACGCGCAGCGCCCCGACCGGCTCACCACCCCCCTCGTCCGCAACGAGGAGGGCGTTCTGGAACCGGCGTCCTGGCCGGAGGCCCTGGAGGCCGCCGCCCGGGGACTGCTCGCCGCGCGCGGCAGGGCCGGCGTCCTGACCGGCGGCCGGCTCACCGTCGAGGACGCCTACGCGTACAGCAAGTTCGCGCGCGTGGCGCTCGACACCAACGACATCGACTTCCGCGCGCGCGTGCACAGCGGCGAGGAGGCCGACTTCCTGGCCGCCCGGGTCGCCGCCCGCGGCCACGACTTCGACGGCAAGGGCGTCACGTACGCCGCCCTGGAGAAGGCGCCCGCCGTCCTCCTCGTCGGGTTCGAGGCCGAGGAGGAGGCACCCGGCGTCTTCCTGCGCCTCCGCAAGGCCTGGCGCAAGCGCAAGATGCGGGTGTTCTCGATCGCCACGCACGCCACCCGCGGCCTGGAGAAGGCCGGCGGCACCCTGCTGCCCGCCGCGCCCGGCACCGAGACCGAGTGGCTGGACGCCCTCGCGAGCGGCGCCGGACTCGAAGGCGACGGCACCGAGGCCGCCGCGGCGCTGCGCACCGAGGGCGCCGTCATCGTCGTCGGCGAGCGGCTCGCCGGGGTGGCGGGCGGACTCACCGCCGCCGTACGGGCCGCCGCCCTCACCGGCGCCCGGCTGGCGTGGATCCCCCGCCGGGCCGGGGAGCGCGGCGCGATCGAGGCCGGCGCGCTGCCGTCGCTGCTGCCGGGCGGACGCCCGGCCACCGACCCCCGCGCGCGGGAGGAGATCGCCGCCGCCTGGGGCGTCGCCCAGCTCCCGCTGCGCTACGGCCGCGACACCGGACAGATCGTCGAGGCCGCCGCCACCGGAGAGCTCGGGGCCCTGGTGGTGGCCGGGGTCGAGGTCGCCGACCTGCCCGAACCGGCACGCGCGCGTGAGGCGCTGTCCGCGGTGGGCTTCCTGGTCTCCCTGGAACTGCGGCCCAGCGAGGTCACCGACCACGCCGACGTCGTCCTCCCGGTCGCCGCGGTCGCCGAGAAGGCGGGCAGCTTCATCAACTGGGAGGGCAGGGTCCGGCCGTTCGAGGCCGCGCTCAAGCCCGACCAGATGACCCGCCGACTGGCACCCACCGACGGGCGGGTGCTGCAGATGCTCGCCGACGCCATGGACGTCCACCTCGGACTGCCCGACCTGCGCACCACGCGCGCGGAGCTGGACCGGCTCGGGGCCTGGGACGGTCCGCGGGCCACCGAACCCGTGGAGATCGCCGCCGGGCTGCCGCGGCCCGCCGCCGGGGAGGCCGTCCTGGCCGGACACCGGTTGCTGCTGGACCAGGGGCGTCTCCAGGACGGCGACGAGGCGCTCGCCGGCACCCGGCACGCCGCGCACGCGCGCGTGTCCGCCGCGACGGCCGCCGAGTCCGGCGTCAAGAACGGTGACCTGCTGGCGGTCACCGGACCCGGGGGCGTCGTCGCGCTCCCGCTGCAGGTCACCGACATGCCCGACCGTGTCGTCTGGCTGCCGCTGAACTCCGCAGGCTCGGGCGTCGCCTCCGACACCGGGGCGCAGCCCGGCGCACTCGTCCGTATCGGCCCCGCCACGCCCGCCGCCGAGGCCCCCGAGGAGGTGGAGGCATGAGCGCGTACTACCTCGCCGCTGAGGACCTCTCGATGTTCGGCCGCGACCCCTGGTGGCTGGTCGTCATCAAGGCGGTGTTCTGCTTCGCCTTCCTGATGATCACCGTGCTGTTCTCCATCGTGTGGGAACGCAAGGTCGTCGCCTGGATGCAGCTGCGCATCGGCCCCAACCGGCACGGCCCCTGGGGCATGCTCCAGTCGCTCGCCGACGGCATCAAGCTGATGCTCAAGGAAGACGTCATCGTCAAACGCGCGGACAAGGTGGTCTACGTCCTCGCGCCGATCGTCGCGGCCATCCCGGCCTTCATGGCGATCGCGGTGATCCCCTTCGGCCCCGCGAACAACGAGATCTCGATCTTCGGCCAGCGCACCACGATGCAGCTCACCGACCTGCCGATCGCGATGCTCTACATCCTCGCGGTCGCGTCCGTCGGCATCTACGGCATCGTCCTGGCGGGCTGGAGCTCCGGCTCGACCTACCCGCTGCTGGGCGGCCTGCGCTCCTGCGCGCAGATGATCTCCTACGAGATCGCCATGGGCGCCGCGTTCGCCTCGGTGTTCCTCTACTCCGGGTCGATGTCGACGTCGGCGATCGTGGAGGCCCAGCAGGACCGCTGGTACATCGTGCTGCTGCCGGTCTCGTTCGTGATCTACATCGTGACCATGGTCGGGGAGACCAACCGCGCCCCGTTCGACATGCCGGAGTCCGAGGGCGACCTGGTCGGCGGCTTCAACACCGAGTACTCGTCGATCAAGTTCGCGATGTTCATGCTCGCCGAGTACGTGAACATGGTGACGGTCTCGGCGGTGTCGGTGACCCTCTTCCTCGGCGGGTGGCGGGCCCCGTGGCCCGTCAGCACCTTCTGGGAGGGCGCCAACCACGGCTGGTGGCCGATGCTCTGGTTCGTGGTGAAGGTGCAGCTGCTGCTGTTCTTCTTCATCTGGCTGCGCGGCACACTCCCGCGCGTCCGCTACGACCAGCTGATGAAGCTCGGCTGGAAGGTCCTGCTGCCGGTCTCCGTGGTCTGGCTGATGCTGGTCGCGACCGTGCGGACCCTGCGCAACGAGAACTACGACTTCGCCCAGATCGCGCTGTACGTCGCCGGTGCCGTCGTCGTGCTGTTCCTGCTGTCGTTCGTCGCGGACATCTTCCGCGACAGGCGAGAGAGCCGGGACCAGCCCGCCGAACCGGCCGCCTTCGACCCGATGGCCGGCGGATTCCCCGTACCGCCCCTGCCCGGACAGATCCTCCCGCCGGTGCCGCGCAGGCGCCCGCGCCGCGAACGGGAGCTGATTGTCAGTGGTGGGTCCGATACTGAAAGTGACGGATCTTCGAATGGGAGGGAGGCGTCCGATGGCTGATGAGCCCAAGGAGACCAAGCCGGGTTTCCAGAACCCCGTCGCCGGCTTCGGCGTGACCTTCAAGGCCATGTTCAAGAAGCGGCTGACCGAGCAGTACCCGGAGCAGGAGAAGACCACCGCTCCGCGGTTCCACGGCCGGCACCAGCTCAACCGCCATCCGGACGGCCTGGAGAAGTGCGTGGGCTGCGAGCTGTGCGCCTGGGCCTGTCCCGCCGACGCGATCTACGTGGAGGGCGCGGACAACACGGACGAGGAGCGCTACTCGCCGGGCGAGCGGTACGGCCGCGTCTACCAGATCAACTACGCCCGCTGCATCCTGTGCGGCCTGTGCATCGAGGCGTGCCCCACCCGCGCGCTCACGATGACCAACGAGTTCGAGCTGGCCGACTCCAGCCGCGCGAACCTCATCTACACCAAGGAGCAGCTGCTCGCCGGGCTCGACGACGGCATGGTCGACACGCCGCACGCTATCTACCCGGGCACCGACGAGCAGGACTACTACCGGGGCCTGGTCACCGAGGCCGCGCCGGGCACCGAGCGGCAGGTCGCCCTCTCCAAGGGCGAGGTGCCGCAGGAGGGCGCCTCCACCTCCGGTGAGGACGAGCCCGCGTCGGAGAAGGCGGTCGGCCGATGACGCACCACCTCGCCGCCTACACCACCTCCACCGGTGAGGCCTTCCAGTTCTGGGTGCTCGGCACCGTCGCCGTGATCGGCGCCCTGTGCACCGTCTTCATGAAGAAGGCCGTGCACAGCGCGCTCTGCCTGGCCGGCACCATGATCGTCCTGGCGGTGTTCTACCTCGCCAACGGCGCCTACTTCCTGGGCATCGTGCAGATCGTCGTCTACACCGGCGCGATCATGATGCTGTTCCTGTTCGTGGTGATGCTCGTCGGCGTCACCGCGGCGGACTCCCTGAAGGAGACCATCAAGGGCCAGCGCTGGCTGGCCCTGCTGTGCGGCCTCGGCTTCGGCATCCTGCTCGTCGCGGGCATCGGCAACGCGTCGCTCACCGAGTTCAACGGCCTCGGCCAGGCGAACTCCGGGGGCAACGTGGAGGGCCTCGCCGCCCTCATCTTCACCCAGTACGTGTTCGCCTTCGAGCTCACCGGCGCCCTGCTGATCACGGCCGCCGTCGGCGCGATGGTGCTCACCCACCGCGAGCGCACCGAGCGCGCCAAGACCCAGCGCGAACTGTCCGAGCAGCGCGTCCGCGAGGGCAAGCACCTCCCGCCGCTGCCGGCCCCCGGCGTCTACGCCCGGCACAACGCGGTCGACATCGCGGGCCTGCTGCCGGACGGCACCCCGTCCGACCTGACCGTCAGCAAGACGCTGCGGGACCGCGGTCAGGTCCGCGACGTGTCGACCGAGGCGCTGAACGACCTCAAGGCCCTGGAGCAGCGCGCCGAGGACCGCCTGGAGCGCACCAACAGCGGCAAGAGCGGGGAGGCATCGAAGTGAATCCCGTCAACTACCTGTATCTCGCCGCCCTGCTGTTCACGATCGGCGCCACCGGCGTCCTGATCAGGCGGAACGCGATCGTGGTGTTCATGTGCGTGGAGCTGATGCTCAACGCCTGCAACCTCGCCCTCGTCGCGTTCTCCCGTATGCACGGCAATCTCGACGGCCAGATCATCGCCTTCTTCACGATGGTCGTCGCCGCCGCGGAGGTCGTGGTCGGACTCGCGATCATCGTGTCGCTGTTCCGTTCCCGCCACTCGGCCTCGGTCGACGACGCCAGCCTGATGAAGCTGTAAGGGGTCGGAAGAATCGTGGAGAACCTGATTGCGCTGCTGATCGCGGCGCCCCTGCTCGGAGCCGCGGTCCTGTTGTGCGGCGGCCGGCGCCTCGACGCCGTCGGCCACTGGATCGGCACCGTCCTCGCCGCCGCCTCGTTCGTCGTCGGTGTCGTCCTCTTCGCCGACATGCTCGGCAAGGACCCCGAGAACCGCGCGATGCACCAGTTCCTGTTCAGCTGGATCCCCGTCGGGGGCTTCCAGGCGGACGTCGCCTTCCAGCTCGACCAGCTGTCGATGACGTTCGTGCTGCTGATCACCGGAGTCGGCTCGCTCATCCACGTGTACTCCATCGGATACATGGAGCACGACGAGCGCCGCCGCCGTTTCTTCGGCTATCTGAACCTGTTCCTCGCGGCGATGCTGCTGCTCGTCCTCGCCGACAACTACCTGCTGCTGTACGTCGGCTGGGAGGGCGTCGGTCTCGCCTCCTACCTCCTCATCGGCTTCTGGCAGCACAAGCCGAGCGCCGCCACCGCCGCGAAGAAGGCCTTCCTGGTCAACCGCGTCGGTGACGTGGGCCTTTCCATCGCCATCATGCTGATGTTCACCACCTTCGGGACGTTCGCCTTCGGGCCGGTCCTGGAGGCCACCGGTGAGGCGACCGAGGGCAAGCTCACCGCCATCGCCCTGATGCTGCTGCTCGCCGCCTGCGGCAAGTCCGCCCAGGTGCCGCTGCAGTCCTGGCTCGGGGACGCGATGGAGGGCCCGACCCCGGTCTCGGCCCTCATCCACGCCGCGACCATGGTGACCGCCGGCGTCTACCTGATCGTCCGCTCCGCCGACATCTTCAACGCCGCCCCGGACGCCCAGCTGGTGACCACCGTGGTCGGCGCGGTCACGCTGCTGTTCGGTGCGATCGTCGGTTGCGCGAAGGACGACATCAAGAAGGCGCTCGCCGGTTCGACCATGTCGCAGATCGGCTACATGGTGCTCGCCGCCGGCCTCGGCCCCATCGGCTACGTCTTCGCGATCATGCACCTGGTGACGCACGGCTTCTTCAAGGCCGGGCTGTTCCTCGGCGCCGGTTCGGTCATGCACGGCATGAACGACGAGGTCGACATGCGCAAGTACGGCGGCCTCCGCAAGTACATGCCGATCACCTTCATCACGTTCGGCCTCGGCTACCTCGCCATCATCGGCTTCCCCGGCCTGTCCGGCTTCTTCTCCAAGGACAAGATCATCGAGGCGGCGTTCGCCAAGGGCGGCACCGAGGGCTGGATCCTCGGCGGCGTGGCCCTGCTGGGCGCGGCCATCACCGCGTTCTACATGACCCGCGTGATGCTGATGACGTTCTTCGGCGAGGAGCGCTGGCGCAACCAGCCGTCCGCCTCCCCCGCGGAGCCGGACGTGGAGCCCGCCGCCGAACACCACGGCGCCCAGGGCGAACCCCACCCGCACGAGTCGCCCAAGGTCATGACGGTCCCGATGATCGTGCTGGCCGTCGGATCGGTCTTCGCGGGCGCGTTCTTCAGCATCGGCGACCGGTTCATCCACTGGCTGGAGCCCGTCACCGGCCACGCGCACGGGAACCCGCCGATCGGCGCCGCGGCGGTCACCGCCTCCACGGTCGCCGTGATGGTCCTCGGCGTCGGTCTCGCCTGGCTCCAGTACGGGCGCCGCCCCGTCCCGGTCGTCGCCCCGCGCGGATCGCTGCTCACCCGGGCCGCCCGCCGCGACCTCTACCAGGACGACTTCAACCACGTGGTCCTCGTGCGCGGCGGAGAGCACCTCACCCGATCCCTGGTCTACGTCGACCACACCCTGGTCGACGGTGTCGTCAACGGCACCGCGGCCGGCATGGGCGGCCTCTCCGGGCGGCTGCGCCGCATCCAGAACGGCTATGCCCGGTCGTACGCGGTCTCGATGTTCGGCGGCGCTGCGATCCTCATCGCCGCGACCCTGCTGATGAGGGCGGTCTGATACCGATGTCCTTTCCTCTGCTGACAGCGACGGCGGTGCTCCCGGCCCTGGGTGCGATCGCCACGGCCGCCGTACCGGCCGCCCGGAGGGCCGCCGCGAAATGGCTGGCGCTGATCGTCTCGCTGGCCACCCTGGTGCTCGCCGCGGTCGTCGTGGTCCGCTTCGACCCCGGCGGCGACCGCTACCAGCTCACCGAGTCCCACGCCTGGATCAAGGACTTCGGGGTCCGCTACGAACTGGGCGTCGACGGCATCGCCGTCGCGATGATCGCGCTCACCGCGCTGCTGATCCCGTTCATCATCCTCGCGGGCTGGCACGACGCCGACCCCGTGGAGACAGGGAGCAAGCGGTGGCGACCGACTCAGGGCTACTTCGCTCTCATTCTGGCCGTCGAGGCGATGGTGATCATCTCCTTCGAGGCCACCGACGTCTTCCTCTTCTACATCTTCTTCGAAGCCATGCTCATCCCGATGTACTTCCTCATCGGCGGCTTCGGGGACCGGGCCCACGGCTCGTACCGATCTGCCGCCACCGCGGCGCGGGGCGAGGAGGCGGCGTCCACCCAGCGGTCGTACGCCGCGGTGAAGTTCCTCCTCTACAACCTGGTCGGCGGCCTGATCATGCTGGCCGCGGTCATCGGCCTGTACGTCGTCGCCGGGAACTTCTCCCTCACCCAGATCGCCGAGGCCCGCGCCAACGGCACCCTGGACATGGCGACCAACACCGAGCGGTGGCTGTTCCTCGGGTTCTTCTTCGCCTTCGCGGTGAAGGCCCCGCTGTGGCCGCTGCACACCTGGCTGCCCAACGCCATGCAGGAGTCGACGGCCCCGGTCGCCGTCCTGATCACGGCGGTCGTCGACAAGGTCGGCACCTTCGCGATGCTCCGCTTCTGCCTCCAGCTGTTCCCGGAGGCCAGCACCTGGGCGACGCCCGCGATCCTCGTCCTCGCCCTCATCAGCATCATCTACGGGGCGCTGCTCGCGGTCGGCCAGCGCGACATCAAGCGGCTGGTCGCCTACGCGTCGATCTCCCACTTCGGGTTCATCGTCCTGGGCATCTTCGCGATGACCAGCCAGGGCCAGTCGGGCGCGACGCTCTACATGGTCAACCACGGCATCTCCACCGCGGCCCTCATGCTGGTCGCCGGGTTCCTGATCTCCCGGCGCGGATCGCGGCTCATCGCCGACTACGGCGGTGTCCAGAAGGTCGCCCCGGTGCTCGCCGGCACCTTCCTGATCGGTGGCCTCGCCACCCTGTCGCTGCCGGGGCTCGCCCCGTTCGTCAGTGAGTTCCTGGTCCTGGTCGGCACGTTCGCCCGCTACCCGGTCGTCGGGATCATCGCCACCTTCGGCATCGTCCTCGCCGCGCTCTACACCCTCGTCCTCTACCAGCGGACGATGACGGGCCCGGTGAAGGCCGAGGTCGAGGGCATGGCCGATCTGCGGGTGCGGGAACTCGTCGTGGTCGCCCCGCTGATCGTCCTGCTGATCTTCCTGGGCGTCTACCCGAAGCCCGTCACCGACATCGTCAACCCGGCGGTCAAGCAGACCTTGTCCGACGTGGAGAAGAAGGACCCCCAGCCCGAGGTGGAGGCGGCCAAGTGAGCGCATCAGCCGTCCACAGCCTGTGGACAACGGCGGCCGAGCCGATCGACAAGATCGGCGCGCCGGACATCGAATACGGGCAACTGTCGCCCACCCTGATCGTCATCGGGGCGGCCATCCTCGGCGTGCTGGTCGAGGCGTTCGTCCCCCGCAGGACCCGCTACCACGCCCAGGTCTTCCTGTCCGTGGTCGCGCTCGCCGCCGCCTTCGCCGCGGTGATCGCGCTCGCGGCGGGCGGATACGCCACGACCAAGTCGGGCATCGTCGCGATGGGCGCCGTCGCCGTCGACGGACCGGCCCTGTTCCTGCAGGGCACGATCCTCCTCGCCGGCATCCTCGGCGTGTTCACCTTCGCCGAACGGCGACTGGACCCCGCGGCCCACGGCAACCGCGTCGACTCCTTCGCCGCACAGGCCGCGTCCGTCCCCGGCAGCGACAGCGAGAAGGCCGCCGTCAAGGCGGGCTTCACCACCACCGAGGTGTTCCCGCTGCTGCTGTTCGCCGTCGGCGGGATGCTGATCTTCCCCGCGGCGAACGACCTGCTGACCCTGTTCATCGCCCTGGAAGTGTTCTCGCTCCCGCTGTACCTGCTGTGCGCCGTGGCCCGCCGCAAGCGGCTCATGTCGCAGGAGGCCGCGGTCAAGTACTTCCTCCTCGGCGCCTTCGCCTCCGCGTTCACCCTCTTCGGCATCGCCCTGCTGTACGGCTACGCGGGCTCCGTGCGGTACGGCACCATCGCCCGGGTCGTCGACGGCACCGTCGGCGAGGTCACCCCGGCTCTCGCCGGCACCATGGGCAACGACGCGCTGCTCCTCATCGGCGCCGCCATGGTCGTCATGGGCCTGCTGTTCAAGGTCGGCGCGGTGCCGTTCCACATGTGGACGCCCGACGTGTACCAGGGCGCCCCCACCCCGGTCACCGGCTTCATGGCCGCGGCCACGAAGGTGGCGGCGTTCGGCGCGCTCCTCAGGCTCCTGTACGTCGTCCTGCCCGGTCTGCGCTGGGACTGGCGGCCGGTCATGTGGGCCGTCGCCATCGTCACCATGCTGGGCGGCGCGATCGTCGCGATCACCCAGACCGACATCAAGCGCCTGCTCGCGTACTCGTCGATCGCGCACGCGGGCTTCATCCTCGCCGGTGTCATCGCGACCACGCCGGACGGCGTCTCCTCGGTGCTGTTCTACCTGGGCGCCTACTCGTTCGTGACGATCGGCGCGTTCGCCGTGGTCACGCTCGTGCGGGACGCGGGCGGCGAGGCGACCCACCTCTCCAAGTGGGCCGGGCTGGGACGGAGGTCACCGCTGGTCGCGGCCGTGTTCGCGGTGTTCCTGCTGGCTTTCGCGGGCATCCCGCTGACCTCCGGGTTCGCGGGCAAGTTCGCCGTGTTCAAGGCCGCCGCGGAGGGCGGCGCCGGCGCGATCGTCGTGGTCGGTGTGATCTCCTCGGCGATCGCCGCGTTCTTCTACATCCGCGTCATCGTGCTCATGTTCTTCAGCGAGCCGCGCCCCGAGGGCCCGACGGTCGCCGTGCCGTCACCGCTGACCATGACCGCGATCGGGGTCGGCGTGGCCGTCACGCTCGTCCTGGGTGTGGCACCGCAGTACTTCCTGGATCTGGCGAGCCAGGCGGGAGTGTTCGTGCGCTGACGCTCAGCTCGGCGGCGACGGGACGAAGGGACCCGGCCCCCTGGGGCCGGGTCCCTTTCGTGTGCGCGGCGCGGGCTGCGGTGCCGGGTCAGGGTGTGGGCCTCGGCCTGTCGATGGGGCACCGCACCTCGGGGTTCCAGGGGTGGAAGACACCCTTCGGGTTCTCCTTGTACAGCCAGGCGTGCAGCGCGTAGTGCTTCGGCAGACCGGGGACGTCGGTGAACGGGCCGCCGAACTGCCTGCCGAACAACATCGGGCGGGCCTGGCCGGTGTCCCGGACGATCCACTCCACCGCGACCAGCCCGCGCCTGCCGTCCTTCTGCTCGTACAGCAGCGCGGCGGGCTCGGAGGGTTCGAGCGAGTCGATGTTGTCCGGGTTGACGTAGTGGTAGCCCATACCGCCCTCGCCGGGCAGGACGGCGCACTCCTCGGCGCCCTCGTACCCGTCGCGGGCGGGGAACGGCTCGTACGCGTACGTCGACGTCGCGAGGTAGGTCTCGCCCAGTCCGTGCCAGGTGCCCGGCGAGGGGCCGTACAGGGAGTCGGCGTGCGCGGGGGCCGCGGTGCACATGACGGCGGTGGCCAGGGCGAGGGCGCGGGCGGCCTTCAACGGGGACATGTCGCGGAGCTCCTTGCGGGGGAGAAGGGGGCGCGCGGGGGCGGCGCCCGGGGCGTGGGGTGGCGGGCCCCCCTCCCGCGTCAGCATCGCCCGGCCCCCGGGCGCCTGCCATGCGGGGCGTCCGATGGGCTGAGGCACGGCCACCGGCCGAGATCTCCGACGGGTGGAGCCTGTGGATAACTCTGAGGCTGTCGGTGCGGGCGCCTATCGTGGCAGGGGCTGGAGGAAACGCGGACGGCGCGGAACACAAGGCGCGGTACACAGGGCGCGTCACCAGGGCGCGGAGCACGGGGCACGCAGGCACGGGGGACGGACGATGATCGGGACGGGCGGGACGAGTGTGATGGCGGACGAGGGCAGGACGACGGCGGCGGCAGAACCGGAGGACGGCGAGTCCGCCCCGGCCACCCCACGGCCGGACGGCGGCGGGACGCCGACGGCGGGCCCGGGCACGGGGCGGCCGGCGGAGAGCGAGGCGCTGGCCGTGCTGCACCGCGTCTTCGGCTACGACGCCTTCCGGGGCGAGCAGGAAGCGGTCATCGACCACGTGGTGGCGGGCGGCGACGCCGTCGTCCTCATGCCGACCGGCGGCGGCAAGTCCCTCTGCTACCAGATCCCGGCCCTCGTCCGTCCGGGCACGGGCATCGTGATCTCCCCGCTGATCGCGCTGATGCAGGACCAGGTGGACGCGCTGCGGGCGCTCGGCGTGCAGGCGGGGTTCATCAACTCCACGCAGGACTTCGACGAGCGGCGCGTCGTCGAGGCCCAGTTCCTCGCCGGCGAGCTGGACCTGCTCTACCTCGCCCCGGAGCGGCTGCGCCTCGACGCCACCCTCGACCTCCTCGCCCGCGGCAAGATCTCCGTCTTCGCGATCGACGAGGCGCACTGCGTCTCCCAGTGGGGACACGACTTCCGGCCCGACTACCTGAACCTGTCGCTGCTGGGGCAGCGCTGGCCCGACGTTCCCCGCATCGCGCTCACGGCCACCGCGACCCGCGCCACGCACCGGGAGATCACCGAGCGGCTCGCCATGCCGCAGGCGCGGCACTTCGAGGCCAGCTTCGACCGGCCCAACATCCAGTACCGGATCGTGCCCAAGGCCGACCCGAAGAAGCAGCTGCTGTCCTTCCTGCGGCAGGAGCACCCGGGCGACGCCGGCATCGTCTACTGCCTGTCCCGCAACTCGGTCGAGCGGACGGCCGAGTTCCTCAGCGGCAACGGCATCCAGGCCGTGCCGTACCACGCCGGTCTCGACGCGGGCACCCGCGCGGCGCACCAGTCGCGGTTCCTGCGCGAGGAAGGGCTCGTGGTCGTCGCCACGATCGCCTTCGGCATGGGCATCGACAAGCCCGACGTACGGTTCGTCGCCCACCTGGACCTGCCGAAGTCGGTCGAGGGCTACTACCAGGAGACCGGCCGCGCCGGCCGTGACGGGCTGCCGTCCACGGCATGGATGGCATACGGACTGAACGACGTCATACAGCAGCGCAAGCTCATCCAGGGTTCGGAGGGCGACGAGGCGTTCCGCCGCCGGGCCGCCGCCCACCTCGACGCCATGCTGGCGCTGTGCGAGACGGCCCAGTGCCGACGCGGACAGCTCCTGCGCTACTTCGGCCAGGAACCGACCCCCGGCGGCTGCGGCAACTGCGACACCTGCCTCGTCCCGCCGGAGACCTGGGACGGCACGGTCGCGGCGCAGAAGGTGCTCTCCACGGTGGTGCGGTTGCAGCGGGAGCGCGGGCAGAAGTTCGGGGCCGTGCAGATCGTCGACATCCTGCTGGGGCGGCGGACCGCGAAGGTCATCCAGTTCGACCACGACCAGCTGTCCGTCTTCGGCATCGGCGCGGAGCTGTCCGAGGGCGAATGGCGCGGCGTCGTACGGCAGTTGCTCGCGCAGGGCCTGCTCGCGGTGGAGGGGGAGTACGGCACGCTGGTGCTCACCGAGGCCAGTGGGGAGGTGCTGCGGCGGGAGCGGGAGGTGGCCCTGCGCAAGGAGCCGAAGAAGCCGGTGACCTCGCGGTCGGCGTCGGCGTCGGGTTCGTCGGGCTCCGGGCGTGGCGAGCGGAAGGCCAGGGCGGCCGTCGTGGAACTGCCGGAGGAACTGCAGCCGGTCTTCGAGGCGCTGCGGGCGTGGCGCGCCGAGCAGGCCCGCGAACAGGGCGTACCGGCGTATGTGATCTTCCACGATGCCACGCTCCGGGAGATCGCCTCGATGGGACCCACGTCCGTGGCCGAACTCGGCACGATCAGCGGCATCGGCGAGAAGAAGCTGGCCACGTACGGGGAGGGCGTCCTCGGGGTGCTCGCCTCACTCGGCGGCGCGGCGTCCCAGGAGACACCGGCGGCGGAGGCCGCGGGGACGGAATCCACGGCGATGGCGGACTCGGCGGATCCGGGGGCTTCGAGGGCTTCGGGAGGGGCGGCTTCCGGAGCCTCGGCCCCCGCGGCGGCGGGCTCCGGAAGGTCGGCGGGCCCTGCGCGTGACGGGGGCGCCGGGGACGCGGACAGCTTCTACGACTGGCCCGAGGACGAGCCTGAACCCGACGACGACTGGGCCTAGCCAGGGCGGGCGTGGCCCCTTGTGCCCGTCGTGGTCCGCCGCCGGCGGGCCCGGAGGATCGAGAGGGCCCCGCCGGCCGGGACGCTGTCCCTACTGCGGTGACGGGACGATTCTGCCCGTCACCTCGCCCAGCGCGATCCTCGTGCCGTTCGCGCCGGGGGCCCAGGCTGTGAGGGTCACCTCGTCGCCGTCCTCCAGGAAGGTGCGCTTGCCGGTGGGGAGGTCCAGGGGGTCGCGGCCGTTCCAGGTGAGTTCGAGGAGGGAGCCCCGCTGGTCGGCGGCGGGGCCGCTGACCGTGCCGGAGCCGTAGAGGTCGCCGGTGCGCAGGGAGGCCCCGTTGACCGTCATGTGGGCCAGTTGCTGGGCGGCGGTCCAGTACATGGTGGAGAAGGGGGGCTCCGCGACCACGTGGCCGTTCACGGCGACCGAGATGCGCAGGTCGTAGCCGCCGGGGTCCTCGGCGGAGTCGTCGAGGTAGGGAAGGAGGTCGTGGGTCCGGGACGGCGGGGCCACGCGGGCCTCGTCGAGGGCGTCCAGAGGGGTGATCCACGGTGAGACCGAGGTGGCGAAGGACTTGCCGAGGAAGGGGCCCAGCGGCACGTACTCCCAGGCCTGGAGGTCACGGGCCGACCAGTCGTTGAGGAGGGTCACGCCGAAGACGTGGTCCCGGAACCCGGAGAGGGGGACCGGGTGGCCCATGCGGGTGGGCGTCCCCACGACGAAGCCGACCTCCGCCTCGATGTCGAGACGGACCGAGGGGCCGTAGACGGGCGCCGGGTCCGCGGGCGCCTTGCGCTGGCCGGAGGGGCGCACCACGTCGGTGCCGGAGACGACGACCGTGCCGGACCGGCCGTGGTAGCCGATCGGCAGGTGCTTCCAGTTGGGGGTCAGGGGGTCCGGGGAGTCGGGGCGGAAGATCTGGCCGACGTTCCGGGCGTGGTTCTCCGAGGCGTAGAAGTCGACGTAGTCGGCCACCTCGAAGGGGAGGTGCAGCGTGACGGAGTCGAGGGGGTGGAAGAAGGGGCTGATCGTCTCGCGGTGGGAGGGGACGGTCACCCAGGCGGTGAGGGCCCGGCGGACGTCCGACCAGGCGGTGCGGCCCGCCGCGAGCAGGGGGTTGAGGGTCGTGTGGGCGAGGAGGGCGGCGTACGGGGAGCCCAGGGCACGGGCCGCCCCCGCCGCGTCGAGGACGTGGTCGCCCAGGCGGACCCCGACGGAGCGGGTGTCGGAGTCCGAGAGGGAGAAGACGCCGTAAGGGAGGTTGTGCGGACCGAAGGGGTGGCCTTCGGGGACGTCGAAGGGGGGCATGGGGTGCTGCCTCGCTCTCGTGCGTGCCGGCGTTCCGTCTGGTCGCGGCACACGTTACGGGGCGATGACGGGAACGGGGAGTGTCTAAAGAGTTCGCAATGTCCTGATAGGGGAGGGTCGGAGTGGATGATTCCGGCTTAGCGTCCTCTGGGGGCACGGACGGGGTGGGTCCGGGTCCGGTGAGGGGGACACGTGGGGGGACCCGTGGCCAGGGGCGCCGGGCGTGCGCCGATCCCGGTGGATCGGGATGTTCCCGGGCTCATCGTCAAGTTCGGTGACTATCCGCTGCACCACGGTGGTGTCGGGGCGATCCGCAGTCTGGGGCGGCTCGGGGTGCCCATGTACGCGATCACCGAGGACCGTTGCACACCGGCCGCCCTCTCGCGGTACCTGCGGCGGGCGTTCGTCTGGCCCACCACCGGGACCGAGGAGCCCGAACGTCTGGTCGAGGGGCTGCTCAGGATCGGGCGGGAGATCGGACGGCCGACCGTGCTCGTGCCGACCGACGAGGAGGCCGCGGTGCTGATCGCCGAGCACCAGGACGCGCTGGGGCCGGTGTTCCTGTTCCCGCGCGTCGACGCCAAGCTGCCGCGCCGCCTCGCCAGCAAGCAGGGGCTGCACGAGCTGTGCGTCGAGCACGGCGTCGCCAGTCCGACCGCCGCCTTCCCGCAGTCGTACGACGAGGTCGAGCGGTTCGCGGCACGGGCCCGTTTCCCGGTGGTGGCCAAGAACCGGGAGGCGTTCGAACGGCGCCGGCAGCCCGCCGTCAACGGGACGACCCGGATCGAGAGCCCCGAGGCGCTGCTGCGGCTCGCCCGCGGATGGGGCGGGCGGCCCGGGGTGATCCTCCAGGAGTACCTGCCCCGGGAGGACGCCGAGGACTGGATCGTGCACGCCTACTTCGACGCGGACTCCGCACCGCTCGCCCTGTTCACCGGGGTGAAGGTGCGCTCGTGGCCGCCGCACGCGGGGATGACGGCGAACGCCTACATCGTCGACAACCCGGAACTGGCGGACATCGCGGCACGGTTCATCAAGCAGATCGGCTTCAGTGGCGTCATCGACCTGGATCTGCGCTTCGACCGCAGGGACGGGCTGTACAAACTGCTCGACTTCAACCCGCGGATGGGCGCGCAGTTCCGGATCTTCGAGAACGAGGCGGGAATCGACGTCGTACGCGCCCTGCACCTGGATCTGACCGGACGTCCGGTGCCGGAGGGGGAACAGCTCGCCGGGCGGCGGTACATCGTGGAGAACATCGACCTGCCGGCCCTGCTCGCCTACCGGCGCAGCGGGTACACCACCCCGCACGCGCCCGCCCGCGCGAACGGTACGGAGCTGGCGTGGCTCGCGGGTGACGACCCGATGCCGTTCCTCACGATGCTCGCGCGCTTCGTGCGACCGGGCGCGAAGCACCTCTACCAACTGTGGCGGGCCAACCGGGCCAACCGGGCCAACCGGGCTGGAGAGGCCAGCGGGGTCAGTGGGGCCGGCCGGGCCGGGCGGTCGGGGCGGTCCGGCCGGTTCCGCCGGTCCACTCGGTTCCGCCGGTCGCGCCAGGGGGGTCGGGGCCGGTGGGTCGGCGGGGGCGACCGCTTCGGGCTCCACGGCTAGGCAGTGCACGAAGCAGGCACATCGCGTCCTGGGGAGGGACTTCGTGATCCAACCGGTAGCAGTCATCGGCGCCGGGCCGTTCGGTCTGTCCACCGCCGCCCATCTGCGGGCGCACGGCATCGCGGTCCGCGTCTTCGGCGAACCCATGGTCAGCTGGCGGGACAGCATGCCCGCCGGGATGCTCCTGAAGTCGACACCGGCCGCGTCCAGCATCGACGCGCCGCAGCGCGGCAACACCCTGCGCGACTACTGCGACGCGGCGGGCGTCCGTCGGCTGGTCACGGACGAGGACATCATCCCGGTGGAGACCTTCGTCTCCTACGGCGAGTGGTTCCAGCAGCGGCTGGTGCCCGAGCTGGAGCGGGTGCGGGTCGTCTCCGTGGACCGCGGTGGGGGCGGCGGCTTCGAACTGAAGCTGGACTCGGGGGAGTCCTTCACCGCGCGGGCCGTCGTCGTGGCCAGCGGACTGTTCGGGCTCGCGCACGTGCCGGCCGAGCTGGCGGGGGCGGCCGGCGACGGGCCCACCCCCGGCGGGCCGGTCTCCCACAGCTCCCAGCACCACGACCTCGGACGGTTCGCCGGCAAGGAACTGATCGTCGTGGGGGCCGGGCAGTCCGCGCTGGAGACGGCCGTCCTGGCCGCCGAGGCGGGGGCCCGGGTGCGGGTGGTCGCGCGGGGCCGGGGCGCGGTGGCGTTCGGGGCGCCGCCGTGGCGGCAGCCGCGGCTGCGGCCGGAGTCGCCGTTCGGGCGTGCCTGGTCGCTGTGGGCGCTCAGCTACTACCCGCACCCGTACCGGTACCTGCCCGCCGGGGTCCGCCACCACCTGGTCCGCCGGGTGCTCGGGCCACTCGGGGCGTGGTGGCTGCGCGAGCGCTTCGAGGGGCACGTCGAGGTGCGGGAGGTCGACCGGGTGGTGCGCGGCGGCGTCATCGACGGAGGGCCACGGCTCGTGGTGCGGGGGCACGACGGGCGCACGGAGGAGATGGCCGCCGACCACGTCGTGGCGGCGACCGGGTACCGGGTGGACCTCGGGGCGATGGGCTTCCTCGGCCACGAACTGCGGACCAGGCTGGAGGTGAGCCGGGGGACGCCGGTGCTGGGGGCCGGATTCCGGTCGTCGATTCCGGGGCTGTACTTCACGGGGCTGCCGGCGGCCGCCTCGTACGGGCCGGTGATGCGGTTCGTGTGCGGGACGGAGTTCGCCTCGCCCCGGCTGGCCCGGCATCTCGCGGGCGCGCACGGCTAGAGCGTGTTTCGAAAGTCCCGTCTGCCCGGCGGCGTCCGGCACGCACGCTCGCCGCTTTGTCGGGATCGTCGCGGTACCAGCGGTATCGGGGCGACCCTCCGCCGTGCGATCGCACGCACCGGACGCCGCCGGGCCTGCCCTCCGGGCAGACGACGCTCCTTTCGCTGGGAGCGCCGCCCGGATCACGCCGACACGGGGACGGCCTCGGGGTCGGCGGGGGCGGGCGGGCGCGTGCGCTGCGGGGGCGAGCCGGTGCGGGCGCGAAGGGGTCGGGCGCGCGGTGTCCTGCGTGCCCCTCGTTCGGGCGCCGTCGGCGCCCCCGGCGATGAACACGGGTTCGGACAAGGGGAGTTGACGTCGGCTGGTTCCGGGCGAACCGATGGGGGTCGGCATCCGTATTCTCTGATCATGGCCGCTCCCACCGCATATTCACTCATCGCCACTGACCTGGACGGAACGCTCCTGCGCAGTGACGACACGCTCTCCGATCGGTCCCTCGCCGCATTGGCGCAGGCCACGGAGGCCGGTGCTCAGCACCTCGTGGTGACGGGACGGCCGGCGCCGAGAGTGCGCCCCCTCTTCGACGACCTCGGCAACAGGGGGCTCGCGGTGTGCGGCCAGGGCGCGCAGTTGTACGACCCCGGCGCGGACCGGATGCTCTGGTCGGTCACCCTCGACCGGGAGCTAGCCGAGACCGCGCTCGGCAAGATCGAGGCGGAGGTCGGCCAGGTGTACGCCGCCGTCGACCAGGACGGCGTCGACGGCCTCACCCTGATCGAGCCCGGCTACCTCATGCCGCACCCCACGCTGCCCGCCCTGCGCGTACCGCGCCGGGACGACCTGTGGTGCGAGCCCATCAGCAAGGTGCTGCTGCGCCACCCGTACCTGTCGGACGACGAGTTGGCCTCGGCGGCGCGCACGGCGGTCGGTTCGCTGGCGACGGTCACCATGTCGGGGCCCGGCACCGTCGAACTCCAGCCGTGCGGCATCACCAAGGCCACCGGTCTCGCCCTGGCCGCCGAACACCTCGGCCTCACGCCGGGCGAGACCATCGCCTTCGGGGACATGCCCAACGACATCCCCATGTTCGACTGGGCCGCGCACGGGGTCGCCATGGCCAACGCCCACCCCGAACTCAAGGCCGTCGCCGACGAGGTGACCCTGTCGAACGAGGACGACGGGATCGCGGTGGTGCTTGAGCGGCTGTTCGCCTGAACGCCCGTTCCCCCCGGGCCGGGGACCCGGGGGGAACGGACAGGGAACGGACCGGCCCGAGGGCCCGGCGGGATCAGTACGCGCCGAAGACGTTGTCGATCGAGCCGTACCGCGCGGCGGCGTAGTTGCACGCCGCCGTGATGTTCGCGACCGGGTCGAACGGGTCGTAGGCGGTGCCGGGCACGTGGTACGCGGCGAAGGTCGGGTCGATGACCTGGAGCAGGCCCTTCGACGGGGTGCCCGCGGCGGCGTTGGAGTCCCAGTTGTTGATGGCCTGGGGGTTGCCGGAGGACTCCCGCATGATGTTGCGGTGGATGCCGTCGTACGAGCCGGGGATCCCGTTGCGCGCCATGATGTCCAGCGACTCCCGGATCCAGCCGTCGAGGTTGTTCGCGTACGTCTTGACGGACGCCGGCGTGGCCTGGGCCACCGTGCCGGCCGGCTTGCTCGTGACCGCCGGCTTCTTCGGCGCCGCGGTCGTCTTCGTCGCCTTGAGCTTCAGCTTCAGGCCCGGGCGGATCAGTTGCGGGTCGTCGCCGACGGTCTTGCGGTTGTCCTTGTAGAGCTGTTGCCAGCCACCGCTGACACCGTGCTTCCGCGCGATCGAGGACAGGGTGTCTCCGGAGACGACGGTGTAGGTGACGGACTTCGGGACGACGGCCTGCGCGGTCCGCGCGGCCGACTGCACGGAGGCGGCGGCCTGGGTCGGCTGGGCGGCGCTTGCGGTGCCGACCGCGGTGAGCGGCAGTACGAGGGCGACCCCGCCCGTGCCGGCGGCGATGACGGCACGGCTGAGCGCGCTGGTTCTGGAACGGTGGTGCTTGCCTCGTCCGGGCATGACTGATTCCTCTCCGTCGCCTGCGAGGTGAGCTGTCGGGTTCGGGCTGGAGGTGCCCGGCCGTACTCGGCCAGCCGGCGTGCGCTGTGCGTGCGGCGCGCGCCGGTGGTCCGTGCGTGGCTTCACCCCGAGCCGGTCCGGTGGGGAATGCCGGACCGGCGGCTTACCTGGGTCCCCCGCTCCTGCCGTGCGTGGTCGAGTGGTCGGGTGTGGGAGTCCGGGCGGCGGCAGGATTCGGCGGTCCGTCCGGACGGGGAGTGAACGTATGCGAGAGCACACGAGAGGAACAAGCCCCGAATCCGCATATGGGTGTAGTTGACCTTGAGTTTGCCCGAAATGGGCGTCGGGTTCGCGCGCTTTGCGCATCTCAACTTGCCTACTGCAAAGGGAAACCGGGGAGGGGGTGACGGAGTGTGACACGGGGTCCGCGTGACTCAACTCACGGGAGGAGTGGGGTGAAGTGCGGGTAACGCGCAAAACGGTCAACTCGGGTTGCCTGAAAGGCCGGTTTGGGGTGATGTGCGGGGTGGGGCGAGAGTGGTGCACAGGGGTGCATTTCGGTCACCGGAGGGTGGGGTCGATCGGGGTGCTGGCCGCGTGGGAGCCAGGGGCTCGGGTGGGTGGTGAAGGGGTGTCCGGGTGGGTGTCCGGATCGGTGTCCGAGTGGGTACCCGGGTGGGTGTCCGAGTGGGTACCCGGGTGGGTGTCCGAGTGGGTACCCGGGCGGGTGTCCGGCTGGAGTGTCACTGCCGTGGCGCGCGTGCCGACGAATATCTGCACATATCCCATGATCGGGAATATTTCGGGCGCCCGTCCGTGTTGTGCGGGTCGAACCCGTGGGCGCTCGTGGTGATCGAAAGGTGACCGGATACGCTGACTCGGGTGATGGCAGCGACAGATCGACAAACTGTGTCATCGACCGTGAGACCGACCTAGACCGACCGTGTGATCGTCAGCAGACGTCAGCAGACAGGAGAACCCTCGTGACCGTCGTCGAGCCGTTCGGGCTGAGCGCGCGGGACCAGGCTCTCGAAGCCGATGTCCAGGCCGGATTGGCTGCCGTCGAGGAGGGTCTGCTGGAGGCCACCAAGAGCGAGGTCCCCTTCATCCAGGAGGCCGCCCAGCATCTGCTGCGCGCGGGCGGGAAGCGGTTCCGTCCGCTGCTCGTGATGCTCGCCGCCCAGTTCGGCGACCCGTACGCGCCCGGGGTCGTCCCGTCGGCCGTCGTGGTCGAGCTGACGCATCTGGCCACGCTGTACCACGACGACGTCATGGACGAGGCCGAGGTCCGCCGGGGCGTGCCCAGCGCCAACGCGCGGTGGGGCAACTCCCTGGCCGTCCTGACCGGCGACTTCCTCTTCGCCCGTGCCTCCCACGTCCTTGCCGACCTCGGCCCCGACGCCGTCCGCATCCAGGCCGAGGCGTTCGAGCGGCTGGTCACCGGGCAGATCCTGGAAACCGCCGGGCCCCGCGACGGCCGCGACCCCATCGACCACTACCTCGACGTGCTCGGCGGCAAGACCGGCTCGCTGGTCGCCGTCGCCGGACGGCTCGGAGCGCTGATGGCCGGCGCCGACGAGACCGTGGTCGACGTGCTCACCCAGTACGGGGAGCGGCTCGGCGTCGCGTTCCAGCTCGCCGACGACGTCCTCGACATCGCCTCCGACTCCCACGAGTCCGGCAAGACCCCCGGTACGGACCTCCGCGAGGGCGTGCCGACCATGCCGGTGCTGCGGCTCCGCGAGCGGGCGGGCCGGCTCGGCGAGCCCGACGACCTCGCCCTGTGCGAACTGCTCGACTCCGACCTCACCGACGACGCGCGTCACGCCGAGGCCCTGGCCCGTCTCCGGGTGCACCCCGCGCTCGAACAGGCCCGCCGGGACACCGTGCGGTACGCGGAGGAGGCGCGGGCGGTCCTGGCACCCCTGCCGCAGTGCGGAGCCAAGGAGGCCCTGGTCGAGCTGTGCGACGCGGTGGTGCACCGGGCCGGTTAGGGACCGGGCCGGTTAGGGCCCCGGCTCCAGGGCCCCGGTCCGTCGGCTCCACCTCTCGGCCCGCTGGCTCCCTCTCGGCCCGCTGGCTTCCTCTCGGTCCTCGGGCCGCTTCCCGGTCCTCGGGCTCCCTCCCGGGCCTCCGGTTGTACCTGGGTCCTCCGGTTTCTCCCTCGCTCCTGCGGTTGTCCGTCCCCTACGGGTTTCCCCGGGTGCCGTCATCCCGTCGCAGTTGCCGTGTCATCCCGTAGCAGTACGTCGAGTTGAGCCCCGAGTCTGACGATTCCCCTCCGCCGATTTGGTCAGATGGGTATCACCACTCCTCACCGATTCGGGTGAGAATGGCGGCTCTCAGTGGAAGCCGCCGCCGACGACGGAGGTAAGGCACACATGGCACCGTACGAATCCGACGACAGCGCCCGCGCCGGTGACGCGGCCGTGCTCGCGGCCGAGGCCGAGGAGATGCGTTCGGCGCGACGCCGCAAGGCCGCGCGGTACGTCGTCCCGGCCACCGTGCTGGGCGTGGCGGCGGCGACCATCGGTCTCGTCCCGGCCTTCGCCGGCTCCGGTGATCCCGATCTGCCGAAGATCAGCGCGCAGGAACTCATCGAGAAGATCGCCGCCTCGGACGTACAGCGCGTGTCCGGAACGGTGAAGGTCACCACGGATCTCGGCCTGCCCGACCTGGGCGGCCTCGCCGACACCCTGGGTGCGCAGGGTTCCTCCGGCGGTGCCGGCTCCTCCGCCGACCCGTCCTCCAAGCTGCTCGAACTCGCCTCCGGCACCCACACGTTGCGGATCGCCACCGACGGCCCGGACAAGCAGAAGCTGTCCCTGCTGGACAAGACCTCGGAGTACAGCCTCATCCACAACGGCGACGAGGTGTGGGCGTACGACAGCGCCTCGAACGAGGTGTACCACGCGACCGGCGCCGGAGAGGAGGGCAAGGGCGGCAAGGACGGGAAGGGCCGCGAGGACGTGCCCGCCACGCCGCGGCAGCTGGCCGAGGAGGCCCTGAAGGCCGTCGACGACACCACGTCCGTGACCGTCGACGGGACCGCGCAGGTCGCCGGGCGCGACGCGTACAAGCTGGTGATCGCGCCCAGGCAGTCCGGCTCGACGGTCGGCGCGATCTCCATCGCCGTCGACGCGAAGACGGGGCTGCCCCTGAAGTTCACGCTGACCCCGGCGAGCGGCGGCTCGGCCGTCGTGGACGCCGGCTTCACCCAGGTCGACTTCGGCAAGCCCAGCGCCTCCACCTTCGACTTCACCCCGCCGAAGGGCGCGAAGGTCACCGAGGCCGACGAGGTGGAGAAGTCCGGCCACCGCGGCGACAAGGCCGACGAGTTCGGCGAGGACTTCGGCAAGGAGTTCGGCGAGGACTTCGGTGCGGACCTCGGCAAGGACTTCGGTGCGGACTTCGGCACGGGCGCGGCCGGGGGCGAAGCCGGGGCCGGGCTGAAGACCGTCGGCAAGGGCTGGAGCGCCATCGCCGTGATCGACAGCGGGGCCGAGGGCGGCATGCCCACCGGCGGCTCCGAGTCGTTGGGTGACAGCCGCGTCGACGGGTTCCTGAACTCCCTGGGCGACCAGGTCAAGGGCGACTTCGGCTCCGGTACGGTCTTCAAGACCCGCCTGATCAACGTCCTGTTCACCGACGACGGCAAGGTGTACGCGGGCGCCGTCACCAAGGACGCGCTCGTGAAGGCGGCCGACGCCGACCGGTAGGCCCGTACGCCGTACGCCGTGCGTCCGAACGGGTGTGCGGTCGTACGGCGTACGCCCGTACGTGACGTGAATGAGGGAGCCATGCAGGAACAGTCCGCCGCCGCACCGGACCCGCACCCGGGCGCGGACCCGGACCCGGGCTCGGACGGCGTCGGTGCGAGGGCGGGCGCCGGTGCGGCGGTGATCTCCACGCGCGCGCTCACCAAGCGCTACCGCGGCGGGCAGCTCGCCGTGGACGGTCTCGACCTGACCGTCCCCGCGGGCAGCGTCTTCGGCTTCCTCGGTCCCAACGGCTCGGGCAAGACCACCACCATCCGCATGCTCATGGGCCTGATCGAGCCGACCTCCGGTACCGCCGAGGTCCTCGGCAGGCCCATGCCGCGATCCGCCCGCACCGTCCTGCCCGAGGTCGGCGCCCTCATCGAGGGGCCCGCGCTGTACGGGTTCTTCTCCGGCCGCGACAACCTCCTCCGGTACGACGCCGCCGACCCGACCGCCGACCCCCGCACCCGGCACGCACGCGTCGGGGCCGCACTGGACCGGGTCGGGCTCACGGCAGCCGCCGGCAAGAAGGCGAAGGCGTACTCGCTGGGCATGAAGCAGCGGCTGGGCCTCGCGGCGGCGCTGCTGCGGCCGCGCCGCCTCCTCGTCCTCGACGAGCCGACCAACGGGCTCGACCCGCAGGGCATGCGGGAGATCCGCACCCTGGTCCGCGCGCTTGCGTCCGACGGCACCACCGTCTTCCTCTCCTCCCATCTGCTCGACGAGATCGAGCAGGTGTGCACGCACGCCGCCGTGATGGCGCGGGGCCGGCTGATCACCCAGGGCCCGGTCGCCGAACTGGCCACCGGGGCCCGGGGCCGGCTCGTCGTCACGACCCCCGACCCGGCGGACGCCGCCCGGGTGCTCAAGGAGCAGGGGGTCGGTGACGTCGTGGTGACGGAGGACCGGGTGACCGGGGAACCACCGGACCGCGACCTCGCCGAACTGAACGCGGCGCTGGTCACCGCGGGCGTCCGGGTACGCGGCTTCGGCGTCGAACGCGCCTCCCTGGAGGACGCGTTCCTGGCACTGACGGGGGAGGGCTTCGATGTCGCGGGCTGAGCACAGGGACACCGCCGACGGTGGGGCCGCAGCGGCTGTCGCGGCCGTTCCGAGGGCCGTGGGGGCGGGCGGCGCGCCGAGCCGGCTGTGGACCTCCGGGCTGTTCCGCAGCGAGCTGCTCACCACCTTCCGGCGGTGGCGGACCCTCGCGCTGCTCGCCGTGCTCGCGGCCGTGCCGGTGCTCGTCGGGATCGCCGTGAGGATCGAGACCGGCGACGGGTCGTCGGCGGGCGGCGGTCCGGGCGGAGGTGGCGGTGGCGGCGAGGGCCCGGCGTTCATCGCGCAGATCACCAACAACGGGCTGTTCCTGGTGTTCACGGCACTGGCCGTGACCCTGCCCTTCTTCCTGCCGATGGCGGTCGGTGTCGTCGCGGGGGACGCGATCGCCGGGGAGGCCAACGGGGGCACCCTCCGCTATCTGCTGGTCGCGCCCGCCGGCCGCACCCGGCTGCTGCTCACCAAGTACGCCACGGTGATGACGTTCTGCCTGGTCGCGACCCTGGTCGTGGCGGCGTCCGCGCTGGCCGTCGGAGCGCTGCTGTTCCCCCTCGGCGAGGTGACGACGATCTCCGGGACACGCATCGGCTTCGGCGAGGGACTCCTCCGCGCGCTGCTGATCGCGTTGGCGGTGGCCGCGTCGCTGCTCGGGATCGCCGCGCTGGGACTCTTCGTCTCGACCCTCACGAACAGCGGCATCGCCGCGATGGCGACCACGGTCGGGCTGCTCATCACCGTCCAGATCCTCGACCAGATCCCGCAGCTCGACGCCCTCCACCCGTACTTCTTCTCCCACTACTGGCTGTCCTTCGCCGACCTCATGCGCGAGCCGGTCTACTGGGACGACCTCCAGCGCAACCTCGGCCTCCAGGCCCTGTACGCGGCGGTGTTCGGCTCGGCGGCCTGGGCACGGTTCACCTCGCGGGACATCACCGCGTAGACGCTCCGCCGGAGGCGCGGTGAGGCGCGGTGAGGCGCGGTGAGGCGCGGTGAGGCGGTGGTGTCGCCGCCGGGCAACCGCGAGGCGATCGTGGGCCGGTGGGGACCGGTGGGGCCGGTCGCTCGGCCTCGGCAGCGGCGTACGGAAAACGTGCGAACGGCGCCACGGCCGAGGAGGGCAAGGGGACCGAGCGTGTCTGTGCTCATGAGCCTGCGGCGGTGTCGGGGGTCGGCAGGTCCAGGAGGAGCGCCATGACGCCGCTGACGATCTCCCGGTGGCCGATCATCGCGGGGATCTGCTACGCGTGGACCAGTGCGCGCTGCGACCCGGGGCGCCAGCCCCGTCTCCTCTTCCAACTCCCGTGCCACTGCCGCCTCGGGCCGTTCCCTGTCCTCCACCAGCCCCATGGGCAGCTCCCAGCCCCAGGTGTCCGTGACGAAAACGGTGCCGCCATATCATCAGCACCCGCCGCCGCTCGTCCACGGCGGGTTCGTCAGCCGCGATCACTCTCTTCCCGGTTCTCCGTCCGTTGGTCCAGGGCACCAGTTCACGCGTGACTCATCGCTTGTGTGTGCCCCCGCCGCCTCCTTGCTGTGGCGGGCGCGGGATGCGCGGCGGCTGGGTGGGGGTGGGGGTGGTGGTGCCCGGTGTCGGACGGGTGGGGGAGTTCGTCGTGGATCGCCTCTGGGCGGACTGGAGACGGGCCGTGGCCGACAGCGGGTTTCCCCCTGCGCCCGGTGCGACCCCAGGTGCTTTGGCCGACTGCCCCACGGTCATCTGCTCAGCCCGGTGCTTGGCCATGTTGTCAGCTTGCAGGGCGGTGGCCATGAAGCCGGCGGCCACGTTCCCGCTCTCCGGCGGGGCCGTCTTGCGGTCGATGACGGCCAGCTTCGCCATGTCTTGCTGGCTGAAGATGTTGCCGGGCAGCATGCGGGACGCGGCTCCGGTCACATCGACCGTGTGCTTCCGGTCGTCGACGTGGAAGTGGAGTCGGTAGCCGAGATACTGCTCGTTCTTGTCGAAGAGCAGTTCACCCTGGACCTGACCGCCCTGCTGCCGTGCCCAGCGGTCGAGGGTGTCCGCAGCCTGGGGCAGCCGTGCCACTCGGCCGAGGCAGGCGACATACGCGTCTCCCTCGACGTGGAGCGCCTTCAGCCGTACGCCGCCCTCCGGTGTCCGGACCGTCTCGACGGCGCCCAGTCGCTGGTTGGCCACGGTGACCAGCCGTCCGTTGCCGCCGAGTTCGGCGTCGTACTGCCGACGCATCGCCAGATACTGGGCGTCGTTGTGCAGCACCCAGGGCGCCGCCGTTCCCACCATGGTCACCCGGGCGTTCGGGTTGCCCTCCAGGATGATCTCCGTATTGGCGATGGCCCCACCACCGATTCCGGCGATCACCCAGTTGTCGGCGACCGTCGGGTCGTATGTCCCGTCCCCCACCTCGTCGCCCAGGAGGACTCGTCCCGGTGCGGCGTTACTGGCTTCCTCCCATTTGGCGACCGCATCCAGGGTGGTCCGGGCGCCGGCGACCCTCGGATCGGTCGCGGATTCCAGTGCCTCGGCCACCCGGGGATCGGCGAGAACCTGCAACGACGCGGCCGCACGGCCCTCCCCCGCGGGCAGCGCGGCCAGCCGGTCACGGGCCTGAAGCGCCTCGGGAGTGCCTACCGCAGTGAGGTGACCGTCGAGAACCTCCGTGGCCTCCGCCACCGTGGGTGTCTTGCGGTCCACCCCCGGAACGACCTCGGGCGGGACACCGGTGGCCACGAGCGGCGTCCCCACCACCTCGACCTTCACGGGTGGCGTGCCGTCCATCGGCGTGATCTCGGCGAGCAGGCGGCCCTTGTCGTCGAGGGCCAGCGTGGCGCGTCCGTCGACCAGAGGACCGCGCGTGGCCGCGGTGTCTTCCCAGAGTTGCAGGGCGGCCAGCGAGACGCGCTCCTCGGGGTCCCCGAACTCGTAGGGATTCCACCCCACTTCCCTGAGGTGCCGCACCTGGTCCGCGGACTGCACGATGCCCTTGATCGGGTCGACGTGCCATCGTCCGCGCGAGTCGACGAGCAGTGCGTCGGGGTCACGTCCAGCGAGTGCGGCGCCACCGCCGATCATGATCTGGCGCTGCGGATACTGCCCCTGGGGTAGGGAGGCGGCCTCCGCGCGGAGCTGGTCCAGCGTCTGAGCGCTGACCGAGGTTCGCTGCCGGGCCGCCTCGTCCCGTGCGGCACCGAGCTCCTCGCGGGTGAGGGGCGTGCCGTCGGGGCGCCGGCCTGGGAGTGGGAAGGACCGGGACGTGCCCACGGGCGCCTGATTCGTGCGGGCCTGCTCGACGCGTGCCCGGTGGTCCAGGACGACCTGGGCGTCGGACGCGCCGAGTTGCTCGACCGGCTTGCCGAGTTCGCCCAGCGCGACGACCGCCTGCGGAGTCAGGTGCGGTTCCACGATGTCGGTCCGGATCCTGGCCGCGTACTGCTCGATCTCACGGGCCGCAGTGTTCTCGGCCGGCGCACTGGGGCGCAGGCCGGTGTGATCGATCAGCTGGGAGAGCTCGCCGCGGGCATCCGAGCGCTGCTCAGGAGTGAGGGTTCCGTCGCACATACGGGCTGCGAGGTAGTTCAGCTCGCCGATCCGCCCCAGATCCTCATCGGACAGCTCGGGCCTGGCCGGCAGCGCGGCGCGGCGGGTCAGCATGTCCTGTGCGGCCGGGGCCTCGGCACGGGCCGCCCGTTCCCGTACGGAGAGCAGTTCGTTGACCTCGTGGCTCAGCGCACGGCCGATCTGCTCGGGTGCGATGCGGTCCGAGATCTGCACGACATGGTTGTCGGACGTGGTGTTGACGAAGCTGCGGGCCACGGTTCGCTCGGGCAGGGACGCGGCCTCCAGACGGATGGTCAGCGTCTTGCCGCGCTCGTCACTGAGTGTGAAGAAGCGCCGGTCGCCCTCCTCGGTGATCCCGTGCGAGCGCAGCCGGTCGGCGTACAGGGCCTGGACCACCGTGGGGAGCGCGGCCTCGGCGTCGGCCCGGAGGCGTTCCTCCGGGGCGCGCGTGCCGCTGCTGGCACGGAAGCCGGTACCCAGGACGTCTGTGGCTGTGATGACGACCTCTTCAGGACGCCTTGGATCGTTGTCCTGGCTCACCGACGTCTCCCCCTCCGGCGTCTTGATGCCCGTAGGATCATGCCATGTTGATCGCTCGTTCGATGCAGGAAGCGCACCTCTACATGGACCTCCACGCCTGCGTCTGCGGCGCGGAGGAGTTCGAGAGGGAGCACCGCCTGGAGGACCAGGACGGAGCCCTGGTCGCGGTGTACGAGGGCGTGTGTCCCCAGTGCGGCCGCACACGGACGTTTGAGTTCCGCATGTCCGAGGAACTGCCGCCCGCGCCTCCGGCGTTCGGCGGAGCCGAGCCCTCGAGCATCATTGATCCGGGCGAGTTCCTGTGGATCGGTGACCGAGCGTCGACCGAGTCCGGGCTTCGCCTGCTGAACACGACGCTCGCCGAGCACCGCGAGATCCGTCCGCAGACGGCGTACGCGATCGCCGCCTTCGAGGAAGTCCTCAAGTTCCTCCCGGAAGGCGAGGACCGGATTCCGGAGCACCGGTTCACCTCGAGGCTCGGGCGTGAGCTGTACGCCAAGGACCCGACCCGGTTCACCCGGGAGAGGATCGAAAGCGCGCTGGAGCGGAAGCGGTCCATCCTCGCCGACATCGATCGCTTCAGCCCGCCGCAGGGTTGATGTCCAGCAGCAGTGCCATGACGCCGACCAGCGTGGCACTGCTGACGATCTCCTGGCGGCCGATCATTCCGGCGACCCGGGAAAGCGGAATCCACTCCAGGCGGTCCGATTCGTTCCGTTCGGTCGGGGTGCCGATCCGTACGGCGTCATCCGTGCGGAACACGAAGTGGCGGGCGTCGGTGATGCCGGCCGCGGGTTCCGCGTATGCCAACTCACGCAGCGACCGCGGCCGCCAGCCCGTCTCCTCCTCCAGCTCCCGTGCTGCCGCCTGCGGGGCCTGCTCACCGTCGTCGACCAGGCCCATGGGCAGTTCCCACGCCCAGGTATCCGTGACGAAGCGATGGCGCCACATCATCAGCACGCGTCGCTGGTCGTCGACGGCGGCCGTCACTGCGACGTCTCGCAGCCTGACCACGTGGTAGTCGGTCCGGGTGCCGTCGGGCTGCTCGACGTCCAGTGAGCGCAGGCGTACCCAGGAGGTGTCGTGGATCGCGCGTTCTCCGTGGACGGTCCACTGCATCGCCAACTCCTTTGTCGTGTAGGCCTGGGCCGCAGGAGCGGCCTTCGGCACCGTTGTCAGTCCCGCACCCGATCCATCACTGGCGCTCCGGGCGCACCGACACCCGCGGACCGGCGCCGTTCTCCCGCAAGGTGAACACCGCGCCCTCCTTCGGCACCGCTGCCGGGAGCTGTGTCCCCTCGGCCGGGGCCTTGGGCGAGTTGGTGTTCACGTTCAGCTCGATCGCGGACTTGCCTCCGTTGTCGGCGTCCATCTCGCCGTACACGCTGCCGTCGTCCGCGAGGGCGCGGATGTTGATGGTCCGCCGGATGCCGTCGCCGACCAGGCAGAGTCCCTTGCCCGCCTTGACGTCGAAGACGACGGAATCAAGCGCGAGATAGCTGCCGTTGGGGGAGGTCACGGCAGCGGTGACGTTGTCCGTGCCCTCCTCGCCGCATGCCGTACTGGCCAGCATCCGGCCGCTGTTCAGGTCGTGGGCCGACCAGAGCCGGGTGTCCGATCCGTCTGCTGACGTCCAGGTGGCAAGGAACATGCCGCTGCCGACCCCGGCGAAGGTTCCGCTTACAAACCCGCCGACGGAGGTCTTCCCCGGGTCGGCTGCCCCGGGCGCGATGTCCTGGGAGGCCCGACTGCCTTTGACGCCCGTGGCGGCGTCGCGAGCTTGGACCGCGTACCTGCCGCCGGACTGGATGATGTACGCGACCGTCTCCCCATCCGTCGTCACCGGGTCCGCGCTGGTGTCTTCCGTGCCCCAGTCGATCTCGTGGTCCCAGCTCTTGGTGGAGTCGTACGCGGAGGGTACAGCGAACTCTGCGAGGGAGACGCTCTCACCGGACTTCTTGTCGTCTTCGTCGGCCTCGGGACCGTTGTTGCCGTCCGATCCGCATCCGGCGAGCAGCAGCCCGGTCAGGGCCGTCGCCGCCACGGCCGCCCTAGTCCTGCGCATGTGCCGTTCCTCCGATTGCGCGTTGTACGTGGGTCTTTCGTGTTCTCAGCGTTCTCGTCCGCTGTGCAGATCAGCCGTCGTACGCCTCGACCACCGGCACCGCCTTCGCCCGATGGCTCCCCTCCTTGCACCCCGCGAACGGCCCGATGGGGGAGCGGAGTTCGGTGAGGACGGGGCCGAGGTGGTCCCGGTGCCAGACGGCGGGGCCCGAGGCGCCGGCGGACGGGTCGGTGCATTCCTGCCAGGCCAGCCACAGGCCGTGCAGCCGGGCCACCGCCTCCAGGTGTTCCCACCAGCGCGGGCACCAGGGCTGCTGGGAGGTGACCTCGCGGCCGTAGACGGGCAGGAGGAGGTCGGAGACCCACAGGGCCAGGTTGCGCATCTCCTCGGCGTAGTCCTCGCCGTCCAGGTAAAGGATGAACGGCGGCGCTTCGGGTTGTTCCTGGGGCGTGGTCATCGGACTGCCTTCTCTGCGGCGCGGGCGGTGATGGCCTTCACTTCGGCCTGGGCGGCGGCCTGGATGCGGTCGGCGCCCGGTTCGGCGTACCAGGGGCGGAGCCGGACCATGGCGGGCTTGATGCCGGTGGCCAGGAGCAGTGCCGTGCCCTTGGGGAGCGCGCGGATGCGGTCGGCGGGCAGGATGCGTTCCAGGCGGTACGACGTGGAGCGCGACCTGCCGTCCCTGCTGCGGGAGTAGCTCACCGTCGACACATCGTGCTCGCCGACCAGGCGGGAGACCTTCTCCACGAAGTCCGCGTCGTCGAGGCCCGCGCCGAGCAGCTTGATGGTGGCGGCGCCCCACAGCGCGTCCATCCCCGCGTCGCCCCACACGCGCGTGCCCTGCCGGTAACTCTGCAGCAGTGTAACGACGTTGATGCCGCGCGAACCGAAGTGCGAGTACAGGTCGGGCAGGTCGGAGATGCGGCAGACGTTCGCCGCCTCGTCCAGCACGGCCGTCATCGGCGGGTCGAGGCGGCCGCCCATCCGCTCGGCGGCGACGACGCCCGCGCGCAGCACGGAGTCCGCGCACGCGGCGATCACACCGGCCGCCGAGCCGCCGCCGTCCTTGGAGAGCAGGTAGAGCGTGTCCGAGGAGAGGACGTGCCGTTCGGGCAGGAACTGCGGCGAATCCGGGTCCGGGCTCACCCAGGCCGCGATCGCCGGGTCGAGCAGGCAGGCCACGCACTGGCGGGCCGTCTCGTAGATGCCGTCGCGGGTCTCCACCGCGCCCTGCACGGTGCCCTGGAGCTGGTCGGCCAGGGCCGTCATGCCCGCGTCCCGGAGCAGGTCGACGGGGGTGCGGTCGGCCGGGTCCGCCAGCCACGCCAGCACCTCCCCGACCTGCCGTCCCCCGCGGTTGGCCGCGTGGAACAGGGCCGTGAGGGTGTTCTGGGCCGCGGAGATCCAGAAGTCCCGCTTGGAGGCGTCGTCGTTGACCGCGCCGACGAAGTGACCGGCGAGGCGGCGGGCGCCCTCGATGGTCGCGGCGTCGGCGAGCATGTCCCACCACAGGCCGCGCGGGGTGTGGGCGATGCCCTGCGGGTCGAACGTCCACACCGTGCCGACGCGTTCGCGTTCGGCGCGCGTGACGCTGTAGACGTCCGACTTGTTGGAGGTCAGCAGGACACTGCCGCGGGCGCGCAGGACGCGCGGCACGGCGATGCCGGTGGACTTGCCCGCTCGCGGGGCCATCAGGTCCAGCTCCACGTCCTCGTAGCTGCTGCGCAGCTCCGGGCCGCCGGGGTCCAGGTTGCCCAGCAGGTTGCCCGTGTCGTCCGGGTCGAGACGGCCCGACCTCGGCAGGGACGGGCGGAGCCGGCGGGCGCGGGCGGCGGCGCCCTTCGGCAGGAGACCGGCCAGTTCCCTGCGGCCGGCCAGACCGGAGGGCTTCGCTCCGCGGCGGCGGATCAGCACGACCGGGGCGACGAGGAGGGCGACGGCCGCGCCGAACACGGTGCCGACGCCGGCGGTGATCGCGCCGGTCGACGTCGACGGCCAGACGGTGGCCGGGCCCTCCTTCACGAGGGTGGACATCGTGTCCAGGGTGAACGGCGGCGGGTCCCAGCCGTTGCCGGTGAGGGCGGCGCCCAGGGTGCCGCCGAGCCAGGCGGTGAAGAAGAGGGTGCCGGCGAGGAGGGCGACGCCGGGGACGACCCAAGGGAGGAGGTCGTCGGCGGTGCTGTGCGGTTTCTTGCGTGTACTCATGTCCTGGTTCCCCCGTCGGTCGATCGATGTGGCTTTCCTCGCCCCCGCCGCCCCTACCCGTCCCGTCGTCGGGGGCGCCGCCCCTTCGACCCCGCTCCGGTGCGCGCGGCAGGGGGTGCGGCGGGTGCGGGTGGGTGGGGGCTGGTCGCGGTTCCCCGCGCCCTTCTTCCTGCAAGAGCACGGGGCGCAGCCCCGGTCGCTCCTCAGGGGCGCGAGAAGCCACGACGCACCCGCAACCCCCGAGCTATGAGGCGCCCTTGGACAACGTCGGCCGGTTCCACCGCGTGTTCGTGTTGTGCAGCTCCCGCTCCGTGTCCGTGATCGACACCTTGATCGGGATGCCGGGCCGTCCGCCCACCTTGATGAGGAAGCGGCCGCGGCCCGGCGGCTCCTCGTTCCCGCCCGTGCTGGCCCAGCCCGGCGGGGACGACCAGGACGACACGAGTTCGATCTCGCGTTCCGACAGGCCGACGATCTCGCCGAGTTCCCGCATCTCCGTACGCGGCAGGCCCGCGCACACCACCATCCCGGCCCGCTCCACGAAGCCGCGAGCCTTCGCCCGGTCGGCCTCGCTGCCGAGTGCCTCCGCGTCCTTCAGCGTGTGGGTGATCTTCGCGTCGCCGAGGCCGAGGGACCGGTTCAGACGGGTCAGCGCGTCGATGCGTTCGACGATGCCGGAGGCGGCCCGCAGGGGGCGCCACAGCTCGTCGAGGACGGTGAAGAACCAGCGCTGGGGGGCGAGGCCCGCGTCGGCGAGGGCGTGCGCCGCCGCCACCGTGCCCAGCCCGTCCGACCAGGCCGCGAGCATCGCCGCCGCCGTGAGCTGGGTGTCCGCCTCGCCGATCCGGGAGATGTCCACGCAGACCGCGGGCGACGCCGGGTCGATCCGGGTCGACGTCTCGGAGGCGAACGTGTCGCCGAGCGGCCCGTCCAGCACGCCCAGCAGCGACCGGTGCAGCGGGTCCACGGCCTCCTGGTAGCGGGCCTCGTTGCCCCGGTCCAGCGTCACCGCGCGGACCCGGTCCGGGCCCTCGTCGAGGACCTTCAGCAGATCGGGCAGCAGCGGCGCCCGACCCGGCTTCGTCCGCTCCGTCAGATGGTGCAGGCACGCCGACAGCACCGACTGCTCGTGGTCGTCCATCGGGCGGCCCCGCACGATGGTGACGAGCGCCGCGACCATGTTCAGCACCCGGCCGTGCGCCTCCGCCGCGAGGATCCGGCCGCGTTCGCCGCCGATCCGGGCCGCCGCCTCGCCCATCGCGCCGGGGTCGAGGACGTTGATGCCGCCGACCCCGCGCCCGATGGAGATGACCTGGCCGCCGAGCGCCCGCACCGTGTCGGCGTAGTCCGGCTTGAGGTCGCCCAGCACCAGCGGGGTGACCCCGGTCGCCGACATGCCGATCAGCATGCGGTTGACCAGCGTGGACTTGCCGAGACCCGGCATGCCCAGCATGAACAGCGACGGGTTGGAGATGTACCGGGCGCGGGTGAACCAGGAGATGGGGTCCCCGCAGACCGTGGCCCCGGTCTGCAGGTGCTGCCCGAGCGGCACCCCCGTCATCGGCGCGCCGGAGCCCGCCGCGAAGGGCCACAGGCCGCACGCCTGGACCGTGGTCGCCCGCCACAGCGCGGGCGGGTCGACGTGCCCGACCTGCCCGCCGCCGGGGCCGGGCCAGCCGCGCGGGGGCGCCGCCTGCGGTCGTGCGGGACGAGTGGCGGACGAGCCGGACCTGGTCACAGCGCCTCCCGGATCTGGTACGGGACGAGGGTGTGCTCCCACGGCAGCAGGCCGACGGGGAGCGTGCAGGTGAACGCCGAGGCCTGCATACGGTCGGCGGGGCGCATCAGGATGCGCGAGGACGCCTGGAGGTTGCGCACGGTGATCGCCGCGTCCGGGAGCTGCTCCTCGCTGTCGACGGTGACCGTCACCATCAGCGAGAACTCCACGAGCCCGGCGCCCGCCGCCTCCTCGGCCGCGGTCTGCTCGGCCGCCTGCATCTCGGAACTGGCCCGCGCCTGGACGAGACCGCGCCGGGAGCCGGCCATGAAGTGCGCGGCGCGGCGGTCGGACTCCACGATCCGCGCCGATGTCGCCGGGTCGATCGGCCGGTAGATCAGCGAGACCCGCTTGCGGCGCGTCCCGGCGGCCGGTTCGAGCAGCCCCCGCAGCACGCTGGAGCGGACGGTGCCGCGCGGCGCGAGCGTCAGCATCCAGGTGCGCGAGACACCCGAGTCGTGCTTGTACGACTGCACCGACTCCACGGCCGCCGCCGGGCCCGCGTCCTCCCATTCCAGCCCGGTGGTGGACTGCTCGGCGCGGGCGCTCAGCACGTCGGGGGCGACGGCCGGGTCGTACGCCACCCGGACGACCTCCGAGAGCCGCTCGGCGGACAGCGGGTAGGCGGAGCCGCCGCCGGCCGCGACCAGACCCGACAGCAGGCCCGGCAGCCGCATGGACAGATCGGTGATGACGTCCTCGACGCTCCGCCTGGGACCGCCGGAGGGGCCGTAGGTCAGGGCGATGTACGTGTGCATCTCCGACGAGGCGGACGGGTAGCGCGCGACGACCTCCTCCATCACCGCGCGGGCGGCGGCCGGCGCGTCCGGCGAGATCCGCGGCAGCACCTCGGCGGCCAGCCGGGTCCCGGTGTCGGGCGCCGTCTCGACGACGACCTGGGCGCCGCGCAGGCCCGGCTCGTGCGACAGCCGGGCGAGCCAGTCGCCCCAGGACGCCACCCAGATGTCGACCTGCTCGGGGTCGACCAGCGACCCGCCGTCCGGCTCGCACGCCAGCACCACGGTGTAGAGGTTGCGGCCGGGGTGGTGGAGGACACCGAAGGAGCGGTTGTAGGCGTCGCGGCCCTCGTGCATCCGCGTCCGCGCGAGCAGACCGGGCGGGTGGTAGCGGCCGCCGGTACGGCGGGAGAGCGGGCCGGAGACGTAGGTGTGGGAGCCGTTCGCCTTGCGCCTGAACCAACCGATACGCACCGCGACCACCTGATAGACGTTGCGGCCGTCGACCGTGCGCAGCGCGAGCGGCGCGAGGAAGAGGCCGACGGGGACGAGGACGACGATCGCCGCCGTCAGCGAGACGAGTGAGGCGAGCAGTGCGACGAGGAGTCCGCCGAAGGCGACCACGGTGCCGAGGAGGCCCAACGGGCCGAGGCCGGGGCGGCGGGGCCGGCGCCAGTTTCCGTAAGTGGGACGCGTGAGGGCGTCGGTGGACATGGGGAATCCTTCTTCCGGCTGTGGTTCGTGGGTTCCGAGTGCCTACGAGTTCGGGGGGGGGCTCAGCAGGGGCGGGCGCCCTGCGGGGCCGTCGTGGCCGGCCCCGCGGTCCCCGCGGGCGGGCTACTGGTTGTGGCCCTTCATCCCGTCGTTGTCGCCGAGGGAGTTGGTGATCTCGCTCGCCGCCTGCATGCCGGTCTGCACGACGACCGCGGCTGCCTGGACCGCGACGGCCGCGCCCGCCGTGGCCGCGCCCGCGGCCGCCGTACCGGCCGCCGCGCCCGCGCCCCCGGCTCCGCCCGCGCCGGCGCCCCCGGAGGCACCCGCACCCGTGGAGGGCGAGCCTTGCGGGGCCGAACCTCCGCCTCCGCCGCCTCCGCCTCCACCGCCCGCGGCGGCGCTGCCCGCGATGCTGACCGCGCCGGAGGCGATGCTGTTGGCGGCGTTGAGGGTGACCGTGCCGCCCGAGGTGCCGCCGAGGGCGGCCGTGGCCGGGACGATCAGCTTGAGCAGGGCGGGCAGCGCGAACACCGCCATGATCAGCATGCCCATGCCCGCGATGACCGCGTCCAGGTCCTCCTTGTCCTTGGTCATCGACGTGGCCGAGTAGATGATCAAAGCCGCCGCCGGCTTGTACAGCAGCCAGGCAGCGAGCCAGCCGACGTGCTTCTTCCACCAGCCCTCGCCCCACCCGGTCATCGAGGAGGCGGCGGCCAGCGGCAGCGTGCCCACCAGCATGATCAGCACGCCGATGCGGATGTACATCAGCACGATCTGCACGAAGCTCGACAGCATCACCAGCAGACCGAAGATCAGCACCAGACCGGGCTGGCTGAGCGTCAGCACGCCCAGCATCGCGGAGGCGTTGTCGCCGAGGTCGGACTTCGCGTACACGTCCGCCGCGTACGCGTCCGACGCCCTCATCAGCGCGGTGACCACCGGTACGGCCGCCGCGCCCACGAGGATGACCTTCCACATCCCCATGAAGGCCTGTTTCATCGACTGGCCCCTGCGGTCCAGTGCCATCCGGATCGAGGCGATGAGCAGGGAGGTCACCGCCACGTATGCGACGATCCAGTTGACCTCCGCGGTGATCAGGCCGATCGGACTGCCCGGATCCATCGTGGGGTTGCCGTGGGTGACGTTGCCGGCCGGCTGGTCGACGTCGATGCCGAGCCAGACGCCGTTGAGGGCCTTGAGGACCTCCGAGGCACCGTCACCGATCGCCTTCGCGAAGACGACGACGGCACCTTCCGTGAACTGCTTGCCGCCCTCTTCGATGACGCAGTCGTAGATCTTCCAGGAGCAGCCCATGTCACGCCTCCCAGGTGACGAAGCCGTCGGTGCCGCTCACCTGCGCCACACCGCCGTAGATCGTGCCGTCTGCCTCGGGGACGAGCTTCCAGTCGCCGTCCTGCCAGCGCACGGTCACCGAGGCGGAGCCGTAGCCGCCGCCCCCCATGCCGCTGACCAGGACCATCACGGTCGCCTGCGAGCGGTTGTACGTCAGGACCGTGAAGCCGGTGTAGCCGCCGGCGTCGGGGGATCCCGTCGTGGACTTGTCACCCGACTGGGTACGTGTCCGGATCAGCGCGTCACGGCCGGCGCCCGGCACGACCTGCCGTTCGACGACCTCGCGCCAGCCGTCGTAGCTGAGGTGGTCGGTGATGGAGTGGACGGCCATGACGGCACCCATCGGGGTGCGGGCGAAGCAGGACCAGACCGGCCCGTCGTACTTCAGCGGTCCCGCCGTCCTCGACACCGGGACCAGGCCGGTGCCGTTGGCCTTCCAGTGGAAGTCGCGCGGCGCCTTCGTGGGCCGGGCCTGCACGCTGTCGTCGGTACGGCAGCCGGCCGGGCGGTCCTGCGGGCCGTCGTCACCGGAGTCCGGCCCGGACCGCCGGTCCGAGGTCGAGGTCGGCGCGGGGCTCGGGTCGCCGGACGCGCCGGACGACTCCCCGGCGCCGTTGCCGGTGACCGCGAACAGCGCCGCGAGGAGGACCAGCACCCCCAGGAACCCGGCCGACAGGATCCAGCCCCGCTGCTGCCAGAACGGCTGCTCCCACTCCCCGCTGCCCCCTCGGGCCCGGCCGGAATTCAGCATCGTCGCTCCCCCTTTCGACTCGCCGGTTGACGGACTACGCGAAGACGAAGTTCACGAGCGGGCCGGCGGCGGCGACGAGGACACAGCCGCCGAGGACCATGCCGAGGCGGCCCATGTGCTCCGAGCCCTCACCGCGGCGCATCGAGATCGCCATCATCGCGCCGGTGATCAGCACGCCCGCGACGCCCGCCGCGGTACCGGCCCAGGCGACGATGCCGAGCACGGTGTCGACCTTGCCGGTGAGGGCGCCGGGGGCGTCGCGGTTGGGGTTCGGGACGCTCCCGTCCGCCAGGTAGACGGCCTGCTGCGCCTTGGTGGCTATCGCGTTCAGCATGTGGTTTCTCCCCGTTTCGGCCGGCCGCGGCAGGGCGGTCGACGTCAACTCACTTGAGCGGATGGGTGCTTGGGGCGCTGCCGGGGCCGGTGTCAGCTGCCCGGGTTCCCGGTCGCCCTGTGAGCTTGGCGACTCCTGTGACCCTGGGCCAAGCGATGTAGTGATCCAGCACCGGGCGGTGACGTGGTCGTGACAGACGGGAACTGTTCGTCATGTCCGCAACAGTGACGTGCCGTCAGTAAGTCCCGGACCTGCGGAGAAGCGGAGTGTGTCGTACCGGTGTGCGAAATGGGGGGGGCGGGTGTGCGGATACGGTGACGGCCCGTCGGTTCCCCCGGAACCGACGGGCCGTCACCCGCGCTCGGTCACAGTCCGTCACATCACGAAGTCCACGATCGGCCCCGCCGTCGCGCCGATGACGCAGGCGCCCATCACCATCGCGAACTGGGTGAGGTGCTCGTCGCCCTCCCCGGACCGGAGCGAGACGGCCATCCGGGAGCCGACGAGCAGCAGCCCGCACACCCCGGCCGCCGTCACCAGCCAGGCGAGGATGTTCAGCACGTAGTTCAGCTCGTAGGTGACCGCCCCCGGCGGCCCGGCCACGGTGGTGGCCGCGGCGTACACGGTGTGGCTCATGGGGTCCTCCCGGTCAGACGGGCCAGCGCCGCGCTCTCCCGCGGCGGCGGGCCGGTGAGATCGCCGGTGCGCCAGGCGGGCACCCAGGGAACCCGGTGGACGCCGACGACCGAACCGATCACCTTGACGCGCTGCACGAGCTGCCGCGGCAGCCGTCCGGGCGCGTCCGCGACCAGCACGATCGCGTCGAGGTCGAGTCCCGGCGGCGCGTCGCCCCGCCGGAAGATGTCGAGGGTGTGCGAGACCGCGTCGAGTCCGGCGGCGTGCGTCCGGCCCACCAGCAGCACGGATCCGGGCTCACCGTGGTCCGGCCGGGGCCAGTTGCGGCCCGCGTCGTGACCGCCGAAGACCGCGGCGAGGGTGGTGGACCCGGCGCCGCCGTGCGTGGCGACCCAGGAGAACCGCCGTGCTCCGGCGGTCGCCAGTGGCTCCGGCTCCTGCGGCGGCGCCTCCGCCTCCCCGACGGGACCCCGCAGCCAGATCTCCGGCCCGGCCGCCGCCCGCCCTGCATTCCCCTGCATCACCGCATCACCACTCTCCCCCGCTTCCACAGCCGACCACCGAAGTCTCCCCGACCCGACGGCACCACCGGCCCGCCGACCGGCCCACCGCACCGCCGACGGGCGTGCCGCACCGCCGAGTCGGCACCGTCTGACGGCGCGTCGGGCCGTCGGCGGTTCCGACCGCTCGGCCTGTCGCGCCGGACCGTCGGGCGGTCGGCGGTCGGCGGTCGGCGGTCGGCGGTCGGCGGTCCGCAGTCCCGTCGCGGTGCTCACCCCCGATCTTCACCCGGGTTCAGGCGCTTGGGAATTGGGGCGTGAGTTCCTGCTACGAGCCTGTGACGTGCTGGTGACGCGGGGAGCGCGGGGGAGCGGAGAGACTCGACTGGCCGGCCTGGACTGGCAGGAACATGACTGGACTGCGGCGCTGAGGGGAGCAGATGTCCAACGGGGGTGGGTCCACCACGGGCTGGGTCGTCGGCGGTTCCGTCGCGGCCGTGCTGATGCCCGTGGTCATGATGGTCGCGGTGAGCGGGGGAGGCCAGGCCGACGCCGAGGAACAGGGCGGCGTCGGCGGCGGCCTCAAGAACGGACAGGTCCCCGCGGAGTACGTGCCGTGGGTGCTCAAGGCGGGCTCGATGTGCGACATCATCAAGCCGGCCGTGATCGCCGCGCAGATCGAGGCGGAGTCGGGCTGGAACCCCAACGCCCGGTCCCCCGTGGGCGCCGAGGGCCTGAGCCAGTTCATGCCGGGCACCTGGCGGACCTGGGGCCGCGACGACGACGGCAACGGCCGGACCTCCCCGTACGACCCCGGTGACGCGATCATGGCGCAGGGCCGCTACGACTGCGCGCTTGCCAAGCAGGTCCAGGGCTACAAGGACCGCGGCCGGGCCGCCGGCGACACCCTCGACCTGACGCTCGCCGCGTACAACGCGGGCCCCGGCGCGGTCGAGCAGTACGGCGGCATCCCGCCCTACAAGGAGACCCAGGACTACGTCGTCCGCATCAAGTCCCTGATCGCCAAGTACGAGTCGGTGGACGACCCGCCGGGCAAGCTCCCACCGGGCAGGCAGATGGCGATGCCGCTGGCCGGCAACCCGCCCGTGACCTCCCCGTACGGTTGGCGGATGCACCCCACGCTCGGCGTCCGCAAGCTGCACACCGGTACCGACTTCGGTGTGGCGGCGGGCACCCCGGTGCTGGCCGCCCGCGACGGAGTGGTCACCTTCGCCGGCTGGACCAACGGATACGGCAACCGCGTCGTCATCTCCCACGGGACCATCGACGGCGACCAGATCTCCACCACGTACAACCACATGCTCGCGGGGCTCAGCGTCAAGGCCGGCGACCACGTCAAGGTCGGGCAGCGCGTGGGGCCGGTCGGCTCCACCGGCTACTCGACGGGCGCCCACCTCCACTTCGAGGTGATGCGCAACGGCACGTACGTGGATCCGGCGCCCTGGCTGGGCCTGTAGGGACGGCACGGACGATGACGACGGGGAAGGACACCGAGGTGAGGAGGGGGACGACGATGGTCAGGAGGAACGACGGGCGCCGGGGGCCCGGCGCCCGCACGGGAGCGGGCGGGCGCCGCGCGTCCGGCGGGCTCCGCCGGGCGGGGGCGGTGGTGCTCGCCACCGTGACCGGCACGGCGGTCCTCACCGCGTGCGGTCTGCAGGACCACCGCGAGACGGTCGGCGGCGGCCCCGGCGCCTCGGCCGGACCGTCGGTCGCCCCCAAGGCCCCGCTGCCGTCCGGCAGACCGCTGGGCGACGACGCGCGCGTGCCGAGTCCGTCCGGCGTCGACGACCTGGACGCCACCTCCGTCTCCAGGGCGTGGGCCGAGGTCGCGTACGGCTACGACACCAAGTACGACATGAGCCCGCACGACGCGCTCCTGCGCACCGCGCGCTGGCTCACCCCGGACAAGCGGAGGGCGGAGCGGGCGTACCGCTCCGCGAGCGGCGCGGGCGAGAGCTGGAACTCCTGGGCGGCGCACCGGGCGTGGACGACCGTCGAGGTGGAGTTCGACGACGACGGCGACGCGCCCTCCGACACCGCGACCGAGGCGTACCGCGCCGTGTTCGTCGACGGCGAGGCGCACGGCCGGGACGGCTGGACGGGGACCGGTCCACAGGCCACGGTGTATCTGAAGCTGGTGCGTTCGGGGAAGGGCGAGCCATGGCGGGTCGACGATGTGCGTACGGTGGAGGCCGCGGCGCAACCGACGGCGTCGCCCTCCGCGGCGTCGTACACGGGAACCGGCGGGAAACCGGTGTTTCCCGCGTCGCCGGTCTCCTTCGACCTCCTGTCCGCCGTTTCTCCTTCTGCCCGACCCGAGTGAGGGAACGATGACTCGACTCAGCCGCGAACAGAAGCGGGAACTCAAGCGTGCGGGCCGCGCCCCCGCTCCGGCCGGGCTGACCCCGATCGACGTACGGGTCTCCGCCGAGGCCGGTGCGACCGTCGGCGGCATGCCGGTCCCGGCGGCCGCGGGGGAGTCCCTGCAGACCGCCACGCTCGACTACCTCCACCGTCTCGCGCTCGCCACCGGCCATCCCGTCCTCGCCACGGTCCACGACGAACGCATCGGCTACGTCGTACCGCTCCAGATCCACGTCGACGGCTCCAGCCGTTTCGCGGGGGAGCCGGTCCAGGTCGGCGAGCCGAGGGGGGACGTCACGCCAACGTCCCGCCCCGCGCCCGCACCCTTGCCCGCGGCCCCGCCCGCGCCCCCGGCCGCAGAGCCGGTCGCCGCGCCGGGCCCGCGCCGGGACAGGTCGACGTACGTGCTGCGCGCGGTACCGGAGTCGGCGGTACGGGCGATGCCCGAGCAGGAGCGGACGGCACCGGAAGAACCACCGCGGGCCCAGCCGCAGGGGCAGGCCCGGCCGCAGGTGCAGGCCCGGGTGCCGTCGCAGCAGCACCCCGTCCGGCAGCAGCCGCCCCAGAGGGATGTCCGGCCGCAGCCGCACGTGCAGGAGCCGCCGCAGCCGCAGCCGCAGCCTCAGCTGAAGCGGGAGCCCAGCACGATGCGGCTGTCGGCGGTCGAGCCGGCGCCGTCAGCGGTCGAGCCGCCGCCGTCAACCGGGGACCCGGTCGGTCACCCGGTGGCTCCCGAGCGGCCGAGGCGGGAGCCGAGCACGCTTCCGCTGACGGCGGCGAAGGCCACCGCTCCCGGCCAGGAGCCGGCCGGCGCCCCGGCCGAGCCCCCGGCTGCCGCCGAGCCGAGGCGGGAGCCCCCGACGATGCCGCTCACCGCGGCGAAGCCGGCGGCTGGCGCCGTCGCCCCGTCGACCTTCGTGCTGCGCGCCGTCCCGGAGCCCGAGGACGGCCCCCTCGCCCGGCCGTCCCGCACGCCCGACCTCCCCCTCACCCTCCCCGGCATCGCCGTCACCCCCGACGACGCGCCCCACCGGCACGGCGAGACGTCCCACCCCGCCCCCACGACCGGGCCCGCGGCCGGGGAGTACGGCGGGTCCGCCGGTACGGCTGTGCCGGGGGCGGACGCCTACGGGCGGGCAGGAGCGGATTCCGGCCACGCGACCGCTCCCCCGTCCGGCGCCTACGCGCAGGCGGCGGACCAGTCCGTCGGCGTCGCCCTCCCCCCGGCCGGGGAGTTCGGCCCCGCGCGGGGTGACGCAGCCGTCCACACGCCCGAGGCTCCGCCGGTCCCCACGTCGGCAGCGTCCCCCGACCCGTCGGACGCCGCGCCCTCCTACGCGCCGCACGAGCCCGCGCCCGCAGCGGAGTTGAGCCCCAGCGCCCTGGAGCCGCAGCCGTTGCCCCCGGGACGGCAGCCGGCGGCGGCCCAGGCCCCCGTGCACCAGGCCCCGGCCCGCACGGCCGGGGCGGAGCCGGAGCGCCCGGCCGCCGTCGCGCCCGACCCCGTCGGCGCCCACCTCTCCGACGCGGTCCCGCCGTCGGGCCCCGTCTCGCTGGACCCGCAGCCCTGGCCGCCGGTGGCGCCGCACACTCCGCCGCCGGCCCCGGTCCGGGTGACCGCGCCGGAACCCGCCCTCGCACCGGCCCCGCCGGAGGAGTCCGCGGCCGACCCGTACTCCGCTCCCCCGTGGAAGGTGGCGGACGAGGAAGGCGGCCCCAGGCCCGCCCCCGTGCGCGAGTTCGACGCCGTCGCCGAGTCCGTGCTGGACCTGGAGGAGTCCGACGGGGCGGCCGCCCCCTCGCCCTTCGCTGAACCTGTCTCGCGCATCAACGAGGCCGTGAAGATGGGCCGTATCCAGGAGGCCGCGGAGATGGCCGAGCACACCGTCGCCCAGGCGACGGCGACCCTCGGTCCCCAGCACGCCGAGGTGCTCCGCCTGCGTGAACTGACCGCGTACATCGCCTACCTGGCCGGTGACGCGCTCAGGTCCTTCCATCTGTCCCTCGACCTGGCCGCCCTGCGGCACCGGCTGCGCGACCCCCGCGCCGCGTACGGCAACATCCAGAGCGCGGCGGCGGCCTGGCGCGCGGTCCGCGACCCGCTCCAGGGCCTGCACCTGGGCCGCGACCTGATCGCCGTGTGGGCCGAGCTCGCCGCGGACACCGGTCCCGCCGCCGACGACGTGGAGCAGCTGGAGAAGGCCCGCACCCGTATGGGCCGCCTCGCCGAACGGGCCCGCGCCCTGGACGCCGACCCCTACGCGAGGAGCCCGCACGCCCATGGCCAGTGACAGCGGACACGGCGGCCCCCGCCACGCCGGCACCCCCCGGACGGCCGGCCGCACCCCGGCCGCCCCGCCCCATTCCGGGGACTCGGCCACCCCATCGTCACTCCCGGAGGCCGCCCGCCACCGCACCACGCGGCGGCGGCCGTCCACTCCCGCGGAGCGAACCCCTCGCCCCCGCGTGGAGGTCCACGTCAACGAGCTGACCGGAACTATGAGTTGGCGCACGCTCGACGACGACCGGGCGGCCCGGTCCGCACGCGCCTCGGCGGCGTACGCCGGTCAGGGCGCCCCTGGCCCCCGTCGCGCCCGTGCGCCCCTGTCCCGCCTTCCCGGTGAGGCCCCCTGGAGCGCGCGGGCCGCGGCGTTGCGTTCCGCGGGACTCGACCCGGCCCGCGCCCCCGCGAGGGGCGCCGCGCCGGTTCCGACGCACCCGGCGGCCGTACGAGCCGCCCTGGGCGTCGACGCCGCGTCGCTCGGCCCGGAGCGGCTCGGGGCGCACCTGGCCCGGATCGGCGCCCTGCGCTCCGCGGTCGCCGCCGACCTGGCCCGAGGCTCCCGCATGCCCCCGGCGGTCGCCTCCCGCCTCCGCTCGACGACCACCACCCCGGCTCTCGCCCACGCCCTCACCGCCGAACGCGCCGCCGCCGTGCCCCGTACTTCCGCCGCGGCGGCCACCAGACCGCCGACCCCTGTCGTACGACCGGCGTCGGCGCCGGGGCCGGGCGTGCCCCACCGCCGCTGACCGGCGCGGGGCGACGCGCGACGGACACGCCTCCGGGGGCCGGCCGCGACATGGCGTCACCGACCGGCCCCGGACACGGACACACCCCGCGCGGAGCGCGGGCGCCGACGCACTGCCGCGCCCTGCTCCGCCCTCCCGGGCGCGGCGCCCGTCACGGCGCCCGCGTCCCCGGCCGGCTCCTGCCGTCACGCTCAAGGGCCGGCGCCCGTCACGGCGCCCGCGTCCCCGGCCGGCTCCTGCCTCGTTCCCGGCTGCCGGGTCCTACTCCGACAACTCCCACACCGCGTACGCCAGCGCGTCCGCGTTCCGGTCCAGCGCCGTGTCGTTGATGTTGGACGTCGTGTCGCAGGACGAGTGGTAGCAGCGGTCGAACGCCTGGCCGGACGTACCGCCCCACTTGGCGGCCTGCGCGGCTGTCTTGGCGCGGCTCGCGCCCGTGAAGAGGCCGCCCACCGGCACGCCCGCGCTCTTGAACGGCGCGTGGTCGGAGCGGCCGTCGCCCTCGGTCTCTATCTCCGTGGGGACGCCGATGCCCGCGAAGTAGTCCTTGAAGGTCTTCTCGATGGCGGGGTCGTCGTCGTAGACGAAGTACCCGGGGTTCGGCGACCCGATCATGTCGAAGTTGAGGTAGCCGCTGATCCGGGCGCGGTTCGCCGAGGACAGGTTGTTGACGTAGTAGCGCGAGCCGACCAGGCCCAGCTCCTCCGCGCCCCACCAGGCGAACCGGAGGTGCTTGGTGGGCTGGTAGCCGGTGCGGGCCACGGTCAGCGCGGCCTCCAGCACGGCGGCGGAACCGGAGCCGTTGTCGTTGATGCCGGCGCCGGAGGTGACGCTGTCGAGGTGCGAACCGGCCATGACGACCTGGTCGGTGTCGCCGCCGGGCCAGTCGGCGATGAGGTTGTAGCCGGTGCGGCCGCCGGACGTGAAGGACTGCACGGTCGTGGTGAATCCGGCGGCGTCCAGCTTGCCCTTCACGTAGTTCAGGGAGGCGGTGTAGCCGGCGCGGCCGTGGGCTCTGTTGCCGCCGTTGGCGGCGGCGATGGACTGGAACTGGGTGAGGTGGGCCTTGACGTTGGCGACGGGCAGGTCGGGCGCGGCGGCCACCGCCTCCGGGGCGGGGGCCGCCCCCGCTATGGACCCGCTGGTGAAGAGCGTGGCCGCCGCGACGGCGACGGCGGCAGCGGCACGCCCGGTGACTGGAACGGAGAGCTTCATGTGGGGTGCTCCGAATTCCAAGGGATCCGCGTGAACCGCTGTTGGCGTGTTCATGTCGAATCCGAGTGAATGAGGTGCCAGGATGGTGCGGGTGGGGCTGACTTTCCGTCAAGAGCGCTATTCGGCCACAGGTGTTCGCATGTCGGACTCGTCGGGCGAAGCCGCGACCGACGGCGAGGTGGGGCGGCCGGACCGTGCGACGGCGGGCCGCCGGTGCAGCGGCCCGCCGTGACGCCGAGGAGGTGCTGAGGGGGTACTGAGGGCGTGCTGAAGAGGCGCTGAAGAGGGGCGGATCAGGCGCGCGGCAGGTCCGGAGCGTACCGGTGGGAGCGCCCGCCTCAGCCCGCCGGCTTCGGGGCGACCGCCTCGGCCTCGGGTACGGCCTCCGGCACGGGCGCCGACAGGGCTGCCGGTGCGGGCTCCGGCTGAGCCTTCGCCGTACGCGCCCCGCCCCAGCGGCGGGCGGTCCGCAGCGCGTCCCACGTCAGCAGCGACAGCGCCAGCCACACCAGGGCGAAGCCCGCCCACCGCTCGGGCGGCATGGCCTCGCCGAAGTACAGCACCCCGAGCAGGAACTGGAACACCGGCGCCATGTACTGCAGCAGCCCCAGCGTGGACAGCGGCACCCGGATCGCCGCCGCCCCGAAGCACACCAGCGGCAGCGCGGTCACCAGCCCGGTCGAGGCCAGCAGCAGGGCGTGCCCGGTGCCCTCGGTGCCGAAGGTGGACTGGCCGCGCGCGCCCAGCCACAGCAGATAGCCCAGCGCGGGCAGGAAGAGGATCACGGTCTCCGCGGCGAGCGACTCGATGCCGCCCAGGTTGACCTTCTTCTTCACCAGCCCGTACGTCGCGAACGAGAAGGCGAGGCAGAGGGAGATCCACGGCGGTCGTCCGTAGCCGACGGTCAGCACCAGGACGGCGGTGAAGCCGACGCCGACCGCCGCCCACTGCACGGGCCGCAACCGTTCCTTCAGGAGCAGGACACCCATGGCGATGGTGACGAGCGGGTTGATGAAGTACCCGAGGGAGGCCTCGACGACCTGGCCGTTGTTCACGGCCCAGATGTAGACGCCCCAGTTCACGGCGATCACCGCCGCCGCGACCGCGACCAGGGCGAGCTTGCGCGGCTGCCGCAGCAGCTCGCCGGCCCACGCCCAGCGCCGCAGCACCACCAGGGCGATCCCCACGAAGCCGAGGGACCACACCATCCGGTGGGCGAGGACCTCCACCGCGCCGGCGGGCTTGAGCAGGGGCCAGAACAGCGGGACGAGCCCCCACATCCCGTACGCCGCGAAGCCGTTCAGCAGACCTATCCGGTGTTCGCCCTTCGACTGCGCCGCCACGGCCCCTCCTTCTCGACCGGCCGCGCCCCGCGGCCCAGGTCCCACGAAGGTAACGCCGACGACCCCCGGCTGTCATGCCCGTATCGCCATACGGTCATGACAGTCGGGGGTGGCCGTCATGCGAGGGCTCAGCCCTTGAGTGCCGCCGCGATCGAGTCCGCGATCGGCGTGGTCGGGCGGCCGATCAGACGCGAGAGGTCACCGGAGGAGACGACCAGCTCGCCCTTCTCGATGGACGCGTCGACGCCCGCGAGGACCGCGGCGAACGGCTCGGGGAGACCGGCGCCGGTGAGGATGCCGGCGAAGGCGTCGACCGGGACGGCGTTGTTCGCTATCTCCTTGCCGGTCTGCCGGCTCAGCTCGGCCGCGTACTCGGCGAAGCTCCAGGCGGCGTCGCCACCCAGCTCGTACGTCTTGTTCTCGTGGCCCTCGCCGGTCAGCACGGCGACCGCGGCGGCCGCGTAGTCCGCGCGGGCGGCGGAGGAGACCCGGCCCTCACCGGCGGCGTGCGTGACGGCGTTGTACTCCAGCACCGGGCCGAGTTGCTCGGTGTAGTTCTCGTTGTACCAGCCGTTGCGCAGCAGCACGTACGGCAGACCGGAGGCGAGCAGCGCCTCCTCGGTGCCTCGGTGGTCGTCCGCGAGCGCCGCCGTCAGGCTGCCCGGCGCGCTGGTGTAGGCCAGGAGCGCGGCACCGGCGGCCTTGGCGGCGTCGATGACGACCTTGTGCTGCCCGACGCGGTCGTTGCCGACCTCGCTGCCGGAGATCAGCAGGACCTTGTCACCGGCGGAGATGACGCCGTCGAAGGTCTCGGGGGCGTTGTAGTCGGCCACGGCGATCCTCACGCCGCGCGCCGCGAGCCCGGCGGCCTTCTCCTCGTTGCGCACGACGGCGGTGATCTGCTCGGCCGGAACCTTCTCCAGCAGGCCCTCGACGACGAACGTGCCGAGGTGTCCGGTCGCTCCGGTGACGACGATGCTCATGATGAAACTCCTCCAGGGGGGCGAGTGCGCCACTAACCCTAGGGAGTGCGCTAACTCTTCGAAAGTACCCACTTTCAAGTAAGTACCCCCGGTGGAGTCCCGTCCGGCGAGATGCGGAGAGGCCCGGTCCGCGCGGCGAGCGTGCGGACCGGGCCTCTCTGCAGGTGCCTCGCGGGTCAGCCGACGACCGTCCAGGTGTCCCCGCCCGCGAGCAGCGACGACAGGTCGCCCTTGCCGTTCATCTCGACGGCCTGCTCCAGCTGGTCGGCCATCTGGGTGTCGTAGACGGGGCGGTCGACGGAGCGGAACACGCCGATGGGGGTGTGGTGGAGGGTGTCGGGGTCGGCGAGCCGGGAGAGGGCGAAGGCGGTGGTGGGGGAGGGGGTGTGGGCGTCGTGGACGAGGACGCGGGCCTCGTTGTCGGGGGTGACGGTGACGGCCTTCAGATCACCCGTGGTTTCGTCGCGGACGATGCCTTGTGCGTGGTCGGTGCCGAAGCGGATGGGTTGGCCGTGTTCGAGGCGGATGACGGCTTCTTCGGCTTGTCGGCGGTCTTTGAGGATGTCGAAGGCGCCGTCGTTGAAGATGTTGCAGTTCTGGTAGATCTCGACGAGGGCGGTGCCGGGGTGGGCGGCGGCCTGGCGCAGGACGTCGGTGAGGTGTTTGCGGTCGGAGTCGACGGTGCGGGCGACGAAGGTGGCTTCGGCGCCGATGGCGAGGGACACCGGGTTGAAGGGTGCGTCGAGGGATCCCATGGGTGTGGATTTGGTGATCTTGCCGACTTCGCTGGTGGGGGAGTACTGGCCTTTGGTGAGGCCGTAGATGCGGTTGTTGAAGAGGAGGATCTTGAGGTTGACGTTGCGGCGGAGGGCGTGGATGAGGTGGTTGCCGCCGATGGAGAGGGCGTCGCCGTCGCCGGTGACGACCCAGACGGAGAGGTCGCGGCGTGAGGTGGCCAGTCCGGTGGCGATGGCGGGGGCGCGGCCGTGGATGGAGTGCATCCCGTAGGTGTTCATGTAGTACGGGAAGCGGGAGGAGCAGCCGATGCCGGAGACGAAGACGATGTTCTCGCGGGCGAGGCCGAGTTCGGGCATGAAGCCCTGGACGGCGGCGAGGATCGCGTAGTCACCGCAGCCGGGGCACCAGCGCACCTCCTGGTCGGACTTGAAGTCCTTCATGGACTGCCTGGCCTCGGCCTTGGGGACGAGCGAGAGCGCCTCGACCGTACCCGAGCCTTCCCCGGACGAGCCGGTCGCACCGGTCGTCGTCTCAGCCATCGATGGCCTCCTTGAGAGCCGCGGCGAGCTGCTCCGCCTTGAACGGCATGCCGTTCACCTGGTTGTACGAGTGGGCGTCGACCAGGTACTTCGCCCGGATGAGCGTGGCGAGCTGCCCGAGGTTCATCTCGGGGATCACCACCTTGTCGTAACGCTGCAGCACGGTGCCCAGGTTCTTCGGGAAGGGGTTGATGTGCCGCAGGTGCGCCTGCGCGATCGACTCCCCGGCCGCCCGCAGCCGCCGCACCGCGGCGGTGATCGGACCGTAGGTGGACCCCCAGCCGAGCACCAGCGTCCGTGCCTCGTGCGGATCATCGACCTCGACGTCCGGGACGTCGATGCCGTCGATCTTGGCTTGTCGGGTGCGGACCATGAGGTCGTGGTTGGCGGGGTCGTAGGAGATGTTGCCGGTGCCGTCCTGTTTCTCGATGCCGCCGATGCGGTGTTCCAGGCCGGGGGTGCCGGGGACGGCCCAGGGGCGGGCGAGGGTGTGCGGGTCGCGTTTGTAGGGCCAGAACACCTCGGTGCCGTCGTCGAGGGTGTGGTTGGGGCCCTGGGCGAACTGGACGGTCAGGTCGGGCAGTTCGCCGGGTTCGGGGATGCGCCAGGGTTCGGAGCCGTTGGCGAGGTAGCCGTCGGAGAGCAGCAGGACCGGGGTGCGGTAGGTCAGGGCGATCCGGGCGGCCTCGATGGCGCTGTCGAAGCAGTCGGCGGGTGTTCTGGGGGCGAGGACGGGGACGGGGGCTTCGCCGTTGCGGCCGTACATGGCCTGGAGCAGGTCGGCCTGTTCGGTCTTGGTGGGCAGGCCGGTGGAGGGGCCGCCGCGCTGGATGTCGATGACCAGCAGCGGCAGTTCGAGGGAGACGGCGAGGCCGATGGTCTCGGATTTGAGGGCGACGCCGGGGCCGGAGGTGGTGGTGACGGCGAGGGAGCCGCCGAAGGCGGCGCCCAGGGCGGCGCCGATGCCGGCGATCTCGTCCTCGGCCTGGAAGGTGCGCACGCCGAAGTTCTTGTGGCGGCTGAGTTCGTGGAGGATGTCCGAGGCGGGGGTGATGGGGTAGGAGCCGAGGTAGAGCGGCAGGTCGGCCTGGTGGGAGGCGGCGATCAGTCCGTAGGACAGGGCGAGGTTGCCGGAGATGTTGCGGTAGAGGCCGGGGGGGAAGGCGGTGGCGGCGGGGGCGACCTCGTAGGAGACGGCGAAGTCCTCGGTGGTCTCGCCGAAGTTCCAGCCGGCGCGGAAGGCGGCGATGTTCGCGGCGGCGATGTCGGGTTTCCTGGCGAACTTGGTCTTCAGGAACTTCTCGGTGCCTTCGGTGGGGCGGTGGTACATCCAGGACAGCAGGCCGAGCGCGAACATGTTCTTGCTGCGTTCGGCTTCCTTGCGGGTGAGGCCGTAGTCCTTGAGTGCCTCGACGGTGAGGGTGGTCAGGGGCACGGGGTGGACGTGGTAGGCGTCGAGGGTGCCGTCGTCCAGGGGGCTGGTGGTGTAGCCGACCTTCTGCAGGGCGCGTCTGGTGAACTCGTCGGTGTTGACGATGATCTCGGCGCCGCGGGGGATGTCGGTGATGTTGGCTTTGAGGGCGGCGGGGTTCATGGCGACCAGGACGTCGGGTGCGTCGCCGGGGGTGAGGATGTCGTGGTCGGCGAAGTGGAGCTGGAAGCTGGAGACGCCGGGCAGGGTGCCGGCGGGGGCGCGGATCTCGGCGGGGAAGTTCGGCAGGGTTGACAGGTCGTTGCCGAACGAGGCGGTCTCGGAGGTGAAACGGTCACCGGTGAGCTGCATACCGTCACCGGAATCACCCGCGAACCGAATGATCACCCGATCGAGGCGGCGGACGTCCTTGGTCCCCGCCGGTTTGCGCTGTTCCCCCAGTTCTCCGAGAACGGCCTCGTCGGCCTGCTCCGCTGGGCTGCTGACCTGGCTGGTCACTGAACTTGACCTCCCTTGAGGCGGCTGTCCGGGAACGACCGTTCCAGCGGCCCTCCCGAGACCAACCCTACGTCGGTGCTGCGGACCTTCCCTTGACCGTTCGACTGTTCGACGCGCTATTTTCGGCCCTTCGCGGACCTCGCCCCACCCCACCCCGCACACCCGCTGAACTGCCACAGAAGACGCTCCCCCGGAAGCGGCGGTTCTAGTACTGACGGGTCGGGCGCGTCGCGGGTACAGGGGGCGGGCGGCTGGTGTTCGGGGGGTGACCGGGGGCGGTAGGGGACGGGCGGTGAGTGTAGGGGGCACCGCGCGCGACCGGTGCGGACGGCCCCGTCAGGAGTTCAGATACGTGAGGACCGCCAGTACACGCCGGTGGTCCCCCTCGCTCGGGGACAGCCCGAGCTTCAGGAAGATGTTGCTGACGTGCTTCTCGACGGCGCCGTCGCTCACCACCAGCTGCCGGGCGATCGCGGAGTTGGTGCGCCCCTCCGCCATCAGCCCCAGCACCTCGCGCTCCCTCGGGGTGAGCCCCGCCAGCACGTCCTGCTTGCGGCTGCGCCCGAGCAACTGCGCCACCACCTCCGGGTCGAGCGCCGTCCCCCCGCCGGCCACCCGCACCACCGCGTCGACGAACTCCCGCACGTCCGCCACCCGGTCCTTCAGCAGATAGCCGACGCCCCGGCTGGACCCGGCGAGCAGCTCGGTGGCGTACCGCTCCTCCACGTACTGCGACAGCACGAGCACCCCCACTCGCGGGTGCTGCTTGCGCAGTTGCACGGCCGCCCGGACGCCTTCGTCGGTATGGGTGGGCGGCATGCGCACATCGGCGACGACGACGTCGGGCAGCTCGCCCTGCGCCGCGAACTCCTCGATCGTCTTGATCAACGCGTTGCCGTCCCCGACCCCCGCGACGACCTCATGGCCACGGTCGGTCAACAGCCGGGTGAGGCCCTCCCGCAACAGCACCGAATCCTCGGCGATGACCACCCGCACCTTGTCCTCCATGATCCCGTCCCCCCCCGCAGCACCGGAGCCGGCCCTCGTCCTGGCCGGCCCACCCGACCGCCCCAGCATCCCAGCATCCCCGTCCCCCCACGCCACCCCGACACCCCCGGGCGGGACAACCCCGCCACCTCTTGGCCGGTTACCGCCGCCGCGACACGGGCCGCACCACTTGGGGAACCGCCACCGGAAGCCCCGGAACGGACACCGGGACCCGGGGCGCACGGAGCGGACACCGTGCCGGTGCCTGATCGGTGAACCGTGGCGGAGACGTGGCGAACCGTGCCGGTGCCTGATCGGTGAACCGTGGCGGAGACACGGCGAACGGACTCCGTGTCGCGGCCCCGCGACACGGAGCGGCGCGTCCGGAGTCCCCAGCTCCGGACGCGCCCGCGGTGGTTCCGTTCCTCCCGCCGCCGGTCTCGTGCGACCTCCTGCCCCCGCGGCCGGGCCCCGCGTCACGCCCGCCAGGGCAGCTCCGCGGTGACGCGGGTGGGGCCGCCCGCCGGCGAGTCCACGACCAGTACCCCGTCGACGGCCCCCAGCCGTTCCGCCAGCCCGGCGAGCCCCGACCCCGCCCCCGCCTCGGCGCCGCCCATCCCGTCGTCGCATACCTGCAGCATCAGCCGCCCCTCTGCCTTCCACACGTCCACCACGGCCCGGGACGCGCCCGCGTGCTTGCTGACGTTCTGCAGCAGCTCGGACACCGTGAAGTAGACGATCCCCTCGATCGCCGGCACCGGCCGCGCGGGCAGATCCACCTCCACCACCACCGGCACCGCGCACCGGGCGGCCACCGCCGACAGCGCCGCGTCCAGGCCCCGGTCGGTCAGCACCGCCGGATGGATGCCCCGCGCCAGATCCCGCAGCTCCCGCAGGGCCGTCTTCACCTCACCGTGCGCGGAGTCCACCATCCGCGCCGCCTCCTGCGGATCCTCGGTCAGCTTCTCGCGCGCCACACCCAGGTCCATCGCCAGCGCGACCAGCCGCGCCTGCGCGCCGTCGTGCAGGTCCCGCTCGATGCGCCGCAGATCGGCCGCGGCCGTGTCCACCACGACGCCCCGGTCCGACTCCAGCTCCACCACCCGCGCCCCCAGCCGGGACGGCCCGAGCAGCGCGGTCACCATCACCCGGTCCACCGTCGTCAGCCCTCGCACGATCCACGGCGTGGCCATCGTGAACAGCAGCCCCACCAGCGCCGTCACGGTCACCTCGAACGCGTTGTCGAGGTACACGGCGTGCCCCTCGTCGCCGTACAGCTGCAGTCCGTCCTGCCCGACCCACATCGGGAAGACCCAGAACCACAGCGGATACGTCAGCATCGCCCACCCGTACGCCCAGAAGTTCAGGGCGACCACGAAGGAGAACAGCGACCACGGGAACTGCACCACCGCGTACAGCAGCTGCCGCCACGACGACCCGCTGCGCAGGACGGCACCCATCCACGCCAGCGCCCCCTGCTTGCGCACCAGCAGCGGCTCCGGCGCGGCCACCTCCACCCCGAGCAGCGCCCGCGCCCGCGCCCGCTCCATCGCGCCGAGCCCCCGGCACCCGGCGAGCCCCGCCGCCAGCACCGGTACCCCGAGGAACGTGACCAGCAGCCCCACCCCGACCGACAGCATCGTCACCGCGTACGTGAACATCAGCACGCCGATCGGGAAGCCGAGCATCACATAGCCGAACTCCCGCCAGCTGCGCCCCTCGAACGGCGCCCGCAGCCCTGCCGGCAGCCGATGCCGCCGCGCCACGGCCGAGTCGTCCCAGCCGTCGTACCCCTGCCCGTACGCGGATTCCATAGCCGCCACTCCTCCTCACCCACACTCCGACCGGAGCGCGCCACGATCTGGCGTACTCCCACCCTCCTCGCCCCCGGCCCGGCGGACCATCCAGCCCGTCGGCGTCCGGTTCCGGGGGTTAACCCCACCCCGCCTACCGGTCCCGCCAGGGCAGTTCCGCCGTGATGGTGGTGGGCCCGCCCACCGGGGAATCGACCATGAAGAGACCGTCCACCGCGCCCAGCCGTTCCGCGAGACCGGCGATCCCCGTGCCGCCGTCGACGCTCGCACCGCCCCGCCCGTCGTCCCACACCTGGATCAGCAGCCGGTCGTCGGACCGCCAGACGTCCACGGCCGCCGACTTCGCCCCGCTGTGCTTGCTGACGTTCTGCAGCAGCTCCGAGACGGTGAAGTACGCGATCCCCTCGATCGCCGCCGCCGGCCGTGCCGGGAGGTCGACCGTCACCTTCACCGGGGCGGTGCACCGCGAGGCCACCGAGGACAGCGCCGCGTCCAGGCCCCGGTCGGTCAGCACCGCCGGATGGATGCCCCGCGCCAGGTCCCGCAGCTCCTGGAGTGCCAGCTTCACCTCGCCGTGCGCCTCCGCCACCATCGAGGCGACGGCGTCGTCGACCTGTCCCTCCCGCAGTTTCTCCTTCGCCAGCCCGAGCCCCATGGCCAGGTTCACCAGCCGCGCCTGCGCCCCGTCGTGCAGATCCCGCTCGATGCGCCGCAGATCCGCCGCGGCCGTGTCCACCACGACGCCCCGGTCCGACTCCAGCTCCGCGATCCGCCGCTCCAGCTCGTCCGACGGCGACAGCAGCGACCGCACCATCGCCCGGTCCGCGTTCGCCAGCCCTCGCACGATGTACGGCAGCACCGGCCACGCCACGAACAACCCCGTGAGGGTGATCGTGAACGTCGCGATCCCCCACGGCAGCCGGATCAGCTCGTACAGCATGGAACGCCAGCCGACCGGGTCCTTCACGCTCATCCACACCTGCGCGACCAACCCGTCCGCACCGCCCCGCATCGGCAGCGGACTCGGCTCGTCCACCGTCACGTCGAGCAGCGCCCGCGCCCGTATCCGCTCCAGTTTGCCCAGCTGCCGCGCCCCCAGCAGGGCGGCTGCGAGCAGCGGGAAACCGATCACCGTCAGCGTCAGGAACGCACTCGTGAACAGCACCGTCGTCACGAACGTGAACCCGATCAGCGCCAGCGGCAGGTTCGTCAGCAGATGCGCGATCTCCTTCCACGTGTGCGCCTCGAACGCGAGACGCGCGGGCGGCAGCGGTGCGGAGGGCGTGCGGCTGGAGGGCAACGGCCGCCGGGCCGGCCGTTCACGGCCTGCCGGCGGAGAGGCCGGCGGAGAGGCCGGCGGAGAGGCCGGCGGAGAGGCCGGTGCAGAGGCTGGGGGCGCGGCCGGTGGAGAAGCCTGGGGAGAAAGGGGCTGCTCGGTCATGGCCACAGCCTGCCCGCCCCCGCCCCACCGGCGCCATGCGGCGAACCGCCCGGCCCCTCCTGGGGAAAACCCCACCCGCCGCCGCAGCCCCCCGGCCCACCACCCCCGCCCGCCGGGCCCTTCGTCCCGCGCGGGTCGCCGCCACCGCCCGGCGCGCGGACTCCCAGGTCACGGCCCCGCGCATGCCGAGCTGTGACGGGCTGCTTACGGTCTCTTTAGCAGGGCCTAGACTCCCGTGCGTACAGATCGTCGAACAGCGGCGTATGCCTGGCGTACGGAGCGCGTACGCACAGGTCGCCAGGTGAGGGAGCGAGGGGCGGACGTGCCGGAACCGACCGTCGCCGTCGCGGCGGAGTACGTCGTGGCGGCGGACTACTTCCAGTCCTACTCGGTGGTCGGACTGCTCGCCGCCGTGGGCGTGCTCTTCGTGGCCATCGCCTTCGGCGCGGGACGCCTGCTGCGCCCCGAGGTCCCCACCCGCGAGAAGCTCCTGACGTACGAGTGCGGCGTCGACCCCGTCGGCGAGCACTGGGCCCACACCCAGGTCCGCTACTACGTGTACGCCTTCCTCTACGTCATCTTCGCCATCGACTCGATCTTCCTCTTCCCCTGGGCGACCGTCTTCGCCGACGACGGCTATGGCGCGACCACGCTGGTGGAGATGTTCGTCTTCCTCGGTTTCCTCGCCGTCGGCCTGCTCTACGCATACAAGAAGGGCGTCCTGGCATGGACGTGACGCCGGAAACGACCGCCGCGCAGCCCGCCGCGCGGCCCGCCGACGGGTCCACCCCGCAGCCCGTGCACCTCCCGGAGCCCAAGCGGCTGGGCGCCCTCGCCCGCCTCGCCCCGGAGCCGATGAAGGTGATCCTCAACTGGGGCCGCCGTTACTCGCTCTGGGTCTTCAACTTCGGCCTGGCCTGCTGCGCGATCGAGTTCATCGCCGCGTCGATGGCCCGCCACGACTTCATCCGCCTCGGCGTCATCCCCTTCGCGCCGGGCCCCCGCCAGGCCGACCTGATGGTCGTGTCCGGCACGGTCACGGACAAGATGGCCCCGGCGGTGAAGCGCCTCTACGAGCAGATGCCCGAGCCGAAGTACGTCATCTCCTTCGGCGCCTGCTCCAACTGCGGCGGCCCTTACTGGGACTCCTACTCGGTGACCAAGGGCGTCGACCAGATCATTCCCGTCGACGTCTACGTCCCCGGCTGCCCGCCCCGCCCCGAGGCCCTCCTCCAGGGCATCCTGAAACTCCAGGAGAAGATCGCGCGGGAGTCCCTGGGGGAGCGCTACGGCTACGGAACGGCCACGTCGGCCACGGGAACCGACGGCGCCCCCACGGCCACCGGGCTCGCCGCCCCCGGCCGCCCGTCACCGGCAGCCCTCCAGAGCGGCCTGGTGCACCCCCCGGCCCCGCCGGCCGGCACCGGCCCGACCGACAGCTCCACCGGGGAGGGGGACCGATGACCGGCTGGCTGCCCGCCCCCGTCGAGGAACTCTTCGGCGCCGACGCCACCGCCGAGGAGTCGTACGACGTCCTCACCGTGGACGTCCCGTCCGCCTCCTGGATCCCGGCCCTGACCACGGCCCGCACCACCCTGGGCTGCACCTACTTCGACTGGCTGAGCGCGGTCGACGAGCCCGGCACCGGTTTCCGGGTCTCCGCCCATGTCGTGGCCCTGACCCCGGTCCGCCGCCTCCTGATGCGCACCACCGTCCCGCACACGGCCCCGGTGCTGCCCACCGCCGTGGACGTCTACGCCGGTGCCGCCTGGCACGAGCGCGAGACCCACGAAATGTTCGGCGTCCGCTTCGAGGGACACCCCGCCCTCGACCACCTCCTCCTCCCCGAGAACTTCGAGGGCCACCCGCTGCGCAAGGACTTCGTCCTGGCCGCCCGTGTCGCCAAGGCGTGGCCCGGCGCCAAGGAACCCGGCGAGTCCGAGCACGGCGGCCCCAAGCGCCGCCAGATGCTCCCGCCCGGCGTCCCCGACCCCAACGAGTGGGGCCCCCTCAAGGGCCAGCTCCCCCCAGCCCCGGCCCGCCCCACCCGAGCGGCCGGAGACCGCCCGGCCCGAGCCGCCGGGGACCGCCCCGTACGGCGGACCCGCACGGCGGCGCAGGGCTCGGCGAGCCAGACGCCCACGGAGCCGGCGCCGGGTGCCGCGGATACCCCGGCTGCACCGGCTTCTCCCGCGCCTCCGCGTCGCAGCCGTACGGCGGCGCAGGGTTCGGCGAGTCAGATGGCCGCGGAGTCGGTGCCGGGTGCCGCGGATACCCCGGCTGCACCGGCCTCCCCCGCGCCCACGACGCCGCGCCGCGCCCGCACCGCGTCCGGTGGCTCGGCGAGCCAGCGCACCCCGTCGGGCGGCGCCCCCGCCGAGCGCCCGGCGGAGAGCCGCCCCGCCCGCCCGGCCGTCCGCAGCGCCGACGCCCCCTGGCACCACGCCCGCCCGGCCTTCGAGGAGCCGGCACCGCAGGCGGAGCACGCCCCGACGGAGCCGAGGTCCGAGCTGGAGCCCGAACCCGCAGCCGAGCCCGAGCGCAAGGCCCAGCCCTCGAAGCCGGAGGCCGAATCCTCGGCGGCGGTCGAACCGGCGTCCGAGACCGAACCTCAGTCCAAGACCGAGCCCGACTCCGTGACCGAGCCCGACTCCGTGACCGAGCCCGAGACTGAGACTGAGTCCGACTCCGTGACCAAGACCAAGACCGAGTCCGACTCCGTGACCGAGCCCGCGCCCGGGACCCAACCCGCACCCGGAACCGAACCCGCACCCGGAACGGCGCCCGCGGCGGAGCCGTCCGCGGTCCCCGGCGCTCCGGGCGACCGCACCCCCGGTGACGGAAGCGAGACGCCCGCCGACGAGACCGGTGACGGGGGCGAGACGCCCGCCGACGAGAACCGCGCCCCCGAGCCTTCCCCCGCTCCCGAAGGCCCCACCACCCCCGCCCCCCCCACCACCCCCGAACCCCCCGCAGGAGGCCCGCGGTGAACGACGCCCTCGACGTCGCCCTGCGACTCCTCCTCGTCTTCGTCGTCTTCCTCACCTTCCCCCTGATCATCGGTCAGACGGAACACAAGGTGATGGCCCACATGCAGGGCCGCCTCGGCCCCATGTACGCCGGCGGCTTCCACGGCTGGGCCCAGCTCGTCGCCGACGGCGTGAAGTTCGCCCAGAAGGAAGACGTCGTCCCGGCCGGCGCGGACCGCCGCATCTTCCAGCTCGCCCCTGCCGTCGCCCTGCTCCCGTACCTCCTCGTCCTCCTCGCCATCCCCATCGGCCCCGGCGAGGGCGCCGTCGGGGTGGTCATCGACGCGGGCATCTTCTTCGTCCTCGCCGTGATGGGCGTCGGCGTCCTCGGCTCGCTCATGGCCGGCTGGGCCTCCGCGAACAAGTTCTCCCTCCTGGGAGGTCTGCGCACCGCCGCCCAGCTCCTCGCCTACGAACTCCCGATGCTCCTGACGGCCGCCTCGGTGGCGATGGCGGCCGGCACGGTCTCCCTCGTCGGCATCCTCGACGCCTTCGAGTGGTGGTGGCTCCCCTGGCAGATCGTCGGCGCGATCGTCTTCTTCGTCGCCGGCCTCGCCGAACTCCAGCGCCCGCCCTTCGACATGCCCGTCGCCGACTCGGAGATCATCTTCGGCGCCTACACCGAGTACACCGGCCTCCGCTTCGCCCTGTTCCTGCTCGCCGAGTACGCCGGGATCGTCGTCCTGTGCGGCCTGACCACCGTCCTCTTCCTCGGCGGGTGGCACGGCCCCTGGGGCGCCGACGGCCTCGGCTGGGTGTGGACGCTGCTGAAGACCGCCGTCCTCGCCTTCGTCGTCATCTGGCTCCGCGTCACCTACCCCCGGCTGCGCGAGGACCAGCTGCAGAAGCTCTCCTGGACCCTCCTCGTCCCCCTGTCCCTCGCCCAGATCGCCCTCACCGGCGTCGTCAAGGTGGTGATCCGGTAACCATGGCCCCCATCCCCGGCAGTGGTCTGGCCAAGGGCCTGGCCGTCACCCTCCGCACGATGACGCGGAAGACGGTCACCGAGCAGTACCCGGACACCCAGCCCGACCTCCCGCCCCGCACCCGCGGCGTCATCGGCCTGTTCGAGGAGAACTGCACCGTCTGCATGCTCTGCGCCCGGGAGTGCCCGGACTGGTGCATCTACATCGACTCCCACAAGGAGACCGTCCCGCCCGCCGCCCCCGGCGGACGTGAGCGCAGCCGCAACGTCCTCGACCGCTTCGCCATCGACTTCTCCCTCTGCATGTACTGCGGTATCTGCATCGAGGTCTGCCCCTTCGACGCCCTCTTCTGGTCGCCCGAGTTCGAGTACGCGGAGACCGACATCCGAGAACTCACCCACGAGCGCGACAAACTCCGCGAGTGGATGTGGACCGTCCCGGCCCCGCCCGCCCTCGACCCCGGTGCCGAAGAACCCAAGGAACTCGCCGCCGCCCGCAAGACCGCCGAGAAGATCGCCGCCACCCAGCAGGCCGACCAGCCGCAGCCGGGGGAGGGGAACACATGAGCCCCACCGCCGCCGTCGCCCTCGCCGCCACGTACCAGCACCCCGCGCTGGCCGCCGTCGAGACCCGCGGCTTCCTCTCGCCGGCCGGCGTCGAGATCGCCTTCCTCCTCGTCGGGCTGGTCACCCTCGGCGCCGCGATCGTCACCGTCACCACCCGCCAACTGGTGCACGCCGCCCTGTGGCTGGTCGTGGCGCTCGGCGGTCTCGCCGTCGAGTACCTGCTCCTCACCGCCGAGTTCATCGCCTGGGTCCAGGTCCTCATCTACGTCGGTTCCGTCGTCGTGCTCCTGCTGTTCGGGCTGATGCTGACCAGGGCCCCGATCGGCCGCTCCCCGGACGCCGACTCCGGCAACCGCTGGGCGGCCCTCACCGTGGCCGTCGCCGCTGCCGCCGCCCTCGTCTGGGTCGTCGTCGACGCCTTCCGCACCACGTGGATCGACCTCGACGTCCCCGCCGCCGGCTCGACGAGGACCACCGGCGAGAGCCTCTTCCAGAACTGGGTCCTCCCCTTCGAGGCCCTCTCCGTCCTCCTCCTCGCCGCCCTGGTCGGCGCGATCGTCCTCTCCCGCAAGGCCAAGCCGGAGCCCGTCGAACCGAAGCCCTCCACCCCGGCCACCGGCTCAGCCCCGGCCACCGGCTCCGCCCCGACGACTGGCTCCGGCCCGACGATCGGCTCCGCCCCGACGATCGGCTCCGCCCCGGCGCCCGCACCCGCCCCTGCCGAGGCCCCGGCCGCCCCGGCCGCGGCCGACGCCCCCGACCCGTCCGAGGGAGGGGTCCGCTGATGCACCTCGCCTATCCCGTCGTGCTCTCCGCCCTCCTCTTCTGCACGGGCCTGTACGGCGTCCTCGCCCGCCGCAACGCGATCCTGGTCCTGATGTCCGTCGAGCTGATGCTCAACGCCGTCAACCTCAACCTCGTCGCCTTCGACGTCTGGCTCAGCAAGGCCGCCGAGGAGACCCTCCGCTCCGGGCAGGCCCTGACCCTGTTCACCATCACCATCGCCGCCGCGGAGATCGGCATCGGCCTGGCCATCGTCCTCGCCGTCCACCGCAACCGCGGCACCGCCGACATCGACAGGCTCCGCGACACCGCCGAGCGCCCCGAGCGGAGCGAGAAGGCCGAGGCCAGCGCGTGACCACGACCACCCTCGCCGTCCTCGTCCCCGTCCTCCCGTTCCTCGGCGCCGCCGCCGGCCTGCTCCTCGGCCGCACCGCCCCCGGCTTCGTCCGCCCCCTCGCCGTCCTGCCGACCCTCGCGGCCTTCGTCCTGGCCGTCCTCGTCGCCGTACGCCAGGGCGGCGACCGCCCCGTCGAGGCGGCCACGCAGCTCACCCCGACCGGCTCGGTCCCCATCGACCTCGCCCTGTACATCGACGGCTTCGCCGCCCTCGTCGCCGTGGTGGTCGGCCTGGTCGCCACCTGCGTGCAGATCTACTCGACGGGCTACCTGCGCGACGACCCGCGCTACCCCTCGTACGCCGCCCTCGTCTCCCTCTTCACCTCCGCCATGCTCCTCGTCGTCTACTCCGGCGACCTGATGGTGCTGCTGGTGGGCTGGGAGATCATGGGCATCTGCTCCTACTTCCTGGTCGGCCACTACTGGGAGACCGCGGAGGCCCGCGCCGCCTCCCTCAAGGCGTTCCTGGTCACCAAGCTCGGCGACGTCCCCTTCCTGATCGGTCTGTTCGCCCTCGCCTCGGACGCCGGGTCGTTCCGCCTCACCCGGATCCTCGACACCGTCGCCGACGGCGGCCTCGACCACCCGACGCCGATCGCCCTGCTGCTCCTGGCCGGTGTGGCCGGCAAGTCCGCGCAGTTCCCCCTGCACACCTGGCTGCCCGACGCGATGGCCGGCCCGACGCCCGTCTCCGCGCTGATCCACGCCGCGACGATGGTCGCCGCCGGTGTCTACTTCGTCGCCCGCCTCCTCCCGGTCTTCACCGCCTCCGCGGCGGCCCTGGTCGTCCTCGCCGTGATGGCCGCCGTCACCATGGCCGGCTCGGCCCTCGCCGCCCTCGCCCAGGACGACATCAAACGCGTCCTCGCCTACTCGACGATCGGCCAGCTCGGCTACATGACCGGCGCCCTCGCCGTCGGCGACCGCGGCGCCGCCGTCTTCCACCTCATCTCCCACGGCGCCTTCAAGGCGCTGCTGTTCCTCGCCGCCGGCGTGATCATCCACGCCGCCGGCACCAACTCCCTGGCCGCCATGTCCCGCATGAGCAACCTCCGCGCCCGCGTCCCCGACGCGTACTGGACGATGACCGTGGCGCTCCTCGCGCTCGCCGCGATCCCGCCCTTCAGCGGCTTCTTCTCCAAGGAGTCCGTCCTCGGCGCCGCCGAGAGCGCCGCCGAGGGCCACGCCGCGTCCGCCGGGCACGTCCCCGGCGCCGCCGGCTGGACCGTCCTCGTCGCCGGCCTCCTCACGGCCCTCCTCACCACCGCGTACGCCACCCGCCTGTGGCTGCGTGCCTTCCGCGGCCAGGGCGACGAAGCCCCCGACCACGGCCGCCAGCCGCTCAGCATGACCGTGGTCCTGTGGGTCCTCGCCGTGCCGTCCCTCGCCCTCGGCGGGTTCGCCTACGGCACCCTCCCCGACTGGTTCGACGGCGACGACCTGGCCCCCACCCTCACCACGTCCGTCCTCGGCACCGGCCTCGCCCTCACCGGCGGCATCGTGACGTACGCGGCCTGGCGGTACACCACGGCCCTGGCCCGCACCCCGCTCGGCGCGGTCGCGGCCCACCCCGAGGCCGACGCCGCGACCGTCGAGGCGGAGGCCATCGCGAGCCACGAGCCCGCCTACGGGGACGTGGCCTCGGCACCCGACCCGACGGACCCCTCCCGGGTCCTGCTCGGCCGACTGCACCGCCACGCCGCCGTCGGCTTCCACCTCGACGCCGTGTACACGGCCCTGTTCGTCCGCCCGGTCCTGTCCGGCGCGCGACTCGTGAGGTTCCTCGACCGCGAGGTCGTCGACACCTACGTACGCGGCGCGGGCGCCCTGCCCCGCCTGCTCGGCGCGGCCGTACGACGGGCGCAGACCGGCAATGTGCAGACCTATGTGAGCGCGCTGCTCGCCGGCACCGTCGTCCTGGTGGTCGCCGCCCTTCTCGTCGCCACGGGAGCGTGAGCAGGCGTGATCGATATCAACGAGTCCGTGATGCAGTTCCTTCTGGCGTTCGTCGTCGTCGGCCCGCTCATCGGCGCCGCCGCCGCTCTCCTGCCCGCCCCGCCGGGGCTGAAGGGGACGTCACCCGAGCAGGCCGTGCTCCGGCACGGCGTCACCGTGACCGGCGTGGTGCTCATCGCCGCGATCGTCCTCGCGCTCGGCTTCGACCACGACCACCCGTCGAGGATGCAGGCCGGCACCGACATCAGCTGGATCCCCGCACTCGACGTGCGCCTCCACCTCGGCATCGACGGCATCTCCCTCCCCCTCCTGGTCCTGACCGCGCTGCTGACCTTCCTCTGCGCGCTCTACTCGTACTTCAAGCTGCCCTCGGGCCCGTCCCCGAAGGCGTTCGTCGCCCTGCTGCTCGTCCTCGAGTCCGGCACCCTCGCGACCTTCGCCGTCCTCGACCTGCTGCTGTTCTTCCTCGCGTTCGAGACGGTGCTCATCCCGATGTACTTCCTCATCGCCCGCTGGGGCGGTGAGCACCGCACGCAGGCCGCTTGGAAGTTCATCCTCTACACCCTGCTCGGTTCCGTGGTCATGCTGCTCGGCCTGCTCCTGATCGGACTCAGGGCGGGCACGTTCGACATGGTGGCACTCGCCACTGACAGTCACCCCGAGCTGACCACGTCCGTGCAGGTCATCGCCGTTCTGACGATCGGGATCGGGCTCGCGGTGAAGACCCCGATGTGGCCGCTGCACAGCTGGCTGCCGGACGCCCACACCGCCGCCCCGACCGTCGGCTCGGTCCTCCTGGCCGGCGTCCTGCTGAAGATGGGCACGTACGGGTTCGTCCGCATCCTGCTGCCGATCACCCCCGACGGCTTTGGCACCTTCGCGCCGTACCTCGCCGCCTTCGCGGTCGTCGGCATCATCTACGGGTCCCTCGCCTGCCTCGCCCTCGCCAGGCCGGGCGCGAAGGGCGACCTCAAGCGCCTCATCGCCTACTCCTCCGTCGGCCACATGGGCTTCGTGCTCCTCGGCATCGCGACCATGACCCCCACCGGCGTGAACGGCGCCCTGTTCGCCAACATCGCCCACGGCCTCATCACCGGCCTGCTGTTCTTCCTCGTCGGCGCCCTCAAGGACCGCACCGGCACCACGGACCTCGACAGCCTCGCCCAGGAGACCGGCGCCGCCCTCTACGGCAGGGCGCCGCGCCTCGGCGGCCTGCTCGCCTTCGGCGCCGTCGCCTCCCTCGGACTGCCCGGCCTCGCCGGGTTCTGGGGCGAGATGCTCGCCCTGTTCGGCGCGTTCGACCCCGCCGACGGGCTCAGCCGCCCGGCCTTCCTCACCTTCATGGCGATCGGCGCGTTCGGCACCCTCCTGACCGCCGCGTACATGCTGATCGTGGTCCGCCGCGTATGCATGGGCGGCGCCCCGCAGGAGGGGCCGCGGCTCGCCGACGTACAGACGTACGAGTTCGCGGCCTGGACCCCGCTCGTCGCCCTCACCGTCCTCGCCGGTCTCTGGCCCGCGGCCCTCCTCGGCCTGACCGACCCGGCCGTGCAGCAGCTCCTCGCAGGAGGCACCCGATGAGCTCCCTGGCCCTGACGACGGCCCAGCAGGCGGCCCGGCCACTGGCCGAGTCCGTCGTCCAGTCCGTCGACTGGCTCGCCGTCGCGCCGCCCGTGATCGCCGCGGTCGTCGGCCTCGTCGTGCTGGTCGCGGACCTCTTCGTGGACGACGGGAAGAAGGCCCTGCTCGGCTGGACGTCCGTCGCGGGCCTCGCCCTGTCCCTGCTGGCCCTGGTGCCGCTCCTGGACGGCGACCGTGCCACCTTCTGCCTGACCGGCAGCCCGGACGTGTGCAGCTACACCGCGGACCGCTTCACCCTCGTCATCCAGTTCATGGTGCTCGGCGGCGCCCTCCTCACCGCCCTGCTGTCGATGACGGCCCTGAAGGACGGCCGCAGGGAACTGCCGGCGGGGGAGTACTGGTTCCTGCTGCTGTCGTCCGCCGCGGGCGCCGCCCTCCTGCCCGCCGCCCGCGACCTCGCCACCCTCGTCGTCGCCCTGGAGGTCGCCTCGCTGCCCGCGTTCGCCCTCGTCGGCATCCGCCACGGCGACAAGCGGTCCTCCGAGGCGGCCCTGAAGTTCTTCCTGTCGTCCGTCACCGCGACCGCCGTCAGTCTCCTCGGCATCAGCTTCGTCTACGCCACCACCGGCACCCTCTACCTCACCCAGATCGCCGACCGCGTCCAGAACGTCGACGGCCAGCTCCACACCGTCACCCAGACCGGCGTCGTCCTCACCCTGGTCGGCTTCGCCTTCAAGACGGCCGCCGTACCGTTCCACTTCTGGGTCCCCGACACCTATGTGGGCGCCCCCCTCCCGGTGGCCGCCTACCTGTCGGTCGTCGGCAAGGCGGTCGGCTTCTCCGGCCTCGTCCTCGTCACCGTCGTCGCCCTCCCCTCGTACGCCGACGCCTGGGGCCCCGCCCTCGCCGCGCTGGCCGCCCTCACCATGACGGTCGGCAACGTCGGCGCCCTCCGACAGCGTTCCACGCGCGCGTACAGCGCGGTCCGCCTGCTCGCCTGGTCCTCCGTCGGCCAGGCCGGCTACCTCCTGGTGCCGATCGCGGCCGCCGGGTACGCCGAGAACACCGACGACGCCCAGCGGGCCGTCGGCTCCACCGTCGCCTACGCGCTGATGTACGCGGCCGTGAACCTCGGCGCCTTCGCCGTGGCCGCCCTCGTCGGCCGCACCAGCACCCTCAACCGCCTCAGCGACTACCGCGGCCTCTACGCGTCGAGCCCTCTGACCGCGCTGCTGCTGGGCTTCTTCCTGCTCTGCCTCGCCGGACTGCCGCCGGGCATCATCGGCCTCTTCGCCAAGGTCACCGTCTTCTCGGTGGCCGTCGACGCGGGCCTCGGCTGGCTCGCCGTCGTCATGGCCGTCAACGTCGTGATCGCCCTCTTCTACTACCTCCAGTGGACCGCGCTGCTGTTCCGCGCCCCCGAGGGCGCAGCCCAGCCGCACCGCGTCCCCGCCCCGCTCACCCTCGCGATCGCCCTCACCGGAGTCGTCGGCATCGCCCTGTCGGGAGCCCCCCAGCTGATCCTGCGCTTCGCCGACACGGCCCTCTTCTAGGGCAGGCCGGCCCGACAGGCACAGCCACCCCCCTGGCACCCGGCACGCACGCGTGGGCACTCGATGCCCCGCACGCGTGCGTGCCGTGCCCGGCCCTCACCCGGACGGCCCCGCCCCGCCCCGTACGCACAAGGGAACTAGTGCTTCCCGCCTGGCGTTGACCAGTACGGGAGGGTCCACTGACAAGTGGAGTCAACAGCGACAGCAGGCAAAGGGTTCCCCTGCCGCACGACTTGGAGGGCGTACCGTGCACCGCCGGCACAACGGGCTCAGGACCGCCGTACTCCTCGGGGGACTGTCCGCACTCATCATCGTCATCGGCAGCTTCTTCGGCCGGACGGGCCTGATCGTCGCGGTCGTCGTCGCCCTCGGCACGAACGCGTACGCCTACTGGAACAGCGACAAGCTGGCTCTACGCGCGATGCGCGCCCGCCCGGTCAGCGAGTTCGAGGCCCCCGCCCTCTACCGCATGGTCCGCGAGCTCTCCACCCAGGCCAGGCAGCCCATGCCCCGCCTGTACATCTCCCCGACCGACGCCCCGAACGCGTTCGCGACGGGCCGCAACCCGCGCAACGCGGCCGTGTGCTGCACGGACGGCATCCTCCGCCTCCTCGACGAACGGGAACTGCGCGGCGTCATCGGCCACGAGTTGAGCCATGTCTACAACCGCGACATCCTGATCTCGTCGGTCGCGGGCGCCCTGGCCTCCGTGATCATGTTCCTGGTCAACTTCGCGTGGCTGATCCCCATCGGCCGCTCCGACGACGACGACGGTCCCGGTCTCCTCGGCCTGCTGCTGATCATGATCCTGGGCCCGCTCGCCGCCAGCCTCATCCAGCTCGCGATCAGCCGGTCCAGGGAGTACGAGGCGGACGCCTCCGGAGCCCAGCTCACCGGCGACCCACTGGCCCTCGCCGCCGCCCTGCGCAAGCTCGAAGCGGGCACGAAACAGCTCCCGCTGCCCCCCGAACCCCGCATCGAGACGGCGAGCCACATGATGATCGCGAACCCTTTCCGACCCGGTCAGGGCTTCTCGAAGATGTTCTCCACGCACCCGCCCATGGCCGAACGCATCGCCCGACTCGAGAAGATGGCAGGTCGCCCCCAGTGAAGACCATCCTCAACATCATCTGGCTCGTCCTCAGCGGCTTCTGGCTCTTCCTCGGCTACGTCGCCGCGGGACTCCTCCTCTGCATCACGATCATCGGCATCCCCTTCGGCATCGCCGCGTTCCGCATCGGCGTCTACGCCCTGTGGCCCTTCGGGTACACGACGATCGAGCGCCGTGACGCGGGCGCGCCCTCGTGTGTCGGCAACGTCCTGTGGCTGGTCCTGGCGGGCTGGTGGCTCGCGCTGACCCACATCGTCACGGGCCTGGCGCTGTGCGTCACGATCATCGGCATCCCGTTCGGCATCGCCAACTTCAAGCTCGTCCCGCTCTCCCTGATGCCGCTGGGCCGCGAGATCGTCTCCACGGACGAGCCCTTCGCCGGACGCTACTGACCGGCGCGGCCCCGGCGGTGCCACCACCACCGCACGCCGTACGCCGCCGCCCCGGCGCCCAGTACGGCGGCGCCCACCGCCACCGACACCCAGGGCAGCGCGAACGCCACGACGACGCAGCCGACGAGCCCCACGACGGGCACGATCCGCGCGACCGGCGCGGAACTCAGCGTCCAGGCGGACGCGTTGGCGACCGCGTAGTACGCGAGCACGCCGAACGAGGAGAAGCCGATCGCACCCCGGACGTCGACGGCCGCGGCCAGCACGGCGACCACCGCGCCGACGGCCAGCTCCGCCCGGTGCGGCACCTGGAACCGCGGGTGCACGGCGGCCAGCACCCCCGGCAGATGCCGGTCCCGGGCCATGGCGAGCGTCGTCCGCGAGACCCCCAGGATCAGCGCCAGCAGCGACCCCAGCGCGGCGACCGCCGCGCCGACCCGCACCACCGGCACCAGCCCCGGCGCCCCGGCCGCCCGTACCGCCTCGGCCAGCGGCGCCGACGCCTGCCCGAGCCCGCCCGCCCCCAGCACGGACAGCACCGCGACCGCGACCGCCGTGTACACCACCAGCGCGATACCCAGCGCCAGGGGGATCGCCCGCGGGATGGTGCGCGCCGGGTCGCGCACCTCCTCGCCCAGCGTCGCGATCCGCGCGTACCCGGCGAACGCGAAGAACAGCAGTCCGGCCGCCTGCAGCACCCCGCCGACGCCGCCCGACGCCCCGACGTCCAGCCGCCCGGCGTCGGACCGGCCGGAGGCGAGGCACACGACGACCACGGCGGCGAGGACCGCCAGGACGACGGCGACGATCGCCCGCGTCAGCCAGGCCGACTTCTGGATGCCGCCGTAGTTCACGGCCGTCAGCGCCACCACCGCGGCCACGGCCACGGCGTGCGCCTGTGCGGGCCAGACGTACGCCCCCACGGTGAGCGCCATGGCCGCGCAGGAAGCGGTCTTCCCGACGACGAAGGACCAGCCGGCCAGATAACCCCAGAAGGCGCCGAGCCGCTCCCGCCCGTACACATAGGTGCCGCCCGAGGCGGGGTAGAGGGCCGCGAGCCGGGCGGAGGACATGGCGTTGCAGTAGGCGACGACTGCCGCGAGCGCGAGACCGAGGAGCAGCCCGGACCCGGCGGCGCGCGCCGCGGGACCCAGAGCCGCGAAGATGCCCGCGCCGACCATCGATCCGAGGCCGACGACCACCGCGTCACCGACGCCGAGCGTGCGCCGCAACCGGGCGTCCGAAACGGGCTGTGTCATGGGCCGCACCCTACTGACCAGCGCAACCACCGGACGTACGGGAGGCGTCCTCCAGGACAACGGAGCACGACGACCGGGCCCCGGCACCACGGAACCCGTCAGGGACCGGGCGGGCGACCGACGGCTTCGACGTGACGGAGACAACACCCCGGGCGGGGCACAGGCACGGCATGGAAGGGCAGGTTCACGGCATGAGCATCATCGGCTGGATCGTTCTGGGGCTGTTGGCCGGCGCCATCGCCAAGTTCCTGCTGCCGGGCCGCGACCCGGGCGGCTTCATCGGCACGACCCTCATCGGCGTCGCGGGAGCGTTCATCGGCGGCTGGATCTCCGCCCGCTGGCTGGACCACCCGATCAGCAAGGACTTCTACGACGGCGCCACCTGGGCGGCCGCGATCGGCGGCTCACTGGTCCTGCTGATCGCCTACCGCCTGCTGTTCGGCCACTCCCGGCGCTGAGAACACCCGCCCGCGGAAGCACGGGCGGGCCCCCGGTTCGGCCGGGCGCCCACCGGCCACGTGGTACCGGCGACACCACTCCTGGCGGTGCCGCCGGTCGAGCCCCTACGCGTGGTCGGCTACCGGTAGTTGACGAACTGGATGGCGAAGTCGAAGTCCTTGCCCTTGAGGAGGGCGATCACGGACTGCAGGTCGTCACGGCTCTTGGAGCTCACGCGGAGTTCGTCGCCCTGCACCTGGGCCTTGACGCCCTTGGGGCCCTCGTCGCGGATGATCTTCGCCACCTTCTTGGCGTTCTCCTGGGAGATGCCCTCCTGGATCTCCGCGAAGATCTTGTACTCCTTGCCGGACAGCTGGGGCTCACCCGCCTCCAGCGCCTTCAGCGAGATGCCCCGCTTGATCAGCTTGGACTGGAAGACGTCGAGGACGGCCTTCACCCGGTCCTCGGAGTTCGCCTCCATCAGGATCTTCTCGCCGGACCACGAGATCGAGGCGCCGACGCCCTTGAAGTCGTAGCGCTGCGAGATCTCCTTGGCGGCCTGGTTGAGGGCGTTGTCGACCTCCTGCCGCTCGACCTTCGAGACGATGTCGAAACTGGAGTCGGCCATGTCCTGTGGCTCCTTGTATCGGGGTATCGGGAGGCGGGTCGGGACCATCGGATGCGTGCCGGCGCGCGCGAAAAGGCGATCGCCGAGCCCGGTGTCAGGTCCCGCGCCGCATCCGGACAAGCCTAGCCACCCAGCCCCCTCCGAGTGCTGATCAATCAGGTGGCGAAGCACCCCCACGCATCGGGTATCGTTTACGACGTCGCCACGGAGCACCGCCGAAAAGCGGTTCGAAGGGTGGCAGATCCCAGGCGGTGTGCCCGAGTGGCCAATGGGAGCGGACTGTAAATCCGTCGGCTTAGCCTACCCAGGTTCGAATCCTGGCGCCGCCACGTGGAGAGAGACCCTCTCCGATCCGTTGAGAAGCGGATCGGAGAGGGTCTCTTCGTCGTGCGGCCACCTTTGTCCGGGCGGGCACCGCGGCGACGGGGAGGTGACGTGTCTCACGCGGCGGTGCAAGCATGGTCGCCCTGGGCGTGCCTGCTCGCTCCGCCCCGCGTCCCGCCTACTCGACGAGCAGCCGGGGTTCGGGGCGTCCTGGGAGAACGGGGCGCCGTTCGGCAGGACGTAGAGCACCGTGAGCACGAGCGGGACGTCGCCAGGTTGCGGCGGCATGCGCCCGGTCACGCCCCCGCCGTGCCCCGCCGTGCCACGGACAGCCGTACGGGTCGGCGCACCCGGCCCCTGGTACCCGGCACCCAGCACCAGGTCGTCCGGCCCCCGGCGCACAGCATTAGGCCCCCGGCACCGGGCACACTGACCCCATGTCATCGCGCCGCAGGAACTGCCCCGAGTGCCGTCGTGAGATCGCCGTCGTGGCCGGCCGGTTCGCGCGGCACGACCCGCCCGGCGCGAGCGGGGAACTCGTGTCGTGCCCCGGATCGCGCAGGCAGGCCCACATCGGGGCGGCCCAGCCCACGCTCGACGGATACGCCGTCCCGGAGTTCCCCGGCCAGCTGCCCCTCTTCTGACCGTTCTGACCGGTCTGACCGTCCCCGCCGGGCAGCCCTCAGTTGCCCGCGACCGCCTTCACCGCCACCGGCACCGGGGTGGACCCACTGATCGTCTCCAGGACCAGTCCGGCGGTGGCCGGGGTCTCCAGGAGCTCCGCCAGCACCGCGGCCACGTCGTCGCGGGGGATGGCCCCGCGCCCCGTGGACGCCTCCAGGCGTACGAGACCGGTGCCGGCGTCGTCGGTCAGCCGGCCAGGACGCAGGATCGTCCAGTCCAGGGCGTCCAGCCCCCGGACGTACGCGTCGGCCTCACCCTTCGCCCGCTGGTACGCGTCGAAGACCTCGTCGCCCTCGTGGTCCGGGTCCGCCCCCATCGACGACACCACGATGTGGCGCCGTACGCCCGCCCGTACCGCCGCGTCCGCGAACAGGACCGCCGCGCCGCGGTCCACCGTGTCCTTGCGGGCGGCGCCGCTGCCCGGGCCGGCGCCCGCCGCGAACACGGCGGCGTCCGCGCCCCGCAGATGCGCGGCGACCTCCTCCACCGAGGCCGACTCCAGATCGCAGCGCACCGGCTCGGCGCCGGCCGCGCGCAGATCGTCGGCGTGCTCGGCGCGGCGGACGAGTCCCGCGACCTCGTACCCGCGCGCGGCGAGCAGTCGCTCCAGCCGCAGCGCGATCTGACCGTGTCCTCCAGCGATGACAATGCGCATGTCTTCGACCGTACGCCTGAACGATTGTGTTCGCCGCGCAACCATTCGGGCGCCTCGTGTGTCTCAACCATGTTCGCCGTGTCGGCGAGCGCCGAAAACACAGGGGGGACGTCATCACCGTCATGCACACATCCGCCGTACGTACGTCCATGGCGCGCGCGTCCGCCGCCGGGGCGCCCGTCTTTCGCCGCGCCTTCACCGGGGTGGGCTGCGCCGCCGCCGTGCTCGTCACGGTCGCCGCGTGCGGCACCGTCCAGAACCTCAGCGCGGGGCAGAAGGTGGACAACGCCGTCGAGCGGCTCGGCGAGCAGAAGTCGCTGGCGTTCGGCATGCGGCTCGACGCCGACCAGGACGACCTCACCGCGCTGATGGGCGGCGACAGCGAGGAAATGCCGCCGGAGATGGCGGACTTCTTCACCGGGCTCCGCGTCGACGTGGCGGTCAAGTCGAAGAAGCCGCTGGCCGACTCCGGGGAGAAGGACCTCGTCGGTGTCGGTATGAAGATCTCGGCCGACCGGAAGGTCATCACCGAGTACCGGCTCGTCGGCGACTACATGTACTACCGCATGGACATGGAGGCCATGGGCGACGCGATGGGCATGCCGCTCCCGTCGCCCGACGATCTCGACGACCTCCCCGAGAGCGAGCAGCACCTGAAGCCGCTCTTCGAGGGCGACTGGGTCAAGATCAACGCCGACGACCTGGAGAAGGCCGGTGAGGAGGCGGGCGGCTCCGGCTCCGGCGGTCGGGACGAACTCGACGCCAGGACGCAGAAGAAGATCCTCGACGCCGTCCGTGGCGTGTTCGCCCGCGAGGTCACCTTCAAGGCCAAGGACGGCGAGGACGGCGCCGAGGTCATCACGGCCAAGGCCAACTTCCGCGAGCTGCTCACTGGTGTCTTCGACAAGCTCCAGCCGCTGGAGGACGACCTGCCGCCGGGCGCCGAACTCCCCACCGCCAAGGACCTGAAGGACGCGCCGAACAAGAAGGTCGCCGTCGACTTCACCATCAAGAACGGTGACCTGACCCGGATCGAGACCGACCTCGCCGTGCTCGCCGAGGACCCCAAGGGCGCCAAGGCCCCCCTGGTCCTCACCTTCGGCAAGGCCGGCGACATCGGCGCCCCGCAGGGCGCCGCCGAGATCCCGGTCGACGACTTCGGCGGCCCCTTGGGCGGCGGGATGCTGGGCGTCTGACGTCGGTTCCCGTCTGATGTCGATACCCGTCTGACGTCGTCTCACGTCGATACCCGTCTGGCGTCGTCTCACGTCGATGCCGGTCCGACGTCGATTGCCATCTGACGCTGGTCTCCGTCCGACGCGATCTCCGACGCGATCTCCGTCCGACGCGATCTCCGTCTGACCTCGACTCAACCGGGCCCGGGCCGGGGGCCGGTCCCGCCGGTGATCAGCACCGGCCCCGCCCCCGGCCCCCGTTGAGCACACCACTGAACACGGGCACGACACCGGGTACGACACCGGGCACGCACGCGTGGAGCACGAGAACGCCCACGCGCGCGTGCCCGCGCTCGTTTCCCCACCCCCGCGCACGGCCATACTCACTCCGCCCTCTGCGCCTTCGCCCTCTGCGCCTACGCCCCCGCGAACGGCCCACCCCGCCCCTGCCGGGGAAGGTCCGGCGCCGCCCCCGTCGCCGAACCGCAGAACTCCCGGACCGCGCTCGTGCGGGCCACCACACGCCCCCGGTGCACGACGAGCCGGGTGTAGGCCAGGGAGAGCACTCCGGCGAGCGTGTCGCCGCGGACGGCCAGCAGTTCGGCGGGGAAGCCCGCCTCCACCCGCACCTCGGGCAGGCCCAGGGCCGCCCGCGCCGCCCCGCTCACCGCGTCGTACGCGTCCTCCGCGCGCAACCCGCCCCGCGAGGCCAGCAGATAGGCGGCCTCCAGCGGATCACCGCGCCCCACCGGGTTGGACGCGTCCCGCAGGGCCCCGCTGCCCGCCGCGACCCGCACCCCGGCCGACCGCAGCAGCCGTACGGGCGCCGTGCCCCCGCCGTCCACCGTGCCGCAGCCGCCCTGGGGCAGGGCGACGACGCCCACACCGGCTGCCGCAAGCTGGTCGGCGGCGCGGGACGCGACCGGGGTGGGAAGGCGTGCGAGCCCCGCGCACGGGCCGAGAGTCACGCCGGGGCGCAGCCCGCCCGCCATGGCCGCGAGGCGGGCGAGCCGGGCCGGGTCGTCGGCGTCGGTGTGCAGGTCCACCGGGCAGCCGTGCTCGGAGGCGACGCCCAGCACCGCCTCGACGTACCCGGCGGGGTCCGGGTCGACGTCGGGGCAGCCGCCCACCACGGAGGCGCCCATCCGCACCGCGTCCCGGAGCATCGCGAGCCCTTCCGCCCCCGCCACCCCCGTCAGGAGCCGGGGCATCGCCACCACCGTCACCTCGACGAGCCCGCGCAGCGCCCGCCGCGCCCGCAGCACCGCCGCCAGCGCCCCGAGCCCCTGGACGTCCCCTACGTGCACGTGCGAGCGCAACGCCGTGGCCCCGTGCCCGAGGTGCAGCAGGGCGGCCTCGGTGAACCGCCGCTGGATGTCCTGGCCGTCGTACGGGACCGGCCCCTCGACCACGGCCGACAGAGCCGTGTCGCCGTGGGCGTGGGGTTCGGTGGGGGCGGGAAGCAGCAGATGGCCGGTGAGGTCGACGCGAGCGGCGGGGGCGCCGGACGCGGCCGTACGGCCCGTCCCCAGGCTGCCCGCCGTGCCTACCGCCTCGATGCGGCCACCGCCCAGCCGGACGTCCACGACCCGACCGTCCGTGAGCCGCGCCCCGCACAGCAGCAGGGCGCCGGGTTCGTCCGGGCCCGAGGGCGGGTCGGACGAGGAGGGGGACGGCTGCGGCTGGCTGTCGGGCATCGCGCTCCCAGAGGCTCGGCGACGGCTGCTCATGACGGCGGAGGCGGACGGGACGGTGGGAGGTGGGTCGGCGGGTGGCGTGGGGCGGGGGCTGGGGGACGGGACGGCTGGTGAGGGACACAAGATCACGCAGAGTGAGACGAGCCTAGGCGGGCAGAACGGCCGCAGCGCGGAGGAGCGCAATAGTCGTACCGGCGTGGTTCCCGGGTGCCGGAGGGCCACCCTGCAGGGGTGGCCCGAGCCCCCGCCCACCTCCCGGAAGATCCCCGCGGAGCCCGGCGAAGCGGGGCCCGGAAACGGATTTGGGCGAACGGCGGTGGGGCGTGTAATGTCTTCATCGCTCGCCCCAATAGCTCAGTCGGCAGAGCGTCTCCATGGTAAGGAGAAGGTCTACGGTTCGATTCCGTATTGGGGCTCTGGTGTGAAAGGTTCCCGCCGTCAGGCGGGGCCCGATCGCATCACAGCGGTGTAGCTCAGTCGGTAGAGCAAGCGGCTCATAATCGCTGTGTCACCGGTTCAAGTCCGGTCACCGCTACTGACAGTAGCCGATTGTGGGGTCGGTCCTTCGATCGGCTACTCTTCTATGCGTTAAACCTGTCCCATCCGTTCGTCAAGGAGCACTCACGTGGCTGCCACCGACGTCCGCCCGAAGATCACGCTGGCCTGCGTGGAGTGCAAGGAGCGGAACTACATCACCAAGAAGAACCGGCGTAACAACCCGGACCGTCTTGAGATGAAGAAGCACTGCCCGCGTTGCAACGCGCACACCGCGCACCGCGAGACGCGATAAATCAGGCTCGTACGCGAGGCCGTTCCCGAGAGATCGGGGACGGCCTCGCGTCGTTCAGTGACCCGTACCGGCCGGTACTGCCGACTGGTACCGCCGACCGGTACGGGCCAAGCCCCGCGGCCGACCGCCGAGCCCCGGCCGATGGCCGCCGTTCCCGCTGAGCAATCAGGAGGTGCCGAGCCCATGGCGCTCGACCAGTCCTTCGTGGGGCGGTCCTACCCGCCCACCGACCCGTACGAGGTCGGCCGGGAGAAGATCCGCGAGTTCGCGGAGGCCGTGGGGGACGCCAACCCGGCGTACACCGACCCGGACGCGGCCAAGGCGCTCGGTTACCCCGATGTGATCGCCCCGCCGACCTTCGTGTTCTCGATCACGTTCAGGGCCGCGCAGCAGGTCGTCCAGGACCCCCAGCTGGGGCTCGACTACAGCCGCGTCGTGCACGGCGACCAGAAGTTCGCGTACCGGCGCCCCGTCCGGGCCGGCGACCGGCTCACCGTCACCTCGACCATCGAGGGCATCAAGTCGCTCGCGGGCAACGACATCCTGGACGTCCGCGGCGAGGTCCACGACGAGGCGGGCGAGCACGTCGTCACCGCCTGGACCAAGCTCGTGGCCCGCGCGGCCGAGGAGGCGTGAGGACACGATGACCGCGAAGATCTCCTACGACGACGTCGAGGTCGGCACCGAGCTGCCCGCCCGGACCTTCGGCGTGACCCGCGCCACCCTCGTCCAGTACGCGGGAGCCTCCGGCGACTTCAACCCGATCCACTGGAACGAGAAGTTCGCCACGGAGGTCGGCCTCCCCGACGTCATCGCGCACGGCATGTTCACCATGGCCGAGGCGATCCGCGTCGTCACCGACTGGACCGGCGACCCCGGCGCGGTCGTCGAGTACGGCGTCCGCTTCACCAAGCCGGTCGTCGTCCCCAACGACGACCAGGGCGCGACCATCGAGGTCACCGCGAAGGTCGGCGCCAAGCTCGACGACAACACCGTCCGCGTCGACCTCACGGCCATGAGCGCCGGCCAGAAGGTGCTGGGCATGTCCCGCGCGGTCGTACGGCTGGCCTGACCCGCCCACGGGCACACGGCGAACCCGAGGGGCGCCCTCTGCTGAGAGGCGCCCCTTACGCACACCCGACCGACCCCTTGACCAAGTTAGTGATTGAGTACTAACTTTCTCTCCATGGTGAGGATGAGCGCGGAGGAGCGGCGCGAGAGCGTCATCCGGGCGGCGACGAGCGAGTTCGCCCGCGGTGGCTATCACGGCACGTCGACCGAGTCCATCGCCCAACGGGTCGGGGTGTCGCAGCCGTACCTCTTCCGGCTCTTCCCGGGCAAGAAGGCGATCTTCCTCGCGGCGGCGGAGCGGTGCGTGGACGACACCATCCGCATGTTCACGGAAGCCGCCGAGGGCCTGGAGGGTGACGACGCCCTGCACGCCATGGCCAACGCGTACACCAAGGTCATCGCCGAGCATCCCGAACGCCTGATGATGCAGATGCAGATGTACGTCGCCGTGGGCGCGGCGGAGCAGTCCGGCGATCACGAGTTCGGTGAGGCCGTGCGGGCCGGCTGGATGCGCCTGTGGGACGCGATCCACCTGCCCCTCGGTGCGGACGCCGGCCAGACCACCGACTTCCTGGCCCGCGGCATGCTCATCAACTGCCTGGTGGCCATGGGCTTCCCGCCCGGACACCGGGTCTGGGAAGGGATGTACCCGTCGGCGCGGGCCACCGGCCGACTGGAGAAGTAGGCGGACCGCGGGACGGGCGGCACGGCCGCCTTCTCGCGCCCGCAAAAGTTATTGATCAATAACTAATCAACCCGCTGGGGGAGAGATGCCGAAGGAGACGAGGGAAACCTCACCGACACGCGCGGGTGCCGTCTGGGCACTCGCCGTGACCAGCGTCGCCGGATTCATGGCGGCCCTGGACAACCTGGTCGTGACCACCGCGCTGCCCTCCATCCGCGAGGACCTCGGGGGAGAACTGCACGACCTGGAGTGGACGGTCAGCGCGTACACGCTCACCTTCGCCGTGCTGCTGATGTTCGGCGCGGCCCTGGGGGACCGGTTCGGCCGGCGACGCCTCTTCCTCGTGGGCATCACGGTGTTCACGGGGGCCTCCGCCGCGGCGGCCGTCGCGCCCGGCATCGACTCGCTGATCGCCGCCCGTGCGGTCCAGGGGGTCGGGGCCGCGATCATGATGCCGCTGACGCTCACCCTGCTCACGGCCGCGGTGCCGCCCGCGCGGCGCGGGATGGCGTACGGCGTCTGGGGCGCCGTCAACGGTCTCGCCGTCGCTTCCGGGCCGCTCATCGGCGGCACCCTCACCGAGCACATCTCCTGGCAGTGGATCTTCTGGCTGAACGTTCCGCTGGGCCTCGCCCTGCTCCCGCTCGCCCGCCTCCGCCTCCGGGAGTCCCACGGCACCGGCGCCCCCCTCGACATCACCGGCACCCTGCTGGCCAGCGGCGGCCTCTTCGGCATCGTCTACGGCCTGGTCCGCGGCCCCGCCGACGGATGGACGGCCGGCCCGGTCCTGCTGGGCCTCCTCGCGGGCACCGCGCTGCTGACCGGCTTCGTGCTCCACGGCGCCCGGGCGGCGCACCCCATGCTCCCGATGCGGCTGTTCCGGTCCCGCGCCTTCGCCGGCGTCAACGCGGCGAGCATGCTGATGTTCCTGGGGATGTTCGGCTCGATCTTCCTGCTCAGCCAGTACATGCAGGGCGTCCTCGGCTACTCGCCGACCGAGGCGGGGCTGCGGATGCTGCCCTGGACCGGGATGCCGATGCTCGTCGCCCCGATCGCCGGGATCCTCTCCGACCGCATGGGCGGCCGCCCGATCGTCGCCGCGGGGCTGTTCCTCCAGGCCGCCGGGCTCGCCCACCTGGGCTACGTCGCCACCACGGACGTCTCCTACAGCGTGCAACTGCCCGGCCTCGTCATCAGCGGCGTCGGCATGGCCCTCTTCTTCGCCCCCGCCTCCCACCTGGTGATGTCCAGCGTCCGCACGACCGAGCAGGGCGTCGCCTCCGGGGCGAACAACGCCCTCCGCGAGGTCGGCGGCGCCCTCGGCATCGCGGTGATGTCCTCGATCTTCGCGGCGCAGGGCGGCTACGAGACCCCCCAGACCTTCGTGGACGGCCTGCGCCCCGCACTGGCCGTGGGCGCCGCGATCGTGGCCCTGGCGGGAGCGGCAGCCCTGGCCATCCCGAGGCACACCCCCGCACCCGGCCCCACACGGCCGACCCCGACCCCACGGGAGGTCCCGGCGTAGCCCACGCCGTCGGGCCCGCCGAGTCCCGTACGGGATCGCAGCCCAGTACCCCGTCGTCGTGGCAGCGCAGCCGCGACGGCGGGGTGGCCGCGTACGGACGTGCGGGGGTGCGTACCGCCAGGCGAACGCGCACCCCCACCCACCCGCACCCGCGCACCCGCCCCAACAGCGGTCCTGCGTACTCTTGAGCGCGTGCAGGAACGACACGACGCCCCCCTCGCCCCGCTGACCACCTTCCGGCTGGGCGGCCCCGCGGACCGGCTGATCACCGCCACCACCGACGACGAGGTGGTCGCCGCCGTCCGCGAAGCCGACGACGCCGGCACCCCCCTCCTCCTCATCGGCGGGGGCTCCAACCTGGTCATCGGCGACAAGGGCTTCGCCGGCACCGCTCTGGTCATCGCCACCAGGGGCGTCACCCTCGACGGCACGAAGCTGGAGCTCGCCGCCGGCGAGGTCTGGACCGACGCCGTCGCCCACACCGTCGACGCCGGACTCGCCGGCATCGAATGCCTCGCCGGAATCCCCGGCTCCGCCGGCGCCACCCCCATCCAGAACGTCGGCGCCTACGGCCAGGAGGTCGCCTCCACCATCACGGAGGTCGTCGCCTACGACCGCCGCACCCGCGAGACGGTCAACCTCACGAACGCCGACTGCGCCTTCTCCTACCGGCACAGCCGCTTCAAGAACGACCCCGACCGCTACGTCGTCCTCCGCGTCCGCTTCGAACTGGAGGACGCCGACGGCCTCTCGGGCCCGATCAGGTACGCCGAGACGGCCCGCGCCCTCGGCGTGGAACCCGGCGACCGCGTCCCGCTCGCCGCCGCCCGCGAGACCGTGCTGAAGCTCCGCGCCGGGAAGGGCATGGTGCTCGACCCCGAGGACCACGACACCTGGTCCGCAGGCTCCTTCTTCACGAACCCGATCCTCACGAACGACGAGTTCGCCGCGTTCCACGCGCGCGTGCGCGCCCGGCTCGGCGACGACGTCACCCCGCCCGCCTACCCCGCGGGCGACGGCCACACCAAGACCTCAGCGGCCTGGCTCATCGACAAGGCCGGCTTCACCAAGGGCTACGGCACCGGCCCGGCCCGCATCTCCACCAAGCACACCCTCGCCCTGACCAACCGCGGCGCGGCCACCACCGAGGACCTCCTCGCCCTGGCCCGCGAGGTCGTCACCGGCGTCCACCACGCCTTCGGCATCACCCTCGTCAACGAGCCGGTGACGATCGGCGTGAGCCTGTAGCGACCCGGCGGCCCCTCGCCGACCGCGCCGCATCCGCGCATCCGGGCCGCAGCGCCCCGCAGCGGCCCGCAGCGACCCGCGGCGGTCAGGAAGCGAGCCAGGCGTCCACCCCCGCCAGCAGCCGGGCCTTCGTGTCCGCGGGCGCCGCCGACGCCCGGATCGACTGCCGGGCAAGCTCCGCCAGCTCCTCGTCCGTGAAGCCGTGATGGGTACGGGCGATCTCGTACTGGGCGGTGAGACGGGAGCCGAAGAGCAGCGGGTCGTCAGCCCCGAGGGCCATCGGCACACCGGCCTCGAACAGTGTGCGCAACGGCACGTCCTGCGGCTTCTCGTACACACCGAGTGCGACGTTCGAGGCGGGGCACACCTCGCAGGTGACCCCCCGGTCGGCGAGCCGCTGCAGCAGCCGCGCGTCCTCCGCCGCGCGCACCCCGTGCCCGATCCGGTGCGCGAACAGGTCGTCGAGGCAGTCGTGCACGGACGAGGGACCGGTCAGCTCGCCCCCGTGCGGCGCCGACAGCAGCCCGCCGTCGCGCGCGATCGCGAACGCCCGGTCGAAGTCCCGCGCCATGCCCCGCCGCTCGTCGTTGGAGAGCCCGAAGCCGACGACGCCCCGTTCCGCGTACCGCACCGCGAGCCGGGCCAGCGTCCGCGCGTCCAGCGGGTGCTTCATACGGTTCGCGGCCACCAGCACCCGGATCCCGAGCCCGGTCTCGCGCGCCGTCGTGTCCACCGCGTCCAGGATGATCTCCAGCGCGGAGATCAGCCCGCCCAGCCGTGGGGCGTACGACGTCGGGTCGACCTGGATCTCCAGCCAGCCGGAGCCGTCCCTGACGTCCTCCTCGGCGGCCTCCCGGACCAGCCGCTGGATGTCCTCGGGCTCCCGCAGGCACGAGCGCGCCGCGTCGTACAGCCGCTGGAAGCGAAACCATCCGCGCTCGTCCGTGGCCCGCAGCCGAGGCGGCTCCCCGCTGGTCAGCGCCTCCGTCAGCGCGTCGGGCAGCCGCACCCCGTACTTGTCGGCCAGTTCCAGAACGGTCCCCGGGCGCATGGACCCGGTGAAGTGCAGGTGCAGATGGGCCTTCGGCAGTTCAGAGAGATCACGTACACGCTCCATCGCCCGATCCTGCCGCACGCCGCCACCGTCCCGGAAGCGGAATCCCTGAACGTGGTCTTGCTCGCACACACGACTGAGGGCGGGCACCTCCCGGAACCCGGAAGATGCCCGCCCTCGAAGCGGGCCGAGAGGCCGACGGCCAGGCGAGCCGCCCGGCCGAAGGAACGTCGGTCCGTCGTCAGTCCCTGGCCTCGGCCAGCAGCTTCTGGATCCGCGACACGCCCTCGACGAGGTCCTCGTCACCCAGCGCGTACGACAGCCGCAGGTACCCGGGCGTGCCGAACGCCTCGCCCGGGACGACCGCCACCTCGGCCTCCTCCAGGATCAGCGCGGCCAACTCGACCGTGTTCTGCGGCCGCTTGCCCCGGATCTCCTTGCCGATCAGCGCCTTCACCGACGGGTAGGCGTAGAACGCGCCCTCGGGCTCCGGGCACAGGACGCCGTCGATCTCGTTGAGCATCCGCACGATGGTCTTGCGGCGCCGGTCGAAGGCCTCGCGCATCGTCGCCACGGCGTCCAGGTCACCGGAGACGGCGGCGAGGGCGGCCGCCTGGGCGACGTTGGAGACGTTCGAGGTGGCGTGCGACTGGAGGTTGGTCGCGGCCTTCACCACGTCCTTCGGGCCGACGATCCACCCGACGCGCCAGCCGGTCATGGCGTACGTCTTGGCGACGCCGTTGACGACGATGCACTTGTCGCGCAGCTCGGGCAGGAGCGCGGGCAGCGAGGTGAACGTCGCGTCGCCGTAGACGAGGTGCTCGTAGATCTCGTCCGTCAGCACCCACAGGCCGTGCTCGACGGCCCAGCGGCCGATCGCCTCGGCGTCCTCGGCGCTGTAGACCGCACCGGTCGGGTTGGAGGGGGAGACGAAGAGGACGACCTTCGTCTTCTCGGTGCGCGCGGCCTCCATCTGCTCGACGGAGACCCGGTAGCCGGTGGTCTCGTCGGCGACGACCTCGACCGGGACACCGCCGGCCAGACGGATCGACTCCGGGTACGTCGTCCAGTACGGCGCCGGGACGATCACCTCGTCGCCCGGGTCGAGGATCGCGGCGAACGCCTCGTAGATGGCCTGCTTGCCGCCGTTGGTGACGAGGACCTGTGCCGGGTCGACCTCGTAGCCCGAGTCGCGCAGCGTCTTCGCGGCGATCGCGGCCTTCAGCTCGGGCAGACCACCGGCGGGCGTGTAGCGGTGGTACTTCGGGTTCTTGCAGGCCTCGACGGCCGCCTCGACGATGTAGTCGGGGGTCGGGAAGTCGGGCTCACCGGCGCCGAAGCCGATCACCGGACGACCGGCGGCCTTGAGGGCCTTGGCCTTGGCGTCGACGGCGAGGGTCGCGGACTCGGAGATCGCGCCGATGCGGGCGGAGACCCGGCGCTCGGTCGGAGGGGTTGCAGCGCTCATGGGGCCATCGTTCCAGACCGGAAACGCGCCCGGCACACGGGTTTCACAGACTGAACGACACAGGAACAACCGTCCGGATACGGACGCGGCGACGGCCGATCTTCGACGCGCAACGCCCCAGCGGACGCTTTCTGTTCGACGACGGGCCTCGGACCACGTACACTCTCACCTCGTTGGCCTTCACCGGCCGCGGCATCAGGTGCACACCGAGCACCCGGTCGGATGCGGTACGTTGGTGGAGCACCACAAAGGGTCGTAGCTCAATTGGTAGAGCACTGGTCTCCAAAACCAGCGGTTGGGGGTTCAAGTCCCTCCGGCCCTGCTACACACTCCTCACGCCAGGATGTGTGCGCATGTACGTACAGCAATGTTCCGCCGTGCGGCTCAGACCGGGCGCGGCACGGCCATGGACCCGGACCGGAATCAGGTGAGGATGAATGACGGACGCCGTGGGCTCCATCGACACGCCTGATGCCCAGGACGAGGTGCCCGAGGACAAGAAGAAGACCCGTAAGGGCGGAAAGCGCGCCAAGAAGGGTCCACTGAAGCGTCTCGCGCTCTTCTACCGTCAGATCGTCGCGGAGCTGCGGAAGGTCGTCTGGCCCACCCGCTCCCAGCTGACGACCTACACCACCGTGGTCATCGTCTTCGTGGTCATCATGATCGGTCTCGTGACCGTGATCGACTTCGGACTCGACAAGGCCGCCAAGTACGTCTTCGGCTGAGCCGACTGCGAAGGGCGCCGTACCAGGCGCCCCTTTCGCGTGTTCCACCCCTTGTATCCAGGAAGAAGCAGCCACAGTGTCTGACCCGAACCTGAACGACGCCATCGAGCCGGACCAGTCCGTGGATGATGAGCTCGACATCGTCGAGGGAGCGGACGAGGTCGACGAGTTCGAGGCTGCGGAAGCCGAGGCGGGGGAGCCAGCCGAGGAAGAGGCCGTGCACGTCGTGGACGACGAGGCCGAGGCCGCCGAGGAAGAGGAAGAGGCCGAGCCGGTCGACCCGGTCGAGGCCCTCCGCGAGGAACTGCGGACCCTGCCCGGTGAGTGGTACGTCATCCACACCTACGCCGGTTACGAGAACCGCGTGAAGACCAACCTGGAACAGCGCGCCGTCTCGCTGAACGTCGAGGACTACATCTTCCAGGCCGAGGTGCCGCAGGAAGAGGTCGTCCAGATCAAGAACGGCGACCGCAAGACCATCCGTCAGAACAAGCTCCCCGGCTACGTCCTGGTGCGCATGGACCTGACGAACGAGTCCTGGGGCGTCGTCCGCAACACCCCCGGCGTCACCGGCTTCGTGGGCAACGCCTACGACCCGTACCCGCTGACCCTGGACGAGATCGTCAAGATGCTCGCCCCGGAGGCCGAGGAGAAGGCCGCTCGCGAGGCCGCCGAGGCCGAGGGCAAGCCCGCCCCGCAGCGCAAGGTCGAGGTCCAGGTGCTGGACTTCGAGGTCGGCGACTCGGTCACCGTCACCGACGGCCCCTTCGCCACGCTGCAGGCGACGATCAACGAGATCAACGCCGACTCCAAGAAGGTCAAGGGCCTGGTGGAGATCTTCGGCCGCGAGACCCCGGTCGAGCTGTCCTTCGACCAGATCCAGAAGAACTGACGCAGCGCGAAGAACTGGCGAAGCTCGAAAGCAGCAGGTCAGGTCGGTCCCTGTGCGGACCTCCTGACCTGCTCGTTTTTGGCCGCGCATCCATACCCGTTATCGTTGTGCGGTATGCCTTCATCTGGCCGCGAACCGGATGAGGGCGCACTCGAATCGAAAGGACCCGGAGAGCTATGCCTCCCAAGAAGAAGAAGGTCACGGGGCTTATCAAGCTCCAGATCAACGCCGGTGCGGCGAACCCGGCTCCGCCGGTCGGCCCCGCGCTCGGTCAGCACGGCGTCAACATCATGGAGTTCTGCAAGGCCTACAACGCGGCGACCGAGTCGCAGCGTGGCTGGGTGATCCCGGTGGAGATCACGGTCTACGAGGACCGCTCCTTCACCTTCGTCACCAAGACCCCGCCGGCCGCGAAGATGATCCTCAAGGCCGCCGGTGTCGAGAAGGGCTCCGGCGAGCCCCACAAGACCAAGGTCGCCAAGATCACCGAGGCGCAGGTCCGCGAGATCGCCCAGACCAAGCTGCCCGACCTGAACGCCAACGACCTGGACGCCGCGTCGAAGATCATCGCCGGCACCGCCCGCTCCATGGGCATCACGGTCGAGGGCTGATCCCAGCCCCGCGGCACCCTCGTTGAACCATGCGGCCTCGGCCGCACGTGGCAGGGCCTGCTCGGCCCGTACCACGACTCCTTTCAGAACACACAGGAGCAGTTGTGAGCAAGCGCAGCAAGGCTCTCCGCGCTGCGGACGCCAAGGTCGACCGGGAGAAGCTGTACGCCCCGCTCGAGGCCGTCCGTCTCGCCAAGGAGACCTCCACGACCAAGTTCGACGGCACCGTCGAGGTCGCCTTCCGTCTGGGCGTCGACCCTCGTAAGGCCGACCAGATGGTCCGTGGCACCGTGAACCTCCCGCACGGCACCGGTAAGACCGCCCGGGTCCTGGTCTTCGCGACCGGTGACCGTGCCGAGGCCGCTCGTGCCGCGGGCGCCGACATCGTCGGCGCCGACGAGCTCATCGACGAGGTGTCGAAGGGCCGTCTGGACTTCGACTCCGTCGTCGCCACCCCGGACCTGATGGGCAAGGTCGGCCGCCTCGGCCGCGTGCTCGGTCCCCGTGGTCTCATGCCGAACCCCAAGACCGGCACCGTGACCCCGGACGTGGCGAAGGCTGTCACCGAGATCAAGGGTGGCAAGATCGAGTTCCGCGTCGACAAGCACTCGAACCTGCACTTCATCATCGGCAAGACGTCCTTCGAGGACGACAAGCTGGTGGAGAACTACGCGGCGGCCCTCGAGGAGATCACGCGTCTCAAGCCGTCCGCCGCCAAGGGTCGCTACATCAAGAAGGCCGCCATCAGCACCACGATGGGCCCCGGCATCCCGATCGACCCGAACCGCACCCGCAACCTCCTCGTCGAGGAGGACCCGGCCGCCGTCTGAGCCCACCGCTCACCAGGCAGCCGCGTCGCGCACGCGTAGCGCGGACGAGCCCCGTACCCTCCGAGGTGCGGGGCTCGCTCCTTTCCCGCGTACGGGATGAGGAGCGCCCCGCCGACCCCTGAAACCCGAGGACAGCCGGGTTCCGGCCGCGTTAGTGTCCCTACGGCCCCACACGGGTGGGGCGTGAGTGCATGGGGGGACAGATGGGGTTTTCCACGGGTGGTTCCACGCGGCGGCGCAGCGCCACCGGCGCGGCCGTCGCCGTCGCGATGCTCGGTGGCGCCACCGCCTGCGGCTCCGAGTCGGGCACCGCACCGGATCCGAAGCTGACGCCCGCCCAGGCGGTCTCCCGGGCGGCGGAGACGACGACGGGCCTCACCTCGCTGCGGTACCGGGTCACCGGCACGGTGCCCCAGCACGGCCGGATCCGGGCCGAGGCGTCCATGGGCGTCGATCCGTCTGTCATGCGCATGAAAATCACGGGTCTCGGTGACGTGGCGGACAAGCCGGTGGAGATCCGATTCGTCGGCGGAGCCCTGTACACCCGGGCGGACACGAAGGCCCTCGGTGACACCCGCGGCAGGCACTGGGCCAAGGCCGAGCCGGCGGTGTGGGGCTCCGGCACCGCGGACAACCGCTCGTACGGCGTGCTGCCGCGCCAGCTGGAGGGCAGCCCTCTCGTGCAGTCGACGATCCTCGCGGGCGCCCCGAAGGTGCGGGAGACCGGCACCGAGACCGTGGACGGCAGCCGCACCACTCACTACGCCGGCGAGGTCACCAGCAAGGGGCTCAGGAAGGCCCAGGCGGCCGCCGGGGACCAGAAGACCAGGGAACTCCGGATGAACGGCCTCGACCAGCTCCTGGGCCTGAGCCTGCGGTCCGGGAGCGAGCTGGCCATGGACCTGTGGGTCGACGGGGACGGCCGCGCCAAGCGTTTCCGGCTGCGGGGCGACACCCGCGGGCTGGACGGCAAGGGGCGCGAGGTCGACACCGGTCCGCTCGACCTGACGTTCACCTTCCTGGAGGCCGACCCGTCGGTGGACGTCGAGCCCCCGGCGGCCGACGACACGGTGGACATCGGCGCGCTGGTGGACCAGGGCCGCACGGGCTGAACCGTGGCCCCCGGGGAGCGGATTTGCTTGACGGCGACACGGTCCCGTACTCTTCCGAGGAAGCCAAAGACCGCTGGTCGTTGCCGTGTGCTCGTCGAGAGGACGCGGTGGCCGAAGGATCCGCTGACTGCGGACGACCCGCGCAGGTGACTGTGGAAGTTGCTCCTGGATCAGTTCCGTCTCCAACGGAATTCATTCGGTCGAGCTACGCCCCGTGCGCCTGCGCCGGGGCGTTTCGTTTTGACGCAGCCCCTTCCGAGCGGTCCTCATCACCCGGAAGGAGGCCGACGCTCTATGGCAAGGCCCGACAAGGCTGCCGCGGTGGCCGAGCTCACGGAGCAGTTCCGTAGCTCAAGCGCCGCCGTGCTGACCGAGTACCGGGGTCTCACCGTGGCGCAGCTCAAGACGCTGCGTCGTTCGCTCGGTGAGAACGCCCAGTACGCCGTGGTGAAGAACACGCTGACCAAGATTGCGGCCAACGAGGCCGGGATCACGACGCTCGACGACCTGTTCAACGGTCCGACGGCGGTCGCCTTCGTCACCGGTGACCCGGTGGAGTCGGCGAAGGGTCTTCGTGACTTCGCCAAGGACAACCCGAACCTCGTCATCAAGGGCGGTGTCCTTGACGGCAAGGCGCTGTCCGCCGACGAGATCAAGAAGCTTGCGGACCTCGAGTCCCGCGAGGTTCTGCTCGCCAAGCTGGCGGGCGCTCTGAAGGGCAAGCAGACGCAGACTGCTCAGCTCCTCCAGGCGCTCCCGACGAAGCTCGTCCGCACCGTGGACGCGCTTCGCGCCAAGCAGGACGAGCAGGGCGGTGCCGAGTAACTCGGCTCGCGAAATGGCCGCGGCCTGAGGCGCTGAGCCTCCGGCACAGGCCGTAGCGGGCCGAACGTCTACGCAGTAACGCCGCAAGGCGCACGCCCGCCAGACATGTACATCCGGCACCAGCCGAATTAGTGGAAGGAAAGCCATCGTGGCTCTCACCCAGGAAGAACTGCTCGCCGAGTTCGAGAACATGACCCTCATCCAGCTTTCCGAGTTCGTGAAGGCGTTCGAGGAGAAGTTCGACGTCACCGCCGCCGCCGCGGCCGTCGTCGCTGCCCCGGCTGCCGGCGGTGCCGCCGGTGGTGCCGAGGCCGTCGAGGAGAAGGACGAGTTCGACGTCATCCTCACCGGCGCCGGCGAGAAGAAGATCCAGGTCATCAAGGTCGTGCGTGAGCTGACCTCCCTCGGCCTGAAGGAGGCCAAGGACCTGGTCGACGGTGCGCCGAAGCCGGTTCTGGAGAAGGTCAACAAGGAGGCCGCGGACAAGGCCAAGGAGTCCCTCGAGGGCGCCGGCGCCTCCGTCGAGGTCAAGTAAGGCCTCGCTGGTCCGCCAGCTTTCCGGGCCCGCGAGGGCCTGTGCGACACGGATCTGAGACGAGTGGCAAAAACTCGTTCGAATCTGTAACGCGAGCACACTGAAGGGCGATCACCCAACTGGGTGGTCGCCCTTCGGTGTTCCGGGACGTCGAGCGACGGCTGCCTTGCACTGTCGGTGGCGGCGAGTATGGTGATCTTCGTCGTGCCTCCGAGCGCCCTGGGTGACGGGCCGCGAGTGACGATCGCGGCAGGCGGATCGGGCATGAGGGGCCTTGACGAACCGCACGCAGCGCGCAATTCTCAGGACGCGTCGTCACAACGATCCGAACTCCGAGGCATGGATCGACGGCGAAGAGGGCAGTATCAACGTGCATTGAGGGCGTGGGCTTGCGCAGGTGTCGAGAACAACGAGGGTCTCGAAAAACCCGCACTGGACATCAGTGTGCCAACTGGCTACACTGACCCTTTGCGCTGCCTGTTAGCTGTCCCCTGCCCGTCACCAGGGGCATGCCCTCACTTGAGCATCGACGAAGAGACCATCCCTGACCTGGCCTTATCTGTCAGTTCAGGAACAGCCTGTTCGCTTTGCGCAGGAGAGGGGCCGGTACGCGCGTAGTGAGTCCGAGCCCTCGGAAGGACCCCCTCTTGGCCGCCTCGCGCAACGCCTCGACCGCGAATACGAACAACGGCGCCAGCACCGCCCCGCTGCGCATCTCCTTTGCAAAGATCAAGGAGCCTCTCGAGGTTCCCAACCTGCTCGCGCTGCAGACCGAGAGCTTCGACTGGCTGCTCGGCAACACCGCTTGGCAGAGTCGGGTCGAGGAGGCTCTGGAGAACGGACAGGACGTCCCCACCAAGTCCGGTCTGGAGGAGATCTTCGAGGAGATCTCCCCGATCGAGGACTTCTCCGGGTCGATGTCGCTGACCTTCCGCGACCACCGCTTCGAGCCGCCGAAGAACAGCATCGACGAGTGCAAGGAGCGCGACTTCACGTACGCGGCCCCGCTCTTCGTCACGGCCGAGTTCACCAACAACGAGACCGGCGAGATCAAGTCCCAGACGGTCTTCATGGGCGACTTCCCGCTCATGACGAACAAGGGCACCTTCGTCATCAACGGCACCGAGCGTGTCGTGGTGTCGCAGCTCGTCCGTTCGCCCGGTGTCTACTTCGACTCCTCCATCGACAAGACGTCCGACAAGGACATCTTCTCTGCCAAGATCATCCCGTCCCGGGGCGCCTGGCTGGAGATGGAGATCGACAAGCGCGACATGGTCGGTGTGCGCATCGACCGCAAGCGCAAGCAGTCCGTGACCGTCCTCCTCAAGGCCCTCGGTTGGACCACCGAGCAGATCCTGGAGGAGTTCGGCGAGTACGAGTCCATGCGCGCCACCCTGGAGAAGGACCACACCCAGGGCCAGGACGACGCGCTGCTCGACATCTACCGCAAGCTGCGTCCGGGCGAGCCCCCCACGCGTGAGGCCGCGCAGACGCTGCTGGAGAACCTGTACTTCAACCCCAAGCGCTACGACCTCGCGAAGGTCGGCCGCTACAAGGTCAACAAGAAGCTGGGTGCGGACGCCCCGCTGGACGCGGGCATCCTGACCGTCGAGGACATCATCTCGACGATCAAGTACCTGGTGAAGCTGCACGCCGGCGAGACCGAGACCGCCGGGGACAACGGCACGAACATCGTCGTCGAGACCGACGACATCGACCACTTCGGCAACCGTCGTCTGCGCAGCGTCGGCGAGCTCATCCAGAACCAGGTCCGTACGGGTCTGGCGCGTATGGAGCGCGTCGTCCGGGAGCGCATGACCACCCAGGACGTCGAGGCGATCACGCCGCAGACCCTGATCAACATCCGGCCGGTCGTCGCCTCCATCAAGGAGTTCTTCGGCACCAGCCAGCTCTCGCAGTTCATGGACCAGAACAACCCGCTGTCCGGGCTGACGCACAAGCGTCGTCTCTCGGCGCTGGGTCCCGGTGGTCTGTCGCGTGAGCGGGCCGGCTTCGAGGTCCGTGACGTGCACCCGTCGCACTACGGCCGCATGTGCCCGATCGAGACCCCCGAAGGCCCGAACATCGGTCTGATCGGTTCGCTCGCCTCCTACGGCCGCGTCAACGCGTTCGGTTTCGTGGAGACGCCGTACCGCAAGGTCGTCGAGGGCCAGGTCACCGACGAGGTCGACTACCTGACCGCCGACGAGGAGGACCGCTTCGTCATCGCGCAGGCCAACGCCACGCTCAACGACGACATGCGCTTCGCCGAGAACCGCGTGCTCGTCCGCCGTCGTGGCGGCGAGGTCGACTACGTCGCCGGTGACGACGTGGACTACATGGACGTCTCGCCGCGCCAGATGGTGTCGGTCGCGACCGCCATGATCCCGTTCCTCGAGCACGACGACGCCAACCGTGCCCTCATGGGCGCGAACATGATGCGCCAGGCCGTTCCGCTCATCAAGGCGGAGGCCCCGCTCGTCGGCACCGGCATGGAGTACCGCTCCGCCGTCGACGCCGGCGACGTCGTCAAGGCCGAGAAGGCCGGTGTGGTCCAGGAGGTCTCCGCGGACTACATCACCACCGCCAACGACGACGGCACGTACATCACGTACCGCCTGGCCAAGTTCGCCCGCTCCAACCAGGGCACCTCGGTCAACCAGAAGGTCATCGTCCACGAGGGCGACCGCATCATCGAGGGCCAGGTCCTCGCCGACGGTCCCGCCACCGAGAACGGTGAGATGGCGCTCGGCAAGAACCTGCTCGTGGCGTTCATGCCGTGGGAGGGTCACAACTACGAGGACGCGATCATCCTGTCGCAGCGCCTCGTGCAGGACGACGTCCTCTCCTCGATCCACATCGAGGAGCACGAGGTCGACGCCCGTGACACCAAGCTCGGCCCCGAGGAGATCACCCGGGACATCCCGAACGTCTCCGAGGAGGTCCTCGCCGACCTCGACGAGCGCGGCATCATCCGGATCGGCGCCGAGGTCATCGCCGGTGACATCCTCGTCGGCAAGGTCACCCCGAAGGGTGAGACCGAGCTGACGCCCGAGGAGCGCCTGCTCCGCGCGATCTTCGGTGAGAAGGCCCGTGAGGTCCGTGACACCTCGCTGAAGGTGCCGCACGGCGAGACCGGCAAGGTCATCGGCGTGCGCGTCTTCGACCGCGAGGAGGGCGACGAGCTTCCCCCCGGTGTCAACCAGCTGGTGCGCGTCTACGTCGCGCAGAAGCGCAAGATCACCGACGGTGACAAGCTCGCCGGCCGTCACGGCAACAAGGGTGTCATCTCCAAGATCCTCCCGATCGAGGACATGCCCTTCCTCGAGGACGGCACCCCGGTCGACATCATCCTCAACCCGCTCGGTGTGCCGTCCCGAATGAACCCGGGACAGGTCCTGGAGATCCACCTCGGCTGGCTCGCCAGCCGCGGCTGGGACGTCTCCGGTCTCGCCGACGAGTGGGCCCAGCGTCTGCAGGCCATCGGCGCCGACAGTGTCGCTCCCGGCACCAACGTCGCCACCCCGGTCTTCGACGGTGCCCGTGAGGACGAGCTGGCGGGTCTGCTGCAGCACACCATCCCGAACCGCGACGGCGAGCGCATGGTGCTCCCGTCCGGCAAGGCGCGGCTGTTCGACGGCCGTAGCGGTGAGCCGTTCCCGGACCCGATCTCGGTCGGCTACATGTACATCCTCAAGCTGCACCACCTGGTCGACGACAAGCTGCACGCCCGCTCGACCGGCCCGTACTCGATGATCACCCAGCAGCCGCTGGGCGGTAAGGCCCAGTTCGGTGGCCAGCGCTTCGGTGAGATGGAGGTGTGGGCGCTGGAGGCGTACGGCGCCGCGTACGCCCTCCAGGAGCTGCTGACCATCAAGTCCGACGACGTCACCGGCCGCGTGAAGGTCTACGAGGCCATCGTCAAGGGCGAGAACATCCCCGAGCCCGGCATCCCCGAGTCCTTCAAGGTGCTCATCAAGGAGATGCAGTCTCTCTGCCTGAACGTGGAGGTGCTGTCCAGCGACGGTATGTCCATCGAGATGCGTGACACCGACGAGGACGTCTTCCGCGCTGCGGAGGAGCTCGGCATCGACCTGTCCCGGCGCGAGCCGAGCAGCGTCGAAGAGGTCTGACGGGAGTTCGGCCGGGCTCGTGACGAGCCCGGCCGGCCCCAGGACCCCCGTATCAGACCAAAGACTTACAACCCTGAGAGGGATTGACGCATAGTGCTCGACGTCAACTTCTTCGACGAGCTCCGGATCGGTCTGGCCACCGCTGACGACATCCGTCAGTGGAGCCACGGCGAGGTCAAGAAGCCCGAGACGATCAACTACCGCACCCTGAAGCCCGAAAAGGACGGACTCTTCTGCGAGAAGATCTTCGGTCCTACCCGGGACTGGGAGTGCTACTGCGGCAAGTACAAGCGTGTCCGCTTCAAGGGCATCATCTGTGAGCGTTGTGGCGTCGAGGTCACGCGCGCCAAGGTGCGCCGCGAGCGGATGGGCCACATCGAGCTGGCCGCTCCCGTCACCCACATCTGGTACTTCAAGGGCGTTCCGTCGCGGCTGGGCTACCTGCTCGACCTCGCCCCGAAGGACCTGGAGAAGGTCATCTACTTCGCGGCGTACATGATCACGTACGTCGACGAGGAGCGCCGCACCCGCGACCTGCCCTCCCTGGAGGCGCACGTCTCCGTCGAGCGGCAGCAGATCGAGAACCGCCGGGACGCCGACCTGGAGGCCCGCGCCAAGAAGCTCGAGACCGACCTGGCCGAGCTGGAGGCCGAGGGCGCCAAGGCCGACGTGCGCCGCAAGGTGCGCGAGGGCGCCGAGCGTGAGATGAAGCAGCTGCGCGACCGTTCGCAGCGCGAGATCGACCGTCTCGACGAGGTGTGGACCCGGTTCAAGAACCTCAAGGTCCAGGACCTGGAGGGCGACGAGCTCCTCTACCGCGAGCTGCGTGACCGCTTCGGCACGTACTTCGACGGTTCGATGGGTGCCGCGGCGCTGCAGAAGCGCCTGGAGTCCTTCGACCTCGACGAGGAGGCCGAGCGCCTCCGCGAGATCATCCGCACCGGCAAGGGCCAGAAGAAGACCCGCGCGCTCAAGCGCCTCAAGGTCGTCTCCGCGTTCCTGCAGACCAGCAACAGCCCCAAGGGCATGGTGCTCGACTGCGTGCCGGTCATCCCGCCGGACCTGCGTCCGATGGTGCAGCTGGACGGTGGCCGCTTCGCGACCTCCGACCTGAACGACCTGTACCGCCGTGTGATCAACCGGAACAACCGACTGAAGCGGCTTCTCGACCTCGGCGCGCCCGAGATCATCGTGAACAACGAGAAGCGCATGCTTCAGGAGGCCGTTGACGCTCTCTTCGACAACGGTCGCCGTGGTCGCCCGGTCACCGGTCCCGGCAACCGCCCGCTGAAGTCCCTCAGCGACATGCTGAAGGGCAAGCAGGGCCGTTTCCGCCAGAACCTGCTCGGCAAGCGTGTGGACTACTCCGCGCGTTCCGTGATCGTCGTCGGTCCGCAGCTGAAGCTGCACCAGTGCGGTCTGCCGAAGGCGATGGCGCTGGAGCTGTTCAAGCCGTTCGTGATGAAGCGCCTGGTCGACCTGAACCACGCGCAGAACATCAAGAGCGCCAAGCGCATGGTGGAGCGCGGCCGTACGGTCGTGTACGACGTCCTCGAAGAGGTCATCGCCGAGCACCCGGTTCTGCTGAACCGTGCTCCCACCCTGCACCGCCTCGGCATCCAGGCCTTCGAGCCGCAGCTGGTCGAGGGCAAGGCCATCCAGATCCACCCGCTCGTCTGCACCGCGTTCAACGCGGACTTCGACGGTGACCAGATGGCCGTGCACCTGCCGCTGTCCGCGGAGGCGCAGGCCGAGGCCCGCATCCTGATGCTGTCCTCGAACAACATCCTCAAGCCGGCCGACGGCCGTCCGGTGACGATGCCGACCCAGGACATGGTCCTCGGTCTGTTCTTCCTCACCACCGACGGCGAGATGCGGAACGTGAAGGGCGAGGACCGCTCCTTCTCCTCCGTGGCCGAGGCGATCATGGCGTTCGACGCCGGCGAGCTCTCGCTGCAGTCGCGCGTGGACATCCGCTTCCCGGTGGGCACCATCCCGCCGCGCGGCTGGACCCCGCCGGCGCGCGAGGAGGGCGAGCCGGAGTGGCAGCAGGGTGACACCTTCACCCTGAAGACCACGCTGGGCCGCGCGCTCTTCAACGAGCTGCTGCCCGAGGACTACCCGTTCGTCGACTACGAGGTCGGCAAGAAGCAGCTCTCCGAGATCGTCAACGACCTCGCCGAGCGCTACCCCAAGGTCATCGTGGCGGCGACGCTCGACAACCTGAAGGCGGCCGGCTTCTACTGGGCGACCCGTTCCGGTGTCACCGTGGCCATCTCCGACGTCGTCGTCCCCGAGGCGAAGAAGGAGATCGTCCGCGGGTACGAGGCGCAGGACGAGAAGGTCCAGAAGCAGTACGAGCGCGGTCTGATCACCAAGGACGAGCGCACGCAGGAGCTCATCGCGATCTGGACCAAGGCGACCAACGAGGTCGCCGAGGCGATGAACGACAACTTCCCGAAGACCAACCCGATCTTCATGATGGTGAACTCGGGTGCACGAGGCAACATGATGCAGATGCGTCAGATCGCCGGTATGCGTGGTCTTGTGTCGAACGCGAAGAACGAGACCATCCCGCGTCCCATCAAGGCCTCGTTCCGTGAGGGCCTGTCCGTGCTGGAGTACTTCATCTCCACGCACGGTGCCCGTAAGGGTCTGGCGGACACCGCCCTGCGTACCGCCGACTCGGGTTACCTGACCCGTCGTCTGGTGGACGTCTCGCAGGACGTCATCATCCGCGAGGAGGACTGCGGCACCGAGCGCGGTCTGAAGCTGCGGATCGCCTCGAAGGACGAGACCGGTGTCCTGCGCAAGGCCGAGGACGTCGAGACCAGCGTCTACGCCCGCATGCTCGCCGAGGACGTCGTCATCGACGGCAAGGTGATCGCGCCGGCCAACGTGGACCTCGGTGACGTGCTCATCGACCAGCTCGTGCACCACGGTGTCGAGGAGGTCAAGACCCGCTCGATCCTGACCTGTGAGTCCAAGGTCGGCACGTGCGCCATGTGCTACGGCCGCTCCCTGGCCACCGGCAAGCTGGTCGACATCGGTGAGGCGGTCGGCATCATCGCCGCCCAGTCCATCGGTGAGCCCGGTACCCAGCTGACGATGCGTACCTTCCACACCGGTGGTGTGGCCGGTGACGACATCACGCAGGGTCTGCCGCGTGTCGTCGAGCTCTTCGAGGCCCGTACCCCGAAGGGTGTCGCCCCGATCTCCGAGGCGGCCGGTCGCGTCCGCATCGAGGAGACCGAGAAGACCAAGAAGATCGTCATCACGCCGGACGACGGCAGCGACGAGACGGCCTACCCGATCTCGAAGCGCGCCCGACTCCTGGTCAGCGAGGGCGAGCACGTCGAGGTGGGCCAGAAGCTCACCGTGGGTGCCACCAACCCGCACGACGTGCTGCGCATCCTGGGTCAGCGTGCCGTCCAGGTCCACCTGGTCGGCGAGGTCCAGAAGGTGTACAACTCGCAGGGTGTGTCGATCCACGACAAGCACATCGAGATCATCATCCGGCAGATGCTCCGCCGCGTGACGATCATCGAGTCCGGCGACGCCGAGCTGCTGCCCGGCGAGCTGGTCGAGCGCTCGAAGTTCGAGACCGAGAACCGTCGTGTGGTCCAGGAGGGCGGTCACCCGGCCTCCGGTCGTCCGCAGCTCATGGGTATCACCAAGGCCTCGCTGGCCACGGAGTCCTGGCTGTCGGCGGCGTCCTTCCAGGAGACGACGCGAGTCCTCACGGACGCGGCGATCAACGCCAAGTCCGACTCGCTGATCGGCCTCAAGGAGAACGTCATCATCGGTAAGCTCATCCCGGCCGGTACGGGTCTGTCCCGCTACCGCAACATCCGGGTCGAGCCGACCGAGGAGGCCAAGGCCGCGATGTACTCGGCCGTCGGCTACGACGACATCGACTACTCGCCGTTCGGCACGGGCTCCGGCCAGGCCGTCCCGCTGGAGGACTACGACTACGGTCCGTACAACCAGTAAGGCGTACGTCCACTGAGGGGCGCCCACTCCGTTCGGGGGTGGGCGCCCCTCGGCGTTCGGTCGACGAACCGGGACACTGGTAGCGGAAACGAAACAGAACCGGTGACGGGGAACCCGTGCCGGGGGCCGTGCGTTGGAGCATCATTGGAGGCACAACCAGTCCGGGGGAGTGTTTCTCGTGTCGAACCCGTCGTGGCAGCCGATGCCGTGGCAGGCGCAGGGCAGTAGTCCGTCGCTGCTTGCCGCCCATGCCGACCGTGAGCGTGCCGTGGATGTCCTGCGGGCCGGTTTCAGTGAGGGCCGCCTCCAGCAGGACGAGTACGAGAAGCGCATCGAGCGGGCCTACACGGCGCGTACGGTGGGCGAGTTGGCGCTTCTGGTCGCCGACCTGCCGCAGGGGCCCTCGGCCATGCAGCCGAGTGCCATGCCCGTGATGCAGCCGATGGTCCCGCGTACGTTCATGCCCGCTCCCGTCCTGCCCCCGCCCACCAACGGCAAGGCCGTCGGCGCGATGGTGTGCGGCGTGCTCACCACCATGACCATGGGGCTCACCGGTATCCCGGCCGTGATCCTCGGCCACACCGCCCGCTCCGAGATCAAGCGCACCGGTGAGGGCGGCGAGGGCTTCGCCCTGGCGGGCCTCATCCTCGGCTGGCTCTCGGTGGCCGGCTGGGCCTTCTTCATCGCCATCATGATCATCGCCGGGGTGGCCTCGGAGAGCGGTGCCTGAGGACGGCTGGGTGGAGGGCTCCTGAGGGGCCGAGAAGCGCCGGTGGCGCGGGGTCGCTGCCCGGCCGAACCCGCGGCCCTACCCTCGGCGGAAGGTCCTCCCCGGCGCGGGAGAGCGGCTCCTGGCGGCCCGCCGGGCGGACCTGCCGGGTGACGGCCCCCGCCGCACCGCCGTACTGCCCCTGGGGTGGCACGGCGAACGGCCGTCCCGCCCCGGGCCTTGTCGGGTGGGACTCCCCGCCCCGGCTGAGGCGCCCGGCGGGCCGCCGGCCACCCGTCGCCAGGGCCCCCGTGCCGGCCCCGCACAGCCTGTACCCATTTGTTTTGACCGTAGCGAATGCGATAGGTACGCTCAGACCTTGTGCCTGGGGTGTGCCCTGGCTCTCGTGCGTGCCTTTGAACCGCACAGGTGGGAGCCGTAAGCGGCCGCCGTGATCTGCGCTCTTCTGCCTTGCGGCGGGAACCCGCAGTATTCGACACACCCGACCGCGTGGGTCGGAGATGTTCCGGGTTAGCTTCACCATTCGGCACACAGAAACCGGAGAAGTAGTGCCTACGATCCAGCAGCTGGTCCGCAAGGGCCGGCAGGACAAGGTCGAGAAGAACAAGACGCCCGCACTCGAGGGTTCCCCTCAGCGCCGCGGCGTCTGCACGCGTGTGTTCACGACCACCCCGAAGAAGCCGAACTCGGCCCTGCGTAAGGTCGCGCGTGTGCGTCTGACCAGCGGGATCGAGGTTACCGCTTACATTCCGGGTGAGGGACACAACCTGCAGGAGCACTCCATCGTGCTCGTGCGTGGTGGCCGTGTGAAGGACCTGCCGGGTGTTCGCTACAAGATCATCCGCGGTTCGCTCGACACCCAGGGTGTCAAGAACCGCAAGCAGGCCCGCAGCCGCTACGGCGCCAAGAAGGAGAAGTAAGAATGCCTCGTAAGGGCCCCGCCCCGAAGCGCCCGGTCATCATCGACCCGGTCTACGGTTCTCCTCTTGTCACGTCGCTCATCAACAAGGTGCTGCTGAACGGCAAGCGCTCCACCGCCGAGCGCATCGTCTACGGCGCCATGGAGGGCCTGCGTGAGAAGACGGGCAACGACCCGATCATCACGCTGAAGCGCGCTCTGGAGAACATCAAGCCGACCCTCGAGGTCAAGTCCCGCCGTGTCGGTGGTGCGACGTACCAGGTCCCGATCGAGGTCAAGCCCGGTCGTGCCAACACGCTCGCGCTGCGCTGGCTCGTCGGTTACTCCCGCGCCCGTCGCGAGAAGACGATGACCGAGCGTCTGCTCAACGAGCTTCTCGACGCGTCCAACGGCCTCGGTGCCGCTGTGAAGAAGCGCGAGGACACCCACAAGATGGCCGAGTCCAACAAGGCCTTCGCGCACTACCGCTGGTAGTCGCAGACCCCATCGAGACCGAGAGAAGACCGAAGCCTTATGGCTACCACTTCACTTGACCTGGCCAGGGTCCGCAACATCGGGATCATGGCCCACATCGACGCGGGCAAGACGACCACCACCGAGCGGATCCTCTTCTACACCGGCGTCAGCTACAAGATCGGTGAGGTCCACGACGGCGCTGCCACCATGGACTGGATGGAGCAGGAGCAGGAGCGTGGCATCACGATCACCTCTGCTGCCACCACCTGTCACTGGCCGCTTGAGGGCGTCGACCACACCATCAACATCATCGACACCCCGGGTCACGTCGACTTCACCGTCGAGGTGGAGCGTTCGCTCCGCGTCCTCGACGGCGCCGTGACGGTGTTCGACGGCGTTGCCGGCGTGGAGCCGCAGTCCGAGACGGTGTGGCGTCAGGCCGACCGTTACGGCGTGCCCCGCATCTGCTTCGTCAACAAGCTGGACCGCACCGGCGCCGAGTTCCACCGCTGCGTGGACATGATCTCGGACCGCCTGGGCGCCCAGCCGCTCGTCATGCAGCTCCCCATCGGCGCTGAGGCCGACTTCAAGGGCGTCGTGGACCTGGTCCGCATGAAGGCGCTCGTGTGGTCCGCCGAGGCAGCCAAGGGCGAGATGTACGACGTCGTCGACATCCCGGCCACGCACACCGAGGCCGCCGAGGAATGGCGCGGCAAGCTGCTCGAGGCCGTCGCCGAGAACGACGAGGAGCTGATGGAGCTGTACCTGGAGGGCGAGGAGCCCTCCGAGGAGCAGCTGTACGCGGCGATCCGTCGCATCACCATCGCCTCCGGCAAGTCCAAGGACACCACGGTCACCCCGGTGTTCTGCGGCACCGCGTTCAAGAACAAGGGCGTCCAGCCCCTGCTCGACGCGGTCGTGCGCTACCTCCCGACGCCGCTTGACGTCGAGGCCATCGAGGGCCACGCCGTCAACGACCCGGAAGAGGTCATCAAGCGCAAGCCGTCCGACGACGAGCCGCTGTCCGCGCTGGCGTTCAAGATCATGAGCGACCCGCACCTCGGCAAGCTCACCTTCGTCCGGATCTACTCCGGTCGCCTGGAGTCCGGCACCGCCGTGCTGAACTCCGTCAAGGGCAAGAAGGAGCGCATCGGCAAGATCTACCGCATGCACGCGAACAAGCGTGAGGAGATCGACTCGGTGGGCGCCGGCGACATCGTCGCCGTCATGGGCCTGAAGCAGACCACCACCGGTGAGACGCTGGCCGACGACAAGCAGCCGGTGATCCTGGAGTCCATGGACTTCCCGGCCCCGGTCATCCAGGTCGCCATCGAGCCCAAGTCGAAGGGCGACCAGGAGAAGCTCGGCGTCGCGATCCAGCGCCTGGCCGAGGAGGACCCCTCCTTCCAGGTCCACTCCGACGAGGAGACCGGCCAGACCATCATCGGCGGCATGGGCGAGCTGCACCTCGAGGTGCTGGTCGACCGTATGCGCCGTGAGTTCAAGGTCGAGGCCAACGTCGGCAAGCCGCAGGTCGCCTACCGCGAGACGATCCGCAAGGCCGTCGAGCGCGTCGACTACACGCACAAGAAGCAGACTGGTGGTACCGGCCAGTTCGCCAAGGTGCAGATCGCGATCGAGCCGATCGAGGGCGGCGACGCCTCGTACGAGTTCGTGAACAAGGTGACCGGTGGCCGCATCCCGAAGGAGTACATCCCTTCGGTGGACGCCGGTGCGCAGGAGGCCATGCAGTTCGGCATCCTCGCCGGTTACGAGATGACCGGCGTGCGCGTCACCCTGATCGACGGTGGCTACCACGAGGTCGACTCCTCCGAGCTGGCGTTCAAGATCGCCGGTTCGCAGGCCTTCAAGGAGGCCGCGCGCAAGGCCAGCCCCGTGCTGCTCGAGCCCATGATGGCCGTCGAGGTCACCACGCCCGAGGACTACATGGGTGAGGTCATCGGCGACATCAACTCCCGCCGTGGCCAGATCCAGGCCATGGAGGAGCGGGCCGGTGCCCGTGTCGTGAAGGGCCTCGTGCCCCTCTCGGAGATGTTCGGCTACGTCGGCGACCTGCGCAGCAAGACGTCCGGCCGCGCCAGCTACTCCATGCAGTTCGACTCCTACGCCGAGGTTCCGCGGAACGTCGCCGAGGAGATCATCGCGAAGGCCAAGGGCGAGTAACTCAGCCGAGTTCCAGCCCTTAGGCTTGACTCCGGAGCCTTACGGGGTCAAACCCCCGCGAACGCGGATGTTTGACCCCGGGGCCCGGGCTTTCCAGCAAAGATCACCTGGCGCCGATGAAGCAAGGCGTTCAGAACCACTCCACAGGAGGACCCCGTGGCGAAGGCGAAGTTCGAGCGGACTAAGCCCCACGTCAACATCGGCACCATCGGTCACATCGACCACGGTAAGACGACCCTCACGGCCGCCATTACCAAGGTGCTGCACGACAAGTACCCGGACCTGAACGAGGCCTCGGCCTTCGACCAGATCGACAAGGCTCCTGAGGAGCGCCAGCGCGGTATCACCATCTCCATCGCGCACGTCGAGTACCAGACCGAGTCGCGTCACTACGCGCACGTCGACTGCCCGGGTCACGCCGACTACATCAAGAACATGATCACCGGTGCTGCCCAGATGGACGGCGCCATCCTCGTGGTCGCCGCCACTGACGGCCCGATGCCGCAGACCAAGGAGCACGTGCTCCTGGCCCGCCAGGTCGGCGTTCCGTACATCGTCGTCGCCCTGAACAAGGCCGACATGGTGGACGACGAGGAGATCCTGGAGCTCGTCGAGCTCGAGGTGCGTGAGCTCCTCTCCGAGTACGAGTTCCCGGGCGACGACCTGCCGGTCGTCAAGGTCTCGGCGCTCAAGGCGCTCGAGGGCGACAAGGAGTGGGGCCAGTCGGTCCTGGACCTGATGGACGCCGTCGACTCCGCCATCCCGGAGCCGGAGCGCGACGTCGACAAGCCGTTCCTGATGCCGATCGAGGACGTCTTCACCATCACCGGTCGCGGTACGGTCGTCACCGGCCGTATCGAGCGTGGTGTCCTCAAGGTCAACGAGACCGTCGACATCATCGGCATCAAGACCGAGAAGACCACCACCACGGTCACCGGCATCGAGATGTTCCGCAAGCTGCTCGACGAGGGCCAGGCCGGTGAGAACGTCGGTCTGCTCCTCCGTGGCATCAAGCGCGAGGACGTCGAGCGCGGCCAGGTCATCATCAAGCCGGGTTCGGTCACCCCGCACACCGAGTTCGAGGCCCAGGCCTACATCCTGTCCAAGGACGAGGGTGGCCGCCACACGCCGTTCTTCAACAACTACCGTCCGCAGTTCTACTTCCGTACGACTGACGTGACCGGTGTTGTGACCCTCCCCGAGGGCACGGAGATGGTCATGCCGGGCGACAACACGGAGATGAAGGTCGAGCTCATCCAGCCCGTCGCCATGGAAGAGGGCCTGAAGTTCGCCATCCGTGAGGGTGGCCGGACCGTGGGCGCCGGCCAGGTCACCAAGATCAACAAGTGAGTCCGTTGATCTGACCTGGTAGCTCCAGCACGAGCTCCACGAAGGGCCCGTACGACTTCGGTCGTACGGGCCCTTTCGCTGTGCCGGGGCCGGCCCGATGGCACGTTCGTCCTCGGCGTCCTCGGCGTCCTCGGCGCCCCCGCCGTCGTCGTGGCCGTGGCGCCGGGGAGGCCGGGCGCGGCGCTTTCCCGCCCTCGAAACTATTCGACGCGCGCGACCCGTTGTCCCCTCGCTTCACTCCCTCCACCATTTGTCATGTCGCTGAGCAAATCCCGGGTTCGGGACGACCGGTCGAGGAGTGTGGCATGTCCGCGGACGTCAGCCGTAGAACCGTTCTGGGAGTGGGTGCGGGGATCGCCGTGGGCCCCGCGCTGCCGGGGGCCGCGTCGGCGGACGACGGTTCCGCGGTCGGCGGCGGCGCCGGGGAGCTGCGGGTGACGGACGCGGGGGCGTATCTGTCCTTCACCCCGGCCCCCGGCGCGTTCGCGCTGGTCGGGGCGCCGGTCGTGGTCAGTCCCGAGGATCATCCCGGAGTCGTACGGGTGGCAGGGGATCTGCGGGACGACATCGAGCGGGTCACGGGGGTGCGGCCGGGGGATTCGATGGGCCGTGAGGTGGTCCTGGTGGGGACCATCGGGCGGAGTCCGTTGATCGACGGGCTAGTGGCGTCGGGGAAACTCGACGTCCGGGGGGTGCGGGGGAAGTGGGAGACCTCGTTGCAGACGGTCGTGGAGCGGCCGATGCCCGGGGTGGAGCGGGCGTTCGTGGTCGCGGGCAGCGATCCGCGCGGCACGATCTTCGGGGTGTACGACGTGTCGTACGGCATCGGGGTCTCCCCCTGGTACTGGTGGGACGACGTGCCGCCGGCGCGCCGGGACGAGGTGTACGTCCTGCCGGGCCGGTACAGCCAGGGCACGCCGGTGGTGAAGTACCGGGGGGTCTTCATCAACGACGAGAACCCGGCGCTCGGGACCTGGGCGCCGGCGTTCTTCGGTCCCGGCAAGGCGCCCGGGTACCCCGGCGGGTTCACCGCCGACTTCTGGGCCAAGGTCTTCGAGGTGCTGCTCCGGCTGAAGGGGAACTACGTCTGGCCGGCGGTGTGGGGGAGGGCGTTCGCCGAGGACGACCCGGAGAACCACGCGCGTGCCAAGGCATACGGGATTGTCATGGGCACGTCTCACGAGGCGCCCATGATGCGGGGCATCGAGGAGTGGAACCGCCACGCCGTACCCGCGGTCAGGGACTCCTCCGGGGCGATCGTGACCCCCGGCCGCGACCCCTACGGCGGCACCGGGGAGTGGTCGTACCGGCGCAACGCCGAGGCCGTCCGGGCCTACTGGCGCGACGGCATCCGGCGCATGGTCGACGAGGACTTCGAGGGCGTCGTCACCCTGGGGATGCGCGGGAACGGTGACACGAGCCTGCCCGACGGCGACGGCATCGAGCTGATGACGGAGATCATCGCGACGCAGCGCCGGATCATCGAGGAGGTGACCGGCAGGCCGGCGGACGAGACCCCGCAGGTGTGGACCCTCTACAAGGAGGTCCAGCGGTACTGGGACCGGGGCCTCAGGGCGCCGGACGACGTGACGGTCGTCCTGACGGACGACAACTGGGGGAACATCCGTAAGCACCCCGACCCACGGGAGCCCCGTGCCGGGGGCTACGGGTTGTACTACCACTTCGACTACGTGGGCGTCGGCCGCAACTACAAGTGGGTCGACACCACGAACCTCGCCAACCTCTGGGAGCAGCTCCACGAGGCCGACGCCTACGGCAACCACGGCCTGTGGGTGGCGAACGTCGGCGACCTGAAGGGCAACGAGCTGCCCACGGAGTTCTTCCTGAACTACGCCTGGCGGCCGGGGCGTTGGGGTCTGGAGAACCTGGAGGAGTGGGAGCGGGGGTTCGCCCGGCAGAACTTCGGCGGGCGGTTCGCCGCCGAGATCGCCGAGGTGCTGAGCGCGTACGGGCAGCTGCAGGCCCGCCGCAAGCCCGAGCTGCTGAACCGGCGGATCACCCTCGACCCGTCGAAGGACCCGACGAAGGACGAGCGGGCGATCGTCTACGACGACCAGGAGACGCCCTTCTTCTTCGGCCACCGCGAGCTGGAGCGCGTCACCGAGGAGTGGCGCGCGCTGGCCCGGCGGACGGAGCGGCTGGGCCGCAAGGTGCCGGCCGGCGTCCAGGACGCGTGGTTCGAGCTGGTCGGCTACCCGGTGCTGGCGACGGCGAACCTGTACGGGTTACGGCAGGACGAGTTCGAGAACCTGCTGTACGCGCGGCAGGGGCGGGCGGCGACGAACGACCGGGCGGCCGCCGCGGAGGCGGGACTGGCCAGGGACTTCGCCCTCGCCGACCGCTTCAACACCGAGGTCGCCGGCGGGAAGTGGCGCGGCTTCCAGACCCAGCCGCACATCGGGTACGGGGACGTCGAACGCTACGGCCCCAACGCCGGATGGCAGCAGCCGGAGAAGGACCACCAGGCGCTGCCGGACGAGATCTTCCCCAAGGTGCGGCGGATCGAGGTGCCGGAGGCGGCGGAGCTGGGCGTCTCCGTGGACGGGGCGGACGATCGCGGGCTGTGGTGGCCGGGCGGCGCGTCCGGCGCGGCGGCCGTGCTGCCGGTGTTCAGCCCGTACCAGACGCGGCCCCGGCAGTACGTCGAGGTCTTCAACCGGGGCCGTACGCCCTTCTCGTACCGCGTGGAACCGTCGGTGCCGTGGCTGGTCGTGGACCGGGCGCGCGGCCGGGTCGACCAGCAGGTCAGGGTGGCCGTGCGGGTGGACTGGGCGCGGGTGCCGGCCGGCGGCGCGGAGGGGGCGCTGACGGTGAGCGGGGCCGGGGCGTCTGTGACGGTGAAGGCGGTCGCCGAGAAGCCGCCGGCGCGGCAGGCGCGGGCGCTGCGGGGGTTCGTCGAGGCGGGCGGGTACGTCGCGATCGACGCGGAGCACCCTGTGCGGGCCGTGGGCGCGTCCGGCGGCCGGGTGCGGTGGCGGCGCGTCGAGCGGATCGGCCGTACGGGCGCGGGGATGACCCCGTGGCCGGTGACGGCGGCGCGGCAGACACCGGGTGGGGCCGGGCCGCGCCTGGAGTACGAGGTGGGCCTGGTGTCGGTGCCGGCGGGCGGCGAGGTGACGGTGTGGGCGTACGTCTCACCGCGGAACCCCGCCCTGGCGACGGGCGGCCTGCGCTACGCGGTCTCCTTCGACGACGCGGAACCCCAGGTCGTCGACATCCACGCCGTTACCGGCGCCGACGACGGGCTCATGAACAGGCAGTGGGCGCGCCACACCTCCGACAACGTGAACGTGACGGCGACCCGGCACACGGTCGCCGGGCCCGGTGTGCGGCGCCTGACGTTCTGGATGGTCGACCCGACGGTGATCCTCCAGCGTCTGGTGATCGACACGGGTGGGCTGACGCCGACGTATCTGGGGCCGCTGGAGAGCCGACGGGTCTGACGGCCGTGGTCCCGCTGACCGTCTGGCCCGGATGCCGTCGTATCCGACCGCCGGGCTGAGAGAGCCGGAACCGAGAGAGGAACCACGCATGAGGCACATCAACCGCTTCCGCCTGCCCGCGCTCGCGCTGGCCGCCGGGACACTGCTGTCCACGGTGGTGGCCGTGCAGCCGGCGTCGGCGAGTGCGGGAGGGCACGGACCGTCGCTGCGCGCGCTGGCCGATCGCGCGGGCGTACGCATCGGGACAGCCGTGGACATGACGGCGCTCGCGGACGACCGGACGTACCGCGGGACGACGATCCGCGACTACAACTCCGTCACGGCCGAGAACGTCATGAAGTGGGAGTCGGTGGAGCCCGAGCGGGGCGTCCACAACTGGAAGCCGGCGGACGACCTGGTCCGCTTCGCGCGGGCGCACGGCCAGGTGGTCCGCGGCCACACCCTGGTCTGGCACAGCCAGCTGCCGGCGTGGCTGACCAGCGGGGTGGAGGACGGCTCGATCGACGCGGCGGAGCTGCGCGGCATCCTGCGCGACCACATCACCGCCGAGGTGAGGCGGTACAAGGGGAAGATCCAGCAGTGGGACGTGGTGAACGAGGTCTTCGAGGAGGACGGCAGCCTGCGCAACTCGATCTGGCTGCGTGAGCTGGGCCCCTCCTACATCGCGGACGCGTTCCGCTGGGCCCACGCGGCCGACCCGAAGGCGAAGCTGTTCCTCAACGACTACAACGTCGAGGGCGTCAACGCGAAGTCCACCGCCTACTACGAACTGGCGAAGCGGCTGCGTGCCGAGGGCGTCCCCGTCCAGGGCTTCGGCATCCAGGGCCACCTCGCGATCCAGTACGGCTTCCCGGGACAGGTCGCCGAGAACCTCGCCCGCTTCGGGGCGCTGGGGATGCAGACCGCGTTCACCGAGGTCGACGTGCGGATGATCCTGCCGGTCGACGAGACGAAGCAGGCGACCCAGGCGAGCTACTACCGCCGCCTGCTGGACGCCTGCCTGGGTGCCCGGAGCTGCAGGTCCTTCACCGTGTGGGGCTTCACCGACAAGTACTCCTGGGTGCCGGGCGTCTTCGAGGGCCAGGGCTCGGCGACCCCGATGGACGAGACGTACGGCCGCAAGCCGGCGTACGAGGCGCTGCGGGAGGGGCTGGCGGCGGGGAGGTGACCGGCGTCGCCCTCAGCCCTTCTCCGGGTCCGGGTAGCGGGGGAGGTCCTCCGTGGAGATGGTCCAGTCGGCGATGGTGACGTCCTCGCCGTAGACGAAGTCCTTGCGGGTCGCGTAGCGGGGGCCGTCCGGGGTGGAGTGGATGTCCGTGAGGACGGCGCCTTCGCCGCTGCGGGGGTCGAACACCGCGTACACGGGGATGCCGAGCAGCGGGTAGTCGCGCATCTTGGTGACCCAGTCGTTGTCGGGGTTGGAACGGGAAACGACCTCTACGGCGGCGTGAATCGTGAGGGGATCGAAGGCTCCCTCGACCTCCATGTCGGCTTCGGCGATCACCATCACGTCGGGGCGTCGCATGATGCCTTCGGCTTCGCCCTCCACGTCCGGCTCACCCGTATGGGCCACGATCTCTTCCGGCATCGCCTTTTCCAGGCGCTTTCGTAGGCGCAGCACGGTGAGTTCGTGCGGTCCGACGGGCGCCATCATGTCGTGGACGATCCCTTCCTTGGTGATCTCGAATTTCCCGGGGAGGGTGTCGTCCATCGACTGAACGAAGTCCCGCATGGCCTGGTAGACGTGGGAGGAGCCGTGCTGTGCGTCGTCCGGGGCGATGGTCATGGCGCTCGCTCCTCGTCGTCTGTGCCCGGGGGCAAGGATCGTCACGTTCATGCTAGGCGGCCTCCGTGAGGTCGGGAGTGGGCTCGGCCCGGCAGTCGCGGCAGCGGCTGCCCTTCGGTCCTCGGAAGCCTCGGTCGCAGCCGTCGCAGTTCGTCATCGCGTACTGGACCCGGACGGCCGGTGGCGTTGCGGGCGCCCGGAACGGGGGCGGGGGCGGCAGCTGGGCCGTGAGGCGGTGGGCCAGGAGGGCGGCCGGGCGGTGGATCGGCTCCGACGGGAGGTCGCTGGTCAGGGCGTGGCGTACGGCCGTGGGGCCGAGGTCGCGCTCCAGCCAGGCGGCCACGCCCGGGGCGAGGTGGTCGGTGTCGCAGGCCGAGAGGAGGAGGCGGGGGTCCGTGCGGCGCAGGTCGGCGAGGAGGTCGGTCGCGGTCTGGAGGAGGGCGGGGGAGGGGTAGGAGGGTCGGGGGACGCCTGGGAGGGGCTTGCGGGGAGCCTTCTTCTTCCGGGGCGCGTGCGCCGGGGGTACGGGCTCGTCCCCCGCGTGGCTGCGGCTGCGGCCGGGCTGGTTGCAGGAGATCGTGCGGGTGATGATGCGGCCCGCCGACGTGCGGACGCGTTCGCGGCGCAGGTAGCCGTGGGTCTCCAGCTCGCGCAGCGCCGCCGCGATACGGGTCGCGCCTTCCTTGAACCGGGCCGCGAGGCTCTTGATGTCGACGCGGGCGCTCTGCGGCAGCGACTGGATGTGGGTGGCCAGCCCGATCGCCAGGAGCGACAGCTCCGGGTGCTGCGCGAGGTGGTTGCCGATCACTGTGAAGCGGGTGGTGTGGCGGGTGTGGTCGTGGACCAGACCGCCGACGTTGGAGCCGGAGCGGCTCTGCCGGTTCGGGTGCTTGTTGTCGGCAAGCCGGGACTGGGCGCGCGCGGGCGCGCTAGGGTTCTGCGTATCCATCGGGAAGCCTTCTTCTTCCTCGGTGGTCAGGCCCTCGCACTGGGATTGCCGTCCCGGCGGGGGCCGTCGCATGTCTGCGGTTGTGTCGTGTTGCGTTGGGCTGAGAGTAGGGCGCACAACCGGTCCCGGTGCCAGCCGAGTTGGCGATGTTCACCCGCGCGGGTGAGCTTGCCCGGCGGGCGGGAGGGGTGGGGCTTGGTGGGGGTTCTTTCACCTGTGAGTTCTTTGGAAGAGACGGCCCGCGCCACCGAAGCACGGGCCGTTGGGTGCCGGTGGCTGTGCGGTCGCGGATGCCGGTCGGAGACGGACTTCCGCCCAGATGGTCTTGCGTGGGGGACGCCCCGGCGTGGTTCCCCAGCGGTCCGCGAGCGCCTCGACCAGGAGCAGACCGCGCCCGGACTCGTCGTCGGCTGCGGGGAGCCGGGCGCACGGAAGCCGTTCGGCGCGGGTGTCGGTCACCTCGATACGGAGGGTGGCGCCGATGACGTAGAGCGTCAGGTCGAAGTCGCGCCCCTGGACCCGTCCGTGTGTCGCCGCGTTGGCCGCCAGCTCCGCGACGATGTGCTCCGCCGGGTCGGACGGCAGACCCCAGGTGCGCAGGTGCTCGGTCGCGAGCAGCCGGGCGAGGCGGGCTCCGCGTGGGGTGGAGGACAGCCGCACGCTGAAGTTGCGGATGGGGCTGGGGTGTTCGGTGTCGAGGCCGACTGTTTCCGTATTCACGTCACTCAGCGTGGCGGCGCTCGCCTACTGTGAACAGTCACTGCGCCGATACGTACGGTGACTGTCCGGGCGTTGTCCGGTGGTGTCGGGCCTGTCCGGAAGGGCCGTACGGGTAGGGGGCGTTGAGGCACGACGGTACGGCGAGAGGTACGCGATGTTGGAGGACGGCGACGCGGGGCGGCTCAAGACGGAGGCCGACGAGCCGGGCTGGGAGGTGGACCCGGACGACGAGTGGGGCGTCGCGGTCATCGCCACCGTCGGGCGGCAGTTGAAGCTGCGGCGGGAGGCGGTGGGCATGAGCGCCGCAGACTTCGGGCGGACGGTCGGGTACGGCGAGGACCTGGTCTACAAGATCGAGGGCGGGAAGCGGATTCCCCGGCAGGAGTATCTGGACAAGGCCGACGAGGCGCTGGGCGCGGGCGGGCTCATCGCGGCGACGTGGGAGGACGTGAAGAAGGTCCGGTACCCGAAGAAGGTGCGGGCGCTGGGCCAGATGGAGGCCAAGGCGGTCGAGATCGGACTGTACGAGTGCAACAGCGTCCACGGACTCTTGCAGACCCCGGAGCATGCGCGGGCTGTGATCGGGGCGGCTCAGCCGCCGTACTCGCCCGACGACGTGGAACGGATGGTGGCCGCTCGTCTGGCCCGGCAGGCGGTCTTCGAACGGGACCCGGCTCCGTCTGTGCACTTCGTCCTGGAAGAGGCTCCGCTACGCCGACAGGTAGGGGGCACAATGGTGTGGCGACGGCAGCTCGAACGCCTGCTTGAGGTAGCGCGGTTGAATCACGTCACGCTTCAGGTCATGCCGACGAACACCGATGCTCATCCGGGCTTGGACGGCAAGATCGAGTTGCTGAAGTTTCCTGACGGTACGGCAGTGGGGCGAGCCGACGGCAAGTTCAACGGGCGCCCCGTCTCCGACCCGAGGCAGCTCCGCATCCTGGAATTGCGGTATGGCACCATCCGAGCGCAGGCCCTCCCACCACGGGAGTCGCTGACCTTCATCAAGCAACTGCTGGGAGAGACATGATCCGCAAGCCTTCCGTCGGGGACGACTCCGAACTGGCGTGGTTCAAGAGCAGCTACAGCAGCGGCACCGACGGCGAGTCCTGCGTCGAGATCGCCGTGGCCCCCGGCGCGGTCCACGTCCGCGACTCCAAGGATCTCGCCGGGCCCCGGCTCGCGCTCACGCGGGACGCGTGGGCGGAGTTCGTGACGTACGCGTCCGGTAGCTGACCCGCGGACTTCGTTCAGAGGCTCGGCTGCTGTCCGCGGACGAGGGAGAGGTCCGGCCGGACCTTCGCGATCGAGGCGAAGTCGTCGTCGACGTGGAGCAGGGTCAGCCCGTGATGTTCGGCCGTGAGCGCGATCAGGATGTCCAGCGGAGACGGGTCGCGATGGTGACCGATCTTCACCAGGTCCCGCTGCACCTGGATGATCTTCGGCCATGGGTCGTCGATCGCGGGAACCCGGCCGAAGGACTGACCGAGCATGGTGAAGAAGGGCTCGTAGTCGCGGTCGGCGCGGAGTCCTGGCATCAGTTCGGACTCAACCGGAGGGCAGAGGGCCACAAGGCCGCGCGTCACTCGGTCGGGCCAGGGCGCGCCGAGTTGGCCGCGCAGTAGACGCCGTACGGCGGAGGTGTCGGCGAGGTAGGTCACAGCCCGTCCTGCTCCCTGGCTTTGAGGACGTCGAAATCGAGGAACGCGTCGGCGTTCGCCTGGAGCCAGTGCGGTGCGCGTGCCCGGTCTTCGGTACAGGCATGCTGCCCGCGGAGGCATGCGCACGTCATTGGTACTGTGCCGCCTCCCGAATTCTCCTTCGAAGAGGTATGCATGCACACAGGCAGACGGTCCGTCGCGGTGGCCACGCTCGCGGGAGCGTTGGCGCTCTCCGTGCTGAACGCGCCGACGGCCGGCGCGGCGGACACCGGTATCACCGTGTCGGACGTCGTCATCAACAAGGGCAAGCCGATCGTGGTCGGCACGTCGAAGGTGGTGGAGCCGCCCATCTCCTTCAACATCGCTCTGCCGGCCGGGTACAGCACGGCCGACCCCTCCCGCTACAGCGCGTACCCCTTCCTCTACCGCGGCACCATCGCGACCGCGGCCGACACCGGCGAGAACTTCATCAGCCCGAGCAGCTACACCTGCTTCGAGATCGACTCCAAGCACGCCCGCTGCGAGGGCGAGCTCTACATCGACCCGCACCCGAGCCAGGAGCACGTCGACTCCAACAGCGACGCCACGACGTGGAAGGTCGGCGTCTCTCTCCGGCTGTGGAAGGCCGACGGCGGTCTCAAGACCGGGGAGCTGGAGAAACGGTCCAAGACCGCCCAGCTCAAGCGCGCGGCCAGGGCGACCGCCAACGCCACGCCGGAACCGGTCACCAAGGGCAGGACGATCACCGTCACGGGCAAGCTGACCCGGGCGAACTGGAGCACCAAGACGTACGGCGCCTACGGCGGCCGTACGGTCAGCCTCCAGTTCCGCGCCAAGGGAGCCGACACCTTCCAGACGGTCAAGAAGGTCACCAGCAGCAGCACCGGCGGCCTCAAGGCCAGCGTCACCGCCACCACCGACGGTTCGTTCCGCTGGGTGTACTACGGCAACTCGACGACCGGCGCCGCGACCAGCGCGTCGGACTACGTCGACGTGCTCTGACCACCTCAGTACAGGGTCGGGTCAGTGCAGGGTCGGGTCAGTACAGGGTCCGGTCAGTAGAGGGTCGGTACCTCGCCCCCCGCGGCCCGGGTGAGCGTGACCCCTGCCAGACCGCGTAGCCGGCGTTCCGCCACGGCGGTCAGCGCGTCGGCGGTCGGCGGGGTCGGACCCAGGCCGATGGCGAAGCGGGCGGGGGCCGTGCCGAAGGGGCGGGGCCAGGCGTGGCAGTCGGGGGCCGGTTCGGCGAGGTCGGCGACCAGGGCCCGCATCCTGCCCCGTACCCGGCCCTCGTCCGCGCCCCCGCCGACCGCCACGATCGCCCAGGCGGCGTGGCGGCGGTGGAGCGGGGGAGGGGTGAGGACGTCGGACCAGGGGCGGCCCTCCTCCAGCAACTCCCAGGCGCGGAACAGCTCCTGGGTGATGAGGTCGCGCATGCCGGGGGTGACCTGGTCCGTGCAGGGGCGGACCGGCGCCGAGGGGGTCGTGACGGTGAGGGGGAGGGAGGACCGCTCCGCCCCACCCACCGGCTCACGCCAGTCCCACGCCGCCCACGTCGCGAAGAAGTGCCGCAGGAGGTCGGCCGGAGGCAGGTCACCGGCCGACCTCGCCGTGCGGGCCGCCAGGACCGACCAGGCCAGACCCGGTACGCCACCGAACGGCGCCGAGTCGAGCCCGCGCGCCTTCGCCCATGCCTTGACCCGCGTGGCCAGCCGGGTGAAGGCCGGCCGGTGGGGGCCCGCCGAGGCGAGTACCGCGTCGGCGTCGCTCACCGCGCTCAGCGCGATCGCCGCCGCCTCGCCCAGCTCTGCCCGGCGGTCCACCGCCTCGGCGGGGTCCAGCGCACCCGTGGCCACGACCACCAGGTCGACGTCCACCCCGTCGAGCCGCAGCCGCAGCCCCGGCACCCGGGCTCCGACCACCTCCCGCACCCCGGTCGCGTCCGGGAGCGCCGCCGTCAACTCGGCCCGCAGGGAGGCCAGTTCGACGGTGCCGGGGAGGGCCGCGACCAGGTCCAGGTCGGCGCCGGGCAGGGCGCAGCCCAGGCACCGGGAACCGACGACGTGGACGACGCCGTGGGGGAGGGCGGCCGAGACGCGGCGGGCGACGCGGTCGGCCACGGCGGTGCCGGCCGCCTCCTCCGCACCCGGCGTTCCCACCCGAGACACCTGGCGCGGGGACTCCTCCCGCGCCCAGCGGACCTCACCCGTGCCCAGCCTCACCCACCCCCGTACCCGCTCGGCTCGTCGCCGCGCCGCGACAGGAGCGCCAGCTCGTCGACGCGGGCCCGCACCGGGGCGAGCCGGTCGGCGCAGTCGGCGGCCAGGGTGTTCGGGTCGGTGGTGCGGCCCAGGCTGAGGTGCGGGGTGAAGCCGTCGCGGCGGCCCCGGCAGCGCGGGAACCGGCTCACCAGGGCGCGGTGCAACTCGGCCCACGGCTCCTCGCCGGCCGCCGCCGGGTCCAGCCAGACCGTCGCGCCCTCCCGGTGCCCGAACCAGTGCACGCCCTCCAGCCGGACGTCGAACGCGGCGGTCGGCGTCGCCGCCAGCACACCCGCCGCCTGCTCGAACGCGTGCTCCGGTACGAAGCCGAAGAGGACGTTGACGTGCGGGGGCCAGCGGTGGACCTGCGGGTCGTGCACGCGGCGGACGTCCTGGAGCGGTGGCCACAGCTCCTGCGGCGGCAGCCAGGCCAGCGCCGTGCGCGCCGTCGCCGGGGCGTCGCAGACACCTGCGGCGGCCCCGGCGGGATCGCCCGCCGCCCCGGACGCGGACGCGTCCGTCGTCAGGTCCAGCTCGACCCGTACGCCGTAGTGGTCGGAGATGTGGAGGCCGTCCGCCGTGGGCAGGTCGCCGTACAGCTCGGCCCGGCGCACGCGCGGGCCCTCGCCCGCCGGGCGCAGCAGCACCCGGTCCAGCCGGGAGGCCCGGCCGCTCAGGGAGGAGATCGCGGCGAGGGGGTTGGCGCCGGGATCGAAGGTCGGGGTCATGTCCCCGGGGCCGTGCGCCTCGCTCCACGCGTCCCGCATCCCGAGGGTGACCTGCGGCGTGTCACCGCCGTCGTTGAAATCGCCCAGGAGGACCAGCTCGGCGTCCAGACCGGCCAACCCCTCCGCGATACGGGCCAGTTCGGCCGTACGGCGACCGGCACCGTCGGTGGAGTGGTCGCTGCTGAGGTGGGTCGCCGCCACGGCCAGCGGACCGGCGGCGGTCTCCACGACCACGGCGGTCACCGCCTTGTGCGGGCCCAGCGCGTGATGCGCCGCCTCACGCGCCGGCAGCCTGCTCAGGAGCAGCAGACCGCACTCGTCCACGTCACGGCCGCCGGGGTCCGTGCCGAGCGTCCAGCCCGTCCGGAGCCAGGGCTCCCGCAGCAGCATGGCCAGCAGTTCCGCCTCCACCTCCTGCAACGCGATCACGTCCGCGTCGGCGTCGCGCAGCGCCCGCACCAGCGCCGGGCGCCGCCGGGCACTGTCGACGCGGTCGGCGTCGTACCGGTCCCAGAGGGTGTTCCAGGCCCGTGCGCCGGTCGTCGTCCGGATACGGCCGGTGCAGCGCGGGGTGCAGTCCCACGAGATCCGCCACCCGCCGCGCGAGCGGCAGGCCCACGGCCCCGGCGAGCCGCGCCGCGAGCCGTCCCCGCTGCCCGTGCCGGGTGTGCAGCAGGGCGGCGAGGGCCCCGGCGAGCCGGTCGTCCCCGGTGAACCCGGCCGTCTCGAACCGCGCGAGCGCCGCCGCGTCCCCGGCGCCGGGCAGCCCCACCGCCTCCGCCAGCGCCGCCGCGTCGACACCGGCCCCCGAGCGCGCGTCCCACAGGGCGGCCCGCGCGCCCAGCCCGTTCTCGACGACCGCCGCGTGCATCCAGTGCGTGTCCGTCCGGACGTGCCCGGCCCGCACCCACTCCTTGACCCAGGTACGGGAGGGGTGGTGGGCGGAGTCGAGCGACCGGGCGTGCAGACCGTCGGCGTACAGCGTCGTGTTCTCGCCGTCGAGCTTCTCGGTGACGACGACCTCCCGCCCGCGCAGCCCGGACAGGTCCGTGACCCGCAGGTCGTCCGACTCGGCGGGACGGCGGCCCCGGCGGTCGTCCTGCTGCTGCCCGCCGCGATCGCCCTCTGCGTGGGCACGGCCCGCTGGGCGGCCGGGACGGAACGCGCCTCGGCGCGCGACTGAGCGCGGCCCCGCGGTTGACGACGGTCCCCGTCCGGCCGCGGTCGGGGGCCCGCGCGGCGGCGGGCTCGGGGACCTGGTTTGACCTCGGTCACTCTCGGGGTAATCTCTCCGGCTCGATTGGCGGAGGCCCTGCCCCATATGGCAGACTGTCCGAGTTGCTCGGTCGAGTGTTGATGCTGCACGCCTCCCGCCGGGGGGACCGGAAGCGAGTCCCACAGTACTCGTCGCTCTAACTGCCTCACGGCAGCGCTGGGGCGGACGTACGGGAATCTTCCGGGAAGTGTGGCGCGGCGCCGGCCAGGCACCCGGTGGGCCTCCGCCCCCGGTCCGCGGTTCCGGTAGGGCCGTGTTCCCGCGCAAGGGATGCTCGGACAAGGGGCATCTGTGTCAGCGAGAGCGCGACACGCCCGACCGCGTGGGTCGGAGGACGGGCAAGGGAACACCGGGTTCCAGAGCGTTAGAGAGACAGGACTACTGAGTAGCCATGGCGGGACAGAAGATCCGCATCCGGCTCAAGGCCTACGACCACGAGGTCATCGACTCCTCGGCGAAGAAGATCGTCGAGACGGTGACCCGCACTGGTGCGTCGGTCGCGGGCCCGGTGCCGCTGCCCACTGAGAAGAACGTGTACTGCGTCATCAAGTCGCCGCACAAGTACAAGGACTCGCGCGAGCACTTCGAGATGCGCACGCACAAGCGCCTGATCGACATTCTCGACCCCACCCCCAAGACCGTTGACTCTCTGATGCGACTCGACCTCCCGGCCGGTGTCGACATCGAGATCAAGCTCTGAGGGCGGTGATCTGAGAATGGCTAAGCAGATCAAGGGCATCCTGGGCGAGAAGCTCGGCATGACGCAGGTGTGGGACGAGAACAACCGTGTTGTTCCGGTCACCGTCGTCAAGGCCGGCCCCAACGTCGTGACCCAGGTTCGTACCAACGACGTCGACGGCTACGAGTCGGTCCAGATCGCCTTCGGCGAGATCGACCCGCGCAAGGTGAACAAGCCCCTCAAGGGCCACTTCGCCAAGGCCGACGTCACCCCCCGTCGTCACCTCGTCGAGATCCGCACCGCGGACGCCTCCGAGTACACGCTGGGCCAGGAGATCACCGCTGAGGTGTTCGAGGCCGGCGTGAAGGTCGACGTCACCGGCAAGAGCAAGGGCAAGGGCTTCGCCGGTGTCATGAAGCGTCACAACTTCCGTGGCCTCGGCGCCGGACACGGCACCCAGCGCAAGCACCGCTCTCCCGGTTCCATCGGTGGCTGCGCCACCCCGGGCCGTGTGTTCAAGGGCCTCCGCATGGCGGGTCGCATGGGCAACGAGCGGGTCACCACCCAGAACCTGACCGTCCACGCCGTTGACGCGGAGAAGGGTCTGCTGCTCATCAAGGGCGCGGTTCCCGGTCCGAACGGCGGCCTCGTCCTGGTCCGCACCGCGGCCAAGGGGGCCTGAGGTACCGATGAGCACTGTTGACATCCTTTCGCCTGCCGGCGAGAAGACCGGAAGCGTCGAGCTCCCCGCGGAGATCTTCGGCGTGGAGAAGGTCAGCATCCCGCTGATCCACCAGGTCGTCGTCGCGCAGAACGCGGCTGCCCGTCAGGGCACGCACAAGACCAAGACCCGTGGCGAGGTCCGCGGTGGCGGCAAGAAGCCGTACCGCCAGAAGGGCACCGGCCGCGCCCGTCAGGGCTCGACCCGCGCGCCCCAGTTCGCCGGTGGTGGCGTCGTCCACGGCCCCGTGCCGCGTGACTACTCGCAGCGGACCCCGAAGAAGATGAAGGCCGCGGCCCTGCGCCACGCCCTCACCGACCGGGCCCGTCACAACCGCATCCACGTCGTCTCCGGCGTGATCGAGGGCGAGAACCCCTCCACCAAGGCCGCCAAGAGCCTGTTCGGCAAGATCTCGGAGCGCAAGAACCTGCTCCTGGTCGCCGAGCGCTCCGACGAGGCCGCGTGGCTCTCCGCCCGTAACCTGCCCCAGGTGCACATCCTGGAGCCGGGCCAGCTGAACACGTACGACGTGATCGTCTCGGACGACGTGGTCTTCACCCAGGCCGCTCTCGAGTCCTTCGTCGCCGGCCCGAAGGCCAACGACACCGAAGGGACTGAGGTCTGATGGCCGTCCGTCACCCCTCCATCGCCTCGAAGGCCGCCAAGGCCGCCAAGGCCGCGCGCGTCGCCAAGGCGCGTCGCCACGCCACCGAGGGCAAGAACACCGTCGTCACCCCGGCGAGCAAGGCGTACACGGACCCCCGTGACGTCCTGATCAAGCCGGTCGTGTCGGAGAAGAGCTACGCGCTCCTCGACGAGAACAAGTACACGTTCATCGTCGCGCCCGGCGCCAACAAGACCCAGATCAAGCAGGCCGTCCAGTCGGTCTTCTCGGTCAAGGTCACCGGGGTCAACACGATCAACCGCCAGGGCAAGCGCAAGCGGACCCGCACGGGCTTCGGCCAGCGCTCCGCCACCAAGCGCGCGATCGTGACCCTCGCCGAGGGCGACCGTATCGACATCTTCGGCGGTCCGACCGCGTAAGCGGGTCGGATCGTCCGATATCGGACGAGGACTGAGAAATGGGAATCCGCAAGTACAAGCCGACTACGCCGGGCCGTCGTGGTTCCAGCGTCGCCGACTTCGTCGAGATCACGCGGTCCACGCCGGAGAAGTCGCTGGTCCGCCCCCTGCACAGCAAGGGCGGCCGTAACAACGCCGGTCGTGTGACCGTTCGCCACCAGGGTGGCGGACACAAGCGCGCCTACCGAGTGATCGACTTCCGTCGTCACGACAAGGACGGCGTGCCGGCGAAGGTCGCGCACATCGAGTACGACCCCAACCGCACCGCGCGCATCGCGCTGCTGCACTACGCCGACGGCGAGAAGCGCTACATCCTCGCCCCGCGCAACCTGCAGCAGGGTGACCGCGTCGAGAACGGTCCCGGGGCCGACATCAAGCCGGGCAACAACCTGGCGCTGCGCAACATCCCGGTCGGTACCACGATCCACGCGATCGAGCTCCGTCCCGGTGGCGGTGCCAAGTTCGCCCGCTCCGCCGGTGCCTCCGTGCAGCTGCTCGCGAAGGAGGGCGCCTACGCCCACCTCCGCATGCCCTCCGGTGAGATCCGCCTGGTCGACGTGCGCTGCCGCGCCACCGTCGGCGAGGTCGGCAACGCCGAGCAGAGCAACATCAACTGGGGCAAGGCCGGCCGCAAGCGCTGGCTGGGCGTCCGCCCGACCGTCCGCGGTGTGGCGATGAACCCGGTTGACCACCCCCACGGTGGTGGTGAGGGCAAGACCTCCGGTGGTCGCCACCCGGTCAGCCCCTGGGGTCAGAAGGAAGGTCGTACTCGTTCGCCCAAGAAGGCGTCGAACAAGTACATCGTCCGCCGCCGCAAGACGAACAAGAAGCGCTAGGAGCGGGTTTAGATGCCGCGCAGTCTCAAGAAGGGGCCCTTCGTCGACGACCACCTGATCAAGAAGGTGGACGCCCAGAACGAAGCCGGCACCAAGAACGTCATCAAGACCTGGTCCCGTCGCTCGATGATCGTCCCGGCCATGCTCGGCCACACGATCGCGGTGCACAACGGCAAGACCCACATCCCGGTGTTCGTCACCGAGTCGATGGTCGGCCACAAGCTCGGCGAGTTCTCGCCGACGCGCACCTTCCGGGGTCACGTCAAGGAAGACCGGAAGTCGAAGCGCCGCTAGTAGCGGATCGCATTCAGACACGTAAGTAACTGAAGGGACAACCATGGAAGCCAGGGCCCAGGCGCGGTACATCCGCGTCACGCCCATGAAGGCCCGCCGCGTGGTGGACCTTATCCGTGGCATGGACGCCACGGAGGCTCAGGCGGTCCTGCGATTCGCTCCGCAGGCCGCCTCCGTGCCCGTCGGCAAGGTGCTCGACAGCGCCATTGCCAACGCCGCGCACAACTACGACCACACGGACGCCTCTTCGCTGTTCATCAGCGAGGCGTACGTCGACGAGGGTCCGACCCTGAAGCGGTTCCGTCCGCGTGCCCAGGGCCGTGCCTACCGGATCCGCAAGCGGACCAGCCACATCACCGTGGTCGTCAGCAGCAAGGAAGGAACCCGGTAATGGGCCAGAAGGTTAACCCGCATGGGTTCCGGCTCGGTGTCACCACGGACTTCAAGTCCCGGTGGTACGCCGACAAGCTGTACAAGGACTACGTCAAGGAAGACGTCGCCATCCGTCGGATGCTGACGTCCGGCATGGAGCGCGCCGGTATCTCGAAGGTGGAGATCGAGCGCACCCGTGACCGTGTCCGCGTGGACATCCACACCGCGCGTCCGGGCATCGTCATCGGCCGCCGCGGCGCGGAGGCCGACAAGATCCGCGGTCAGCTGGAGAAGCTGACGGGCAAGCAGGTCCAGCTGAACATCCTCGAGGTCAAGAACCCCGAGACGGACGCTCAGCTGGTTGCTCAGGCCGTCGCCGAGCAGCTGTCCTCCCGCGTCTCCTTCCGTCGGGCCATGCGCAAGAGCATGCAGTCCGCCATGAAGGCCGGCGCCAAGGGCATCAAGATCCAGTGCGGTGGCCGCCTCGGCGGCGCCGAGATGTCCCGCTCGGAGTTCTACCGCGAGGGCCGTGTGCCCCTGCACACGCTCCGCGCGAACGTGGACTACGGCTTCTTCGAGGCCAAGACGACCTTCGGCCGCATCGGTGTGAAGGTCTGGATCTACAAGGGCGACGTCAAGAACATCGCCGAGGTCCGCGCCGAGAACGCCGCTGCCCGTGCGGGTAACCGCCCGGCCCGCGGTGGTGCCGACCGCCCGGCCCGTGGTGGCCGCGGTGGCGAGCGGCGCGGTCGCAAGCCGCAGCAGGCTGCCGGCGCCGAGGCCCCCAAGGCCGAGGCCCCCGCCGCTCCGGCTGAGAGCACCGGAACGGAGGCCTGACCGACATGCTGATCCCCCGTAGGGTCAAGCACCGCAAGCAGCACCACCCGAAGCGCAACGGCGCTGCCAAGGGTGGCACGACGGTTGCGTTCGGCGAGTACGGCATCCAGGCGCTCACCCCGGCGTATGTGACGAACCGTCAGATCGAGGCCGCTCGTATCGCCATGACGCGTCACATCAAGCGTGGTGGCAAGGTCTGGATCAACATCTACCCGGACCGTCCCCTCACCAAGAAGCCCGCCGAGACCCGCATGGGTTCCGGTAAGGGTTCCCCGGAGTGGTGGATCGCCAACGTCAAGCCCGGACGCGTGATGTTCGAGCTGTCGTACCCCAACGAGAAGATCGCCCGTGAGGCCCTGACTCGCGCCGCCCACAAGCTGCCGATGAAGTGCCGGATCGTCAAGCGCGAGGCAGGTGAAGCGTGATGTCGGCCGGTACCAAGGCGTCCGAGCTGCGCGAGCTGGGCAACGAGGAGCTTCTGGCGAAGCTCCGCGAGGCCAAGGAAGAGCTGTTCAACCTCCGCTTCCAGGCGGCGACCGGACAGCTCGAGAACCACGGCCGTCTGAAGGCGGTCCGCAAGGACATCGCGCGGATCTACACCCTGATGCGCGAGCGTGAGCTGGGCATCGAAACGGTGGAGAACGCCTGATGAGCGAGAACAACGTGACTGAGACGAACACTGAGGCGCGGGGCTTCCGCAAGACCCGCGAGGGCATCGTCGTCAGCGACAAGATGGACAAGACCGTCGTCGTCGCCGTCGAGGACCGCAAGAAGCACGCCCTGTACGGCAAGGTCATCCGCAGCACGAGCAAGCTCAAGGCGCACGACGAGCAGAACGCCGCCGGCGTCGGTGACCGCGTCCTCCTGATGGAGACCCGGCCGCTGTCCGCCACGAAGCACTGGCGCGTCGTCGAGATCCTCGAGAAGGCGAAGTAACCAAGCGGGGGCGCCGCCCCCGCTGACCCCCGCCGGGGCCCCGCCCCGGCACCCGCTGGGGGCTTCGCTCCCCGGTCCTTGAGACCGGGCGGGCGCAAGCCCCGGCACGGGACCCGGTGCCGGGCCCGACGGCAGGCCCGCGAGGCGACTCGCGGAGCCCTCGCCGGAGGGCCGGCGCCCCGGGCCCCGGGGCGGCAGACGCCCCCGGCGGTACGGGTTCGGGCCTTACGAGGCGCAAGTAATTCCTGCCGGGCAGACCCGACAGGACAGTTCCGCCAGGCTCTCCGGCTCATCCCGGAGGGAACCGGCAGACAATCAGGAGATAGACGTGATCCAGCAGGAGTCGCGACTGCGTGTCGCCGACAACACTGGTGCGAAGGAGATCCTTTGCATCCGTGTGCTCGGTGGCTCCGGTCGCCGCTACGCGGGCATCGGTGACGTCATCGTCGCCACCGTCAAGGACGCGATCCCCGGTGGCAACGTGAAGAAGGGTGACGTCGTCAAGGCGGTCATCGTTCGCACCGTCAAGGAGCGCCGCCGTCCGGACGGCTCGTACATCCGCTTCGACGAGAACGCCGCCGTCATTCTGAAGAACGACGGCGACCCTCGCGGCACCCGTATCTTCGGCCCCGTCGGCCGTGAGCTGCGCGAGAAGAAGTTCATGAAGATCATCTCGCTCGCGCCGGAGGTGCTGTAAGCATGAAGATCAAGAAGGGCGACCTGGTCCAGGTCATCACCGGTAAGGACAAGGGCAAGCAGGGCAAGGTCATCGCGGCCTTCCCCCGCGAGGACCGCGTCCTGGTCGAGGGTGTCAACCGGGTCAAGAAGCACACCAAGGCCGGTCCGACGGCTCGCGGTTCGCAGGCCGGCGGCATCGTCACCACCGAGGCGCCGATCCACGTCTCCAACGTCCAGCTGGTCGTGGAGAAGGACGGCAAGAAGGTCGTGACCCGCGTCGGTTACCGCTTCGACGACGAGGGCAACAAGATCCGCGTTGCCAAGCGGACGGGTGAGGACATCTGATGGCTACCACCACCACTCCGCGTCTGAAGACGAAGTACCGCGAGGAGATCGCGGGCAAGCTGCGTGACGAGTTCAAGTACGAGAACGTCATGCAGATCCCCGGCCTCGTCAAGATCGTGGTCAACATGGGTGTGGGCGACGCCGCCCGCGACTCCAAGCTGATCGAGGGCGCCATCCGCGACCTCACCACGATCACCGGTCAGAAGCCGGCCGTCACCAAGGCCCGCAAGTCCATCGCGCAGTTCAAGCTGCGTGAGGGTCAGCCGATCGGTGCCCACGTCACGCTCCGTGGCGACCGCATGTGGGAGTTCCTGGACCGCACCCTGTCGCTCGCGCTCCCGCGCATCCGCGACTTCCGCGGCCTGTCCCCCAAGCAGTTCGACGGCCGTGGCAACTACACCTTCGGTCTCACCGAGCAGGTCATGTTCCACGAGATCGACCAGGACAAGATCGACCGCGTCCGGGGTATGGACATCACCGTGGTGACCACGGCGACCAACGACGCTGAGGGCCGCGCGCTCCTTCGTCACCTCGGCTTCCCCTTCAAGGAGGCGTGAGCGAGATGGCGAAGAAGGCACTGATCGCGAAGGCTGCCCGCAAGCCGAAGTTCGCCGTGCGCGGCTACACCCGCTGCCAGCGGTGTGGCCGTCCGCACTCCGTGTACCGCAAGTTCGGCCTGTGCCGCGTGTGCCTCCGTGAGATGGCTCACCGTGGCGAGCTGCCGGGCGTGACCAAGAGCTCCTGGTAATCCCGTCTTCTAGGGATTCCCGAAGCTCTCGGTAAGCACTGGGCGTGTCAGGCGCCCACCCGTCCATGGCTTAGGCTTGGAGGGTTGGGCGCCTGACGGTAGCCCGTACGACTTACTACGCCGTAGGTCCCCGCACCGCACCCGTCCCGCCATCGAGTGGGGAGAGGGATGGCGCATACAGGAAACCCCGGCGAGAGAGGCCGAAGGCCAATTCATGACCATGACTGATCCGATCGCAGACATGCTTACGCGTCTGCGGAACGCGAACTCGGCATACCACGACTCCGTGACGATGCCGGCATCGAAGATCAAGTCGCACATCGCGGAGATCCTCCAGCAGGAGGGCTTCATCACGGGCTGGAAGGTCGAGGACGCCGAGGTCGGCAAGAACCTCGTCCTGGAGCTGAAGTTCGGCCCCAACCGTGAGCGCTCCATCGCGGGCATCAAGCGGATCTCCAAGCCCGGTCTCCGGGTGTACGCGAAGTCCACCAACCTGCCGAAGGTGCTCGGCGGCCTCGGCGTGGCGATCATCTCCACGTCCCACGGGCTCCTCACCGACAAGCAGGCCGGCAAGAAGGGCGTGGGTGGGGAAGTCCTCGCCTACGTCTGGTAGCGGAAGGGAACGGAGGAAACAGCTATGTCGCGTATTGGCAAGCTCCCCATCACGGTTCCCGCCGGCGTGGACGTCACCATCGACGGCCGGACGGTCTCGGTCAAGGGCCCCAAGGGCACGCTGACCCACACCGTCGTGGCGCCGATCGAGATCGCCAAGGGTGAGGACGGCGTTCTGAACGTCACCCGCCCCAACGACGAGCGTCAGAGCAAGGCCCTGCACGGCCTGTCCCGCACGCTGGTGGCGAACATGATCACCGGCGTGACCCAGGGTTACGTGAAGAAGCTCGAGATCAGCGGTGTCGGTTACCGCGTGACCGCCAAGGGCTCGAACCTCGAGTTCGCGCTCGGCTACAGCCACCCGATCACCGTCGAGGCGCCCGAGGGAATCACCTTCAAGGTGGAGACCCCGACCCGGTTCCAGGTCGAGGGCATCGACAAGCAGAAGGTCGGCGAGGTTGCGGCCAACATCCGCAAGCTGCGCAAGCCCGACCCGTACAAGGCCAAGGGCGTCAAGTACGAGGGCGAAGTCATCCGCCGCAAGGTCGGAAAGGCGGGTAAGTAAGCCATGGCATACGGCACGAAGATCGCTAAGGGCGACGCTTACAAGCGTGCTGCCATCAAGCGGCGCCACATCCGTATCCGTAAGAAGGTCAACGGTACGGCTGAGCGTCCCCGCCTGGTCGTGACCCGCTCGAACCGCCACATCGTGGCCCAGGTGATCGACGACCTCAAGGGTCACACCCTTGCGTCGGCGTCCACCCTGGACGCGTCGATCCGTGGCGGCGACGACGACAAGTCGGCGCAGGCCGGCAAGGTCGGCGCCCTGGTCGCCGAGCGTGCCAAGGCCGCCGGTGTCGAGGCCGTCGTGTTCGACCGAGGTGGTAACCGGTACGCGGGTCGCATCGCGGCCCTGGCCGACGCCGCCCGCGAGGCCGGGCTCAAGTTCTGAGCTCGCTGCGTAGCTAGCGGAAAGAGAGAGGTAAATCCAATGGCTGGACCCCAGCGCCGCGGTGGCGGTGCCGGTGGCGGCGAGCGGCGGGACCGGAAGGGCCGTGACGGCGGCGCTGCTGCCGCCGAGAAGACCGCGTACGTTGAGCGCGTCGTCGCGATCAACCGCGTCGCCAAGGTTGTGAAGGGTGGTCGTCGCTTCAGCTTCACCGCGCTGGTCGTGGTGGGCGACGGTGACGGCACCGTGGGTGTCGGTTACGGCAAGGCCAAGGAGGTGCCGGCCGCCATCGCCAAGGGCGTTGAGGAGGCCAAGAAGCACTTCTTCAAGGTCCCCCGTATCCAGGGCACCATCCCGCACCCCATCCAGGGTGAGAAGGCTGCCGGCGTCGTGCTGCTCAAGCCCGCGTCCCCCGGTACCGGTGTGATCGCCGGTGGTCCGGTGCGTGCCGTGCTCGAGTGCGCCGGTATCCACGACGTGCTGTCGAAGTCGCTCGGCTCCGACAACGCGATCAACATCGTGCACGCGACCGTGGAGGCCCTGAAGGGTCTGCAGCGTCCCGAGGAGATCGCGGCCCGCCGTGGTCTGCCCCTGGAGGACGTCGCCCCCGCGGCTCTGCTCCGTGCGCGTGCCGGGGCGGGTGTGTGATCATGGCGCAGCTCAAGATCACGCAGGTCAAGTCCTACATCGGCAGCAAGCAGAACCACCGTGACACCCTGCGCTCCCTTGGTCTCAAGGGCATCAACACGCAGGTCGTCAAGGAGGACCGCCCCGAGTTCCGCGGCATGGTGCACACCGTCCGCCACCTCGTGACGGTCGAGGAGGTCGACTGATCATGGCGGAGAACAACCCGCTCAAGATCCACAACCTCCGTCCCGCCCCGGGTGCCAAGACCGCCAAGACCCGTGTCGGTCGTGGTGAGGCCTCGAAGGGTAAGACGGCCGGTCGTGGTACCAAGGGTACGAAGGCCCGCTACCAGGTTCCGGAGCGCTTCGAGGGTGGCCAGATGCCCCTCCACATGCGCCTCCCGAAGCTGAAGGGCTTCAAGAACCCCTTCAAGACGGAGTACCAGGTCGTGAACCTGGACAAGCTCGCCGCCCTCTACCCCGAGGGTGGGGAGGTCACCGTTGCCGACCTGGTCGCCAAGGGTGCCGTCCGCAAGAACAGCCTCGTCAAGGTCCTTGGCCAGGGCGAGGTCTCCGTGGCGCTGCAGGTGACGGTCGACGCCGTCTCCGGCTCCGCCAAGGAGAAGATCACCGCCGCCGGCGGCAGCGTCACCGAGCTCATCTGAGTCCGGGCGGCCGCGCCGCGCAGCACGCACGAAGGCCGGGTGGTTCCCCTCACGGGGGGAGCCGCTCGGCCTTCGGCGTTCACCGGGCGCGAAACGGGGGCCGTCGGCCACCCCCGGCGCCGCCCGGCGGGGAACTCCGGCGGGCCGGGATTCGTCGTACACCGTGGTGACTGTGCGGTAGCTTTCCGCGCGGCTCGTCCGGGGTCCGGCATGTCGTCTGCGCCGTTTTCCCCGGTTCGTCGCCGCGGGCGGTCACAGGGGGAGACGCTCGGCGAAAGATCCCGTCCGGTGTGCGGAGATCGAACGTGTGACGGGATCCGCTGGACGACGGGTGACCGTGAATTGCTCGGCGCGCAAGCGAACTTCACCTGGCTGCACAGGCACTGTTAGAGTCCGTGAGGTCCACCTGTGCCCGCGCGAGGTATGCCGTTCGGTGTCGGGGTGGTAGAAAACATCGTTCGGCCCACCGGGCCCTGTTGAATCGACTAGTCCCTACCGCGCGCGTCGCGGGGGTCGCAGGAGGAACCGTGCTCACCGCGTTCGCCCGGGCGTTCAAGACGCCCGACCTGCGCAAGAAGCTGCTCTTCACGCTCGGCATCATCGTGCTCTACCGGATCGGCACGCACGTGCCGATCCCCGGTGTCGACTACACCGCGGTCCAGGCCTGTATCGATGCGCAGAAGTCCAACTCGGGCCTCTTCGGTCTGGTCAACATGTTCAGCGGTGGCGCGCTGCTGCAGATCACGATCTTCGCGCTCGGCATCATGCCGTACATCACCGCGAGCATCATCCTGCAGCTGCTGACCGTGGTGATCCCGCGCCTCGAAGCCCTCAAGAAAGAGGGGCAGGCCGGCACGGCGAAGATCACGCAGTACACGCGGTACCTGACCGTGGCGCTGGCGATCCTGCAGGGCACCGGCCTGGTCGCCACGGCCCGCAGCGGTTCGCTCTTCCCGAACTGCCCGCAGGCCCAGCAGGTCGTGCCGGACCCGTCGATCTTCACCACCATCGTCATGGTGATCACGATGACCGCCGGCACGGCGCTCGTCATGTGGCTCGGTGAGCTGATCACCGACCGCGGCATCGGCAACGGCATGTCGATCCTGATGTTCATCTCGATCGCCGCCACCTTCCCCGCCGCGCTGTGGGCCATCAAAGAGCAGGGCAGCCTCGCGGACGGCTGGATCGAGTTCGCCACCGTGATCGCCGTCGGCTTCGTGATGGTCGCGCTGGTGGTCTTCGTGGAGCAGGCCCAGCGCCGCATCCCCGTGCAGTACGCGAAGCGCATGATCGGTCGCCGGTCCTACGGCGGTACCTCGACGTACATCCCGCTGAAGGTGAACCAGGCGGGTGTGATCCCCGTCATCTTCGCGTCGTCGCTGCTCTACATCCCTGCGCTGATCGTCCAGTTCTCCGGATCGACGGCCGGCTGGGCCGCCTGGGTCACCAAGAACCTGGCGCAACCGGACGCCCCCGTGCACATCACGATCTACTTCTTCCTGATCGTCTTCTTCGCCTTCTTCTACGTGGCCATCTCGTTCAACCCCGAGGAAGTCGCGGACAACATGAAGAAGTATGGTGGCTTCATCCCGGGCATCCGGGCTGGCCGACCGACCGCTGAGTACCTCTCCTACGTGCTCAACCGGATCACCTGGCCGGGTTCGCTGTACTTGGGTCTGATCGCTCTCGTCCCGACAATGGCGTTGGCTGGTTTCGGGGCAAACCAGAACTTCCCCTTCGGCGGTACCAGCATCCTGATCATCGTGGGTGTGGGTCTGGAGACGGTGAAGCAGATCGAGAGCCAGCTCCAGCAGCGCAATTACGAAGGGTTCCTCCGCTGATGCGAATCGTCCTCGTCGGGCCGCCGGGTGCGGGCAAGGGAACGCAGGCAGCGTTCCTGGCCAACAACCTGTCCATCCCGCACATCTCCACGGGCGACCTGTTCCGGGCCAACATCAGCAAGCAGACGGAGCTCGGCAAACTCGCGAAGTCCTACATGGACAAGGGCGAACTGGTGCCGGACGAGGTCACCATCGCCATGGCCAAGGACCGCATGGAGCAGCCGGACGCCGCGGGCGGCTTCCTGCTCGACGGCTTCCCGCGCAACGTCTCGCAGGCCGAGGCCCTCGACGTGACGCTCCAGGACGAGTCCATGACCCTGGACGCCGTGCTGGACCTGGAGGTCCCGGAGGACGAGGTCGTCAAGCGGATCGCGGGCCGGCGTATCTGCCGCAACGACTCGGCGCACGTCTTCCACGTCACCTACAAGAAGCCCCAGCAGGACGGCGTGTGCGACGTCTGCGGCGGTGAGCTGTACCAGCGCGACGACGACTCCGAGGAGACCGTCCGCAAGCGCCTGGAGGTCTACCACACCCAGACCGAGCCGATCATCGACTACTACAAGGCCCAGGGCCTCGTGGTGACGATCTCGGCGCTCGGCAAGGTGGAAGAGGTCACCCAGCGCGCGATGGACGCGCTGAAGCGCGAGGACGACGGCCAGTAGCCGTCAGCGGTACGTCGGCCGCGGTGCCCGTCTGGGGCGCCGCGGCCGTACTGTTGTGTAGGCAACCCGAGCAACCCCGAGAACGACGAGCCGAGGGCCACAGGACGGGCCCGGCGGCACAGTGGACGCCCGCAGGCGGAGAAGACGGAGAGCGCAGGACCCCATGGTGCAGATCAAGAGCCCCGAGCAGATCGCCAAGATGCGCGAGGCGGGGCTGGTCGTCGCCGCCATCCACGCGGCCACCCGTGAGGCGGCCGTGCCGGGCGCCTCCACGAAGGACCTCGACGACGTGGCCCGCAAGGTGCTCGCGGAGCACGGCGCCAAGTCGAACTTCCTCGGCTACGGCGGCTTCCCCGCGACCATCTGCACCTCGGTCAACGAGGTCGTCGTGCACGGCATCCCGAGCGACGACGTGGTCCTGAAGGACGGCGACATCATCTCCGTCGACTGCGGGGCCATCGTCGACGGCTGGCACGGGGACGCCGCGTACACGGCGTTCGTGGGCTCCGGACACGCCCCCGAGCTGATCGAGCTGTCGCGGGTCACCGAGGAGTCCATGTGGGCCGGGATCGCCGCGATGAGGCTGGGCAACCGGCTCGTCGACATCTCCCGCGCCATCGAGACGTACATCCGCCGGCAGCCCAAGCCGGGCGGCGGCAAGTACGGCATCGTCGAGGACTACGGCGGCCACGGCATCGGCACCGAGATGCACATGGACCCTCACCTGCTGAACTACGTCGAGCGGCGGCGCGGCAAGGGCCCGAAGCTGGTGCCGGGCTTCTGCCTGGCGATCGAGCCGATGGTGTCCCTGGGCACCCCGCGGACGGAGGTCCTGTCGGACGACTGGACCGTGGTGACGACCGACGGCACCTGGTCCTCGCACTGGGAGCACTCGGTGGCCCTGACCGAGCAGGGGCCGCTGGTGCTGACGGCGCCCGACGGCGGCCGGGCGAAGCTGGCGGAGCACGGCATCACGGCGGCTCCCGACCCGCTGGCCTGACACCCGCCGGCCCGACACCTGCCGGCCTCTACGCCCGTCGCCCTGACAACTGCCGGCCTGACACCTGCCGGCCTGACACCTGCCGGCCTGACACCGGCCCGCCGGGACTCCCGGCGAGCCGACCTGCCCCGCCCCTCGCGCTTAGCGCGCCCTCGGGCGGGGCATCGTCATCACAGACGGCCAGGAGCCAATTCGTCTTTCCGGGTGCGCTGACGTAGACTGACTCGTCGGCTCTCGTGTACCCGCATGTCCGCATGCGCCCGTAAGGGGCAAGGGGACGGGAATGCAGGAGTCGATCAAGGTAGTCGATTCGAAGGGCGAAGCGTGGCCAAGAAGCAAGGTGCCATCGAGATCGAGGGCACTGTCGTCGAGTCTCTGCCGAACGCCATGTTCAAGGTCGAGCTCCAGAACGGCCACCAGGTCCTGGCACACATCAGCGGCAAGATGCGCATGCACTACATCCGCATCCTCCCTGACGACCGGGTCGTGGTGGAGCTGTCTCCGTACGACCTGACGCGTGGCCGGATCGTCTACCGCTACAAGTAGATCTTGCCCGCATCCGTGCCCCGGTTCGCCGGGACGCGGGTGATGGCACTGACCCGGAGAACCTCACCCCATGAAGGTCAAGCCGAGCGTCAAGAAGATCTGCGACAAGTGCAGGGTGATCCGCCGTCACGGTCGGGTCATGGTCATCTGCGAGAACCCGCGCCACAAGCAGCGCCAGGGCTGACGCACGTTCGACCGCTCCCTCTGCATCGATATCGCAGGGATTCGCGCGACGCGAGCTGAATATGTTCATACGCAGGACCCAGGCGCCCCAGGTGCCTGACACCCCCGGTCGGAGGCCGGGGACCCGGTTCGTACCTGGTACGGCGGCCGGGAGCCGGTTCTGCGGAAGACCTCCGAAGATCACCAGGAGCCATTGAATGGCACGCGTTTCCGGTGTTGACATCCCGCGCGACAAGCGCGTGGAGGTCGCCCTCACCTACGTGTTCGGCATCGGCCGGACCCTCTCCCAGCAGACGCTGGCCGAGACCGGTATCGACCCGAACACCCGCGTTCGCGACCTCTCCGAGGAGCAGCTCGTCGCGATTCGTGAGTACGTCGACAACAACATCAAGACCGAGGGTGACCTCCGTCGCGAGATCCAGGCCGACATCCGCCGCAAGGTGGAGATCGGCTGCTACCAGGGTCTCCGTCACCGTCGCGGTCTGCCTGTCCGCGGTCAGCGCACCAGCACCAACGCTCGCACCCGCAAGGGCCCGCGTCGCGCCATCGCCGGTAAGAAGAAGCCGGGCAAGAAGTAGTCCACAGCGGACTTCGCCGTCCAGCGGTCTTCGCTGTAGGACCGACCACCTCCCGTAGGAGTACAGATGCCCCCCAAGGGTCGTCAGGGCGCTGCCAAGAAGGTGCGCCGCAAGGAAAAGAAGAACGTCGCTCACGGCCACGCGCACATCAAGAGCACGTTCAACAACACGATCGTCTCGATCACGGACCCCTCGGGCAACGTGATCTCCTGGGCCTCCGCCGGCCACGTCGGCTTCAAGGGCTCCCGGAAGTCCACGCCGTTCGCCGCGCAGATGGCCGCCGAGTCGGCCGCCCGTCGCGCGCAGGAGCACGGCATGCGCAAGGTCGACGTGTTCGTCAAGGGCCCGGGCTCGGGTCGTGAGACGGCCATCCGTTCGCTGCAGGCGACCGGTCTCGAGGTCGGCTCCATCCAGGACGTCACGCCCACCCCGCACAACGGCTGCCGTCCGCCCAAGCGCCGCCGCGTCTGATCTTCGACGCAGGCTGCTTGGTCTGAGGTTTTCGGGCGGTACGGCTCTTTCGGGTCGTATCGCCCGTACCCTTGCCGTAACACCATCAGGCTCCGCCTGGTGGCCTCAGGGCGTCAAATAGCGGGCGCCCCTGACAGAAGGATCACCACATGCTGATTGCTCAGCGTCCCTCGTTGACCGAAGAGGTCGTCGACGAGTTCCGCTCCCGGTTCGTGATCGAGCCGCTGGAGCCGGGCTTCGGCTACACCCTCGGCAACTCCCTCCGCCGTACGCTCCTGTCGTCGATCCCGGGTGCGGCGGTCACGTCCATCCGCATCGACGGTGTCCTGCACGAGTTCACCACCGTGCCGGGCGTCAAGGAGGACGTCACCGACCTGATCCTCAACATCAAGCAGCTGGTCGTCTCCTCGGAGCACGACGAGCCGGTCGTGATGTACCTGCGCAAGCAGGGCCCGGGTCTGGTCACCGCCGCCGACATCGCGCCCCCCGCCGGTGTCGAGGTGCACAATCCCGACTTGGTCCTCGCCACGCTCAACGGCAAGGGCAAGCTGGAGATGGAGCTGACGGTCGAGCGTGGCCGCGGTTACGTCTCCGCCGTGCAGAACAAGCAGGTGGGCCAGGAGATCGGCCGTATCCCGGTCGACTCCATCTACTCGCCGGTTCTCAAGGTCACCTACAAGGTCGAGGCGACCCGTGTCGAGCAGCGCACCGACTTCGACAAGCTGATCGTCGACGTCGAGACCAAGCAGGCGATGCGTCCCCGTGACGCCATGGCCTCCGCCGGAAAGACCCTGGTCGAGCTGTTCGGTCTCGCCCGCGAGCTGAACATCGACGCCGAGGGCATCGACATGGGTCCGTCCCCCACGGACGCCGCCCTCGCCGCCGATCTGGCGCTGCCGATCGAGGAGCTGGAGCTCACGGTCCGCTCCTACAACTGCCTCAAGCGTGAGGGCATCCACTCCGTGGGTGAACTCGTGGCGCGTTCCGAGGCCGACCTCCTGGACATCCGCAACTTCGGTGCGAAGTCCATCGACGAGGTCAAGGCGAAGCTGGCCGGCATGGGCCTGGCCCTGAAGGACAGCCCGCCCGGATTCGACCCCACGGCCGCCGCCGACGCCTTCGGCGCCGACGACGACGCGGACGCGGGTTTCGTGGAGACCGAGCAGTACTGAGCAGTACCTGATCGGTTGATGCCGGTGAGCGTCCGCTCATCGGGTTCCTGACCCCGGTACCTGACACGGCCGGGGCAGACACACAGGAGAAGAACAATGCCGAAGCCCACCAAGGGTGCCCGTCTGGGCGGCAGCGCCGCGCACGAGAAGCTGCTCCTCGCGAACCTCGCGAAGTCGCTGTTCGAGCACGGCCGCATCACCACCACCGAGGCGAAGGCCCGCCGTCTGCGGCCGTACGCCGAGCGTCTGATCACCAAGGCGAAGAAGGGCGACCTTCACAACCGCCGCCAGGTGCTCTCGGTCATCACGGACAAGGGCGTCGTGCACACGCTCTTCACCGAGATCGGCCCGCGGTACGAGAACCGTCCGGGTGGCTACACCCGTATCACCAAGATCGGTAACCGCCGTGGCGACAACGCGCCCATGGCTGTCATCGAGCTGGTCGAGGCGCTGACGGTCGCGCAGCAGGCCACCGGTGAGGCCGAGGCCGCCACCAAGCGCGCCGCCAAGGACGCGGAGACGCCGGCCGCCGAGGCCACGGTGGACACCACCAAGGCCGACGACGCTGCCGACGAGGCTGCCGAGGAGTCGAAGGACGCGTAAGCGTCTGCGGGGAGCTGCTCGTCCGCGGCCGCCGGTTCGTCGTGGTTGTTCGCGCGGTTCCCCGCGCGCCTGAAAAACGGGGCGCGTTTGAGCGGGCCTGTTCCTACGGGAGCGGGCCCGCTTTTTCCGTACCTGAGAGGATCCAGGGGTGAGTGACGAAGTACAGCCCGGTCATGTCCGTGTGCGGCTGGACCTGTCCTACGACGGGACCGAGTTCTCCGGGTGGGCCAAGCAGGCCGGCGGGCGGCGGACCGTGCAGGGGGAGATCGAGGACGCCCTGCGGACCGTGACGCGGTCGGCGGAGACGTACGAGCTGACCGTGGCCGGCCGGACCGACGCCGGGGTGCACGCCCGGGGGCAGGTGGCCCATGTCGACCTGCCGCGGAAGGTGTGGGACGAGCACCACGGGAAGCTGCTCAAGCGGCTCGCGGGGCGGCTGCCGAGGGATGTACGGGTGTGGGCGCTCCGGGAGGCGCCGAGCGGCTTCAACGCCCGGTTCTCGGCCGTGTGGCGGCGCTACGCCTACCGCGTCACCGACAACCCCGGCGGCGTCGATCCGCTGCTGCGCAACCACGTGCTGTGGCACGACTGGCCGCTCGACGTCGACGCCATGAACGCGGCGGCCCGGGGGCTGCTGGGCGAGCACGACTTCGCGGCCTACTGCAAGCGGCGCGAGGGGGCGACCACCATCCGCACCCTCCAGGAGCTGAGCCTGGTGCGGGGCGACGACGGGATCATCACGGCGACCGTGCGGGCCGACGCGTTCTGCCACAACATGGTGCGCTCCCTCATCGGGGCGCTGCTCTTCGTGGGGGACGGGCACCGCGGCGCCGACTGGCCCGCCGAGGTGCTGGCCGCCGGGGTCCGGGACTCCGCCGTGCACGTCGTACGGCCGCACGGGCTGACCCTGGAGGAGGTCGGGTACCCCGCCGACGAGCTGCTGGCCGCGCGGAACAAGGAGGCGCGGAACCGGCGGACCCTGCCGGGCGCGCCCGGGGGCGGCTGCTGCTGACCCCGGGCGGCCGTGTGCGGCGGGCCCCTACTGGCCGTTGGCCGCGGCGGACGCCTGGGCCTCGCCGCGGCGGTGGATCTGGCGGAAGGTGAACTCGGCCAGGTCCTCGCCGGCGGCGAAGACGGCCTTGTCCTTCTCCGTCACGTCCCTGCCGTCGGTGTAGCCGGCCACGGTGAAGTAGGCGTAGCGGCCGTAGGAGTTCGTGGACGTGTAGCAGATCGTGGTGCGGCAGAAGGCGGGCACGCCTTCGCCGGAGAGCGAGGTGATCACGCTCTTCTTGTCCGCGTCCGCCTTGGCGTCACTGGCCTTGGCCTTGGTGTCGAAGAGGGCGACGCCGGCCGTGACGGCGACCTCGCCCTTGAAGTACGTGACACGCAGGAAGCGGGTGCAGTCGTTGTCGTTCAGGACCTTGTCGAGGGTGCCCTGGACGGCCGAGGCGCAGTCCTTGGTGTCGGCGGTCGGGCCCTTGCGGTAGACGTTGTCGCCCATGGTCAGCTGGGACCCCGGGAACAGGATGTCCGGGCTGATCGGCGCCTTGTCCTTGCCCGAGCTGGAGATGAACTCCTTCGGGTCCAGCGGCGGCGGCGCGGTCGTGGGCTCGAACGACGGGTCCGTCTTCGTGCTCGCGCTCGGGATGTCCGCGGTGCCCGGCAGATCGCCCGGCTGGTTCGCCGTGGTGTTCGTGCCCCCTCCGCCGTCGGCGTTCACGACGGCGACGGCCACGGCGGCGCCGATCCCGACGGTGGCTATCGCGCCGCCGACGATCATCAGCAGTCTGCGGCGCCTGTTGCGTGTTTCGGACTGCTCGGCCAGCGCGGCCCAGTCCGGGGTCTGGTTAGAGGAACCCCACTGATCGCCCCACGGATTGTGGGAACCCCCGGGGCTCCACTGGGACCCCCCCTGCCCAAAGCTCATGGGGCGCATTTTAGACGGGGGAAGGGGGGTGATGGTCAGTGTCCAGGGGGAGTTGAGCCCCTAGCGTGATCTGGCGGGCGGGGGCAAATGCCGCCAACCATGGGTGGTCGGGACGATCGTCCGCGCGGCGCGGTGGGGCCGTGTGCCGGGGCCGTTTTGACCCGTCCGGGGCGGCACGGCTATTCTTCGGGTTCGTTATGTGTATTGGCTTGCTCATTCTCACGTGAGACGCCCTTACACCGGTCCACCGGGCCGATGACCAGCGACCAGCACGCGGTTTGCGTCACCGCTGTGCGGTCAGGGCTGTCGTGATCGTCTTCGGTGACCTTGTCAGGAACCTCACTGAAGAAGCGAAGGCTACGAACCGTGCGTACGTACAGCCCCAAGCCCGGCGATGTGACGCGTCAGTGGCACGTCATCGACGCTCAGGACGTTGTCCTGGGTCGTCTCGCCACCACCGCCGCGACCCTGCTCCGCGGCAAGCACAAGCCGATCTACGCGCCCCACGTCGACACTGGTGACTTCGTCATCATCATCAACGCGGACAAGGTGCACCTGTCCGGCAACAAGCGGACCCAGAAGATGGCCTACCGCCACTCCGGCTACCCGGGTGGTCTGCGCTCCGTCCGTTACGACGAGCTGCTGGAGAAGAACCCCGAGAAGGCCGTCGAGAAGGCCGTCAAGGGCATGCTTCCCAAGAACTCCCTGGGCCGTCAGATGCTCTCCAAGCTGAAGGTCTACTCGGGCGACCAGCACCCGCACGCTGCCCAGCAGCCGGTGCCGTTCGAGATCACCCAGGTCGCGCAGTAAGTCCGGCCGCCCCCTAAGCCTGAAGAGAATCTGAGGAGAATCGTGGCCGAGACCACTGCCGAGCAGCCGCTCGAAGAGCTTGACATCGACAGCTACACCACGGAGTCGGACGTCCCCGTCGAGGGCGAGTACACCACCGAGTCCATGGCCTCCCGCTTCGGCGAGCCCCAGCCGGCCGCCGGCCTGGGCCGCCGCAAGAACGCCATCGCGCGCGTCCGCATCGTGCCGGGCACGGGCAAGTGGAAGATCAACGGGCGCACGCTCGAGGACTACTTCCCGAACAAGGTCCACCAGCAGGAGGTCAACGAGCCGTTCAAGGTTCTCGAGCTCGAGGGCCGCTACGACGTCATCGCCCGCATCGCCGGTGGCGGCGTCTCCGGCCAGGCCGGTGCGCTCCGTCTCGGTGTCGCCCGCGCCCTGAACGAGGCCGACGTCGACAACAACCGTGGCGCCCTCAAGAAGGCCGGCTTCCTCCGCCGCGACGACCGCGCGGTCGAGCGCAAGAAGGCCGGTCTGAAGAAGGCCCGCAAGGCTCCGCAGTACAGCAAGCGCTAAACACCGCTCGCTGCACCGCACGCAACGCCCCGGTGGCACGTACCTGTGCCGCCGGGGCGGTTTGCGTAGCAGAGCCGCTTCTGTTCCCGCACGACTCCGCGCAGACTGCCGGTACAACCCCGAACGGGGGAGGACAGTCTCAGGGGATGTACTTGGCCCGGGGGGTGCCGGGACACTCGGGGGACAACCGGTGGGGGACGCCCGGTACGGGACCACCTGGTACGAGCCGCACATTCTGAGCAATTCGGAGGACACCACAGTGGGACGACTCTTCGGCACGGACGGCGTGCGCGGTGTCGCCAACGCGGATCTGACGGCCGAGCTCGCGCTCGGACTCTCCGTGGCGGCGGCACACGTACTCGCCGAGGCGGGCACGTTCGAAGGCCACAAGCCGGTGGCGGTGGTCGGGCGGGATCCGCGAGCGTCCGGGGAGTTCCTGGAGGCGGCCGTCGTGGCCGGCCTCGCCAGCGCGGGCGTCGACGTGCTGCGCGTCGGTGTGCTGCCCACCCCGGCGGTGGCGTTCCTCACCGGCGAGCTGGGCGCCGACCTCGGCGTGATGCTCTCCGCCAGCCACAACGCCATGCCCGACAACGGCATCAAGTTCTTCGCCCGCGGCGGGCACAAGCTCGCCGACGAGCTGGAGGACAAGATCGAGGCCGTGTACGAGGAGCACCGCACCGGGGCCCCCTGGGACCGGCCGACGGGTGCCGGTGTCGGCCGTGTCCGTTCGTACGACGAAGGGTTCGGGCGGTACGTCGAACACCTGCTGGCCGTGCTGCCGAACCGGCTGGACGGGCTGCGGATCGTCCTCGACGAGGCGCACGGCGCGGCCGCCGGGGTCTCCCCGGAGGCGTTCACCCGGGCCGGGGCCGAGGTCGTCACGATCGGGGCCGAGCCGGACGGGCTCAACATCAACGACGGGTGCGGGTCCACGCACCTCGGGAAGCTGCGTGCCGCCGTCGTCGAGCACGGCGCGCACCTCGGCATCGCGCACGACGGGGACGCCGACCGGTGCCTGGCCGTCGACCACGAGGGCAACGAGGTCGACGGGGACCAGATCCTCGCCGTGCTCGCCCTGGACATGCGGGAGCGGGGGGCACTCCGCTCGGACACCGTCGTCGCCACCGTCATGTCCAACCTCGGCTTCAAGCTGGCGCTGGAGCGGGAGGGGCTGCGGCTCGTCCAGACCGCGGTCGGCGACCGTTACGTGCTGGAGGAGATGAAGGAGCACGGCTACGCCCTCGGTGGCGAGCAGTCCGGGCACGTCATCGTCCTCGACCACGCGACCACCGGGGACGGCACGCTGACCGGGCTGCTGCTGGCGGCGCGGATCGCGCGGACCGGGCGGACGCTGAAGGACCTCGCGGGGGTCATGGAGCGGCTGCCGCAGGTGCTCATCAACGTGCCGGACGTGGACCGGACGCGGGTGGGGACCTCCGCGGAGCTGACCGCCGCCGTCGCCGACGCCGAGCGGGAGCTGGGGTCGACCGGGCGGGTGCTGCTGCGCCCGTCGGGCACGGAGCCGCTGGTGCGGGTGATGGTGGAGGCCGCCGACATCGAGCAGGCGCGGTCCGTCGCCGGGCGGCTTGCTGACGCGGTGAAGTCGGCGCTGGGGTAGGGCGCCGGTTCCGGGAACAGGGCCCGGGGGCCGGGGCCTGGGCCCGGGTTCTGCGGTCGGCGGGCGCGGGGTCGCCGTGGCTTGTCGCGCCCCCGCGGCAAAGCCGCATCCCTGCACCGCCCCGCGCCCCCGACCGGTGGCCCCCGGAGCCGCCCGGAGTCATCGGGCGTCCTTCGTCACGGAGCGCTGCCTCGCCCAGAGCCACTTCTGGAGGATCAGGGTGAGCGTGGCCGCCAGGAGGATGCCCGCGAGGTTGAGCAGCAGCTGGTTCGTCGAGCCCACCGTCTGCCTCGTGTCGCCGTAGGCCAGGGCCACCGCCGCGTTGGCGGCCGCCGGGACCGTGGTGACGGAGATGGCGACGCCCACCAGGGCGCCCGACTTCGCCGACGTCAGGGAGAGCGTGCCCGCGATCCCGGCGAGGACGGCCACGATGAACGAGAACGCGTCGGGGGCGTAGACGAAGGCGGTGCTGGGGCGGTCCGCCTCCAGCTTGGCCTCGGAGAAGTAGCCGAGCCCGTCCATGAAGAGACTGAAGCCGACCGTCACCGCCATCGCCACCGCGAAGCCCACGAGCAGGGCGATCAGGGAGCGCAGTGCCAGCCGCGGGCGCCGCTGCACCAGGGCCGTGCTCAGGCCGGCCAGGGGGCCGAACTCGGGGCCGACGGCCATCGCGCCGACGATCAGGATCGCGTTGTCGAGGACGACACCGCACGCGGCGATCATCGTGGCGAGGGTGATGAAGGCGACGTAGGTGATGGAGAGCGTCGACTCCTCGTGGGTCGCGTCCGCCAGGTGCTCCCACAGCACGGCGTCGGCGCCCTCGCCCGGTGCCTCTTTCTCGGCCTTGTCGGCGCGCCGGGAGAGCGACAGGTCGATGTTCTCGACGGCGATCGAGCCGGTCCTGTCCAGGTGCAGCTCGCGCAGCGCGCCGATCAGTTCGTCGCCCGCCTCGCGCGCGACGTCGCACATGACGACGTCGCCGGAGGGGTTGAGGGCCGCGCCCGGCATCACGACGAGATGGGTGGTGCCGATCGTCGTCTCGATCAGGCGCACCACCTCGTCGGTCCGCTCGGCCGGGGTGATCAGGCGCAGATGCAGCATGGTGCCTTTCTAACAGCACCCGTTGGACGGCCCGCCCGCGAGGGTGCGGGCGGGCCGCCGGTTCTCACAGCTTGCGGAGGCTGAGGCGCTTCACCTTGTGGTCGGAGCCCTTGCGGATGATCAGGGTGGCGCGGCCCCGGGTGGGCGCGATGTTCTCGATCAGGTTGGGCTTGTTGATGGTGCGCCACTGGGTGCGGGCGTAGTCGAGGGCCTCCTCCTCGGAGACCTGGGTGTACGTGCGGAAGTACGAGGACGGGTCCTGGAACGCGGTCTCCCGCAGCTTCCGGAACCGGTTGAGGTACCAGCGCTCGACGTCGTCGGGGTGGGCGTCGACGTACACGCTGAAGTCGAAGTAGTCCGCGAGACCGACGCGGGTGCGCCCGTCCTTGCCGGGGAGTGCGGGCTGGAGGACGTTGAGGCCCTCGACGATGAGGATGTCGGGGCGGCGGACCGTGAGCCGCCGGTCCGGGACGATGTCGTAGATGAGGTGGGAGTAGACCGGGGCCGTCACCTCGTCCTTGCCGGCCTTGATGTCGGCGACGAAGCGGGTGAGCGTACGGCGGTCGTACGACTCGGGGAAGCCCTTGCGGGAGACCAGGCCGCGATCGCGGAGGTCCTTCATCGGGAGCAGGAAGCCGTCCGTGGTGACCCGCTCCACGCGCGGGTGCTCCGGCCAGCGGGCGAGGAGGGCCTGGAGGAGACGGGCGACGGTGGACTTGCCGACGGCCACGGAGCCCGCGACGCCTATGACGAACGGGGTGCCCGACTGGGAGCCCTGCTCGCCGAGGAACGTGTTGAGGGCGCCGCGCAGGCCGTCGGTGGCGCCCACGTAGAGGTTGAGGAGCCGGGACAGCGGCAGGTAGATGTCCCGTACCTCGTCGAGGTCGATGACGTCGCCCAGGCCACGCAGCTTCTCGACCTCCTCGGCGGTCAGTGGCAGCGGCGTCTTGTCACGCAGCGCGCTCCACTCGGTTCGGGTGAGGTCGACGTAGGGAGTCGCCTCCGGCCTGGGCCGGTGGGCGCTCCGCGGCAACGAGGAGACCGGTGAGATCACAGTCCATTGTTAACGGAGTTCGAACGGGGCGGCGGGGTGGGGTCCGTCACCCTCGGCCGCGGCACGGTAGCGGACCGGTTCCTCACTGTGGGTGAACTGTGGTGAAGGTATGGACCCCGGGTGTGCGGGGGACTACCGTCCCCGGCACTCGGGAGGGAGCCGCCTCCCGACTTACCTGAGGGGCGATCGGGTGGCTTCCGTATGGTCTACGCGCGCTGACCAGGAGTTCGCCGGGCAGGTCTGCAGTGAGCTGGCGGACGACCTGCCGGACGAGGATCTGGGCGAGTGCCTCGACGACGCCATGGACATGTACCGGATGGGGAGCAAGCCGCGGTGCGAGGAGGTCGAGTACCTGGGCATGGTGCGGGACGCCCTCGACCGGATCGAGGAGGGGGAGTGACGGCCCCCGCCTCGCCGTCGGTCGCGGTGGGACGGGGTGACGGCGAGACGGGGGTGACCGTCAGCCCCTGATGTCCCGCCAGGCCGCCGGGATGGCGTCCGCGACGTCCTGTGCGGCTGCGGGGGCGCCGTTCGCGGCGTAGCGGCCCGCCAGGCCGTGGAGGTACGCCGCCGCGCTCGCCGCGTCCAGGGGCGCGAGGCCCGCGGCCAGCAGGGAGCCGGTGAGACCGGAGAGGACGTCGCCGCTGCCGGCGGTGGCCAGCCACGGGGTGCCGGTGGGGTTCACCCGGACCGGGGTGGCGTCGTCGGGGCCGGCGACCAGGGTGGTCGAGCCCTTCAGGAGCACCGTGGCGGCGTAGCGGCGGGCCAGCTCGCGCACGGCGGTCAGCCGGGCCGACTCGACCTCCTCGCGGGCCACGCCCAGCAGCGCCGCGGCCTCGCCCGCGTGCGGGGTCATGACGGTGGGGGCGCTACGGGCCCGTACGGCGGCCGGGTCCGCGAGGCGCAGGCCGTCGGCGTCCAGCAGGACGGGGACGTCGGTGGAGAGCGCCTCGGCGACCGGGGCCGCGTCGTCGCCCGCGCCGGGGCCGGTCACCCACGCCTGGACCCGGCCGGCCTTCCTCGGGCCGCTGTCCGACACGAGGGTCTCCGGGAAGCGGGCGAGGACGGCGTCGGCGGCCGGGCCCACGTAGCGGACGGCGCCGGCCCCGGAGCGCAGGGCGCCGGCGACCGCGAGGACCGCGGCCCCCGGGTAGCGGGCCGAACCGGCGGCGATGCCCACGACCCCCCGGCGGTACTTGTCGCTCTCCGCGGCCGGGCGGGGGAGGAGCGCGGCCAGGTCGGCGTGCTGGAGGGACTCCAGGTCCGGGGTGCCCGGGAGGGTGCTCGCCAGCCCGATGTCGACGAGGCGCACGGAGCCGGCGTACGCGCGGGCCGGGTCGATGAGCAGGCCCGGCTTGTGCGTGCCGAAGGTGACGGTGAGGTCGGCGCGGAGGGCGGTGCCGTGGATCTCTCCGGTGTCCGGTTCGATGCCGCTCGGGAGGTCCACGGCGACGACCGTGGCGCGGGAGGCGGCGACGAGTCCGGCGAGGCGGGCGGCCTCGGGGCGCAGGCCGCCCTTGCCGCCGATGCCGACGATGCCGTCCAGGACGAGGTCGGCGCGGGCGATGGCGTCCGTGGCGGAGTCCGCCGTGGTGGTGGTGCCGCCGGCGCGCAGGAGGGCCCTGAGTGCGTCCGGGTGGGTGTGGTCCGGGGTGAGGAGTACGGCCGTCACGCCCGCGCCGCGCCTGGCGAGGCGGGCGCCGGCGTACAGGGTGTCGCCGCCGTTGTCCCCGCTGCCGGTGAGGAGGACGACGCGGCTGCCGTAGACCCGGCCGAGGGCGTCCGCGCAGGCGGCGGCGAGGCCGGCGGCGGCGCGCTGCATCAGGGCGCCGGCGGGGAGTCGGGCCATGAGGGTGCGTTCGGCTGAGCGGACGGTTTCTACGCGGTGGGCTGAGCGCATGGGGTCGAGTGTGCCCTTCTCTTTCGGCCGGGGGGAGGGGTGAGCCTCGGGGTGGTCGGTGCGTGGTGAGAGAGGTGGGGGTGGGCACCTGGTGGCTCGGGGCCGCGGGGTGTGTCGGCGGGTGCGGGTGGGTGGGGGTTGTTCGCGCAGTTCCCCGCGCCCCTGAAAAGCGGCCGGGGCTACGCCCCGTGCTTTTCCCGCCCACGCTGCCCGTGGCGTCCACGCTGCCCGTGGCGTCCACGCTGCCCGTGGCGTCCACGCTGCCCGTGGCGTCCACGCTGCCCGTGGCGTCCGCGCTGCCCGTGGCGCTCGTGCCGCTCGTGGCGTCCGTGCCAGCCGTGCGTCCGTGCTGCTCGTGCCGCTCGTGGCGTCCGTGCCAGCCGTGCGTCCGTGCTGCTCGTGCCGCTCGTGGCGTCCGTGCCAGCCGTGCGTCCGTGCTGCTCGTGCCGCTCGTGGCGTCCGTGCCAGCCGTGCGTCCGTGCTGCTCGTGCCGCTCGTGGCGTCCGTGCCAGCCGTGCGTCCGTGCTGCTCGTGCCGCTCGTGGCGTCCGTGCCAGCCGTGCGTCCGTGCTGCTCGTGCCGCTCGTGGCGTCCGTGCCAGCCGTGCGTCCGTGCTGCTCGTGCCGCTCGTGGCGTCCGTGCCAGCCGTGCGTCCGTGCTGCTCGTGCCGCTCGTGGCGTCCGTGCCAGCCGTGCGTCCGTGCTGCTCGTGCCGCTCGTGGCGTCCGTGCCAGCCGTGCGTCCGTGCTGCTCGTGCCGCTCGTGGCGTCCGTGCCAGCCGTGCGTCCGTGCTGCTCGTGCCGCTCGTGGCGTCCGTGCCAGCCGTGCGTCCGTGCTGCTCGTGCCGCTCGTGGCGTCCGTGCCAGCCGTGCGTCCGTGCTGCTCGTGCCGCTCGTGGCGTCCGTGCCAGCCGTGCGTCCGTGCTGCTCGTGCCGCTCGTGGCGTCCGTGCCAGCCGTGCGTCCGTGCTGCTCGTGCCGCTCGTGGCGTCCGTGCCAGCCGTGCGTCCGTGCTGCTCGTGCCGCTCGTGGCGTCCGTGCCAGCCGTGCGTCCGTGCTGCTCGTGCCGCTCGTGGCGTCCGTGCCAGCCGTGCGTCCGTGCTGCTCGTGCTGCCCGTGGCGTCCCTGCCAGCCGTGCGTCCGTGCCAGCCGTGCGTCCGTGCCGCCCGTGCTGCCCGTGGCGCTCGTGCTTTTGTGCGGTGCCGTCCGCGAAAGCGGGCCGTCAGGTTCGTCCCTCAGGGGTGCGGGGAACTGCGCGAACGACCACGACGAAGCCGCGGCCGTCGGCGTACCGCGCCCCCGAGCGATGGCGCGCCCTCGCCTCAGCCCTCGGCGATCACCACCGCCGAGGCCACGCCCGCGTCGTGGCTGAGCGAGATGTGCCAGGACTTGACGCCGAGTTCGGCCGCGCGGTCCGCCACCGTGCCGGTCACCCGGAGGCGGGGTTGGCCGGAGGGTTCGACGCAGACCTCGGCGTCGGTCCAGTGGAGGCCGGAGGGCGCGCCGAGGGCCTTGGCGAGGGCCTCCTTCGCGGCGAAGCGGGCCGCGAGGGAGGCGATGCCCCGGCGTTCGCCGCTCGGGAGGAGCAGTTCGTCGGGCACGAAGAGGCGTTCGGCCATGGACGGGGTCCGTTCCAGGGCCGCGCGGAAACGGTCGATCTCGGCGACGTCGATGCCGACTCCGATGATGGGCATGATCAGCACCCTACGGCGCGCCGCCCCGGCAGGGGGCGTCACACCGGCAGAGGGCCGGATCGGACCAGGGCCGCCGACGGCCGTGCGGCGCCGGTCCGGTCATTCCACCGTCACCGACTTCGCCAGGTTGCGGGGCTGGTCCACCTCGTTGCCGCGGGCCGTGGCCAGTTCGCAGGCGAAGACCTGGAGGGGGACCGTGGAGACCAGGGGCTGGAGGAGGGTGGGGGTCGCGGGGACGCGGATGAGGTGGTCGGCGTAGGGGGCGACCGTCTCGTCGCCCTCCTCGGCGATGACGATCGTGCGGGCGCCCCGCGCGCGGATCTCCTGGATGTTGGAGACGATCTTGTCGTGGAGGAGGGAGCGGCCCGCGGGGGAGGGGACCACGACGACCACCGGGAGGTCCTCCTCGATCAGGGCGATCGGGCCGTGTTTCAGCTCGCCCGCCGCGAAGCCCTCCGCGTGCATGTAGGCCAGTTCCTTCAGTTTCAGGGCGCCTTCCAGGGCCACCGGGTAGCCCACGTGGCGGCCGAGGAACAGCACCGTGTCCTTCGCGGCGAGGGTGCGCGCCAACTCCCGTACCGGTTCCATCGTTTCGAGGACCCGCTCGACCGCGCGGGAGATGCGGGAGAGGTCGCGGATCACCGCCCGGATCTCGTCGCCCCACTGGGTGCCGCGCACCTGGCCCAGGTACAGGGCGACCAGGTAGCAGGCGACCAGCTGGGTCAGGAACGCCTTCGTGGAGGCGACGGCGACCTCGGGGCCCGCGTGGGTGTAGAGGACCGCGTCCGACTCGCGGGGGATCGTCGAGCCGTTGGTGTTGCAGATGGCGAGGACCCGGGCGCCCTGTTCGCGCGCGTGGCGCACGGCCATCAGCGTGTCCATGGTCTCGCCGGACTGGGAGATCGCGACGACGAGGGTGCGGTGGTCGAGGATGGGGTCCCGGTAGCGGAACTCGCTGGCCAGCTCCACCTCGCAGGGCACCCGCGTCCAGTGCTCGATGGCGTACTTGGCGATGAGGCCCGCGTGGAAGGCCGTACCGCACGCGACGATGACCACCTTCTCCAGGTCGCGCAGTTCCTGGTCGGAGATGCGGACCTCGTCCAGGGTCAGGGAGCCCGCCGTGTCGATCCGGCCCAGCAGGGTGTCGGCGACCGCCTTCGGCTGCTCGGCGATCTCCTTGAGCATGAAGTAGTCGTAGCCGCCCTTCTCGGCGGCCGACGCGTCCCAGTCGACGTGGTACGAGCGGACCTCGGCGGGGCGGCCGTCGAACGTCGTCACCGTCACGCCGTCGCGGCGCAGCTCCACCACCTGGTCCTGGCCCAGCTCGATCGCCGACCGGGTGTGCTCGATGAACGCGGCGACGTCCGACGCGAGGAACGCCTCGCCCTCGCCGACACCGACCACCAGCGGGGAGTTGCGGCGGGCGCCCACGACCACGTCGGGCGCGTCCGCGTGCACCGCGACCAGGGTGAACGCGCCCTCCAGGCGGCGGCAGACCAGTCTCATCGACTCCGCGAGGTCGTCGCACGACGAGTACTCCTCGGCGAGCAGATGGGCGACGACCTCGGTGTCCGTCTCGGACGCCAGCTCGTGGCCCCGCTCGGTCAGTTCGGCGCGCAGGGTCGCGAAGTTCTCGATGATGCCGTTGTGGACGACGGCGACCCGGCCCGCGTTGTCCAGGTGCGGGTGGGCGTTGACGTCGGTGGGGCCGCCGTGGGTGGCCCAGCGGGTGTGGCCGATGCAGGTGGAGCCGCTGGGCAGCGGACGGCCGACCAGCTCCTTCTCCAGGTTCACCAGCTTCCCCGCCTTCTTGGCGGCGGCCAGGCCCCCGTCGGCCGGCACCGCCACGCCCGCCGAGTCGTACCCCCGGTACTCCAGCCGCTTCAGTCCGGCCAGGACCACGTCGAGCGCGGACTGTGATCCGACGTATCCCACGATTCCGCACATATCAACCCCTGTGGTGTCCGGTGGTGTCCGGTGGTGCCCTCGAACGCGACATAATGTGTGCCGTCTGTGACTGTACGTGACGATCGGCTTCGGGGTGAGCCCTCACATCGGGTGACCCGGCGCGCGATATTCGGGTGACCCGGCGCGCGCGGCGCACTCCCGCGCTGGTGAGCGGCACGTATGGCTGACCACATGACGAGCGGACAAACCACGCCCCACCACGTCGCCCGCCGCGCGCGCGGGAACCGGCGCACGACCCTTCGGTGTGTCGCCGTGTTCCTCGCCCTGGTGGGCGTCCTGCCCCTGGACAGCGCCCTGGCCGAGGTGCCACCACCCGCGCCCGCCGACGAGCAACTCGTCCCCGGCGTGCCGCCCGGCCCCCACCAGCCCTGGCACCTCGACACACCCGACCAGGTGCTGCCACCGCGCGTGTACCGGCCGAGCGCCCTGGAGGAGGCGGTGGAGCCGCGCAGCGCCGCGGCCGGGACGTACGACCTCATCGAGTACGTGCCGCTCAGCGAGGCCGAGGCGGTCGCCGACGCGAAGGTCACCTGCACGACGGCCACGGGCCCGTACCAGAAGCAGGTCGAGCGGTGGCTCAAGCTGAAGAACGCGAACGCGAAGCAGTCGAGGGCCGACTGTCTCGCCATCCGCGCGTTCCAGATCAAGGAGGGCATCAAGCCGGCCATCGGCTTCGCCGGGCCGGTGACCTGGGCGCGGATGCAGTACCTCTCGGCCCGCAAGAACCCCAACGCGGCGGGGAAGTGCCCGGTGCGCACGTACCGGGTGGCGTGCGTGGACCTGACGCGGCAGCTGACCTGGGTGCAGAAGGGCAAGAAGGTGGTGTTCGGACCGGTGCCGATGCGCAGCGGGCGGCGGCAGTACCCGACCCGGGCGGGCTGGCACACGGTGTACTGGAAGCACAAGAACCACTGGTCGACGCTGTATCACCAACCGATGCCGTACGCGCAGTTCTTCAGCGGCGGGCAGGCGTTCCACGCCGTGTACGGGTCCATCTACACGGAGATCGGCTCCATGGGGTGTGTGAACCTGCGGCTGGCGGACGCGCGGACCCTGTGGGGGGTGCTGAAGACCAAGGACCGGGTGTTCGTGTGGGGGCGGCGGGCGGGCAAGTGAGCCCCCGTCCACGGGGTGCCGTGGGGGTGGCCCCGGGCTCTGAGACACTGGGGCTGACATGAGTGAGACAGTGCCTTCGCGGACCGCGCCCCTGCGGGCCCGCGCCGAGATCGATCTGGACGCCCTGCGGGCCAACGTGCGGACCTTGCGCGCGCTGGCGCCGGGTGCCGCCCTGATGGCCGTCGTCAAGTCGGACGCGTACGGCCACGGGGCGGTGCGGTGTGCGCGGGCGGCGGTCGAGGCGGGGGCCGCCTGGCTGGGTACGGCCACGCCCGAGGAGGCGCTGGCGTTGCGCGCGGCGGGGCTGCCGGGCCGCATCATGTGCTGGCTGTGGGCGCCCGGCGGGCCGTGGCGGGAGGCGATCGAGGCCGACCTCGACGTGTCGGTCAGCGGGCTGTGGGCGCTGCGGGAGGTCACCGACGCCGCCCGCGCGGCGGGCGCACGCGCGCGGGTGCAGCTCAAGGCCGACACGGGGCTCGGGCGGAACGGCTGCCAGCCGGAGGACTGGGCGGAGCTGGTAGCCGAGGCGCTGGCCGCCGAGGCCGAGGGGCTCGTCGCCGTCACCGGGATCTGGTCGCACCTGGCGTGCGCCGACGAGCCGGGGCACCCGTCCGTCGCCGCGCAGCTCGGCCTCTTCCGCGAGATGGTGACGTACGCGGAGGACCGGGGCGTGCGGCCCGAGGTGCGGCACATCGCCAACTCGCCCGCCACGCTCACCCTCCCGGAGAGCCACTTCGACCTCGTCCGGGCGGGCATCGCCGTCTACGGCATCTCGCCCAGCCCGGAGCTGGGCAGTTCGGCCGACCTCGGGCTGCGTCCCGTGATGCGGCTCAGTGCCTCGCTCGCCCTGGTCAAGCACGTGCCCGGGGGCCACGGCGTCAGCTACGGGCACCACTACGTCACCCCGGGCGCCACGACCCTCGGCCTCGTCCCCGTCGGCTACGCGGACGGCGTCCCCCGGCACGCCTCCGGCACCGGGCCCGTGCTCGTCGGCGGGAAGTGGCGGACGGTCGCGGGCCGGGTCGCGATGGACCAGTTCGTGGTCGACCTCGGCGGGGACGAACCCGTCGCCGGTGACGAGGTGGTGCTGTTCGGTGCCGGCGACGCCGGCGAACCGACCGCCGAGGACTGGGCGAAGGCGGCCGGGACCATCGCGTACGAGATCGTGACCCGCATCGGAACCCGCGTCCCGCGCGTCTACGTCGACACGGGTGAGCAGGTGTGAGGAATCCCGTACCCACGAACGGGTGAGCACATGGGCGGCCGGGCAAGTGTGAACGCGTCCGCGTCGGCGGCGCGAGTCCGCCACGAGCAGGCGCGCGTACACCGCTGTCAGGTGAAAGTCGGACGAGACGGGAAACTCCGTACGGGTGTGCGGAGCGGCAAGGCCCCGGGGCCCGAGGGCCGGTGAAGAGGAGCGGGAAGTGAGCGAGAGCAGCGCGGAGGCCGTGGAGGCCGTCGCGAGCGCGGCCGCCACAGCCGCGTCCGCCGCCGGCGGGACCTGGCGCCGGGCGGGCGTCGCGGGGGCGGCGATAGGTGTGGTCGCCGCGGGCGCGGCCGCCGGTGTCGCCATAGAGCGGCTCACCGTGGGCCGCGGCATGCGCAGGAAGGCCCGGCTCGCGCTCGACTCCACGGGCCCGTACGGGACACTGCGCGGCACCCCCGGCAAGGCGCACGCGGACGACGGCACCGAGCTGTACTACGAGGTCGACGACATCGAGCCCGAGGCCGGTCTCGCGCCCCGCAGGCGCCGCCTCTTCGGCCGCAAGTCACCGGCCCCCGTCACCGTGGTCTTCAGCCACGGCTACTGCCTCAACCAGGACTCCTGGCACTTCCAGCGGGCCGCGCTGCGCGGTGTCGTACGGACCGTGCACTGGGACCAGCGCAGCCACGGCCGCTCCGGGCGGGGCCAGGCGCCCGACGGCAAGCCGGTCACCATCGACCAGCTGGGGCGGGACCTCAAGGCCGTGATCGACGCGGCCGTGCCCGAGGGGCCCGTGGTGCTCGTCGGGCACTCCATGGGCGGGATGACCGTCATGGCGCTCGCCGCCCACTACCCCGAGCTGATCCGCGAGCGGGTCGTCGCCGTCGCCCTGGTCGGTACGTCGTCGGGGCGGCTCGGCGAGGTCAACTTCGGGCTGCCCGTCGCGGGCGTCAACGCGGTGCGGCGGGTGCTCCCGGGGGTGCTCAGGGCGCTCGGGCAGCAGGCCGCGCTGGTGGAACGGGGGCGGCGGGCGACCGCCGACCTGTTCGCCGGGATCATCAAGCGGTACTCGTTCGCGTCGCGGGACGTGGACCCGGCGGTCGCCCGGTTCGCCGAACGGATGATCGAGGGGACGCCGATCGACGTGGTCGCCGAGTTCTACCCGGCGTTCACCGAGCACGACAAGACGGAGGCGCTCTCGGCCTTCGCCGAGCTGCCGGTGCTCGTGCTGGCCGGGGTCAAGGACCTCGTCACGCCGAGCGAGCACAGCGAGGCGATCTCCGATCTGCTGCCGGACGCGGAGCTGGTGCTCGTGCCGGACGCCGGGCACCTGGTGATGCTGGAGCACCCCGAGGTGGTCACCGACCGGCTCGCCGACCTGCTCACCCGGGCGGGTGCCGTGCCGACGGGGGCTACCGTAAGTGGTTATGGAAGCGCCAGCAGCACGGTACGCCCCGGGTGAGCCCGGGGCCGTCCCCTCGTCGCCCTCGTCGTCCTCGTCGACCTCCTCACCTTCGTCGTCCTCGTCGGCCGTGACGTCCTTCGAGGCGGTCGTGCAGTCTCCCGAGCAGATGCTGGAGCTGGGCCGCCGGCTCGCCAAACTGCTGCGTCCGGGCGATCTCGTCATGCTCAACGGCGAGCTGGGCGCCGGGAAGACGACCCTGACCCGGGGGCTCGGGGAAGGGCTCGGGGTGCGCGGAGCCGTCACCTCGCCGACGTTCGTCATCGCGCGCGTGCATCCCTCGCTGGGGGAGGGGCCGCCGCTCGTCCACGTCGACGCGTACCGCCTGGCCGGCGGGCTCGACGAGATGGAGGACCTCGATCTCGACGTCTCGCTGCCGGACTCGGTGATCGTGGTGGAGTGGGGCGAGGGCAAGGTCGAGGAGCTGACCGACGACCGGCTCCATGTCGTCATCCACCGGGCGGTCGGTGACACCACCGACGAGGTGCGGCACGTGACCGTCACCGGGCTCGGGCAGCGGTGGGCCTCCGTCGAGCTGGGCGTGCTGTCGGCCTGAGGCCCCCGCCCGAGCGGGACCGTACGGCGGCGGGCCGCGCCCGAGTGGGCGGCTCCGCCGCCGGTGGGCCGCTTCCCGCGTCGGTTCCGACAAGGTGTCGGCAAAATGTTGCTTTGACGCTTCCCGCGTGGTCACATGGTAACCAGTCCTTGGTTAGGTCTACCTAACTTGGTTCGCCGGTGGCACCGGGAGGCGTCCATGCAGGGTTCGGAGCGACGGGATCGGCGGCCGTCCGGAGTGGCCTCCGGGGCGGTCTCCGGGGCGGCCGGGGTGTCGATGCGGGACCTGCTGGCAAGCTGTGCGGCGGCGAAGGCGGTGTCCACGCCGGCCGCTCCGCCGGTTCGGGGGGAGCAACGGCGGGCGGTGGAGGGGCGGCACCCTCGGGCTGCGTAGAGCTCGCGCGCCGGGAGGGATGTCCTGGGCCGTGTCGCGGCCGCGGGCGGGGGCTTGTCGCGCAGTTCCCCGCGCCCCTTGTGGGTGCCCCCTTGCCTCGGCAGGCCCCTACTCGACCACGACCACCTTCGTGCCGATGCCGGCGAACTGCCACATCGCCTTGCCGTCCTTGCGGGACTCGCGGATGCCGCCCGTCTTGACGGCGGGGTCGGGCCGGGGGGTGGAGCCGTCCACCGCCGCGCTGAAACCGATCACGACGCCGTCGACCGAGGCGAAGCGCACGACGTGCTCGATGGGGGTGCCGTCGGAGCCGGTGACGGCGGCGGAGCGGGACGTGACCGTGTAGGTGGCGGGGGAGGGGTCCACCGCGCTGGGCGTGACCTCGAAGGTCCGGGTGACCTTCTCGTTCGCGCCGACCAGCCAGACGCGGTCCTCGTCGAGGGAGTACACGACGCGCTCGCCGGTGCCCGAGTTCTCGGGGACGAGGTCGTCCTTCTCCTTGTCCTGACCGGCCGGCGCCTTGGACTTCTTGGCCGTCGGCGTCTCGGAGGCGGACGGCTTGCCGAGGTCGTCCGGCACGCTGGCCGACGCCTGGTAGGTGAGGAAACCGACTGCGGCGATCGCCGCCGCCGTGAGCCCGGCCACGAATCCCGAGCTGCTGCTGGCCACCTTCTGCGCCCACCTCTCGTACGCACGTACGCCCTTGATGTACGTCTGTGCTGTGACGGTAGCAGCAGAGGGACGGTGCACCGGGTCGGCCGTGGCCCGGGCCGAAGCGCCGTAGGCTGTTTGCGTGCTCTTGCTCGCTCTGGATACCGCCACCCCCGCCGTCACCGTCGCGCTGCACGACGGGACGGATGTCGTCGCCGCGTCGAGCCAGGTGGACGCCCGTCGCCATGGGGAACTGCTGCTGCCCGCCGTCGACCGGGTCCTCGCCGAGGCGGGCACCCGCCTCGACGCCGTCACCGCGATCGTCGTGGGCACCGGGCCCGGCCCCTACACCGGGCTCCGCGTCGGCCTGATGACCGCCGACACCTTCGGCCTCGCCCTCGGGGTCCCCGTCCACGGCCTGTGCACCCTCGACGCGCTCGCGTACGCGGCCGACGTCGAGGGACCGTTCGTGGTGGCCACCGACGCCCGGCGCAAGGAGGTGTACTGGGCGCGGTACGCGGACCCGCGCACCCGCGTGACGGACCCGGCCGTCGACCGGCCCGCCGAGATCGCCGAGGCCGTGGCGGGACTGCCGGCCGTCGGCGCGGGCGCCCTGCTCTACCCCGACACGTTCCCCGACGTCCGCGCCCCCGAGCACGTGACGGCGGCCGCGCTCGCGTCCCTCGCGGCGGAGCGGCTGGCCGCGGGCGCGGAACTCCAGGCACCGCGGCCGCTGTACCTGCGCCGGCCGGACGCCCAGGTGCCCAAGAACTACAAGGTGGTCACCCCCAAGTGACGACCGCGGTGCTGCGCGAGATGCGCTGGTGGGACATCGAGCCCGTCCTGGAGCTGGAGAAGGACCTCTTCCCCGAGGACGCCTGGTCCCGCGGCATGTTCTGGTCGGACCTGGCCCACGCGCGCGGGCCGGAGGCGACCCGGCGGTACGTCGTGGCCGAGTCCCCGGAGGACGGGCGGATCGTCGGGTACGGGGGCCTCGCGGCCGCCGGTGACGTCGCCGACGTCCAGACCATCGCCGTCGCGCGCGACCACTGGGGCACCGGCCTCGGCGCGCTGCTCCTCACCGAGCTGCTGCGGGCCGCGACCGCGTTCGAGTGCGCCCAGGTGATGCTCGAATGCCGGGTCGACAACGTCCGCGCCCAGAAGCTGTACGAGCGCTTCGGCTTCGAGGCGATCGGCTTCCGCCGCGGCTACTACCAGCCGGGGAACGTCGACGCCCTCGTCATGCGCCTCAACGACCCCTCCACATCCGTACAAGGAACCGAGATCAATGGCTGACGAACCCCTCGTCCTGGGGATCGAGACCTCCTGCGACGAGACCGGTGTGGGCATCGTCCGCGGCCACACCCTCCTCGCGGACGCGATCGCGTCGAGTGTCGACGAGCACGCCCGCTTCGGCGGCGTCGTGCCCGAGGTGGCCTCCCGCGCCCACCTGGAGGCGATGGTCCCGACCATCGACCGCGCGCTGAAGGAGGCGGGCGTCAGCGCCCGGGACCTCGACGGCATCGCCGTCACCGCCGGTCCCGGACTCGCGGGCGCGTTGCTCGTCGGCGTCTCGGCGGCGAAGGCGTACGCGTACGCGCTCGGCAAGCCGCTCTACGGCGTCAACCACCTGGCGTCCCACATCTGTGTGGACCAGCTCGAGCACGGGGCGCTGCCCGAGCCGACGATGGCGCTGCTCGTCAGCGGCGGCCACTCGTCGCTGCTGCTGTCGACGGACATCACGGCGGACGTACGGCCGATGGGCTCGACCATCGACGACGCGGCCGGCGAGGCATTCGACAAGATCGCCCGCGTGCTGAACCTCGGGTTCCCGGGCGGGCCGGTCATCGACCGCTACGCCAAGGAGGGCGACCCGGACGCGATCGCCTTCCCCCGCGGGCTCACCGGGCCCCGCGACCCCATCTACGACTTCTCCTTCTCCGGTCTGAAGACGGCCGTGGCCCGCTGGATCGAGGCGAAGCGGGCGGCCGGTGAGGAGGTGCCGGTGCGGGACGTGGCGGCCTCCTTCCAGGAGGCGGTCGTGGACGTCCTCACCCGCAAGGCCGTACGCGCCTGCAAGGACGAGGGCGTCGACCATCTGATGATCGGCGGGGGTGTCGCCGCCAACTCCCGGCTGCGGGCGCTCGCCCAGGAGCGCTGCGAGGCGGCCGGTATCCGGTTGCGGGTGCCGCGCCCCAAGCTGTGCACGGACAACGGCGCGATGGTGGCCGCGCTCGGCGCGGAGATGGTCGCGCGCAACCGCGCCGCCTCCGACTGGGACCTGTCCGCCGACTCCTCCCTCCCCGTCACCGACCCGCACGTGCCGGGCGCCTCCCACACGCACGACCACGTCCACGAGGTCAGCAAGGAGAACCTGTACTCGTGACCGTCGCCCTGATGTGGGAGGCCCGTGCGGTTCCCGGCCGGGGCGAGGACCTCCTCGCCTGGGCCCGGGACCAGCGGCTCCCCGTACGGCCGCTGCGGCGCGAGACCCTCCGGGCGCCGCAGGACCGGGTGCTCGTCATCACCTGGTGGGACGCGGACTACGACGCCGAGCTGCCGGAACTGCCTGAGCCCGGGGCCGAGCTGGTCAGCCGGGCGGTGCACCGCTGGCGGTTCGAGTCGCTGGGCGAGTGACCGGGCGAGTGACCGGGCCGGGTGACGTGGCTCGGTCCAGCGGCTCAGCGGCTCGGTCCAGCGGCTCGATCAGCCGGGTCAGGCGCTGAGGGCCGTGCGCAGGGTGGTGGCCATCAGGTCGATGGCCTCCTTCCCGGCCTCCACCGGGCCGGTGTGCGTGAAGTAGTGGTCGACGCCCTCGAAGCAGCGGTGGGTGACCGGGACGCCCGCGGCTTCCAGGGCCTTGGCGTAGGCGTCGCCCTCGTCGCGCAGGCGGTCGTGCTCCGCGGTGATGACCAGCGCGGGCGGCAGCCCGGCCAGGTCGTCGGCCAGGCCGGGCGACACCAGCGGATGCGTCAGGTCGGCGGGGTCCGGGACGTAGGCGGCGGTGAAGATCCGCATGAGCCCCGGAGCGAGCAGGGGCTTGTCGATGGGTGACCGCTTGGTGGCCGGGTCGGCGAGCTGGTCGAGCGGCGCCGAGTCGATGATCTGCAGGCGGGGCGTGAAGGTGCCGCGGTCGCGGGCCGTGCGACAGACCGCGGCGGTCAGGTTGCCCCCGGCGCTGTGCCCGCCCACGGCGAGCCGCGAGCCGTCCCAGTCGTGGGCGGCGCCGTTCCCGGCCACCCAGGCGGTGACGTCGTACGCCTGGACGACGGGTGCGGGGTAGGGGTGCTGCGGTGCGACGCCGTAGTCCACGTTGATCACCACGCAGCCCGCCGTGGCGGCTATGTAGCGGCACAGGTGGTCGTCCTGCTCGGGGCGGGCGACCACGAAACCGCCGCCGTGGAAGTTCACGTACACCGGGGCGGGTTGGGGGGTCGCCGCGGGCGGGCGGTAGACGGTGCAGATCACCGTCCCGGCGCCGGTCTCCACCTCGATGGTCTCCGTGCGCTTCGGGATGTCGGTGAAGCGCAGGTCCTCGTGCACGCGGCTCATCATCCGGCCGAAGAGCAACTGGACGCCTCTGGCCTGCATCTGTGACTTGAGTGGCACGGCGAGTCCCCATCACTGCAAAGTTAAACCATCAGGATTCCTGATGATGAGGGCTCGTCGGTCGCGCACGCAAGAGGGGAGCGCGAGCGGATTGCCGCGACCCTGCGCGCGGGCAGTCAACCTTCCTCGCCGCACGGCGTCCTTCCCAGTGGCACGCTCAGGGAGATCCCCCCGGGCGTGTGGCCACCTCGATCGTCAAGGACGGTGCCGTGATGCTCGACCCCTCCCTCTGTCTGGACGTCCCGAAGGGCTTCGACGACTCGGAGGAGGACAGCCAGGTGCACCCGATGGCCAGGAAACTCTTCCTCGGGACGAGCGCCGCGCAGGTCTTCTCCCGGGCGCAGACCTGGGTCGGCGAGCACGACGTTCGCGTCATCGACGTCTCGTGGGACCACCTCCACGGCGAGGACGAGCCGCTGTGCCTGAGCGTGTACTTCGTGTTCGAGCTGCCCGAGGAGGACGAGGACTGAAGGCCGCCCGCGTACGGAGAGGAGAGTACGTGGCGTTCGATGGACAGTACGGTGAGCGTCCGGTCACTCTGGGTTGATGGTGCACGGTGTTGAGTGGGCGTCACCGGGGCCGGGTGGTGAGCCCGAGTCGTCGGACAGTATGAAGGCGTTCGGTGCGGTGGTGCAGGCGCTGCGGGAGCACGCCGGGTTGAGCCGGGAGGAGTTCGGGGCGCGCGTCCATCTGTCCAAGCACTCGGTCGCCTCCATTGAGTTGGGGCGCCGGTTGGCGGACCAGCGGTTCGTGGAGCTGGCGGAGGGGGCGACGGGGACGACGGGGGCGGTTCGGGGGGCGTTCCGGCACATGAGCCGACAGCCGGGGTTGGCGGCTTGGTTCAGGACGTGGGCGAGGCTGGAGCGGGAGGCGGTGTACCTCGCGACGTATGAGTGCCGCTTGGTGCCGGGGATGTTGCAGTCGGAGGGGTACGCACGGGCGGTGTTCAGCAACAGCATTCCGCCGCTCTCGGACGAGCAGTTGGAAGCTCAGGTCGCTGCGCGGCTGGGGCGACAGAGCATGCTGCGAGAGCGGCCCAACACCTCGTTCAGCTTCGTCGTGGACGAGCACATCCTCCGGCGGCGGCTGGGCGACAGCGGGGTTTCGCGGGGACTTCTGGACCACATGCTCGCGTGCGCCCAACTCCGGAACGTGGAGATCCAGGTCATGCCCCTCGAATGCCAGGCGCACGCGGGGTTGGACGGTCCGCTGGCGCTGCTGGAGACCCCGGATGGGCGGCATCTCGCCTACGCGGAGGGGCAGGAGACCGGACGTCTCATTGCCGACGGAAAAGAGGCCGCCGTTCTGCACCGCCGGTATGCGACACTCCGCGCACAGGCCCTCAATCCGCTGGAATCCGTGGGCCTGTTGGAGCGGATCAGAGGAGCGTTATGAGCATCACCGAACCGGCGTGGTTCAAGTCCAGCCACAGCACGGATCAAGGTGACAGCTGCGTTGAAGTCGGCCTGGCCTGGCGCAAGTCCACGTACAGCGGCACTCAGGGCGACAACTGCATAGAGGTCGCCGCATCCCCCAGCACCATCCACGTCCGTGACTCCAAGGACACCACCCTCACCCCCCTCGGCCTCCACCCCTCCGCCTGGGCCGCCTTCGTTCCGTTCGCGGCGGCCCAGGCCGGCTGAGCGTGCGTCAGTCCACCGTCCGGACCTCCGTCTCGCAGTGCAGGCGGCGGTCCGGGCCCACCTCGCGCACGGGGCCCGTCAGTTCGACGCGCACCCCGTGGCGTACGTCCGTGCTGGACGCGGCCAGACGGAGTTCCAGCGCACCCGGTTCCACCACGCGGCGTCCCGTGCGGTCGGCGAAGCACGACACGTCGGCGTGGAAGCGGAACCGCACCCGACGGGCCTCGCCGGGCGCCAACTCGACGCGCTGGTAGGCGATCAGGCGGATGTCGGGGCGGGTCACCGTGGCCACCGGGTCGTGGAGGTAGAGCTGCACGACCTCCGCGCCCGCGCGGTCCCCGGTGTTGCGGACGGTCACCGCGACGTCGTGCTCGCCGTCCGTGCCGATCTCCGGGACCGCGTCGCCCTCACCCCCGCCCTCGAAGTCGGTCCACTCGAACGTCGTGTACGAGAGGCCGTGCCCGAACGGGTACAGCGGGGTCGGGTCGATGTTGCTCGCCCCGCCGAACAGGCCCATCGGCGGCTGGAGATACGTCCACGGCTGGCCGCCGGGGCGGTTCGGGACGCTCACCGGGAGACGGCCGGAGGGGGCGACGCGGCCCGACAGCACTCCCGCCACCGACGGGCCGCCCTCCTCCCCGGGGAAGAACGCCTGGACGGCGGCCGCGAGCCCGCCGTGCCAGCGGCCCAGCGCGTAGGGGCGGCCGGTGAGGAGGACGAGCACGACCGGCGTGCCCGTGGAGACCAGCGCGTCCAGCAGCTTCGCCTGGACGCCGGGCAGCCGGAGGTCCTCCGCGTCGCAGCCCTCGCCGGAGGTGCCCCGGCCGAACAGTCCCGCGCGGTCGCCGAGGACCGCCACACAGACGTCGGCCTCGGACGCGCGGGCGACCGCCTCCGGGAACCCGTCCGTGTCGTCGCCGTCGACCGCGCTGCCCGCGGCGTACGTGATCTTCGTGTCGGGGAGTTCCGTGCGCAGGGACTCCAGGACGGTCGGGATCTCGATGCCGAGGGCGGTGTCGGGGTGGGCGGGCAGGACGTGGGAGGGGAAGGAGTAGCAGCCCAGCATGGCCAGGGGGTCGTCGGCGCGGGGGCCGACGACGGCGATCCTGAGGTCCGGGGCGAGCGGCAGGACGGCGTCGCGGTTGTCCAGCAGCACCACCGACTCCTCGGCCAGGCGGCGCGCCAGGTCGCGGTTGCGGGGCGGGTCGAGGTCGACCGACGCGGTGGCGGGCTCGGGGGACCAGTCCTCGTCCAGCAGGCCCAGTTCGCACTTCTGGAGCAGGACCCGGCGGGCGGCCAGGTCCACCAGGGACTCGGGGATCTCGCCCGCCTTCACGGCCTCGACCAGGGGCTCGCCGTAGCAGCGCAGGCTCGGCAGCTCCACGTCGATCCCGGCGGCCAGCGCGGCGTGCGCGGCCTCCGCGCGGCTGCCCGCCACCCGGTGGTTGGTCTCCAGGAAGCCGATGCCGAAGTAGTCGGAGACGACCGTGCCGGTGAAGCCCCAGTCGCCGCGGAGGAGGTCCGTGAGCAGGGCCCGGTCGGCCGACACGGGAATGCCGTCGGTCTCCGTGTACGCCGCCATCACCGAGCGGGCGCCGCCCTCCCGCAGCGCCATCTCGAACGGCGGCAGGACCACGTCCGCGAACTCGCGGACGCCCGCGCGTACGGGCGCGTGGTTGCGGGCGCCCACGGACGCCGCGTACCCGGCGAAGTGCTTCAGCGTGGCGACGATCCCGGTGGACTCGAGGCCCCGGACGTATGCCGAGCCGATCGTGCCCACCAGGTACGGGTCCTCGCCCACGGTCTCCTCCACCCGCCCCCAGCGCGGGTCGCGGACGACGTCGAGGACGGGCGACAGGCCCTGGTGGACGCCGACCGACGCCATGTCCCGGCCGATGCACCGGGCCATCTCCTCGACCAGGGACGGGTCGAAGGTCGCGCCCCAGGCGAGGGGCACCGGGTAGGCGGTCGCGCGCCAGCTCGTGAAGCCGGCCAGGCACTCCTCGTGGGCGACGGCCGGGATGCCGAAACGGTTCGCGGCCATGATGCGCCGCTGGAAGCGGGCCAGGACCCGGGCGCCCTCCTCGGGGTCGAGGGGGGCCGTGCCGAAGACCCGGGTGAGCTGGCCGAGACCTCGGGTGATCAGCTCGTCGAAGTCGAACGCCTCCGTCATGCCCGCCTCGTCGGGGGCGATGTCCTCGCCGTTCGAGTCGTTCTTCACCCAGACGCTGTACAACTGCGCGGTCTTCTCTTCGAGAGTCATCCGGGACAGCAGGTCCTCGACCCGCTCGGCGGCGGGCAGGGCGCGGTCACGCCAAGGGGTGGTCATGAAACTCCTGTCGGTGGTGGTGAGTTTCAGGGGTGCGGAAAGGGTCCGGGGGAGCGGGAGCGCTCACGGACGCGGAAGGGGCTCGGGGCTGGTGGGCGCGCTCACTTGCCGCCCACGCCCATCAGTCCGCCCACCAGGGCCCGTCGCGCCACCAGGTAGACGGCGAAGATCGGGATGCCGGAGAGGACGACCGAGGCGAGCACGGCGGGGATGTTGACGCCGAACTGGCTGACGAAGTTGAAGAGACCGAGGGTCAGGACCCGCGGCCCGTCGGACTGGGTGAAGATCAGCGGGAACAGGAAGCCGTTCCACGCCTGGAGCGCAGAGTAGATCACCACCGTGCTGATACCGCCCTTGGCCAGCGGGATCGTCAGCTGGAAGAGCATCCGCGCGGGTGAGGCGCCGTCCAGGGCCATCGCCTCGTACAGGTCCTCCGAGACGTCCCGCAGGCTGCCGACCAGCACGAGCACGGACACCGGCATCGCGAAGGCCGCCGTCGGGAGGATCACCGCGAGGAGGGTGTCGTACAGGTCGAGCTTCGCGATCAGCAGGTACAGCGGGACGACGACCGCCTGGGCCGGGATCGCCACACCGAGCAGGAACAGCCGGAACGCGGCGTTCGACCAGCGGTCGCGGGTGCGGACGGCCACGTACGCGAGCGGGACGGACAGGGCGAGGACGATGCCGACGACCGCCACGGCGACGATCACCGTGTTGGTCAGCAGATGACCGAAGCCGCTGTTCAGGACGGTGTTGTAGTTGTCGAGCGTCGGGTCCGTGGGCGGTTTGAGCGGGTTGCCCGTCAGTGCCTTGTCCGCGCTCGTGAGGGAGGCCGACACCATCGCGTAGATCGGGACGAGGACGACGATCAGCCAGAGGAAGGCGCCGAGGCCCGCGACCGGGTTGGCCCGCCGCGTCCAGTGGCGCCGCAGGCGGGGCGCCGCCGGCGGCTGCCCGCCGTCCGGCCGCCGGGTCCCCGCGGGGCGCGCCAACGTGTCGTGTGACATGGCGTCACATCCCTTCGCGGGTGCTGCGCATGGAGCCGAACCCGGTCAGCCGCACGAGGACCAGCGACAGGCCCGTCGCGGCGACGACCAGGAACGTCGCGATGGCGCTCGCGTAGCCGAAGTCGTACTGCTTGAAGCCCGCCTCGTACATCAGGTACGGCAGGATCGCGGTGTCCGTGCCCGGACCGCCCTTGGTGAGGATCAGGACCGTCTCGAAGTACGTGAGCGAACCGACGACGATCAGGACCGTGGACGTGGTGATCGTGTGCCGCAGCTGCGGCAGCGTGATCGAGAAGAACTGCCGGTAGCGGCCCGCGCCGTCGATCGCGGCCGCCTGGTAGAGGACCTCGGGGATCTGCCGGGCCCCGCCCTGGTAGATCAGCGTGTGGAACGGCATGAACTGCCAGCCGCCGACGAAGACGATCGCGAGGAACGCGCCGCTCTGCGAGCCCAGGGTGTCCGCCTGGATGATGCCGAAGTTCGGGTCGAGCAGCGCGTAGAACAGGATCGCGATGGCCGTGGACGACAGCAGGAACGGCACGAAGAAGATCGCGGACAGCACCGCCCGGTTGCGCTGGCGGCCCGCCGCCCACACCCCGAGCAGCAGGGCCACGACCGTCTGGAACGCCCAGCTGGCCGCGGTCAGCACGACCGTCAGCGTCAGCGACTGGGTGAGGCGGGGGTCGTCGAGCAGCTTCGTCCAGTTGTCGAGGCCCACCGGCCGGGGGTCGCCCAGGCCGTCCCAGCTGGTGAAGGACAGATAGAGCGCGAGCCCCATCGGCACGACGGCGAAGAAGGTGAAGAAGAGCACGGCGGGCAGGGCCCAGACGGCGTGCGGGCGCCCCACCCGCGACGCCTTCCGGGACCCCCGCCCGACCGTGCGGGTCTTCTGGACCGTCGAGGTCACTTCAGCCCCTTGCAGGCCGTCACGAACTCGCTCGGCGACGACTTCCCCGCGAACAGCTTGCCTATCTCCGTGTGCATCTTGGTGCCCAGCGCGTCACCGAGCGCCTGGTCCCAGGAGAGCGTGAACGCGGGCGCCTTCTCCACCAGGTCGTACTGGAACGCGGCGTACTCGGGGTTCGGCGCGGACGCCAGCAGCTTCTTCGCGTTCGAGGTGGTCGGGACGTCACCGTTGGCGACCAGGTCCCTGGCGTACGCCTCCGACGCGCACTCCTTCAGGAAGCCGATCGCCAGGTCCTTGTTCTTCGTACGGGCGTTGATCGACCAGTAGTTGGTGGGGTTGCCGACGACGTTGCGGACGTCGCCCGTGCCGCCCTCGACGGTCGGGAAAGCGGCCCAGCCCAGGTTGCTCTTGGCGAAGTCCGGGAACTTGCCGAGCTGCGTGGAGTACTCCCAGGAACCCATCAGGTGCATGGCCGCCTTGCCCTTGGCGAAGACCGCCGGGGCGCCGCCGTTGACGTACGACACCGAGGTGAACTTGGAGCCGAAGGCACCGTCGTCCACGAGCTGCCTGACCAGTTCGGCGGCCTTGAGGACGGCCGGGTCGCCCCAGCCCTCGGAGTCGCCGTCCTGGATGCGCTTGAAGACCTCGGGGCCGCCGATGCGGTCGACGAGGTACTCCAGCCACATCAGGTTGGGCCAGAGGTCGGAGCCGCCCAGCGCGAACGGGGTGATCTTCGCCTTCTTCAGCTTGGCGTTGATGTCGAGGAGCTGGTCCCAGGTGGTGGGCGGCTGGAGCTTGTGCTCGGTGAAGACGGACTTGTTGTAGAAGAGGATCACCGGCTGCATGCCGCGCATCGGGATGCCGTAGTGGCGGCCCTTGAGGTCGCCCGCGGCCAGCACGGACGGCAGGAAGCCGCTCTTGAGGACCGGGTCGTCCGCGATGATGTCGGTGAGGTCGACGAGCTTGCCGGCCTCCTCGTACGTCCTGATGGAGCCGCCGCCCCAGTTGAAGAACACGTCGGGGGCGCTCGGGGAGCCCATGGCCGTGCGGAGCTTGGGGGAGTAGTCGGAGCCGGGGACCTTCTGGAGCTTGATCGTGCCGCCGGCCTTCTTGGCGGCGGCCGACTTGTTGTAGCGGTCGACGGCGGCCTGCTGGACCTTCACCGCGTCGTCGCCGTACACGAACGCGGTGACCGTCTTGCCGTCGCCGGCCCCGGAGCTGCCGGAGCCGCAGGCCGTGAGGCCCGCGCCGAGTCCCGCGGTGGCCAGGGAGGCGGTACCGGCGCCGAGGAACCAGCGCCTGCTGAACGTCCGCCCTCTGTTCGACTCCATGGACAAGCACCTCTCACGAACGTTTCGGATGTATCGGCCGTGCGGTTGTGCGGGGGTGGTGCGCGATGGTGCGCTTGCGTCGCGCGTCGGTGGTGCGCGGTGATGCGGCAGTGCAGCAGTGCGAATGTTTCGTGTGTCGCTTCGAATGTTCCGGGAACGTATGGCCGTCGAAAGGGTTCGTCAAGAGGTCGCGCAGGGATACGATCCGGCCCATGAACTCCGCGAAGCCAGAGGAAACCCAGACAAGAGCGCGCGTGTCGCAGTCCACGCAGACCGCGACGCTCGCCGAGATCGCCCGTCAGGCCGGCGTCTCCGCTCCGACTGTTTCGAAGGTGCTCAACGGCCGTGCGGATGTCGCCCCCGCCACCCGCACCCGGGTCGAGGGACTCCTGCGCGAGTACGGCTACCGGCGTCGGCGGGCCGAGGCGACCCGGTCCCCGCTCATCGACCTCGTCTTCCACGAGCTGGAGAGCGCCTGGGCCATGGAGGTCATCCGGGGCGTCGAGAACGTCGCCCGCGAGGAGGGCCTGAGCGTCGTGCTCTCCGAGAGCGCGGGCCGGCTCACCCCCGGCCGGACCTGGGCCGACCAGGTCGCCGCCCGCCGCCCGCACGGCGTCGTCCTCGTCCTGTCCGGTCTCGACGAGTCCCAGCGCGCCCTGCTGACCAGCCGCTCCATCCCGTTCGTGGTGATGGACCCGGCGGGTGACCCCGGCGCCGACGTGCCGTCGATCGGCGCCACCAACTGGCAGGGCGGACTGGCCGCCACCCGCCACCTCGTCGAGCTGGGCCACCGCCGGATCGGCGCGATCACCGGGCCCTCCCGGATGATCTGCAGCCGGGCCCGCGTGGACGGCTACCGGGCCGCGCTGGAGACCGCCGAGCTGCCCGTCGACCCGGGGCTGATCCGGGCCGGGGACTTCCACCACGAGACGGGCTACCGGCTGGGCCTGGAGCTGCTGCGCCGCCCCGACCGGCCCACCGCCGTCTTCGCCGGGAACGACCTCCAGGCGCTCGGCCTGTACGAGGCCGCCCGCGAGCTGGGGCTGCGCATCCCGGAGGACCTGAGCGTGGTCGGGTTCGACGACCTGCCGGTGGCCCGCTGGGTGGGGCCGCCGCTGACGACCGTGCGGCAGCCGCTGATGGAGATGGCGGAGGCGGCGGCCCGGCTGGTGCTGGACCTCGGGCGGCAGGACGGCGTCTCGTCGGCGACCCGGGTGGAGCTGGCCACGAGCCTGGTCGTGCGCAGCAGTACGGCGGCACCGCCGGAGGCGTAGGGGGCGCCGGTCGCCTCCGGGTGCCGCATGGACGGGTGTTCCGCGTGTTCCGTGCGTATTGACGTGGGTTCCGGGCGCCCCCACACTGCACGGCAGTCAATCGGATGCACGACCGAAACTTTCGGAGGCACCCGCAATGAGAACCTCCTTGAGAACCTCCCTGAGAAGCTCCCCGAGAACATCCCCCACCACCCGGCGCCCGTCTTCAGGGGCCCGCCTCGCCGCCCTGTTCACCGGTGTGTCCGCGGTCGCCGCCCTGCTCGTCGCCGCGCCCGCCGCCCAGGCCGCCGCCGACACCCCGCTGCGCGACCTCGCCGCCGCCCGGGGCAAGGCGATCGGCACCGCCGTGACCGGCTCCAAGCTCACCGGCACCTACGGCGACATCGCCGGCCGGGAGTTCAACTGGCTCACCCCCGGCAACGCCATGAAGTGGGCCTCCGTCGAGCCCAGCCGCGGCACCTTCGACTGGACCGAGGCGGACCGGATCGTCGACTTCGCCGAGGCCCACGACCAGGACGTACGCGGCCACACCCTCGTCTGGCACAGCCAGAACCCCGACTGGCTGGCCAACGGCACCTGGACGCCCGCCCAGCTCCGCCAGCTGATGACCGACCACATCGCGCTCGAAGTGGGCCGCTACAAGGGCCGGCTGGCCGCCTGGGACGTGGTGAACGAGCCGTTCAACGAGGACGGCACGTTCCGTCAGACCCTCTGGTACAACGGCCTCGGCGCCGACTACATCGCCCAGGCCCTGACCGCCGCCCGCGCCGCCGACCCGGCCGCGAAGCTCTACATCAACGACTACAACGTCGAGGGCGTCAACGCGAAGTCCACGGCCCTCTACAACCTGGTCAAGGACCTCAAGGCGCGCGGCGTCCCGATCGACGGGGTCGGCCTCCAGGCCCATCTGATCCTCGGCCAGGTCCCGGCGACCTTCCAGCAGAACATCCAGCGCTTCGCCGACCTGGGCCTGGACGTCGCCGTCACGGAGCTCGACATCCGGATGCAGACGCCCGCCACCGACGCCAAGCTGGCGCAGCAGCGCACCGAGTACGAGGCCGTGTTCAAGGCGTGCGTCGCCGTGTCCCGCTGCACCGGCGTGACCGTGTGGGGCTTCACCGACTCCGACTCCTGGATCCCGGACACCTTCCCCGGCGAGGGCGCGGCGACCCCGTACGACGCCAACTACCAGCCGAAACCGGCGTACTACGGCATCGTGACCGCGCTCGGCGGCACGGTCACCGAGCCCCCGCCGCCGACCGGCTGCTCGGCCGCGTACAGCGTCCAGAGCCAGTGGAACACCGGCTTCACGGGCCAGGTGACGATCAGTTGTGCCGCCGGGTCCTCGCTCTCCTCCTGGCGGGCGACCTGGACGTTCGGGGCGGGTCAGCGCATCAGTCAGGCGTGGAACGCGACCTGCACCCAGACCCAGGCTGCGGTCAGTTGCGCGAACGCGTCGTGGAACGGGAGCGTGCCGAGCGGCGGTTCGGTGACGTTCGGCTTCAACGCGTCCTGGAGCGGCAGCAATCCGGCTCCCACGGTGACACTGGGCTGAGCGCTGGCACGAGGGGCGCCTCGAAAAGTATGAGAATTTACGAAGGAACGGGCTCGGGAGTTCACGCTCGTCATAATTCGGACGTACGTTCCTGTGTGTGACGGGTGAAGAAGACGAGGAGTACGAGGGCGCGGGCAGACGGCCGCGTTGGCTGAGGATGGCCGGGGGCGCGCTCGCCTGCGTCCTCGTACTCGGTGCCTGCGGGGCGGGCTGGGCGTTCTGGCGGCTCAACGACAACATCACGAGCGTCGACATCAACAGCGCGCTCGGCGACGACCGCCCGCCCAGGACCCTGTCGAGCACGGGCCCTTCGGCGTCCGCCGTCGCCGAACCCCTGCCCAGCGGCGCCCTCAACATCCTGGTCCTCGGCTCCGACTCCCGCAGCGGCAAGGAGAACGCCGAGCTGGGAGGCGGCGGCGAGACCTCCGGCGCCCGCTCCGACACGGCGATGGTCGTCCACATCGACGAGGGCCGCACCGCGGCGACGGTCGTCAGCATCCCCCGCGACACCCTGGTCACCCGGCCGTCCTGCCCACTGGAGTCAGGCGGTTCGACGGCGGTCGCGTACAACGTCATGTTCAACAGCGCGTACGCGGTCGGCGGCCCCGTCTGCGCCGTGAAGACCGTCGAGTCCCTGACGGACGTCCGCATGGACCACTACATCGAGATCGACTTCGCCGGCTTCGCCGAACTGGTCGACGCGCTCGGCGGCGTCACCGTCACCACCGACGAGGACATCGACGACGAGGACAGCCATCTGAAGCTGACGGCGGGCACCCACCACCTCGACGGCGAGCAGGCCCTGGCCCTCGCCCGCACCCGCCACGGCATCGGCGACGGCAGCGACCTCGGCCGCATCGGGCTCCAGCAGAAGCTCGTGAAGGCCCTGCTCGACCAGATCGCCGCCACCAGCCTCCTGACCGACCCCGCCGAGCTGTACCGGGCCGCCGACGCCGTCACCGGCAGCCTCACCACCGACACCGGCCTCGGCTCCCTGAGCGAACTGGTCCAGCTGGGCCAGAGCCTGAAAGGGCTCTCGTCCGACGCGACGAGGACGGTGATGATGCCGGTCGTCCCCGCCCCCTACGACCCCAACCGCGTGGTGGCCGACGAACCGGAGGCGAAGGAGCTGTGGGAGTCGCTGAGGTGAGGTGACCTGGAGAGAAGGACATCCGAGGGGCGCCCGAGGGCACCGGGAAGAACTCTTCGAAGAAAATCCGGCACCCGTGTCGATCCGGTCTCCCCTCGTTCGACGCAAGGGGTGAGAGGCGGGGACGGACCCCGCCGCCCCTACCGGAGGAGCCACCATGCCGCGCTACCTGTCGATGGTCCGGATCGACGAGTCCACCGCCCCCGCCGAGGGCCCGAGCCCCGAGCTGATGCAGCGGATGGGCGACCTGCTGGAGGAGATGACCAAGGCCGGCGTCATGCTCGACACCGCCGGGCTGCTGCCGAGCGCCCGGGGCAAGCGGGTCCGCTGGGAGGGCGGCGAGCTGTCCGTCACCGACGGCCCGTTCACCGAGACCAAGGAGGTCGTCGGCGGCTACGCCCTCATGCAGTGCAAGGACATGGACGAGGCCGTCGAGTGGACCACCCGGTTCCTGAAGGTCCACGAGGAGCACTGGACGGTGACCTGCGAGGTGCGGGAGATCACGGAGGGCTGAGCCCGTTTGGCCGGGATGCCCCGCGGGTGTCTGATGGTGGGTTGTGACAGCACAGCCCACCACCGACGCCGACCGGGCGGGGCGCGCCCCGGCGGACCCCAGGAAGGCCATCGAGACCGTCTTCCGCATCGAGGCGCCCCGCGTCATCGCCGGGGTCGCCCGGATCGTGCGCGACGTCGGGATCGCGGAGGAGCTGGCGCAGGACGCCCTGGTCGCCGCGCTGGAGCAGTGGCCGCGCGACGGCGTGCCCGACAACCCGGGCGCCTGGCTCATGACCACCGCCAAGCACCGCGCCATCGACCTGGTACGCCGCCGGGAACGCTACGCGCGCAAGCTGGCCGAGGTCGGCCGGGACCTGGAGACGGCGAGCCCGGCGGGACAGTACCTGGACACGCCGTCCGACCCCGACGACATCGACGACGACCTCCTGCGCCTCGTCTTCACGGCCTGCCATCCCGTGCTCTCCGCCGAGGCCCGCATCGCCCTCACCCTCCGCCTCCTCGGCGGCCTCACCACCGCGGAGATCGCGCGTGCCTTCCTCTCCCCGGAGGCCACCGTCGCCCAGCGCATCGTCCGCGCCAAACGGACCCTCGCGAAGAAGGGCGTCCCCTTCGAGGTGCCGTACGGCCCCGACCGCGAGACCCGCCTCGCCTCCGTCCTGGAGGTCATCTACCTCGTCTTCAACGAGGGGTACGCCGCCACCGCGGGCGACGACCTGCTGCGCCCCGCGCTGTGCGAGGACGCGCTGCGGCTCGCCCGCGTCCTCGCGGAGCTGATGCCCAGGGAACCCGAGGTGCACGGGCTGGTGGCGCTGCTGGAGCTCCAGGAGTCACGGGCCGCCGCCCGCACCGGCCCCACGGGTGAGCCGGTGCTCCTCAGGGACCAGGACCGCCGCCGCTGGAACCGCCTCCTCGTCGCCCGCGGCTTCACCGCCCTGGGCCGCGCCACCGCCACCGCCCGCGGCGGCCCCGGCCCGTACGCGCTCCAGGCCGCCATCGCCGCGTGCCACGCCCAGGCGTACACCTACGAGGAGACCGACTGGCCGCGCATCGCGACCCTGTACGCCCTCCTGGCGGCCCGTTCGCCGTCCCCGGTCGTCGAGCTGAACCGGGCGGTCGCCGTCTCGATGGCCGACGGCCCGGCCGCGGCCCTGGAGATCGTCGACGGCCTGGCCACCGCACCGGCCCTGCGCGACTACCACCTGCTGCCGAGCGTACGAGGCGACCTGCTCGCCCGCCTGGACCGCCCGGACGAGGCCCGCGCGGAGTTCGAACGAGCCGCCGCCCTCGCCCGCAACGAACGCGAACGCGCACTGCTGCTGGCCCGTGCGCGGCGGGCGGGGGAGGACGGCGTCGCCTGAGCGGTGCTCCCGGCCCGGCGCGCTCCCGGCCCGGCGCGCTCAGGCCCGGTGCGCTCAGGCCGGGTGGCCGATCAGCATGCCGGGGGCGCCCGCGACCCGGGTGAGGAAAACCGTCGCCGAGGCGGTGCCGTGCGGCTTCGGCAGGGCCTTGCGGCGCAGTTCCTCCGGCTCGACGGCCGACCCGCGCTTCTTCACGGTCAGGACGCCGATCCCGCGTTCCCGCAGCAGCGCCCTGAGCTTCTTGACGTTGAAGGGCAGCACGTCGGTGATCTCGTACGCGGTCGCGTACGGGGTGAGGTGGCGCTCGTCGGCGGTGACGTACGCGATCGTCGGGTCGATCAGCCCGCCGTCCACGTCCTCGGCCACCTGGGCGACCAGATGGGCGCGGATGACGGCGCCGTCCGGCTCGTACAGGTACCGCCCGACCGGCCGGACCGGCGGGTCGGGCAGCATCGTGTCGGGGGTGGCGCGGATCGCGGCCCCCGAGGGGAGCAGGACCGCCCGCCGCGCCCCCGGCGTCCCGCTCGCGCGGAACCACAGCACGGCCTCCTTCACGTCCCCGCCGTCCGAGATCCACTCGGCCTCGGCCTCCGGCGGAATCGCCTCGTGCGGGATGCCCGGCGCGATCTTGAGCGCGCCGAGCGGCGCCTTCAGCGCGGCCGACACGGCCCACGACAGGGGCGGTGAGTAGGCCTCGGGGTCGAAGATCCGGCCGCGCTGGGAGGAGCGCCGGGCCGGGTCGACGAACACGGCGTCGTACCCGGTCGTGTCCACCTCCGTCACGTCCGCCTCGCGCACCTCGATCAGACCGGCGAGCCCGAGGGCGTCCGCGTTGGCGCGGGCCGCCGCCGCGGTCAGCGGGTCGCGGTCGACGGCCAGTACGCGGATGCCGGCCCGAGCGAACGCGATCGCGTCCCCGCCGATCCCGCAGCACAGGTCGGCGACCGACCGCACGCCGAGCGCCCGGAAGCACTCCGCTCGGTACGTCGCGACACTCGTCCGCGTCGACTGCTCGACCCCGTTCGGTGTGAAGAACATCCGCGCCGCGTCCTCGGCCCCGAACTTCGCCACGGCCCGCTGCCGCAGCCGCGCCTGGGCGAGGGCCGCCGAGACGAGCTCCGCCGCGTGCGAGCGGCGCAGGCGGGTCGCCACGGCCAGCTCCCGCGCCGGTTCCACACCGCGCACCTCGTCGAGGAGGGCGCGGCCCTCGGGGGTCAGCAGGGGAGCGAGGGCGGAGCCGGGGGAGTGGGGGGAGCCGGGGGCGAGGTCGTTCACCGGGCCATTGTGGGCCACCCGGTGGACGGCGCGCGGGCGGTGGCGGTGTCGGGCCGGAGGGCCGGGCGGGGCCTGCGAGGATGCGGCGCCATGCGACTCGTGCGACAACATGACGAAACGAGGGCGAAGCGGACGAGTTACCGGGGGTGGGGCGGCGGCCCCCGCGGCGCATGCGCCCCGCTCGTGCGGATGCTCACCGCGGCGATCGCCGCGCTCGTGGTGGTCGTGGCGCTCGTGGCGTCCGGGTGCGCCGGGAGCGCGGGGAGTACCGGGAGTGCCGGGAGCGCTGGGAGTGCCGTCGGGGGCGCCGCCTCGGGGAGCGCCGGGGACGCCGGGGGCGCCGCCTCGGGGGACTCCGTCCCCGTGACGAGGTCCGCGGAGAGGGGGCGGCGGGCGACCGCCCCGGCTCACGGGCACGAGGTCCCGCCGCCGGGGCGCCGGACGGAGGTACCCGGGCGCCGGTCCGGGGCGCCGGACCGGCGCCCCGCCCCGCCGGACAGCCCGCTCGACGCGTCAGGACGCCCGGCTGACGCGCCGGGGCATCACGCCGGAGCGCCGGGCGGCCGGGCCGACGCGCCGGGCCGCCCGGCTGCCCCGTCCGGCCGCCGCAAGGACCCGCCCCGTCGTCACGCCGGTCCGCCCCGCGCTCCGGCCCGCGCCCCCGCGTACCGTCGGTGGGGGCTCGCCGGCCCCCTCCTCCCGGCGCCCGGGAAGCCCGACCGGCCGCCCGCGCCCCGAGCCGTGCGCCCCGGCCCGGCCCCCGTCGTCGACCGCGTCGCGACGCGCGACAAGGTGGTGTTCCTGACCTTCGACGACGGCGCGGAGAAGGACCCGCGGTTCACGCGGATGGTGCGGGAGTTGCGGCTGCCGGTCAGCGTGTTCCTCACGGACAGCGTCGTCGGGCCCGGCTACGGCCACTTCGCCCGGCTCCGCGAGGTCGGCGCCACCGTGCAGAACCACACCCTCGACCACATCGCCCTGCGCGGCCTGCCGTACGCCGGCCAGCGGGCCGAGATCTGCGGCCAGCAGGACAAGCTGAGGCAGCGCTTCGGTGTGCGCCCCACCCTGTTCCGCCCGCCGTACGGCGTCTACGACACCACCACGCTGCGCGCCGCCGCCGACTGCGGCATCGTCGCCGTCGTCCTGTGGCGCGTGTCCCTGACCGCCGACGGCGGCACCGGCGGCGCCCGGCTCCGGCCCGGTGACATCGTCCACGCCCATGTCGGGGGCCGGGGCGCGGGGCGGCTGGACGGCGCCACCCTCACCCGCGTGACGGTCGACCTCCTGCGCCGCATCCAGGAGCAGGGCCTGACGGTGGGTCGTCTGGAGGACTACCTCTGAGGGTCTGCTCCGGGGGGCGGAACCTCGCGGCAACCCGGGGTCCCGCACCACGCCACGCGGTCGCAATTAGCAGTCCGCTTGACCGAGTGCTAACCACGGTCATAGTCTCAGTTCTGGCACTCCCCCCTGGAGAGTGCCAACTACGCGACGGGCAGGTCCGGCACCCGCGACGACGGATCCACCTGGTCGCCACCTCAGACAGTTAACCCCGTGAGATCTCCGAAGGGGGAGGTCGGATCGTGACGACCACCAGCTCCAAGGTTGCCATCAAGCCGCTCGAGGACCGCATCGTGGTCCAGCCGCTCGACGCCGAGCAGACCACCGCCTCTGGCCTGGTCATTCCGGACACCGCCAAGGAGAAGCCCCAGGAGGGCGTCGTCCTGGCCGTCGGTCCGGGCCGCTTCGAGAACGGCGAGCGCCTGCCGCTCGACGTCAAGACCGGCGACATCGTGCTGTACAGCAAGTACGGCGGCACCGAGGTGAAGTACAACGGCGAGGAGTACCTCGTCCTGTCGGCTCGCGACGTCCTCGCGATCATCGACAAGTAGTTCGCCTCTCGCGAGGCAGCCCGCCGCCCACAGCGGCGCGTCACTTCGCGAAACATCTTGCTTCGAGCTGCGCCCCTGGCCCCCGCGACCACTAAAAAGCCGGGCGCCCGGGGCGCAGCCTGCATTCACCCGAGATTTCCGAGAGGGCTCCCGCTGCCATGGCGAAGATCCTGAAGTTCGACGAGGACGCCCGTCGCGCCCTCGAGCGCGGCGTCAACAAGCTTGCCGACACGGTGAAGGTGACGATCGGCCCCAAGGGCCGCAACGTCGTCATCGACAAGAAGTTCGGCGCCCCCACCATCACCAACGACGGTGTGACCATCGCCCGCGAGGTCGAGATCGAGGACCCGTACGAGAACCTCGGCGCGCAGCTGGTGAAGGAGGTGGCGACCAAGACCAACGACATCGCTGGTGACGGCACCACCACCGCCACCGTGCTCGCCCAGGCGCTGGTGCGCGAGGGCCTGAAGAACGTCGCCGCGGGCGCCTCCCCGGCCGCCCTGAAGAAGGGCATCGACGCCGCCGTCAAGGCCGTCTCCGAGGACCTGCTCGCCTCGGCCCGCCCGATCGATGAGAAGTCCGACATCGCCGCCGTCGCCGCGCTGTCCGCCCAGGACCAGCAGGTCGGCGAGCTGATCGCCGAGGCGATGGACAAGGTCGGCAAGGACGGTGTCATCACCGTCGAGGAGTCCAACACCTTCGGTCTGGAGCTGGACTTCACCGAGGGCATGGCCTTCGACAAGGGCTACCTGTCGCCGTACTTCGTCACGGACCAGGAGCGTATGGAGGCCGTCCTCGACGAGCCCTACATCCTCATCCACCAGGGCAAGATCGGCGCCATCGCCGACCTGCTGCCCCTGCTGGAGAAGATCATCCAGGCCAACGCCTCCAAGCCGCTGCTGATCATCGCCGAGGACGTCGAGGGCGAGGCCCTCTCCACCCTCGTGGTCAACAAGATCCGCGGCACGTTCAACGCCGTGGCCGTCAAGGCCCCCGGCTTCGGCGACCGCCGCAAGGCGATGCTCCAGGACATGGCCGTCCTCACCGGCGCCACCGTCATCTCCGAGGAGGTCGGCCTCAAGCTCGACCAGGTCGGCCTCGACGTGCTCGGCACCGCCCGCCGCGTCACCGTCACCAAGGACGACACCACGATCGTCGACGGCGCCGGCAACTCCGAGGACGTCCAGGGCCGCGTCGCCCAGATCAAGTCCGAGATCGAGAACACCGACTCCGACTGGGACCGCGAGAAGCTCCAGGAGCGCCTCGCGAAGCTGGCCGGCGGCGTGTGCGTGATCAAGGTCGGCGCCGCCACCGAGGTGGAGCTGAAGGAGAAGAAGCACCGTCTGGAGGACGCCATCTCCGCGACCCGCGCCGCGGTCGAGGAGGGCATCGTCTCCGGTGGTGGCTCCGCGCTCGTCCACGCCGTGAAGGTCCTCGAGGGCAACCTCGGCAAGGACGGCGACGAGGCCACCGGTGTCTCCGTCGTCCGCAAGGCCGCCGTCGAGCCGCTGCGCTGGATCGCCGAGAACGCCGGCCTGGAGGGCTACGTCATCGTCTCCAAGGTCGCCGAGCTGGAGAAGGGCAGCGGCTACAACGCCGCCACCGGCGAGTACGGCGACCTGGTCAAGGCCGGCGTCATCGACCCGGTCAAGGTCACCCGCTCCGCCCTGGAGAACGCCGCCTCCATCGCCTCCCTCCTCCTCACGACCGAGACCCTGGTCGTCGAGAAGAAGGAAGAGGAGCCGGCCGAGGCGGGCCACGGCCACGGTCACGGCCACGCCCACTGAGGCAGCACCACCCTTCGGGGCGCCGCTTCCTGAGGCACAGTTCCTCGGGGCGGACACCGCCCCCCGAGGCGTACGCCTGAGAGAAGCCCCCGTTCCGCGCGCCGGAACGGGGGCTTCTCCCTGCACGGCGCGCCTGCCCCGGCGGCCCTGGCGGTCTTCCCGGAGACCCGCCCTCGCCGCCCGGCCCGGCGACAGCCCTCAGCGCTCCAGTCCCTCCAGGGCACCCAGTTGCCCCATCAGCGCGAGCCGGTCGTACTGCCACCACCCCTCGGCGAGCTTCCCGTCCGCCGAGCAGCGGTGGATGCTCATCCCGGTCATGGAGACCTTCCGCCCGGTGGGCGCGATACCGAGGAACTCGCCCGTGTGCGTGCCGTTCCACGTCCACCGCGTGCACACCCGGTCGCCCTCGGCCAGCTGGTCCTCGACGGTGAACGAGAAGTCGAAGCCCGACCGCCACATCGCGAACTCACGCCGGGCCGCGTCCATGCCGATCACGTCCTGCGGGTTCGACGGGTCGTGGTCGTGATAGTCCTCCACCAGCAGATCGTTCAGCGGCGGCAGCTCCCCCGGCGTGCCCAGCGTCTCGAAGAACCTCCGCGCGGTGTCCGCGTTCAGCTGCTCGTCCCGCACCACGTCCAGATCCGTGAAGGTCGGCACCTCGTCGCAGAGCGCCACCATCTCGTTGAAGATCCGGTCCGTCTCCGGCAGCCGGGAGTTCCGCACGGCCTCCTCGTACGACGGGAACTCCACGATCTCGACGAAGTGCCCCTCGTCGGACCGGTCCTTCCCGATCATGCTGTGCGTCGCCGTCCGTTTGCCCCTGGTCTGCTCGACCCACCGGTCCATCAGCCGGTCCATCTCGTCGAACCGGCTCGTCCTGCAGTCGATGAGCTGTACAAACGTCACAAGACCACCTCCGGCCCCCCTGGGTCCGGTCGGACAGCTCCATTCTCGCCCCGCGCCGCCTCCCGCTCACCCGCTGGGCGAGGCAGCAGCCCCGGCCCGCCCGGCTACTGGGGGCCGTACTTCCGCCCGGTCCGGGAGCTGACCCCGCCCAGCAGCCCCCGCGGCATCACCTTCACCACACCCATCAGGGCCTTGTAGCGCGGGTCGGGGACCGAGACCGTCTTGCCGCGCGCGAGGTCGGCCAGGGCCGCCGTGACCAGCTTGTCGGCGTCGAGCCACATCCAGTCCGGGATGTTGTCCGTGCCCATGCCCGCCCGCTCGTGGAACTCCGTGCGGACGAAACCCGGGCACAGCGCCATCAGCCGGACCCCGCTGCCGGCCAGGTCCCGCGCCGCGCCCTGCGTGAACTGCACCACCCACGCCTTCGACGCGCCGTACGTCCCCCGCGGCACGAACGCCGCCACCGACGCCACGTTCACGACACCGCCCCGGCCGCGCTCCCGCATGGCCTCGGCCGCCGCCGAGGTCAGCCGGAGCACCGCCTCGCAGTGCACCTTGAGCATCTTCAGCTCGTCCGCCATCGAGACGTCGAGAAAGCGGCCCTTGTTGCCGAATCCCGCGTTGTTGACCAGCAGGTCGACCGGGTTCTTGCGATCGGACAGCCGCCGCGCCACCGACTCGATGCCGTCGTCCGCCGCCAGGTCCGCCGTCAGGACCTCCGCCTCGATGCCATGCCGGTCGTGCAACTCCGTGGCCTGCTCCCGCAGCCGCTTCGTGTCACGCGCCACCAGCACCAGGGCATGCCCGTCCGCCGCCAGCCGTCGCGCGAAGGCTGCGCCGATGCCCGCTGTCGATCCCGTAATCAGAGCCGTTGTCATGGCGCAAGGGTAGTGACCCGGACTGCGCTGATCCGCTTGCCCACGGCTGCGGATCCTCCCCGGTCGTCCCCGCCCCTCGTCCCCATGGTCGGCGTCGCCGCCACCGTCGCCGTCACGTCGCGGAGTCGGTGCCTCCGTCCTGCTGGGCCGCGTACGTCCGGGCCGACTGAAGGAGTTCCGAGTGGAGTGCCTCGCCCGCGGCCAGCAGGCGCGGCAGCAGCTCGCGCTCGTTCATCGTGGCGCGGAAGGCGAGGGCGACGGTCACGTCGTGGTGCGGCCGGTGGACGATCTCGATCGGGTCGCCCGCCCGGATCTCGCCCGGCCGCACCACCCGCAGATACGCCCCCGGCTCGGCCTTCTCCGTGAAGCGCCTGACCCAGCCGCGCTCACCGAGGTGCCGCTGGAAAGTGAGACAGGGGACGCGAGCTGCGGTGATCTCCAGGACGACCTCCGCACCGATCCGCCAGCGCTCCCCGATGAGCGCGCCGGAGATGTCGAGGCCCTCGGTCGTCAGGTTCTCCCCGAAGGACCCGTTGGGCAGGGCCCGGCCGAGTTCGTGCTCCCACGCGTCGAGGTCCTCGCGGGCGAACGCGTAGACCGCCTGGTCGTTCCCGCCGTGATGCCGCCTGTTGCACACCGCGTCCCCGGCCAGCCCGCTGCCGCCCACCCCCTTCGGACCGGGCGCGGCCACCCGCACCGGCCCGGCCACCGGCCGCTTGTCGATCCCTGTCGCGCTCTTCGACTCCTCGGGGACGTCGACCGCCGTGGCCCGCCCGAGGTTCAGTGACAACAGCTTCATACCGGCACGCTAGGCGAGCGTCATCAAAGCGTCGACGCAATATTCGTTGCCGCGTCCAAGCCGCCCTTATGCTCGACCCGTGATCGAGGCCCGTCATCTCCGCGTCCTGCGCGCCGTCGCCGCCACCGGCTCCTTCTCGGCGGCCGGCCGTGAACTCGGCTGCACCCAGCCCGCCGTGAGCCAGCAGATGAAGGCGCTCGAATCGTCCGTCGGCACGCCCCTGCTGGTCCGCGGCGGCCGTGAGATGCGGCTGACGCAGGCGGGCGAGGCGCTCGTGCGGCACGCGGCCGGAATCCTCGCCGGTCTCACGGCCGCCGAGGAGGAGGTCGCCGCGATCGCGGGGCTGCGCGCCGGCCGGGTCCGGCTGGTCTCCTTCCCCAGCGGCAGCTCCACCCTCGTCCCCACCGCCCTCGCCGCCCTCCGCGCCGCCCACCCCGGCACCCGGGTCTCCCTGGAGGAGGCCGAACCGCCCCGCTCCGTCGAACTGCTCCGCGAGGGCGACTGCGACATCGCGCTCGCCTTCCGCTACGAGGGCGCGGCGGGCGCCGAGGAGTGGGAGGACCTGGTGGTGCGCCCCCTGCTCACCGACCGTCTCGTCGGCCTCGTCCCCCAGGGGCACCGGCTGGCCCGGACGCGGTCCATCGGCATCGGGGAACTCGCGGGGGAGCCCTGGATCGCCGGCTGTCCCCGCTGCCGGGGCCAGCTGGTGCGGGTCTGCGAGAGCGCGGGCTTCACCCCGCGCATCGACTTCGCCACCGACGACTACCCGGCGGTGGTGGGCCTGGTGGGAGCGGGACTCGGCGTCGCGGTCCTGCCGGAGCTGGCCATCGAGTCCGTGCGGCCCAAGGGTGTACGGATGATCACGGTGGAGCCGGTGGTGCGCCGCGAGATCGTCGCACTCACCCTCCCGGACCTCGCCCGCGTCCCCACGGTCGCCGCGACCCTGGACCACCTGACGAAGGCGGCGACCCGCGCGTAGCCGTCCGGCTGTGGCGAGAGAGGGGGCGGCGGGAGGCCCGCAACCCGGGGGAGCGGTCGGGCGTTGACCCCTGCGACTGTCCACCCCTCAACCGCGCGGGCGTTCCTGCTGCCGGGTGCGTGGCCGGAACGCGGGCGCCAGGAAGCCTCATGACTCTCGATCACATCGTTCGCCGGTTCGTGTGCGGACTCGCTCTGTTGGGCGCCGTCGCCGGCGTGGCCGCGGGCCCCTCCGCGGGCGCGGCCGACCCCCCGGCCAAGGCTCCCGTCATCGACCGGGACTTCCCGGACCCTGACATCGTGGAGACAGGCGGGACGTATCACGCGTACGCCACCAACGACTCCGTCAAGAACATCCAGCACGCGACCTCGCGCGACCTGAGGCACTGGACCGTCGACGAAGGCGACGTCCTGCCCGAACTCGGCGCGTGGGCGGTGCCGAATCCCAGGAGGGTGTGGGCGCCGGAGGTGTTCCGCCACGGCGGCGGCTACACCATGCACTACACGGCCCATGACCGGGCGAGCGGCCGGCAGTGCATCGGTGTCGCCCGGTCCGCCACACCCGGCGGCCCGTTCCGGCCGGTCGGCGCGGGGCCGCTGATCTGCCCGGCGGCCGAGGGTGGTGCCATCGACGCCTCCAGCTACGCCGAGGCCGGGCGGCGCTACGTGCTGTGGAAGAACGACGGCAACTGCTGCGACCTGCGCAAGGACACCTGGCTGCACCTGCAGCCCGTCTCGTGGGACGGCACCCGCACCCTCGGGGAACCCGTCCGCCTGATCAAGCAGGACCGGGAGTGGGAGGGCCCCCTGATCGAGGCGCCCACCCTCGTGAAGAGGCACGGCCACTACCTCCTGTTCTACTCGGCCGACTTCTACGCCGGCGACGGGTACAAGACGAGCTACGCGGTGGCGCGCGACCTGACCGGCCCGTACACCAAAGCGGCGAATCCGCTGATGACGACGCAGACCTTCTCCGGCGCGGTGCGCGGCCCCGGCGGCCAGGACGTGGTCACCGGCCCCGACGGCCGGGACCGCGTCGTCTTCCACGGCTGGAGCGCCGACCACCGGAGCCGACCCATGTACATCGCCGATCTGGGCTACGCCGACGGCTATCCCGTCGTACGCGGCAGCAAGGTCGTCCACCAGGCCGAGCACGCGCGGGTGCGGAACGCCGTCGTACGTGAGGCCCCCAGCGCCTCCGGCGGCAAGGCCGTCGGGAGGATCGATCACGCCGACAGCCACGTCGAGTTCACGGTCTTCGCCGCCTCGGCGGGCGAGCACCAGCTGTCCGTGTGGTTCGGCAACGGTTCCCTGGATCCGGCGGGGAACGCGGTGACCGCCTCGCACCGCCTGTTGGTCAACGGCGCCGACGTGGGCGCCGTCCGCTACCCGCACACCGGCTGGGACCACTGGCGGGAGGAGCGGACCACCGTCACCCTGCGGGACGGCTGGAACACCATCCGCCTCGGCAAGGGCGAGTACTTCGCCGAACTGGACGCTGTGGAGGTGGGCTGACACCGCGCTCCGCCCGCCACGGCGGCGCGGGCCCCCCGGCCACCGCGGCGGTCGGTGGCCGGGGGGACGGAGGGTCAGCGGTTGGTCCACAGATGCCTGAAGAGTCGGCCCTCCGCGCACTGGTACTGGTCCCAGTGGCCCCGCTCGACCCCCTGCCTGCCGGCCGTCTCACAGCCGCCCTGCGTCACGTACCTGCCCCGGTAGACGTCGAGGGCGGCGGCGCCCGCCCGGTCGACGGCCGTCACCTGTCCCGCGACCGTGTGAGCGGTGGCAGAGGCGGCCGTCGCCGGGGCGGCGGAGGCCAGGCCGAGGGCGGTGACGGCCGCGGCCGTCACGGTGACGAACATGGAGCCTGCGCGAGTCATGACGTTGTCCCTTCGTATGCGGATGAGATGGACCGGGCTCGGCTGACCAGCCATCACCTACGGGAGTGATTCGCTGCCCGGTATGCAGAGCTTGAGATGAATTCAGGTCCTATCGCAACCAGATCCCGCTTGCTTCGGGTATATCGGGATCACTACATTCCTGACCTGCTGGGATGCACATGTCCCGGGATGCGAAGCAGCCGACAGGGCACCGTTTCCGGGGCCGATCAGGGGGCGTCCGCGATGAACGAAGGGACCAGGCAGCCCGTCCGGGCGGTCACACCGGCCCGGCAACTCGGCAGCGCGCTCCGCGCGCTCCAGCAGCGGTCGGGCCGGACCCTGCGGGCCCTGGAGGAGCAGGTCCGCATCAGCGACTCCTCACTCTCCCGCTACTTCCGCGGCGACACCGTGCCGCCCTGGTCGGTGGTGCGGGACCTGTGCAGGGCGCTGGGCGCCGACCCCACCGCCTACCGTTCCCTGTGGGAAGCGGCCTACCAGGGGCACCCCGAGCCCCCCGCCCGAGCCGAGCCCCCCACAGCCCCCCTCCCCGCCGAAGCCCAGGCCGAGGCCCCCGTCCAGAGCACCCCGCGCACCGGCGAACCTCGCCCGCGCCGTGCCTGGCCGACCGGCCGCTGGGCCTACCTGATCGTGGGCGCCGTCGTCGGCCTGGCCGCCGGTCTGTTGCTGCCCTGGGCGCTGCCGGGCTCCTCCGGCACACCGTCCTCCGCCGGCGGGGCCCCGTCCGAGGCGCGGCGGGAAGCCCCTGGTGGCCCCGGTACCCGCGCCGGCACGCCGAAGCCGGTCGGCCTGGCACGCATCTTCGTCAACCGGACCACGGGCAGATGCCTGGACGACAGCCTCGAATTCGGCCTGCGTACCTACCAGTGCAACGGCATGTCCTACCAGTGGTGGACGATCCACGCCTACGCCGACGGCACCCGCAGGCTCCGCAACCACGCCACGGGCAAGTGCCTGGACGGCGACGGCGCGGAGCTGCGCACCCGGCCCTGCGGGAACTCCGCCGCACAGCGGTGGACGTTCGTTCCGGGCGAGGACGAGGCGGTCGCCCTGCGGAACGGGACCAGCGAGCGGTGCCTGGACGACGGCCGCGCGGAGCTGCGGTCTGTGCCCTGCCGGAGTTCGTCCCGTCAGAAGTGGGCCTGATCGCCGTACTCGGCGCGCGCGTTCTCCGCGCGCGGTGATCCCCGGCCGAGGTGAGCCCGCCCGACTCACGGTTCGACGCACCTCGCCGGCCGGGGCGATCGCGTACCCCTCAGCTCAGTCAGGCTGCCAGCCGAGCGTGCCCGCGCCCGTGCCCGTATGCCCCGCCTCCTCCCGGGACGGCGGCGTCCCCGCAGGTCAGCGCCCTGGGTGTCCCGTCCTCAGGGAAGCGTGCGGGACATGGTTGCGGCGGTCGCCGCGACACCCGCACAGTCGGATCACTCGGTTCCACCGCTCCTGACGCCGCCGCCGACGCGGAGACACGGTCGGCACGGCGGCCGTGTCGACGCGGTCGAGCCTGATCTGAGCCGGACGACCGGACCCGAGCCGGACGACCGGACCCGAGCCGTCAGTCGCGCCGCTTCACGGGCACCCGCCGGCCGAGCGGGCCCGTCCCGAGGCCACCCCCACCCCCCCAGCCGTGCCGACGGCCGCAGCCTCCGGCACCGACGCACCAGCAAGGACATCCCCATGACGACACCACACGTCCACCGATCGCCGGCCGGTCCAGCAGCCGATCCCAGCCGGAGCGGCCCGGCGCGTCACGGACCGGGTGCCGCCACCGTGCGCGCCCGTGTCCCCCTGACGTCGCAGCGCGCCACCCAGCCCGGTGCCCGGGCGGCGGCGCGGTCCGCTCCCCGGGGCGGACGGCGGGCGGAGAGCCGTCACAGCGAACTGGTCAGCTTCCGGGGGCTGTCGGACGGACGTGAGCACATCGCGTACGTGGCGGGCCCGCTGCCGGAGGCGCCGCTGGTGCGCGTGCACAGCGAGTGCTTCACCGGCGACGTCCTCGGCTCGACACGCTGTGACTGCGGACCGCAACTGGACGAGGCGCTCCGGCGGATCAGCGGTGAGGGCGGCGTCCTGCTGTACCTGCGTCAGGAGGGACGCGGCATCGGGCTCTACAACAAGCTGGACGCCTACCTCCTCCAGGACCAGCACGTCGACACCTACCAGGCCAATCTCATGATCGGCCGTCAGGCGGACGAGCGGGACTACCGGGCCGCGGCACAGATGCTCGCCGCGCTCGACGTGCAGCGTGTCCGGCTGCTCACCAACAACCCCGCCAAGGTCCGCCGGCTCGTCGCCCACGGCGTCACGGTCGCCGAACGGGTGCCGACGCTGACCCACGTCACGAACGACAACGTCTCGTACCTGAAGGCCAAGCGGGACATCGGAGGGCACCGCTTCCGGTCCGCGCTCCTCGCCCCGGTGGACCCCGGGCCCCGCGGCCCGGCGGACACGGGGCCCAACAGCCCGGCCGAGTGACAGCCCGTCCCCGGTCGTACCACCGCACCGGTGGAAGGAGGTGATCCCTGTGTTCGTCAAGCCCGTTCGCCGCCATGTGCGCGCCGACATCTCGAACCCGCTGTAGGTACCCGACGCCGGAAGGGTCCGGGGCCACGCTCCGGGCCCTCCCGGCCCCCACCCCGCCCCCGACATCGGCGCGCGGCGCGGGAGACACCATGGAGAGGCGGAACAAGGACATGCGCAGCATCAACCTCCCCGTGCGCACGACCGGGCACGCGGCGCCCGTCACCCACGTGGCGTGGCACCGCACCAGGCCCTGGCTGGCGACGGCGTCGTACGACGGAACGGCCGCGGTCTGGGAGGTGACGGACGGAGCCCTTCGTCCGACCCGGCGGCTCAGGCACCGGCGGCTCGTCAACTGCACGGCCTGGAACCCGGTCCGGCACGATGTGCTGGCCACCGCGTCCGCTGACAAGACCGTCGCAGTCTGGGACCTCACGGACGACGGCGCTGCACCCTGGCGCGTGCTCGCCCGGCACACCGACGACGTCAACTCGGTGGCCTGGCTCCCGGACGGCGAGCGCCTGGTCTGTGTGTCGCAGGACGGCTCGGCCACGCTGTGGCACACCGGCGACGGAACGCTGCTGGGCACGCTCGTCTCGCACACGGCGCACTGCATGGCGGTGGACGTGAACTCCGACGGACTGGTGGCGACGGCCGGGGAGGACGGACTGGTCTGTGTGGTGGCACCGGACGCCACCGGGACGTCCGCGGGAGCCCGCAGACGGTACGCCACGTCGGTGGAGGGGTGCGCCTGGTCCCGCTCCGGAAGGCTGCTGGCGGTCGCCCGGGACGACGGTTTCGTGGACGTCCTCGACCAGGACCTCTCGGTCGTGCTGTCCGCGTGGGTCGGCCACGCCGCGACCCGCAGCGTGGCCTGGAGCAGCGACGACTCGATGCTGCTGGTGGGCGCCTACGACGGCCATGTGCACTTCCTGCGGGCGCTGGACGGCACCCGCGTCACCCGCTACGAGGACGCTCGCGCCTGGCCCCGCTCGGTGGCCGCGGGACCCTCCGCGGTCGCGGTCGGCTCGTTCGGCGGCTCACCCCTCCTCCTCGACGCCGCGCACGGCGGCAGGATCGGCGCTGCCCCGGCAGCCACCCACGGGGTCAACGCCATGACCGTCTTCGAGGACCGCCTCGCCCTCGGCTGCGACTCGGGACTGCTGCTCGAACTGGACCTCGCCTCGGCGACGAGCAGCGATCCGCGCGCCCGCGCCACGCGGATCGCCCAGGGCCCGGTGCTCTCCCTGGCGGCCCACGGCCGCGATTTGTACGCCGGCACCTACGCCGGCGACGTGATCGTGCGGCGGCCCGACCGGACCGGGGTGCTCGCCCTGGACGCGCCCGTGACCTCACTGACCGCCCACGGCGGCGGCGCGGTCGCGGGTACCTACGGTGGTGAACTCGTCTGCATCGACCGCTCCGCCACGGCCGTCGAGCGGCAGCCGCACGCCCACCGGGGATCGATCAAGGCGCTGGCCGCGTTGGACGCCACCGCGTTCGTCTCGGCCGCCACCGACCAGCGGCTGACGGCCGGCGTGGTCGGTCGGCGTGACGACCTGTGGCGGCACGGCAACCTGGTGAACGCCGTGGCGACCCTGGACGCGCAACTGGTCGCGACCGCCTCGCGTGACCACACGGTCCGGGTCGGACGCGTCGAACACCGCTCCGGGGCATGGCGGGTCGGGCGGGAGTGGACCCTCCTCGGCGCTGACGAGTCGGTCAAGGCCGTCGGACTGCTCGGGCACGCGGACGCGCCCACCGTACTGGCGGGCTCGTACGACTTCACGCTGCGCGCCTGGAGCCCGGGGCCGCACGGCAACAGCCTGACCGACGGCGAGATCCTCGCGGAGTTCGACCAGGCCGTCTCCTGCGTCTGCCGGATCGACCGCACCACCGCGGCCGTCGCCGGATGGGACGGTCGGCTGCTGCTGGTGCGGGCGGAGCACAACCGGAACCGGGTGATCGCACGACTGGACATCGAGTCCCTCGCGGACCTGGGGGCACCGGCATGAGCGCGGCGCACCAGGAGCACACGGACGGGCGACGCTCCCACTTCGCGCGGGAAGCACCGCTGAGCACGCTGTGCGCGGAACTGGCCGACACCTCCGCGCTGGGCGACGAGGTACGGGTGGACCGCCTGCTGCGCACCGTGGAGAACACGCGGGCCGCCCTGCCCGAACGCCTCGCGGCGGGCGCGCTGCTGGGGCTGGTGGGCGATCCCCGCACCCCTGCCGTCCCCGTCGTCCTGGCGGTGCCCGGAGCACGTACGGCGATCGGCCTGGACCCGAACGACGTGCCGACCGTGACACGGGCATGGGCCCATGTCGGGGTGCGGGACGACTGGATCCGCAAGGAGACGCCGGAACACCCGGTGGTGCTGCGGGACTTCGCGCTGGGCGCCTATCCCGTGACGAACCACCAGTACCTCGCCTTCCTGAGGGAGACGGGGTATCCGCACCGGCCCGGTACCTGGCAGCTGGGGGCGTACCCGTGGCAGTCGGCCAACCATCCCGTGTGCGGGCTGACCCCGCAGGACGTGGACGCGTACCTGGCCTGGCTGCGGCAGGCGTCCGGGGGACGCCCCTTCCGCCTGCCGACCGAAGCCGAGTGGGAGCACGCCGCCAAGGGTTTCGAGGGACGGGAGTTCCCGTGGGGCGACACCTTCCGCGCCGACGCGGCCAACACCCGCGAGTCCGGTGTCCACACCACCACACCGGTCGGCATCTACCCCCAGGGCCGGGCCCCCTTCGGTCACTGGGACATGGGCGGCAACGTCGAGGAGTTCACGGCCGACCGCTACGCCCCCTACCCCGGGGCCGAGCCCGTCACCGACGACCTGAGCAGGACCCTGGGCTCCTATCGGGTGACCCGCGGCGGCAGCTTCACCCGCCACGGTGACCTCGCCCGCACCCGGCGACGCCACGGCGCGTATCCGGGGCCCCTGTACCCCATCGGGTTCCGTGTCGCCTGTGACGAGGTGACCGACGCGACCTCTGCGGCCGGCCACGAGCGGAAGGCGGCGGACGATGGGCGCTGACCTGCCCGCCGACCTGTGGAAGAGGCTCACCGGCACCGTCGGCCTGGTCGTCGCCCGCCGCGACGCGGAACTGGTCAACGTCATGGCGGCGGAATGGGCGTACTTCGTCAACAGGACACCGCTGTACGCGGCGGTCGCCCTCGGCCCCCAGGCGGTGACCCGTGACCTGATCGCACAGGCGGGCGGCTACTCGCTGACCCTGTGCGCCCAGGACCAGGCGGAACTGGCCGACTTCGTGGGCAGCTTCTCCCTGGCGGACGTCGACAAGACCACCAGCGAGCTCCTCGACCTCGGCGCTCCGGCGGTGACGGACACCCCCTGGGTGCGCGGCGGGGTGGTGGCCCTGGAGTGCGAGCTGAGGCACGTTCTCGCGCTGCCGGTGCACCGGCTGTTCGTCGCCGAGGTGGTCGCGGCCCATCTGCCCACCACGCCCGCGCGGCCTCTGGTGAAGCACGGCCCCATGCACGGCCTCGGCCCGGCCCTGCGGGCCGGCCGGGTCGTCGTGGGGGTCCGCCGGGACCCGGCTGGCGTCCTGACCGTCGCCGCCACCGGGCCGCCCGGCACCGGCGGCCCGTGGCACGTCACGCTGCTGCCCGACACGGCCGGCGAGATCCCGCTGGGGTCCCACCCCTCCACCGCGTACGGCGACCTCCAGGTCCGCATCCACCTGCCCCCTTCCGTGTCGCTCGACGACGCCCGGGTGCGGGTCGAACGGGACGGTGCCCACCCGGGATTCGCCCGCCTCGCTCCGCACCGCGGACCGCGAACGCCCGCGCCCGCACCCGCCCAGGGACAGCGCGAGCCGTGACTGCTCCCCACCGGCCGAAGCCGGTGGTCACAGCACTAGGAGACCGATGGAACTGACCGACCGCATCACCCGAATCCTGCCCGTCGACGGCGTCGGCCTCCTTGCCGCCGACGTGGCCGGCCGGATCCACCTGCTCGACGACCGCCTCCGGCTGCTGCGCTCCGCACCGGTACCGGCCACCGCCGTCCCGCCCTGCGGCCGGCCCGTGTACACGGTCGCCGTCGCCGGCCCCTGGGTGGTCACCAAGGACAAGTACGGCACGATCACCAAGTGGTCGCTGGACACGCTCGACCCGGTCGACGTCCTCGACGCGAAGGCGACCGCCGACCACGACCACCTTGTCGAGGACGAGGAACCCTCACCGGAGATCAGTCGGGGCATCGCCGTGTGGAAAGGCCGCGTCTACGTCAACAACGGCTTCCGGCAGCTGGCCGTGATCGACCTCGGCTCCTTCGCCGTGGAACGGATCGTGCCCTCCTTCACGGGGGATGTGGCCCTGGAGTCCGTGTGCACCGACCGGCCCGGGATCCACGCGGTCGGCGACCGTGCCGGGCGCGTCCACCTCGGCTCACTGGAGGACCTGACCTTCCCCACGGTCGTCCGGGTCGACCACGGCAACATCCACCGGCTCGTCCATGACCGGCTGCACGACCTGTTCTGGGCCACCCAGGACATCGGCACCGGCGACGACCGCTACGTCCGGCACGGCCTGGTCGTCCTGACACCGGACGGGCAGGTCGTGCACCAGCTGCCCTTCGCCCGCAACGACGTGGAGGCCCTGGCCTTCTCCCGCGACCACACCCGCGCCTACGTCGGCGGGTTCGACGGCGTGATCCACGTACTGGACAACACCCGCCCCGAGCCACGCATCACCCGCACCCTCGACGGCTTCAGCCATCAGGTGTCCGACTGCGCCGTCACCGAGGACGACGCCCTCGTCGTCCTCACCCAGGACGGACACCTGGTCCGCACCGACCCGGCCCGCGCCACGGTGACCGCCCGGGCCCCCTTCCGCCCCCAGTGCGTATGGGACCTCCAGGCCGACCCGGCCGACCCGCGGACCCTGTACGCCGCCACGGACGACGGCGTCGCCGTGGTGCGAGCCGGCGGTACGGCGGCGGCGCCCCTGCTCTCCGTGACCGCGCACCACGTCACCGGGCTGGGCTTTACCCGCCGGATCCAGCCGGTGCCGGACGGCTGGATCGGCGTCACCTGGGACGGCAAGGTGGTCCGGGCCGGCCGCGACGGCGGTCTCCTGTGGACCAGCGCCATGCCGGCCCTCTCCCACACGGTCGCCGTCTCCCCGGACGGGCGGCGCGCCCTGGTGGCCACCAACGCCGGCGCCGTCGAACTGGACACGGCCACCGGCCGCACCGTCGGCCTCCTCGACGTCGACGGCCTGCCTGTGTGGGCCACCACCTACCTGCCCACCGGCGAGCGTGTCGTCGGCACCCGCACCGGAGAGCTCCGCGCCTTCGGCGCGCACGACACGACGGTCACGTGGCGTCTGCGCCTGCGCCTGGGCGAGTACGTCAAACGCCTCTGGTCGGACGCCCACCACCTCTACGTGACCGGCTCCGACGGGCTGAAGCAGATCCCGCACCACGGCGCCAGAATCGAACGCCGGTACGTCGAACTCCTCGACAACACCGTGGAGAACGGGGCGGTGCACGCAGGCACGGTCTGCGCGGTCTCCTACGGCTGCCAGATCGCCGCCTACGACCGGCACACGGGCGAACTGACCGGCCTGGTGGAGGATCTTCCCGGTGAACCCAAGGGGGTTGCGGTCATCCGCGTCGACGACGAGACGTTCCTGGTCGTGGGGGGACGCGGCGGTTACCTGGATCTGTACCGCCTCCGTGCCCGCTCCCCGAAGGGCGCCCTCGCCCGCGTGCGGCGCACCTTCCTCCCGCGCGGTGCCACCCGGGACACCCGATGAGCGCCGCCCCGTCCGGGGACCGGGCGGGCCGGCCGGCGGCCGGAGAGGTCACGGAGCCCTCGGTCTGGGCGGACCGCCGCTTCGTGGCCTTCGCCGCGGGCAACACCGTCAACAACCTGGGGGAGGGCGCCTACACGGTGGTCCTTCCCCTGGTGGTCTACGACCGCACCCACAGCCTCGCGCTGATGTCCCTGCTCATCGCGTTCTCCCCGGCCACCTGGTTGCTGGCGCCGTGGCGCGGCGCCCTCGCCGACCGGATCGGCCCCGGACGCCTGGTCATGCCCGGTCTCACCGCGCAACTGGCCGCGGCGCTCGCGCTCATCGCTGTCCTGCTCCTCGCCCCCACGCCCCTGTGGGCGCTGTTCTGCCTGGCGGCTGTCGGTCAACTGGCGGGCGGTTTCTACCAGACCGGCTGGATGACCGGCCTGACCACCATGTTCCCGCGCAGTCCGGCCCGTGCGCGGGGCGCCCTGGGCGGACTCTTCCTCGCCACCCAGGCGGGCGGGGCGCTCGTCGTGGCCGCTGCCGTGCCCTGGGTGGGCGCCGTCGGACTGCTCTGGTTCAACGCGGCGACCATGCTGGCCCCCATGGCGGTGTGGTGGTGCGGGATCCGCCCGGCCCCCCTCACGGAGCCGGCGCCCCGCAAGGAACCCGTCGGGGACAAGGGCTGGGGCCTGGCCGAGGGCTGGCGCGTCCTGCGGGCCGCCCCGGCGGTCCTCGACCTGACCCTGATCCGGATGCCGCTGCTGTTCTCCACCGCCCTGGGGTCCCTGGCTGCCTTCCTTCTCCAGGACCACTGGCGGCTCGCGCCCCAGGACGTCGCCACCCTGATGACCGTGGCCCGAGCCGGCGCTGTCGTGGGCTCACTCGCCGTGTCCCAGCGACGGGTGCTGCGGCTCCGTGTGATGACCGCGGTGAGCGTGACGGGCGTCGTGGCGAGCGTCCTCGCCATGAGCGTGCCGGTACTGCCGGTGTTCGTGACGGCATGGGCCGGGTTCACTCTCGCCTCCACCGTCCTGGGCCTGGTGGCCCAGATGACCGCCTACGCCTGTCTGCCGGCCCGGGCGCTGGGGCGCGTCAACGGCATGGTCGCCGCACTGACCAGCGCGTCGGTGCTGGCCGGCCAACTGTGCGTTCCGCTGCTGGTGGCCCTGATCGGCCCCTTCCCGGCGATCCTCCTCCTGGGCCTCGCCGGGCTGCTGTCCGTCGCTCGTCTGCGGCGGCTCACGTTCCACCACGCCTGGTGAGGGCCGCGCTCTCCACGGGCGCCGGGCCGTGCCCCGGCCGGGCTCCGCCCCCCTGCTGAACGGGACGATCGTGCGAGTGCGAGTGCGAGTGCATGTGTACGTGAGTGCATGTGTATGCGGTGCCCACGCGGCGTGGCCGGTGGCATGGTCCCCCCGCCCCTCCCCGGAGCCGGGTGCCCCCTTCGAGCGACCACCCGGGTCGTGGAGCGGCCGTACGCGCTGTCGTCTCGCGGCGTCCGCGCGGTGCGGCGCCTGGCGAAACGTTCCTTCAGTTGTTCGAACCGCTGTCGCCGGTGGACGCGGACGCCGACACCAGGCGGTGCCGGGCGCGCCCCATGAGCTCCTCGCGCTCGTCCTCGGTCAGCCCGCCCCACACGCCGTACGGCTCACGGACCGCGAGGGCGTGGGCCGCGCACTGGGCGCGTACCGGGCAGCGCATGCAGACCTCCTTGGCCGAGTTCTCACGAGCGCTCCGCGCCGCACCGCGCTCTCCCTCGGGATGGAAGAACAGCGAGCTGTCCACTCCACGGCAGGCTGCGAGGAGCTGCCAGTCCCACAGATCAGCGTTCGGTCCGGGAAGGCGGGAGAAATCTGCCATTACGTGTCCCCTTGATGCCGTTCTGAAAGGAGATGGTGTCCATGACCGTACATGGACTATCTAAGGAGATGAAAATATGACTCATTGCGAATCTAGCTCTAGACACCAGCAAAGAGAAACAAAAACGGCCGAACGGGGCATAGGTTGTGATGAAACATTGAGGGTCTGTTGCGCATGTCTGCACCGTGTCCGTGCCCTCACGTAGAGTGCCGAAGGCGGCCAGCCATCCCGTAACTCTTTCGAGTGACCGTCGTTGAGAGGTCGGAGGCGGTTGAAGGATTAAGCGCTCGGGCAGGCGTTCGTGTCCGCTCGTGAGTGTCGACCGCACAGGTGACGATTTCGTACCAGCCTGGAGGCTCAAGGTGACGCGCATCAGCTGCGGAGGACGGCCATGACATCCGTTCTCGTCTGCGACGACTCCCCGCTTGCCCGAGAGGCGCTGCGCCGTGCGGTGGCGACCGTGCCCGGCGTCGAGCGCGTGACCACGGCGGCCAACGGCGAGGAAGTCCTCCGCCGCTGGGGGGCCGACCGCTCGGACCTGATTCTGATGGACGTACGCATGCCCGGTCTGGGCGGCGTCGAGACGGTGCGGCGGCTGCTGTCCGCCGACCCCGGTGCGCGCATCATCATGCTCACCGTCGCCGAGGACCTGGACGGTGTGGCGCTCGCCGTCGCCGCCGGCGCCCGGGGTTATCTGCACAAGGACGCCTCCCGCGCGGAGCTGCGCGCCACCGTGACACAGGCGCTCGCCGACCCGACGTGGCGGCTCGCCCCGCGTCGGCTGCGGTCCGCCGAGATGGGTGCCGCTCCGACGCTCACCGCGCGCGAGATCCAGGTGCTGGAGGGCATGAGCCACGGCCGTTCCAACGCGGAGATCGGACGCGAGCTGTTCCTCTCCGAGGACACCGTGAAGACCCACGCGCGGCGGCTGTTCAAGAAGCTCGGCGCCTCGGACCGTGCGCACGCCGTCGCACTCGGCTTCCGCTGGGGTCTGGTCCGCTGAGTTGAGCCGTGACGGGGGTAGGAGGATCCCCGCTCACCACCAGGTGGGCGGGGGTGGCCGAGCGGTCCACCGGATGCCCGCTGCTCGTTTCGCCGCGGATGCCGCATCCTTGAGGTGTGGAGTTCCTCGGGGAGCAGTCGAACGAGCGGGAGGGGAGGGCGCAGGAGATGACTTCCGGCGCGCCTGCTCATAACGCTTCGGTGCACAACCATGGACGTGGCGCCACGGACCGGACGGCCGCAAGGCACCATGGACCGATGCGCGACGACGAGACGACGGTGATCGGTGCGCTCGTGCATCGCGCCGTCGACGGGGACGAGCAGGCGACCCATGATCTGCTCGCCCATGTCCACCCTCTGGCCCTGCGCTACTGCCGCACCCGTCTGTCCCGGCTGCCCGGTGACGCGCGGCACTTCGTGGAGGACCTCGCGCAGGAGGTCTGCGTCGCCGTCCTCCTGGCGCTTCCGCGCTACAAGGACACCGGACGACCGTTCGAAGCCTTTGTCTTCGCCATCGCCGGCCACAAGGTCGCCGACCTCCAGCGCGCCGCGATGCGCCACCCCGGCTCGACGGCCGTCCCCTCGGACGAGATGCCCGAGCGCCCCGACGACTCCCTCGGCCCGGAGGAACGCGCCCTGCTCAGCAGCGACGCCGAGTGGGCCAAGAAACTCCTCGCCAACCTGCCCGAGAACCAGCGGGAGCTGCTGCTGCTGAGGATCGCCGTGGGACTCACGGCCGAGGAGACGGGACAGATGCTCGGCATGTCGCCCGGCGCGGTCCGCGTGGCGCAGCACCGGGCGCTGAGCAGGCTCAGGGCCCTGGCCGAACAGTAGGGACCACGCCGGTCGGGCACGAGGACCGGCGTCCGGGGCCGGCTCGCGAGGCACTCCGCTCGTACCGCACTCCGCTGTCACGGCACTCTGCTGGTCAGGCACTCCGTATGAACAGGCGGGGTGCCTTTTCCGTATGGAGTCCGTACGAACATACGAAGCCCGAGAAGACTTCGTACCGTGGAATGTGTGCTCCGCGCTTCCCGTTAGCATGGACATCCGCACCGATCAAGGCCATTTGGGGAAGGTGTCATGACTGCCAACGTCGACGGAGTGCCCGAGAAATTCGCGACGCTCGGGCTGACCTACGACGACGTGCTGCTGCTGCCGGGCCCGTCGGACATGGCTCCCGACGAGATCGACACCGCCTCGTACGTCTCCAAGAACGTGCGGGTGAACATCCCGCTGCTGTCGGCCGCGATGGACAAGGTCACCGAGTCCCGCATGGCCATCGCCATGGCCCGCCAGGGCGGCGTGGGTGTCCTGCACCGCAACCTGTCCATCGAGGACCAGGCCAACCAGGTCGACCTGGTGAAGCGCTCCGAGTCCGGCATGGTCGCCGACCCGATCACCGTGCACCCGGACGCCACGCTCGCCGAGGCCGACGCGCTGTGCGCCAAGTTCCGCATCAGCGGCGTCCCGGTGACCGACGGCAACAAGAAGCTGCTGGGCATCGTCACCAACCGCGACATGGCCTTCGAGACCGACCGCACGCGCCAGGTCCGCGAGGTCATGACGCCGATGCCGCTGGTCACCGGCAAGGTCGGTATCTCCGGCGTCGAGGCCATGGAGCTGCTGCGCAAGCACAAGATCGAGAAGCTGCCGCTGGTCGACGACTCCGGCATCCTCAAGGGCCTCATCACGGTCAAGGACTTCGTCAAGGCCGAGAAGTACCCGAACGCCGCCAAGGACGGCGAGGGCCGCCTCCTCGTCGGTGCCGCCGTCGGTGTCGCCGGTGACGCCTTCGAGCGCGCCCAGGCCCTCATCGAGGCGGGCGTCGACTTCATCGTCGTCGACACCGCGCACGGCCACTCCCGCCTGGTCGGCGACATGGTCGCCAAGATCAAGTCGAACTCGGCCGGCGTCGACGTCATCGGCGGCAACATCGCCACCAGGGACGGCGCCCAGGCCCTCATCGACTCCGGCGTGGACGGCATCAAGGTCGGCGTCGGCCCCGGCTCCATCTGCACGACCCGTGTCGTCGCCGGCATCGGCGTCCCGCAGGTCACCGCGATCTACGAGGCGTCCCTCGCCGCCAAGGAGGCCGGCATCCCGGTCATCGGCGACGGCGGCCTGCAGTACTCCGGCGACATCGCCAAGGCCCTGGTCGCGGGTGCCGACACGGTGATGCTCGGCTCGCTCCTCGCGGGCTGCGAGGAGTCCCCGGGCGAGCTGATGTTCATCAACGGCAAGCAGTTCAAGTCGTACCGCGGCATGGGCTCCCTCGGCGCCATGCAGTCCCGCGGCGACCGCAAGTCGTTCTCCAAGGACCGCTACTTCCAGGAGGGCGTCGCCTCCGACGAGCAGCTCGTCCCCGAGGGCATCGAGGGCCAGGTTCCCTACCGCGGCCCGCTCTCCTCGGTCGTCCACCAGCTGGTCGGCGGCCTGCGCCAGTCGATGTTCTACGTCGGCGGCCGGACGGTCCCGGAGCTCCAGGCGGGCGGACGCTTCGTGCGGATCACCTCCGCCGGTCTGAAGGAGAGCCACCCGCACGACATCCAGATGACCGTCGAGGCACCCAACTACAGCCGCAAGTAGACAGCCCCGGGCGGGCGACGGACCTGGTGAGGGCGGTCCCGGTGCATCCGGGGCCGCCTTCGTCGTGCCCGTCGGCGATACTGGAAGACGCTGAACGCTTCAGGGAAAGGCCACACACGTGACTGAGATCGAGATCGGGCGCGGCAAGCGCGGCCGCCGGGCGTACGCCTTCGACGACATCGCCGTCGTCCCCAGCCGTCGTACGCGCGACCCGAAGGAGGTCTCGATCGCCTGGCAGATCGACGCCTACCGCTTCGAGCTGCCCTTCCTGGCCGCCCCCATGGACTCGGTCGTCTCCCCGGCCACCGCGATCCGCATCGGCGAGATGGGCGGCCTCGGCGTACTGAACCTCGAAGGTCTGTGGACGCGGTACGAGGACCCGCAGCCGCTGCTGGACGAGATCACCGGCCTGCCCGACGAGGCCGCGACGCGCCGCCTCCAGGAGATCTACGCGGCTCCCATCAAGGAGGAGCTGATCGGGCAGCGCCTCAAGGAGGTGCGCGACTCCGGAGTGGTCACCGCGGCGGCGCTCTCCCCGCAGCGCACGGCCCAGTTCTCCAAGGCCGTCGTGGACGCGGGCGTCGACATCTTCGTCATCCGCGGTACGACCGTGTCGGCGGAACACGTCTCCGGCTCGCACGAGCCGCTGAACCTGAAGCAGTTCATCTACGAGCTGGACGTCCCGGTGATCGTCGGCGGCTGCGCCACGTACACGGCGGCCCTGCACCTGATGCGGACCGGCGCGGCAGGCGTCCTCGTCGGCTTCGGCGGCGGCGCCGCCCACACCACGCGGAACGTGCTGGGCATCCAGGTCCCGATGGCGACGGCGGTGGCCGACGTGGCCGCGGCCCGCCGGGACTACATGGACGAGTCCGGCGGCCGGTACGTACACGTCATCGCCGACGGCGGTGTCGGCTGGTCCGGCGACCTCCCCAAGGCGATCGCCTGCGGCGCCGACGCGGTGATGATGGGCTCCCCGCTGGCCCGCGCCACGGACGCGCCCGGCAAGGGGCACCACTGGGGCATGGAGGCGGTGAACGAGGAGCTGCCGCGCGGCAAGAAGGTCGACCTCGGCACCGTCGGCACGATCGAGGAGGTCCTGACCGGCCCCTCGCACACGCCCGACGGCTCGATGAACCTCTTCGGCGCGCTGCGCAGGGCCATGGCCACCACCGGGTACAGCGAGCTGAAGGAGTTCCAGCGCGTCGAGGTCACGATCGCGGACTCGCAGCACAAGCGGTGAACTGACACCGCGCTCGACCTGAGCGGAGAGAGGGGCCCGGTCACCCACGGGGGCGACCGGGCCCCTCTTCGTGTGCCCAAAGGGGCTGGTGGGGGCGTGAGTTGCGGGCGGGGGCGCACGGTTGCGTTCGGGGCGAATGTGGGCCGAACGGGCGAAGTGGGTCGATAGCGTTCGTGATCGGCGCCCCAGTTCTTCTGGGGCCCCCTTCCAAGGACATGGTCCGGACCCCGCCCTCGGGGCCCGGCCCGATTCCGACGAACCGTCCACCGGGCTACTGGGCGGTGTCGTGGAAGGGGGCGCCCGTGGGACGTCACCGCAAGCCCACCCGCTGGGACCGACTCCGTCTTCGGATGGTGCAGTGCCGGAGGAGGTGGATCTTGCGGCTATTCGGATGGTGAGCGGCCGCCCCCAAAAGGACTAGGGGCGGACACTCCGTGAACCATCCAGGAGCCTGCCGCAGTAGCCGCTGCGGTGGGCTCCACCTGGGTCCGTACGGTACCCGCGTGGGGACCCGGCTGCCACTGGCCCCGGAGCGTCGGGCGGAGGCGTGCGCCCCGTTCACAACCTGTGCGCTGCCCCGGTGGGTGTGGCTCCGCGGGTGTCCAGCAGGAGCTGGGCCTTCACCGACAGGCCCTGGAGGTCGTAGGTGCGGTGGTGCTGGAGGAGGATCGTCAGGTCGGCGTCGGCGGTGGCCTCGTAGAGGCAGTCGGCGCGGGGGACCGGGCGGTCGAGGACGCTCCACGTGGGGACGTGCGGGTCGTGGTAGCTGACGTGCGCGCCGAGCTGGACGAGCCGGCGGGCGATCTCCTCCGCGGGGGTGCCCTGCAGGTCCGGGACGTCGGGCTTGTACGTGACGCCGAGGAGGAGGACACGGGCGCCGCGGGCCGACTTGCCGTGCTCGTTGAGGAGGGTGGCGGCGCGCTGGACGACGTACTGCGGCATGCGGTGGTTGACCCGCTGGGCCAGCTCGACCATGCGCAGGGAGTGCGGGGTCCGGCCCGACAGGTCCTGCGCGAGGGCGTGGCCGCCCACGCCGGGGCCCGGGCGGAACGCCTGGAAGCCGAAGGGTTTGGTCTCGGCGCAGCGGATGACGTCCCACAGGTCGACGCCCAGGTCGTGGCAGAGGACGGCCATCTCGTTGACGAGGGCGATGTTCACGTGCCGGTAGTTGGTCTCCAGCAGCTGCACGGTCTCGGCCTCGCGCGGTCCCCGCGCGCGTACCACCTTGTCGGTGAGCCGGCCGTAGAAGGCGGCTGCCGACTCGGTGCAGGCGGGGGTGACGCCGCCGATCACCTTGGGGATGTTCGCGGGGCCGAAGTCGCGGTTGCCCGGGTCGACGCGGGCGGGCGAGTAGGCGAGGTGGAAGTCGCGGCCCGCGCGCAGGCCCGAGCCCTCTTCGAGGAGCGGGCGCAGGAACTGCTCGGTCGTGCCCGGGTGGACCGGTGACTCCAGGATGACCGTGGTGTGCGGGCGCAGCCGGGCGGCCAGGACCCGGGCGGCCTCCTCCACCTGGGTGAGGTCCGGCGCTCCGTCGGCGCCCATGGGCACGGGGACGCAGATGACCGCCGTCCGGACCCGGCCGAGTTCCGCGGGGCTGGTGCCGGGCTTGAAGCCGCGGGCGAGCATGCGGCGCAGTTCCGCGGGGGTGAGGGAGCCGCGTTCGGGGCCGGTGCGGTAACCGAGCGTGGGGATGCCGGCGGCGACGGCGGCCTGTGCCAGCGGCAGGCCGAGCTGGCCGAGTCCGATGACGGCGAGATCTGCGGGCATGGCGTGAGCCGTCCTTCCCAGTAACCGAAGCGGGACAGACGCGCAAGCCCTGTGGACTGGATGAGCGAGCGCAATGTCAGACTAGGAGTAAATATGACCGATATGCTGGATTGGGTGGGGTATGTCGCCGCACGTTCCGGAGGGTTGTCCACAGGCTGGGGGCGGGTGGTGGCCGATGTCGGGCAACACGGTCAGAATTCTGGGCAGGGGGATGTGAGCAGGGTCTTGCCTGACGGGCGTCGACAGGTGGGACCGGCGCGACAAACAGCGGGAGGCAGCGGTGAGGACAGCGGCACTGGGACCGGCACAGCGCGCCGAGTCACTGGCGGGTATGGCCGAGCGTGAGCTGGACGTGCTGGTCGTGGGTGGTGGCGTGGTCGGTGCGGGCACGGCCCTGGACGCCGTGACACGCGGCCTGTCCACGGGCCTCGTCGAGGCACGTGACTGGGCGTCGGGCACGTCGAGCAGGTCGAGCAAGCTCATCCACGGCGGCCTGCGCTATCTGGAGATGCTCGACTTCGCCCTCGTCCGGGAGGCACTGAAGGAGCGCGGGCTCCTTCTGGAGCGCCTCGCACCCCATCTGGTGAAGCCCGTACCGTTCCTCTACCCCTTGCAGCACAAGGGCTGGGAGCGGTTCTACGCGGGATCCGGCGTCGCCCTGTACGACGGGATGTCGATGGCCCGCAGCCACGGCCGGGGCCTGCCCCTGCACCGCCATCTGAGCCGCCGCCGGGCCCTGCGCGTCGCGCCCTGCCTCAAGAAGGACGCGCTGGTCGGAGCCCTCCAGTACTACGACGCCCAGATGGACGACGCCCGCTACGTGGCCACCCTGGTGCGCACGGCCGCCTCCTACGGCGCGAAGACCGCCAACCGCGCGCGCGTGACGGGGTTCCTGCGCGAGGGCGAGCGGGTCGTCGGCGCCCGGGTGCGGGACGTCGAAGGGGGCGGGGAGTACGAGATCCGCGCCCGGCAGGTCGTGAACGCCACCGGGGTGTGGACCGACGACACCCAGGCCATGGTCGGGGAACGCGGCCAGTTCCACGTGCGGGCGTCCAAGGGCATCCATCTGGTCGTACCCAAGGACCGGATCCACTCCACGACCGGGCTGATCCTGCGGACCGAGAAGTCCGTCCTGTTCGTCATCCCCTGGGGCCGGCACTGGATCGTGGGCACCACCGACACCGACTGGGACCTGGACAAGGCCCACCCGGCGGCGTCCAGCGCGGACATCGACTACCTGCTGGAGCAGGTGAACTCCGTCCTCGCGGTGCCGCTCACCCGCGACGACGTGCAGGGTGTGTACGCCGGGCTCCGGCCGCTGCTCGCCGGTGAGTCGGAAGCCACCAGCAAGCTCTCGCGCGAACACACCGTCGCCCACCCCGTGCCGGGGCTGGTGGTCGTGGCCGGCGGCAAGTACACGACGTACCGGGTCATGGCGAAGGACGCGGTGGACGCCGCCGTGCACGGACTCGACCAGCGGGTCGCCGACTGCGTCACCGAGGACGTGCCGCTGCTGGGCGCCGAGGGGTACCGGGCCCTGTGGAACGCGCGGGCGCGGATCGCGGCCGGCACGGGACTCCATGTGGTGCGCGTGGAGCACCTGTTGAACCGCTACGGGTCCGCGACCGAGGAGGTCCTCGACCTCATCGCCGAGGACCCCGCGCTGGCCGAGCCGCTCCAGGCCGCCGACGACTACCTGCGGGCCGAGGTCGTCTACGCCGCCTCCCACGAGGGCGCGCGCCACCTCGACGACGTGCTCACCCGGCGCACCCGGATCTCCATCGAGACCTTCGACCGGGGCACGCGCAGCGCGCGCGAGGCGGCGGAGCTGATGGCGCCGGTGCTCGGCTGGGACAAGGACCAGATCGAGCGGGAGGTCCAGCACTACGAGAAGAGGGTGGAGGCCGAGCGGGAGTCGCAGCGCCAGCCGGACGACCTGACGGCCGACGCGGCACGACTGGGCGCGCCGGACATCGTGCCGCTGTAGGAGAAGGTGCCCGCGTAGGAGGTGCCCCCGCAGGCACCTGTGCTCCACGGCCCGTGCCTCCGGAGCCGGTCCCTCTGGAGCACGTCCTGCTACAGGATGCCGCTTCGCAGCGCGCGCGGGCAGAACTCCGCGGTGAGCAGGGCCGGTTCCAGGCCGGGGTCGGCGGGCGCGTCCGTGTTCACGCGGTAGGTGAGGACGTGACGGCCGTCGGCGGTGGCCGCGGTGCGCACATAACTGCCGGTGATCCGGCCGTTGTGTCCCCACACCGTCGTGCCGCACGACAGCCTCACGGGGTAGAGGCCCATGCCGTACGCGCCGTGCGCGGCCCGGGTGTCGAGCATCTCGCGGAGCTGACGGGGAGGCAGGAGGTCGCCGCCGAGCAGCGCCCCGTAGAAGCGGTTCACGTCGGGCAGCGTGGTGACGAGTTCGCCCGCCGCCCCGGCCGTGCGCGGGTCGAGGTCGGTGACGTCGGAGCCGTCGGCGGAGTAGGCGCGGCCGTGCGGGTCCGGCAGCGAGGAGCGGGCCCCCGGGAAGGACGTTCCCGTCAGACGGAGGGGCGCGATGATGCGGTGCTCCGCCTCGGCGGCGTAGGAGGTGCCGGTGACCTGTTCGACGACCAGGCCCAGCAGCACGTAGTTGGTGTTCGAGTAGAAGAAACGGCCGGGGACGGCCTGGGGGAGGGAGAGCGCGAGGCGTACGGCCTGACGCGGGGTCACGGGGGTGGTTCCCCCGGTGGCCGCCGTGAAGTCGGCGAGGCCGCTGGTGTGGGTGAGCAGCGCGCGCAGTGTGATGCGGCGGCCGTCGTCGTCCCGGCCCCCGCTCTCGCCGCGGACCAGGCCCGGCAGGTGGTCCTCCACCGAGTCCGACAGCGACAGCCGGTGCTCGGCTGCCAGTTGGAGCACGACGGTGGCGATGAACGTCTTGGTGATGCTGCCGGCCCGGAAGTGGTCGGCGCGGCGGAGCGGCTCGGGCTGTCGCGCGGGTGGGCCTTCTCGGCCGACTTCGGCCGTGTCCCCGCGGGGTTCCTCGGAGCCGCCGCTGCCGACGCCCCGGCCGTCGTTCCCGTCGTTCCCGTCGCCGCTCGTGGTCGTGGTCGCGGTCGCGCTCGTGGTCGCGCTCGTGGCCACAGGCCAGCGGCCCTCCGCCTCGGCGTGGGCGTAGCGGGTGCCGGACGGGCCGTCGGCGAGGAGTGCGGCGGCGGGGGCGTGGCCCCGGGCGACCAGGAGGGGCAGGACGGTGTCCGGGCTCGTCGCGACCTGCGCCCGGGAGGCCGTCGGGGCCACCGCCAGCAGGAACAGGGCCACGGGAACGGCCAGGTGCGCCATGGGCTTCCTGGGGGTCATGGGCGTCCTGGTCGATGGCATCGGTTCTTCCTGTCGCGGCACATCATGCGGGACGTCCCCGGGCGGCGCCGGGGCGGGCCCCGGGGCCGGGGCGGTCCGACGTGCTGTGCCTTGGCTGGCCGGTTTTCGTCGTCCCCGTCCGGTCGCCCCGAACCGCCTTGCGAGGGCGTGCCCGGGAACCGTGTCCGACGCCTCGGAAGCGCGTCCTCGCACGCCGGACGGGGTGCGGGAACCGGGCCGACGGCCCGACTATGCCCGACCCGGCTGTGCGGCGTGCGGGGACGGAGTGAGGGTCTGGGGAGATGCGGTGGCTGATTGAGGGGCACCCTGGGCGTGGGGCGCTTGGCGGGTGGGTGACAATGGAGGCTCTGTCAGGGCGGGTTGCATGAGGGGACGCATGTCGGAGGCGGAGCGGGCTGGGGAATCCCGTCAGGACAAGGACGCACGTCTCCTCGCCGGGCGGTACCGGCTGGGAGGGGTGCTCGGTCGAGGCGGCATGGGCACGGTGTGGCGTGCCAAGGACGAGACGCTGGGCCGTACGGTCGCCATCAAGGAGCTGCGGTTCCCGTCGAGCATCGACGAGGACGAGAAGCGGCGGCTGATCACGCGCACCCTGCGCGAGGCCAAGGCGATCGCACGGATCCGCAACAACGGCGCGGTGACGGTGTTCGACGTCGTCCACGAGGACGACCGGCCGTGGATCGTGATGGAACTCGTCGAGGGCAAGTCGCTCGCCGAGGTCATCCGCGAGGACGGCGTGCTCGAACCGAGGCGCGCCGCCGAGGTGGGACTCGCCATCCTCGACGTGCTGCGCGCCGCGCACCGCGAGGGCATCCTGCACCGGGACGTGAAGCCGTCGAACGTGCTGATCGAGAAGCAGGACGGCCGGGTCGTCCTCACCGACTTCGGTATCGCGCAGGTCGAGGGCGACCCGTCCATCACCTCGACCGGCATGCTCGTGGGCGCCCCCTCGTACATCTCGCCGGAGCGGGCGCGCGGGCACAAGCCCGGCCCCGCGGCCGACCTGTGGTCGCTCGGCGGTCTGCTGTACGCGGCGGTCGAGGGCGTGCCGCCGTACGACAAGGGGTCGGCCATAGCGACGCTGACCGCGGTGATGACCGAGCCGGTCCCGGAGCCGAAGCGTGCCGGGCCGCTGAAGGACGTCATCTTCGGACTGCTCACCAAGGACCCCGAGCGGCGCCTCGACGACGCTGGCGCGCGGGCGATGCTCAACACGGTCATCCACGCGCCCGACCCGAAGGACGCGGCGCCGCCGGACGCGACACAGCTCGTGCCGCTGCCGGTGGTGCCTCAGGAACGGCCCAAGAAGGGCGGGTTCGGCGTGCTCGGGGCCAAGCGGGGCGACGAGGCCGGGGAGCGGCCTCGCGCGCCGCGCTGGTCCATGCGCAAGAACGCGCCCGAGGGCGGGGCGGCCGCGGCCGCCTCCGCCGCGCCGGGCACGTCCGGCACCACCTCCGCCGGCGCGTCCGGAGGCGTGTCCGAGGCGGCGTCTCGGGGCACCACCGGGGGCACGCGGGGCGCGGGCGCGGGCGCGGCCGCGTCGGTTCCGGCCTCGCCGTCCGCCGCACCCGCCAAGCCCGCCGCACCGGCCGCGCCCGCCGCACCGGCCAAGTCCGTCCGGCCCACCGAGGCGGCCACGGCCGTCACCACGAAGTCCGCTTCCGTCGGGCTCTCGTCCGGAGCGGCCGCCGGGGCCGCGGCCGGTGCCGCGAAGGCCGGCGGCGCCTCGGGCCCGACCGCGGGCAAGCCGGCCGCCGGGGCGGTCGGGGCGCGCGGTGGAGACACCGTCGCGGGCGGCGCCACCGCCGCGGGGCGGACGTCCGGGTGGCCGCAGGTACCGCCGCCGGACCTGCCGCCGCGACCCGCGCCCAGGGCGCCCATCACGGACGTGGTGTCGCGGCGGACGCTCGCGTTCATCGCCGTTGCCGTGGCTCTGGTGGTCCTCGGGACCGTACTGGCGTTCGCGTTCAGCGGCGAGGACGGCAGCGCCGACAACAGCAAGGGAGCCGGCACCAAGGCCGCGGTCTCCAGCGGGACTTCCTCCGACAGCTCCGACAGCGACGACAAGGGCGGGGACGGGAGCGGCAAGGACGAGGACGCGGGGTCGGTCCCCAGCCCGGACGGTGAGACCTCCGACGAGGCCACGGGGTCGGACGACTCCGCGGACGACTCGTCGTCCACCGGCTCCGACACGTCTAGCGGTTCCGGCGGCGGTTCCGGCGGCTCCGGTGGTTCCGGGTCCTCGAAGGACATCGCCACCGAGACGTACAAGAGCGGCCAGGGCTTCTCCATCGGACTGCCCGACGGGTGGACGTACCAGTCCACGGGCGCGGCGGGCGCCCGGTTCGCCGGGCCCGACGGGCAGAAGCTGCTCGTGGGGTGGACGAGCACCCCGAAGGACGACCCGGTCGCCGACTGGAAGAACCAAGAGCGGTACATGGCCCGCGCGCAGTACGACCGGATCCGCATAGAAGCGGTGGACTACCGGGGCTGGAACACCGCCGACTGGGAGTTCACCTATGTGGAGAGCGGGACGAAGTACCGGTCGATCGACCGCGGGTTCGTGGTCGACGAGCAGCAGGGGTATGCGCTGATGTACACGGCCAAGGCGTCCGCGTGGAGCGGCGACCTGCGCAAGGACACCTGGCGGACCTTCACCAAGACGTTCCGCCCCAAGTCCTGAGGCGCCGGGACGCCGTCGACTCCGCCACCGGGGGCGCGCCGGTCGGCGCGCGGGAGGCGCTCCGAGGCACACGGGACGCGGTCGGCGGGGCGCGCGTGACGACGTGAGTCCGCGGCGCGCCGGGCGGTCGCGGGCCCCCGAGGACGGGCGGTCCGGGCGCACGCAGAGGGCCGTTCGGGCCGGGCACGTGGCTGTTGTGCGCCGGTGCCCATCTCGTTACGGAGCCGTGAGGATGCTGTTCCGGGTGGATGAGCCGTACGGGGGCGTGCGGGGGCACGGGGTGGTGTGAGCTCCTCCGATGCGAGGTCGGCGGGGGGAGTTGTGCCCGCCCGGTGCGTTCGGGGACGGGTGTTCCGGGGAAGATCGAGGGCGTTCGAGCGCATTCGAGGCGGGTGAGATAGGGCATCCCCTCAATGCGGGTTGCCTCAGGCACGTATCGTGAATGGCTGCGGACCGTACGCATCCAGCACGGAACGGGCCGCCGGGCGAACGAATTTGACCAACCGGACGGTCGGGGGAGGGCATCGTGGACGCATACGCGGGACGGGTACTCGCGGACCGCTACCGCCTGCCGCTGCCGCCCACCGACGACTACGAGTTCGCCGAGAGCCGGGCCTTCGACACCTACAGCGGCCAGGAAGTCCTCGTACGGCAGGTGCCGTTGCCCGAGGTCGTCGAGGCCGAGGTGCTCGACGCGGACGGCCTGCCCGAGGGGTACGTGGCACGGGACCGCGGGGCGCGCCGGGGTACGGTACGAGCTCCCCGAGGTGCCGCCGACCCGGCCGTACGGCGGGCGATCGAGGCCGCGCAGGCCGCCGCGCAGATCCCCGACCACCCACGCCTCGACCAGGTCTTCGACGTGTTCGCCGAGGGCGGTTCGCTGTGGATAGTGAGCGAACTGGTGCCGGCCCGGCCCCTCGCGGCGCTGCTGGCGGACCAGCCGCTGACCCCCTACCGGGCGGCCGAGGTCGCCTCCGACGTGCTCACCGCGCTGCGGGCGCTGCACGCCCACGGCTGGGTGCACCGCAACATCACCGAACGGACGGTGCTGGTCTGCGACGACGGCCGGGTCATGCTCACCGGGCTCGCGGTCGGGGCCGCCGAGGAGGCCCTGTGCGGGTACGACCCGGTGCCCGCGCGGGACGTCGAGGACCCTCCCGGCACACCCGGCGACGGTCCGGGCACGACGGGCGCCGCGCCGGTCGTGCCGGGCGGCCGCGGTCCGGGCGCGTCCGGCGCCGGCCGGGGCGGGGCCGCGGGAGCGGCGGGGCCCGGTGGCGTCGGCGGAGCCCGTCCCGTTCCGGGGGCGCCCGGGACCGGCGGCGCGGTGGGGCGTGGCGGATCCGCCCTCGGCGGCGCCCTGACGGGCGGAGCGTACGGTGCTCCCGCCCTCGGCGGCTCCGGCGGCACGGCCGGCGACCCCGAGGCGGCGCGCCGGGCCGCGATCGAGGCGAGAGCGGTCACCGACCCCTCGGAAGGACAGCGTGCCCTGGAGGCCGGCGGCGACGTCCGGGCGGCACGGGCGGGCGCCATCGCGGCGTACCGCGCGGGCGCCCGCGCCGCGGCCCGTGTCCAGGACGACCGGCGCGGCGGACCCGGCGGCGGGCTGCCCGCCCAGCGGCCCGCGCCCGGCACCGCCCACGACAACACGGCACCCCAGGCCCCCGGCCGCGAGGACGGCCTCGCCCCCGGCCTGGCGACGAGCCCGGTGCCCCCCGGCCAGATCGCCGACCCGTACGGCGTCCGCGCCGGAGGCGGCACGACGTCCGCCTGGCACGGCGCCCAGCCCCGCGGCGGCCTGCCCGCGCCCGGCACCGACGGACGCAACCACCCCGCTCCGCCTGACGCGCGCCCCGCCGGCCCCCTGGGCCACGGCGCCGAGGTGGGCGACGCGCCCGTGCCCGCCGGAACCGCGGACGCCTCGCCCTGGGACCGCGCCGCCGGGGCGGCGCCCGGACGGGGGCCCGCCACGGCACTCGCCGCCGAGCGCGCCCGGCAGGCGCGGATGGCGGTGGTGGGGCCCGTCACCGAGCGGTGGGCGCCGGAACAGGCCGGGCCGGTGCACGAGAACTGGCAGCTGGCGGCCCCCATCGGACCCGCGACGGACCTGTGGGCGCTCGGCGCGCTGCTGTTCCGCGCCGTACAGGGGCACGCCCCGTACCCGGAGGAGAACACCGCCGAGCTGGTCGAGATGGTGTGCTCGGAACCGCCCGCCTTCGCCGAGGAGTGCGGACCGCTGCGCCCCGTCGTGGAGTCGCTGCTGCGTCAGGACCCCACCGAGCGACTGGACTTCGAGGAACTGCGCGGCTGGCTGCGCTCCCTCGTGCGGTCGGCGCCGGAACCCGAGGCCGGCACGCACGTCGTCGCCGCGCCGCCCGTGGACGCGAGCCGGCTGCCGATCGTCCGGCGGCGCGGCGAACTCGTCCGCAGGCGCCGCGCCAGAGTGCCCGCGACCAGCGCCCACGCCCGCCACCGGCGCGCCCGCCAGGAGAAGGCCCCGCAGCCCCGCAAGCTCGGCCGCACCCTGCTCCTGCTGATCCTGCTCGCGCTGGCCGTGGCCGTCGCGTACGCCATGGTGTTCATGCCGAAGGCCGAACCGAGCAGCGACGGTGTGAGCAACGGCGGACGGAGCGACGCGGCCGGACAGCCGAGTGCCGGGCCGGAGGCCAGCAGCCGGTCCCGACCCGATCAGAACTCCAGTTCGCCCGACGGGGGCGAGGAGGGGGAGGGGCAGGCGAGCCCGTCGGAGTCGTCGGGTTCCGCGCAGACCCAGACCGGCGGCCCCGAGGTCGCTCAGGGGTTCACCCTGCGCAAGGACACCGAGGGCTTCCAGGTCGCCGTCGCCACCGGCTGGGACCGCAGCCCCAAGAACGGCCGCGGCCAGGTCGTCTACTCCCGGGGCAGCTTCGAGCTGATCGTCGTGCCCGGCCGGGACAGCACGGCGACGTACGGCAGCGACCCGCTGAAGTACCAGCGGGAGGGCGAGCGCGAACTCCAGCCGTTCCGCGACTCCACCTGGGCCACCTCCGGGGGCATGCGGCTGGTCGAGGTCGGCGGGGTCACCATGGCCGAGGGGCAGTTCACCTGGCAGGACAGCGAGGGGCGCGGCGTCTTCGTGCGGAACCTCGCGATTCTCCTCGACGGCAGGTACCACGTGGTGCAGGTGCGCGGACCGGAGGCCGAGCGGGACGAGGTGACTCGGCTGTACGAGCAGGCCGCGGACACCTACCGGGTCACCGACTGACCGCTCGGCACGGGGCAGTTGGCCCTGGCCCACGGGACGTCCGGCCCTGCTCCACCGGGGAGCGGGACGGCCGGACCACGAGGGCGGCGGAAGGTTGCGTTCCGCGCGCGGAAGCGAGAACCGTCACAGTGCTGTCTCTGTGCGGCCGTGCCGGTTTCCCGGGGGGAGCACCGCTCCTTAACCTGACCCTGTCAAGAGCATTGCGGGGCAACGTGAATCAGATGCAGGGCCGGCTCATCGCCGAGCGCTACCGGCTCGTCGACGTCATCGGCAGCGGCGGCATGGGCAGGGTGTGGCGTGCCCGGGACGAGGTGCTGCACCGGGCCGTCGCCGTCAAGGAGTTGACGGCCGCGCTGTACGTCTCGGAGAACGACCAGACCGTCCTGCTGGCGCGGACCCGGGCGGAGGCGCGCGCGGCGGCACGGATCAACCACTCGGCCGTCGTCACCGTGCACGACGTGCTGGAGCACGACAACCGGCCCTGGATCGTCATGGAGTTGGTCGAGGGGGTCTCGCTCGCCGACGCGGTCCGGGAACAGGGACGCATCGAGGCGCGGGAGGCCGCCCGGATCGGCATGTGGGTGCTGCGCGCGCTGCGCGCCGCCCACCAGGCCGGTGTGCTGCACCGCGACGTGAAGCCCGGCAACGTCCTGCTCGCCGAGGACGGCCGGGTCATGCTGACCGACTTCGGCATCGCCCAGGTCGAGGGCGACACGACGATCACCCGCACCGGGGAGATCGTCGGCTCGGTCGACTACATCGCGCCCGAGCGGGTGCGCGGCCACGAACCCGGGCCCGCGTCGGACCTCTGGTCGCTGGGCGCCACGCTGTACACGGCGGTGGAGGGCAAGTCGCCGTTCCGGCGCACGACCCCGCTCACCACGATGCAGGCCGTGGTGAGTGAGGAGGCCGCCGAACCGGTGGCCGCGGGCCCGCTCGGTCCGGTCATCGCCGCGCTGCTGTGCAAGGACCCCGCCGTACGGCCCGGCGCGCAGGACGCCGAACTGATGCTCGCCGAGGCCGCGGAGGGCCGACGTCCGAGCGTCGCCGAGGCGTACGTGCCCACACGGCAGCAGCCGGCGGGGTCGGCGGGCACACCGGGGGCGGTCGGTGAGGCGGGTACGGGGGGTGCGGCCGGGGCGGCCGGTACGGATTCCGGCGGCCGGCGAGGCAGGGGCGCGGTGAGCGCGGCGGACGGGGCGCCTGAGCCGGGCTCCGAGGCCGCGGACGGCTCGCGCGGGGCGGGCGGCTGGGCCGGCGGCGGCTCGCGTGGTGCCGATGGCGGGTCCGGCGGCTGGGCCGCTCGCGGCCCGCGCGCGGCGGACGGGGGAGCCGGAGCCGGCGTGCGCGGGGCGCACGGAGGTTCGAGCGAAGGCACCGGCCCCCACGGCGTACGTGACGGCGGTACCAGCGGCGCCCACTCCGCCCCCGCGTACGGCGGGCCCGGCGGCGCCCCCGGTGGCCAGGGGTACGGAGCCGGCCATTCTGGTGCGGGCCCCCTGCCGCCCGGCGCCCACGGCCCCTTCGCCACGCCCGCGACCGGCTTCCCGCACGGCCCCCAGACGGTCGGCCACGCCCCCGCCACCGCGCCCGGCGGCCGACGGCGCGGACGTGGCCGTACCGTCGGGCTCGTCGTCCTGCTGGCCGCGCTCCTCGGCGGCGGTGGCGCCGCCGCGATGTACTACGCGGACGCGTGGCGGACGGAGGACACCTCGGCCACGGCCGGGACGACCGCCGGGACCGGCGGCACGACCACGGGCCAGGACGGCACCACGGGCCAGGACGGGCCGGTCACGGACGGCGTCCCCGAGGGATGGGTCCGTGTCGAGGACCCGGAGGGGTTCAGCGTCGCCCTGCCCCGGGGGTGGGAGCGCACCGTGCAGGGCGCGCAGATCGACTACACACCCGACGGCGGCGAGCACTTCCTGCGGGTGGCCGTCGACGACTCCCCGGACTTCGACAGCCCCTACCAGCACCAGCTCGACCTGGAAGAACAGGTGAAGGACCGGCTCCCCGCGTACCGGCAGGTGAGCCTGGAGGAGCACTCCTACCGCGACCGTCCGGGCGCGCTCTGGGACTTCACGTGGACCTCCGCCCAGAACACCGATTTCCCCGGCCCGCGCCGGGCGATCGAGCAGACGTATCTCACCCGCGACGGCGTCGAGTACACGATCTACATGTCCGCGCCCGCCGCCGACTGGGACACCGCCCGCGAACAGTTCGACACGGTGCTGCGCAGCTGGCGCGAGGCACCCAAGTGATGGACGGAGGGCGGGCGTAGGCCGGCCTCGGCGGCTCCCCGGGGCCGCCAACCGGGCAGGGCCCGGCCGCCTCGGGGACACGGGGCCTACGCACGGCGCGTACGCGGCGCTCGTGGGACGCGCGTACGTCGCTTGTCGGCCAGCCCTGTCCCGCGGCACCGGAAGGGCTCGGTCCGGTGCGGCATGATGGGGCGCATGGGGACCGAGGGGGAGAACGTCCGCGTGGTAGCGGGCCGGTACCGGCTGGAGGCCAGGGTCGGCCGCGGCGGTATGGGCATCGTGTGGCGCGCCACCGACGAACTCCTCGGACGGCGTGTCGCGGTCAAGGAGCTGGCCCTCGACCTGTCGCTCCCGGAGGAGACGTCCCGGCAGCTGCGTGAACGCACGCTGCGGGAGGCCCGCGCGGTGGCCCGGCTCGGCCACCCGAACATCATCGTCGTCCACGACGTCGTCGAGCAGGACGAACGCCCCTACATCGTCATGGAGTTCATCGACGGCGGCTCGCTCGCGGAACGGGTCGACGCCGAAGGACCGGTCGACGCGCGGGAGGCGGCCCGGATCGGGCTCGCCCTGCTGGCCGCGCTGCGCCGCGCGCACGACGCGGGGGTCCTGCACCGGGACCTCAAACCGGCCAACGTCCTGCTGGAGAAGGGCACCGACCGGGTCGTCCTCAGCGACTTCGGCATCGCCCAGGTCGCGGGCGCCACCACGCTCACCGAGAACGGGTCCTTCGTCGGCTCGCCCGAGTACACCGCGCCGGAACGCATGTCCGGGGTCCGCGCCGGGCCGGAATCCGACCTGTGGTCGCTGGGCGCGCTGCTGTGCACGGTGCTCAGCGGGGAGTCGCCGTTCCGCCGCGACTCGCTGGGCGGCATCCTGCACGCGGTCGTCTTCGACGAGATCCGGCCACCGGCCCAGGCCGCCCCGCTGCTCCCCGTCATCCGCGGTCTGCTGGAGCGCGACCCCGACCGGCGGCTCGGCGCCGCGGAGGCGGAGCGGATGCTGCGCGTGTTCCGGGAGACCGGGCGTACCCCGAGACCGCCCAAGGGGCCGCGCACCGGGACCGGTCACCCCCCGACCCGGCGCGACACGCCGCGCACGCCCCCACGGCCCGCCCCCCAGGACACGCCGGAGGCCGGCCACCGGGACCACCCCGGACCGCCGGGACGCCTCGACGGGCCCCCGCACGACCGGGCGACGGGCTCGGCTGAGCTGCCCGGCCGGTTCCGGCGGCCGCAGCCCACCCAGAGCGTCCTGGTCGCCGCCGCGCTGGTCGCGGCGATGGCCGGGGCCGGTGTGTCGGCGGCGGCGCTGCTGCTGGGGGAGGGCGCCGGCGCCGGGGGCGGCACGCCGACGACGTCGCAGCCCCGGACTCCCGGCGCGTCGCACTCGCCGTCCGGTACGGCGGGTCAGTCGCACGGACGGGACACGCCCGGCACCGGCGGGACGGCCTCGGACGCGGCGACCGGCACGGCGTCCGGGACGACCGAGGGCGCGTCGGGGGGCGACAGGCCCACCGGGACGCGGTCGCGGGCGGCCACCGCGCCGACCGTGCCCTCCGGGTACCGGCTCGTCCGCGACGCCCGGGGCTTCGCCCTCGCCGTGCCGGAGGACTTCACCCGGGAGCCGGAGGGCGAGCGGGTCTTCTACCTGTCGCCGGGGCGGTCGATCCGGATCGGCGTCAAGGTCGACGACCCCGAGGAAGGCGGACCGGTCGCGGTGATGCGCCGCGCCCACGCGGAGGGGCCCTCCACGAACCCCGGCTACCGCGACGGCCGGGTGGCCGGGGCGACCCACCAGGGGAAGCCGGCGGCGCTCTGGGAGTTCACCTGGGACGGCTTCAGCCCGGCGGAGGGCCCCCGGCACACGTACGACCTGTGCTGGGAACAGGGCGGCAAGCTGTACGACGTGTGGGTCTCGGCGCCGGTCGGGAGGGTGCGCGAGGCAAAGGAGTACTTCGACGTGGCGGTGGACACCTTCACGGGGCCGTGAGAGGCGTCACCGTACGCGAGCGAATGGGGAATAAGGGGCATCTCGCGTCACGGGTCTGTGACTGGAAAGCGACCGGGCTGGAAGCCCGGGGGCTTGCCGCGATACAGATGAACACATGAGCAGCAACGGGGGAGCCCCTTACGGATCCGGCGAGCCGACGAGTTTCGAACTGCAACCGCCGCAGCCCGCCGTGCCGTACCCCGGCAACCCGTACGCGCAGCCGACGCCGCCCGCCCGGCAGTCGGCCCCGCCTCAGCAGCCGGCGTCCCATCCGGCCCCGCCCGCCGCGCAGTCCGGTTCCGCTCCCTCCGTCCCGCCCGGCCCGTCCGCGCACCCCGCGCCGGACCCCGGTACCGGACGGCTGATCGCGGGCCGCTACCGGTTGCTCGCCAAGCTGGGGCACGGCGGGATGGGCACGGTGTGGCGGGCGAAGGACGAGACGGTGGACCGGGAGGTCGCCGTCAAGGAGCCCCGCGTCCCGGACCACCTTCCCGAACGTGAACGGGCCAACGCCTACGAGCGGATGCGCCGCGAGGCACGGGCCGCGGCCAGGCTCGATCACCCGGCGGTCGTGAACGTGCACGACGTGGCCGTCGTGGACGACCGGCCGTGGATCGTGATGGAGCTGGTGCAGGGGCGTTCCCTGGGCGACGCCCTCCAGGAGGGCACCCTCGGGGTGCGGGACGCGGCACGCATCGGCCTGGAGGTGCTCGGCGCGCTGGAGGCCGCGCACGCGGCGGGCATCCTGCACCGCGACGTCAAGCCCGACAACGTCCTGCTCGGCCGCCACGACCGGGTCGTGCTCACCGACTTCGGCATCGCCCAGATCGAGGGCGAGACCAATCTGACCGACACCGGCGGCTTCGTCGGCTCCCCCGAGTACATCGCCCCCGAGCGCGTGCTGGGCCAGCGCCCCGGCCCCGCCTCCGACCTCTGGTCGCTCGGTGTCGTCCTCTACGCCGCCACCGAAGGGGTCTCGCCCTTCCGGCGCAGCAACACGCCCGCGACGCTGCAGTCCGTCCTCAACGCCGTCCCCGCCGCGCCGGCGTCGGCCACCGGCCCGCTCGCCGAGGCCATCAACGGCCTGCTGCAGAAGGACCCGGCGCGCCGCCCGAACGCCGCCCGCGTCCGTGAACTCCTGGAGGCCGCCGCGCACCCGCCGGCCCCGGCGCCCACCCAGGTCATCCAGCAGATCGCCGCCCCGGCCGGGAAGGGTCTGCGGCTCGGCCCCAAGACCCTCGCCGGTCTCGCCGCGGCGGTGGTCGCCGCCGCGGTCGCGGCGTACCTGGTCGTCGCCGACCCCTTCGCGGGACCGCTGCCGGACGGCTGGAAGCAGCGGGAGCTCGGGGGCAGGGTCGCGGCGAGCGTCGGCGTGCCCGGGGGCTTCACGAAGGACAGGTACGAGCCGGACGAGGCGGACGACACCTACGCGTCGTACAGCGATCCGAGCGGCCTCATCCAGATCGCCGTGGACCGCGACATCAAGGCGGACGACAAGGAGAACGAGATCCCGGCCACCGCGCTGGACAAGGCCTACGCCGACTGGGAGATGTTCAAGGACGGCGAGTACTCCTGGGACATGGCCGACGACCCCGCGCCCAGGGGCAGGCCGAAGGAGACCACGTACCAGGAGCGCGAGGCCGCCGCGAACACCATCGTGTACACGACCACCGACAGCGAGCACCCCCGGGTGCGCGAGGCACGGGTCCTCTACTACCGGGCGGACAACGGCGACACGTACCGGCTGTGGATCGACTATCCGGGCAAGGGCCACTTCACCGAGCAGGGCCGGGAGATCGCCCGCACCGCCGTCGAGACCTTCAAGATCGACAAGCTCTAGTGCCGCGGCGGACGTTGCCTGCCGCGGCACTGGACACGCCGGGGCGGGGGCTCACCCCGGCCGGGACACGCTCACCGCGAGGTCGTTGGTGACGGTGAAGAAGAAGCGGGCCCGCACGGACCCGCCCGGCGGCGTCGGCAGCGTGACCTCCGGGTAGGTGTCGGTGTCCCTGCGGTTGACGATGTCACCGAACAGCCGTCCGAGACGGACGGGTTCGGCGTCGGTGGCGGGCCGCAGGAACAGGTCCCAGATCACCTTGCCGGGGGCGGCCGGCTCCGGTGGCGACGGCAGCCTCCCGTGGAACAGGCGCCCGTGGCACGGGTGTCCGTCCGGCAGACGCCCGCCGGTGCACTCCACCGGAGCCTCGAAGTCCGCCGCCTGCCCGCCCCGGGCGACACCCACCAGCGCCGCGCCCGCCCCGAGTGCGGCCCCGTGCAGCACGCCCTCCACGGCCGACGACCCCTCACCGACCGGCAGCGCGGTGACCTCGGCGTGGGCGGTGCGGTGGAAGGTCCGCAGGGCCAGGTAGCCGTCCTTCGTCGTGTACGGGATCCACCAGGCGACCGGGCCCGCACCGGTGAACTGCGAGGTCAGCAGGTTCCGCTGCTCCACGAGCCCGGCCCGCAACCGGCGCCGGACACCGTCCCCCGCCCGCTCCGCGTACAGGTCCCAGCGCCCCTCGGCGAGCGGTGGACGGCCCAGGCGCAGCAGCGCGGTCCAGCGGCTCGCGGGGTCGTCCGGCGTCTCCTGCTCCGGCGTCTCCTGCTCCGGCGTCTCCTGCTCGGGCGCTTCCCGTTCGGGCGCCTCCCGTTCCGGCCCCTCGCGCTCAGACGCCTCCCGTTCCAGCGGCACCCGGAGTTCGTCGTCGCCGTGGCGGCGGCGCAGGACGAGTACGAGGTCCTGCCCGGACGCGTCGGGCCAGCCGACCGCGACCCGTACGTCCCGCCGGGCGTCGACCCGGCAGTCGGCCCGCGGACGTGCCGGCCGGCGCCCGGTCCCCGCCGCGGGAGCCGCCCCGGCCCGCCGTGCACCCCGCTCCGGAACCGCCCGCCGCGTCCCTCGCCCCGGCGCCGTGCGGCGCGCCGGCCACCCCTCCGGCACCGCGAGACCCAGCCAGCGCCCCAGCCCCGCCACCAGCCCCGGCCGTCGGGCGCCCCGCACCTCGGCGATGAGCCGCTCGTACCGGTCCGCGACGGTGGCCGGGGCGTACCGCAGGACCGTGGTGCGGCCGGCCGTGCCGAGGGTGCGCCGCAGACCGGGGTCGTTGATCAGGCGGAGCAGCCCCGTGGCGAGGGCGTCCGGGTCGTCCGGGGGGACGAGGAGACCGTCGGAGCCGTCGGTGATGATCTCGCCGGGGCCGTGCGGGCAGTCGGTGGCGACCACGGGCACCCCGGCGTGCATGGCCTCCAGGATGGTCATGCCGAACGACTCCCACGCGGAGCTGACGACGGCCACCGACGCCTTCGCCCACTCGGTCTCCAGGGTCGTGTGCGGTCCCATCAGGAACACGTGGTCGTTCAGACCGTGCGCGGCGACGGCGGCGCGCAGCCTCGCCCGCTCCGGTCCCTGGCCGTGGATCCGCAGCCGCCACTCGGGCCGCTCGGCGACGACCTTGGCGAACGCCTCCACGAGCAGGTCGTAGCGCTTGACCGGCACCAGCCGCCCGGCGGCCACCACGAGCGGCGCCCGCAGGTCGGACGGTTCGGCCCTCGGGCGCGGCGCGGCGTTCGGGATGTCCGTGATCCGGGTGCGCGGGCCGGGCAGCCGGCGGCGGTGGTCGGCGGCGTCCCTGGCGGACACGGTGACGAACGCGTCGAGGCGGGCGATCGCCTCGTTCTGCGCCGCGCGCACGCCGGGCACGTGGTGGTCGTACGACAGGTGCTCCTGACCGATGCGGATCGCGTGGCGCGGTCCGTGCCCGGCGAGGACGACGACCAGCGCGGGGCGGGTCGCGACGAGGACGTCGGCGTCGGTGGTGTCGAGGAAGGCGCGCAGGCGGGCGTCGGTCAGGGCGGTGTACCGGTGGGCGAGGACCTCGGTGGGCGGGACCAGCACGGAGGGCCGAGCCATCAGCTCGTGGCCGCCGTCGTACGCCGGGGAGTCGGGGCGCTCGTCGACCAGCGGGATCAGGCGCACGTCTCCGCTCACGCCCAGCAGGGGGTGTGCCGCCGTGCGGAAGACCGAGACGATCTCGACCTCGTGCCGGGCGGCCAGCGCCCCGGCGAGGGTCAGCGTCGAACGGACCGTGCCGCCGATCGCATAGGCGTTGTGCAGCAGAAAGGTGATCTTCATGGGTGCTCGGACTCCGCGTTCGTCGGCCACGCCGACTCGCCCAACGCCCCGCCGCGCCGTCAGGAACCGGCCCGCACCCCGACCATGACCCCAAGGGGGTACGCGGGTCGCGGCCTCGTGCGGGACTCGCGACGGCGTTCCCGCGGATGATCGGACGGCCATCGCCTCGGCCCGCCCCGTGGCCCTAACATGCCGTGTCAAGTGCATGATCGGCGCGGAGGGCGGGCGGGCGTGGGCATCGAACACCTGGACGTGACAGCTCATGCCAGACAGCGATGGGCGGCCCGTGCCGCCCTCGGCTGCGCGGCGCTGGCCGTCCTGCTGCCGATCGTCTACGCGCGGGAGGCGAGCCTGCTGCTCGTCGCGGGCCTGCTGCTGGGCGCCGGTCTGACGGTGGCCGCGCTGTGGTGGGTGCTCAGCCACCGGGGCGTCGTGCGGTGGGCGGCGGCCGTCCTGGCGTTGGCCGCGCCGGTGGGTGTCATCTGGTGGTTCGCGGCGGTCAACCTGCTGTGGGTCGTGGTCGTGTCGGCCGCGCTGTGGGGGGTGGCCGTCTGGTCCGGGAAGTTCGCGCTCAGCCTCACCAAGTCGCACCGCGTGGACGTGCCCGAGCACCGCACACCCGCCCCGACCCGGCCCTTCCTCATCATGAACCCCAGGTCGGGAGGCGGGAAGGTCGAACGCTTCCGGCTGAAGGAGCGGGCGGAACGGCTCGGTGCCCGGGTCCATCTCCTCGACCCCGACCACCCCGAGGACGTCGCCGTGCTGGCCCGCGACGCGGTCCGCGAGGGCGCCGACCTGCTCGGCGTCGCCGGCGGGGACGGCACCCAGGCCCAGGTGGCCGCCATCGCCGCGGCCTACGACGTGCCGCTCCTCGTCATCTCCGCCGGCACCCGCAACCACTTCGCCATGGATCTCGGCCTCGACCGCGACAACCCCGCCGCCTGCCTCGACGCCCTCACCCACAAGGGCGTCGAACTCCACGTCGACCTCGGGTACGCCAGCGGACACCCCTTCGTGAACAACGCGTCCTTCGGCGCGTACGCGGCCGTCGTGCAGAGCCCCGCCTACCGCGACGACAAGGTCCGCACCACCCTGGAACTGCTGCCCGAACTGCTCACGCACCAGCGCGGTCCGCGCCTCACCGCCCGCATCGGCGACGCCGTGATCGACGCGCCCCAGGCCGTGCTGGTCAGCAACAACGTCTACCGCAGCGACGACCTGGTCGGCCTCGGCCGCCGCGAGCGGCTGGACGCCGGGGTGCTGGGCGTGGTCGGTGTCCGGGTCGACAGCGCGGCCGACGCCGCGAGCCTCGTCCTCGGGCCGAACGCGCCCGGCCTCAGCCTCCTCATCGCCGACGAGATCGTGGTCGAGGCCGACCGGCCGGAGATCGAGGTCGGCATCGACGGCGAGGCCCTCGTCCTGCCCACCCCGGTGCACTGCCGGATCTCGCCCAAGGCACTGCGGGTCCGGGTGCCGCGCGACCGGCCCGGCGTTCCCGAGCCCAAACCGCCGCTGGACTGGCGCCGGCTGCGCAAGCTCGCCGCCGCCGTCGGCCGCACGGCCCTGCCCAAGCACCGCGAACGGTACGGCTGGGCCGAGGACCTGTGGAACCGCCGACGCTGACGGGAAAGGGCCGGCCGACTGACTGACTGACCGGCCGACTGACTGACCGGCCGACTGGCCGACTGGCCGACTGGCCGACCGGCCGACCGGCCAACGTCCTGCTCGGCCCGCACGGCCGGGTCGTCCTCACCGACTTCGGCATCGCCTCCGCGCAGGGCGAGGAATCGCCCACCGCGACAGGAGAGTTCGTCGGTTCGCCGGAGGTGGGGCCCGTACTCCCGCCCGGCTGGGGCCCGGGTGGGGCGGGCGCTTCGCGCGATGTGACGAAGTCGCGACCATGGGCGCTCAACGCGCTGATCAGCGTCTTTGTGCCACTGATCACTGGCACGGTGTGTGCGGCCGGTGAAAGCCTGTTACCGCCGGGTACCCAAAGTCGTCCGCTCCGGAATACCCTGCGCGTCATGACGGACTCGCAGGCCCCCGAAAAGACCGGCACGGCACGGACGACCGGCACCAACCCCCTCGCCCCCGCACCGGCGGGCGCCCGTACCGCCGCCGACGTGGTCACCCCCGAACTGGTCGCCCAGCTCACCAAGGGTGTGGTCGGCTCCGGCCGGACCGCCAACCACACGCCGTTCACCGGCGAGAAGCTCGCCGACCTGCCCGAGTCCACCCCCGAGGACGTGGAGAAGGCGTACGTGCGGGCCCGCGCCGCGCAGGCCGTGTGGGCGCAGGTGCCCGTCCGGGAGCGCGCCGCCGTCCTGCTCCGCTTCCACGACCTCGTCCTCCAGCGCCAGGCCGAGGTGCTCGACCTCATCCAGCTGGAGACCGGCAAGGCCCGGCTGCACGCCCACGAGGAGGTCCAGGCCGTCGCGGTCGCGGCCCGCCACTACGGCCGCAAGGCCCCCGCGTACCTGAAGCCGAAGCGGCACACCGGCGCCGTACCGACCCTCACCAAGGTCGTCGAACTCCGCCACGCGCGCGGTGTGGTGGGCCAGATCGCCCCCTGGAACTACCCGCTCGAACTCTCCGTCGGCGACGCGATCCCCGCCTTCGCCGCGGGCAACGCGGTCGTGATGAAGCCCGACACGGAGACCTGCCTGACCGCCCTGTGGGCGCGCGACCTCCTCGTCGAGGCCGGTCTGCCCGCCGAGGTCTTCCAGGTCGTCCTCGGCGAGGGCCCGGTCATCGGCCCCGAGGTCGTCAAGCACGCCGACTACGTCTCCTTCACCGGCTCCACCCGCACCGGCCGCGAGGTCGCCCGGGGCGCCGCCACCCGCCTCGTCGGGGTCTCCCTCGAACTCGGCGGCAAGAACGCCATGCTGGTCCTGGAGGACGCCGACATCGAGAAGGCCGCCGCCGGAGCCGTCCGCGCCTGCTTCTCCTCCGCCGGCCAGCTCTGCATCTCCATCGAGCGCCTGTACGTCCACGAGTCCATCGCCGACGCCTTCCTGGAGCGCTTCGCCGCCCGCACCAAGGCGATGCGCCTCGGCACCTCCCTCGCCTACGGCGCCGACATGGGCTCCCTCGTCGGCGACCGCCAGCTGGAGACGGTCACCCGGCACGTGGACGAGGCCGTCGCCAAGGGCGCCAGGGTCGTCGCCGGCGGTGTCGCCCGCCCCGACGTGGGTCCCTACTTCTACGAGCCGACCATCCTCGACGGCGTCACCGAGCCCATGGCCGTCTGCGCCGAGGAGACCTTCGGCCCCGTCGTCTCCGTCTACCGCTTCAAGGACGAGGACGCGGCCATCGACGAGGCCAACGCGACCGCGTACGGCCTCAACGCCTCCGTCTGGACCAAGGACGGCCGCCGCGGCCGCGCCGTCGCCGCCCGTCTGCGCGCCGGCACGGTCAACGTCAACGAGGGCTACGCCTCCGCGTACGGCAGCGTCCAGTCCCCGATGGGCGGCATGAAGGACTCGGGCCTCGGCCGCCGCCACGGCTCCGAGGGCATCCTCAAGTACACCGAGGCCCAGACCGTCGCCCAGCAGCGCGTCCTCCCGATGGCCCCGTCCTTCGGCATGGACGACGAGAAGTACGCGCAGTTCATGAGCACCAGCCTGAAGGTCATGAAGGCGCTCCGGCTCAGGTAGCCGGCCCCGGGGGCGCGGGGCCGCACTCGGCGTGCGGCCCCGCCTCGTGAGCGCGCGCAACCACATACGGCCCGCAGACAAGGACCGTTCTCAACGAGGAGAACACGTGTCGTACGACTACGACGTCATCGTCGTCGGCTCCGGCTTCGGCGGCTCCGTGACCGCCCTGCGCCTCACGGAGAAGGGATACAAGGTCGGCGTCCTGGAAGCGGGGCGCCGCTTCACCCGTGACTCCCTGCCCAAGAGCTCCTGGGACCTGAGGAACTACCTCTGGGCGCCCGCCCTGGGCATGTACGGCATCCAGCGCATCCACCTCCTCGGCGACGTCATGGTGCTCGCCGGCGCCGGTGTGGGCGGCGGCTCCCTCAACTACGCCAACACCCTGTACGTCCCGCCGAAGCCCTTCTTCGAGGACCCCCAGTGGAAGGACATCACGGACTGGCAGGAGGAGCTGAAGCCGTACTACGACCAGGCCCGCCGCATGCTCGGCGTACGGCTCAACCCCACGATGACCCCGTCCGACGTGCACCTGAAGGCCGCCGCCGAGCGGATGGGCGTCGGCGACAGCTTCCACATGGCCCCGGTCGGCGTGTTCTTCGGTGACGGCCAGGACGCCGACGGCAAGGCCGCGGCGGGGCCCGGCGAGCAGGTCCCCGACCCGTACTTCGGCGGCGCGGGCCCGGCCCGCAACGCCTGCACCGAGTGCGGCGAGTGCATGACCGGCTGCCGCCACGGCGCGAAGAACACCCTCAACGAGAACTACCTCTACCTCGCGGAGAAGGCGGGCGCGGTCGTCCACCCGATGACGACGGTCGTCGCCGTCACCGAGGACTCGCAGGGCGGTTTCGCCGTGACCACGCTGCCCACCGACGAACGCCGCAGGGCGGGCCGCCGCAAGGGCCGGCGCGGTTCCGGGGGCCGTGTCCTCACGGCCCGCCGGGTCGTCCTCGCCGCCGGCACCTACGGCACCCAGACCCTGCTGCACCGTATGAAGGCGGACGGCCGGCTGCCGCACATCTCCGACCGCCTCGGCATGCTGACCCGCACCAACTCCGAGGCGCTCGTCGGTGCCCAGACCGACAACCGCCGCTATCGCAGGGCCCACGGGGCCGACGTGGACTTCACCCGCGGCGTGGCCATCACCTCGTCCATCCACCCCGACGAGAACACCCACATCGAGCCCGTCCGCTACGGCAAGGGCTCCAACGCGATGGGCGGTCTGTCGATCCTCCAGGTCCCGTACGCGGGCGCCTCCGCCTCGGGCGCGTCGCGGGTGCTCGGCTGGCTGGCCCACGCGATGAGGCATCCGCTGCTGGTGGCCCGTTCCCTGTCCAACCGCCGCTGGTCGGAGCGGACCATCATCGGCCTGGTGATGCAGTCCCTGGACAACTCGCTCACGACGTACCTGAAGCCGAAGGGCCCCGGCAAGGGGCTGCTGACCGCCCGGCAGGGCCACGGCGCCCCCAACCCCAAGCAGATCGAGGCCGCCTCTGCCGCCGCCTCCACGATCGCCGCCGAGATCAACGGGTTCGCCGGCAGCAACGTGGGCGAACTGATGGGGACCCCGCTCACCGCGCACTTCCTCGGCGGCTGCCCCATCGGCGCCACCCCCGAGGAGGGCGTCATCGACCCGTACCACCGCCTCTACGGCCACCCCGGCATCTCGGTCGTCGACGGTGCCGCGGTCTCCTCCAACCTGGGCGTCAACCCGTCCCTGACGATCACGGCCCAGGCCGAGCGCGCGATGTCGTTCTGGCCGAACAAGGGCGAGCCCGACCGGCGTCCCGCCCCCGGAGCGGCGTACGAACGCCTCCGCCCGGTGGAGCCGGTGAACCCGGCCGTCCCGGCGGACGCCTTCGGTGCGCTGCGGCTGCCGCTGATGCCGGTGCCCGCGGTGCCGCCGAAGAAGTAGCGACGTGAGTGCAGCGGAGAAGGACCCGCACCCCCCTCCGAGTGCGGGTCCTTCCCTCGTGTGCCAGGTGTGACAACCGAGGCAAGCGAAGGGTTGCCCTCCGGATCGCCCCTTTCTGGAGTGACTTGAGTCACACGGAAAAGTGCCTGGTGGGACGCAACGAATCCCTGGGTCCGGATGTCACATACGTGTTCGAAGGGACCCGCGGGGTCCCTGGGTGACGCGAGACGCGCAAGGCGTAAGAGGTGGGGGACATGAAGTCGAAGATGTCGCGGGCAGCGGTGGCCGTCTCGGTCGTGGCCACGCTGGGTCTCACCGCGGCGTGCGGTGGCGGCGAGGGCACGGACGCGGAGAAGAAGCAGTCGGCGGGCTCCTCCGCCCCGGCCGACAAGCCGAAGGAGCAGGCGGGGCAGGGCGCCCTGACCGAGGCCCAGTTGCAGAAGGCCGCCCTGACGAAGGGCGACGTCAAGGGCTACACCATCGCGGACATGCCGGCGGAGGACATGCCCGCCGAGACCGTTCCCGCCCAGCCGGCCGCCTGCCAGCCCATCGCGGACATGTTCTTCTTCACCTCCGACCCGCAGGCCGAGGCCCGCGCCGGGCGCACGGTCACCCCGAAGGACGAGCTGTCCGGCAGCGTCATCTCCCTCGCCCTCGCCGCGCACGAGCAGAGCGACGCCGAGAAGGTGATGGCCGACCTGCGCGAGGCGACCGAGAACTGCACGAAGTACGAGCACGTCGGCAACAAGTACACCGGCGTCGAGGCCCTCCCGGCCCCCGAGCAGGGCGACGAGGCCGTCTCGTACAAGCTGAAGGGCGACATCGAGGGCGCCAAGATCCCCATGTCCTTCACGGTGGTCCGCGGCGGCTCGACCCTCATCGGGTTCTACTCGATGAACATGCTCGACGCGGACAAGGCGAAGGTCCCGGCGGAGGTGCTGGAGGCGCAGGTCGCGAAGCTGGAGAAGGCGGCCGGCTGAGCCGGCGGCCGGCATGGCGAAGGGCCCCGCGGACCAACAGCGTCGGTTCGTCCTGCGGGGCCCTTCGCCGTCGGCACCGACGTCAGGGCAGCGCCGGCGCCTCGCAGCGGCACCGGGGGGTCGCGCCGCTGGTGGGGGGATGCCGGAAGCGTGCCCAGGGGGCGCGGTACCGGGTGTCGACCTTGCGGTACGGGCTGCTCCCGCATCGTGCCGGGCGGCTGACGGCCTCCGTTACCGTCTCGCCGCCCTCGGAACAGTCCGCCGGTCGGCCCCGGGCGTCCCCGGAGCCGACCGTTCAGTTGAGTGACCGGGCTGCTGTCCCCTGCGGTCCGGTCACAACCCTGGAGCGAGGTCCCACGGCGCACGGCACGATCCGGACGCCTCATCGCTCCAGCGGAGCCACGCGTGGTTCTTTCGGACCCGGACCTGGCTGGCACGGGCACCGGGACCAACGAAGCGCGTCGCGGGGCGGTCACGCGCCGTACGGGTGAGACGGCAGGCGTACGTATGTGCGCCCGCGGGTGCGCCGTGGCTGTCGCCGGACGGTGCGCCAGGGGGCGCCGTTGGGCCGAGGGGCGCCCTCCGGGGGAGGGATGCCGTTGGGCCGAGGGGTGTCCGGCCGGGCCGGCCGGCGCGGTTCAGACGCGTCCCCGGCACAGTTCCAGCAGGGTCATGGCGAGGGCGGTGCCGGGCCTGCCGAGGGCGTCGCTGTAGTGGGCGAGGACCTCCATCTCCCGCGACAGGTTCACCCGCCGGCCGCCCGACTCGATCCGGGCCTGCTGGATCACGGCCGACACCGCCATCCTCTCCTGCACCAGCCCGATGATCCGGTCGTCCAGCGCGTCGATCCGCTCCCGTGCGCCGCTGATCACCCCCGCGGCCTCCTCGGTCCGCGCGCCGGTCCTCTCGGCGGCGGTCTTGCCGGTGGCGGTCTCGTCGGTGGCGGTCTTCTCGGCGGTGGTGACGGTCTTCTCGGCGGTGGGGGTGGTCTTCTCGGCGGTGGGGGTGGTCTTCTCGGCGGTGGGGGTGGTCATCGTCGGAACTCCTCGTGTCCGGTCCCGCACCCCGCCCCGACAGTCCCCGGACAACGCCAGGCGCCCCGGACCTTGTCGGCCCGGGGCGCCTGGGGAAGTCGCTTGTCAGTAGCTCAAGCAGCACGACCGTGGCAGCCGGTGGGCCGGTTGCCATAGGTAAAGACGAAGGTCGAGTGCGCGAACATGGCCGCCAGTATGCCACGGCGAGCCCCGGCACCGACCCGGCCGGCCCCGGGTGCCGTTCGGGCCGGGGGTGCCGGTCGGGTCGAGGGTGCCGATCCGACCGAGGGTGCCGGTGGGACCGAGGGGCGCCCCCTTCCCGAGGGCCGGGCAAGGGGCCCCGCGCGGCCCGGGGCGACGCCCACGGTGGGCCCGCACCACAGGAGCGCACCCCGGTAGACTCGCCCCCACAGACCCCCGCCCGACCGCCGGAAGGCACCCCGTGTCATCAGCGCCCTCCGCTGCCGCCGCCCCCGACACCGTCCTGGTCGTCGACTTCGGCGCGCAGTACGCCCAGCTCATCGCCCGCCGTGTCCGCGAGGCCCGGGTCTACAGCGAGATCGTGCCCAGCACCATGCCGGTCGCGGAGATCCTCGCCAAGAACCCGGCGGCGATCATCCTCTCCGGCGGCCCCTCCTCGGTCTACGCCGAGGGCGCCCCCCGCCTCGACCGCGAGCTCTTCGAGTCCGGCGTCCCCGTCTTCGGCATGTGCTACGGCTTCCAGCTGATGGCCACCACCCTCGGCGGCACCGTCGACAACACGGGCGCCCGCGAGTACGGCCGTACGCCGCTGCACGTCACCAAGTCCGGCTCGACCCTCTTCGAGGGCACCCCGGACGAGCAGTCGGTGTGGATGTCGCACGGCGACGCCTGCTCCGCCGCCCCCGAGGGCTTCACCGTCACCGCCTCCACCGACGTCGTGCCGGTCGCCGCCTTCGAGAACGACGAGAAGAAGCTGTACGGCGTCCAGTACCACCCGGAGGTCATGCACTCCACGCACGGGCAGCAGGTGCTGGAGCACTTCCTGTACCGGGGCGCCGGGCTGACCCCGTCCTGGACCACCGGGAACGTGATCGAGGAGCAGGTCGCCGCCATCCGCGAGCAGGTCGGCGACAAGCGCGCCATCTGCGGCCTGTCCGGCGGCGTGGACTCGGCGGTTGCCGCGGCCCTCGTCCAGAAGGCCATCGGCTCCCAGCTGACCTGCGTGTACGTCGACCACGGTCTGATGCGCAAGGGCGAGACCGAGCAGGTCGAGAAGGACTTCGTCGCGGCCACCGGCGTCCAGCTGAAGGTCGTCGACGCGGAGGAGCGGTTCCTCAAGGCGCTCGCCGGGGTCTCCGACCCCGAGGAGAAGCGGAAGATCATCGGACGCGAGTTCATCCGCGTGTTCGAGCAGGCGCAGGCCGAGATCATCGCGGACGAGGGCCCGGCCGTGGAGTTCCTGGTCCAGGGCACCCTCTACCCCGACGTCGTCGAGTCCGGCGGCGGCACCGGCACCGCGAACATCAAGTCCCACCACAACGTCGGCGGCCTCCCCGACGACCTGGAGTTCCAGCTCATCGAGCCGCTCCGCAAGCTGTTCAAGGACGAGGTCCGCATGGTCGGGCAGGAGCTCGGCCTGCCCGAGGAGATCGTCCAGCGGCAGCCGTTCCCCGGCCCCGGCCTCGGCATCCGGATCGTCGGCGAGGTCACCAAGGACCGCCTCGACCTGCTCCGCGAGGCCGACGCCATCGCCCGCGAGGAGCTGACGGCGGCCGGCCTCGACCGCGACATCTGGCAGTGCCCGGTGGTCCTCCTCGCGGACGTCCGCAGCGTCGGTGTCCAGGGCGACGGCCGCACCTACGGCCACCCCATCGTCCTGCGCCCGGTCTCCTCCGAGGACGCCATGACGGCCGACTGGTCGCGCCTGCCGTACGACGTGCTGGCGAAGATCTCGACGCGGATCACCAACGAGGTGGCCGACGTCAACCGGGTCGTGCTCGACGTGACCTCGAAGCCGCCGGGGACGATCGAGTGGGAGTGAGCCCTTCCTCGTGAAGCGGCTCAGGTGCGCTTGATCGTGCGCACCGGCGCGCCGGGCTTCCAGACCTGGACGACGAGGTAGGTGTCGTCCTCCACGAAGGTCCTCACGACCTCCGTCAGCTCGGTTCGGAAGAGGTGGAACTGCTCCGGCGGTCCCACCTCTTCGCCGTATCCGGCCTTGGCCGCCGGATCGGTCACCTCCCGGGCGAGACCACTGATCCGCACGTCCCCGCCGCCCATGGTCTGACCCTCGCCGGGGTTGGCCTGGAGCGCGAAGCGGGGGTCCCTCATCAGGTCGAGGGCCTTGAGCGAGTCCGGCATCATGCCGAGCCACATCTCACCGTTGAGGAAGCGCACCTCCAGGCCGGTGGTGCGGGGCGAGCCGTCCTTGCGCAGGGTCGCGAGGACGTGGTGGGTGAAGGCGCCGAACCGCGCCTCCACGGTCTGCGCGAGACCGGGCTCGGCGGCGGAGAAGGCCGCCCAGGTGACGGCTGTGTGCGGTGCGGTGGACTGTGCGGGCGGTTCGGGGGCGGGCGCCGGTCCGGAGGGCTGCCCGGAGGCCGCGGCGGGCCCAGGTTCGGAGACGGGCGCCTGGCCCGAAGACGCCGTGGAGGGGGGCTCCGGTGCGATGGGCGGCGTGGGGGACGCAGAAGGCGGCGTGTCACGTGGCATGGGACGAGTCTTGCGCGGATAACCGACAACCGCTGTCCGGTTACCCCGAGCGACGGACGACTCGTCCCTGAGTGGTGAGGCGCTGGTGCGCTTCTGTGACTTGCGTAACGGTTGCACACTCTCTTCAGGGAGCGGACCTGTTCCGCGGGGTCGACGGACGGTAACTTCCGCTTCGTAAAGGAAGTCAGTCTGGAGGACACATGCACGGGCCCACACCGCCCCTGCCCCTACCCACCGACCAGCTGCGGTTCGCCATGCCGCCGATGCACGAGTCGGTGGAGGACGAGCGGCGGCACCGCAAGGAAAGGCTGGCCGGGGCCCTGCGGATCTTCGGACGGCTGGGATTCGAGGACGGCGTCTCGGGGCACATCACCGCCCGCGATCCGGAGTTCAGCGACTGCTTCTGGGTGAACCCGTTCGGGATGTCGTTCCGGCACGTCACCGTCAGCGATCTCGTCCTCGCCAACCAGGACGGACAGGTCATCGAGGGCCGCTACCACGTCAACCAGGCCGCCTTCACCGTCCACGCCCAGGTCCACGCCGCCCGCCCGGACGTCGTCGCCGTCGCCCACTGCCACTCGGTGCACGGCCGCGCCCTCGCCGCGCTCGGCGAGCTGATCGAGCCGATCACCCAGGAGTCCTGCGCGTTCTACGAGGACCACGCGCTCTACGACACCTACACGGGCGTCGCCGTGGACGCGGACGAGGGCCGGCGGATCGCGGCGGTCCTCGGGAGCCGCAAGGCCCTGGTCCTGCGCAACCACGGTCTGCTGACCGTCGGCGACTCGGTCGACGCGGCGGCGTGGTGGTTCCTGTCGATGGAACGCTCCGCCCAGGTCCAGCTCACCGCGAAGGCCGCGGGCCGCCCCGTCCTCGTCGACCACCGGCTGGCCGTCGCCACCCGCGAACAGGCGGGCGGGGACCTCGTGGCGTGGATCAACTACCAGCCCCTGTGGCAGGACATCAGCCGAAGCGAGCCGGACCTGCTGAGCTGAGCAGCAGGGCCTGCGGCATCTCCTCGGCCACGGACTCCTGCAACGGACTCGTGCCACGGACTCCGATCACGTACTCCGGTCACGGTCCTGTCATGGACTCCGGCCACGTACTTGGTGGCCGCCGGTGGCCGTCCGCCGGTGGCCGTCCGCCGGTGGTGGCCCGGGGCAGCGGTCCGTTGCCCTCGCGGAGCCGCGACCGGAGCCTGCCCCGGGCAGGTTCTCGCAGCCGGGTCAACACGACGACTCGACCGTCACCCCGCGCTCTCCTCGCACTCGATGCCCCTGCCGGGCACGGCCGGCCTTCTGTACGGCACAATTCGCTGTCATCGCGGGGCACATGTCCGGCCGCACGGCTGTGGTAGTGAGCGGCTGTACGGACGGCGCCCCGCGGGGGCGGTGATGGCGTCGATGACGGTGACGGCGAATGCCGAGGACAGCGCACGCAGAGGCGTGCGCGGCGCGGGGAAGGCGGCTCGGGCGTGGCGGTGCAGGAGGCGAGAGGGGGCATGGGCGCGGCTGCCCATGACAGCGGATGCATGTGCGAGGACTGCCCGCACGGCGCGCGCACGGGACACCGGCGCGCGGTCGCGGAGTTCCTGCTGAAACGCGAGGAGTTCGCCTCCGGACAGGGCCTGCCCGCCGCTGTCGCCCACTCCGCGTCGGCCTCCCGCCAGTGGGTCTCCGACGAACTCACCCAGTCCGCCGCCGTCGTCGCCGAACGCGGCCGCGTCGAGGGCGAGGCATGGCTCGGCCGGCTCTGGCTGCGTACGGCGATCGTCGTCTGGGCCGCCGTCGTCGCCCTGCTCCTCGGCCAGGCGCTCACCGCGATCGGCGTGGGCTGGACCGTCGCGCGGACCGCCGGTCTCGTCGCCGCCCTGCTCGTCGCCGCGGCGCTCACCGGCGCCGGATACCTGCACCGTGCGCGCGGCGGCGCCCTCGCCCCGGTCATCGGCGAGGACAACCGCCTCTCCACGTCCCGCGCGATCGCCGCGAGCTGGGTCCTCTTCGTCGTCTTCTGCGTCCTCGTCCTGGTCGGCCGTCTGGCCGCCGCCTCCGACCACCGCGAACGCGACACCCTCATCGCCGGCTTCGAACTCGCGCGCGGCGCCGGCATCGTCACCGTGCTCGCCGTGGTCTGCGGCATCGCCGTCCTGGTACGCCGCGTCGTCGGCCTCCGCGTCCTCGGCCAGCGCCTCCAGAAAGTCCGCGCCCACCGTCCCCGCGCCGCCGACCTCCTCACCGACGACGCCGGCCGGGGCAGCTTCACCGACATCCAGTACGTGACCATCTGCGCCGTCGCCCTGGTCTTCGCGGCGGTACGGCTGGCCCGCCGCCCCGACCAGCTCCCCGACCTCCCCTGGGGCCTCGCCCTCCTCGTCCTGGTCTCGGCCGCCACCTACGTCGCCGGCAAGTACGCCGAGGGTGGTCGCCCCGTCATCCTCTCCGTCGTCCGCGCCCGCGAGGCCGGAGACCTCGACGCCCCCATCCGCAACGGTGACGACATCGAGATCCGCGGCGCCGGCTTCGTCCCACCCGGCGCGCAGACCGCCGACCGCCTCTCCCGCATGATCGTCCGCATCGGTCCCGTCCACGTCCACGTCCCCCTCGTCCCCGTCGCCGGCGGCTTCAGCAACCCCACCGACGCGGTCCTCACCGTGCCGGTCCCCGCCGACGTCGAACCCGGCAAGGTCGACGTCCAGGTCGTCACCGCGGCCGGCGTGGAAACCAACCGCTACGCCATCGAGGTCTCGGCCGACTGAGCCGAGGCCGGACGGGCCGAGCGGGCCGGACGGGCCGGAGTTGAAGGGGAGCCCATGTGGTGGCTTCTGCGGCTTACTCCCTGCCGGTGCGGTGCGGTGCGGTGCGGGTGGGAACCGGGGCGTGGCGGAGGCGGGCCCTCGTAGGCCGGCCGTCGGGGGCGAGACCCGGAGGCGGGCCGTCGGGACGAGACCATCCCACACGGAAAAAGAGTGGCGCACCCTTGAGCGCCCCTGCCTCTCCGAACGTATCGTCTGTCGAGGGGTCAACGGCACGGCGGACAAGAGGCGGCGCAGACTGATGACTCACGCTACTCGCATGGACTCCCCCTCCTTCGACGGCGACCGCGACTGGCGGGACGCGGCCACCCGCTACGCACTTCTTCCCCTGCGGGTCTTCCTGGGCGTCACCTTCATCTACGCCGGCCTGGACAAACTCACCGACAGCGCGTTCATGGCCGCCTCCGGCGCAGGCTCGATCGGCGACACGATGAGCGCCGCCCGCGATGCCTCAGCCATCCCCGCGATGATCGACATGGCCCTCAAGAACCCCGTCGGCTTCGGCTATGCCATCGCCATCGGTGAACTGGCCGTCGGAATCGGCACCCTCATCGGTCTCCTCGCCCGCCTGGCCGCCGTGGGGGGCGCCCTGATCTCCCTCAGCCTGTGGCTGACGGTCAGTTGGTCGTCCAGCCCGTACTACTACGGCAACGACCTCCCCTACCTGATGGCCTGGATCCCCCTGATCCTCGCCGGCGCCCCCATCCTCTCCGTGGACGCCGCCTTCCGCTCCCGCCGCAACAGGCGCCGAGCGGCCGGCTACCGCTGACCGCGTCACCCTTGCCATCCGTACTGTCCGTTCCGTCTGTGCTGCCCGTTCCCGTTCCGTTCGTGTTGTCCGTTGCGTTCGTGCGGCTGAAGCACGCCTCGGCCATGTGACGCGTCCGGCGTCGGGTGGCACTCAGCTCACGTTGACCGCGCTCCAGGCAGCCGCCACCGTGTCGTACTCCGTGCTGCCCGCGCCGTAGAGGTCGCGGGCCGCGTTCAGCGTGGCCACCCGCGCACCGGCGTAGTTCGTCGAGGACGTCATGTAGACGGTCAGGGCGCGGTACCAGATCGCGCCGAGCTTGGCGCGGCCGATGCCGGTGACCGTCGACCGGTTGTACGTCGGGGAGTCGTAGGTGACCCCGTTGATCGTCTTGGCGCCGCTGCCCTCCGCGAGGAGGTAGGCGAAGTGGTTGGCGACGCCGGACGAGTAGTGGACGCTGATGTTGCCTACCGAGCTGCTCCAGTAGTCCGCCGAACCACCGTCCCTGCTCGGCCTGTCCATGTAGCGCAGGGCATCGCGCCCCAGACCGGAGCGGACGACCTTCTCGCCTATCAGATAGTCGCCGGTGTCCTGTGCGTTCCCCGCGTGGAACTCCACCAGCGTCCCGAAGATGTCGGACGTCGCCTCGTTCAGGGCGCCTGACTCGCCCGAGTAGACCAGCCTGGCCGTTCTCGAGGTCACGCCGTGGGACATCTCGTGGGCGGCCACGTCCAGCCCGACCATCGGCCCGAAGTGGGTGCCGTTGCCGTCGCCGTAGGTCATGCAGAAGCAGCCGTCGTTCCAGAAGGCGTTGGAGAGGTTGTTGCCGTAGTGGACGCGGTTGTACGAGCCCTCGCCGTCATTGCCGATGCCGTTGCGGCCGTGGACGTCCTTGTAGTAGTCCCAGGTCATGTCGCTGCCGTACTGGGCGTCGACGGCGACCGTCGAGCGGTCGGCGGTCGTGTCCGAGCCCCAGTGGTTGTCGTCGTCCGTGAACAGGGCCAGAGCCGCGTCAGTGGTGTGGGTACCGCCCCGCGTCGGGTCCTTGAGCTGGTAGGCCGATCCCGTGAAGGTTGTCTCCAGCGAGACCGTGCCGCTGTACAGGGACTTGCCGTCGCCGGTTGCCGCCTGCAGGGTGTCCCAGGCATCGATCCGGGCTCCGGTTCGGGCATCGGTCAGCAACGCTCGCGCGATCGGGTTGCCGAGTGGGTCCAGCCCCGTGGTCTCCGTGCGCCAGGCCAGTCTCGGGGCACCGTGCAGGGCGTCGACGACGAGCTCGGGCTTGGCCTTCACCCGCGTCAGCGTGTCGCCGGGGTGCGCCGCGCGCAGAGCGTCCACCGCGAGGTCGGCCGCCTCGGTGGCCGGTACCTTCGGCGTGATGCTCGGCAGCGAGATCTCCGCCCTCGCCGCCCGGTCGGCGCTGCGGTATCTGCCGTCGGGGGTCATGTGCACGATGAAGTCACCGCCGAGCACCGGGAGGTGGTGGTAGGTGCGGTCGTAGCGAACGTGCTGGCTGCCGTCCTCGTCCACGATCACGTCACGCACAGAGGCGTCCTGCGCGGACGTGAGGCCCAGGGATGCGGCCCGGTCTACGAGGGCCGCTGCCGCGTTGTCCAGGGCGGTGGTACGGGTCGGTCTGTCCGCCGCGTCGGCGGTCGGGGTGAGTACGCCGGCCAGAAGCGTGGCCGTGGTGGCCAATCCGGCGGTGGCGCGACGAGACCCTCGGACGTGCTGCCAAATCCAACTCATCAGTGTCTTCTGTCTCCTGGAGAAGGCGCCGCGCGGCAATCGCCTGCGACTGGGGGCGCCGGGGGTGGGGGGGGTGACGCATGAGGGGCACTGGAGAGCGGCGCTGACGGCGCCACTGATCTTGCCTTGGCATTTAAGAGGGCCCAGCACTGTCATGTCCACATCCGCAATGCGGTCGGACGAAGTGCGGCGCCGGAAACGACTTGTTTTCGCCACCATTCCCGGCAGCCCTGCGCTACCGCTCCGCTTCAACGGCACGCACCGCCCCGAGGAGGTCGACCAGCACCTCCCGCTGACCATCCGCACGCTCCACGGGGAGCCCACGCGGACTGCGGGCAAGCGCCGCTCCACCGCTGTTCGACCCGCCTGACCATCCCCACGAGGTGGAGACGCCGGACGACGCGGCCGGGGTCGTCGCCGGGGCTCGTGTGGTGGCGTGCCACCCCTTGCCAGTGTGCCCCCGTGCCCCCGTGCGCCCGCCCGACTGCCCGCTGAACGCGTCCGGCTGCAGGCGTAGGCGCCGGGCGGCCTGCGGCCACCTCCCCAACACGTCGTGCCCGAGACGACCTGCGCAGTCGACTCCGCCGTCGTTCCCGCCCGGGTGTACCCGCCCTTAGCCTCCGGGCTGGCCACCGGGCCGGGGCGCCATGGAGCTATCAGCCATCGCGCCGGTTCGCCCAGTAGATTCCCGCGCCGCAGCCCCGTGGTCCCCCCGCCGGGTCGGCCCAGTCCACCCTCACCCGGCTACTGCCCGCCCCCGGGTATGTGCCCCGTCGACCCTGCCGATCCGGTGGTTCCCTCCGGCCCTGTGCGCTCTGTCCACTCCGCCCGCTGCGCCGGCCCTGTCCATCCGGCCGCTCCTGCCAGGCCTCCTCCAGCTTCTCCCGTCCGGCCAGACGCCCGGTGGCCTCGTATCGAGTGGTGCATGAAGGCCACGGCACCCGCCAGGCACAGGCCGCCGAAGGTGAGCGGGAGGGCGACGAACCACGGTGTCTCCCAGGCACCGCCCGCGTCGCCGAGGTAGAGGACGCCGGCTGCGGTCACGAAGAGCCCGCCGACGAGCTTCCCGGGCTGGAACTCATGCCGCAGCACGGGCCACCTCCGCCTGTCCCAGACCGACCTCCAGGTCGAGGGTGATCGTGCCGCCGTTCCCCGAACCCTTCGCAGGGGGCAGCGTCAGACGATCGCTCTTGTCCGGTGCCACGTCCACATCCTCCTTGCCCTCGCCGGGCAACTGGATGTCACCGAAGCCCACCTGGACGTCGAGCCGCACCGTCACGTCCGGCGGGACCACGACCTTCACCTTGCCCGCCCCCACTTCCACGCTCGTGGACAGTGTCTGGCCCTTCCCCAGGTCCACCCGCGTCAGATCCAACGTGCCCACTCCCGTCCCCACCTCGTACCTCGCCGCCACGTCCGCGGTCTTCCCCGGCCTCCACTCGGTGCGGGTCCAGTCGGTCGTGATGTTCGACGGGATCGCCGCCGCGCCCGCCAGAAGCCCCGCGGTGACCAGGGCCAGGAAGACCGACCCGGCTCCCGTCCGGCCCAGGAAGGCGCTCAACGCCATGCCCATGCCGAACACCACCAGCGCACAGGCCAGCCCCGTCTGCACACTGGCCGCAAGCGTGCGGTCCTCCCACGTCACGGTGGTGCCGAGACCGCCGGCGAGCAGCGCGAGCAGGAAGACCCAGCCGCCGATCCAGCGCGGTCCGCGCGGCTTCGGCCCGTGTCCGGTGCGTATGTCCTGCCGCGCGGTGGCGCCCCGGGCGATGTTGACCGCCGCGGAGATGTCCCGCCCACGTGTCTCCCCAGGGCCCCACAGATAACCCGTGCTGCCCACATGGGTCCCGTCCTTGACTATCGGGTCCCGCCACCATGACGGATAGGAGGCGGCCACAGGGGGCGCCTGGGCCTCGGGCGGCGCGTCGGCGACGGCCTGGGCCGCCAACGGGTCCGGGTCGGGGGTGCCTCGCTGCTTTGACCAGTACCCCGCGCCGGCGAGGAGGAGGGAGACGATCACGGAGAACGTCAGGGCGGTGCTGTTGCCCAGCATCGTGAGGAACACGCCGCAGCCGACCAGTGCGAAAAGCACGGCCGCCAGGGCCTGGCCGTCGACCCGGCCGGTGAGCAGCTTCCGTACCTCGTTCTCCTCCTCGTCGTCGTACGGGACGAACAGCCAGGTGAAGCCGTAGAAAATGAGGCCGAGCCCTCCGGTCGCGGAGAGCACCGCGAGCACGATCCTGAAGATCACCGGGTCCATGTCGCACTGCCGCCCGAGACCGGCGCAGACACCGCCCAGCATCTTGTACCGCCGGTCTCGGCGGAACCCCTGAGGAACAACCGGGGTGCCGACGGGATGGCCGCCAGTGGCCTGCCCCGCCGGACCTGCAGAGCCACCCGAAGCGGCTTGCCCCCACGGATCACCTCCACCCGAGCCACCCGAGCTGCCCGGGGTTCCCGAGCTGCCCAGGCCGGCTGATCCGGCCGAGCTGGACGGATCAGCCGGGCCCCCCGGATCCGCCGAGTCGGCAGCGTGCGCGCCGTGGACCGCTTGATCCTCGGGCGCCCCCGCGCCCGCATGTGCCCCCGCACCCGCCTGCGCGTCCGCGCCCGCGTGCCCGTGCGGTTCCTTCGCCGGGCCCCGGCCCTCGTGTGCGCGCGGCTCCTCCGCCGTGCCCGGTGGGGGCACGGTGTCCTGCGGCTCCTTGGTCGGCCGCTGGGAGTCGGGGCCCGAGGTGGGGCCCGGCTCCGATGCCGCGTGCTGGTGATCCGTCATGCGTCCATCGTGACCGCCGTGCCGGTTCGATGGCACTCGGGATGACCCTGGTCGAACCCTGATATCCGCCCGGGGATGCGTTCGATCATGCTCCCATCGAAGATCAGGGGCGTCTCGGGGATCGACCCTGATGCCTCGATCGGCCGTGCGTGTGAACATCGATGGCATGCCGGAAGCCGCAGCACTGCCCATCGACACACCGCGGCCCCCGCGCAAGCTCTACCGCAGCAGCGACGGCCGCTGGCTCGGGGGAGTGGCGCGAGGGCTCGCAGGGCATCTCGGGCTGCCCGTCACCTGGGTCCGGCTCGTGTTCGTCGGCCTGTTCACGGCCGACGGCCTGGGCGCCCTGGTGTACGCGGCGTTCTGGTTCTTCGTGCCGCTCGGTGTCGGCGGGGTCGACAATCAGCGGCCCTCGACCATCACCACCGAGACGTCCCCCGACGGCCGCCGCAGACTCGTGGCCCGCCGGCCCGACCGGGGCCAGATCGTCGCCCTTCTCCTCATGGTCGTCGTGGCCATGGTCTTCGTCGGCAACGTGAATCTGGGGGACGGCGCCAGAGCGTATCTCTGGCCGACGGTGCTGGTCGCCGCCGGTGTGGCCCTAGTCTGGCGTCAGGCCGACAACGCGCGGCGCGCACGCTGGGCCGAGGTCGGCCGCCGTCGTCGCACCCTCACCCTGCTCCGCTCGGTGGCCGGAGTCCTGCTCGTCACCGCCGGCGTCTCCGGGATATTCGTCCTGCAGGGCTCCGCCGCCCATCTCGGCTCGGTGCTGCAGGCGGCGCTCGCGGTCCTCGTGGGGATAACGCTGCTCGCGGGCCCCTACCTCGTCAGGATGACCCAGGACCTCTCCGAGGAGCGCCTGATGCGCATCCGCGCCCAGGAACGGGCGGAGGTCGCGGCCCATGTGCACGACTCGGTGCTGCATACCCTGACGCTGATACAGCGCAACGCGGACAATCCCAACGAGGTCCGCCGCCTGGCCCGCGCCCAGGAGCGCGACCTGCGCAACTGGCTGTACAAACCCGAGGGCACCGGAAAGGACGAGGACGACGAGCCCGACACTCTCGCCGAGGCTGTGCGGCGCAACGCCGCAGAGGTCGAGGACAAGCACGGAGTGCCCATAGAGGTGGTCGTGGTCGGCGACTGCCCCCTCGACGAAAGGCTGACCGCGCAGATGCAGGCCGCGCGCGAGGCTATGGTGAACGCCGCCAAGTACGGTGGCGAGGGCGGCGCCGTACAGGTCTTCGCCGAGGTCGAGGGAAGGACGGTCTTCGTGTCCGTGCGTGACCGAGGTCCTGGCTTCGATCTCGACGCGATACCCGCCGACCGCATGGGCGTCAGAGAATCGATCATCGGCCGCATGGAACGGAACGGCGGTACGGCACGGCTCCGCGCCGTACCGGACGGCGGCACGGAGGTCGAGCTGGAGATGGAGAGGGCGGAGACGACGTCATGAGTGACGCGAACGAGCCGAACGACCGTGCCGGGCAGAGCGGTTCGGGCACCGAACCGACCACCGGCCGCGGAGGCGAGCGGGCCGCTCGGGAGCCCGGCGCCGGACCTGCTGGTGGCCCGCAGAGTGAGGCCGCGCGCCAGGAGGCGTTCGGGGAGGCCGTCGGCTCCGACGCGTCAGCGTCCGGCGGCAGCCCTGTCGAGCCTGTGGCCGGGGAAGAGCAGGAGGCCGCGGTGACCGGGCCGGGGCGGCATGTTCGGGTCGTGCTCGTCGACGATCACCGTATGTTCCGAACGGGAGTGCAGGCCGAGATCGGACAGACGGACCGTACGGGGGTCGAGGTCGTCGGGGAGGCGCCCGACGTCGACCAGGCGGTCTCGGTGATCACGAGTACGCGTCCCGAGGTGGTGCTCCTGGACGTCCATCTCCCCGGCGGTGGCGGAGTGGAAGTCCTGCGTCGCTGTTCCGCGCTGATGGCGGACACCGAACGACCGGTTCGCTTCCTCGCGCTGTCCGTGTCGGACGCGGCGGAGGACGTCATCGGGGTGATCCGGGGCGGTGCGCGGGGCTACGTCACCAAGACGATCACCGGCACCGACCTGGTCGACTCCATCTTCCGGGTCCAGGACGGGGACGCGGTGTTCTCCCCGCGGCTGGCCGGCTTCGTCCTCGACGCCTTCGCCTCCACCGATGCCCCGCCCGTCGACGAGGACCTCGACCGCCTCACCCAGCGTGAGCGTGAGGTGTTGCGTCTCATCGCCCGCGGCTACGCGTACAAGGAGATCGCCAAGCAGCTGTACATCTCGGTGAAGACCGTGGAGTCCCATGTCTCCGCCGTGCTCCGCAAGTTGCAGCTCTCCAACCGGCATGAGCTGACGAGATGGGCGACGGCACGACGGCTGGTGTAGGGCCGAGCGCGAACGACCGCGACTGCGGCGTGGGCGCGGGCCCCTGTAGCTGGTCGGCCCGGCTGCCGGTCCGGGCTCACTCCTCGCTCAGACCACCCGCGTGGCGCCGGCGAACGGCATGTCGTCGACAGGGGCCACGCGCACCGGGGCTGAGGGGTTCGGGGCGTGGATCATCTGGCCGTTGCCCACGTAGATCCCCACGTGGCTGATGCCTGAGTAAAAGAAGACCAGGTCGCCCGGGAGCAGTTCCGAGCGGGAGACGCGGCGGCCGGCGCCGATCTGGCCGTAGGTGGTGCGGGGGAGGGAGACACCGGCGGAGCGATAGGCGGCCTGGGTGAGGCCGGAGCAGTCGAAGGCGTTGGGGCCGGTGGCGCCCCAGACGTACGGGCTGCCGAGCTTGGAGTACGCGTAGGAGACGGCTGCGGCGGCACGGGGATTGGGGGCGCCGGAAGCGGACGATGCCGGTGACACGGGACCGGTGACGGCCCGCGGGGACGACGGGGCGGAGCGCGAGGCATGGCCCGTGCCGGAGCCAGGACTGCTCACACGGGTGCGGTCCTCGGGCGTGAGACGGTCGAGGAGCCGTCGTGCCTCGGTCAGCTTCGTGGTCACCGTCTTCTTGTGCCGCTTGACCTCCTGCTGCCTGGTCCTGAGGGTGCCCAGTTGGACACGGGCAGCCCCACGGAGCCGTTCGATCTCCAGCAGTTGGTGCCGTACGCCGGCCACGTCCGCCGCCTGCCGGTTGCCGACGCGTTCGGCGAGGGCCGCGTTGTCGAGGTACCGGTCCGGATCACCGGACAGCGCCAGCTGCCACGACGGGTCGATGCCGCCGGTCCGGTACTGCGCGGCGGCCAGCGAACCCAGCTGTTCGCGGGCGGAGTTGAGACGGTCGGTGCGGCGGGCCGCCTGGTCGCGCAGTTCCTCCAGTTCCTCCTGCGCCTTGTCGGCCTTCTCCTTGGCGCCGTTGTACTTGTCGGTGGCGACCTCCGCCTCCTCGTACAGCTTGTCCACCTTCGCCTTGATCTGCTCGGGCGTGAGGCGGGGGTCGGCGTGCCCGGTACCGTCGAACCCGGCCGCGGTCGCCGCGCCGGCGAGCGCGAGGGTCGCGGCCGTGCGGACCGTCGGGCCGCCGAGCGAGCGCTGTCTGGGCTTGCGGTGCGCTGCCACGTGGGGCTCCATGTCCTCTCGTACGACCGCCGTCCGTACGTCGGAGCGCACAGACCGCCTGGGGGAGCGGTTACGCGTCCGACGGCGGCCCGCACAGGGGGGAGCGGGACGCCGCCGGACCTTCTCGGCGGTGGTGGCCGACTGCCGCCCCTGGCCCGGGCGGCGGTGGGGAGCCGGTCACCTGAGGAAGGACGCTAAACCTGGCTGTCACGACGCCGTGACGCCTTGTACGGAAGTGGCGCGCACCGACCGCGAGGTGACCGTATGTGACCGTGACCCCGTCTCGGCGGCGCTGGAATCACGCTGCGCGATGACCGATGCGGCCGTTTCCGGCCGGGATCGGACAAGGCAGTGCTATAGGGCGCATATATGCAAGATCGGTCCCGCGTACCGGCTGCGCGCAGCACCCCCGCGGGGAGACGTCCCCCGGTGCCCGGCCGGTCGTCGCCTCCTCATTAGGCTCCGCCCATGGACGTACTCATCCACCTCTTCGTCGCGCTCCACATCATCGGGATCGCCGCTCTCCTGGGCGGATTCCTCACCCAGATGAAGGCCATGGGCCAGGGCACCGCCCGCTTCGTCCCCGCCATGCTGCACGGCGCGCTCACCATGCTGATCACCGGCGCGATCCTCGTCGGCCTCAACCAGGCGGACGACCAGCCCGTCAACAACATCAAGATCGGCATCAAGATGGCGGTGCTGGTCGTGATCCTGGGGCTGGTGTACGTGAAGCGCGACGAGGAGACCGTGGACAAGTCGCTGTTCGGGCTGGTGGGCGCCCTCACCACGGCGAACATCTTCATCGCGGTGCTCTGGACCTGAGCCGCCCCACCTCCCCGGCGGACCGGCCCAGCCGTACCAGCACCGGCCGTACGGACCGGTCCTGCAAGCGCGTGCCCGGCCGCGGGTTCTCAGTGCTCCTGTCCGGTCTGACTCTCGTGAGCCGGGCTTTCGTCGTCCCTTCTCATTGATCGGTCCGCGCGGTTTCCTCATTGTCGTCTCCGGACCCTGGCGGTGGTCAGGCCGTTGGGGGCCCAAGAGGCGGCAGGACAGCCGGCACGAGCACCCCGAGCGACGTGACACCACGACACCGACGTGCCTTCAGGACGGCGGCAGCTCAGTGTTGAGCCTGTCAGCAGGCACTCGCTCGATGCGGGTCCAGCCGCTCCAGCCGCGCTCCTTCAGAACCGCCGCCACCAGTTCGGCGCCCGGTGCGGACTCAAGCATGGTCTTGAAGGGTTTCCTCCACGCGCCACCTTGATCCGGCGACGCGGACCAGGGTGGCCAGAGGCACCGGGGCAGGTGAGAAGCAGCGGTGGTAGGCCAGTTCACCAGTGGTGCGGTTGCGGCGGATCAGCAGCCGGTGACTGCCTGGCCGTTCTTCGGCCAGGTCGATGACGGCCCAGTCGTAGAAGCGGTGTCCCTTGGCTCCGGCCCCTGCCGACAGCTTCTGCCAGGCTCGCTTCGGAAGCTTCGCAGCCAGGGCGTCCGCGCGGAACTTCCCGGCAAAGGTGGTGACTTCGGCCGAGCAGGCGACGGCGAGCACGTAGTCGACCTTGCGCTCTTCCAGCACGGACCGCAGCTTCGGGTTGCTGCCGTAGACCTCGTCGCCCGCGACCCAGCCCACACGATGCCCGGCGTCGAGGAACCGGCCGATCGTACGGGCGGCCAGCGGCATGCCGTCCGGACTCGCCTCCCCGGCTCATTCGGCGATCGACCAGCAGTTCTTGCGCGGCAGGTCCGACAGCAGCCCCAGTACCAGGTCTCGCACCCGGCGCCGGGGCTCAACCCGCGCAAACCGGCCCGCTATCCGGCCCATCAGGACCTCGAACACCTCGTGCCAGCGGGCAGGGTCTACGCTGTGACCCGCGGCCACCGTCTCTTCGTTTGTCCACACAACACACGATGATCAGCGGTGGCCGTACCCGTCTGTCAGCCTGCCTGTACAGGTCGTCCCGGGTCAGAGACTGAGAGGTTCATCGGTCGCCGGGCGTAGGTCCCTCGCCTCATGCGCGCTCTGAGCCTGCTGGCTACGGTCGGCACTCATGCAGACCACGGGGATTGTCCGCCGCCAGGCGGCGGAGCGTAGGCGCGACACTCTGGAACGGCTCGTCACCGAACGGGATGTATGGGTGTCGACAGCACATCCCGATCACGGGCCGCACCAGGTGCCGCTGTGGTTCATGTGGGATGGGCGCGCAGTGTGGATGTGCACCAGTGCCACCTCCGCGACTGCGCGGAACGTCCGCGAGGAGCCGCGCGTGCGCCTGGCGCTGCCGGACACCCTCGACGTGGTGCTTCTCCAGGGTGAGGCGGAATGCTTCCTTGACCAGGACGTACCCGGAGACACGGCCGAGGCGTTCGCCGCCAAGTTCGGGTGGGACCCGCGCGCGGAGGAAGGTTCCTTTCTGTACGTGCGCGTGATGCCGAAGAGCGTGCGCGCTTGGCGCGGCGAACCGGAACTACGCGGCAGGGTCATCATGCGCGACGGGACATGGCTGGAGTAGCGGCCGTCGCTGACCGACGCCCCTCTCCCCACCAGCAAGATCACGATCTACGGCTGGAGTACTGAGCGTCCCTGAGTCCACCGCTACGCTGACCGCACTGCTTACGCCGGCCGCACCACGCTGTGGATGGAGGACTCGCCGTCGTAGAAGATCGACTCCTCGCGGACGTAGGTGCCCGGCTTCGGGGCGTGGATCATCATGCCGTTGCCGATGTAGAGGCCGACGTGGCCGATGTTGTCGTAGAAGAAGATCAGGTCGCCGGGGCGGGCGGCGGCGAGCGAGACGGTCGTACCGGCCTTGACCTGGTCGTACGTCGTGCGGGGGAGGTCGACGCCGGCGGCCTTCCAGGCGGCCTGGGTGAGGCCGGAGCAGTCGTAGGAGCCGGGGCCGGTGGCACCCCACACGTACGGCTTGCCGATCTGCGCGCGGGCGAAGGCGAGGGTCTTGGCGGCCTTCGTGGCGTACGTGGAGTCCTCGACCGTCGTCGTGGTCCCGGTGGGCGCGGAAGGGGAGGTGGAGGTCTCCTGAGGGGCCTCCTGCGTCTCCTGGACCGACTCGGCCCGTGACCCGGCCGACGCCTGCTGCCGCGCCAGTTCCTCCGCCTTGCGGTCGGCCTCCTTCTGCCTCCGCTGCTCGATGTCCGCGAGCCTGGCCTTCTCCTCGGCGGTGAGCTGGGAGAGCAGTTCGCGGGCCGCGGCGAGCTTCGCCTGGACCTTGGCCTTGCCGGCCTTGAGGGCGTTCTGCGACTTGGTGAGCTGCTCGAGGCCCTCGGACGCCTCCCGGCGCCGCTGCGAGGTCTCCGCCTGCTGTGTGACGTACTCGTCGACGGCCTCCTGCTGGCGGTCCGTCAGCCGGTCCATCAACTGGTTCTGGGCGAAGTACTCCTGCGGGTCGTCCGCCAGGAGCAGGGCCGCCGTGTCGGGGGCGGCCGCGCCCGTCCGGTACTGGGCGGCCGCGTACGAACCCAGCGCCTCGCGCGCGTCGTTGAGCCTTTCCGTCCGCTTCGCGACGTCGTCGAGGAGGTTGTCGACCTGCTTCTTCTGCTTGGTGGTCTTCTCCTTGACCGAGTTGTACTTCTCGGTCGCCGTCTCCGCCTGGCGGTAGAGGTCGCCTACCTTCTTCTCGACCTCCTCCAGGCTCGGCTTGTCGTCGGCCGAGGGGGCGGCGGTGGCCGTCTGGGAGAGCAGGGCCACGGAGGTGAGCGCGGCCGTGGCGAGAGCGGGGGTGCGGATGCCCGCGCGCGTCCGGCCGGTCGGACGCGGCTTGCGGTGCGGCGCCATGGTTCGGCGACTCCTTCCGTAGTCCGCCTACCGAGTTAGCTGTCGGGTTCGGGCGCAAGCATGTGGAAGGTTTGCCCTACGACCCTCGCCGCGTACGGCGGGCGGGTCGATTCACCCCAGAGGTCGGTGGGTCCCCGGCTCCGGCTGCCGTGAGGGGCGCACCGGACTCGGCGGGGGCCGTGCGGCCCGGCGACGTTCGCCGGTTGGGTCGTACGGCCTGACCCAAGACGCTAGCCAACTCGTGTGGTCCGTGTGAAGGTTGATGTTCGATATGCCCGATACGTTTTCGTGACCTTGGCCTCGCGGACACGATAGGTGCTACGTTCGATGGCTCACCGTGATGAGGCGGGTGCGGCCGGTGGCCGACGACTCCATGGGCAGCGGCTCGGGAGCGTGCCCGCACGGACTTCCCGGGGCGGCCCCTGGCTGTCAGTGGGGGCGCCTAGACTCGGAGAGCGATGAGCAGCCTCTTTGACGACAGCTTCCTGGCGGACCTCCAGGCCCCCCGCGGCCGCGACGAGGAACCCCCGCCACCGCCCGAGGACGATCACGCGCCGGAGTCGATTCCGGACGATCTGTTCGGCGGGAAGTTCGACGTGCCGCCGGACCGGGACGCCTACTACCGCGACGGCGCCCCGCGCCCCGCGATCGACGCCGCGACGCTCCTGGACGGGCTGAACGAGAACCAGCGCGCGGCCGTCGTGCACGCCGGCTCCCCCCTGCTCATCGTGGCCGGCGCCGGCTCGGGCAAGACCCGCGTGCTCACCCACCGCATCGCCCACCTGCTCGGCGAGCGGAACGTCCACCCCGGCCAGATCCTCGCGATCACCTTCACCAACAAGGCCGCGGGCGAGATGAAGGAGCGCGTCGAGCAGCTCGTCGGACCGCGGGCGAACGCGATGTGGGTCATGACCTTCCACAGCGCCTGCGTCCGCATCCTGCGCCGCGAGAGCAAGAAGCTGGGCTTCACCTCCTCCTTCTCGATCTACGACGCCGCCGACAGCAAGCGCCTGATGGCCCTGGTCTGCCGTGATCTGGACCTCGACCCCAAGCGCTTCCCGCCCAAGTCCTTCAGCGCCAAGATCAGCAACCTGAAGAACGAGCTGATCGACGAGGAGGACTTCGCCGCCCAGGCCACCGACGGCTTCGAGAAGACCCTCGCCCAGGCCTACGCGCTCTACCAGTCCCGCCTCCGCGAGGCGAACGCGCTCGACTTCGACGACCTGATCATGACGACGGTCAATCTGCTCCGCGCCTTCCCGGACGTCGCCGAGCACTACCGCCGTCGTTTCCGGCATGTCCTCGTCGACGAGTACCAGGACACCAACCACGCGCAGTACGCGCTGGTCAGGGAGCTGGTCGGCACCTCCGAGCACCCCGTCGACGTGCCGCCCGGCGAGGACGACCTCGAGCCCGCCGAGCTGTGCGTCGTCGGTGACGCCGACCAGTCGATCTACGCGTTCCGCGGCGCGACCATCCGCAACATCCTCCAGTTCGAGGAGGACTACCCGAACGCGACGACGATCCTGCTCGAGCAGAACTACCGCTCGACGCAGACGATCCTCTCCGCCGCCAACGCCGTCATCGAGCGCAACGAGTCCCGCCGCCCCAAGAACCTGTGGACCAACGCGGGCGCCGGTGCGCAGATCACCGGGTATGTCGCGGACACCGAGCACGACGAGGCCCAGTTCGTCGCCGAGGAGATAGACCGTCTGACCGACGCGGGCGAGGCGAAGGCCGGCGATGTCGCGGTCTTCTACCGGACCAACGCCCAGTCCCGTGTGTTCGAAGAGGTCTTCATCCGCGTCGGCCTGCCCTACAAGGTCGTCGGCGGCGTCCGCTTCTACGAGCGCAAGGAGGTCCGGGACGTCCTGGCCTACCTGCGTGTCCTCGCCAACCCCGAGGACTCGGTCCCGCTGCGCCGCATCCTCAACGTCCCCAAGCGGGGCATCGGCGAGCGCGCCGAGGCGATGATCGACGCCCTCTCCCAGCGCGAGAAGATCAGTTTCCCGCAGGCACTGAAGCGCGTCGACGAGGCGTACGGCATGGCCGCCCGGTCGACGAACGCGGTCAAGCGGTTCAACACGCTGATGGAGGACCTGCGGACCGTCGTCGAGTCCGGCGCCGGTCCCGCGACCGTCCTGGAGGCGGTCCTCGAACGCACCGGCTATCTGGCGGAGTTGCAGGCGTCCACCGACCCGCAGGACGAGACCCGCATCGAGAACCTCCAGGAACTCGCCGCAGTGGCGCTGGAGTTCGAGCAGGAGGCCGGCGCGACGGAGGGTGAGGGCGCGACCTCCGCCGGTCTCGCCGCGTTCCTGGAGCGGGTCGCCCTGGTCGCCGACTCCGACCAGATCCCCGACGAGGACGAGGACGGCTCGGGCGTCATCACGCTCATGACTCTCCACACCGCGAAGGGCCTGGAGTTCCCCGTCGTCTTCCTGACCGGTATGGAGGACGGCGTCTTCCCGCACATGCGTGCCCTCGGGCAGACCAAGGAGCTGGAGGAGGAACGCCGCCTCGCGTACGTCGGGATCACCCGCGCGCGGGAACGGCTCTACCTCACCCGGTCGTCGATGCGCAGTGCCTGGGGCCAGCCGTCGTACAACCCGCCGTCCCGCTTCCTGGAGGAGATCCCGGCGAGCCATCTGGAGTGGAAGCGCAAGGGCGGCTCCGCGCCGATGCCCTCGGGTCCGGTCGGCGGCATCGCCTCGTCGCTGTCGTCGTCGCGCTCCCGTTCCTCCGCCTCGGGCGCGTCCGGCTTCGCCACCCGTCGGACCAACGAGAAGCCGGTGGTCTCCCTCGCCGTCGGCGACCGCGTCACCCACGACCAGTTCGGTCTCGGCACGGTCATCGCCGTCAAGGGCACGGGCGCCAACGGCGAGGCGACGATCGACTTCGGTGATGCCAAGCCGAAGCGGCTGCTGCTGCGCTACGCGCCGGTGGAGAAGCTGTAGCGAGGGCCGGGCGGAGGCGCGACGACGAGCCTCCGCCCGGCGACAGACCTTGTCCTCCTCCGGCGACGGACTACCCCCGCTGACGAGCCGCTCCTGATGACACGACTCGGGCCCCTGCTCGGCAGGGGCCCGGTTCTCGTGTCTGGTCCTGTTCGGCTTCGCCGCATCCCGCCCGGTGGGCCGGGTGGGGCCGTTACGTCGGGTCGAGCCCGTGGCTGCGCAGCCACGGCAGGGGGTCTATGGCCGAGCCGCCTGCGGGGTGCACCTCGAAGTGCAGGTGCGGGCCGGTCGAGTTGCCCGAGTTGCCCGAGTAGGCGATGACATCGCCGGCCTTGACGGTCGCGCCGGAGGCGACCTTGTACGTGGAGAGGTGGCAGTACCAGGTCTCGGTGCCGTCCTTGGCGGTCACGATGACCATGTTGCCGTAGGCCGGGTTCCACTGGGTGCGCACGGTGCCGTCGGTCGCGGCCATCACCGCCGTGCCGTACGAGACGGGGAAGTCGATCCCCGTGTGCAGCGACATCCAGTTGACGCCGGACTGGCCGTAGGACGCGCTGAGTCCGTGCTTGGCGACCGGCAGCGCGAACTTCGGCCTCAGTCGCTCCTTGCGCGCCGCCTCGGCCGCCGCCTTCTTCTGCTCCAGCTCCTGCTGGGCCTTCAGGTCGATGCGCTCCTGCGTGCGGCTCGCCCGGTCGGCGAAGTCGTCGGCCTCGGCGGACAGGCTCTCCAACTGGGTGTCGAGCTGGTTGTTCGCGGTGGACGGCTTCACGGCGGTGGCGTCCGACTTGGTGGCCGCCGTCGTCTCCGTGTCACCCCCGCCGACACCGACGGAGGCAGCCGCGATACCCGCGACACCCATGACGCACGCCGAGGGAACGGCCACCGTCAGCAGGGCGGAACGTTTGACCGGAGCGCGACGACGTGACCGCGACGCCGCGCGAGCGGCCGCCCGGCCCGGACTCGCGGCGGCGGTCGGGGTGACCTCCTCCTGGTCGTCGAGGAGCGCGGCGTCACCGGGCTCGAACTCGCCTTCACCGGAGAGGGGCTGGTCGTCGTACGGGGTGATCTGCTCGAAGGTGGCGGTCGCCTGCTGGGCGAACTCCACGGCTTCGGGGGAGGGGTGTTCGTGCGCGTCGGGTGACTCGGGGGTGCTGTCACCGTGGTCATACGACTTGGAGGCGCCGCTGTCGTGCTCGTCGGAGGACTGCGTGCCGTCGGTGTTCCACTGCGTGGCGTCGAACACGCCGGTCGCGAAGTGCTGTACCCCGGTCCACTGCTGGGTCTGGCCGCTGTCCAACTGGTCGTTCTGGCCGAGCTGTTCGGCCTGCAGCCAGCCGCTCGCGTCCCATTGGCCACTGGTGTCCGGGCCCGACGACTGGCCAGGGACCTGGGCGAGATGCCCGTAACCGGCGGACCAGGACGTCGAGTCGTAGGCGCCCGTGTCGTACGCGGCTTGGTGCTGCGCGGCGTACGGGTCGTAGTTCAGCGTCTGATGGCTGCCCGTGGACCACTGGGAGGCGTCGTCGTACGAGCCGGTGCCCGCGTCGTTGCCGGGCAGGTGGCCGAAAAGAGGGTCGGTCTCGAAGGTTCCGGTGGCGTTCGCCTGGGCACCCGTGCCGGAGTCGACACCAGTGGCGGAGTATTCGCCGTACGTGGTGAAGTCGCCGTAGTCGGCTCCCTGGTGGCCGTACGACGCGTAGTGCGCCGGGTCGGCATCGGAGGCCGGAGCCGGGGATGTTGCGGTCCCCGACGGGTGACGATCGTTCACCAACTTCTCTTTCGCCTCGACGACAGGGGCTGGCAGAGCAGTGCGGTGACTGTACCCGGCGGTATGCGGGCGCGACAATCTTCAACGGGTTTCACGGCCGCAGGAAACGGGCATTCGAGCGTCTTTCGGCGGTCTGCAGGGACGAGTTTGGCTTTGCGTTCGAAGTTTGTTCGATAATTGGTGGCTGGGCGGGGCCTGTGGGGCGGCCGGGTTCCGGGGTTTCGGGCGCTTCTTGGTGTGCGGATGCGTCGCCTGTGGGGCGCGTGGATGCTGAGCGGAAGGGTGTCGCGGGTCCGGCGCGCGGCAGGGGCGTGCGGAAGCGCGCCGGGTTTAGGGCGATGTACTCCTCGTCGTCCCGCTGTGGCCGTCCTTCGGTGGATGCGGATGGTCATGCCGCATCCGTGGTCCTTCCGCGGTCGCCGTCACGCCACCGTCAGACCGCCCGGCCGGGCGGCGGGGCGGTCTGTTGTCGGGGTCGCGTCCAGCGACCGGCGGATCTCGTCGGCGACGGTGGGGTGCACGGGCAGTGCGAGATGGCCGATGCCGGTGACCTGGACATTGCGCACCATGAGGTCCGGGTGGTCGACGCAGGCGGACTCCACCGGAACCATCACATGATCGAAATCGCTCCAGAACGCCACGAAATGCGTACGGCAGCCCGGCGCCGGCTCCCGCAACTCCTCCAGCACGTCCGAACCCGGCCGCATCTGCCGGACGATCGGGTGCGCGTTCGCGAGGGGGGCGACCTGGGTGCCGCCGTGCGGGGTGCCGAGGGTGACGAGCGTGCGGACCCGCAGGTCGCCGCCGAGCCGCTGCACGTAGTACCGCGCGATCAGCCCGCCCAGACTGTGTCCGACGATGTCGACCCGCTCCCGTCCCGTGCGCGCGCAGATGTCCTCGATGTGCCGGCCGAGCAGCTCGGCGGCGACACGGATGTCGAAGGTGAGCGGCGAGTAGTTCAGGGACTCCAGATGGCGGCCGCCGTCCTGGGTGAGGGCGCGGCGCAGCAGGACGAACACGGAACGGTTGTCGATGAACCCGTGGAGGAGCACCACCGGGGGCTTGTCCTCCGTCGGCAGCCGGGGTGCGTCCGGCGCAGGGGGTGCGGGTGTGGTCCGGCGCTCCGGGATGATCCCGGAGGGGTAGAGCAGCAGGTGTCCGGCGAGGATCGCCAGTTCCAGGGCGGTCGCCTTGAGGAGGGCCACCGAGAGTCCGGCCAGCCCGGCGGGCAGGAGCCGCTCGCAGAGCGGAAGAAGGGGCGCTGCCGCCCTGGTGACCTTCATGCCCGACCCTCCCGTCGGCAGCCGGTCGGACGGCCGGCGTCCCCCGTGTGCCCTGGTGGAAGGCCCGCGGCGCGGTCGGCGGGCGGCGTGGACGCGAAGCCTGGTCATCTGCGGCGCCTGGTGCGTCCGCGCACATCCGGAGTAGCCGGATGCCTCCGATCCCTGCAACGCGTGGTGCGTCCGCGACGCGTGAGGCGTCGGTGACGCCAAGGGAGCCGTCGAACATCCTTCCGGCCCCCGCTGTCCTGCCGTCCTCCGTCCGCCGGTGTCGACCCTCCGTCGCCGTGGCTCCCATGAACGGCGAGGTGGTGCGACCCCGTGCTGACGGCCTTCCTGCGCGCACGCTCCCGTTCGTGGCGCGCGCGGCGCGGGGGCCGAGGGGCCCGGCACGGCTGCCGTGACACCTCACTCCCCGCGACGCGTGGACCGCGAACGGAAGCGGTGCGCGGCGAACGTGTCCCATTGTGTGATTTCCCCCTCGGTCTCCACCGTGAAACTGCCGGTTGCGGGATGCTGGAGATAACGTTCGTTCACTTCCCCGGTGTGTGGTGCGGGTGGCTGCTCCGCGAAACGGATGGCAGGCGGACAGGGCCGGTGCGACGGGTAGTGATATGTACGGGTTTCGCGGTACGTGCGGTAATGACGGCCGTGCTCTGTTACGGATGGGTGTAGTCGTTTCATGGAGGCAGTGATGGGTGTGGCAGCCGGTCCGATCCGCGTGGTGGTGGCCAAGCCGGGACTCGACGGCCACGATCGCGGGGCCAAGGTGATCGCGCGGGCGCTGCGCGACGCCGGTATGGAGGTCATCTACACCGGCCTCCACCAGACACCGGAGCAGATCGTCGACACCGCGATCCAGGAGGACGCCGACGCGATCGGCCTGTCCATCCTCTCGGGCGCGCACAACACGCTCTTCGCGGCCGTCATCGATCTGCTCAAGCAGCGCGACGCCGAGGACATCCTCGTCTTCGGCGGCGGCATCATCCCCGAGGCCGACATCGCGCCCCTCAAGGAGAAGGGTGTCGCCGAGATCTTCACGCCCGGCGCGACGACCGCGTCGATCGTGGACTGGGTCCGGGCGAACGTCCGACAGCCGGCGGGCGCGTAACCGCACCTCCGGCCTGCCGCCCTCAGGCCCCCCAGTACCCCGGGGGGATCCGGGGGTGAGGGAGCGGGGCCTGCGGCTCGGGCCCGCTCGTAGCGGTGCGTGTGCCGAGGAACGGTGGCGCGCACCTCTCCGGCGAAAGCGGGGGCCGGCCCCCGCACCCGCCGACGGAGCCCACGAGCCCTGAGCTACGAGGTGCCCGCCACGCCCGGCGGAGCCAACTCCGCTCTCATCGTCGCGCGCAACCGCAACGTCGTCGCCAGGCGCTGGAACGCCTCAGCCCAGTACCCCCCGGCGCCGGGCGCCGCGTCCTCCGGTTCGTCCGTGGCCGCGGTGAGCGGTTCGAGCCGCGCGGCCTCGTCAGGGTCCAGGCAACGCTCCGCCAGACCCATCACCCCGCTGAAACTCCACGGGTAGCTGCCGGCGTCCCGCGCGATGTCGAGGGCGTCCACCACGGCCCGGCCCAGGGGCGCAACCCACGGGACGTCGCACACTCCGAGCAACTGGAACGCCTCCGACAGGCCGTGCGCCCCGATGAACGCGGCGACCCACTCGGCCCGCTCGTCGGCGTCCAGCGTGGCGAGCAGTTTCGCCCGCTCGGCCAGCGACACGGCCCCCGGCCCGCCCGCCTCCGGGGTGACGGGCTCCCCCAGCAGGGCCCTCGACCAGCCCGGATCACGTTGACGTACCGCCGCCCGGCACCAGGCGCCGTGCAACTCCGCCTGCCAGTCGTCCGCGACGGGCAGCGCCACCATCTCCTCCGGCGAACGGCCGCCGAGCCGGGCAGACCAGACGTCGAGCGGTGTCGCCTCCACCAACTGGCCCAGCCACCACGACCGTTCCCCTCGGCCGGCCGGCGCCTTCGGCTGGACACCGTCGCGTTCCATGTCCGGATCGCACTCGTGGGGCGCCTCGACCACGATCGTGGGCGTGTCGCCCGTACGGTCCACGGTCACGCACGCTGTCGCCCGCCGCGCCATCCGACCGGCCAGTGCCGAGGTGGGCAGCGCGGACAGCAACTCGGCGGCGGTGGAGCGCACATTGCGGCTGCGATCGGACAACGCACCCTCCAGGAACGGCTCGTCCGCCGCCTCCAGTCCCGTCCGGAGCGAGTCGAGGAACATCAGCCGGTCCTCCGCACGTTCCGTCGACCAGGTGGAGACGAGCAGATCCCGTGCGGCGGGCGCGTCCTGGCCGCGCAGGGCGGTGAGGAGCGCCATCCGTTCGGCGAACAGGCCCTCCTGCCACAGGCGTCGCACACGCTCCGGCTCGTCCGCACCGGGCAGCGCCGAACCACCACCCGGTGCGGACCGCAGCGCGAAACGCCAGTCCGCGTTCAACCGCGCCAGCCACAACGCGCGCGTGCCCGCGAACGTCAGGGCGGCGGTCCGCAGATCGGTACGGCCGCGTGCCGCGTCGAGCAACGCGGGCAGCATCTCCGGCGGGGCCGCGTACCCGTGCGCGTTGGCCAGCGCCAGCCACTGGGGCAACAGTTCCATCAGGTCCGGCGCCGTCCCTCGGCGGCCTCCGCCCGTGCCCGGCCGGTCCGTCAGCAGCGTCGCCAGTCGGCGCGCCGCGGCCGGCGGCAACGGCGGCCGTTCGTCCGGTGCGGCGGGTCGCGGTGGCGCCGCCGCCCGCACGGGCCGCAGCCCCGCCCGGCGCCGGACGGTCTCCAGCGCCGCCGCGTCCAGCAGGGCCACCGGCGCCTCCCGGCCGGACGCCGACACCGGAGGCGTACGACGGTCCGTCCCGAGGAGCGCCGTCGTGACGAGCTCCTCCCAGGCGTGGCCCGCCTGTGCCGTTGACCTGGTGCTCATGAGGGTTCCTTCCGTACGCGGAGGACCGGGTGGGCCGGGCCGGCCGGCCGGTCGGCTGTTGCCGGAGCCGGAGCCGGAGCCGGAGCCGGAGCCGGAGCCGGAGCCACTGTCGGTGTCGGTTCCGGCGTTGGTCGGCGTGGTGTCGTCTTCGGTCAGCACAGAGACACCGCTCCTCCCGTCGGGTCCTGAGGCCAGGCCGTGAGCGGCGTGAAGCCCCGGTGACCGCATTCGCCGAAGACCGTGACGGGGGCGCCGCCGGACAGGGCGACGAGGCGCCACAGGCCGGGGCGCGAGCGAGCGGACGGTGTGAGCGGCAGGGCCAAACCGCTGTCCGGGTCCGCCAGTTGCCATGAGTCGTCGTCCGGCGTGGGTATCACCCCGGTGAGCGTGACCGGGTACGAGTCGAGCCACGGGTCGTCCCGCAGGGCCTCGCCGTAACGGGCCGCCGCCTCGGCCGGAGTGACTCCGGGAGGCCGCATGTCCGCGGGCTCGGGCGCGGTGAACCGCTGGCCCAGCGCCGCCCGGAGCTGCCCTCCGCCCGGGTACGCCGACACCTCCGCCTCGAACGCCAGGCCCACCGGCAGCGACAGTTCGGGCGCGCGGCCGGCGGCCCCGTACGACAGCAGCAGCGCCGTCCGGCCCGACTCGGCGCCGTGGAGCCAGATCCGGCGGGTGGTCAGGCGGGAGTCGGACGTGTCGTACTGGGCGAGGGCCAGCCAACGGTCACGGACCGGCGGTCCGTCCGCCGAGCCCGGCAGGCCGACCCGGGAGCGGACCGTCGTCGCGAGCCCTTCCGGGAGGCTCTCGCGGCGCAGCCAGCCCTGGTCGAGCAGGTGGAGGAGGGCGCACTCCTCCAGGAGCCGGACGGGCCAGCCCGCACCCGAACCCGGTATGGCACCCAACTCCCTCACACGCGCGGCCAGTCCGGGAGCCTGCGCGTCGACCATACGGGCAGCCGTCTCCTCCCACAGCCCGTATCCCGCCTGCTCCGCGGCGGCGAGGCCGCCGCGGAGCAGGTCGCTCAGGCGCTGTTCGAGCTCGGTCGCGCCCGCGGTGACGCGGTCGGCACGCCGCTCGGTCCGGCGCCGCGCCGCCTCCGGGTCAGCGGACGTGGCCCCAGATGCCGCGCCCGTCCTCGTCGTCCTCTCCGCTGCGCGCCTGCGGCGGCCTTCCAGCCACTGCTCCGCCCAGTCCGGCGCCTGCCCAGACGGCACCGCACCGGCGTCGCCCGCCCAGAGCAGCAGGAGTCCCAGCGCGTGCTTGCACGGGAACTTCCGGCTCGGACAACTGCACTTGTACGCGGGCCCGGACGGGTCCGCGACGTCGACCACAGTCTGATACGGCTTGCTGCCACTGCCTTTGCACAGTCCCCACACCGTCCCCTCGTCCGAAGTGCCCGCCTGCGACCACGGTCCGGCCGCGGCGAGTTTGCTTCCGGCTTTGCGCGAGGCTGCGTCAGGTGCCAGTGCCAGCACCTGCTCAGCCGTCCAGCGCACCCCCTGCTGAGTCATGTTCCGAAGGTAGATCCCACCACTGACAATTGGCTTGCGCGATCGGATTTCCGCAGGTCAGACTGGATTGTCAGTGGCGTGGTGCACTGTGGTCAGCAGATCCGAACCGGCCGAGCTGGAGGGGGACTCAGCCATGCCTGCGTCCGTAGAAACGACCACTGTCGACCCGAGCCACGACCAGTCCGCGCAGTCCGCGCCCGCGAACGCGCACACAGACACGCACGTACCGGGCGCACCCGCGGGCGGCGAGGAACTGCGCCCGCACGCCGAGCACGCCTTCGCCCACGAACTCGCCGCGCTCGCCGCCCAGGACGACCGGCCCCGCCCGGTCCGCTGGAAGCTGTCGCCGTGGGCGGTCGCCACGTATCTGCTCGGCGGGACGCTCCCGGACGGCACGGTGATCACACCGAAGTACGTCGGCCCGCGCCGCATCGTCGAGGTCGCCGTCACCACCCTCGCCACCGACCGCGCCCTGCTCCTGCTCGGCGTGCCCGGCACCGCCAAGACCTGGGTCTCCGAGCACCTCGCGGCGGCCGTCAGCGGCGACTCGACCCTCCTCGTGCAGGGCACCGCCGGCACCCCGGAGGAGGCGATCCGCTACGGCTGGAACTACGCGCAACTGCTCGCCCACGGCCCGAGCCGCGACGCCCTCGTGCCCAGCCCCGTCATGCGGGCCATGGCGGAGGGCATGACCGCCCGCGTGGAGGAACTGACCCGGATCCCGGCGGACGTCCAGGACACCCTGATCACGATCCTGTCCGAGAAGACCCTGCCCATCCCGGAGCTGGGGCAGGAGGTGCAGGCCGTGCGCGGGTTCAACCTCATCGCCACGGCCAACGACCGCGACCGCGGGGTCAACGACCTGTCGAGCGCCCTGCGCCGCCGCTTCAACACGGTCGTGCTGCCGCTGCCGGAGAGCGCCGACGCCGAGGTGGAGATCGTCTCGCGCCGCGTCGACCAGATCGGCCGCTCCCTCGACCTGCCGACGGCGCCCGACGGCATCGACGAGATCCGCCGCGTCGTCACCGTCTTCCGCGAGCTGCGGGACGGCGTCACCACGGACGGCCGCACGAAGCTGAAGTCGCCCAGCGGCACCCTCTCCACCGCCGAGGCGATCTCCGTCGTCACCAACGGGCTGGCGCTCGCCGCCCACTTCGGCGACGGCGTCCTGCGCCCCTCCGACGTGGCCGCCGGCATCCTCGGCGCCGTCGTCCGCGACCCGGCCGCCGACCGCGTCATCTGGCAGGAGTACCTGGAGGCGGTCGTGCGTGAGCGCGACGGCTGGACCGACTTCTACCGCGCCTGCCGCGAGGTGAGCGCGTGACGGCCCAGCAGGAGCGCCCGGACGTTCCACGGCCGTCCGGCGCCGGACCGTTGCTCCTCGGTGTACGGCACCACGGGCCCGGCTCGGCGCGGGCGGTGCGGGCCGCGCTGGCGGCGGCCCGGCCCCGGGTCGTGCTGATCGAGGGACCACCCGAGGCGGACCCCCTCATCCCGCTCGCCGCCGACGAGGACATGCGGCCCCCGGTCGCCCTCCTCGCCCACGCGGTCGACGAGCCCGGCCGCTCCGCGTTCTGGCCCCTCGCCGAGTTCTCCCCCGAGTGGGTGGCCATCCGCTGGGCCCTGGAGCACGGGGTCCCCGCCCGCTTCATCGACCTCCCGGCCACGCACACGCTGGCCTGGGGGAGGGAGAACACCGCGGCGGCCGAACCGGAAGCACCGACCACGGCGGCTGACGATCCGGCCCCGCGGACACAGGGGGAGACCGCCCCCGCCACGCCAGGGGAGCCGGAGCAGACCGCGGAAGGCTCCGGCGAACCTGCCGACGGGAACCCCGCGGACGACGGTCCGGGAGCCCCGACGGACCCGGTCCGGGTCGACCCGCTGGCCGTGCTCGCGGAGGCCGCCGGTTACGACGACCCGGAGCGCTGGTGGGAGGACGTGGTCGAGCACCGGGGCACGGGCGGGGACGCGTTCGCGCCGTTCGCCGTGCTGGAGGAGGCCATGGGCGCGCTCCGCGAGGGGGACGCCGCCGACGGGCACGACCGCGACTCGGTGCGCGAGGCGTACATGCGCCTGCAGATGCGGGCCGCGCAGAAGGAGTTCGGGGACGACGCGGTGGCCGTCGTGTGCGGGGCCTGGCACGTGCCCGCGCTGCGGCGGAAGCGGACCGTGGCCGCCGACCGGGCCCTGCTCAAGGGGCTGTCCAAGGTCAAGGCCGACATGACCTGGGTGCCGTGGACGCACCGGCGGCTGGCCCGGGCCAGCGGCTATGGCGCGGGCATCGACTCCCCTGGCTGGTACGGGCACCTGTTCGGCGTGCCCGACCGTCCCGTGGAGCGATGGCTGACCAAGGTCGCGGGCCTTCTCCGTGCGGAGGACCGCATCGTGTCCTCCGCACACGTCATCGAGGCGGTACGGCTGGCCGAGACGCTCGCCGCCATGCGCGGCCGCCCCCTGCCGGGTCTGACCGAGACCACCGACGCCGTACGGGCCGTGATGTGCGAGGGCTCGGACGTACCGCTGTCGCTGGTGCACGACCGGCTGGTGGTCGGGGACGTCCTGGGGGAGGTGCCCGAGGCGGCGCCGGCCGTCCCGCTGCAGCGGGACCTGGCACGGCTCCAGCGGCGGCTGCGCCTCAAGCCGGAGGCGCTGGAACGCGAACTGGAACTCGACCTGCGCAAGGAGAACGACGCCGGGCGCAGCCGCCTGCTGCACCGGCTGCGGCTGCTCGGCGTCGCCTGGGGCGAGCCCGCCGTGTCGCGGAGCAGCACGGGCACGTTCCGGGAGACCTGGCGGCTGCGCTGGGAGCCGGAGCTCGCCGTGCGGGTCGCCGAGGCAGGGGTGTGGGGGACCACGGTGCTCGCGGCGGCGACCGCGAAGGCCGAGGCGGACGCGGTCGCCGCCCCGTCGCTCGCCGACATCACCACGCTCGCCGAGCGCTGTCTCCTGGCCGAACTGACCGCCGCGCTCCCCATGGTGATGCGGGTGCTCGCCGACCGCGCCGCCCTCGACGCCGACGTCGCCCACCTCGCGCAGGCGCTCCCGGCCCTGGTCCGTTCCCTGCGCTACGGCGACGTCCGCGCCACCGACACCCGGGCGCTCACCGAGGTCGCCGCCGGGCTCGCCGAGCGGATCTTCGTCGGACTGCCCCCGGCCTGTGCCGCGCTCGACGCGGACGCCGCGCAGGAGATGCGAGGCCATGTGGACGCGGTGCACGGAGCGGTGGGGCTGCTGGGCGACGCCGTCCGCACCGGGCACGGTGACCTGAGGGTCCGCTGGCACTCCGTCCTGCGGGTGCTCTCCGGGCGGGACACCGTTCCGGGCGTCGTCCGGGGCCGGGCCGTCCGGATCCTGCTGGACGACGGGGAGCTGGCGCAGGACGAGGCGGCCCGGCTCATGGGGCTCGTCCTGTCGCCGGGCACGGCCCCGGCCGACGCGGCGGCATGGATCGAGGGCTTCGTCGGCGGCGCCTCGGGCGGCGGCATGCTGCTGGTCCACGACGAACGGCTCCTCGGGCTGGTGGACACGTGGCTGACCGGGGTGCCGGGGGACGCGTTCACGGACGTACTGCCGCTGCTGCGGCGGACGTTCTCGGCGTACGAGCCGGGGGTGCGCAGGACGCTCGGCGAACTGGTGCGTCGCGGACCCGGACGGGGGAGTACGGCGGCCGGCGGCGGATCCGGCGCACCCGGTTTCGCGGCCGACCTCGACACCGACCGCGCGGACGCGGTGCTGCCGGTGGTGCGGCTGCTGCTGGGCCTGGACGACCGGGCCCCCATCGACGACAACGACCTTGCGGGGGTGGCGGGATGACGACGGACGGACTGAGCCGGACGGGGCGGGCCGCGCAGGCGGTGGCCGCCGGGGACGGCCACGGCCACGCGCCGGAGCCCCGGTCGGGTGACCGGCCGACGACGACGGTGCCGGTGATGCCGCTGTGGGCGCGGCCTCGTACGGGGGTCCGCGGATGACGGTGCAGGGGATCACGGACGGGGCGAAGCACGCCGCGGACGCGGCGAAGGGGACCGCGGAGGGGGCGACGGCGGCCATGGAGGGCACGTACGAGCAGGCGGCCGACGAACGGCTGCGGCGTTGGCGGCTGGTCCTCGGAGGGGAGGCGGCCGACGGCACCGGGTGCGCGCTCGGCGGCCGGGACGTGGCCATGGACCAGGCGCTGACCGCCCTGTACGGCAAGGGGGACAAGCCGCAGACCGGGAGGGACCGTTCGGCGGGGCTCGGGGCGTCGGCGCCGTCGGTGGCGCGGTGGCTCGGCGACATCCGGACGTACTTCCCCTCCTCCGTCGTCCAGGTCATGCAGCGCGACGCGATCGACCGCCTCGGGCTGTCCACGCTGCTGCTCGAACCGGAGATGCTGGAGGCGGTGGAGGCCGACGTCCACCTCGTCGGCACCCTGCTCTCCCTCAACAAGGCCATGCCGGAGACGACGAAGGAGACGGCGCGGGCCGTCGTGCGCAAGGTCGTCGAGGACCTGGAGAAGCGGCTCGCGACCCGCACCCGAGCCACCCTCACCGGTGCGCTCGACCGCAGCGCCCGTGTCAGCCGGCCGCGCCATCACGACATCGACTGGAACCGCACGATCGCGGCCAACCTGAAGAACTACCTGCCCGAGTACCGCACGGTCGTGCCCGAGCGGCTCATCGGGTACGGGCGGGCCTCGCAGTCGGTGAAGAAAGAGGTCATCCTCTGCATCGACCAGTCGGGGTCGATGGCGGCGTCGGTCGTCTACGCGTCCGTGTTCGGGGCGGTGCTCGCGTCGATGCGGTCCATCAGCACCCGGCTCGTCGTCTTCGACACGGCGGTCGTCGACCTCACCGACCAGCTCGACGACCCCGTCGACGTCCTCTTCGGCACCCAGCTCGGCGGTGGCACGGACATCAACCGGGCGCTCGCCTACTGCCAGTCGCAGATCACCCGGCCCGCGGAGACGGTGGTGGTGCTGATCAGCGACCTCTACGAGGGCGGGATCCGCAACGAGATGCTGAAACGGGTGGCGGCGATGAAGGCGTCCGGGGTGCAGTTCGTGACGCTGCTCGCGCTGTCCGACGAGGGGGCGCCCGCCTATGACCGGGAGCACGCGGCGGCCCTCTCCGCCCTCGGCGCACCGGCGTTCGCCTGCACACCCGACCTGTTCCCGGAGGTGATGGCGGCGGCCATTGAGAAGCGGCCCCTGCCGATACCGGACAGCGCCTGAGGGGGCTGCACGGGCAGGGCAACTGTTGTCGCAGGGGCAGGGGCAGGGGCAGGGGCAGGGGCAGGGGCAGGGGCAGAGCGCAGGCGCGGGAGGGGAGGGCGGGGAACCGGACAGGGGAGGTTGTAATGTGGACATGACAATGCGGCGGTGGCGTGGGGCTTGCGTGACGGCGGGCGGTCCGTGCGAGGATCGGCAGCGCTTCACAGCCTTCACACGGGTGTGCGCGCCTCCACCCCGTACTCCGTAGGACCGCCGCACGGGAGGAACCTCCCCGTCTTGACTCCAGCCGTCGCACTTCCCGGTGCCGGTGCCGGTGCCGGTGCCGGTGCCAGTGCCGCCCCGCGCATCTCGCGTGCGGCCGCCGGGCGCCGTGTTGTGTGGCTTCTCCTGCTGGCGGGCGGGCTGTTCGTCCTCGGGGTTCTCTGCGCGGGGCGGGCGAACGCGGCCGAGGGGACCGTGACTTCGCTCCCGGTCGTCACGAGCGCCGTTGATCCGGGACCTGGGGGTACGGGGTCTGCCGAGACGACCGGCGTGGTCGATGACGTGGTGCCGCCGGTGGCCCGGGACGTCGTGCAGCCGGTCGCTGACGAAGTCCTGCGGCCGTTCACCGAGGACGTGTCGCGGCCGGTCGGGGATGTCGTGGAGGCCGTGACCGGGGGAATGGGCGACACGTCGTCCTTCCCGCCGGGAGCGCAGGTGCCGTCGTGGCCCGGCGGCTCCGATTGGCCGCGGCTTCCTGAGCTGCCGGGCGGGCCGGAGATGCCCGAGATACCCGGCGTGCCCGAGATACCCGGTGTGCCCGAGATACCCGGCGTGCCTGAGATACCCGGCGTGCCTGAGCTGCCGGGCGTGCCTGAGTTGCCCGAGTTGCCCGAGTTGCCCGGCGTGCCTGCGTGGCCCACGGTGCCGGGGGAGACGACGCCCGTCGGCGTGACGCCTCGTGAGCCGGGCGTGGTGCGGCCCGGCAAGGCCGGCCAGGGTGTGGACGGCGGTCGTGAGCGACGCCGCGTCGGTCCGGCTCGCGCCGCGCACGGACCGTTCGCCGGGGACGGTGACGTGGCCGCCGTGGCGGCCCACCACCACGACGCCGGTGCCGGTGACGCGCGTGCCGGTGACGCGCGTGCCGGGCGGACGCCCGAGCCCCAGGCCCCCGACGGAGTGCCTGCGGACGCCCTCGGCGTTCACTCCGTCGCCGACAACGGCGGGCCGCGTCACGCCGAGCCCCACGCCGTCACTTCTCTTCAGCGGGCGCCGTCGAGTCTCGCGCCCGGCGCCACCGTGGCCGACGCCGCTGGCGGGACCCAGGACCGGCGCCGGGACATCCCCGAGTTCCCCGGGTAGGGCAAGCCGCCCCCGTCACCGCCTCGTCGAGCGGGGGAGAACGGCCAGATCCGCCCGCTCGCCCTCCGTCCGGAACATTCCCTCCCCTGTCGCGGAGGCCCGGACGCACCCCCTCGGAACCGGTACCGCGGCCCCGTCATGACGACGGAGGCGACCACTCCGGGTGCTCAGCCGCCGGCCCGGCGCGCAGGACGCGACGACAGCGGCCGCACCGGTCGCGGGTTCCCACCCGGTTCCACGACTCGGCACCCCGAAGGAACTGACGTACGCGTGAACGAGAACATCCGCCGCTCCCTCGTCCTGGCCGCCGATGCCACCGGCGCGGGGGCGCTCGGCGCCGCCACCGCCGACGCGGACGAACCGCACACGCCGACGGTCACCGCGTCCGACGTGAGCGTGGACCCCGCCGACTCGATCGCGCCGGAGCGCCTCCCGCGCGGCCTGTGCCGGCGGGCCGTGCCCCGTCCCACCCGGCGGCCGTACGGGACGGGCGGGTGAAGGGGGCCGGCTCGTAGTACTGCTCCCCTCCGGCGGAGCCCCGGACAGCCGAAAGCCGTCGGCCGGGTCCGGGTGGATACCGGCGGGGAGGGGCGGGTGGTCCTCACTGGGGAGACGATCACCCGCCGCGGCCCTTCCCCGAGTCGAGGAAGGGCCCGGAAAGGGGCCTCACCGGGCGCACCCCAGCCCGGTGAGGCCCCGCGATCCGATGCCCACGCGGCTCACATCCGGCACGCCGTGCCAGTGAGCGCGGCATCATGTGACAGGTATCACCGCTCAGGTGTGACGCGCGATTTAGAGGGCTCCCGGAAGCAGAGATAACCTGCGAGACGGACATGCCGCGCGCTCGGACACCGTGTGCGCCTCCCTTGTGACTCTCGGCGGACGTCACGTTGCCCTTCGCGGCACGCCCACGCATCCAACGAACCGCGATCACTGATAGGGACGGAAGCGCGTGGACCTGTTCGAGTACCAGGCGAGGGACCTCTTCGCCAAGCACGGTGTACCGGTGCTGGCCGGTGAAGTCATCGACACGCCTGAGGCGGCGCGCGAGATCACCGAGCGGCTGGGCGGCAAGTCGGTCGTCAAGGCTCAGGTGAAGGTCGGTGGTCGAGGCAAGGCCGGCGGTGTGAAGCTCGCCGCCACCCCGGACGAGGCCGTCGCCCGTTCGACGGACATCCTCGGCATGGACATCAAGGGCCACACGGTCCACAAGGTCATGATCGCCGAGACCGCGCCGGAGATCGTCGAGGAGTACTACGTCTCCTTCCTCCTCGACCGCACCAACCGCACCTTCCTCTCCATCGCCTCCGTCGAGGGCGGCATGGAGATCGAGGAGGTGGCGGCCACCCGCCCCGAGGCCGTCGCCAAGACCCCCATCGACGCCAACGAGGGTGTGACCCCCGAGGTCGCCCGCCGGATCGTCGAGGCCGCGAAGTTCCCGGCCGAGGTCGCCGACAAGGTCGCCGACATCCTCGTCACCCTGTGGAAGACCTTCGTCGCCGAGGACGCTCTCCTCGTCGAGGTCAACCCGCTGGCGAAGGTCGCCTCCGGCGACGTCATCGCCCTCGACGGCAAGGTCTCCCTCGACGAGAACGCCGAGTTCCGTCAGCCCTCGCACGAGGAGCTCCAGGACAAGGCGTCGGCCAACCCGCTGGAGGCCGCCGCCAAGGAGAAGGGCCTCAACTACGTCAAGCTCGACGGCGAGGTCGGCATCATCGGCAACGGCGCGGGTCTCGTCATGAGCACCCTGGACGTCGTCGCCTACGCCGGTGAGGCGCACGGTGGCGTCAAGCCCGCCAACTTCCTCGACATCGGTGGTGGCGCCTCCGCCGCCGTCATGGCGAACGGTCTGGAGATCATCCTCGGCGACCCGGACGTCAAGTCCGTCTTCGTCAACGTCTTCGGCGGCATCACCGCGTGCGACGAGGTCGCCAACGGCATCGTGCAGGCGCTGCAGCTGCTCAAGGACCGGGGCGAGGAAGTCACCAAGCCGCTCGTCGTCCGTCTCGACGGCAACAACGCCGAGCTGGGTCGCAAGATCCTCTCCGACGCCAACCACCCGCTGGTCCAGCGCGTGGACACCATGGACGGCGCGGCCGACAAGGCCGCCGAGCTCGCGGCTGCGAAGTAAGGGACGAGGACACACAGCCATGGCTATCTTCCTCAACAAGGACAGCAAGGTCATCGTCCAGGGCATGACCGGTGCCACGGGCATGAAGCACACCAAGCTCATGCTGGCCGACGGCACGAACATCGTCGGTGGCGTGAACCCCCGCAAGGCGGGCACGAGCGTCGACGTCGACGGCACCGAGATCCCGGTCTTCGGCACCGTGGCCGAGGCGATCGAGAAGACGGGCGCGAACGTGTCCGTCCTCTTCGTGCCGCCGGCCTTCGCCAAGGCCGCCGTCGTCGAGGCCATCGACGCGGAGATCCCCCTCGCGGTCGTCATCACCGAGGGCATCGCCGTGCACGACTCCGCCGCGTTCTACGCGTACGCGGTCGAGAAGGGCAACAAGACCCGCATCATCGGTCCCAACTGCCCCGGTCTGATCACTCCGGGTCAGTCGAACGCCGGCATCATCCCCGGTGACATCACCAAGCCGGGCCGCATCGGTCTCGTCTCGAAGTCCGGCACGCTGACGTACCAGATGATGTACGAGCTGCGTGACATCGGCTTCTCGTCGGCCGTCGGCATCGGTGGCGACCCGGTCATCGGCACCACGCACATCGACGCGCTCGCCGCGTTCGAGGCCGACCCCGACACCGACCTCATCGTGATGATCGGTGAGATCGGTGGCGACGCCGAGGAGCGTGCCGCCGACTTCATCAAGGCGAACGTGACGAAGCCGGTCGTCGGTTACGTCGCGGGCTTCACCGCGCCCGAGGGCAAGACCATGGGCCACGCCGGCGCCATCGTCTCCGGTTCCTCCGGCACGGCCGCCGCGAAGAAGGAGGCCCTGGAGGCCGCCGGTGTCAAGGTCGGCAAGACCCCGACCGAGACGGCGAAGCTGGCGCGCGAGATCCTCGGCGGCTGAACGCTGGGCACCTGGTGCTGAGCACTCGGCGCTGAGCACTCGCTCCAGCCGAACGTCGAGCGGGCCCGTACCCCTGTGTGGGTGCGGGCCCGTCGCGTTGCCCTCGGAGCCACCCGGCCCTCGGGTTCACCGGACCCCCGGATACACCCGACCCTGGTCTCACCTGGCCTCCGGATTCACCTGGCCTCCGGATTCACCTGGCCTCCGGGTGGAGGCGTTCGGGCCCTGCTGCCGTCGCCGCTCTGAGCTTGGACCGCAGCTTGAGCTGCTTGGCGGAGAGGGGGCCGGGGGCCACCCGCGGGGGGACACCGCTCACCGGGGCGCCCGGGGGGACCGGTGGTTCGTAGTGGTCGGGTGCGGTGCGCAGGGTCAGCGCGGTGGTGGTGAGGAGCACGCCGGCGAAGACGACCGCGGCGTAGATCCACCGCCGGGCCCGCAGCTCGGCCCTGGTGCGCAGGGCGATCGGCCGCGTCGGCCGGGGCCGGACGTCGGCCGCCAGCTCGGTCAGCAGCCGGCGCAGTTCCTCGGGCGCCGCCGGTTCCGGGAGGCACGCGGTGACGACCGCCCGCGCGTACTCCACCCGCCCCGCCGTCGCCGGGGTGCTCGCCTCCGTCTCGGCTGCCGTCTCCGGCAGGTCCAGGCCCACGCCGTCGTAGAGGACGAGGGCGCGGCGGTACGGGGGCCGCAGTCTCTGGAGCTCGGCGAACAGGGCGCGCACGGCCGGATCCTTCGGCGTCGGCTCCGGCCCCGGCTCCGGGCTGCGGAAGGGGACGGGGAGGCGATGACGCAGCTGGTGCCACGGCGAGAGGGCGCAGTCGTGGGCCACCGCCCGCACCCACCCGGCCGGGTCCCGGTCCACGGCCACCTCCGGCCAGCGCTGCCAAGCCTGCTGGAAGGCCCGCTCGACCGCGTCGCGGGCCTGCCGAAGGCTGCCGGTGAGCAGATACGTCTGCTGGACGAGGGCGGGGGCGCAGTACGCGTAAAGGGCGTCGAAGGCCTGCGCGGCCGTCGGCGGCGGAGGCGCGAGCCCTGGGTCGGCGGCGGCCTCGGCGTCCGTGGAGAGGGGCTGCTCGTACCACTCGACCTCACCGGCGGCGACGGCGTCACCCTCGACCTCACTGGGGGGACCGGCCTCGCACCCGTCCTCGGCCCCGGTACCGGAGGCGGAGTCATCGGGGACGGAGGCAACGGGGACGGAGGCAACGGGGACGGGCCCGGTCCCCGTGTCGGCGGGAGCCTGGGCCCCGGTCATCGGTGGCCCTCGCCCGGTGCGGAACCCTGCTGAGAACCCTGCCGGGCCGCCCCCGGTGCCCTCCGTCGACTGGAGGGAACCGCTCCGCGTACGAGAAAGCACATAAGCACATAGTGGGCGACACGTGCGCGAATCCCCTGTTACCCGAGTAAAGCGCGTGTCGTTGGGAGCATGGCGGACGTGACGCACGTGACCGACCCGAACGACCCTTCCACCGCATCGGAGCGCTCCTCCCCGCACGGCCGCTCGGCGCCGCCCCAGCCCTTCCCGGCCGGCCTGCCGTCGCTGTCCGAGCTGTCCCCATTGTCCCTCCGGACGCGCCGCCGGTCGTCCCGACTGGTCACCGGGCTGCTGGGCGGAGTCCTGGCGGCAGGGCTCGGTCTCGCGGCGTTCACGGCGCTGGTGATGGTGCTGTGGATCAGCTCGCCGTACCCGGACAGCGGGCCGGGCGGGGCCCTGCACGTGGCGGCGGCCCTGTGGCTGCTGTCCCACGGCGTGGAACTGGTCCGGACGGACACCCTCTCGGGCGCCCCCGCACCCGTCGGCATCGTCCCCCTGCTGCTGCTCGCCCCGCCGCTGGTCCTGCTGCACCGATCCGCCCGCGACCACGCAGGGGAAAGCCCCGGCACCGGCGCGCGGGCGACCTGGGCCGGGCTCGTCGTCGGTTACACCGCTGTCGGCGGGGCGGTCACGCTGTACGCGTCGGGTGGTGTGCTGCGCCCCTCGTGGTGGGCGGTGGTGTGCGTGCCAGCGCTGGCAGCGCTCGCGGCGGGCACAGGGGTGTGGGCGGGGCGCGGGCGCCCCCGGCTGCCCCTGCCCACGCCCCTCGCCGGCGTACTGGAGACGGAAGGCCACCGGCAGGTGGTGACCGCCGCGTGGCGGGCCGCCGGGGCGGGCGCGCTGGCGCTGGTCGGGGGCGGGGCGCTGCTGGTCGCGGTGTCCCTGCTGGGGCACGGTGACGCGGTCCGCGCGTCGTTCCCGCAGCTCACCGAGGGATGGTCCGGTCGTTTCGCCGTCCTGCTGCTCTGTGTGGCCCTGGTACCGAACGCGGCGGTGTGGGCGGCTGCCTATGCGCTGGGTCCCGGCTTCGTCCTGGGCGCCGGGCACGTCGTGGCGCCTCTGGCGTCGGCGGCACCGGCCACGCCGCTGCCGCCGTTCCCGCTGCTCGCGGCGGTCCCGGCGGGGGACGGTACGCCGCTGACCTGGGCGGTGGGGGTGGTGCCGCTGGCCGCCGGGGTCACCGTGGGGTGGTTCACGGGGGCGCGGGCCGCGGCCGAGCGCGGTGCTCCGTGGTCCGTGCGCCGTACCGCGGCCTCCGCGCTCGTCGCCGCCGCTCTGTGCGCCGTCGCCGTAGCCCTGCTCACCCTTCTCGCGAGCGGACCCCTCGGAGTGGCCGCGCTCAGCCACGTCGGGCCCCTCTGGTGGCAGACCGGCGGAGCGGCCGGACTCTGGGTGGCCACCGTCGCCCCGCCCGTCGCCCTCGCGTCACGCTGGTGGCGCTCCCGCGCCCGCGGGACCGCCCGGGACGCGGACCGGCGCACGGCCACGCCGGTCGGACAACGGGCCTCCACGGGAGAGTCCGCGGGAGGGACCACAGGTGAGAACGCGAGGAAGCGCACCGGCTTGCGAGGCGGACTGTTCCACCGCAAGGGGGCAAGGGCTGACGGGGCGCGGTCGAGGGGAAAGCAGGGCGGGGCGGACCGGGAGCGAGGGGCGGCCGGTGGGCCGGGTGCTGCGGTGCCCGCGTTCCCGCGCGAGTGGGAGGCGGCGTTGGACGCGGCGGCACCGCGTGAGCGTTTCGCGGGCCTGCCGTTGGCCGCGCTGATCTCCGCGGCCGACGGGCACGCGGACCACCCTTCGGACGGGCCCTTCCCCGACGGGGGTGCCGGGGACGGTACCGGGGCCGCAGGCCACCCGGACCGGTCTCTCACGGACGCCGCCGCGCCCACCCCATCGCGACCGGAGCCGATCCGCTCCCCGCGTCCGGAGCCGATCCGCTCCCCGCGTCCGGGCCGACGGCGGCTCCGGGCCGGGGCTCTGTCGCTGCCCACGTGGTTCCCCGGGGCGACGCGGCCGACGCGGGGTCCGGTCGCGGAGCCGGCACCCATCTCCCTCGGCCCAGCCGAGCCGACGTCTGTGCGGGCACCCGAGCAGGCCTCATGACGCGTCTCGACCTGGTCTGTCGACCCTCGGCGACGGTCGTTCGCCGCCACCGTCCACGGCCTACTGGGCGCTGCCCAGCATGTCCCGTACCGGGCCCTCGGGGAGGAGTTCCTTGCAGGACTTCTCGGAGGCCGTGGTGAGGGCGTCGTTCACGCAGGTGTAGTAGTCGCGGTACACGAACTGGGTCGTGAACGTGGCGATCACGACGGTCAGGGCGAGGGAGGCCGTCACGAGGCCGCTGACGGCCGCCGTCCGCTGGGGTCGGCCGCTCACCTCGGGGCGGGTCGGCGCGTCGGGGTCCGGCGTGCGCGGCTTGGCGCGCAGGGCGCTGATCCCCCAGTACAGGGCCAGCGAGCCGAGCAGCAGGGCCACGTACGGCCAGGCGAAGAGGGCGAAGAAGAAGGCCCACATTCCGGAGAGCAGCGCGTACCGCGCGCGACGCTGGGCGGGGTCGGTCGGGTCCCAGCGCATTCCGGCCCCCGGACCGCCGTCCGTGCCCTGACCGGAACCCCCCGGTCCCTGGGCGCCGGGACGGTCACCGAAATGCCCTCCGGTGGAGCGGCCGGGCTGCCGGTCGCTCCACTGACTGCCCCACGGCGAGTGACCACCCCCGCCGTGGCCGCCGTCGGAACCCTGGCCGCCCGCGGGCCGCCGAGGCTGCCACGGCCGATCGGGCGCGCCCTCCGGCGGCGGCGCGAACGGATTGTCCTCGGACGGACCCGATGAACCCGTCGCACCGGATGGGCCGGGCGAACCGGAGGAGTCCGCGGAACCGGAGGAACCACCGGCCCCGGACGACCCCGGCTGCCCGGGCCGCCCGGAGGCGTCCTCGCTCTCGCGCGGGGGCGTGGGAGAGGAGCTCCGCTCGCGCAGCAGGAGCGAAGGGAGGCGGAGGCTGCGGTCCGGCATCAGGAGGCGTCTTCCCCTTGGTGTTACGGCGGTGTCGGTACGGCGGGCGGTGCGGCTGTTCGGTTCGGCGGTTCGGTGGGGCGGTCCGTGCGGCTGCTCGGTATGGCGGTCGGTGCGGCTGCCGGACCCGCTGTCGAGCGGCAGTCGGTTCGGCGGCCGAGTCGGCCGGTTGTCGGTACGGCGGTGCTACGGCGGTGGGCACAGCGGTGAACAGGTCACCGTCGACGGTGTCGACGGCGTCGGCTGAACACGCTGCTGAGCGTGCCTGGTGCGGCGGTGGATTCGGCTGGTACGGCATGAGCTGTCACTTCGTGAACGCCCCGCACACCGGCCGCGTTCCCGACCGCCTCACCGGGCCCGCTCCTCGCAGACGCTACCTTCCGGCCACGCCCCCGTCCCACGGGGGCCGCCGGGTGTGCCGGTATCGTTGCTGACGGTCGGCCGGTTCGTAGACTTCCCCGTATCGGGGGACGTAAAGCATTCGTATGAATGCACAAGTACGGGTCCGGCGGGCCGGATCGCTCCGCACGACCGTGGGGCGACCTCCAGGAACCCGTGCACACCCGCACGGGACCAGAACCGCAGAAAGGGTCCCACCGTGGCCGCCAAGCCCGTGGCCAAGCGCCTCGTCGTGCTGGTATCCGGATCCGGCACCAACCTCCAGGCGCTGCTCGACACCATCGCGGCGACCGGCGTCGAGGCCTACGGCGCCGAGATCGTGGCCGTCGGGGCCGACCGCGGAGGCATCGAAGGGCTCGCCCGCGCCGAGCGCGCCGGGCTGCCGACGTTCGTCTGCCGCGTCAAGGACCACGGCACCCGCGAGGAGTGGGACGCGGCGCTCGCCGAGGCCGTCGCCGCGTACGAGCCGGATCTGGTCGTGTCCGCCGGGTTCATGAAGATCGTGGGCAAGGAGTTCCTCGCCCGGTTCGGCGGGCGGTTCGTCAACACGCACCCCGCCCTCCTGCCCAGTTTTCCCGGAGCCCACGGTGTGCGTGACGCGCTCGCGTACGGCGCCAGGGTCACCGGCTGCACCGTCCACTTCGTCGACGACGGCGTCGACACGGGGCCGATCATCGCGCAGGGCGTGGTGGAGGTCCGGGACGAGGACGACGAGAGCGCTCTGCACGAGCGCATCAAGGAAGTCGAGCGAAGGCTGCTCGTCGATGTCGTGGGGCGGCTCGCCCGCAACGGCTATCGCATTGAGGGACGAAAGGTAGTTATCCAGTGACCGCCGACAGCACTGTCACGGCCGAGAGCGGCAAGCGGGCCATCCGTCGCGCGCTCGTCAGCGTCTACGACAAGACCGGGCTCGACGAGCTCGCCCGTGGCCTGCACGAGGCGGGCGTGGAGCTCGTCTCCACCGGGTCGACCGCCGGGCGCATCGCCGCCGCCGGTGTCCCCGTCACCAAGGTCGAGGAGCTGACCGGCTTCCCCGAGTGCCTGGACGGCCGGGTCAAGACGCTGCACCCCAAGGTGCACGCGGGCATCCTCGCCGACCTCCGGCTGGAGGACCACCGGCGCCAGCTCACCGAGCTGGGCGTTGAGCCGTTCGACCTGGTCGTCGTGAACCTCTACCCGTTCCGTGAGACCGTCGCCTCCGGCGCCACCCCGGACGAGTGCGTGGAGCAGATCGACATCGGCGGCCCGTCGATGGTGCGCGCGGCCGCCAAGAACCACCCGTCGGTCGCCGTGGTCACCAGCCCCGACCGGTACGCGGACGTCCTGACGGCCGTCCAGGACGGCGGCTTCGACCTCGCCGCCCGCAAGCGGCTGGCCGCCGAGGCGTTCCGGCACACCGCCGAGTACGACATCGCCGTCTCCTCCTGGTTCGCCTCGGCCTACGCGCCCGCCGACGACTCGCCGTTCCCCGACTTCGTCGCCTCCGCGCTGGAGCGCAAGAGCACCCTGCGCTACGGCGAGAACCCGCACCAGCCCGCGGCTCTCTACGTCGACGGCACCGGCAGCGGTCTCGCCGAGGCCGAGCAGCTGCACGGCAAGGAGATGTCGTACAACAACTACACGGACACGGACGCCGCCCGCCGTGCCGCGTACGACCACGACGAGCCCTGCGTCGCGATCATCAAGCACGCCAACCCCTGTGGCATCGCGATCGGCGCGGACGTCGCCGAGGCGCACCGCAAGGCGCACGCCTGCGACCCGCTGTCCGCGTTCGGCGGCGTCATCGCCGTCAACCGGCCGGTGAGCAAGGAGATGGCCGAGCAGGTCGCCGAGATCTTCACCGAGGTCATCGTCGCGCCCGACTACGAGGAGGGCGCCCTCGACGCCCTCGCCAAGAAGAAGAACATCCGCGTGCTGAAGGCCCCGGCCGCGCCCTCCCACCCCGCCGAGGTCAAGCCGATCGACGGCGGTGCCCTCCTCCAGGTGACGGACCGTCTCCAGGCCGACGGCGACGACCCGGCGAACTGGACGCTCGCGACCGGCGATGTTCTCTCCGCCGAGGAGCTGGCGGAACTGGCCTTCGCGTGGCGGGCCTGCCGCGCGGTGAAGTCCAACGCGATCCTCCTCGCCAAGGACGGCGCCTCCGTCGGCGTCGGCATGGGCCAGGTCAACCGCGTGGACTCCGCGAAGCTCGCCGTCGAGCGGGCCGGCGCCGAGCGGGCGCGGGGCTCGTACGCCGCCTCCGACGCCTTCTTCCCGTTCCCGGACGGGTTGGAGATCCTCACCGAGGCCGGCGTCAAGGCCGTCGTCCAGCCCGGCGGCTCGGTCCGCGACGAACTGGTCGTCGAGGCCGCCCGGAAGGCGGGCGTCACCATGTACTTCACGGGGACACGGCACTTCTTCCACTGACCGCCGGACGGCAGAGCGCAAGCAGGACCCGGGCAGGGCTGAGGCAGGCCCCAGGCAGGGCAGAGGTACGGCAGAAGGGGCGCGCCGCACGATGGGGCGCGCCCCCTTGTCGTTCCGGCAGCGGGACCGGAGGCCAGCGGTTCTTGCTGACGACGCCCTTCCCCTGCTTGCCGGCCCTCGTGTACAGCTTGCCGGCGAAGCGCACCGGCGTGCGGTCCTGCCGGCCGGGGACGGCCACCGTCCGGTCCGGCCGCACCGGACGGCACTTCCCGGCCCGGTCGATCGGCTGGTCGAGGGAGCCCTCGGCGCGTTCCAGCACGAGGACGGTGGCGCCGTCGAGCAGCGGCCGCGACGGGTCGTCCACGGTCGGCGTCCCGTACGTGCGGATGAGCATCGGGAAGCGCAGCCGGCGCAGCGACGCGGGGCCCCGGGTCCGGTGGGCCCGCTCGGCCGGAACGCGCCGAAGGGCCGTACCCCGTCCGGGGTCCGGCCCTTCGTGGGCCCGGCGGCTCAGTAGCGCGGGCGGTTGAACCACGCCTTGCCGTTGGCGTTGCCGGCGAAGACGGCTATCAGGATGCCCAGCACCAGGTGGACCAGGCCGATGAGGAAGAACGGGTAGATGCTCAGGACGGCGGTGATGATGCCGAAGACCATCGCGGCGACGCGCACACCGTTGCCGCCGCTCTTGAACTTCACCGCGAGCATGATCGCGTAGACGAGCCAGCCGACGGCGAACACGGCGATCGCCCACATCATGCCGACCGGGACGTCACCGAGCGCGTCCTGCAGTGCCGGGTCCTCGGCGCTGTCGCTGGCCGCGCTGACGGCCGCCGCGCCGATCGCGTACAGCAGGACGCCGATGACCTGGAGACCGGCGATGACCCAGAGCATCACGCGGGCCGCGCCGACCGTGCTGGGCATGGTCGTGGGCGCGCCTCCCGGGAACCCGCCGCCGTAGCCCTGCGAGACCGGCGGGGCGGTCGGGTAGCCGTAACCGGGCTGCTGGGGCTGGTTCTGCTGCGGGTAGCCGTAGCCCTGGGACGGCTGCTGCTGGGGCTGGCCGTAGGGGTTGTTCGGGTCACCGAAGCTCATGGCGGGTCTCCTCCGTTGCCTTGTGCGGGGACGCGCGGCACGGGTCGGAGGAATGCCCTGCTCTGTTGTGGTCACGCCCCCCGGCAGTGCCCGCGGCACTGTGTCCCAATCGTTTTATATGCCTGCTCGGATGTCCAGCCGGATTCCGGGGACGTTGTGCAAGTGCAACACATCCGATCTTGTCGGCCGCTGCCGGGCGGGCGCCCGGGGACACCGCGAGGCCCTCGCGGAGGCGCACCTCCGGCGCGCTCACGCGGCATCTGCGAACGCCGGCTTCGTCCGCCGACGGGGCGGCGACGGAGCCGGGGACCGGGCGCGACGGGACCGCCGACCGGGCGGAGGGCCGGGGTGCTCGCCGGGAGGCCGGCCGGGCGGCTGACCTGGAGTCGAACCGTCCGCGGGCGTCCGAGGGGTGGCCGGATTGGAACCGGGAGCCCGTCATCCGCGAAGATTGGGCCCATGACCGCCCAGATTCTCGATGGCAAGGCCACCGCAGCCGCGATCAAGTCCGACCTGACCGCCCGCGTGGCGGCCCTGAAGGAGAAGGGCGTCACGCCCGGCCTCGGCACGATCCTCGTCGGGGAGGACCCCGGCAGCCAGAAGTACGTCGCCGGCAAGCACCGCGACTGCGCGCAGGTCGGCATCGCCTCGATCCAGCGTGAACTGCCCGCCACCGCCACCCAGGAGGAGATCGAGGCGGTGGTACGGGAACTCAACGAGGACCCCGCCTGCACCGGCTACATCGTCCAGCTGCCTCTTCCCCGGGGCATCGACGAGAACCGCATCCTCGAACTGATGGACCCCGACAAGGACGCCGACGGCCTCCACCCGATGAACCTCGGGCGCCTCGTCCTGAACGAGCCCGCCCCGCTGCCCTGCACCCCGAACGGCATCCTCACCCTCCTCCGCCACTACGGCGTGGAGATCAAGGGCGCCGAGGTCGTGGTCGTCGGCCGCGGTGTGACCATCGGTCGCCCGATGCCGCTGCTGCTGACCCGGCGCAGCGAGAACGCGACGGTCACGCAGTGCCACACCGGTACACGTGATCTGGCCGCCCACCTCAAGCGCGCCGACATCATCGTCGCCGCCGCGGGCTCCGCGCACCTGGTACGCCCCGAGGACGTGAAGCCGGGCGCCGCCGTGCTCGACGTCGGCGTCTCCCGCTCCGCCGAGGGCAAGATCGTCGGCGACGTGCACCCCGGTGTCGCGGAGGTCGCCGGCTGGATCTCCCCCAACCCCGGCGGCGTCGGCCCCATGACCCGGGCCCAGCTGCTCGTCAACGTGGTCGAGGCGGCGGAGCGCAGTGCCGGCTGACGACAAGGCGTCGGCGCGGCCGAGTACGTCGGCCGGGTCTAGTGCGGCGACTGAGTCGAGTACGTCTGCCCAGCCAGGTGCGTCGGCCGAGGCGGGCGGGCGCGAGACGTCGGGCGGGCGCGAGACCGCGGGCCCGTCGGTGGCGTCGGACGAGACCGTGGCGTCGGGTGGGTCGGAGAGGGTGGAGATGTCGGGGCGCGTGGGCGAGACGGAGAAGCGTGGCGCGGCGGTGACGGGTGGCGCACCGGACGAGATCGAGGTGCGCGATCCCATCAGCGCGCCCGACTCCGACGGCAAGCCCGTCCGCGCCACCCGGCGCTTCCCGATGTTCACCCGGGACACCGCCCGGCCCGAGGGCGGCGGCCGGGCCGCCCCCCGGAGCGCGCCCGCGCCCGCCCGGCAGTGGCCGATCCTCGCCGTGCTCTGCACCGTGGGTCTCGGACTGCTGGTCACCGCGTTCGACGCGTTCCGGCTCGGCACCATCCTGATCGGCTCCGCGCTGCTCGTCGGGGCCCTGCTGCGCTGGCTGGTCCCGGACGTCGGCATGCTCGCCGTCCGCTCCCGCTTCACCGACATGGTCACGTACATCGCGCTGGGCTCCGCCATCGTGCTCCTCGCGCTGATGGCGCAGCCGAAGCCGCTGCTGGAGATCCCCTTCCTCAAGGACACCCTGCACTTCACCGTCGGCGACGAGACCGGCTGACGGACGCGAGACGGCGGCCCGTCCCCTCCCCCGAGTCAGGACGGACCGCCGTCGCGATCCACCCTCGTGCACGGCGAACGTGCTGTTCAACGGTTGCCGATCCGCTGTGGCACGGAAGTGACGATTCCGCCGAGGTGTCCCCACCCGGCCACGACTACGGCACCCCCAGGTCGACTCCGCGTGCGTGCCGCCCTCCTTACCCGCCACGCGTCCCACGTGGACACAGGCGCCTCTTCCGTAACCCTGTTCGACGTGGGTGGCCGTACCGGGCGGTGGTCGTGCCGATGTGCCGACGAGTTCGAGGATTTTCCGACGATCGGCTCGGCGTCAGGGCTAACGTGAGCTTTTGGGACGGTCCGGCACGGCCCGCGCGGTGATCTGTCATTCCTCCCGGAAAGCCGGGATGTCGGTGGGACGCTGGACCACCGAGCGGCAGGGGGCGCGCAAGGGGGCGCGTCCCGCCCGAAACGCTCCCGCACGCCCCTTTTAAGGGAACTGGCATCCAGGCCGGGCGCATCCCCATGGGTAGGCCGGAACGGGGTTCGCAAGCGAGCCTCGGGCTCGGTCACGGACCAGGATTCAGCGAGGGCATCATGCGCGGCACAGGGACAGTCGGCGCGGGGGGCACGGACAGAGACGCTCGGGGGGAAGAGGGGGGAATCAATGCCTCGTTGGAGGGCCTTGCCGGATGAACTCGATCCACAGGTGAAGGAGTTCACGAGCCAGCTGCGCAGGCTCGTCGACCGCGGTGGACTGAGTGTCGCCGCGGTGGCCGACCGCACGGGCTACAGCAAGACGTCATGGGAGAGGTATCTCAACGGAAGGCTTCTCGCGCCGAAGGGCGCGATCGTCGCGTTGGCCGAGGTGACCGGCACCAACCCCGTGCATCTGACGACCATGTGGGAGCTTGCCGAGCGCGCCTGGAGCCGCTCGGAGATGCGCCACGACATGACCATGGAGGCCATCCGTATCTCCCAGGCGCGCGCCGCACTGGGGGAGACCGGGGGCCAGGCGATCGTCAAGGGCGGCCAGAACGCCAGGGCGGCGGGCCGGAGCGCGACGGTGACACCGGGCGTCGCGGGTCCGGCAGGCGTCTCGCCGACGGTTCCGCCGCAGCCGCGGGGGCCGGCGGAGGAGCGCACCACCCGTCCGGCGTACGGGAGTTCGGCCCCGTCGTCATCGACCTCGTCAGCGGCCTCGTCATCGGCATCTTCCTCGTCGTCGCGGTACGGCGGTGGCGGAGCGGGGACGGCCGCGAGTCCTCCGCGCGTCAACTGGGGGGCCGCCTCGCCCTCGTCGGTGTCCTCGGGGTCGTCTGCGTCCTCGGTGTCCTCGGTGTCCTCGGCCCGTGCGGGTGGCGGCGCGGAGACTCCGTCGGGTGTCCTCGGCCCGCCGCCGGGCGACGCCGGACGTCCCGACGACGGAGCGTCGGGGGCGGGGCGGCGGGTGTCGATGTTCCTCGCGGGAGCCGTGGGGGCGCTCGTCGTGATCGCGGCGGCGTTCTTCCTCACGCAGGGGGACGGCGGTGGTGAGGCCGAGGGCACGTCACCGGCCAACGCCTCGACCGGAGTCGGCACGGAACCCGACCTGCCGGCCGGCGTCAAGTGCGCGGGGGCCGGCTGCACCGGCAAGGACCCCGAGGCCATGGGGTGCACGGCGGGTGTCGTGAAGACCGCGGACGAGGCCACCGTCGGCACGGCCCGGGTCGAGGTCCGCTACAGCGAGACCTGCCGCGCGGCCTGGGCCCGCATCACCCTGGCGACCCGGGGCGACAAGGTGCGCGTGACGGCCGGCAAGGTCAAGCAGATGGCGGCGATCGAGGAGGCCGGCGACAACATCGCGTACACGTCGATGGTCGCGGTCAAGGACGCGGGCGACGCCGAGGCGTGCGTGACGCTGGCGTCGGGCGAGGAGGGCTGCACGCGCTGAGGGGTGACGGGAGGCGCCGGTGGGCGGGCCGGCTCACGGGCCGGCCGGTAGCAGGGTCGGTGGGCGGGCCGGACCTGCCGTCGGGCCGGACGTGAAGGAGGTGCAGGGCGGGCAGGAGGTGCAGGGCGGGCAGGATGAGCCGGGCGGGGCAGGGGCTGCCCGGCCGCACCGGCCCCGTGGGCTGGTGCCGCACCGGCCCCGTGGGCCGGCCGTACTGGTCGCCCCGGAACGGGCACGCCCTCCACGTCCATAACCCGGAGTGATCTCGACCCTGCGCAAAGTAGTCGAAAACTGGTGGGCATGCCTTCCGGTTGCCGGGGCAGGCGGAAGGTACCCCCACGGGAGTCCGGCCCGCCCGGGAGATTGGTCGCTCCCGGCCCGGCACCCCCACCGGCGGCCGCCCAGGTTCACCCCCCCTCGGACCGGCGGCCGCCTTTTCTCGTGACCCGGCGGGTCATGGCGGGTCATGGCGGGCCGGGGGCGGGCCGTGTGTGGTGGGCCACACGAACCCGGCCGTCGGGGATCCTGGATGCGCGATAGCCTGACCACCGATCTCTCTTGATGCCAAGAGATCGATCAAACGTCCGGGGCAGGGACGCCCCACCGCCAGCTGTCATACGGAGAACGCCATGACCCGCACTCCCGTGAACGTCACCGTCACCGGCGCGGCCGGCCAGATCGGTTACGCCCTGCTCTTCCGCATCGCCTCCGGCCAGCTGCTCGGCGCGGACGTGCCGGTCAGGCTCCGCCTCCTGGAGATCACCCCGGCCCTGAAGGCCGCCGAGGGCACCGCCATGGAGCTCGACGACTGCGCCTTCCCGCTGCTCGCCGGCATCGACATCACGGACGACCCGAACGTCGCCTTCGACGGTGCCAACGTGGGTCTTCTCGTCGGCGCCCGCCCCCGCACCAAGGGTATGGAGCGCGGCGACCTGCTGGAGGCCAACGGCGGCATCTTCAAGCCGCAGGGCAAGGCCATCAACGACCACGCCGCGGACGACATCCGCGTCCTCGTCGTCGGCAACCCGGCCAACACCAACGCTCTCATCGCCCAGGCCGCCGCGCCGGACGTACCGGCCGAGCGCTTCACCGCGATGACGCGCCTGGACCACAACCGCGCGCTGACCCAGCTGTCGAAGAAGACGGGCGTCCCGGTCTCCGAGATCAAGCGGCTCACGATCTGGGGCAACCACTCCGCCACCCAGTACCCGGACATCTTCCACGCCACGGTCGCCGGCAAGAACGCCGCCGAGGTCGTGAGCGACGAGAAGTGGCTCGCCGAGGACTTCATCCCGACCGTCGCCAAGCGCGGCGCCGCCATCATCGAGGCCCGCGGCGCCTCCTCGGCCGCCTCCGCCGCCAACGCCGCCATCGACCACATCTACACCTGGGTCAACGGCACCGCCGAGGGCGACTGGGCCTCCATGGGCATTCCGTCCGACGGCTCGTACGGTGTGCCCGAGGGCCTCATCTCCTCCTTCCCGGTCACCGTGAAGGACGGCGCGTACGAGATCGTCCAGGGCCTGGAGATCAACGAGTTCTCCCGCGCCCGCATCGACGCCTCCGTCAAGGAGCTGGAGGAGGAGCGCGAGGCGGTCCGCGCGCTCGGCCTCATCTGATCGGCTCCCCGCCACCGTTGCCCCGTCGTCGTTGACGCGGGGTGTCACGGTCCCATAGCGGGCTCGCACAGGCTCTGTCCCGGTTTCGCCCGGGACGGGGCCTGTCGGTGTTTACGCCGCTATCGTCGTCAAACGCGTTCACGTGCACGCGTCGACGTCGACGCGGTCGCGAACGCCCGCGACGGCAAGGGGGACTTGATGGCGCGCTGGGATCCGGCAACCGGACGCTGGGTGGACGATCCGCCCGCACCCGTCAACATGTGGCGCATGGCCTTGGTGGTCACCCTCGCGGCCCTGCTCGGCGGCGGCGCTGGCCTCGGTGTCTGGACGCTCGCGGGATCGGACGGCGACACGAGGAACCGTACGAACGCCGCGCACTCGTCCTCGCCGGACCCGTTGTCCTCGGCCCCGGAGACGGGCGCGAAGGGCGGCGACACCGGCCAGGACTCGTCCGGCAGCACCGACGGAGGCGGGGACGGCGGCGTGGACGGACTCGCGAGCGGGGGTGCGGGCGGCAGCGGTGACGGGAGTGGCGGCGGTGACGAGGACGGTGGCGGGGACGGTGGCGGGGGCGCGTCCGGGCTGTCCGGCGGGACCCCGGCCGACGGCGCACCCGGCTACGTGCGTTCCGAGGACCCCGCAGGCTTCACCGTCGACGTCCCCTCCGGCTGGACCCGCACGGCGAAGCAGCCCGACGGCAAGCCGGCGGTCGTGACGTACGAGTCCCCGGACGGCACCCGGGCCCTCCAGCTCTTCGAGGTCAGCGAGGAGAGCCCCGCCGCCTCCATGGACGACGCGGAGAACGCGAACTACGGCTTCGCCCGCCTCCCCGGCTACCGCGTCCTCGACCGCTCCGAGGAGGCCGCCTACTCGGAGGTCGTCTACCGCTTCGACGGCGAGAGTGCCGTCGGCCCCCGCCGGGTCATCGACCACCGCTTCCTGGCCGCCGACGGCAAGCCCTACGGCGTCCGCTTCAGCGCCCCCGAGTCGACCTCCCTCACCGACCTCCGCGAGCCGGTCACCAACGCGGTGACGTCCCTGTGTCCGACGGGCACGACCTGCGTACGAGGCTGAGACCGCACCGGGCCGCTCAGGGCCTGCTTGCCGGTCTCGGGGGCCACCCAGGACCCGGTGTCGTAGCCCTGCACGCCGTAACGGCCGTAGCCCAGACGGGACATCAGCCCGGCGAGGACACCGGCCATCCGCGCGGGTCCACACCGCGACGGTGCGGGCGATGGCCGCGCCGGCCCCCAAGGTCTCGCCGGACATTCTCATGACCATCGCCGAAGCCTGCCGCCGCCGCGAACACCTCCGCTTCACCTACGCGACGCCCCACATGGCCAGCCCTCACGCCACCGAGCCGCCGGCACCACCGACGGCCTCGCGGGAGGGCGGGGGCGGCAGCAAAGGCGGCGGGGCCGATGACGCCTCCGCCGAAGGGGGCGTCGAGGGTGCCGGGAGCGGGTCCCTCGTCGACGCCCACCCCGTCCGTCGCGTCGAGCCGTACAACCTGGTCAGTTTCGACCGGCACCGGTATCTGGTCGCCTGGGGCCTCGACCAGGCCGACTGGCGGACCTTCCGGGTCGACCGGCTCGTCCCGCGCACCCCGACCGGACCCCGGGTCGCGCCCCGGCCGATCCCCGACGGGGACGCGGCGACCTATCTGGCGCACCGCCTGACCTCGCGGACCTGGCCCGTCCGCGTCACCGTCACCCTCCACGAACCCGTGTCCACGGCCACGGACAGGGTGTGGCCCGGCATGGGGGTGCTCGAAGCCCTCGACGACCAAGGCTGCCTCCTGTACCTGGGCGCCGGGACCGCGCGGGACCTCGCCTGGATGATCACCTCGGTGGACGCCGACTTCAGCCTCCCCCGGACGCGCCCCCGGAACTGACCGAGGCGCTCCGCACCCAGGCAACCCGCTGTCTGACCGCGACCACGACCGCGCCGGCAGCTCCGACCACCGAGGGGGGAGCCAAGGGTGAGGGGAAAACAGGCGGTTGAGCGGGGAGTTGGGGGGAACGAAGCCCTCCCCCATGTCCGTCGCGAGCCGTTTGGCCATGGCTTGAATCGATCACTGGTGCCGCGGCAGGCAACGTATGCCCGTCGAGGAGCGGCGTCCGGTGCGTGCTCTCGGCTGCCGGGCGCACGCCCTCGTACGGGATGTACTCGGGCTTGTGCCCGGTGCGGCGAGAGTGCGTGCCGGGCGTCGCGACGGGGCAAACGTTGCCTGACGGGGCACTAGTCTGCGTGTTGATTGAGCCCGGACAACCCGGGCGCCGAGCGCCGGGCGCTTCGGGGGGCGGACCCCGCGCACCGGCCCCGCTCGGCCGAGCCACCAGCCCGACGGGGGAGCACATGGGAGAACAGCGCAGGCGACTGCGGTCCAGCACGGTCGTACTCGGCGGGATGGGTGTCGTCGCCGCTGCCCTCACCTCCTGCGGATCCGACCCGGACCGCCGGTGCGTGGACCGCGACAGCTACGACTTCGCCAACGGCTACAAGATCATCGCCGACAAGAACTGCAACTCCGACTCCGACTCCGGCTCCTCCTCGTCGTCGTACGGCAAGAACCGCAAGAGCAACAGCAGCGGCAATCGCAGCCAGCCCGGCACGGTCGACGCCGCCTGGTACTACGACGCCGACGTCACCGGCAAGCGGGCCGACTACGGAACCTTCAGCCGCAGCGAGGCCGTCGACCGGGACGGCTTCGGCTGCTCCGGCTCCGGCTCCGGCGGCGGCTGACCCGGCCCGGGAGACAGCGCCATGGAACGCCGCACCATCGAACCCCGGCCCGGATGGCAGCAGACGGTGGAGGAGCAGGGGCTCATCTACCCCCTGACCCGCCATCCGGACGGCTCCCTGCGCCCCTACTGGGACGAGAGCGCGTACTACGTGTTCTCGCTCCCCGAGGTGGAGGCGCTGGAGGAGACCGTCGAGGAACTGCACGCCATGTGCCTGGCCGCCGCCGCGCACATCGTCGAGCACGACCGCTTCGCCGACCTCGGCATCACCGACCCGCGCCTCGCCCGGCTCGTCGCCGAGGCGTGGCGCCGGCGCGCCGAACTGCCGTCCGTCTACGGCCGCTTCGACCTGCGCTACGACGGCACCGGCCCCGCCAAGCTGCTGGAGTACAACGCCGACACCCCGACCTCGCTCGTCGAGGCGGCCAGCCCCCAGTGGTTCTGGATGGAGGAGCGCTTCCCGGGTGCCGACCAGTGGAACTCCCTCCACGAACGCCTCGTCGACGCCTGGCGGAAGCAGGCCCCCCTCCTCCCGCCGGGCAGCCCCCTGTACTTCGCGCACTCCGCGGGCGACGAACTCGGCGAGGACCTCATGACCGTCGCCTATCTGAAGGAGACCGCCGAGCAGGCCGGGCTCGACACCGACTGGATCTCCATGGAGGACATCGGCTGGGACCGCCTCTCCGAGCGCTTCGTCGACAAGAAGCTCCGCTTCATCCGCAGCATCTTCAAGCTGTACCCCTGGGAGTGGCTCACCACGGACCGCTTCGCCCCGCACGTCCTCGCCACCCTCGACAACGGCGGCGGCACCGGCACCACCCTCTGGATCGAGCCCGCCTGGAAGATGCTCCTCAGCAACAAGGCGCTGCTCGCCGTCCTCTGGGAGCTCTACCCCGGCCACCCCCACCTCCTGCCCGCCTACCTCGACGGGCCCCGCGAGCTGGCCGGCACCCAGGGCTACGTCTCCAAGCCCCTCCTCGGCCGCGAGGGCGCCGGAGTCACCGTCCACGAGCCCGGCGGCGCCCCGGTCCTGAGCCAGGAACCCTGCTGCTACCAGGGACTGGCACCGCTGCCGGCCTTCGACGGCAACCATGTCGTCCTCGGCGCGTGGGTCGTCGAGAACGAGTCCGCCGGCCTCGGTATCCGTGAGTCCTCCGGCCTGGTGACCGACGAGTACGCCCGGTTCCTGCCGCACGTCATCCTCTGACGACCGCCGCCCGGCCCGCCGTCCCTGCCGTGCCCGGCCCGCCGTCCCTGCCGTGCCCGGTCCGCCGTCCTTGCCGTGCCCGGTCCGCCGTCCCCGCTGTGCTCGGTCCGTCGTTCCTGCCGTGCTCGGTCCGTCGTCCCCGCTGTGCCCGGTCCGCCGTCCCCGCGTCGTTCGCCCGCCGGTCCCCGCGTCGTTCGAATGGTGGACGTCCGGGTCTGCCGCTCGACGCCGCCCGATATGGTGACCGGCGGGCCGTGACTGGCGCGCTGGGATGGGACGGACCATCGGGGAGCGGCCCGGGAGGATGAGTGCCGTGCGCCTGGGCCGTACCGTGAACGCTGAACGCAACGTCCGGAGGTCCCCATGTCAGCCGAGCCCCTCTCCCCCGAGTCCACCGCCTTCCGCTCCGCCCTCGACGTGATCCGCGCCGTCGAGCCGCGCGTGGCCGACGCCATCGGCCAGGAGGTCGCCGACCAGCGCGAGATGCTCAAGCTGATCGCCTCCGAGAACTACGCCTCCCCGGCCACCCTCCTGGCCATGGGCAACTGGTTCAGCGACAAGTACGCCGAGGGCACCGTCGGCCGCCGCTTCTACGCCGGCTGCCGCAACGTCGACACCGTCGAGTCCCTCGCCGCCGAGCACGCCCGGGAGCTGTTCGGGGCCCGCCACGCCTACGTCCAGCCGCACTCCGGCATCGACGCCAACCTCGTCGCCTTCTGGGCCGTCCTCGCCGACCGCGTCGAGGCCCCCTTCCTGGAGAAGGCGGGCGCCCGCCAGGTCAACGACCTCTCCGAGGCCGACTGGGCCGAGCTGCGCCAGGCCTTCGGCAACCAGCGCATGCTCGGCATGTCCCTGGACGCCGGCGGCCACCTCACCCACGGCTTCCGCCCGAACATCTCCGGCAAGATGTTCGACCAGCGGTCCTACGGCACCGACCCGGCCACCGGCCTCATCGACTACGAGGCCCTGCGCGCCTCGGCCCGCGAGTTCAAGCCGATGATCATCGTCGCCGGCTACTCCGCCTACCCCCGCCTCGTGAACTTCCGGATCATGCGCGAGATCGCCGACGAGGTCGGCGCCACGCTCATGGTGGACATGGCGCACTTCGCGGGCCTCGTCGCCGGCAAGGTCCTCACCGGCGACTTCGACCCCGTGCCGCACGCCCAGATCGTCACCACGACCACGCACAAGTCGCTGCGCGGCCCGCGCGGCGGCATGGTCCTGTGCGACGACTCCCTCAAGGACCAGGTCGACCGCGGCTGCCCGATGGTCCTCGGCGGCCCGCTCCCGCACGTCATGGCCGCCAAGGCCGTCGCCCTCGCCGAGGCCCGGCAGCCCGCCTTCCAGGACTACGCCCAGCGCATCGTCGACAACTCCCGCGCCCTCGCCGAGGGCCTGATGCGCCGCGGCGCCACCCTGGTCACCGGCGGCACCGACAACCACCTCAACCTGATCGACGTCGCCACCTCCTACGGTCTCACCGGCCGGCAGGCCGAGGCCGCGCTGCTCGACTCCGGCATCGTCACCAACCGCAACGCCATCCCGGCCGACCCGAACGGCGCCTGGTACACCTCCGGCATCCGCATCGGCACGCCCGCCCTGACCACCCGCGGTCTGGGCACCGCCGAGATGGACGAGGTCGCCGGCCTCATCGACCGCGTCCTCACCACCGCGACCCCCGGCACCACCAAGTCGGGCGCCCCGTCCAAGGCCCAGCACGTCCTCGACGCGAAGATCTCGGACGAGGTCTCCCGCCGCGCCACCGACCTCGTGGCCGGCTTCCCGCTGTACCCGGAGATCGACCTCGGCTGACCCGCCGGACACCGGACGCCGGACGCCGGGCCCCTCGCGGCCCGGCGTCCCGCCCGTCCGACGCGCGCGGCGCGGCGGCACCGTCACGGTGAAGCCCGGCTCGGCCCGACGAGGGCGCCTCCGGGTCGGCCACGGGCCGCCGGCGTCCGGCCGGCCGCCCTGTGTCCCGCATCTCATCGACGCATCGACGCATCGACGCATCGACGCATCGACGCATCGACGCATCGGCCACGGCCGACAGTGGCCACGGCCGGGACGCGGCACCGCCCCGTTCCGCGTACGCCTCCGGCTCCCCGGCGCGCACGCGGGCGATCACCGCCGCTTCACCGCCGCCTCACCGACGACGCGGCCCCTCCCGCGTTCTCAGCGCAGGGGCACACCGCCCGGGTCCGATCGCTTCCCACCCGTGTGCCATCTGTTTCCGGTAGGTTCCGGAACGGGTCCCGATACCTGAGAGAATGGTGAGCATGGCCTCTGACCGCCCACCCGTCGCCCACCACCGCCCTCAAACGGGGCGCTCCGCGCCGCTGCCCGGTTCTCGTGTGCTCTCCGGAATCCAGCCCACCGCAGGCTCGTTCCACCTCGGCAACTACCTCGGCGCCGTACGCCAATGGGTGGCCCTGCAGGAGTCCCACGACGCGTTCTACATGGTCGTCGACCTGCACGCGATCACCGTTCCCCAGGAACCCGCGGACCTGCGGGCGAACACCCGGCTCGCCGCCGCGCAGCTGCTCGCCGCCGGACTCGACCCCGAGCGGTGCACCCTCTTCGTCCAGAGCCACGTCCCCGAGCACGCCCAGCTCGGCTGGGTCATGAACTGCCTCACCGGCTTCGGCGAGGCCTCCCGCATGACCCAGTTCAAGGACAAGTCCGCCAAGCAGGGCGCCGAGCGCGCCAGCGTGGGCCTCTTCACGTACCCGATCCTCCAGGTCGCCGACATCCTGCTCTACCAGGCGAACGAGGTCCCGGTCGGCGAGGACCAGCGCCAGCACATCGAGCTCACCCGTGACCTCGCCGAGCGCTTCAACGGCCGCTTCGGCCAGACCTTCGCGATCCCGAAGCCGTACATCCTCAAGGAGACGGCGAAGATCTACGACCTCCAGGACCCGGCGATCAAGATGAGCAAGTCGGCGTCGACCCCCAAGGGGCTGATCAACCTGCTCGACGACCCGAAGGCCACCGCCAAGAAGGTCAAGAGCGCGGTCACCGACACCGACACCGTGATCCGCTACGACGCCGCCGAGAAGCCCGGGGTCAGCAATCTGCTGACCATCTACTCGACCCTCACCGGGACGGGTATCGCGGAACTGGAGCAGAAGTACGTCGGCAAGGGCTACGGTGCGCTCAAGACGGACCTCGCCGAGGTCATGGTCGACTTCGTGACGCCCTTCCGGGAGCGCACCCAGCAGTACCTGGACGACCCGGAGACGCTCGACTCGATCCTGGCCAAGGGCGCGGAGAAGGCGCGGGCCGTCGCCGCGGAGACGCTCGCCCAGGCGTACGACCGGGTGGGATTCCTGCCCGCCAAGCACTGAGCCGCACCACCCCGGTCGGCCGAGCGCCGATCGCGCCACCGGCAGCGCTGTACATCACTCCGCCCGCGCCTGCCCGGAACACCGCCGTGGCCGTACAGTCGATAGCCGGTGGCGCGTCACGACAGACGAAGACACAGACGCATGACACGACGACAGGAGACGACGTGGGGACCGTAACGATCGGTGTGTCGATCGCGGTCCCGGAGCCCCACGGCAGCCAGCTCCAGGAGCGGCGCGCGGGCTTCGGCGACGCCGCGGCTCACGGCATCCCCACGCATGTCACGCTGCTGCCGCCGACGGAGGTCGACGAGACCCAGCTGCCGGCGATCGAGGCACACCTCGTCGAGGTCGCGGCCACCGGCCGGGCCTTCCCGATGCGGCTGGCCGGCACGGGCACCTTCCGGCCACTGTCGCCCGTGGTGTTCGTCCAGGTCGTCGAGGGCGCCGAGGCGTGCACCTGGCTGCAGAAGCAGGTCAGGGACGCCTCGGGGCCGGTGGCGCGCGAGCTGAACTTCCCGTACCACCCGCACGTCACCGTGGCGCACGGCATCGCCGAGGAGGCGATGGACCGGGCGTTCGAGGAACTGGCCGGATACGAGGCCGCGTGGCCCTGCACCGGGTTCGCGCTGTACGAGCAGGGCGCCGACGGGGTCTGGCGCAAGCTCCGCGAGTTCGCCTTCGGCGGTACGGTCGTCCCCCCGCAGGCGGGCGCTCCCGTCGGCGACACCACGCTCCCCACCCACTGAGAAGCCCCTGAGGGTCCGCGGAGGGGGCTCTGAAGCCGAGCGTCCCCGGGTTCCCCGGCGCCCTACAGCGGCAGCCGGCGGAACAGCGGCCTCGGCACATGGCGCAGCGCCGCCATCACCAGCCGCAGCGCCCCCGGCACCCACACCGTCTCCGAGCGGCGCCGCAGCCCCAGCTCGATCGCCGTCGCCACCGCCTCCGGAGTGGTGGCCGGCGGCGTCTCCGGGCGGCCCGCGGTCGTGCTCGTGCGCACGAAACCGGGCCGTACGACCATCACATGAACGCCGGTGCCGTGCAGCGCGTCGCCGAGGCCCTGGGTGAAGGTGTCGAGGCCAGCTTTGGCGGAGCCGTAGATGAAGTCCGAGCGGCGGGCACGCTCGGCGGCCACCGACGACAGGACGACGAGTGATCCGTGGCCCTGCGCCTGGAGGGCCCGCGCGCAGACCAGACCGGCCGACACGGCCCCCGTGTAGTTGGTCTGGGCGACACGTACCGCGGCCACCGGGTCGCGTTCGTCGTGCGCCTGGTCGCCGAGCAGGCCGAAGGCGAGGAGCACCATGTCGATGTCGCCCTCCGCGAAGACCTTGCCGAGGATCGTCTCGTGCGAGTCGGGGGCCAGGGCGTCGAAGGAGACGGTGTGCGTCTCGGCGCCGAGACCCCGCAGATGGGCGGCTGCCCTCTCCAGATCGGGCGAGGGGCGTCCGGCGAGCCAGACGGTACGGGTGCGGCGGGCGATCAGCCGGCGGGCGGTGGCGAGCGCGATCTCGGACGTACCGCCGAGGATCAGCAGCGACTGGGGGGTGCCGAACGCGTCCTTCATGACAGCTCCTGAGCGACTGGGGAACGGGGGTGGCAGGTCGCGGTACGGGCGTTACAGGCCCAGGCGGCGGGCCAGGTCCGACACGAACACGCCGTCGGGGTCCAACTCGCGGCGCAGCGCGCGGAACTCGGGCAGCCGGGGATACATCGCGCCCAGCAGTTCGGGGCGCAGCCGGGCGTCCTCGGCCAGGTGCACGCGTCCGTCGGCCGCCGCGACCTCCTCGTCCAGCCGGTCGAGGAAGGCGCCGAGGCCGGGCAGGCCCGCCGGGATGTCGAGGGCGAGCGACCAGCCGGGCGTCGGGAAGGACAGCCAGCCGGGCTCGCCCTCCCCGAACCGCTTCAGCACGGCGAGGAAGCAGGGGCAGCGGCGGGCGGAGATCCGGGTCACGATCCGCCGCAGCGCCTCCTCGTGACCGTGGCCGACGACGAACCGGTACTGCACGAACCCGGACCGCCCGCGGAGCCGGTTCCAGTGCGGGACGCCGTCCAGCGGGTGGAAGAACGTGGCGATCCGCTGGAGCTGGTCGGCGCGGGCCCGGGGGGCCTTGCGGTACCACAGCTCGTTGAACAGACCCACGGTCGTCCGGCCGAGCAGACCCCCGGGGACGAGCGCGGGGGCGACCGGGAACCGGGAGGGCCGGAAGTCCAGCGGACGGCCGAGCGGACCCCGCCGGGTGAGACGTGCCCCACGCGCGCGTGCCGACGACTCCAGCGTCTCGAGGGACGCGTGCTCGCCGCGGGTCAGGACCGCGCGGCCCGTCGCCGAGCCCCGGGCGAGGAGGTCGATCCAGGCGGCGGAGTAGCGGTAGTACCGGTCGGTGGCCGTGAGCCTGGCCAGCAGGTCGTCCAGGTCGCGGGCCCGTTCGGTGTCGACCGACATCCAGGACGTCTCGACGGGCAGCAGCCGCACGGTCGCGGTGAGGATCACCCCCGTCAGCCCCAGGCCGCCGGCCGTGGCGTCGAACAGCGGGGTGCCGGGCACCACCGTGCGGATCTCGCCGTCCGCGGTGAGCAGCTCCAGCGACAGCACATGACGGCTGAACGCCCCGGAGACATGATGGTTCTTGCCGTGGATGTCCGCCGCGATCGCGCCGCCCACGGTCACCTGGCGGGTCCCCGGCGTCACCGGCACGAACCAGCCCAGCGGCAGCAGCACCTCCATCAGCCGGTGCAGCGACACCCCCGCGTCGCACAGGACCGTGCCGCCGTCCGCGTCGACGGCGTGGACCCGGTCCAGGCCCGTCATGTCGAGCACGGCGCCGCCCGCGTTCTGCGCCGCGTCCCCGTACGCGCGTCCCAGCCCCCGGGCGATCCCGCCGCGCGCCCCGCACGCCCGGACGGCGGTCGCGGCCTCCTCGTACGTACGGGGGCGGATCAGCCGGGTGGCGGTCGGGGCGGTGCGGCCCCAGCCGGTGAGGGGGGTGGTGCGGCCGGGGAAGGGGACGGCGTTGGCTGGCATGCCCGCGAACGTATCGCCGCGCGCGCCGAGGAATCCGGTGTATCGGCCCGCCTTCCCAGGCGCCTCACCGAAATGGGGGATCCACGGCACGGTCGGCGTGCGACGACGGGTGATCGGTGCTCGAACGCGGGTACTCCCGCTTCGGGTGACCACGACGAGGGCAGAGTCGGATCATGGACTGGCTGAAAAAGCTTCCCGGGATCGGCCCGCTGGCCGAGCGCCTGATGACCACGCACGCGTGGCGCTCGTACGAACGGCTGGAGCGGGTGACGTGGACGCGGCTCGCCGCGGCCATGACGTTCATCAGCTTCCTCGCGCTGTTCCCGCTGCTGACCCTGGGCGCGGCCATCGCCGCGGCGACGCTCGACGAGAACCGGCAGCGCGAGCTGGAGGACCGGCTCGCCGAGCAGGTGCCCGGCATCTCCGGCCAGCTCGACGTCGCCGGGCTCGTCGAGAACGCCGGCACCGTCGGGATCATCGCCGGCGCGCTGCTGCTGTTCACCGGCATCGGCTGGGTCGGGGAGATGCGGGGCTGTCTGCGGGCGGTGTGGGAGAAGCCGGAGCCCGAGGGGAACCCCGTCCTCGCCAAGGCGAAGGACGCGGGCGTCCTCGTCGGGCTCGGCGGCGCGGTGCTCGTCTCCCTCGCGGCGTCCACCGTGGCGTCGGCGACGGTCGGCTGGAGCGCGGACCGGCTCGGTGTCGACCGCGACGGCTGGGGCGGGGTGGTGCTCCAGATCGCCGCGTTCGCCGTGGCCGTGCTGGCCGACTTCCTGCTCCTGCTGTACGTCCTGACGCTCCTGCCGGGCGTCCACCCGCCGCGGCGGCGGCTCGTGGTGGCCGCGCTCATGGGGGCGTTCGGCTTCGAGCTGCTGAAGCTGCTGCTCAGCGGGTACATGCAGGGGGTCGCGTCGAAGAGCATGTACGGGGCGTTCGGGGTGCCGGTCGCGTTGCTGCTGTGGATCAACTTCACGGCCAAGTTGCTGCTGTACTGCGCGGCTTGGACGGCGGAGGGGCGGGAGGAGGCCGAGGGGACCGAGGAGGTGGAGGCGGCTGACGAGGCCGGGGAAGCGGAGGCGGCCGAGGAGGCCGAGGAGGCCGAGGGCGCCCAGTAGCCCGGGGGTCGGGGTGGTTCCGGCGGGTGCGGGTGGTGTGTGGGTTCCCGTGCGGGTCGCCCGCGCCCCTGAAGGCTTCGGGCCTGCGGCCCGGCCCTCAGCCGGCAGGACGGGCGCGGCCCCGGGCGCTTCTCAGGGGCACGGGGCCGCGACGCCCTACTTCGCCCGCCGCAGGGGCCACTTCCGGTTGACCAGGAACACCGCGCCGGCCACCAGGGCGAGCACCCCGCCCGTGATCCCCAGCGCGATCCCGATCCCGCCGGTCCCGCCGGACGCCGCGGAGGCCACCGCCTTGCCGCCCCCACCGGCGGAGCCCGGCGCGGGAGAGGTGGCCGATGCCGTACCCCCCGGCTGCGTGCTGGGCTCGGCGCTGCCACCGGAGGTCTCCGCGCCCTTCGGCGCCACCAGTTCACCCACCGGCTGCACCTTGCCCGCCGCGGCGAACCCCCAGTCGAACAGCTTCGCGGTCTCCTTGTAGACCTGGTTGTGCTCCTGCTTCTCGGGGTGCATGACGGTGACGAGGAGCACCCTGCCGTCCCGCTCGGCGACCCCCGTGAACGTCGCGCCCGCGTTCGTCGTGTTGCCGTTCTTCACACCCGCTATGCCCTGGTAGGCGTCCAGTCCGCTGTCGCCCGTCAGTAGCCGGTTGGTGTTCTGGATCTCGAAGGACGACCGGCTCCGCTTGCCGTTCTTGCCCTTCTTCGTCTCCCCGGGGAACGTGGCGCGCACGGTGGAGCAGTACTCCCGGAAGTCCTGCTTCTGCAGCCCCGACCTGGCGATCAGCGTCAGGTCGTAGGCCGACGACACCTGCCCCTTGGCGTCGTACCCGTCCGGGCTGACCGCGTGCGTGTCGAGGGCCTGCAGCTCCTCGGCGTGGGCGTTCATGTCGGCGACGGTCTGCTTGACGCCGCCGTTCATCGCGGACAGGACGTGCACCGCGTCGTTGCCGGAGCGAAGGAAGACGCCGAGCCACAGGTCGTGGACGGTGTACGTCTCGTTCTCCTTTATGCCGACCATGCTGGAGCCCGCGCCGACACCGGCGAGGTCGGGGAGGGTGACCTTGTGCTTGTCGTCCTTGTTGAACTTCGGCAGCAGCGTGTCCGCGAACAGCATCTTCAGCGTGCTCGCCGGCGCCAGCCGCCAGTGCGCGTTGTGCGCGGCCAGCACCTCGCCCGACTCGGCGTCCGCCACGATCCACGAGCGTGCGCTGATGCCCTTGGGCACCACCGGCGCGTCACCGCCCAGGTTGGCCTGCGTCCCCGGCCTGCCCAGCTGTTCGCCTCCGACGGTCGACATCGTCGCCGGGGGAGTCGCCGACGGGGAGGCGCTGCCGCTCGGGGTCGGGTCGGCGGCGTGGGCGGCCGGGGCGAGCGCCGGGGAGAACAGCGACGTCAACGAGAGGGACACGGCAAGGGCGGAGGTGACCGGCAGGGAGCGCCTGGCGGTCTTCTTGGAGGCGGACACGATCGAGAAAGTACATGGCTCCGCCCGGTGAGTCCCACCGCGGTTCTCGGCCACCGCGCCACCCGTGCCCCCGCCCGCACCCCGGCGCGGGGCACCGGCGGACGGCGGTGATACTGAACTCATGAAGCTCAGCCGCCCCCTCTCCTGGTTCCTGCTCGCCTTCGGGGTGTGGAGCTGGGTCATCTGGGTCACTTTCATCCGGAATCTCTGGAAGGACGGCAGCGGCCTCGCGTTCGACGACGCGGGCGATCCGACCGCGTACTTCTGGGTGCATCTGACGCTCGCCGTCGTCTCCTTTGTCCTGGGGACGGTCATCGGCGTCATCGGGTTGCGTGGTCTGCGCGCACTTCGTGGGACGACGTGACGGGGAGTACGACGTGATGGTGATCGTCTTCGTTCTCGTGGCCCTGCTCGTGCTGGCCGCCTTCGCCGTCCTGCACTGGTACGCCTGGCGCCGGCTGGTGCGCGACACGACCCGGGGGCCGGGTCTCGCCAGACGCGTGGGCACCGGTGTGTTCATCGCCGGGCCGGTGCTGCTGTTCGCGGCCTTCGGCGCCGAGCGCGGCGGCGCGCCCTTCTGGCTGCAGCAGACGCTGGGCTGGCCGGGCTTCCTGTGGCTCGCCCTCTCGCTGTACCTGCTGCTGGCCCTTCTGGCGGGTGAGGTCGTACGCCCCCTGCTGAACCGTCTGCTCGCGCGCCGCGCCCCCGACCCGGACGAGCGGTCCGGGCCGGCGGTGCGCGCACCGGAGCCGGTACCGGCGGGCGCGAAGCCCACGGACCGCGCCGACGCCACCGCGACCGCCGACCCGACGGCGACCATCGACGCGACCACGACCTCGGCCATGACCGCCGACCCGGTCGGTCCGACCGCCGCCGAGTCCGTCGGCCCGGCCCCGGCGGACGGCACCGCACCCGGTGCCGGCTCCGCCGACGGGCCCGCCGGCGCGTCCCCCACGGGCGTCTCCCGGCGCCTCTTCGTCTCCCGTGCGGTCGGCGGGGCCGTCGCCGCGGCCGCCGTCGGGACGGTCGGCTACGGCACGTACGGCGTCGTCCGCGGCCCCCGCGTCAAGCGGGTCACCGTGCCGCTGGCCAAGCTCCCGCGCGCGGCGCACGGTTTCCGGATCGCGGTGGTCAGCGACATCCACCTCGGGCCGATGCTCGGCCGGGGTTTCGCGCAGAAGGTCGTCGACACCATCAACGCGACCCAGCCCGATCTGATCGCGGTGGTCGGCGACCTCGTCGACGGCAGCGTGAAGGACCTCGGCCCGGCGGCGGCGCCGCTCGCGGGCCTTCGGGCGCGGCACGGCAGTTACTTCGTCACCGGCAACCACGAGTACTTCTCCGGCGCCGAGCAGTGGGTGGAGGAGGTGCGGCGCCTCGGCATGACCCCGCTGGAGAACGACCGACGCGAGCTGCCGCACCTCGACCTCGCCGGGGTGAACGACCTCGCCGGGGAGGACGACGGCCAGGGCCCCGACTTCGCCAGGGCGCTCGGCGACCGGGACACCTCGCGGGCCGTGGTGCTCCTCGCCCACCAGCCCGTGCAGATCCATGACGCCGTCGACCACGGCGTCGACCTCCAGCTCTCCGGGCACACCCACGGCGGCCAGCTGTGGCCCATGAACTACGTCGCCGAGGCCGCCAACCCCACCCTCGCGGGTCTGGAGCGCTACGGCGACACCCAGCTGTACGTCAGCCGCGGCGCGGGCGCGTGGGGGCCCCCGGTGCGGGTGGGGGCGCCGTCGGACGTCACCGTCGTGGAGCTGGCCTCGAAACAGGCGTGACGGTTCGTCAGCATCTCGTGGGAAGCGCGTAGTTCACGTGCTCCCCGGACTTCACGAGTTCTCTCTCAACTCAACAAAACCCCTCTTCCGTGCGTATGAACGCGTGTGGTTAGGTGATCGGCGCCACCGCGTAGCCATGGAGCGTCGTGGGCCGGGTGGAGTCATGGGGAGGGGCGCCGATGCGGTCGGTTCGCGTGCGGGTTCTCGCGTCGCTGCTGGTGCTGACGGTCGCGGCGATCGGCGGCTGGCAACTGCTGCCCGCCCAGCGCGACACGGACAGGACGATCACGGTCGGGACGAGTGACCCGGTCACGTCCCTCGACCCCGCCGGCGCGTACGACGCCGGCTCCTGGGCCCTGTTCAACAACGTCTTCCAGTCGCTGCTGACGTTCGAGCCCGGCGGCGCGAACCCCGTCCCCGACGCGGCGCGCGACTGCGCCTTCGCCGGCGGCACGCTCACCGTCTACCGCTGCACCCTGCGCCAGGGACTGAGGTTCCCCGGCGGACGCGAGGTGACCGCCGCCGACGTGAAGTTCTCCTTCGACCGGATCAAGCGGATCAACGCGGACGTCGGCCCCGCCCCGCTCCTCGACACCCTCCAGTCGGTGAGCGTCGACGGGCCGACCGTCAGCTTCCGCCTCACCGCGCCGGACGCCACCTTCCCGTACAAGATCGCGACCGGCGCCGGGTCGATCGTCGACCGCACCGCGTACCCGGCGAACCGGCTGCGCACCGACGGCGGCGCCGACGGCACCGGGCCGTACGTCCTGACGTCGTACACGAAGGACCGGCAGGCCCGCCTCAGCCCCAACGAGCGCTACCGGGGCGCCGTCCAGCACTCCGGCAGACAGGTCCTCGTGCGCTACTACCAGGACTCGGCCGCGCTGGCGGAGGCGTGGCAGGCGCGCCGGGTCGACGTCGCCGCGCGCACCCTGCCGCCCGCCGTGCTCGCGGGCCTGTCGCCCGGCGACCCCGACCAGCGGGTCACGGAGTCCGACAGCACCGAGACCCGCGACCTGGTCCTCAACGTCCGGGAGAACTCGCCCCTCCACGACCGCCGCGTCCGGCAGGCACTGGCCGCCGTGATCAACCGGGAGAAACTCGTCTCCCAGGTCTACCAGGGCACCACCGACCCGCTGTACTCCCTGATCCCGGCCGGTGTCACGGGCCACACCACCTCGTTCTTCGACACGTACCCCAAGCCCGACCCGCTGCGCGCCCGCAGGCTCCTCGACGCGGCCGGCGTGAGCATGCCCGTGCGCTTCACGTACGGGTACGCCGAGGGCCGGGAGTCGGCCGTCGCCGAGGCCGCCGAGCTGAAGCGGCAACTGGAGGCGACCGGGCTGTTCTACGTGACGACGAAGGCATACCCCTGGGCCGACTTCCAGCAGCGTTACGCCGACGGCAGGCTGGACGCGTACGGCGTCGGCTGGGTGGCCGACTTCCCCGACGCCGACACCTTCAGCGGGCCCCTCGTCGGCACCGACGGCTCCCTGAAGAACGGCTACAGCAGCAGGGAGGCCGACCGCCTCATCCGGGACGGCCGACGCCACGAGGACCGCAGCCGGGCGGTGGACGACTTCAAGAGCCTCCAGGACGTCGTCGCGCAGGACGTCCCGCTGATCCCGCTGTGGCAGCGCAAGGAGTACGTGCTCAGCACGGAGGACGTCGGCGGGGCGCAGTACCTGTCGGACGCGACCGGGGTGTTCCGGCTGTGGCGGCTGACCTGGATCTGACGGCGCGCGGACGCCGCCGACCGTTCAGGCCGGCGGCAGCGTCACCGTCACCCTCAGGCCCCGGCCCGGCGACGTCGTCACCGTGACCTCGCCGCCGTGACCTCGCCGCCGTGGGCCGTGGCCACCCCGAGGCGGCAGGCCCCGGCGGGGGCGCGGCCCTCACCCGAGAGTGATCACCCGTCGTTCCTGTCGCCCCCCGGGTCCGGCAGTGCCTTCGTCATGCCCGGCAGGAAGTCCGTGAACAGTTCGTGGACCTCGTGGACGAGGGGGCGCAGGACCCGGAAGCGGGCCAGGGAGACGCCTCGGGTCGTCAGGCGGGCCCCGCGTTCCGCGAGGCGGTAGCTGCGTTCGCGGCCCTCCGTGCGGTCGAAGACCCAGTACAGGACGAGACCCATCTGGGACAGCCACATCAACTCGGGCAGCACCTGCCGGAGTTCCTCCGGGACCTTCGCCTTCGCACCGGCGAGGACCTGCCGGTGGATCGCGATGGACTCCTCGCGCGCCCCCGCCGACTCCGGGGAGAACGGACTGAGCGGGCTGTCCGGGTCGGCCGCGTTCTTGAAGAACTGCGCCGCGAACTCGTGGTACGGCTCCGCCACGTCCAGCCAGGCCGTCAGGACCCCGGCGATCCGCGCCTGCAGATCCGTCTCCCGCTCCAGCACCGGCCGCACCGCCGCGCGGTGCTCCGCGCCGATCCGGTCGTAGAACCCCTGGATCAGGTGCTCCTTGCCGGCGAAGTAGTAGTACGCGTTCCCGACGGAGACGCCGGCCTCCTTGGCGATCGCCCGCATCGTCGTCCTGTCGTACCCGCGCTCCTGGAACAGCCGCAGCGCGGTCTCCAGGATGAGCGCGCGGGTCTGCTCGGACTTGGCGGAGCCGCCCCGGGGGCCGCCGGGTGCCCCGTCGTCGCGGTCGCCGTCGGTGGCCGGTGGCTCCGCCGCCGGGGTCTCGGCCGCCGGTGTCTCGGGGCCGGGCTCTGCGCTGGGTTCGTCGTTCACTGCGGGCACGGGCAGAGCCTAACCAGTCGCGCAGGCACCGCCGTCGCAGCCGCCGGGGAGGGCGGGGGAGGGGGCGTCCGGGGCGGAGGCGGGGGCGGCGGCACCGCCGAGCGCGGCTCCGGACGGGGCGTCGGGCCGGGGCGGGGGCGCGGTGTACGTCCACCCCTGCCGGGGGTCGTACGTCCAGCCGTCCACGCGGGAGTGGACGCCGCCGCCCCCCTGCTGCGGGGCGCCCGCCCCGCCCTGCCCGAGCGCCGCGCGCGTACCGCTCCCGTACGCGACGCCCCGCCACTTCGCGGCGGCGAGGACCGCGCCGCGGGCGAGCCGGGCCCCGGCGGGGGTGCTCAGCCGGTGGGCCAGCGGCCGGTGCTCGCGCAGCGCCCACAGGCAGACGACCCAGGCGGCGGGGCCCCGGTACACCTGCCCGGCGTCCCCGACGACGGTGATCTCCGCGGGGGTCGCCCGGTGGTCGAGGACGGGGAACCGCCGCCGGGCCTCGTCGGACCCGGCCGGCACGAAGTCGAGCGGCACCAACTGCCGCTGCCGGCCCAGCCACTCCCGTACGAAGACGCAGAGGGTGCACCGGGCGTCGTAGAGCACGGTGAGCCCGCGGACCGGGACGCGCTCGGCGCCCCGGTCGGCGGTGGTCTCGATCGCCGTCATCGGGTCACGCCCCGGCCGGCGGGACCGAGGGCGCCCCGTGCGTGGTCCAGCCCTGGGGCGCGACCGGCGGCACCTGTTCCCGCTCCATGGCGCCCCGCCGCCGGAACTTGTTGAGCACGAACACGTTGCCCAGGTGCAGCGCCCCCAGCACCAGCAGCACCACGCCGAGCTTCGCCGACACCGCCTCGAACACCACGCGGGGGCTCTCGATGGCGCCGTCGGTGTTCAGGTAGAGGGCCACGAAGCCCAGGTTCACGAGGTAGAACCCGACGACCAGCAGGTGGTTCACCGCGTCCGCGAGCTTCTCGTTCCCCCGCAGCACATCCCCGAGGAAGATCCGCCCGTTGCGGCTCAGCGTCCTCGCCACCCAGACGGTCAGCCCCACGCTGACCAGCAGATAGATGACGTACGCGACGACCGTGAGGTCCATGCCCCCACCCCTGCCGGCTTACTTGAACGCGTTCAAAACGTGCTGTCGGTGAGACAGTAGACCTGTTTTTGAACATGTTCAAGCGGAGGTCGGGAGGAGGTGGGAGAGGGGGCGGTGCCGCGGGGCGGTGCCGTGGACGGGTCAGGACGTGCGGGCCAGTTCGGGCCGCTTGGTGTAGTCGGTGAGGCCGATGACGTTCCCCCAGGGGTCGGCGAACTCGACGGTCCAGCCGGTGGCGACGGAGAACGGCGGGTCGGCCGACTGGACGCCCGCCGCCGCGAGGGCGCGCGCGGCGGACCGGGCGTCGCGCACCTCCAGCCACACCCGGGCGGTGGCCCACCCCGGCGGCCGGTGCCGCAGCTCGTCCTCCAGCCGGAGCAGCAGTCCCGGGGTCTCCTTGCCCACCTTCAGCAGCGCGATCCCGACCTCGTCGAGATGGAAGGCGACGTCGAAACCGGCCCGCCCGTAGAAGGCGACGGCCTCGTCGAGGTCGCCGACGGACAGCAGGACGTTGTCGAAGCCGAGCAGTTCGTACGACTCATCATCTGACATGTCGTCAGGTTAGAGCGCGGGTCGGCGGAACCGCGGGAGCGACGGCGGACGACGCGACAGGGTCGGCGGAACGGGCGAAGGGGGGCGGGGTGGCGCGGCGCTTGGGGCAGGTGTTCCCGCTGAACGCCGGTATGCAGGACGAACAGGATTCCGCACAGCCCTGCCGCTCAGGGGCGGCTTGCGATCCGCAGCGTCCTAAGAACTCCTATCGGAATGCCCAACGTGGACTTGAGGTCCACGCCGGGGGCGTGGGCGAACGCGGTTGCTAGTGTCCGGGCGTGACCCTGACTGACCTCAACACCGGCTTCCGTGACGACGAGCAGCGGCGGCGCGTCCAGAGGGTCATTCATGACCGCCTCGCAGACGATCGTGACCCGCAGGAGTGCCGCTTCCTCATGCGGTTCTGGTGGCAGCTGGTCATGTCGTACCAAGAGGTGTCGATGGACGAGCTCAGCCGGAACGTCGGTAAGCCGAAGCTGGACGTGATCGAGGCGCTGATCAGCGCGATCAGGTCATCATGCCGAGGTCGACGCCTGGATCGCCGCTACACAGCGCGTCTTCCCGGTGATCCAGGATCGCGGCTTCAGGGCTGCCCAGGACACCGATAGTTAAAGAGGCCGGAGCTTCTTCAGCCGTCGCCAGCAGATGATGCTGCAAGCGAGGCTGAGGAAGGCTTCGTGGATGTCGTCGCGGATCTCCCAGCGGATCCGCAGGCGGCGGAACCAGTGCAGGTGGGCGAACGCGCGCTCCACGACCCATCGTTGTTTGCCGAGCCCGGAACCGTGTTCGGTGCCCCGTCGGGCGATCTGCGGCTTCACGCCGAGGTCCCAGACCAGACGGCGGTACTTGTCGTGGTCGTAGCCGCGGTCTCCGAGCACCACGTCTGGGCGGTGCCGGGGCCGGCCGCGCTTGCCCCGCACCGGTGGTACGGCCTCAAGCAGCGGGATCAGCTGGGTGACGTCGTTGCGATTGCCGCCGGTCAGGGTGGCGGCGAGTGGGATGCCGGTCGCGTCGGTGATCAGGTGGTGTTTGCTGCCCGTCCTGCCCCGGTCGACAGGGCTTCGTCCCGTCTTGGAGCCCCCTTTAACGCGCGGATGTGGGAGCCGTCGACCGCCGCGCGGGAGAAGTCCAGGGCGTTCGCGCTGCGGAGCTTGGCGAGAAGTACCTCGTGCAGCCGGGGCCAGACACCCGCCTTGGTCCATTCGGCCAGGCGGCGCCAGCACGTCATGCCGGAGCCGAAGCCGAGTTCCTGCGGAAGGTGTTCCCATGCGATCCCGGTGTGCAGCACGAACAAGATGCCCTGAAACACCAGCCGGTCCGGGTGCCGCTTGCGCCCCGGATGTCGAGCCCGACGCTCAACCCTGGGCAACAGCGGCTCGATCACCGCCCACAGGTCGTCATCGACTTCCCACGGCTTCGGCCGCGCCACCCCACACCTCCGGATCATCGGTCCCGGAGTGATCCAACCACCTCGAAGATCATTTCGTTAGGAGTTCTAAGAGATCACACCCGAGTCCATGACGACCTGCACCACATGGTCAGGTCCGTCGACAAAGGAGGATTGTTCCATGGGTCCTTGCGACAGGCGAAGGGCGCCGCCGGCGCTGAGAACGGCGATACGGTCACCGGCGAGGGCGACTTGAGTGATCTGGGAGCCCAAGTCGTTCCAGCCGGCGGAAAGGGCGCCTTCCTTGACCCGCGCGGTGCCGTCGGCCAACAGCACCGCGATGCGGTTGCCGGCGAGGACGAGCTGAATGACATCGTCATGGGTGTTGACCCAAGTCGTGCAACTCGTCCGTCCAGGTCTTGCCTGACAGGTCACCGCCCTTGAGCCAGACATGTCCGTCCGTGATCAAGGCGCCGACAAGGCCGGGCGCGAGTGCCGCCTGCTTGACCCACTCTCGTTGAAAGACACAAGGCGCATCCGGCTTGCTTCCTTCGTTCACTTCGAGAGTGCCGTCGTACTTCAGTACGGCGGTCCGGGGGGACCGCTCCCATGAGGTACCGGACATGGCTCTCCATCGCCTTGCCTGTGGCTGGGAGGATTCACCGCGGCACAACCCGTCGGAAGTCGTCGGACAGCCTCTGAGGGGGTCATGTCCTGGGCGAGGTCCAGGCGACGCGTGCGATCAGCGCGGCGGGTTCCCGCACGCGCACGCGAGGGGCAGCGGACCTGACTCGAGACTGTACGAGCGGCCCGCCCTCCGCAACATCTTGGGCGGTCGCAGGAGGTGTCCGGCCCGCGACGCCGTTCCTGGCCGGGCATGGTTCGGCTCGCCGACCGGCCGTCCGGGGCCACCGGGCATCGTGCCTGTCCGGGCGGCGGTCGGACCTCTCGGCGGTGTCCTGCAGGGACCGGCTCAGCGCCCGCAGCCCCCCACCCGCCGCGTGCTCAGCGCGATGTCGTCCATCCGCATCTCGAACGCGGCCGGGCTCGGGTTCGCCTGGTACAGCTGCCAGCCCAGCTTCAGCTTGTCGAACGTCGGGAAGACGAAGTCGTCCGCCGTGCCGCCGTGCTGCTTCGTGGAGACGGTCAGGTCGGGCTGCGCGACGCCGTCGAGGTACACGGTGACCCGGTTGTCGGCGGCGTCGAGGTGGAACTCCGCGCAGGTCCAGGCCCCGTCGGCGGCCGGCGCGGACGTGCGCCAGTTCGTCCAGTCGCCCGTGGGGCCGAGGTCGGATCCGACGCCGTAGAAGTTGCCCTTGTCGGTGGGGGCGTACTGGCCGCCGAGCGGGCGGACCAGGGTGGGGGAGTCGGAGCCGGACGCTTCCGCGAGGGTCCAGTGGGCCCAGTCGGGCGCCGTCGGGAAGCGGTCGACCCGCAGCCGTATCCGGGCCCAGAAGCTGTTGCCGGGCGGGGCGAGGTCGGGGAGGACCAGGAAGGCCCGGCCGTTGCCGTCGGTGCGGATGCGGAGTTCCCGGCCGCGGCCGTCGGCGGCGCGCACGACACTCAGTGAGCCGTTCGCGGTGTCGGTGGTCCAGCCACGGCCGCCGGTGACGGGGCCGAGGGGGAGCCGGTTGAAGTTCTCCTTCACGAAGGTCCCGCCGTGCACGTCGTGCGGGGTGGGGGTCGCCGAGGCAGTGGGGGGTGTCGCGATCAGGATCGCGGCCGCGGCCGACAACGCGGCCACGGCTTTCCTCAGGTAGGTCATGGGATCAGTCTGGAATCAACAACCTCGTCCGTCACGCGAGTTGGATGCGATCCGGCCAGGGGCAACCATGCGCGCGGCGCCCCCTGCTCCGTAAAGACCGGCTTCAGGTGCGGCTCCGCCACCGTGTCGGTCGTGCGATCGAACAGGATCCGCGGGGATGGGCGGAGGACAGGTCCTCGTCGGAGAGGGCGGGGTGACCGGCGCACGCCGCTCACCTGCCCCGGCTCCCCGGCTCGCCCACGACGGGACCGGAAGGAACGGAATGGCCCAGACCGGCTGTCCCCCCTGCGAGGGCGCTCGTATGCTCGCTGTCATCCTCGGTCAGGCAGTGCCGCCGGCCGGGGGCGGGGAGATCACCGATCCGACGACCCTCGGCCGACCGTGGTCACGGACCGTGTCTCCGCGTAGCTGCGGGTCCCGGGCGGGGGACCGGCCGAAGGACCGACTTCTCTCCGGACCCTTCCCTCCTGCAATATGACGGACAGCCCATATCCAGCCGATCAAGCAATCAACACGCAGGAGTCAGTACCGTGACCGAGCAGCCCCAGCAGCCCGCTCAGCCCCCGCAGCCGCCCCAGCCCGGCTACGGGTACCCGAACCAGGCTCCTGGCCAGGCGCCGGGCGCCAACCCCTACGGCACCCCGCAGGGCGGCTACCAGCACGACGCGTACAAGCAGCCGGGCGCCGCTCCTGGCTACGGCTACCCCCAGCAGGGCGCCCAGCCGGGTTACGGCTACCAGGCGCCCCCGGTCGGCGGCATGTACACGGGTGACCCCAACGCCCCGTACGGGTACGACCCGTACGGACGCCCGTACTCCGACAAGTCGAAGATCGTCGCCGGCATCCTGTCGCTGTTCCTCGGCTCGTTCGGCGTCGGCCGCTTCTACATCGGCCACGTCGGCCTGGGCCTCGCGCAGCTGTTCACCTGCGGCGGCCTCGGCATCTGGGCGCTGGTCGACGGCATCATCCTGCTGACGAGCAGCAACACCACGGACTCCAACGGGCGGGTCCTGCGTGGCTGAGCGCGGCCCCGCCGTCCTGCGACACCCGGCGGCGGCCCCCCTCGCGGTGGCCGCCGCCGGGCTGGCGGGCGCCGCCTACCTGTACGGCACCAACCCGCACGAGCCCGGCCATCTGCTGCCCCAGTGCCCGGTCCGCTACGTCACGGGGCTGCTCTGCCCCGCCTGCGGCGGCACCCGCATGGTGTACGACCTGATGCACGGCCAGTTCGCCGCCGCCTGGCACGACAACCGGGTGCTGCTGCTCGCCGCGCCCTTCGCGCTCGTCCTGCTCGGCCGCTGGTTCGTCGAGGGGCTGCGCGGACGCCGCTGGCGCCCCCGGCTGAAGCCCCGCACCCAGGCCTTGATCCTCGGCATCGCGGTGACCTGGACGGTCGTCCGCAATCTCCACTGAACGGCCGTCTCCACTGGATGGCCGTCTCCACCGAACGGCCGTCTCCACTGAACGGCCATCTCTGTTGAACAGCCATCGCCGTTGAGCGGCCGGGGCGTCTCCGCGTGACCCCTGCGCCTTCCCGTTCCGGCCGCCGTAAATCCCTTACGCCCGCTTTATGTCGCGCAGTTGTCGCAACTTGGCTGGAACCGGATCACGGAATCGGAACGATCGGCGGTTTCCCCTCCCATCCGTCTCATGAGCCTCACTACGCTGCAACGGCGACAGGGGGGATGACGGGGGATTACGTCGTGCTCGATCGTCGGCCGGCGTTCGCCGTGCCCGATTGCTGCCGGTTTTTGCCGCGCCCTCCCTCCTGGACTCCCCCCGGAGCAATCCGCTTCGGCCTTTCAGTCAGTACATCCAGGAGTTACTTCCATGACCGTCCCCACCCCTGACGCTCCCTTCGGCTACGACCCGCAGGGTCGCCCCTACTCCGACAAGTCGAAGATCGTCGCCGGCGTGCTGCAGCTGTTCCTCGGCGGGCTCGGCATCGGCCGCTTCTACGTCGGTTCCGTGGGCGTGGGTGTCGCCCAGCTGCTCACCTGCGGTGGTCTGGGCATCTGGGCCCTGATCGACGGCATCCTGTTCCTCACGAGCAACGACCGCACCGACGCGCAGGGCCGCGTCCTGCGCGGCTGACACCGCGCCCCCGGCCCCTGGCTGGGCCCGGTGGGGTACGGCGACAACGCTGAGGGCCCCGCTCCGGAATCGGAGCGGGGCCCTCAGCGTCGTACGGCCAGGACAGGCCCCCCGGGAGAGGCCCCGGGTGAGGCCGGGGAGTCCTAGTAGCGGCGCGTGATCAGCGCGCGCTTCACTTCCTGGATCGCCTTGGTGACCTCGATACCGCGCGGGCAGGCGTCCGTGCAGTTGAACGTCGTGCGGCAACGCCACACGCCGTCCTTGTCGTTGAGGATCTCCAGCCGCTGCTCGCCGGCCTCGTCACGCGAGTCGAAGATGAAGCGGTGGGCGTTGACGATCGCGGCCGGACCGAAGTACTGGCCGTCGTTCCAGAACACCGGGCACGAGGACGTGCAGGCGGCGCACAGGATGCACTTCGTCGTGTCGTCGAACCGCTCGCGGTCCTCCGCCGACTGCAGCCGCTCACGCGTGGGCTCGTTGGTGTCCTTCGTGATCAGGAAGGGCATCACGTCCCGGTAAGCCTGGAAGAACGGCTCCATGTCCACGACCAGGTCCTTGAGGACCGTGAGGCCCTTGATGGGCTCGACCGTGATCGGCTTGTCGGGGTTGATGTCCTTGATCAGCGTCTTGCACGCCAGACGGTTCTTGCCGTTGATCCGCATGGCGTCCGAACCGCAGATGCCGTGCGCGCAGGAACGGCGGAAGGTCAGCGTCCCGTCCAGGTCCCACTTGATCTTGTGCAGACCGTCGAGGACCCGCTCCTTGGGGTCGATCTCCAGCTGGAAGTCTTCCCACACCGCCTCGGCCGCGACCTCCGGGTTGAACCGGCGGATCCGGAAGGTGACCGTGATGTACGGGGAGGCCGCGGACTCCGCCTCGACCTTGTCCAGAACAGGGGTAGCCATCAGTACTTACGCTCCATCGGCTGGTAGCGGGTCTGGACGACCGGCTTGTAGTCGAGGCGGACGGTCTCGGAGCCGTCGTCGCCGACCTCGCGGTACGCCATGGTGTGACGCATGAAGTTGACGTCGTCGCGGTTCGGGTAGTCCTCGCGGTAGTGACCGCCGCGGGACTCCTTGCGGGCGAGCGCGGAGACGGCCATGACCTCGGCCAGGTCGAGCAGGTTGCCCAGCTCGATGGCCTCCAGCAGGTCGGTGTTGAACCGCTTGCCCTTGTCCTGGATCGCCACGTTCTTGTAGCGCTCGCGCAGCTCGGCGATCTTCTCGACGGCCGTCTTGATCGTCTGCTCGGTGCGGAACACCATGACGTTCGCGTCCATGGTCTCCTGCAGCTCACGGCGCAGCTCCGCCACGCGCTCGTTGCCCGTCGAGGAACGCAGCCGCTCGATCTGCTCGACGACCAGGGACTCGGGGTCCTCCGGCAGCTCGACGAAGTCGGCCTTCTGCGCGTACTCGGCGGCCGCGATGCCGGCCCGGCGCCCGAACACGTTGATGTCGAGCAGCGAGTTCGTGCCGAGGCGGTTGGCGCCGTGCACGGAGACACAGGCGACCTCACCGGCGGCGTACAGACCCGGCACGACGGTGGTGTTGTCCGCCAGGACCTCACCCTCGACGTTGGTGGGGATGCCGCCCATGGCGTAGTGCGCGGTCGGCTGGATCGGGATCGGGTCCGTGTAGGGCTCGATGCCGAGGTAGGTCCGCGCGAACTCGGTGATGTCCGGGAGCTTGGCGTCGAGCTGCTCCGGCGGGAGGTGCGTCAGGTCCAGGTAGACGTGGTCGCCCTCGGGGCCGCAGCCGCGGCCCTCGCGGATCTCCGTGTAGATGGAGCGGGAGACGACGTCACGGGACGCGAGGTCCTTCATGACCGGCGCGTACTTCTCCATGAAGCGCTCGCCGTCCTTGTTGCGGAGGATGCCGCCCTCACCGCGGGCGCCCTCCGTCAGCAGGATGCCCATGCGCCAGATGCCGGTCGGGTGGAACTGGAAGAACTCCATGTCCTCCAGCGGCAGACCCCGGCGGTACACGGCCGCCTGGCCGTCACCGGTGAGGGTGTGCGCGTTGGACGTCACCTTGAAGAACTTGCCGCAGCCGCCGGACGCGTAGATCACGGACTTCGCCTGGAAGACGTGGATCTCGCCGGTCGCCAGCTCGTACGCCACGACGCCGGCGGACTTCTTGACGCCGTCGACCTCGGTGATCAGCTGGTCGAGGACGTAGAACTCGTTGAAGAACTCCACGCCGTGCTTGACGCAGTTCTGGTACAGCGTCTGGAGGATCATGTGGCCGGTGCGGTCGGCCGCGTAGCAGGACCGGCGGACCGGGGCCTCGCCGTGGTTGCGGCTGTGACCGCCGAAGCGGCGCTGGTCGATCGTCCCGTTGGGCGTCCGGTTGAACGGCAGGCCCATCTTCTCCAGGTCGAGGACGGAGTCGATGGCCTCCTTCGCCAGGATCTCGGCGGCGTCCTGGTCGACCAGGTAGTCACCGCCCTTGACCGTGTCGAAGGTGTGCCACTCCCAGTTGTCCTCCTCCACGTTGGCGAGCGCGGCGGCCATGCCGCCCTGCGCGGCGCCCGTGTGGGAGCGGGTCGGGTACAGCTTGGTCAGCACGGCGGTGCGGCTGCGCTTCGTCGACTCGATCGCGGCGCGCATACCGGCGCCGCCGGCGCCGACGATGACGGTGTCGTACTTGTGGATCTTCATGATCGGTTGCCTCAGCCCCGTGCCTAGCGGATGTTCGGGTCGAAGGTGAAGATCACCAGCGTGCCCAGCAGGATGGTGAACACCGTCGCGGTGTACAGCAGGCCCTTCAGCCACAGCCGCGTGTTCGCCCGCTCGGCGTAGTCGTTGATGACCGTGCGCAGGCCGTTGGCGCCGTGCAGCATCGCCAGCCACAGCATGAGCAGGTCCCAGACCTGCCAGAACGGGGACGCCCAGCGGCCCGCGACGAACGCGAAGCCGATCTTGGAGACGCCGCCGTCGAGGACGAGCTGGATCAGCAGGTGGCCGATGACCAGGACGACCAGGACGATGCCGGACAGCCGCATGAACAGCCAGGCGGCCATCTCGAAGTTGCCGCGGGTCGACTTCGGGGTCTTCTTGGTGCGCTTGCGGGGCGGCTCGATGAGCGGCGCCGGGTTCTCCGGGCTGTAGCCCGACAGGGTGCCCGAGCCCTCGACGGGGCCGATGCCGGAGGCGGTGGTCTCAGTGGTGGACATGGCTGTCAGCTCCCCCACAGTTCACGGACGGCGTGACCGAGGACGGGGTACAGGGCCCCGATCATCAGCACGACCCAGACGCCGAGGACGATCCACAGCATCTTCTTCTGGTGACGCGGGCCGTTCGACCAGAAGTCGACGGCGATCACCCGAAGGCCGTTGAGCGCGTGGAAGAGGATGGCGGCGACGAGGCCGTACTCCAGCAGCGCGACGATCGGCGTCTTGTACGTGGCCACGACCTTGTCGTAGGCCTCGGGGGAGACACGGACGAGAGCGGTGTCCAGCACGTGTACGAACAGGAAGAAGAAGATGAGGACGCCGGTGACTCGATGAGCCACCCAGGACCACATTCCTTCCCGGCCGCGGTACAGCGTTCCAGCCGGCACGGAAGAACCCTCCGGGAGCGGGATTGGGGCCGGCCGGCTTGTCTGTCGGTCTGACCCGGCCGGGTACGGTCCACCGGCCCTGGCCATCGTAGCGACGTGTGCGTGCGGCGCTTAAGCCGGGTATGGCGGTGTGATCAAACTGGCACCGAAGGCTGCACGTAAGGGTGAGTATCGGGCGGCATCCGGGGTGCGGGGCGCCGAGCCCGCCCGGCGGGGGGTCCGCCGTGGCTTGTTTCGCCCTTGCGGCCGGACCGTACGAGGTCAGCGCGGCGCGTCCCGGAGCAGGCCGGTCAGCCGTTCCGCGGCGAGGCGGCGGAGTTCCTCGGCCACGACGACCCGTTCCTCCTCCGGGTCGTGGGCCAGACGGGACCGGATGCCCTCCAGGGTGCGGTCCAGGTGCTCCACCGCAGGGATGCCGTCCAGGCAGATGACGAACACATGACCGAAGCGGGCCTCGTAGGCGGCGTGGGCGGCGCTCAGGGCGGTGTGGGCCACGTCGTACGTGTCCGAGGGCAGGGAGGGGAGGGTCTCGCCGGCGAGCGCCTCGGTGAGGTCGGTCGCCGTGAGGTCGTACGCGGCCTCGTCGGAGGCGGCCAGCAGGGCGTCCAGGTCCGGGTAGGGGCGGTGGTCGGTGAGCCGGTGGGCCCAGCGGAGGCTGCGCAGACAGCCGAGGAGGGACTGCCGCAGGGTGTCCTCGGGGGCGTGGTTGAGCCACTGCAGGGCCTTCGGGCCCGGGGCGTGCGCCTGCTCCGGAAGGATGACCCGGCCGGGGAGGTGGGGGAGGCGGTGCGGAGGCAGCGTGGTTCCTCGGCGGTGCGTAGGGGCCGGCAGGTCAGGCTGAGCGAGAAGTGCCACCACGTTATCGAGGTGGGTCATGGGCTGTCCGTTCGCTGCCCGAAATTCACCCGGTCGGGCAAGTTTCGGACTCTGTGGTGGACTGGTGGGGTGGTCGGACGTCGTAGGTTCGAGGGGGAGGCACGGGGGAGCGGACAGCAGAGAGGTGTGCGAGATGTGGCGTAAGCGGACCGGGGCCGGGAGCGCGTCGTGAGCGGTGGCCGACGCCGGGCTCCCCGCAGGAGGACGGCGATCACGTCGAAAGGGTTGCTCCTGGGTTCCGGGGTCGTCCTGGCGGGTGGTGCCGTCGCCGTGGCGGTGACCGTGTGGCCGGGCGGTGACACCCGCACGGCGGGCGGCTCGCGGCCCTCGCAGGAGTCGTCGTCCGTGAGCGCCGCGAAGGGCTCCCCCACGGCGTCCCCGTCGCCCTCGCGCTCGTACGCCCTGTCGCAGAAGCCGCGCACCGTCCCGGCGGTACGGCAGCACCAGGCCGCCCGCGGGCCGGGCTGGCGCCCCTCCGACGGCGCCAGGGTGGTCGTACGGAACGGGGTGCTCGCCGACGAGGGACGGCTGACCGCCGGGGAGCTGGGCCTGGCGTACGCCGGGGACGCCAGGCCCCGCGAGGGCGACGTCGAGCTGGCGCTCACCGGATCGGGCAAGTCCGCCTCGGAGGCGTACACGCTCACGGTGAAGGACCGGCGGGTGCGGATAGCCGCGCCGGCCGAGGCCGGGGTCTTCTACGGCACCCGCACCCTGAAGCAGACGGTGCGCGGCGGCGGTACGGCGCCGGAGGGCGTGATCAACGACGAGCCGGCCAAGCCGGAGCGCGGGTTCATGCTCGACATCGCGCGCAAGCACTTCACGGCCGGCTGGATCGAGGACCGCGTCCGGGAACTGGGCGACCTCAAGTACAACCAGCTCGGCCTGCACTTCTCCGACGACCAGGGTTTCCGGATCGAGTCCTCCAGCCATCCCGAGGTGGTGTCGGACCAGCACCTCACCAAGGCGCAGGTGCGGAAGATCGTGGCGCTCGCCCGGAGCCGCCACATCGAGGTCGTCCCCGAGATCGACTCGCCCGGCCACCTGGGGGCCGTGATCGCCGGGAACCCGCAGCTCCAGCTGGTCAACGCGCAGGGCGTCGCCGCGCGCGGGGCCGTCGACATCTCCAAGCCGGCCGCCGCGAAGACCGTCGACGAACTCCTGAACGAGTATGCGGGGCTGTTCCCCGGCGCGCGGTGGCACGTCGGCGCCGACGAGTACCGGGCGCTGATGGTGTCGAACCCGGAGGCGTCCTACCCGCAGCTGGCGGCCGCCGCGCGGGCGAAGTACGGTGCCGGCGCCACCGTCGCCGACCTGGCGACCGGCTGGCTCAACGACCGGGCCGCGGTGATGCGCGGCCACGACCGGACGGTGCGGGCGTGGAACGACGGGTTCTTCCGGGGCGGCCGCGTCCAGGCGGACAAGCGGATCCAGGTCGCCTACTGGACGGGCAAGGAGATCGGGGCGCGGCAGCCGGTCGAGTACCTGAGCGCCGGGCGGCAGGTCGTCAACTACAACGACGAGTACCTCTACTACGTGCTCGGTGAGCCCAACCAGTTCTTCTACCCGACGGGGCAGCGCATCTACGAGTCGTGGACGCCGCGGGTGCTGCGCGGTACGACCGCCGTGCCCGCGCAGTACGACAAGCAGATCCTCGGCGGTGTCTTCGCCGTCTGGTGCGACCTCGCGAACCGGCAGACCGAGGCCCAGGTGGCGGCCGGGGTGCGCATGCCGCTGCGGGCGCTGTCGCAGAAGCTGTGGGACCCGGCGAAGCCGACGCTGTCGTGGACGCAGTTCCGGGCGCTGGCGGCAAAGGTGAGCTGAGGGCGCCGGGGTGGGAGCCGGGCGCGCCGGGGTGGGAATGGGGTGGACGGGCGGGGCCGGTGAACCGTATGTTCCGCGTGTTCTGAGCACTGAGCACTGAGCACTGAGCACTGAGCGCCGAGGGTCTGGGGAGGACCGCGCTCGGCTCGTTCACCGCATTCGCTTTCTTCCGCGTCCGGGGGACGCGGTCGCACGGGGGGATTTGGCATGACCTGTACACGCTGTCGGCAGTTCGACGCGGCACCGGGAGGAGAACTCTGCCGGGCCTGCGAGGCCGCGGACCTGCACCCGGACGTGGGCCCGAGCCTGCCGCAGGCCCCGCCGCTCCCGCGGGCCGGCGGGGTGCCGCAGTTCGGCCCGGGGGCCCCGGCGTCCTGGCTGCGGTCGCCGGTGGGTTTGGGGCGGGCCGTGGCGGTCCTGCTCGGCGTGGTCGCCCTCACGGACCTGGCCGCGGTGTGGGCGGACGTCACGATGCTCGACGTCCTGGGCCGGGTGTCGGACGGCACGTACGGCTCGGCGATCGAAGCCGACGCGGACCGGGCCGACCGGCTGTTCGCCCTGACCGGTGCGGTCCAGACGGCAGCCTTCCTGGCCACCGTGGCCGTGTTCCTCGTCTGGTTCCACCGGGTGCGCGTCAACGCCGAGGTGTTCGAGCCGTTCGGCCACCGCAAGAAGCGGGGCTGGGCGATCGGCGGGTGGTTCGTGCCCGTCGTGAACCTCTGGTTCCCGCGCCGGGTCGCGATCGACGTCTGGGACGCGAGCAGCCCGTGGGCGAAGCCCCGGTCGCATGCGCTCGTCAACGCCTGGTGGACGTTCTGGCTGATCGGCAACGGGGTGAGCCAGGCCGGCAGCCGGGCCTACGCGCGGGCCGAGACGGCGGACGAGATCCACTCGGCCACGCAGGTGGTGCTGTTCGCCGACGCCTTCGAGATCCTGAGCGCCGGGCTCGCCGTCCTCTTCGTCCTCACTCTCACCCGGATGCAGGACGACAAGGCCCGGAGCGGACCGCGCCCGGCCGAGTCGGAGCCGGTGACGGCCTGACCGTTCCGGTCCCCGCCTGCCGGCAGGGGATCCGGGCGGGCCGCCGACCGCGGGGAATCGTGCGGATTGCCCGATTCCGGGGGCGGGCTCCCGTGCGGCTGTGGTGCATTCCCGGCATGGGGTACTGGGGGTACTACGTCGTGGCCCGCAGCGAGCGGCCGCTCGCCGAACTGGACGCGCCGGCCGGGGCGCGGGGATGACCCTGCGCACCGCCTCGGCCGACGGCCGGCAGGTGTGGGCCTGCCCGAGCGGTGCCGACGACGGCTCGGCGGGCGGCGGTGCCGGTGACGCCGGGAACATGAGCGCGCTGGCGCGGGAGACGGGTTCACCCGCGCCGTTCGGCTACGTCCTGGACAGCGACTGCGTCGTGGTGGAGGCCGCCGCGCCGGAGAGCGGGGCGTGGACTACCTGCCTGGCGCGGACCGCGATGGCCGACTGCCTCGGCGACGGCGGCCAAGGGCTCACCGCCGACGACTACTTCCTCGAACCGCGTGACGCCGCCGGACGGGCCGTGGCCTGGGTGGCGGAGGCGGGACGGGTCGCCGCGGAGAGGGGCCTGGCCGACGTGTTGGCCTCGGAGCCTGGACCGGTGGACCCTCTGGCTGAAAATATCCTCTTCCGATTGCTCGACCGGCTCGGAGTCGTCCCGCTGTGACACTCCCGGGCCGTTGCGCGCAGTAAGGGGAAGTGCGGGTTCCGTTAACGGGCGTGGGGGGAACGCCGGGAAGTTCTCGGATGCGGAGCCCTGTCGAGCGAGGACGAGCAGGATCGAGGGAGGCGTGATGAGCCTGGTGGAGCTGATCGCCCAGGCCGACGAACGCGGTCTGGCGGCAAGCGGACTGGCTTGTTTGGACCGTTGCGTACCGCTTCTCGGCGGCGGCGACGACGTCCTGCGCCCGCTGTGGGCGGGACTGGTGGACGACGGGGACGGCTGGGGGGAACGGGTCGCGAAGATACGCCGTGAACTGGAGAGCGGCACCGCCCCCGGCGGCGCCGGCGAGGCGGAGGACGTCGTCGGGCTCGCCCGCCGGATGCTCGACGCGGTGCCCGGCGAACGGTCCGGCGCGGGGCTGCGCGCGTGGGCGGAGGTGTGCTCCGTCGCCGCGCTGCGCATCCATCAGCTGCTCGATCCGCTGGACCGCGGGGGAGCGGAGGCCGTCGACGCGTGCCGGGAGGGACGCGCCGACGGCGCGTCCCATCTCGTCGCCGCCGAACTCCGGCGCCAGGTCACCGTCCTGGAGCTGATCGCCGGGCACGGCGCGGGAGCCGTCCGGCAGGCGCTCGACGTCTCCACGGAGGGACGGCGCGTCCTGCGCGCGGTCGTGTCGCGGCGGGCGCGCGGCGTACCGGGCTGAGGGCGCGCAGCCGCGCGTGGGGCCGGGGGCCGGGGTCGGGAGTGCTGCCGCGCCGCTCGTGAACCGGGCTTTGCGAGCGGGTTCTGTGGGTGTCCTGGGTGCGGGTGTGGGGGTCCTGCGCCGGTGTCGTCGAAGGGGCCCGGATCGTGTGACGCGAGGCGCGGGACGAGCGCTTGTACGGGTGTGAGCGCACAGCAGACATTCGGTTCGGTCAGGTCGGTCGGTTCGTCCGGGGTGAGCGGCGGGCCCGCGCAACGGCCGGGAAGCGCGGCCAAGCCCCTGCGCTGGGCCGCCGACACGGTGGCGGTCATGCGGGAAGGGGCGCGGGTGCGCCTCGACTACTCGGCGCAGAGCCTGTGGCGGGTCGACCGGATGATCGAGGAGATACGGCAGGAGGGCGCGCCCTACGCCGCCGTGCAGTGCGTCCTGCGGGGGTTCGGCGCTTACGGCGGCGAGGTCGTCGTGCGGTGGGCCGGCGGTGAGTGGGTCCAGGAGGCGGGCGCCCACTGGGTCCGCACCTGGGACGGCCGCTTCTGGGACCCCTTCGAGGAGGCCCGCCGCTGCTACACGGGGGAGGGGTCGCTGCGGCTGCTGTGCCGTGACGCGATGCGATGCGAGTGAGGCCGGGCGCCTGATGGCTCGGGGGTGCGCGGTGGCGGGTGCGGGCGCGTCGTGGTTTCTCGCGCAGTTCCCCGCGCCCCTGACGGGACGGGCCCACGGCGGCCCGCCCTTCAGCCTGAAAAGCGCCTGAAAAGCACAAGGGGCAGCCCCAGGCGCACTTCAGGGGCGCGGGGAACAGCGCGAACAACCCCCACACACCCGTACCCGCCACCGCACCCCCGGCCCGAGCCATCAGGCGCCCCGGCCACCCGTCACGGCGTCAGGCTCTGACCGAGTCGCGCCCCCGCGGCCGTACCCAGCTGCGTCACGCCGTAGTACGTCGACCTCGTCGTCGTCGGCGTGCCGCCGGGCGAGGGGACGTACAGGAGCGTGCCGGTGCCCGCGTCCTCGCCCTCCACGCCGATGACCAGGTCGGCGTACCCGTCGCCCGTGACGTCCGTCAGGGAGACGGCGGAGCCCAGCTTGTCGTCCTTCTCCGTGGCACCGGGCACGTCGGGCGAGTCCTGGGAGAGGGCGAGGGAGCCGGTGCCGGTCAGCCCGGAGGCCGTGCCCTTCAGCAGCCACACCGAGCCCGCGTTCGCGCGGTTCGTCCCGGCGCGGGTGATGTCCTCGTCGGGCGCGCCGGTGAGGACGTCCCCGTAGCCGTCCGCGTCCACGTCCCCGACGGACACCGACGCGCCGAACCCGTCGGACGCCTCGGACGCGCCCTCCACGTCCGCCGTGCTCTGGTGGACCGTCCGCACGCCGGTCGTGGTGGGGCCCGTGGCCGAGCCGGGGACCACGGTGACCTGGCCGCCCGCGTTGCCGCCCGACTCACCCGTGTACGGCTGGCCGACCGCGATGTCGTCGTAGCCGTCGCCGTCGACGTCGCCCGTGGCGACGGCACGGCCGCCCTTCACCGTCAGCGTCGCCGCCTTGGTGAGCCCCAGCGACCGGGAGCCCCTGAACCAGGTCACCTTGCCGATCCCGGACGCGTCCCGGTAGTTGAGGGCCACGTCGGCGTACCCGTCGCGGTTGAAGTCGCCGCTCGCGGCGTCCGCGTACGCGAGCGGGCCCGTCGCCGTGGTGAGATCACCGGCGACCTCGTGACCGTCGTCGAACCGGGCCGCCCAGTTGCCGCCCGTGCCGGTGGCGGCGGTGAACACGTCCGCCCTGCCGTCGGCGTTGAAGTCGCCGACCGCGACGGTCGACCCGAACCGCGCGCCCCTCGGCTCGTAGTCGTCGCCGAGGGCCATCGTGTCGGCGTCGGCGGTGAAGGAGGGCCCGTAGAGGATCGTCACCGCGCCGCGGTCCGCGTGCCCGGTGGTGTCGTCCTCGCCGGGCGCGCCGACCGCGAGGTCCGCGTACCCGTCGCCGTTGATGTCGCCCCACGCGGTGGCCGACCCCCACTGGTCGCCGGACTCGGCGGCGCCGGGGACGCCCGCGCTCGCCTGGTCCAGCCGCAGCCGGGAGGCGGCGACCGGGCCGCCGGTCCCGCCCGGCACGAGGGTGATGACGCCGCTGCCGGTCCGCGGCGTCGCGGCGACCAGGTCGCTGACGCCGTCCCCCGTGTAGTCGGCCGTCGGGATCGCGGAGTTGCGGGCGGGGGAGGCGGCGTAGCGGCGGATCTCGGGGAGTTCCGCGTACAGGTTCGCGCCGGGGGAGGCGGTCGACACCGCGTCCTTGCCACCGGAGATCACCGGCAGTTCGGCCTGCTCGTCCTGCCCGTACACGCCGCTGTCCTCGGACGCGGTGAGCGTGACCGTGCCGGTCGGGTCGCCGCCGTACTGGCCGAGCTTCCAGGCCGCGAGGCGGGCCACGGACTCCACGGCGGCCCGGGTCGGCGTGGCGCCGTCGTAGTCGCCGAGGACCGCCACGCCCGTCGAGGCACCGTCGAAGCCCGGGGTGTGCGCGCCGCGCACCGGCAGGTCGGCGCCGCCCGCGCGGCCCTCGTGGATCCGGCCGCACTTGTCGACGACGAAGTTGTACCGGAGGTCGCCGAGGCCGGCCGTCTCCGTGTCGTACGCCATGAGCGCGCGGATCAGCGCCGGGGACTCGGCGCAGCTGTAGGCGTCGCTGCCGCCCGTGTGGTGCACGAACACAGCGCTGACCTCGGCGTCGTACCGCGGCGCCCCGGCCACCGTCGCCTCGTTCGCGCCCCACCGGGCCCGGCCGACGATCGGGGGCCGGGTGACGGTGGAGGGGACGGCGACCGGCGGATCGTCGGTGACGAACGCCGCGGTGCGCATACCGCCGACGCCCGCCGTGGCCCGCGCCCCGCCAGCCGCGCCCCGCGCACCGGCCGTCGTGGCGGTGTGTCCGGTGGGGCCGCCGTCCGTCGTCCCCGGGTCGACGAGGTCGACCCGCAGCCCCTCCGGGAGCCCCGCCGGTGATCCGCCGGCCGTGACGATCCGGGCCTCGACGCCGTCGCTGGGGCCGACCCACAGCGGCTCGGAGGCGCCGCGCGTGCCGCCGGGCGGCGTGGCGGACGGCCGCAGGGCGCGCCAGGCGCTCCACCGGCCGGTGGCGGTGGCACGGGTGCGCACCTGGGCCGTGCCGTCCAGCCGGGCGGACGCGTCGGTCCAGGAGACGCCGAGGAGCGAGAACGGCGCGGTGCGGGTGCGGGCCAGGGCGGGGCGTCCGCCGTCGGCGGACATGAGCGCCACGTCGCGCACCTCGGCGGGGCGCGGGGCCCCCGCCACGGAGGCGACCGCGCCGTGTGCGCCGTCCTGGGGGGAGGCCACGGCGTACGACACCACGCTCGCGCCACCCGCGACGGCGGCGCCGAGCGTCAGCCATGCCCTTCGCTTCGCACTCATCGGCCGGTACGCATGGTTCCCACGGCGAATCAAATGCCCCACCCCTACACGAACAACGCGAAGACACCACCCGGCACGAGGGTGGCCTTCTATTCAGAGCACAAGCCGCCACGAACATCACCATCGGACGACACGCGTGTGACCCAAGTCATGCGATCGGCCACAGCTCCCTCCTCCGGGTGATCTCCGGCGGGTCCCTGCGGCGCTCAGTGACACTTCCGCGGGGCGCGGCGCAGATGACCGTGGGGCCCGGTGACGATCCCGAGGGGTCGGGGCCGGTCCCGGGACCGCGATGTCGTACTGACTAGGACAGCTCTTGGGCCAGGGAGGCGAACCTCGCCGCGTGCAGGCGTTCGACGGGGAACTGGGCGTGGCCGTCGCGCGGGCACAGGAGGGCGACGAGGCCGCGTTCGCGGTGGCCTACCGGCTGGTGCAGCCCGGACTGCTCGGGTACCTGCGCGGCATCGTCGGCGACGACGCGGAGGACGTCGCCTCGGACGCCTGGCTGGAGATCGCGCGCGACCTCGGGCGGTTCAAGGGCGACGGGGCCGGGTTCCGCGGCTGGACCGCCACCATCGCCCGGCACCGCGCCCTCGACCATCTGCGGCGCCAGAAGGTCAGGCCCCGGGCGACCGCCCTGGAGAACGACCTGCTGGAGCTGCCCGGCGTCCACGACACCCATGACCAGGCGCTGGAGTCGCTCTCCACCACGCAGGCCCTCGCGCTCGTCGCCCGGCTGCCCCGGGACCAGGCCGAGGCCGTGCTGCTGCGGGTGGTCGTCGGTCTCGACGGCCCCGCCGCGGCCCGTGTCCTCGGCAAACGCCCCGGCGCGGTCCGCACCGCCACGCACCGGGGGCTGAAGCGGCTGGCCCAGCTGCTCCGCACCGAGGGTGTGACGGAAGACGGCGCCCGGACGCTGGGGGAGTCGGGATGAACGGCAGCGGCGGCAGCCGCCGCGGCCACGGCAGCGACGGGCGGCACGGCGACAGTCAAGGACGCGCGATGCCGTCGGGCAGGGCGGAGTCGGAGATGGGCGAACCACGGCACGGCGGGGCAGGCCAGGACGGCCGCCACGCCCTGAACGACGCCCCGGCCCCAGACCCGGCCGCAGCCCCTGCACCTGCCGATGCCCCAGACCCGGCCCCAGCCCCTGCCGATGCCCCGGACCCCGCCCCCGAGACGCGGACCCCGCCCGGCCTCCCCGACGTCGGCCTGACCGCGGCCGACGCCTCCTCCGTCGACCTCCTGCTCGCCGTCGCCGTGCGGGTCCGGGCCGAGGTGGACAGCGCGGGCGAGGCGCGGGCCCTGGCGGCGTTCCGGGCGGCGCGCGAGCAGGGGCCGCGGGCCGCGCGGACCCGGCGGCGGGACGACTGGCGTCCCAACCCGCGGCGCCGCGTGCAGCGCTCCGTCCGCACCACCCTGGCCGTGCTGCTGTCCAGCCTCACCCTCGGCGGTGTCGCCTTCGCCGCGATCGGCTCGGCCACCCGCGACGACGACGCCGGGCCGGGGCGCGGCGAGCGGGACGGCCGTACGGGGACCTCGCGCGGTGCCCCCGCTGCGCCCGGCCCCTCCGGGACGCAGGGCGCCGGTTCCACGACGGGTGACCGGCCCGCGAGCGCGCGGGACACCGAGGCCCACTGCCGGGCGTACGAGGAGAAGGCCGAGGGGCGGGGCAGGGCGCTGGACGCCACCGCCTGGCGGCGACTGGCCGACGCGGCGGGCGGCACGCAGAAGGTCGCCGCCTACTGCGCCGCCCGGCTCGGCGACGCCGACGACGCCGGGGACCGGGAGCAGGGGGCCGGGGAATCCGCCGGGAAGCAGGACGGGACCGTGCGGTCCACGGGGCCCGACGCCGGGCGGAGGCCCGACGGCGCGGGGGCGGCGGCAGGGTCCGCCACGGGGAAGCCGGACTGGGCGGGGGAGCCGACCGCGCAGGGCACCCCGGACCAGACCGACCGGCAGGGCCGGACGGACCAGGGAGACCAGGCGGACCAGGGGAGCCGGGCGGACCAGGGGGGCCGGGCGGAGCAGCCGAAGGGCGCGGACGGGTCCGGCCGGGTCGACGGGGCGGACAGGACCCCGGACACGAAGTAAGGCCGGCGTGCTCGCGAGACCCCCGTACTCGCAAGGCACCCGGCCGACTCCGCCGATGGCAACGGCCGGGGCCGCCACCCCCCACAGGAGAGGCCCCGACCGTCGCGCGGCACGGGCCGCGCGGCGGCCCGTACTCCCTACAGCGCCGCGCCCCCGATTTGTGTCACACCTCGCCGGATCACGAGTTAGTTGCATGTTCTACGGACATGGACGGGCAGCGGTTTCAGGCCGTAACGTGCCATTCGCGCCGGATCGCGGAGGACGCCCACTGCTCTGACCGCCGGTGAGGTTGAGACCGCAACCATTGATCGAGGAACCAAGACGGCGAGAACCCGGGCCGCGCGAGCGGCGCCGGTCGAGGCGCAAGAGGGGCGCGGTGCTGGGGGACGACGCGGAGCTGACCGCCGCGGTACGCGCGGCACAGGACGGGGACGAGACCGCGTTCCGGACTGTGTACCGCGCCGTGCATCCACGGCTGCTCGGGTACGTACGCACACTCGTCGGCGATCCGGACGCGGAGGACGTCACCTCCGAGGCGTGGCTCCAGATCGCCCGCGACCTGGAGCGGTTCACCGGTGACGCCGACCGGTTCCGCGGCTGGGCCGCCCGGATCGCCCGCAACCGCGCGCTGGACCACATACGCATGCGGGGCCGCCGTCCCGCGATAGGCGGCGACGAGACCGAGCTGACCGGCCGGGCGGCCGAGTCCGACACGGCGGGTGAGGCGATGGAGGCCCTCGCCACCGGCCGCACCCTGTCCCTCATAGCCCGGCTGCCCCAGGACCAGGCCGAGGCCGTGGTGCTGCGTGTCGTGGTCGGCCTCGACGCCAAGACGGCCGCCGAGACGCTCGGCAAGCGCGCGGGCGCCGTGCGGACGGCCGCGCACCGGGGTCTGAAACGGCTCGCGGAGCTGATCGGGGAGAATCCGGAGACGGCCGCGGAGGCCGATCCGGAATCCGGCGACTCGCTGGACGCGGTGCCCCCACCGAGAGAACCGCGTACCCGCGCGGCTACGTCCGCCGGTGTGACGCATATGCGTCCGCGGACGCAGAAGGACATGTGATGGCCGACGAGCAGGACAAGTGGCTGAGCCGCGATGTGGCCGAGCGGCTGCTGCGTGGCGAGCCGCTCGACGCCGTCGACCCCGACGCCCGCGCCCGGGCCGAGCGGCTCGCCGAGACGCTCGGCGCGCTGGCCGCCGAAGCCACCCCCAAGCCCGCGCCGGGCCTCGAACTCGCAGGCGAGGAAGCCGCGTTGGCCGCCTTCCGCACCGCCAGGACCGCCCGCGCCGCGCAGGGGGACGAGGCCGCCGCGCCCGCGCGGAGCAGCCGTACCCACCCGTCGGCGCCGGTCGCCGACGCCGGGCTCGTACGTCTCGGGCGGCCCGCCCCGGACGGCCGGCGGGCCCGCTGGGGCCGGCCCGCGCGGTTCGGGCTGGTCGCGTCGCTGGCCGGGGGCATGTTCGGCGGGGCCGCCCTGGCGGCGGGCAGCGGCGTCCTGACGGGCTCGATCGTCGACGGAGAACCGGAACGTCCCGCCTCCGTCTCCTCCCCCGCGCAGTCGCCGGATCGGCCGCTGATGTCGCCGTCGCCGCGCGAGGCCCCGTCCAAGGGCGACACCGGCGGCGGCGCGCACGGCGTACCCACGCCGCGCGGTGACGGCTCCGGCGGGAACACCCCCGGCGGCGGGGATCCCGGTGCCGGGACCGACGACGGCACCTCGGACGAGGACGGGCAGGGCCAGGGCGGCCTCACCCCGGAGTGGTGGAGCGGCGTCCTCTCCGCGTGCCGGGACGTCCGCAACGGCAAGGACCTGGACGACGACCGCCGGCGCAGCCTGGAGGACGCGTCCGGCGGCAAGGGCTTCGGCCGGTTCAAGAAGTACTGCGACGGCGTCCTCGCGGGCGGCGGGAAGAACTCCGGCGACACCCACGGCAAGGGCCGGGGCTCCGGTGGCGCGTCGGGCTCCGCCGGTTCCTCCGGCGCCGGGGCCAAGGACCACTCCAAGCTCGACACCGACGACGACGACGACTCCGACCGTGGCCGGGGCGACGGCAACGGCGGCAACGGGAACGGGAACGGGAACGGGAACGGGAACGGGAAGAGCCACGGCCGAGGCGGCGGCAAGGGCAAGAACCACGGCGGCAAGGGCGGCGGCCACGGCAAGGGCGGCTCCGGGCAGGGCGGCAACCGCCACCAGGGGTAGGGCTGCGATGCTCGCCGCCGCCCCGGGCACGAGCCCGGTCTCCGCACCCTCTCACCAAGCTCTGACCTGCGGTTTCCCGTCCGCTCAGAAATTCCTTCCCCTGACGGGTAACACTTTCGGCCGCTCCGCCGCAGTACTGAGTGAGCCGACTGGTCATCGGCCGTCGCACTGAGCCGGGGTTCCCCCCGTACCTGCGGCTCGTGCACCCAGGCGCGGGCGGGACACGTTCCCCCGGTCCCGCCCGCGCCCCAATCCCCCGCGGTCACCCCGTACTCCCAGCGACGCCCGCGGCGCCCTCCCGCTATGCGCCCTGTGACGCGCATCACTTCGCGGCCGGCCCTCGCGGCCCCGGTGCCCGGCCGGCCCGCCTGCTCGTCCCCCTGTTCGTCCGCCCGCCCCGTCACCAGTGGACGACCACCTTGTCCCGCCCCGTCACCAGTGGACGACCACCTTGTCGCCGATCCTGACCTGCGCGAACAGCCGCGCGATGGCCGCCTCGTCGCGCACGTTGACGCAGCCGTGCGAGGCGCCGTAGTAGCCGCGGGCCGCGAAGTCGGACGAGTAGTGGACGGCCTGCCCGCCGCTGAAGAACATCGCATACGGCATTGCCGTGTCGTACAGGGTCGACCAGTGGTCACGGGACTTGAAGTAGACGCTGAAGACGCCTTCGCGGGTGGGCGTGTACTGCGAGCCGAACCGTACCTCGACCGTCGTCAGCGTGGTGCCGTTCACCATCCAGCGCAGGGTCCGACTCGTCTTGCTGACGCACAGCACCCGGCCCGTGAGGCAGCGCGGGTCCGGCTCCGCCGCCGGCTGGCCCCCGAACGCGTACAACTCCCACTTGCCGGGCTCCCGCGTCATCCCCACCAGCCGCGCCCAGGTGGCGGTGTCCGTGCTGCCCGTCCGCGGCAGCCCTCGCTTGCCCTGGAAGCCCTTCACCGCCTGCACGGTCAGGTCGTCGTACGTCCCCGTGGGCCCGACGTGCAGCCACGCGACCTGCCGGAGACGCGCCTGGAGTTCGCGTACCTCGAACCCTTCGTCGCCCCGCGACCACAGGACCTTCGCCGGGACCGCGGGGGCGGGGTTCCCGCCGGGCGGCGCGCTCGACGGGGCGGCCCGGCCGCCGGACTCCCCGCCCTTCTGGTCGCCGTCGCCGTCGCTGTTGCTGCCGCCGCTGCCGCCGCCGCTTCCGGTCGCCCTGTCGCCGTCGTCCGTCAGGGGGCCGCCCGGCGTGGCCGTGGCGTCGACGCGGTCCGGCTGCCGCTGGTCGCCGTCCACCCGCACCACCGGGCCCGTACAGCCGCCGACCACCACGAGCGTCGCGAGCGCGGCCACAGCTCTCCGCATGTCCCTGGTACGCATCCGGCTCCCCGCCGTCCCATGGCCGCGGTCCCGTGGCCGCGCGGGCCCCGCCGTCCTCCCGGCCGGGTCTGCCGAAAGGTTGCCCGCGCGTGACCCGTCGCGAACAACGGGGCATGGTTGTGAGCAAGGTCCCAGCAGGTGCCCCTCCACCGGGCGCACGGCCGCCGCTACAGTCCGTCGCGAGGGTCGCCTGTACCAGCGAGTAACCAGCGAGTAACAAGCAACGCGGAGGCACACACCATGGCGCGCGAGTCGGAGTCCGGACTGCCCATCGAGCCGGTGTACGGACCGGAGACCCTCCAGGGCTGGGATCCGGCGGACAAGCTGGGTGAGCCCGGGGCGTACCCCTTCACCCGTGGTGTGTACCCGTCCATGTACACGGGACGGCCGTGGACGATGCGGCAGTACGCCGGTTTCGGTACGGCGGTGGAGTCCAACGCCCGCTACAAGCAGCTCATCGCCAACGGCACGATGGGCCTGTCCGTCGCGTTCGACCTGCCGACCCAGATGGGCCACGACTCCGACGCCCCGATCGCGCACGGCGAGGTCGGCAAGGTGGGTGTGGCGATCGACTCGATCGACGACATGCGGGTCCTGTTCGACGGGATCCCGCTGGACAAGGTCTCCACGTCGATGACGATCAACGCCCCCGCCTCGCTGCTGCTCCTGCTGTACCAACTCGTCGCCGAGGAGCAGGGCGTCAGCGCCGACCGGCTGACCGGCACGATCCAGAACGACGTGCTGAAGGAGTACATCGCCCGCGGCACGTACATCTTCCCGCCCAAGCCCTCGCTGCGGCTGATCGCGGACATCTTCAAGTACTGCAGGTCCGAGATCCCCAAGTGGAACACCATCTCGATCTCCGGCTACCACATGGCCGAGGCCGGCGCCTCACCCGCGCAGGAGATCGCGTTCACCCTCGCCGACGGCATCGAGTACGTGCGCACGGCCGTCGCCGCCGGCATGGATGTCGACGACTTCGCGCCCCGCCTGTCGTTCTTCTTCGTCGCCCGCACCACGATCCTGGAGGAGGTCGCCAAGTTCCGTGCCGCGCGCCGGATCTGGGCGCGGGTGATGCGCGAGGAGTTCGGGGCGAAGAACCCCAAGTCGCTGATGCTGCGCTTCCACACGCAGACCGCGGGCGTCCAGCTGACCGCCCAGCAGCCCGAGGTGAACCTCGTGCGGGTGGCCGTCCAGGGCCTGGCCGCGGTGCTCGGCGGCACCCAGTCGCTGCACACCAACTCCTTCGACGAGGCCATCGCCCTGCCGACGGACAAGTCCGCCCGTCTGGCCCTGCGCACCCAGCAGGTCCTGGCCTACGAGACGGACGTGACCGCGACCGTCGACCCCTTCGCGGGCTCCTACGTCATCGAGAAGATGACCGACGACGTCGAGGCGGCGGCGGTGGAGCTGATGCGGAAGGTCGAGGACCTCGGCGGCGCGGTCGCCGCGATCGAGCACGGCTTCCAGAAGAACGAGATCGAGCGCAGCGCCTACCGGATCGCCCAGGAGACCGACTCCGGCGAACGCGTCGTCGTCGGCGTCAACCGCTTCCAGCTCGACGAGGAGGAGCCGTACGAGCCGCTGCGCGTCGACCCCGCGATCGAGGCCCAGCAGGCGCAGCGCCTGGCGAAGCTGCGCGCCGAACGGGACCAGGCGGCCGTCGACAGCGCCCTGGCCGACCTGAAGAAGGCCGCCGAGGGCACCGACAACGTCCTCTACCCGATGCGGGAGGCGCTCAAGGCCCGCGCCACCGTCGGCGAGGTCTGCAACGCCCTCCGCGACGTGTGGGGCACCTACGTGCCCTCGGACGCCTTCTGATTCCGGGCCGCGTTGTCGTACCTTCGTGCCACAATGCGGCTCATGTTCGGAGTCGTCGACCTTCCCACCTATCTGGCGGGCCTCGTCCTGATCGTCCTGCTGCCCGGCCCCAACTCCCTGTACGTCCTCTCCGTCGCCGCCCGGCGGGGGATCCGGACGGGGTACCGGGCGGCGGCGGGCGTGTGGTGCGGGGACGCCGTGCTCATGACCCTGTCGGCGGCGGGGGTTGCCTCGCTGCTGCAGGCCAACGCCGTGCTGTTCGGGATCGTGAAGTACGCGGGCGCGGGCTATCTGACGTGGCTCGCGGTCGGCATGCTGCGGGCCGCGTGGGGCATGTGGCGCAGCCGCCGGGAGGCGGTCGCCGAGGCCCCGCGCGGGGAGGCCGCGGAGGGCGAGCGGCCGTTCCGGCGGGCGCTGGTCATCAGCCTGCTCAACCCCAAGGCGATCCTGTTCTTCGTCGCCTTCTTCGTGCAGTTCGTGGACCCGGCGTACGCCTACCCCGCGCTGTCCTTCGTGGTGCTCGGCGCGTTCGCCCAGCTCGCGAGCGTGCTGTACCTGACCGCGCTGATATTCAGCGGCACCAGGCTGGCCGCCGCGTTCCGCCGCCGCAAGCGGCTGTCGGCCGGGGCGACCTCGGCGGCGGGCGCGCTGTTCCTCGGCTTCGCCGTCAAGCTGTCACTGGCCGGCGGGGCCTAGGGTGTGTGTCGAAAGTGGATCTTGAACGTGAGATGATCTTGCTTCGTGGCACGTGGAGATCTGACGGACGCGCAATGGGCGGTGCTGGAACCGCTGTTGCCGAAGGGCAAGAAGCCCGGACGGCCGCCGACGTGGGCCAGGCGGCAGCTGATCGACGGCATACGGTTCCGGGTCCGTACTGGCGTTCCGTGGCGGGACCTGCCCGCCGAGTACGGGCCGTGGGGCCGGGCGTACGACTTGTTCCGGCGGTGGCAGCGGGACGGCACCTGGCATCGGATCTTCACCGCGCTCCAGGCCCGGGCCGACGCGAAAGAGCTGATCACCTGGGACATCAACGTCGACTCCACGGTGTGTCGGGCCCACCAGCACGCCGCCGGGGCAAGGAAAAAGGGGAGCTGCAGAAGGAGCCGCCCGGCGGCGTCGGCGTCGAGCCCGACGACCACGGCCTCGGCCGCTCGCGCGGTGGCCTGACCACCAAGCTGCACCTGGCCGTCGAACAAGGCCAGAAGCCCATGTCCATCGTGATCACGGCCGGCCAGCGGGGCGACTCCCCGCAGTTCGAGCCTGTCCTGAACAAGATCCGCGTCCCGCGTCTTGGCCCAGGCAGGCCGCGCACCCGGCCCGATCGTGTGCGCGCCGACAAGGCGTACGCCTCCCGGAAGAACCGCGCTTACCTGCGGCAGCGCAGGATCCGCTGCACCATCCCGGACAAGGCCGACCAGGCCCGCAACCGCAAGAAACGCGGCTCGCGCGGCGGCCGACCGCCGAAGTTCGACCCGCAGGACTACAAGGCTCGGCACGCGGTCGAGTGCGGCATCAACCGCCTCAAAAGGCACCGGGCCGTGGCCACGAGGTACGACAAGCTCGCGGTCCGCTACGAGGCGACCGTCCTCGTAGCGGCCATCAATGAATGGCTGTGACCAGCACATTCGATACACGCCCTAGTGCCGCGGCAGGCAACGTTCGCCCCGTCGCGACGCCCGGCACGCACTCTCGGCGCACCGGGCACAGGCCCGAGTACATCCCGTACGAGGACGTGCGCCCGGTCACGCCGCGCTCACCCCAGGGTCGCCCGCTTGAGGGACCTGGCCCGGCGCGCGACTCTTCGTACGGTGGCGTTGCGCGGGATGAAGGCGAGCTGCACCGGGACACCGCCGGGCAGCCCCAGCGAGGTGAGCCGGCGGCGCTTGAAGTACCGCGGGGTGTGCGTGCTCAGATGCCGCGCCAGATACGACTCGGCCTCCGCGCGCAGCGACGGGTAGATCCTGGACTGCATGGCGTAGCCCACCGCGCGGACCAGCCGGTTGAGGTCGGCCACGCTCATGCCCGGCCTCCGCGCCTCCACCGCCGCCCGGTCGCCCAGGTCCGGCACCAGCGCGTCCACGACGGTGACCGGCACCCGGTTGCTGTTCTCGTACGGCGCGAGCCGCTCCAGCAGGGTCCCGGTGCCCACCCGGGCCACGGGCAGCTCGTACAGCGCGGAGGCGGTGAGCAGGGCCGTGGAGAAGCAGCCGACCACCAGCGCCGGACGCATCCGCTGGTAGAGCACCTCGGCGAGGACCGGCGTGTCGAGCACCGTGAGGTCGGCGCCGAGCCGCTCGGCCTCCTTCTCCAGCCCGCGCGACCAGCGCGCCGGGGCGCTCGGGTGCGGCTTGAACACCACCCGCGAGTGGCCGAGCGCCACCGCGCCCCTCAGCATCCGCACGTGGAGGTCCTCCTCCTCCTCGGCGGTGAGGATGCCGAGCGCGGAGAGGTACTGGCCGAGCAGCAGCGCCGGTTCCTCGACGGTGGGCAGCGCGTCACCGGTGTCGACCAGCTCGGCGAGGACCTTCACGAAGGCGTCCGTCGGCACGATCTGGGCCGGGACCCCGAACTCGGTGAGCAGCAGGGGTTCCAGACCCGGCACCAGGTCCAGGTGGAGGAGCCGGTCGATCCGGGTGCCGACCAGTGGGTCGATCTTGTTGCGGGTGGGGCCGTAGCTCATCAGGCCGTCGGCGTACACGGTGACGGGCGCGCCGGTGAAGATCTGGGTGAAGCCGAGCGCCGGGTGGACCTGGATGGACTCCACCGCCAGCTCGACGTCGTCGTCGCCGAGCCCCCACAGCAGCCGCAGATGCCGCTCCCACAGGGGCACGTCGTCCATGCGGGGGGACCAACCGCCGGGATGGAAGGGGGAGATGGTCTCGTTCCAGGAGATGACGTCGTCGAAGCGGGTCCGGAGCCGGTCGAAGCCGGGCATGACGTCCAGGGCGGGAGCCGTCTCCGGCGTCGCCGCGTTGTTGGAGATCAGCAGGATGCGGCGGTCCGCCGGGCGGAAGCACTCGGTGTCCAGGGCGGCGGCCAGGGTGGCCGTGCCGTACAGCGTGGACGCCATGAAGATCTGCGTGGTCACGCGGCGGCCCCCGTCGCGGCGGGACGGCGGCGCAGCCGGCGCAGCCTGGTCGCGCGCTGGACGTCCATGGAGTCGAGCGCCTCGTCCAGCACGTCCTGCGGCATGCGGCGCAGCGCGACCGCGCTCATCGACTTGAGTTTCCGTGCCACCGCAGGCTCGAACCTTTCGATGGATCCCAAATGGTGGGAGATGATTGCGCAATAGGTGCGCACGGCCTTGGGAAGAAGAGTGTCCGCGTCCCGGTCCTGAGCTGTTTCCGCGATCACCTGGTCGAATGCGCGAATGAAATCGAGTTGGCGCACGTCGCCGATCTGGGTCAGAGAAGAGGCGACTCCACGCCGGTAGAACACGCCCAGCAGGCCCACCGTCGCGAAGGATTCCGCCTCCCGGTGCAGCTTCCAGATCCAGGGCCGGTCCTCCGCCGTGCGCAGCCCGTGGGTGAAGTGCAGCAGCCCCCGCTCGACCAGCCGGCGGTGGTAGACACCGGCCCACGCGAACGCGTAGTCCACGGAGGTGGAGCGGTCCGCCGGCAGGATCGCGTCACGCGGGTTCATCACCACGCCCCGCCGCCCGTTGGGCACCCGGTGGACCGAACGGGCCCGCGCGGTGCACTGGACATGGTCCGTGCGGACGAAGTCGCACCCCAACTCCTCTATCGCGGACACGAGTTGCCGGTAGTAGCCGGGGGCGAGCCAGTCGTCCCCGTCGAGGAACGTCAGGTACTCGCCACGGGCCCTGTCGATGCCCGTGTTGCGCGCGGTCGCCAGTCCTCCGTTCTGCTCGTGTCGGACGTACACGGCGCCCGGCAACTCGCGCTCCGCGCGCGCGAGGATGTCCGGTGTCCCGTCGCGCGAGCAGTCGTCGACGAGAATGAATTCGAAGTCCTCACGCGCGTTGGCTCTGAGGCTCTTCAGGGTGTCGGGCGCGTATTGCTGCACGTTGTAGAACGGCACGATGACGGAGAGCTTGACCACCCCTGTGACGTTAGGCGGCCCTCCGGCATTCGTCTTGACCAGCCGCTTGATGCCAGGTGAACGACGCGTGGCGGTACCGTGAACCAGGCACAATTCCCGGTGTTTCCCGGCCCGATTCGCCATTCGTCGACGCGCTGTTAACCCTTTGTTGCATTCGGGTTGGGCCGATCAACGGAATCCCTTCCTAGCGTCTTCGACGTGCCAGCAAGTGCTAAGAACAGCCTGCGAGTCGCCGTCCTCGCCGATTCCGACACCCGGTGGAAATGGGGTGCGCTCACCGCGAGCCGCCTCGCCCCCGAGGGCGCGGACATCCGCCTGGACGGCTTCCTCCTGCGCGGCCGTGCAACCCCCACCGCCCGCCAGCTCCAGGAGGTCGGTGTCCGCCCCGACTCCCTGCGCGAGGTGACGGGTGTGGAGTTCCTGCGCGCCCTGGGCACACCGGAGGCGGCCGAGTCGTACGACGTCCTCGTGCTCGCCCTCGTGGGCGGCGGCGTCCAGGCGATGCTGCACGGCCTGCGGCACGCCTGGGGCGCCCGCAGCAGGCGGCCCGTGGTCGTCACCGGCTATGTCGGCGTCGTCTACGAGAAGCTCGCCGACGGTCTGCTGCTGCGGCACGGCGCGGACCTCGTCCTCGCCAACTCCCGTCAGGACGCGGAGCGTTTCCGCGCCGTCTACGAGGGGGTCGGTGCCGACGCCACCTCGGTCACCGAGGTCGCGCTGCCCTTCCTCGGCGGCAGGCCGTACGAGGCCGCGGGCGCCGCGTCCGCGCAGGAGGGCAGGCCCTACACGGTCGTCTTCGCCGTCCAGCCGTCCGTCCCGGACAACCGCAAGGACCGTACGTACCTGCTGGACCGGCTCGTCCGGCACGCCCGGCTGCACCCGGACCGCCAGGTCCTGCTGAAGCTGCGCTCCAAGCCGGGCGAGCACACCACGCACATCGAGGAGCTGCCCTACCAGAAGCTGGCGCAGAAGACCGATCTGCCGTCCAACTTCCGCCTGGTCTACGGGCACATGGGCGAGGTCCTCGACACCACCGACCTGCTCGTCACCGTCAGCTCCACGGCCGCCCTGGAGTCCCTGCACCGCCGGATCCCCACCGTGGTCCTCACCGACCTCGGGATCCGCGAGGCGCTCGGCAACCACCACTTCGTCGGCTCCGGATGCCTCGCCTCCTGGGACCAGTTGGACGCCGGGCACGAGCCGGCGCCCGACCCCGAGTGGGTGGCCCGGCAGGGTGTCGCCGCCGCGAGCACCCCCTCCGGTGAAGGCTCCTACGCCACCGCCTTCGACGCCGCCCGCGACCGCATCACCCAGCTGATCGCCGCCGAACTCCCGCCCCTCACGCCGTACTACACCCCCGTCACCGCGCCCGGCTACCTGCCCGGCATCCTCGCCCGCCACCACCTCGGCCCCGACGGCAGTCCGCTGCCGGGGGCGCCCGCCGCCGACCGGCAGGCCGGGCCCGTACGGCAGATCGTGCGCCGGGCGGCGCGCGGCGCCTACCGGCACGGCGTGCAGCGCGTGGCACCCGTCATCCGGCGGATGGGGGAGCTGTGAGCCGCCACCCGTCGCCCCCGCAAGGAGCCCCACTGATGTCCCACCCGGAAGCGGACCGGGCGCCCTCCGAGCGCCGCGTCCTCGCCGTCATCCCCGCCCGCGGCGGCTCCAAGGGCGTCCCCGCGAAGAACCTCGCGCCCGTCGGCGGTGTGCCGCTGGTGGCCCGCGCGGTCCGCGAGTGCAGGGCCGCCCGGCTGGTGACCGACGTGGTCGTCTCCACCGACGACCACGCCATCGCCGCCGCCGCCCGCGAGTCCGGCGCCGAGGTCGTCCTGCGGCCCGCCGCCATCGCCGGCGACACCGCCACCTCCGAGGCCGCCGTCCTGCACGCCCTCGACGCCCACGAGGCGCTCCACGGCGTCACCGTCGACGTCGTCCTCCTGGTCCAGTGCACCAGCCCGTTCATCCTCCGCGAGGACATCGACGGCGTGGCCCGCGCCGTCGTCGAGCACGGTGCCGACACCGCGCTGACGGTCGCCCCGTTCCACGGCTTCCTCTGGCGTGACACGGCGGACGAGTTCACCGGCGGCGAGACGCACCCGGTGGGCGCGCGGACGGCCGCCCACGAGGCGCACGGCGAGGCCGGCGGCCTCGGAGCCGTCGCCCCGGGCGACGGCCGGCCGGCCCCCGCGGACACCGCCGGCGGCTACGGCGTCAACCACGACAAGTCGTTCCGCCCCCGCCGCCAGGACCGCCCCCAGGACCTGCTGGAGACCGGTGCCGCCTACGCCATGGACGCCGCCGGGCTCCGCAAGCACCGGCACCGCTTCTTCGGCCGTACGGAACCCGTCCGCACCGACCCCGCCCGGGTCCTGGAGATCGACGACCCGCACGACCTCGCCCGCGCCCAGGCCCTCGCGCCCCTCTTCGACGCGAACCGGCCCGGCGCCCTCCCCGCCTACGACGACATCGACGCCGTAGTCCTCGACTTCGACGGCACCCAGACCGATGACCGGGTGCTGATCGACTCCGACGGACGGGAGTTCGTCTCCGTGCACCGCGGCGACGGACTCGGCATCGCGGCCCTGCGCGACAGCGGCCTGAAGATGCTGATCCTGTCCACGGAACAGAACCCGGTCGTGGCCGCCCGGGCCCGGAAGCTCAAGCTCCCGGTGCTCCACGGCATCGACCGGAAGGACCTCGCCCTGAAGCAGTGGTGCGAGGAACAGGGCATCGCGCCCGAGCGCGTGCTCTACGTCGGCAACGACGTCAACGACCTCCCGTGCTTCGCCCTCGTGGGCTGGCCCGTGGCGGTCGGCAGCGCCCACGACGTCGTGCGCGGCGCCGCACGCGCGGTCACCACCGTCCCCGGCGGTGAAGGCGCGATCCGGGAGATCGCCGGCTGGATCCTCGGTCCGTCTCTCGACTCTCTCGACCCCCTCGACAAGTAAGGAACGTTCCACCATGTCTGCCATCAACTCCCGCCTCCGCACCTTCGGTACCGAGCGCATCGCCGGCCCCGGCCAGCCCGTCTACATCTGCGGCGAGATCGGCATCAACCACAACGGCGAACTGGAGAACGCCTTCAAGCTGATCGACGTCGCCGCCGAGGCCGGCTGCGACGCCGTCAAGTTCCAGAAGCGGACCCCCGAGATCTGCACGCCCCGCGACCAGTGGGACATCGAGCGCGACACCCCCTGGGGCCGCATGACCTACATCGACTACCGCCACCGCGTGGAGTTCGGTGAGGACGAGTACCGCCAGATCGACGCGTACTGCAAGGACAAGGGCATCGCCTGGTTCGCGTCCCCGTGGGACACCGAGGCCGTCGCCTTCCTGGAGAAGTTCGACGTCCCCGCCCACAAGGTGGCCTCCGCCTCCCTGACCGACGACGAGCTGCTGCGCGCGCTCCGCGCCACCGGCCGCACGATCATCCTCTCCACCGGCATGTCCACCCCGAAGCAGATCCGCCACGCGGTCGAGGTCCTCGGCTCGGACAACATCCTGCTCTGCCACGCCACCTCGACGTACCCGGCGAAGGCCGAGGAGCTGAACCTCCGCGTCATCAACACCCTGCAGGCCGAGTACCCGAACGTCCCGATCGGCTACTCCGGCCACGAGACGGGCCTGCAGACCACGCTCGCCGCGGTCGCCCTCGGCGCCACCTTCGTCGAGCGCCACATCACCCTCGACCGCGCGATGTGGGGCTCCGACCAGGCCGCCTCCGTCGAGCCCCAGGGCCTCACCCGTCTGGTCCGCGACATCCGCACCATCGAGGCCTCCCTCGGCGACGGCGTCAAGAAGGTCTACGACTCCGAGCTCGGCCCCATGAAGAAGCTGCGCCGCGTCACCGGTGTCGTCGCCGAGGCGGAGATCGCGGCGGCGGCGGGCGAGCCGGTCGGCGTCTGACACCCCCACCCCACCCACCCAGGGAAGCGACGGTCGTACGTCGATGAGCCCCCGCGCCGGAACCGCCGGCCCCCCCACTCTCGCCTTCGTCGAGAGCCCGGTACAGCTCCTGAACGTGCTGGAGTGGGCCCACGCCCACGCCCTCGGCACGCGCCAGGCCCCCGGCGCGGGGCCGGCCTCCGAACCGGGGGCGTCCTCCGGGCTCGCCGCCTCCTACGGCGTACGCCCCTCGGCGGGCGCGTCCGGCACGGGGCTCACCCTGGTGGTCCTCTCGCCCAACGACCCCATGACCCGTGGCCAGTTGCGCCGGATGGCGGAGCTGGCGCGGGACGAGGGACACGAGGTGCGCTGGGAGGAGGCCCGCGGTGGCACCGCCGCCCCCTTCCGTACCGTCGGCGGGCTCGCCCCGCTGCTGCGCGCCGCGCGCCGCGTCGTCCTGGGCGACCCCTTCTCCCGCTACGTCCAGCTCCTGCTGACGATCACCAGGGCACCGGACGTCGTCGTGGTCGACGACGGCACCGCCACCATGGAGTTCGTCTCCCAGCTGGCCCGCGGTGAACGCCTGGTCCGCTGGCACCGCAAGGGCGGCCGCCCCGGCCCGCGTGACCTGGTCTTCGCCCCGGTCTCCGCGAAGGCCCGCAGACGGCTGACCCCGACGGCCGGCCGACGGGTCGAGGTCTTCTCCTCCATGCCGATCGACGAGACCCCCGACGGTGTCACCGTCACCGCCAACGCCTTCGCCTGGACCCGGTCCCGCTTCGGCCCGCCCCGCCTCACCAAGGGCGCGGACCTCGTCGGCACGTCCCTGGTGGAGACCGGCGTGGTGGACGGCGACCGCTACCTCGAAGCGGTGCGCTCCCTCGCCGCGGCCCACGGCGCGACCCGCTACTTCGCCCACCGCCGCGAGAGCTCCGACAAGCTCCACGCCCTCGCCGCCGAGACGGGTCTGGAGATCGTCCGTCCCGACCTCCCCCTCGAACTGATCGCCCGCCGCGGCCCCATCGGCCGCACCATCCTCAGCTTCCCGTCGACCGTGGTCCACACCCTGCCGCTGGCCCTCGCGGGCACGGACGTACGCGTCGCCGTCTGCGACATCGACCCCAGCTGGCTGACCGAGACCGCCTCCCCCCGCGCCCAGGGCTTCCTCTCCGGGGTCACGGGCACGGCACGAGACGTCCACCGCCTGTCGTCGGTGGCACCGGCCTGACCACGAGCCCGCGCCCACGACGTCCACACGTTCCGCCACCTGCCGCCGCGCGGCAGGCCGGCGCAGGCCCTCGCGGGCGGAGCGGGCCTCTTCCTCCCCGGGCTCGGCCACGATCCCGCTCCGCGCGACGGGCCGCCGCTGCCTGCAGCAGTGCTCGGCGCGGCGTCCGGGGAGAGACGGGGGCGCGCGCCCACCCCCGCTGAGCCCGGCCGGCGACCGGCGTGACCTTCCCGAGTCCCACGGCCCCACCGTCCACGTGACGCTCCCGGTCCACCTGTGGGCACGTACGTACGTGCCATGCACCGGACAGCTCCGGCCACCGCCACCGGTCCTTCCGCGACCGGTTCTCCGAGGACAGGCCCGGCGGGCTCGACTCCCGCGTCCCCCTTCAGGGGCGACTGTCGGCCAACCGGCCCCCAGTCCGCCCCCGCCCGCCCTCCTTCCCTCCCGCCCGGCTCCAGCGGGCCTCAGCCGCGACGCAAGGACCGTGGCCGACCCTCACAGGCAGCCGTCCACCAGCGCCAGCCGTCCACCAGCGCCGCAGCGCCACCGCACCACCCCCGTCCGCCCTCGCGCACCGTGGTGACCCTGGTCACCGTCACGCCTTTCGTTTCCGTCTCACGACCCGGCCCCGTACCAGGTGAGTCTCGCTCGGCGTAGTCGAACAGTGACTCACCGGCGACGTCTTCGGCGCATCACGGCGGCCGGAACGTGGTATGCGTGGAACGTGGGAATCGTTCCGGTACAACGGACGTTTAGACGATGGGATTCGCGGGCAACCCCGGCGTTCCCGAAGGGACGCCCCGGTCATCCCGGTGTGTCGCGCCGTCGGTGCCGCGTCGTTCGCGTCCCCTCCCTGAGGTGTGCCCGCCCCGAAAGACGAACGGGTATACCCATCCCTGACCATACGTATGCGTCGTGCGGCCAGAAATCTTCCCCTTACGGGCTGATTTTTTGTTGATCGAGGGTGAGAAGGTCGCTCGGTCGCCCTACCCTTCAGAGGGTGAACCAACTGATGTCCCGAGAGTCCGAGGCCGATCTGCCAGGGGAAGCCGAAGCCGCCCTCCCCGGCACCCTGCCCGAAGCCCTGCGTGCCGAACTCGTCGCGTTCCGCCGTGACTTGCACATGCACCCCGAGCTCGGAAACCAGGAGTTCCGCACGACCGCCGCGATCAAGGCCCGCCTGGAGAAGGCAGGGCTCCGGCCGCGCGTGCTCGACAGTGGAACCGGACTCATCTGCGACATCGGTGACTGGGACGGCGGCCGGCCCCGCCTCGCGATGCGCGCCGACATCGACGCGCTGCCCATTCCCGACACCAAGGTGGACTGCGAGTACCGCTCCACCGTCCCGGACCGCGCCCACGCCTGCGGCCACGACGTGCACACCACCGTCGTGCTCGGCGCCGGGCTCGTCCTCACCGACCTGCACCGCAAGGGACAGCTGCCGCGCCCCGTACGGCTGATCTTCCAGCCCGCCGAGGAGGTCCTCCCCGGCGGCGCGGGCGACGTGATCAGGAGCGGCGCCCTCGAAGGCGTCGGCCGGATCATCGCCGTGCACTGCGACCCGAGGGTCGACGCCGGCCGTATCGGCCTGCGCCACGGTCCCATCACCTCGGCCTGCGACCGCCTGGAGATCGCCCTCGACGGCCCCGGCGGCCACACCGCGCGCCCCCACCTGACCACCGACCTCGTCACGGCCGCCGCCCGCGTCGTCACCGACGTGCCGGCGCTGGTCGCCCGCCGCGTCGACGCCCGCAGTGGGCTGTCCGTGACCTGGGGCCGCGTCGAGTCGGGCCACGCCCCGAACGTGATCCCGCAGCACGCCGAGCTGTCCGGCACCGTCCGCTGCCTCGACATCAACGCCTGGCGGCAGGCGCCCGACCTGGTGCACGAGGCGATCGCCGAGGTCGCGACCCTGCACCGCGCCAAGTCCGAGATCAACTACGTCCGAGGTGTGCCGCCGGTCGTCAACGACCCCGTCGTCACCGAGCTGATCCACGACGCCATGGCCGCCCGCCGCGGCGCCACGGCAGTCGAGGACACCGAGCAGAGCCTCGGCGGCGAGGACTTCTCCTGGTACCTGGAGCACGTCCCCGGCGCCATGGCCCGCCTGGGTGTCCGCCGCCCGGGCGACCTCACGGTCCGCGACCTCCACCAGGGCGACTTCGACGCGGACGAGCACGCCATCACCGTGGGCGTCGAACTGTTCACCGCCGCGGCCCTCCTGGACGCCCGGATGCAGGTCCTCGAGACCACGGCCCCCTAGCCCTGTCACCGGGCCAGGGGCCGGCGCGGGAGTCCGGCGCACCGCCTCCACGGAGTCGGTGCCCGATCCGCACCCGCCCTCCGGTTGCGGCGCCCCCGCCCTCGCGGCAGCCTGGTGCGCGTGGCGTACGGCCCCGTACGGCACGCGCACCGTCACGCCTGAGTCACCCCGCGGACACGGAACGCGAGAGACACGTGAGGGCTCTGCCCCAAGCGTCCCTTTCGATCCCATGGTTCACGAGGACGTAACCGGCCATCGGCACGAATGGATAACGGCCAGCCGAAACCCCGTTCCCAGGAGTGTCTACGCGCGTTAATGTGCGCCGAACTGAGCACCCGGCTGCGGGGCTTTGGAGAAGATGGGGAACTTCAAGATGCGTCGGATTTCCAAACTGACCCGCGTCGCGGTGGGGGTCGCGTCGCTGGCGCTCGCCGCCACGGCCTGTGGTGGGACCAGCAGCGAGAGCGGCAACGGCGGCGACGGCGAGAGCAAGGGCGCCAAGGGCCTCGCGATCGCGTACGACATCGGCGGCAAGGGCGACCAGTCCTTCAACGACGCGGCGTACGCGGGTCTGCAGAAGGCCGAGAAGGAGTTCGGCTACAAGACGGCCGACATCGAGCCCACCGAGGGTGAGACCGACGCCGACAAGCAGCAGCGTCTGGAGTCCCTCGCCAAGCAGGGCTACAACCCGGTCGTCGGTGTCGGCTTCGCCTACGGCCCCGCCATGGAGGCCGCCTCCAAGAAGTACCCGAAGACCACGTTCGGCATCGTCGACTCGGTCGTCGAGGGCGACAACGTGGCGTCCCTCGTCTTCGCCGAGGAGCAGGCCTCCTACCTCGCCGGTGTCGCGGCCGCCAAGGCCACCAAGTCGAACACCGTCGGCTTCGTGGGCGGTGTGGACATCCCGCTCATCCACAAGTTCGAGGCCGGCTACAAGCAGGGTGTCCAGGACACCAGCGGCGGCAAGGTCAAGGTCATCTCGCAGTACCTGACCCAGACGGCCGAGGAGGGTGGCTTCTCCAGCCCCGACAAGGGCAAGGCCGCCGCCGAGGGCCAGATCGAGAAGGGTGCCGACGTCCTGTACGCCGCGGCCGGCCTCTCCGGTCAGGGTGTCATCGAGGCCGCCGCCAAGGCGAAGGTCTGGGCCATCGGCGTCGACTCCGACCAGTACAAGCAGGAGGCCCTCGCCTCCTACAAGGGCTCCATCCTCACCTCGGCCCTCAAGGACGTCGGCGGCGCGGTCTACACGCTCGCCAAGTCCGTCGAGGACGGCAAGCCGCTCACCGGTGTCCAGACCTTCGACCTGAAGGTCAACGGCGTGGGCCTGGCCGACTCGAACCCGGAGTTCGCCAAGATCGCGGGCCTCTCCGACGCCGTCGCCAAGGCGAAGGAAGAGATCATCAGCGGCAAGATCAAGGTGAAGACCGAGTAGTTCCCCACTCCGGCCCGCGCGGGCCGAGGAGTGACAGTCACCTGAAACGGGCGGGCGCCACCACGGCTCCCGCCCGCTTCACGTTCTCCGGGGCCGGCCGCCCCGATGTGATGACGTACGACGGTCCTCCCGCAGCCCCGGCCGTCCCCGATGGCGAAAAACGCCCCGCGGGCCCGGCTCCCCCCACCGCCCCGCCGGCACCCCCTCACAGCCGAGGGGAACCCCGCGACCAGCCACAACGAACCCGCGTGCGCGCTCCCACCCAAATCGCCCCCCACCCCCCACGCCAACCTCCCCGCCCGCCTTGCGACACGGCCCCATAACAACCGGGCAACCGGGGCTTTCCCGCCAGGGTCTACGCGCGTTACCCTCGGCGAAAGCCAGCGCCGACGCTGTGAAGCACCACTGAGCAGTACCCTCCGGCGCTTGTACGACTAGGAGCACCAGAACATGCGCCGGGTTTCCCGCATCGCGGTCGCAGGCGCAGCGACCGCCTCCCTCGCCCTCGCCCTCTCCGCCTGTGGCGGCACCTCGACGGAGGCCTCGTCCTCCTCCGACGCGAAGGGCGGCGACAAGGGCCTCGCGATCGCGTACGACGTCGGCGGCAAGGGCGACCAGTCCTTCAACGACGCCGCGTACGCGGGCCTGGAGCAGGCGAAGAAGGAGTTCGGGTACCAGACCCAGGACATCGAGCCCACCGAGGGCGAGACGGACGCCGACAAGGAGCAGCGCCTGGTCTCCCTGGCCAAGCAGGGCTACAACCCCGTCATCGGCGTCGGCTACGCGTACGCGACCGCAGTGAAGGAGGCCGCCGAGCAGTACCCGGACACCACCTTCGGCATCGTGGACGACTCCACCGTGCAGCTGAAGAACGTGGCCGACCTGGTCTTCTCCGAGGAGCAGGCCTCGTACCTCGCGGGCGTCGCGGCCGCGAAGAGCACCAAGAGCAACGTGGTCGGCTTCGTGGGCGGTGTGGACATCCCGCTGATCCACAAGTTCCAGGCCGGCTTCGAGCAGGGCGTCAAGGACACCAACCCGAAGGCGAAGGTGCTCACCCAGTACCTGACCCAGACGGCCGAGGAGGGCGGCTTCTCCAGCCCCGACAAGGGCAAGTCGGCCGCCGAGGGCCAGATCGAGAAGAAGGCCGACGTCGTGTACGCGGCGGCCGGTCTGTCCGGTCAGGGCGTGATCGAGGCCGCCGCCGCCAACAAGGTGTGGGCGATCGGCGTCGACTCCGACCAGTACCAGCAGGAAGCCCTCGCGAAGTACAAGGACGCGATCCTGACCTCCGCGATGAAGGACGTCGCCAAGGCGGTGTACAACCTGACGAAGTCGGTCGAGGACGGCAAGCCCGAGACCGGTATCGTCAGGGGCGATCTGAAGAGCGGTGAGGTCGGTCTCGCCGACTCGAACCCCACGTTCAAGGACGACACCAAGCTCCAGGAGGCCATCGAGACGGCCAAGGAGAAGATCATCAGCGGCGAGATCAAGGTCAGGACCAGCTGACCGAGCAGGACCTCGAGCAGATACGCGACCCCGGGGTCGTGCGGCCGTGCGGGAGCCGCCCACCCGGCCCGCACCTCCCCGGAGTCGCCGGTAACCGCGGGGTTACGTCCGCTCAACGGGGTACGGGGAGTCTTCCTCCCTGTACCCCGTTGTCTCGGGCGTCGCCCCTTTCGATGCCGTAGGGGCGCTACGCGCGTAGACGACCCCCTTTCCCCAGGAGAGTGCGCCATCAACGCGTCCAGCAGCCCTCCGGCCGACGCGGCGGTCAACGGTCAGGCGACCGCCGTCGAACTCGCCGGTATCACCAAGCGATTCCCCGGCGTGGTGGCCAACCACGACATCCACCTCACCGTCCGCAAGGGCACCGTCCACGCCCTCGTCGGTGAGAACGGCGCCGGCAAGTCGACCCTGATGAAGATCCTCTACGGCATGCAGAAGCCGGACGAGGGCACCATCACGGTCGACGGCGACCAGGTGAGTTTCTCGTCCCCCGCCGACGCCATCGCGCGCGGCATCGGCATGGTGCACCAGCACTTCATGCTGGCCGACAACCTCACCGTTCTGGAGAACGTGGTCCTCGGCAGCGAGAAGCTCCACGGCATCGGCGCCAAGGCCCGCCGCACGATCAAGGAGATCTCCGACCGGTACGGCTTCGGGGTCCGCCCCGACGTCCTCGTGGAGGAACTCGGCGTCGCCGAGCGCCAGCGCGTGGAGATCCTCAAGGTCCTCTACCGCGGCGCCCGCACCCTGATCCTCGACGAGCCCACCGCCGTGCTGGTGCCGCAGGAGGTCGACGCGCTCTTCGCCAACCTGCGCGAGCTCAAGGCGCAGGGCCTGTCGGTCATCTTCATCTCGCACAAGCTGGGCGAGGTGCTGTCGGTCGCCGACGAGATCACCGTCATCCGGCGCGGCACGACCGTCGGCACGGCCGTCCCCGCCGAGACCACCCCGCGCCAGCTCGCCGAACTGATGGTGGGCAGCGAGCTGCCCACCCCGGAGACCGCCGAGTCCACGGTCACCGACCGCGCCGTCCTGAGCGTCGACAAGCTGCGTCTCACGGCGCCCGGCGGCAAGGCCCTCCTGGACGACATCAGCTTCACCATCCACGCGGGCGAGGTCCTCGGCCTCGCCGGCGTCGAGGGCAACGGCCAGACCGAGCTGATCGACGCGCTGATCGGCCTGAAGCCCGCCGACTCCGGCATCATCCGGCTGGCCGACGACGAGATCACGACGTGGCCCACCCGCAAGCGCCGTGAGCAGGGCGTCGGTTACATCCCCGAGGACCGCCACCGGCACGGTCTGCTCCTGGAGGCCCCTCTCTGGGAGAACCGTATCCTCGGTCATGTGACCGAGCGGCCCAACGCCAAGGGCGTCTGGCTCGACCCGAAGGCCGCACAGGAGGACACGCGCCGCATCGTCGCCGAGTACGACGTCCGCACCCCCGGCATCGACGTCACCGCCGCCTCCCTGTCCGGCGGCAACCAGCAGAAGCTGATCGTCGGCCGCGAGATGAGCCACAAGCCGCGCTTCCTGATCGCCGCCCACCCCACCCGCGGTGTGGACGTCGGCGCGCAGGCCCAGATCTGGGACCAGATCCGGGAGGCCCGCCGCGAGGGTCTGGCCGTGCTGCTGATCTCCGCCGACCTCGACGAGCTGATCGGCCTGTCCGACACCCTCCGGGTGATCTACAACGGCAGGCTGGTCGCGGACGCCGACCCGGCCACCATCACCCCCGAGGAGCTCGGCTCCGCCATGACCGGTGCCGCCACCGGCCACCTCGAACACGAAGAGACCCCCGAGACACCGGGCAAGGGCCCCGCGTCTCCGGAAGGCGAGGCCCGCTGATGAAGAAGTTCGACAAGGAGCGGGTGCTCCTCGCGGTGGCGGGGCCGGTCCTCGCGCTCGCCGTCGCCTTCGTGCTGACCGCGATCGTGCTGCTCGCGTCCGGCAAGAACCCGGTCGAGCCGTTCACGATCATGTTCGAGCAGGCGTCGTTCTCGGACATCCAGGTCCGGATCATCAACCAGGCGTCGCTGTACTACATCGCGGCCCTCGCGGTGGCCGTCGGCTTCCGCATGAACCTGTTCAACATCGGTGTCGACGGCCAGTACCTGCTCGGCGCCATGATGGCCGCGATCGTCGGCGCCCACGTCGACCTGCCCGCGTTCCTCCAGGTCCCGCTGCTGATGCTCACGGCGATCCTCACCGGTGCCTTCTGGGCCGGCATCGTCGGTGTCCTCAAGGTCACCCGCGGGGTCAGCGAGGTCGTCGCGTCGATCATGCTCAACGCGATCGCGACCTCCATCATCGGCTACCTCTGGCTGCCGACCGTCTTCGGCGTCAAGGTCGGCAACAACAACACCACCGGCGAGATGGCCGAGTCCGGCTGGGTGCCCGGCATCGACATGGGCGCCGCCGGCGAGATCTACGGCCTGGTCCTCCTCGCCGTCGCGCTCGGCGTCGGCTACTGGGTCGTCCTCAACCGCACCCGCTTCGGTTTCGACCTGCGCGCCTCCGGCGCCTCGGAGACGGCCGCCGCGGCCAGCGGTGTCGACCCCAAGCGGATGATCCTCACCGCCATGCTGATCTCCGGCGGCGTCGCCGGCCTCGCGGGTCTGCCGATCCTGCTCGGCGACACCCACACGTACAGCCTGAACTTCCCCACCGGCATCGGCTTCCTCGGCATCGGCATCGCCCTGCTGGGCCGCAACAGCCCCGTCGGCATCGCCTTCGCGTCCCTGCTGTGGGCCTGGCTCGACAAGGCGTCACCGGAGCTGGACTTCCACGGCTACGACAAGGAGATCGCGGTCATCATGCAGGGCCTGATCGTGCTCTCGGTCGTCGTCTCCTACGAGACCGTCCGTGAGTGGGGCCTGCGTCGCCAGCAGCGCCGCGTCGGCGCCGAACTCGCCGCCGGGCACGTCCTCGGCGCGGACAACAACGTCAAGAAGGAGGTGGCTGGCCGATGACCACGAGCACCACCGCGACCGACCTCAACCAGCCCTCGCTGGAGCCCACCGCCCGGACCGGGCGGAGGATGTCGCTGCCCGTGCTGCTGCTGGTCATCTCCGGCGTCCTGGCACTCACCTCGCTGGTCCGCATCATCACCGGCGCGGACGGCATCACCAACGTCAGCCAGATGTCCACGGCCCTGGAACTGGCCGTCCCGATCGGCCTGGCCGGTCTCGGCGGTCTGTGGGCCGAGCGCTCGGGCGTGGTCAACATCGGCCTCGAGGGCATGATGATCCTCGGCACCTGGTTCGGCGCCTGGGCCGGCTTCCAGTACGGCCCGTGGACCGGCGTCCTGGTCGGCATCGCCGGCGGCGCGATCGGCGGTCTGCTGCACGCCTTCGTCACCGTCACCTTCAACGTCAACCACATCGTCTCCGGTGTGGCCATCAACATCCTCGCCCTCGGCGCCACCCGCTACCTCGCCCCGCTGGCCTTCGAGGGCCACCAGGGCGGTTCCGCCAAGCAGTCCCCGCCGGTCGAGTCCATCGGCGACTTCACCGTCCCCGGACTGTCCGACGCGCTGACGGAACTCAACTCCAAGGGCTGGTTCTTCGTCTCCGACCTCGCCGGCCTGCTCGGCGGTCTGGTCACCAACGTCTCGTGGCTGACCCTCGTCGCCGTCGCGCTGATCCCCGCCACCTGGTGGATCCTGTGGCGCAGCGCCTTCGGTCTGCGGCTGCGCTCCTGCGGTGAGAACCCGATCGCCGCCGAGTCCCTCGGCGTCAACGTCTACAAGTACAAGTACATCGCCGTGATCATCTCCGGCGGTCTGGCCGGCCTCGGTGGAGCCTTCCTCTCCATCGTCGCCAACCCCTTCTACCTGGAGGGCCAGACCAGCGGGCGCGGCTTCATCGGCCTCGCCGCGATGATCTTCGGCAACTGGATGCCGGGCGGCCTCGCCCTCGGCGCCGGCCTGTTCGGCTACACCGACAGCCTCAACCTGCGCGGCGGCTCGGAGAACGTCCACGCCCTGCTGCTGCTCGGCGCGCTGCTGCTGCTCATCGGCGCGATCTGGCTCGCGGTCCGCAAGAAGTACGTCCAGGCCCTGATCACCGCGGTCATCGGTGTCCTGGTGTACTCCTGGTACGCCACCACCAACGAGGTCCCGAACCAGGTCGTCGCCGCCACCCCGTACGTCATCACCCTGATCGTCCTCGCGCTCTCCGCGCAGCGGCTGCGGATGCCGAAGGCGGACGGCCTGCCGTACCGGAAGGGACAGGGCAAGTGACCGCCGTCGACTGGGAGAAGCTGCGTACGGTGGCCCGGGACGCCATGTCCCGGGCGTACGCCCCGTACTCCGGCTACCCGGTCGGCGTGGCGGCCCTCGTCGACGACGGCCGGATCGTCTCGGGCTGCAACGTCGAGAACGCCTCCTACGGGCTCGGCCTGTGCGCGGAGTGCGGTCTCGTCTCGGAGCTGCAGAACAGCGGCGGCGGCCGCCTCACGCACTTCACCTGCGTGGACGGCAAGGGCGAGATCCTCGTCCCGTGCGGCCGCTGCCGGCAACTGCTGTACGAGTTCGGCGGGCCCGACCTGCTGCTGGAGACCCCCGGCGGGATCCTCCCCCTCTCCGAGATGCTGCCCCAGGCCTTCGGCCCGGACCATCTCACCAAGTAACTCCCGCGGCCCCTCCTGACGACCGGTCGGAGGGGCCGCTCCCTTTCCGATCCGCACCGGGTCGCTTTCGGAACCTTCGAAAGGAAAGCCATGACTGTGCTGTCGATGGACGCCATCTCCGTGATCCGCACCAAGCGGGACCGCGGTGAACTCAGCGACGAGCAGATCGACTGGGTCGTCGACGCGTACACCCGCGGGGAGGTCGCCGACTACCAGATGGCCGCCCTGAACATGGCGATCCTGCTCAACGGCATGAACCGCCGCGAGATCTCCCGCTGGACCGCCGCCATGATCGCCTCCGGCGAGCGCATGGACTTCTCGTCGCTGTCCCTGCCGACCGCCGACAAGCACTCCACCGGGGGCGTCGGCGACAAGATCACCCTCCCGCTGGCGCCCCTGGTCGCGGCCTGCGGCGCGGCCGTCCCCCAGCTCTCCGGCCGGGGTCTCGGCCACACCGGCGGCACCCTGGACAAGCTGGAGTCCATCCCGGGCTGGCGCGCGCTCCTGTCCAACGAGGAGATGCTGTCCGTGCTGGACAGCGTGGGCGCGGTGATCTGCGCGGCGGGCGACGGCCTGGCCCCCGCCGACAAGAAGCTGTATGCGCTGCGCGACGTCACCGGCACCGTCGAGGCCATCCCGCTGATCGCCTCCTCGATCATGTCGAAGAAGATCGCGGAGGGCACCGGCTCCCTGGTCCTCGACGTGAAGGTCGGCAGCGGCGCCTTCATGAAGACCATCGAGGACGCCCGCGAGCTGGCCTCCACGATGGTCGGCCTGGGCACGGACCACGGAGTGAGGACCGTGGCGCTGCTGACGGACATGTCCACCCCGCTGGGCCTGACCGCCGGCAACGCGCTGGAGGTCCGCGAGTCGGTCGAGGTCCTCGCGGGCGGCGGCCCGGCGGACGTCGTCGAGCTGACGATCGCGCTGGCCCGCGAGATGCTCGACGCGGCCGGGGTGAAGGACGCCGACCCGGCGAGGGCGCTGGCCGACGGCTCCGCCATGGACGCCTGGCGCCGCATGATCGCGGCCCAGGGCGGCGACCCCGACGCGGACCTGCCCACCTCCCGCGAGCAGCACGTCGTGAAGGCCCCCTCCTCGGGCGTCCTGACCCGTCTCGACGCCTACGACATCGGCATCGCCGCCTGGCGTCTCGGCGCCGGCCGCGCCCGCAAGGAGGACCCGGTGCAGGCCGCCGCGGGCGTCGAGATGCACGCCAAGCCCGGCGACACCGTCACCGAGGGCCAGCCCCTCCTCACCCTCCACACGGACACCCCCGAGCGCTTCTCCTACGCGCTGGAGGCCGTCGAGGGCTCGTACGACATCGCCGCCGCGGGCACGCCGTTCACCCCGAACCCGATCGTGCTGGACCGCATCGCCTGACCGCGGGGCCTGCCGGCGGCCGGGCGGGCGAACCGGCCCCCGGCGGCGGGGCCGGCGCAGCTGCCGTCGTGTCCGCGATGAGTTCCAGGGGTCGGTCCGGTCTACCGGTCGTGGACGCGACGACACCCGCCGTACTCGTGCTGCCGGGCCCCGTCACCCGGGACGCGGTGCCTCGGCTCTGTGCCGAGGTGCGCGCGCGGCTGGGGGCGGACGGGGCGGGCGGGGTGGTGGTGTGCGACGTCGCCGGGATCGGGCCGCCCGGGCTGGGGGCCGTCGACCTGCTGGCCCGGTTGCAGCTCACGGCGAAACGGGCCGGGGGCCGCATACGGCTGCGGGACCCCGACCCGGCGCTGTGCGCGCTACTGCGCCTGGTCGGGCTTGCCCTCGATGTGGAGGGGCAGGTCGAAGAGGGGGAACCAGCGTGCCGTGTCCAGGAAGCAGTGGAACCCGGCGATCCGGTTCTCTGATATCTCCAGCACCTGCACGGCCCAGGCGCTGAAGCCGCCCTTCTCCGGGTCCGGCTTGTACTGAGCGAAGCCCGGCAGGCCGTTCACCGCGACCGGCACCAGATGCGAGCCCGCGCAGGGCGCACCCAGCGTCGTCATGAACCCGGTGATGTCGCTCGTGCCCGTCAGCCACAGGTCGAACGGCGGCATCGTCATCACCGCGTCCTCGTGCAGCAGGGCCGTCAGCGCCGTCATGTCGTACCCCTCGAAGGCGGCGACATAGCGCTCCAGCAGCTTCTGCTGCTCCTCGTCGAGCGGGTCGGAGACATCGCCCTCGGCGAGGCGGCCGTCACCTTCGCCGAGGGTGGCGCGGGCCCGCTGGAGCGCGCTGTTCACCGAGGCGACCGTGGTGTCCAGCAGCTCGGCGACCTCGCTCGCCTTCCAGGCCAGGACCTCGCGCAGGATGAGCACGGCCCGCTGCTTGGCGGGCAGCTTCTGCAGGGCGGCGACGAAGGCGAGGCGCACGGACTCCTTGGCCACGGCCGCCTCCGCCGGGTCGGTGGTCGTCGGCAGCACCCGGGCGTCCGGGACTGGCTCCAGCCAGGTGTTGTCGGGGCGGGGGGCGAGGGCGGCACGGGCGAGGGGCGTCGACTCGGTGAGATCCATGGGACGGGCCCTCTTGTTCCCCGCGGTGAGCATGTCCAGGCAGACGTTCGTCGCGATGCGGTACAGCCACGACCGCAGGGAGGAGCGGCCCTCGAACTTCTCGTAGCTCCGCCAGGCCCGGATCATGGTGTCCTGCACGGCGTCCTCCGCCTCGAAGGACGAGCCGAGCATCCGGTAGCAGTACCCGGTCAGCTCGACCCGGTGCTTCTCCAGCCGGACGTCCAGATCCGCCGTCACCGTCGCCGTACCGTCGCTCATGGCCAACCCACCCCTGTGGCTCATTCCCGTCACGCGCACCTGTGCGCGCCACCTCTTCGGAAGCTACCGCAGCCCACTGACAATGGCCCCCGGAGCGGAAGAAGGGCCAGGTCAGCGGGCTGTGGCGGAACGGGGCGGAGGGATGTCAGACGGTGGCGAGCCTCCGCTGCACACGCGCCGCACGCGACCCCACCACGGTGATCGCCACGACCCCCAGCACGGCCAGCAGACCCATGGAGACGGTCCCCGGCCAGCCGCCCGCGTGGAACGCGATCGCGCCGAGCGTGCTGCCCGCGCTGGACCCCACGTAGTAGGCCGACTGGTACAGCGCGGACGCCTGCGCCCGCCCCTCGTTCGCCGTGTGGCTGACCGCCGACGACGCCACCGCGTGCCCGGCGAAGAACCCGGCGGTGATCAGCACCAGCCCGATCAGCACCAGCGGCAGCGAACCGGACAGCGAGACCAGCAGACCCGCGGTCGTGGTACCGCCCGCCAGGTACAGCGCTCCCCGTCGCCCCAGCCGCCCCACCAGCCTGCCGGCGGTGGACGCGGAGACCGTGCCGACCAGGTACACCAGGAAGACCGACCCGATGACTCCCTGCGGCAGCGAGAACGGGGCGTCGGTCAGCCGGTAGCCGATGACCGTGTAGACGGCGCCGAAGACGGTCATGAAGAGCGCGCCGATGGCGTACAGCCGCCGCAGCAGCGGGTCCCCGAGGTGTGAGCGGACGGTGCGGGCCAGCACCGCCGGCCGCAGCGAGCCCGCCACGAAGTGCCTCGGCGCGGGCAGCAGCAGCCGGAAGGCCACCGCGCACCCGACCGCGATCAGGCCGAGCACACCGAGCGCCACCCGCCAGCCCCACTCCTGCGCGACCCAGCCGGTCACGATCCGCCCGCTCATGCCGCCGACGCTGTTGCCGGCGACGAACAGGCCGATCGCGGTGACGAGGGCCTTGGGGCGGACCTCCTCGGCGAGATAGGCGGTCGCCGAGGCCGGCACGCCGGCCAGCGCGGCGCCCTGCACCGCCCGCAGCACCACCAGCGCGCCCAGCGAGGGAGCGAACGGGATCAGCAGCCCGACCGTGACCGCGACCGCCAGCGACCCGGTCATCACCGCGCGCCGCCCGAACCGCTCCGACAGCGCGCTCATCGGCAGTACGAACAGCGCCAGCGCACCGGTCGCCGCCGAGACCGTCCAGCTCGCCGCGCTCGCCGTGCCCCCGAAGCCGGTCGAGATCAGCGGCAGCAGGGCCTGCGTGGAGTACAGGAGGGCGAAGGTGGCGACTCCCGCGAGGAACAGCGCGAGGCTCATCCGGCGGTAGCCGGGACCTCCCGGCGCCACACGGGAATCGGCGGCGGCCTCACAGGCGGTGGGGGCGGACGGCGTGCGGGGGAGGGCGGGGACGGCGCCCACGGTGGTGGACGCCCCGGTACTGGCGGAAGGCATGCCTCGAAACTACGGACGGCATCATTCATCCGTCCAATGCACGGAACCCCCATAATCGTTCCCGTGATGCATGAGCAGAGGTCAGCGCGGCAGCTGTCACAGTCCAGTGACACAGAACAAGTCCACGGCCGGTCCACCGATCGCGCCGCAGGCACGGGGAGCGGCATCGCAGGCGCCGTCGAGAACGAGGGCCCGGAGGACATCGAGGACATCGTCCTGCGGCTCGCCCCCCGCCTCGCCTACTTCGCCGGGGTCGCCCGCACCGAGCACGTCACACGCGCCGCACAGGAGATGCAGGTCCCGCAGTCGACCCTGTCGCGGGCCATGGTCCGGCTCGAACAGGACCTGGGTGTCGACCTGTTCGCCCGCCGCGGCCGCACGGTCTCCCTCACCCATGCCGGCCGTACCTTCCACGCCTCCGTCGAACGCGCACTCGCCGAGATCGAACGGGCCGCCGACGAGGTCCGCGCGGACGCCGACCCGGCCACCGGCAAGGTCGCCTTCGGCTTCCTGCACACGATGGGCGCCGAGACGGTCCCCGGCCTGCTCCATGCCTTCCGTGCCGAGCACCCCCGCGTCCGCTTCAGCCTCGTCCAGAACTACGGCGAGGCCATGATCGAACGTCTGCGCGCGGGCGAACTCGACCTCTGCCTCACCTCGCCCGTCCCGGACGCCCCCGACCTCGTCGCCCGCCGCCTCGACGAGCAGAAGCTCCGCCTCGTCGTCCCCGCCGACCACCGCCTCGCCGCCCGCAAACGCGTCCGCCTCGCCGAGGCAGCCGACGAAACCTTCGTCACCCTGGAGCCCGGCTACGGCATGCGCCGCATCACCGACGACCTCTGCAAACAGGCGGGCTTCAAACCCCGTATCGCGTTCGAGGGCGAGGAGGCCGAGACACTGCGCGGCCTCGTCGCCGCGGGCCTGGGGGTCGCCCTGCTGCCCCCGCCGGCGGTCCCGAGGCCGGGCGTCGTGGAGTTGACGGTCACCGCGCCCCGGGCCGCCCGCGAGATCGGGGTGGCCTGGCTGGCCGGCCACCCCGACACACCCCCGGTGGCCGCCTTCAAGAAGTTCCTCCTGTCACGCAAGGGCCGCCTCCTGCACGACTGATCGCGTCTGCGGGGGGCTGCGTCTGTGGGGACGGCGCGGAGTCGCGGGAGGGTACGCGCGGACACCCCCGCTCACCGCGTGCGCGGTGCGCCCCTCAGCCGCCCCACCGCGAGCGGGCCGCGCCGAAGCCGGAGGCGAGCGGCATGCGCAGGCCCAGCGGCGGCGGCGCGGCGAGCGCGTCCTCCACGGGGCGCGCGAACGCCCGGCCGAACAGCGTGCCCAGCACGAAGTCCGAGGCGAGCGCGTGCACCTCGTCGCGGTACTGCGTCAGCCCGTGCCGGTCCGCGTGCACCTCGAACCGGCAGATGTCGGGGTTCGTCTTCTTCGCGCGCGCGGCGTACCGGAAGGACAGTTCGGGGTCGACCCGTTCGTCGTTCGTGCCGTGCACGATCAGAACCCGCCGCCCCGCGAGCTGTTTCACCGGTTCGGGCGTCGCCGCCGCGTCCTCCTCGGGCAGCCAGGGGGCGATCGCCAGCACCGAGTTGACGGCGTCGTGGCCTCCTGCGTGCAGCGCCGCGCGCGCCCCCATGTGCAGCCCCACCAGGCACACCGGTACGTCCCCGTACCGCCGGACCACCTCGTCCGCGGCCCATTCGGCGTCCCGTGCGAGCCGGGCCTCCGTGCCGTTCCAGCCGCGGTGGCGGTAGTGCACGACATGGGCCGCCAGGCCCTCGTCGCGCCCCGCGCGGACCAGCCGGCGCCCCAGGGCGCGAACGGAGGCGGTGGCCATCATGGGGGAGGGTCTGCGGGTGGAAGCCTCGTCGCCGGCCGGGAGGAGCAGGACCACCGCGCCGACCGTGCTGGGCTCCGGGCCGAACGTCCGCCCAAGTCGGGGCGTCCGTACCGGCATTGCTTGCTGCGCCATGACAGAACAGTGTCAGAAGAGATGGTGTACGCCACCCGTCCTGCGGGTCACCATTGGGTATCGACACCCCCTGCCGACAGGTGATCTACGCGCGTAGGCGATAAGGTGCGAAAATGACGAACCAGACTGACCGGACCGGAGCCACCCCGGACTCGGACCAGATCCGCCGGGCGCCCAAGGTTCTGCTGCACGACCACCTCGACGGCGGGCTCCGCCCCGGCACCGTCGTCGAACTCGCCGACGCCTCGGGATACACCCCCCGGCTGCCGCAGACCGACCCCGACCGGCTCGGCGTCTGGTTCCGCGAGGCCGCCGACTCCGGTTCCCTGGAGCGGTACTTGGAGACCTTCTCCCACACCGTCGGCGTCATGCAGACCCGCGACGCGCTCGTCCGGGTCGCCGCCGAGTGCGCGCAGGACCTCGCCGAGGACGGAGTGGTCTACGCCGAGGTCCGCTACGCCCCCGAACAGCACCTCGACGGCGGCCTGAGCCTCGAAGAGGTCGTCGAGGCCGTCAACGAGGGCTTCCGCCTGGGCGAGCGCCGTGCCAGGGAGGCCGGGCGCCGCATCCGCGTCGGCGCCCTGCTCACCGCCATGCGGCACGCCGCCCGCGCCCTGGAGATCGCCGAACTCGCCAACCGCTACCGCGACCTGGGCGTCGTCGGCTTCGACATCGCCGGCGCGGAGGCCGGCTACCCGCCCACCCGGCACCTCGACGCCTTCGAGTACCTCAAGCGCGAGAACAACCACTTCACCATCCACGCCGGGGAGGCCTTCGGGCTGCCCTCCATCTGGCAGGCGCTGCAGTGGTGCGGCGCCGACCGGCTCGGCCACGGCGTCCGGATCATCGACGACATCCAGGTCCACGAGGACGGCTCGGTGAAGCTCGGCCGGCTCGCCTCCTACGTCCGGGACAAGCGCATCCCGCTGGAGCTGTGCCCCAGTTCCAACCTCCAGACGGGCGCAGCCCGTTCCTATGCCGAGCACCCCATCGGGCTGCTGCGGCGGCTGCACTTCCGCGCCACGGTCAACACCGACAACCGGCTGATGTCCCACACCAGCATGAGCCGTGAATTCGAGTACCTGGTCGAGGCTTTCGGTTACACGCTCGACGACATGCAGTGGTTCTCGGTCAATGCTATGAAGTCAGCATTCATTCCTTTCGATGAACGACTGGCCATGATCAATGACGTGATCAAGCCCGGATATGCCGAGTTGAAATCCGAATGGCTGTTCCGGCAAACGGCCTCCACCAGCGGTTCTGTCGACGAATAGCGTCACACGGCCGGTTACGGGAGTGGTCGTGCGGGGGCGACGCGGCCGACGGCCGATGTTTGCCACCGGCGGGACTTTGGTGTTTACGTTTCGGCACCGCTCACCACCCGTCGAACGCATTCCAAGGACGCATTCAACATGAAGCAGTCTGCTGCCAAGACCCTCGGCGTCGCCGCCCTCGGTGCCGCCATCGCCGCTGCGGGCGCGGGCGCCGCGAACGCCGCACCGAGCATGCCGGCCGCTCCCGACGCCTCCCAGGCCGTGGGTACCGTCACCCAGTCGCTGCCCGTCGAGAACGTGTCGAAGGCACTGCCGGGTGCCGCCGGAGCCGTCACCCAGGGTCAGCGTGCGCTCGGCGCCGGTCTGGAGTCGGCGCAGCCCGCCGTCGCCAACGTCCTCGCCGAGGGGCCGACCGCCCCCGTCGCCGGCCTGCTGGGCGGCCTCCCCGTCGGCAAGACCCTGCCCACCAAGGGCCTCGGCGTGAACGGCCTGCCCCTCGGTGGTGCGTGAGCGGACCGCTCCACTCGTACGCCGACGGGGCGCATCCTCTCAGGGGTGCGCCCCGTCGGCGTGGTCAGCGCAGGTGCGTCACCATGCCGTGCGGGCCTTCCCCTCGGACGGGAACAGGATCCACAGGGCTATGTAGAGCAGGAACTGCGGGCCCGGAAGCAGGCACGACGCGAGGAAGAGCACACGCATCGTGGTCGCGGAGGTGCCGAAGCGCCGTGCCAGCGCTGCGCACACTCCGCCGATCATCCGGCCTTCCGCGGGGCGGGCAAGGCGGCTCATGAGGGCTCCTTCGTCGGCGTAGGACGCCGGCCGTGGGCCGGCGGTGGGGCGGGGCCTCCTGATGGCCGCCGCTCTCTTTTCCACACCATCGACGCTACGGTGACGAAGCGGACGAAGCGTCACTCTACGGAGCCATTCCGACCCTGGGAATCGTCGGGGTCCGACCCTGAGAATGCTCCTCACGGCGACGGTCCGTCCGCATCAGGCTGTCCGCCCTGCGGCGGAGCGCGGCCCTGGCCGCCGGGACGACGGCGGCATGGGCGAGGCCCACACCGACCGCGTTCAGCAGGATCGAGTCGATGTCCACGACCTGGCCCGGCACCCCGGTCTGCAGCAGCTCCACGGCCAGCGACAGCAGCGCCCCGGTCGCGACCGACCGGGCCAGCGAGGCGACCGGCGACACCGACAGCCGGCCGTGCGCCAGGGGCAGCAGCACCCCGAGCGGTGCCAGCAGCGCGAGCCCCTCGCCGATACGCAGGGCCGCCTCCGGCCAGCCCAGCGCCAGATCCGCTCTGATCCCCGCGAAGGGCCGCAGGTTGGTCGGACTCACCCAGGTGACGTCCAGCGGACGCAGCGTGATCCAGGCAACGACCGCGAGATGTACGGCGAGGAGGACACCCCCCGCCGCACGAACACGGACCGCGGCACTACCGCCGCTCGTACCTTGACGCTGCACGCCCCCCAAGACGCGCCCTCCGGCGCGATCGGTTCCGCTCGATTTCTCCGGTTCCTGCGGGGCGGTGGCGGGCCTCAGGAACCCGGGACCTCCGTCGAGGGCGGTATCCCCGCCCCCGGATCCGACTGGACGTCCGCGGTGCACTCGTACCGGCGCAGCGCGTCGGCGCTGGTGCTGCCGAGGACGACCGAGCCGTTGTCGCCGGTGGCCGCCGTGTCCGCGAAGGTGCACACGATCTGCGCGAGGGCGTACTTGGGCAGCGAGTCGGGGGCGGTGGACAGCCGCAGGGTGTCGTCGGGATCACCCGGGCTGGGACCGGTCACGGTGATCCCGGACGGCACGGCCGTGCGGTAGCCGGCCTCGTCCTCCACGCCCGACGGTGTCTCGCCCAGGGCCTTCAGGAGCCCCTGGGCGACGACCACGCGCCGCCTCGCCTCGTCCGTGCCGTCGGCGATCCGCACCGAACGGTCGACGCGGACGAGCGCCCCCGAGCAGAGCAGGAACACCTCGACGGGCATGCCGGACGGGCCGGCCTGCGTCGCGATGTCCGTCGCCGACGACTCGCACGGCACCATCGACGGGGCGGGCCCGAAGTCCGTCGGCACCTGGGTGGCCCGGATCCCGCAGCCCGCCAGCAGCCCGGTCAGCACCCCGCCCGCGGCCAGGACCCGTACGCCCCGCCACGCGGCCCGCCCGGCCTTATCACGTGTCCGCACGCGCCGTACCCGTGTGTGTGCCGCCGGCACCTCTCGTATCGTCACTGCCCGTCCCCCTCGGTGTCCTCCGTGCCGCCCTCGCCCTGCTCCCCGTCGCCTTCCCGGGCGATCAGCGGGGCGGCGTCCCTGGGCAGGCGGAGGGTGAAGACCGCGCCTCCCTCGGGGGAGTTGGCGGCGGTGATCGCGCCGCCGTGGATGTGGGCGTTCTCCAGGGCGATGGACAGGCCGAGGCCGCTGCCCTCGGAGCGCGGACGGGAGGCGCTCGCCTTGTAGAAGCGGTCGAACACGTGCGGCAGGACGTCCTCGGGGATGCCGGGCCCGTGGTCCCGCACCTCGATCAGCAGGTCGGCGTCGTTCTTGTCGCCTTCGCGCACCGAGACCCGCACCGGCGAACCCCCGTGCTTGAGGGCGTTGCCGATGAGGTTGGCGAGGATCACGTCCAGGCGGCGCGGGTCGAGGTTGGCCATGATGCCGCGCTCGGCGTCCAGCTCCACCGCGTCCAGCCAGGCACGGGCGTCGATGCAGGCGGTGATCTGGTCGGCGATGTCCACGTCGTCGAGGACCAGCCGGGCCGTGCCCGCGTCGAAGCGGGTCACCTCCATCAGGTTCTCGACCAGGTCGTTCAGCCGCCTGGTCTCGCTCACCACGAGCCGTACGGCGGGTTCGATCATCGGGTCGACGCTGCCGGTCTCCGCGTCCAGCTCCTCCTCCAGCACCTCCGTGACGGCGGTGATCGCCGTCAGCGGTGTACGGAGTTCGTGCGACATGTCGGCGACGAAGCGGCGGGACGCCTCCTCGCGGGCGCTCATGTCGTCGACCTTCTTCTCCAGGGACTCCGCCGCGAGGTTGAAGGTCCGCGAGAGGTCGGCCAGTTCGTCCGTGCCGGAGACGCGCAGCCGGGTGTCGAGCTTGCCCTCGCCGAGCCGCCGGGCGGCCACCCCGAGGCGCTGCACCGGCTTCAGCACGGTCGTCGCGGCGGCCTGCGCGAGCAGTGCCGAGCCGATCAGCGACAGACCCGTCGCGATCCCCAGCGACCAGGCCAGCGAGTTGAGGTCCTCGGCCTCCTTCTCCATCGACTTGCGCATGTAGGCGGTCGGGCCGCCGCCGATCATCTTCGCCCCGCCCACCAGATAGGGGGTGTCGCCGTCGATGACGCGCTGCCAGTACACGTGGTACGGGTGCTGGTTCCCGGAGGTGATCTTCTGCCGCTTGTTGACGGCCTTCCGCAGGGACGCGGGCACGTCCTTGAGGGAGAACCCGTTCAGCGCGTTGTCGGTCGAGGAACCGGACACGGTCCTGCCGTCGGCGTCCTCGTCGATGAGCAGCACGCCGAAGCGGTCACCGCCGTCGGCCATCTTGCGCGCGGTGATCCGCAGCTGGTCCTGGGACGGGTTCGGGTGGAGCGTGCTCACATGGCTCTGCAGCTCACGCTCGAAGTCGTTGAGCGCCGCGTCCTGCGCACGGCTCTGCACGGCCTCCCGGTTGAGCCAGTACGCGATACCGGACGCCGACACGGCGGCCGTGAGCGCCACCAGCCCGAACACCACCACCAGTCGCAGCCGCAGGCTGGTGAAACGAATCCGGGACTGGACCTTGGTACGCGTCGCGGACCAGCCGCGGACCCCCCCTTGAGCTGTTGTCACTGAGGAACGTCCAGCCGGTAGCCCACACCGCGGACCGTACGGATCAGGGTCGGCGACGACGGCACGTCCTCGACCTTCGCACGCAGCCGCTGGACGCACGCGTCGACCAGCCGGGAGTCGCCCAGGTAGTCGTGCTCCCACACCAGGCGCAGCAACTGCTGCCGGGACAGGGCCTGTCCGGGGCGCCGGCTCAGCTCCAGCAGCAGCCGCAGCTCGGTCGGCGTCAGCTGGAGGTCCTCGCCGTTCTTCGTCACGGTCATGGCCGCGCGGTCGATGACGAGGTTGCCGAAGGTCGCCGCGTCGTTGGCCTCGCGCTCACCGCGCCGCAGCACCGCGCGGATCCGGGCGTCCAGCACCCGCCCCTGCACGGGCTTGACCACGTAGTCGTCCGCACCGGACTCCAGACCCACCACGACGTCGATGTCGTCGCTGCGGGCGGTCAGCAGGATGATCGGCAGCTGGTCGGTGCGCCGGATACGACGGCACACCTCGAATCCGTCGATGCCGGGCAGCATCACGTCCAAAACGATCAGATCCGGCCGCTGTTCGCGCAGCAGCTTGAGACCATCCTCGCCGGTGGCGGCGGTGGCGACACGGTGCCCCTGGCGCGTCAGTGAGAGCTCCAGGGCCGTGCGGATGGCGTCGTCGTCCTCGATCAGCAACAGGGAAGGCACGGGCTCATTCTGGCCCATGGCATGGCCACGAATCGACCGTTGAAGCGCTCCCGCGCGACACCCGCACACGATCGTGCCGTTCGCGTAGCCGTACCGCTCTTCTCTGTGATCGCGCTGTGTCTCCCCCAGGACCGACCCCTGTGACAGGTCTGTGACAGTCGGCGGACACGGCCATGAAAGTGGCCCGGCAGTCTTTTCGGCACGAGCAGGAAGCACCGCGGCGGCCGAGCGCCGGAGCGGGGCGAGAGACCGGAACTCCACGACGGGGGGCGCGAGATGAACACGCTGCACAGCACCAGCACTAGCGCAGTTGTCACGCGTCTCCACGACGTCATCCGGAACACGGAGAAGTCCGGTGCCGAAGGGGGTCCCTCCCGCGCGAGCGGATTCGAGCGTGGGGGAGGGCGGGGGTGCGCTCGCGGTACCGGGCGTCAGCACACCCCGTATGCGCAGCACGGGCTTCAGCCCTACATATCGGTGGTTGACGCACATGTGGGGGGAAGCACCACGGGGGTGGCCCACGGGGGAACGGGGGCCGCGTACGGGGACGGCACGGGGGAGCGCCGTTCTGTGTCGGAGGCGGAGTTCACCGCCTACGTCCAGGAGCGTCGTGCCTCCCTGTACGCAACCGCCTACCACCTGACCGGTGACCGCTTCGAGGCCGAGGACCTCCTCCAGAGCGCCCTCTTCTCGACGTACCGGGCGTGGGACCGGATCAGCGACAAGGCCGCGGTCGGGGGCTACCTCCGCCGCACCATGACCAACCTGCACATCAGCGCGTGGCGCCGCCGCAAGCTGAACGAGTACCCGACCGAGGAGCTGCCGGAGACCGCCGGTGACACGGACGCGATGCGCGGCACCGAACTGCGCGCCGTCCTGTGGCAGGCGCTCGCCCGCCTCCCCGAACTCCAGCGGACGATGCTGGTCCTCCGTTACTACGAGGGCCGCACCGACCCGGAGATCGCGGAGATCCTCGACATCAGTGTCGGCACGGTGAAGTCCAGCATCTGGCGGTCCCTGCGCCGCCTGCGGGAGGACGAGGTCCTCAGCTTCGGCCGTGACGAGGAGGAGTCCTTCGGGGAGCTTGTCGCCTGAAGGTCTGGGGGGAGCGGGGAAAGCGGGGGGAAGCACGGGGGATCCGGGGGAGATCGCGGTGGCGCGGGGGAGCGCCGCCGCGACAACCGGGGGGAACCGGGGGAACCAACGGGACCACGGGGGACACGGGGTCACGACGGGGGACAACGGGGGAAAGCGGGGCTGGAGGGCCGGGGGGTCCGTCCAGTCCCGCTTTGTTGTGCCCGGCTCCGGTGCCCGCCTCTCCGGCCCGGCTCCGGTGTCCGGCTCTCCGGCCCGGCTCTCGTGTCCGGGCCGGCCTAGGCCGGGGTCTGCGCGCGGCGGCCCGCCGCGGCCGACGCCAGCCGTCCGAGCGCCTCGTCCTTGTCGCAGGCGTGCGCGCCCAACTCCGTCTGCCGGGCCACGATCGAACGCTCCAGACGCATCAGCCGCCAGCCACGCCGCAGCAGGAAGGGCACCGACTTGCGGCCCTCCCGCAGATCACGCAGGAAGCGGCGGCGGAACGTCGTCGCCGGGCCCCGGGTCAAGCACAGCGCGTCCGCGAGGACGCCGAGTTCGCGGCAGCGTCCCACGATCTCCGCGGCGAAGATGCCCTCGGCGATGAACAGCGGGGTCCGCTCGATGCTCAGGGACTCCCAGCCGGTGCGTGCGCTGAGCGAGATGTCGTACGCCGGCACGGTCGTACGGCTCGTGCGGCACAGCTCCTCGATCGCCGCGACGGCGGCGTCCGCGTCCCAGGACAGCGGATGGTCCCAGTCGATGTCCGTGCTGCCCTCCACCAGCGGCAGCGTCGGGTCGTCGCCCTCCTTGTAGAAGTCGTCGAGCCGCAGCACGGGCAGGCCGGAGCGGGCGGCGAGGAGGGATTTGCCTGAGCCGGAGGGGCCGGACAGCAGGACGACCCGGGTCGGTATCGGAGGATGCGAACTCACGAGAGTCCAGTGTGAGGCATCGCGCGGCTCCCGCCGAGTCTGCGGGTCGTCCTTGGAGCGCACATCACATCTCAACTACCGTGGGTGCTTCCATGCTTACTTTCCGCAGTAGGAAGTGACCACGCTGATGGCTCGACACTCGGCCCCCCAGTCCCCCCTCGCCCGGCGCGCGTTGCTCGCCGTCACGACCGCGGGCGTCGCGCTCGGCGCGGGCGCCGGTACGGCCGCCGCGGCGGACGGCGCCGACCCCGCCGTCGACGTGCTGCGCACCCGCCCCACCTCGCTCGGCTCGGTGGACCCCCAGGCGGGCCTGACGGCGCTGACCGGCACCGTCGGGTACGTCACCGGCCCGGTCGCCGGTCTCAAGCCCAACCCCCTCGCCGGCACCGGAGTCGACCCGCTCGACAACGGCGTGGGCACCCAGCTCGCCGACTTCCAGGCCGTCAGGTCGACGGCCCTGACCGGCCCGGTGGCACAGGCGCCGTCGATCGGGAGCATCCCGGTGGTGGGGCAGCTGGTGGGCGGTCTGCGCTGACCCGTCGGGTGCTCGGTGCGCCTGGAGGAGAAGCGGGTCGACCCCCTTCATCTGAAGGGGGTCGACTCGTTGGGGTCACGTGGTACGACCCGGGTGGGTGATCGTGATACGGATCACCTCGTTGTCGATGACGTGCAGGACTCGGTGGTCGCCGACGCGGAGCCGGCGGATGTCGGGTGACCCGTACGGGGGCGACGCCGCTGGGCGAGGGCCATCGGCCAGTTTGTCGATGGTGTCGAGGTCCAGCGAGAGGCCGCTCGGATCTTCCTTCAGGAACCGGGCCGTCGAGTCGAGGGCATGCGGTTCGAAGGCGATCTCGTACGTCACCTCTGTTCGAGCCCCAGCCGTCGACGAACCTCGGCCATCGGAATGCCGGGTCCGAGGGTTCCCTCCGCCTTGCGCCGCTGGTAGTCCGCCACCGCTGGGGCGTCTTCGAACGCTGAAGCATCTCCAGAAGGTCAACGCGGCGCTGTCGGGCCTCAACCCCGAGAAGCCGGCGGCCCTCAGACCTGGGGAAGCGTACGTGTGGTCAGGGAAGGCCACGGACGAGGCGTTCGTCAGAGGGACGGTCAAGGTCGACTGCCGACCGAGAGTCACGCGCCATGGGGGCGACGCGGACCGCGCTGGGGCGGTGAGACGAGGGAGGGGCGTCGGGGGCTGGAGGCCGAGGCCGACCGCGGGTTTGTTGCGGCTGGTTGCGCCCGCGTGGCGGGGCCGCATGTCGACACGGCCCCGACGCCCCTGTCGTATCAGTACGCCGAACCCGACGCGCCCAGCGACCCCGTCGGGTGCCACACCGTCTTCGTCTCCAGGAACGCCGTCATGCGGTCGATGCCCGGCGTCGCCGACCAGTCGTCCACAGGCTGTGGACGCAGGACGCGCTTGAGGTTGTCGGCCGCGGCGATCTCCAGCTCCTTCGCCAGGATCTCGTCCGCGCCGGCCAGGTCGATCGCGTTGACGTCCTGGTGGGCGGCGAGCGGCGCCGCGATCTCCGCCGTACGGCCGGACAGGACGTTCACGACACCGCCGGGCACGTCGGACGTGGCCAGGACCTCGCCCAGCGACAGCGCCGGGAGCGGGGACCTCTCGGAGGCGACCACCACGGCCGTGTTGCCCGTGGCGATCACCGGGGCGATCACCGAGACCAGGCCCAGGAAGGACGACTCCTGCGGGGCGAGGACGGCGACCACACCGGTCGGCTCGGGGGAGGAGAGGTTGAAGTACGGGCCCGCCACCGGGTTCCCGCCGCCGACCACCTGGGCGATCTTGTCGGTCCAGCCCGCGTACCAGACCCAGCGGTCGATCGCCGCGTCCACCTGGGCGGCGGCCTTCGACTTCGACAGGCCCTCGGCGTCGGCGACCTCGTGGACGAACTGGCCCCTGCGGCCCTCCAGCATCTCCGCGACCCGGTACAGGACCTGGCCCCGGTTGTACGCCGTGGCGCCCGACCAGCCGCCGAACGCCTTGCGGGCCGCGACCACCGCGTCACGGGCGTCCTTGCGGGAGGAGAGCGGCGCGTTGGCCAGCCAGTTGCCCTGCGAGTCCGTCACCTCGTACACCCGGCCGCTCTCGGAACGCGGGAACTTCCCGCCGACGTACAGCTTGTAGGTCTTGAAGACGCTCAGACGGTTCTGCTCGGTCTTGCCGGTCTTGTCAGACATCGAGGTACGCCTCCAGGCCGTGGCGGCCGCCCTCGCGGCCGAAGCCCGACTCCTTGTAACCGCCGAACGGCGAGGTCGGGTCGAACTTGTTGAACGTGTTGGACCAGACGACGCCCGCGCGCAGCTTGTTCGCGACGGCCAGGATCCGGGAGCCCTTCTCGGTCCAGATGCCCGCCGACAGGCCGTACTGGGTGTTGTTGGCCTTGGCGACCGCCTCGTCCGGGGTGCGGAACGTGAGCACCGACAGCACCGGGCCGAAGATCTCGTCGCGGGCGATGGTGTGCGCCTGGGTGACGTTCGTGAACAGCGTCGGCGCGAACCAGTAGCCCGCCGAGGGCAGTTCGCACGCCGGGGACCAGCGTTCGGCGCCCTCCGACTCGCCCTGCTCGACGAGCGAGGTGATCCGGGACAGCTGCTCCTCGGAGTTGATCGCCCCGATGTCCGTGTTCTTGTCGAGCGGGTCGCCGAGGCGGAGGGTGGACAGGCGGCGCTTGAGGGAGTCGAGCAGTTCGTCCTGGATCGACTCCTGGACCAGGAGACGGGAGCCCGCGCAGCAGACCTGGCCCTGGTTGAAGAAGATGCCGTTCACGATGCCCTCGACGGCCTGGTCGATCGGGGCGTCGTCGAAGACGATGTTCGCGCCCTTGCCGCCCAGTTCGAGGGTGAGCTTCTTGCGGGTGCCCGCGACCGTCCTCGCGATCTGCTTGCCGACCGCCGTGGAGCCGGTGAAGGCCACCTTGTTCACGTCGGGGTGCGCGACCAGGGCGGCGCCCGTGTCGCCGTACCCGGGGAGGATGTTGACGACGCCCTTGGGCAGGCCCGCCTGACGGCAGATGTCCGCGAAGAAGAGGGCCGTCAGCGGGGTGGTCTCGGCCGGCTTGAGGACGACCGTGTTGCCGGTGGCGAGGGCCGGGGCGATCTTCCACGCCAGCATCAGCAGCGGGAAGTTCCACGGGATGACCTGGCCCGCGACGCCCAGCGGCCGGGGGTTCGCGCCGAAGCCGGCGTGGTCGAGCTTGTCGGCCCAGCCCGCGTAGTAGAAGAAGTGCGCGGCGACCAGGGGCAGGTCGGCGTCGCGGGTCTCCCTGATCGGCTTGCCGTTGTCCAGCGTCTCCAGGACCGCCAGCTCACGGCTGCGCTCCTGGATGATGCGGGCGATGCGGAAGAGGTACTTCGCGCGCTCCGCGCCCGGCAGCGCCGACCACTTCTCGAACGCCCTGCGGGCCGCCTGCACGGCACGGTCCACGTCGGCCTCGCCGGCCTGGGCGACCTCGGAGAGGACCTCCTCGGAGGAGGGGCTGACGGTCTTGAAGACCTTGCCGTCGGCGGCCTCGGTGAACTCGCCGTCGACGAACAGGCCGTACGAGGGCGCGATGTCGACGATCGCGCGGGACTCGGGGGCCGGGGCGTACTCGAATGCGGATGACACGTTTTCCATGGTCATGGGGTCTCAGTCCACCGTCACGTAGTCGGGGCCGGAGTAGCGGCCGGTGGCCAGCTTCTGGCGCTGCATGAGCAGGTCGTTGAGGAGCGAGGAGGCACCGAAGCGGAACCAGTGGTTGTCCAGCCAGTCCTCGCCCGCCGTCTCGTTGACCAGGACCAGGAACTTGATCGCGTCCTTGGACGTGCGGATGCCGCCGGCCGGCTTCACACCGACCTGGACGCCGGTCTGGGCGCGGAAGTCGCGGACGGCCTCCAGCATCAGGAGGGTGTTGGCGGGGGTGGCGTTGACCGCGACCTTTCCGGTCGAGGTCTTGATGAAGTCCGCGCCCGCGAGCATGCCGAGCCAGCTGGCGCGACGGATGTTGTCGTACGTCGACAGCTCGCCGGTCTCGAAGATGACCTTCAGCCGCGCGGCCCCGCAGGCCTCCTTCACGGCGACGATCTCCTCGTACACCTTCAGGTAGTGGCCCGAGAGGAAGGCACCGCGGTCGATGACCATGTCGATCTCGTCCGCTCCGGCGGCGACGGCCTCCCGGACGTCGGCCAGCTTGACCGACAGGGGGGCGCGGCCCGCGGGGAAGGCGGTGGCGACGGAGGCGACCTTGACGCTGGAACCCGCGACGGCCGCCTTGGCGGTGGCGACCATGTCCGGGTACACGCAGACCGCGGCCGTGGCGGGGGTCGTGCGGTCGGTGGGGTCGGGGTGGACCGCCTTGGCGCCGAGCGCCCGGACCTTGCCCGGGGTGTCCGCGCCTTCCAGCGTGGTCAGGTCGACCATGGAGATGGCCAGGTCGATGGCGTACGCCTTGGCGGTCGTCTTGATGGAACGGGTGCCGAGGGAGGCGGCGCGCGCCTCCAGGCCGACCGCGTCCACACCGGGCAGTCCGTGGAGGAAGCGGCGCAGTGTGCTGTCGGACGCGGCGGCGTCGGCTAGGGCGTGGGGTGCGGCAGTGGACATGGTCACCAGACGAGCATATCTACGCGCGTAGCGGGTGTACACCCCCGGAGTCCGGTCGAGGAGGCGGTGGGGAGGGCGGCGTTCCGGGGGGTGGGTTGCGCCCGGTGGCGGCGGGGGCGGGGCAGGCGGGCGTGGGCAGGGGAGGCGTGGGCCGGGCCCGGGGCCGGGGCAGTGGCGGGGCGGGAGCCGGGTGTCGTGCAGAATCGGAAGTATGACCACCCCGGATCGACCGTCGTCCCAGGAGCAGCCGGAACCCCGGAAGCGCTCGGCGGCCTCGACGTCATCGGAGGGCACACCGTCCTCGGAGACCCCGAAGACCGAGCCCGCCCCCCAGACCGCGCAGGCCCGGCCGCGGCGGACGCCCGAGGCGGCGGCCCCGCGTCCGGCCGACGCCGTCGCGCCCGCCAAGCCCGCCGAGCCGGCCAAGGCCGTCAAGCCCGCCAAGGCCGTCAAGCCCGCCAAGCCGGTCTACAAGGACCGTGCCTACCGGTCGCCCGGCGGGCTCGCGGGCGGTGTGCTGCTCCTCGGCCTCTTCGGCTGGCTCGGCGCGGACGCGGTGATCACCGGCGAGGGGCGTACGCCCTGGCTGGCCCTGGCCGCGCTGCTGCTGGCGGTGCCGCTGGTGGTGGCCTTCTCGGTCCGGCCCGCCGTCTTCGCCAACGACGACCGGCTCCGGGTGCGCAACCCGTTCCGCGTGATCGAACTGCCCTGGGCCTCCGTCGCCTCGCTGCGCTCCGGTTACTCCAACGAGGTGATCGACGAGGCCGGGACCAAGTACCAGCTCTGGGCCGTCCCCGTGTCGCTGCGCGCCCGCAAGAAGGCCGCCCGGCAGCAGGCCCGGGAGTCCGGCAGGGCCGCCAAGGGCGACAGCAGCGGCCGTACGTCGCTGGAACCGCGGACCGTCCGCGCCGAGACCGACCAGATCATGGCCGACCTGCGCGAGCTGTGCGAGGCCCGCGCGAAGGCGCCGGGGTCGCAGGGGCAGCCGACCGTCCGCTGGGCCTGGGAGGTCGTGGGGCCGGCGGCGGCGGGAGCCGTACTGCTGTCGATCCTGATCGCGCTGGGGTGAGCGCGGGGGGCGTGGAACCCCGGCGGAGGGCTCCGGGACGGGCGGGGACCGCGGCATCGTCCCTCTCTCGCCGCGAAGGGCACCCGTGCTGAGAGTCCGTCAGCACCGGGCCGTACGGTCGTACGAATGACGAGTACCGTCGCGGTCCGAGTGTCTGGGTGGCCATGAGCACGAACATCGAGTCCCCGGGGCGGCCGTCGCGCCGGCTGCCCGAGTCCGCCGTGCCCGAGGGCTGCCCGGCCTGGAGCGGTGAGAAGGCGCGTCTGTGGGCGCGGGCCCAGCCCCCGGTCTGGGTGCCGGTCCGGATGCGGTCCCTGCACCTGCTCGCCCTGGCCATGGTCGGGCTGACGGCCGGGTTCTGGCTGGCCAACGCCCGTGAGGTGCCGCCCGCCCTCGCCGCCCTGGTCCCCCTGCACCTGGTGTGGACCCTGGCGCGCCCCGAGGTGCCGCGGGTCTCCGGTCCCGTGCTGACCCTCGTCCTCGCCTGGTACGGCGGCGTCCACGACCTGCCGGTCCTCGTCGGCCTCCTCCTGGTGAACGCCGCCTGGGCGCTCGCCGAGTTCCGCATGAGCACGCGGCGGACGCAACGGATGTGGGCCGTGAGCGCCGCGGAGGGTGTCACCGCCGTGGTGCCGGACGGCGTCGGGCCGCTGCGGCGGGGGCGGTTCCTCGTCGCTCTGGGGCTGGTGCTCGCGGCCCTCGGCGGGGTCTTCGTCCTCGTGGCGTCCGGGTGGGACGCGGCCGCCGACCGCCGGGAGGCCATGCTGGCCGGGTGGTTCACGGTCGGCTGGGGGCTCACCGCGCTGGCCTCCGGCCTGCTGTCCCGGCGCCGCGCCGCCGGGCTGCGGAGCGCCCCGGCCCCGGTCCTGCGGGTCCTCGTGCGCGACGGCGCCAACGGTGACGTGGAGGTCTTCACCGCCGACGACGTGGCGGGGGTGCGGCCGATGTTCACCGTCACCGCCGAGGAGTGGTACGACGACGAGGACGAGGGCGACGAGGAGGACGAGGAGGACCGCCTGCTCGAGGTGAAGGAAATGGAGGCGCTCCTCGACTCCCTCGACGCCGACACGGAGGACGCGGCACGGCCCGGCCCTCTGCGCGAGGCCGTCCTCTACGGAGCGCCGTACGACGGCGGCGAACTCGTGATCGTCAGCGCCCCCGAGGACACGCGGAACGGCGCGGACGAGGCCCGGAGCGAGCGGCAGGCACCGGAGAGCGGCGGCGGTTGCGGGGACGAGGAGATCGTCGTCGAGTCGTCCATGGCCCCGGTGCGGGCTCTGTCCGGGCGGGCGGTGCGGCTGCGGATCGCGGCCGAGAGGGCGCGGGCCCGGCGTGCGGCGGTGTACGCGGACCGGCGCGCGGCCGCCGCCGAAGGGATCACCGAGCGGCTTGCGTCCCGGACGGTACGGCGGTGGCGGGCCGGCCTGCTGGACCGGGCCGTCTGCCTGGTGGTCGTGGTGTGGGCGGCGCTGCTGGTGCTGGGCGAGGACGGCGGATGGCGGTACGTCCCCGGTGTCTTCCTCGGGCTCGTCGGCGCCCTGCTGCTGCCGCGCATGGCGGCGTGGCGCATCACCGCCGACCGGGACGGGCTGTGGTTCAACGGCATGCGCGGCGTCCGGCACACCGAGTGGGACCACCTCATGACCGTGCGGTGCGAGGGCGGCGAGCTGAAGGTGGACAGCCACCGGTTCGGGTTCGGCTCGGCCTGGACGGCGCACGCGCCCCGCTGGGGCCGGCTGGAGCGGCGGTTCGGCGTCGTCCACCCCTACGAGCGCACGGCCGCCGAGATCACCGCCATGTGGCGGGAACCGGCACTGCGGCCCACGGACACGAGCGACGAACGCGCCCGGGGCCGGGCCCTGTGGCCGCTGGGCGTGGCCCTGGGGCTGGTGTGGGTGGCGGCGCTGCTGCTGGTGCCGTAGGGCGCGACCCGTGTGCGGCCAGGGCGCGAGCGCCCGCGAGCCACGCAACCTGCACGACGGAAGCCCCGGCCGACGACGCTGTCGACCGTCGGCCGGGGCTTCCGTGCTGCTGGGGCTGGGGCTGGGGCTGGGGTGCCGGGGGCTCAGATGCCCGCGGCCGCCGAGAGGTCCTGCTTGATCTTCGCGAGGAGGTCCGTGGCCGTCGCGCGGGTCCCGGGGAGGTCGGCGTGGCCGGCGACCGGGACCACGACCTCCAGGTAGCACTTGAGCTTCGGCTCGGTGCCGCTCGGGCGGACGATCACCCGGGCGCCGTCGAGCGTGTACCGCAGGCCGTCCGTGGGCGGCAGCCGGTCCGTGCCCCGGGTGAGGTCCTCGGCCCTGGTGACGGCGAGGCCCGCGAGGGTGGTCGGCGGCTGCTCGCGCAGCCGCTCCATGGCGCGGGCGATGACCGTGAGGTCCTCGACGCGGACGGAGAGCTGGTCGGTGGCGTGCAGGCCGTGCTCCACGGCGATGTCGTCGAGGAGGTCCAGCAGGGTGCGGCCCTCCTCCTTCAGCTGCGAGGCCAGTTCCGTGATGAGGAGGGCGGCTGTGATGCCGTCCTTGTCGCGGACGCCCTGCGGGTCGACGCAGTAGCCGAGGGCCTCCTCGTAGCCGTAGCGCAGGCCGTCGACCCGGGCGATCCACTTGAAGCCGGTGAGGGTCTCCTCGTAGGGCAGGCCCGCCTTCTCGGCGATCCGGCCGAGGAGGGACGAGGAGACGATCGACTCGGCGAAGGTGCCCTGGACGCCGCGCCGGACCAGATGGGTGGCGAGGAGCGCGCCCACCTCGTCGCCGCGCAGCATCCGCCAGTCCGCCCCGTCCCTGACGGCCACGGCGCAGCGGTCGGCGTCCGGGTCGTTGGCGACAACCAGGTCGGGTTCCGTCTCGCGGGCCTTCGCGAAGGCCAGGTCCATCGCGCCGGGCTCCTCGGGGTTGGGGAAGGCCACGGTCGGGAACTCCGGGTCCGGTTCGGCCTGCTCCGCGACCAGCACCGGCTCCGGGAACCCGGCCCGCGCGAACGCGGCCAGCAGGGTGTCCCTGCCGACACCGTGCATCGCCGTGTAGACGGTGCGCGCGGTGCGGGGTGAGCCGTCGGCGAGGACGGTGTCCGTGCGGGCCAGATAGGCGTCGAGGACGCTGTCGTCGAGGGTCTCCCAGCCGCCGTCGGGGCGGGGGACGTCGGCGAGGGAGCGTACGGCGTCGATCTCGGCCGCGATCTCCGCGTCGGCCGGGGGCACGATCTGCGAGCCGTCGCCGAGGTAGACCTTGTAGCCGTTGTCGCGCGGCGGGTTGTGGCTGGCCGTGACCTCCACGCCGGCCACCGCGCCCAGGTGCCTTATGGCGAACGCCAGGACCGGGGTCGGGAGCGGGCGGGGGAGCACGGCGGCGCGCAGGCCGGCGCCGGTCATGACCGCGGCGGTGTCGCGGGCGAAGTCCGCTGACTTGTGGCGGGCGTCGTAGCCGATGACGACGAGGCCGCCGGTGGAGCCCTGCTTGTTCAGGTACGCGGCGAGACCGGCCGCGGCGCGGATGACCACCGAGCGGTTCATGCGCATCGGGCCGGCGCCGAGTTCCCCGCGGAGGCCGGCGGTGCCGAACTGGAGGGTGCCGCCGAAGCGTGCGGCGAGCTCCGCGGTGTCCCCGGCGTCGATGAGCCCGGCGAGCTCCTCGCGGGTCTCCGGGTCGGGGTCCTCGGCGAGCCATGTCCTGGCCCGTGCGATGAGTTCGTCCTGCACGTCGGGGTCCAACCTCTCTGGTTCGTCAGCGTCGGGGTTCGGGGCCGGGGCGCCTGGTGGCTCGGGGGTGCGTGTGCGTGGGCGGCCGCGGGTGGCGGGTGGCCGGTCGCGCGGTTGCCCGCGCCCCAGGAGGTCCGGCCCCGGCGGGCCGGCCTTCAGGGGGTGCCGCCGTCGGGATGACGCACCCGCGGCCCCGAGCTCCGCCGCGGCTACAGGCGGTCCAGCACCTGTGTCAGCAGCTCGCCCATGCGGGTCGCCGAGTCGCGGCCGGCCTGCAGGACCTCCTCGTGGTTGAGGGGCTCACCGGTCATGCCGGCGGCGAGGTTGGTGACCAGGGAGATGCCCAGCACCTCCGCACCCGCCTCACGCGCGGCGATGGCCTCCAGGACCGTCGACATGCCGACGAGGTCCGCGCCGATGACGCGGGCCATGCGGATCTCCGCCGGGGTCTCGTAGTGCGGGCCCGTGAACTGCGCGTAGACGCCCTCCTCCAGGGTGGGGTCGATCTCCTTGCACAGGGCGCGCAGGCGCGGCGAGTACAGGTCCGTCAGGTCGACGAAGTTCGCGCCGACGATCGGCGACGTCGCCGTCAGGTTCAGGTGGTCGCTGATCAGGACCGGCTGGCCGGGGCGCATGCCCTCGCGGAGACCACCGCAGCCGTTGGTCAGGACGATCGTCTTGACGCCGGCGGCGACGGCCGTCCGGACGCCGTGCGCGACGGCGGCGACACCGCGGCCCTCGTAGTAGTGGGTGCGGCCCAGGAACACGAGCGCGCGCCTGTCACCGATCCGGTACGAGCGGATCTTGCCGCCGTGACCCTCCACCGCCGGCGGCGGGAAGCCGGGCAGCTCGGTGACCTGGAACTCGGCCTCGGGGGCGCCGAGCGCGTCCACGGCCGGGGCCCAGCCGGAGCCCATCACGAGGGCGACGTCGTGGGTCTCGGCGCCCGTGAGCTCCCGCAGGCGCGTGGCGGCGGCGTCGGCGGCGGCGTAGGGGTCGCCCTGGATGTCGTCCGGAAGAAGAGAAGCGTTCACGCGACGAGAGTATCCGGTCTGGGCCTACGCGCGTAGATGGCAAGCCTCACGGGATGGGGATCGTTGTCTTCTCGTTTCCCGCCGACGGGGGTTCGGGGCGCGGCGCCGGGCCTGGCGGGGTGCCGGGCGGACTCCGGGGTGAGTGTGGGGCGGACCCTCAGCAGGGGCGCTTGCGGAGTTCCATCACGTAGTCGTGCGGGGCTCCCGCGGACTCCGCGGCGTCGGCGATCTCGCCGAGGTAGCGGGCCGAGGGCAAGCCGCCCTCGTAGCCGTTGAGGACGTAGACCCAGGCCGGTTCCTCACCCTCCAGGGTGTGCACCCGCACCCGCATCCGGCGGTATATGTCGAGGCCGACGCCCACCCAGCGGTCCATCGCCTCCTCGTCCATCGGGGCGATCTCGTACAGCGCCACGAAGACCTGGGAGCGGGGGGCCTCGACGACCGTCGCGAGGGCGCCCTCCCAGCCCATGTGCTCGCCGCCGAACGTGAGGCGCCAGCCGTTCAGCCAGCCGGTGGCGCGCAGCGGGGAGTGGGGGGCGCGGCGGGACATCAGGCGGGCGTCGAGGTTGCCGGCGTAGGCGGCGTAGAGCGACATGGGGGAGAGCGTAAGCGCTTCGCCGGGGTGTGTGGGGCGGGAGGGGGTGGGGAGCACGGGGCGGTCTTCCGGAGGCGGGTCCGTCGGGGCTGGTCACGCGGTTCCCCGCGCCCCCGGACGGCCCCGCGGGCCGGTCCGGCGCGCCCCCGCCCGCGCTCGGTGCGCGTGGTCGTGCGGGGGCCCACCGGGACCGGCGCACCCCGACTCCGCCGCATTCGGGTTCGTACGGGACAATGGAGCACGTGACTCGGATCGTGATCATCGGTGGCGGACCCGGCGGATATGAAGCGGCGCTGGTGGCCGCGCAGCTCGGCGCGGAGGTGACCGTCGTCGACTGCGACGGTCTGGGCGGGGCGTCGGTGCTGACCGACTGCGTGCCGTCGAAGACCCTCATCGCGACCGCCGAGGTGATGACCACCTTCGACTCGTCGTACGAGGAACTGGGCATCATCGTCGCCGACGACACCCCCCACATCGACACGCCCGCGCGTGTCGTCGGGGTCGACCTCGGCAAGGTCAACCGGCGTGTGAAACGGCTCGCGCTGGCGCAGTCGCACGACATCACCGCCTCCGTGACGCGCGCCGGCGCGCGGGTCATGCGCGGGCGCGGGCGGCTGGAGGGCCAGCAGGACCTCGACGGGTCGCGCAAGGTCGTCGTCCGCGCCGCGGACGGCTCCGAGGAGACGCTGGTCGCCGACGCCGTCCTCATCGCCACCGGCGGTCACCCGCGGGAGCTGCCCGACGCGCAGCCCGACGGGGAGCGGATCCTCAACTGGACACAGGTGTACGACCTCGACGAGCTGCCCGAAGAGCTGATCGTGGTCGGGTCCGGTGTGACGGGCGCCGAGTTCGCCGGCGCCTACCAGGCGCTCGGCTCGCGGGTCACCCTCGTGTCCAGCCGCGACCGCGTGCTGCCGGGCGAGGACCCGGACGCCGCCGCCGTCCTGGAGGACGTGTTCCGCCGCCGCGGCATGAACGTCATGGCGCGCTCCCGGGCCCAGTCCGCCAAGCGGGTCGGCGACCGTGTCGAGGTGACCCTCGCCGACGGGCGCGTCATCAGCGGCACCCACTGCCTGATGGCCGTCGGTGCCATTCCCAACAGCGCCGGCATGGGCCTGGAGGAGGCCGGGGTCAGGGTCAGGGACTCCGGGCACATCTGGACCGACAAGGTCTCCCGGACCTCGGCCCCCGGCGTGTACGCCGCCGGTGACGTCACCGGCGTGTTCGCCCTCGCCTCCGTGGCCGCCATGCAGGGCCGTATCGCCATGTACCACTTCCTCGGCGACGCGGTGGCCCCGCTCAACCTGAAGACCGTCTCGTCCAACGTCTTCACCGACCCCGAGATCGCCACCGTCGGCTACACCCAGGCCGACCTCGACGCCGGGATCATCGACGCCGTCGGGGTGAAGCTGCCGCTGCTGCGCAACCCGCGCGCCAAGATGCAGGGCATCCGCGACGGCTTCGTCAAGATCTTCTGCCGGCCGGGCACCGGCATCGTCGTCGGCGGCGTCGTGGTCTCCCCGCGCGCCTCGGAACTGATTCACCCCATCTCGATCGCGGTCGACAACAACCTGACCGTCGAACAGATCGCGAACGCGTTCACCGTGTACCCGTCCCTGTCGGGCTCGATCGCCGAGGTCGCCCGCCAGCTCCACACCCGCAAGGCGGGCGGCGGCGTCTGACCAGGTCGCACGGCGCTACGAGGGCGGGTCCGGGCCGGACGACGGCACGGACCCGTCACGTTTACGTCCCGGATGGTCCCTATATCACTCCTCGCCCCACGGTGCGAACAACTTCTGTTATTCGGCGCAAACTGCTGAAAGCAGATGGTCGTTGGCGTTACTGTCAGTTTCGTGTTCGCTGCAGAACGTCGTCAATTGATCCTCGAAATGGTGCGGGCCAATGGAGCCGTGTCGCTCCGTGAGCTCGCCCGCGTCGTCCAGACCTCCGAAGTGACCGTACGGCGGGACGTGCGCGCTCTGGAGGCAGAAGGACTCCTCGACCGCCGGCACGGCGGTGCGGTATTGCCGGGCGGGTTCACGCGGGAGTCCGGCTTTCCGCAGAAGTCTCATCTCGCGACCGCCGAGAAGACGGCCATCGCCGACCTCGCCGCGAGCCTCGTCGAAGAGGGCGAGGCCATCGTGGTCGGGGCGGGGACCACCACGCAGGAGCTGGCGCGCCGGCTCGCGCGGGTCCCCGGGCTGACCGTCGTCACCAACTCCCTGCTGGTGGCCCAGGCGTTGGCCCACGCCAACCGTGTGGAAGTCGTGATGACCGGCGGCACCCTGCGCGGTTCCAACTACGCCCTGGTCGGCTCCGGTGCCGAGCAGTCCCTCCAGGGGCTGCGCGTCTCCAAGGCCTTCCTCTCCGGGAGCGGGCTGACCGCCGAGCGCGGCCTGTCCACGTCCAACATGCTGTCGGCGTCCGTCGACCGGGCGCTGGTCCAGGCCGCCGCCGAGGTCGTCGTCCTCGCCGACCACACCAAACTGGGCACCGACACGATGTTCCAGACGGTGCCGACCGATGTGATCACCCGACTGGTCACCGACGACCCGCCGGGCCACGACGACCGCGCGGTCACCGAGTTGCAGGCGCTGGCCGATCAGGGCGTGCAGATCTCCGTGGCCGGGGCGTCGGGCGGCGGCACCGGCGGCGATCCCGTACCGGCACGCCAGTCCCGCCGGGACATGCCGCTCCCGGGCCCCCGCCGGAACCAGGTCCACGGCACCGCGCCCCAGTTGCGCACCGCCACGGTGCTCGGGGAACAGCCGCCGACCGGCGAGCGTGAGCGCGAGCGAGCGGCCCGCGTGGCGGACCTGCGCCGCCGGTGAACACGGCGGCGACGCCACGAGCCAGCCCTGCGGTGGTGAGTCCGCGGTGGTGAGCCCTGTGTTGGTGAGTCCGCGGTCGTGAGTCCGCGGTCGTCAGTCCGTGGACGTGGGCCCTGCGGACCAGAGCCTCGCGGACGTGGGCCCTGCGGACGCGGCCGCCGTCGTCACCGGCCGCCCGTTCACCGCGGCTGTGGGCTGACGGCCCATCACCGTGTGGGGACGCTCGTTCGCGGTGGTTCCGGACCGCCGGTGCGCCACGGCTTCGGAGCGGCCGGGGCAGCGCGGCTCCGGGCCGCCCGTCCGCTACGGCTTCAGGCCGCGCAGGGTCAGGGTCAGCAGGCGGTCGGCCAGCTCCGGATCGTCCGGGGTCTCCTCCGCCGCCAGCGCGATCGCGTGGGTCAGCTGGAGCAGATCACCGACCGACACGTCCTCCCGTACGGCGTGAGCCCGCTGCGCCCGCGTCAGCAGGGCCGTGCCCGCCTCGCGGATCGGGGCGCAGCACCGGGCCAGGTCCGAGGCGTCCGCCTCACTGCCCGAGTCGGCGTACGACACCGCCATGAGTGCCTTCGCCAGACCCCGGTATTCACTCGCACGAGTGATGAGGTCGCGCAGCCAGGTGACCAGTGCGGTGCATGGGTGGGGTGCGTCGAGCTGCTCCCGGGCCCGGGCCAGCAGCTCCCGCACCGCGTCCTCGAAGACCGCGCCGAGGAGGGCCTGGCGGTTCGGGAAGTGGCGGTACAGCGTGCCGATCCCGACGTCCGCACGGCGGGCGATGTCCTCCAGCGAGGCGGTCGTGCCATGGGCGGCGAAGGCGAGACGGGCCGCTGTGAGGAGACGCTCGTGGTTGCGGCGGGCGTCGGCCCGCATGGGGCGGGCACCCGCCGGGCGCCGGGCCGCCGCCGGGCGCGCTCCTGCCGGGGGCCCGGCCGGGGTGGTGCTCACCGTGGTCTCACCTGCTCTCTTCACCGGGGCCCCTCACCGGAGTCCCTTCACGGGACCCCTTCAGCCTAGGAGCCCGGAGGACCGGGGGAGTTGTGCGGGTACGAAGACATGACCCCCGCTGCCCTGACGGGCGCGGGGGTCATGTCTTCGTACGGTCGTACGGGTCGTCGTACGGGTGCTCAGTCCTTGATCTCGCAGATCGCCGCGCCCGACGTGATCGAGGCGCCGACCTCCGCGCTCAGGCCCTTGACCGTGCCGGAGCGGTGGGCGTTGAGGGGCTGCTCCATCTTCATGGCCTCCAGGACCACGATGAGGTCGCCCTCCTTGACCTCCTGCCCCTCCTCGACGGCGACCTTCACGATCGTGCCCTGCATCGGGGAGGCGAGGGTGTCGCCGGACGCCGCGGGACCCGACTTCTTCGCCGCGCGGCGCTTGGGCTTGGCGCCCGCGGCCAGGCCGGTGCGGGCCAGGGTCATGCCGAGCGCGGCGGGGAGGGAGACCTCCAGGCGCTTGCCGCCGACCTCGACGACGATCGTCTCGCGGTCCGACTCGTCCTCGGGCTCGGCGGTGTCCGAGGGAGCCGCGAACGGCTTGATCTCGTTGACGAACTCCGTCTCGATCCAGCGGGTGTGGACCGTGAACGGGTCGGTCGAGCCGGTGAGTTCGGGGGCGAACGCCGGGTCCTTCACGACCACGCGGTGGAACGGGAGGGCCGTGGCCATGCCCTCGACCTGGAACTCCTCCAGGGCGCGAGCGGCACGCTGCAGGGCCTGCTGCCGGGTGGCGCCGGTGACGATCAGCTTGGCCAGGAGGGAGTCCCAGGCCGGGCCGATGACACTGCCGGACTCCACGCCCGCGTCCAGACGGACACCGGGACCGGACGGCGGGGTGAACGTGGTGACCGTGCCGGGGGCCGGGAGGAAGTTGCGTCCCGGGTCCTCGCCGTTGATGCGGAACTCGAACGAATGGCCGCGCATCGGCGGGTCGTCGTAGCCCAGCTCCTCGCCGTCGGCGATCCGGAACATCTCACGGACGAGGTCGATGCCGGTGACCTCCTCGGTGACCGGGTGCTCGACCTGGAGACGGGTGTTGACCTCCAGGAAGGAGATCGTGCCGTCCATGCCCACGAGGAACTCCACCGTGCCGGCGCCGACGTAGCCGGCCTCCTTCAGGATGGCCTTCGACGCGCGGTACAGCTCCGCGTTCTGCTCGGGCGACAGGAACGGCGCCGGGGCCTCCTCGACCAGCTTCTGGTGGCGGCGCTGGAGCGAGCAGTCACGGGTCGAGACGACGACCACGTTGCCGTGCTTGTCCGCCAGGCACTGGGTCTCGACGTGACGCGGCTTGTCCAGGTAGCGCTCCACGAAGCACTCGCCCCGGCCGAACGCCGCGACCGCCTCACGGACGGCCGAGTCGTACAGCTCGGGCACCTCTTCGAGGGTGCGGGCCACCTTCAGGCCGCGGCCACCGCCGCCGAACGCCGCCTTGATGGCGATGGGCAGGCCGTTCTCCTCGGCGAACGCCACCACCTCGTCGGCGCCCGACACCGGGTCGGAGGTGCCCGCGACGAGCGGCGCGCCCGCGCGCTGGGCGATGTGACGGGCCGCCACCTTGTCGCCGAGGTCGCGGATCGCCTGCGGCGGCGGGCCGATCCAGTTCAGGCCCGCGTCCAGCACCGCCTGGGCGAACTCCGCGTTCTCCGAGAGGAAGCCGTAACCCGGATGGATCGCGTCCGCTCCGGAGTCCTTGGCGGCCTGGAGCACCTTGGAGATGTCCAGGTAGCTGGTGGCGGGGGTGTCACCGCCCAGGGCGAACGCCTCGTCCGCGGCCCGCACATGCAGTGCGTCCCGGTCCGGATCCGCGTACACGGCCACGCTCGCGATCCCGGCGTCCCGGCACGCCCGGGCGACGCGGACAGCGATTTCGCCTCGGTTGGCGATCAACACCTTGCGCACGATGGCTCCCTCTCCTTGAAACAAGCCGAGTTTAGGGACTGCCGACACGGCGTTTCGACCCGTCCTCAATGGTGACCTTGCCCACACGGAGCGTGAATCGAGGCTCGCTCGACCGGTGAAATCCCTTGTCGTACCGCATCACGCAGGACTCCACCCGAAAACCCTAGCCCTCCACTGTGGTCAAGGTCTCTGTGCGGCCGCGCTGCGGCCGGTTGGGTTTCTTTGTGGAATCCCTACTAATGGCCCAACGATTCTTTGCTCTCGTGAGAACCCTTGTCCCCGGGTTTACCCGTTAGTAGCGTTCGCGATGTCTCGAACACGTACTTGGGGTAACGATGCCCCGCGGGAACGGCGCGGCAGGGAAAGTGGGTGGGTGGCGGTGATCCGCAGACCGGTGGCGGTGGTCACGGCGATCGTGCTGTTCGCGGAGGGGCTGGGGATCGCCCTGCTCCAGTGGTTCCTCGGCACCGTCGTCGACCGGCAGAAGATGTCCCTCGCCGGACTCGACCCCGACGCGATGTCCCTGTCGTCGAAGGCCGGGGGTGTCGTCTTCGGGCTCTACTTCGTGTTCTGCGGGGTCGTCGCGCTGCTCGTCGCGGTACGGGACCGGCCCGCCGCCGGACTCGGGCGTGTCGTGCTCGTCAGCGCGGCCGTGGTGCACGGGCTGCTCGGCGCGCTCACGGTGGGGCTGGTCGGGTGGGGCGCGTTCGCCTTCATGATGGCGGTGCTGGCGCTCGTCGTGCTCACCCTGATGACCTACGACCGCAAGGCGGGCGCCGCGCAGCCGGGCTCCGGCGGCGAGGGCGCGCCGGCCGCGCCCGTCGCGCCGCCGGCCGCCGGAGCGTCCTGAGTCCCTACGGGGCCCGGGGGGTCCACAGGTCGGTGATGGCCACGTCCAGGTGGGCCAGGAGGCGGCGGACCAGCGGGAGGCTGATGCCGATCACGTTGCCGTGGTCGCCGTCGATGCCGTCGATGAACGGGGCCGAGCGGCCGTCCAGGGTGAACGCGCCCGCGACGTAGAGGGGTTCGCCCGAGGCCACGTACGCGGCGATCTCCTCGTCGCTGGGCTCGCCGAAGTGGACGACCGTGGAGGCGGTCGCGGAGGCGTAGCGGCCGGTGGCGGTGTCGTAGACGCAGTGGCCGGTCTGGAGGGTGCCGGCACGGCCGCGCATCGCCTTCCAGCGGGCCGTGGCCTCCTCGGCGTCGGCGGGCTTGCCGAGGGCTTCGCCGTCCAGGTCGAGCACCGAGTCGCAGCCGATGACGAGGGCGCCCTTGACTTCGGGCTTCGCCGCGACGACGGAGGCCTTGGCCTCGGCGAGGGCGAGCGCCAGCTCGGCGGGGGTGGGGGCGGTGACGGCGTCCTCGTCCACTCCGCTGACGATCACCTCGGGGGCCAGGCCGGCCTGGCGGAGCAGGTTGAGGCGGGCGGGGGACTGGGAGGCCAGCACCAGGCGGCGGCGGGGGTGCGGTTCGGTCATGCGGTCAGGGTAGCGGCGGGCGCCGGACGGCCGGGCCGCCGCCGGGCGCTCAGAGGATGCCCAGGACCAGCATCGCCAGGACCATCGCCAGGGCCATGAGGATGCTGAGCCGGCGGAGCATGTCCTGGGTGTCCCGGAGTTCCTTCGGCGGCTCGTTCTCAGGGTCGGACCACAGCATGCTCCGATGGTGCGGGGCGCTGTGGTCCGGACGCCTGAGTACGCGTACTCAAGTTGAGGCCGGGCCTCCGCTCAGCCGGGCCAGTGGCTCCGGCTCCAGGACGTGGGCCCCGGCGCGGGCAGCCGGTGCGCGGCGATGCGGGACGGGTCGGACCAGGAGTCCCGGGGGGCGGGCGCGCCGGACGGCTCGGTGGCCGCCGCCGCGGCGCGCGCTCGGACCACCGCCAGGGCGGCGGCCAGCTCCTCGGGGGTCGGGTTGCCCCGTACGACTTTGATCACGATGGCTCCCGTCGGTTCTAGAGGGGGATGTTGCCGTGCTTCTTCGGGGGCAGGGACTCCCGCTTGGTGCGCAGCTGGCGCAGGCCCCGCACGATGTGGCGGCGGGTGTCCGAGGGGGTGATCACGGCGTCGACGTACCCGCGTTCGGCGGCCGTGTAGGGGTTGAGGAGGGTGTCCTCGTACTCCTGGATCAGACGGGCGCGGACGTCCTCGCGCTCCTCGTCGGAGGCGGCGGCGATGGTGCGGCGGTGCAGGATGTTGACCGCTCCCTGGGCGCCCATGACGGCGATCTGGGCGGTGGGCCAGGCGAGGTTGAGGTCGGCGCCGAGGTGCTTGGAGCCCATGACGTCGTAGGCGCCGCCGAAGGCCTTGCGGGTGATGACCGTGATCAGCGGGACGGTGGCCTCGGCGTAGGCGTAGATGAGCTTGGCGCCGCGGCGGATGATGCCCTCGTGCTCCTGGCCGACGCCCGGCAGGAAGCCGGGCACGTCGACGAACGTCAGCACGGGGACGTTGAAGGCGTCGCAGGTGCGGACGAAGCGGGCCGCCTTCTCGGAGGCGTCGATGTCCAGGCAGCCGGCGAACTGCAGCGGCTGGTTGGCGACGATGCCGACGGGATGGCCCTCGACGCGGCCGAAGCCCGTCAGGATGTTCGGCGCGAACAGGGCCTGCGTCTCGAAGAACTCGGCGTCGTCCAGGACGTGTTCGATCACCGTGTGCATGTCGTACGGCTGGTTCGCGCTGTCCGGCACGACGGTGTCCAGCTCGCGGTCCTCGTCGGTGACGGTGAGGTCCGCCTGCTCGGGGAAGGCCGGGGGCTCGCTGAGGTTGTTCGAGGGCAGGTAGGACAGCAGCTGCTTGACGTACTCGATGGCGTCCTTCTCGTCGCCCGCCATGTGGTGGGCCACGCCCGAGGTCGCGTTGTGGGTGCGGGCGCCGCCCAGTTCCTCGAAGCCGACGTCCTCGCCGGTGACCGTCTTGATGACGTCGGGGCCGGTGATGAACATGTGCGAGGTCTGGTCGACCATGACGGTGAAGTCGGTGATCGCGGGGGAGTACACCGCGCCGCCCGCGCAGGGGCCGACGACCAGGGAGATCTGGGGGATCACGCCGGACGCGTGGGTGTTGCGGCGGAAGATCTCGCCGTACATGCCGAGGGCCATGACGCCCTCCTGGATGCGGGCGCCGCCGGAGTCGTTGATGCCGATCACGGGGCAGCCGGTCTTCAGGGCGAAGTCCATCACCTTCATGATCTTCTGTCCGAAGACCTCGCCCAGGGACCCGCCGAGGACGGTGAAGTCCTGAGAGAACACGGCGACGGGGCGGCCGTCGACCGTGCCGTAGCCCGTGACGACGCCGTCGCCGTAGGGGCGGTTGTGCTCCATGCCGAAGTCGGTGGAGCGGTGGCGGGCGAACTCGTCGAACTCCACGAAGGAGTCCTCGTCGAGGAGCAGTTCGATCCGCTCACGGGCCGTCAGCTTGCCCTTGGCATGCTGCTTCTCCACCGCGCGCTCGGAGCCGGCATGCGTCGCCTCGTGGATACGGCGCTGCAGATCCGCGAGCTTCCCCGCGGTCGTGTGGATGTCGATGGTCGCTGGCTCTTCCGGCTCGGACATCGGGATGCGGCTCCCTGCCTGCTCAGTGGGACGTGGGGACGTGAGAACTTCGCGGTGCGTGCTTGCTCGGGCGGTGCGCGGTCGCCCCGGGTGAGGGCGTGTGCTGTCTCGGTACGTGCTCAGAAGTGTGCGTGGTTACTCATCCGTAGCGTAGTGCTGCCCCTACGGTTCGGCAGTGCGGCGTTTACCACACCTAGGGTGGGTTGCATGACGCCGCGAGATGCCTCAGACGACAGCCGCTGGTCCGACCTCGACCGTCCACCGCTCAACAGGGCCGCGCTGCGCCGCGGACTGCTGCGGGACGGCGGGCACGGGAGTCTGTACCTCGATCTGGAGGTCGTGCAGCGCACCGGCTCCACCAATCAGGACCTGGTGGATCGCGCGGTCCGGGGGGACGCCGAGGAGGGCGCCGTCCTCGTCGCCGAGGAGCAGACCGCCGGCCGGGGGCGCCTGGACCGGCAGTGGACGGCGCCGCCCCGCTCCGGCCTCTTCTTCTCCGTCCTCCTGACGCCCGCCGAGGTGCCCGTGCGCCACTGGGGCTGGCTGCCGCTGCTGACCGGTGTCGCCGTGGCCACCGGACTGTCCCGGGCCGCCGGCGTCGACACGTCACTCAAATGGCCCAACGATCTGCTGGTGACCGTCGACGGGCAGGAACGCAAGGCCGGCGGCATCCTCGCCGAACGCGCGGGCGACGGCGGCGTCGTCATCGGGATCGGCGTCAACGTCAGCCTCCGCGAGGACGAGCTGACGAGCTGCCGGTGCCCACCGCCGGGTCGCTGGCCCTCGCCGGCGCCGTGACCACCGACCGCGATCCGTTGCTGCGCGCCGTGCTGCGCTCGCTGGAGGACTGGTACGGCCGCTGGCGCCGGGCCGGGGGCGACCCCGCGGTGAGCGGGCTCCAGGAGACGTACGCGGCAGGCTGCGCGACCCTCGGGCGCACGGTGCGGGCCGAGCTGCCGGGCGACCGGTCGATCGTCGGGGAGGCCGTGGCCGTCGACGGGGACGGGCGGCTGGTGCTGGCCACCGGCGAAGGCGTGCAGGAACCGGTGGGCGCCGGGGACATCGTGCACCTGCGTGCCGTGTGAGAGGAGAGAACAGCTGGGGCCGACGGGGTGTGTGGGGCCCCTGTTGTCCGGGCACCCGGGGACGGCGCTCGGGGGTTCCGCTCCCGGGGGCAGCGCCCACGCCGGGGCCGTACGGTCAAGGAGGGCACCCCCGTCGGCCGCACCTGACGGAGTGAGCTGGCGCACACCTGCCGTAGAGTTGAGGCCGGTCGAGTACGTGACCGCGGGAGATCGGAAGGGCAGCTGGCGTGAGCGTCGAGGACACGGGCTCCGGCACGGACGCGCAGGGCCGCGTGGACCCGCCGGACCCCCAGGGCGCGGACGGCGGCGAGGAGGACCCCCTCGCGCTGCGGCTCGAAGGGCTCATCCTCGGAGCCGAGCGCCGTTACACCCCCTTCCAGGCGGCTCGCAGCGCGGGCGTCTCCATGGAACTGGCGTCCCGGTTCTGGCGGGCCATGGGCTTCGCGGACATCGGCCAGGCCAAGGCGCTCACCGAGGCGGACGTCCTCGCCCTGCGGCGGCTCGCCGGTCTCGTCGAGGCGGGCCTGCTCAGCGAGGCCATGGCCGTGCAGGTGGCACGTTCCACCGGTCAGACCACCGCGCGGCTCGCCGAGTGGCAGATCGACTCCTTCCTGGAGGGGCTGACGGAACCGCCGGAGCCGGGCATGACCCGCACCGAGGTGACGTACCCCCTGGTCGAGCTGCTCCTGCCCGAGCTGGAGGAGTTCCTCGTCTACGTCTGGCGGCGCCAGCTCGCCGCCGCCACCGGCCGGGTCGTCCAGGCCGCCGACGACGAGGAGATGGTCGACCGGCGGCTCGCGGTCTGCTTCGCCGACCTGGTCGGCTTCACCCGGCTGACCCGCCGCATGGAGGAGGAGGAGCTCGGCGAACTCGTCGAGGCTTTCGAGACCACGGCCGCGGACCTCGTCGCCGCGAACGGGGGCCGGCTCATCAAGACCCTGGGCGACGAGGTCCTGTACGCCACCGACGACTCGGGGGTGGCCGCGGAGATCGCCCTGCGGCTGATCGAGACCATGGCGAACGACGAGACCATGCCCGAGCTGCGCGTCGGCATGGCCTTCGGGACCGTCACGACCCGGATGGGCGACGTGTTCGGTTCCACGGTGAACCTCGCGAGCCGGCTGACCTCGATAGCACCCAAGGACGCGGTCCTCGTCGACGCCGCGTTCGCCGAGGAACTCGTGCGCGCCGGTGAGGCCCCCGAGTCCGAGGCGGAGGCCGCCGAGGCCGCGGCTGCCGCCGAGAAGGAGGGCGAGGAACCGCCGACCTACCGCTTCGCCCTCCAGCCCATGTGGCAACGCCCCGTACGCGGTCTCGGCGTGGTCCAGCCGTGGCTCCTCACCCGCCGACCGGGCAAGGCGTAGCCCTCGCCGCGAGCGGACCGGACGGCGGTGACCGCCGCGATCCGCGGGTGCTTCCGGGTGACCGCGGGGCGGGCTGCCGGCCGCGGTGCCCACGAGCTGGGGCCGCGGGCCTGCGACGACCGGGTGGCTGAGCGGTGCGGCGCCGGGGGGGGAGAGAGCCGGGCCGGGCACCGCGTCCACCGGTCGTGGCCCCGACCGGGGCCCGGCGGACGGTGGGCTCGGTCGTCATGGTCCGTCCTCCCTCCGCGCCCGAGTCCGCGGTGCGCCTGGCGGAGCGCAGGCTATGCGGCGAAGTGGGCGGTGCGGCCCGAGAAGGCTCGGATGTCACTCGAACGGGGAAACGGGCCGACGCGTGGTCGCCCACGGTCGCCGGACGCGTCCTCGCCGGGGACACGTCACGTCGCCATCGAGGGCCCCGTACCGGGACGGGGGTGTCGCGGGGCGGGCCCGGCTGCGATGATCGGAGTGAGGGCAGTTAACCCGCGTTAACCGGAGGGCGTGTCATGGGTGTCGGTGTCGGTGTCGATGTCGTAGAGGGGCCGGGCGGCGAGCGGCGGTACGGCGAGTTCGTGGTCGTGCGGCGGCACGCGTACGTCGCCGAACTCGCCCTCGACCGGCCGAAGGCCATGAACGCCGTGTCCACCGACATGGCCCGCTCCGTCGCCGCCGCGTGCGACGCCCTGGCCGCCGACCGGGACGCACGCGTGGTCGTGGTGACCTCGACCAGCGAGCGGGCGTTCTGCGTGGGGGCCGACCTGAAGGAGCGGAACTCGTTCAGTGACGCGGAGCTGGTGCGGCAGCGGCCGGTCGCGCGGGCGGCGTACACCGGGGTGCTGGAGCTGCCGATGCCGACCGTCGCCGCCGTGCACGGCTTCGCGCTGGGCGGCGGCTTCGAGCTGGCACTGTCCTGCGACGTGATCGTGGCCGACCGCACGGCGGTGGTGGGACTTCCCGAGGTGTCGGTGGGGGTGATCCCGGGCGGCGGCGGTACGCAGTTGCTGCCGCGTCGCGTGGGGGCCGCGCGCGCCGCCGAGCTGATCTTCACGGCGCGGCGGCTGGAGGCGGCCGAGGCGCGGGAGTTGGGGCTGGTCGACGAACTGGTCGCGGAGGGACAGGACCGTACGGAGGCGTTGGCGCTGGCCGCGCGGATGGCCGCCAACTCCCCCGTGGGGCTGCGGGCCGCGAAGCGGGCGCTGCGGCTCGGGCACGGGATCGATCTGCGGGCGGGGCTGGAGGTCGAGGACGCGGCGTGGCGTTCCGTGGCCTTCTCGGGCGACCGGGCGGAGGGCGTGGCCGCCTTCAACGAGAAGCGGAAGCCGGAGTGGCCGGGGGAGTGAGCCGCGGGCCTCACCGGGCCGCGCGCGGTGCGTTCGCGGCCCGGTGACGGGGTGCGCGACGCCCGGAGGGCGGCGGGTGTGCGCGTCGTCCCCCGTGCCCCTGGGGAGCGGAGCCGCGCCCCTGAGCAGTCGGGGATTGCTCCCGGGCCCCCAGGAGTGGGAGACAGGCCTCCGGGCCCCTCAGGAACGAGGGGCGCACGCGTGCTCGTCGTGGGTGAGCGGCGCGCGCAGGGCCGGGCCGTACCCCTGTTCGCCCCGCCAACGTCTCAAATCGGAGCAAAGCTCCCTAGCCTGGAGTCGTGGGCGAGGACAGACGGCTGAGGGCCGTGGTGGCGCTGGCGCGGGGCATGGCCGCCGCGCACACGCCGCAGGAGTCGTGGCGGGCGGCGGCGGACGGGGCGTGCCGGGCCCTGTCCGGCAGTTTCGCCGCGCTGTCCGTGTGGGAGCGGGAGCGCGGGCTGCTGCGGGTACTGGTGAACGTGGGCAACCGGGCGCCGGACGAGGAGGAGTTCCCGGAGGACGAGACGTACCCCGTGCACCAGTTCCCGGAGATCGCGGAGTTCCTGCACGAGCGCTGGCTGGAGGGCGGTGAGCCCAACGCCTGGGTGGAGACGGCGGCCGGGCCGGTCGCGGACCGGCGCCGGGGCGGCTACTGCCACCAGCGGGTGGCGGCGCTGCGCCGGCGCGGCCGGGGCTGCTGCGTGGTGGCGCCGATCGTGCTGAACGGCCGGGCGTGGGGGGAGCTGTACGTGGCCCGGCCCGCCGGGGAACCCGTCTTCCACGGCGACGACGCCGCGTTCGCGACGGTCCTCGCCTCGGTCGTGGCGGCCGGGATCGCGCAGTCGGAGCGGCTGGAGGAGGCTCGGCGGCTCGCCTTCACCGACTCCCTCACCGGCCTCGGCAACCGGCGCGCGGTCGATCTGCGGCTGGACGAGGCGATGGAGGCGCACCGGCGCGACGGCACGGTGATCAGCCTGGTGGTCTGCGACCTCAACGGGCTGAAGAAGGTCAACGACTCCTACGGGCACGCCGTGGGCGACCAGGTGCTGGAACGGTTCGGCTCGGTGCTCTCGCGCTGCGCGGCGGAACTGCCGCACGTCCTGGCCGCGCGGCTCGGCGGCGACGAGTTCTGTCTGCTCGCGGTGGGTCCCTCGGCGGACGAGGTGGTGCGGGTCGCCGGTGATCTGTGCGCGCGGGCGCGGGAGTTGGAGCCCGGTGACGGGGTCGCCTGCGGGGTCGCCTCCACGGGGGACCCGATCGGGCCGCTGCGCTCGGCGCGGCGGCTGTTCCGGCTCGCGGACGCCGCTCAGTACCGGGCCAAGGCCGCCGGTTCCATCGAGCCGGTCGTCGCGGGCCGGGAGGGCGACGACGGCGAGGACCCGGTCGTCCGGCTCGCCGACCGGCCGCCCGCGCCCGTCGACCCGGCGCACCCCGGGGACCGGCGCCGCATTCGAGGGCGCCGGTCCTAGGGTGGGCCGCGCAACTGTTCGAGGTTGCGCGCGGCCCTCGGACGCCTACGGCCGCCGGTCGTGTCGCCGTCGGCCGTAGGGGCCCCACGGCCGACAGGGGGGAGTGGTGGCCGTGGGGACCTGGGGTCGTCCCGGGGCGTCGACCCGTCAGGTGCGCGCACAGGGGGAGGCCGTGCACATGAGGCGTCGACGCATCAGGTGTGATGACCGTAACCCCCCGCCCTGCCGGATACGTCGGTTACCTGCGAGTTTCTGATTGTTCTTTGATCGAATCACAACAACACTCTGATCGTTCTCTGATCTACGCGGATTGCTTCGTCCATGAATGTCGCGGATCGTGTCATGGGGTGCCGGTCCGGTAAGGAGTCCACCCGGCATCCGCTCGTGACATTCTGCGATTCAGTCCCTACGATCCTGAATATGGATATGCACTCTGTGGACACGGTGGTCCTCGGGACGTCCGGTGTCACCGCCGCCGACGTCCTCGCCGTGGCGCGCGCCGGCGCCCGGGTCGAGCTCTCCGAGGAGGCGCTGGCGGCCCTCGCCGCGGCCCGCGGGATCGTGGACGCGCTCGCGGCCAAACCGGACCCCGTCTACGGGGTCTCCACCGGCTTCGGCGCCCTCGCCACCCGGCACATCAGCCAGGAGCTGCGCGCCCAGCTCCAGCGCAACATCGTCCGCTCGCACGCCGCCGGCATGGGCCCGAGGGTGGAGCGCGAGGTCGTCCGCGCGCTGATGTTCCTGCGGCTGAAGACGGTCTGCTCCGGCCGCACCGGTGTGCGCCCCGAGGTCGCGCGGACCATGGCCGACCTCCTCAACGCCGGGATCACCCCCGTCGTGCACGAGTACGGCTCCCTCGGCTGCTCCGGCGACCTCGCGCCGCTGTCGCACTGCGCGCTCACCCTCATGGGCGAGGGCGACGCCGAGGGCCCCGACGGCGTCGTACGGCCGGCCGCCGAGCTGCTCGCCGCGCACGGCATCACCCCCGTCGAGCTGCGCGAGAAGGAAGGGCTCGCCCTCCTCAACGGCACCGACGGCATGCTCGGCATGCTCGTCATGGCGCTCGCCGACCTGGAGACGCTGTACAAGTCGGCCGACGTCACCGCCGCGATCTCCCTGGAGGCGCTGCTCGGCACCGACAAGGTCCTCGCGCCCGAGCTGCACGCCATCCGCCCGCACCCCGGGCAGGGCGCCTCCGCCGCCAACATGCTGGCCGTGCTGCGGGGTTCGGGGCTCACCGGGCACCACCAGGACGACGCGCCGCGGGTTCAGGACGCGTACTCGGTGCGCTGCGCCCCGCAGGTCGCCGGGGCCGGCCGTGACACCCTCGCTCACGCGCGGCTCGTCGCCGAGCGGGAGCTGGCGTCGGCCGTCGACAACCCCGTCGTCCTGCCCGACGGGCGGGTCGAGTCCAACGGCAACTTCCACGGCGCCCCGGTCGCGTACGTGCTGGACTTCCTCGCCATCGCGGTCGCGGACCTGGCCTCCATCGCCGAGCGGCGCACCGACCGGCTGCTCGACAAGAACCGCTCGCACGGGCTGCCGCCGTTCCTCGCGGACGACGCCGGTGTCGACTCCGGCCTCATGATCGCCCAGTACACGCAGGCGGCGCTGGTCAGCGAACTGAAGCGGCTCGCCGTCCCGGCCTCGGCCGACTCGATCCCGTCCTCGGCGATGCAGGAGGACCACGTCTCCATGGGGTGGTCGGCCGCCCGCAAGCTGCGCACCGCCGTCGACAACCTCACCCGGGTGCTCGCCGTCGAGCTCTACGCCGGGACACGCGCCGTGGAGCTGCGCGAGGGTCTCACGCCCGCGCCGGCCACCCGGGCGGTCGTCGAGGCCGTACGGAAGTTCGGCGTCGAGGGCCCTGGGCCGGATCGTTTCCTCGCCCCCGATCTGGCGCTCGCCGACACGTTCGTCCGCGAGGGCCGGCTGGTCGCGGCCGTCGAGTCGGTCACCGGCCCGCTGGCCTGAACCGAGCCCGTCGGCGGGGGCGCCTGACCGGCACGCGCAGGGGGCACCGCCGATGTGGTGGTGCCCCCGCGTACGCGTGTCGGTGCCGTGCGCGTCAGTACGCCTCCAGGCGGCCCTGGCGCACCGAGTAGGCCACGAAGCCGGCGCCGAGGCCCAGGAAGAGGGTGCCGCCGACGATGTACGGCGTGGTGTTGGGGCTGCCCGTGTCGGCGAGTTGGGTGGTGCGGCCCGTCGACTCCCCGTCCTCGGCCGAGCCGGAGTCGGTCGTCCCGTCGGAGACGGTCGTTCCTTCGGAGTCGGTCGTTCCGTCGGAGACGGTTGTTCCTTCGGAGTGGGCCGTTCCGTCGGAGACGGTCGTGGTCGTCGTGTTCTGCCGTATGTCCGGCGCCTCCTGGGTCGCGTTGGCCGACGGCACGAACCACAGGGCAGCCAGAAGGGTCCCCGCGGCGGTGGCGGTCAGCAGCGATCGGCGGGCGGTGGGCGACGCGCGACGTGCGACGGACACGGAATATCGATCCCCTTGTGACGCTGGCGAATTGGCCGTGGACAGCGATGCTAGTGAAAGTCGCGGGTTGCGGGAAAGTCGCGGGTCGGCTGGGCCGTACGCTCCGCAGCATGACTACAGACGAGGCATCACAGTTCGTCCGCCTTCGCGTGGAATTGGTGGTGGAGGTGGAGGACGTCGAGGCCGTCACCGGCGCCGCGTTGCGACGGATCGCCGACGATCCTGATATGCCGGACGACGAACGGGTACACGCCGAGAGCGCGGTGACACAGGACACAGCGGAGGCGCTCGCGTATCTGATCGACCCGTTCGACCTGGTCGGTGAGGTGCCGGGCATCGAACTCGCCCAGGCGTCCTGGAGCAGCGAGGGCATGGACTACGACCCCGATTCGCCGGAATGGGGCCTCGACGAGGATGATGACGCCGAGGACGACGAGGAAGTCGGACGCGGCTGAGGCGCCTTGGGGACAGCATGACCCCGGGCGGCGACCGCCGCCCGGGGTTCTCCCGTCCCAAGGGGCACACCGGTCACTCGCGCACCACCGCCGGGGTCACCGGCGACCGGCGCAGGCGGAGTGGCGTATCCCACACATCGGCGCCAAGCGGAACGGCTCGGTGCCGTAGTGGTGTTTTAGTGCTTACGGGGATTCTCGGTTCTTGGGGATTTCGGCAACGATGGAGAAGCGTGTGATGACGAACAGTAAGCGGCGCAAGGGCCTGACGGTCGCGTCCGCACTGCTCGGCGGGGTGCTGGTGCTCTCTGCGTGCAGCGGGGGCGACGGCGACAACGCGTCCGGGAGCGATGGCGGGGACTCCTCGCAGTCCAAGGTCGACGAGGCGGCGGCCAAGAAGAACTCCGAGGCCGACATCAAGATCACCCCGAAGGACGGCTCGAACAACGCCTCCATCAACAACTCGGCCAAGGTCACGGTGAGCAAGGGCAAGCTCACCAAGGTGACGATGACCACCACGGACGGCGCCGCCGTGCAGGGTGAGATATCCGCCGACAAGACGAGCTGGGCGCCGAGCGTGCAGCTGGAGCGGTCCACCAACTACAAGATCACCGCCACCGCCGAGGACTCCGAGGGCCGCGAGGCCCACGAGAACGCGGCGTTCACCACGGTCTCGCCCGCCAACAGCTTCATCGGCAACTTCACGCCCGAGGACGGCTCCACCGTCGGCGTCGGCATGCCGGTCTCGATCAACTTCGACAAGGCCATCACCAACAAGGCCGAGGTCCAGAAGGGGATCACCGTCTCCACCAGCTCCGGCCAGGAGGTCGTCGGGCACTGGTTCAACGCGAACCGCATCGACTTCCGGCCCGAGGACTACTGGCAGGAGGGCTCCACCGTCACGCTGAAGCTCGCGCTCGACGGTGTCGAGGGCGCCGACGGCGTCTACGGCGTCCAGCAGAAGACGGTCTCCTTCAAGATCGGCCGCAACCAGGTCTCGATCGTCGACGCCAAGACCAAGCAGATGAAGGTCACGCAGGACGGCAAGGTCGTCAAGACCATCCCGATCTCCGCCGGTTCGCCCGAGAACAAGACGTACGAGGGCCAGATGGTGATCTCCGAGAAGTTCAAGGAGACCCGGATGAACGGCGCGACGGTCGGCTTCACCGACGACGACGGCAAGGGCGAGTACGACATCAAGGACGTGCCCCACGCCATGCGTCTGACGACGTCCGGCACCTTCATCCACGGCAACTACTGGGGCGCCGACTCCGTCTTTGGCAACGTCAACACCAGCCACGGCTGTGTCGGTCTGAACGACACCAAGGGCGCCAACGACCCCGACACCGAGGGCGCCTGGTTCTACAACAACTCCATCGTCGGTGACGTGGTCGTCGTCCAGAACACCGGCGACAAGACCGTCTCCCCGGACAACGGCCTCAACGGCTGGAACATGAACTGGGCCGACTGGAAGGCGGGCTCCGCGGCCTGACCCGCCGCCGCCCGGGAGGTGCCGCGCCGCTCACCGGACGCGGCACCGCGTCCCCTTCCGGCCCCGTCACACCGAAGCCGCCCCCAGGGGCGGCTTCGGCGTTCCCCGGCGCGGCCCACGTGCTTCCGCGCCGGACACCCGGCCCAGGACACAGCGTTCTCATCCCGCTCTTATGAGGGGCTTATCCCGTCATCACGTGGCCTCCCTAGCTTTCGGCCATGTTTCTCACCTACCTGAGGCGCGAACTGCGCCGCCGCAGAAAGGCGGCGCTCGTCGTCGCCTCCGGGCTCGCCCTCGGCATCGCGCTGGTGATCGTGGTCAGCTCCGTGTCGTCCGGCATGGAGAAGGCCCAGGCCAAGGTGCTCGAATCCCTCTACGGCCTGGGCACCGACATGACCGTCACCAAGGCCGCCGCCGCACCCGGCGAGAACGGCGGCGCCGAACGCCCCCGCTTCGAGTTCGACGCACAGGACGAGGACTCCGACGAGGAGCAGAGCAGCGACCTCGTCCGCGTCCAGGGCTTCCAGACCCTGGCCGGCTCGACCGTCACCGAGGTCGGTGAACAGCAGGGCGTCGCGGAGGCCGTCGGCGGGCTCAGCCTCCAGGTCATCAAGGTCGACGGGCAGTTCCGGCGCGGCCAGTTCCAGCAGGACGAGAGCGCGAGCGGCGGCCAGCAGGGCGGTCCCGGACAGAACGGCGGGGGCACCGGCCGGCCCGAGGGACGCGTCGAGGGCGGCGGCGCCGAGTTCGACGTCGACAACTACTCCGTCTACGGCACCGACGTCACCGAACCGGACCTCGGCCCCCTCACCTCCTCCAAGATCACCAGCGGACGTACGTTCAAGACCTCCGAGACCGACGCGCGGGTCGTCGTCGCCGACGCCTCCTACGCCCGCGAGAAGGAGCTGAAGGTCGGGGGCAACGTCACCGTCAACTCCACGAAGTACAAGATCATCGGCATCGCCACACCCGACAGCGGGGACGCCGCCGCCGACCTCTACATGCCGCTGAAGCAGGCCCAGACGCTCAGCGACTCCAAGAACAAGGTCACCACGATCTACGTCAAGGCGAGCGACTCCCAGCAGATCGACTCCGTCAAGTCGGCCATCCAGAAGAACATCCCGGGGACCACGGTCACCACCTCGGCCGATCTCGCCGACACCGTGTCCGGGTCGCTGTCCACCGCCTCCGACCTCGCCTCGAACGTCGGCCGGTGGCTCTCCGTGGCCGTGCTCGTCGCCGCGTTCCTGGTGGCCGGGCTGCTCACCTCCTCGGCGGTCTCGCGCCGGGTGCGGGAGTTCGGGACGCTCAAGGCTCTCGGCTGGAAGTCGGGGCGGGTGACCCGCCAGGTCGTCGGCGAGGCCATGGTCAACGGCCTGGTCGGCGGGGCACTCGGCATCGCGCTGGGCCTCGCGGGGTCGTACGCCGTCACGGCGATCAGCCCCACCCTCCAGGCCGAAGTCGGCGCGGCCGGCGGCGGCTTCCCGGGCGGCGGACCCGGCGGTGGCGGCTTCCCGGGCGGCGGCGGTGCGGGCGGTGGACGCCAGGCCGCGTCGAACGCGCTCGACGTCGCGCTCACCGCGCCCGTCAGCGTCTCCACCATCGCGCTCGCCGTGGGCCTCGCCGTCACCGGCGGACTGGTCGCGGGCGCGTTCGGCGGCTGGCGCGCCTCCCGGCTGCGCCCCGCCGACGCCCTGCGGCGGGTGGAGTAGCCGGCCGCCGTCCCCGAACCGAGCGGCACGTCGGCCGCGTCCTCACACCATCCAGGAGCTGCACCATGTACATACTCACCGGCGTGACCAAGCGCTACACCCGGGGCAAGGACACCGTCAACGCGCTCGACGGCGTCGACCTCACCATCGCGGACGGGGACCGGCTCGTCATCCAGGGGCCCACCGGCGGCGGGAAGTCCACGCTGCTCCAGATGCTCGGCGGGCTCGACAAGCCCTCGTCCGGGAGCGTCGAACTCGACGGCACCGACCTGGCCGGGCTGTCGGAGTCCAGACTCACCCGGGTGCGCAGCGAGAGCATCGGGTTCGTGTTCCAGAGCTTCAACCTGATCCCGACGCTGAGCGCGCAGGAGAACGTCGAGACGGCGCTCGTCCCGCTCGGCGTGAAGGCGAGGGACCGGCGGCAACGCGCCGCCGAGGCACTGGAGTCGGTGGGCCTGGGCGAGCGGCTCGGGCACCTGCCCGCGGAGCTCTCCGGCGGTCAGCAGCAGCGGGTCGCGATCGCCCGCGCGCTGGTGAAGCGGCCCAAGGTCCTGCTCGCCGACGAACCCACCGGCAACCTCGACGAGTCGACACGCGACGAGATCATGGAGGTGCTGGAGGGCCTGTGGAAGGAGCACGGGCTCACCTTCGTCATGGTCACGCACGACTCGGCGCTGGCCAGGAAGGCCCCCAGGGTCGTGACGATCCGCAAGGGGCGCGTCACGGTGAAGGAGAACGCCGGGGCGTGAGAACGCCCCCGGATTCCGGGGTGAGGGAGGTGTCCCGGCCGACGGCGACCGTCGGCCGGACCGGCCGGGCCGCCCTCCTCACCCGGTCCTCCGGTTCCCCGCCGGGCACGGCCGGACCGACCCCTACGACGTCGCCGTCCGGGCACGGGCGGCGTCCGTGCCCCAGCTGGCCAGCAGGCGCAGCGCCTCGGCGGACGGGGAGCCCGGCTCGGCGTGATAGGTGATCAAGGTCTGCTCGTGGTCGTCGGGCAGCGGGAACGACTCGAAGGACAGCGTCAGGTCACCGACCAGGGGGTGCCGCATGCGCTTCACCCCGTGACTCTTCTCCTTCACGTCGTGCGTGGCCCACAGCCGCCGGAACTCCTCGCTCTTCACCGACAGCTCGCCCACCAGCGCCGACAGCCGCGGATCGTCCGGGTGACAGCCCGCGTCCATCCGCAGGTAGCTGACGATGTCGGCGGCCTTCTGCTCCCAGTCGATGTACAGGTCCCGGTAGTCGGGCCGCAGGAACACCATCCGCGCCCAGTTCCGCTCCTGCGCGGGCAGCTCCGACCAGTCCCCGAACACCGCCGCCGCCATCCGGTTCCACACGAGGATGTCCGAGCGCCGTCCGGTGATGTACGCGGGGACACCGTCCAGCGAGTCGATCAGCTGCCGCAGCGCGCCCCTGACCTGCTGCGGACGGGCCGACGGCTTCTTCTTGTGCGCCTTCGGCTTCGCGAGGTGCGTCAGGTGGTTGTGCTCGGCGTCGCTCAGCCGGAGAGCGCGCGCGATGGCGTCGAGGACCTCCGCCGACACGTTGCGACCGTTGCCCTGCTCCAGCCGCGTGTAGTACGCCACCGACACGCCCGCCAGCTGCGCCAGCTCCTCCCGCCGCAGCCCCGGCACCCGCCGGTGCCGGCCGAACTCCGGCAGCCCGACGTCCTCCGGCTTCAGCCGGGCCCGCCGGGTCCGCAGGAACTCACTGAGCTCGGCACGCCGGTCGAGGGGGGCTCCGGCCGGGCCGTCGGGCGGCTGCCGGTCCTGTGCGGCTTCGGGCTGTGCGTCCATACGTCCAGTATTCACGGTCGTACGCCCAGCATCCTGACCCCGCCAGTGGTAGGACCAGCGGACGTACGCAGAACCGTGACCTGGGTGAACGCGGCGATCCCGGGCAGGCTCGTATCCGTGCCCGGCCGGAAGGCAGGCCGGACACGGATACGACGGCTAGGAGAACCCTCGGCATGTCCACCACTGTCGCCGCCTACGCGGCACCCTCCGCCAAGGCTCCGCTGGAGCGCACGACGATCGAGCGCCGCGAGGTCGGTGAGTTCGACGTCCTGATCGACATCAAGTTCGCCGGCATCTGCCACTCCGACATCCACCAGGCCCGGGAGGGCTGGGGCGAGGCGATCTTCCCGATGGTCCCGGGCCACGAGATCGCCGGTGTCGTCGAGGCCGTCGGCTCCGGCGTCACGAAGTTCGCGGTCGGTGACCGCGTCGGTGTCGGCTGCATGGTCGACTCCTGCCGCGAGTGCGAGAACTGCCGGGCCGGACTGGAGCAGTACTGCCTCCAGGGCAACGTCGGCACGTACAACGCCCTCGACAAGAACGGTGAGCCGACCTACGGGGGCTACTCGGAGAAGATCGTCGTCGACGAGGCGTTCACCGTGCGCATCCCCGAGGGCGTCGCCCTCGACGAGGCCGCGCCGCTGCTGTGCGCCGGCATCACCACGTACTCCCCGCTCAAGCACTGGAACGCCGGCCCCGGCAAGAAGGTCGCCATCGTCGGTCTGGGCGGCCTCGGGCACATGGGCGTCAAGCTCGCGCACGCGCTCGGCGCGGAGGTGACCGTCCTGTCCCAGTCGCTGCGCAAGCGGGAGGACGGGCTGAAGCTCGGCGCCGACCACTACTACGCGACCAGCGACCCGGAGACCTTCAAGGAACTGCGGGGCACGTTCGACCTGATCCTGTCGACGGTCTCGGCGCCGCTGAACCTGGACGCGTACCTGTCCCTGCTCAAGACCGACGGCGCGTTCGTGAACGTGGGCGCGCCCGAGGAGCCGGTCGCCCTCAACCTGTTCTCGGTGATCGGCGGCCGCAAGACCCTCGCCGGGTCCGGCATCGGCGGCATACGCGAGACCCAGGAGATGCTCGACTTCTGCGCCGAGCACGGCCTGGGCGCCGAGATCGAGCTGATCCGCGCGGACCAGATCAACGAGGCGTACGAGAGGGTCCTGGCGAGCGACGTCCGCTACCGCTTCGTGATCGACACGGCGACGATCTGATCCGAGTCGCCGGAGGAATCCGATCCGGGTGGGGGCGGAGCCGGTCCGGGTAGGGGAACCCGATCCGGGTGGGGGAAGCCGGTCCAGGCGGCGGAATCCCATCCGGGTCGGGGCCGGGCGCGCGGAACCACGCGCCCGGCCCCGACCCGCGTCGCCCCTGACGCACCCCCACCCGGCCCACCGCCTCCTCGCCGACCCGCAGCAGCTCCCCGTGGCTGATCCCGAAGTCCCCGGTGCGCAGGGGCCACCGAGGCGGCGGCCCACGACCGCGTCCGGCAGACAGCCCGGAGCCCGGCAGGGCGTGCCGATCCCCGGGTCAGAGGTGTCCCGCTCCGGGCAGGGACACCCCGGTGCCGCCCGCCCCGCAGTAGCCCGCCGGGTCCCGGTGCAGGTACTGCTGGTGCAGCGCGCTCGCCGGAAAGAACGGGTGCTCCTCAGCAGACACGATCGACGTCGTGATCGCCCCGTACCCGGCGGCTGCCAGCGCCGCCTGGTACCGCGTGCGGGTCCGCTCGGCGGCGGTGCGCTGCTCCGGGGAGTGCGTGAAGACGACCGAGCGGACATGGGTACCGACGTCGTTGCCCTGGCGGAAGCCCTGCGTCGGGTCGTGCCCCTCCCAGAACACCCGCAACAGCCGCTCGTACGACACCTCGGCCGGGTCGAACACCACGCGGACCGTCTCCGCGTGCCCGGTGAGCCCGGTCCGCACCTCGTCGTCGACCGGGTTCGGCGTGAAGCCGCCCTGGAACCCGACGAGCGTGGTGCGCACACCGGCCGGCAGCTGCCAGAACCGCCGCTCCGCGCCCCAGAAGCAGCCCATCGCGAAGGACGCGACCTCCGTCCCCTCGGGATACGGCCCCAGCAGGGGCGTCCCCAGCACGGCGTGCCTCTCGGGCACCTCGTACGCGAGCGCCGCCCGCCCCGGCGGCGCCTCCTCGGCCGTGGGCATCCGCGGCTCCCGGCCCCGTCCGAACAGCATGGGCACACCCCCTCGTCCGTAGCGTCCGATCGCCATTCTCCCCGCGTCCGCGGACACCGGCGGGGTTTCAGGCGAACGGCGACGACGCCCGACCCGCGAGGAGCGGCCTCCGCGGCGCTCGCCGGGGCTCGCGCCTTCCCCTCAGTTCTTCTTCACGGAAGGGAGCTCGATCGACGCGCAGAAGGCCTTGCCCTGGGCGTCCACGTACGCGTCACACGTCGGATCGATCTCCCTGTTCCCCTCCTCGTCGGCGACGACGGTGAGCCGCGTGGCGTCGCCCCGCTCCCACACCACTTCCAGATCCTGCTGGACGTTGCCCTCGTCATCGGGCCGCAGTACCGCCTGGTAGACGGGCAGCCTGCTCAGGGGAGAGCCGTCCTTCCCGAAGATCTGGGCGGTCACCACCACCCGGTTCCTGCCGGCCACGCCGCTCGCGCGGACGGTCAGCCGCACCTTCACCGGAGAGCCCGGGGTGGCGGAGAAGACGGTGACGGTGGGTCGCCCGTTGCCCGAGGCGTACCCCGAGACGGCGGACACGAGGACCGCGAGCGCCGACAGGAAGGCGAGCGTGGCCCCGCAGAGCAGCACCACCTGTACGGCGTTCCCTCCCCGGCTGGCGGGGGTCAGGATCGACCCGATGGCCAAACCGATCGACAACCCGGTCAGGACCACCGCGACGATGGCGAACGTCCTGTTGTTGCCGATGACGGCGAGCACCCGCTCCTCGGTGATGCCGACGGCTGTTCCCACGGTGGCGGCCGCGGTGAACACGACGCCCAGCGTCTGAGCGGCCGTCGCCAGCCTTCTGTCCACTTCCACGTGTCTGGGCAGGCTGCCTGTCCGAGGGGGCGGGGGATGCGGCCATGTCCTCGGCAGACGTCTGCCGTCCGGGCCTGTCCAGGCAGGGCACCCCGAAGACGTGACGCCCGGCCCGGCGGCGCCGGGCACCTCCGTGCCTCCCCGTCCCTCCCCGCGCCGCGGGGCGTCGTCGCCGCGCGCCCTGTGGTCGGCAACACCGCCCTACTCAGGCTGAGTTGAGTAGGCGCGCTCATGGTCGGCGGGCCGCTGCGCGGCGAGTATCGGGGATGTGGCGCAACCGAGAAGCGCCGACCTGATCCCACTCGGATTCCTGAGGAGTCTCCTGTGTCCCGACGTACTGTCCTGCTGTCCGTGGCCGCCGGTGTCGTCGCCCTTGGGGGCGCCGGTGCCCTCACTCTCGCGTACGCCGGGAACCAGCCGTTGGAGCTGGCGCACAGCACCGCCCGCTACACCGCTCCCGCGGGCGACCGCGACGGCTCGCTCACCTTCGACACCGACGTCACCGGCTCCTCCGGCGTCAAGAGCGTGAAGGTGCTGGCGTGGCCGCAGCACTCGTCCTTCGCCGAGGACGAGCTGACCGCCAAGGACATGGCCTATGCGGAGCCGGCCGTCTGCGAGCCCGCCGGAAAGGACGCCACGCACTGCACCTACAGCGTCAAGGTCACCCGTTCCGAGGCGGAGTCCTCCCCGCGCGGCGCCTGGTACGTCGCCGTCCTGGCCACCGCCCAGGACGGCACCACGACCCTCGACAGGAAGGCGTCCGGCTTCACGGTCGAGTGACCCCGGCCGGGCACGTACCCGCGGGCGGACGGGTGAAGACTAGGCGGGCGGACGAGTGAACGGGCGGGCGCGGGCGGCGCCCTGCGCCCGCCCGCGCCTCCCCTGCGGAGGGAGAGGGGTCTCCTTCACCTCCGCACGGCTGGGATCACTGGCCCGTCGGCTCCGACGCGGGCGTCAGGCCGATGGGGCAGGACACCCCGGTGCCGCCGATGCCGCAGTAGCCCGCCGGGTTCTTGTCGAGATACTGCTGGTGTCAGTGCTCGATCGCCAAGGAGGTCGTTGTGGCGTACGTGAGTAGGTTCGCGAAGCGCAGCCACGGGAGCAGGTACATGTTCAGGGGTGAGTAACCGGGCCGGGTGAGGCCGCGGATGCTGTGGACGGTGTCGGTCAGTTCCGCTGCGGCCGGGCGGTCGAGGCGGCCGAGGGTCTTGAGGTAGGACGAGGCGCAGTCATCGAGCCGGGCGTGCAGGTGGCTGAGTCGGCGTACGTCGATGTCGGGGGAGAGCGTCTCGTCGGGGTACGGGGCGCGCTGGAACGCCGAGTGCCGATTCGCCACGGCGGCGATCAACCCCAGCCGGGACGGGGGCGTCGAACTCGGCCAGCGCGGACCGTGCAGAGTGGCCGTGTCGGACGCTCGTGGGGTTCGGCGGCCGGCCGCCTTCTCCACCCTGCGGCGGGCGGCGAAGACGGCCATCTCGGCGAGGTGCGCGGCTCGGCTCTCCTCCAGCGTGCCCAGCGCGCGCGACAACGCCGCGGCATCCCTGCGCAGATCGGGGGCGGGGCACGCCGTCGCGCTCAGATACGCCCAGGTCGCGTTGAAGCCGAGCGGGCCGTAGTCACCGACGGCACACCTCAGCGCCCTGTGCCGTCGGACGAGCGGCAACCGCTCGTCACGCACTCTGCGGGCGTACGTTCCGAAGGCCACCCGTGACCTCAGCCTTCGGCCTTGGCGACGCCGATCGGGCAGGACACCCCGGTCCCGCCCACCCCGCAGTAGCCGTTCGGGTTTTTGCTGCTTGAAAGGTACTGCTGGTGGTAGCCCTCGGCGGGGTAGAACGTGCGGCCCTCCGCCGGGAGGATCTCCGTGGTGATCGTGCCGTAGCCGGAGCCGGTGAGGACCTTCTGGTACGCCTCGCGGGACGCGGCCGCGGCCTCCTCCTGGGCCGGGGTGTGGGTGTAGACGGCCGAGCGGTACTGGGTGCCGACGTCGTTGCCCTGGCGGAAGCCCTGGGTCGGGTCGTGGGACTCCCAGAAGACCTGCAGGAGCCGCTCGTACGAGATGAGGGACGGGTCGTACACGACGCGGACGACCTCGGTGTGGCCGGTGAGACCGGAGCACACCTCCTCGTAGGTGGGGTTCTCGGTGAAGCCGCCCTGATAGCCGACGAGCGTGGTCCACACGCCCGTGGGGAGCTGCCAGAACTTGCGCTCCGCGCCCCAGAAACAGCCGAGGCCGAAGTCGGCGATCTCCAGGTGCTCCGGGTAGGGGCCGAGGAGCGGGGTGCCGAGCACGGTGTGCCGGTCGGGCACGGTGAACGGCAGCTCGGCGCGGCCCCGCAGAGCCTGCTCGGGGGTGGGCAGCTGGGGCGTGCGGCCGAAGAGCATCGTGACTCCTTGAACGTGCGGGAAAGAGCGGGCGGTACCTGAAGAACGTTCCGGGTACCGCCCGAATTCCGCCCGGCCCGGTGTGGTCGGCGGCCCGGCCCGGTGTGGTCGGCCCGGCGGGGTCGACCCGGTCCGGTCAGGGCCGTGGAACGGGCGTGACGGAGCGGGTCGGTGGGGTGTGGCGGAGCAGGCCGTGGAACGGGCGGGGCGGAGCGGGCCGGTGGGGCCGGGCGGAGCGTCGCGGAGCAGGCCGGGGACCGGGTTGGAGCGGCGGGCCGGTGGGGCCGGGCGGCGTGCGCGGTCCGGCCCCGGTCGTCAGTGCGGCAGCGTCGCCGGGCTGCCGCCGTTCGCCTCGTAGCCCGCGACCGCCAGGGCCCGGTATATCGCGTAGTCCGAGGCGGGGTCGGAGGCGAGCGTCCACGGCAGGGCGCCCACATGGCCGTCGACGTGCACGAGCTGGTTCATGGCCTCGGCCCAGCGCTCGGCGCGGACCAGGAAGAAGATCAGCAGGTGGCGCACATGGGCCAGCATCGGGTCGTCGGGCCGGGCCGAGTGCACCGCGTACAGCGCGCCGTGCATCGCCTTGGTGACGACCTCGCTCTCGTAGAAGCCCTGCACCACGATCACCTCGGGCAGGTGCTCGAACACGGCGAACAGGGGCATCGCCGCCAGCAGCGACCCCTGCGGCGCGCGTGCCGCGGCCGCCTCGGCGAACGCGTACGCCTGCTCGCGCGAGCCGTGCCACTTCTCGCACCAGTAGTGCAGGGCCGCCAGATGCGCGCCCATGTGCGCCGGCGCGCGGTCCAGGATCCTCAGCCAGAGCTGCTCGAACTCCTCGCGCGGGTAACCGAGTCCACGCGCGACCGACAGCTCGATGATGTACGGGATCGGGTCGCCCGGGGCGAGCAGCGCCGCGTCGCCGCACGCCGACCTCGCCTCTTCCATGATGATCCGGAAGTCGTCCGTGCCCGGCGTCGCCGTCCGCCACGCCTGCTGCACCAGGAACTCCGCGTGCACCGCGGCGCCGCCCGCGTCCTTGGGGGCCTCCGTCCGCCACACCCGCAGCCACTGCCCGCCCGGCGCGTCGCCCACCCCGCCCGGCCGTTGCGCCAGCTCCAGCGAGGCCGCGCCCGCGAACGCCTGCACCCGCTGCCAGCGCACCTCGCCGTCCGCCTCGGTCCCGGCCAGCAGCTGCTGCGCCGCCCGGTAGTCCTGGGTGCGCTGCACCACGTCGAGCACGTCCAGCAGATCCTGGTCGGGGCCGGGCATCCGGATGTCCAGCAGTTCCTGCCGGACGAACCCGTAGTTCGCCGGATCGGCCGCGTCCGGGTGCCCCGCGTGCACCTGCTGAATACCGGCCCGCCGGCGCGCCACGATCGGCCACACCACCATGCCGATCATGAGCAGCGCCATCAGCCCCCAGAGAATCTCCATGGGCCAAGGGTTCCAGACGCCACCGACAAATGGCGAACGAGGCCGGGGCCGGGCCGGAGGACCCGCGCGGGCCGCGCGGACCCGGCCGGGGAGCCACGGCGCGCCCCTCGCCCGCCGGACGGCATACCCTCGGGGGCATGAGCGACAGCTACACGCACTTCGAGACCCTCGCGATCCACGCCGGCAACACCGCGGATCCCCTCACCGGCGCGGTCGTCCCGCCGATCTACCAGGTCTCGACCTACAAGCAGGACGGCGTAGGCGGCCTGCGCGGCGGCTACGAGTACAGCCGCAGCGCCAACCCCACCCGCACCGCGCTGGAGGAGAACCTCGCCGCCCTGGAGGGCGGCAGCCGCGGCCTCGCCTTCGCGTCCGGTCTGGCCGCCGAGGACTGCCTGCTGCGTACGCTCCTCAGCCCCGGCGACCACGTGGTCATCCCGAACGACGCGTACGGCGGCACGTTCCGCCTCTTCGCGAAGGTCGTCTCCCGGTGGGGCGTCGACTGGTCGGTGGCCGACACCAGCGACCCCGCCGCCGTGCGGGCCGCCATCACCCCGAAGACCAAGGTGGTCTGGGTGGAGACCCCCTCCAACCCGCTGCTCGGCATCACCGACATCCCGGCCGTCGCGCAGATCGCCCGCGAGGCCGGCGCGAAGCTCGTCGTCGACAACACCTTCGCGACCCCCTACCTCCAGCAGCCGCTGGCGCTCGGCGCGGACGTCGTCGTGCACTCGCTAACCAAGTACATGGGCGGTCACTCCGACGTCGTCGGCGGCGCCCTGATCGTGGGCGACCAGGGCCTCGGCGAGGAGCTGGCGTACCACCAGAACGCGATGGGCGCGGTCGCCGGACCGTTCGACTCCTGGCTCGTGCTGCGCGGCACCAAGACGCTCGCCGTGCGCATGGACCGCCACAGCGAGAACGCCACGAGGATCGCCGACATGCTCACCCGGCACCCGCGCGTGTCCCGCGTCCTCTACCCGGGCCTCCCGGAGCACCCGGGCCACGAGGTCGCCGCCAAGCAGATGAAGGCGTTCGGCGGCATGGTGTCCTTCCAGGTCGAGGGCGGCGAGGAGGCCGCCGTCGCGGTCTGCGACCGCGCCAGGGTGTTCACCCTCGGCGAGTCCCTCGGCGGCGTCGAGTCCCTGATCGAGCACCCCGGCCGCATGACGCACGCCTCGGCCGCGGGCTCGGCCCTGGAGGTGCCCGCCGACCTCGTCCGCCTCTCCGTGGGCATCGAGAACGTCGACGACCTCCTCGAAGACCTCCAGCAGGCGCTCGGCAAGTAGCCGCCGGCCGCGCTCACCAGCCGGTCACGGGTGGGGTCGTCGTGGACGGCGGCTCCACCCAGGGGTGGGTCGTCGACGCCCACACGGCGAACGCGACCACGGCGGCCAGCAGCACCAGCCACATCACGTGCCGGGCCGCCGCCCTGCGCCGCAGCATGCGACCGCCCCGCCGCACCGCGTCCGCGCACAGCTCGGGCGGCACGACCGGCGGCCGCCGGTCCAGGATCCGCCGTACGGCGGCCTCCCTCTCCCGCAGGTTCATGACGGAGCCACCTCCACCACCGGGGGGACGGATTTCTCGCGCCGCGGATGCAGGACCGTGGCCATCGCCCGCAGGCAGATCGCCCGCACCCGTTCGGCGGGCATCCCGAGCAGCGCCGCCGTCTGCTCCTCGGCGACCCCCTCGTAGAGCCGGAGGACGAGGACCAGCCGCTCCTGCGGACCGAGCGCCCTCAGCACACCACCGGGCGGGGGACGGTAGAACCCGTGGTGGTGCCAGACCCCGCGCTCGAAGCGGAGAGCCAGCTCGCGGCGGGTCCGGTCGTAGGGGTCCTCGCCGCGCAGACCGTCCCAGACGGCGTACGTGTGGGCGAGGGCGTGCGTGAGCAGCCGCCGCGCGCGGGGGTTGTCGTCCGGCGGTTCCGCCGTGAGCAGGGTGGCGGTCTGCAGCAGCCGCCCCGCCGCACCCGCGACGAACGCCTCGAACTCCCTGTCCCTGCGGGAGGCTTGGGCCACGTTCCGTTCTCGCACCGTGCCTCCCCCTGAGGCCGACCCTGAGCAGGTAGGCCCGGCCGCGCACGACGGGGCCCGATCTCATATGAGGGCAGGAGCGGGCGCCCGGTCAAGACTCGGGCAGCACACAGTCGGACGGCACACGGCCGTACCGCACACGGCCGGACGGCACACCGGTCGGACGCACGGCCACGCGCGCGTACCCGCGAACCGGTAGCCGCGGGGCTCAGGACGGCGCCGGTGCCTCGGGGGCGGCGGCCATGCGGGCCGAGAGCGCGGTGTTGAACCGGGTGAGCAGGGAGCAGAACGTCTCGCGCTCCTCGGGCGCCCAGTCCTGGGTCAGTTCGGCCATCAACTGACGCCGGGAGGAACGCACCTCCTCCAGCCGGGAGAGTCCGCGCGGGGAGAGCTGGAGGACCACCGCGCGGCCGTCCTCCGGGTGCGAGGTGCGCTTGACGAGACCGGTGTCCACGAGCGGCGCCACCTGCCGCGTGACCGTCGACGAGTCGATCCCCATGCTCGCCGCGAGCGCCTTGACGCCCATCGGCCCCTCCTTGTCGAGGCGGTTGAGCAGCAGGTACGCGGCGCGGTCCATGGAGTTGCGCACCTGCCCGACACCGCCGAGCCGGGTCTGTTCGGCACGGCGCGCGAAGACCGCGACCTCGTGCTGCAACGTGTCGAGAAGACCGGTGTCACCGACGGTCGTCATGTCCATCGACATTTCAGGTGTTGTGGGCATGGCCAAAGGCTCAATTCATGCGTGGGGCGCTGGTGGTGGGGGACAGAGTACGCGGACCGGGCGCGGGGTGTACCGGCGCCGCTGAAACCCGTCCCGCGCCTTGGTCACACCCTCGTCGCGCCCCTGTGAACTGCGAGACTGGAGTCATGAGCTACAGCACGGCTGACTCCTTGCCGGGGGTGACGCTCGACGACGTGCGAGGCGCCCAGAAGATGCTGACGGGCATTTCACGTGTCACCGCGATGGAGGGCAGCAGGCACCTTTCGCAGCTCGTCGGCGCTCCGGTGCACTTCAAGTGCGAGAACCTCCAGCGGACGGGTTCGTTCAAGCTGCGCGGCGCGTACGTGCGCATCGCGGGGCTGCTGCCGGAGCAGCGCGCCGCCGGAGTGGTCGCCGCGAGCGCGGGCAACCACGCCCAGGGCGTCGCCCTCGCCTCCTCCCTGCTCGGTGTGCGCTCCACGGTCTTCATGCCGAAGGGCGCCCCCCTGCCGAAGATCAGCGCGACCGAGGAGTACGGCGCCGAGGTGCGCCTGCACGGCACGGTGGTCGACGAGACACTGGCCGCCGCCCAGGAGTACGCGGCGGCGACGGGCGCGGTGTTCATCCACCCCTTCGACCACGCCGACATCATCGCGGGCCAGGGCACGGTCGGCCTGGAGATCCTGGACCAGTGCCCCGAGGTGCGCACGATCGTCGTCGGCATCGGCGGCGGCGGACTCGCCGCGGGCATCGCCGTCGCGGTGAAGTCGGTACGGCCCGACGTGCGGATCATCGGGGTGCAGGCGGAGGGCGCCGCGGCCTACCCGCCCTCGCTCGCGGCCGGCAGGCCCGTGGCCGTCACGAACCCGGCGACGATGGCCGACGGCATCAAGGTCGGCCGGCCCGGCGACGTGCCGTTCGGGATCATCGCCGACCTGGTCGACGAGGTCCGCACCGTCTCGGAGTACAACCTGTCCAGCGCCCTGCTGCTCTGCCTGGAGCGGGCCAAGCTGGTCGTGGAACCGGCCGGCGCCAGTCCCGTCGCGGCCCTGCTGCGTGAACCGGGGTCCTTCGAGGGGCCGGTCGTCGCGGTGCTCTCCGGCGGGAACGTCGACCCGCTGCTGATGCAGCGCATCCTGCGCCACGGCATGGCCGCCGGCGGCCGCTATCTCCAGGTCCGCCTCCGGCTGACCGACCGCCCCGGCGCCCTCGCCACCCTCCTCGGGGTGCTGTCGGCGGCGGACGCCAACGTCCTCGACGTCAGCCACGTCCGGACCGACCCCCGGCTCGGCCTCACCGAGGTGGAGGTCGAGCTGCACCTGGAGACGAGGGGGCCCGCCCACTGCGCCGAGGTCGGCAACGCCCTGCGCGAGGCGGGCTACACGGTCATCGACTGACGCCCCACTCGGCGGAACCCCAGGTCGCGAGCGCTCGTGTCACCCGTTCGGGGAAATCCATCGAGAGACGCGATACATCGCGTTATGGTGTGTGTTGCGCCGCTGATGCGGCGCCGTCGTGTCCGTTCCGCAGCGGAACGAAACGTACAAACCTAGGCTTTGCTCAGGAACCCCGACGACGTGGAGAAAACACATGCCAGCCGCCATTAAGGCCGAGGGTCTGGTCAAGACCTTCGGTGACGTCAAGGCTCTGGACGGTGTCGACCTCGATGTACCCGAGGGCACCGTCCTGGGCCTGCTCGGGCCGAACGGCGCGGGCAAGACCACCGCCGTCCGCTGCCTCACCACCCTGCTCCGCCCCGACCGGGGCACCGCGACGGTCGCGGGCATCGACGTCCTCAAGCACCCCGACGCCGTCCGCCGCTCCGTCGGCCTCTCCGGCCAGTTCGCCGCGGTCGACGAGTACCTGACGGGCCGTGAGAACCTGCAGATGGTCGGTCAGCTCTACCAGATGCGGGCCAAGGCGGCGAAGGCCCGTGCGGGGGAACTGCTGGAGCAGTTCCACCTCGCCGACGCCGCCGACCGCCCCGCCAGGACCTACTCCGGCGGCATGCGCCGCCGCCTCGACCTGGCGGCCGCGCTCGTCGTCTCACCGCCGGTGATGTTCATGGACGAGCCGACCACCGGACTCGACCCCCGCAACCGGCAGCAGCTGTGGGACGTGATCAAGCAGTTGGTCTCCGGCGGCACGACCCTGCTCCTCACCACCCAGTACCTGGAGGAGGCCGACCACCTCGCGCACGACATCGCCGTCGTCGACCACGGCCGCGTCATCGCCCGCGGCACCTCCGACGAGCTGAAGGCCCGTACCGGCGGCGAACGCGTCGAGGTCGTGGTCCACGAGCGCGAGCACATCACGACCGCGGTGGACGTGCTGAACGGCTTCGGCAAGGGTGAGACGGCGGTCGAGCAGCACACCCGCCGGCTCACCGTGCCCGTCACCGGCGGGGCCAAGCTCCTCGCCGAGGTCATCCGCGAGCTGGACACCCGCGGCATCGAGATCGACGACATCGGACTGCGCCGCCCCACCCTCGACGACGTCTTCCTCTCCCTGACGGGTCACACCGCCGAGACGAAGGACGAGGCCGGGACCGACGGCGAGACGGCCGACGCCAAGGGGCGCGGGCGCAGAAAGGAGGGCGCGAAGTGAGCGCCATGAACGACTCCCTGGTCATCGCCCGCAGGAATCTGATCCGCATGAGCCGGATTCCGGAGATGGTGATCTTCGGGCTGATCCAGCCGATCATGTTCGTGGTCCTCTTCACGTACGTCTTCGGCGGCTCGATGAGCATCGGCGGCTCGACGGACCCGGACGTCTACAAGAACTTCCTGATGGCCGGCATCTTCGCGCAGACCGTCACCTTCGCCACCGCCGGTGCCGGCGCGGGCATCGCCGACGACATGCACAAGGGCCTGATCGACCGCTTCCGCTCCCTGCCCATGGCGCGCGGCGCGGTCCTCACCGGCCGCACCATGGCCGACCTCGTGCAGACCGCCCTCACCCTGCTCGTCCTGGCGGTCGTCGCGCTCCTGGTCGGCTGGCGCCCCGGCTACGCGGAGCCCACCAACTTCGGCAAGGTCATGGCCGGCTTCGGCCTGCTGCTGCTCCTCGGGTACGCCTTCACCTGGATCGGTGCCCTGATCGGCCTGAGCGTCCGCACCCCCGAAGCGGCCACCTCGGGGGGCCTGATCTGGCTCTTCCCGGTGACCTTCATCTCCAACGCGTTCGTCGACTCCTCCCAGATGGTGTCCTGGCTGCAGCCGATCGCCGAGTGGAACCCGTTCAGCGCGACCGTCCAGGCCTGCCGCACGCTCTTCGGCGACCCGGGCGTCTCCCCGTCCGACGCCTGGCCGATGGCGCACCCCATCTGGGCCTCGATCATCTACTCGATCGTGATCATCGCCATCTTCCGCACCCTCGCGGTCCGCAAGTACCGCCAGGCCGCCGGCTGATCACGGGCCGCCCCGACTCCGTCGACGGCCCCCAGGGAAGAGAGAGGACGGCTAGTGCCGCGACGGGCGACGTCTGCCCCGTCGCTACGCCCGGCACGCACTCTCGCCGCACCGGGCACAAGCCCGAGTACATCCCGTACGGGGACGTGCGCCCGGCACGCCGAGAGCACGCACCAAACGCCGCTCTTCGACGGGCAAACGTTGCCTGCCGCGGGACTAGTTGATGATCTCGGCGCGTTCGTCCGCGCGGATCGCGGCGAGCCGGTCGCGCCACATCTGGAGGGCTTCGGGGGTCAGCCGCGTCCAGTCGGTGACCTCGCCGACGATCCTGAGGGGGTCCCTGCTGCGGTAGGAGCGGGTGGGGTTGCCGGGGAACTTCTTGTCGGTGACGTTCGGGTCGTTCTCGAACTCCCCGGTGGGTTCGACGAGGTACACCCGCGGGGCCCCGCCGCCGGCCGCGAGTTCCGCGGCGAGCCCGGCACCGTCGCGCACCGCCGTGAAGTAGATGTGGTTCATCACGATCTCGGGCCGGTAGTTGGAGCGGAAGCCGGCTGTGAGGTGATCGCCGACGCTCAGCTCGGCCTTCGTACCGTGGTAGAACGGCCCCTCGTCCAACGCCTCATCCATCGGGCCAGGTTAGCAACCGGGGGAGCCGCACCGGGGGCCCGCGGCGCGCCCCCGGCGGGCATGACGAGGCCCCCGGCGCCGAGGGTGCCGGGGGGCGCGTGGGCAGGCCGGGGCCGGAGGCGCGGAGGCGGCGACGCGGTCGCGCGGGCCGGCTCCGCTGCCGCTCAGCTCTGGTACGGCACGGCCTTCAGGATCCGCACGGAAGCGAGCTTGCCGTTCGGCAGCTCGTACTGGGCGTCCTCGCCGACCTTCTTGCCGATCACGCCCGAGCCGAGCGGGGACTGCGGCGAATAGGTCTCGATGTCCGAACTGGCGTACTCGCGGGAGGCGAGCAGGAACGCCAGGGTGTCGTCCTCGTCGCCGTCGAAGGCGATGGTCACGACCATGCCGGGCGCCACCGCGCCGTCCGCCGACGCGGGTGCCTCGCCGACCTTGGCGTTCTCCAGGAGCTGGGTCAGCTGGCGCACACGGAGCTCCTGCTTGCCCTGCTCTTCCTTGGCCGCGTGGTACCCGCCGTTCTCGCGCAGGTCGCCCTCCTCGCGCGCGGCCGCGATCTTGGCGGCGATCTCCGTGCGCGCAGGACCAGACAGGTACTCCAGCTCGGCCTTGAGCTGGTTGTACGCCTCCTGGGTCAGCCAGGTGACGTTCTCGCTGGTCTGGGTCACAGGTGCTCCTCGTAGGTACTGGGAATACAAAGCATCGCCCTACCCAGAAGAATGTTCCCTCATGAGTGGGCGAAACCACGAGCCTAACAATTCAGTGGCCCAAGGGGGAGGACATAAACCACAAGCATTGCGTCACCGCAGTTCAGCGCGGTGCTCCGGGCGTCACACGCCGAGGGCGCGGACCGGATCAGCCGACGTGGCAGCCGACCAGCTCCGCCGTGGTTCCGCGGGAGGTGGTCTGGAGCGTGACGACCTCGTCGATGTCGGTGGTGGCGGCGTCGAACCGGAAGTCGGCGCGGCCGACCTCGGCACCGTTCTCCGCCTGGGAGCGAACCGTGCAGTACCCCTCGACACCGGCGTCCTTGTCGCCCGTCAGGCGCACCTTCACCGACTTCGCGGACGTCTCGAAGGTGTAGATCTCGACACTGATCCTGTTCCCGGCGACGTAGTGGTACGCGAACCAGCCGATGAGCACGAGCAGGGCGGCGCCCAGGACGGCGCCGATGACCTTGAGTCTGCGGTCGGCGCGCTCGTCCGCGGAGCGGCCGTAGCGGCCCTCGGGCAGCTGGGTGCTCGCCGTACTCATGATCGTCCTCTCGGAGTGGGCCGGAACGCGGTCCCCCACGGGGGTCCAAGGTCTGGACCGGGAATATCCCGCCCCCCGATTCGGTCACTATAGAAGCCTCCCGCCCAGCGCCTGACGGCCGCCCCGACGGGGGTGTCCGCGCGGGACGGCAGTATTGGCTCACCGGATCGCGCCGGGCCGAGTCACCGAAGTACAGGCCGGGCGCCGACTGACGAGGGAATGAGTCTTGACTGACCAGCTGCGACTGATGGCCGTGCACGCACACCCCGACGACGAGTCGAGCAAGGGGGCGGCCACCATGGCGAAGTACGTGTCCGAGGGGGTGGACGTGCTGGTCGTGACCTGCACGGGTGGGGAGCGCGGCTCCGTCCTCAATCCGAAGCTCCAGGGCGACAAGTACATCGAGGAACACATTCACGAGGTACGCAAGAAGGAGATGGACGAGGCCCGCGAGATCCTCGGCGTCGAGCAGGAGTGGCTCGGCTTCGTCGACTCCGGTCTCCCCGAGGGCGACCCCCTGCCTCCCCTCCCCGAGGGCTGCTTCGCCCTGGAGGACGTCGACAAGGCGGCCGGTGAGCTGGTCCGGAAGATCCGGGCGTTCCGTCCCCAGGTGATCACCACCTACGACGAGAACGGCGGCTACCCGCACCCGGACCACATCATGACCCACAAGATCTCGATGGTGGCGTTCGAGGGCGCGGCGGACACCGAGAAGTACCCGGAGGACGCGTACGGCCCGGCGTTCCAGCCGCAGAAGCTGTACTACAACCAGGGCTTCAACCGTCCCCGCACCGAGGCCCTGCACAACGCCCTGATCGCCCGCGGCCTGGAGTCCCCGTACGCGGACTGGCTCAAGCGGTGGGACGAGTCCGGCCACAAGGACCGCACCCTGACCACGCACGTCCCGTGCGCCGAGTTCTTCGAGATCCGCGACAAGGCCCTCATCGCCCACGCCACGCAGATCGACCCCGAGGGCGGCTGGTTCCGCATCCCGATGGAGATCCAGAAGGAGGTCTGGCCCACCGAGGAGTACGAGCTCGCGAAGTCACTCGTGGACACCTCGCTCCCGGAGGACGACCTCTTTGCGGGCATCCGCTAGCCCTGGGGGACAATGCCAGACATGAGCTTCAGCCTGGCAGTCACCACGCACGTCCTCCCCCTCGCCAAGGAGCTGGACAAGGACAAGGTCACCCCCGGCGTCCTCGGCTTCATCGTCTTCGCGGTGATGGCCCTGGCCGTCTGGGGCCTGATGAAGTCCATGAACAAGCACATGGGCAAGGTCGACTTCGAGGAGACGCCGGACCCGGTCGCCTCCGGCAAGGGGTCCGGCACGTCCCCGGCGTCCGGGAAGACGTCCCCGGCGAAGGGCTGACACCCCCGCGCCGCTCCGACGGCATGATTCCGTGACACCGCGCGGCCCGGCACCGGCTCCGACACCGGCACCGGGCATCGGGGCGGCGGCACCGACATCCGCACCGGGTCATGGAGTCGTGCCGTGCTGCCGTCACCGCCCGCCGTCACCGGGGGCCCGTCGTCACCGCCACCCCCATCACCTCGCGGGCGTGCCGGTTCGGCACCATGCCGAGGGTCCACGCGCGCCAGCCGGCCTCCAGGTTCACCCCGCGTTCGAGGAGCAGCCCGTACGCCTCGACGTACTCGGTGAGCTTCTCGTCCCGCAGCGGGTGGGGCGTGCGGGACAGCTGGGCGAGTTCCTCCTGGGCCACGGCCGTGCCGATCTCGACGCCGCCCGGGGCGCCGTACGGCAGCATCGTGCAGCGCAGGAAGCGCGCCCAGTCCTCGCCCCGGCGGTCGCCGTAGGAGGCGAACAGGCGCGTGGCCTCGTCGCACAGGGCGAGCGCCTGCGGGATGCGGGCGTTTCCCGCGTCCACGACCGCCAGCTCCAGACAGGTCCACGCCTCGCCGTGGGCGACGCCGATGCGCTGGAAGTCGGCGCGGGCGTCGACCAGCAGCTGGCGGGCGAAGCCCGAGTTGCGCAGCGACCCCGTCTGCACGGCCCGCTGGTCCCGGGTGACCCGCGCCGAATGATGCCGGGCGCAGGCCAGGCCGTACACGTCACGCATCCGCGAGAACATCGTCCGTGACCGCTCCAGCTCCCTGACCGCCTGGTCGAGGTTGCCCGTCTCCTCCAAGGACTGGCCCAGGTAGTAGCCGGTCCACGCCTCGCCGCGGGCGTCCTCGTTGTCGCGGTGGTGGCCGAGCGCCTGACGGAGACCGTCGACCGCGGCGGACGGGTCACCGGCGACGAGACGGGCCCGCGCGAGCTGCGTCATGCTCCATGCCTGGCCACGCGCGTCACGGGTACGGCCGAACAGGTCCAGCGCGGTGCGCAGCTCGCTCTCCGCGCGCGGCACGTCGGCCATGCGCAGCAGCAGCTGGCCGAGCTGGAAGTGCGCCCAGCCCTCACCGTGCAGGGACTCCTGCTCGCGGTGGACGACGAGGGCGCGGTTCAGCAGGTCCAGCGCGTCCGCGAGCCGGGAGCGGTCCCGTTCCACCGCTGCCAGCGCGTGCATCGTCCAGGCGCGGTCGGCCGCCAGCTGGGGCACCGCCTGCATGTCCAGGGCCTCGTGGAGCTTGGCCGCCGCCTCGGTCAGATTGCCCTGGTGGTGCAGGGTGATGCCGAGCGAGCACAGGGCCCGGGCGGCACCCGCGTCGTGGTTGGTCTCCATGTACAGGTCGACCACCGACGCCAGCGTCGTACGGGCCTTGTCCAGCTCGCCCAGCTGACGGGCCGCGATCCCCGTACGCCACTGCACCGAGCGGGTCAGCAGCCCCTGGTCCACCGACTGGGCCAGCTCGCTCAGCTCGCCGAGCCGGTAGAGGTCGCCGCGCAGCAGGCAGTAGTCGCACAGCGCGCCCAGCAGACTCAGGACGGCCGCCTGGTTCACGCCCTCGGCGTGCCGCAGCGTGGACGTGATGAAGCTCGTCTCGTCGTCCAGCCAGCGCAGCGCCTCGTCCAGCGACACGAAGCCGTGCGAGCCGAAGCGGTCCGAGCGGGTCGACATGTTGCCGTCGACCAGGCGCAGCACCGAGTCGGCGAGGTCCGCGTAGGTGACGATCAGGCGCTCCTGCGCGGCCGTGCGCTCGCTCGGCTCCTCCTCGTCCACCAGCCGGGCCTGCGCGAACGCGCGCACCAGGTCGTGCAGCCGGTACCGGTTGCCGTGCACATGGTCGACCAGCCCGGCGCGGGCCAGCGCGGTGAGATGGCGGGTCGCCTCCGTCTCGTCCGTGGCGAGCAGCGACGCGGCCGCCGCCGCGCCCAGTGAGGCCCGGCCCGCCAGCGCGAGCCTCCGCAGCAGCCGGCGCGACGGCTCCGACTGGTCGGTGTACCGCAGCCACAGCGCGCGCTCGACCGGGTCGACCGGGCCGTACGCGCCGAGGTCCGCGGCGAGCTGACGGGGCGTACGCGGGCCGAGGGACGAACCGGCGACGCGCAGCGCGAGCGGCAGACCGCCGCACAACTGCCGGATGCGGGAGAGGGATTCGACGTCGTACGCGGGCGCGGAGCCCGTCGGGGGCGCGCCCGCGTGCGCCCCGGCCGACAGGACGGAGGCGTCCTGGGCCGCCGTGCCCAGCAGTTCCCGCGTGCCGTCGCCGTCCAGCGCCTCGACGGGCAGCTGGTGCACCCAGGCGCGAAGGTCGGCGGGCAGGGCCAGCGGGGCGCGGGCGGTGACGAGGACCAGGCTGTCGGAGCGTTCCGGTATGAGCGTGCGGACCTGCTCGGGGTCGGAGGCGTCGTCCAGGACGATCGTGACCGGCAGCGCCGTCAGATGCTGGTGGTACAGCTCGCTCAGCCGCTTGACCTGCTGGTCCTGCGAGGTGCGCTCTCGGAACAGCAACTGCTCGCGGGGCGCGCCGAGCCGGTTCAGCAGGTGCATCAGCGCGTCCCGCGTCGACAGCGGGGTCTCCCCGGGGCTGTCGGCGCGCAGATCGACGACGCAGGCGCCGCGGAAGTGGTCCCGCAGGTCGTGGGAGGCGTGGACGGCGAGCGTGGTGCGGCCGGAGCCGGGCACGCCGTGCAGGACGACCACCGTCGGGCGGGTCTCGGTCTCGGCGCGGGCCGCCTGCACCCACTGGCGGATCCTCGCCATCTCCGTCCGCCGGCCGGCGAACCGATGGTCCGTCTCCGGGAGTTGGGCGAAGGACTGCTCCAGCACGTTGCGCCGGCGGGCCGCCGCGCTCTTGTCGGCGCCCCGCAGCCGCGGCGCCTTCTTCTTCGGGGTGGCTGCGGCCAGGAGGCGCTGCTGGTCGAGGAACGGGCGTATCCCGCGCACCTCCAGTGCCGTCAGCCACTGCAACCGCAGCTGCTCCGGTCCGCCGGGCTGGCCCAGGGCGCCCGCGTGGTGGTGGGCGGCCGGAAGGTGCGAGGCGGTCACCTTCAGCACCGTCGCGACGGCGCTCGCGACGCCGACGATCAGTCCGGTGCTCACGGCGGTGCCCGCGTCGACGCCGAACGCCAGGTCGGTCACCACGGCGGTTCCGGCGGCGACGGCCGCCACCAGCAAGGGAGTTCCGGAGCCCTCCCGCGCGTAGCGCTGGCCGAAGGTCAGCCTGCCCGACTCCGACTCGTCCAGCGCGCGGGTGTACGCCTCGTACTCCTCCGCCGCGTTCTGCGCCATCGTGTCCAGGGCGGCCCGTGCGCGCCCCAGCAGGACGACGCCGTCGGTACGGCCACCGGACCTGCGGACCTCCTCCTCGACCGCCCGGACCAGCAGCCGTTCGGCCTCCCCCCGGTGGCTGTCCCGCATCACACGTCCCCCTTCGCCGAAACGGCTTTCCCAGGCCAGTGTGGAGCGGATGGGGCGCACTGGCGAGAGGGCGTGGATCAGCCCGGGGTCGCATGCGCGGGCGCACGGGCGGTCGTGCGGACGTGTGAACCACGGTGCCACGACGCCGTGTTCGGGGTGCGTCGCGTTCCGGGCGCATCGGCCGTGGCTGCAGTCGGCCGGACTGCCGTGAGCCGTGGCCAGGCCGCCGTCAGTCGTCAGCCGGTCGGCCGGAACGGGTCCGTACGAGGGCCGTGGGCGCCGGCCCGCAGCAGGGCGGCGCCCGCGGGGGCCAGGGTGTGCAGGACGGACTGGCCCCGGCGGTGGCTGAGGATGAGGCCGGCGTCGCGCAGGACGGTGGTGTGGCGGGTGGCCGCGGCGGCCGAGACCCCCGCGGCACGGGCGAGTTCACCGGTTGTGGCGCCGGTCGCGGCCGCCTGGAGGATGACCGCGCGGGTCGCGCCGAGAAGCGCCGACAGCGGGGCCCGTGCCTGCCGGGCGTCGGCGTCGGCGGCGCGGGGAGCCCGGTGGCGCAGCGGATAGGCGAGGACGGGCGGAAGAGCCGAGTCGGCCAGCGACACCGGGGCACCCCAGCAGAAGTACGACGGCACGAGGGTGAGGCCGCGCCCCCGCAGGTACAGATCGCGGTCCTCGGCGGCGTACTCCACCGACAGCGTGGGGGGTTGCCAGCGCATGGACGGTCCCAGCCCGGCCAGGAGTCCGTGGACGCCGCCCTCCAGCAGGGCGCGGGCGCGGACGGAGCGGTCGGCGTCGACGTGCGCCTGGATGTGCTCGCCGTGGGGGCGGAGGGCGACGTCGTAGTAGGTCCGGACCGTCCGGACGAACTCCTCGCGCTCCCGGCTGTCGGCCAGTCCCCGCGACCACGCGGGCGCACCGCTCACCCGGTCCAGAAGGGCGATTTCTCGCAGCACCCGTCGGCGCGGAATGCCGAGGATCGCGTCCAGGCCCGCCTCCAGGCCCTCGGAGGATTCACCTGGTGTCAGGAAATCCGGAAAATAGGCGCCCCGTGGATAAAGAGGCAGTAAGACATTGCGGACGGTGGGAGCGAGCCCCTTGTCGTGAAGATCCGCGCGTGCGGTTCGATGCCAGTCCGCGTACGACCACAGCCCGCGACGGCTTTGGAAACGGCGGAGGCTGAAATAGATCTCCCAGAGCGGATCGGGCCGTCCCATGACCTTGACGCGGGCGAGATCGGCGTCCGTGAAGTGTATGCGGAGCATGCGATTCCCGTCGTGGAACTGGGCTTTTTCACGTGGACGCAAAAGTATTTCGATGTGGCGGGGAGGGTGACAAGGTGCGCACAGAAACCGCATCACGGATCGACCGAAAACCAGTCCGGAGGGACGGTGGCGGCCCGGATCATCATCGTTTCGGGTGCTGCCCCACGACCCCAAGGGGGAATGCATGCGACCGAATGTCATGGCACGGACGTTCGTCGGCCTCACCGCCGTCGTCGGAATCGCCGCAGGGACGCTGGCCGGTGCGAGCACCGGTTTCGCGGCCTCCGAGTCGGCTCCCGGGCAGGCGGTGACCGCCGACGCCGGAGTACTCGCCGTGGTCAACCTCGGCCTGAGCACCAACCAGGCCAAGGGCGTCCAGCGCTGGCTGCGGGCCGAGTGGGGTTACACCGACTCGATCGACGGCGAGTTGGGCACCAACAGCTGGAAGGCGTTCCAGCGCCACCTCAAGGCGTACCACGGCTACGGCGGTGCCATCGACGGCGTCGTCGGCAGCGGCACGGTGAGCGCGCTGCAGCGCTTCCTGAAGAACAACGGCTGGGGCTACACCGGCGCCATCGACGGCCAGGCCGGACCCCAGACCCAGGCGGCGTTCAAGACGTTCGCCAACTGGTGCGTCAGCAACTACTAGGCCCTGCCACGAGCCGAGCGGCGCCGCCCCCGACCCCGTCGGGCCGCGCGCCGCCCGGTGGGCCGGCGCCCCAGCCGACGGCGGCCACCTGCTCCCAGGGGGGAACGTCCGCGCCGGGGAGCCCGGCCCGGGGGAGAAGCCGTGCGCGGACGCGCCCACCGCCCGGAGCCGCACGCCGTCGCCGCCACCCCCGTGAGCGCGCCGGGGCGCCGCAAGGTGATCACGGTCGAGCCCGCCACGCGGCCCGGGGACCACACCCCGATCCTGGAGCGGCACGAGTTCGACCGGCTGTCGCGGAAGGACACGGCCGTCCCGCGCGGGCACTGAGCCGGTGCCCTGCCGCCCCGTTCGTGCGCTGCCCTGTGGCGCACGGGTGAGGCGGAGGTGGTGTGCGCGAGGATGGGGGTATGCCGAACCGACTTGCGCAGGCCACGTCCCCGTATCTCCTCCAGCACGCAGACAACCCCGTTGACTGGTGGCCGTGGGAGGCCGGCGCGTTCGAGGAAGCCCGCCGGCGCAACGTCCCCGTGTTCCTGAGCGTCGGCTACAGCGCGTGCCACTGGTGCCATGTCATGGCGCACGAGTCGTTCGAGGACGACGTCGCCGCGGCGTACATGAACGAGCATTTCGTGTCCGTCAAGGTGGACCGTGAAGAGCGGCCCGACGTGGACGCCGTCTACATGGAGGCCGTGCAGGCCGCCACGGGACAGGGCGGCTGGCCCATGTCCGTGTTCATGACGCCGGACGGGGAGCCGTTCTACTTCGGCACGTACTTCCCGCCGGAACCCCGCCACGGGATGCCGTCCTTCCGGCAGGTGCTGGAGGGGGTGCGGGCTGCCTGGGCGGAGCGGCGGGACGAGGTCGCCGAGGTCGCCGGGAAGATCGTCCGGGACCTGGCCGGCCGGGAGTTGAGGTTCGCCGCCGTGGAGGTGCCCGGCGAGCAGGACCTCGCCCAGGCGCTGCTCGGCCTCACCCGCGAGTACGACGCCTCCCACGGCGGCTTCGGCGGGGCGCCGAAGTTCCCGCCGTCCATGGTGATCGAGTTCCTGCTGCGGCACGCCGCCCGCACCGGCTCCGAGGGCGCCCTGGAAATGGCGCAGGACACCTGTGAACGGATGGCTCGCGGTGGCATCTACGACCAGCTCGGCGGGGGTTTCGCCCGCTACTCCGTGGACCGCGAGTGGGTCGTACCCCACTTCGAGAAGATGCTGTACGACAACGCCCTGCTCTGCCGGGTCTACGCCCATCTGTGGCGGGCCACCGGCTCGGAGCTCGCCCGGCGGGTGGCGCTGGAGACCGCCGACTTCATGGTGCGGGAACTGCGCACCCCCGAGGGAGGGTTCGCCTCCGCGCTCGACGCCGACAGCGACGACGGGACCGGCCGGCACGTCGAGGGCGCCTTCTACGTGTGGACTCCGGAGCAGCTGGCCGAGGCGCTGGGGGAGGAGGACGGGCTGCTCGCCGCCCAGTACTTCGGTGTCACCGAGGAGGGCACCTTCGAGCACGGCACCTCCGTCCTGCAACTCCCCCAGCAGGAAGGCGTGTTCGACGCCGAGCGGATCGCGTCGGTGAAGGAGCGGCTGCTGCGTGCCCGTGCGGAGCGCCCCGCCCCCGGCCGGGACGACAAGGTCGTCGCCGCCTGGAACGGGCTCGCCGTCGCCGCGCTGGCCGAGACCGGCGCCTACTTCGACCGGCCCGACCTCGTGGACGCCGCCCTCACCGCCGCCGACCTCCTCGTACGGCTGCACCTGGACGACAAGGCGCGGCTCGCCCGGACCAGCAGGGACGGGCGGACCGGGGCCCACGCGGGGGTGCTGGAGGACTACGCCGACGTCGCCGAGGGGTTCCTGGCGCTCGCCTCCGTGACCGGTGAGGGGGTGTGGCTGGAGTTCGCGGGGTTCCTGCTCGACCATGTGCTCGTCCGGTTCGTCGACGAGGAGTCGGGCGCGCTGTACGACACGGCGGCCGACGCGGAGAAGCTCATCCGGCGGCCCCAGGACCCGACCGACAACGCCGTGCCGTCGGGGTGGAGCGCGGCGGCCGGGGCGTTGCTCGCGTATGCCGCGCACACCGGGTCCGAGCCTCATCGCACCGCTGCGGAGCGGGCGTTGGGCGTGGTGAAGGCGCTCGGCCCGCGGGCGCCGAGGTTCACCGGCTGGGGGCTCGCGATCGCGGAGGCCCTGCTCGACGGCCCCCGCGAGGTCGCGGTCGTCGGACCGGACGGTGATCCGCGGACGCGGCAGCTGCACCGGGCGGCGCTGCTCGGTACGGCGCCGGGCGCGGTCGTCGCCGTGGGCGCCGCGGGCAGTGAGGAGTTGCCGCTGCTCGTGGACCGTCCGCTCGTCGGCGGTGCGCCGACGGCGTACGTCTGCCGTGACTTCACCTGTGACGCGCCGACGACGGACACCGAGCGTCTTCGTACGGTCCTTCGAGCACGGTGAGCGGCTGAAAATCGCCCCTGATGTGCAGTGGCGGGTTCGAACAGCTGGCGTGAATGGGGCGAGTGTTCGGACTCGTCCGTTTGTGGTGTCTGTCGTTCGGAAACACGCTCTTTATCGGAAGAGTTCCCGGGATTCACAGTTTCCCCCTAGTCTCTGCACTGGTGCGCGACAGGAGTGACGTTCCGTCAGGAGCGTGGACTCCCGTCGTGACAGGGGGATTTGGGATCTGGGGGGATCTTTCTTGCTGACGTCAGTCTTCATCGCCGTCGTCTCGCTCGCCTTGTTCTGGATGGCTGCCTTCACTCTGTGGTGGCAGATGCACGCGTGGCGCACGCCCGAGGTGCTCGCCTCCACCCGGTTCAGCAGACCCGACGGGGACGAACACGTGTCCTTCTCGCTGCTGCTGCCGGCACGCCATGAACAGGCCGTGCTCGACCACACCATCCAACGACTGCTTGAATCCAGCCACGACGACTTCGAGATCATCGTGATCGTCGGCCATGACGATCCGGAGACCACGGCGGTCGCCCGCGCGGCCGAGGCCCGCGATCCGCGCGTCCGCGTCGTCGTCGACCGCCACGAGAGGAAGAACAAGCCGAAGGCGATGAACACGGCGTTACCGCACTGCCGCGGTGACGTCGTCGGTGTCTTCGACGCCGAGGACCAGGTCCACCCGGAGCTGCTCTCCCACGTCGACCACGCCTTCCGCACCACCGGCGCGGACGTCGTCCAGGGCGGGGTACAGCTGATCAACTTCCACTCCAGCTGGTACAGCCTGCGCAACTGCCTGGAGTACTTCTTCTGGTTCCGCTCCCGGCTGCATCTGCACGCGCAGAAAGGGTTCATCCCGCTCGGGGGCAACACCGTCTTCGTCCGCACCCAAGTGCTGCGCGACGCCGGCGGCTGGGACCCCGAGTGCCTCGCCGAGGACTGCGACCTCGGCGTCCGCCTCTCCAGCGTCGGCAAGAAGGTCGTCGTCGCCTACGACTCCGACATGGTCACCCGCGAGGAGACCCCCGGCAGCCTGATGTCGCTGATGAAGCAGCGCACCCGCTGGAACCAGGGCTTCCTCCAGGTCTACCGCAAGCGGGACTGGAAGCAACTGCCAGGATTCCGGCAGCGGTTGCTCGCCCGCTACACCCTCATGACGCCGTACCTCCAGGCCGTCTCCGGCGTGATCATCCCGCTGAACGTGGCCGTCGCGCTCTTCCTCGACGTGCCCGTCGGCGTCGCCTTCATCACCTTCCTGCCGGCCGTCACCGCACTCGTCACCTTCGTGTTCGAAGTCGTCGGACTGCACGACTTCGGCAAGCAGTACGGCCTCCGCGTCCGGTTCTCCCACTACGTCAAGCTCGTCGTGGGCGGCCCCTTCTACCAGGTGCTCCTCGCCCTCGCCGCAGTCCGCGCCGTCTGGCGCGAGCAACGCGGCCGCAACGACTGGGAGTTGACCAGCCATGTCGGCGCACACCTTGCGAACGTGAACCGAGAGGACGTTCCCGCGTGACCTCCACACTTCCCGCGGAGACCACGACGCACGTCACGGTCCCCGCGCAGCGGACAGCTGCGCCCACACCCCGTTCGACCGATCGAACAACTCCTCCCGCTCCGCCCGCCCGCCCGCGCGACTCGCGCCCCGACCTGCTCCTGTGCGGCCTCCTCCTCGTGGGGATCATGATCGTGCAGGGCTGGAACATCGCCGACTACCCGACCCTCAGCGACGACGAGGGCACCTACCTCGCCCAGGCCTGGGCCGTCCAGGAAGGCCGAGGACTCGCCCACTACACCTACTGGTACGACCACCCGCCCCTCGGCTGGATCCAGATCGCCGTCCTGACCTGGATCCCCGCCCAGCTCGCCCCCGAGTCGATGACCGTCGGCTCGATGCGCGCGGTGATGCTGGTCATCAGCGCCGTCAGCGCGGTCCTGGTCTACGTCCTCGGCCGCCGCCTGTCGCTGCCCCGCTGGGCCGCCGGCCTCGGCATGGCCCTCTTCGGGCTGTCCCCGCTCTCCGTCGTCCTCCAGCGGGAGATCTTCCTCGACAACATCGCGGTCATGTGGACGCTGCTCGCGTTCTGCCTCGCCGCCTCCCCGAGCCGTCACCTCTGGCACCACTTCGGCGCGGGCATCGCCGCCGCCGCGGCCGTCCTCACCAAGGAGACGATGCTCCTCGTCCTGCCCGCCGTGCTGCTCACCATGTGGCGCCACAGCCACCGGGACACCCGCAAGTTCGCCCTCACCGGCGCCATCACCGCCTGCACCCTGATCGGCGTCTCGTACCCGCTGTTCGCCCTCCTGAAGGGCGAGCTGTTCCCCGGCGACGGCCATGTCTCCCTCTGGGACGGCATCGCCTACCAGATGAGCCGCCCCGGCTCCGGCTTCATCCTCAGCGAGGGCACCGGCTCGTACGGGGTCCTGCAGTCCTGGCTCTACTACGACCGCGTCCTGCCCCTCGGCGGACTCGCCGGCGCCCTGCTGCTCCTGGTCACCTGGCGCTGGTCGGTGACGGCCCGCGCCCTCGCCGGCCCCGCCCTGGCCGTCGCGATCCTCGCCGGCATGGCCCTGCGCCCCGGCTACCTGCCCGCGATGTACGTCATCCAGGCGCTGCCGTTCCTCGCCCTGGTCCTCGCCGGCGGCGCCGCGAGCGTCACCCACGGCGTCCTGCGCCGCCGGCGGAGCCCGACCGAGAGGCGCCCGCTGACCTGGACGCGGTACGGGGTGGCCGTCGCCCTCGCCGCCACGGCCGCCGCGTACGTCGTCCCCCGCTGGTACGACGGCAACCGCACCGCCATGACCTTCGACGCCAACGCCCCCTACCGGCAGGCCGCCACGTGGCTCGGCAGCGAGGTCGACGACCCCGGCCGCACCCGGGTCCTCGTCGACGACGCCCTCTGGCTCGACCTCGTCCACGAGGGCTACCGCCCCGGCCTCGGCGTCATCTGGTTCTACAAGGCCGACCTCGACCCCGCGGTCACGAGGACGATGCCGCGCGGCTGGCGCGACCTCGACTACGTGGTCGCCTCCCCGACCGTACGGCGCGACGCGGTGAACCTGCCCAACGTGCGGGCCGCGATGGAGAACTCGACGCCGGTCGCCACCTTCGGCACCGGTGAGGACCGCATCGAGATCCGCAGGATCCAGGCCGCGGGAGGCGACCGATGAGCAGCGGTTACGAGTCCGTCGTCCCCGAGGAACTGGGCGATCCGGCGGTGCGCGGCGCCGAGGTGCCCGAGCCCGGGGCCGTCACCATCGTCGTCCCCACCTTCAACGAGTCCGCGAACGTGCGGGAGCTGCTCCACCGGATCACCGAGACGGTGCCCTCCCGGCTGCCGTGCGAGGTCGTGTTCGTGGACGACTCCACCGACGACACCCCCGACGTGATCGACGAGGCCGCGCAGGACTGCCCGTTCCCGGTGACCGTCCTGCACCGCGACCGCCCGACGGGCGGACTCGGGGGTGCCGTCGTCGAGGGCATGAAGGCCGCCACCTCCGACTGGATCGTCGTCATGGACGGCGACCTCCAGCACCCGCCGTCCCTGGTGCCCGAGCTGGTCGCGACCGGGGAGCGGTCGTCGGCGGGCCTCGTCGTCGCCTCCCGCTACATCAAGGGCGGCAGCCGGGCCGGTCTCGCCGGCAGCTACCGCGTCGCCGTCTCCCGCGGCGCGACCTGGCTCACCAAGTCCCTGTTCCCGCGCCGCCTGCACGGCATCAGCGACCCGATGAGCGGCTTCTTCGCGATCCGCCGCAGCGTCGTCACCGCGGAGACGCTCCAGCCCCTCGGCTACAAGATCCTCCTCGAACTCGCCGTGCGCGGCCGGCCCCGCCGGGTCACCGAGGTGCCGTTCGTCTTCCAGGACCGCTTCGCCGGCGAGTCCAAGTCGACCGCGAAGGAGGGCTTCCGGTTCCTGCGTCACCTGGCCGGACTGCGCACGGCCTCCCCGCTGGCCCGCCTGATCGTCTTCGGCCTGATCGGCGTCACCGGCTTCCTGCCGAACCTGGCCGGCCTGTACGCGCTGACCTCGGCGGGCATGCACTACCTCCCCGCCGAGATCCTCGCCAACCAGCTCGGGGTGGTCTGGAACTTCTTCCTCATCGAGCACCTGTGCTTCCGCGAGCGGAGGTCCCACCGCAGGGGCTGGGACCGCATCGGCCGGTTCGCGGTGCTCGCCAACGCCGACCTGGTGCTGCGGATCCCGCTGATCGCCCTGTTCGTCGGCCGGTTCGGCATGGGGGCGCTGCCCGCCACCGCGCTCGCCCTGGTGACGACCTTCGTCCTGCGCTTCGCGGGCACGGAAGCGCTCATCTACCTGCCCCGCAGGAAGCCTCGCCGCGGGGAGCGCGGCGGGCGGCAGAAAGCCGGACCGGTGCCCTGTCCGGCCGAGAGCACGGAGGCCGGGCAGCGGTCCGGGCCGGCCGAGTCCGCAAGGAGAACACGATGACGAGCCGTCTCACGAGCCGTACGAGATTCCGCATACGACCCAGACCCAGACGCAGGACGGCCCTCCTGGCCGTCGGGGCCCTCGCCGCCGGGCTCCTCCTCGTCTCGCCCCAACCGGCGTCCGCCGCCAACCTCGTGCAGAACCCCGGCTTCGAGACGGCGGGCCCCCCGGGCGCGGCCGACATGCCGTACTGCTGGGAGAAATCCGGCTGGGGCGACAACGACTTCACCTTCACGACGGTCGCGGACGCCCACTCGGGCGGCAAGGCCATGAAGGTCGAGCTGACCCGCCGCGTCTCCGGCGACCGCAAGGCCCTGATCACCGAGTCGGCGGCCTGCGCCCCGCCGGTCTCGGTGGGCAAGCAGTACGACCTGGGCCTCTGGTACAAGTCGACGACCCCGGACACGTCCGTCACCCTCTTCCGCCACGACACCTCGGCGGGCTGGCAGTACTGGACCGACCTCAAGACCCTGGACATGGCGGGCACCTGGACCCAGGCGTCCGTCCGCACCCCCGAGATCCCGGCGAACACCGACCGCATCACGTGGGGCGTCTCGGTCTACGGCACGGGCTCCGTCACCACCGACGACTACACGATGGACCAGGTCGCCGACCCCGTCCCGGAACCCGAGTGCACGGGCACACCGGCGGAGTGCGCGAACGGCCGCTGGGACGTCCTGCCCACCCGGAACCCCGTCCGCTCCATGCACTCCGTCGTCCTCAACAACGGCAAGGTGCTGCTGATCGCCGGCTCCGGCAACAGCGAGGAGATGTTCGAGGCGGGCACGTTCACCTCGGCGGTCTACGACCCCGAGAACGGCACGTACAAGCAGATCCCGACACCCGACGACATGTTCTGCGCGGGCCACGTCCAGCTCGACGACGGCCGCGTCCTGGTGATGAGCGGCAACAAGGCGTACCCGGCGGCCAACGGCTCGCACGGCTACGAGGGCTACAAGGACTCGTACGTCTTCGACCCGGTCACCGAGACGTACAGCAGGACCAACGACATGAACGACGGCCACTGGTACCCGTCGGCGACGATCCTCGGCAACGGTGACGTCATCTCGTTCGGCGGTCTGCGCGAGGACTCCACGGGCTCGGTGACGGCCGAACTGTGGTCGGACGCCGAGCAGAAGTGGCTCGAACTCTGGAAGGTCAACCAGACCTGGTCGTACTGGGGCCTGTACCCGTCGATGATCCTGATGCAGGACGGCCGCCTCTTCTACTCCGGCAGCCACGTCTTCGGCAACAACATCCCCGGCACCGGCTCGGCGATCTACGACTACGGCGCCAACACGGTCACCCAGGTCCCCGGCCTCCAGCGGAAGGACGAACGCGACCAGTCCGCGAGCGTCCTGCTGCCGCCCGCACAGGACCAGAAGGTCCTCACCCTCGGCGGCGGCAACATCGAGTCGAACCCGGCGGCGAACCGCCTGACCGACGTCATCGACCTCAAGGCCCCGAACCCGGCGTACGTCGCCGGCCCGCCGATCCCGCAGGGCACGGTGGACCTCGGGGCGGGCAAGGTCGCCCAGACCGGCGACCAGGGCAAGATGTACGTCTCCGCGGTCCTCCTGCCCGACGGCAAGGTCCTGGAGACGGGCGGCGCCCTCCACAACCGCGCCGACCCGGTCTTCGAGGCGTCGCTCTACGACCCGGCGACGAACACGTTCGACCCGGTCGCGGCGGACCCCGAGGCCCGCGGCTACCACTCGTCGGCGTTCCTGCTCCCCGACGGCCGCGTCATGGCGACGGGCGACAACCCGGGCAACGGCTCCTGGAACCACAACGTGTCGGTCTACACCCCGCCGTACCTCCTGAAGGGCCCCCGACCGAAGATCACCTCGGTGATCGACAAGGAGTGGGTGTACGGGGACACGCAGCGCATCACGGTGGACCGCCCGATCGCGAAGGCGGAACTGATCCGCCCCGCGGCGGTCACGCACTCCTCCGACCCCAACCAGCGCTTCGTCGACCTGCCGCTGTCGGTCGACGGCGACAACGTCGACCTGAACGTGACGAGCAACCCGAACCTGGCCCCGCCGGGTTGGTACATGCTCTTCGCGGTCGACGCCAACGGCGTTCCGTCGGTGGCGGAATGGGTCCACCTGCAGGGCCCGTCGGCCCTGGCGAAGGCGTCGGGCGAGACCCCGTCCGCCCACGTCCACGACTTCGCGGACGCCCTGAAGGGCAAGGCGACGGGCCCGGGGAAGAAGACGAAGTCGAAGCAGGTGAGCCCCACGCTGGCGGGCTGCGACCGCCACTACGGCTCCGCGAACGTCTGCGTGCCGACCGCCTTCCCACCGGAGGTGAAGCCGACGACGGCGTCCCGCTGCGCGTGGCTGAAGAACAACGACTACGGCCGCCTGAGACTGAACGGCAAGGACGACCCGCTGAGGCTGGACCGCGACGGGGACGGGCTGGCTTGCGGGAAGGGGGATGTGAGCCGGGGCTGACGAGAGGGCGGAGGAGTACGCCTGCTTGCGGGCCACGCACCTGCTGGCCGACGGCTCCGTGTCCGGTGGCACTTCGCCGGGTACGGGGCCGTGGTGCGCCTGCGGGCGCTGCCCCCTGCCACTGCCCGGCGAGGCCGCGTGGTCACTCAGGACACCGCAGCCCGGCCTTCGGGTCGTCGCGCGGGCCGGGTCAGGACGTGGTGGCTCAGCCAGACGTACGACGCCATGGCCACCGAACCCCGCGCCATGAGGTCGGCCCACAGGGGGAAGACGTGGGCGACACGGCCGACCTCCACGACTGCCCACAGCAGAACGGACGTGAGAACACCCGCCACCGCCAGGACGAGCACGTAACTGACGGCGGCCGTACGGTTGCGGCCGAGCCAGGTACCCAGCAGACCCGAGGGGATCTGCACCGTCACGTGGAAGATGACACCGATGGACACGAGCGCCAGAAGGATCATGAACGGCGGCAGGTCGGCGGAAGGATCGTTGGCCGGGGCCGCCCCGTACGCGTCCAGAGCCCAGGCCGGTGGTACGAGGAAGGTGAGCAGCAGCAGCGCTCCGCTCAGATGCATGGCGGCGAGGTGCGCCGCCGCCCGACGGAGCACACTCGTACGACTCGTGCCAGAAGTCGTCTCGTTGTCGCTTGCCTTCACTTTCCCCCCTCGACGCGTCGCGCACCGCGACCCATTCGCGATACCAGCAGCCGCGACACCAGCAGCACAGTGCGCCGTACCGGACCGCAGGCCGTTCCCACCGCACCTCCGGCCACCGATGGACGCGGGCAAGGACAGAACCGTGCCGTCTCACTGACCTCCGGTAACCATGCCTCGGCAGAAGTCGTACCCCCAGCGGCGCCCGCCGCACCCGCTCCCTCGGAGCGGGTGCGGCGGGCGCCGGCCTTCACAGTGAACCGCGGCCGGCCGAGGAGACGTCGCTGGTCAGGGCAACCCATGTACGGCCGGCCGCGGAGTCGGGAGGGGACGGGTCAGGTCAGGCGCTGGACCAGGGCCTCGTACTCGTCCCACAGTTCCTTCGGCGTGTGGTCACCGAAGGTGTTGAGGTGGTCGGGGACGAGCGCCGCCTCCTCCCGCCACACCTCCTTGTCGACGGTCAGCAGGAAGTCCAGGTCGGAGGAGGACAGGTCCAGTCCGGCCGTGTCCAGGGCGGACGCCGTCGGCAGGATGCCGATCGGGGTCTCCACGCCCTCCGCCCTGCCGTCCAGGCGCTCCACGATCCACTTCAGGACGCGGCTGTTCTCGCCGAAGCCCGGCCAGACGAACCTGCCCCGGTCGTCCTTGCGGAACCAGTTGACGTAGTAGATCTTCGGCAGCTTCGACTGGTCCTTGTCCTTGGCCACGTCGATCCAGTGGGCCATGTAGTCGCCCATGTTGTAGCCGCAGAACGGCAGCATCGCGAACGGGTCGCGGCGCAGCTCGCCCACCTTGCCCTCGGCGGCCGCCGTCTTCTCGGACGCCACGTTCGCGCCGAGGAAGACGCCGTGGTTCCAGTCGAACGACTCCGTCACCAGCGGTACGGCCGTGGCGCGGCGCCCACCGAAGAGGATCGCCGAGATCGGGACGCCCTTGGGGTCCTCCCACTCGGGCGCGATGATCGGGCACTGCGACGCGGGGACCGTGAAGCGGGCGTTGGGGTGGGCGGCCGGTGTCCCGGACGCGGGCGTCCAGTCGTTGCCCTTCCAGTCCGTGAGGTGCTCGGGGGTCTCCTCCGTCATCCCCTCCCACCAGATGTCGCCGTCGTCGGTCAGCGCGACGTTGGTGAAGACCGAGTTGCCCCAGAGCGTCTTCATCGCGTTGGCGTTGGTGTGCTCACCGGTTCCGGGGGCGACGCCGAAGAACCCGGCCTCGGGGTTGATCGCGTAGAGCCGGCCGTCCTCGCCGAAGCGCATCCACGCGATGTCGTCGCCGATCGTCTCGACCGTCCAGCCGGAGATCGTCGGCTCCAGCATCGCGAGGTTCGTCTTGCCGCACGCCGACGGGAACGCCGCCGCCACGTACTTCGACTCACCCTGCGGCGGCGTCAGCTTGAGGATCAGCATGTGCTCCGCGAGCCAGCCCTCGTCGCGGGCCATGACGGAGGCGATGCGCAGGGCGTAGCACTTCTTGCCCAGCAGCGCGTTGCCGCCGTAGCCCGAGCCGTACGACCAGATCTCGCGGGTCTCGGGGAAGTGGGAGATGTACTTGGTGCTGTTGCAGGGCCAGGGGACGTCCTCCTGGCCGGGTTCCAGCGGGGCGCCGAGGGTGTGCACGGCCTTCACGAAGAAGCCCTCGGAGCCCAGCTCGTCCAGGACGGGCTGCCCCATGCGCGTCATCGTGCGCATGGAGACGGCGACGTACGCGGAGTCGGTGATCTCGACGCCGATCGCGGAGAGCGGCGAGCCGAGGGGGCCCATGCAGAACGGGACGACGTACATCGTCCGGCCGCGCATCGAGCCGCGGAACAGGCCCTTCTCGCCCTGGAAGATCTCCCGCATCTCGGCGGGGGCCTTCCAGTGGTTGGTCGGGCCCGCGTCCTCCTCCTTCTCCGAGCAGATGAACGTACGGTCCTCGACCCGGGCGACGTCGGTCGGGTCGGAGGCCGCGTAGTAGGAGTTCGGGCGCTTGATGGCGTCGAGTTTGCGGAAGGTGCCCTTCTCGACGAGCTCCTCGCACAGGCGCTCGTACTCGGCCTCGGATCCGTCGCACCAGACCACGTTGTCCGGCTGGGTCAGTTCGGCGATCTCGTTCACCCACGAGATCAGTTCTCGGTGGGTGGTGGGGACGGTTGACGGGGGAGCCGCGATCTCGCGCGCCACGATTGCTCCTAGATGAGGGATTTTTGTTGGAGGCCCCGTGGGGGCTGCGGCCCGGATGCTTCACGGGTGGATCTTTGGGCGCTCATCCGGTGCCGACCGCACTCATTTGATCATCCGACGAGAGTGCCCATATGTCCAGAGGACCTCACACGTGAGCACCGTGAGCATCGCCACTCGTCCATTCCCGTCACCGAGGTTTCCGTGAGTGACCGTCGCTTCACCGTGGGCCGCCATCGCCTCGTCGCGGGTCACCGTCGCTTCACCGTGGGTGTCCGGGGGCCGATCCAGGTGTCCCCGCTGCGACGCCCGCGTGAGACGATGGCCACTTCCGAGCGCTCGAACGGCTCGCGCAGTCCCGCAAGTTACGGGTCCGTAGGTACCATGCCGGACATGACTGCGTCCGTCCCCGACGCGCCCACGGAGACGACGGCCGATCGCCGCCGTCCGGACGCGCGTTCCTTGCCGCACCAGATCGCCCACCAGATCACGGATGAACTCCACGAGATAAAGCCGAAGCTGCGGGGCTGGCTGCACCTCGGGATGTTCCCGGCCGTACTCGTCGCCGGCCTGGTCCTCACCGCCCTCGCGGACTCGACCCGGGGGCGCATCGCCTGCGGTGTCTACGTCCTCACGGCCTGCCTGCTGTTCGGTGTGAGCGCGCTGTACCACCGGGGCAACTGGAGCCCCCGCATGGACGGCATCCTGCGCCGGCTCGACCACGCGAACATCTTCCTGATCATCGCGGGTACGTACACGCCGCTGACCATGCTGCTCCTGCCCGGCGCCAAGGGGCAGTGGCTGCTGTGGGGCATCTGGGGCGCGGCGCTCGCGGGGATCGTCTTCCGGGTGTTCTGGGTCGGCGCGCCGCGCTGGCTCTACACGCCCTGCTACATCGCGATGGGCTGGGCCGCGGTCTTCTTCCTGCCCGATTTCATGCGGACCGGCGGTATCGCGGTCCTGGTCCTCGTCGTGGTCGGCGGGCTCCTCTACAGCGTGGGCGGCGTGATCTACGGCATCAAGAAGCCGAATCCCTCCCCGCGGTGGTTCGGCTTCCACGAGGTGTTCCACTCGCTGACGCTCGCCGCCTTCGTGGTGCACTACGTCGGCATCTCGCTGGTGGCGTACCAGCACGGGTAGCGGCTCGGGCGAACCGGTACGCGCGGCGGACCGGACGGCCCCGTTCCCTCACGGCCACGGCTTCCCGCCGTGGCCGTTCTTCGTGCGCCCGCGCGGCATGCGGGGGCGGGGGGCCTGGCGGGGGCGGGACGGGCGTGGTGGCGCCGGGGGCCGGTGGCCGAGAATGAGCCGCATGAGCCCCGCACGCACCTCTCCCCCCACCGAGGGCCCTCAGCTGGGACTCCGTGAGCGGAAGAAGATCAAGACCCGGACGGCGATCCGCGACGCCACGTACGCGCTGATCGAGGAACAGGGCTACGACGCCACCACGATCGAGCAGATCGCGGACCGCGCCGAGGTCTCGCCGTCCACGGTCTTCCGCTACTTCCCCACCAAGGAGGACATCGTCATCACCGACGAGCACGATCCGGTGCTGCTCGCGGAGCTGACCGCACGGCCGGCGGACGAGCCGTGGCTCGACTCGCTGCGGTACGTGACCAAGAAGGCCGTCGCCCTCGGACTGGAGCAGGAGCCCGAGATCACCCGGCTACGGGCGCGTCTGATGGTCACCGTCCCCACGGTGCGGGCCCGCATGGTGGACGGCATGGCGGACACCGGCAGACGGATCGCCGAGGCCGTCGCCGCGCGCACCGGCCTCGACCCCGGCGGCCTGGAGGTGCGGGTCTTCACGATGTCCCTGGTCGGCGGCGTCACGGAGATCTTCCTCTACTGGGCCGAGAACGACTTCCGCGACGACCCCGCCGACCTCCTCGACCGTGCCCTGGCCGTCCTCGAACACGGCCTCACCCCCGCAAAACCCTGAGGTCACCCGCCCTCCGCCATGCCATCCTGGCCAGGTGAACGGTCCCGAGATCCACATCGAAGTCGCCCCAGAGCTGGCCCTGTTCGTGCCGCACCACCGCCGCGCGGGCGCGACCGCCCTCGCCACGGACGGAGTCTCCACGCTCGGCCATGTCGTCGAGTCGCTGGGCGTCCCGCTGACGGAGGTCGGGGCGCTGCTCGTGGACGGCGGTGAGGTGCCGGTGTCCCACGTGCCGGCGGCCGGCGAGTCCGTGACCGTACGACCGGTCGCACGCCCGCAGCACGTACCGGGCGCCCCGCTCCGCTTCCTCCTGGACGTCCACCTCGGCACACTCGCGCGCCGGCTGCGGCTGCTGGGTGTCGACACGGCGTACGAGTCGACCGACATCGGCGACCCGGCGCTCGCCACGCGGTCCGCCGCCGAGCGGCGCGTGCTGCTCAGCCGCGACCGGGGCCTGCTGCGGCGGCGGGAGCTGTGGGCGGGGGCGTACATCTACAGCACGCAGCCGGACGAGCAACTGCGTGACGTCCTGGACCGTTTCGCCCCGGAGTTGCGGCCGTGGACCCGCTGCACCGCCTGCAACGGACCGCTGCGGCCGGCCACGAAGGAGGAGGTCGCCGACCGTCTGGAGCACGGCACGCAGCGGTCGTACGACGTGTTCGCGCAGTGCGGCGACTGCGGGCGCGCGTACTGGAAGGGCGCGCACCACGAGCAGTTGGAGGCGATCGTCCGGGAGGCGCTGAGCACGCGGACCCGGGCGGGCTGAGCACGGGTGCCGGTCCGGCGGGCCCGCGCGGTCCGCGTCAGGCGTGCGGTCAGTGGTGGAGGACCATCTCCTTGGCCCGGCGGTACTCCTCGTCGGTGATGTCGCCCTTGGCGCGGATCTCGGAGAGCTTGGCGAGTTGTTCCGCCTCGTCGGCGGGGCCGGCCGTACCGACGGTCTCGCGGACGTACTGGTCGGTCTCGCGCAACCTGGCCTGGACGTGCTCCTGTTCACGCCGGCCCATGCCCTTGCCGCGGGCGATGACGTAGACGAAGACGCCCAGGAACGGCAGGACGAGCGCGAAGACCAGCCAGCCCGTCTTGGCCCAGCCGCCCAGCCCGTCGTCCCGGAAGATGTCGACGACGACACGGAACAGCAGGAAGAACCACATGACCCACAGGAAGATCCACATGATCGTCCAGAAGGCGCCCAGGAGCGGGTAGTCGTAGGCCAGGTTCACGGTGCTTTCCATGGTTTCTCCTGTCGTGTGCGCCGCAGGGGGCGCGGTCGTGTGCGTACCGCTTCGGGAGCGCCGCGGCGCGTTCCGGGCGGAAGGGCCTGAGTCACCCGGGGGTCGGCGCCGACCGGCTGTCGGCGGGTGGGCGTCGCTCCGTGCCGGAGGCAGCCGCGAGCACGCCGAGGACGATCAGGACGAGGACGACGATGCCGAGGACGAGCGCCACGGCGCCGGGGGTGGGGTAGTTCCACAGCACCAGGGCCAGCGCGCCGCCGCCGATGGCGATTCCGGTGGTCCACTTGACGTGGGTGGCCAGCCAGCGGCCGGTGCCACCGGTGCGCAGACCGCGGCTCGCCATGGCCCGCCCGGTGGCGCCGGTCCCCTTCGCCGCCGTGCTCCTGACCCACCGGGAAGGACGCGAGGGGCCGTACAGGAACGCGGCCAGCGCCGTGATCACCGCGATGACCAGGACCGTGACGGTGCTGTTCCTGAGGAAGCGGATGAAGGTGTCGTAGATGTCGGCCGCGGCGTTCCTCGGCAGGGCGCTCGGCGGGACGGAGTCCAGATAGACCGACCGCATCACGGCGAGGCCGACGAGCAGCACGATCATCATGATCCCGATGCCGATCGCCGTCGACATCAGCGCCACGCGGTGCGCGGGCCCGCTCCAGACGGCGAGCGCCGACAGCGCGAGGACGACGACGGGGAGCCAGGTGCCGACCACGTCCAGCAGGCGCATGGCGTCCTGCGCCTCGTTCAGTTTGTCGGTCTCCAGCAAGGTGATCGTCTTGTCGACGTCGGGGATCTTCGACGCCTGGTCGAAGCCCTTGTCCACCAGGTCCTTCTTCACCTCGTCGATGAGGGTGCCGAGATTCAGGTCGATGCTGTCGGTGCCGGCCTGGATCGCGCTGTTGCCCTCGCCGGTGAGGACCTTGACCACGGCGGCGTGGGCCCGCCGGTTGGCGTCGTCCCACACCTCGGCGAACCGGTCGCTGGTCACCACCTTGTTCACGACGGAGTGGACGGCCGAGGTGAGCGCGCTCTTCAGGGGGCCGGTGAGCGCCTCGGCGCCCTGGACCACCCGGGGCGGCGCCCCTTCCCTCTGGAGCGTGCGCCCGATGGCGTCGGTGAAGGCCGCGACGTCGACGCTGTCGACGACGCGTGTGGTGAGCCGGTCGGTCACGGTGTTCTGCACGGAGGGCTCCGTCGCGATCGGGGCGACGGTCTGGACGTACCGGTCGGTGTCCGACACCTCGGAGTCCACCCAGGCCGCGACCACGGCGAGCGGCGCCAGCAGGAAGGCCACGAGCAGCAGTACGGAGGTGGCCGCGTACCGCAGACGCCGGTGGCGGCCGTGGGCCGCCTTGCGCAGCCGTTCGTATTCTTCACGTTCCGCGGCACTCAACGGAGGTCCGCCGGCCGGACGGCCGGCACCTTCGGAGCCCGAGGAAGAGCCACCTGAAGAAGCCATGGAACTCCCCTTGGCGGATGGGCACTCGGCTGAGTGCGGGCAGGGGTGGGGCGGGGCGCGAGGGTGGGGTGTGGGGTGGTGGTGGGTGTGGGGTGGCAGGCGGGGCCGGGAGGAGCGGCGGCGTGGGCGTGGCGGGCGCCGCGGGTGGGCCGGTCAGTCGGCTCGGCGGGGGCCGGATGCGTCAGCCGGTCGGGTCCGCCGGGGCGGGGAGCCGCCTCATGCCTCTTCCAGGGCCTCGCCGAACTCGCGCAGCATGCGGCCGTGATGACTGTGGGCGAGTTGGTGTCCCACGGCCAGGACCAGCGCCACCGGCCATTCGATGATCTCGCAGGCCGCCAGGACGCCGACGCCGGCGAGGAAGGCGAGCTGTTCCGGTGGGAGCAGTTCGATACGGGCACCGAGCACGTCGAAGGTCACGGCGTGGCGGGTGACGGCGCGATCGGCCGCCCCGCTCGGCGTCACCACGACCGGGTCCGTGTCCGGGGTGCTGGGGGAGAGGGGACCGGCCTCCTGTGGGGTGACTGCTGACGCGGTCATGGCTGCCATCCGATCCGTCGTCGATCACGACCGTCGGCCTCTCGGCGATGTGTCACGTCACATTTGTCCCGACTTGACCACTCTAGCCAGGCTGGTCGGGTGACGCATGGCGAGTGCCGTCCGTCATGCGCGGGGGCTGCTCCGTCGCAGGTCGCGCGGCCGGAGCGGACCGAATATGCGGATCCTCGCCGTGGGTGGTGCACTGGATGAGGGTGCCGTGGCCGGAGGAGAGGCCGCGGGGACGCACCGGGAACACCGCAGTCACCGGGCATGCCGGAATCGGCGGGAACGCCGGGTTCGGCGGGCGTGCCGGGGGCCGTCCGGCCGCCCGGAGCGGAGAACGGGCAGCGGCATGACGAGGACGTCACCGCACACCGGGCCCGCGCGACCCTACTGCCCCTTCCGGCACCGGACTTGACCCTACGGGCCCCCGGCCCCGACCCGCCTGCCCCCCGGCCCCGACCCTCCCGACCCCGACCGCTCCCGGTGCTTCCGTCCCCGACCGTGCCTCTGCTCGGAGGAGCGGCGGGCAGGACGCGGATCGTGCCGGGCAGGACACGGATCATCCGGATCATGAGGAGTTGCCGTGAGCAGCGAAAGCGACGCATTCGACGACATCGGCCCCGTCGACTACCTGGTGGTCGAATACCCGGGTGGCCGCCCCACCGGCGAGGCCCTGCCGTACCTCGTCGACCTGGTCGACCGGGGATTGATCCGCATCCTCGACCTCGTCTTCGTCCGCAAGGGGGAGGACGGCGCGGTGGCGGCGGTCGACATCGCGGATCTGGCCCGGGGCACGGGCGCGGACGGCGCGGACCTCACCGTGTTCGAGGGCGCGACCTCGGGACTGCTCGGGCGGGAGGACATCGAGGAGGCCGGGCAGGCGATCGGGGCCGGCAGCACGGCCGCGATCCTCCTGTACGAGAACCGCTGGGCCGCGCCCTTCGCCCGCGCACTGCGGCACAACGGCGCCCGGCTGGTGGCCGTCGGGAGGATCCCCGTCCAGGACCTCGTCGCGGCACTGGACTCGGCGGAAGCCGACGTCGAGGCCGGGGCCGAGGCCGGCACCGGGTCGTGACAGGACGCAGCGCACAGCAGGAGGTGCCGATCATGCCAGGTCTCATTCGCGGAGTGGCCCGGACCGCCGTCGTCGCGGGCACGGCGACGGCGGTGTCGAACCGTGTGTCCCGGCGGCAGGCGGGCCGGTGGGCCCGGCAGGACGCCCAGGAGTACACACCGCAACCGGAGTCCGCTCCCCAGGCGGCACAGGCTCCGCAAGCCGCGGCTCAGCCGGCGGAGCCGTCCTCGGCGGACAAGATCGCCCAGTTGAAGGAGCTGGGTGAGCTGAAGGAGCAAGGGGTGCTGACCGAGGAGGAGTTCGAAGACCAGAAGCGCGCCGTCCTCGGCGGGTGACGACCGGCCACGGGCAGCGGTGCGGTCCTCGTCATCCTGACCCTCTTCTGACCCGGTGACCCACGCTCAAGTGACAGGGAGACACACCATGGCTCAGACGACACACCCACGCCGGTCCGCGTCCCGGTCCCACCAGCGCTCCGCGTCCTGGGCCGGCGGGCTGGTGGCGTTCGGCGCGGTCATGCTGATGGTCGGCGGCACCCTCGACGTGCTGCGCGGCATCGTGGCCATCGCCGACGACGACATCATCGTCAGCACCCCGAACTACGTGTTCCAGTTCGACACGACCGGGTGGGGCTGGATCCATGTGGCGCTCGGCGCCCTGGCCGTGGTGGTCGGCGCGAGCCTCTTCAACGGCCGGACCTGGGCCCGCGTGGTCGGGGTCCTGCTCGCGGGCCTGCTCCTGATCACCAGCTTCCTGACCCTCCCGTACTACCCGCTCTGGTCGCTCGTACTGATCGCGGTGTACGGCTTCATCATCTGGGCCCTGTGCACGGTTCAGCCGCAGGGCAGATGAGGACGGTCCTGTCCTGACAGCGCCGTCCGGACGCCGAGGGCCAACCGCACACCGGATCACGCACCGCGACGCCGGCCGCGTCGCGGTGCGTGATCCGGCCTGCGGCCGGGGGCCGGGCGGTGCGGGGCAAAACGCCTGCCTCGCCGGGGAAATCGCGGGACACTACGGGACATCCGCACCGAACCCCGAAATGAGGTGAGCCGGGGGTGCGTACACCCGTAAGTGACCCCATGAAGATCGGCCCGTACAAGATAGAGGGCCGCCTCGGCTCCGGAGGGATGGGCTGGGTCTATCTCGGCCGGTCGCCCGCCGGCCGCGAGGTCGCGGTCAAGGTCGCCCGACCGGAACTCGCCGCGGAACCCGAGTTCCGTGAACGCTTCGCGCGGGAGGTCGCCGCCGCCCGCGTGGTCAGCGGCGCGTACACCGCCGCCGTCGTCGACGCGGACCCCGACGCCGAACTGCCCTGGCTGGCCACCCTGTACGTCCCCGGCCCCTCCCTCGCCGAGGCGGTCCGCGCGGACGGTCCCCTCCCCGAGAGCCAGGTGCGCCCCCTCGGCGCCGGGCTCGTCGAGGCGCTCCAGGCCATCCACGCCGCCAAGGTCGTCCACCGCGACCTCAAGCCCGCGAACGTCCTGCTCGCGAGCGACGGCCCCCGCGTCATCGACTTCGGCATCTCCCGCGTGGACGGTGCCCCCGGACTGACCCGTGTCGGCGTCGTCGTCGGCACGCCGTCGTTCATGTCGCCGGAGCAGATACGCGGCGCCACGGCCGGGCCGCCGAGCGACGTCTTCTCGCTGGGCGGGGTGCTCGTGTACGCGCTCACCGGACGCCCTCCGCACGGCACCGGGGACGGGGTGCGGGTCGAGGTCGTACGCGGGACGCCGCAACTCGACGGCGTGCCGGACGGGCTGCGGCCCCTCATCGCGCGCTGCCTCGCCAAGCGGCCCGAGCGGCGTCCGCAACTCGCTGAGATCCTTGCGGAGTTGGTCATGGGGCAGCCGACGGTGGCCGCCTGGCCGCCGCCCCAGGTCGCCCGGACCATCGAGGTGCGGCACGAGGAGCTGAAGGAGCGTCACCTGCGGCGCAGCACCAGCGAGTCCGTGCCCTCCTGCCTGCTGCTGCACGCCCAGGCACTGCTCGACGCCGGGCTGACCGACGCCATGGTCACCGAGGCGGTGGTCCGTGACGGCGCCTGACTCCTCCCCGAACCGCGACGCCTATCCCGGCCGTGACCCGTATCCCGGCCGTGACCCGTACCCCGGCCGTGACCCGTATCCCGATCGGGACTCGTACCCCGGCCGTGACTCCCACCCGGGCCGTGACTCCTACTCCGGCCGCGAGCCGTACGCCGGTCGCGACTCGTACGGCGGTCGTGAGCCGTATGCCGGTCGTGATTCGTACGCGGGGCGTCCCGAGATCTACGACCTCGGGACGCACTGGCGGCAGCTCGTGCAGAACTGGGTGGCGCGGCGGAATTACCACACCGCCCACGACACCGTGTCCGTCTCCCTGCAATTCGATCTCCGTGAGGCGGGGCGGACGGTCACGGTCAGATTCATGACCACCAGGAAACTCCTCGTCGCCTTCGCCACGGACGGGAATTTCCTGCGGCAGGACCAGCTCGCCATCGCCGCCGCCGCTTCGAACGCCTGGAATACCGAGCAACTGAACCCCATGCTCTCGGTGTGGGACGTACGCGGGCCGCGTCCCTGCCTCGCCGGGGTCTGTGATCTTCCGCTGACCTGTCGTATCACCCAGGCCGACTTCGATGCCTTGGCCAATGATTGGGTGGAGCGGGCGCGGCAGATGTTCAGTCGTTGTCATCAGGTGTTCAAGTTGTAGAAGCGAAACGCAAGGCGATCGACCATTGCCGTAAGTCGCCCGGTGGAATTCCCCAAACCCTTCCGGTCGACCTGTTTCCTGCTCCAGTATGGGGCGGGTCTTTCAGGGCCGCGGGGGCGTGCCTTTCAGGCCACGGGGGGTTGGTGCGATGGCTGCCGTCGGGCGTGTGTCCGCTTTCGCTGTGCTGATGGGATTGTCGGTCGCCGCGGCATCGCTGATGTCACCGGTCGCGGCGGCCGACTCCTGCGGCGACAGTCTCGGGGAGCAGGTGACGTGCGGGGCCGCGGTGATCTCCAAGGGGGCCGTCGTCATCACGCTCGACGGTCCGCTGGAGTACAGGAAGCTCAGCGAAGGGCAGCGCGCGAGCCTTGAGCGCCTTCGCGAGGACGGCAACCCGCTTGTCGTGCAGGTGCCCAAGGGCGTTTCGACCGGGGAGGGCGGCACGGCCCTGCTCCTCATGGCCGACGGCCGGCTCGTCGATCCCGAGGCCAGGATCGACCCGCTGCGATCGGAAACGCTGTCCGTACTGACGGACGCAGGCATCTGCGAGAACAAGGAGCTGTGCGACTCGGTCAACAGCGGTCCGACCGGAAAGCAGTTCATCGACGCCGGGTTCGCCGCCGACTATTCCGCCCACACCTTCGCCGTCGACCCCGAGGAGGCCGGCCCCGACACGAAGTCCCCCGGCCCCGGCAACCCCGCCGACAAGGATGACAAGGACGACAAGGACAACAAGGGGGGCAAGAGCGACCGGGGCGAGGACGACAGCGACGGCGAGGGCGGAGGCCAGGACGACACCGCACGGGCCGCGGGCGAGGGCACGGAGGCCGCCGGGGACAGCACCTCCTGGGCCGCCCTGTGGATGGGACTACTGCTCGTGCTGCTGCTCCTCGCCTTCGCCGTCGTCATCCGGCGCTCACGCGGCCCCGTCGCCCTGGGACACCGCACGGCCGCCGGGCGGCCGGCCGCCATGCCACCCGGTGGCGCCGCACGCCGCCGCGAACCGCGGCCGGCCGAGGGCCGCACCCCCACCCGTGCCGCCTCCACCCGTGCCGCCCCCGCGCAGGGCGCCGACGAGGCCACCACCCAACTGCGCGTCGCGGCGCCCACCGTGCGCCATGGACGTCAGGTGAGCGCGCGCCCCACTCACACCCGCACCGCCGTCGTCCGCACCGAACTGCACCCGCAGGGCTACGTCGAAGTCGACCGGGTGCTCTACCGGGCGGTGTGGGCCGAGGCGGGACGGCCACCGCCCACGCCCGGCGGACTCGTCGACGTCGCCGAGGCACCCGAAGGCGACTCCGACGTCCCCCTGTACGCCTTCCCGCCCACCGCCGCCCGCCACGCCAAGGGCACCCCCCGCTGAAGCCGAGCCCCGCAACCCGACCCGACCCCGAGCCCCACACCCATGCCCACACCCACGCCCGACCCGCACGCGTACCGCGCACAAGAACGGAAACACCAGGGGGACCACCGATGCACAGCGAATACCCGCCCACCCTGCCGGCGGAGTACGCCGACATCGAGTTCGAGAACAACGCCCAGCGCATGCCGCTCGTGCTGTGCCTCGACACATCCAGCTCCATGGCGGGCGCGCCGATCCAGGCACTCAACACCGCGCTCGCCGAATGGACCCGCGAACTCCACGACGACGTCAGCCTCAGCTACAGCGTGGAGGTCGCCGTCGTCACCTTCGGCGGCCAGAGCGTCGGCGCCTGGCGCGGGCCCCACCTGCTCGACCCGCGTACCCCGACGAGCCCGTTCATCCCCGCGCACGCCTTCCAGGCACCGCAGCTGACGGCCGCCGGAGTCACCCTGATGACCGAGGCGCTGGAACTGTCCATGCACATCGTCGCGGCCCGCAAGGCGGAACTGAGGGCGTCCGGACTCCAGTACTACCGGCCGCAGGTCTGCCTCGTCACGGACGGGCTGCCCACCGACCCGACCGGCCACCTCACCGACTCCTGGCAGCGGCTGATACCCGTCCTCGCCGAGGAACAGCGGTCCCGCCGGTTCCGCCTGTACGCCATCGGGGTGGGCGGCATCACGGACCGCGGGGAGCAGGTGCTGCAGGCGTTCGCGCCCAAGTTCAACGCGCGCCTGCAGGGATTCCCGTTCCGGGAACTGCTCCAGATGATGTCCGCCAGCGCCAACGCCGAGCAGAAGGGGGCGGGGGACGAGGTGTTCGAGAAGATCTTCAGCCAGTTCAAGACACAGCGCCCCGCCTGGGAGGCGTGAGGTGACCGTCCCGTCGTGGCGCATCCACGGGCTCAGCGTCGAGGGGTACCGGCACCGGCGGCAGGGCCTGCCCTGCCAGGACGCCTGCGGCTACGTCGTCACCTCCTCCGTCGCCGTCCTCGCGGTCGCCGACGGCGCCGGGAGCCGGCCCCGCTCGGAGGAGGGCTCCCGGCTGGCGGTGAACCTGGCCGCCGAGCACTTCGCCCGGCGGGCCGGCGCGGCCGTGGACGTGCCGCCGGGCGAGACCGTGCACGAGCTGCTGCGGGACGCGTTGCAGGACGTCAGCGACGACTTCCTGGACCGTACGGGCAGTGACGCGCCCGACTTCGCCACCACCCTCACCGTGGTGGTGCTGGCGCCCGGCTGGCTGGGCCACCTGACCGTCGGCGACGGGTTCGTCGTCGTACGGGCCGGGACCGAGGACGGGGAGCGGCAGTTCCATCTGCTGCCGCAGGCGGCGGCGGTCAGCGAGTACAGCAACGAGACGGTGTTCCTCACCTCGCGCGACGCGACCCGCTGGACGCGCACCGAGTGCCTGTCGGACCACGGGATCGACGGGGTGCTGCTCTCCACGGACGGCCTCGCGCAGGCCATGCTCAACCGGTCGGCGAGCGGCGCCCCGTCCCCCAACGCGTCCTTCGCCGACGCGGTCTTCCGTTCCCTCGACACCGCGCCCGACGACGCCGACGGCAAGCTCGCCGCGCTGCTGCGCTCGGACCGCCTCACCGCCCTGAACGCCGACGACAAGACCCTGCTGCGAGCCGTCCGCCCGAGCCGCGGATGACGGCGCACCCCTCGCACCCCTCGCACCCCACGCACCCCTCGCACCGCACGGGTCCTTCGGACCACCCCCGGCCGCCCCGCCCGGACCGCCACCGACCGCGGTCCGACCGGTCCGTGCCGGCGCTCGTACGACGACGGGCGCGGCCGGGCCCGCAGCCGGCGCCGGTCCGCCCCAGAGAACACTCGGAGGTACGGCCATGAGCGGCCGCAGGGTCTTCCTCGACGGCAAGGCGGTCACGCTCGCCGAGCAGCCCCTCAAGGGGGGCGGGCAGGCAGCCGTGTTCCCGGTGGAGGGCGACGCGGGGATCGTCGTCAAGATCTACCGGGACCCGCCGGGCCCCGACCAGGAGCGGCGGCTGGCCCGCATGCTCACCATGTCCCCGCTGGCCGCCCGCCCCACCGATGCCAACCAGCCGCCCGAGCTGGCCTGGCCGACGGCCATGGCACGCGGCACGAACGGCGAGTTCCTCGGCTACGCGATGCGCCGCTTCGGCGAACCCCGGCACGTGCAGCTCGTCGGCCTGTTCACCCGTGTCCAGCGGCTGAAGCTGTTCCCGGATCGGGCCGACTGGCGGTTCCTGCTCGGCGTCGCCTGGAACCTCGCGTTCATGACGGCCCGTATGCACCACGACAACCTCGTCATCGGCGACTTCTCCAGCAGCAACGTCGTCGTCGACGGCAACGGCTTCGTCACCTTCCTCGACTGCGACTCCATCGCCTTCACCGACCCGGCCACCGGCGAGCTGTTCCCCTGCCTGATGCACACCACCGACTACTCGGCGCCCGAACGGCAGGCCGGCGGCCCCGCCACCCGGCAGAGCGACGACTTCGCCCTCGCCGTCCTCGTCTACCAGCTGCTCACCGCGGGCAACCACCCCTTCGGCGGCGTCCCCCACGAGAGCACCTCCGAGTCGACCGTGAAGGACAACATCGCCGCGAGCATCTCCTACGTCGTCCGCCCCGAGATGGTCATCATCCCGCGCGGCACCGTCGACCCGTCCGTCCTGCCGCCCGAACTCCTCACCCTCGCCAGGGCCGCCTTCGGGCCCGGCGTCCAGACCCCCACCGCCCGGCCCCAGGCCGAGGCGTGGCTGCGCGCCCTCGACAAGGAGCGCGGGCAGGTGCGGTCGTGCACGGTACGGCCCCTGCACACGTACGGTTCCCACCTGCCGACCTGCCCCTGGTGCACCCGGGCCTCCGTGACCGGGCACGACGTGTTCAACGGGCCCCGGCCCGCACAGGTCCCGGGGACGCCGCCCACGCCGGACCAGCCCCCGTCCCCGTACGCCGGCCTGAAGGTGCTGGGTGTGGTGCTCGCGGTGATCATGCTGATCGTGATCCTGGCGAACCTCGGCTGAGCGCTCAGCCCGAGCGGTCCTCCAGATACCGGGTGTGCGACTCCTGCCGCCGCGCCTCCGTGTCCCGCAGCGCCGCAGCGAGCCGCTCCAACTCGTCGTGCAGCAGGGTCAGCTGGCGTTCCAGATGGCGCTCGGGGGGCTCCGTGCCCGGCGTCAGACGGCTCCACCAGCGGGTGCGGACATAGGTGTCGACGGCCTCGGGCACGTCCTGCCGCACCGCCCGGGACAGCGTGTGGACGCCCTCGGGGTCCCGGCCGAGGATCTCGGCGACCCAGCCGGGGTCGAGGAGGGCCGTCAGCAGCTCGGTCAGCTCGGTGAGGCGCCCGGCGGCCGCGGGCGGCAGCTCGATGCCGGCGAGGTAGCCGCCCAGCCGGCCGAAGTCGGCGCGGACCTCGTCGAGCTGGGCGGACGGGTCCGCGAAGTCCGGCACCTGCGGGCGCTCCGGCGGGGCGAGCAGCGCCCCCGCGCCGTACAGACCGACGACCACGACCGGCCAGTACGGGCCCGCGAGCCCCGCGAAGGTCAGTGCGAGCCCCGCCACCCCGAGGGCGCCGCCGGTCAGGTTCTTGCGGGACTCCATGTACGCCATGAACCTACTGGTAGCCACGGATCTCCTCGAAGGCGCCGTCGAGCGAGCCCCGCCGGGCGTCGAAGAGGCGGCCGCCGGTCAGGTCGGCGATGTGCTCCAGTTCGTCCCGGTCGGAGTCGCCGAAGAGGATCGGGAAGACGGGGACGCGCCGCTCGGCGGCGGGCAGCCCCCGGTAGAAGGCGTCGAAGTCGGCCGGGCTCGCGCCCTCGGTGTTCTCGCCGTCCGTCATCAGCACGATCGAGGTGAACGTGTCCCGGTCGGCGGCACCGAGATGCTCGTACGCCGTCCGCAGCGAGGTGTAGACGGCGGTGTCGCCGGAGGCGGAGAGCCGCCGGGTGTCGGCGCGGATGCCGTCGAGGCCCGCCTTCGGGTCCGACGGCCGGACCACATGGGTCCGCACGCTCTTGACCCCCGACCCGAACGGCATCAGCGTGACCTCCTCCCGGTCCCGGAAGTCGCCGGTCAGCTCGGTCAGGGCCGCCTTCAGCCGGTCCAGGCGCCCGCCCTCCATGGAGCCCGAGGTGTCGAGGACGTACACGGTCCTCGACGGGCGGCGCAGCTCGTTCTCGTACGCGTCGAGGAGCCCGTCGGCGACGGAACGGCTGCCGGGGAAGGGGAGTTCGCGGCGCCGGGTGGTGTCCAGGCCGGCGGCCGGACGGACCGAGGGGACGACCGGGCGGCGCAGGGTCTCCTCGGTGATCAGCCGCTGGATGTCCGGGGAGCGCAGGGCGTCGGTGAGGCGGCGCACGTCGTCGCGGACGTCCTCGCTCGTCGACGCGAGGGAGGAGAGCGGGTAGTCGGCCGTGACGACCCCGTCGCGCGGGCGGATCACCGTCAGGTCCTTCCGCGCCTTCAGCACCGACTCGTAGGTGAGCAGCGCGTCGACGTCCCCGCGCCGGTCGTAGGCGGTCGCGAGCCAGCCCGACGAGCCCGACGTCAGCTTCTGCCCCCGGAAGAACTCCTTCAGCCGGGGCGCCGCCCGCGCCACGTCCGCGTCGGTGAGCGCGGACTGCGCGCCGGAGAGCCCGGAGGCCACCGAGACGAGCGTGGCGAAACCGGAGTGGGAGCGGGCCGGGTCCGTCATCCCGTACGTGAGGTCGCCGTCCGCGACGGCCTTCTCCACGTCCGACCAGGTGACGCCGTCCGGCTTCCAGCCCAGCCTGCGGGCGGTCGCGTCCTTCACCCCGATCGCCACCGGGCTGGACATCACCGGCGTCTCGGAGACGACCTGCCGCGCCGCGTCCGGCCGCAGCCGCAGATGGTCGTCGGACGACAGCCACACGGCGTCGTACACGTCCTTCGCCCGGCCCTCGGCGAGCAGGTCCACGGCGTCCAGGGTGCCCATGTAGGTGGGGCGCACCGTGATGCCCGTGTCCTTCTCGACCCGCTCCAGCACCGGCTTCATGTCGGCGAGTTCGCTGGAGGCGAGGACGCGCAGCGTGCCGGGGACGTACTCGGCCGGGTCGGCCGGGGTGTCGGCGGCGGACGTGCATCCGGCCGCCGCCAGGGCCAGCGCGAGGGCCGCGGCCGTCCCGAGGGAGGCACGGGTCCGTCTCATGCGAGCCCACCCCCTTCGAGGGCGCCCTGCGCGCGGCTGCGCTCCAAGTAGGCTCCGGCGTGCCGGAGTTCGGCCGTCAGGGACTCCACCGTCGCGGCCATGGTCTCCGTCGCCTGCGCCTTGTAGGTGTCGATGGTGTCGAGGGTGCGGTAGATCTGCTGGAAGGCCGAGCGGAGGGTCTCCGCGCCGACCGCCGGGTCGGCGGCGATGCGCTGGATCTCGCCGCTCTGGGTGGCGAGCATCTCGGCGTTGCCGCGGACGAGGTCCTCGGTGGTGCCGCGCAACGCGTTGACCTGCTCGACGACCCTGCGCTGCGTGTCGAGGGCGGAGGCCAGCAGCACGGAGATGCGCAGCGCCGAGACCGTGGTCGTGGCGGCCCGGTCGACGCCCTTGATCAGCTCCTCGTTGTTGCGGCGGACGACGTCCATGGCCAGATAGCCCTGGGCGCACACGGCGAGCTGGGTGAGCAGGTCCTGGTGCTTCTGCCGGACGGGGAAGAGGACGTCGGCGCGCAGGGTGTCGGCCTGCTGCGGGTCGGCGGCCGCGATGTGCGCCTCGACGGCCCTGTCCAGGGCCTCGGTCAGGACCACGTACTCCTGGAGCTTGCCCATGGTCTCCCACAGGCGGACCCGCTCCGTCTGCAACGCGGCGCTGTCCCGGCGCAGTTCGTCCTGGCCGCCGCGCAGCGACCCCACGATGCGGTTCAGGGTGCCCTGCGCGGTGGCGTACTTCGCGACGTGGTCCCGCAGCCGGTTGCCGCCCGGCAGCCGGGACAGCAGCTTGCGGCCCCGGCCCGCGGGCAGGTCGCGCGGATCCAGGTCCTCGACCACGCGCCGCAGTTCGACGAGCGAGCCGGCGACCTGCGACTGGGCGTCCCCGCCCTTGCCGGGCAGGCTGCGGACGGTCCGCTCCAGCATGCGGTTGGACTGTGCGGCGGCGGTGCGCATCTCACCCGCGCCGAGCGCCGCGATCTCCGCGACCTTTCCCGTGAACTCCGGGGACCGGGCGTCGAGCGCGGTGAGCGAGCGGACGTATTCCTCGGCCTTCCTGGCCATGTCCGCCCGCACGGACTCCTCGACCGGCACGAGTCCGCCGGCCTTCTCCCTGGGCACGGCCGCGACCGGCTCGGGCGGGGTGAGGGTGAAGCTGTCCTCTGTCGTCATGAGTGGTGTTCCCCCGTCGTTCAGCGGCCCCGCGCCCGGCGCGCCATCTCGTGCAGCACCTCGGAGGTGGGCACGGGCGCCTGCCGGACGGTGAGCCGAGGCGTCAGATACGTGGTGAGGGCGGCCGTCGCCGCCGTGAACTCCTTCGCCGAGCCCTGCGGCCGGAACCCGTACCGGGCCGCCAGCCGACGCAACTCCGGGTCCGTGCTGAGCAGTTCACCGAGTGCGCGGCCCTCGTCGGTGACGGGCACGACGGTGTGGTCGCTGTTGACGGTGGTGTCCGGGTAGAGGACCACCAGGTCGTCGACCTTCTGTCCGCCGGCGAGCAGGGCGGCGACCTGGGACTCGTAGACGAGGACGAGCGGGTTGCCGGCTCCGCTGACGAAGTCGCGGAACGCCGCGTCGCTGCTCGGCTGCTGGGCGCCCTGGACGCTGATCAGGTCGTGCAGGAGGGGTGCGGTCCTCCTGATGTCCGCCTCGCCCGTGACGACCCGTCCGTCGTTGGCGACGTTGGAGGCCGCAGCGAGGTAGAGGGCGCCCGAGCTGGACGTGGTCGGATCGGTGGTGGCGATGTAGAGCAGCCCCGCCAACTCGCCGTACCGGTCGGCGCCCTTGAGCTGCTGCCAGGTGCGGCCGGCCTCGGCCGCCGTGAGGTAGGCGTCCATGTCGAGGACGCCGCGGTCCTTCTCCAGCGTGGCCAGCCCGTTGCGGCTCAGCACCTCGGCGGCGCCCCGGTGGGCGACCACGACGAGGGGCGAGTAGAACGGGCGGGGCAGCGGTTCGCGTACCCGGTACTTCTCGGCCAGCTCGTCGGCCGGTGCCTTGCTGGAGGGGAAGGCGAAGTCGTACCCCTTCAGGTCCAGCCCGTCCATGGCCCAGGAGCCCGACGTCTCCGTCCTCACGGTGTAGCCCTCGGCGGCCAGGGCCTTCACCACCTCCGGGTCGGCGAAGAACTCCGCCTTCTCCGACCCGATCACTCCCCGCACGGTCTTCGTTGCCGTGCTCGTGTCCCCGGTGTCCCGGCCCGCCACGACGGCTGCCACCACGCCGCCGATCAGCAGGACCGCGAGGACGATCCCTGCGATGCGTCTCACACCGGGGAGCGTGCTCGCGGAACCCGACATTCCCGGGCGGTACGGGTGAACGCGGGGTGAAGCCGTCGTCCCGGAACGCAACCGGAACGGGCGCCGCCGCTCCGGTGGGAGGCGGCGGGACCCGGCCTGCGCCGCGTGCGGCGTCGCCCGGCGGCGGGGCGTGGGGCGTCACGTGGAGCCGTGGCGCCCGGTCCGCGCGTCGCTGCGGGTGCACGCGGACCGGGGCCGTCGAGGGGAGCCGGGGCTCGGGGGTGAGCCGCCGGCTCGGCGGTGCGCCGGGCCGGGGGTCAGCGGGAGGCCAGCGCGCGGGTGTCCAGGGGGTCGGCGGAGGCGGGGGCGTCGACGCGCTCGGCGGCGGCGTGGGCGTCCATGCGTTCGGCGGCCAGGATCGCGGCCGCGGTGTCGGCGCGGGAGGCGGCGACGACCAGGGCGCGCCCGGCGAGGGCGTGGGCGCGCCGGTGGAGCCCGGCGGCGCCCCCGTCGGGCCCGCCGGCCGGTACGGAGGAGCGGACGGGCGGACGGCCGCCGCGCAGCCGGGCCACCTGCGCGGACAGCCGCTCGGCGGCCGTGTCGAGGTCGGCGCCGGGGGTGAGGGCGCGCAGCTCGTCGGTCGTCGCGAGCAGGGCGGCCAGATGCCCCGCGAGCTGGATGTCCAGCTCCTCCTCGCGCGAACGGTGGGGGAAGTCGGACGAGGTCGTCGCGGCCATCGTGTGCACCGACTTGGTGCGGATCGGCTCGTACATGGGATGGCCTCCAAGCTCGCTCTCGGAGAACCAGCCTACATTAGATTCCGTCTAAAGTTGAGCGGCGTCCGGACGTCTTCCGGAGGGGGTCTCAGGGCTGGCCGTAGCCGTCCAGGAAGTTCCCGATGCGGGTGATCGCGGATCTCAGGTCTGCCGCGGTCGGCAGGGTCACCACGCGGAAGTGGTCCGGCTCGGGCCAGTTGAAGCCGGTGCCCTGGACGACCATGATCTTCTCCTGGCGGAGCAGGTCGAGGACCATCCGCCGGTCGTCCTTGATCTTGAACACGTCGGGGTCGAGCCGCGGGAACAGGTACAGCGCCCCCTTCGGCTTCACGCACGACACCCCGGGGATCTGCGTCAGCAGCTCGTAGGCGACGTCCCGCTGCTCCTTCAGGCGCCCGCCCGGCAGTACCAGGTCGTTGATCGTCTGGCGTCCGCTGAGTGCGGCGACCACGCCGTGCTGCCCCGGCATGTTGGCGCACAGCCGCATGTTCGCCAGGATCGTCAGGCCCTCGATGTAGGAGTCGGCGTGCGCGCGCGGGCCGGAGATCGACATCCATCCGACGCGGTAGCCCGCGACCCGGTACGCCTTCGACATGCCGTTGAACGTCAGCGTCAGCAGGTCCGGGGCCACCGAGGCGGTCGGGGTGTGCGTGGCGCCGTCGTAGAGGATCTTGTCGTAGATCTCGTCGGAGCAGACGAGGAGGTTGTGGCGGCGCGCGATGTCCGTCAGCCCGCGGATCATCGCCTCGTCGTACACCGCGCCCGTCGGGTTGTTGGGGTTGATGATGACGAGCGCCTTGGTGCGGTCGGTGACCTTGCGCTCGATGTCCGCGAGGTCCGGCATCCAGTCGGACTGCTCGTCGCAGCGGTAGTGCACCGCCGTGCCGCCTGACAGCGAGACCGCCGCCGTCCACAGCGGGTAGTCCGGGGCGGGTACGAGGACCTCGTCGCCGTCGTCCAGCAGGCCCTGCATCGCCATGACGATCAGTTCGGAGACGCCGTTGCCGATGAAGACGTGCTCGACGTCCGTCTCGATGCCGAGGGTCTGGTTGTGCATGACGACCGCCCGGCGCGCCGCCAGCAGGCCCTTCGCGTCGCCGTAGCCGTGGGCGGACGACACGTTGCGGAGGATGTCCTCCAGGATCTCCGGCGGGCACTCGAAGCCGAAGGCGGCGGGGTTGCCGGTGTTCAGCTTGAGGATGCGGTGCCCGGCAGCCTCCAGCCGCATCGCCTCCTCGAGCACCGGGCCCCGGATCTCGTAACAGACGTTGGCGAGCTTGGTCGACTGGATCACCTGCATGTCCGTGAGCTTACGACCCGGTAACGGCTCGTGGGTCGTGTTTTCCACCACGTGGGACCGTCGCTCTGTGACGAAATGCTCCTCCGCTGTCCCTGAGCGTCCCCGCTCCCGGTCGCAACACCCAGTGCCGCGACAGGCAGCGTCTGCCCCGTCGCGATGCCCGGCACGCACTCTCGGCGCACCGGGCACGAGCCCGAGTGCATCCCGTACGGGGACGTGCGCCCGGCATGCCGAGAGCACGCACCGGGCGCCGCTCCTCGACGGGCGGACGCTGCCTGCCGCGGCACTAGAATCCGCCCCCAGGTCCGGCCGCCCCCCACACGGTTCCAGGGCACGAGAGATGAAGACGAGAAAATGCGATGAACGGGGCGAAACGGGTGAACGGGGTGAGCGGTGTGGATCGGGACGGTGAGACCTCCCAGGAACCGCCGAACGTGTACCACCCGCTCGGCGACCCCTCGGCGGCGCCCGCCTACGAGGCCTTCCCCGACCCGGCGGCCGCCCACGGCTGGCAGAACGCCTACGACGACACCGTGCGGCTGGACGAGGTCGTGCTCGACGACCTCCGGGAGGCCCCCGACGGCACCGGCGCCCCGGCAGCCCCCCGCGCGCCGGACGCGACTGCTCCGGTGGCCGGGGCGGCGGCGTACGCGACCGGCATCCACGGTCCCACCGACCCGCACACGCCGGACGGGACGCACCCCCTCGGCGGGGCGGACCCCGCCGGGCACCGCGCCCCGCCGCCCGGCGGCCGACGGGCCGCGCTCGGCCGCCGCCGGGCCGCCCGGAGGCGCGGCGGGCTGATCGCGGGCGGTGTCGCCGCGGTCGTGGTGGTGGGCGCCGTGGTGGCGGGACTCTCCGGGGCCGGCTCCTCCGGCGAGGAGGGGCCGAGCGGTCCGGCGGCCAAGGAGTCCTTCCCGGCGGCCGGCCGGTCCGGCGGCGGGGGAGCGGCCACGCCGTCGGCCGACGCGTCCTCCGCCGCGACGGAGGCGGCGTCGCCCTCCGCGTCCCCGAGCGGGACCTCCGCGCGACCGTCCCCGTCCCGCACCGGCTCCGCGTCCACCGCCCCCACCCCGACGGCCACGCGCTCCGCCACCGCGTCCACCCGGCCCGCCCCGACGACCGAGCCGGGCCGCGGCAACTCCGGGGGCAACCAGGGCCGGGGACAGGGCGCGACGAAGGGGCCCAGATAGGACGACGAAGGGGCCCTGCCGGGTGCCGCGGCGGGTGGGCGGTGCCGCGGGTGCGGGCGGGAGGGGCGGTCCGGGGCCGGGCTGGGGCGGGGTGATTCGGCGCCGGGGGCGGGTCGAGGTCCCGCGTGAGCCGTGGGGCGGGGGGTGGCGGCGAGTCGGCAGCGGCTGCAACGCGCCTGCTGCCCGTGCCGCGCGCGTCGTGCGTGCCGCGCGGGACCGAAGCGCCCTGCGCGCCGGACCCGTTGGACGTCTGTGTCGGCATCGTCGAGGTGTCGGTCCCGCCCCGGTGCGGAGGACCAGCCCGGTGGGCGGGTGAACGGTCGGGTGCGCGTCGGACGTCGCGGGCGGCCGGCCGGTGCCCGGCTGAACGGCGGGCGGACGGGCCCGCCGACGAGTCGTGGCCGTGGGCCGGACGTCCGGGCGCCGAGCGGGCGGCCCTCCCTGTGGCGCGGAGGGCGGTGGCGGTCCCTGCCGTACGGCCCCGTCGGTGTGCGTCACCTCCGTGGTGGGCCACGACGGCGGGGCCCCGCGCGCCCCGCGCGCCGAGCCGGGCGAGCCGGCCGAGCCGGCTCGCCGACCGCCGGGCCCGCCGACCGCCGGGCTCGCCGACCGCCGGGCTCGCCGACCGCCGGGCTCGCCGACCGCCGGGCTCGCCGACCGCCGGGCCCGCCGACCGCCGGGCTCGCCGACCGCCGGGCTCGCCGACCGCCGGGCTCGCCGACCGCCGGGCTCGCCGACCGCCGGGCTCGCCGACCGCCGGGCCCGCCGACCGCCGGGCCCGCGGCGGCGACCCGCGACCGCCCCCACATCGCCGCATCCCCGCCCGAACCTCCGCCTGCCTCCCACCCCTCCGCTGGCCGAACCCCATCCGGCCGGAACCAACTCCTTGCCCGGTCATCACACCGCCCTCACAATGCGCATGACAAACTGCGTGGCCGGAAGATCTCCTGTCACCCACGTAGCAAGAGAGGGACCCCCACATGAGAAAGCCTCTCGTTGCCGCGCTCTTCGCCCTGGTGATCACCGGGGCGGGCGCGGCACCGGCGGTCGCGGCACCCCAGGCCGCACCGCAGTCCGCGACGGGGACCGCGAAGACGGCGGTCGGCAGCGTCGCGGACGCGGCGAACAGGGCCGTGGCCGACGCCGCGTCCCGGGTGGCTCCGGCGGACTCCGCCGTCCAGGCCGTGAACTTCGCGGGCACCGTCTCGCTCAGCAACTGCTCCGGCTCGGTCGTGCGGGTGCCGAACGCCGAGGACGACGATCCGGCCCTGGTGATGACCAACGGCCACTGCCTGGAGACCGGCTTCCCGGACCCCGGTGAGGTCCTCGTCGACCGGGCCTCCACCCGCTCCTTCGGCCTCCTCAACTCGGCGGGCACCCGCGTCGCCACCCTGCGCGCCAACCGGATCGTGTACGGCACGATGACCGACACGGACATGGCGCTGTACCGGCTGACCACCACGTACGGGCAGATCAAGAGCGCGTACGGGATCAACGCGCTGACCTTCGACACGGCCCGCCCGGCCGTGGGCACCGACATCACGGTCGTCTCCGGCTACTGGAAGCGGACGTACGCCTGCGACGTCGACGGCTACGCGTACCGCCTCAAGGAAGGCGTGTGGACCTGGAAGGACTCGGTCCGCTACACCTCCGCCTGCCAGACCATCGGCGGCACCTCCGGTTCGCCGGTGCTCGACAACGCCACCGGCAAGGTCGTCGCCGTCAACAACACGGGCAACGAGGACGGCGGGCGCTGCACGGACAACAACCCGTGCGAGGTCGACGCGAACGGGACCGTGACCGTCCGCGCGGGCATCAACTACGGGCAGCAGACCTGGCACGTCCCCGCCTGCTTCGGCGCCGACAGCACGCTCGACCTGACCCGCAGCGGCTGCATACTCCCCAGGCCGTAGTCCCCGGGTCCGCGCGGCCCCGGGCTCCGGTCCCGGGGCCGTGGGCGCACGGCGCCGCGCCCTCTCAGGGGGCCCGGCGGACCGCCCGCCCCGCCAGGACGTCCGTCCGCCGGCCGTCCTCGATCGCGAACCGGCCGTCGACGAGGACGTACGGGACACCCGTGGGCGGGGTGCGCGGCGCCTCGTACGTCGACCCGGCGGCGACCGTCGCCGGGTCGAAGAGGACCAGGTCGGCGCGGTACCCCTCGCGGACCAGCCCCCGGTCGGGCAGCCGCAGCCGGGCGGCGGGGCGCGAGGTGAGGTGGGCGACGCACTCCTCCAGGGACAGCACCCCCGACTCCCGTACGTACCGGCCCAGGTAGTGCGGGAACGTGCCGTACGCGCGCGGGTGCGGCTTGGCGCCGCGCAGGATGCCGTCCGAGCCGCCGGTGTGCGCCCGGTGCCGCATGATCGCCCGTACGTTCTCCTCGTGGCCGACGTGCTGGAGGATCGTCGGCCCCAGCCGGTCCTCGACGAGCAGCCGCCGTGCGGTCACCCAGGGCTCCTCGCCGCGCGCGTCGGCGGACTCCCGGACCGTGCGGCCCACGTACGCCGACAGCGCCGGGTCGGCGACCCCCGAGATCTCGACGGTCTCCCACGCGACGGGCACCCCGTGGCAGCCGTCGGAGCCGACGACCTCCAGCTCGTGCCGGACGCGTGCGGCGGTCTCGTCGTCCTCCAGCCTCGCCAGGACCGCCTCCGGACCGCCCTCGGCCGCCCAACCGGGCAGCAGCGCCACGAGGGTCGTGCAGCCGGCGGTGTACGGGTAGGTGTCGAAGGTGATGTCGGCGCCGGCCGCGAGCGCGTCGTCGAGCAGCGCGAGCAGCTCGGGCGCGCGACCCTCGTTCCCGCCGAAGTTCAGGGTGGCGTGGGCGAGATGGAGGGGGCAGCCGGCCGCACGCGCGAGGGCGATCACCTCCTCGTACGCCTCGAGCGCGCCCGCCCCGTACGAGCGGTGGTGCGGGCAGTAGTAGCCGCCGTGCTCGGCGACCACCCGGCACAGGGCGGCGAGTTCGGCGTCCTGGGCGTACATGCCCGGCGCGTACGTCAGCCCCGACGACATGCCGACGGCGCCCTCGCGGAGCCCGTCCGCGACCAACTGCCGCATGCGGTCCAGCTCCTGAGGGGTCGGCCTCCGGTCCTCCCATCCCATGGCGAGCATCCGGACGGTGCCCTGCGGAACGAGGTACGCGGCGTTCACGGCGACGCCCTCGCCGTCGAAGCCGTGGTCGAGGCGGTCCAGGTACCCGCCGACCGAACGCCAGCCGAAGTCGACGTCCTCGCCGTAGCCGTTCCAGCCGGTGATCGCCCGCCGCACCTCTTCCAGGGTCCGGTCGTCGACGGGCGCGTACGACAGCCCGTCCTGCCCGAGGACCTCCAGGGTCACGCCCTGCGCCAGCTTCGCCGTGTGCTCGGGGTCCCGCAGCAGGGCGAGGTCGCTGTGGGCGTGCATGTCGACGAAGCCGGGCGCGAGGACCAGCCCTTCGACGTCCAGCTCCCGCCGGGCGGACGGCCGCTGGCAGCCCGCCGCCGCGGCCTCCTGGACGATCGCGGTGATCCTGCCGTCCGACACGACCACGTCGGCCCGGTAGGAGGGGCCGCCGGACCCGTCGACGACCTCGGCGTCCCGCAGGACGACGTCGTCCATGTCTGCCACCTTTCGAGAACGGGCGAACGGGGAAGCAGGGAGCGGGGAGCAGGGAGAGGGGAAATCGGGCCGGCTGTCAGAAGTAGGTGCGGACGTACTCCACGACCGTCCCGTCCGCCTCCACCACCGGGATCAGCTTCCACTTGTCGAACGACGTGCACGGATGAGACAGGCCCAGCCCCACCCAGTCCCCGACCGACACCTCCGCACCGGTCTCCGTGCGCAGCCAGGCGTGCTGGTCCGACAGGCCCGTCACGGTGATGCCGTCGCCCGCGTCCCGCACCTCGCCCGACCCGGCGTCCCGCACCACCTCCACGGTCGGCAGACCGAGGTCGTACGCGGCGTCCCGCTTGCCGGCGTTCGCGAACGCCTGCTCGGGGGAGGGGCGGGAGACGACCTGCGCCCAGAGCCGGAACGCGGGCTCCAGGGCACCCTCCTCGGGTACCCGGTTGAACGGGGTCAGACGCCGGTAGTGCCCGGCGTCGTGCGAGACGTACGCCCCGGAGCGCAGCAGCTTCAGCACGGGCGCCGACAGCGCGGGGATCTCCGAGAACACCTCCGCCACCGCGTCGAACCAGGCGCTGCCGCCCGCGCTGACGACGATCTCCTCCAGCCCCGCGAACCGTCCGGCCTCGTCGAAGGCGACGGCCAGGGCGACGAGCCGCCGCAGCCAGGCACCCACCCGCTCCGGATCCGCGGCGGGCACCTCGCCCTCGTACCCGGCCACGCCCACCAGCCGCAGCGTCTCCACCCCGGCCACCGCGTCCGCGACCGCCGCGCACTCCGCCTCCGTACGGATCCCGGTCCGTGCCCCGTCGCCCGCGGCGAGTTCCACCACCACGTCCAGCGGGCGCGCCGAGCCCCGCAGCGCCGCGTCCATCAGCTCCACACCGCGCACGGAGTCCACGTAACAGACGAGCCGGAACGACGGATCGGCGGCCAGCTCGGCGGCGATCCAGCGCAACGCCGCCGGGTCCACCACCTCGTTGGCGAGGAACACCCGCTCGATCCCGAACTCCCGCGCCACCCGCACCTGGTGCGGCACGGCCAGGGTGATGCCCCACGCCCCCCGCTCGATCTGCCGCCAGAACAGCCGCGGCGCCATCGACGTCTTCCCGTGCGGCGCGAAGGCCAGCCCGTGCCGCTCGGAGTACGCCTCCATCAGGGCCAGGTTGTGCTCCAGCCGCTCGGCGGACAGGGCGAGCACGGGCGTGAGGAACCCGCCGGTGAACAGGTTCCGGCGCTGATCGGCCAGCTCCCGCACCGTCAGCCCGTCGGCGTCCGGCGGGAGGCCCTTGAAGCGGTGGTCGACGCGTTCGGCGGCGAGACGAGCGAGCGCTTCGACACCCATGAGAGCCTCCCTGACAAACTCAGCTGCATGACCTGCAACATCCATTGCACATAACACTCGCCGCTGTCCAACATCCCGGCGAGCACCTGTCGACGACGCCGGCGGACAGGACGCGGAGCCCCGACCACCGTGACCGCCGACGGACTCCGCAAGCCCGCACCCGATCTCGTCGACATCGTCGCGCTCGGCGAGTCCATGGTCACCTGCCTGCCTGCCTGCCTGCCTGCCTGCGTGCCCGCCCCGGCCGCCTCGCCGACGTGCCCTCCCGCGAACGCGCCATCGGCGGAGCCGAGTCCAACGTCCTCCGCGCCCTCGCCGCCACCGGCCTGTCCCCCCGAGGCCCGTCTCCGCCTCCTCCTGGCCGCCGCGGCCCTCACCGTCCCCGGCGACCTCGGCCCCCCGTCGGCCCGCCACCACGCCGACCGCCCGGCAGCTGCGGACGACGACATGCGGGGGGACACTCCGACTGGCCCCCGGCTGGACCCAGGCACCGGGCGGGACCGACGAGGAGGTACGCACCCCATGAGCCAGACCGTCGACCGCGCGCTCAGCATCCTGCCGCTGCTCGCCGAGGGCCCCGCCGACCTCGGCCGGGTCGCCGACCGCCTCGGCGTCCACAAGTCCACGGCCCTGCGCCTCCTGCGCACCCTCCACGAACACGGCCTCGTCTAAGGCCAGTCCGACCAGCGCTACCGCCTCGGCGCCCGCCTCTTCGTCCTCGCCCAGGAGGCCGTGGAGAACCTCGACATCCGCGAGATCGCCCACCCCCACCTCGTACGGCTCGACGAACAGTGCGGCCGCACCGTCCACCTCGCCGTGTACGAGGAGAACGAGGTCCTCCACCTCGACAAGATGGAGAGCCGCTCCCCGGTCCGCATGTACTCCCGCATCGGCAAACCGGTCGCCCTCACCGTCGCCGCCGTCGCCAAGGCGCGCCTCGCCGACCTCCCCGAGGGCGAGCGCCGCGCCCTCGCGGAGAAGCCCGACCACCCCCGGTACACGTCCCGTTCGACCCCCGACGCCGCGGCGTTCCTGAGGGAGCTGGCGCAGGTCCGCGAACAGGGCCGGCCACCGACCTCGGCGGCCACGAGGAGTCCGTCAACTGCGTCGCCGCCCCCGTCCGGGGCGCCGACGGCCGGGTGGTCGCCGCGATGTCGGTCTCCGCCCCCAACGTCGTCGCCACCGCCGACGAACTCCTCGCCCTGCTCCCGCTGGTACGCCGCACGGCGGACGCGATCAGCGGGGAGTACTCCGGCAGGACACCGACGACGAGCCCCGTCTGAACGACGACGGCGACGACTGCAACGACAACGACTGCAACGACAACGACTGCAACGACAACGACGGACGCACCACGGTCTACGTGGCCTCCCGCAGGGCCTCCTGGTCGAAATCGACGCGCCGGCCGTACTGGACGTCGGCGGAGAACCGTCCCTTCCGCCCCTGACGGGCCGCAGATGCGGACATATGCCGGGCCGACTGTTCCCGGCACAGGATCGTCGACCATACTGCCCGCTGTGGAGCAGCGCATTGGTTCGAACAGCCAGCCCCTGGCCGCCGCCGCGGTCGACCCGTCGCACATCCCCGGAATCACGGCACCCGTGTCCGTGACGAAGGAGAAGCAGGAGGAGCCGGAGGACATCAAGCCGACGGAATCCGCCGAGCAGGCGGAGACCGTGGAAGCGGACGAGGCTGTCCCGGCCGATGGGCCCGCCCCGCTGAAGAAGGCCGCCGCCGGGCCGGACGCGCGCCCCGACGCCGAGACCGATGCGAACGCCGACGACACGGCCGACGACGAGGCCGACGGTGCGGCCGTCGAGGGCCCCGTCTTCGAGGCCGCCGACCGCCGCGCGAAGATCGTCGCCGACCACAGGGGCGTACGGCTGCGGCTGGACGACCAGGAGTGCGAGTTCCGCTGGGACGAGATCGGAGCGATCGAGACGGAGTCCCCCCGCTTCGGGAAGCGGTTCACCGTCACGGTCCACACGCCGGACCGCCGCTGGTACCCCATCGAGATCGAGGCGAAGGCCAGGTCCGAGCACGCCGCGTGGGAGACCCGGATCGACGAGGTCCTGGACGCGTACTTCGAGGACGGCGACGACAAGGAGACGGACCCGGCCGAGCCCGCGCAGGCGGACGACCCGGTCGAGCGCGAGGACTCCGCGAAGCCGGACTCCGGCTCCGGCTCCGAATCCGACTCCGACGAGAGCGCCGGCAAGTAGAGCCGGCCAAGGGAGGCGTGGGGAACCGCGCTGCCCGGCCACAGCGGGCCGCGCGGTTCCCCGTCCTCCTTGCCGGATGCTCCTGCTCACCGGCACAGCACTAGCAGTACTGCGCCTCCTTGCCGATGGACCGGTACATGCAGTCCGAGTTCTCCAGCAGTTGCAGCACGGCGTCCCGGTTTCGGGCCGTCTCCCGGGCGATCACCTCGTCGGGCGGGTAGAAGCCGCCCCCGCCGGCGGACGACGGGTACATCTCGAAGGTGTAGCCGAAGATCTTCTGGTTGCCCCACAGCCAGTCGTCGATCGACCCGTCGGTGATGTACAGGTCACTGGACTGCTCGGGCGTGTACCCGTTGCTCGCGGCCATCTTCCCGCCGACCGTCGCGAAGGCGTTGCGGTCGTCGGCGGTCATCCCGGTCGTCGTGTCCGCGGTCGTGTACCCGAAGGGCCACAGCACCAGCTCGCTGTACGTGTGGAAGTCGATGGCGGTCCTGATCTGCTGCGTGCCGCCGACGACACGGCTGCGGACGAAGTCGGCGACCACCTTCACCTCGGGGGCGGACTCGGCGGACGGACCGCGGTACGTCTCCGAGGACGTCGACCCGGACGAGCCGCCGCAGCAGCCCCAGCGATAGTTCCAGTTGCGGTTGAGGTCGGTGCCGACGGCAGACGAACCGCTGTTGGGCTGGCGGTTCTTGCGCCACGAGCGGTACGAGCCGGTGGCCACGTCGTACTCGCCGCCGTCCGGGTTGAGGTCCGGGACGATCCAGATCTCGCGGTTGTTCACCATGTTGGTGACCCGGGAGTCGCTGCCGTAGTCGGAGGTCAGCTCGTTCAGGAGGTAGAGCGCCATCTCGACGGTGAGGTGCTCGCGGGCGTGCTGGTGGTGGGTGAACAGCACCTCGGGCTCGGCCTCGTCCGTGCCGACGTTGTCGCTGATCTTGATGGCGACGATGTTCCGGCCCTGGTACGAGGTGCCGATGACCCGCTGGCTGGCGATGGAACTGTTCGCCGCGACCACGGAGTTGATCTCGTTCGTCATCTCCGCGTAGTTGTGGTAGCGGGAGTCGGCGGAGGGGAAGTCGAAGAGGCGTACGTCGTCCTCGCCGTTCGACCGGTCCGGCACGGCGCCGAGCGGGGTGACCTCGTAGCCCTGGGCCTTGAGCTTCTTGATCTGGTCCGCGCGGCCGGAGACGAAGACCGAGTGGTCGTCGGCGTCGTCCACCGAGACACCGGCCTTCTGGAGTGCCGTGCGGGACGCGATGTCCGAGTGCGTGTGGACCTCGTACTGGCGGATGTCGTCCGCCGAGGCCTTCGGACGTTCGGCACTGGTCGCCGTCGCGTCCGTGGTGGTCGCCGCGACCGGCGCCGCCAGCGCCATCGCCAGCAGGCCGACCAGGGCTGCGGTACGGCGGCCCGACCTCCTGCCCGTGCCGCCGGGCACCGCTGATCTGCCGCGCATGCGGAGTCGCATGAGTCTCCTACTTTCTCCAGGATTTCCGGGGTCTCCGGAGTGGGGAGTGGAGCGGGGGGTGGATCCTTGCGACGTGCCTCCGGCCCGCCGATGACCGCGGGGCGATCGTCGGGCCCTGGTGCGGGTGTGGCGCTCATGGTGCGGCTCTGGCATGACCAGGTCAAGAGTGGCCGGTGGGTGCGCGAGGGCCGTCTGGCCGGAACGGGGCCGCCCGGAACGGGGTTGGCGCGCGAACGGGCGGGTGTAGGACGTGTTTCGAAAGGAGCGTCGTCTTCCCGAAGGGCGGACGGGACTGTCGAAACACGCCCTGGGGTGCCGGGCTCGCACGCCGGTGCCGCGGAGCAGCTCGTTCGGGTGCGATGTCGTCCCGCAGGCCGTGCCCGACACCCCGGTGCGGCTCACCATCCGTGAGGCCGAGGTCGCCCTGCTCGTCACCGGGGAACTCGGCGACCAGCGGGGCGTGGCCGCGGAACGGTCCTGCACGTGATCCACGTATCGGTTCGTACAGGGCGATACGTCATGCGAGGTGCCAAAGATGGATGCATTGGGTCATGAAACAGGTATGTGCGCGGAGGGAAACGGGTAATCCTCCCGGTGCCGCCGCACCCCTGGTGAGGTGACCCTGAAGGCATGCTGCAACTCTCCGGGGGTCTCCTTCCGGATTCCGCCCCCCACTTCGCCTCGTACTTCCAACCCTCCCTGGGCGCGGGTCATCTGTGCGTCGAGTACGACCCCCGTCCGGCCGCCGCCGCCCAGGCCCGCGCGGCGGTCCGCAGGCAGTTGGAGGGATGGGGACTGCTCGACCAGGCCGACACCGCGGAGCTGCTGGTGAGCGAACTCGTCACCAACGCCCTGGTGCACGCGGAAAGCCGTCTGAAACTGACGCTCACCGCGGCGCACGGCGTCCTGCGGTGCGAGGTGTCGGACACCGACCGGCGCCCGCCGCGGGTGCGACGGGTCACGGAGACATCGGAGAGCGGCAGAGGGATGTTCCTGGTGCAGGCGCTCGCCGGGCGCTGGGGCTGCCACCGGGACGGGCCGGGCAAGACCGTGTGGTTCGAGCTCGGCACGTGCGGGTCCGCCGACTGTGGTCGGCGACAGCCGGCCTAGTGCCGCGGCAGGTGACGTTTGCGCGACGGGGCAGACGTCGCCCGTCGCGGCACCAGCCCGCGGAGTTCCGGGCGGCGGCCTCGTCAGCCCGGGCCCGGAGCCACAGCCGGGCCCCAGCGGCCTGCCCGGCCGCCGGGGCCCGTTCCACGTCACGACCCTCTCCCACCGCCACCGCCACCGCCTCCGTCACCGCCTCCGTCACCGCCTCCGCGACCCCGGCGACACCCCCTCTTCCTTCACCGCACGCCCTCTTGTGCCCGCCCCGGCTTTACGCTTTCTTGATCCGCATGGCTGACACCACGGACAACACAGCTACCGGGGAAGTGACTTCGGCCCCGCGCAAGTCCAGTTGGAAGTACATCGGCCCCGGCATCGTCGTCGCCGCGACCGGTGTCGGCGCCGGCGACCTGGTGGCGACCCTGATCGCCGGCAGCAACTTCGGCTACACGCTGCTGTGGGCGGCCGTCATCGGCTGCCTCGTCAAGATCTCCCTCGCCGAGGCCGCAGGCCGCTGGCACCTGGCCACCGGCCGCACCCTCTTCGACGGCTGGGCGAGCCTCGGCCGCTGGACGACCTGGTTCTTCGTCGTCTACGTGGTGATCTGGGGCTTCGCGTACGGCGCGGCCGCCATGTCGTCCAGCGCGCTGCCCCTGCAGGCGCTGTTCCCGGACGTCATGGACCTCGAATGGTGGGCCATCCTCTGTGGACTGTCCGGTCTGGTCTTCGTCTGGTTCAACAAGTACGCCGTCTTCGAGAAGGTCATGACCGTCCTCGTCGGCGTGATGTTCCTGGTCACCGTCTACCTGGCGATCCGGGTCACCCCCAACCTCCCCGAGGCGTTCGCGGGCCTCCTGCCCGTCCTGCCCGAGGAGAAGGACTCCATCCTCAACACCCTCGGCCTCATCGGCGGCGTCGGCGGCACCATCACGCTGGCCGCGTACGGCTACTGGGTCAACGCCAAGGGATGGACCGACGCCGGCTGGATGAAGATCATGCGCCTCGACAACCGGGTCGCGTACGCCACGACCGGCGTCTTCGTCATCGCGATGCTCTTCGTCGGCGCGGAACTGCTGCACTCCGCGAACATCGCCATCGCGAGCGGCGACAAGGGCCTCATCCAGCTCGGCGACATCCTGGAGGACGAGTACGGCCCGGCCACCGCCAGATTCTTCCTGATCGGCTTCTTCGCCACCTCGTACACCTCCCTCATCGGTGTCTGGCACGGCGTGAGCCTGATGTTCGCCGACTTCGTGGCCCGCTACCGGAAGAAGGGCGGGGTGAAGGGCGAGGAGGTCGCCTCCGGCGAGCGCGAACGGTCGTGGCCGTTCCGCGCGTATTTGCTCTGGCTGACCTTCCCGCCCATCGTCCTGCTCTTCCAGGGCCAGCCGTTCCGCCTGATCATCCTCTACGGCGTCCTCGGCGCGGCCTTCCTGCCCTTCCTCGCCGCCACACTCGTCTGGCTCCTCAACTCCTCCCGCACACCGAGGGAATGGCGCAACGGGATGCTCAGCAACGCGATGCTGGTGATCGCGGGCCTGCTGTTCCTGGTGCTGTGTGTGAAGCAGATCTGGGACCAGAACTGGGCGGACTTCTTCTGACGGCGGCGGGTCGGCGCCGGGCGGGCGGGGGCGGGGCGAGACCGGGTCCCGGCCGCAGTCAGCCGATCGCGGCCCACTCGTCGCTGGTGGCGCTGTCCTTCAGCTGGGCCATGGTGAGATCGGGGATGCCGCGGGTCGCGGCGGTGTGCTGGGCGCCCGAGTTGAAGGCGCTGACCGCGACCCGGATGCCGTCGGGCCGCAGCACCCCCACGGTCCACATCACGACCCCCTCGCCGCCCTTCTCTCCGGGCCCCTGCGGTACAGATGCCCCGCGCGCCGCCGCGAACTCCTGGTACTCGTCCGCGCGGACTGATCTCATCTCTGGCGTCCCCCTGCCGGGCTCGTCGGCCTGTCACTCCTTTGATGCGGCGTCCCCCGGGGAATGTTTCACCGGGGGCAGAGGGATACGGTGCGGTACGAGTCACACCGACGGGGCAGAAGGACAAACACCCATGGACCAGCCGGAACAGGGCCACGAGCCGACTCCGAGCCCGCAACCGCAGCCGACTCCGAGCCCGCAGCCGGAGCCGGAGCCGAGTCCGGAGCCGCAGACGGAGCCGCGGCGGGAGGCCGAGCAGCAGGCGCAGCCATGGGCACCGCCGGGAAGCGAGCCGGGGGAGAAGCCGGAAGTGACGGGGAAGGGGACCGCAACTCCCACGGCCGCACCGACCCCGGACGCCGACCCGCGGCCTCCGGCAGGCCAACAGCCGCCCCCGGCCACGACCCGGGCGCCCGCACCGGCGACGGCCCCGGCTCCGGGATTCGGCCCGCCGCCCCCACCGCCGACCGCCCCGCCGGGCCAGCCCCCGCAGCCGTACGGAACACCTGCCCCGGCACCGGGCGCGCCCCCGCAGCCGTACGCACCCCCACCGCAGCCGTACGCACCCCCACCGCAGCCGTACGCGGCGCCGCCTCAGCAGCAGCCGTACGGCCAACCGCACCAACCGTACGGCCAACCGCAGCAGCAGTACGGACAGCCGCCGCAGCCCCAGCCTTACGCGCCCCAGCCGCAGCCGTACGGGCCGCAGCCGCATGCGCCGCAGGCACACCCCTACGCCCAGCAGCCGCAGGCCTATGCCCAGCCGCCGAACCCGTACGCCCAGCCTCCGCAGCCGTACGCCCAGCCGCCCTACGCGTACGCGCCCTCTGCCGCGGGGGCGGCACCGGCGGCGGTGGCCCCTGACGGCGCGGGCCCGGAGTTCCTGGCGGTCGACCGCCACAACTCCATCGTCATCGACGTGTCGGGCGTGGCCTTCGAGGACCACGGAGTCTCCGTCGACTTCCCCTGGCCGGAGATCCGCAGCGTCCACTACAGGGCGAGCCCCAACGGCAAGGCCCTCATGGTCGCGGTGGTTCACCTGGACGGCGGCTTCTTCGAGTGCACGGTCGAGGCGAAGCCCCGGACCCGCCTCCAGGAGTGGTTCCCCCAGCTGGCCCACGTACTTGGGTACTACCGGCCGATGGGGTAGTGCTCGGGTGAACCTTCGGGGACCCCGTCGGCCTCCGGCGGCGGCCCCGGACGTCACCGGGGGCCGCCGCCGCGGGCGCCCTACGGCAGCCCGTGCACGTGCGGTCCCACCGCGTCGGACCACGCGTTGCCCGCCGTCGCGTCCCAGTTCGTCGACCAGGTCATCGCGCCGCGCAGGTCGGGGTAGGTCCGCGGCGGCTTGAAGGAGCCGCAGTTCGTGCCCCGGGCGAGGCAGTCGAGCGCGTTGTTGACGACGCTCGGCGCGACGTACCCGCTGCCCGCGCCCCGCGTCGAGGCGGGCAGACCGAGCCCCACCTGGGACGGGGCGAGGCCGCCCTCCAACTGGATGCAGGCGAGCGCGGTCAGGAAGTCCACCGAGCCCTGGCTGTAGACCTTGCCGTCGCAGCCCAGCATCGAACCGCTGTTGTAGTACTGCATGTTGACGACGGTCAGGATGTCCTTCACGTTCAGCGCCGTGCGGAAGTACGCGTTGGACGTCGACTGCATGTCGATGGTCTGCGGGGCCATGGTGAGGACCATCGATGGGCCCGCCTTGGCCGACAGGGCCCGCAGGGCCTGCGTCATGTACGTCGCGTCGAGACCGTTCTCCAGGTCGATGTCGACGCCGTCGAAGCCGTACGTCCGCATCAGGGAGTACACGGATTCCGCGAAGTTCGTCGCGGACGCCGCGTCGTTCACGGCCACCGTGCCGCGTTCGCCGCCGACCGAGACGATCACCTTCTTGCCCGCCGCCTGCTTGGCTCGGATGTCGGCCTTGAACTGGTCGACGGTGTACCCGCCGAGGCCCGCCGAGTCGAGGGTGAACGTCACCGCGCCCGGGGTCGGGGTGGCGTCGGCGAAGGCGACCGCGATGATGTCGTACTGCGACGGGACGTCGGACAGCTTCTGCACCGTCGCCCCGTTGTCGAAGTTCTGCCAGTAACCGGTCACCACGTGCCGGGGCAGCCCCGTGCCGGGACCGCCCGGCGTCGCCGTCGTCGTCCCGGTCACCGTCGCCGACCTGGCCGACTCGCCCGCCGCGTTCACCGCCGTGACCTGGAAGGTGTACGACGTGGCGGCGGCCAGTCCGGTCACCGTCGCGGACGTGCCGCTGACGGCCTGGACCTTCGTGCCGCCGCGGTAGACGGTGTAGCCGGTCGCGCCCGGCACCGCGTCCCACGCCAGCGACACGGACGACGACGTCGTGCCCGAGACGGTGAGGCCCGTCGGGGCGGACGGGACCGTGGGCGGCTGGTCGCCGCCACCGCCGCCGTCGGGCCCGAACACGGAGACGTCGTCCGCGACGTACGCCGCCTGCCCGTACCAGCCGTGCGTGTACACCGTCACCGACGTCGTCGAGGCGCCCGTCGTGAAGGTGGTCCTCAGCTGCTTCCAGTCCGGCGAGTCCGGGGTCCACGTCGAGACGTCGGTCGTCCCGGTGCCGCTCGCGCCCAGATACGTGTACCCGCCCCGCACCCAGGCGCTGAGTGTGTACGTCGCCCCGGGCTTCACGGCCACGGTCTGGACACAGCGCGCGTTGTCCTGCCCGGCCGGGGTGGCCTTCAACGCGGCCGCGCCGCCGTGCACGGGGGAGGAGACGGTGGTGCCGCTGCCCGCCGAGCAGGTCCAGTGTGCGAGGCCCGACTCGAAGCCGGCGTTCCTGGCGTTGTTGATGTCGGCCGCGGACGCCGGGGCCGCCCCGGCGAGGGTGAGGCCGGCGGCGGCCAGCACGGCGGCGACGGCTCCCGCCGCCCATCTGCGTATGCGTGGGGATATGCCTGGGACGCGGTCCACGGGGTGCCTCCGAGGGGGAGTGGGATGAGGACGGTGGCCACCGCTGGACGTACAAGTTGGTCCAGACCAATCGTGTTGTCAATACTCCGTTCCGCGACCCGTTCACCCGTAAGGGCGTCCCAACCTTCCCCTTCACCGGTTGAGTTGGGGCATATGCGTCTCACTCTGTGTGGATACGGACCGTACCTTCGGTGAGTTGATCAAGGAGATTCAGTGTTGATCGGGCCATGCCGTGGATATGGTGCTGATGCAAGACGATGCAGGAGGGACGGCGAGTCGTGTGCCGGCCCTCTCAGGGGCCGACTGAGGCGGTGGTGCGACCACCCCGCCGCAGTGAACGGGGTGGTGTGCAGCGTGCCGACCGCGATAGCCGTCACCAGTTCCGATCTGGTGCTCCCACCGCACGACCGGCAGACACCGCCCGCGGCCGTACAGCCCGAGGAGACCCTGGAGAGCTCGCTGCTCGGCATGCACGCGCTCATCGAGCAGCACGGCTATGTCATCGCCCTCCACCAGGCGTCCGGCGCGACCCCGGAGGAACTCGCCGTCACCCGGCGCCTCCAGACCGTCCGCTCCGTCCTGGAGAGCGACCGCATCGCCCTGCTCGGCGTGGACCTGCCGCCCCTCGGACTCGCTCTGCTGGCACAGCAGTTGCGCCAGCTGTCCGCGTGCGACTTCAGCCCGGGCGTGCTCGCCTCCTCCGTACGCCTCCTCGCGCACTACATCTACGCCGGCGCCGTCCTCGGCACCGTCGCCAAACTCGACCGGATCCCGGTCACCCTCAAGGCGCACGCCAAGTCCTGGGTGCCGGGCGCCCAGTTCGCCGTACTGGCGACACCGCGCCCCCAGCTGGTCCGACTGAACGTGGCCGGCCAGGAACCGCTGTCCGGACCCGAGTTCGGCACCCGGCTGCTGGTCGCGCAGGGACCGCAGCCCCCGTCCGACTGGGTCACCGCGACCCTCGCGCCCGCCTGGAAGGTGCAGGGGGCCGCCACCGTGCCGCTGCCCGCGGGATCCGTGCGCTGGTGGGGGACCGGCAAGCTCGTCGAGTTCGCCGCCGGGCTCTGCGACGTCTCCGTGCTCTACCAGCTCGTGTCCTCCGTACGCCGGGAGACCTGCCACTGGTGCGGCCTGGAACTCATCGGCGACCGCTGCGGATTCTGCGCCGCCCCGCTGCGCGAACCCGAGGCCGACCCGGCCCGCGCCCTTCCGCGGGGCGCCCCATGACGGACGCGCGCCCCCGCACGCAGGTCCGCTCCACTGCCCGGCACGTCCCCACGAGGTGAGATTCAGTGAACTCGCGCCAGCGCCGCGGCGTCGTCCTGCTGGTCCTGTCGGCCCTGTGCGCCCTGGCCGCCTTCGCCGGGGTGCTCTCGGTGATCCGCGATGTGAACTCCAAGGTCGGGCCAGAGGTGACGGCGTACCGGCTGAAGGGTGACATCGCGCCCTACAAGGAGCTGTCCGCGGGCCAGTTCGAGAAGATCTCGATGCCGGAGCGATGGCTGTCGGACACCGCGATAACCGACCTCGCCGACATCCGCGGCAAGATCGCCGTCACCCGGCTGGAGAAGGGCTCCCTCCTCCAGTCCGACATGATCGTCGACCGCCCCGAACTCAAGCCGGGCCAGCAGGAGATCGCGATCATGATCGACGCGTCGACCGGCGTGGCCGGGAAGATCAACCCCGGTTCGCTGGTCAACATCTACGCCACGTTCGAGGAGAAGGACAGCGACTCCGGCAAGGACACATCCAAGCTGATGGTCTCCGACGCCCGCGTCATCGACGTCGGCAGGCTCACCCCCCTCGAACCGGGCCAGTCCAGCAGCGAACGCCGCCGCACGGTCACCGAGGCCGTCCCGATCACCTTCGCGCTCGACACCGCCGACGCCCAGCGCGTCGCGTTCGCCGAGTCCTTCGCCGAGCACGTCCGTCTCGCCCTGGTCGGGGGCGGCGACGCCACGGTCGTCGTACCGGACGACCGCTCGTACACCCTCGACGAGGACAAGGAGAAGGCCGCGCGATGAGGTCGGTCCGGAACGTCCCCACGAGGACACCCCGAACGGATGTGCGTCGCATGCCCCTGCGCATGGGCATGCTGATGAAGGAACAAGAGCAAGAACAGGCACGAGCACGGGCACAGGTACAGGTACAGGCGTCACCGGGGGAGGCCACCGCGTCCCCCGGGTCCGGCACGCGAACGGGGAACCGCCGATGACCATCCGCATCCTCCCCGCAGTCGGGGACATCGACTCGGCCCGCGCCCTGACCACCCTGCTCAGCCAGCTCGCCGACGCCGAACCCGCACCACCGGTGCCCGACTCCACCGCCCTCCTCGACACCCTGGCGCGCCTCGCGGCCGACTCCCTCGACGAACTGCCCGAGGTCGTCCTGGTCCACGAACGCATCGGCCCGGTGCCCGCCCTGGACCTGGTCCGCGACCTCGTGCTGCGTTTCCCGGCGGTCGGCGTCGTCCTCGTCACCTCCGACACCAGCACCGGGGTCCTCACCGCCGCCATGGACTCCGGCGCCCGCGGCATCGTCAACCTCCCCCTCTCCTACGACGCCCTCGCCGAACGCGTCCAGGCCGCCGCGGCCTGGTCGACGGGCATGCGCCGCCACCTCGGCAGCGGCACGCCCGAGCTGTACGCGGGCCCCGGCGGCACCGTCGTCACCGTCAGCGGGGCCAAGGGCGGTGTGGGCGCCACCGTCGCCGCCGTCCAACTCGCCCTCGCGGCCTGCGCGTCGGGCCGTACGGTCGCCCTCCTCGACCTGGACCTCCAGTCCGGGGACGTCGCCTCGTACCTCGACGTGCAGTTCCGCCGCTCCGTCGCCGACCTCGCCGCGATCACCGACATCAACCCGCGGGTCCTCCAGGAGGCGGTCTACGCGCACGACACCGGCCTCTCCCTGCTCCTCGCGCCCGCCGAGGGGGAACGCGGCGAGGAGGTGACGGACCGCGTCGCCCGCCACGTCCTCGCGACCCTGCGCTCCCGTCACGACGTGGTGATCGTCGACTGCGGCTCGCAGATGACCGCGGCGACCGCCGCGGCCGTCGAGATGGCCGACCAGGCACTCCTCCTCGTCACCCCGGACGTCGTCGCCGTCCGCGCCGCCAAACGCATGGTCCGCCTGTGGGACCGCCTCCAGATCCGCAAGGCGGAGGAGACCCTCACGGTGGTCAACCGCCACTCGCGCGGTACGGAGATCCAGCCGTCCCTCATCGAGAAGGTCACCGGCACGAAGGTGGCCCGCAACGCGGTCCCCGCCGCCTTCAAGGACCTCCAGTCCGTCGTCGACGCGGGCCGCCTCCAGGACCTGGACGCCCGTTCCTCCGTCAAGCAGGCCCTGTGGTCCCTGGCCGGTGAACTCGAACTGGTCACCGCGCAGGAGACCGGTGGCGGCCGCCGCCGCAAGCCGTCCGCCGACCGGGGCGCCCTCGTCCTGCGCCGCAGGGGCGACCGGGGCTCGGCCACCGTCGAGTTCGCCGGCATGTTCCCGCTCCTGCTGATCGTCATGACGATCCTCTGGCAGGCCGCCCTCTACGGCTACACCTACTCCCTCGCGGGCAACGCCGCCGACGAGGCCGCCCGCGCGGCCACGGCCGCCCGCGCGATCGACGGCGACGTCCCCGGCGCCTGCCAGGCCGCCGGCACCCAGCACCTGCCCGCCGCCTGGAGCGACACGTCCATCGACTGCGCCGCCGACGGCACGGTCATGAGGGCCGAGGTCGAGGCCCCCGTCCCCCTCTTCTTCCCCGGCTTCGACGCGGGCTGGACCGTCACAGGCGAGGCGGGCGCGGCACTGGAGGAGTCCCCATGACCCCCACCGCGCCCCACCCCCACCCGACGCAACCACCCACCACCCAACACCCACGCACGGCCGAGCCGGCGTACGTGGGGGAGGCGGCGTACGCCACTGACGGCGACGCGCGAGCCACGACGACGGGTGGGCCGCCGTACACGGTCGAGCAGCCTCACGCCCATGACGGCGGGCCGGAAGCCGCGACGGCGTACGCCACCCACCGCGGGGCGCGAGCCCTCGCGGCGGGGTGGCCGCGTACGGACGTGAGGGGGTGTGTCGGGGGGTGTCCGCCCGCAGTGGTTGGCGCGTCAACTCGTCCCGCTTCTCGGGAGACTGATTCCGCGCCGTTCCGAGGACCGACACCCCCCGGCGCGCCCCCGACCCACCCCGCGCCCGAAGGTGCCGTACTCGCGCCCGAAGGCGGCGCACCCGCACACCCAAGGCCCCGGCCCCGCCCCCGTCCCTGCCACCGCAGTGACCGAGGCGCGGCCATCCTGGAGTTCGCCGGCTTCCTCCCCATCCTCCTCCTGGTGGCCATGGCAGCGATCCAACTCGGCCTCATCGGCTACGGCATCAGCCAGGCCGGCTCGGCGGCGCGGGCCGCGGCCCGCGCCGAGTCCCTCGGCAACGACGGCGTCGCGGCGGGCCAGGCCGCGGCCAGCAGTTGGCTCGACCCGGAGGTGAGCCCGGACCAGGGCACCGACACCACCACCGCCACCGTCGTCGTCACGGTCCCCTCCGTGATCCCCCTCTTCGAGCCGGTCACCCTCGAACGCACGGCGACGATGCCGAACGACGAGGACCAGGACTGACACGAGAGCCCCCGGACCAAGCAGAACACCCCCGCCCCGAGAGGAGTTGACGAAGAGATGAGCCTGCGATCCCGTATCGCCGCCCCCGACGAGGGGGGAACCGGACGCGAGGACGGACACCTCGTGGCCGTCTACCGCGCCAAGCTCCTCGAAGAGATCGACCTCGCCGAGATGTCGGCCCTGACGGCGGCCGACCGCCGAGCCCGCCTGGAACGCGTCCTCGGCCACATCATCAGCAGGGAAGGCCCGGTCCTCTCCTCCGCGGAACGCTCCCAGCTGATCCGCAGAGTCGTCGACGAGGCTCTCGGCCTGGGCGTCCTGGAACCGCTCCTCGCCGACGCCTCCGTCACCGAGATCATGGTCAACGGCCCCGACGCGATCTTCGTGGAGCGAGCCGGCCGCGTGGAACAGCTTCCGCTCCGCTTCGCCTCCACGGACCAGCTGATGCAGACGATCGAACGCATCGTCTCCACGGTCAACCGCCGCGTCGACGAGTCGAACCCCATGGTCGACGCCCGCCTCCCCACCGGGGAACGCGTCAACGTCATCATCCCCCCGCTCGCGCTGACCGGCCCGACCCTCACGATCCGCCGCTTCCCGAGGGCGTACACGCTCCCGGAGCTGATCGGTCTCGGCTCCCTCGACGAGCAGATGCTGATGCTGCTGGCCGCGTTCGTCCGCGCCCGCTTCAACGTGATCGTCAGCGGCGGTACCGGCACCGGCAAGACGACGCTCCTCAACGCGCTCTCCGGCCTGATCCCGCCCCGCGAGCGCATCATCACGATCGAGGACTCGGCCGAACTCCAGCTCCAGCAGGAGCATGTCATCCGCCTGGAGTCGAGGCCGCCCAACATCGAGGGCAAGGGGCAGATCACCATCCGCGACCTGGTCCGCAACTCCCTGCGCATGCGCCCGGACCGCATCATCGTGGGTGAGGTCCGCGGCGGCGAGACCCTGGACATGCTCCAGGCGATGTCGACGGGCCACGACGGCTCGCTCGCCACGGTCCACGCGAACTCCGCGGAGGACGCGCTGATGCGCCTGCAGACCCTCGGTTCGATGTCCGAGGTCCTCATCCCCTTCGAGGCGCTCAAGGACCAGATCAACTCGGCGGTGGACGTAGTCGTCCAGCTGACCCGTTTCGCCGACGGCTCCCGAAAGATCACCGAGATCGCGCTCCTCGTCTCGCACGGCCGCGAGCAGTTCCGCATCGCCACGGTCTCGCGCTTCGCCCCGGACCCCCTCGGCGCCGACCGAGTCGTCCACGGCCGCTTCGAGCACCTGCCGATCCCGCGTTCCGTCGCTGAGAAGCTCTACGTGGCGAACGAGCCCCTGCCACCCGCGTACGGCGTGGCGGAGGCCATCGACGTACTCCACACGAGGCAGGCCATCGGATGACCCGGAGGAAAGCCACCCACCCCGCACCTCCCCGGGCACCCCACCCCGCACCCCGCACCCGCCCGACGCCCCAGCTCCGCCCAACGCTCCGTACCCGTACCCGTACCCACACCCACGCCCGCACCGGTACCGGCACCCGCACCCGCCCCGCGACCACAGACAGGAGCGCCCGGTGAACAACACCACCCTGCTGGCCCTCGGCGCCACCGTCCTGTGCGGCACCCTCGCCGTCGCGGGCGCGCACTCCTACGCCTCCGGCCGCGCGCAGCGCCAGGCCCTCGTCGACCGTCTCGCCGCCGGCGGGGGCGGCCCGCAGCGCACGGCGAGCGGCCGCGTACGGCGGTTCACGGCCGTCGACCGCCGTCTGCGCCGCACCCGGCTCGGGCGCGCGATCCACCTCCGCCTCACCTCGACGGGACTGGACCTGACGGCGGGCGAGTTCGCCACCTACGTGGCGATGGTGGTGGCGGCCCTGTGGCTGATCGCCGCCGCGACGCTCGCCCCGTTCTTCGGTCCGATCGCCGGCGCCGTCGGGATCTGGGCCGCCGCGATCTTCCTCAACTGGCAGCGCCAGAAGCGTATCGAGGCGTTCATCAACCAGCTCCCCGACGTGGCCCGCCTGCTGGCCAACGCCACGGCTGCCGGCCTCGCCCTGCGCACGGCGCTGGCGATGGCGGCGGAGGAGCTGGAGGCCCCGGCGGGGGAGGAACTGGCGCGGGTCGCGGACCAGCTGGCCCTCGGCCGTTCCGTGGACGACGCGCTCGGCGAGCTCGCCGAACGCCTCCCCTCCCGCGAACTGGTCGTCCTCGTCACCACTCTCGTCCTGTCGAACAAGGCGGGCGGCACGGTCGTCAGTTCGCTCCGCAACCTCACCCAGACCCTGGAGGACCGCAAGGAGACCCGTCGTGAGGTCCGGACGATGCTCTCCGAGGTCAACGCGACGGCGTTCACGGTGCCGTTCCTGGGCCTGGGCTCCCTCCTCCTGATCAACTCCTCGAACGAGGGCGCGCTGGCCCGGGTGACCGGCTCGCCCCTCGGGCAGGTCCTGGTCCTGGTCTCGATCGGCCTCTACACCGTCGGCTTCTTCGTCATCCGCCGCCTCGGCAAGATCGAAGTCTGAGAAGGGAGCAGCGACCGACATGACCACATCGATGCTCCCCCTCCTCCTGGCCCTGCTGATGGCCGTCGCCGTGGCCGGTGTCCTCCTCGGCATCCGGATGATCCGCGCCGACGCGAAACTCCCGAGCGACCTGGCCCTCGCCCTGGAGGTGGGCGCGACCCGTGTCTCCAGGACGGGTTCGGCGGTCGACCGGCTCGGCATGCGTTTCGCGCCGCTCGTCCTGCGCCTCATGGGCCCTCGCCGGGTCGAGACGAAGCGCCGCCGCATCGACATGGCGGGCAACCCCGGCGGCCTCACCCTCAACCGGTACGCCGCCCGCCGGGCCGTGTACGGCTTCTTCGGCGCCTTCATGGGCCTGGTCTTCCTGACCAGCGACCGCCCTCTCTTCGCCGCCGGCACCTTCGCGTTCGGGTTCTTCGCCGCGGACGCCGCGATCTGGCAGGCGGTCCGGGAACGCAAGGACGTCATCGACCGCACGCTCCCGGACTTCCTGGACGTGCTCGCCGTGGTCGTCTCGGCGGGTCTCGGCTTCCGCCAGGCCCTGGACCGGGTGGCGGAGAAGTACGAGGGCCCGTGGGCCGACGAACTCCGCATCACCCTCCGCCAGATGGACATGGGTGTCAGCCGCCGCCAGGCGTTCGACGAACTCCGCAAGAGGAACTCCTCCGAACAGGTCGCGCAGTTCGTCTCGGCGTTGCAGCAGGGCGAGGAACTGGGCAGCCCCATCGCGGAGACGCTGATCCAGCTGGCCGCCGACATGCGCCGCACGGACGCCCAGAACGCGCGGCGCAGGGCCGCGAGGACGATCCCCAAGGCCACACTGGTGACCCTCGTCTTCATGCTCCCGGCGACGATGATCCTCATCGCGACGGGCATGTTCCTCGGCTCGGGCACGAACTTCGGCGAGATCCTGGGCCGCTGATGAGAGCCCACGGACGGAACGCACACCCCGAGACCGCCCGGCCACGGGCGGCCCTGCGCACGCCCCGCACGGGAGCGGCCCTGCGCGCGCCCCGCACGGGAGCGGCCCTGCGTATGCCCCGCACGGGAGCGGCCCTGCGTACGCCCCGCACGGGAGCGGCCCTGCGCGCGTCGTGGCTCGGGGCGGCCCTGCGCCCGCCCCGACTTCCGGCCGCCCTCCGTACGTCCCGACTGCCGAAGGCGCTGCGCGTGTCCCGACTGCCGGCAGCGCTGCGCTTCCCCCGCCGGGGAGCGGCCCTGAGCCCGCCCCTACCGCGGGCCGTACCCCCGGCGGTGTCCGGCTCCGCCGCGGGCTACCTCCAGGACGACGCGGCACCCCCCGCGACCCTCCGCCTCCAGCTCAACGCCCTCCAGGCACTCTCCCGCCAGACCATCGCCGTCCGCCTCACGATGCTCGCCATCGGCACGCCCTTCGCCATGGCCCACACCTCCGACGGCACCCCCACCCACGCCGTGCTCGTCGTCGCAGCCCTCGGCATCACCATCGCGTACGCCATGCTCCGGGACTGGGACCGCTTCGCGCCCCGCCTCCTCGCCCACCCCTCCCTGATGGCGCTGGACCTCCTCCTCGGCGCGGTCCTCCTCCTCACCGCCTCCCCGGTCTCGCCCCTCGCCTACGCCACGGTCTGCACCCCGCTCCTGGCCGGCCTCCTCTACGGCTGGCGCGGCGCCGGCCTCTTCACCGGCCTCCAGCTGGCCGTCCTGCTGACCGTGCACCGCGCCTGGGAGCACAGCCCGGGAGCGGGCGCGGGCACCCTCCTCATCGCCGGTTTCTGCGTCGCGGCCGGCATCATCGGCGTGACCCTGCGCAATCTGATGTTCCGCTTCGGTACGGCTACGCAGGCCCTCGCGGAGGCCACGTCCCGGCTCGCCGTGGCGGATGCCGTCGAGTCGGAACGCGCCCGCCTGGCCCGCGAACTGCACGACTCCGTGACCAAGACCCTGCACGGCCTGGCGCTCGCCGCGGACGCGCTGGCGACCTCCGCGGACCGCCCCGCGCCAGACCCTGCCGTACTGCGCCGGCAGGCGACCCTCGTGGCCGCGGCGGCCCGCCGAGCCGCCGCCGAGTCCCGCGACCTCCTCACGGACCTGCGCCGCCACACGGACCTGACGACAACGACATCCCCGGAGGACCTGAAGACCCAACTGACGGAGAGGACAGAGACCTTCACGACCCGCACCACCCTCCCCACGCACCTCACCCATACGGGCCCGGAACCCCCGCCCCTCCCCGCCGGTACGACGCACCACCTCCTCGCGATCGTCACCGAAGCCCTGGAGAACGCGCACCGGCACGCGCGCGCGACGAGAGCGGACGTCGCCCTGACAGTCACCGCGACCGCCCTGCGCCTCACGATCAAGGACGACGGAGTGGGCCTCCCGCCCGCACACGCCCTGGCCGAGGCATCCGATTCCGGCCACTTCGGTCTCGTGGGCATGAGAGAACGAGCCGAACAGCTGGGAGCGGACCTCCACATCACCCCCGGCCCACCGGGCACGGCCGTGACCCTGACCCTCCCGCTGCGCGAGCCCCTCTCGGACACGCCCCGCCCCCCTCGACCCCCTCACCAGGAGTCCGCCCATGCATGACCGGGACCAGGAACTCCCCACCGAGCCCCGCCTGCGCGTACTGGTCGCCGACGACAACCCGGTCGTCCGCGCCGGCCTCGCCGCGCTCCTCGGCGCCCACCCGGACATCGAGGTGGTGGCCCAGGCGACCAACGGCGAGGAGGCGGTACGCGACGCACGGCTGCACCGCCCCGACGTCGTCCTCCTCGACGTCCGCATGCCCGGCACGGACGGCCTCACGGCACTCCCCGAACTGGCCGCGCTGGCACCGGTGATGATGCTGACGTACAGCACGGAACCGGAGGTGGTGGCGGAAGCCGTCCGCCGCGGCGCGTCCGGCTACCTGGTCCACGGCGACTTCACGGCGGCGGAACTGATGCGGGCGGTAAAGCAGTTGCGGGAGGGCCGCCCGACGGTCTCCGCGTCCGTCGCCACGACGGTCGCGGATGTCTCAACTTCCCTCGGCGTTTCCTCCAAACCTTCACACGAAAGTCCCGACCAGCCTTCGCAGCTGCAACCGTATGTGTCACAGTCGTCGGGGATCCGCTCCGCGCACGCGGAGCGATCGGAGGCGCCGCGGCACCGTCGCGCCCCCACCCCGCACGATCCGCCGTCATTCGGCCTGAGCGCAAGGGAGGTGGAGGTGATGGACCTCATCGCGTCCGGCATGAACAACCGTCAGATCGCCGCCGCCTGCTTCATCAGCGAGAAGACGGTCAAGAACCACATCAACCGCATCTTCGCGAAACTGCACACCACGACGCGCAGCGAAGCGATCGCCCACTGGCTCGGCACGGCCCCCGGGGGGTGGACGCGATGACCCCGTCCATCAGCCCAAGTTGGGCCCCTGGGCCCACCCCCCGTACGGACTCTTTCACGTACGGTGATCCGATAGACGTCCCCGTCGCGCGGGAGGGCAACCGCCATGAGCATCAAGCACCGCTTCACCACATGGAAAACCACGGTCACGTCCCGCATGCGAGGCAAGAACCGCGACGCGGGCGCGGGCTTCGTGGAGTACGCCGGCATCATGATCATCGTCGCGGGGATCTTCGTGATGATCGACGGGTTGGGGCTGGACGGGTTGATCTCGGGGGCGATCCTCTCGGCCGTGACCAACGTCATCGGCGGCTGAGCGGCTGGCGGTCCCGGTTCGACGACCGAGGGTCGACCCTTCCCATCTACATCTGGCTGACGGCGATTCTGCTCTTCGTCGCGTTGGCCTTCTTCGTGTTCGCACAAGCCGCGTCCGCCCGCAGTGGCGCTCAGTCCGCGGCGGACGCTGCGGCGTTGGCGGCAGCACAGCAGGCGCGTGAAGATCTGCTGCTGGACCTCGGGGGTGCCATCGAAGCGGGTGACGACGCCTGGTTGGACTGGCTCGATCCTCCCGGTGGCCTGCCTGCTGACGGCGCGACGGCCGCCGCCCAGGAACTGGCCGCCGCCAACGACTCGACGGTACTGGGCGGAGCCCAACCCACTGAGGTGGGTGGCTTCCCGGGCTTCCAGGTCGAGGTCCGGACGAACTACACCGTCGGCGACTCGATCATCCCGGGCACCGAGAGCCTGCCGGCCACGGCCCAGGCGACCGCGGTCGTCCAACCCCGCTGCGATGTCGGCCTGGACGCTGAACCCGCGAAGCCGGTGACCTTGGACTGTGACGGTGAGCCGGTAGACATCGACCCCGACAATTTTGATCCGGACGACCTTCCCGACCCGTCCGTGATGTTCTCTGTGCGTCTGGCCGAGTGAGAGGAAGCTGTGTCCATGAAGTTCCGGTACACCACAAGGGGCCGCGCGGCTCTGACCGCGGTGACGATCGCCACCGGGCTGGTCCTCACGGTGGCCGGCTGCGGCGGGGGAGGGGACGACGACAAGCCGTCGAAGGCGGACTCGTCGGCGAAGCCGTCCAAGGACAGCGAGAACGAGGCCGGAGAGGAATCCGATGCTCCTGCCGAACCGTCCGTGCTGGCCGAGGTCAAGGCCGGCGGCCTGACGCTCAAGGTCACCTCGGCCGCTCGTGACAGCGGTGGCTTCGTCACGGTGGAGGGAACCGTGACGAACGGCACCGGCAAGCCGTGGGTCGGTGCGGAGTGGCGGGGTGACGAAAGCGAACTGGTCAAAAACGGCGGCTCCATCGCGGGCGCCAACCTCGTCGACCCGAACGGGAAGAAGAAGTACCTCGTTCTGCGTGACACCGAAGGGCGGTGTCTGTGCACGAGGTTCACCGGCGGTGTCCAGACCGGTGCGACCACGGACTGGTTCGCCCAATTCCCCGCACCCCCCCAAGACACCACCTCCGTTGACTTCCAAGTCGGCTCCATGCCCCCCGCCACCATCGAGCTCTCCGAGGGCGAGTGACCATGGCCGCTCTCACCCCACGGGTCACCGCCGCCCTCGCGGTCGTGGTCGCGCTCGCCCTCGCCACCCCGGTGGCCCGCGCCGATGACGACCCCAGTGAGCCCCCGGGCTCCGTCACCACCTCCCCGCCCCCGGAGGTCGACGCGAACAGTCCGGGGCTGAAGCTGGCCGCGGGGGCGACGCTCGCGCCCGCCAAGGTGCTGGACATCAAGTCGGTCGTGGAGGACCTCGGCGGCGAGGAGCGCCGCGAGGACACCAACGAGAACGTGACCTTCGCGCTCCAGGCGGAGGTCCTCTTCCCGAAGGACAGCGCGAAACTGAACCCGCAGGCCCGCTCCCGCATCGAGGCGATCGCGGCGGAGATCAAGGCGCAGAGCGCCACCAAGGTCCGCGTGTTCGGCTTCACCGACGACCTGGGCTCGTACGCCCACGGCCTGACCCTCTCCAAGAAGCGCGCGGAGGCCGTCCACGACATCCTGGCCGGCGACCTCGACGGTGACGTCACCTTCGAGGTGCGCGGCTACAGCGAGGACTACCCCATCGCCGACAACTCCTCGGAGGAGGGCCGCAAGAAGAACCGCCGCGTGGAGGTCTCCTTCCCGAGGACCGCGTCGGGTACCGGCGGCGAACAGAGCTGACCGGCGATCGGCTGGGACAAGACGGCACGGTCGCTCAGGCACCCACGACACGGACCCTGTCGCCACACAGCTTGTTCATGTCGTCCGCGTTTGATGTGACGATGATGCGGGGCCCGGCGTAGCCCAGAGCCGTGGCGGCGACGGAGTCGATCGCGTGCTTGTGCCCGTGGAGGTTCGCGTTCCGGAGCAGGTCGATGGCGCGCCAGGTGATCGCATCACTGACAGGCAACACCTCCAGGCGGGACGTGTGCCAGCGGAGGCGGTCCATGCGCACTTCGGCGTGCCATGCCTCGATCAACGTGAGGTTGCTCAGGGCTACCGGGGTGTCCTTGGCCTGGGCCGTACGGATCAGCCCGGTGACCCGCGGATCGTTGGCCATGAACTTGCTCAGCCCCTCGCTGTCGAGGAGCAGGACACCGTGACTCAACCGGCCTTGCGATCGGGCCATGCCGCGCCCTCGTCCCCCTCGGTCGCCTCAGCCCGACGCTCGTCGGCTGCCAGGGCCTCCGCCTCCTGGAAGATCTCCGCAGCCCAGTCCAGGACCTCGGGGGAAGGGCGGCCGATCTCGTCCTCCTTGGCCTGGAGGAGTTCCTCCAGCAGATCGCGCTGAATCTGCCGCTCCACGGCCGCGCTCACATAGGCGGAGAAGCCGCGCGCACCCACGCGGGCCTTGACTGCCGCGACGCGCCCTGCGGGCATGGACACGCTGACCTTCTGCGCATGCCCCTCATCCTTGCGGTACTGCTCCGGAGTCTCCATGACGCCAGGCCATCAGTGTGGTGTCAAACGAAGTAGCAAACCGCTCGGAACCGTGATGAGGTTCTTCTGCTCCGGAGTGGGGTCCGGCTTCGGCTCCGGCGGATACGCCACGAAGGCGCCCTTGGCGGGCACGGTGACGACAAGGCCGCGTTCACGCAGTTCGCGGGTCGTGCGGCGGGCTGTCGGGTGCGCGACCCCGTATTCCGCGGCGAGATCACGCTCACCGGGCAGGCGAGCGCAGGGCCGCAGGTCACCTCTGCTGATGTGCCGGCAACGCCGGACCCTCCACCCCGCGACGCCATATCCGTGCGGCCGGCCCTTCCCCGCGTCATGCTCGTCCCAGGTCGACACCCGAGAAGCGTGAGGGAATCCATACATGCGAAAGATCGTCCTGATGATGTCCGTGTCCCTCGACGGCTACATGGAGGGCCCGAACCGGGAATTGGACTGGCATCTCGTCGACGAGGAGCTGCACACCCACTTCAACGACGTCCTCAGGGACATGGGTGCCTTCCTGGACGGCCGGGTCTCCTACGAGCTGATGGCCGACTACTGGCCGACCGCCGACCGGGACCCCGACGCGCCCGCCCCCGTCGCGGACTTCGCCCGGATCTGGCGGGAGAAGCCGAAGCTCGTGTTCTCGCGGACGCTGCACCGTGCCGAGTGGCACACCACGATCGTCCGGGACGTCGTCGTGGACGACATCATGGCGTTGAAGGCGCAGGAGGGCGGCGACCTCGCCCTCGGCGGCGCCACCCTCGCCGCCGAGTTCATGCGGCACGACCTGATCGACGAGTACTGGCTCTACGTCCACCCGGTCATCCTCGGCCGGGGCAGGCCGCTGTTCTCCCAGGCGGAGGAGATGCCGAAGACCGACCTGCGCCTGATCGAGACCCGCACCTTCGGCAACGGAGTCGTCCTGCTCCGCCACGCAAGGAACTAACCCGCGCTCCCGCCCGACCGCTCCCCGTCGTCCACGAGTGCCTCCTGGTCGTGCGGCTCCTCGTCCCCGTACGGCCTGCCCTGCGAGAACGCCCGCAGTGACCCCACCACCGTGTTGGTGACGGCGACCAGCGGCACCGCGACCACCGCGCCGCCGATGCCCGCGATCATCCCGCCCGCGGCGACCGCGAGGACGACGGCGAGCGGGTGGACGCGTACGGCGCGTCCGAGGATGAACGGCTGGAGGATGTGGCCCTCGATCTGCTGGACCGCGAGGACCACCACGAGGGTCATCACGGCGGTGAAGACGCCCTGCGTCACCAGCGCCACGACCACGGCGAGGGCGCCCGAGACGACCGCGCCGACCAGGGGGATGAAGGCGAACAGGAAGATGAACACGGCGAGCGGGACGGCCATCGGCACGTCGAGGAAGTAGATGCCGAGGCCGATGAAGATGGCGTCGATCAGGGCCACTATCACCGTGCCGCGCACATACGCGGTCAATGTCCGCCAGGCGCGCGGCCCGGCCGCGGAGACTCCGGGGCGGGCCGCCGCCGGCACCAGCTTCAGCGACCACTGCCAGATCCGCCTGCCGTCGTAGAGCAGGAACAGCGTGGAGAAGATCGTCAGGAGGATGCCGGTGAGTGCCTCGACGATGACGGTCACGCCCTCCAGGCCCGCCGAGGTGATCGTGTCCGTGTTGTCGCTGATGGCGTCGCGGAGGTTCTGGGCGATGTCGTTGATCTGGTTCTCGGTGACATGGAACGGGCTGTCGAGCAGCCAGCGCCGCAACTCGTCGATGCCGTCCTGCACCTGGTCGGAGAGGTCGTCGATGTTCTCCACGACCTGCCAGGTGACGAACCAGCCGATGAGCCCCATGATGACGAAACCGAGGGCGGCGGTCAGGGCCGTGGCGAGGCCGCGCGGTACGCGGTGCCGGGTCAGCCGGGCCACCGTCGGCTGGAGCAGCGCCGTGATGAGCAGCGCGCTGGTGAAGGACAGCACCAGGAGCTGGACGGAGCTGATGATCCGCATCAGCACCCAGACGGTGCCCGCCAGGACGAGCAGCCGCCACCCGGCCTCGGCCGCGACCCGCATGCCCCACGGCACCGCGGACGCGGGGTCGGGGCGCGTGCGCAGCACTGCGGTGGGCGCGTCGGCCGGACCGCCGCCGGGGGAACCCCCCGATCCCGCCGCAGATTTCTGGAGGGCGTCGCCTCCGGACGGACGGGAGGAACCCTCGGTGGACCCGGGGCCCGATGCGGCCCCCGCGCCCGAGGAGGCTCCCGAGTCCGATGAGAAGCCGGAGCCCGCTGCCGACCCCGAAGCCCTAGACGACCCGAAGGACCCGGCAGGACCGACAGGCCCGGAAGACCCCGAGGACACGGACTCGGACTCGATCTCCGCGCGGCGGCGCTCCAACCGCTCGCCCCACCTGCTCAGGCCGGAGCCCATCCGGCCGAGCCACCCTGGCACCCGCGACTTCATGCGTCCACTTCCCCCGTCGCCCCTGCTGTCCACCACTCGTCCCGGAGGGCGCGATTCCTCCCCGGGGTTTCGACCGTACAGGGCGGAAGCCCCCCACCGAAGAACGGTGGGGGGCTTCCGGAGGCCGAGCGGCCGACGAGGCCCCGCCGACGAAGATCGCGGCTGGTCATCGACGGTGCGGCGGGCCTAGTACCAGTTGTTGGCCTGCCAGAAGGACCACGCTTCGCAGGGGCTGCCGTAGCGCGATTCCATGTAGTTGAGACCCCACTTGATCTGGGTGGCCGGGTTGGTCTGCCAGTCCGAACCGGCGGACGACATCTTGGAACCGGGGAGGGCCTGGAAGAGACCGTAGGCACCCGAGGAGGGGTTCACGGCCTTGTAGTTCCAGCTGGACTCGTGGTTCACGATGTTGCTGAAGCAGGTCCACTGGTCGCTCGCCACGACTGCCTTCGCCATCGCCTGGATCTCGGCGATGGAGTAGGAGCTCTGCGCCGGGGTGCTGCCGAGGGAGCTGGCCGCCTGGGCCTTCGTCTCGGCTTCTTCCTTCGCCTTGCGCTCCTGCTCGGCCTTCTCCGCCTGCTTCTGCTTCGCGATCGCGTCCTCGGCCGCCTTCTTGCGGGCGGTCTCCTCGGCGTCCTTGCGGGCGGTCGCGTCGGCGGCGATGGCCTGGGCGTCGGCCTGTGCAGTCAGGGATGCGGTCTGGACCTGGGCCTGCTGGCCTACGGGTATGTCAGCGAGCAACGTGGTGTCGTTCGCGACCGCCTCGGCGTCGTCCGTGGTCTGGGCGGTGCTGCCCGAGGCAACTCCGACGACACTTCCGACTGCGGTGACCGCGGTGGCCGAGGCCACTGCGAATCCCCGGACCGAAATCCGGCTCACACGGTTTCCTTCCAGCATCGCCCACCTCGGTGACCCTGGCGGACGCAATCGTGCCCCTGACGCTGGCCTCCCAACTGCGGGGTCACGGAGGCGCGGGCCCGGTGGGCAACTCCCTTGCGGGGAGCGCCGCGTGGTGCTCGGGCGGCATACGACGACGCTATGGAGTTGACCGTGGTGTTGCCGTGGTTCCGTACCGCTGGGGGTACGGCTGTGTCGTATGCGGGGCCTGACAGAAGTGAGACTTTGCCGTAACCCGGCGCCGCAAGGCAATTCGTAGATGCGTGTGAAAGCTCACACCTGGTTCGGCCCCGGGGATTCCCGGAAACCCTCACATGCCGAGGCGCCGCCCGGCTAGGCTCATCGCCTTTGCCGGACGGCGCCAAGAGGTCCATCGGTGACCGGAGTTGACCAAAAATGGTCAGATCGTCCGGAACCGGCAGAACCGTTAAATCTGCCCGTCCTCCAGCATTTCGGTCACCAGGGCCGCGATCTGGGAGCGTTCGGACCGCGTCAGCGTGACGTGAGCGAAGAGCGGGTGGCCCTTCAGCTTCTCCACCACGGCGACGACGCCGTCGTAGCGGCCGACGCGCAGATTGTCGCGCTGTGCCACGTCATGGGTCAGAACCACCCGTGAGTTCGCCCCGATCCGGGACAGAACGGTCAGCAGGACGTTCCGCTCCAGCGACTGGGCCTCGTCCACGATGACGAACGCGTCGTGGAGCGAACGGCCGCGGATGTGCGTGAGCGGAAGGACCTCCAGCATGCCGCGCGCGGTGACCTCCTCGATGACCTCGCGGGAGGTCACCGCGGAGAGCGTGTCGAAGACCGCCTGCGCCCAGGGGCTCATCTTCTCGGCCTCGCTGCCGGGGAGATAGCCGAGTTCCTGTCCGCCCACCGCGTACAGCGGTCGGAAGACCATCACCTTCTGGTGCTGGCGCCGTTCGAGCACGGCCTCCAGGCCCGCGCAGAGCGCGAGCGCGGACTTGCCGGTGCCGGCCCGGCCGCCCATCGACACGATCCCGACGTCCGGGTCGAGCAGCAGGTCCAGCGCGATGCGCTGCTCGGCGCTGCGGCCGTGGATGCCGAAGGCCTCCCGGTCGCCGCGGACGAGGCGGATGTTGCCGTCCGCCGTCACCCGGCCGAGCGCCTTCCCGCGCTCGGACTGGATCGTCAGACCCGTGTGGACGGGCAGGCCGCTGACCTCGGGGACGTAGACCGTCCCCTCCTCGAAGAGGATGTCCACCTGGTCGCCCGGCAGGGTCACCTCGGACATCCCGGTCCAGCCGGAGGCGTCCGTGATGGCGAGTTCCGCGCGGTACTCCTCGGCGAGGAGGCCCACGGAGGACGCCTTGATCCTGAGGGGCAGGTCCTTCGACACGACGGTCACGTCGTAGCCCTCGGCCTGCAGGTTGCGGGCGACCGCCAGGATCCGGGAGTCGTTGTCCCCCAGGCGGTAGCCGGTCGGCAGGATGCTGGGGTCCGAGTGGTTGAGCTCGACGCGTACGGTCCCGCCGAGGTCCCCGATCGGGATGGGGGCGTCGAGGCGGCCGTGCCGGACCCGGAACTCGTCGAGCAGACGCAGGGCCTGCCGGGCGAAGTAGCCGAGTTCGGGATGGTGCCTCTTCGCCTCCAGCTCCGTCACCACGACGATCGGAAGCACGACCTCGTGCTCGTCGAAGCGGCTCAGAGCGTTCGGGTCGGCCAGCAGGACGCTGGTGTCGAGGACGTAGGTGCGCCGGTCTGGCTTGTGGCGCTTTGTGCTGGTCACCACGGAAGGACGTACCCCCTCGGATGAGGTCGGGGAGCGACGGGATGGAACCCAGGGTGGGCAGGGCGGGAACAACCGGCCGGTCGACGGCGCCGTTGCACGGGCCGGTGACCGGCCCTCCGCTGCTTCGTCCGTGCTGTGACCGCACGATCGGGCTGGTGCAAAGGGCCTCCCGGGCGGACGGCCCCGAGCCGCCCGCTGAGAACCGACACCCGTGGTTCGGGTGTCGACCTGACTGGCTTATTCCCTCGAACATGCGCGGCCATGCCACGCCGTACGACGGCGCCCCGGTGAACTCCTCGTTACTTCTGCCGCGAAGGGGGCGGCAGACACCTCATCGGTAACGCAGGGGAAATGCGGAGGTTCAGCCTCCGTAGCGCCGGTGTCGCACCGCGTAGTCGCGCAGCGCGCGCAGGAAGTCCACCTTCCGGAAGGCCGGCCAGAAGACGTCGCAGAAGTAGTACTCGGAGTGCGCGGTCTGCCAGAGCATGAATCCGGACAACCGCTGCTCGCCGCTCGTACGGATCACCAGGTCGGGGTCGGGCTGGTCCCCGGTGTACAGATGGCGGCCGATCATGTCGACGTCGACGCTCTCGGCCAGCTCCTCCATCGAGGTGCCCTTCTCCTGGGCGTCGAGGAGCATGGACCGTACGGCGTCGGCGATCTCCTGGCGGCCGCCGTACCCGATGGCGACGTTGACCAGTATCCCGTCGACGTGCGCGGTGGCCTCCTCGGACTCCTTGAGGGCCGTCTGGAGCTGCCCGGGGAGCTGGTCGAGGGTGCCCACGTGGTGCACCCGCCAGCGGCCGTCGGCGGCGAGGGAGCGCACGACGTCCTCGATGATGCCGAAGAGCGGGACCAGTTCCTCCTGGGGGCGGCCGAAGTTGTCGGTGGAGAACAGCCAGAGGGTGACGACCTTCACGTCCGTCTCGGTGCACCAGCCGAGGAACTCCTCGATCTTGTCGGCCCCGGCCCGGTGCCCCTGCGCCGTGGTGGACCCCGCGGCCTTCGCCCAGCGCCGGTTGCCGTCCATGATGACGCCGATGTGCTTGGGCACCTGGGCGTGGTCGAGGTGCCCCTCGACCCTGCGTGCGTAGACCTTGACCAGCAGGCCGCGCAGTGTGTCGCGCAGGTTCACGTGAAGCCCCTCCGGTGTCGCTGCCGTCCCCTTGGTTGGCAGAGCCTACCGGTGCTGGAGGCCAAGTCCGCCAAGGGGTGTTCGGGGCTGCGGGCCCCTCGGGGGCCCTTCGGAGGGCTTTCCGGAGGCCCTCCGGGATCCGTCCCGGACACCCGCCCGCACGCCCGCCCGGCCTGCTCGCCCGGCCCCCTCGCCCGGACCGCGGAGAGGTGTCCGCGGACGGGCAGAAAAAACGGGCCGGTCCGTGGGGGGGAGACGGACCGGCCCGAGGGGGGGTTTCCACCATAACCCTTCGTGAGTGATGCTGCGTGCATCGGCGTGCCACAACTACTCTGCGGAGTCGGACGACAGCGCGAGGGTGAGTGCGGAAGCAGGCATTCAGGGTGCGATCAAGGGGTTATCGCGGCCGGATCGCGACCGATTCCAAGGGGAAGAGCGGGAATCCTGGTGGATTCATGAGGTTCGCGCATGCTTGTGCGACTCTCGGGGGGAGACGGTGGAGCGCGCTCGTGTGGGTGAAGCGGCGCCGGAACGCCCGCTTGACGGACGGCGGCCACCGCGACCGGCGCGGCCACCGGTTCGCGGCACCGCGCAGCCCCCTCCACTGCGCGGTGCCGCCCGCGCAGCTTTGCTCACGCGAATTACCTTGGTCTGAACCTACGTGAGAGGGGTTGTGCGAGCCAAGTCGCGGCCGATAACGATGCGGACACCAAGGCGAGGGCGGTCGGCCGACGGGGCACCCCCTCGGGCTGCGGCGTGCGCCCCCTCACCCGGACGGCTCACGCGGACCGACCTCGAAGTGCCCTTGCCCGCCACCGCAGTTGGCGAAAGGGAAGATCGTCGGCCGGCTACCCCCGTCCCTGACCGGCTACGGCCGCGTCGGCTTGCGCGCCTCGAAGAGGTGGCGGGCGCTGTGAGCGACGAAACATCCCTCGCGCTCGATCCGCTCGTGGAGCGAGCGCAGCCGGGGCAGATACGCGTCGACGGTGAAGCCGGGCACCATCCAGACGACCTTCTTCAGGAAGTGCACGACGGCGGCGATGTCGTAGAACTCCATCCGGAGCCGCTCGGCCCGCAGATCCACGACCTCCAGCCCCGCCGCCTCCGCGTCGGCGCGCTCACGCTCGGGGTCCCGGCCGGCGCGGACCTCGTCCGGCAGAGGGCCGGTGAAGTGCTCGACGAGCTCGAAGGCGCTGGCGGGCCCCACGTGCTGGGCGAAGTAGATGCCGCCGGGCCCGAGCACCCGGGCGATCTCCGTCCAGTGCGCCCGGACCGGGTGCCGGCTGGTGACCAGGTCGAAGGCCCCGTCCGCGAAGGGCAGGGGCGCGTCCTCGGGGCTCGCCACGACCACCGCCCCGCGCGGATGCAGCAGGGCGGTGGCCTTGGCGACGTTCGGCGGCCACCCCTCGGTGGCGACGGTCAGCCGGGGCAGCCGCGGGGCGGAGTCCAGCACCTCCCCGCCCCCGGTCTGGATGTCCAGCGCGGCCGACGCCCGCCCCAGCCGCTCCGCCATCCCCCGCGCGTACCCCCAGGAGGGCCGGGCCTCACTGGCCCGCCCCTCGAACCACGAGAAGTCCCACCCCTCGGTCGGCACGGCATCGCCCTCGGCGACCAGCTCGTCGAACGTGGGGGAGGGAGCGGAGGGGCGACCAGTCATGGGCAGGGATTCTGCCGAGCACGTGCCCGGGACGCGAGCGCTTTTCAGCGGGCCGCGCGGCGCGTCAGCCGGCCTGCCCCCGCAGGGACCGCAGGCCCCCTGCGAGGGCTCGGGGACCGTGCGAACGGTCCCCGCACCGACCGCGGCCGCCGACGCGACCCGCGCCCCGCCCGCAGGGCTCCGGCGGTCTACTCGGAGAGGATCGCCTCCGCCTCCAGCGTGACCCCCACCGCCTGGATCACCGACGCGATCTTGAACGCCTCCTGCACGGTCTCCCGGTCGACCCCGGCCTTCCGCAGGACCTGCTCGTGCGAGTCGAGGCACAGCCCGCAGCCGTTGATCGCGGACACCGCGAACGACCACAGCTCGAAGTCGACCTTGTCGACCCCGGGGTTGCCGAGCACGTTCATCCGCAGCCCGGCGCGCAGATTGCCGTACTCGTGGTCCGACAGCAGATGCCGCGTCCGGTAGAAGACGTTGTTCATCGCCATCACCGCCGCCGCGGACTTCGCCGCCGTGTAGGCCTCGGGCGACAGGTTCGCCCTGGCCTCCGGAGCGAGCTCCCGCAGCACCACGGCCGAGCGCGAGGCGATCGCCGTGGCGAGCACGGTGCCCCACAGCTGCTGCGCGGGCAGCTCGGAGTTGCCGATGACGGACCCCAGATTGAGGCGGAGGTCCTTGGCGTAGTCCGGTATGGCGGACTTCAGAGCGTCGAGGGACATCGCGGACTCACTCCCCGGCCAGCAGCTTGACGGGGTCCAGTGTCTCGTCGCCCTTGGTCCAGTTGCACGGGCACAGCTCGTCGGTCTGCAGGGCGTCCAGGACCCGCAGGACCTCCTTGGGGTTACGGCCCACCGAGCCCGCGGTCACCATGGCGAACTGGATCTCGTTGTTCGGGTCCACGATGAACACCGCGCGCTTGGCGAAGCCCTCCTCGTCCTCGATGCCGAGGTCCCGCATCAGCTCGTGCCGGGAGTCGGCCATCATCGGGAACGGCAGGTCGCGCAGGTCGTCGTGGTCCTTGCGCCAGGCGTGGTGCACGAACTCGGAGTCGCCGGAGAAGCCGAGGACCTGGGCGTCGCGGTCGGCGAACTCGTCGTTCAGCCTGCCGAACGCGGCGATCTCGGTGGGACACACAAAGGTGAAGTCCTTCGGCCACGCGAACACGACCTTCCACTGACCCTCGTAGGTCTTGTGGTTGATCCGCTCGAACTCCTTGCCCTTCTCCAGCGAGACGCAGGCCATCAGGTCGAACGCGGGGAACTTGTCACCGACAGTGAGCACAGGCTCTCCTTGCAATGCGAAAACACCCCTTGGAGCAGGGGTTTCCGACGGGTTGGACGATCACGATGGTGGCACAGGGTGCATTGATCAATGAAATAGCTACACTCGGTCGGGTTGATCGAATGCGGTTATCAGTGACTGTCAGTGAAAGGTGGGGTCCCAGGTGCGGCCTGCCGTGAACGGTGCCGTCCGTCGCCGGCCCAGCCTCTCCCAGTTGCGGGCCTTCGCGGCCGTCGCCGAGCATCTGCACTTCCGGGACGCCGCGACCGCGATAGGGATGAGCCAGCCCGCCCTGTCCGGCGCCGTCTCCGCGCTGGAGGAGACGCTGGGCGTGACGCTGGTCGAGCGGACCACCCGCAAGGTGCTCCTCTCGCCCGCCGGCGAGCGACTGGCCGTACGGGCGCGTGCGGTGCTGGCCGAGATGGCGGCGCTGTTGGAGGAGGCAGAGGCGGTGCGGGCGCCCTTCACCGGGGCGCTGCGCCTGGGTGTGATCCCCACGGTGGCGCCGTATCTGCTGCCGACGGTCCTCAACCTCGTCCACGAGCGCTACCCGGACCTCGACCTCCAGGTGCACGAGGAGCAGACCGCGAACCTGCTCGACGGCCTCACCACCGGCCGGCTCGACCTGCTGCTCCTCGCCGTGCCGCTGGGTGTCCCCGGCGTCACCGAACTACCCCTCTTCGACGAGGACTTCGTGCTCGTCACCCCGCTCGGCCATGAACTGGGCGGCCGGCAGGGCATACCCCGCGAGGCACTGCGCGCGCTCCACCTGCTGCTGCTCGACGAGGGCCACTGCCTGCGCGACCAGGCCCTGGACATCTGCCGGGAGGCCGGCCGCGACGACGTCCCCGTCACCACGACCGCCGCCGGTCTCTCCACCCTCGTCCAACTCGTCGCGGGCGGCCTCGGGGTGACCCTGCTGCCGCGGACCGCCGTCACCGTGGAGACCGGCCGGAACCCGCAGCTGCTGACGGGCCGCTTCGCGCACCCGGCGCCGAGCCGCCGCGTCGCCCTCGCCATGCGGACGGGCGCCGCGCGGGCGGCCGAGTACGAGGAACTGGCCGCAGCGCTCCGTCAGGCGCTGCGGCCGTTGCCGGTCCGGGTGCTGTAGCCGCACCCCGCGCAGGGGCCCGCCTACTCGGTGCGCAGCCCCTCCGGACGCATCATCCTCACCAGCGGCGGCATGCTCAGGGCCGTGACCAGGACGACGACACCCGCGCCGATGCCGGTCATCGACAGCACGCTCGCCCAGTCGACGGCCACGTCGGCGCTCGTCATCCTCACCAGGACGGCGCCCAGGGTCAGGCCGACCGCCAGGGCGAGGGCGAGGCCGAGGGTGATCGGGATCGCCGTCTGCCACAGCACGGACAGCCCGAGGGTGCGGCGCCGGGTGCCGAACGCGACCAGCGCGGACAGCAGCTTCCTGCGCTCCCGGAGCTGCTCCAGCTGGGAGACGAGGAGGCTCGCGCCGATCAGGACGAGGACGGCGGTCGCGCCGACCAGCAGCCCGGTGCGGATGTCCGTGAACTGCTCCGCCTGCTGGGTCGACTCCCACTCCCAGGTCCGGATGAGCGGGTCGATCGCCACGGCCGCGTTGCGCACCTCGTCGAGCGCGTCCGGGACCGCGGGGTCCGTCCGTACGTACACGGTGCTGGAGAGGTCCGACCCGCTCTTCGCGGGCAGGGCGCCCCGGGTCAGCAACAGCCCCGACGTCCCCGGCCGCAGCGAGTCGGCGCGCCCGGTCGCCTTCCTGGTCCCGGCCGGCAGCTTCCAGGCGGTCTCGGCGCGCGGCTCCTCCCCGCTGTAGGACGGGTCGAAGTACACGGTGCGGCCCGCGGTGGCGAGACTCGCCGTCACCGGGTCGGCCGGGTCGGGCACGAAGAAGACGTCGCCGTCGCGGCACGAGGGGATCCTCGCGAGTTCGCGCAGCGCGGCGCAGTCGCCGACGGTCACCCCCAGCCACCGCTCGGGGTCCTTGGCGGTGGCGGACACCTGCGTCGTGGACAGCGCGGCGGTGGCCGCGACGCCCTTGGCCCGCCTCAGCTTCTCCCCGACGGCGCCGATCGAGCCGTCCTGCGGGAGGACCAGCTCCAGCCGGGCGCGCGAGGTGTCCTTGCCGGTCGGCTCCGTGAACCGGCCCTCGACCCCGGCGAACAGCATCTGCAGGGCGATCGCGCCGGCCACCGCCACCGCGATGCCGTTGACCATGCGGGCCGCCGAGCCGCCGCTCAGCTGGAGGCGGCGGACGGCGAGTTGCCAGGAGAGGGCGCCGGCGCCGAGCCGGGCGACGAACGCCTCGACGATCCACGGCAGCAGCGCCGTGATGCCGCACAGCAGCAGGACGACACCGCCGGTCACCAGGTACTCGTTGAACTCGCCGTTCTCCGAGCCCTGGCCGAGCATCGGGTAGAGCAGGGCGAGACCGCCGAGCGGCAGCAGCAGCCGCCACCAGAGCCTGCGGCGGGCCGGTCCGGCGGTGCGCACCACACCGAGGGGTTCGATGACGACGCCGCGCAGCGCGACCAGCGTGACGAGGACGGCGGCGGCCGGCACGGCCAGCGCGACCAGCAGCGCCAGAGAGGGGGAGGGGTTGAGGTCGCTGGGGAACACGCTGACGCCGAACACCTCGACGGAAGCGGCGACCTCCCGGCCGAGTAGGAAGAACCCGGTCCCGAAGAGCAGCCCCAGCACGGACCCGGCGAGGGCCTCGCCCGCCGCGATCCGGCGGGTCATACGGCTGTCGGAGCCGACCAGCCGGAGCGCCGCGAGCCGGCGGTCGCGGCGTTCGCCGCCGAACCTCACGGCCGTGGCGATGAAGACGGCGACCGGCGTCAGCAGCACGACGAAGACGACCAGGGTGAGCAGCAGCAGGACCGGGTCGACCTCCTGCTCCGGCTGGTCCGTCGACGAACCGAACCGGTCGATGCGGGCCACCACCGAGCCGTCGAGCCGCTCGGCGAGGCCCTCGGCACCGGCGTAGTAGGTGAGGTCGCCCGAACCGATGAGCCCGTCCTGGCCGATGGTCCCCACCGTCCTGTACGGCAGCCGCTCGCGCAGCAGTCTCCCGTCGTCGGAGCCCAGCAGTTCGGCGAGGGCGGGGGAGACGACCATCTCGCCGGGGGCGGGGAACTCCGCGACCCCCGGCGGCAGCGGCGCGTCGGCGCCCTCGGGTTCGACGAGCCGGCCACGGATCTCCTGGTACCGGTACTCGGTGTCCGTGTCGGCGATGAGCAGACTCCGGTCGGTCGGCTTCGACTCGGCGTTGTTCTGGAGGTAGCCGATCCCCCGGTCCTGCCGGGCCGCCTCGCGGGCGTCCCGCCCGGACAGCACGCTCGGCAGGGCCGCGGTGAGCAGCAGCAGCGCCACCCCGAGACCCACGCCGAACGCGGTGAGCACGGCGCGCACCCAGCCCTCACGGCCCCCGGTGAAGGTGAACCGCGCGCCCATCGCCAGGTCCCGGTACCACTGGCCGACCACGGCGGACCTCATACGACGCGCTCCATGTCCCGGGACTTCCCGTCCCGTACGACGATCTCGCGGTCGGAGTACGCGGCCACCCGCGCCTCGTGCGTGACCAGGACGACCGCCGCGTCGGTGGACCGGGCCGCCTCCGTCAGCAGCTCCATCACCCGCTCGCCGTTGAGCGAGTCGAGCGCGCCGGTGGGCTCGTCCGCGAACAGCACCCGCGGACCGGTGACCAGCGCCCGCGCCACGGCCACCCGCTGGCCCTGACCGCCGGAGACCTCACCGGGGCGCTTGCGAGCCAGGTCGTCGACCTCCAGCCGGGCCATCCAGGACAGGGCGGTCCGCTCGGCCTCCCTGCGGGAGGCGCCGCTCAGCCGGAGCGGCAGCGCCACGTTCTCCACGCAGGTCAGCTCGGGCACCAACTGGCCGAACTGGAAGACGAATCCGAACTCGCTGCGGCGGAGCGCGCTGCGCCGGGCGTCGTTCATGGTGGCCATCTCGTGGCCGTTGTAGATGATCGACCCGGAGTCGGGCGTCACGATCCCGGCCAGACAGTGCAGCAGGGTCGACTTCCCGGAACCGGAGGGCCCCATCACCGCGACGACCTCGCCGGGGTGGATGGAGAACCCGGCGCCGTCCAGAGCGGTGGTCGGGCCGTACGCCTTGCGCAGTTCTGTCGCGACGAGCAGGGAGCCGGCGGGCGGCGGGGTCATCGGGTCACCACCTCGGCCAGCTTGCCCAGCCGGGCGGCGGTCAGCTCCAGCCAGCGCAGGTCGGCCTCCAGATGGAACAGGGCGTGGTCGCAGATCAGCTGGTCCGCGAGGTCGCCGGTGCGTTTGCGGTCGGTGAGGATGCGCATCATGCGCAGGTGCTCGGAGCGCTGCGTGTCGAGGATGTCCGCCGCGTCCCGGTGGGTGAGCAGGGCGAGCACGACCTTCGTGTAGAGGGTCGACTGCAGGTACGGCTCCGGCTTCTCGGGCGTCGCGAGCCATCGCTGGACATCGGTGATGCCCGCCTCGGTGATCGCGTACCGCTTGCGCTCGGGACCGTCGCCGGGCTCGATGCCGTCGACCTCGACCAGGCCGTTCTTCAGCAGGCGGGACATCGTCGAGTAGACCTGGCCGTAGTGCAGGGGCCGGTCCTGACCGAACTTCTCGTCGAAGGCCCGCTTCAGGTCGTAACCGTGGCGGGGCCCGGACTCCAGGAGTCCCAGGAGTGTGTGACCGATGGACATGGCACGACTGTACACACCGCGTATACACACCACGTATACCTGCTGTGCATAGGTCGCCACCGGCGGTGGATCCGCCGCAGGTCACACGCGAATGTCACGGTTCTGTCACCACTGGGACCCGCGGCTTGTGCGCCTGCCTGGCAACCATCGGGGCTGCTGGAACGTCCGATCCGGTGGGACGAGGTGGGTGACTGTCCGTGGCGCGTGCGCATTGTCACGCCGGACGAGGCCCTGCCGACTCCTCCGTGTCACAGTCCTCGGTGTTAGCTTGCTGAGCTGGCATTGACCTGAGTGACGTACGAGACCGAACAGAGGCGGAGCGGACCGGAGTCATGGGACGAGCGGAAGAAAGACGAGCGCGGCAACGCGGCGGTCGCCGCGCGGCGCCCAAGCGCTCGTCCGGTGGTGAGGCGGGGACGACCGCGGTCATAGAGCCGCCCGCGGGCGGCGGGCGGGCCGCCGCCCGGGCCGCGGCCAAGGGCGGCAAGGGCGGCGGGAAAAAGAAGAAGACCGGGATACGCCGCCTCTTCACCTGGAAGAAGATCCTCGGCACGTTCTTCGGTCTGTGCCTGCTGGTCATGGGCGCGTTCTTCGTGCTGTACCTGATGATCGACATCCCCAAGGGCAACCCGGACGCGACCAAGGAAAGCAACGTCTACCAGTTCGAGGACGGCAAGCTCCTCGCGCGCACGGGCAAGGGCACGACCGCGCGCGAGATCGTCGAACTCGACAAGGTCCCCAAGCAGGTCCAGCAGACCTTCGTCGCCGCCGAGAACAAGAGCTTCTACGACGACCCCGGTGTCGACCTCAAGGGCATGACCCGCGGTGTGATCAACACCCTCTCCGGCAAGGGCAAGCAGGGCGGCTCGACGATCACCCAGCAGTACGTCAAGAACTTCTACCTGACGTCCGACCAGACGGTGACCCGCAAGCTCAAGGAACTGGTCATCTCCCTGAAGCTGGAGCGCAACGAGACCAAGGACACCATCCTCGCGGGCTACATCAACACCAGCTACTACGGCCGCGGCGCCTCCGGCATCCAGGCCGCGGCCCAGGCGTACTACCGCGAGGACGCCAAGGACCTCACCGTCGCCCAGGGCGCGTACCTCGCCGCCCTCCTCCAGGCCCCCAGCCAGTACGACCTGGCCGTCGCCACCCCGACCGGCAGGAAGCTGGTCATGGCGCGCTGGAACTACGTCCTCGACAACATGGTCGAGATGAAGTGGCTGGACGCCGACAAGCGCAAGGGCATGAAGTTCCCCAAGCTGAAGCCGCCGCAGGCCACGCCCGACATGGCCGGGCAGACGGGCTATCTGGTGGAGGCCGCCAACAGCGAGCTGGCCCGCCAGCTCGTCGCCAGCGGCCGCGCGGCCGACCGTGAGGAGGCCGTGGCCCTCATCGACAAGGGCGGCTGGACGATCAAGCTCAACATCGACCCGAAGAAGCAGGCGGCGCTGGAGAAGGCCGTCAAGCAGCGGCTCACCAGCAAGCTCGACCCCAAGAAGCGCAAGGTCGACGCACACGTCCAGGCCGGCGCCGTCTCCGTCGACCCGAAGACCGGCAAGGTCCTCGCCATGTACGGCGGCATCGACTACGTGAAGCACTACCAGAACAACGCCACACGCCGGGACTACCAGCCCGCCTCCACCTTCAAGCCGGTGATCCTCGCCGCGGCCGTCGACGGGCAGGCCGAGACCCAGGACGGCGACCCGATCGCCGCGAACACCGTCTACGACGGTGACAGCAGGCACCAGGTCCTCGACAACGGCACCAAGGTCGGCTTCGCCCCGCCCAACGAGGACGACGTCAACTACGGCGACGTCACCGTGCAGACCGCCATGAACAAGTCCATCAACTCCGTCTTCGCCCAGATGGGCGTCGACGTCGGGATGGAGAAGGTCATGGAGGTCGCCGGGAAGCTCGGCATGGACACCGAGGGCATGCAGGCGGTGCCCGCCCAGACCCTCGGCTCCATGGGCGCGAGCCCGCTGGAGATGGCCGGCATCTACGCCACCCTCGACAACCACGGCAAGAAGGTCACCCCGACCATCCTCGCCTCGGCCGAGCACCGGGACGGCGCGGTGCGGATGACCGACCCGATCGGCGAGCAGGTCATCACCCGCGAGGCCGCCGACACGGTCACCTCGGTCCTCACAGGTGTGGTCGACGACGGTACGGCCAAGCTCTCCGTCCGGGACAACCCGGCTCGCAACGGCCAGCAGGTGGCCGGCAAGACCGGTACCTCCGACGAGAACCGCTCCGCCTGGTTCACCGGCTACACCCCGAGGCTGGTGACCTCGGTCGGCCTGTTCGGCGAGGACATGAGCAAGAACGGCAAGCACGTCCCGATGTACGGGGCGGCCGGCGTCGAACGCGTCAACGGCGGTGGCTTCCCGGCCCAGATCTGGGCCACGTACACCTTCGGCGTGATGGGTGAGAAGACCAAGTTCGACCTGGAGACCACCCAGGGCGCCGCGGTCGCGCCGACCGAGTCCCCGAGCCAGAGCCCGACCCCGTCGGAGTCCCCGGAGACCACGCCGGAGGAGACTCCGGAGACGACCCCTGAGGAGACTCCGGAGACGACTCCCGAGGAGACTCCGGAGACGACCCCTGAGGAGACTCCGGAGACGACCCCGGAGGGGACGCCCAGCGGCGACCCCGAACTCCCGCCGGACCCGAACGACCCACAGGTGGGCGGCTAGCCGCACAAGAGAACACACAGAAAGGGGGCGCCCGGTGAACACCGGGCGCCCCCTCTGTGGTCCAGGGGCGCGGGGAACTGCGCGATCAGCCCCACGCAAACCCGCAGTCTGCTGGTCACAGCCGGCCCCGAGCCGACTCCGAGCGATGACCGGCCCAACCCGGCGGAGCGCTCACGCCTGGTTCAGCTCGAACCAGACCACCTTCCCCGCGCTCAGCCGTGTCGCTCCCCACCGCTTCGCCAGCCGATTGACGAGGTAGAGCCCGCGCCCGCCCTCGTCGGTCGCCCGCGCCTGCCGCAGCCGCGGCAGCTGGGGCACGTCGTCGGTCACCTCGCAGCGCAGCACATCGGTCCGCAGCAACCGCAGCGTCACCGGCCGCGTCGCGTACCGCACCGCGTTCGTCACGACCTCACTGATCAGCAACTCCACCGAGTCGGTCAGCTCCTCCAGCCCCCAGCGGGACAGGGCGTGGCGGGCGAGACGACGGGCCCGCCCCGGAGCCATCTCCTCCGGTTCCAGGAACCAGTAGGCGACATCGCTGGGAGCGATCCCATCGAACCGGGCGGCGAGCAGCGCGATGTCGTCGTCCCGGTCACCCGGACCGAGCATGTCGAGCACCTCGTCGCACAACGCCTCCAGCGGCGGCGGATGGTCCGGCCCGGTCAACTGCGCGGTCGCGGCGAGCTTCTCGCGCAGCTGCTCTATGCCGGTCCACACGTCCCGGAGCCGGGACTCCACCAGCCCGTCGGTGTACAGCAGCAGCGTGCCCCCGGCCGGCGCGTCCAGCTCCACCGCCTCGAAGTCCACCCCGCCCACACCGATCGGCGCGCCCGGCGGCACCCGCAGTACCTCGGCGCGCCCGCCCAGGTGCAGCAGGACCGGCGGCGGATGCCCGGCGTTGGCGATGGTGATGCGGTGCGAGACCGGGTCGTACACGGCGTACAGACAGGTCGCCATCCGGTCCGTGCCCAGCCGCTGCGCCTGCTCGTCGAGGTGGTGCAGCACCTCCTGCGGAGGAAGGTCCAGCCCGGCCAGCGTCTGCGCGGTCGTCCGCAGCTGACCCATGATCGCGGCGGACGTCATCGAGTGCCCCATGACGTCGCCCACGACCAGCGCGACCCGGCTCCCCGGCAGGGGAATCGCGTCGTACCAGTCGCCGCCGACCCGTGCGGTCTCCGCGGCCGGCAGATACCGGTGCGCGAGCCGCACGCCGGTGCACTTCGGCAGCGCCTCCGGGAGCATGGTCCGCTGCAACTCGTCGGCGATGTACGCCTCACGCCCGTACAGCACGGCCTTGTCGATGCCGAGCGCGCTGTGGGTGGCGAGCTGCGCGGCGACCAGCAGGTCGTCCTGCTCGAACGCCATCCGCTCGGGGCGGCGCAGGAACACGGCCGCGCCGATCACCCGGCGCCGCCCGCGCAGCGGCGCGAGGATCGCCCGCTGCCCCGTCGGCACCGTCAGCTGGGCCTCCGGACCGAGCAGTTCCGGCAGCGCGTCGTGTGCGGCGGGCGCGTCGGCGAAGACCGGCCGGACCCCGCGCAGCACCTCGGCGAGCGCCCCGCCGGGCCGCACCTCGCACTGCTCGGCGGTGACCACCGCCAGGTCGACGGGCTCGGGCTGGAGCGCGGGCATGAAGCCGCCCTCGGTGTCCCGCTCCTCGGGGATCCGGTCGGTGCGGCGCAGCCGCAGCAGCATGGGACCGGTGGGCCGTTCGTCGCCGACGGGCAGGGGTTCGCGCAGATACACGAGGATGGCGTCGGAGAACGTCGGCACGGTCGCCCGGCACAGGCCCATGACGATCTCGTCCAGGTCGATGCCGCGGGCGATCCGCCGGGTCGCGGCGCCGACGAACCGCAACCGGTCGCCGTCGCGCCGCATCGGCATGGGGGCGCCCGGCGCGACACCCTGCCCGCTGCGCCGGTCCGGACCGCCCACCGCGCCGGCCGACCGCTCCGCCTCGCCGCCGGGCTGCGCCGGAATGGTCTCCGGTGCCGGGCGGGGGCGGTGCGGGTCGGGCTCGGTGGCCGAGGGCTGGGAATGCTCGGAGAGCGCAGGCTGGGCGTGCTCCGAAAGGGCTTCGCCGTTCTTCGTGCACGGGGTCGCCGTGCCCGGCTCGGCGGCGGTGTCGCCCGTACGGGCCTGCGCGTCACTCGTGCGTGCCTGTGCGGGTAAGGCCCCGGCGGGCGCCGCGCGCAGCGGCTCCTGGGTACGCAGAACCGCCCCGCGGGCATCCGCGGGGCCGGCGCCGCTCTGAGGGCGCTCGTGGGAGGTGGGGTGCTCCGTCACGCGTGTCGAATCCATCCGTCCGGGACTGCGCGAGCTACGCGCAGTTCGTCCCGCAGCAAACCCGATACTTCGTCCCGCAGAAAGGCCGATACCCGGATTACGTGCCCCAGGAACGGATTTCCCGCGTGGTCAGAGGCAGTTCCTGTGCCACACACGGTACCGGCGGACCCGCCGAACGACAGTACCGACCGTCCGTCTGGTCTTCTCCGGCCTCTGCCGGTGTGGCCCTCGTACCCCTTGATCACGTCCTGCCGCCCCTCGGTGACGTATGGTCAAGCACTGCGCGAACTGCGGGACTTACCCCTGGGCATCCTCGCGGAGGACGATCCTACGGTTGTGGACCGGGGGCGCATCAAGGGTCTCATGAGGAGAGCTGCGCGGGCGTACGGTCCCAGTCGTCAGGGAGAGACGGTACTCCCCACGCGGGATTCGGGCGCCAGTGCTGCCAGCCGTCCGAGAACGGCGGGCCCCAGGCACGGATCGCCTCCACCGCCGAACGCCCCGCCTCCCGTACCCTTTCCGCCGCGTGACCGTCCATCAGTCCGTCCTGCTGGGCCTGCGCGAACTCGTCCTCGTCGCGCCAGTCCCAGGACCGGTCCGGATACACACAGATGTCCAGGAAGTGATCCACGGAATCCACACCACCGTCCCAACGGGCCAGCGGCGTCTCCAGATTGACGTACCAGTTCTTGAAAAGCCAACCCGGCTCCCAGAACAGCCACACCGACCACGGCTCGCCCGGCCGGGCCAGCTTCAGCACACCCGTGCCGAACCAGCGGTCGCGCTGGACCTCGCGCGGCTTCTTGTAACGGGTGGCCAGCGGTTCCGCGTGCAGCGGGGTCCCGTCCGCGAGGACGGGCTTCACGCACTCGGTGCCGGGAGCCATCCACACGGCGAGCACCTCCGCGTCGTCACGGACCACGGTGACGGGGCGCGCGATGTGGAAGCGCTCGCCCGCGTTCTCCCGGTAGCGCCACAGGATGTGACGTCCCGGCTCCCAGAACGCCGTCGGGCCGCCCGCTTCCACTCGTCTCACCGCTCCACCATCCGCCATGCACAGATATTAGGTGTCATGCGCATATGACGCTGCGGTGCCGCTGATGGTTCACGCCTGGGCGGGAATCGGTTACCCGTGCGTCATCCGGGGCGGCCGCCGCGCGTCACCCGGTCACGGCCGCGTCATCCGCAGGACATCCAGCGCCTCGTCGAGCTGTTCCACCGTCAGGTCGCCGCGGTCCACGTAACCGCTCTCCAGGACGACCTCGCGGATGGTCTTCCGCTCGGCCAGCGACCTCTTGGCGACCTTCGCCGCCTCCTCGTAGCCGAGGTACTTGTTGAGCGGGGTGACCACCGACGGCGACGACTCGGCGTACTCGCGGGCCCGCTCCCGGTGGGCGACGATCCCGTCCACGGTCCGGTCGGCCAGCAGCCGGGAGACGTTCGCCAGGAGCCGGATCGACTCCAGGACGTTCTTCGCGATGACCGGCAGCATGACGTTCAGCTCGAAGTTGCCGGAGGCGCCGGCCACGGCGACCGTCGTGTCGTTGCCCGTGACCTGGGCGGCGACCATGAGGACCGCCTCCGGGACCACCGGGTTGACCTTGCCCGGCATGATCGAGGAGCCGGGCTGGAGGTCCGGCAGGGAGATCTCCGCGAGACCGGTGCGCGGCCCGGACGCCATCCACCGCAGATCGTTGGCGATCTTGGTGAGGGACACGGCGATCGTACGCAGCTGCCCGGACGTCTCGACGACGCCGTCCCGCGCGCCCTGCGCCTCGAAGTGGTCCCGCGCCTCGGTCAGCGGCAGCCCGGTGGCCCGCGCGACCTCGGCGATCACGGCGGCGGAGAACCCCGGCGGGGTGTTGATGCCGGTGCCCACCGCCGTCCCGCCCAGGGGCAGTTCGGCGAGCCGGGGCAGCGACGCCCGCAGCCGCTCCACGCCGTACCGGACCTGGGCCGCGTAGCCGCCGAACTCCTGGCCCAGCGTGACCGGGGTGGCGTCCATCAGGTGCGTGCGGCCGGACTTCACGACGTCCGCGAACTCCTCCGCCTTGCGGGAGAGGGCCGCCGCGAGATGGTCGAGCGCCGGGATCAGATCGCGGGTGACGGCCGCGGTGGCGGCGATGTGGAGGGAGGAGGGGAACACGTCGTTGGACGACTGCGAGGCGTTGACGTGGTCGTTGGGGTGGACGGGCCGGCCGAGCCGCTCCGTCGCCAGGGTGGCGATGACCTCGTTGGTGTTCATGTTCGACGACGTCCCGGAGCCGGTCTGGAACACGTCCACCGGGAAGTGCTCGTCCCACCGGCCCTCCGCGACCTCCGCCGCCGCCTCCTGGACGGCCTGCGCGATGTCCTCGTCGAGGACCCCCAGCTCGGCGTTGACCTTCGCCGCGGCGCCCTTGATCCTCGCCAGGGCCTCGATTTGGGCGCGCTCCAGGCGCTGTCCCGACACCGGGAAGTTCTCCACCGCCCGCTGGGTCTGCGCACGCCACTTGGCGTCCACGGGGACCCGGACCTCGCCCATGGAGTCGTGTTCGACGCGGAAGTCACTCATGACCGGTACAGCGTCCGGGCCCGTCGCGGTGTTCCCGGTTTCGCTCGGACGAGTGAGGGTGGAATGCGCGGGCCCTGGTCGGCGGTGTGCAGCAGCGTCGCCCCGACGTGTCGACCTGGCGGTCGAACGAGCCTCGGCGAAAGACCGTGCGACGAAGGTCGTCGTGGTCCGCGAGGGCGGCACGGAGGCCTACCCCACCGCGCTGACCACCGGATCCCTCGCCACGGGCGATGATGTCGACTTCCCGGCCGAGATCGCGGACGCGCAGCGCGCCAAGCCGGCCCGGCGGCCCGCCGGGCGCCCGCGGCCCGCACGGATCCCCGTGCCCCCGGAAGGCGAAGCCCCCGGGGGCACGGGTCCGTCCGTCAGGCCAGACCCGGGCCGCGGACCGGGATGGTGGTGAACGTCGGCGCGGGCGCCGGGTCCTTGAAGAAGTCGTTGCCCTTGTCGTCGACGACGATGAACGCCGGGAAGTCCTCGACCTCGATCTTCCAGACGGCCTCCATGCCGAGTTCCTCGTACTCGACTACCTCGACCTTCTTGATGCAGTCCTGGGCGAGCCGCGCCGCCGGGCCGCCGATGGAGCCCAGGTAGAAGCCGCCGTGCGTGCCGCAGGCGTCGGTGACCTGCTGGGAGCGGTTGCCCTTCGCCAGCATCACCTTGGAGCCGCCCGCCGCCTGGAACTGCTCCACGTAGGAGTCCATGCGGCCGGCCGTCGTCGGACCGAAGGAACCGGAGGCGTACCCCTCGGGGGTCTTCGCCGGGCCGGCGTAGTACACCGGGTGGTCCTTCAGGTACTGCGGCATCTCCTCGCCCGCGTCCAGCCGCTCCTTGATCTTGGCGTGCGCGATGTCGCGGGCCACGACCAGCGGACCGGAGAGCGACAGCCGGGTCTTGACCGGGTACTTGGTCAGCTCCGCGAGGATGTCGTCCATCGGCTGGTTGAGGTCGATCCGCACGACGTCGCCGGCCTCGTCGAGGTGCTCGTCGGTGGTGTCCGGCAGGAACCGCGCCGGGTCCGTCTCCAGCTGCTCCAGGAAGACGCCCTCGGCGGTGATCTTCGCGACGGCCTGGCGGTCGGCGGAGCAGGACACCGCGATCGCGACCGGGCAGGACGCGCCGTGCCGGGGGAGCCGCACCACGCGCACGTCGTGGCAGAAGTACTTGCCGCCGAACTGCGCGCCGATGCCGATCCGCTGCGTCAGCTCGAAGACCTTCTCCTCCAGTTCCTTGTCCCGGAAGCCGTGGCCGAGCGGCGACCCCTCGGCGGGGATCTCGTCCAGGTAGTGCGCGGAGGCGTACTTGGCGGTCTTCAGCGCGTACTCGGCGGACGTGCCGCCCACGACGATCGCGAGGTGGTACGGCGGGCAGGCGGCCGTGCCCAGCGAACGGATCTTCTCCTCCAGGAACTTCATCATGGAGGCCTCGTTCAGGACGGCCTTCGTCTCCTGGTAGAGGAACGACTTGTTGGCGGAACCGCCGCCCTTCGCCATGAACAGGAACTTGTACGCGCCGCCGTCCGTCGCGTACAGCTCGATCTGCGCCGGGAGGTTGGAGCCGGTGTTCTTCTCCTCCCACATGGTGAGCGGAGCCATCTGCGAGTAGCGCAGGTTGAGCTTGGTGTACGCGTCGTAGATGCCCTGGGAGAGCGCCTTCTCGTCCTGGCCCTCGGTGAGGACGTTCTGGCCGCGCTTGCCCATGACGATCGCGGTGCCGGTGTCCTGGCACATCGGCAGGACGCCCGCCGCCGCGATGTTCGCGTTCTTCAGCAGGTCCAGGGCGACGAACTTGTCGTTGCCGGACGCCTCCGGGTCGTCGATGATCCGGCGCAGCTGTGCCAGGTGGGCCGGGCGCAGGTAGTGCTGGATGTCGTGGATGGCCTCGGCCGCCAGCTTGCGCAGCGCCTCCGGCTCCACCTTGAGGAAGGTGCGTCCGTCGGCCTCGAAGGTGGAGACACCCTCGGAGGTCACCAGCCGGTACGGAGTGGTGTCCTCTCCCATGGGGAGCAGATCGGTGTACTCGAACTCAGGCATCGGTGCCCATTCCTCACTAGACAGGCTGACTCAGGCGCGGCTCGCCTCCGGGGCGGCGAAGCCTGCGGCTCACACCGGCGGCCGGCCTCCATCGGCGGCGTCCACCAGCGTAGAACCTGCCGCCGAAGGCGGGCTTGTGAGGTAAGGCTCAGTTCCCCACCCACGGGGACTGTCGCGATCTATCGTGTGTGGGTACTCTGCTGTCGTGGACCTTCAGAAGCAGACCGGAGCGCGCGCCGCCGCCGCCGAGTTGCGCGCCTCGGACGCCGACCGTGACCGCATCACCGACATCCTCAGGGACGCCCTCGCCGAGGGGCGCCTCACCGCGGAGGAGCACGCCGAGCGGGTGGAGGGCGTGCTGGCCGCCAAGACGGTCGGTGAACTGGACGTCTTCATACGGGACCTGCCCGCCGCGCACGCGCCGTCGGCGTACGCGCCGCGGTCCTCCGTGCCCCACCGCCCCACCCCCGGCGCCATCCCGGTCGACGCGGACGAGCATCTGCTCGCGGTCTTCAGTGCCTCGGTCCGCAAGGGCCGCTGGCGCGCGGGTCGCCGCATCCACGCGTACGCCGTGTTCGGCAGCGTGGAGATAGACCTCAGCGAGGCCCTCTTCGAGCACCGCCAGGTGATGATCAGGGCCGTCTCCGTCTTCGGCAGCGTGGAGATCCGCGTCCCGGAGAACGTCTCCCTGCGCGGCAGCGGCGGCGGTGTCCTCGGCTCCTTCGAGGTGGACACCCTCGATTCCGGTGAACCGGACGCGCCGGTGGTCTACGTCGACGGCTTCGCCGTGCTCGGCAGCGTCGAGGCGAAACCCCGGCGCGGCAAGATGATCGCCGACCTCCTCGGCCGGGTCACCGATCATGTCGCCCGCAGGGTCGACGGCGGTTTGCGCAAACACCTGGACCATTGACGCCTGTGAAGTGGATCACTCCCGGACCGTTTCCGGAGGGGTTCGGTCCACTGCTGACCGATGGGTGGGGGCCTGGAATCCCGGCGGTTGGGGACTCAGTGCATAGGCCCGCGCACAGCGGGTAGGGCTTGCTGCATCGTCTCTCGCTCGCGAAGCCGTCGTCAGGAGTAGACCGTGCTGCAACCGCCGCATTCGTCCCTGCAGGTCGCTGCCGTTCCGCCCCAGCGGGTGCCAGTGCGAGACAGGGATCAGGAAGCCCCGTGGCACACGGAGGCCGTGTGCCGGCGTGACGAGGCCGGGTTGTTCTTCGCCCCCTCCAAGGAGCCCACTGCGGCCCGGCTCTCCCGTGAGGAGGCCGCCAAGCGCGTCTGCGCCCGTTGTCCGGTCATGGTCGAGTGCCGGGAACACGCACTCCTGCAACCGGAACCGTACGGCGTCTGGGGCGGTCTGACCGCGGCGGAACGCCGCGTGGTGCTCGCCCGCCGGCGCCGCCGCGACCTGGAGTTGAAGAAGGCGGCGCGGGCGGCGGGGACGATAGCGGCGGCCGGCTAGCGCTGTGACCGGAAAGGTTCGCCGGGAGCCGGCGAACCTTTCCGGTCACAGCACTGGCCGCGGCACACGCGCCGAGGGCGCCCCCTTCCGCACAAAGAGGGCGCCCTCGTGACGCCGGTCGCCCGCAGGTCTTGGGAGGCCGCGGGGGAACTGCGCGACAAGCCACGACGAATGCCGCGGCCCACAGCGCACCGCAGTCCTCCTGACACCTGCCGCTCGACCGGCGGAGCTACTTCGCCTTCTCGAAGTCGATCGAGCTGTAGGCCCGCAGCTTGCTCAGCCGGTGCACCGAGTCGATCCGCCGCACCGTCCCCGACTTGGACCGCATCACGATCGAGTCGGTCGTCGCCGTCTCCGACCGGTACCGCACACCCCGCAGCAGCTCGCCGTCGGTGATCCCCGTGGCGACGAAGAACACGTTCTCCCCGGACACCAGGTCGTCCGTGGTCAGTACCCGGTCGAGGTCGTGGCCGGCGTCGATCGCGCGCTGCCGCTCCTCGTCGTCCTTCGGCCACAGCTTGCCCTGGATCGTGCCGCCGAGGCACTTCACCGCGCAGGCCGAGATGATGCCCTCGGGCGTACCGCCGATGCCGAGCAGCATGTCGACCCCGGTGCCCTCGCGCAGCGCCAGGATCGAGCCGGCGACGTCACCGTCCGAGATCAGCTTGATGCGCGCCCCGGTCTCCCGGATCTCGTTGATGATGCCCTCGTGCCGCGGCCGGTCGAGGATGACGACGGTGACGTCCTCGGGGGTGGACCGCTTCGCCTTGGCCACCCGGCGGATGTTCACCGAGATCGGCGCGTCGATGTCGACGAAGTCGGCGGCCTCGGGGCCGGTCACGAGCTTGTCCATGTAGAAGACGGCCGACGGGTCGAACATCGTGCCCCGGTCGGCCGCCGCGAGCACGGCGATCGCGTTGGTCATGCCCTTGGCCGTCAGCGTGGTGCCGTCGATCGGGTCCACGGCGATGTCGCACTCCGGGCCGGTCCCGTCGCCGACGCGCTCCCCGTTGAAGAGCATCGGGGCTTCGTCCTTCTCGCCCTCCCCGATGACGACGACGCCGTTCATCGAGACGGTGGAGACCAGGGTCCGCATGGCGCGTACGGCGGCGCCGTCGGCACCGTTCTTGTCCCCGCGGCCGACCCAGCGGCCCGCGGCCATCGCGGCCGCCTCGGTCACCCGTACGAGCTCCAGGGCGAGGTTGCGGTCGGGGGCCTCGGAGGGGACTTCGAGCTCGGACGGCAGGTGATGGTTCTCGGTCATCGGAGCGCACCTTTCTGATACGACGACGGCCGGATGAGGGTTCGGCCCGACTCTATCGTCAGGCTGACAGATTGAGCAGGGGACCCCACGGATGAGCAGACGGGTGCACCTGCGACGATGAGGGCGTGGCAGGTACGAAAGGCAAGCAGTCCGTTCGCGACATGGTCCTCTCCCTGGGGCTCATCGTGCTCGCGGCCTGGGTCATCTATCTCTTCATCCCGCACGACGAGACCGAGCAGGAGCTGAAGCGCGTCGACTACCGCGTCGAACTGCTCACGGCACGCCGCGCCGCCTCCTACCCGGTGGCCGCACCCGTGGGCCTGCCCGACACCTGGAAGGCGACCTCCGTCCGTTTCAGCGGCGCCGACTCCGACCACTGGCACCTCGGCTTCCACTCCCCGGACGGCCGGTACGTGGCCGTCGAGCAGTCCGCGGAGAAGCCGTCCCGGTTCATCCCGGACGCCACCCAGGACGCGAGGAAGACCGGCACCACGCAGGAGATCGGCGGCGAGACCTGGACCCGCTACGAGGGCGAGCGCTACGACGCCCTCGTCCTGCGGGGTGAGGAGGCGACCACCGTGGTCGCGGGCAGCGCGTCGTTCGAGGAGCTGACGAAGATGGCGAGCGCCCTGAGCGCGGAGTGACGCGCTCACGGACGGCGACAGGGAAGGGGCCCGGCACGCGTGCCGGGCCCCTTCCCTGTCGCCGTCCGTGTGTCAGACGGTGGTGATGACCTCGTCGTAGGCGAGGCGCGGGGAGCGCGGGTAGGAGGCGCCCTCACCCGGCTTGCCGATGTTGACGACCATCAGCGGGGTGTGGTCGTCGTCCAGGAACTCCTTCTGCACGCCGGCGGCGTCGAAGCCCGTCATCGGGCCGGCGGCGAGGCCCGCGGCGCGGACGCCGATGATGAAGTACGCGGCCTGGAGGGCGGCGTTCAGTCCGGCGGCGGCCTCACGGGCGGGGCGCTCGGCGAAGAAGAGGTCCTTGGCCTGCGGGAACGCCGGGAACAGGGTCGGCAGCTCCTCGTGGAACTCGTTGTCCGCGGCGAGGATCGCGACCAGCGGGGCGGTGGCGGTCTTGGCCTGGTTGCCCTCGGCCATGTGCGCCACGAGGCGCTCGCGGGCCTCGGCGGAGCGGACCAGGACGATGCGCAGCGGGGTCTGGTTGAAGGCGGTGGGACCGTACTTGACCAGGTCGTAGATCGCCTGCACCTGCTCCTCGGTGACCGGCTCGTCGGTGAACGCGTTCGCGGTGTGCGCTTCGCGGAACAGCAGGTCCTGGGCGGCGGGGTCGAGAACGAGAGACATGGAACAACCTTCGGGAGGCGTGCGCTGACGACACCGAGGATACGCAGTAGAAGTTCAAGGTTCAATCAAAAGTGGGGTCGGGTGATCCGCTTCACACGAACCGGTGATCATCGCCCCACCCGGAGAGGGGAGCCGGTGCCGTATCCGAAGAGCGGAGATCGGCACCCGCAAGGCGCAGGCCGGCACCCGAAGAGCGGAGGCCGGCACCGGGAGGACGGGGGTCAGCTCCGGGCGTCGCCGGAGGCGTCCGTCTCGTCGTCCTCCGCCAGGGCCGCGTCCAGGCGGGCCCGCGCGCCGTCCAGCCAGCGGCGGCACACCTTGGCCAGCTCCTCGCCGCGCTCCCACAGGGCGAGGGACTCCTCCAGCGTCGTACCGCCCGCCTCCAGCCGCCGGACGACCTCGATCAGCTCGTCCCGCGCCTGCTCGTAGCCGAGGGCCCGGTCGGCCTCGGGCGCTCCGGCCTCCCCGCCCGTCACGGTCGTCTCCCCGGCCTCGCTCACCTTGCTGGTCATGCGGCCCACCTTATGCGTCCCCTCCGACAGCGCCGTCGACCCGGACGGCGAACTCGCCCTCCGCGACCCGCGCCCGCAACGGCTCCCCGGCCGCGACCTCCCCGGGCGCCCGCACCACGTGCCCGTCCGCCTTCTGCAGCACCGCGTACCCGCGCTGCAGGGTCGCGGCGGGGGAGAGGGCCACCACGCGCGCGTGCGTGTGCGTCAGCTCCGAGAGCGCCCGGTCCAGGTGGTGGCCGAGGCAGCGGCGGCCCCGGTCGAGCAGCGAGGCCACCTGGTCGGCCCGCTCGTCGATCATGCGGTGCGGGTCCTCCATCGAGGGGCGCGCCAGGGCGTGCGCGAGCCCCCGCTCCTCCCGCTCCACGAGTGCCTCCACACACCGCCGCGCCCGGTCCCGCAGCCACCGCACCCGCTCGTACTCCTCCCCGACGTCCGGTACGACCTTCTTGGCCGCGTCGGTCGGCGTGGACGCCCGCAGGTCCGCCACATAGTCCAGCAGCGGGGTGTCCGGCTCGTGCCCGATCGCCGACACCACCGGCGTACGGCAGGACGCGACGGCCCGCACGAGCTGCTCGTCGGAGAACGGCAGCAGGTCCTCGACGCTGCCGCCGCCGCGGGCCACGACGATGACGTCCACGCCCTCCATCGCGTCCAGCTCCTTCACCGCCTGCACGACCTGCGGCACGGCGTGCACGCCCTGCACGGCGACGTTGCGCACCTCGAAGCGGACGGCCGGCCAGCGGTGCCGGGCGTTCTCCAGCACGTCCCGCTCGGCCGCGGAGGCCCGGCCGCACACCAGCCCGATCAGTTGCGGCAGGAACGGCAGCGCCTTCTTCCGCTCCGGCGCGAACAGTCCCTCCGCCGCCAGCGACTTCTTCAACTGCTCCAGCCGGGCGAGCAGTTCACCCACGCCGACCGGCTTCATCTCGGTGGCCCGCAGGGACAGCTGACCGCGCGGCGCGTACCACTCGGGCTTCGCGTGCACCACGACCCGGGCGCCCTCGCTGACGACGTCCGCGATCGCGTCGAACACCTGCCGGTAGCAGGTGACGCTCACGGAGATGTCGTGCGACGGGTCCCGCAGCGTGAGGAAGACGACGCCGGCGCCGGGACGCCGCGACAGCTGCGTGATCTGCCCCTCGACCCACACCGAGCCGAGCCGGTCGATCCAGCCGCCGATGAGCCGGGAGACCTCGCCGACGGGCAAGGGAGCGTCGGCGGATGTGTGGAGAGCCATGGGGGGAGCGTATCGGGGGGCGCCGACAGTGCCCTGTGGCTCGGGGCACGCCCCGTGGCCCTCCTGAACGGCGGGCCGCAGGCCCGTTCCCTTCAGGGGCGCGGGGAACCGCGCGGGAAACCACACACCACCCGCACCCGGCACACCCGCGCGTACCCCCGAGCTCACCCCCCGCTCCCACGGCGGAGCCCCCCGCGGGGAACCCCCTACGATGGGGTGCATGACCGCTTCGTCTGGCCGCCGCCGTGTCCTCCTCGCCGCTCCGCGCGGCTACTGCGCGGGTGTCGACCGTGCCGTGATCGCCGTCGAGAAGGCCCTCGAACAGTACGGGGCCCCGATCTACGTCCGACACGAGATCGTCCACAACAAGTACGTCGTGCAGACCCTGGAGAAGAAAGGCGCCATCTTCGTCGAGCAGACGGAGGAGGTCCCCGAGGGCAACATCGTGATGTTCTCGGCGCACGGCGTGGCCCCCACGGTCCACGAGGAGGCCGAGCGCGGCAGGCTCGCCACCATCGACGCGACGTGCCCCCTGGTCACCAAGGTCCACAAGGAGGCCATCCGCTACGCGGGCGAGGACTTCGACATCCTGCTGATCGGACACGAGGGCCACGAGGAGGTCATCGGCACCTCCGGCGAGGCCCCCGACCACATCCAGCTGGTCGACGGCCCCGGCGACGTCGAGAAGGTCGAGGTCCGCGACCCGTCGAAGGTCGTCTGGCTCTCCCAGACCACGCTCTCCGTCGACGAGACGATGGAGACCGTCGGCGCCCTGAAGGAGAAGTTCCCGCTGCTCGTGTCCCCGCCGAGCGACGACATCTGCTACGCCACGCAGAACCGTCAGCTCGCCGTGAAGCAGATGGGCGCGGAGGCCGAGCTCGTCATCGTCGTCGGCTCCCGCAACTCCTCCAACTCCAAGCGGCTCGTCGAGGTCGCCAAGCTCGCCGGCTCCCGCGAGGCCTACCTCGTGGACTTCGCGAGCGAGATCGACGAGGCCTGGCTGGAGGGCGTGGAGACCGTCGGCGTCACCTCGGGCGCCTCCGTGCCCGAGGTCCTCGTCGAAGAGGTCCTGGAGTGGCTCTCCCAGCGGGGCTACGAGGACGTCGAGCTGGTCAAGGCCGCCGAGGAGTCGATCACCTTCTCGCTGCCGAAGGAGCTGCGCCGCGATCTGCGCGAGGAGGCGGCCGCCCTGGTCGCCGCGCGCACCGGACAGGGCGCCACCGGCGCCTGAGCCCTCTGCATCCCCGTACGGCCCCGGAACGTGAAGGTTCCGGGGCCGTACGCGTACGACGACGTGAGGGTTGCCGGGGCCGGGCCCCGGCCTGGTGGCCCCCGGCCGTGACTGTCAGTCGTACGACGTAACGTAGGGCCATGCACATCTTCGGCGTGGACATCGGCGGATCCGGGATCAAGGGCGCTCCCGTGGACCTGGACCTGGGAGACCTGGCGGACGAGCGGCACAAGGTGCTGACCCCGCAACCGGCGACGCCCGACGCGGTGGCGGACGGGGTGAAGGAGGTCGTCGACCACTTCGGCTGGACCGGCCCCGTCGGCATCACCTTCCCCGGCGTGGTCACGGGCGGCGCCACGATCCGCACGGCGGCCAACGTCGACAAGGGCTGGGTCGACGTCGACGCGCGTGCCCTGCTCGGCGACCGGCTCGGCGGTCTCGAGGTCACCGTGGTGAACGACGCGGACGCCGCGGGCGTCGCCGAGGTGCAGTTCGGCGCCGGGCGAGGCCGCCGGGGCACGGTCATCATGCTGACCTTCGGCACGGGCATCGGCAGCGCCGTCTTCTGCGACGGCGTCCTCGTGCCCAACACGGAGCTGGGCCACCTGGAGCTGGGCGGCCACGACGCGGAGACCCGCGCCTCCACGAAGGCCAAGGACGACCACGATCTGACCTGGGAGCACTGGACCAAGCGCGTCACCAAGTACCTGGCCCACGTGGAGATGCTCTTCTCCCCGGAGCTGTTCATCATCGGCGGCGGCGTCAGCCGCAAGTCCCACAAGTTCCTGCACCTGATCGAGGGCATCCAGGCCGAGATCGTCCCGGCCCAGCTCCAGAACAACGCGGGCATCGTGGGCGCGGCGATGCGGGCGGCGAAGGCGGGCTGAGCGCGGGCGCGACCGCGTCCCGCCCGAGGGCGGGTCAGGAGCCGCGGGGCACCGTGCGGCGGGGCCGGGCCGGGGGCCTCGGGGACCGGGGCCGGGCCGCAGCGCCTGCGTCCGGGGACCGGGGCCGGGCGCCGGGAGTACCCGGTCGCCCGCGCCCGCCGTGCGGCTCCGGCTCCCTGTCCTCCGCCCGGACCCTCCTCCGCTGCTGGATCGCCCCCCGCTCCCGCTCCCGCTGCCGTTCCCGCTCGGCCGCGCGCCGGGCCATCAGCCGCAGCTTGCGCACGGTCACGATGACACCGGCGACGAGCGTGCCGCCGTAGAGCCAGCCCGCCGCCATGGCGAGGGCGCTGACCAGGCTCATCAGATACCCGGCGATCCCGCCCTCGCCCCCGGCGATCGGCGGCAGACCGGCAGCGAAGGCGAGGGGCACGACCACCGGCCCGCTCGCCAGGTCACCCCGTCGCACCCACACCGCGGTCAAGGCGCTGACCGGCAGGAACAGCACCCCGTACAGCGTGAGGGACGCGCCGAACAGCAACCGGTCGAGGCAGGCCAGCAGGAACATCGACACGGCGCAGAACAGACCGCCGCCCAGCCCCGTGAGCCGGGGGTTCGGCATCCGGCGCACGGCGCGGGCGACGCGCCGCACGGCTCGGACCGGGGCCGGAACGGGCCCGCGCACGACCGGGACACGGCGCGCCGCCCCCGCGCCGCCCCGCTCCCCACGCCCTCCGACCAGCTGCGGCGGGAGGGGAGTGCCACGCTGCGGGCCGGTCCGAGGGGGATGCGTCCTGTGCTGCTCCACTCGACCAACTTAGGTCGGTTAATGTGCCGAATGGGTGCACAGACACGCCGTTGAGGGGACCTTGGCCAAGCGTTCGATACGCCGCCGGGCGGGGCGCGGGCACGCCGTAAACTGGGGGACCGGCCAGCCCTCTGGCCCCTGGGGCACGATCCGCCGGACCGCACCCCCAGGCCCCGCCGCCCCAGGCCACCGGCCGCCTGGCCCTCCTACGTACGGGAAGTCGTAAACGTGTCGCTCACGATCGGAATCGTCGGTCTGCCCAACGTCGGCAAGTCGACCCTGTTCAACGCCCTGACCAAGAACGACGTGCTGGCGGCCAACTACCCGTTCGCCACGATCGAGCCGAACGTCGGCGTCGTCGGCGTCCCGGACGAGCGTCTGACGAAGCTGGCCGAGATCTTCGGTTCGCAGCGCGTCCTCCCGGCGACCGTCGACTTCGTCGACATCGCGGGCATCGTGCGCGGCGCCAGCGAGGGCGAGGGCCTCGGCAACAAGTTCCTCGCGAACATCCGTGAGTCGGACGCGATCTGCCAGGTCATCCGTGCCTTCAAGGACGAGAACGTCGTGCACGTCGACGGCAAGGTCTCGCCCAAGGACGACATCGAGACGATCAACACCGAGCTGATCCTCGCCGACCTCCAGACCATCGAGAAGGTCCTGCCGCGCCTCCAGAAGGAGTCGCGGATCAAGAAGGACATCGCGCCGAAGGTGAAGGCCGTCGAGGAGGCGAAGGAGATCCTGGAGAAGGGCGACACGCTCTTCGCGCACGGGATCGTCCAGGGCGGCGAGCGCAACGAGCTGCTGCACGACCTGCACCTGCTCACCACCAAGCCCTTCCTCTACGTCTTCAACGTCGACGAGGAGGAACTGGTCGACGAGGACTTCAAGAACGAGCAGCGGGCCCTGGTCGCGCCCGCCGAGGCGATCTTCCTCAACGCCAAGCTGGAGGCGGACCTCGCCGAGCTGGACGAGGAGGACGCGCTCGAACTCCTCCAGTCCGTCGGCGCCGACGAGCCCGGCCTCGCGACCCTCGCCCGGGTCGGCTTCGACACCCTCGGCCTCCAGACGTACCTGACGGCGGGCCCCAAGGAGTCCCGCGCCTGGACGATCAAGAAGGGCGCCACCGCCCCCGAGGCCGCCGGAGTCATCCACACGGACTTCCAGAAGGGCTTCATCAAGGCGGAGGTCATCTCCTTCCACGACCTGGTGGAGACCGGTTCGGTGGCCGAGGCCCGCGCCAAGGGCAAGGCCCGCATGGAGGGCAAGGACTACGTGATGCAGGACGGGGACGTGGTGGAGTTCCGCTTCAACGTGTGAGCGGACGAGCCCACCACATGGGCAACCCGGCAGACGCGATCTCGCCGGCGGCACTGCGGGGGAGACCGGCCTCCATGGGCACTCACCTGGTCGGTTCGTCCAGGGGGCATGGCCGGCCGGGACCTCGCACGGCCTGCCTCGGTGCACGCCGTGCCGCCGGCCTGGACCGGCGGTACGGCCACACCGGTCCGTCCCGCAGCGCCAGCGCTTCCAGGACGGCTTGGGTCACCTCGTCGGACGTGCGGCCGTCCGTCGCGACGACAACCGTCGCGACCTCCTCGTACAGGTGCCGCCGCGCATCCATCAGTTCGGTCCACCGCTTGCGCGGGTCGACCGCGAGCAGCGGCCGGGCCACGTCCAGATCGGCGCGCCTGACCGCCTCCTCGACGTCCATCGTGAGACAGACGACCCGCAGGCCCGCCAACAGCGCGCGGGTGTCCTCGTCGAGGACCGCACCGCCGCCCAGGGCGAGCACCCCGTCGTGTTCGCCCAGTGCCCGGCGCACCGCGTCCTTCTCCAGCTCTCGGAAAGCGGGCTCGCCCTCGTTGGCGAAGATGTCGGCGATGGTGCTGCCCTGCCCGGCGACGATGTCGTCGTCCGTGTCCCGGTAACCCACGCCCAGCCGCTCGGCCAGCAGCGGCCCGACGGTCGACTTGCCCACCCCCATCGGGCCCACGAGCACGACCACGGGCACCCCGCTCACCGGATGGCCAGATGCTCGAGGTAGGAACGGACGTTCCGGCGGGTCTCGGCGACCGAGTCACCACCGAACTTCTCCGCCACCGCGTCCGCCAGGACCAGCGCGACCATCGCCTCCGCGACGATGCCGGCGGCCGGCACCGCGGACACGTCGGAGCGCTGGTGATGAGCCTGGGCCGCCTCACCGGTGGTGACATCGACAGTCCGCAGGGCGCGCGGCACGGTCGCGATCGGTTTCATCGCCGCACGCACCCGGAGCAGCTCCCCCGTGGACAGACCGCCCTCCGTGCCGCCGGAGCGGCCCGAGACCCGGCGGATGCCCGTCCCGGTGTTCACCATCCCGTCGTGCGCCTGCGAGCCCGGCACGCGCGCCAGCTCGAAACCGTCACCGATCTCGACCCCCTTGATCGCTTGGATGCCCATGAGCGCACCGGCCAGTCGTGCGTCCAGCCTGCGGTCCCAGTGCACGTGCGAGCCGAGCCCCACCGGCACACCGTAGGCCAGGACCTCCACCACACCGCCGAGAGTGTCACCGTCCTTGTGGGCCTGGTCGATCTCGGCGACCATCGCCTTCGACGCATCGGCATCCACACAGCGCACCGGGTCGGCGTCCAGTGTCCGGACATCGGCCGGCGTGGGAAGGACGCCCGGCGGGACCTTGACGGTGGCCAGTTCGACGACGTGCGAGACGATCTGGAGGCCGACTGTCTCCTTCAGATACGAGCGGGCCACCGCGCCCAGGGCCACACGGGCCGCCGTCTCCCGGGCGGAGGCGCGCTCCAGGACCGGCCGGGCCTCGTCGAAGCCGTACTTCTGCATCCCGGCCAGATCGGCATGCCCCGGGCGCGGGCGGGTCAGCGGCGCGTTGCGGGCGAGGCCGGCCAGCACCTGAGGGTCCACCGGGTCGGCCGCCATGACCTGCTCCCACTTCGGCCACTCGCTGTTGCCCACCATGATCGCGACCGGGGAGCCGAGCGTGAGGCCGTGCCGGACACCCCCGAGGAAGGTCACCTCGTCGCGCTCGAACTTCATACGCGCACCGCGACCGTATCCGAGCCGACGCCGCGCCAGGTGGCCGGAGACCATCTCCGTGGTGATCGGCACACCGGAGGGAAGGCCCTCCAGCGTCGCGACGAGTGCGGGACCGTGGGACTCCCCCGCGGTCAGCCAACGCAGCCTGCTCAACGGTACTCCTCAGTACTCGCGCCTGGTCTGCCCTGTGCACGCGCATCCTCGCGTGGGGGACGGCAACGCGACCGAGCGTGCGGGGCAGTGACGCCGGCTTCTGATCGGTTGTGCCCTCTCGACGAGCACGATCCCCCGTCCCGGTCCCCGTCTGAATCCGATGACGCCGGTTCCCTGGTTTCCGGCCGGATCACCCTGGCCTCCTCGCACGGCCAGGAATACCGGACAGGCCAGGAACACCGGACAGTCCTGGGATGGGGGCCCGGGGTCCCAGGTCAGTCGAAGAAGGCGAAGAAGCGGGACTCGATGCTCGCTCGCGGAGAGCCCGTCCGGGACATCGGGTCGTCGAATGCGGTGTGCATGACGCCCGTGGCCCGAGAGGAGTCGGAGTCGAATCCCTTGAAGAGGATCACCTCGTCGGGGGTCATGTCCGAGAAGTAGAGCCAGCGGTGGTCCGCAGACGCCAGACCCAGCTGGGCCTCCAACAGGCTCATGGGTGCGCCCTCCGGGCCGAACACCCCGTAGAACAGACGCGTGTCCTGCTCACCGACCGTGGTCGCGTCCACCAGTGCCAGCACGCTGTCGTGCGGCGGGGTCGAAGTGGCGCGCCACGCCTGGTAGATGACATAGCGGCTGTACGGCGCGGGCTCGGCGCCCTCGGCCGTCAGCACGGAGTCACGGAACTGCTCCGCCGAAGTCCGCGTGTAGTCCAGGTGCGCGAAGCGGGCCGGTGTCGTGCCGACGCGCTCCTGAGCCCGCTCGCTGGTACGCAGCACCAGGCCGCTCCGCTGAACGACCACTTCGCGCGCGCCGCTCACCTGCTTGATCAGCTCGGCCATCTCCTGGTGGTACACGCGATCCAGCTCCGCGAGATCGGTGGAGTGGACCACCGAGCTGGTGTGGCTCACCAGCTGGAAGCCCTCGCGGTCCAGGCTCAGTTCGTCCTGGAAGGGACGGGCGTCATGGATCTCGACGGTGTGCGGCACGAAGGCCAGATTGGTGCGGGACGGATCCACGGCGTCGAAGACGGCACGACCCTCGATCTCGCCCGCGTAATTGATCTCCGCCCTCACGGACGCATGCTGACGGGTGGCTGTGCTGGACATGAATACTCCTCGTTGTTCGCGTCTCCGGCACGGGGCCGGAGATTTCCTCATGAGCCGCCGCAGCTGTCCTGTTCCCCGGGGAAATCTGGCGGTGCGCGGTTGCGCGGGAAGGGCATCCCCGTCCTGGGTGCTTCCGCGTTCCAGAATGGCGACTCATTCTTCTGTGCAGGGCTCGGAAGGGTAGGGGAGCCTGGTTCCGTCGTGGTTATGCGGGCGGTCGCCGTGTGCACGCGATGAGTTACAGTCAGGAATCATGGACATATTCATCGTGGACGCATTCACCGACCGTGCCTTTTCCGGGAACCCCGCCGGGGTCGTGCTGCTGAAATCCGGATTCCCCGGCGATGAATGGCTGCGGGACGTGGCGGCCGAGGTCAACCTCTCCGAGACCGCCTTTCTGCATCCCCTTCCCCCCGCGGAATCCGGTGACCGCCCCACGGCGGACTGGGCGCTGCGGTGGTTCACCCCGGTGGCCGAGGTGTCTCTGTGCGGGCACGCCACGCTTGCCGCGGCTCACGTCCTGGCCCGCACGGGGCGCGACGCGGACACCGTCCGGTTCGCGTCGCGCAGCGGCGTACTCACGGCCCGTACCGGCTCCGACGGCTCCGTCACCCTGGACTTCCCGGCCTCGTTGGCGGTCCAGGCCGCCGTGCCCGACGGGCTCGCCGGCGTTCTGGGCGCGCCGCCCGTCTCCGTGTGGGACACCGGGGAACTCGGCGACCTCCTCGTGGAACTGTCCGACGAGCGGACCGTACGCGAACTGGCCCCCGATCAGGCGGGACTGGCCCGGCTCGGAGGCCGGGGCGTGATCGTGACAGCGGAGGCCGACGAGACGGCGTCCGGGCGGTACGACTTCGTCTCCCGCTACTTCGCCCCGGCGTACGGGGTGCCGGAGGACCCGGTGACGGGCAGCGCGCACACCGCCCTCGCCCCCTGGTGGGCGCAGCGGCTGGGGCGCGGCGAGCTGACCGGGCTGCAACTCTCCGCGCGACGCGGCACGGTGGCAACTCGGATGAGTGGCGACCGCGTGCTGCTCACCGGATGGGCCACCATCGTCGTCTCCGGAAAGCTGCACGTGGAGCCGCGCTATTGACACCCCTGTGGCCCACCGCACACAAGGCACTCAAATGTGCTACTCGGGTGGGTAGTTACGGTGAAGCGTCCGTGAAGCGGACCATGGCTGAGTAAACGCGGAGCTGGTCCAGGACAGCGGGAAACCCGCACTTCCCACGCGCCCTGCGGCCCCCGAACGGCGTGGCGCGTCTGCCTGGTACCTCCGCTGATTCATCACGAATCTGCTCGGAGGGCGCTGAAATGCACGCTCACGACACGATGTCCCGACGTATCACGGTCCGTTGCCTGGGAGATTTCTCCGTCCATGTCGACGGGGTGCCGGTGGAGCGATGGCGGGCGGGGAAGGCCCGTAACCTTTTCCAGTACCTTCTCGTCAACCGCGGCCGGGTGGTGTCCCGTGCCAAGCTCCACGAGGTGCTCTGGCCGGAGAGTCCCTGGTCGCCCCGCTCCAGCTCGGTGAAGGTCGCCATGCACGCCCTGCGCCGCGGGCTTGACGGAGGTCCTGGCTTCCCCTCGCCGGCGGAGATCGTCCACCAGGATCACGGATACGTCCTGCTCGCCGACGACATCTGGGTGGATGTGGAGGAGTTCGACAGCCTCTGCGCCACCGGTCGAGCCGCCGAACTGCGCGGCGACCACCTCACCGCGGTCGATGCCTACCGGGCCGCGCTGGCGCTGTACAACGGGGACTTCCTCCCCCTGGAGCAGGCCGACTGGATATCGGAACAGCGGGAGTGGAACAGATCTCTGGCCCTCCAGGCGCTGCGGTACCTCCTGGGGGAAGCCCTGTGCCAGGAGGACTTTCCCGCTGTGATCGTGCTGTGCCGCCGGATGCTGGAGATCGACGCCTACCAGGAACAGGTCTACCGGACGCTGATGTCGGTCCATGGCGAGCTGGGCGAACTGGGGCGCGTCAAGAGCTGGTACGAGATGTGCGTCCGCCGCCTCCATGACGACCTCGGTGTCCTGCCCAGCGAGTTGACTCACAAGATCTTCGAACGGTCGATGCGTACGGGCCGCCTGCCGCGCCCGAACCTGCAGAACGCCTCCTGATCTCTGCCCGCCCCCCGCACGCTTCCGCCACGGACCTCTGGGAGACGTATCCCATGAACACCCCATCCCCCGCCGGCACTGTCCCCGATCCCCGGCGACTCGCCGTGTTGCGGCTCCTGTTCGGCCAGGTGCTGGGACGCCCTGTCGCCGCCGACGACGACTTCTTCGCGGCCGGCGGCACACCCGCACAGGCCGGACAGCTCGCCCAGCGCATGCGCGCCACCCTCGGCTCGGACACCTCCGAGGCCGACATACGGCGCGCCCCGACCCCGTCGGCGCTCGCCGTGCTGCTCGGCGAGCGCCGCGAGCCCTCGTACACCAGGCCGGAAACGGTGCCGCTCTCGCCCGCGCAGCGCGGCCTGTGGTTTCTGCACCGCCTGGAGGGCCCCAGCGCCACCTACAACCTGCCCTTCGCCCTGCGGCTGACCGGCTCACTGGACCGGGCCGCGCTGGCTGCCGCGCTCGGGGACGTCGTCCGCCGGCACGAGACGCTGCGCACGGTGTACCCGGAGACCGCGGGCGTCCCGCGACAGCACGTCCTCGCCGCGGACGACGCCATGCCGTGCCTCGAAGTGACCGAGGTGGCCGCGGAGGAGCTGGACAAGGCGCTCGCCGCGAGCGCCCGGCACCGCTTCGATCTGTGCCGCCAGGCCCCGCTGCGGGCCGAGCTCTTCGTCACCGGGCCGCAGGAGCACACGCTGTTGCTGGTGATCCACCACATCGCGGCCGACGGGTGGTCGATGGGGCCGCTCGCCCGTGATCTGGCCACCGCCTACGGGGCGCGGCTGACGGGCGCTCAACCCCGCTTCGCTCCGCTGCGCGTCCAGTACGCCGACCACACGGTGCAGAAGTGGGCGGCGCAGGGCACCGAGGACGACCCCGGCAGCCTCGCCTCCCAGCACCTGGCGTACTGGCGTGAGGCGCTCGCCGGGCTGCCCGAGGGAATCGACCTGCCCGCCGACCGGCCTCGCCCGGCTGTCTCCAGCTTCCGCGGCGACACCGTGCCGGTACGGATCCCCGCGGCCGTCCACGACGGGTTGACCGCCCTCGCCCGGGACAGCGGGACCAGTCTGTTCATGGTGCTGCACGCCGCTCTCGCCCAACTGCTGACCCGGATGACCGGCAACACCGATGTGCCGCTGGGCACCGTGGTCTCCGGCCGCGACGGAAACGGCTCCTCCGACGACCTGGTCGGGCTGTTCACCAACACGGTGGTGCTGCGGGCCGACACCTCCGGTGACCCCACCTTCCGCGAGCTGGTGGCGAGGGTCGCCGCTGCGGACCTCGCTGCCTTCGCCCACCAGGACACCCCCTTCGAGCGGCTCGTCGAGGAACTGGCACCACGCCGCTCGTCCTCCCGGCAGCCGCTGGTCAACACCCTGCTGGTGCTGCAGAACACTCCCGAGGCCCGGCTGGAACTCCCCGGGCTGCGGGCCGAGTGGGAGGTACTGCCCACCGGCGCCGCCAAGTTCGACCTCACCTTCAGCCTCGCCGAGTCCCGCACCGGACAGGGCCTCACCGGGATCGTCGAGTACAGCACCGACCTGTTCGACCGGGCCACCGTGACCGCGCTGGTGGACCGCTTCATCACGTTGCTGGAGTCCGTCGTCGCCGCACCGGACGCGTCGGTTTCCTCGGCCCAGGTGCTGCCCCTGCGGGAGCGCCGGCTGCTGGAGGAGTGGAACGCCACCGAGCGTGCCGTCCCGGAGCGGACCGTGCCCGAGCTGTTCGAGGAGCGCGTCGCCGAGGATCCCGGTCGCGTCGCCCTCGTCCACGACCGCGGCGAGATCTCCTACGGTGAGCTCAACGAGCGCGCCAACCGGCTGGCCCGGCTGCTGATCGAGCGCGGCGCGGGCCCGGAGGACCTCGTGGCGCTCGCGTTGCCCCGCTCGCCCGAGCTGTATGCCGCCCTGCTGGCCGTGGCCAAAGCGGGGGCGGCCTACGTACCGCTGGACATCGAGTACCCGCCGGAGCGGCTCGCCGCCATGCTGGACGACGCGCGTCCCCTCGTGGTCGTCACCCGCACCGGCGCCGCACCGGCCCTGCCCGCCGGCACACCGCTGCTCGACCTCGACGACGAGGACGTCCAGGCTCGGCTCGCCGCCGCTCCGGCCGACAACCCCGGCGATGCCGCACGCGTGCGGCCGCTGACGGTGAGCCACCCGCTCTATGTCATCTACACGTCCGGCTCCACCGGGCGTCCCAAGGGTGTGGTGGTCGAGCACGGCGGCGTGGCGAGCCTGCGCTCGAGCCAGGCCGAGGCACTGGGCGCGGGCCCCGGGGCCCGGGTGATGCAGTTCGCCTCGCCCAGCTTCGACGCCGCCTTCTGGGAGGTGTCGCTCTCCCTGCTCAGCGGTGGCGTCCTGGTCCTGGGGCCCGGCGGCCGGGTGCTGCCCGGACCCGAGCTGACGGAACTGGCGCACCGGCAGCGGATCACCCACATCCAGCTCCCGCCCAGCGCCCTGGCCACGCTGCCCGTGCCGGACGGCCTGCCGGCCGGCACCACCGTGATCGTCGGTGGCGAGAGCTGCCCGCCGGAGACCGCCAACCGCTGGTCCCGCCACCACACCCTGGTCAACGGCTACGGGCCGACCGAGGCCACCGTGTGCACCACCCTCAGCGACCCGCTGTCCGGGCCGGTCACCCCGCCGATCGGCCGCCCGCTGCACAACACCCGGGTCCATGTCCTGGACGGGGCGCTGCGGCAGGCCCCGATCGGAGTCGTGGGCGAGCTGTACATCGCGGGGGCCGGGCTGGCTCGGGGCTACCTCGGCCGCCCCGCGCTGACAGCGGAACGCTTCGTCGCCGACCCGTACGGTCCGCCCGGCACGCGTATGTACCGCACCGGCGACTTGGTGCGCCGCCGGGCCGACGGACAGCTGGAGTTCGTCAGCCGGGCCGACCACCAGGTCAAGGTGCGCGGCTTCCGTGTCGAGCCCGGTGAGATCGAGGCCGTTCTCGTCCGCCACCCCGACGTGGCACAGGCGGTGGTGATCCTGCGCGAGGACCGGCCCGGCGACCGCCGCCTGGTCGGCTACGTGGAGCATCGCCCCGGCACCCGGATCACGCCGGCCGCCCTGCGCGCCCATGTCGCGGAGGCCCTGCCCGACTACATGGTGCCCTCCGCCGTCCTGTGCCTGGACACGCTTCCGCTGACCACCAACGGCAAGGTGGACCGGTCCGCCCTGCCCGCTCCGGGCCCAATGACCGCCGTCGGCGGCCGGCCCCCGCGAGGCCGCTGGGAGCGGACCCTGTGCGCGCTGTTCGCGGAGGTCCTGGGGGTACCCGAGGTCGCCGCCGACGCGGGTTTCTTCGACCTCGGCGGCGACAGCCTGCTCTCCGTACGCCTCGTCGAGCGGATCAACGCCGAGCTGGGCACGACCTTGTCCGTGCGCAGTGTCTTCGAACGCCAGCGGCCCGAGGAACTGGCTGCGCTGGTCGCCGGCGGGGAGGGCGCCGAGGACGAGGTGGACCTGGAGGCCGAGGCGGTTCTCGGCCCGGAGCTGTCGACCGCCGACTGCGCTCCCTACGACCCGCGACGCGGTGCCGACCCGGAGCACGTCCTGCTCACCGGGGCGACCGGCTTCCTGGGCGCCTTCCTGCTGCGAGCCCTGCTGGACGGCACCCGCGCCACGGTGCACTGCCTCGTGCGGGCCGACAGCGACGAGGGGGCGGGGCAGCGGCTGCGGGAGGCGATGGAACGCTTCGGTCTGTGGGACGAGACCGCCGAGCGGCGTGTCGCACCGCTCGCCGGTGATCTGGAACGCCCGTCGCTCGGTCTGTCCGCCGAACGCTTCGAAGCGCTGGCCGAGCTGGTCGACGTCATCCACCACAACGGCGCCCGCGTCCACCTGGTGCAGGGCTACGGGCTGCTCAGGCCCGCCAACGTGGACGGCACCCGGGAGATCCTGAGGCTGGCTGCCACCCGCCGGGTCAAGGCGGTCCACTACGTCTCCACCGGCAGTGCCGTCATGGGCACGGGCGCCAACCCGGAACTGCTGCCCGAGGACCGCAGGCTGCCCGCCTCCGAAGTGATGCGCAACGGCTACGCGGCCACCAAGTGGGTCGCCGAACGGCTCGTCGAGCAGGCACGGGAGCGCGGGGTACCGGTCGCCGTCTACCGGCCGGGCCGGGTCAGCGGCGACAGCCGTACCGGCGCGGGCGGCACCGACGACGCGTTCTGGCACTTCGTCCGGGCCGGACTCCGCCTCGGGGCGGTGCCCGACCCGGAGGAACCCGGCGGCTTCGGCTCGGCCGTGGACCTGGTGCCGGTCGACTACGTGGCCGCCGCCCAGGTCGCGCTGGCCGCCCGCGCGGGTGCCGTGGACGGTGCGTATCACCTTGTCAACCGTCGCCGGACGCCGGTCTCCCTGGTGTGGGAGGCACTGCGCGAGCGCGGCCATCGGCTGCGGACGGTGCCGGCGGACGCATGGGCGCGGCTGCTGGCCGACGCCGCCGCGCGGCCTGACGCAGACGCCTCGGTGACCTCGGTGGCGGCTCTGACCGCCGCGGCCTCGGAGCTGCCCGACACCGCGCGGCTCGGCTTCGACGACCGGGCCGCCGTCGCCGGGCTGGCGGGCACGGGGATCATCTGCCCCGAGGTCACTGCCGACGTCATCGGCCGCTGCCTGGACCACCTGACTCGCCGCGGCTTCCTGCCCGCGACCCCGACCCGCTGAAAGGACGGTTGCCATGAGCCCCTTCGACGACCCCGACGCCCTGTACTGCGTCCTCGTGGATACCCAGGGCCGGCACAGCCTGTGGCCCACCGCGTCGGGCGTGCCGACCGTGCCCGGCGGCTGGACCGTGGTGGTTCAGGGTGCCTCCCGCGAGACGTGCATCGCGTACATCGACGAACAGTGGGACTCGCACCGCTGAGCCGTCCACGGCCCGTGTGCCCGGCACGGGCGATCACGGAAGTCCTCCGGCGGAGCGTGGCCACTGGTCGGCGCGCTCCGCCGGAGGACGTACACCGGGAGCGGGAGGGCTCGTCGCGGGAGCGGACGCCCTGCAGGGAGCACCTGCTCGCGGCGCTCACCGCGTCGAGGTGAACCGGGGTGCTCGCAGAGTGGACGGCGTGGCCACGGCGGAGTCGCGTCCGCGGATCGCGGTGCACCGGCCCGGGGTCCCGGCCGGGCTCCGTGCGGGCACCCACCGGCCGGCACCGGTCCCCCGGAGGGGCATCCCGAAGCCTGGCGGCGAGCGGACGCCGGGGGTGCCGCGGGCGCCGGACCGCTTGATCCAGCAGGCCGTCGCGCACGTGCTCGTGCCCACGCCCTGTCGCCCACGGGCGATCGAGGAGGGCAACCGGTGGGGCGTGGGCCTCGATCCGGACCGGGGGCTGTTCGAGCACGGTCACCGGTCCGTCCGTCACACCGGCGACGTGCGCATCACGGCCGAGGTCGAGCAGCGGCGGACACTGAAGGCCGACCTGGAGAAGCCGAAGGTGGCCCCGGCTCATGTCATGACGATGCCGGGGCACGGGTTCCACACCCGGGGCGGCACGGTACGGGTCCGGACCGGCCGGATGGCGCTGACGCGCTGGAAGGGCCGCGTCGGGGAACCGACCTCGCGGAGGTGGTCCATCGTGATGCTCCACCTCGCGGAGGTGGAGCATCACGATGGACGAACGCGTCGCGGATGTCCACCGCTTCACCGCCGGCTGGCTGGCCGGATGGGCCGCTTCCAGCTCGTGGATGCCCCACGGGTGTTCAGCGAGCCGGACGAGTGGCTCCGCGGCGGCGAGGGCCACTGGCGTATCGCGGGCTCTTCCGGCCTTGCGCGGTCTCTGTCCGACGCCTACGGGGACGATCCTGGTCTGCGCATGCTCAAGCCGGCCTGGCAGCGGCGGGGACCAGCCGGACGAATCGCCGGACGGGTGGCCCGCGTGCCCGGCGGTGGGGGAGGTGGGTCGGGTGACCCGACCCACCTGTCCGACGCGGTGCTCAGTCGATCGATACCTCGGTGCCGAGGTTCAGCTCCGCGGCCCGGCGGGCGATGGCGAAGCCGGAGACCACGTCCTGTGCGGCCAGGCCCAGCGACTTGTAGAGGGTGACGTCGTCGGAGGCCGTGCGGCCTTCGGCGGTGCCGAGCAGGACCTCGCCCAGCTCGGCGAGGATGTGGTCCTCGCCGACGAGGCCCTCGTCGCGGGGGGCGCGCAGGTCGAGGGACTCCTTCCCGGCCGACTCCCGGCTGTCCACGAAGACCCGGGCGGAGGCGACCGCACGCGAACTCAGCTCGCGGCAGTCGATGAAGGACGCGCCGACCGCGTTGACGTGCACGCCCGGAGCGAGCATCTCGGCCTCGACGAGCGGGTCCCGGGTCGCGGTCGTCGTGCAGACCAGGTCGGCGTCCTTCAGCGCCTCGCCGACGGAGCCGGCCACCTCCACCTGCACGCCGAGACTTCCGGCGGCCCAGTCACGGAACGCCGCCGCGTTGTCCGGGGTGCGGCTCCAGACCCGGACCCGGTGCAGTCGCCGGACCAGCGACATGGCCTCCAGATGGCTGCGGGCCTGGACGCCCGACCCGAGGATCGCCAGGTCACCGGCGTCCTCACGGGCCAGTTCCCGGGTGGCGACGGCGCTGACGGCCGCGGTACGGACGGCGGTCACGGCGCTGGCGTTCATCAGCGCGAGGGGGCTGCCGGTGTCCGGGTCGAAGACGAGCACCACGCCCAGGTGCAGCTCCAGCCCGCGGGCCGGGTTGTCGGGCTTGAGGACCATGGCCTTGACGCCGAAACCACGCGGCGCGCCGTCCTCGCCCGCGACGTGGCAGGGCATGGTGCCCAGCAGCGCGGAGTCGGATGCGGGCCGCAGGATGGTGCGCAGGGGCTGGGTGATCGTGCCGGCGCTGTAGTCACGCATGGCGCCGGCCATGAGTCCGATGGCCCGGTCCATCGGGTAGGCGCGGCGCACAGCGTCGTGGTCGAGGATGCGCATGCGGTGTTCTCCTGGAGATGGTCGTGCCGGTGGGGGCGGGTCTCAGCGGTTGACGAAGACGGACCAGAGCATCCGGATCGGCCGGGTGCGGGAGATGAACTCCAACTCGTGCAGGGCCGCGGCGGGCTCGGTGGTGAGGGCGACATCGGTGTCCAGGTCCCGGGCCGCGCGCGCGGCCGTGCTGGTGGAGGTCATCAGCACCAGTTCCTTCGCGGTGTACGGCGTCGGCAGCAGCTCCGCGACGAGCGCCGCCGGGGCCGGGTGGGTGGCGACCCGGGGCCTGGGCGGGACCCAGCGCCCGCGGGCCCGCGCGATCCCGTAGCGGGGGGTGTCGAAGACGAACGCACCGGCGAGTTCGAGGGCGGGGTTCATGTAGAAGGCGTTGACGCCGGCGTAGGCGTTGGCCACGACGAGCCTTCCGACCTCGCCGGCGGTCAGCGCCTCGCCGGCCTCCTCGTAGCTGTCGTAGAGCCGTACGTCGGCGGCGGCCTCGGTGGGGTCGCCGTCCGGGTCGAGCACGGCCCGCAGATGGGTGGCGGCCTCTTCGCTGCTGGTGCCGGCCGGGCCCAGGGTGCCGATCACCGGGGTGGCCGGCCGGACGGTCGCGGCCTCCAGGCCGAGCCAGTGGGAGCGTTCCAGGATCACAGGGTCTCCTCGGTCAGGTGGGGTGCGGGAGCCGGGTTCAGCGGGACACGGGTGAGCCAGCCCCGGTCGTCGTCCAGTTCGCCGCGTACGAGCGCGGTGTAGCGCTCGGACAGGAGCCGGGTCACGGGGCCCGGTGTGCCGTCGCCGATCGGGCGTCCGGCGAGCTCGACGACGGGAGCGATCCCCAGGCCGGTACCGGTGAGGAACACCTCGTCGGCCACGAGCAGTTCGGAGCGCTGCACGTCGCGGACCTCGCACGCGAGGCCGATGTCCCCGGCGAGCTCCCGCACCGTGTCGCGCGTGATGCCTTCGAGGATGTCCGCGGTGGCGGCCGGGGTCACCAGCCGGTTCCCGGAGACGGCGAAGACGTTCGCGGTGGTCGCCTCGGCGACCTGGCCGCGTTCGTTGCAGAGGATCGCGTCGTCCAGGCCGGCGGCGCGCGCCTCGTCGAGGGCGAGCGCGCTGTTGACGTAGCCGCCGCAGACCTTGGCACGCACCGGCAGGACGCCGTCGGCCGGGCGCCGCCAGCTGCTCACCGCACAGCGCAGACCGCCGGGCGGGGCGTAGTGGCCCATCAGGAAGGTCGAGACGGACACGGCGTCGCTCACTCCGGCCAGGCCCACACCCGGACGGGTGCCGGCGAGCATGGAGAGCTTGTAGCCCAGGGGACGGATGTAGGTGTCGGCGGCGGTGGCGTTGCGGCGCAGCAGCTCCACCGTGGCGCGGGCGAGGTCGTCCGCGTCGTACGGCAGGTCGATGCGCAGCAGTCGGCAGGAGCGCAGAAAGCGCCGGTAGTGGTCGTCCAGCCGGAACACCGCCAGTTCCCGGCCACCGGGCAGGACATACGCGCGGATCCCCTCGAAGACCCCGGTGCCGTACTGCAGGGCCTGGGTGGTGAGGGGGACGCGGGCTTCGGCGGTGGACATGAAGGAGCCCTCGTGCCAGCTCCAGGTGGTGACGGCGGGGCCACCGGCGGGCGCGTACGCGGGTGCGGGTGTGGTCGTCATCTCAGGACCTGCGCGCGGCGAGTGCGAGAGCCGCTGCGGACTCGGCGTCGCGTTCGGTGCGCCGGTCGACCACACGGGCCGCCTTCCAGCTGACCATCGCGCCGGTGCCGGTGATGCTGCCCAGGGTGCCGACTTCGACGCCGACGGCGACACCGAGCCGGTCGCGGACCGCTGCGAGGGCGGTCTCGTCCGTGCGCGGTGCGGTGGCGCCCGGGGTCTCGAAGCGCAGGGTGAGCCGGTCGGCGCCGTCGTCGCCGGAGTCGAGCACCACCTGGTAGTCGAGGTAGCCGCCGAACGGGGCGAGCAGCAGGTTCTCCAGGTCGTAGCCGGTCATGCGGTGCCCGCCGACGCTCAGCTCGTCGCGGGTGCGGCCCAGGACCTCCAGCACGGGGGCCGGCAGCGTGCGGTCCGGGGCGGCTTCCCGCATCCGCACCAGGTCTCCGGTGCGGTACCGGATCAGCGGCTTGAGGCCCTGGTAGAGCGACGTGACGACCAGTTCGCCCAGCAGCACGCCGTCGGCGTCGGGTTCCACGGGTGCGTCGCCGGCCGGGTCGATCACCTCGTAGTGGTTGATCACGGGCATCGTGTAGAGGTGGCCGTCGGCTGCCGCCGCGCCCAGCAGGGACGCCTCCTGCGAGCCGTACAGCGCGTTGTACGCGCGGGCGCCCCACAGCTCGCCGATGCCCGCCAGCAGGGCCGGGGAGGCCAGCTCACCGGTGAGCATCAGTACCTCGACCGGCAGGTCCCGGGCCGGGTCCAGACCCGCGGCCACGGCCTTCTTGGCGAGGGTGAGGGCCATGCCCGGTGTGCAGAACAGCCCGGTGAGCGGGATCTCGCGGATGGCCGCCAGGGCGCGGTCGAAGCCGACCATCGGCGAGTGCGGCCACATCTTGGCGACGGCGATACCGAGGTTGCGGCACACCTCGCCGAAGGTGTCCCCGAAGGCGTGCATCTCGGTCGGACCGGACACACCGATGAACTGGTCCTCGCCGTAGGGGCGCAGGATCGTCTCGTAGTGCGAGGTCAGCACGGCGTTGTTGTGCAGTGAGTCGGTGTTGTCCCTCGGGCAGGGGGTGACCGCGCCGGTGGTGCCGGTGGTCTCGTAGAAGATCCAGGCCTTGCTCAGCGGCCGGGACAGCACGTCCTGCTGGGCGGCGCGCAGGTCGTCCTTCGTGGTGAAGGGGAAGGCGGCCAGGTCCTCGGCGGACAGGCTCGCCAGGAGCGCGGGCGCGTCCGCCAGGTGCCTGCGGTAGAAGGGGGAGTGCTCGCGGACGTGGTCCAGCGTGGCGCGGAACGCCTCCAGTTGGTGTGCGGCAAGCCGCTCCTCACTCCAGCGGCCCGCGGCGAAGTCCCGCTGCCTGCTGATGATGCCGCGGCCGACGGCGGCCGCCTCGTCGTCGTACAGGGTGAACATGGTGTGCTCCTCTGTTCCTGTCCTCGCCCCGGTGGCCGGGGCGGAGGCTGGTCAGGCGGGTTCGTGGATGTCGGCGATCACCCAGTCGCTGATCTCGCGCCAGCGCCGCGCCGACTCCTGGTGGAAGGGGTGGTTGAGGTACTGGTCGAGGGCCGCCTGGTCCTCGACCACGCCGACGGCCGCGAAGTCGTAGGCGATGTCGCGGTCGCTCACGTTGCGGCCGGTGATCCAGGAACGCAGGCCCGGTACCTCGGTGCCGACCTGCTGCGAGGACTCCTCGGCGGCGAGGGCGCGCGGGTCGGACCAGTCGCAGCCGGGCTTGAACTTGAAGAGCACGATGTGCCGGATCACGGTGTCCCTCCGGGTGGGCGATCGGCGGAAGACTTCGAGCAGGACAGGGGGCCCGCCGGGCGGACGACGAAGGGGCCCGGTGCGGCCCGCCCCCTCAGGGGGGCGGGGGTGGGCCGCACCGGGCCCCGGTCCTCGCCGGGCGGTCAGCCCGCGAAGGCGGTTGCCCGGAGTGCCTGAACGACCTCGGTCATGGCCTGGCGGGAGCGTGCCAGTGCCCGCGTGAGCTGGAAGAAGCCGTGGAAGACACCGGGGTAGTGCAGGCTGTCGACCTTGACTCCGGCCAGCCGCAGCCGCTCGGCGTAGTCGCGGCCCTCGTCGCGCAGCGCGTCGTGTTCGGCGGTGACCACGATCGCCGGCGGCAGCCCGGACAGGTCGGTGGTGAACGCGGGTGACGCCAGCGGGTCGGAGGGGTCCGCCGTACCGAGGTAGTTCTTCCAGAACCAGGCGATCTCCTCCGGGCCGAGCATCACCGTGCTCTCGGTGCGCATCGAGGCGGACTGCGGGCTGTGGCCGGTCATGGGGCAGACCAGCACCTGTCCGCTGAGCGCCGGCCCGGACCGCTCCCGGGCCAGCAGGGTGACGGCGGTGGCCAGGGTCGCACCGGAACTCTCTCCGCCGACCGCGGCGCGCGCCGGGTCCGCGCCGATCGCGGAGGCGTTCTCCACGGCCCAGACGGTGGCCGCGTAGGCGTCCTCCAACGGGGCCGGGAAGGGGTGTTCGGGAGCGAGACGGTACTCCACGGACACCACCACGCAGTTGGCCTCGGCCGCCAGGTGGCGGGCGGCTCCGTCGGTGGAGTTCAGGTCGCCGAGCGTGAAGCCACCGCCGTGGAACCAGACCAGGAGCGGTAGTTCCCGCTCCGGTCCGGGGCGGTAGATCCGCACCGGCACCGGCCCGTCCGGGCCGGGCACCGTGCGGTCGCTGATCTCGTGGAGCTCGGGACCCGGTGCCGGCGGTGCCGCACCGAGGATCGCGCGGGCCGTCTCCACGGGCAGCGTGTCGAGCGTCGTGGTCTTGGCGGCGGCAACCGCCTGCAGCGTTGCCGCGGCGTCCGGGTCCAGTGGCACCGGATTCTCCTTTCCGCGTGCCGGCCGTTCGCCGGCACGCATCTCAGGCCAGGAACTTGGCGATGCGCGCGGCGACTTCCTCGCGGCGCTCCAGCTGCGGTACGTGACCGGCTCGCTCGACCAACTCGACTTCGGCGCCGGCGATGCCCGCCGCCAGGTCCTGGGCGTACACCGGGGGGACGAGCTTGTCCTCGGCGCCCCACAGGACGAGCGTCTCGGCCTTGATCCGGCGCAGCCGCTTGGCCAGACCGCGTTCGGCGATGGGCCAGATGAAGTGGCTGGTGCTGGCGATGGTGCTGAACACCGCGATGGTGGCGTCGATGTCGGCCGTCGGGTCCTGCATCCCGGCGACGATCGCGGCGACGGCGGGGTGCTCCAGGTCGTGGTAGAGCAGGCCGGGCAGCTCGTGGCCGGGCACGATGACGTGGTCACGGACGGGCGCGTCGTCGCGCCACAGGCCGAGGGCGTCGATGAGGACCAGCTTGCGGACCCGGTCGGGGTACACGGCCGCGAACTCCGCCGCCACCATGCCGCCGAAGGAGTGGCCGACGATGTCGAACTTCTCCAGGCCGAGCTGCTCGAACAGGTCGTGGTAGTAGAGCAGCAGGTCCCACAGGTGGTCGAGGTGGACCAGGTCCTCGGGCTCGGCGCTGCCGGGGCTGGCCGGCGCGTAGACCTTGTGGCCGGCGGCCAGATCCTCAAGGAAGCCCTCCCAGGACTGGCCGAACAGGCCGTGCAGGAAGACGACCGGGGTGCCGTCGCCCCCCACGAGGACGGTGTTGTTCGCGAACCCGCCGGGCAGCGGGACGCTCACAGGGGTGAAGGTGCTCATGCCGAAACCTCCGTGGTGGCACCGGACTGCGGGACGGACAGGTCGGAGTTCCGGGTCGCGCCGGTCGGCCACCAGTGGTCCTGGTAACCGTGGCCGTCCCAGATGTGACTGATCTTGGGCATCACCTGCTCGGCGAACAGGCGGATGTTGCGCTCGGTCTGCTCCCTGGTCATGGTCGACAGCTGGAGGATGACCATCAGGTGGCCGACGCGGAGGCTCTTGACCGCCGCGGTCAGCTTGTCGACGACGGTGGCGGGGGAGCCACCGATGACCATCGCGTCTTCCTCGACGTGCTGCTTCCAGGTCATGTCGCGGCCGGCCGGGACGCCGAACGGCGCGTTCTTCTTGCTCTGTCCCGGCTTGCCGAGGAACGACTGCAGGGCGGCCTTCTTGAAGTAGCCGGGGACGAAGGCGTGGTGCGGGGCCACGTACATCGCCTTGTCGTAGAAGTCGCGGATGTGCGGCATGTAGATCTTCTCGGCCTCGGCGTCGGTGTCGGCGACCACGACGACCTGGGCGAAGCCCGCACGGTAGGGGTTGTCGTCCAGACCGGCCTGCTCGACGGTCTGCCAGAAGCCGTCCATCAGCTGCTTGCCGTACTTGTGTCCGCCCCAGCTGAGGTACGTGTAGACGTAGTCGTTGTCCGTGGCGAACTTCCAGGTCTCCGGGGAGCCGCCGCCACCCAGCCAGATCGGCGGGTGCGGGTCCTGCTGGTAGGGCTGCGGCCACGGGTTGACGTAACGCAGCTTGTTGTACTTGCCGTTGAAGGGGAAGGGGCCGGACTCCGTCCAGGCGCGCTTGATGAGGTCATGGGCCTCGAAGTAGCGCGAGCGCACCTCGGTGGGGGTGATGCCGTGCACGATGGTGGTGTCCATCGGGGAGCCGACCGGCATGCCGGCGATGATGCGGCCGCCGCTCATGCAGTCGAGCGTGGCGAGTTCCTCGGCGACCCGGGTCGGCGGGTTGTACTGGACGAGGGTGTTGCCCAGCACCATGATCGCCGCGTCCGACTTCTTGCGGGCCAGGATCGAGGCGGCCAGATTCGGCGAGCCGGAGAAGCTGTAGCCGTTGGAGTGGTGCTCGTTGACGCCGATCCCGTCGAATCCGAGATCGTCGGCGAGTTCCAGCTCGTCGATGTTCCAGTTCAGGTACTGGTGCACCTTGCGCGGGTCGCACAGTTCCTTGTTGGGGGCGGTGGCCCAGATGCTCTCGTAACGCTCCCGGAAATCGTCGGGAAGCTCCCGGTAGCCTTGCAGGTGGAAAAAGATGGACTTCATGACCCGTCTTTCTTCGATGGGGCGGACGGCCGGTGACAGCAGGAAAGGGGAGGCGTTCTGCGGTGTGAGGGTCAGACGACGGCGTCGCGGCGCTGCGCGGCGAATTCGGCGACCTGACGGCCGACGGTTTCCAGCTGGGCGGCCGTCTTCGGATCGGCCACCGAGCCGTCGGGGCCGAACACCGGCCCGCTGGTGTTCACGGCCACGCCCAGCGGAGTGGGCCAGCCGCGCAGGGCGTGCACGATGGAACGCAGACCGGTGAGGACGGGGGCGGCCTGGGCGCCCCCGGCCGTCACCACGCACCCCACGGCGCGCCCGTCGAGATAGGGCCGGGCGTCGTCCCGGAGGTCCTCGATGTAGTCGAGGGCGTTCTTGACCAGCCCGGACACGCCTCCGTGATAGGCGGGCGAGCCCAGGACCAGGCCGTCGGCGGCGGCGACCGCGGCGAGCAGTCGACGGGCGGCGGGCGTGCGCTCGCCCGATGTCGGGTCGTACAGGGGAATCCGCAGCTCCTCGGCGCCGAGCAGGAGGGTGTCCGCACCCGCGCGGGCCGCACCGTCGAGGGCAGCCCGCAGGGCCCGCTCGGTCGACGATCCCGGCCGGTGCGTTCCGCCCAGGCCCACCACGAACGGGCGCCTCGGGTCCCGGGGAATCTCCGCGACGCCGACCGCGCCTGCCGCGGGTGTTCCCGTGTCGATCGCGGTCACTTCACCACCTCCATAGCTCTTGGCGACAGGAGGAAGCTAGGAGGGGGTAGTTAGTGCGTGGTTACGTCGTCCCGGCGCACCCTCGCCGGATGGTGCGCCTGCCTTTTCCCGCGTCGCGCGCGAGCCGCGTCCCGGTCCTTTCCGGTGCTGTGCGAGGGCCCGTGCATAACCGGTCCCTAACCCGGCCCTTTCTAGGGTTCGCGCGTATCCGGCCCGCGTTCGGGCGGATCTGCATCCGAATCGGCTCCGGAACCAGGACCGTCGTATTCGGGTTTCGGAAATCAGTGACTTGAGGGAGGGCGTTGTCGTGCTGCCGGAACACAAGGCTTGGCGGGACCAGGTGTCGGAGGCACTGGGCGGGCACCCCGACGGGGGGACGGGATCGGCCGTGTCCGTACCGTGCGCGGTGGGCCCGGACCCGGTGGCCGCCGTCACCGCGCTCGCGGCGTTCCTGTACCGCTGCACCGGCGATCCGGAGCAGGTGATCGCCCTGCGCCGGGCCGGCCTGTCGGAGCTGGTGCTGGCCGTACCGGTCGACACCGAGGCACCCGTCGAGGAACTTGCCCAAAAAGTCAAGGAGTTGGTGGCGGCCGGTGTCGGCGCCGGGGTCGACGCGGTGCCCCAGGCGTGCGTGACCGACGAGCCCGGCGCCGGACCGTCCGCGCCGGTCGCGGGCCTGGCTCTCTCCACGACGGACGGCACCCTGACCGCGGACGGATTCCTCTCCGGTGACGAGCTGCGCACGGCGGCGACCTGGCTGGCCCGGCTCGCCGAGGCCGCCGCGGCTGTCCCCGCCACTCCCGTGGGCGCGCTGCCTCTGCTGGACGAGGCGGAGCGCGCCGCACGCCTGGCGGCGGCCTCCTTCGCCGGACGGCCCGGGGAGGAGCACGGAGGCGAGGACGTCCCGTACTTCCACGAGGCCGTGGCCGCCGCCGCCCGGCGCGACCCGGAGGCCCTCGCCGTCGCCGACTCCGCGCTGCGGCTGACCTACGGCGAACTCGACGCACTGGCGGGACGTCTGGCCGGCCACCTGGCCGGGGCCGGGGTGACGGCCGGCGACCGGGTCGCGCTCCTGCTGCCCCGCAGCGCTCGCCATCTCCTCGCCCAGCTCGCCGTCCTGAGGCTCGGCGCCACGGTCGTGCTTCTCGACCCCTCCCAGCCCGCCGATCGACTGGCCCTGCTGATCGCCGACAGCGCCCCCGCCGCCGTCGTCACCGCGGGCGGAACGGCAGCGCACCACCCCGTCGAGGTCAGCCTCGACGACGACGCCTGGCAGCAGGCCGAGCCGTGCACCGGTGAGGCGTCCGTCACCGACGACTCGATCTGTCACCTGGTCTTCACCTCCGGCTCCACCGGCACCCCGAAGGCCGTCGCCCAGCGGCACGGCGCACTGCGCGCCCTGGTGCGCACCCTGGCCGAGCAGACCGGCATCGCTCCGGGCGCCCGCGGCACCTGGCTCTCCCCGCCCGGCGTCGGGCTGCTCGTGGTCGACTGCTTCCCGCTGCTGGCCGCCGGAGCGGCGGTGCTGATCCCGGAGCCGGACGTCGCGGGCCACCCCGAGGCACTGCGTGACTGGCTGCTGGCGGAGAAGGTCACCCACACCCTGGTGCTGACCGCGTTCGCCGAGCGGCTGTGGGCCCTGTCGTGGCCCGCCGACGGCGCTCTGCGCAGCATGCGGCTCGCGGGGGAGCGGCTGAGCTCCTGGCCTCCCGGCGAACTGCCGTACGAGGTGCTGAACGTCTACGGCTCCTCCGAGGCGACCGTCGTCGCCACCGGCAACCTCACCCGCACCGCCCGCGGCCTCACCCCCGCCGAGCGGGCCCGCCGACTGCCCCCGATCGGCAGTCCCGCACCCGGAGTGCATGCCTACGTGCTGGACGCCGGACTTGGCCCGGTGCCCTACGGCGTGCCCGGCGAACTGTACGTCTCCGGCGTGTCACTGGCTGCCGGATACCCCGACAACCCGGCCGCGCACGCCGAGAAGTACCTGCCGAACACCGTTCCGGGCGACCCCCACCCGCTGCTGTACCGCACCGGAGACACCGCCCGCCAGTGGCCCGACGGCACCCTGGAGATCGTTGGCCGCGCCGACCACGAGGTGAAGATCCGCGGCTTCCGCGTCCACCCCGGCGAGGTCGAGTCGGCCCTCGCCGCGCTGCCCGAGGTCGGGCTGGCCGTGGTCACCGCTCGCGAGGACGTTCCCGGTGAGCGTCGCCTCGTCGCCTACGTCGAGCCCGCGCCCGGAGCCACGCCGCGCGGGTCCGAACTGCGCGCCCGACTCGCCGACCGGCTGCCGCAGTACATGGTCCCCTCGGCCTGGGTGGTTCTCGACGAGCTTCCGCTGTCCCGCAACGGCAAGGTCGACCGCGCGGCGTTGCCCGCCCCCGGCCGTGAACGCCCCGACGTCAGAGCCGAGTTCACCGCCCCGCGCGACGAGACCGAGCGCGCGCTCGCCGCCGCCTGGCGGGACGTCCTGGGCCTGGACGAGGTCGGTGTGCTGGACGACTTCTTCGAGCTCGGTGGCGACTCCCTCGCCGCGGTCCGCCTGGTCACGCGCGTCTCCCAGGAGACGGGCCTGCACTTCGCCCTCTCGGACCTGGCCGTCGCCCCGCACGTGCGGGCCGCCGCCGCCCGCCTCGCGGAGCTCGGCAACGCCCCCGGCCCCGACGAGCTGCCGGTGCTCGCCCCGGTCGGCGACGCCCACACCCCGTTCCCTCTCACCGAAGTGCAGCAGGCGTTCTGGATCGGTCGCGGCTCGGCTGTCGACTTCGGCAACGTCGGCTGCCACGGATACTTCGAGTGGGAGCGCGAACAGCTCGACCCCGACCGCTTCCGCCGTGCCTGGCAGCGGCTGATGGAGCGGCACGACATGCTGGGCGCGGTGATCCTGCCCGACGGCACCCAGCAGGTGCTGCCCGGACTGGACGGGGACGGCATCACCGTGCTCGACCTGCGCGGCAGCGACCCGGAGCAGGCCGAAGCCGAAATGCTGCGGGTCCGTGAGGAGATGGCGCACCAGGTCCTCGACGCCCACCGCTGGCCGCTGTACGACGTGCGGCTGTCGCTGATGCCCGACGGCCGGGTCCGCCTGCACATGGGCATCGACCTGCTCATCATGGACGCATGGAGCTGGTTCCAGGTACTGCTGCCCGACCTGATCGACTTCTACGAGCACCCCGAAGCCGAACCCGAGCCCCTGGAGGTCACCTTCCGCGACTACGTCGTCAGCTCCCTGCCGGCCCTGGAGGAGTCCGAGCGCTACCGCGTCGCACGCGAGTACTGGCTGTCCCGGCTGCCCGACCTGCCCCCGGCCCCCGACCTGCCGATGCTCGCCGAGCCCGAGGGCGAGGTCCGCTTCGAGCGGTTCGCCCACCTGGTGGACGCCGAGCGCTGGCAACTGCTCAAGGACCGCGCGCAGCGCTCCGGGATCACTGCCTCCGGCGTGCTGACCGCCGCGTTCTGCGAGGTGGTACGCGCCTGGTCCGCGAGCGACCGGTTCACCATCAACTTCCCGCTGTTCGACCGGCTCCCGGTCCACCCGCAGATCGACCGGCTGCTCGGCGACTTCTCCAACACCCTCATGGTCGCCGTGGAGAAGACCGACGGTACCTTCGTGGAGCGGGCGCGCTCCATCCAGGAGCAGCTGTGGCGCGACCTGGAGCACCGCCACTTCAACGGCGTCGACGTCCTGCGCCAGATCAGCCGGCTCCAGGGCGCCTCGCTGCGCCCCGTCATGCCGATCGTCGTCACCAGCCTCCTCGGCCACCCGCCGCGCCAGCAGGCGTCCGCGCTCGGCCGGGAGACCTACGGCGTCTCGCAGACCCCGCAGGTGCTGCTGGACGTGCAGATCCGTGAGATCGACCGTGCCCTGCACTTCAAGTGGGACCACCTCGCGGCGTACTTCCCGGCCGGCATGATCAAGGCCATGTTCGGCGCGTACGTCGCCCTCGTCGACCGCCTCATCGACGACGAGGCCGCCTGGGGCCACGAGCGGTTCACCCTCGTCCCCGAGGCCCAGTCGCGCCGCCGCGCCGAGGTCAACGCCACGGACGCCGAGGTGCCCGACGGGCTGCTGCACGAACTGCTCGCCCGGCGCGCCGAGGCCGACCCGGCCGCGCCGGCCGTCATCACCAGCGGCCGCACCCTCTCCTTCGGCGAGCTGTACGCGGCCGCCAACCGCATCGGGCACGGGCTGCGCGCGGCGGGGACCCGCCCCGGCGAGCTGATCGCGGTGGTCATGGAGAAGGGCTGGGAACAGTACCCGGCCGTCTACGGCGCCCTGACCGCCGGCGGCGGCTACCTCCCCGTCGACCCCGGCCTGCCCCCCGAGCGCCTCGCCCACATCCTCGCCGCCGCCGGCGTGCGCACCGTGCTCACCCAGCCCCGGCTCGCCGCCCGGCCCGGCTGGCCCGAGGGCGTGACCGTGCTCGCCCTCGACCCGGAGCTGTCAGCCTTCCCGGCGGACGCCTCGCCGCTGGAGAGCGTCCAGCGGCCCACGGACCCCGCGTACACCATCTTCACCTCCGGCTCGACCGGCACGCCCAAGGGCGTCGTCGTCGACCACCGGGCCATCCTCAACATGCTCACCGACGTCAACACCCGCTTCGGCGTCGGACCGGCCGACCGTGCCTTCGCCATCTCCGCGCTGCACTTCGACATCTCCGTCTACGACGTCTTCGGCGTACTCGCCGCCGGCGGTGCGGCGGTCGTCCCCGACCCCTCCGAACACCCCGACCCCAGGCACTGGGCCGACCTGGTGGAGCGCACCGGGGCCACCCTGTGGAACTCCGTGCCCGCGCTGATGGAGATGCTGGTCGACCGGGTCGAGCAGCTGTCCGGGCCGGACCGGGACGCACTGCGCTCGCTGCGCAACGTGATGATGGGAGGCGACTTCATCCCGCTGCCGCTGCCCGGCCGGCTGCGGGCGCTCGCCCCCGAGGTGTCCGTGCTGAGCGTCGGCGGGCCCACCGAGACGGCCTGCTTCTCGATCCTGTACCCCATCGACCCCGACGCGATCGACCCGCGCTGGGCGAGCATCCCGTACGGGTTCCCGATGGCCAACCAGCGCTACCACATCCTCGACGACCGGCTCGCTCCCCGGCCCGACTGGGTGCCCGGCCGGATGGTGGTCTCCAGCGAGGTCGGTCTCGCCCACGGCTACCTCGGCGACGAGGAACAGACCCGCCGCAGCTTCCTGACCCTGCCGTCCGGTGAACGCGCCTACGACACCGGTGACCTCGGCCGGTACCGCCCGGACGGCTCCATCGAGATCCTGGGCCGCCAGGACTTCCAGGTGAAGATCAACGGCTACCGGATCGAGCTCGGTGAGGTCGAGGCCGCCCTGGAGCGCCACCCCACGGTCCGCTCGGCCGTCGTCACCGCGCCCGGCGGGAGCGGCGCCCGGCGGCTCGTCGCGTTCGTGGTGCCCGCCGCCGACGCCGCGGTGGACACCGCCGCCCTGCGCTCCTTCGCCGGGACGTGGCTGCCGCCGTACATGGTGCCCGGCGACGTACGGGTCCTCGATCGGCTTCCGCTGACCGGGAACGGCAAGACGGACCGCCGCGCGCTGGCCCGGATCGCCATGGAGGAGGCGCCCGAGAACGCCGTCGCCGACGTGCCGGCGCCCGACGGTCCGCTCGAACGCTACGTGGCGACCGTCTACGCGCAGGTGCTGGGCCTGGAACGGGTGGAGACCGGAGACGACTTCTTCCACCTCGGCGGCGACTCGCTGACCGGCACCAGGCTGGCCGGCCGGCTCACCGAGGCCATGGGCACCGAGATCACCCTGCGGGAGGTGTTCGGCGAGACGACCCCGGCCTCCCTGGCGGCCGTCATCGCGGCCAGGCCCGGCCAGGGCGAGAGCGCGGTGTTGCTCGCCGAGGCACTGCTGGAACTGGACGCCGTCCAGGCCCGGACGGGCTGACCCGCGGCGCACGGCACGCACACGGCCGGGGCCGGGCGGACTCGGAGGAGTCCCCCGGCCCCGGCCGTTCGGGGGCGTTGTCCCGCCGCGCTCAGACGAGTGCCTCGCCGAACCGCGCGAGATCGCCGGCGACTTCCGCCGCCAGCTCCGCGGGACGCTCGGTGAGGTAGAAGTGCCCGCCGTCGAACATGCGGTGCCGGAACCCTCCCGTGGTCAGTTCCGCCCAGGCCGCGAGGCCGGCCACCGAGGTCTCCCGGTCCGCGCGCCCGCCGTACGCGGCGACCGGCATCTCCAACGGCGGCTCCGGGCGGTGGCGATAGGTCTCCACCACGGCGAAATCGGCGCGCAGGGTGGGCAGGAACAGCTTCAGCAGCTCGGGCTGATCCAGCAGTTCGCGGGGGGTGCCCCCGTAGTGCGGCAGCCGCGCGGCGAAAGCGTCGTCGTCGAGCCCGTGCATCACCACACGGCCGGTCCGGGGCCGGTGCGGGGCATCGAGCCCGGACACCAGCAGGCTGTCGGGCATCCGGGCGCCGCGCGCCCGCAGCAGCCGGGCCAGCTCGAAGGCGACCAGCGCACCCATGCTGTGCCCGAAGAACGCCAGCCGCTGTCCGGGCGCCGGGTCCAGATGCGGGGCCAGGTCCTCGACGAGGTCGAGCAGCAGCGGTTCCAGCGAGACGTGCGGCCGCTCGTTCCAGCGCCGTTCGCGGCCCGGCAACCGCACGACGCGCAGCTCCGCGCAGGGGGCCAGCAGTTCGGCGAGGTGCCGGTAGCCGGCGGTGCCCGCGCCCGCGTTGGGGAAGCACAGCAGCCGCACGGGCGCCCCGGGCTGCGGGCGGGGCACGAGCGTCGAGACATCCGGTACGAGGGGCGACATCGGGACTCCAATGCGTCGGACGGTTGGGGACCCGATCCGTACCCCGGCGCGGTTGGCTCCCGGTTACCCGCGCGAACCGGTCCCGTCCCCCTCCCGTACGTAACCACCGTTTATCCGCCCGGCCCTACGGTGCGGCGCATGACCGAGGGGTCCCTCCTCGCCTCTTCGCGCACGGCGGTGAGCCACCGCGCCACACCTTTCCGATCACGTAGGGAGACCGGTAGACGTGCTCATCATCTCTTTGGACGCCATGAACGCCGATCAACGGAGCAGGGCGGCCGCCCGGCTGGTGGACGCCGGACCGCAGGTGCGGGCGCACACGCCCCGGCTGTTCTCGACCAACGGTGACCGCGCCATGGTGGTCGCCGCGCTCGGCGACCTGGCCGAGTCCGCCCGGCTCACCGACATCCCGGCGGCCTATCCGCACTCGGCCCGGTTCCCCGGGCAGGAGACCACGCGGGTGCGATTCGGCCGGGCCGGTGCGACGGCGTCGGTCGGCGGTACGGGCTTCACGGTGATCGCCGGGCCCTGCTCGGTGGAGCACCGCGAGCAGATGCTCCAGGCCGCCGGCGCCGTGCGGGAGGCGGGCGCCCACGCACTGCGCGGCGGTGCGTACAAGCCGCGCACCAACCCGTACTCCTTCCAGGGCCTCGGCCCGGCCGGTCTGGAACTGCTGGCCGAGGCCCGCGAGACCACCGGCCTGCCGGTCGTCAGCGAGATCGTCGACGTCCGGGACGTCGAACTGATGGCTGCCCACGTCGACGTCTTCCAGGTCGGCGCACGCAACATGCAGAACTACACCCTGCTGCGCGAACTGGGGCGCGCCGGACACCCGGTGCTGCTCAAACGGGGCCTGGCGGCGACCGTCGAGGAGACCCTCATGGCCGCCGAGTACCTCCTCGACGAGGGAAACGAGGACGTCGTGCTGTGCGAGCGCGGCATCCGCACCTTCGAGTCCTCCTACCGCTTCACCCTCGACCTGGCGGCGCTCACGGTGTTCAAGGAGCGCACCCACCTGCCGGTCATCGTGGACCCCAGTCATGCGGCGGGTCTCACCGACCGGGTGATCCCGCTGGCGCTCGCCGCGGCCGCGGCCGGCGCCGACGGGCTGATCGTGGAGAGCCACCCCGACCCGGCGGAGGCTCTGTGCGACGCGGGCCAGGCGCTGCCGACCAGCCGGTTGTGCGAACTGATGGGCCGACTGGAGTTCGCGGTCGCCGCGGCGGGAAGGTCCCTGGCCCAGCCCCCGGCCGGTGACGTCGCGGACGACGTGGCCGACCGGACCCCGGTACTCGCGGGCGGCGCCGCGCGCTGACGGGCGGTGACGCCGGCACGCCGGACGGGCCCGGACGCGGAGAAGAACCACACCTTCTCCCGCGTCCGGGCCCGTCCGCTGTGCCGAGGTGACAGGACGGTCAGACGACGGCCCGTCGCACCCGTCCGTGCTGCCGCACGAAGTTGCCGAACAGGGTCATGCCCTGCTCGGTGCAGACGCTCTCCGGATGGAACTGCACCGACTCCAAGGGCAGTTCACGGTGTCTGAGGCCCATGACCAGGCCGTCGTCCAGCGAGCGCGCGGTGACCTCCAGACAGGCCGGAACCGATTCCTCCTCGACGACGAGCGAGTGATAGCGGGTCACCCGTACCAACTGCGGCACGCCCTCGAACATGCCGGTGCCGTCGTGCTCCAGCGCGCTGGTCTTGCCGTGCATGGGGCGTGCGCGGCGCACCTCGGCACCGTAGGCCAGGCCCAGGGCCTGGTGGCCCAGGCAGACGCCGAGGACCGGGATGCGGCCCGCGAAGCGCCGGATCAGCTCCACGTGCCCGGAGACCGCCGGATGGCCGGGGCCGGGGCCGAGCACCAGCAGGTCCGGATCCATGGCCTCGACCGCCGCGTGGTCCAGGTCCCCGGAGCGCACCACGACCGGACCTGCGTCCAGTTCGAGCAGGTACTGCCTGATGATGTGGACGAAGCTGTCGTAGGCGTCGACGACGAGGCTCTTCACGACAGGAGTTCCTTTCCGGTGACGGCCCAGTAGGCGGCGCTCATCTTGGCGAGGGTCTCGTTCCACTCCCGGCCGGGCACCGAGTCGGCGACGATGCCCGCCGAGGCGCGGGTGCGGTAGCGGCCGCCGGAGTGCAGGAGGGTGCGGATGCACAGGGCGAGGTTGACGGAGCCGTCGAAGTCCAGGAGACCGACCGAACCCGCGTACCAGCCGCGGCGGCTGGACTCGATCGACTCGATGATCTCCATGGCGCGCAGCTTGGGCGCGCCGGTCATGGTGCCGGAGGGGAACAGGGCGCGTACGACGTCGTAGCCGTCCGCCTCGCCGACCCGCCCCGTCACCGTCGAGACCAGGTGCAGGACGTGGGAGTAGCGCTCGACGCTGAACATCCCGCTCTCGGCGAGTGTGCCGCGGTCGCAGACCTGTCCGATGTCGTTGCGGCACAGGTCGACCAGCATGATGTGCTCGGCGATCTCCTTGGGGTCGGCGAGCAGCCCCGCGGCGGCCGTGTCCGTGTCGGGGCCGCTGTCCGGCCGGTGCGGCAGGGTGCCCGCGATGGGCCGCATCACCAGCTCGCCGTTCTCCACCCGCGCGAACAGCTCCGGGCTCGCGCCGATCATCAACCGGCCGGCGACCGGGGCGAGATAGCTGTACGGCGACGGGTTGGACGCCCGCAGCCGACGGTAGACGTCCAGCGGTTCGGCGGTGCTGGTCACGGTCAGCTCGTGGCCGATCTGGATCTGGTAGATGTCGCCGGCCGCGATGTGCCCGAGGCAGGTGTCCACGCGCCGGAGGAAGTCCTCGCGCGTGGTGTCGTCCCGGCACGTGAAGTCCGGCACCTCCGGCAGCGGCGCCTCCGCGTCGGCCTCGGGCGGCGGCAGTGTCTCCAGCAGGGCCCGGATCTCCTCCGGGGAGGGGCTGGACCAGGCGTCCGACCGGTGCAGGAACAGTTCGCTGACTCCGGTGGTCAGGTCGGTCCGGATCCGCCCCTGGTGCAGCACCAGGCAGATGTCGGGCACGTCCGCGTCGTCGGGGTCGACCGCGATCAGCCGGGGCAGCTTCTCGATGTAGTGGATCGTGTCGTAGCCGAAGAAGGACAGGAAGCCGAACTGCTGCGGCGCGTCACCGCCGGGCGTGACGAAGCGGTCCTGCACGGCGCGCAGCATGTCCCACAGCAGATCGGGACGTGCCAGCACCCGTGCGGTTCCCTCCTCCCGCAGGAAGGCGTCCGCCGCGGCACGGGCGGCCGCGGACACGGCGGGCTCGCCGTCGAGGCTCACGATGCCGCGCCGCACGGTGACGGTCAGCAGGGGCCGGAATCCGAGCATCGCGTAACGGCAGTCGACGGCCGGGCCGCCGCGTGATTCGAGGAGGAACGCGCTCTCGGGACCGAACTCCTCGGTCAGCCGCTGCCAGGCGGCCACCAGATCGACGGCGGGGGCGGGGGACCGGTCGGTGGACACGGCGATCCGGGGCGGCGCGGTGGCCGGCGCGGATGCGGGCATGGGTCACCACCTTCGTGGTTCGGGCACGGCTGGGCGGCCGCGCGTGCTGGGGAGGAACGGGCACGGGGCCGGGGCGGGAAGCAGCTGTGGCAGGCTGCTTTCCGCCCCGGCCCCGTCGCCGGCGTCGGGTGATCAGCTCGTGTGGACGTAACGCTCGGCGACGCGCTTGGCGGTCTCCACGTCCGGGTCGTACTCGACGCGGGTGTCCTTGACGCGGGCGGCCTTCCAGCTGACGTAGGCACCGGTCTGGGTGATGGGGTCGAGGTCCGGGTCCACGACGACCTTGGCGGGGACCCCGAGCCGCTCGCGAATGCGCTGGATCATGCCTTCGGCGATCACCTCGGTGGGACCGCTGATCTCCTCCAGCATCTCCAGGTGGACGGTGACCTCGTCGCCGCCGTCGGCGTCCTTGCCGATGACCACCTGGTAGCCGAGGCAGCCTCCGACACCGTCGAGCAGGGCGGCCTCGATCTCCGCCGGACGGAACTTGCCCTCGCCCAGGGCGATGCGGTCCGGTACCCGGCCGATGACCTGGATCTCGGGTCCGGGCAGACCGCAGTCGCAGGTGTTCGGCCCGACGGTGGCCAGGTCGTTGGTGCGGTAGCGCACCAACGGCTTGATGTCGTCGACCAGCATGGTCAGCACCAGCTCGCCGGTTCCCTCCTGGCCCAGGCTCTCGCCGGTGTCCGGATCGACCACCTCCACGAGGTAGTTGGGCCTGGACAGGTGCATCCGGCCGCGGGAGCAACCGGTCGCCACGACCATCAGCTCCTGTGTGCCGTAGAGGGTGGGCAGCGCGTCGGCGCCCCAGATGGACTTCACGTTGGCGGAGAACTCGGGGGTGCAGATCTCGCCGAGCACCAGGAACAGCTTGACCTTGAAGTCCTTGCGCGGGTCGAAGCCGTTGTGCACGGCGGCCTTGGCGAGGTTGGCGCACGCGGCCGGCGAGCACATGATCACGTCGATCTCCAGGTCCCGCATCAGCTCCAGGGCCTTGCGGTAGCCGACGCGCTGGGACTCGGGCCAGATCTTGGCGTGGCACGCCCCGATCCGGGTGACGACGTCACCGAAGGTGTCGCCGAAGGAGTACAGCTCGGAGGGGCCCATCAGCCCGATCACCGGCTTGCGGTCGCCGAAGTAGTGCGTGAACAGGCTGCGCAGTGACTTCTCCAGGTGGACATTGCTGCAGGCGATGTCCTTGGGACCGCGCGGGCACGGCGTGGCCGGGCCGGTGGTGCCGGTGGTCTCGTAGTAGATCAGGGCGTCGCGTATGTCGCCGCTGAGCATGTCGTGCAGCTCACGACGGAGGTCGGCCTTGGTGGTGAACGGCAGCACGCCCATGTCGTCGGGAGTGACCCGCTCGATGTCGATGCCCTGCAGGTGGCGGCCGTAGAACGGCGAGTTCTTGGTGACGTGCCGCAGTACGGTCGTCAGCCGCTCGGCGTTCCAGCGCTTCCACTCCTCGTCCGGCACCTCACCGCTGTAGTAGCGCTCGTTGAAGCTCTGGAACTCGCCCAGCGACGCCCGGGCCTCTTGCGTGTTCAATCTGCGTCCTTTCCCTGGGACCGGCCGGAGGCCGTGCGGATGGGGGTCGGGGTGGGCACGGGCCCTTCAGGCCCCGGCCCGCTGGCGTTCGTTGAGTGTCTGGGGGGAGAGGCCGTCGCGTCCGGTGAGCGCGCGGTGCTCGCGCAGCAGACGGATCATGTCCACCATGCGGTCGAGCATGGAGCGGACCATGTCCAGCCCCTCGGTGTCGCCCTGTTCGACTTCGTCGCTGTAGACGATCGGCGGCATGCCACTGCCGACCAGGATCATCCGGTTGAGCAGGGCGTTCTTCACGAGGTGCGAGTACACCTCGGTGTGGCTGTAGCGGCGGCCGGTGACGATGACTCCTGCCACCTTGTTGGCCAGTGGGCGGGTGAAGCGCAAGTGGCCCACGCCGGCCCGTTCGATGAAGCTCTGCATGAGCGCTGCCGTGCCGAAACCGTGCACCGGGGCGGCGTAGAGGATGCCGTCCGCCGCGATCATCCGCTGCACGATCGCGGCGACGTCGTCGTCGACCGCGCACGGCAGGAGCCGTACGTTGCAGTCCCCGCACGGGCCGCACGGGGTCACCCGGGCCTGTCCGAGATGGACCACGTCGAGTACGGCTCCGCGGTCGGCGAGGATCTTCTCGGCGTGGTTGAGGACATCTGCCGTGGTGCCGCTGGGGTGCTCGGAGCCGCTGACGGCCAGCACGGTGAACGGCTTCTCCTTCGTCTCCTTCACACGAGGTCTCCTGGTCTGTCCGGCGATCCCCTTCGCTCTGACGGGATCTGACGCGGGCGACGCTAGGCGGCACCGGTTCCCCTGTGGTTACGCGTCGTTGGACCGGGTCGGGCGCCGTCGGCCGGCCGGGGGACGGCGGCCGGGCCGGAGCGGACGGTGGCCGCCAACTCGACCCGGGAGCGCACCCCGACCTTGCGGAAGACATTGCGCAGATGGAAGTTGACGGTGTGCGGTGAGCGGAACAGCTGCTCACCGATCTCCCGGTTGGTCAGGCCCCGCGCGGCCAGTTCGGCGACGGAGCGCTCCGTCTCGGTGAGGGAGGACCAGCCCGCGCGGCGTGGGCCGGGTTCCGGGGCGGCGGGGCGCCTGCCGCCGGCTCTGCGACGCGGCACGGTGGAGACGGGGGCGACCGGAGGGCTGTCCGCCTCGCCCAACTGCCGGTGCAGGCGTGCGGCGTCGCCCTGGGCACCGGCCGCCGTGTGGTGGCGCAGTGCCTTCTTCCGGCCGGTGTGCGCTGCCCCGTCCGGTCCGGCCTGCCGGTCCCGTGGGCCCGGACCGTCGTGGGCGGTGGCAGCGATCGGGGCGTTGTCCTTGGCACGGTCGGCAACCACCGCTCGGGCAGGCTCCACCGGACGTGCCCGACAAGGGCTCACCAGGGCCGGCCGCGACGCCCGGATCAGGTCGGTGGGCGGCGGTCCCGGCTCGGATGCCGGGGAGGCCGCCGGACCTCCCGCGGGCGGCAGCGGAGGACGGCTGTCGCCCATCCCCGTCCAGGCCGGCAACGGCTGGGCCGAGCCGCACACGGCGGGTGCGCCGTTCCTCGCGGTGGGCAGGCGCATGCGGCCCGCTTCCAGGCGCATCATCCGCAGGATCGGCGCGGGCATCGCCTCCTGCAGAGCCCGGCGCACCAGGTCGTGTCGGAAGCGCAGGCTGGACTCGTCGTGCTCCTCCAACAGCCCGGTGTCCAGCGCGTCCTGAAAGCCCTGGCAGACGTGCACCACGGCCAGACCGGTCATTCGCACCACGTCGTCGGGGGCGAACGTGTTGCCCAGGACAGCCGCCGCGCGCAGGGCGTGCCAGGCTTCGGGGCCGGTGGCCGGCAGTTGTCGCCTGACGAGTTCGTGCACGCGCCCGGGCAGGCGCCGGGAGACCAGACGGAGCGTGCCGGACTCGACCGACGTGCCCTTCTCCTCGACGAGGCCGGTGACCAACGCGCTGAGCAGCCCGGGGTTGCCCCCGGCTTCCTCGGCCAGGGCCAGTACGTCCTGCCCCGGGGCGGCGCCGAGGCCGTCGCGGACCAGTTCCGCCACAGCGTCCTCGGGCAGCCGGCCGAGCTCGATCCGTATGACGTTCCGGTGCTCGTCAGCCCTGCCGCCGGTCGGGCACGTGCCGGTTGCCCGGCGAGCCAGCAGCCACAAGGCCGGCCGCGAGGCGTACCGCACGAGCAGCGACTCGAGAGACGCTCCCGGTGCCAGGTCCGCGGGGCACACGTCGTCGAAGGCGACCAGACGGGGAGAGCGGTCGTCGTCGAGGAGTCCCCGCACGTCGGCGGCCAGGAAGGACCGAGGGTTCCAGGGGACACCGGACCAGTGCGGGACCATCGTCGCGAGGTCCGTCGGCCCGGCTGGTCCGGGCCGTTTCGCTCGCCGAGCCGCCTCCGCCAGGAAGTGAGTCTTGCCGCTCCCCGAGACCCCCTCCACGAGCACGACTGTGCTGCGCCCGTCCCTCACCTGCTCCCACGCCTGAGTGAACACGGATATTTCTCTGTCCCGGCCGTATGTTCGGGGTAGCTGTGAGGGCACGCGAAACGTATTGATCATTGCTGATGACTCCAGTGGTGCTCCTTGGGTCGGCCGCTGGAACTTTCCGACCCTCGTCCGGGAGGGGTGGGCGAACTCAGGGGTCCTGGGAACGCGTGTCGGGACCGAGCGTGGTGAACGTCAGCAGCGCTTGCGATCCGAGCCGGGCGTGCCAGGCGTGTCGGGGTGGTATGTAGAGAATGTCCATGCTGACCAGTCGGCAGCGAAACGTGCCACCCGGTCCCGACAGGGCCCAGTCCGCCGCATGAGTCGTCTGGTGGACCAGTAGATGCGAGCGTGTTCTGCCGGCGCGGACTCCGCAGGACGGTGCCTGCTCCTGCCAGATGCGGCACAGCAGACCCGTCCGAACGATCAGAGCCTCGCTCAGCAACGCATGGTCCGCCCGGGACGCGTGGGGCCTGTAGGCCGGGTGCTGGTGCTGTGGCCAGAGCAGTCCCGGGGCGACCGACCGGTGTACGGAGAAGAAGTCCAGCAGCTCATCCACGTGAAGCCTCGCGCTCGACGCGGCCGTCACGGGACACTCGCGTCAAGGATGACTGCGGCGGTCAATCAAGGCCCCCACCCGGTGGGGACGCCGGCGGGGGACGCAAGACCCCCGTGCGACAGTGCGGTGGCCTGCGCCGTGGCGGTGATGTTCGGGACGACCGCCATCGCGGCCTTTGGCCTGAAAGAAGCACTGATATTCAGCCAAGGTGTTCTCCGTGACGTCCTTCTCGCGCGGCGCGCGGCACATTCACCGGAAGTATGAAGATCATTCATTTTTGGCCACTCCGTTCCCGGTGGGGTCTGAACCCGGCGGGGATAGCGCCGGTCTTGGTGGATGACTCTGGCTATCTGCGGACCGTGTGGCCAGTTGAGCGGTATGGCATCTAAATGCCATGCATCAAGAAGAGAGGGAGGCGAAATGGACCTAGGTGAAACAACTGGGACGCAAGGGGTGCGGATCGAGGCGGCCGGCCTGGACCTGCGGGTCTATTCGTGGGTTCTGTCACATGACCGCCTTGATATCGTTGCCATGGCGTCTGACCTGGGCATCAATGAGGTGGACGTGATCCGCGTCGTCCACCACCTGACGGACCAGTACCTGCTCAGTGCCCCGGCGAGCGCCCCCGACCAGGTCCGTGTCGTGCCACCCGACATCGCGGTGGCACGCCGCTCCGCCCCGCTGGAGGCGAGCATCCGTGAGCGACAGCGTGAACTGGAGCAAATTCGCCGCGACTTCGACCGGTTCACGGAGATCTACCAGCCGTCCGCCGGCTCGACCGGCATCCTCATGGAAGTGGTCCACGATCACGAGGTCGTGAGGGGAATGCTCACCCGGGCATCCGCCGAGTGCAGCAGCGAGGTTCTCTCCTGCCAGCCCGGCGACGGTGTGCGCAGCCCCGCCACCCTGCGGGAGAGCCTCGCCCGCGACCGGGCCCTGCTCGAACGCGGCATCAAGATGCGCACCTTGCATCAGCACACGGCCCGCTTCCACGGACCCACCCAGGCTTATGTGGCCACGACCCGAGCCCTCGGTGCTGAATACCGCACCGCGCACGAGTTGTTCGGCAGGCTCATCGTCTTCGACGATACGATCGCCTTCCTTCCCACCGTCAACGACACCTGGGGGGCCGTTGTCATCCGTGAACCGAATGCGGTGGCGTACCTCAGTCAGCTGTTCGAGCAGACATGGACTCATGCCACGGTCTTCGAGGACGCGGCAGCAGGCGGATTGGAGGACGTCGCCCGTGAGATCGATCAGACTCTGCTGCGCCTGCTCGCCGCGGGACTGAAGGACGAGGCCATCGCCCGGCGCCTGGGCATGTCCCTGCGCACCGTACGCCGCCGCATCGCCGACATCCTCGACCGCCTCGGCGCCGAAAGCCGGTTCCAGGCGGCCGTCATCGCCACTCGCAGAGGGCTGTTGGACGCCGACCGGTCTACCTGAGCCGTGCCCCACCGGTGTGCGGCGGAGGTGGATGCCTTCGGTCTGTTTTTTCACCGCGGAACGTACCGACCGAACGGTTTCTTCCGCGCATGCGATTCCCGGCGGGAGTTCCGCCATGTTCGGTCACGGGTGTCCGTGACCTGTTGATCTTGTCTGTCCGGCAGTCCGGTAGCTTGCGGGTTGTGTCGCGGCCGCCGTCGTACGAGGATCCTGCCGCGCTGGTCGCGGTGCGGGCCCGTGTGATCGGATGAGCCGCGAACGGGGGACCGCTGAGCTGCGGACGGAGAGCGCGGAGTTGAAGCGCCGGCCGGGCATGGACTCCCACGGCAGCAGCAGGCTGCCGTCTCCTGCGCGCCGGCGGTGCGCCGGGTCGTGACACAGCCGCCCGCAGCCGCCGAATTCGACCACCAGCCTGGGTACTTGATGTGTCAGCGGTGGGCGCCGCCGGAGGGCCCTTGCGGCTTTGCCGGCCGCTGAGGGGCATCGACATCGAGCGTACCGCCGAGCTCGTCGGAGGGCTGCTGGACGTCGAGGTCGAGATGAACCTGCGGCACGTGTCCAGGGCCGTCGGCGTGGACACGTGCTCAACGAACGACTACAGGATCCCCGGCGGAGTCGAAGCGACCGGATCTACGTGTCGCTGCGTTGTCCTCAAGGCAGGGCGGCCTTGGCCGACTCCTTCCTCGGAGCCGTGATCATCGTCAGATGATCCTCGGTGCAGAAGCCGACTGACGCGTACACCGGCTCACCCATCTTGCTCGCGAAGAGGTAGGTGGTCGTGGCACCGGCGGCGAAGCCCGCACGAATCAGTTCGATCGTGATGGCCCGTCCGTAGCCGCGTCGGCGGTAGCCCGGAAGCGTGGTGACATTGAAAATGCCCATCAAGTCACCGGAGATGACCGTCATGCCCGTTCCCACCGGAACACCGTCGAGTTCCGCCAGGTAGAGCGTGATCCCGTCGATCTTCGCCAGGGACGGATGGGTGAGCGACCGGAGCGCGTCGCGTGGTATCTCGAAACCATCCGCGACAGATGCGGTGTACAGACCGACTTCATCGTCGGAGACGGCCCTGATGTTCAGGGGATCGGTGGTCGGCTTGTCCGGCATCCCATGCTCGGGGCGCCGGATCATGAGTGGTTCCCGCACGAACAGGGTCAGCCCGTGCCGCGCTGCCAACTCGGTGACGAGTGGGCTCGGAGTTCCGCAGACGTGGATGCTCCAGGGAAGCTCCCACGGGCTGCCGGAAGCCACCAACGGCGCGATCTCCTCAAGGCTCGGGTCCGGGCTGAGGCTGATGACCGCGTTCAGTCTGGCGTTGGGTGCCCCTAAGACCGCGAGAACGGAGCCACCCGGAGCCCTCAGGGTGCGCCCCGAGGCGGCAGCGGTGAGGTCCGCGACCCCGGTGGCGTACGCGCGCATGACCGCTCTTGCATAGGTGCTTGTGTGCTTCACCAGTCCATATTAAAAGTTGAACAATTTCGCAATCGAGCATTTCTGCGGGCGTGGCGTCGAACACGGAATGAAGTGTCGGAGGTGTTGACGCCCTGTGTCGGGGGTGTTGCCGCCTTGAGTCGGACCTTTGCTGAGAATTCCTGTGGAACGCGGTGCGGCCCTTCCGTAACTGAGAGCAATCGTGGTGGAGTTCCGCAGCCGAGAGTGTCGTGGTGGAGTTCCGCTTCGACGTCTGACCTCTCGCCAAGAGGCGTACTCACCTCGCCCGTCGGCGGTTCGGGCTTGTGTTCCCGTCCACGGTGGCGCGCGCCCCCCACGCGGGCGCGTCCGGCCTCGGCCGGATTCTCGGGCGGATTCTCGGGCGGATGTGAGCGCACCTCTTCATGGCCGGAACGCCGATGGAGGACCGGGTCGTGGAGTTCCGCAACCAGGAGGACGTGCTGACGGAACTCCCCAGCCTGCGGCCGACCGACGAGCGGGAGGAGCCGAGCGCGTCTGGGGGGTGGCGAACGCGGGGGTCCGGCGTCCGGGTGAGAGGGCTCGCGGTCCACGACCGGTTCGTGCGGCGGAATCCCTTGCGTGTCGTGCTCCGCGCCCCGCTGTTCAACAAGCGGTGTGATGTTCAGGTAGGGGAACGCTCAGGGGGCGTGGAGCCGGCGGTCATGGACACGATCAGGAGGTACCTGCTTGATTGCGGACATGCGGCGAGTCAAACGTGAAGTTCTTCACCGTGCGACTTCACTTGGTTGGGTCCACTCGTGGGATTTGCCCCTGTGTGAGTCCCTGGTGAGGTGGCTCTCGATGCTCGTATGTTGCGGTCTGATCGCTGCACCGCACATGACCAATCGCGGCTCGACACCGCTTGGCGGGGGACTCATATATGAATACGTACGGGGGGAGACGTCGGCTGCGCGCAGCCGGCGTGGTGCTCGCCACAGCCATGGCGCTGGTGGCGAGTACAGCCGGTCATGCCACGGCAGTGGCCGGCGGGCGTGCCGACGCGTCGGCCGTCGACGCAACCAAGTCCGGCAAGGCCGGCAAGGGGGCCGAGGCCGCCGACACGGGCGGGGCGGCCGACGGCACCGGGGACGCCGCAACGGGCGAGGACACCAGGGCGCTGGCCAAGGCCGCACGCACGGGCAAGCCGGTGGAGATCGTCTCGCTGCGCGGTGAGAGCAGCGAGGTGTTCGCGACGCCGGAGGGCGACCTGGAGGCCCGCGAACATCTGCGTCCGGTGCGCACACGGGTGGACGGCGAGTGGCGGGACATCGACACCACGCTGACGCGCGGCGCCGACGGAACGGTCGCGCCCAAGGCCACCACGGTCGGGCTGACGTTCTCGGGCGGGGGTACGGACCCGCTGGTACGGATGACGAAGAACGGCCGCGAACTCGCGTTGACCTGGCCCAAGAAGCTGCCCGTCCCGGAGCTGGGCGGGAACACCGTCACGTATCCGGACGTGCTGCCCGACGTCGATCTGCGGATGACGGCCCAGCAGGACGGCTTCACCCAGCTCCTGGTCGTCAAGTCGGCCGAGGCCGCGGCGAGCAGCGACCTGGACGAACTCCGGCTGACGCTGGACGCCGACGGCATGCGGGTCGAGGAGACCAGCACCGGTGGCCTGGCCGCGATCGACGAGGGTGCCCAAAGCGCGGTCTTCGAGGCCCCTCGCCCGGTGATGTGGGACTCCAGCGACAAGGCACCCGACGACAAGGCCCCCGACGCGGGGGAGCGGTCCGCGACGCGCTCCGCGGAGCAGGGCGCCTCGACGATGTCGTCGTTCTCGGGACCGCGCGCCGGGGCCACCACGACGACCGTCACGAACGGCCCCGCCACCGCTACCGCCGAGGACGGCGGGGACGCCCCGGAGGCCGTCGCCGCCGAGTCCGCGAACGTCGCCGCGGTCGGTGTGGACGTGCCCACCGCACAGGACGCCCTGGTACTGACGCCCGACCGGGACGTGCTCCGCGGCAAGGACACGGTGTACCCCGTCTTCATCGACCCCCAGTTCTACTCCCCGAAGGCCACCGCCTGGACGATGGCCTCCAAGTACTGGGCGTCGTCACCGCAGTGGAAGTTCAACGGCGAGTCGGACGCGGGCCTCGGGTACTGCAACTGGGCCTACTGCGCCCCGCACGACACCAAGCGGCTCTTCTACCGCATCCCGACCTCGAAGTTCGCGGGCCGGAGCGTGCTGGAGGCCGAGTTCGTGGTCCGCAACACCTGGTCGGCGTCCTGCTCCGACCGGAGCGTGGAGCTGTGGCGCACCAAGGACATCTCCTCGTCGACGACCTGGAACTCCCAGAACGCGTCCGGCTTCTGGATCGACCACCTCAAGACCGAGTCGTTCGCCTACGGGTTCACGGGCTGCGCCGCCAAGGACGCCGAGTTCAACGTGAAGTCCGCGATTCAGCAGGCGGCGGACAGGAAGTGGTCGACGATGACCTTCGGCATGAAGGCGGCCAGCGAGTCCGACGGCTACGGCTGGAAGCGGTTCTCGGACGACGCCTTCCTGCGGGTGCGCTACAACCGGCCGCCGCCGCAGGTGAAGATGTCGCAGCTGGTCATGGAGTACGGCGGGACGTGCAAGAAGCCCGAGAACGCCCCGCGCGTGCGCACCCTGGGCACGATCCGCGCGAACGATGTCACCGACCCCGACGGCGACGACGTCAAGGTCGAGTTCCGGGCGAGCTGGGACACCGGCGACGGCAAGGGCTCGGTCACCCGCTGGCGTTCGGGGCTGACCAAGGCGAAGAAGTCCGGCTCGGACTTCGTGATCAGCCTGCCGTCCGCCGTTCCCCCCAACAAGACGGTGAACTGGTACGTCCAGTCCTACGACGGCGCCCAGTACTCGCCCTGGTCGTACACCGGTGACGCGACGTCCTGCTACTTCGTGTACGACACCGGCGTGCCGAAGGCGCCGAGCATCTCCTCCGCCCTCTACCCGGCCTCCGATCCGGAGGACCCCGAGGACCCCTGGTACGACGGAGTGGGCCAGTACGGCAACTTCGTGATCACCGGCGCCGTCTCCGACGTGACGAAGTACTGGTACGGCGTCAACGGCGACCCGGTCGCCGCCAACACGGTCACCACCTCGGGCGGCGCGGCCAGGACCGTCCCGGTGCTGCCGCTCAAGCCCGGTCTGAACACCTTCACCGCGCGGTCCTTCGACGCCGCCGGCAACGGCTCCGAGATCCGCACCTACCAGTTCCGCGTCAAGGCGGGACAGCTGGAACGCGCCAACTGGTCGATGGACGAGGCGGCCGGTGCCACCCAGGCGGCGGGCAGCGCACCCGAGCAGCCCGCGACGCTGTACGGCGGCCCGACACGGAACGTGGACGGCAAGATCGGCAAGGCGGTGCAGTTCGACGGCGTCGACGACTACGCCGCCACCGACATCGCCACGATCAACACCGATGTGAGCTTCACGGTGTCGGCGTGGGTGAAGCTGTCGTCGCTACCGTCCCACGGAGCGGTGGTCGCCTCCCAGCGGGGCAACGAGGCGCCCGGCTTCGAGCTGTACTACTCCAAGGGATACGACCGCTGGGTGTTCAACCAGTACAGCTCGGACAGCACCAGCGCCACTCCCGTCCGGGTCATGCAGCCCGCCGCGGGCGGGGCCAAGGTCGGGGAGTGGACCCATCTGGTCGGTGTGTACGCCCTCGGGGAGCAGCAGTTGAAGCTGTTCGTCAACGGCACGCTGGCCGGGACCACGGAGTACACCAGGGCGTGGAACGCGCGGCGCGGCATGATGATCGGCGGCAGCGTCCTCAACGGCGCGGTGACCTCGTTCTTCCCCGGCGTCATCGACGAGGTGAGGACCTACGAGAAGCCGCTGTCGGCGGCCGAGGTGTCGGACCTCTACACCTCGAACTCGATCGGCGCGGGCCGTCCCGCCCGAGCGGCCTTCTCCATGGACGACGCCGCCGACGCCACCACGCTGAGCGGCCGGGCCGATGTGAACCCCGCGGTCCTCAAGGGCGGGGCGACCACCGGCGGGGCGGGCGTGGACGGCAACGCGCTCACCCTGGACGGCACGGACGACTACGCCGTCACCAGCGGCCCGCACATCAACACGTCGTACAGCTACGCCATCTCCGCCTGGGTGAAGCTGCCGAAGACGAAGCCGAACCACGCCGCGACGGTCGCCACGCAGATCGGCGCCAAGGTCACGGGTCCGGAGCTCTACTACTCCCCTGCCCACGACCGCTGGGTGTTCAGCCAGCACAGCGCCGACACCGCCGACTCCACCGTGGTGCGGGCCATGCAGCCGACGGGCACGACCGCGTACGGAGGTGAGTGGACGCACCTGGTCGGTGTCCAGGACACCGTGGCCGACAAGCTCTCGCTGTACGTCAACGGGACCCTGGCCGGCACCACCGCCATGACCAGCACCTGGTACGCCGGGGGTGCGGTGCAGATCGGGGCCAGCGCATTCGACCGTACGCCCACCTCGTTCTTCCCCGGCCAGATCGACGATGTACGGCTCTACGACCGTCCGGTGTCCGCCGGTGAGGCGCAGCAGCTGTTCAAGCAGCGCGCCGTGGTCAAGGGCCGCTGGAAGTTCGAGACGGCCGCCGGTACGCCGCCGACGTCTCCGGACGCCTCCGCCTCCGCCAATGCCATGACCCTCTACAACGGTGCCCAGACGGGCTCGGGCTGGGTCGACGGCGCGGTCACCCTCGACGGTACCGACGACTACGCCGCGGCGCCCGTCGTCCCGGTCGACACCGGTGCCAGCTTTACCGTCAGCGCCTACGTCCAGGCGGCCGCGACCCCGACCGGTCCCGTCACCGTGGTCAGCGCACCGGGAGCCAGGAAGAGCGCGTTCGCGGTGCGCTACGAACCCAGCGCCGATCCGGCCACGGATCCCGGCCGCTGGCGGATCGCCACGGCCGACTCCGACAGCGACACCGCCGCGGTCTCCGACGTCGGCAACGGCATGTTCTACAGCCCCACCGACTGGAACCACCTGGCCCTGGTCTACGACGGGTTCTCCAAGGAGGTCCGCCTCTACGTCAACGGCGAGCTCCAGGAGACCGCCTGCGCCGACGCCGACGACGACGGCGTGCAGGACGACGCGGGCTGCGCCGACGTGGTCTCGTGGGCCGACGACGTACTGACGTACAAGGCCGCGAAGACACTGCAGCTCGGCCGGGACACGACGGGCACCACGTCGGGTCAGTACTTCCCCGGCTCGCTCTCCGACGTCTGGGTCTTCCAGGGCGCGCTGACCGAGACGCAGATCGATCACCTCGCGGTCGGCATGCCGGGCGTCGAGACCGCCGTCCCCAGCGGCGACTGACCGGCTCACTCCTCGGGAACGGGGCCCGCCGCCGCACACGGCCGGCCCTGTTCCCGACCGACGTCCTCGCTCCGCCGTGCATGGCTCTCCCCTGCCGCGCGGAGCACTCACCAGGAGAGAACACAAGCGATGAAGTCAACACCGCGCAGGAGAACAGGCAGGCCCTGGCGCCAGGTGGCCCTGGCCACGGCCGCCGTGCTGACCGGCACCCTCATACAGGCCTCCGGCGCGCCCGCCGTGGCCCAGGCGTGGCAGAAGCCCGCGCTGCCGAAGGCGGAGAAGCCGGTCGCCGGCGGCCCGGCGGGCAAGGCCGTGCCGCGCAAGGTCATGAAGGGTCCCCGCACCCCCGCCGAGGCCCCGGCCACCGCCTGGCCGAAGGCCACCGCCGCGACGGTGACCCTGGACAAGGACGCCACCCAGGTCAAGGGCACCCCGCTCACCCTGGACACCCGCGGGACCAGGGCCAAGGACGCCGCCGACGGCAGCTACACCGTCCGTGTCCTCTCCAGGAAGGCCGCGCGCAAGACCGGCGTGGACGGGCCCGTCTTCACCGTGACACCCGGTGAGGCCGGCACCCCTCGCGCGGGCAAGGTTCGTGCCGGGCTCGACTACTCCTCCTTCGCCGGCCTCTACGGCGGCAACTACGCCTCCCGCCTCACCCTCGTCCAGCTGCCCGCCTGCGCCCTGACGACACCGCAGAAGAAGCAGTGCCGTGCCGCGCGTCCGGTGACGACCGTCAACAACGCCGACAAGCAGACCCTGACCGCGAAGTCGGTCTCCCTCAGCTCCGGCTCGGCGACCGTGCTGGCGGCCACCACCTCGGCGAGCAGCGACAAGGGCGACTACAAAGCCACGTCCCTGTCGCCCTCCTCGACCTGGAACACGGACCTGAGCAGCGGCTCGTTCGCCTGGGCGTACGACATGGCGGTGCCCAAGGTGCCCGGCGGGCTGACGCCGCAGGTCGGGTTGTCGTACTCGTCCGGCGGTGTCGACGGCCGGACCGGCAACAGCAACAACCAGGCATCCTGGGTCGGCGACGGCTTCGACCTGGCGCCCGGCTTCATCGAGCGCAGCTACAAGAGCTGCGAGAAGGACGGGGCGACCAACGCCGACGGGAAGGAGCCGGGCGACCTGTGCTGGGCGTACGACAACGCCACCCTGTCGCTGAACGGCTCCGGCGGTGAGCTGGTGCCGAACGGCACCAACTCCTGGAAGCTGCAGAACGACGACGGCACGAAGGTCGACCGGCTCTACGGTTCCACCGACAACGTGCGGTCCAACGGAGCCCGCGACGACGAGTACTGGCGGGTCACCACCCCCGACGGCACCCGCTACTACTTCGGCTACAACCGGTTGCCCGGCTGGGCCGGCGGCAACGAGACCACGGACTCGACGTGGACGGTGCCGGTCTTCGGCAACAACGCCGACGAGCCCTGCCACGCCTCCACGTTCGCCGCGTCCTGGTGCCAGCAGGGCTGGCGCTGGAACCTGGACTACGTCGTGGACCGGCGCGGCAACGCGGTCGCGTACTACTACGACAAGGAGACCAACTCCTACGGCCGCAACCTCAAGGCCGCCGACGACACCCCGTACGAACGCGGCGGCACCCTGGACCGCGTCGAGTACGGGCTGAAGTCCAACGCCATGTACTCGGCGAAGGCGCTGGCCAAGGCCGACTTCACCAGCAGCGAGCGCTGCATACCCGACAGCTCCACCACCTGCTCGTCCATCTCCACGGACTCCCCGTACTGGTACGACACCCCCTGGGACCTGAACTGCGAGGAGGGTAAGGACTGCGACAACGGCCGGTACTCCCCGGCGTTCTTCACCCGCAAGCGCCTCACCGAGGTCGCCACCCAGGTGTACGACGGCAGCGGCTACAAGAACGTCGACTCCTGGAAGCTGACCCACCGCTGGGGCATGGCCGACACCGACTACCAGCTGCTGCTCGACTCCGTCCAGCGCACCGGCCATGACGGCACGTCCTCGATCACCCTGCCGAAGACCACCTTCGCCTACAAGCAGCTCGCCAACCGGCTCGACAGGACCGGCGACGGCTACGCCCCCTTCATCAAGTCCCGGCTGTCCACGATCGCCGACGACTCCGGCGGCCAGATCGACGTCAACTACTCGGCCCCCGTCTGCGACTTCGACGCGCTGCCGACCCCGCAGACCAACACCACCCGCTGCTTCCCGCAGTACATCGGCGGCAGTTCGAGCGACGACCCCGAGCTGCAGTGGTTCAACAAGTATGTCGTCGACTCGGTCACCTCGACCGACCGCACGGGCGGCTCGCCCGACCAGGTCACCCAGTACGACTACCTGGACGGCGCCGCCTGGCACTACGACGATGACGACGGCATGTCCAAGGCGAAGCTGCGGACCTGGTCGCAGTGGCGCGGATACGGCCACGTACGGGTGCGCACGGGAGGCCAGGGCGGCGCCTCGGCCATGAAGACGCAGACCGACTCGTACTTCCTGCGCGGCATGGACGGCGACCGCAAGGACCCCTCCGGCGGCACCAAGTCCGTCAGCGTCACCCTGGGCGACGGCGAGGGCGACCCGATCACCGACCACGAGTCGCAGGCCGGTTTCGCGTACAGGACCGTCACCTACTCCGGGCCGGGCGGCAAGGTCCTCGGGAAGACGGTGAGCCGGCCCTGGCACAAGGAGACGGCGAAGAAGGTCCGTGACTGGGGCACCGTCACCGCCAACTTCACCGGCACCGCTTCCACCAGGTCGTGGACCTCGCTGGACGACGGCGCGGGCGCCAAGTGGCGGATCACCTCGGTTTCCGAGGCCCACGACCCCGCCACGGGTCTCGTCGTGCAGAGCGAGGACCTGGGCGACACGACGACCGCCTCCGACAACCAGTGCACCCGCACCACCTATGTCGAGGGCAGCGTGCCGCTGGCCACCCCGGCCCGGGTCGAGACGGTCGCCACGGCGTGCGACGCCACCACCAGCCGTCCGGCCGACGTCATCTCCGACGTCCGCACCGCCTACGACGGCGGGGCCTACGGCGTCGCGGCGACCAAGGGCGACCCCACCAGGACGGCGAAACTCAAGACGTACAACGGCACCACCGCGGTCTATCTGGAGTCCAGCTCCACCTTCGACGGCTACGGCCGGGCGCTGACCACCACCGACCTCACCGCCGACGTCACGGTCACCTCCTCCGGCGTGCTCACCAGGACCGCCCGCAGCGGCGGACGGACCACCACCACCGCGTACAACCCCACCACGGGCTTCCCGACGAGCAGCACGGTGACCACCCCGCCGGCCACGGCCGGGGACAGCGCCACCACCCAGACCTCGACCACGACCTACGAGGCACTGCGCGGGCTGCCGCTCACCGAGACCGACACCAACGGCAAGGTCACCTCCTACGCGTACGACGCGCTGGGCCGCGTCACCAAGGTGTGGCTGCCGGACCGGACGACGGGCCAGACCCCGAGCAGCGAGTTCACCTACACCATCACCGACGGCAAGCCGGTGGCGGTGGGGACGAAGACCATCGGCAACTCGGGTGCGCAGGACACCTCCTACACCCTCTACGACGGCCTCCTCCGCCCCCGCCAGACGCAGTCGCCCGGCCCGGACGGCGGAACGCTCCTCGCGGACACCTTTTATGACGAACGCGGCCTGAAGACCAAGGAGTTCGCCACCTACTACATCACCACCGCGCCGTCGACGACGCTCTTCAAGCCCGCCGACGCGCTGAGCGTGGAGACCCAGAACCGGTACACCTACGACGGCCTCGGCCGGGTGACCGAGCTGAAGGCGATCGCCGGCAACGGCGACGGCGGAAAGGTCCTCGGCGTCACGAAGACCCTCTACGGCGGCGACCGCACCACGGTCATCCCGCCCGTCGGCGGCACCGCGCAGACCGCCGTCACCGACGCCCGCGGCCGCACCACCGAACTGCGCCTGCTGCACTCCCGTTCCGCGGACGCCGCCTACGACACCACGTCGTACGACTACTCGCCGCGCGGTGAGCTGACCAAGGTCACCGACCCGGCGGGCAACTCCTGGACGTGGACGTACGACCTGATGGGCCGGCTCACCGACACCACCGACCCGGACAAGGGCGCCGGTCACCTGGAGTACGACGACAGGTCCCTGATGACCCTCTCCAGGAACGCCAAGGGTGTCCTGGCCCACGTCTACGACGGCCTCGGCCGCAAGACCGAGATGCGGGACAACTCCTCGTCCGGGACGCTGCGCGCCAAGTGGGTCTACGACACCATCAGCGGCGCCAAGGGCCAGCTCGCCTCCAGCTCCCGCTTCAGCGGCGGCCAGGAGTACAAGTCGAGCGTGGTCGCCTACGACCGGCTGTACCGCCCGCTGCGCACCTCCGTCACCATCCCGTCCTCCGAGGGCGACCTCCAGGGCACCTACCTCTCGGCGACCAGCTACAACGCGTCGGGCACGGTGCAGGGCATCGGTTACCCCAAGGCCGGTGACCTGGCCGCCAACACGGTCACCTACACCTACGAGGACGGCACGCTGCGGCCCGTCGGGATCAGCGGCCCACTGAACCTGACCGCGAGCACCAAGTACAGCCTCACCGGCAAGCCGCTGCAGTACTCCATGGCCGCGAACGGCGGCAAGGCGACGTACGAGACCAACACCTACGAATTCGGCACCCAGCGGCTGGCCACCTCGCGGGTGGACCGCCAGGACATCGCGGGTGTGGACCAGCTCAACACCTACACCTACGACGAGGCGGGCAATGTCCTGTCCGTCTCGGACACCTCCCGCTCCGGCACCGACAACCAGTGCTTCAGCTACGACCACCTCGGCCGGGTGAAGGAGGCATGGGCCCAGTCGACCACCGGCTGTGTCGCCACTCCCACCACGGACGCGGTGGGCGGACCGGCCCCGTACTGGACGTCCTACACCTACGACAAGGTCGGCAACCGGCTCACCGAGACCCAGCACGCCACCGCGGCCGGCGGCTCCGACACCAAGCGGGAGTACCACTACCCGGACCCGGGTGCCGAGCGCCCGCACGCGGTGACCTCGGTGGACAACACCGCCGGGACCGTCAAGTCCCGCGACAGCTTCACCTACGACGACGTGGGCAACACGCGCACCCGACTGCTGAGCGACGGCACCTCCCAGACCCTGGACTGGGACACCGAGGGCCATCTGACCAAGGTCACCGAACCCGTGGAGGGCGGCAGCGACAAGATCACCGAGTACCTGTACGACTCGGAGGGCAACCGGCTGATCGGCCGGACCCCGACCGAGACGACGCTGTACCTCGGCCCCACGGAGATCACCCTGGCCAAGGGGTCCACAGCCCCCAAGGCCACCCGGTACTTCGACCTCGGCGGCGGTCACACCGCCGTCCAGGCCAACGACGGGAAGATCTCCTTCACCCTGGCCGACCACCACGGCACGGCGCAGCTGTCCGTGGACGCCACCACCCAGGCCCTGACCCAGCGCCGCACCCTGCCGTTCGGCGGGCCGCGCGGCACCGAGCCGACGTCCTGGACCGGCACCAAGGGCTTCGTCGGCGGCACCATCGACAAGGCCACCGGCCTCACCCACCTGGGCGCACGCGAGTACGACCCCACCCTGGGCCGCTTCCTGTCGGTCGACCCCGTCTTCACCGACAGCGACCCGCAGCAGATGCACGGCTACACCTACGCCAACAACAACCCGCTCACCCACTCCGACCCGGCGGGCACGGAGATCGGGTCCAGGCCCAACTCCTGCCAGTACGACCTCAAGTACTGCAGCAAGCACACCCAGAAAGAGGTCGGCTACGACGCGAAGTCGGGCACGACCGACTACCGCCGGGGCAACATCTACAAGCGCTCCCAGGCGGCGAAGAAGCACTGGGTGGCGGCGAACACCCCGGTGTCGAACGACCTCGATCACCTGGCGGACGACTACTGGTCCCCCAGGATGAACGGGGAGTTCACGGACGACTTCTGGTACAACCCGGTCTACGAGTCGTCCCAGAAGGGCCGGGAGGGCACCGCCTGCTTCGGGCGCGAGGGATGCCGGCAGGCCTACCTGTACGTGCTGCACGGCGGCAAGGACGTCGAGAAGGCCAAGGAGATCGCGGCCACCTACTGCGTCTACAACGCCGAGGAGTGCAACGAGAAGGCCGCGGCCGTCGCCCGGGGCAACGTCATCAAGGACGTCGTCGCCACGGGGCTGCTGGCCTACCTGGGCGGCGCGGCCGGCGCGGGGCGCCGGGGCGCAGTGCCCTGCAACAGCTTCGTCCCGGGCACCCAGGTCCTCATGGCCGACGGCACCACCAAGCCCATCGAGGACGTGAGGACCGGGGACAAGGTCCTCGCCAGGGACCCGAAGACCGGCCGCACCGAGGTCAAGACGGTCACCGCCGAGATCCTCGGCCAAGGCCAAAAGCACCTGGTCCGGCTGACGCTGTCGGTGGAAACCGACGGCGGGAGGCGGACCACCTCGGTCACCGCGACAGCCGAACACCCCTTCTGGGTTCCGGAGATCGGGACCTGGGTGGACGCCACGGACCTGACGGCCGGCGAGGAACTCGCCGCCCCGTCCGGAGCCGTGGTCCGGATCACCGGCATCCGCCACTGGACCGAGTCGGCCACCGTGCACAACCTCACCGTGGCCGACATGCACACCTACTATGTGCTGGCGGGTGAGACGCCGGTCCTGGTGCACAATGCCGGCAACAATCCGCCGACGCCGAACATCATTCTGCGCGGTGTGCAGCAGATCAAGGATGGAACGCTGCAGCAGCGGAGAAACCCCGACGGCTCCTTGGACTTCTTCAACAACTACGAGAAAAACAGAAGGAACAACTGGTGGGTGGGCGCAAAGATCTACGCACCGGATCCTGGGAACGATGACTACCGCATCCTCGAGAAAAACGGCCAGTACAGGTGGGTGGGCCCGAAGGGGAACGTCAAGGGCGCAGGGCATTTCTACGGAAAGCTCATGAACATCCCGGGCTGCAACTGAGGTGTGAGGAGGTACATGGTCGTGAATACCGAGATGCTGACGCAGGCGATGAAGGACGCCGGTCTGCGATTCCTGGGCCTGAGGCGTGGAACGGGCATCCCTCCGTACATCGCCGGGATGGTCACGTCATGCCACCCCGACGACGGCCGCCGGGACCGGACCGCCGCGCTCGACGACCACGCCCGGGTTCCGAAGGCGAACGCCGGCTGGTTCGAACTGGCGACGAAGTGTGGCTTGTTCTCCGCCGACCGCCAGTTCCTGCTCTCCGTCAGCATGCCTCGCCCCGACGCGGTCGACGAGACGGATGTCGAGGGCGTCTGGGGGCTGGTCGAGCTCCTGGACGACTGGGACATCATGGGCGCGGGTTGTGCGGCCGGTGTCACCGGGAGCCGATACGGCTTTCCCGCGTTCGTCATGTCCGCTCTCGACGGATCGGTCTTCGTGCAGGGAACGGTGTGGCAGGACAGCATCGGCACTGCGGCTCTCCCCAGGCCTGACCGTGTGCGGTCTCTCCGGGAGGTCGCCCGTCTGAGCGTCGGCAAGCCCTACCGATCAGCCGCCGAGAACGAGGACACGCTGGCCTGGCTCGCCAGGTAGGAACAAGCACACAAAGGGATGCCCCCCGCCCGAATGCGGCGGGGCTTCCCACGGCAGAGGAGCGGATCTGCCCCCGCGCCGCTTCCGACGACGCCCCGGACCCCACCCGGTCCGGGGCGCCGCGGTGTGTCAGGCGTCGGCCCCACTTCTGGGCCGGTGCCTCGCGGTGACGACAGCGTCCCCACGATCCTGGAGCACCTGGAGGGGGTGCGCGAGGAGGTCCTCGCCTGGGAGAAGCGGGCGCGGGCTACGGCGTTCGACGCGTGAGCGTGGGCGTGGGCGGGCGTGGGAGCCTCAGCCGGTCGCGGGGCGCAGCCGCTCGTAGCAGTCGTAGTTGCGCTGGGCGGTGATCTTTCCGTCGCGGAACTCGAGGAACGTCGCGATGTGGGCGCGCAGCACCCGTCCCGCGGCCAGGTCGCCGACGGGTACGGCCAGGGTGCCGGACCAGGTGACCTCCAGGGCGACCTGGGTCCCGGAGGCCACCGCGTTGATCACTTCGAAGTGCTGGTCGGCGAGCACGGACCGACCCTGCCGCGACGCGGCGATCAGGTCCGGCAGCCGGCGGACGGTGCCGTCGGGGAAGAGGGCGTTCGGCAACTGTGTGTGGACGGCGTCCGGGTGGAAGTAGGCGGCGAGTTCCTCGTCCGGGGCGAAGCGGGACACCGCCTGGTGGTAGCGGACGGCGGTACGGACATCGGGGTGCTCAGAGAACTCCGGCATGTCCACAACCTTAGTTGCACATGTGTGGTTGCACAATCAAGGTTGCCCAATCGGGGTTGTCCAATGGGAGAGTGGGCCCATGCAGCAGCCACTCGACCCGCGCGACCTCGACACCGGCACCCTCGCCCTCTTCGCCGGCCTCGCCGCCGCCTCCACCGTCCAGGACGGACTCGCCGCCGCCGGCTTCCCCGACCTGCGCATGTCGCACGGCTATGTCTTCCAGCACCTCCTGCACGCCCGGCCCACCATCGGCGAACTCGCCGAGAAGCTCGACATGACCCAGCAGGGCGCCTCCAAGGCGGTCGCCGAACTGGAGCGCCTCGGCTACGCCGAACGGCTGCCCGACCCCCAGGACGCCCGCGTCCGGCGCGTCACGCTCACGCCCCGCGGCGGGGAAGCCGTGGCCACCGCCCGCCGTGCGCGGGCGGCGCTGGAGGAGCGCCTCCGGCAGCGTTTCGGCGCCCCCGCCCTCGATGCCGCCCGTGCCCTGCTCGCCGACCTCCTCGACGACCTCGGCGGCGCCGCAGCCGTCCGCCGCCGCGAGGTCAGGCCGCCCCGCTGACACCGTGGCCCAGCTTGTTCTTTGGCTACCAAGACGCCCCGTCAGCCCCCGCGACCCCCGACTTCAACCCCGCCCCGCACAACGGCACCACCGCCGAGCGGCCTCCGAGTGCCCCCTCCCGTACGGCGGCCCAGCAGGCCACCCCCGTCGCCTCGACGAACAGGCCGCGGGAGGCGAGGTCGCGCTGGGCGTGGCGGAGCTGGTCCTCGGTGACCGTGAGGAACCTGCCGCCCGAGTCCCGCACGGCCCGCAGGATCTGACGGGCCCGGGGCGGGCGCGGGATGGCGATGCCCTCGGCGAGGGTCGGCGCCATGGGGGTGGACCCGACGAGATCGTCCGCGCCCTCGGCCCACGCGTGGGCCAGGGGGGCGACCGCGGCCGACTGGACGGCGTACAGGGCCGGGCGGCGGTCGATCAGGCCCGCCGAGTGGAGTTCGGCGACGGCGAGAGCGGCGCCGAGCAGCAGCGTGCCGTTGCCGACCGGGACGACCAGGACGTCCGGGAGGCGGCCGCCGAGGTCCTCCCAGAGTTCGTGGACGTAGGTCTTCGTACCGTGCAGGAAGTAGGGGTTGTAGACGTGCGAGGCGTAGAAGACGCCCTCCTCGTCCGCCGCTTCGCGGGCCGCGGCCGCCGCCGCCTCGCGGTCCCCCTCGACGATCCGGAGCCGCGCGCCGTGGACGTCGATCTGCTCCAGCTTCTTGGCCGAGGTGCCGAAGGGGACGTACACCGTGCAGGGCAGCGCGGCGCGCGCGCAGTACGCGGCGATCGCCGTGCCCGCGTTGCCGCTGCTGTCGGCGACGACCCCGCGCGGCCCCAGCCGCAGCGCCAGTTCGGCGAGGAGCACCGCGCCCCGGTCCTTGAAGGACAGCGTCGGCATCAGGTAGTCGAGCTTCGCGGAGATGCTGTCCGTCAGCTCGACCAGCGGGGTGCGGCCCTCGCCGAGGGACACCGACGGTGTGGCGAGGGGAAGGCATTCGGCGTACCGCCAGAGCGAGTTCACCCGGCCGGCCAGGGACTTGAGGGGCGCGGGGGTGGGTGCGAAGTCGAGGTCCAGGGGGCCGCGGCAGGCCGGGCAGCACCAGGCGAGGGAGGCGGAGGGGACGCGCGTGCCGTCCGTCGGGCAGAAGCGATCCGGCAGAGGTGTCATGCACGCAGGGTAAGTGGGCGTGCCGAGGACGGTGACGTATGACGGTGTGTCACGGCAGGGGGAAGCTCCGGGTGAGCGACAACGCGGCGCAGGACACGGGCCGCATCGACGTGTGGGCCCTCCGGTTCTGATCCCGCACCTGGCTTCCGGCCTCCTCCGCCCCGGGTTCCTCCGCCTCGGGTTCCTCGTCCCGGGGCGGAGATTCCGGATCCCGACCTCCCGACTGCCCGACCGCCCGGCCCCCGGGGCCGGGCCGGCCGCGAGCGGGCGGGAGCGACACCGCCGGTGCCGGGTCCGCCGGTACCGGGCGCTCCGGGGCCGCGCCCCGCGCCCCGCGTGCCGCTCCGCCCGGCCCGCGCTTACCATCGCCAAGCCGTATGAAAGTCGTACGCCAGTTCCCCTTCACTTCGGCGCAAGGAGCACGCGACCCGTGGCCACACCCCCGCCCTCCGGGGCCCAGCCGCCCCAGGGCGGCCCGTTCCCGCCTCCGGGACAGCCGCAGCCCGCGCCGGGACAGCCGCAGTCCGTGCCGGGGCAGCCGTACCCGATGGCCCCCCAGCCCTGGGGGCAGGCATGGGGGAGGGCCTACCCGGCGCCGCTGTCCCCGCCGGTCAACGGGCTCGCGATCGCCGCGCTCGTCCTCGGCCTCATGTGCCTGCTGCCGGGCGCGGGTCTGGTCCTCGGCGTCCTCGCCCTGGTGCAGATCAGGCGGAAGGGGGAGCGCGGCACGGGCATGGCGGTGGCCGGAATCGCGCTGTCGACGACCGGCGCGCTGCTGATGGCGCTCGCGCTCACCACGGGCGGCGCGCGCGACGCGTGGGACGGCTTCCGGGACGCGGCGAGCGGCGCGGGAACCACCTTCACGGTCCAGAAGGGCGAGTGCTTCGACACGCCGAACGGCTCTCTGGAGGGCTACGCGTACGACGTCGACGTGGTGCCGTGCGAGGGCAGGCACGACGCCGAGGTGTTCGCCGAGTTCCGGCTGCCGGACGGGGAGTACCCGGGCGACGACGAGGTCGAGGACACCGCCGGCAGCCGGTGCTACGACCTCTCCGCCGCGTACGTCATGGACACCTGGGCGATGCCGGCCGACGTCGACGTGTACTACTACACGCCCACCCGGCAGAGCTGGCGGTACGGCGACCGCCAGGTGGCCTGTGTGTACGGCAACGAGGACGCGGAGGCCGGCCTGACCGGCTCGCTGCGCCGGGACGGGACCACGCTCGACGCCGACCAGTTCGCGTTCCTCCAGGCCGACGCCCTCCTCAACGAGGCGTTCGAAGGCCTGCCCGACACGGACTACGTCGGCGACGACCTGCCCGCCCACAAGGCGTGGGCGCCCGACGTGGTCGACGCCCTGGAGCGGCAGGCCGCGGCCCTGCGGGCGCACGACTGGGAGCCCGGCGCCGAGAAGGCGGTGACCGACTACGCCAAGGCCCTGGACCGGGCCCGCGAGGAGTGGCAGGGCGCCGCCGACGCGGACGACGCCGACGAGTTCGGTGACCACTGGGACCGGGCGCACCGGCTGACCGACGGCCCCAAGGCGGTCACGGCGCGCGAGGCTCTGGGGCTGGCCACCGCTCCGGAGGTCACCGACGAGGACGGCACGGGCGAGGGCGACGGCGGGAGTGAGCCCCGCGCACAGGTGTGACGGCGTCCATAGCGGGGAGAAAGTGCCTGCGTAAAGGCTTCCTGGGGGGCATGTCATCACATCGAGTGATTCCTTGGCCTTTGCTTGCATGACACAACCCACGGTTGCCAGGCTGTTGCTGTCTGTACAACCTGATGGGAGCGGCCAGTGACTTTCGGTGAGCAGCCGGCGTACCTGCGTGTCGCGGGTGATCTCCGCAAGAAGATCGTGAACGGATCGCTGCCGCCGCACACCCGCCTCCCCTCCCAGGCGCGGATCCGCGAGGAGTACGGCGTCTCCGACACGGTCGCGCTGGAGGCGCGCAAGGTGCTCATGGCCGAGGGGCTGGTCGAGGGCCGGTCGGGATCGGGCACGTATGTGCGGGAGCGGCCGGTGCCACGCAGAGTGGCCCGTTCCGGTTTCCGCCCCGCCGGCGGCGCCACGCCGTTCCGGCAGGAGCAGGCCGACGCAGCCGCCCGCGGCACCTGGGAGTCGCGCAGCGAACAGGCCGAGGCGAGCGGCGCGATCGCGGAGCGGCTGGCCATCCAGCCCGGTGACCGCGTGATGTGCACGAAGTACACCTTCCGGGACGCGGGCGAGGTGATGATGCTCTCCACCTCCTGGGAGCCCCTCGCCCTCACCGGGCGCACCCCGGTGATGCTGCCGGAGGAGGGTCCGCTCGGCGGCATGGGGGTCGTCGAGCGCATGGCCGCCATCGACGTGATCGTGGACAACGTCACGGAGGAGGTCGGCGCGCGCCCCGGCCTCGCGGAGGAACTCCTCGCTCTCGGCGGCGTCCCCGGCCATGTCGTCCTGGTCGTACAGCGGACGTACTTCGCCTCGGGCCGCCCGGTGGAGACGGCGGACGTGGTGGTGCCGGCCGACCGGTACCGGGTGTCCTACCACCTGCCGGTCAAGTGAGCGACGCCGACGGCCCGTCGGGGCCTGTCCCTCCACCGGCCCTCGTTCGTCCACCGGCCCTCGTTCGTTCGCCGGTGCCGGTCCGCCCTTCGATGCCCGTCCGTTCGCCGTGGTCTGCGCGCCCGTCCGGCAATCCGTAGATCCCGTGCTTATCGGACGATGGCGGGGCGTGGGTCAAGTGGCCCTTTCCGGAGGGGAGTCGGCGGCGGTGCGGGCTTTCGGGGGCATCCGAACGCCGTTCGAATCCGGTCGTTCTCGACGTGCGGGGATCGTGTGCCCGGAGGGGGCGCCCGGGTGCCCTGAAGGTGCTGGGCGGCTGCTCGTCGGGGGACGTGGCGGCGCGCGGGTGGTGAGCGGCGGCGCGTTCGACGGAGTGCAGCCCTCTCATCTTGGCTTGTTGCGTACCTCTTTGTGAAAAGACGGATTCGCTGCGTAAAGGTTGGGCGTACGCTCGGGCATATGCGGATTGCGGTTTCCTTAGGCGGCGGGGTGCGGCGGAATCCGGGGACGGGACTCGGGCCGGCCGGGGTGGGAAGGAGCGGTGGGGGGCGATGAACGACGGCACGATCACTCTTCCCTGGCTCGTCATCAGGCAGGACGACAACGGCAACCGCTACCGCGTCGGCCGGTACGCGACCCGCGCCGAGGCGCAGAAGATAGCCGACAGCCTCGACCGTCGCGGGCACAAGCAGCTCTACTGGGTCGAGCGCATAGGGCAGAACGGCCAGAATGCCCAGAGTGGGAGCAAGTGATTCAGCGGGTCCGGCGCCTGTGTCCGCTCCCGTAGGCTCCCGCGCATGACCGAACCGATCGTGGTGGTGGGTGCCGCCCTGCTGAAGGACGGCCGGCTGCTCGCCGCCCGTCGCAGCGCGCCCCCCGAACTCGCCGGACGCTGGGAGTTGCCCGGCGGCAAGGTGGAACCCGGTGAGCCCCCTGAACAGGCCCTCGTGCGGGAACTGCGCGAGGAGCTCGGCGTCGAGGCGAAGTCGGCCGAGCGGGTGCCGGGGGAGTGGCCGGTGGGCTCCGGGTACGTCCTGCGCGTCTGGATCGCGCATCTTCTCTCCGGGGAACCCCGGCCGCTGGAGGACCACGACGAGCTGCGCTGGCTCAGCGTCGACGAGGTGTGGGACGTCGACTGGCTCGACCAGGACGTTCCGGCCGTGATGGAGACCGTGCGACTGGCCTGGGGCTCCGGGGGCGGCTGAGCGCCCCGGATTCGACCGATTCCCCCAACCTGCCCGCCGGGGCCCGCCGTGCCGCCCCGCACTCCTGGGCGGCCGGGGCTCGCCGCGCCGTTTCGCCGCGGCCCGCCGGGTCGTCCAGACGCGCCGTGCGGGTCGTCCCGCTCCGCCCGCCGGGTCGTCCCGCCGTGCCCGTCGCACGGTTCCGTGCGCCCCTTTCTGATGCGCCGCGTGCGGGGGGATGCGCTCGCCGCGCTGTTTGTGCCACAGTGCGCCCTCATGCGCGGTACTCGGGGTTCGATATCGGGTATGTGCCCATTAACCCCATGAAACCGGACAGGTTCCGCTTCTGACTGGGAAGTGATCGGCGTGATCGACAACGGAGACGACTGCGCCGAGTGGACCTTCCCCGCGGAGCCCGGCGCCGTGCGGACCGCACGGGCCGTGGTCCGCGACCGGCTGCGCGCGTGGGGGCTCGACTCCCTCGGGGACATCGTGATCCTGCTGGTGAGCGAGTTGGTCACCAACGCCCTGCGGCACGCCACCGGCCCCATCGGGGTGCGCCTCGTCCGCTCCGAAGGCCCCCCGGGCACCTTGCGTGTCGAGGTCTCCGACCCGCTGCCCGACCCGCCGCGCGAACGGACCGCCGACCCGGACGACGAAGGGGGCCGAGGGCTACGGCTCGTGGCCTGCTCCGCGCGGGCCTGGGGTACCCGGCTCGGTGACTCCGGCAAGACGGTCTGGTTCGAGTTGACGGTTCCCGACTGACCGGAGCGGTGGGCGTACGAGGTGAGGGGCCTGGTGCACGATCGGCGTCCACGGCGTACGGACCGGGCAGGGGGCGGCTCCCCGGGGCGCGCGTGCGACCGATCGGTTCAAGCCAGTAGGGCTGGCTGGAGTCTTTGGTTCGAGCGGGCAACGCCTGGTTAGAAGACTTGGGAGTATGTCCCAGCCGGTCCAAAAACGATCGGGACCGTGCTGTGATCGTGAACACCGTGTTGCGCGGCGCCGTAGTGCTGGATACTGCGGGCAGCCGCCCCTGGTGACCGGAGCCGGACGCGGTGAGCTGGAGGGGACGGTTCGCGTGAGCGAGATACCAGCGAAGGCCACGGAGTCCTCGGAGCCGAACGGCCCGACGGACCGCGCGAGGCCCGAGGCCGCAGACGATTCCGGCCTGGGCCGCGCCGCACGCGATGACGTCACGCACGAGGGCGGAAGCGCTTCCGCCGCGGCGGGCGGCGACGCCCCGGGGTCCGCGTCCGGAAGTCACCCACCGGCCGGCCGTCCGGCGACGGCCGGGGGCGAGGCCGCCGACGCCGTCGCGGCCGCGGGTGTCCTGGCCGGTCAGGGGCCCCGTCATCCGATGTGGCAGACCAGCCCGCCCGGCTCGATGTACGACTACATCAAGGTGGCCTCGTTCTCCATCGGCTCCGACGGTCTCGTCGACCAGTGGAGCCTGCGCGCCGAGCAACTGTTCGGTATCCCGGCCACGCGGGCCGTGGGCATGGACCCCATCGAGGCGTTCGTCGACCCCGACCGGCGCGAAGAGGGCCAGCGGAAGATGGCCGAGGTCCTCGACGGCCGGGAGTGGACCGGGGTGGTCCCCTTCCGGGTGCCGGGTCCCGAAGGGATCGAGGGGCTCGCCGAGGTCTATGTGATGCCCACCACGGTCGAGGGCGGCGAACGGGCCGCCGTGTGCATCGTGGTGGACGTGCGCACGCTGCGCCGCATCGAGACCGACCTCGCCGCCTCGCAGGCGATATTCGGCCAATCTCCCTTCGGCTTCCTGCTGATCGACACCGACCTCCGGGTGCGGCGCGCCAACCAGCGGTTCGCCTCCATCTACGGCGGCCACGTCGACGACCACCGCGGCCGGGGCGTCCACGACTACCTCCAGTCCCCGGAGGCCGAGCGGGTCGAGGCGACCCTGCGCCGGGTCCTGGAGACCGGTGACTCCATCACGGACATGCACGTCTCCGGATTCGTGCCCGGCTCCGAGGAACGCCGCCACTGGTCCGTCAACCTCTACCGGGTGCACAGCGGCACCGGCCGCCCCATCGGCATCGCCTGGCTCGGCATCGATGTGACGGCCCGCCGCGCCGCCGCACGCGAGGCCGCCGCGGCGCGGCGCAATCTCGCCCTCCTGAACGAGGCCGGTTCCCGCATCGGCAACTCCCTCGACCTGGAGACCACCGCCCGCGAACTCCTCGACGTGGTCGTCCCCAACTTCTGCGACCTCGCCACCGTCGACCTGTACCAGGGCCTCCTCGTCGGCGACGAGACCCCGCCCGGACTCGCCGACGGCAGCGCCGAACTGCGCCGCGTCGCCTTCGCCAGCGCCGTCTCCGACGCGCCCTTCGTCGGCGGGCCCGCCCCGGTGCGCGTCGGCGCGGTCCACCACTACCCGTTCAACTCGCCCTGCGCGGACGCCCTGCGCACCGCCCGCCCCCAGCAGGTCCCCGAAGAGGGCAACCTCATCCAGACGACGCTCGCCGTGCCGATGGTCGCCCACGACACCGTCGTCGGACTCGTGCAGTTCTCCCGCACCAAGGGCAGCGAACCCTTCGGGGAACGCGACCGGGCCCTCGCCGTGGAACTGGCCGCCCGCGCCGCCGTCTGCATCGACAACGCCCGCCTCTACCGGCGCGAACACGAACGCGCCCTCATCCTGCAACGCTCCCTGCTGCCCCCCGGCGACCCCGAGGCCTCCGGCCTCGACATCGCCTGCCGCTATCTGCCGGGCAACGCGGCCACCGAGGTCGGCGGCGACTGGTTCGACGTCATCGAACTCCCGGGCCACCGCACAGCACTCGTCGTCGGCGACGTCATGGGCCGGGGCCTGCGCGCCGCGGTCGCCATGGGCGAACTCCGCACGGCCGTACGCACCCTGGCCCTGCTCGACCTCGAACCCGCCGAGGTCCTCTCCGCCCTCGACGAGATCGCCCGCGGCCTCGGCAACCCCGGCGGCGTCCAGTCCGCCTCCCGCACGGCCGCCAGCCGCCCCCGCGACAAGGACCTCTCCGAGGTGTACCTCGCCACCTGCGTGTACGCCGTCTACGACTCGGTCACCCGGCGCTGCACCTTCGCCAACGCGGGCCATCTGCCCCCTGTACTGGTCGAACCCGGCGAGAGCGCGCTGATGCTCGACGTGCCGCCCGGCATGCCGCTCGGCGTCGGCGGCGAGCCGTTCGAGGAGGTCGAGGTCGAGCTGCCCGAAGGGGCGCTGCTGGCGCTCTACACGGATGGACTGGTCGAATCACGCGACCACCCCCTCGACGAGGGCCTCCAGGCGTTCGTCGGCGCCCTCACCGACCCCGCCCAGCCTCCCGCCCCGGCGCGGCTGGGCAGCGCCCGGTCGCTGGAGGACGTCTGCGACCACGTTCTCAACACCCTCGACACGCATCACGGCGAGGACGACATCGCCCTCCTGATGGCACGTGTCCAGGGGCTGCCGGCCGACTCCGTCGGCGACTGGACCCTGCCCCGTGAACCGCGCAGCGTGGGACGCGCCCGCGAGTACGCCCGGGGCCAGTTGCTCGCCTGGGACCTGGAACCGCTGGTCGACACGGCCGAGTTGCTCGTCAGCGAACTGGTCACCAACGCGCTGCGCTACGGCGAGGGCGAGATACGCCTCCGGCTGCTCCTCGACAGGACCCTCGTCTGCGAGGTCTGGGACGCCGGCCTCGTCCAGCCCCGCCGCCGCCGCGCCCGCGACACGGACGAGGGCGGCCGCGGCCTCCAACTCGTCGGCCTGCTCTCCGCCGCGTGGGGCTCCCGCCGTACGCCCCGCGGGAAGACCGTGTGGTTCGAACTGCCGCTCCCCGGCGAAGAGGGCGGCCTCACGGACCCGGCGGAGGCGCTGCTGAGCCTCTTCTGAGAGGAGGGCCACGCCGTCGCCACCGGCCGCCGGCGGGCCGGCAGCGCGTACGGCCCCCGGCGGCCCGTACGGCTTCCCGCCCGGCGGCCATACGGCCCGGCGGCCACGCGCGGCTCGCGGCCCGGCGCTCCCCGGCCCACCGGCCGCCGGCGGGCCGAGGAGCGCCGCGACCGGCACGGATCAGCGAGAACACCGCCCTGCGCACGGCTTCCCGCCCGGCAGCCACGTACGGCCCCCGGCTGCCCCGTACGGCTTCCCGCCCGGCGGTCATGCGGCCATCTGTGCCGGGCCACGTGCGGCTCGCGGCCCGGCTGCTCCGTACGGCTTCCTGTCCGGTGGCCATGCGGGCCATGCGGTCATGCGGCCATCCGTGCCGGGCCCACGCGCGGCTCGCGGCCCGGCGGGCACGTACGGCTTCCTGCCCGCGGCCTACGCGGGGCTCGTCGTCCTGCGGCCGCGGGTTGCCGTGCCGCCGAAGCAGGCCGGGCCCTGTGGAGTGATCCGGCCGCCGTCGCCGGTGTCCCCGAGGATGATGCCGCCGAGCAGCGCCCCGGCCATCCCGTCGCCGACCGGCCCCTCGTACGGCTCGCCGTAGTCCCGCACGTCCTGCTCGGCCAGCCGCCGTGCTTCCCGGGCGAGGGCGTGGGCACGCCGGGCACTCTCGACATCAGCCGTCTCCACCGCTGCGGCCTCTTCTCCCAAGGGTGCCGCCTGGTCGGCCGTGTCCTCCTCGGCGGTCTGGTCCGGCGAGGGTTCCGTTTCCCCGGCCGTGTCCACCTCGGCACTCTCGTCGCCCGGGAAAGCCGCCTCGTCGGCCCCACCGGCCCCATCCCCACCGGCCCCGCCCCCACCGGCCCCGGGCTCCTCGGCCCCGTCACCGTCATCCGCTCCGGTGGGCCCGGCCCGGAACGCGGCCGCCTCGGCGAGGCCCGCGCAGCGTTCCGCTTCCGCGAGGCGGGTTCTCGCCGTCACCCCCACCGCCGCGCGGTGCGTCGTGACGTAGTCCGCCGTGGTGGCCACCGCGCTGCGGGCCGGGAGCAGCCAGCGGTCCTCGCGGCAGAGGGCGTCGAAGGGGTCGGCGAGCGTGCCCGCACGGGGCGCCCCCTGCTGCGCCGCGCCGGCGGCGCGCGCCACCTCCGCGGTGAGCCGTTCCACCCCCGTCACGAGGACGTCCGCCTGGTCGACGGCGCCCTCGGCGGCCCGCAGGTGCACCGCGGCCGTCAGCGGGTCGCCCGCGTCGGTGAACTGTCGGGCCCGGTTCAGCTCGGCCGTCGCGAACACGAGCCGGTCCTCGGCGAGTTCGGCGTGGCCGGTGACCGGGAGGACGACGTCGGGGGCGTAGCGCTCGCGGAGCCCGGCGAGGGTGGCCGCCGCCGTCGCCGTACGGCCGGTCAGCTCACGGAAGCGGGCCTCCGCGCTCTGCAGGGCCGGGACCGCGTCGCGTTCCAGGGCGCGGAGCTGGTCGAAGGCGGGGGCGGCGATGTCGAGGCGTCGCTGGGCCATCGTGCAGCGGGCGAGGATCTCCTCCAGCAGGTCCCGTTCCTCGTCGGGCGGGAGCGTGCCGGCGTCGTCGAGCCGCTGCCGGAGCAGGAAGGCCGCCTCGACCTCGCGGCGCGCGTCCGCCAGGGCGTCGGTGAACGGTCGGGCCGCGGCGGGGCCCGACCGGGCGACGGCGAAGCGGAGTTCCTCGGCGGCGGTACGGACGCAGTCGTCTGTCTCCACCAGCAGGCGGCGGCCCCGTCGGTGCAGGTCCGGCAGCGGGGGCAGATGCTCCTCGAAGGTCCCGGCCGGTGTCGTCCGCAGCACCGCGCGCCGCTTGCGCCGGACGAGTGAGTACGCGGCGAACCCGGCGACCACCGCGGCGACCGCGACCGGCAGGATCAGATCCGTCGCCGAACTCCCGTCCGCCGCCGAACTGCCGTCGTCGCCGGTCGCCGCGTCGCCCACCTGGACAGCCACAGCCCGCCCTGCGCCGGCCGGGAACGGTGACGGGCCGGCACCCGAGGGCCCGGCGGGCCCCGCGGACCACTCGGCGACCGCCGGGGAGGCGGCCGCCACCGCGGGCGTCCGGTGCCCCGCGTCCGGCGCATCCGTCAACGGGACCAGCAGCAGCCAGACCAAGGCGGTCATCCCGCCGAACGCGGCGTGCGCCACCCGCACACCTATGTGCGACGTGGCGCCGCGCGACCGGTGTCTCCTCGAACGCGACGTCACATTTGGGAGCGTATGGCCGGACCGGTCAGGTCGCGACCGGGAGGAGGCAAAGACGTCCCGGGCGAGGCCCGGCCGCTCCGTGTCACGGTGCGTCGGCGCCCCCGCCGCGGGCGGTCAGTCCGCTGCGGAGCGCCTCCTGATCTTCGAGCCGAGCCAGACCAGCGGGTCGTACTTGCGGTCGACGGCCCGTTCCTTCAACGGGATGAGCGCGTTGTCCGTGATCCGGATGCCCTCGGGGCAGACCTCCGTGCAGCACTTGGTGATGTTGCAGTAGCCGAGGCCGTGTTCGTCCTGCGCGGTGCGCTTGCGGTCGAGGCCGGTCTCCTCCGCCGCGTCCAGCGGGTGCATGTCCAGTTCGGCCACGCGCATCAGGAAGCGGGGCCCGGCGAAGGCGGGCTTGTTCTCCTCGTGGTCGCGGACCACATGGCAGGTGTCCTGGCACAGGAAGCACTCGATGCACTTGCGGAACTCCTGCGGACGGTCCACGTCCTCCTGCATCATCCGGTACTCGCCGGGACCGAGCCCCTCCGGCGGGACGAACGCCGGAACCTCCCTCGCCTTCTGGTAGTTGAAGCCGACGTCGGTCACCAGGTCCCGGACGACGGGGAAGGCCCGCAGCGGGGTGACCGTGATCGTCTCGTCCCGCTGGAACACCGACATCCGGGTCATGCACATCAGCCGGGGACGGCCGTTGATCTCCGCCGAGCACGAACCGCACTTGCCGGCCTTGCAGTTCCAGCGGACGGCGAGATCCGGGGCCTGGGTCGCCTGGAGGCGGTGGATGATGTCCAGCACCACCTCGCCGTCGTTGACCTCGACCTCGAAGTCCTCCAGGCCGCCGCCCCCCACGTCGCCCCGCCACACCCTGAAGTGGGCCGTGTAACCGCTCATGACCGTGGCTCCTCGTGGCTGCTCACTCGTACAGCTCCTCTTCGGCGAGGTACTTGACCAGCTCCTCCTTGTCGAAGAGGGCGAGCAGGTCCGGGCGGACGGGGTCGGTGGTCTCCCGCGTCAGGGAGATCTGGCCCGCGACGGGGTCGGTGGCCGCGAGCCCGCCCGTCGGGTCCGTGAGCCGGCACAGCAGGTTGATCCGGCGCCAGTCGCGGTCCATCGTCGGGTGGTCCTCGCGGGTGTGGCCGCCGCGCGACTCGGTGCGCTCCAGCGCGGCCCGCGCCACGCACTCGCTGACCAGCAGCATGTTCCGCAGGTCCAGGGAGAGGTGCCAGCCCGGGTTGAACTGCCGGTGCCCCTCGACCCCGGCCCGGCGCGCCCGCACCCGCAGGTCGGCGAGCTTCTCCAGGGCCTGCTCCATCTCTCCCTCGCGGCGGATGATGCCGACCAGGTCGTTCATGGCCTGCTGGAGCTCCTGGTGCAGGGTGTAAGGGTTCTCCGGCGGCTGCCCGTCGGCCCGGCCCTCCCCCTCGGCGGAGAACGGGCGCAGCGCCTCGGCGGCGGCCGCGTCGATCTGCTCGCCGTCCACCGGGGGCCGCGCCCCGGCGAGGCCGGTCGCGTACTCGGCGGCGTGCAGTCCGGCGCGGCGGCCGAACACCAGCAGGTCGGACAGGGAGTTGCCGCCCAGCCGGTTGGAGCCGTGCATCCCGCCGGCCACCTCGCCGGCCGCGAACAGCCCCGGCACCCCGCGCGCCGCCGCCGTGTCCGAGTCGACGGCGATGCCGCCCATCACGTAGTGGCAGGTGGGGCCGACCTCCATGGCCTCCGCGGTGATGTCGACGTCGGCCAGCTCCTTGAACTGGTGGTACATCGAGGGCAGCCGGCGGCGGATCACCTCGGCCGGCATGCGGGTGGACACGTCCAGGAAGACGCCGCCGTGCGGGGAGCCCCGGCCCGCCTTCACCTCCGCGTTGATGGCGCGGGCCACCTCGTCACGCGGGAGCAGCTCGGGGGGCCGCCGGTTGTGGTCGGGGTCCTCGTACCAGCGGTCGCCCTCCTCCTCGGACTGGGCGTACTTCTCCTTGAAGACGTCCGGGACGTAGTCGAACATGAACCGCTTGCCCTCGGAGTTCCTGAGGACCCCGCCGTCGCCGCGCACCGACTCGGTGACGAGGATGCCCTTCACCGACGGCGGCCAGACCATGCCCGTCGGATGGAACTGCACGAACTCCATGTTCAGCAGCGGCGCCCCCGCGAGCAGCGCGAGCGCGTGCCCGTCGCCCGTGTACTCCCACGAGTTCGACGTCACCTTGAAGGACTTGCCGATGCCACCCGTGGCGATGACGACGGCAGGCGCTTCGAGGACGAGGAAGCGGCCCGACTCGCGCTCGTAGCCGAACACCCCGGACACCCGCTCGCCGTCCTTGAGGACGCGGGTGACCGTGCACTCCTGGAAGACCTTCAGCCCGGACTCGTAGTCGCCGGTCTCCTTGTGGTCCTCCTGCTGGAGCGCCACGATCTTCTGCTGGAGCGTGCGGATCAGCTCCAGTCCCGTGCGGTCGCCGACGTGCGCGAGCCGCGGATACTCGTGGCCGCCGAAGTTGCGCTGCGAGATCCGGCCGTCCTTCGTCCGGTCGAAGAGCGCGCCCCACGTCTCCAGTTCCCACACGCGGTCGGGGGCCTCGCGGGCGTGCAGCTCGGCCATGCGCCACTGGTTGAGGAACTTCCCGCCGCGCATGGTGTCGCGGAAGTGGACCTGCCAGTTGTCACCGGAGTTGACGTTGGCCATGGCGGCGGCGATCCCGCCCTCGGCCATCACCGTGTGGGCCTTGCCGAAGAGGGACTTGCAGATCACCGCCGTACGGGCGCCCCGCTCACGGGCCTCGATCGCGGCGCGCAGCCCGGCCCCGCCGGCGCCGACCACGACGACGTCCCACTCCTGTCGTTCGACCACGGACATCACAAGCACCTTTTGTCGTCGGAGGAGGGTCGGTCAGAAGAGGGTCGGGTCGTCGAACGCGCCGGACGCGAGCAGGTACACGTAGAAGTCGGCGAGCGCCACGCTCACCAGCGACGCCCAGGCCAGCTGCATGTGGCGCGCGTTGAGCCTGCCGACCCACTGCCACATCCGGTAGCGCACGGGATGCCTGGAGAAGTGCTTGAGCTTGCCGCCGACGATGTGCCGGCACGAGTGGCAGGAGATGGTGTACGCCCAGATCAGCACGATGTTGACCAGGAAGACGAGCGTGCCGAGACCCATGTGGCCCCACTCGTAGTTCTCGTCGCGGAAGGCCAGGACGGTGTCGTACGTCAGGATCCCGGCGACGAGGATCGCGGCGTAGAAGAAGTACCGGTGGATGTTCTGCAGGATCAGCGGGAAGCGGGTCTCACCGGTGTACTTCCGGTGCGGCTCGGCCACCGCGCAGGCGGGTGGGGACGCCCAGAAGCCGCGGTAGTACGCCTTGCGGTAGTAGTAGCAGGTCAGGCGGAAGCCCAACGGGAAGATCAGGATGATGATCGCCGGTGAGACGCCCCACCAGCTGCCGAAGATCTCCCAGTTGGGTCCCCCGCGCATCGGCTCGCAGCGTTCCGCCAGGCACGGGGAGTAGAACGGCGAGACGTAGGGCGCCGCGTAGTAGTGCGCGTCCGAGAAGGCCCGCCATGTCGAGTACACGATGAAGGCGAGCAGACCGGCCGCCGTGCCGGCCGGGGCCAGCCACCAGCGGTCGGTCCGCAGATGCGGTGCGGTGATCGCGGCGCGTGTGCCGCTGCGCACACCGCCGCGCTGGGGAAGGGGTTCTGTGCCTGGAGGTTCCGTACCAGTGGCCAACGGGGACTCCCGGTCGGGTCTTTTCGGTTGTCGGGCGCTCGGCGTGCCGGGCGCCCGGGGTCAGGGTGCGCGACGGTCGCGGGCGCCGAGTCCCTCGTCGTCCGAGTCCGTCCACAGCGAGTCGTCGTACGGGGTGTCGGGGATGGGGACGAGTTCGGGGTGCTTGACCGACGAGCGGGTGACGGCCCCCTCGCGCAGCAGTGCGACGCTCTCGCGCAGGTGATCGGCGTCGGCGCGGACACGGCGCATGTCGAGCCCGCCGCTGCCGATCTGCTGTTCCAGGCGTCCCACCGACCGGTAGAGGTCGTCGAGGCAGCGCTGGACCGTTGTGAGTTCCTCGTGCACGGACATGACTTGCCCTCACTTCCGCGGATCGTCGGGGACCGGGGCGGCAACGTTCATGCGCCTGCGAGTGTTGCGCGTCACACGTTGCGCTGGGAAGGGATGTGCATCGATTGGCGGATTGCACGCCTCCTGCGCACGCCCACGCCCGCTCGGTGTGCGCCGGGGATCACATGCGGCGCGTTGCGCCGCACGAGTGGCTTTTCGCTCCCCGTCGCCGTGCCTCCGTCGGTCGGTGAACCCCTTCCTCTTCAGTGTGTGGCCATAGATCAGATCAGCTCCATATGCACCCAAAAGTGATCATAACGCCCTCCTGGTGAGGGTGCGGTCCCCCGGAGGTAGCAGTGATGTCCCACCACGGCGTAGGACCGCGTGCGGTGATGCGCTCGGTCGCCTTCCTGACCGCGGGTGTGCTCGCGGCGCCCCTCCTCACGGCCTGCGGCGAGGAGGACCCCGCGGGCAGACCCGCGGCCGGCCCCGACATCGCGCCGGCCGCCCGTGACCGGATCGCCGACGGCGGCACCCTGCGCTGGGCCGTGGACGCCGTCCCGGACACGTTCAACACGTTCCAGGCGGACGCCGACCCCACCAGCGCGCGCGTCGCCGACGCCGTCCTGCCGTCGATGTACCGCCTCGACGCGGCCGGGCGGCCCCAGGTCGACACCGACTACCTGGAGTCCGCGAAGATCGTCGAACGTGAACCCCGGCAGGTCGTGCTCTACAAGCTCCACCAGGAGGCGGTGTGGAGCGACGGCCGCGAGATCGGCGCCGCCGACTTCGTCGCCCAGTGGCGGGCCCTGTCCGGCAAGGACTCCGCGTACTGGACCGCCAGGAACGCCGGGTACGAGCGCATCGAGAAGGTCGAGCGCGGCGACAGCGACCTCGAGGTCCGCGTCACCTTCGCCCGCCCCTACGCCGACTGGAAGTCGCTGTTCTCCCCGCTCTACCCCAAGCAGGTGACGGGCACCTCCGACTCCTTCAACGACGGCGCCCGCAAGAAGCTCAAGGTCACCGCCGGCCCCTTCGCGGTCGACGAGGTCGACCGCAAGGGCGGCGAGGTCACCCTCACGCGCAACCCCCGCTGGTGGGGCCGCCAGGCCAAGCTGTCGAAACTGGTGCTGCGTGCCGTCCCCCGCGACAAGCGGACCGCGGCGCTCGCCAAGGGCGAGGTGGACATCGCCGAGATCGACTCGTCCCAGGCGCAGCGGATCATGCCGGCCGGCGGGGAGGCCCGGGGCCCCGGGGGGTCCGCGAGCCCCCGCGGCTCCGCCGCCCCGACGGGCTCCCCGGACGCCCGCGGCGCGGCGCGGGGCCTCAGCGGTCCCCTCGCCCGGTCCGGCGGCACCCTCGCCCAGGGGCCCGGCACCGCGCTGACGCCCGCACAGGCACTGCGGTCCTGGGCGATCGCCCACGGCTCCGACGAGAAGGCCGCAGGCAAGGAGACCCGCGCCCGGAAGAAGCGGCGCGCGGCGCTCGCCGCGTACCGCGCGCAGCAGTCCGCGCTGCGCGGCTTCGAGGTGCGCCGCTCCCTCGAACCGGCCTACACCCAGCTCGCCCTCAACGGCGCCGACGGCCCCCTCGCCGACGAGCGCGTCCGCCGAGCGGTGGCCCGCGCCCTCGACCGTGCGGAGCTCGCCGGCCTCGTACTGAAGCCGCTCGGCCTGCCCGCCGACCCCGTCGGCAGCCACCTCGCCCTCTCCGGCCAGGCCGCCTACGCCGACAGCAGCGGTGCCCTCGGCGGCCAGGACACCGACGAGGCCCGCGCCCTGCTGGCCGACGCCGGCTGGGAGGAGGGCGGCCCGCTGCGGGAGCCCGGGAAGGCGGCCGGGGCGGAGGGCGAGAAGTCCGAGAAGTCCGAGAAGAAGTCGGGGACGAAGCCGGACGGCGAGGCGGACGAGAAGGCGGAGAAGAAGACCGGGGACGGGGCCGCGAAGAAGGCCGAGGACGAGGACACGTACGTCGTCGGCGACGACAACAAGCCGTACGCGACCGACGACGACAGCCCCCTCGCCCGGGACGGCAGGCAGAACGCCCCCGGCGCCTACGCCCCGCGCGGCACCCGGGCGCCCGCCGACGCCGCGCGGGCGCCGCTCGCCAAGAACGGCAAGCCGCTCTCGCTCCGCTTCGTCCTGCCGTCCGGTCCGGGCACCGAGTCCCTGCGGACCGTCGGCGAACGGATCGCGGTGATGCTGGAGCGGGTCGGTATCCGCACCGAGATCTCCAAGGTCGCCGACGACAGCTACTTCAAGGACCACATCGCCAACGGGCAGTACGACCTCGCCCTGTACTCGTGGCCCACCTCCGCGTTCCCCGCCACCGACGCCCGCCCGATCTACGCCAAGCCGGTCCCCGCGGCCGACGGTTCGCTGAGCGTCGAGCAGAACTACACCCGCGTCGGCACCAACCAGGTCGACCAGCTCTTCGAGCAGGCGATCTCCACCCTCGACGAGTCCGAGACGCGCTCCCTGATCCGCAAGGCCGACGCCCGCATCTGGGCCGCGGCCGGCTCCATCCCCCTCTACCAGCGCCCCCAGCTCTACGCCGTCCGCCCCCAGCTGGCGAACGTCGGCGCCTTCGGTTTCCAGACCCCCGTCTACGAGGACATGGGCTTCCTGAAGAAGGGCGCGACGGCGTTGCAGAGCCCCGCCGGCACGTGATCACCCGCCCTGCGCGCTCCGGCCGCCGCCCCGCACGACGCGGGCGGCGGCCGGAGCGGTGTCCGGCCCGGTTCGCCGGCCGTCGAGGGAGCCTGAGCTGCGGCGGAGCAGGGGCCGTGCGGGCCGGGGAGTCCCCGCTGTCGCGGGCCCGTACCATGGGGTGAGGCCGTGGCGTGTCCAGCCCGGCAGGGCCCGCGTCACACAGACGTACGCACAAGGGCCGTCCTCACACTCCGGGAGAACGCCGCAATATGGCTGTGACCACAGTCCGTCACGACATCCGCAATGTCGCCATCGTCGCCCACGTCGACCACGGCAAGACGACCATCGTCGACGGCATGCTGAAGCAGGCCGGTGCCTTCGCCGCGCACCAGCTCGACTCCGTCGACGACCGCATGATGGACTCGAACGACCTGGAGCGTGAGAAGGGCATCACGATCCTCGCCAAGAACACCGCGGTGAAGTACCACCCGAAGGACGGCGGGGAGCCCATCACCATCAACATCATCGACACCCCCGGCCACGCCGACTTCGGCGGCGAGGTCGAGCGCGGTCTGTCGATGGTCGACGGTGTCGTGCTGCTCGTCGACGCCTCCGAGGGCCCGCTGCCGCAGACCCGCTTCGTCCTGCGCAAGGCGCTCCAGCAGCGGCTGCCGATCATCCTGTGCATCAACAAGACGGACCGCCCGGACTCCCGGATCGACGAGGTCGTCAACGAGACCTACGACCTGTTCCTGGACCTCGACGCCGACGAGGACCAGATCGAGTTCCCGATCGTCTACGCCTGCGGCCGGGACGGCGTCGCCTCGCTGACCAAGCCCGCCGACGGCACCGTCCCGACCGACTCCACCAGCCTGGAGCCGTTCTTCTCGACGATCCTGCAGCACATCCCCGCGCCGACGTACGACGAGGCCGCGCCGCTGCAGGCCCACGTCACCAACCTCGACGCCGACAACTTCCTCGGCCGTATCGCCCTGCTCCGCGTCCACCAGGGCGAGCTGAAGAAGGGGCAGACCGTCGCCTGGATGAAGCGCGACGGCTCCGTCACCAACGTGCGCATCTCCGAGCTGATGATGACCGAGGCGCTCACCCGCAAGCCGGCCGAGAAGGCGGGTCCCGGTGACATCTGCGCCGTCGCCGGCATCCCCGACATCATGATCGGCGAGACCCTCGCCGACGTGGAGAACCCGATCGCGCTGCCGCTCATCACGGTGGACGAGCCGGCGATCTCCATGGTCATCGGTACGAACACCTCCCCGCTGGTCGGCCGCGGCGGCACCGGCAAGGGCGCGGACGCCAAGGCGGCCGTGAAGGACCGCAAGGTCACCGCCCGCCAGGTCAAGGACCGCCTCGACCGCGAGCTGATCGGCAACGTCTCGCTGCGCGTGCTGGACACCGAGCGCCCCGACGCCTGGGAGGTGCAGGGCCGTGGTGAGCTGGCGCTGGCCATCCTCGTCGAGCAGATGCGCCGCGAGGGCTTCGAGCTGACCATCGGCAAGCCGCAGGTCGTCACCAAGGAGATCGACGGCAAGACGTACGAGCCGGTCGAGCGCATGACGATCGACGTGCCCGAGGAGCACATGGGCGCCGTCACGCAGCTCATGGGTGTCCGCAAGGGCCGGATGGACAACATGTCCAACCACGGCTCGGGCTGGGTCCGCATGGAGTTCGTGGTGCCCTCGCGCGGCCTCATCGGCTTCCGTACCGAGTTCCTCACGCAGACCCGCGGCACGGGTATCGGGCACTCCATCCACGAGGGCTTCGAGCCCTGGTTCGGCACCCTGCAGACCCGTAACAACGGCTCGCTCGTCGCCGACCGCTCCGGCGCCGTCACCGCGTTCGCGATGACGAACCTGCAGGAGCGCGGTGTGCTGTTCGTGGAGCCCGGCACCGAGGTGTACGAGGGCATGATCGTCGGCGAGAACTCCCGCGCCGACGACATGGACGTCAACATCACCAAGGAGAAGAAGCTCACGAACATGCGGTCCTCGACCGCTGACGTCGCCGAGTCCATCGTCCCGCCCCGCAAGCTGTCGCTTGAGCAGTCGCTGGAGTTCTGCCGGGACGACGAGTGCGTCGAGGTGACCCCGGAGGCCGTGCGCATCCGCAAGGTCAACCTGGACGCCCGCGAGCGCGCCCGCGCCGCCAGCCGCGCCAAGCACGGCTGACACAGCAGTCATCCGCGGCCCCCGGGGACCCGGCCCACCGCCCAGCGGCGGGCCGGGCCCGCGGCGTGCCCGCACACGGGGGGGAACCGCTGCGGGGACCGGGGCTCCCGGACCGCTCGTGAAGGAGTGGTGGGGGACGGCCGGTCCCACGTCCCGAACCTCTCCACGAGCTGTCGGTGTGCTGTGCGGCACTGTTCGCATATCGGTGTTCCGGCGATCAAGTTTCGGACATGTAAACAAAAATCCTTCACTGAATGTCCGATTCGCCGGAATCTGATCTCGCCTGTCAAGCGCGACCAGATGTCAATCTTTGCAATTTTTGCTCAAAATATGGACGGTAGGGAGATCCCTATGTCTTCCGCCCTTGACGCGCGTTGACTCACTTGGCGAAAGTTCCCCCAAAACGCAGAACCCGCCGGTAGCCGGATCTGTGCTGCGCTCAACTCTCCAACCCCCCGGGGGAAGAACACACATGACCAGTCCAACCAAGGCCGAGGGCTCCGGGCCCGCGGTCGCCTTGGACCCCGAACTGGCGGCGACCTCCGAGGTCGACAAGCCCAAGACCCTTGAGGGCCGTTCCCCCGGCCAGCTCATGTGGCAGCGCTTCAGGCGTGACCGTACCGGCATGATCTGCGCCGGGGTAGTGATTTTCTTCTTCGTCATCTCGCTGTGCGCGCCGCTGCTCACCGCGATCAGCGGCACCAACCCGTACACGCTGTACGGTCAGGACCCGACCTACGCGGACAGCCCCGTCCTCGACGACTTCGGTCTGCCGCTCGGCTACCTCGGCGGTGTCTCGGGGGACCACTGGTTCGGGGTCGAGCCGCAGTACGGGCGTGACCTGTTCGCCATGCTGATGTACGGCATGCGGACCTCGCTGTACATGGCGCTCGGTGTCACGGTGCTGCTGATGGCCACCGGCGTGATCATCGGTCTGATCGGCGGCTACTTCGGTGGTCGTACCGACTACTGGATCGGTCGCGTCACCGACTTCTTCCTGTCCTTCCCGCAGCAGCTGTTCTTCATCGCCTTCATGCCCGTGGTCACCGCGTTCTTCGTGGACCCCCGGGAGGAGACGCCCACCTACTTCCGAGCGGTGGCGATCCTGATCGTGCTCTGGCTGCTGGGCTGGATGGGAATGGCCCGGCTCGTCCGGTCCACGGTGCTGTCGCTGCGTGAGCGGGAGTTCGTGGAGGCGGCCAAGGTCTCCGGCGCCTCGCCGTGGCGGATCGTCCGCAAGGAGATCCTGCCGAACGTCGTCTCGCCGATCCTGGTGCAGTTCACGTATCAGCTGCCCAGCACGATCCTCACCATCGCGTTCCTCTCCTTCGCGGGTGTCGGCTTCGTCGAACCCACCCCGGACTGGGGAAAGCTTTTCGCAGCAGGCGCCAAGTACGCAGAACAGGACCCCGCGTTCATGTTCTTCCCGGGCGTGGCCCTGGTGATCTTCATCCTGTGCTTCAACCTCCTCGGAGACTCCGTACGGGATGCGTTTGACCCCAAGTCCGGGCGCTGAACCGTCCATTGGTGGGGGGTGACTGCCGCCCCCGCGTCGGCCTACCAGCCGCGTCAGGCAGTACTCATGGATAACAACCGACAGGTAGGTGCATACACCGTCATGAAGTCGCTCACCTCGCGCAGAGCCCGCGCCATAGTCGTCGCCCTCGCGGCCGGCTCCCTCGCGCTGACCGGCTGCTCGGAGAACAAGGGCACGAACTCCAGCGCCAACTCCAAGGAAGACCAGAAGAAGGCCGCTGAGCAGTCGAAGGCTGTGTCCTACGCCGACGCGAAGGCCTCCGCCGGTCCGGCCCCCGAGGTTCCCGGCGCCAAGAGCGGTGGCACCGTCACGGTCTACCAGGAGGCGGGCCTCACGCACGTCGACCCGGGTCAGATCTACGTCTCGGACGCCGGCCAGCTCTCCAACCTGATCTTCCGCGGTCTGACCAACTTCTCCGAGGACGGCAAGGGCAACGTCTCGGTCGTGGGTGACATCGCCACCGACGCCGGCAAGTCCTCCGACGGCGGCAAGACCTGGACCTTCACGCTGAAGGACGGGATCAAGGACCAGAACGGCAACGAGATCACCTCGGCCGACGTCCGCCACACCGTCGAGCGCACCTACGCCGAGTTCATCTTCGACGGCCCGACGTACCTGCAGAACTGGCTGAGCGGCCCGAAGTACCGGGAGGCCCTGCCGGACGGTGGCTTCGGCAAGAAGCACCTGCCGGACAGCGTCCTCGAGACGCCGGACGACAAGACCGTCATCTTCCACTTCGACACCGCGCGTCCGGACCTGCCGCAGACGCTCGCGATGCCGGGCTACTCCATCGTTCCGGAGAAGACCGACACGAAGGAGAAGTACGACAAGGCCCCGGTCGCCCTCGGCCCGTACAAGATCTCCGAGTACAAGGTCGGCAAGTCCCTCAAGCTCGTCAAGAACGACCAGTGGGACCCCAAGACCGACTCCGTGCGCCACCAGTACGTGGACGGATGGGACTTCCAGTTCGGCGTCACCGAGTCCACGCAGACCAAGCGTCTGATCTCGGACCAGGGCGACTCCAAGAACGCCATCCAGTTCACGGGCAGCGTCGACGCCACGCAGATCCAGGACGTCATCAGCGACCCGTCCGTCAACAAGCGCACGATCAAGGGCTTCCAGCCCTACGTCATGCAGCTGACGTTCAACCTGGACCGCGTCAAGAACAAGACGGTCCGTGACGCCGTCACCTACGCGGTGAACTCCAAGTCGCTGATCGCCGGTGAGGGTGGCGCGTACGGCGGCGACGTGGCCCCGAACCTGTTCGCCCCGACCCTGCCGGGCTACGAGAAGGACTACGACCCCTACGGCCGTCTGAAGACGCCGCAGGGCAACATCGAGAAGGCCAAGGAGCTCCTGAAGGACGTTCCGGCCGCGGAGAAGAAGCTCGTCTTCGCCTACGGCAACACCGAGCAGGGCCAGAAGCGCAAGGTGGCCATCGAGGACGCCCTGGGCAAGGTCGGCATCGACGTCGTCTCCAAGGAGATCGACTCCGCCAGCTACTACCAGCAGATCGGTGAGCTGGACAACCCGTACGACATGTACATCACGGGCTGGGGCCAGGACTGGCCGTCCCCGGGTACGGTCGTCACACCGATCTACGACGGTGACCAGGTCGCCAAGGGCTCGTCGAACTACTCGCACATCAACGACCCGAAGGTCCAGGAGCTCATCAAGAAGGCCCTGACCCAGGAGCCGACCGAGGCCGCCAAGACCTGGCGCGACGCCCACCACTACATCCTGGAGAAGGTCAACCCGGCCGCTCCGCTGTGGTACACGAAGCAGTTCCAGCTCTACGGCTCGAACATCGGCGGTGCCCGCTACAGCACCGAGTCCAGCTACATCGACGTCACCCGACTGTTCCTGAAGTCGTAACTCTCTACGGCTGAACGCGGGAGTGCGCACCAGGCGGAGCGCACTCCCGCGGTTCCGTGAACCCCCTCCACCGTCTCCGCAGAGAGCAGCCTTGCCGCCATGCTTCAGTTCATCATCCGGCGATTGGCCGGCGCCGTCGTCACCCTGTTCCTGATCGGCGCAGTCACGTTCTTCCTCTTCGTCGCCGCACCTTCCGACTACGCCTCCCTGGCCTGTGGCAGGGACTGCTCCCCCGAGAGACTGGATGCCATCCGCCACGCGCTCGGTCTCAACGAACCGATCTTCAAGCAGTTCTGGGAGTTCATGTCCGGCATCGTGGTCGGCCGTGACTTCCCCGACGGCCACTGCGCCGCTCCGTGTCTCGGCCAGTCGTTCTACTCCGGCGACTTCGTCTGGGACACGATCATGGACCGGTTCCCGCTGACCCTGTCGCTGACGGTCGGTGCCATGACCGTCTTCCTGATCGTCGGCATCGGCGCGGGCATGCTGGCCGCCTACCGGCGAGGCTCCCTGGTGGACAAGATCGCCACCGGCTCGTCCATGGTCCTCAGCTCGTTCCAGATCTACTTCCTCGGCCCCATCGTGCTCACCATCCTCGTGTACAGCACGGGCTGGATGGAGGACCCCAAGTACGTGCCCTTCACCGAAGACCCCGTCGGCTGGCTCGTCGGACTGTCCATCCCCATGGTGGTGATGGCCACGATCTTCACCGCGCAGTACACGCGTATGGCGCGCGCCTCGATGATCGAGCAGCTCGCGGAGGAGCACGTGCGCACGGCGCGGGCCAAGGGCATGTCGAAGAAGTTCGTCTTCTTCCGCTACGCCTGGCGCGGTTCGCTCATCCCGATCGTCACCGTCCTCGGCATCGACATCAGCGCACTGCTGGGCGGCGGCGTGGTCACCGAGCTGACCTTCTCCCTCCAGGGCATCGGCCGCCTGGCCGTGGACGGAGCGATCAACAAGGACCTCCCGCTGACCATGGGTGTGATGCTGTTCGGAGCCTTCTTCATCCTGCTCCTGAACATCCTCGTCGACATCGTGTACGCCTGGATCGACCCGCGCGTCCGGCTCTCCTAGGAAGAACGAACCACCGTGACCACACTGACCAAGACCGAGGACGCCCCGGCCCCGACCGGGCCCGAGAGCTTCCTCTCGGTCCGTGACCTGCGGGTGCAGTTCTCCACCGAGGACGGCATCGTCAAGGCCGTCGACGGGCTCTCCTTCGACGTCGAGCGCGGCAAGACCCTCGGCATCGTGGGGGAGTCCGGCTCCGGCAAGTCCGTCACCAACCTGACGATCCTGGGCCTGCACAACCCTCGGACCAGCCACATCGACGGCGAGATCCTGCTCGACGGCAAGGAACTCGTCACCGCCCCGGAGAAGGAGCTGGAGCAGCTCCGCGGCAACAAGATGGCGATGATCTTCCAGGACCCGCTGACGGCCCTGTCGCCGTACTACACGGTGGGCCGGCAGCTGTCCGAGCCGTTCATGAAGCACCGCGGCGCCTCCAAGAAGGAGGCCAAGGACCGGGCCATCCAGATGCTGGAGAAGGTCGGCATCCCGCAGCCCAAGGTGCGCTTCGACGACTACCCGCACCAGTTCTCCGGCGGTATGCGCCAGCGCGCGATGATCGCCATGGCGCTGATGTGCGACCCCGACCTGCTGATCGCGGACGAGCCCACGACCGCGCTCGACGTGACCGTGCAGGCCCAGATCCTCGACCTGCTCAAGGACCTCCAGCAGGAGTTCGGCTCCGCGATCATCTTCATCACCCACGACCTCGGCGTCATCTCCAACATGGCCGACGACCTGCTGGTGATGTACGCGGGCCGCGCCGTGGAGCGCGGCAGCGTCAAGGAGGTGCTGCGCACCCCCCAGCACCCCTACACCTGGGGCCTGCTCAGCTCGATGCCGCGCCTCGACGGCGACATCCACGAGACGCTGTCGCCGATACCCGGCTCGCCGCCCTCGCTGCTCAACCCGCCCACCGGCTGCCGCTTCCACCCCCGGTGCGCGTTCACCGGCGAGGTCACCGGCACGCTGTGCAGCGACACCCGTCCGCCGCTCGCCGACGGCCGCGCCGCCGCGTGCCACCTGACCGCGCAGCAGAAGCAGTCCATCTTCATCGACAAGATCCAGCCCCGGCTGCGCTAGGGAGAACCGAGATCATGAGCGACAACCTCACCCTCCCCGCACAGCAGGGCTCCACCGGCACCTCGACGGAGCCCCTCCTCGAGGTGCGGGGGCTCACCAAGCACTTCCCCATCTACGGCGGCTTCCCGATCAAGCGCAAGGTCGGCGCCGTGCAGGCCGTCGACGGCGTCGATCTGACCGTCGGCGTCGGCGAGAGCGTCGGCCTGGTGGGCGAGTCGGGCTGCGGCAAGTCGACCACCGGCCGGCTGATCACCCGGCTGCTGGAGCCCACCGCGGGCACGATCAGCTACCTGGGCCAGGACATCACCCACGCCTCGCGCAAGCAGCTGGCGCCGGTGCGGTCCGACATTCAGATGATCTTCCAGGACCCGTACTCCTCGCTGAACCCGCGCCAGACCGTCGGCACCATCATCAAGTCGCCGATGGAGGTCAACGGGATCGAGCCGGAGGGTGGCCGGGAGAAGAAGGTCCGCGAGCTCCTGGAGCTCGTCGGTCTCAACCCGGAGCACTACAACCGCTTCCCGCACGAGTTCTCCGGCGGTCAGCGCCAGCGCATCGGCGTCGCCCGTGCCCTGGCCCTCAACCCGAAGCTGATCGTGGCGGACGAGCCGGTCTCCGCGCTGGACGTGTCGATCCAGGCGCAGGTGGTGAACCTGCTGCAGGAGGTGCAGCAGGAGCTGGGCATCGCCTTCCTGTTCATCGCCCACGACCTCGCGATCGTGCGGCACTTCTCGCAGCGCGTCGCGGTCATGTACCTCGGCAAGGTGGTCGAGGTCGGCGACCGTGACGCCATCTACAACCGGCCCCGCCACCCGTACACCCACGCCCTGCTCTCCGCGGTCCCCGAGGTCGCGATCGACGACGAGACCGAGGCGAAGGAGCGGATCCGTCTCTACGGCGACGTCCCCTCCCCGATCTCCCCGCCGTCCGGCTGCCGCTTCCGCACCCGCTGCTGGAAGGCGCAGGACAAGTGCGCCAGCGAGGAGCCCCCGCTGCTGCAGATCTCCGGCAACCGTGACGGCCACCTGACGGCCTGCCACTTCCCGGAGGACCCCACCACGGAGGCCCGCGCCGAGGACGTCATCCTGGACCCCGCGCTGAAGGCGCTGGAGAAGGACGCGGCCGACGACACCGGGGCGAAGCCCGCCAAGGACTGAGACCAGGTCACCCACCGGCCCGGGGGCGGAGTCGCACGACTCCGCCCCCGGGCCGGTGTCGTGCGTACGGGCGGTGACGACCGGCTGCGACGTGCGCCACCGGGTTCCGTCATCGCCGGCCGAGCGGGGCCGCGCCAGGCGATCCGGCCGGCCGAGCGGGTGCCGCCGCCGCGGCCATTGCGCTCCCGGCCCGCAGCTGTCAGGGACGGGCGTGCGGTGCGTGGCGCCCGGGTGGCGGGCGTTCCCCGGCATGCCCCTCAACTCGCCCCGCGCCGCGTCGATGTGCCCTCCACGGCCTGAGCCGGACCTTCGTTCCTCGACCCGTGGCCGGCCCACCGGATGACGCCCGTCGGCCCCGCCATGACCGGCCCGAGGACCGCCCCACGCGCCCCCCTCACCCCCTCGAACCCCGCTCTTGCCGGGCCGAAGCCGGACCCGCCCCGACGCCACGCCCCGGCGAGGCGTCCCGCCGCTTCGGCCGCCGGGGAGGGCCCTCCCGGTGGCCCTCCCCGATGCCCTTCCACGGCTGCCCCCGCCCGGCGTTCCTCCTCGTACGGACCCCTCAGACATGCGGTATGCGAGAGATGTGCCGATATTGTCCGATAACGGGATCACTGATGAGGAGGCACTCGATGCGCGGAGCCACGCATGCCAGATGGGCCGCCGGCGCGGTCGCGGTGGCGCTCGCCGCGACCGGATGCGGCGGCGGGGACAGCGGCGGCAGCAGTGGCGGCGGTGACAGCGGCGCGGTGCTCAGCTCCTCCTGGGGTGACCCGCAGAACCCGCTGGAGCCGGCCAACACCAACGAGGTGCAGGGCGGCAAGGTGCTGGACATGATCTTCCGCGGGCTGAAGCGGTACAACGCCAAGACCGGCGCGGCCGAGGACATGCTCGCCGAGAAGATCGAGACGACGGACTCGCAGAACTTCACGATCACCGTCAAGGACGGCTGGACCTTCAGCAACGGCGAGAAGGTCACCGCCAAGTCCTTCGTGGACGCGTGGAACTACGGGGCCAGCCTGAAGAACAACCAGAAGAACGCGTACTTCTTCGAGTACATCCAGGGTTACGACAAGGTCCACCCGAGCGACGGCAGCAAGCAGACCGCCGACACCCTCTCCGGCCTGAAGGTCGTCGACGACCGGACGTTCACCGTCGCGCTGACGCAGAAGTTCTCGACGTTCCCCGACACCCTCGGCTACAACGCCTACGTCCCGCTGCCCCAGTCGTTCTTCACCGACCACAAGGCCTGGCTGGCCAAGCCCGTCGGCAACGGCCCCTACGCCGTGGACTCCTACACCAAGGGCTCCCAGCTCTCCGTCCGGAAGTGGGACGGCTACCCGGGCGAGGACAAGGCCCAGAACGGCGGCGTGGACCTCAAGGTCTACACGGACAACAACACCGCCTACACCGACCTGTTGGCCGGCAACCTCGACCTCGTGGACGACGTGCCCGCCGCCCAGCTGAAGAACGTCCAGGCCGACCTCGGCGACCGGTACATCAACACCCCGGCCGGCATCATCCAGACGCTGTCCTTCCCGTTCTACGACAAGGCGTGGAACAAGCCCGGCTCGGAGAAGGTCCGCGAGGGCCTGTCGAGGGCGATCGACCGCGACCAGATCACCGACACCATCTTCCAGAAGACCCGCACCCCCGCCACCGACTGGACCTCACCGGTGCTGGGCGAGGACGGCGGTTACAAGGAGGGCCTGTGCGGTGACGCCTGCGAGTACGACGCGGACGCCGCCAAGAAGCTGGTCAAGGAGGGCGGCGGCCTCCCCGGCGGCCAGGTCAAGATCACGTACAACGCGGACACCGGCTCCCACAAGCAGTGGGTCGACGCCGTCTGCAACTCCATCAACAACGCCCTCGACAACGACCAGGCGTGCGTCGGCAACCCGGTCGGCACCTTCGCCGACTACCGCAACCAGATCACCGAGCGGAAGATGAGCGGCCCGTTCCGCGCCGGCTGGCAGATGGACTACCCGCTGATCCAGAACTTCCTCCAGCCGCTGTACTACACCAATGCCTCCTCCAACGACGGCAAGTGGTCCAACGCCGACTTCGACAAGCTCGTCAACGAGGCCAACGCCGAGGAGGACACCGCGAAGGCCGTGCAGAAGTTCCAGCAGGCCGAGGAAGTCGTCCGGGACAACATGGCCGCCATCCCGCTCTGGTACCAGAACGGCAGCGCGGGCTACTCCCAGCGGCTCTCCAACGTGTCCCTGAACCCGTTCAGCGTGCCGGTGTACGACCAGATCAAGGTCAGCTGAGCCGTCCGGGCGGGCGCCCCGGCGCCCGCCCACTACCTCCGGAGTCCGTATGGGACGGTATGTGATCCGGCGCCTGCTGCAGATGATCCCGGTCTTCGTGGGCGCCACCCTCCTGATCTTCCTGATGGTGAACGTGATGGGCGACCCCATCGCGGGTCTGTGCGGCGACCGGAAGTGCGACCCGGCGACCGCCGCCCAGCTGCGCAGGGAGTTCGGCCTCGACAAGCCGGTGTGGCAGCAATACCTGACCTACATGGGCAACGTCTTCACCGGCGACTTCGGCACCGCCTTCAACGGGCAGGAGGTCACCGAGCTGATGGCCTCCGCCTTCCCGGTCACGATCCGGCTGACGATCGTCGCCATCCTCTTCGAGATCGTCATCGGCATCACGTTCGGCGTCGTCACCGGGCTGCGGCGCGGCCGGCCCGTGGACACCGGGGTCCTGCTGACCACCTTGGTCGTCATCTCGGTCCCCACCTTCGTCACCGGTCTGCTGCTCCAGCTGCTGCTCGGCGTGGAATGGGGCTGGATCAGCCCGTCGGTCTCCTCCGACGCCCCCTTCGGCGAGCTGATCGTCCCCGGACTCGTCCTCGCCTCCGTCTCCCTCGCGTACGTCACCCGGCTGACCCGTACGTCGATCGCCGAGAACGCCCGCGGCGACTACGTCCGCACCGCCGTCGCCAAGGGCCTGCCCCGGCACCGGGTGATCCGCAAGCACCTGCTGCGCAACTCCCTGATCCCGGTGGTCACCTTCATCGGCACCGACATCGGGGCCCTGATGGGCGGAGCCATCGTCACCGAGCGGATCTTCAACATCCACGGCGTCGGCTACCAGCTCTACCAGGGCATCCTCCGCCAGAACACCCAGACCGTCGTCGGCTTCGTGACCGTCCTCGTGCTGGTGTTCCTCGTCGCCAACCTGCTCGTCGACCTCCTCTACGCCGTACTCGACCCGAGGATCCGCTATGCCTGAGCCGCAGCCGGAGGAGCCGCACGTCTCGGGCGGCCAACGCTCCGCCGAGGACGGGGCGATCGCCTCGACGGGACTGGACGGCACCATGGACCTGGCCACCACCGAGGGGGAGACCCTGGAGAAGGGGCTCGGCAACGCCGACGCGGGCGGTCCGGCGGACAAGGCCCGCAGTCTGTGGTCCGACGCCTGGCGCGACCTGCGCCGCAACCCCGTCTTCATCATCTCGGCGCTCGTGATCCTCTTCCTCGTCGTCATCTCCCTGTGGCCGTCGCTGATCGCCTCCGGCAACCCCCTCACGTGCGACCTCGCCAAGGCCCAGCAGGGGTCGCAGCCCGGCCACCCCTTCGGCTTCGACGGGCAGGGCTGCGACGTGTACACGCGGACCGTGTACGGGGCGCGAATCTCGATCTCCGTCGGTGTCTGTGCCACGCTCGGCGTCGCGCTCCTCGGGTCGCTGCTCGGCGGGCTCGCCGGCTTCTTCGGCGGGATCTCCGACTCGTTCCTGTCCCGGATCACCGACGTCTTCTTCGCCATCCCCGTGGTGCTCGGCGGTCTGGTGCTGCTGTCGGTGGTCACCAGCAACAGCGTCTGGCCGGTCATCGGGTTCATGGTGCTGCTGGGCTGGCCGCAGATCTCCCGCATCGCCCGCGGCTCCGTCATCACCGCCAAGCAGAACGACTACGTCCAGGCCGCCCGAGCCCTCGGCGCCTCCAACTCCCGCATGCTGCTGCGGCACATCACCCCGAACGCCGTGGCCCCGGTCATCGTCGTCGCCACCATCGCGCTCGGCACCTACATCGCCCTGGAGGCCACCCTGTCCTACCTCGGAGTCGGTCTGAAGCCGCCCAGCGTCTCCTGGGGCATCGACATCTCCGCCGCCTCGCCGTACATCCGCAACGCCCCGCACGCCCTGCTGTGGCCCTCCGGCGCCCTCGCGATCACCGTCCTGGCGTTCATCATGCTCGGCGACGCGGTCCGCGACGCCCTCGACCCGAAGCTGAGGTGAGCCGTCGTCATGCTGCTCGAAGTGCGTGATCTCCGGGTGGAGTTCAGGACGCGGGACGGGATCGCCCAGGCGGTCAACGGGGTCGAGTACGCGGTCGACGCCGGACAGACGCTCGCGGTGCTGGGGGAGTCCGGGTCGGGCAAGTCGGTCACCGCGCAGGCGATCATGGGGATCCTCGACATGCCGCCGGGGCGGATCACCGGCGGCGAGATCCTCTTCAAGGGCCGTGACCTGCTGAAGCTCAAGGAGGACGAACGCCGGAAGATCCGCGGCGCCGAGATGGCGATGATCTTCCAGGACGCGCTCTCCGCCCTGAACCCCGTCCTGACCGTCGGCGACCAGCTCGGCGAGATGTTCGTCGTGCACCGGGGCATGTCCGGGAAGGACGCCCGCGCCAAGGCCGTCGAGCTGATGGACCGCGTCCGCATCCCGGCCGCGAAGGAACGCGTACGGGACTACCCCCACCAGTTCTCCGGCGGTATGCGCCAGCGCATCATGATCGCGATGGCGCTGGCCCTGGAGCCCTCCCTCATCATCGCCGACGAGCCGACGACCGCGCTCGACGTCACCGTCCAGGCCCAGGTCATGGACCTCCTCGCTGAGCTGCGCCGCGAACTGGACATGGGCCTCATCCTGATCACCCACGACCTCGGCGTCGTCGCGGACGTCGCCGACCGCATCGCCGTCATGTACGCCGGCCGCATCGTGGAGTCCGCCCCCGTCCACGACATCTACAAGGCCCCGGCCCACCCCTACACCCGTGGCCTGCTCGACTCCATCCCGCGCCTGGACCAGAAGGGCCAGGAGCTCTACGCCATCAAGGGCCTCCCGCCCAACCTCATGAAGATCCCGCCCGGCTGCGCCTTCCACCCGCGCTGCCCCATGGCCCGCGACGTGTGCCGCACGGACGTGCCCCCGCTGTACGAGGTGACCCCGTCCGACGGCACCCGGGTGAGCGCCTGCCACTTCTGGAGGGAGTGCCTCGATGACCGAGTCGACGGCCACGTCAACGGTTGAGCCGATCCTGGAGGTCACCGGACTGGTCAAGCACTTCCCGTTGACCCAGGGCATCCTGTTCAAGAAGCACGTCGGCGCGGTCAGGGCCGTGGACGGGGTGGACTTCACGCTCGCCCCGGGCGAGACCCTCGGCATCGTCGGCGAGTCCGGCTGCGGCAAGTCGACCGTGGCCAAGATGCTGGTCAACCTGGAGCGGCCCACCGCCGGGTCGATCAAGTACAAGGGCGAGGACATCACCAAGCTCTCCGGCAGGGCCCTGAAGGCGGTGCGCCGCAACATCCAGATGGTCTTCCAGGACCCGTACACCTCCCTCAACCCCCGGATGACGGTCGGCGACATCATCGGCGAGCCGTACGACATCCACCCCGAGGTCGCCCCCAAGGGCGACCGGCGGCGCCGGGTGCAGGAACTCCTCGACGTGGTCGGCCTCAACCCCGAGTACGTCAACCGCTATCCCCACCAGTTCTCCGGCGGCCAGCGCCAACGCATCGGCATCGCCCGCGGGCTGGCGCTCCGCCCGGAGATCATCGTGGCCGACGAACCGGTCTCCGCGCTCGACGTGTCCGTCCAGGCCCAGGTGATCAACCTGCTGGAGCGGCTCCAGGGGGAGTTCGGGCTGAGTTACGTCTTCATCGCGCACGACCTGTCGATCGTGCGGCACATCTCCGACCGGGTGGGCGTGATGTACCTCGGCCGGATCGTCGAGATCGGCCGCGACGCCGAGATCTACGACCACCCCACCCACCCGTACACCCAGGCCCTGCTCTCCGCCGTGCCCGTGCCCGACCCCGAGGCACGCGAGCACCGCGAACGGATCATCCTCGTCGGCGACGTGCCCTCACCGACGAACATCCCGTCCGGGTGCCGCTTCCGCACCCGCTGCTGGAAGGCCCGCGAGAAGTGCGAGCGGGAGGTGCCCGCGCTCGCGGTACCGGCGGAGTTCCGGCACGGGGCGGGCCCGGCCGCCCACGCCTCCGCCTGCCACTTCGCGGAGGAGAAGCAGGTCGTCCCGCCGGAGGAGTCGCTGGACGATCAGGCCGAGGGGGCCGTGTAGGCGTACAAAAGCACACCAACCGCGTTAACACGCAGGCAACTTGACCGACGCCGTTCCGATATACGGACGCGCGAAGCTGAACAGCGTACGGCCGTGCGGGTGCCGTAAACGGGCCGGGGCGCGCCATATCGCCCCGGCCCGTTGCCTGCCCGTTCCTCGGGAGGGCTACTCCAGACCCAGCGACCGCTTCAGGAAGTCCACCTGGAGCAGCAGCAGGTTCTCCGCCACCTGCTCCTGCGGCGTCATGTGCGTGACCCCGGAGAGCGGCAGCACCTCGTGCGGGCGGCCGTCCGCGAGGAGCGCGGAGGACAGCCGCAGGGCGTGGGCGAAGACCACGTTGTCGTCGGCCGTGCCGTGCACGATCATCAGCGGCCGGTGCGGTCGCGCGGGCGAGGAGAGCCCGCCGTCCGTCACCAGCGAACTGCCCGCGTAGGCCTCCGGGTGCGCGGCCGGGTCGCCGAGGTACCGCTCCGTGTAGTGGGTGTCGTACAGCCGCCAGTCGGTGACCGGGGCGCCCGCGATCCCGGCGTGGAAGACGTCCGGGCGGCGCAGGACGGCGAGGGCGGCCAGCCAGCCGCCGAACGACCAGCCGCGGATCGCCACCCGTGACAGGTCGAGGGGATGCGACCGCGCGAGGTCCCGCAGCGCGTCCACCTGGTCGTCCAGGGAGAGCGTGAAGTCGCCGTCGATCGCCTTCTCCCACGCGGGGGAGCGGCCCGGCGTACCCCGCCCGTCGGCGACCACCACCGCGAACCCCTGGTCGGCGAACCACTGCGAGGTGAGGTGCGCGTTGTGCGCCGCCAGTACCCGGGCGCCGTGCGGGCCGCCGTAGGGGTCCATGAGGACCGGCAGGGGGGTGACGCCGTCGTAGTCGCTCGGCATGAGCAGGGCGCACGGTACGCGGCGTGCGCCCCCCTGTGTGAACCGCACGCGCGGCGACATACCGGGTTCTTCCGCGCAAGTCGCCACGGTGGCCACCTGCTTGCCCTCCCGCACCACCCGCACTCGGGACCCCGCCCGGTCCGGCACGGCGGACACCAGGACCGTCACGCCCCCGGAACGCACCGCCGAGTGCACGCCGGGCTCCTCGGAGACCCGCTCCACCCCCAGCTCGTTCACCCGGTAGACGTGCACCTGGCCGATCTCCGGCTCGGCGGCCGACTCGCCGGCCGACGCCGCGACCAGGACATCGTCGTCGGACACGTCCAGCACCGCCCGGACGTGCAACTGCGAACCCGTCAGCGGGCGTTCGCCCACCGCCAGCACCCGCGCGCCGCCCTCGTCCGCGACACGCACGAGCTGCCCCGACGGACTCCACGCGGGCACCCCGGGGAAAAGATCAAGCCAATGTGGATCTTCGTCGGCGTGCACCATCCGCGTCGCCCCGGTGTCCGGGTCCACCGCCAGGAACAGCTGGCTGCGCTGGTCCCGCGCCTGCACCAGCAGCAGCGGCGCACCCGCCCCTGACCAGTGCACATGCGCCAGGTACGGATAGCGGGCCCGGTCCCACACGACCTCCGTGCGCGTCCCGGCCAGATCGATCACGAAGAGCCGCACCTCCGCGTTGGCGGTGCCGGCCGCCGGATACGCCACCCGCTGCGGGTCCCTTTCCGGCTGCGCGGGGTCCGAGATCCACCAGCGGCGCACCGGCGTGTCGTCCACGCGCGCCACGAGCAGCCGGTCCGACTCCGGCGACCACCAGAAACCACGGGAACGGCCCATCTCCTCGGCGGCGATGAACTCCGCCAGACCATGACTGACGTTCTCGGTGCCCTCCTCGGTGAGCGCCCGGTCTCCGCCGCCCTCCGCCTCCACCACCCGCAGCGTGCCGCCGGTGACGTACGCGACGTGCCGGCCGTCGGGGGAGGGGCGCGGGTCGATCACCGGTCCGGGGACGTCCAGTCCACGCGCCGTACCGGCCCGCAGCTCCGCCACGAAAAGCCGCCCCGACAAGGCGAAAGAGGCCAACTCCACGGCCGCGTCGGTGGCGTAGCCGACGATCCCGGCGCCGCCCTCGCGGCTGCGCTCACGACGCGCCCGCTCCTCGGCGGACAACTCCTCGGAGGAACCGCCCAACAGTGCCAGTGGATCGGCCGCCACGCGCTCGGCACCCTCGGGCAGGTCCAGTACCCACAGCTTGTTGGCCCGGTCGGTACCGGACGAGGAACGCAGGAACACGACACGGGAACCGTCGGGAGCGACGGAGAACGCGCGCGGCGCGCCGAGGCTGAAACGCTGTGTCCTGGCGTGCCGACGGGGGAAGGACTCGGGCTCGGTCGTCATGCCCCGACCATATTGGCCATGCGCCCCCTTGTGCGGCCGTGCGCCGATCGATGCGCGCGTTTGGATAGTTATGATCACTACCGCTGAGTGGGTATGAACCTGCTGGCCGCTGTACGGATTCACAACTGCGTCACCCGCGTCATCGACCGACGACGTTTCTCACCGTCGCCGTTCGACAACTGCTTCGCTCCCCAGGTCCCAGGGAACTTTTGGAGGTGAGCCGCCGTGGCACTCTCGATTTCGGCGGTGGTGCTGCTGGCGATCATCGTCTTCATCCTGATCAAGAAGTCAGGGTTGAAGGCACCACACGCGATCATCTGCATCCTGCTCGGGTTCTACCTCGCCTCCTCGACCATCGCGCCGACGATCAGCGAGCTGACCACCAACATCGCGGGCATGATCGGCAGCATCAAGTTCTGAGACCTCCGACCGCCCCCGGGCCCGCCCTCGCGCCCGTCCCTGTGCATGCCCGTGCCCCGCACGGGCGCCACCGGGCGCCTCGTAGGGTGGGCCCATGACGGATCTGCCCGCTCGCCGACTGCTCCTGGTGCACGCGCACCCGGACGACGAGTCGATCAACAACGGCGCCACCATGGCCAAGTACGCGGCCGAGGGGGCGCGGGTGACGCTGGTGACCTGCACCCTCGGTGAGGAGGGCGAGGTCATCCCGCCCCACCTCGCGCATCTCGCGCCCGACCGCGACGACGCCCTGGGCCCCCACCGGGTGGGCGAGCTGGCCGAGGCCATGAAGGAGCTGGGCGTCACCGACCACCGCTTCCTCGGCGGCCCCGGCCGCTACCGCGACTCCGGGATGATGGGCGTCGAGCAGAACGAGCGGCCCGGCGCCTTCTGGTCCGCCGACGTCGACGAGGCCGCCGCCCACCTCGTGGCGGTCGTCCGCGAGGTGCGCCCCCAGGTCCTCGTGACCTACGACCCGAACGGCGGCTACGGCCACCCCGACCACATCCAGGCCCACCGCGTCGCCATGCGCGCCGCCGACCTCACCGCCGACCCCGGCTTCCGCCCCGACCTGGGCGCCCCCTGGGCGATCGCCAAGGTCTACTGGAACCGGGTGCCGCGCGGTGTGATCGTCGAGGGTTTCGCCCGGCTCCGCCGCGACCTCGCCGAACCCGGCCGGCTGCCCTTCGAGCGGGCCGCCGCCGTCACCGACGTGCCCGGCGTGGTCGACGACCACATCGTCACCACCGAGATCGACGGCACCGGCTTCGCGGCCGCGAAGGCCGCCGCGATGCGCGCCCACGCCACCCAGATCGAGGTCGTCGAACCCTATTTCGTCCTCTCCAACGAGCTGGCCCAGCCCCTCCTCACCACCGAGTACTACGAGTTGGTGCGCGGCAGACGCGAAGGCGGCGGCCGGGAGAACGACTTGTTCGAGGGAATTCCTGGCAGCTCTTTCGAGGAAGTCCAGAACGGAACGGCCCTGTGATGCGTACGACTGTGTATGACGAACGAGTGGCACGTCGGCGCGACGGCCGAGAGGCGGTCGCGCGATGAAGCCGACCCAGCCGCCCACGGGCGGACAAGGCAGCGCGCTCGCCCAGCCGTTGAGCCTGCCCTCGCTCCCGCGGATCGCCGCATACCTGGGGCTCCTGCTGCTGGGAGCCGTGGTCGGCGTGGCCGGCGGGCTCGCCCAAGCGGCCTGGTTCCCGCTCGGATTGCTGCTGGCGCTGACCGCCGCGGCCGGGCTCTTCCTGGGCGGCGCCCGGACGACGGGCGGCAGGGCGGGGGCCGTTGCGCCGGCCGCCGGCTGGATGATCTCCGTGCTGCTGCTGACCTCCACCCGGCCGGAGGGCGACTTCCTCTTCGCCGCGGGAATCGGCTCGTATCTCTTCCTGCTCGGTGGCATGGCTGTTGCTGTGATGTGCGCCACCCTTGGGTGGGGGCGGCAACCGGCCGGGTCCGGCGCCCGACTTGGGAAGTGACGTACCACTTCGCCGCAGTCGGGGGGTGCGGGTCCCGTGTGGGTTTCCCACGCGGTCGTGGGATACGCGCCGGAAGTGGCCAGTATGGTGGTGCGCGCCGCCGAGCTGCCCGCTGAGTTGAGGTCGTGACGGGCGGCGGAGCAAACCGGGAGAACCTGCCTTGAGTCGTGAAACTGACACTTCGTCCTCCGGGGCCAATGGGCGCGGCAGCACCGCGTACCCGTCGGGGACACCGCCGTACGGCACACCCATGGCCACCGAGGCCGGTGCCGACGCGGCCCGGTCGGCCGCAGGCGAGCGGCCGGACGGCCCCAAGACCGAGACCACGCTGACGACACGGGTCCGGATCAACATCCCCGGGTCCCGGCCGATCCCGCCGGTCGTCGTGCGCAAGCCGGTCGGTGACGGCGAGAGCCCGGCGGACGACGTCGGCTCCGAGTCGGAGACCACCGGCACCACGGCCATGCCCGTGCTCACGGACACCCCGGCGCCCGTGCCGGAGCCGTCCCCGGCGGCCGACGACAAGCCGACCAGCGACTGGTTCGCGCCACGCAAGAGCGCTCCCGCGGGCAAGGGCCCGAGCGGCGGTCACAGCAACGGCGCCGGGTTCTCCGCCGGTGCGGCGGCCGCGGCCGGCGGCCCGGCCCCCCGCCCCGGCGGCGGCAACGGCGCAGGCAGGCCGCCCGGCGCCCCCTCCGCCCAGCCCGGCGCCCCCCGCCCCGGCACGGGCGGCGCCCCCCGCCCCGGCGGTACGAACGGTGCCGGGCTCCCCGGTGCCACCGGCGCCGGACCGGTGGCTCCCGGCCACGGCGGCGGCACCGGCTCCTTCGACGTGTCGGCCGCGCTCGCCGCCGCCACGTCCGACCGCGAGGACCTGCCCTACTTCTCGGGCAACGGCGCCGCGGGCGGCCCCTCCGGCCCCACCGGCGGCCCCGTCACCGGTGACAGCCCCCTCGGCCCGCCCCCGACCCCCCGCGACCCCTTCGGCCCGGCCGCCGACTTCACCTCCCCGGTCGATGCGGACTACGCCCAGCCCGGCGGCGGACTCAGCGACGACACCGCGGTCCTCACCCCGCAGCGTCCCGCCGACGGGTCCGCAGCCCCCGGCTACGGCGGCCCCGGCCCCCTGGACAACCCGTCCGGGCACACCCTGACCAGCGGCATCCCCGTGGTGCCCCCGGGCACGCAGGGCGCCCCCTTCGGCCCCGGCGACGGCACGACCCGGCACACCCCGCCGAAGCTGCCCGACCCCGGTGCGCAGCAGCAGAAGCCCGCCGGGGGCAAGGCCCCGAAGGCCGCGAAGCCCGCCAAGAAGAAGGGCCGCAGCAAGCTGGCCCTCCTCGGCGGCGGCATCGTCGTCCTCGCCGGCGGTGTCTACGGCGCCGGTCTCCTCATGAACCACTCCGACGTCCCCAAGGGCACCACCGTCCTCGGCGTCGACATCGGCGGCGGCACCCGCGACGAGGCCGTCAACAAGCTGGACAAGGCCTTCGCCGACCGCACGAACAAGGAGCTGAAGCTTACGGTCGACGGTGGGACGGTCACGCTCCGGCCGGACCAGGTCGGACTCCAGTTCGACATGCAGGACACGGTCCGCGTCGCCGCCGTCAGCGACTACAACCCGGTCTCCGTGATCGGCTCCCTCTTCGGGCAGAAGCGCGTCGTCGAGCCCGTCATGCCGGTCGACGAGGAGAAGCTCCGGGCCGCGCTGGAGCGCGCCGCGGGCGGCTCAGGCTCCGCGAGCGACGGCACCGTGAAGTACGAGCCCGGCAAGGCCGTCCCCGTCTACGGCAAGAGCGGCAAGGGCATCGCCGTCGACCAGTCCTCCGACGCCGTCGAGAAGGCCTACCGCACCCAGGTCGAGACCGGCACGACGCCCGCCGTGAGCCTGCCGACCACCGCCAAGGAGCCGTCGGTCGACAAGGCCGAGGTCGACCGGTTCATGAGGGAGTTCGCGCAGCCGGCGATGTCCGCCATCGTCACCGTGCAGACGGACGCCGCGCACTCGGTGAAGCTCAGCCCCGAGAACTCCCTGTGGAAGTTCCTCACCGTCAAGGCCGTCGACGGCAAGCTCGTCGACTCCTACGACGAGAAGGCTCTCCAGGAGCTCTACGGCGGCACCTTCGACGGCGTGCTGATCACCCGCGCCAACGGCGAGAAGACCCCGGTCAACGCCAAGGACGTCTACGGCGCCCTCCGCCTGGCCCTGAAGAGCAGGACCGAACGGGTCGCCGTGATCGACACGAACCCGACCTGACGGAGCACGCGAGGCAGGGGGCACCCGGTGGCACACCGGGTGCCCCCTGCCCGTGTGTCACCCCCGCGGTACGACTTCTGCCATGTGGCACACAGGACCACCGACACGGCCGCCGAGGGGCCCGCGCGGACACCCTGCTTCCCATGACGACACAAGCGGTCCCGACCACCCCGGTGGTCGGGTCTCGGCCTGAAGCAGCCCGACACCGGCACGGCCCGCGTCCTCGGCACCACCCCTCGCGAGGCCGTCGTCGCGGGCCGCGTCCTCGTCCCGCACCGCGGCCGGCTGCCGGCCGACGGCACCGCCGCCGAGATCAAGGCGAGGGCCGGGGCCCGCAGGATCACCTTCGACCTGCCCGACGCCCCGGTCGACGAGGACCGCCTGCGGAGCCTGCTCTCCCTCGCCCCCCTCGACGTGTCCGGCCGTACCGTCCGCCTCCGGTCCACCGACGCCGACGCGACCGTCCACGCCCGCCACGGCCTCGGCCCTCACCCCCGCACCCTCGAAGTGGCCGGACTCGGCCTCGAACAGGCATGCATGACGATCACCGCCGAGATGGCTGAGCCGACGTGCTGACCACCCTCGCCTCGTGGGGCCTGATCAAACGGGAACCCACCCGGGCCCTGCGCAACCGCACCCCCACGGCCGGAACACGCGGCCCACCCCGCCCCTCAGTTCAACCGCGCCCGAGCCGCCCCCGCCTGCCGCCGCACCCGTTCCGCCGCGCTCTCGTCCACCTCCGCCACCACCTGCGCGTACGCCTCCAGCTCCGCGGCCCCGCGCAGGAACTCCCCCCGCCGCACCAGCAACTGCGCCCACTCGTAGCGCAGCCGCGCCGGGTGCGAGGGCAGGGCCAGCGACAGCTCGATCGCCCACAGCGCCACGTCCGACCGCTCGGGCCGGGCCGCGGCCCACGCCCGCACGTTGTTCAGGACCCGCAGCACGACGTCCAGCGGATCGGCCGGCCGCAGCATCCCCGGCTCCAGCGGACCGCCCGTCGCCCCCGCGACCAGGGTCTCCGCGTCGCTCCCGCTGAGCACCCGCCCCCCGTCGAACGGATCGGCCAGCACCTGCTCCTCCGCGGGCCCGAACCCCACGACGAAGTGCCCGGGCAGCGCGACCCCGTACACCGGCGCCCCCGCCCGCCGGGCCACCTCCATCCACACCACCGACAACAGGATCGGCAGCCCCCGCCGCCGCTCCAGCACCCGGTGCAGCAGCGACGACTCCAGCCGCTGGTAGTCCGCGGCGGAGCCGCGGAACCCGCACCGGTCCCCGAGCAGCCCCGCCAGCGCGAGCGCCCACGCGCGGGGCCCGCCGGGACGGTAGGGCAGTTGCCCGGCGAGCCGGTCCAGTTCGATCTGGGCGGCGTCGAGGCCGGCGTCGTCCAGCGCCCCGTCGCCCGCGGCGCCCACGAGCAGGCACAGCGCGGCGAGGTCGGGCCGCTCGGCCCGCGCCTCCGCGACGAACCGCCGCCGCACCTCGGCGGCCCGCACCGGCTCCGGCGGCAGGGGCGCACGCATGTCGGGGTGCCGCCCGCTCATGACGGCCCGGACGACTCGGAACGGCCCGCGGACCCCTCGAAAGCCGTCGCCCCGGCCTCCTCGGACGCGCGGTCCTCGATCGCCCCGCCCTCGGGCGCCCGGTAGTGGTGGTACGCGTGGTGCGCGGCGAAGCCCATGCCCGCGTACAGCGTCCGCGCGGCCGCGTTGTCCGCCTCGACCTGGAGCCAGCCCGCCGAGGCCCCCTCCTCCAGCGCCCGCTGGGCCAGCGCGGCCATCACGGTCGTCGCGAGCCCCTCCCGGCGGCGCGCCGGGTCGACCTCCACGGCCGCGAAACCGGCCCACCTCCCGTCCACGACGCACCGACCGATCGCCGCCGGCGCGGCCCCCTCGGCCCCCGGCACCGTCGCGAACCACACCGAGGGCCCGCGGCCGAGCACCTTCAGCGCGACCTCGCCGACCCCCTTGCGCCGGTAGCGGCCGAGCCATGCCGCGTCCGCCGTCCGGGACAGCCGCACCCCGGGGGCCTCCCGGTCCGCGACGGGCGCGAGCGCCCCGATCCACAGCTCCGCGGTGACCTCACGGGTCCACCCGCGGTCCTCCACCTCCGCGCAGAGCAGCTCCTGGGTGCCCTCGGCGCCCGTGGCCAGCTGCAGGTACGCGGGCAGCCCCCGGGCCGCGTACCAGCCGCGTACGGCCGTCAGGGCCTCGTCCAGGGGTATGCCTGGGTCGCCGAGGGGCAGCACCGAGTTGGCGCGCCGGGTGAAGCCGGAGGCGGCCCGCAGCTCCCAGTCGCCGAGCGCCTCCCGCTCGACGGGCTGCCAGGCCCGCGCGCAGACCCGCGCCAGTTCCCCGTACGAGGCCGCGGGTCCCCGGCGGCGGGCGGGCGCGGCGGGCACCACCTTTCCCGCCACCAGTGACGACTCCTCGATCCGTACGCGCTCCCCGTCCCTGCGGGTGATCAGCAGCACGCCGGCATCCCATGATGTGAGAACACCGACCGTGTCGGTGAATTTCCGACCCGCGACGGCATCCTCGTCAACGCGCCGCACGGAGACGCGTTTTCCCACGTCAGCGGCGGAAACACGGATCTCGAGACGTCCACCGGCAGAGATTTCCACAGGTCAGTTCACCCCTCCTGTTCGGATCATGCCCAGGAACGGAGATACTAGGTGCGGGCATCGACGACGCCGCGCTCCCGCGCGCCAGGCGGCGGAGCCTGAGGAGGCCCGCCAGCGCCCTATCGAGGAGGAACGACAGCGTGACCTACGTCATCGCGCAGCCTTGTGTCGACGTGAAGGACAAGGCGTGCATCGAGGAGTGCCCGGTCGACTGCATCTACGAGGGCCAGCGGTCCCTCTACATCCACCCGGATGAATGCGTCGACTGCGGTGCCTGTGAGCCGGTGTGCCCGGTCGAGGCGATCTTCTACGAGGACGACACTCCGGAGGAGTGGAAGGACTACTACAAGGCGAACGTCGAGTTCTTCGACGAGCTCGGCTCTCCCGGCGGTGCGAGCAAGCTCGGCCTGATCGAGCGTGACCACCCCTTCATCGCCGCCCTGCCGCCGCAGGCCTGAGGAAGCGACGCCGCGGGCCCGCCAGGCCGGTGGCCCGCGGCAGGCGCCGCCTCGGTCCCGTACGGTCCGATCGCCGTACGGGGCCGAGGCGTTCGCCGTCCGAGCAGTACGGAGGCCCGCGTCCCGTCCCCCGGGCGCGTACGGGGCGTTCGTGCGAGAAAGTGAGCCAGATCCCGTGTCCGCAGTCAGCGATCGTCTCCCCACCTTCCCCTGGGACAGGCTGGAGCCGTACAAGGCGACGGCCGCCGCCCACCCCGGCGGCATCGTCGACCTCTCCGTGGGCACCCCGGTCGACCCGGTCCCCGAGCTTGTCCAGAAGGCCCTGGTGGCCGCCGCCGACTCGCCGGGCTACCCGACCGTGTGGGGCACCCCCGAACTGCGGGACGCGATCACCGGCTGGGCCGAGCGCCGCCTCGGCGCCCGCGGGATCACCCACCATCACGTGCTGCCGATCGTCGGCTCCAAGGAACTGGTCGCCTGGCTCCCCACCCAGCTCGGCCTCGGCCCCGGCGACCGGGTCGCGTACCCGCGCCTCGCGTACCCGACGTACGAGGTGGGCGCCCGCCTCGCCCGCGCCGCGTACGAGGTCTACGACGACCCGACGCGGCTCGACCCCGAGGGCCTGGAGCTCCTCTGGCTGAACTCGCCGTCCAACCCCACCGGCAAGGTCCTCTCCCAGGAGGAGCTGACCCGGATCGTGGCCTGGGCCCGTGAGCACGGCGTCCTGCTCTTCTCCGACGAGTGCTACCTGGAGCTGGGCTGGGAGGCGGACCCCGTCTCGGTCCTGCACCCGGACGTCAACGGCGGCTCGTACGACGGCATCGTCGCCGTCCACTCCCTCTCCAAGCGCTCCAACCTGGCCGGGTACCGCGCGGCCTTCCTGCTGGGCGACCCGGCGGTGCTGAGCCCGCTCCTGCAGATCCGCAAGCACGGCGGCATGATGACCTCGGCCCCCACCCAGGCCGCCGTGGTCGCCGCCCTCGGTGACGACGCCCACGTCCGCGAGCAGCGCGACCGCTACGCCGCCCGTCGCGCCGCCCTCCGCGGCGCCCTGGAGCGCCACGGGTTCCGCATCGAGCACAGCGAGGCCAGCCTCTACCTCTGGGCCACCCGCGACGAGTCCTGCTGGACCACGGTCGCCCACCTCGCCGACCTGGGCATCCTCGTGGCCCCCGGTGACTTCTACGGCTCCGCCGGCGAGCACCACGTCCGCGTGGCCTTCACCGCCACGGACGAGCGGGTCGCGGCGGCGGTGGCCCGGCTGACCCGGGCGTAGCTCCGGCGGCGCCCGGGGTGGCTCCGGCGGCGCCCGGCGGTGACTCCGGCAGACGGCCGAAGGGGCCCGGGGGAGATCCCGGGCCCCTTCGGCTGCTGGAGCGGGTGTCGGCCGGGTCAGCCGAGCGGGCTCTTGACCGGCAGCGTGCCCGTGGGCAGGCCGCCCTTCGCGACGGAGTCCGTCGGCAGGCCGCCCTTCGTCGCGCCCTTGGCCGCGTCGCCCACGGCCGCCCCGGCGGTGCCCGCGGCGTCCCCGGCGGCCTTCTGCACGACGGGCGTCGTCTTCTTGACGGTCTTCCCGCCGGTCTTGCTCACGGTCGGCAGGGTCTCCTTGGCCGCCTTGCCGCCGATGTCGCTCGCGACGCCGGTGACGCTCTGCGTCGCGCCGTCCACGGTGCTGCCGGCGTTCGCCCCGTCCACGGCGGACAGACCGCCCAGGTCCGGGGCGGCCGGGAGTTCGGGCGCCGCGCTCGCGGAGCCGGCCGCACCGACCACGGAGGCCGCTCCCGCTGCGGTCAGCAGCGCGACATGGGCGATCCGGCGGGTCAGGGGGAGGGACATGGTGCTCCTTTGACGGAAGAGAACGGTGAAGTGTCCGGCCGTGCCCGGGAGTTGACCGCCGGATGGCTGTCGGCGTGATCGTTCCGGGCTCGGACGCAGTGACTACCGCTCGAAGTCCGCGAAGGTTGCGGCGGCCCGACGTAAAGAGTTGGCAATGCGTCGCATTATCGAATGCGGACAAAAAGCAATGAACGGCGCGTGGTTCTCTCGTCCGCCGAATCCCTATTGCCCCGTGCTCCCAAGGAATCCGCCGGGAGGAGGAGGCGCGGGCGACAACCCGCGCCCCCGTCGACCCGACGCGCCGCGCTTACCTTCGACGGGTGAGCCCCGATCCCCGCTGTCCAGAGACGATTCGGACCCCGACGCCCCCCGCGTCCCGGACCGGCGTGGCCCCTACCGTCCCGTGACGATGCGGACCTCGGTCGCCGTGGAGCCGTCCGCCGCCGCGGCCTTGCGCCAGGCGCCGGCCCGGCCCTCGGCGACCCACTCCCGCCCGGCGTACGAGACCCGCTCGACCCCCAGCCGCGAGGAGTTCGCCACGGCCCAGTGCGCCAGCTCCCAGCCGCGCCGCCGCATGGCGTCGGCGCCCCCGGCGTCCGACACCGGGATCGTCAGCGCGGACACGGCCGGGCTCGGGCTCGCCCCGCTCGCCGGCGGCGCACCGGACGCCCCCGCACCGGCCGTCGAGCCGGCGGAGGGCGAGGACGTCACCACCGCCCCGGCCGTCTCGAACATCTTGTCGCCGAAGTCCCGCGCGAGGGCGCTGCGCACGGCCTCGGGGCCGCCGCCGTACTCGGCGGCCGAGGCCTCCAGGCGCCCCTCGCAGGTCAGCGTGGCCGCCGCCCGGCCCGTCAGCGCGGCGGCCAGCAGCGTGGCGTCCGGCTCGTGCTTGGCGTACGCGTCCGGGAAGCCGCTGCGCTGCACCTTCTGGGCGGCCACGGTCAGCGGCAGCTCCTCGTAGTCCGCGACCTTCACCAGGTGCTCGTAGAACTCGCCCGCCGCGTAGACGGGGTCCTGGATCTGCTGCTCGGTGCCCCAGCCCTGCGACGGCCGCTGCTGGAACAGCCCCAGCGAATCCCGGTCGCCGTGCGCGATGTTCCGCAGCCCCGACTCCTGCAGTGCGGTCGCCAGCGCGATCGTCACGGCCCGCTCGGGCAGGTCGCGGGAGGTGCCGACGGCCGAGATCGTCGCCGCGTTCGCCGCCTGCTCGGGAGTGAACTCGTACGACGTCTTGTCGTCGTCGGCCGACACCACCTTGCACTTCGGTGTGCCGTTGCCCCCGGTCAGGTACTGCATGGTCAGATACGCCCCCAGTGCGAGCAGCACGACGAGGGCCGCCGCGAAACGCAGGAAGCAGCCCCCACGGCGACGGGGGCGGGGATGAGGAGAAACGGTGTACGACTCTGGCACGCCGTACAAGGTACTGGAGGGTAATGGGAGCGCGCCCCGGGTTGTGGACAACCTCCTGGCGGGCGGCCGGAACCGGTCGGCGGCCGGGACCGCGAGGGCCGCGCGCTAGGGTCGAGGGCATGGCCGACACCCCGATTGACCTCACGCTGGACGCCGCGCGGCTGACCGCGCAGCTCGTGGACCTCCCCTCCGAGAGCGGCACAGAGAAGCCCCTCGCGGACGCGATCGAGACGGCGCTGCGGGACCTGCCCCACCTCACCGTCGAGCGCCACGGCAACAACGTCGTCGCCCGCACCCACCTGGGGCGGGCGGAGCGGGTGATCCTGGCCGGTCACATCGACACCGTGCCCATCGCGGACAACGTCCCCTCCCGCCTCGACGAGGACGGCGTCCTGTGGGGCTGCGGCACCTGCGACATGAAGTCCGGCGTCGCGGTCCAGCTGCGCATCGCGGCCACGGTGCCGTCCCCCAACCGCGACCTGACCTTCGTGTTCTACGACAACGAGGAGGTCGCGGCCGACCTGAACGGACTGAAGCACGTCTCCGAGGCCCACCCCGAGTGGCTGGAGGGCGACTTCGCGGTCCTCCTGGAGCCCTCCGACGGCCAGGTCGAGGGCGGCTGCCAGGGCACCCTGCGGGTCCTGCTGCGGACGAAGGGCGAGCGAGCCCACTCCGCCCGCGGCTGGATGGGCTCCAACGCCGTCCACGCGGCCGCCCCCATCCTCGCCCGCCTCGCCGAGTACCAGCCCCGGTACCCGGTCATCGACGGCCTGGAGTACCGCGAGGGCCTCAACGCGGTCGGCATCTCCGGCGGCGTCGCCGGCAACGTCATCCCCGACGAGTGCGTCGTCACGGTCAACTTCCGCTACGCGCCCGACCGTACGGAGGAGGAGGCCGTCGCCCACGTCCGCGAGGTGTTCGCCGACTGCGGCGTCGAGGAGTTCACCGTCGACGACCACAGCCCCGGCGCGCTGCCCGGCCTCTCCCACCCCGCCGCGGCCGCGTTCATCGAGGCGGTCGGCGGCACGCCCTCGCCCAAGTACGGCTGGACGGACGTCTCCCGCTTCAGCTCCCTCGGCGTCCCCGCGGTCAACTACGGGCCGGGCAACCCGCACTTGGCGCACAAGCGGGACGAGCGCGTGGACACCGCGAAGATCCTCGCGGGGGAGGAGCGCCTGCGGGCCTGGCTCACCGCGTGAGGCACCGTCGGGATTCGGCCGGTGATCCGCTGGAGATGAATCACCGCATATCGGCGGGCATCGGAACGCGTCGGCCGGTGGATCGCGGCGGACACGCCCGCTTCCCCCGTCCGTAACCCGCGTGGATCTACGCTGAACCGAACCACCAGCACGGCGGAGGGAGCGGACATGGCGACCGGCAACCCCGAGGACAGGAACCAGCCACCGGAGGAGCAGCGGCTGGGGCCGGTGTTGCGCAGACGCACCCAGGTGCAGGCGAGCACGACCGACCAACGGCTGCTGGACGCGGGCGGCCCCTCGGACTGGGTCCACACCGACCCCTGGCGGGTCCTGCGCATCCAGTCCGAGTTCATCGAGGGGTTCGGCACCCTCGCCGAACTCCCGGCCGCCATCAGCGTCTTCGGCTCCGCCCGGACGCCGGCCGGCTCACCCGAGTACGAGGCGGGCGTCCGGCTCGGCCGCGGCCTCGTCGAGGCGGGCTTCGCCGTCATCACCGGCGGCGGCCCCGGCGCCATGGAGGCGGCCAACAAGGGGGCCCTCGAAGCCGGCGGCACCTCCGTCGGCCTCGGCATCGAACTGCCCTTCGAACAGGGCCTCAACCCCTACGTCGACATCGGCCTCAACTTCCGCTACTTCTTCGTCCGGAAGATGATGTTCGTCAAGTACGCGCAGGGCTTCGTCGTTCTGCCCGGCGGCCTCGGCACCCTCGATGAACTCTTCGAGGCGCTCACTCTCGTCCAGACCCAGAAGGTGACCCGCTTCCCGATCGTCCTCTTCGGCGAGTCCTACTGGAGCGGCCTGGTCGACTGGCTCACCCACACCCTCGTGGCCCAGGGCAAGGCCGGGGAGAAGGACCTGACCCTGTTCCACGTCACCGACGACGTGGACGAGGCGGTGGCCCTGGTCTCGAAGGAGGCGGGCCGCTGACCGTGCCGGTCCGTCCGTGACCGCGAAGCAGGGGGCGCGGCCTCCTGCTTCGCGACGGGCGCGGGGCCCCGGGCTACGCCAGCCCCCGCCGGGCCACCGCCGGGTCCCGGTGCCCGGCGATCGCCCCCACCATGTCCAGCACCTGCCTGGTCTCCGCCACCTCGTGCACCCGGTACACCTGCGCCCCCAGCCACGCCGACACCGCGGTCGTCGCCAGCGTTCCCACCACCCGCTCCTTCACCGGCCTGTCCAGCGTCTCCCCGACGAAGTCCTTGTTGGACAGCGACACCAGCACCGGCCAGCCCGTCGCCACCATCTCCCCCAGCCGCCGTGTCGCCTCAAGGCTGTGCCGCGTGTTCTTCCCGAAGTCGTGACCGGGATCGATCAGCACGGACTCCCGCGGCACCCCCAGCGCCACGGCCCGCTCGGCCAGCCCCACGGTCACCCGCAGGATGTCCGCCATCACGTCGTCGTACGTGACCCGGTGCGGCCGCGTACGGGGCTCGGCGCCCCCCGCGTGCGTGCACACCAGCCCCACCCGGTACCGGGCCGCCACCTCGGCCAGCCGTGGGTCGACCCCGCCCCAGGCGTCGTTCAGGAGGTCCGCCCCCGCTTCGCAGACGGCCTCCCCGACCTCGTGCCGCCAGGTGTCGACGCTGATGACCACCTCGGGGAACCGCCGCCGCACCTCGGCCACGAACCCCACCGTCCGGCGTGCCTCCTCCTCGGCGGTGACCTCCTCGCCGGGCCCGGCCTTCACCCCGCCGATGTCGATGATCGCGGCCCCCTCGGCGACCGCCTGCTCCACCCGAGCCAGCGCCGGCTCGTCCTGGAAGGTCGCTCCCTGGTCGTAGAAGGAGTCGGGCGTCCGGTTCACGATCGCCATGATCACCGGCTCGTGCGTGCCGAATTCCCGCTTGCCCAGCCTCAGCATCCGCCGTGCCCTCTCCCCGAACGTCCCGTCGATCGACGGCCCTGCCCAACAGCCTGCGACCTTAACTGTCAGACTCGCATGGCACGATCGGAGCGGACACACTCGAGGGGACCCCAGCGATGTTCATGTTCTTGTTCCTGGTCGTCGCGCTCGCGGTCGTGGTGGCCGCGGTGACGCTCGCCGTGGTGGGCGGCGGCGAGAGCGCAGCCCTGCCCGAGGCGCCGGTCGAGCGGCTCCAGGACCCGCTGCCGGCCGACCGCCCGGTCGACCGCGCGGACGTGGAGGCCCTGCGCTTCCCCGTCGCCGTCCGCGGCTACCGCATGGTGGACGTCGACGACGCCCTCAGCCGCCTCAGCGCCGAGATCGCCGAGCGGGACGCCCGCATCGCCGACCTGGAGTCCGCGCTCGCCGGCGCCCGCGCGGCCACCACGACGTCCCTGCGCAAGCCGGAGGAGGGCGAGCACCGGTGAGCGACGGCACGGCCCTCGCCGGCCCGGACGGCGCCCCGCGCTGCCCCTGGGCCCTGTCCACCGAGGACTACGTGGCGTACCACGACGAGGAGTGGGGCCGCCCGGTCCACGGCGACGACGCGCTGTACGAGCGGCTCTGCCTGGAGGCGTTCCAGTCCGGCCTGTCCTGGATCACCATCCTCCGCCGCCGCGAGGGTTTCCGCGCCGCCTTCTCCGGCTTCCGGATCGCCGACGTGGCCGCCTTCACCGACGCCGACAAGGAACGGCTCCTCGCCGACCCCGGCATCATCCGCAACCGCGCCAAGATCGAGGCCACGGTCGCCAACGCCCGGGTCCTCGCCGACTGGGCCCCCGGTGACCTGGACACCCTGATCTGGTCCCACGCACCCGACGCCGCCGGCCGCCCGGTCCCGAAGACCCTCGCCGACGTCCCCGCGGTCACCCCCGAGTCCACGGCCCTGTCGAAGGCGCTGAAGAAGCAGGGCATCCGCTTCGTCGGTCCCACCACGGCATACGCCCTGATGCAGGCGTGCGGCCTGGTCGACGACCACCTGGAGAGCTGTGTGGCGAGGAGGAGGCCGCTCCCGGGGGCGTCCTCGGCGACGACACGAACCTCCTGAGGACGAGTGCCGGAGGAGCACGAGCGTCGAGGGGGCACGAGAAGGGCGCGCCCTCGGTTGAGCTGCGCGCCCTGTCGAGCGGCGGCGGCCGCCGGGCCGGGTCTCAGCGGCCCAGGTACTTCGGCGTCTCCTTGTTCACGAACGCCCGCACGGCGATCGCGTGGTCCTCCGAGGCTCCCGCCCGGGTCTGCAACTCGTCCTCCTTGTCCAGCGTCTCCGCCAGCGAGTGCGACAACCCGTACGCCATGGCCTCCTTGATCGCCGCGTACGCCACCGTCGGCCCCTCGGCCAGCATCCGCGCCACCTGCTCGGCCGCCTCGGGCAGGGCGGCCGACGGCACGATCCGGTTGGCGATCCCCAGCTCGTGCGCCTCCTGCGCCTTGATGCTGCGCGGGAACATCAGCAGATCGGCGGCGCGGCCAGGCCCGATGACGCGCGGCAGCGTCCACGAGACCCCGGAGTCGGCGGTGAGCGCGACCCCGGCGAACGACGTGTTGAACGCGGCGGTCTCGGCGACGACCCGGTAGTCCGCGGCCAGCGCGAAGCCCAGCCCGGCACCGGCGGCGACCCCGTTCACACCCGCCACCACCGGCTTCGGCATTCCCGCGATGGCCTTCACGATCGGGTTGTAGTGCTCCTTGACCGTGCTCATGACCTGCGTCGCGTCCTCGACGAGCAGCCCGATGTGCTCCTTGAGGTCCTGCCCCACGCAGAAGGCCCGGTCCCCGGCGGCGGTCAGCAGCACGGCCCGCACCGCGTCGTCCCCCGCGGCGGACTCCACGGCCTCCCGCAGCGCGACCTTGGTCGCGATGTTCAGCGCGTTCATCGCCTCGGGGCGGTTCAGCGTGATCGTCGCGAGTCCGTCGCGCACCTCGTAGAGCACGGTGTCGGCCATGGCGGTTACCCCTCCGGTGTCGCGGCTGGTGACGTACTGGTCGGTACGCCCTGCGTCACAGCACAGCATGTCGGAGATCACCGGCGGTGGCGCGGGCCCGGCATGTGACCTGTGTCAAAGAATCACGATCGGCCCAGCGGCGACCGAAGTCGGTGTGGTGGCGCAGTATCGCAGCCACATCGCCGAATTGGGTGGTTTTGCTCGCGCGCGTTGCCCAAGCGATGCCTGCTGATGTTGGTCATCGGGTCATGAGATGCGGGATAATGGCCTGGAAGCAATGTGTTCGATGCCGGTGTCGCGTGTCCCCAGGTGGGCCCGCGCCTGCCCTCCAGGGCCGTCGGCTTTGGCGATGAGCTGGTTTCAGGAAGGGGAACGAGCATGGCGGCCATGAAGCCGCGGACGGGCGACGGCCCGCTCGAGGTGACCAAGGAGGGGCGGGGCATCGTCATGCGCGTTCCGCTCGAAGGCGGCGGTCGGCTCGTCGTCGAGCTGACCCCTGACGAGGCCGACGCCCTTGGCGACGCCCTCAAGAAGGTCGTCGGCTGACGCGCGTAGCGACCCGTAGCTCTTCGGCTGCCCCGGTGCCACCCCTCGGTGGTGCCGGGGCAGCTTTGTGTCGGGGGGTGGCGGAGGAGGGCGGGAGCCTCAGCGCTTGACCGCGCAGAGCAGTCCGTCGCCCACCGGGAGCAGGGAGGGCACCAGCTCGGCGCTCTCACGGACCGTGCGCAACAGCTCCCGCAGGCGTATGACCTCGGTGGGCTGAGGGCCCGAGTCGACGGTGCGGCCGCTGGCGAAGACCCCCTCGAAGGCGACCAGCCCGCCGGGCCTGAGCAGACGCAACGATTCCGCGAGGTAGTCGAGGCTCTCCAGCCGGTCGCCGTCGCAGAAGACGAGGTCGTACCCGGAGTCCGCGAGCCGGGGCAGCACGTCGAGGGCGTGGCCCGGGATGAAGCGCGCGCGGTTGCTGGCGAAGCCGGCCGCGCGGAACGCCTGCCGGGCGAACTGCTGGTGCTCCGGCTCCGGATCGACGGTGGTCAGCACACCGTCCGGCCGCATGCCGTACAGCAGATGCATGCCGGAGACGCCGGTCCCGGTACCGATCTCCGCGACCGCCTTCGCGTCCACGGAGGCCGCGAGCAGGCTCAACGCGGCGCCTGTGCCGGGCGACACCGAGCGCAGCCCTGCTTCCCGAGCCCGGTCGCGAGCCCAGCGCAGCGCGTCGTCCTCGGCGACAAAGGCGTCGGCGAACGCCCAGCTCGTCAGCCGGTTGCCGGTAATGACCCTCTCCTTATGCACCCATGGACACCTGGGCGTGACTGTATCCGTTGCCGCCGGGAACCTGCTGATGGGACCGGTCGTTTAAAGGGATGAGTGAGTGACGGGGGCCGCGACGGGGGTCAAGTGATGGATCGGTACGGCGAACAGGCACCGGTGCAGGTGCTGGTGCCGACAAAGCCATATGAGCCGGATCGGCGTGATCAGCCGTATGAGGCACATCGGCGCACATCAAATTCTCGTAAAACCGCTTATCCGGAGCTAACGGGCGAGGTGGCTATGGTAGGGGCTCCACTGGACACCACCAGAGCCGATAGGGGAGGTGCGGCTGCGCCTGTGGATCGGGGAGGAGTGCTGCGGCGCTTTCTCGGATCGGCGGGTAGGCCGAAATCCGTGAACGACACCGCTGACCACGCCCACGCCGACGCTGCCGCCGCAACCGGAGCGCAGACCGCGACCTTCACCACGGACGCGCACGCGCCGGCGTGGACTCCGCCCACCTGGGAGGAGATCGTCAGCACCCACAGCGGCCGGGTCTACCGCCTCGCCTACCGTCTGACCGGCAACCAGCACGACGCCGAGGACCTCACCCAGGAGGTCTTCGTCCGCGTCTTCCGCTCCTTGTCGACGTACACGCCCGGCACCTTCGAGGGCTGGCTGCACCGCATCACCACGAACCTCTTCCTCGACATGGTCCGGCGCAAGCAGCGCATCCGCTTCGACGCCCTCGGGGAGGACGCGGCCGAGCGCCTGCCCAGCCGCGAGCCCACCCCGCAGCAGATCTTCAACGACGCGCACTTCGACGCCGACGTCCAGCAGGCTCTCGACACCCTCGCGCCGGAGTTCCGCGCCGCCGTCGTCCTCTGCGACATCGAGGGACTGTCGTACGAGGAGATCGCCGCGACCCTCGGCGTCAAGCTCGGTACGGTCCGCTCGCGGATCCACCGCGGCCGCTCCCAGCTCCGCAAGGCCCTCGCGCACCGCTCCCCGGAAGCCCGGGCCGAGCAGCGCCGCGGCTTCACGGTGCCTCGGGTGCCCGCGCTGGGAGGAGGGGGCGCGACCGCGTGAGTGGATCCCGGCCCACCCCTGCTGAGCAGCATCTGGGAGACCGACTCTCCGCGCTGGTCGACGGAGAGCTCGGTCATGAGGCGCGCGAACGCGTCCTGGCGCATCTGGCCACATGCCCGAAGTGCAAGGCGGAGGCGGACGCCCAGCGCCGACTGAAGAACGTCTTCGCGGAGGCCGCTCCGCCGCCCCCCTCCGAGAGCTTCCTGGCCCGGCTCCAGATGCTCCCGGCGGGCGGCGACCTCGACGGCGCCTCCCCGCTGGACGGCGGAGGCTTCGGAGGAAGACTCCGGGGGACGCCCGGCGGCGCCGGGCTCCCGCTCGACTCCTCCGCCACCGGGGACCTGGCCGACTTCGGCGTCTTCGGCACCACCGGGGACTCCTTCGGCTACGTCCCCTCGGGTCCGCACAGCGGCGCGCTCTCACCGTCGGAAGGCCGTGGGCTGCTCGGCGGCCGGGGGCTGACGGGGGGACGCGGTTTCCTCGGTGACCGGGGCTTCCTCGCCGCGCGGGCCCTCCTCGGCGACCGGGGCGCGCTCGACGGGCGTTCCCCCTCCGGTGACCGAGGCCTCCCCGGCGGGCGCAGCGCGCTCCCCGACGACGGGGACAGCGGCGAGGGCCGGCCGGACACGGCCCCCGACGAGCGCGGAGCCACGGGTGACCGCGGCTTTCGGATCCACCACGTGAACCGGCACGAGGCCGAGCGTTCGGCCTCGCGCGGGATGCGGTTCGCGTTCGTGGCGGCCGGCGCGGTGTCGCTGGCCGCGATCGCGCTCGGCGGAATGACCTCCGGCATGCCCGCCGAGACGGTGGACGCGCGGGGCGGCGCCGGCTCCGGCAGCAACGTCACGCCTCTGCGCACCCAGACCACCGGAGCGGCCACGAGCCCCGACGCGCTGCGCCGCCGCGGTAGCGTCGCCCCCCTCCTCGGGCAGGGCCAGCGGGCCGAGGTGCCGGTGGCGCCGACGGAGGTCTCCGCGCCACTGCTGCCCGGGATCCCCGCGCCGGCCGGTCACCTCCGTCCGTCCGCGAACCCGCTCACCACGCCCGTCCTCGCGGGCGTGGAGATCATGTCCCCGCTCATACGTCCGCTCACGGCGCCCCCGCCGCTCCAGTTGACGACGTGGTCCCGGACACCCGAGCTGACCGCTCCGGGTCTGCTGACGGCCCCCGACCCCGCCTCGTCCCCCACACCCACCTCCCCTGCCCTCCGCTGACCCCGAGTTCTGCGCGCCGGCCCGCGAACCTGGTTGAATCCGGAGTGGGCCGTGTCCGCTCCGGCCGGTTCCGGCCGGCGGCACGCGGCCAACGGTGGGCGTCGGGCCGGTCCTCGGGACGGGCCCCAGGTGTGGGGAGAACATGAACGAGGGGAAGCCCACGAAGGGGAAGTGGTGGAGCCGACCCCGAGCGCACGGCGCGGGGGCCGGGACGACGGGGGACCACAGCGGGCCTTCGGGGGCCGACGGGCCGCCCGTGGACATGATCCGCGACGCCGACGGCGGAGCGGGCGACGAGAGCGGCGGCCGGTCGAGCGGCGGGGGCGGCACGGTGAGCCACGGGGGCGATTTCGAGTTGGAGCGACCCGCGACGACACCGGCTCCCGGCCACCCAGCCCCCGACGGCGACTTCGCTCTGGCCGACCCGGTACCACCGTCCCGGTCCCGACAGAGCGGGCCGGCGGAGGACACCGCGCCACGGCCCGGTTCGCCGCGGAGCGCCGACCGCGGTGACACGGACAGCGGTGACTTCGAGCTGGAGCGGCCGTTCTCCGCGGGCACGGGCGCCGACGCGGCGACGACTCCGAGCGGCGACGCGGGCAGGACGGTGTCGGCGGCTGAGGGCAGCGCGCACGTCGAGCAGGACGAGACGACCACACGCCTCGTGCTGGAGAAGAGCGCGGAGAAGCGCGCGGAGGCGACCGCGCCCCCGACTGGCGAAACGACTCCGCTCCCGCGTCACGAGGCGCCGAGCGCACCGGCCGCCGCTGCGATCGCGTCCACCCCCGCCGAGACCGCCGTGACCGCCGCTGCGCACCCGATGGGTGCCCCGGCCCCCGCAGGAGGCCCGGCAGCGGCCGTGGAGCGCCCCAAGCCGCTGCACGACCCGGATCCCTACAGCACCCCGCCGTACGGCGAGCCCGGCCCCTGGGCGCCCGCGCCCCCGTTCCAGCACCCGGCGACAACCCCCGCGCACGGCACGACCGTTCAGCCGGTGGCACCGGGCCACGGTGGGCCGACCCCGACGGGTGACCCGGCGCCCGGCACGACGACCACCGTGGCGGCACCCCAGACCGCCGAGCCCGCCCCGCCGACGTACAGGGACGGCTCCCAGCCCATGGCCCCGTCCCCCACGGACGGACCACACCCCGTGGTGCCGCCGCACGCGGGCGGCTCCCACCACGCAGCGCCCCCGCACGCGGGTGGCTCCCGGCCCACCACGCCCGCGGCGCCCCCGTACCAGGACGCCACTGCACCCCCGTCGCCGGTCTACCCGGACACCTCCCCGCCCACCACTCCACCCCCCTACGCGGACGTCCTCCAAGGGGCTGCCCCGGAGCCTCGGGACCCCTGGCGGAACTACGACCCGTGGTCCGCGTCGGGGTCGTTGCAGCAGAACGGCGCCGGCGTCGACGACATGGCGCGGCGGCGGAGGCGCGGGAAGAAGATCCTCGTGGTGGGGGCCGTACTGATCGCGCTCGTGTCCGGCGGTGTCGGCGGGGCCGTGGGCGCGTATCTGGAGCGGAACGGCGGGGTCGGCGAGGTCGAGCTGCCGCAGTCCGGCGGAGGGACGAGCGGGCGCGCCCCGGACAGCGTCGCCGGGATCGCCGCCAGTGCCCTGCCCAGCGTCGTGACCCTCCATGTGAGCGGCTCGGACGCGCAGGGCACCGGCACCGGCTTCGTGCTCGACAGGCGGGGTCACATCCTCACCAACAACCACGTCGTGGAGCCCGCCGGGGACGACGGCGAGATCACGGTCACCTTCAGCGGCGGCGAGACCGCGGAGGCCAGCCTGGTCGGCCGGGACAGCGGGTACGACCTCGCCGTCGTCAAGGTGTCGGAGGTCGGCGGACTCAAGCCGCTGCCGCTCGGCAACTCCGACGACGTGCGGGTCGGTGACCCGGTCGTCGCGATCGGCGCGCCCTTCGACCTCGCCAACACCGTCACGTCCGGCATCATCAGCGCCAAGGAGCGGCCCATCACGGCCGGCGGGGACGGCGGCGACCGCAGCGACGTGTCCTACGTCGACGCGTTGCAGACCGACGCACCGATAAACCCCGGCAACTCCGGCGGCCCCCTCGTCGACGTCAACGCCCGCGTGATCGGCATCAACAGCGCCATCCGCTCCGCGGGCAGCGGCTCCGAGGCGGACGGCGGCCAGGCCGGTTCCATCGGGCTCGGCTTCGCGATACCGATCAACCAGGGCAAGCGTATCGCCGAGGAACTGATCAACACGGGCAAGGCGACGCACCCGGTGATCGGCGTGACACTCGACATGGACTACTCGGGTGACGGAGCCCGTGTCGGCGACGACAGCGACGGCACCGTCAAGCAGGGCGGACCCGCCGACCGGGCGGGCATCCGCGCGGGCGACGTGATCACCGAGGTCGACGGCCGGCGCGTCCACTCCGGCGACGAACTGATCGTCAAGGTGCGCGCCCACCGGCCCGGTGACCGCCTCGAACTCACCCTCCAACGGGACGGCGGGGAGCGGAAGGTCACCCTGACCCTGGGCTCCTCCGACGGGGGCTGACACCGGCGCACATGACAGCAACTTCACAGGAGGGGCGGCCGTACCCCCTCCTGCCAGGCAAACAGCGGGGAAAACCCGTGGCGTGACCGTGGTCCGGGGCCGCCCGACAGTACCGGTTCGACAGCATCGCCGGGTACCGTGGACCCGGCCCGGACCACGGAAGACCTGCCGAGGCCCGCGGATCGGGACCGAGGACATCGCAAGGAGCTTCAGGTGTTCAATGACATAGGTGCGCTCGAGGTGGTGACGCTCGTCGTCCTCGCCGTGCTCGTCTTCGGTCCGGACAAGCTCCCGAAGGTGATCCAGGACGTCACGCGGACCATCCGGAAGATCCGCGAGTTCTCGGACAGCGCCAAGCAGGACATCCGCAACGAACTCGGTCCCGAGTTCAAGGACTTCGAGTTCGAGGACCTCAATCCCAAGACGTTCATCCGTAAGCAGCTGGACAACGACGAACTGGGGCTGAAGGAGATCCGCAACGGCTTCGACCTGAAGAAGGAGATGGCCGAGCTGACGGACGCGGTCCACGGCCGGGAGTCCGAGTCGTCGTCCTCCGCCACCTCCGGCTCCTCCACCGGGTCCGGTGGAGCGGTCGACATGACCAAGAAGCGCGAGAAGCTCGGACTGGAAGAGCGCCCGCCGTACGACCTGGACGCCACCTGAGCCGACCGCGTGGCCGCCGCCCGAAACCGGGCCCGCCCCATGTGCCCCCGGGCGCCGTCCGCACGGCCTCCCGCCTGCGCTTGTGCGCCGTACCCCCGCCTGCTGCCACACCCCCGGCACGTGACGCGATTCATACCGTCGCACGTCCTCGTACGGCCCGAAGCCGCCCGTACGCCGTCCCACGCGCCGGGCGCTTTCCCTGCTGCTCGCAGCGCTGTGGCTATGCTGCCCAGTTGTTGTGCGGACCGTAAGGAAAGCGAGCGCGACGCCCGAGAGGGGGGCGGGCCGCTCCGGTCCGTCGAGAGCGAGGAGGCGTCCGGGCACATGGAGACGACGAGTCGGGTAGGCGCGCAGGCGTCGGCCGCGGAGGGCGGACAACAGCTGCCCTCCGCCCGGCGCACGGTCGACGGCTACCTGCTGGCGCCCTTCCCCTGGTACGGCCTCGACGAGGCCTTCACGGGACCGCGCTGGCTGATGCAGGTCGGTACCTCGGCGGAAGGCGCCGTCGAGCACGGTTCGGTCGGACACGGCGACGAGCCCTCGGTCCGCAACGAGTTCACGGCGGTCACGGACGACGAGCCCAAGGAGCGGTTCGCGGTCGTCGTGACCGTCGCCGCCAACGACGTACGGCGCAGCGCCGACGGCACGGGCGTCCTGGAGGCCACCACGGTCTCCTCCGCCGCCTGGCTGGCCGGTGTGGGGCTGCTGTCCTTCACCTGGCCCGGACAACTGGACCACACCCTGAGAGACGACTGGCTGGACCAGCAGACGGAGACGGCGTGGGTCCTCGCGGACGACCTCGCCGGCCCCGACTGGTCGACGCTGTCGCTGCCGGTGGACGGCGTCCCCACGCCGTTCCACTACCGCGAGTCCGAGTTCGGATGGGTGCTCGCCGGCTCGACCCCGGAAGGGGTGCACGTGGGGGCGTACGGGCGCGGGATGAGCGCGTACGGCCTCGGGTTCGCCATGATCAAGGACATCGCGACGTACGCCTAAGCACCGTTGCAGTACCAGGGCGGGTTTCGAAAGGAGCGTCGTCTGCCCGAAGGGCAGGCCCGGCGGCGTCCGGTGCGTGCGATCGCACGGCGGAGGGTCGCCCCGGTACCGGTGGTTTCGGGGCGATCCCGACAACGCGGCGAGCGTGTGTGCCGGACGCCGCCGGGCGGACGGGACTTTCGAAACCCGCCCTAGCGGTGCCGCCCGCGCCCAATGAGAAGGGGCACCGCGTCGTGTGACCCGCGGTGCCCCGTCCGATACCCCCGAGAAGCGGTCTGCCGCCTCGGCAGGAGCCCTAGAACTTGTTCCTCGGGGTGATCCCCAGGCTCATGCCCGACAGGCCCCGCTGACGGCCGCCCAGCTTGCCGGCGATGGCTCGCAGGGCCGCGCCCGCCGGGGAGTCGGGATCGGAGAGCACGACCGGCCTGCCCTCGTCGCCGCCCTCCCGGAGCCGGACGTCGATCGGGATGCTGCCGAGGACGGGCACCGTGGCGCCGGTGGTCCGGGTGAGACCGTCGGCGACGACCTGGCCGCCACCGGTGCCGAAGACGTCCACCATCTCGTCGCAGTGCGGGCAGGGCAGGCCCGACATGTTCTCGACCACGCCGACGATCTTCTGGTGGGTCTGGACCGCGATGGATCCGGCGCGCTCGGCGACCTCGGCCGCCGCCTGCTGCGGGGTCGTGACGACGACGATCTCCGCGTTCGGGACCAGCTGCGCCACCGAGATGGCGATGTCGCCGGTGCCCGGCGGGAGGTCCAGGAGCAGGACGTCCAGGTCGCCCCAGTAGACGTCCGCGAGGAACTGCTGGAGGGCGCGGTGGAGCATCGGGCCGCGCCAGACGACCGGCGCGTTGCCCTGGATGAACATGCCGATCGAGATGACCTTCACCCCGTTCGCGGACGGCGGCATGATCATGTTCTCGACCTGGGTGGGGCGGCCGTCGGCGCCCAGCATGCGCGGCACCGAGTGACCGTAGATGTCGGCGTCGACCACGCCGACCTTCAGACCGTCCGCGGCCATCGCTGCCGCCAGGTTCACCGTCACCGAGGACTTGCCGACGCCGCCCTTGCCGGACGCGACGGCGTACACGCGGGTGAGCGAGCCCGGCTTCGCGAAGGGCACCTCGCGCTCGGTCTGGCCGCCGCGCAGGGCGGACGCCAGCTCACGGCGCTGCTCATCGCTCATCACGTCCAGTTCGACGTCGACGCGGGTGACGCCCTCGACCCGTGCGACCGCCTCCGTCACGCGCTGCGTGATGGTGTCGCGCATGGGGCAGCCGGAGACCGTCAGGTACACGGCGACTGCGACCGCTCCGTCCGCGCCGATCTCCACCGACTTGACCATCCCGAGTTCGGTGATGGGGCGGTTGATCTCGGGGTCGTTCACCGTCGACAGTGCCTCGCGCACCGCGTCTTCCGTAGCCATAGGGACGATGGTACGGCGACGCGCGGGGCCCCTGGGAGCCCGGTCAGCGGTCGTCCATGTCACGCCCGCCGGGGTGCTCCGGCGGGAATACCGTCCTGGTCCCGCGATGTCCGTCGCCGTCGTGCTCGTGCAGTTCCCTGACCAGGTCCTGGAGCTCGGAGCGCAGCCAGTCCCGGGTGGCGACCTCACCGAGACCGATCCGCAGGGCCGCGATCTCCCTGGTCAGATACTCGGTGTCGGCGATCGACCGCTCGTTCTGCTTGCGGTCCTGTTCGAGGTTGACCCGGTCGCGGTCGTCCTGGCGGTTCTGCGCGAGGAGGATCAGCGGGGCCGCGTAGGACGCCTGCAGGGACAGCATCAGGGTCAGGAAGATGAAGGGGTAGTTGTCGAAGCGCAGGTCCCGCGGGGCCGAGACGTTCCACACCACCCACAGGATGATCACGACGGTCATCCAGACGATGAACCGCCCGGTGCCCAGGAACCGCGCGATCCGCTCCGAGAGCCGCCCGAACGCCTCCGGGTCCCATTCGGGCAGGAACCGCGCCCGGCGCGGCAGGGGCTGGTCGAGACGGATCCGCGGGCGCGCGCCGGCCCCGACGGGCACGCGCTCCCGCGCGGGCGTTCCGGAGGACGGTGTGCGCTCGCGGATCACCGCCCCGGCGTGTGCCCGCTCGCGCCCGCCGGCCCGCCCGTCACGCCCCTGGCGCTCGGCACGCTCAGGAACCATGGGCGGCCCCCTCCACCTCGTCGTCGTCCAGCTGGAACTCCGTCTCCCGCCAGTCCTCCGGCAGCATGTGGTCCAGCACGTCGTCCACGGTCACCGCGCCCAGCAGCGAGCCGCTCTCGTCCACCACGGGCGCCGCCACCATGTCGTACGTCGCGAAGAACCCGGCCACCTCGGGGAGCGCGGCGTCCGGTGCGAGCGGCTGGAGGTCGTCGTCCAGGATCGAGCTGACCAGGGTGTACGGCGGGTCCCGCAGCAGCCGCTGGAAGTGGACCGTGCCGAGGTACTTCCCCGTCGGCGTCTCGTCGGGCGGCCGGCACACGTACACCTGGGCCGCGAGGGCCGGGGACAGATCGGGGTTGCGGACCCGGGCCAGCGCGTCGGCGACGGTGGCGTCCGGACGCAGCACGATCGGCTCGGTCGTCATCAGCCCGCCGGCGGTCTTCTCCTCGTACGCCATGAGCCGCCGTACGTCCGCCGCCTCGTCCGGCTGCATCAGCGTCAGCAGCCGCTCCTGCTCGGCCTCCGGCAGCTCGGCCAGCAGGTCGGCCGCGTCGTCCGGGTCCATGGCCTCCAGGACGTCGGCGGCCCGCTCCTCCTTGAGCTTGCCGAGGATCTCGATCTGGTCGTCCTCAGGCAGTTCCTCCAGCACGTCCGCGAGACGGTCGTCGTCGAGGGCGGCGGCGACCTCGGCCCGGCGCTTGGCGGAGAGGTGGTGCAGCACGTTGGCGAGGTCGGCGGGACGGAGCTGCTCGAAGGTCGCGAGGAGGTTCTCGGCGCCCTGCCCGTGCTCCTCCAGCGAGAACCCGGTGACCGCCGACCACTCCACGGTCAGGGTCTCGCCCTTGTGCCGCCGGAACGCGCTGCCCTTCCCCTTGCGTACGAACACCCGGTCGATCTCCCAGTCCCGGCGGGCCGGCAGCTGCTGCACCGAGACGTCGAGGACCGTGACCTCCTCGCCCGTCTCCACGAGCCGTACGCGACGGTCCAGCAGCTCGCCGAGGACGAGCCGCTCGGTGGGCCGCTGCTCGAAGCGGCGCACGTTCACCACGCCGGTGGTGATGACCTGGCCGGACTCGATTCCGGTGACCCGCGTCATCGGCAGGAAGATGCGGCGTCGCGTGTGCAGTTCGACGACCAGGCCGAGCAGCCGCGGCGGCTTCCGCCCGACCCGCAGGATGGCCACGAGATCGCGGACGCGGCCCACCTGGTCGCCGTTGGGGTCGAAGACCGCGATCCCGGAGAGGTGGGAGACGAAGATCCGGGGCGCCACCGCCGCCATGAGCCGCCCCTTTCCTGCGCGTCGGGTGCGAGATCCGTGTGCTCTCCGGGTGCGTCCCGGACGGCGCGGGTCTTTCGCGACCATCGGGCGAGCCATACGGATTTGTCGGACGAGGAGGGCTTCAGGCTAGCCCGTCCCGATCGGATATGCCCTGGTGAGCGGTGCGGACGGACTGCCTCAGTGGTGCCCCGCGAGCCCCGGTACTCTGCGGTAGGCCTGGACTCCCCACGAAGAGGTGCATCGTCTGTGACTCCGACTCCCCGTACCCGAAGGGCCGCACTGGTGGGCGCCGTCTGCACCCTCGTGGCGAGCGGGCTGGGGCTCACCGGGTGCAGTGAGGATCCGAACGAGGGCACCAACGGAGTCGGCAGACTGACCCCCGAGAAGATCCAGACCAGGACGAAGGCGGCCGCCACGGCGGCGGACACCGTCCGGCTGTCCGGGTCCGTCGTCAGCAACGGCAAGACCTACAAGCTGGACGTGCGCCTGAAGGAGGGCGGCGGCACGGGCTCGGTGACGTCGGGCGACACCACGTTCCGGCTGCTGAAGGTCGGCGAGCACCTTTTCCTGAAGGCCGACGCCGAGTTCTGGGACCACGAGGACGCCGGGGGCAAGAACGACGACGACTCGGACGCGGCCGCCGCGGACAAGCTGGACGGCATGTACGTCAAGGTCCCCACCGGCGACCCCGCCTACCAGCGGTTCAGCGGCTTCACCGACAAGGACGTCCTGCTCAACAGCCTCCTCACCCTGCACGGCACCCTCTCCACCGACGGCCACCACGAGCAGTCCGGCACCCGCACCATCCGCATCACCGGCGACAAGGGCTCCGGCGGCACCCTCGACGTCTCCCTCGAAGGCACCCCCTACCCCCTCCGCCTGGTCCGCGGCGGCGACGCGGGCACCATCCTCCTCACCGACTGGGGGAAGGACTTCCCCCTGGAGGAACCGGACGAGAAGTCGGTGGTCGACTACGGCAAACAGCTCCCCACGTCCTAGCGGGTCGGCGCGCGCCTGAGGCGGCGCCATGAAGGGGCGCCGGGGACGGCCCGTGACTGCCACAGCGGGCCGCGGCCACCGCCCGGCGCACGCGTCGCCCGCCGCACGTCTCGCCGGACGCGTGCCCCGCCCGGCGTACGACCGCGCTCGGCGTACGACCGTGCTCGGCGCACGTCCGCGCTCGGTGGGCGGCCGGAGCCCTTCAGCCCTGCTTCTTCCGGCGTTTGAACAGCAACCGGGGCAACCCGGCCGGCACCGGCCGGCGCGTCGTCGCCGGTGTCGGCAGGGGAGCCCGCGCCAGATCGCCGTCGGGCAACGGCGCGGTCGTGCCCGTCGGCTCCAGACGGAGCACCCGGCACTCCCGTGCCCACCGCTCCGGCATGGCCTCGCCGTCGGGGGCGTTGAGCCGCTTCCCCTTCAGTTCGGCCACGGCCGCGTCCCACTCGGGCGACCGGGGTGCCAGCTCCACCACGGTGGCGCCCCAGGTCACGAGCCGCCCGCCCTTGTCCTTGCTGCGGACGGTCACCACGGCCGGGCCGCCGTCGACGAGGCCTGGCAGAGGCTGCTCGTCCGGCCCGTCGCCGACCAGGCACACCGCGCCCTCGTGCCAGACGTGCCACAGGGCCCGCGACGGTACCTCGGGCCCCTGGGCGTGCGCCGTCGGCGTGCCGCCGCCGCTCACCCAGATGAGCCCGGACTTCTTGGTGGCCTCCTCGACGAGGGCCCGGTCGAGCAGCTGTTCCGTCATGCCGTCAGCCTAGGGCCTGGCCCCGCGGGGGAGCGGCGGGGCTACAGCCAGCCGTTCCGCTTGAGCGTGCGGTGGATGCCCAGGCAGAGCGCGACCGTGACGCCGAGGACCACCGGGTAGCCGAACTTCCAGTGCGTCTCCGGCATGTAGTCGAAGTTCATGCCGTACACCCCGCACACCATCGTCGGCACGGCGATGATCGCCGCCCAGGAGGTGATCTTGCGCATGTCCTCGTTCTGGGCGACCGAGGCCTGCGCCAGGTTCGCCTGGAGGATCGAGTTGAGCAGCTCGTCGAAGCCGACGACCTGCTCCTGCACCCGCGCGAGGTGGTCGGCCACGTCACGGAAGTACTTCTGGATGTCCGGGTCGACCAGCCGCATCGGACGCTCGCTCAGCAACTGCATGGGCCGCACCAGGGGCAGCACCGCGCGCTTGAACTCCATGACCTCGCGCTTGAGTTGGTAGATCCGGCCGGCGTCGGTGCCCCGGGGCGTGCCCTTGCGCCCGGGGGAGAACACCTCCGTCTCCACCTCGTCGATGTCGTCCTGCACGGCGTCGGCGACCGCCACGTACCCGTCGACGACATGGTCGGCGATGGCGTGCAGCACGGCCGACGGGCCCTTCGCGAGCAACTCCGGCTCGTCCTGCAGCCGGTGACGGAGCGCCCGCAGCGAGCCCTGGCCGCCGTGCCGGACGGTGATGAAGAAGTCCCGCCCGGTGAAGCACATCACCTCGCCGGACTCCACCACCTCGCTGGTGGCGGTGAGTTCGTCGTGCTCGACGTAGTGGATGGTCTTGAAGACGGTGAACAGGGTGTCGTCGTAGCGCTCCAGCTTCGGCCGCTGGTGCGCGTGCACCGCGTCCTCCACGGCCAGCGGGTGCAGCCCGAACTCGGCCGCGATACCGGCGAATTCGGCCTCGGACGGCTCGTGCAGACCGATCCACACGAATCCGCCGTCCCGGCGCACCTGACGGATCGCCTCGTGCGGGGCGAGGGAGCGCTCGAACGTGACGCGCGCGCCGTCACGGTAGACCGCGCAGTCGACGACGGCCGTGGTCGCCTCCGCCGGGCGGGTGGCGTCGTACGCGGCCCCGTCCTTGCGCAGCGACAGCCGGGACGGCCGGGAGGGGCGGACCGCGGCGCGCAGGTTGTTGATCATCGACATGGGCAGACTCCTTCGCAACGAAAGGCCGCCGACGACGGTTGGAACCACCCGGAATGAGGACGTTTTGACTTCCGATGTTTGGCACGTCCACAAAGCGGGGAGCACCGCACCGTCGCGGTGACAGCTTCGCTTGATTCAGATCGGCGGCGTCGGATCGATGAGGTCTGATCGGCGACGGCTGATCGATGAGGTGATCAAGGCGGTAAAGAAGTGCTCTTCCGTTGCGCGACGACCGACGAGCGGCACGACGCGAGTGAGGGTGGCAGCCAAGCAGAGAGCTGACGCGAGAGCTACGTGACTCAGCGGTCGGAAGAGCGGGTGGTACTGCACGGTCGACTTCGGTCCATCGCAGCCCCACCTCCTCCGGCCGGTCCCTCGTAAGGGACGTTCCATACCCCGTCCGGGGTTCCCCGTAGGGGAGTCAGTTCTCTCCGGCCGGGACAAGAGGGCTTGAGAGCGACGCTTCTGCGTGCTGCCCGCGTGCTGTTCCGACCGGCGCCCAAGACTAACAGTCGACTGAAGTGTCAAGGCGCCCGTTTGCCTGTTCCTGACGAGTTCTATGCTCGGTTCATGGTTGATGTTCTTCCGTTGGTGGAAGCCCGTTTGTGTTCCGCGCTGGGTGAGCCGGACGCGCGCGCAGCGGTCACCTTCCTCGGCACGGACCGCATCGAGGTGCTCCGTTTCACCGACGGCGACGTCGTCCGCTACGCCACGCTCGGCATGTCCGCCCAGCCGATGGCCGATCCCACCGCGGTCCTCGCCGACCCCGTCAAGGGCCCCCGCGCCGAACTCGTCCTGTCCGTACGGCACGGCATCGCCGACACCGACAAGGTGCTCCGCCCGCTCGCCGTCCTCGCCGCGTCACCCCAGGTGGAGGGTGTCGTCGTGGTGCCCGGTGCCTCCCTCGACGTGGGCGACCCGCTGTGGCCGGGCGCCCCCTTCACCTCCGTCCTCGTCGCCGAGTCCGGTGGCCTGGTGGAGGACCTCGAACTGGACGCCCCCGCCGAACCCGTCCGTTTCCTCCCCCTCCTTCCCATGACCCCCAACGAGGCGGCCTGGAAGCGGGTCCACGGCTCCCAGGCCCTCCAGGAGCGCTGGCTCACCCGGGGGACGGACCTGCGCGACCCCCTCCGTACGTCGGTCGCGCTGGACTAGGTCGGCCGCCCCCAGGCTCCCCCCATGACTCCCCCGTGTGACGGACGGCACGCCGCAGGTGACCGGCGGACGCCCGGCAGGTGGCCGAAAGTCGGCGTTTCCCTCCGTGGTGCGGGTAGGTGATTCCGATGGCGGGTCCACCGGCCCCGGAGGGACCGGGCCGCCCTCCGGCGTCCGCCGGCCGTGCGCGGAATGTGACGCGCACACGCCGGACGGGTGATCGTCCTTGACGCGAGGAAGCACGGGGAGGACCGTTGAGCCCTATGAGGGGCGAACCCAGTTGCCCGAAGTGTGGTGGCCGGGTCAGGGCTCCCGGCCTCTTTGCCGACTCCTGGCAGTGCGCTGTACACGGGACGGTGCATCCGCTGCAGCCCGTGATCCCGCCCAGCGTCGAGGCCCTCAGCGTCGTGGTGCACCGCGCCCAGGTGCCGGTGTGGATGCCGTGGCCGCTGCCGGTGGGGTGGCTGTTCACCGGCGCGGCCTTCGCCGGCGACGACCGCAGCGGAGGGCGCGCCACCGCCGTGGCCTGCTCCGGTCCGGGGCCGCTCGGCGGCATGGGTGAGATGGTGCTCATCGCCGAGGAGCTCGGCGTGGGCCTCGGCGCCCGGTACGCCGGCGTCGACGGACCCGACCCCGGGCCGTACCTCAGCGTGGAGAAACCACCCCAGGCGAAGGTGCTCGCCGCAGGACGCCCCACGCCCCTGTGGCATGTCCCCGGCACCCCCGACGACCGCGCGGTCTTCGCCGGCGAGGCGCTCGGCCTCTGGCTGTGGGCGGTCGTCTGGCCCGAACAGACGGGCCTGCTCATGTACGACGAACTGGTCCTGACCGACCTGCGGGACGCGGGTGCCGAGGTGGAACTGCTGCCGTGCGGCGCGCTCTCCCCACGCATCCTGGAGCCGTAGGGCCCCCGAGCCTTTCTTCCCCGGCGGCCCGCCTGGAGGCCCCTGGCCCTGTCGCGACGCCTGCCGCACTGGGTGGGGGCCTGGACGGCAGCGGCCGCGTCTCCTCCGTGTGTAGGGGGCGCTTCCTGGTTTCGGGTGTGACCGGAGGGCTTCGGAAGGGCGCTATTCTTGAGTGTCCCCTTCCGCTTCGTCTGTGCCTGGAGTCCGCGTCGTGCGCATCGATCTGCACTGCCACTCCACGGCCTCCGACGGCACGGACACCCCAGCCGAGCTGGTGCGGAACGCCCACGCCGCGGGCCTGGACGTGGTCGCGCTGACCGACCACGACACCACCCGCGGGTACGCGGAGGCGATCGCCGCGCTGCCGCAGGGGCTCACGCTCGTCACCGGCGCCGAACTGTCGTGCCGCCTGGGCGGCGTCAGCATGCACATGCTGGCCTACCTGTTCGACCCGGACGAGCCCCGGCTGCTCGCCGAGCGCGAACTGGTCCGGGACGACAGGGTGCCGCGCGCCCGCGGCATGGTCGCCAAGCTCAACGAGCTGGGCGTACCGGTCACCTGGGAGCAGGTCGCGCGGATCGCCGGGGACGGCTCCGTGGGCCGGCCCCACGTGGCCACCGCCCTCGTCGAACTCGGCGTCGTACCGACGGTGAACGACGCGTTCACCCCGCAGTGGCTCGCCGACGGAGGGCGTGCCCACATCGAGAAGCACGAGACCGACCCGTTCGAGGCGATCCGGCTGATCAAGGGTGCCGGCGGGGTCGCGGTGTTCGCGCACCCCGCCGCCGCCAAACGGGGCCGCACCGTCCCCGAGTCCGCGATCGCCGACCTCGCCGCGGCCGGGCTCGACGGCATCGAGGTCGACCACATGGACCACGACCCGGCGACCCGGGCGCGCCTGCGCGGCCTCGCGAAGGAACTGGGGCTGCTCACCACCGGATCCTCGGACTACCACGGCAGCCGCAAGACCTGTGTACTCGGCGAGTACACGACCGACCCCGAGGTGTACGGGGAGATCACGCGCCGGGCCACCGGGGCCTTCCCCGTCCCCGGCACCGGCGGGAACCAGTCGGTTCCCCGGCCGTAGGGCTCCCGGCGGTTCGGCCCGGGGCGCATGCGGCGGGTCGGGCGGGAGTACCTGACGGGCCGATCCAGGGACGACCCGGCGGGGCGGCGGTATCGCCACCCTGCCCTGAGTCCCTCCCTGCCCGTCCTCGCGCCGTCCCGCGCCTCGTTTCCTCCGCCTGGTCCTGGTCGGCGCGGGGCTTCCGCCCGGCCACGCCTGGCTCGCTCCGCGCCGCTCGCACCGTCCCGCTCGGCGATACGGGCGGTCGGCCCCTCACCCTTCTCCCCCTTCCGCACACTCTCGCAAGGCACCCCCGTGTTCGATCTCGCCGTCTTCGGTTCCCTCTTCCTCACCCTGTTCGTGATCATGGATCCCCCCGGGATCACCCCGATCTTCCTGGGCCTCACCGCCGGGCGCCCCGCCCGGACGCAGAAGCGGATGGCGCTGCAGGCCGTCTGCGTGGCCGGTGGCGTGATCGCCGTCTTCGGTCTGCTGGGGCACCAGATCCTCGACTACCTGCATGTCTCCGTGCCCGCGCTGATGATCGCGGGTGGACTGCTGCTCCTGCTGATCGCGCTCGACCTGCTCACCGGGAAGACGGACGAGCCCAAGCAGACGAAGGACGTGAACGTCGCCCTGGTACCGCTCGGCATGCCGCTGCTCGCCGGGCCCGGGGCCATCGTGTCGGTGATCCTCGCGGTGCAGAAGGCGGACGGTGTGGCCGCCCAGGTATCGGTCTGGGCCGCGATCCTGGCGATCCATGTCGTGCTGTGGCTGACGATGCGGTACTCGCTGCTGATCATCCGCGTCATCAAGGACGGCGGTGTGGTGCTGGTGACCCGCCTCGCGGGCATGATGCTGTCCGCGATCGCGGTGCAGCAGATCATCAACGGCGTCACGCAGGTCGTCCAGGGCGGCTGATGCCTCGGTCACCGGCGCAGGTGCCGGACATGGCAGAGCCCCGTACGGCGCACCTCGGTGCGGCCCGTACGGGGCTCTGAAGTCTGTACGGATCCGCCTCCCGTGAGGCGGTCGCGTCGGCCGGTACTACGAAGCGGTCACGTCGGCGGGGCGGATCCAGAGGCGCTGCCCGATGGCGGCGGCCTGCTGCACGATCCTGTTGACGGAGGCGGCGTCCACGACGGTGCTGTCCACGGGCGTGCCGTTGACGTCGTCGAGTCGCAGGATTTCGAAGCGCATGGCTTCTCCCTTCGTCTGGTCGTCCTCCCGCTGGGGAGAACTACTGGTGGTGCGCGGGTCGTCGGTGCCCGTGTTCCATGAGGATTCAACGGTATGCGTGTTACAAACATTCCCTACGCTAAGGAAATTTTTCGAGAAGCTAATTACTGGCTGGTAAGCGACGTTGTGGGTGCGTCTACCTGGAAGCTGCAGGAACCTGTAAGACTGATTGGGACCGGTTGTGTTCGCACAGTGACCGCCGGGATGATGGATGCATATGAACGACGACGACCTGACAGCGCTCGGCGCCCGCATCGACCGTACGAACGAACTGCTCCAGCGCATGCTCGCCGAGGTGGCGAAGACGCCCTCGACCCATGCGATCTTCGTCGACGCCGGGTATCTGTACGCGGCCGTGGGGCGGCTCGTCGCCGGAACGGAGGACCGGCGGTCCTTCGACCTCGACGCGGAAGGTCTCATCGACGCCCTGATCGACCGGGCCCGCACGATCTTCGCCGACAGCCGGCTGCTCCGGGTCTACTGGTACGACGGGGCGCGGCGCCGCATCCACACGGCCGAGCAGCAGTCCATCGCCGAACTGCCGGACGTCAAGGTGCGGCTCGGCAACCTCAACGCGAACAACCAGCAGAAGGGCGTCGACTCCCTCATCCGCACCGACCTGGAGTCCCTGGCCCGGCACCGCGCCATCAGCGACGCGGCACTGCTCGGCGGCGACGAGGACCTGGTCTCGGCGGTCGAGGCCGCGCAGGGGTACGGGGCGCGCGTCCATCTGTGGGGCATCGAGGCGCCGGAGGGCCGCAACCAGGCCGAGCCGCTGCTCTGGGAGGTCGACAGCCAGCGCACCTTCGACCTCGACTTCTTCAAGCCGTACGTCTCCCGGCGCGCCGCCGTCCCGTACGAGTCCACCGCCGGGGCCCGGCCCACCCGTGAGGACGTCCGCTTCGTCGGCGCCCAGGTCGCCGCGAAGTGGCTTGCGTCCCGGGGCCGCGAGCCGCTCAAGGAACTCCTGCACGGCCACCCGTACCTGCCCGGCTCGGTGGACCAGGACCTCCTCGTCGAGGCGGAGGGGCTGCTCCAGTACTCGCTGAGGGGTCAGGCGGACCTGAGACGGGCGCTGCGGGACGGGTTCTGGGAGCACCTGCGGGCGCAGTACTAGGCAGTAACCAGTACCAGCCCGTACCGGCAGAGGGCGTGCGTGTACGGAGTGGGGCTGGGGCTTCGACGGTGTTCGTGGCCGGTGGGGGCCTGTTCCGGTCGCTTCAGCCGGTCAGCTGGTCCCAGAAGCCGATCAGGGCGGCGGCTGTGGCCTTCGGCTGGTCCGTGTTGGGGGAGTGCTCGGCGGCGGCGATGACGGTGCGGTGCGCGCGGAGGCGTGCGGCCATGTCGTCGAGGAGCGGGATCGGCCAGGTGTCGTCGCGCTCGCCGGACAGGACGTGCGTGGGCAGGCCGAGGGCGGCCAGCTCCGCGACTCGGTCGGGTTCCGAGCAGAGTTGCCGGCCGGTGGCGATGAGCTGCGCCGGGCTGTGGGCGAGCCAGCGGCGGCGCAGGTCGGCGCTGTCGTCCAGTCCCTCGTCGAGGCCGCCGGTGTCGGTCTCCTCCGGCGGTTCCATCGCCTGGATGGCGTCCCACACCTGCTCCATGCCCATCACGGCCAGGGCGTCCCGCAACAGTTTCACGCGCTGCTGCTGGCTCTCCGAGATCTGGGCGGGGCCCGAGGCCATCAGGGTGAGGGAGGCGAAGGAGGAGGGGGCCAGCAGGACGGCGGCACGGCAGATCTGGCCGCCGAGGGAGTGGCCGACGAGATGCAGGGTGGCGCCGTCTCCGACGACCCGCGCCTGGGCGAGCAGGTCCCTCGCCAGCTCGTCCTGCGCGTACGGCGACTCGTCGTCCTTGGGGCCCTCGCTCTCGTACTGGCCCCGTCCGTCCACGGCGACGGAGCGGTAGCCGGCCTTGGCCAACGGTTCGTGCAGCGCGATGAAGTCCTCCTTGCTGCCCGTGAACCCCGGTACGAGGAGCACGGTGCCCTTCACCGGGGTGCCCGCCTCGATGACGGCGAACTCACCGCGCGAGGTGCGAAGCCGGTGGGCGCGGGCACCGGGGGGAAGGGCGAACGTGGGAGGACGGCTCATGGGGCGAGGGTAACCGGAGACCGGGGAGCGGGATCACCCTGGCGGGTGGTTCGGGTGGCCACCGTGGGACGAGAGGGCTGGGAGGCCAGGGCGTGCGGGGAACCAGCGCCGAAGGCCCGGCTCCCAGAGAGGGAACCGGGCCTTCGCACAGCCAGTCACCCGACCTCAGCCGTCCGTCGGCTCAACAGCCGCTGCCGCCTTCCGTGCCCGCCGACGCGGCGCCGGCGTCTCGGCCGCAGCCGCGTCCTCGGCGGCGGCCGCAGCCGGAGCGGCGGCCTTGCGCGTGCGACGCGGCTTGGTGGCCTGCTCCTCCGTCGGCTGGGCCGGAACCGACGCCTCGACCGGCGCCTCGGCGACCTTCCGCGTACGGCGGCGGGTCTTGGGCGCGGCTTCCTCGGCCAGGGCCTCGGACGCGTCGACCGGTGCCTCCACGGCCTTGCGGGTGGTCCGGCGGCGGGTCTTGGGCGCGGCCTCCTCGGCGGTGGCTGTTCCCTCGACCGTCACCGCGGTCTTGCGGGTCCGGCGGCGGGGCTTGGCGGCCTCCTCGGCGGCGGGCGTGCCTTCGGCCGTGTCGAGCGCGGCCTCGGCGGCGGGCGCCGTCTCGGTGGTCGCGGGGGCGGGGGCCTCCGCGGCCTTCCGGGTGCGCCGACGCGTCTTCGGGGCGGCTTCCTCGGTGACCGTGCCCTCGACCGTGTCGACCGCGTCGACCGGCGCCTCGGCGACCTTCCGCGTACGGCGGCGGGGCGCGGCTTCCTCGGCCAGGGCCTCGGACGCGTCGACCGGTGCCTCCACGGCCTTGCGGGTGGTCCGGCGGCGGGTCTTGGGCGCGGCCTCCTCGGCGGTGGCTGTTCCCTCGACCGTGACCTCGGCCGTCACCGCGGTCTTGCGGGTCCGGCGGCGGGGCTTGGCGGCCTCCTCGGCGGCGGGCGTGCCTTCGGCCGTGTCGAGCGCGGCCTCGGCGGCGGGCGCCGTCTCGGTGGTCGCGGGGGCGGGGGCCTCCGCGGCCTTCCGGGTGCGCCGACGCGTCTTCGGGGCGGCTTCCTCGGTGACCGTGCTCTCGACCGTGTCGAGCGTCACCTCGGCGGCCGGAGCCTCCACCGGTTCCGCCGACGCGGTCTTGCGGGTGCGGCGGCGGCGCGGCTTCGCCTCCTCGCCAGCGGGCAGCGCGCCCGCGGTGTCCGCGACGCCCTCGACCGTGCTCACGGCCGAAGCCCTCACGGCATCCGTGGCCGCCGTGGCGTCCGCGGCGACAGGGGTGGCGTCCAGGGCCTTCTGGGCCCCCTCCGTCTCCACCGTCGACGTCACCGGCTGGGCCGTCGGCGTCGCGCCGCTGCGGGTGCGGCGACGGCGGCGCGGCGTGCGGGGGCCGGCGTCGGGCTCGGTGGCCGTGCCCGACGTCTCCGTGGGCCGCGTCGGCTCGGTCACCGCCGTCGCCTCGGGGGCCGTCGCGTCCACGGCCGCGCCACCGCGCGTCCGGCGGCGCCGACGCGGCGTACGCGCCGGGCGCTCACGCTCGGTGGACGCTGCCGGGCCGGAGGAACGGCCGCCGCGCCCGCGGGCACCGCGACCACCCGGCTCACCGAGGTCTTCCAGCTCCTCGGCGTCGAGACCGGCCCGAGTGCGCTCCGAGCGCGGCAGGACACCCTTGGTGCCTGCCGGAATGCTCAGTTCCTCGAAGAGGTGCGGGGACGTGGAGTACGTCTCCGGCGGGTCGTTGAAGTTCAGCTCCAGCGCCTTGTTGATCAGCTGCCAGCGCGGGATGTCGTCCCAGTCGACGAGCGTGATCGCGATGCCCTTGGCGCCCGCGCGGCCCGTACGGCCGATGCGGTGCAGGTACGTCTTCTCGTCCTCGGGGGACTGGTAGTTGATGACGTGGGTGACGCCCTCGACGTCGATGCCGCGCGCGGCGACGTCGGTGCAGACGAGGACGTCGACCTTGCCGTTGCGGAAGGCGCGCAGCGCCTGCTCACGGGCGCCCTGGCCGAGGTCGCCGTGGACCGCGCCGGCGGCGAAGCCGCGCTGCTTGAGCTGGTCGGCGAGGTCGGCGGCCGTGCGCTTGGTGCGGCAGAAGACCATGGCCAGTCCCCGGCCCTCGGCCTGCAGTATGCGCGCGACCATCTCCGGCTTGTCCATGTTGTGCGCGCGGTAGATGTGCTGCGAGGTGTTGCGGACCGTCGCGCCCTCGTCGTCCGGGGACGTGGCGCGGATGTGCGTCGGCTGGGACATGTAGCGGCGGGCCAGCCCGATGACCGCGCCCGGCATGGTCGCCGAGAACAGCATCGTCTGCCGCTTCGGCGGCAGCATGTCGATGATCTTCTCGACGTCGGGCAGGAAGCCCAGGTCGAGCATCTCGTCGGCCTCGTCGAGGACGAGGCACTTGACGTGCTTCAGGTTCAGCTTCTTCTGGCCGGCCAGGTCGAGGAGCCGTCCAGGCGTGCCGATGACGACGTCGACGCCCTTCTTCAGGGCCTCGACCTGCGGCTCGTAGGCGCGACCGCCGTAGATCGCGGTGACGCGGACGTTACGCACCTTGCCGGCCGTCAGCAGGTCGTTGGTGACCTGGGTGCACAGCTCGCGGGTGGGGACGACGACGAGCGCCTGCGGGGCGTCGGTGAGGTCCTCGGGCCTGGCCCGGCCCGCCTCGACGTCGGCGGGGACGGTGACCCGCTCAAGGAGCGGGAGACCGAAGCCGAGCGTCTTGCCGGTGCCGGTCTTGGCCTGGCCGATGACGTCCGTGCCGGAGAGGGCGACCGGGAGCGTCATCTCCTGGATGGGGAAGGGAGTGACGATGCCGACGGCTTCCAGGGCCTCGGCCGTCTCGGGAAGGATTCCGAGATCTCGAAAAGTCGTAGTCAGGGTGCTGCCTCTTCTGTGTACGCGGTGTGGCGCGAGCGCGGGGGTCGTGTCGTCCGACCGTGCCTGTAGGACATCGGCCGCCCTCACGGGCTGGCCGTGTGGCACGGGACCACTGCCGACGCTCTAGCGCTCATACCGCTGAGGGGTTCCCTCCGGACGCCGTACGCAGAGTGCCGTACGGAACAGGAGGGCTGTCGGGTCGGAGCCGATCGGGCCACCGACCGGGCATCCTCATGCGTGCGGCCTGTCGAAGACGGTCGAGATACCGTGGTGGTGCGTCGACGTACTCGGCAGGCGCATTACCACCATACCCCGGAAACGCGCACATGCGATGGCCGATTTGGTCACGTAGTCGTTGTCACACCGATCGACCGGGCCCTTCCGCCGTGCGCAGAGCGGGCTATTGTGCGCTTCATGACCACGTCTGACAAGCCTGAGAACGCCGCCGGTACCGCTGGGACGGCCGAGACCGCCGAGGTCACCGGCATCGCCGCCCAGGACTGGGCCCAAGCCGCGGCCGACCCGCAGTATCGCGCCGCCGTCGTGGATCTGCTCGGAGCGCTGGCGTACGGGGAACTGGCGGCGTTCGAACGGCTCGCGGAGGACGCGAAGCTGGCGCCGACGCTCGTCGACAAGGCGGAGCTGGCGAAGATGGCCGCCGCCGAGTTCCACCACTTCGAGAGGCTGCGGGACCGGCTCACGGAGATCGGCGAGGAGCCGACGCACGCCATGGAGCCGTTCGTGGACGCGCTCGACGGCTTCCACAAGCAGACGGCGCCCTCGGACTGGCTGGAGGGCCTGGTCAAGGCGTACGTCGGCGACTCGATCGCCAGTGACTTCTACCGGGAGGTCGCGGCGCACCTCGACTCCGACACACGCGGGTTGGTGCTCGCGGTCCTCGACGACACCGGGCACGCCGAGTTCGCGGTGGAGAAGGTGCGGGCCGCGATCGACGAGGACCCGCGGGTCGGCGGGCGGCTCGCGCTGTGGGCGCGGCGGCTGATGGGCGAGGCGCTGTCGCAGTCGCAGCGGGTCGTGGCCGACCGGGACGCCCTGTCCACGATGCTCGTGGGCGGCGTGGCCGACGGGTTCGACCTGGCCGAGGTGGGCCGGATGTTCTCCCGCATCACCGAGGCCCACACGAAGCGGATGGCGGCGCTCGGCCTGGCCGCGTGAACCGCTGACCGCTGTGGGCGTCGACGGCGGCGCCGCCGTCGGCTGCCGGCGCCGTGAGCCCTCAGTCGTCGTGGGGCGCTGCGCCCTTGGCGTCCGTGGGAGGCCGCGGGGCTTTCGTGGGCGGTCGCGTCCGCTCGGTGGCGCCGCGGCCCGGTGTCTCTTCTGAGGGCTCGTCGGGAGGCTCGCCCTTACGCGGGGGCCGAGCTGCGTCGAAAACGCTCCGTCGGCCGCAGCAGGAGCGACAAGGACGCCGCGGCGACGATCGCGCCGCCGCTGAGGAGCACCAGGACATGGGTGGAGCCCAGGGCGCTGTGGGTGAGGAACGCGCCGAAGAGGGCGCCCGCCACGCCGGTCGGCAGGACGAGCGTGCGAGCCGGCAGACGGTGCGGCAGGCGGTAGACGGCGGCCCAGGCGAGGGCGAGTCCGACGAGTGCGGATCCGAGCGCTTCCAAGAACATGATCGGGTTCCCTCCCGCACGGCCTGGCCTGGGCAAATCGGTCGTAGCCGGTACTACCCGCGAGTCACGGAACGCAATCCTCCTCCACGGACGAGTTGTGGCTGCGCTGTGCGTTTCGGGGCGCGGGAGCCGAGGGATCCGGGCATCGGGGAACCAGCGGGCATGCGCGGGAGCCGAGGCATTCGGGGGACACGGGGAACCTGCGGGAGCGCGCGGGCGGAGAGGCCGGTGCGTACGGTCCGGGGCGCCTGCGAGCGCACCGGGGCGCACGGGATGCATGCGCGGAGGGGCCCGGTGGTCTCACACCACCGGGCCCCTCCGTATGCCTCGTGCGCCTCTCGGCTACAGCGCGCTGAAACCGACCTTGCGGACGGTCGGCTCGCCGATGTCGATGTAGGCGAGACGGTCGGCCGGGATCAGCACCTTGCGACCGTGCTCGTCCGTGAGGCTCAGCAGCGCCGACTTGCCGGTCAGCGCCTCGGACACAGCACGCTCGACCTCCTCGGCACTCTGACCGCTCTCCAGAACGATCTCGCGGGGCGCGTGCTGCACGCCGATCTTGACCTCCACGGCTATGTCCCTCCGACGGTCAGTGAAGTGCGCGGGCGTCCGCGCCGTACCCAGCACACATTAGCCCGGTGAGGGGACGTCCACCCTCCGCTCGGCAACGCCAGGAGCGAACAGGGTGCGGGAACAAAACCCCGGACCAGGGGTGTACCGAACACCGGTCCGGGGCCGTGGGGTGACGCTCAGTGGTGCTCGATGCCGTGCAGCGGGAAGCCGGCGATGCCGCGCCACGCCAGCGAGGCCAGGAGCTGGACCGCCTGCTCGCGCGGGACGCTGCGGTCGCTGTGCAGCCAGGACCGCGCCACGACCTGGGCGAGACCGCCCAGCCCGGAGGCGAGGAGCATCGACTCCGCGCGCGACAGACCGGTGTCCTCGGCGATGACGTCGCAGATGGCCTCCGCGCACTCGTTCGTGACCTTGTCGACGCGCTCGCGCACGGCGGGCTCGTTCGTCAGGTCCGACTCGAAGACCAGCCGGAAGGCGCCGCCCTCGTCCTCGACGTAGGCGAAGTACGCGTCCATCGTGGCCCGTACGCGCTGCTTGTTGTCGGTCGTCGAGGCGAGAGCCCCGCGCACGGCCTGGATGAGGGACTCGCAGTGCTGGTCCAGCAGAGCCAGGTAGAGGTCGAGCTTGCCCGGGAAGTGCTGGTAGAGAACCGGCTTGCTGACGCCGGCGCGCTCGGCGATGTCGTCCATCGCGGCCGCGTGATAACCCTGGGCCACGAAGACTTCCTGGGCGGCGCCCAGCAGCTGGTTCCGTCGGGCTCGGCGCGGAAGGCGTGTGCCCCGCGGGCGTGCCGCCTCTGTCTGCTCGATGGCTGTCACGCCGCCTCCCAAAATCGTCCATGTGCGGTGTGCGCCGCGCCGCCATCGTACTTTTCGGTAACCCTGGTGCGCGCGGTGCGAGCGCAGAATTTCACGGACCGGACGCCGGGGAAAGTGCCGCGGACCACGTCAAACACGGGCAGGGCGGACAGGGAGAAGTCCTTGCCCGTCACCGATCGTCGTCCTCCGCGTCACCGGCGGTCGTCCTCGGGAGGTGGGGCGGCTGCGGGTGCGCGGCCGTGGCCAGGTCGCCGGACGTCCCGGCTGGGGCCGTCCTAGCGGTAGTCGTCCTCGTCGAGGTCGACCACGCGGGCCTGTTCGGCGAGGTCGGCCGGGTTGGCGGCGCCCGGGTCGACGTCGGTCAGCGGGTCGTCCCGGCCCGGGGTGACGTAGGTGTGCTGCTCGGCGATATCGGCCTCGGGGGCCTCGACGTCGTCGATCTTCACGGAATCGGCCTCCGTCTCCGCGAACGTCTCGGGATCGGTGGGGTCAACGGCCATCTTGGTCTCCCCTTCCTGTTCCTGTTCCCGCCTGCCTCGGTGCTGCCGGAACGCTGTGGAGCGGCAGGGGCCACGTACGGGCGTGCCTTGTCGCCTACGAGCCTAGGAGACAGCCCAAGGTGGCGCTATGCGGTCCGGTGGTGACGGGACTTCGGGTTCCGGCGTGGTCGCGGTGACCACGCCGTGGTCCGGTACCCCGCCTGGCGCGGCTGGATCTGTGACGGCGAACACGTGAACCACTACGTGATCGTCTCGTAACATTGCCGCATGTCTTCGACCGAGCTGCCGTCCCTGATGACCGCCACCGCGTCGCCGAAGGCGAGTTCCGTGCGCGTGGCGCCCGGGGAGCGGCTCAGGTCGGTGAGACTGCCGGGGATCACTCTGGCCGTCCGGTCGAGAACACCGGCCCGCGACGATCTGCCGCCCGCCCTGTACGTACACGGCCTGGGCGGCTCCTCGCAGAACTGGTCGGCGCTGATGCCGCTGCTCGACGGTTCGGTGGCCAGCGAGGCCGTCGACCTGCCCGGTTTCGGCGACTCGCCGCCGCCGGACGACGGCAACTACTCGGTCACGGCACACGCGCGTGCCGTCATCCGCTATCTCGACGCGTCCGGGCGCGGCCCGGTGCACCTCTTCGGCAACTCCCTCGGCGGCGCGGTCAGCACCCGCGTCGCGGCCCTGCGCCCCGACCTCGTCCGGACGCTGACGCTGGTGTCGCCCGCCCTGCCCGAACTGCGTGTGCAGCGCACCGCGGTGCCGACCGGCATGCTCGCGGTCCCCGGTGTCGCCGCGCTCTTCACCCGCTTCACCAGGGGGTGGACGGCCGAGCAGCGCGTCCGGGGTGTCATGGCGCTCTGCTACGGCGACCCCGGCCGCGTCACCGAGGAGGGCTTCCGCAACGCGGTGGAGGAGATGGAGCGGCGCCTCCAGCTCCCCTATATGTGGGACGCGATGACGCGGTCCGCGCGCGGCATCGTCGACGCGTACACCCTGGGCGGGCAGCACTCGCTGTGGCGCCAGGCCGAGCGCGTCCTCGCCCCGACGCTCCTCGTCTACGGCCGCCGCGACCGGCTCGTCGGCTACCGCATGGCCCAGCGCGCCGCCCGCGCCTTCCGCGACTCGCGCCTCGTCTCCCTGCCGGACGCCGGGCACGTCGCCATGATGGAGTACCCGGAGGCGGTGGCCGCAGCCTTCGGCGACCTGCTGGCCGATACGGTCAGGAGGGCGTCGAACGGTGTGGGAGGCTCTGAGGGACATGGCTCCGGGGCGCGGCGATCGGGCGTACGGGGCGCGGCGACGTCGGCCCGGGACGGGGCGGACACGGAGCGGGTGAACGGGGAGTCCGTGAACGGCAAGCCGGCGCAGGGCGAGCCTGACGATTCCGTCGGGGACGGTGCCGTCCCCGACGCACCCGCAGTGGGGAGCTGAGGCGCGGCGTGGGACGACACAGCCGCAAGGGGCGGGCGCCGAAAGGCGACACGAGCGAGAAGCCGGCGGCGGCCCCAGGGGGCCCGTCGGCAGGGGAGGACCGCGGGGCGGTGCTCGGCGGGCCGCGCCCGTCCGGGCCGCCCAACCCGCCTGGCCCGTACGGTTCTTCGCGTTCAGCGAGCCCATCCGGCTCATCGCGTTCACCGGGTCCGCCCGGTTCTTCGCGGTCACCGGATCCGTCCGGCTCCTCGGGTGCGCCGGGGCGTGGGATCCCGCGGGGATACGACGGTGTCTCAGGGCCGGGAGCGCGACGCCTTTCCGACGGCCCGCCCGCGCATGGTTTGCCCCGTTCCACCGAGGGCCCGGCCGGGCGCGGTGCCCCGCGATTCCCCGACGGCACGCCGGCGCACGGGTTTCCGCGCCTGCCGGACGGTACGCCCGCCCATGGGTTTCCGCGTCTGGCGGACGGCGGTCCGGGGCCGGGAGCGCCTCGTTTCCCGGACGGCACGCCGGCGCACGGTTTCCCCCGTCTCCCCGACGGCGCACCCGGCCGCGGCTTCCCGCAGAGCCGCGGCGGACATCCCGAACAGCGTGAAGCAGGCGGCGGCTGGGGTCGGTTGGGCGATGAGACGCGACCACGCCCAGATGCTGGGCAGAGTGCGTACGGGGCTTCTGCGGGGGCCCCGTACGGCGCGTCCGGCGACCCTTCGTACGGCGCCCCGTCCGACGACACCGGGGTGCCGTCCTCCGCCGCACCCGCGCAGGCGCAGGAGCGGCGGGTCCCCATTCCCCGGCAGCGGCAGGAGGTCGTGCCCCCGCCGCCCGGCGGGCCGCGGCAGGCCTACCTGGACGCCTTCGACGAGGAGGAGCCGCACATCGGTGCCCCCGACGAGAGCCAGGACACCGCGAGGGGCGGCAAGGGGCTGGCGTTCGCGGGGATCGCGGCCGCGGCCGTCACCACCGTGCTCGCGGTCATCGTCGGCGGGCAGGTCACCAGTGGCCAGGAGGACACCGCCGCCCGTGCGCAGGCCGCCGACGCGGCGGACCGCGACGTACGGGGCGCCTCGCGCAGCGACGACCGGCCAACGCCGTCCAACCCGCCGCGTGTGAGCGCGACCCCGCTCTCGTACGACGAGAAGATGGACAGGAAGTACGAACTCGCCGCGGACCTCGAAGGCAACGGCAAGTTCCAGACCGTCAAGGGCTTCGACAAGGCGCCCGGGACAGGACGGAAGTACCGGTATCGGGTCGATGTCGAGGAAGGGCTCGGCCTCGACGCGGAACTGTTCGCCCAAGCCGTCCAGAAAACGCTGAACGACGAACGGAGTTGGGCACACAACGGCGGACGCACCTTCGAACGGATCTCCTCCGGGAAGCCCGACTTCGTGATCACGCTGGCCAGTCCGGGCACCACCGCCGTGTGGTGCGAGAAGTCAGGGCTGGACACGACGGTGGACAACGTGTCGTGCGACTCGGCCGCCACCGAACGCGTGATGATCAACGCCTATCGCTGGGCCCGGGGTTCGAAGACCTACGGCGACCGCATCCATGCGTACCGGCAGATGCTGATCAACCACGAGATCGGGCACCGCCTCGGCTACAGCCATGTGACCTGCGACAAGGACGGCGACCTCGCCCCCGTCATGCAGCAGCAGAGCAAGTTCCTCTCCTTCGACGGGATCACGTGCAAAGCGAACCCGTGGGCCTTCCCCGGAGGCTGATTTGCTGACGCCGCGTAGTCGACCAATCCCCTAGCGCGACAAAACGCGCCCCGCTAGGGAAAGTTACGACCGTTCACCCCTTTTGGTGGCGCGACGGACAACCGTCCGTCGCGCCACGGTCATGTCCGCATACGTTCGTCCCGCTGCGAGCCGCCGGGTGAACGGCGGCTCCCCAAACAGGAGATCGGGGGTGCACACGTGCGCATCGGACTGCTTACGGAGGGTGGCTATCCGTATGTGAGCGGTGATGCCAGGCTCTGGTGCGACCGACTCGTGCGGGGGCTGGAGCGACACGAGTTCGACGTCTACGCGCTCAGCCGCAGCGAGCAGCAGGAGGACGAGGGCTGGGTCCCGCTTCCGCCGCAGGTCAGCCGCGTTCGGACCGCACCGCTGTGGACCGCCGAGGACGACGGTGTGGTTCACGGCCGCCGGGCGCGACGCCGCTTCGCGGAGGCGTACGGCGAACTGGCGTCGGTGCTCTGCTCCGCCGGGACACCGGAGTCGCGGGAAGCCCTCAAGGCGGCCGCCGGCCTTGAGGCGGACCGTTTCAGCAACGCGCTGTACAGCCTCGCCGAACTGGCCCGCGAGGAGGGCGGACTGGTGGGCGCCCTACGCTCGGAAGCCGCCGTCCACACGCTGGAACGCGCCTGTCGTGCGCCGGGCGCACTCGGAGCGGCGCGCGAGGCCCGCGTAGCGGATCTGCTGACCGTCGCCGGCCATCTCGAACGCGCCCTGCGCCCCCTCTCGCTCGACTGGTACGAGAACGGCGGGCTCGGCTCGGTCGACCTGTGCCACGCCGCCGCCGGCGGCGTGGCCGCGCTCCCCGGCCTGCTGGCCGCCCACTTCCACGGGGTGCCGCTCCTGGTCACCGAGTACGGCGTCCCGCTGCGCGCGCACTATCTCGGGACCTGCGGTGACGCGCCGGTGCGCGCCCTGCTCGCGGCCTTCCACCGGCGCCTGACCGTCGAGGTGTACCGGCGCGCTGCCCGCCTCACCCCCGGAAACACCCACGCCCGACGCTGGCAGGAGCGCTGCGGCGCCGACCGGGCGAAGATCCGCACGGTCTATCCCGGCATGGAGGTGTCCCGCTTCGCCGAGGTCGGGGAGGCCCCGGAGAGCGCGGACCCCCACACCCTGGTGTGGGTCGGCCGCGTCGAACCGGCCAAGGACCTGATCTCGCTGCTCCATGCCTTCGCCGAGGTCCGCGGGGCGGAGCCGAAGGCCCGGCTCAGGATCGTCGGAGCGGCCGCGGGCGACGAGGGGGCCGCCTACCTCGGCCACTGCAGAGCCCTGGCCGCCCAGCTCTTCCCCCACGAGGCCGACCGTGTGCCCGCCGCCGGTGACAACCCGGTCTCCTTCGAGGAGATCGGCGACCCCGCCGTCCCCGACCTGGCGGTGGCGTACGCGTCCGGTGCCGTCGTCGTCCTGTCGAGTGTCGTCGAGGGGTTCCCCACCAGCCTCGTCGAAGCCATGTTCTGCGGACGGCCCACGGTGTCCACGGATGCCGGCGCGGTCGTCGAGGTCATCGGCGGGACGGGGCTCGTCGTCCCGCCGCGCAATCCGAAGGCGCTCGCGGAGGCGTGCGTGGCGCTGCTGCGCGCACCTGAGCGCCGTGCGCGCCTCGGCGCGGCCGCCCGCGCACGCGCCCTCGAACTCTTCACGGTCGAGCAGAACGTCGCCGCGTTCCGCGACCTCTACCTGGAGATCGTCTCCCGCACCCCGGTACGGAAGGTCGTCCTCGACCAGGCCGGTGAGCCCCTGCCGTTCGGCGCGCCCGCCGAAGCCCACGTCCCCGGCCGCTGGACCGAGCCCCGGCCGGCGGCGGGCGGTCTCGGTGCGGCGGGCGGTCTCGGTGTGACGGATGTGGCGGATGGGGCTGGTGTGGCGAGTGGGGCCAGTGTGGCTGGCGGCGCGGGCCTCGGCGGGGTGGTCTCCGGGCGTCCCCGCTGGGCCGTCGACACCCCCGTCCGCTCCACGGGAACGCACCCCGCCGCCACCGGTGAACCCGTGCCCGCGGGGGAGGGAGCGCGATGAGCGAGCTGCGATGGGACGGCCCGGAGATGTCCGGCGGGCCCGAGTGCGGTCTCAGCAGGCTCGACCACGGCTCCAGTCGGCCCGAGGGCAGTGTCCGCACCTCCCCCGAACCTGAACCGGCCCCCGCCTCCGGGGGCGGGGCCGTGGACCCCGTGAAAGCTCTGATGCACCGGCACCGGGTGCTGTGCGAACGCGCCGTGGACCCGCTGGAGATCGCCGCCGGGCTGGAGGCCCACGGGGTCACCGACCGCACGGCCGCCCGCTTCCGCCACCGGGACGTCTTCTCGCTCGCCGAGGAGATGTACGCGCGCGTACCACGCGACCCGGAGACACCCCCGGAGCGTCGGCCGATGCCCCCCGCGTCCGCGCCGAGCGGCGGCTGGGCGGTCCTCGCCCTGCTCCCGGGCGCCCTCTGCGCGGCAGCGGTGTCCGGGGTACGGCTCACCCACGGCCAACCCCGCCTCGTCGTCGCCGCGGCCGGTGCTCTCGCCGTCGCCCTCGGACTGCGCGTCGCTCTCCGCCGCGGCCCGCTCCGGGTGCCGCTCGGCACCACCGGTCGCGGCGGCACCTGGACCTGCTGGTTGATCGCGTACGCCCTCCTCGGCGACGGACTGCTCGTCGCCGGTCTCACCGACGACCCCGACGGCCTCTGGTCCCTGGCCACCGCACCCGTCCTGGCGCTCGCCCTCAGCTGCGCTCCCGCCCTGTGGTGCGCCCACCTCCTCTCCGTACGCGCCCGTCGCAAGATCGTCGCGAGCCGTGGCCTCGCCGACTTCGCCGACTCCGTGAAGCCCCTTCTCCTCGGCGTGCTCGCCCTGTATCTGTGCGCCTTGGTCGCCCTGCTCGCCCTGTGCGGCACGGTCCTGGACGAGTCGGCCGTTCCCGCGGGGGCTGTCGCCCTCGGCGCGCTGCTCCTGCTGGCCCGCCTCCTCACCGCTCACGGCTTCCCGCACGCCCCCGCCGTCGTCCTGGGCGCGGCGGCGCTGACCGAGACCGGCGCCCTCGCCTCCGTCTTCGCGAGCCGTCTGCCCGGCTGCTCCCTCCTGGCCGTCCCCGTCCGGACCGTCACCGACACCTGGGGACCGGGCGCCGTCCCCACCCTGGTCTGCGGCATCGGCGCACTCCTCCTCCTCGTCCACGCCACCCGCACCCTCACCCGGGCCTCGGCACACGCCCGCCCGCCGGGGGTGACCTGACCCCAGCTCGACCGGTCCACGGCGCGGTCGCCACGAGGCCGCAGCCCCGGACCGCGTCCCACCGATGCGCGGGACACCCGTCGCGCGCACCATCTCCCGCGGGGCCGACACCGCGGGACCACCTCATCACCCACGGCACCACCCCAGAAGGAGAACGCCAGATGATCACCTCCCGAACCGGAGAGTCCGCCCCGGGAGCCGCCCGATGAGGGTCCTGCTGATCGGAGCCAACGGATACCTCGGCCGTTTCGTCGCCGAACGCCTGCTCGCCGACCCGGCCGTCCAGCTCACCGCGCTCGGTCGCGGCGACGACGCCGACGTACGGTTCGACCTCGCCACCGGCAGCCCCGGCGCGCTCACCCGCTTCCTGGACGCGGTCCACCCCGGCGTCGTCATCAACTGCGCCGGAGCCACCCGCGGCGGCGCCCGCGAACTCACCCGACACAACACCGTCGCCGTCGCCACCGTCTGCGAGGCTCTCCGCCGCAGCGGCTGCGGGGCCCGTCTGGTGCAGATCGGCTGCGGCGCCGAGTACGGCCCCAGCCAGCCCGGCTCCTCCACCGCCGAGGACGCAGTGCCCCGCCCCGGCGGCCCGTACGGCGTCAGCAAGCTCGCCGCCACCGAACTCGTCCTCGGCTCCGGCCTGGACGCCGTCGTCCTGCGGGTCTTCTCACCCGCCGGACCCGGAACCCCCGCGGGCTCGCCGCTCGGCCGACTCGCCGAGGCCATGCGGCGCGCCATGCAGTCCGGCGACGGTGAACTCAAACTCGGCGGCCTCGGCGTCCAGCGCGACTTCGTCGACGTACGGGACGTCGCCCGCGCCGTCCACGCCGCCTCGCTCTCCGCGGCCCAGGGTGTGATCAACATCGGGTCCGGGCGGGCCGTGCGCCTCCGCGACGCTGCCGCCGTCCTCGCCCGCGTCGCCGGCTACGGCGGTGCCCTCCACGAACTCGACGCCCCGGCCGGGCCCCTGAGGCCTACCATCGGCCACCCCCGGCCCGAACCTGACCACACCCCTCCGGTCGCCTACCCGTACCCGGACGGCTGCGGCAGCTGGCAGCAGGCCGACGTCCGCACCGCCCGCGACCGGCTCGGCTGGCGGCCCCGCATCAATCTGGAGGAGTCCCTCGCCGACATCTGGATGGAGGCCGCGTGCCGTATCTGACCTCCACCCCGTCCGGCACCGCCAGCACCGGCCTGAGCGCCGGCCTCGGCATCCCCGGCTATGCGCACCCCCTTGTCGCCCGGCTGGAGTGGGCCGAACTCACCCGCCCCAGGACCCCTCTGCACTGGGTCGTCCTGAACGTCGCCGACGGACCGGGCACCTGCCCCGACCCGCTCTGCCTGGAAGCCGCGGGACGGCTCCGCAACGCCGGCGTCCGGGTCCTCGGGCACCTCGATGTCGCCCATGGCGCGCGCGCCTTCGGCGACATCGCCGCCGACGCCCACCGCCACCTCGACTGGTACCAGGTCGACGGCTACCTCCTGGACCGCTGCCCCAGCGAACGCAGCGCACTCCCCAAAACCAGTCGCACCGTCCTCGCCCTCCGGGCACTCCTCGGTGGCGGCCACATGGTCCTCGGCCACGGCACCCATCCGCACCCCGGATACGCCGAGAGTGCCGACCAACTCGTGACCTTCTCCGGGCCGTGGAGCGACTACCGCTGGTCCCAGGTCGCCGAATGGACCGCCGACCACCCTCCCGAGCGCTTCTGCCACTTCGTCCACGGTGTGCCCCGCGTCCACCTCGACGAGGCGCTGCGCGTCGCCCGCTGGCAGGGCGCGGCCACGATCTACTTCACCGACCGCACGGACCGGGGCGGCCGAGTCGACCCCTGGGCGGCACTGCCCGGCTACTGGGACGACATTGTCTCGCTGGTTGGAACGGGTGTCTCGGAATGAAAAAGGGCGTGGCAGTGTTACCGGGAGAACAATTGTAGTGATTGACCGATCAACGGAGTCCCCGTGTCGCTGCCACCCCTGGTCGAGCCCGCTTCCGAGCTCACCGTAGATGAGGTCCGCAGGTACTCCCGCCACCTGATCATCCCCGACGTCGGGATGGACGGGCAGAAGCGGCTGAAGAACGCCAAGGTGCTCTGTGTGGGCGCCGGCGGCCTGGGCTCGCCGGCGCTGATGTACCTGGCCGCGGCGGGCGTCGGGACGCTCGGCATCGTGGAGTTCGACGAGGTCGACGAGTCGAACCTGCAGCGTCAGATCATCCACAGCCAGGCCGACATCGGCCGCTCCAAGGCCGAGTCCGCCCGCGACTCCGTCCTCGGCATCAACCCGTACGTGAACGTGATCCTTCACGAGGAGCGGCTCGAGGCCGACAACGTGATGGACATCTTCAGCCAGTACGACCTGATCGTCGACGGCACGGACAACTTCGCGACCCGTTACCTGGTCAACGATGCCTGCGTGCTGCTGAACAAGCCGTACGTGTGGGGCTCCATCTACCGCTTCGACGGCCAGGCCTCCGTCTTCTGGTCCGAGCACGGGCCCTGCTACCGCTGCCTGTACCCGGAGCCCCCGCCGCCGGGCATGGTCCCCTCCTGCGCCGAGGGCGGCGTCCTCGGTGTGCTGTGCGCGTCCATCGGCTCCATCCAGGTGACCGAGGCCATCAAGGTCCTCACCGGCACCGGTGAGCCCCTCGTCGGCCGACTGATGATCTACGACGCCCTCGAGATGCAGTACCGCCAGGTCAAGGTCCGCAAGGACCCGAACTGCGCGGTCTGCGGTGAGAACCCCACCGTCACCGAGCTCATCGACTACGAGGCCTTCTGCGGCGTCGTCTCCGAGGAGGCCCAGGAGGCGGCCGCGGGCTCGACGATCACTCCCAAGCAGCTCAAGGAGTGGATCGACGACGGCGAGAACATCGACATCATCGACGTCCGCGAGATCAACGAGTACGAGATCGTGTCGATCCCCGGTGCCCGGCTGATCCCGAAGAACGAGTTCCTCATGGGCTCCGCCCTGGAGAGCCTCCCGCAGGACAAGAAGATCGTCCTGCACTGCAAGACGGGTGTCCGCAGTGCGGAAGTCCTCGCGGTCCTCAAGTCGGCCGGCTTCTCCGACGCCGTCCACGTGGGCGGCGGCGTGATCGGCTGGGTCAACCAGATCGAGCCCGACAAGCCTGTCTACTAGTCCCGGACCCGCCGTCGGCGGGGGGACGCTTTCCTCGGAGGGGCTCGGCACCGCGCGTGCTGGGCCCCTTTCCGCCGTGGCCGAGACTACGCACAGACCTTGCCGTCCTCCGGCACTTTCCCGGCCAGCAGATACGAGTTCACCGTCGAGTCGACACACCTGCTGCCGCTGCCGTACGCCCCATGGCCCTCGCCCTTCCAGGTGAGCATCACACCGACGTCCTCGCCCAGCTCCCGCGCCATCTTCTCGGCGCCCTCGTACGGCGTCGCCGGGTCCCCGGTGTTGCCCACCACGAGAACGGGATCGGCCTGCGGCGCGCTCACCTCCGGTGAGTCCGTCAGTCCGGGCACCGGCCAGTCGTGGCACCAGCCCGCAGTGTCCCAGCCCAGGAACTCGCCGAAGACGGGCGAGAGTTTCCGGAACTCGGGCAGCAGCGTCTTCGTCTCCTGCGGTGTCGGCCGCTGCTTCTGGTCCAGGCACGATATGACGCGTTGCGAGTGGGTCGTCGTGCCGTAGCGGCCCGAGGGGTCCCGCTCGTTGTAACCGTCGGCCAGCGCCAGCAGTTCGGTGCCGTCGCCGTCCTCCGCCGCGTCGAGCGCGCTCGTCAGGCCGGGCCAGCTCTGCTCGCTGTAGAGCGGCAGGACGATACCGGTGATCGCCAGTGTCTGCGTGAGCTTCCGTCCGGACGTCGTCGGCAGAGGATCGGCGTCGATCCGTTCCAGCAGGTCCGCGATCTTCCGGGTGCCCTGCTTCGGATCCTGACCCGTCGACGCGAGGTAGTTGTCGAGGGCGCGCTGGAAGCCCAGGGTCTGGTTCTTCGCGTGGCCCACCGCGTCGGCGGTCGGGTCGACGACCGCGTCGAGCACGAGACGCCCGACGTTCCCGGGGAACAGGTGGGCGTAGACGCCGCCCAGCTCCGTGCCGTAGGAGATACCGAAGTAGTGCATCTTCCGGTCGCCGACCGCTCGGCGGATGAGGTCCATGTCGCGCGCCGTGTCGGCGGTCGACACGTGGGACAGGAGCTTGCCCGCGGCCCGCTCACAGCCGGCACCGAAAGCGGCCGCGTCGTCGAAGAAGGCCTTCTCCTCGGCGGCGTCGTCCGGAGTGGCGTCCACCGACTCGGCCGCCTGGATCTCCTTGTCGCTGCGGCAGCGCACCCCCTCACTCCCGCCGACGCCCCGGGGGTCCCAACTCACCAGGTCGTACCGTTTGTGCAGCTCGCTCGTGAGGCCGGCGTACGAGGGCAACGTGGAGACGCCAGAGCCGCCTGGTCCGCCGAAGTTGAACAGGAGTGAGCCGAGCCGTTCGCTTCTCTCGCCGGTCGCCTCGCTGCGGATCAGCGCCAGCCCGATCGTCTCGCCGTCCGGCTTCGACCAGTCCAGCGGAACCCTGAGCGTCGCGCACCGCCAGTCACCGCCCGGTGCCGGCCCCTCCGACGTCGCCTCGCAACGGCCCCAGTCGAGCTTCTGTGCGGGGACCGCGGAAAGCGAGGGGGTGGCGGACGCGGAGCTCTCGTCCTTCCCGCCGCTCATGCCTCCGCTGCAGCCGGCGACCAGCACCGCGGTCGCGGTCAGCGCCGCTCCCCCTAGCCATCGAGTCATGAGCAAATCCCCCCTTGTGGCACCAAACGCCCGGTGTCGTGCATGGCGGTCATGCCATGGTATGCGGACGGCCACGCTTCCGTCGGAGCCTGTGGATAACGTTCTGACCTGCGGTTTCAGGCGCAGACTGTGCCGGACTTCGGGACCTTGCCCGTGAGTAGGTAGCCATCCACGGCCGCCTTCACACAGCCGTTCCCGCTGCCGTACGCCCCGTGCCCCTGCCCCTGGTACGTCAGCTCGACACCGACTCCCGCCCCGAGCGCCCCCACCATCTTCCGCGCGCCCTCGTACGGCGTGGCCGGATCGCCCGTGTTGCCGATCACCAGGATCGGCGCCGAGCCCGGCGCGCTGACTTCGGGATGGCCGGCCGCGCCGGCGACGGCCCAGTCGGTGCAGGTGAGCAGGGACCAGGCGAGCCAGTCACCGAAGACGGGGGAGGCGGCCCGGAACGCGCCCTGCTTCGCCTCCACGTCCTTGGTGGTGTACCGCTCTTCGTCGTCGGCGCAGCTGATGGCGACGTTCGCCGCGGCCAGATTGCTGTACTCGCCGTTCTCGCTGCGTCCGTTCATCGAGTCGGCCAGCAGCATCAGCAGTCGGCCGTCACCGTCGTACGCCTGCTGGAGTCCCTCGGTCAGGTAGGGCCAGAGGTCCTGGGAGTACAGGGCCTGCGCGATCCCGGTGGTGGCGGCGGACTCGGTCAGGTCGCGGGGGAAGACGCCGGGGATCGGCTTGCGGTCGAGGTCGTCCAGGAGCGCCCTGATGCGGTTCTCGACGTCCTGCGCGGAGTCGCCCACCGGGCACTCCTCCGTCTTCGAGACGCAGTCCTCCGCGTAGTTGTCGAGTGCGAGCTGGAAACCCTTGGCCTGCCCGAGGCTGCTCTGCTCCGGTGTCTGCGTCGGGTCGACGACCGCGTCGAACACGGCCCGGCCCACGTTCCCGGGGAACAGGTGGGCGTAGACCCCGCCGAGTTCGGTGCCGTAGGAGATGCCGAAGTAGTGCAGCTTGTCGTCGCCGAGGACCTTGCGCATCAGGTCCAGGTCGCGTGCGGCGTCCGGGGTGCCGACGTGCGGGAGGGTCTTGCCGGAGTGGTCCTCGCAGGCTGTGTTGAAGGTCTTCGTGCTGTCCACGAGTTCCTTCCGCTCGGACGCGTCGTCCGGCGTCTGGTCCTTCTGGAAGAACTTGTCGAGTTCGTCGTCGTCCTCGCACTCGACGCCCGCGCTGCGACCCACTCCCCGTGGATCGAAGCTGACCAGGTCGTAGCGTGTGCGCAGCGTGGCGAAGTCGTCGGCGAAGGCGGGCAGCGCCTTGACGCCCGATCCGCCGGGACCGCCGAAGTTGAGGACGAGCGAGCCGATCCGCCGGTCCCGGCCGCCGCTCGACCGCGCCCGGATCAGCGCGATGCCGATCGTGTCGCCCTTGGGGTCGTCCCAGTCGAGTGGGGCCTTCATGGTCGCGCACTGCCAGGGGGTGCCGTTCGGCAGGGGCGAGGGGGCGGGGCCGCCGCCCTCGGACGCCGACGGTGCCGGGCAGTCCTTCCAGTCCAGTTCCTGCTTCGTCAGATCCTCGTCCTTGCCCCTGGCCTCGCTGCCGCAGCCCGCCGCCGACCAGGACAGCACGACTGCCACGGCGGTCAGGGTGACGGCGCGCAGCCGGAGCGACATGGGCATGCAGTCATCCTGAAGCCGTCCTGAGCAGTGCGCTCGGGGCGTGGGCCGAGCGGGTGAAAGGGCCCGATCCGCGTCCACGCGCGCGCGGACGCGGCGCACCGCCCTCCTAGTGCCGCGGCAGGCAGCGTTTGCCCCGTCGCGATGCCCGGCACGCACTCTCGGCGCACCGGGCACGAGCCCGAGTACATCCAGTACGGGGACGTGCGCCCGGCATGCCGAGAGCACGCACCGGGCGCCGCTCCTCGACGGGCAAACGTTGCCTGCCGCGGCACTAGAGGGCTCCCTTGCGTGTGAGCTGGTTGAAGGCCAGCCACCCCGGCAGCACGGGCAGCCACAGCGTCAGGAGCCGGAACAGCAGGACCGCGGGGGCCGCGACCTCCTTGGGGAGGCCGACGGCGATGAGACCGACCGTCAGCGTGGCCTCGACCGCGCCCACACCGCCGGGGGTCGGTGCCGCCGAGCCCAGCGCGTTGCCGGCGAGGAAGACGACCGCGACGCTGGCGATGCTGATCGAGGCGCTCTCGTCACCGAAGGCGCGGATCGAGGCGTCCAGGCACATCACGAAGCAGCCGGTGAGGAGCAGCATGCCGCCGATGCCGGTGACCAGCTTCTGCGGCCGCTGCAGCACGTCGAGCATGCGCGGGACGACACCGGCGAAGAGTGAGCGCACGCGCGTGACGACGAACTTCCGCAGGAACGGGATCGACGTCACCACCAGGACGAGCACCGCGACCGTCAACAGGCCCGCGATGACCGTGCGGGACGGGGACAGCGACGGTGTCTTCTCGGTTCCGGTGAGGTAGCCGAAGGCGAGCAGCATGAGGATGTGGCAGCCCAGCCCGAACAGCTGCGAGGCGCCCACACTCGCCACCGCGAGGCCCGGCCGGACCCCCGCCCGCTGCAGGAAGCGCGTGTTGAGCGCCACACCGCCCACCGCCGCCGGGGCGACGATCTTCACGAAGGACCCGGCGACCTGCGCCGCCACCGTCCGCGGGAACGGCACCCGCTCCGGTACGAACCCCAGCAGGCTCATCGCCGCGGCCACGTAGCTCAGCGCGGAGAAGAACACCGCCGCGGCGACCCAGCCCCATTCGGCGTTCCGGATGAGCGGCCCGAACTCGATGTGGGTCAGCTGGGTCAGCAGGAAGTACGCGCCGATGGCACCGGCGATGAAACTGATCAGCGTGCGCGGCCGGACCCGTTCCAGGCGGGCCGGTTCGACGGGCGCCTGCGGCCTGATGAGCAGCACCTGGTGGCGGATCTGGGTGAGCAGATCCTCCTCGCGGGCCTCTTCCACGGCCTCGTCGATCGCCCGCTTCTCCGCCCGCTGCTCGGCTCGCACGGTCTTCTTGGCGGTCTTGCCCGCCTCGGCCTCCTTGTGCTCCTCCGCGCGGGCCTGCTTGGCCAGCTGGGAGGCCTCCAGGACGGCCTCGCGCTCGCGCTCCGCCCGCTCGCGGGCCAGTCTGCGCAGCGTCGCCCGCGTGGAGCGTGACAACGCGATGGGTTGCAGCATCGGCAGGCAGTCGGCCACCGCGTCGGGGCCGAGGACGCTCACCGCCGACGCCACCGCGCGCTCGGCGCCCACCCGGAGCCCGAGCGTGGTCAGGAGCTGGGACACGTCCATGCGGAGCACAAGGTCACCGGCCGCGATCTCACCGACGCGCAGATCGGTGAGGATCACCGTGCCGGAACGATCCACCACGATCGCGTCGCCCACGAGCCTGCGGTGCGCGATACGGCGTGACTGCAGGGCCTTCACCTGGGCCCAGGTTTCGTGCAGCAGTTCGTCGGTGACCTCGTCGTCCGACAGTGAGTCCAGGGTGCGCCCGCCGGTGTGCTCGTAGACGAGCATCACCGCGTCCGGCCCCAGCTCGGAGGTCGCGATCAGCTTGGGGGCGTTGGCGCCGGCCGCGATGGCCGCGTACGCGAGCAGTGCCTCCTGCTCCAGGGCCTGGCGCAGGGACTGCAGGCTGCGGCGCGTGGTGATGCCACGCAGGGTCAGCCGCCGCCAGACGCGGTAGAAGAAGCCCTGTGCCTGCTGCTCCCGGTCGACGACGGTGACGTCGAGGGGTGGGCCGTCCTCCAGCGTCACGAAGTACCGCCGGCCCCGGTCGCCGCCTTCCGTGGTGTCCGAGGCGTCCTCGCGGGCGGCGCTCACCGGCTTGAAGCCGACCCGCCTGAGGCCCGCCATCAGGGTCCGGCCGGTAGGACGTACGTTCGGCGAGCCGACGGCGTAGAGCGTCCCGTAGGCGACCGTCCAGCCGATCAGCACCGTCAGGACGATCGAGAACGGCGTCGTGTAGCCGGCGACCAGCATGGAGAACGTGTCCAGCAGCAGCACGATCCACAGCACCGCGCGCCAGCGGGGTCTGCGGGACATGCCCACGGCGGTCATGTAGGCGATGACCGGCGCCAGGTAGCCGTGGACGGGGTCCGTGAGGGCGTGGATGTCGCCGGGGGAGGGCTGGGTGAGCGCCTCCTGGATCGAGTCCGGGGCGGTGCGGGCCACCCACAGGTCCGTCGCCAGGGTCACCCCGTGCGCCAGGACCGCCGCGAGCACACCGTCCGCGATGCGCAGTCCGTCCCGCTTGATCAGACGTTCGATCGCGAAGGCGACCGGGACCAGCAGGATCGCGATGCTCGACCCCAGCCCCGCGAGTTTGATCACCAGATCGGGTGCCTGGCCGGTGCCCTTGTTGATGTCCTGTTCGAGGCCGGCCGTGGTGCCGTGCGCGAACGCGGCGATCGCCAGCAGGACGACGATCCCGAGGATGCCGACCGACAGCCGCATGAGGTCCGAGGGGCGGTGCACGCGCGCGGGGAGCAGTGGTTCGTCGCCCTCGACCGCGTCCGAGTGCCCCTCGTCCGGACCGTCGTGGCCCTCGTCCGGACCGTCGTGGCCCTCGTCCGGGCCGTCGTGCCCTTCGTCCGGGACGTCGGAGTCCGGTCCTGCCGGCGACGTCGTGCCGTCGTGCCGGTCGTCGTGTCGGTCGTCGGGCCGGTCCTCGCGCGTCCTGGGGGAGCGCGATGTCTCCTCGGGCGCGGTGTTCGCCGGGTCCTTCGGGGCGGCGGCTCCGGCGCTCTTGTCGTCCCCGCCGGCGGTGTTCGGGCGCGACGAGGCGTCAGAGGTGCCCGCCGCGTCATCGGGGTGCACGCTCTGCTGCTTCATCGTCTCTTCTTGGTCTCGTATCACCAGTCACCGCCCGCACGATGGTGGCATGCCGGGTGGGCACACAGGGGCATCAGGGTGCAATGCGGGGGCGCACAGTCTGCCCGAAGACCGTCCTCGGAGCGAGGGACGCACGCGTCGGCCACCACGTCCCATTGTCGGTGTGGTGGGGCAGTATGGGCCGAATGAGCGAGGAGAGCCTTCCGGTGGACGCCCTGCCGGAGTACGCGGAGCGGGTCCTCGAGGTCGCCGAGCTGATCCCGCCCGGGCGGGTGATGACGTACGGGGACGTCGCCGAGTGGCTGGGGGAGGGCGGCCCGCGTCAGGTGGGCCGCGTGATGGCCCTCTACGGGGGTGCCGTGCCGTGGTGGCGGGTGGTCCGCGCGGACGGTCATCTGCTGCCCGGCCACGAGCTGAGAGCGCTGGGTCACTACCGGACGGAGGGCACGCCCCTGCGCCAGGCGAGTCGGGCCGCCGAGGGGCATGTGCCGCACATCAATATGAAACGGGCACGCTGGGACGGCGTCGAACGCATGCGCTGAGAGGGCGGCGAGCGCGCGGGTCATCACACCCGACGGCATTCCGCGCCGGACGGCCCCCGAGGCGCCCTCGTACGGGGGAAGCGGGGCACGTCGGTGGCATGCCGTACGTTCGTGGGGCGAGGGACGCGCGAGCCGCGTGAGTCGCGAGGGGGCAAGAGGAAGCAGCGCTTCCGCACCACTCGTCGGCGTAGCGTCGGCTGCACGTGTCCCCCTCACCCCGCGGCCACCGCTCTCCACGAGCAGGGGCAGGGCAACCAGCACACCCACCAGGACCGGCGAACCACGTGAGCTCCTCTTCCTCCACCAGGCGCCTGTCGCACACCCAGGTGCGACAGGGGAGCCGTGGCGCTTACCGACTGGTGCGTACCCCACCGGTCCGATCGAGTCCCCCTCGTCTGGACGCCGAACAGGCCGCCGTGGTTGACCACGAGACCGGCCCCTTGCTCGTTCTCGCAGGTCCGGGCACCGGAAAGACGACCACCCTCGTCGAGTCCGTGGCGGCCCGCGTCAACCGCGGAACCGACCCCGAGCGCGTCCTCGTACTGACCTTCAGCCGCAAGGCGGCCGTCGAGTTGCGCGACCGCATGGCGCTGCGCATGGGCGCCGCGCGCGCCCCGCGGGCCACCACGTTCCACTCGTTCTCCTACGCCCTGGTCCGTGCCCACCAGGACAGCGACCTGTTCGTCGAGCCCCTGCGCCTGCTGTCCGGCCCCGAGCAGGACGTAGCCGTCCGTGAGCTTCTCGCGGGCCAGCCCGCCCTCGAACGCCTCGGCCTCGCGCACGTGCGCTGGCCGGACGAACTGCGCGCCTGCCTCACCACGCGCGGCTTCGCCGACGAGGTCCGCGCGGTCCTCGCCCGCAGCCGTGAGCTGGGCCTGGCCCCCGCCGACCTGCGGGCCTTCGCCGACCGCATCGGCCGTCCCGACTGGCGTGCGGCCTCCGCCTTCCTCGCCGAGTACCTCGACGTCCTCGACCTGCAAGGAGTCCTCGACTACGCGGAACTCGTCCACCGCGCGGTGCTCCTCGCGGGCCGGCCCGGCGTCGCCGAGCACCTGGCCGGGCAGTACGACGCGGTCTACGTCGACGAGTACCAGGACACCGATCCGGCGCAGGTACGGCTGCTGAGGGCCCTGGCGGGCGGCGGCCGCACCCTGGTCGCCCTCGGCGACCCCGACCAGTCGATCTACACGTTCCGGGGCGCCGACGTGAACGGCATCCTGGAGTTCCCGGTCGCCTTCCCCCGCGCGGACGGCCGCCCCGCGCCGGTCGCCGTCCTCCGGACCGCCCGCCGCTCGGGTGCCGACCTGCTCGCGGCCACCCGCCTGCTCACCCAGCGCATGCCGCTCACCCGCCTCCCGGCGGAGAAGGCACGGGCCCACCGCGAACTCCGACCGGTACGGGACGGCGGCCGCGTCGACGTCTACACGTACCCCACGCCGGGCACGGAACTGGACAACATCGCGGACATCCTGCGCCGGGCCCACCTGGAGGACGGTGTCCCCTGGGGCGAGATGGCTGTCCTGGTACGCGCGGGTGCCCGCACGATCCCGTCGATGCGGCGCGCCCTCACGGCAGCGGGCGTCCCCCTGGAGATCGACGGCGACGACCTGCCGCTCCGCCACGAACCAGCCGTACAGCCCCTCCTGACGGCCCTGCGAGCGGTCGCCCGGGCGGAGCTGGCAGAGCCCGGCTCGACGTCCGCACAGGGGCCGGCGGACGCCCGGGAGGCCGAGCGGGCCGAGGAAGAGGAGAGGGTCGGGGAGACCGCGACGAGTGGGCAGCCGCAGGCGGACGACGAGTTCGACACCGGTTCGGCGGCGGAGTCTGGCGAGCCGTCCGGCGCCCCCGGGCCGGACCCGTGCTGGCTGGACACCGAGACCGCGCTCACCCTCCTCGCCTCCCCTCTCGCCGGTATGGACACCGCCGACCTGAGGCGACTGGGCCGCGCCCTGCGCGAGGAGGAGCGGGCCGGGGGCAACCCCGTACCGCCTCCCTCGGACGAGCTGCTGGCCCGCGCCCTGGCCGAACCGGAGCGCCTGGTCGCCCACGACCCCGTGTACGCGCGGGGCGCGCAACGCCTCGGCGCGCTGCTGCGCAAGGCGCGGGAGCGTCTCGCTGGCGGCGGCACGGCCGAGGAGGCCCTGTGGGACCTGTGGGACGGCACGCCGTGGCCCAGGCGTCTGGAGCGGGCCGCCCGGCGCGGCGGCGCGGCCGGACGCAACGCGGACCGGGACCTCGACGCCGTGTGCGCGCTGTTCGCCACCGCGGCCCGCGCGGAGGAACGCACCGGAGGACTCGGCGCCCTCAACTTCCTCGCGGAGATCGAGGCCGAGGACATCGCCGCCGACACGCTCACCGGACGGGCTGTGCGCCCCGACGCAGTACGCCTGATGACCGCGCACCGCTCCAAGGGTCTCCAGTGGCGCATGGTCGTGGTGGCGGGCGTCCAGGAAGGGCTCTGGCCGGACCAGCGCCGCCGTGGCTCGCTCCTGGAGGCCGACCGCATCGGCCGCGACGGCCTCGCCGAACCGCTCACGCCGGGAGCGCTGCTCGCCGAGGAGCGGCGTCTGTTCTACGTGGCCGCCACACGTGCGCGTGAGCGCCTCGTCGTCACCGCCGTGAAGGCCCCCGCCGACGACGGCGACCAGCCCTCCCGCTTCCTCGCCGAGCTCGGCGTGGAACCCAAGGACGTCACCGGCCGTCCCCGCCGTCCGCTCTCCGTGGCCGCCCTCGTGGCCGAACTGCGCGCCACGACGGTCGACCCGCGGGTGTCGGACGCGCTGCGCGAGGCCGCGGCCCTGCGACTGGCCAGGCTCGCCGCACTGAGCGACGAGGACGGTCGCCCGCTGGTGCCGTCGGCGCACCCGTACCGCTGGTGGGGCATGTTCGAGCCCACCGAGAGCAAGGTGCCGCTCAGGAACCGCGACCAGCCCGTCGTGCTGTCCGGCAGCGCCCTCGACCAGCTCGCCAACACGTGCGCCCTGCAGTGGTTCCTGGGCCGAGAGGTGAAGGCCGACGCTCCCGCGACCGCCGCCCAGGGCTTCGGCAACGTCGTGCACGTGCTGGCGGACGAGGTCGCCTCCGGACGCACCCCCGCCGACCTCGACGTCCTCATGGAGCGCCTCGACTCCGTGTGGAACGCGCTCGCCTTCGACGCCCCCTGGAAGTCGGACCAGGAGAAGCAGCACGCGCGCGTGGCGCTCGAACGCTTCCTGGCCTGGCACGTCGACTCGAACGGGATGCGGGCCGGACGCACCCCGGTGGCCAGCGAGCAGGACTTCGACGTGACCCTGGAGGCGGGCGACTACGAGGTGCGCATCCGGGGATCCATGGACCGCGTGGAGACCGACGCCGAGGGCCGCGCCTACGTGGTCGACTTCAAGACCGGCAAGCAGGCGCCGACCGCCGCCGAGGTCGAACGGCACCCGCAGCTCGCCGTCTACCAGCTCGCGGTCCGCGAGGGGGCCGTCGACGAGCCCTTCGGCGGAACACGGCCCGAACCGGGCGGCGCCGAACTCGTCCAGCTGCGGCAGGGCGCGGCCAAGAAGAACGGCGGTGAGACGCTTCCCAGGGTGCAGGCCCAGGCCCCCCTGGAGGGCGACTGGGTCGGCGGACTCCTCGCCAACGCCGCCGGCAAGGTCCTGGACGAACGCTTCTCCCCGACCGCCGGACAACACTGCGCACACTGCGCCTTCCGGGCGTCCTGCAGTGCCCGCCCGGAGGGCCGCCACGTGGTCGAGTGACCGGCGTGACCCACAGCACCACCTGTGCTGACCAGCGCTTCTCCCCGCCCGGACAGTGATCCGGCGTCCGCTGTCAGTGGTCGCCGCTAGCCTCTCTGGGGTGTCAGCCCGTATCACTGATCCCGAGCAGCTCAAGGAGCTCCTGGGCATCCCCTTCACCCCGGAGCAGACGGCCTGCATCATCGCGCCGCCCGCCCCGCAGGTGATCGTGGCCGGAGCCGGCTCGGGCAAGACCACGGTGATGGCCGCGCGCGTGGTCTGGCTGGTCGGCACCGGACAAGTCGCACCCGAACAGGTGCTCGGCCTGACTTTCACCAACAAGGCGGCCGGCGAACTCGCCGAGCGGGTGCGCAAGGCCCTGGTCAAGGCCGGCATCACCGACCCCGACGTGATCGACCCCGACAACCCGCCGGGCGAGCCCGTCATCTCCACGTACCACGCCTTCGCGGGCCGCCTCCTCACCGACCACGGGCTGCGCATCGGCCTGGAGCCCACCTCCCGTCTCCTCGCCGACGCCACCCGCTACCAGCTCGCCGCGCGCGTGCTCCGCGAGTCCCCCGGTCCCTACCCGGCGCTCACCCGCTCCTTCCCCGACCTCGTCAGCGACCTCCTCGCACTCGACTCCGAACTCGCCGAGCACCTCGTACGCCCCGAGGAACTGCGTGCCTACGACGCGGAGCTGCTGCGCGACCTGGAGAGCGCCAAGCTCTCCAACGCGGACCTCCGCAAGGTCCCCGAGGCGGCCGCCGCCCGCCGGGAACTCGCGGAGCTGGTCGGCCGCTACCGGGCCGCCAAGCGCGAACGGGACCTCCTCGACTTCGGGGACCAGATCGCCCTGTCGGCCGGTCTCGGTCGACTGCCCGAGGTCGGCCGCCTGCTGCGGGACGAGTTCCGGGTGGTCCTCCTCGACGAGTACCAGGACACCTCCGTGGCCCAACGCGTCCTGCTCGCGGGCCTGTTCGGAGGCGGCACCGGCCACCCCGTGACCGCCGTCGGCGACCCCTGCCAGGCCATCTACGGCTGGCGCGGTGCCTCCGTCGCCAACCTCGACGACTTCCCCGAGCACTTCGCCCACTCCGACGGCCGCCCCGCGACCCGCCAGGCCCTCAGCGAGAACCGCCGCAGCGGCGGCCGCCTCCTCGACCTCGCCAACGGTCTCGCCGAACCCCTGCGCGCGATGCACGCGGGCGTGGAGGCCCTCAGGCCCGCCCCCGGAGCCGAGCGCGACGGCATGGTCCGCTGCGCCCTGCTGCCGACCCACGCCGAGGAACTCGACTGGATCGCCGACTCGATCGCCCACCTCGTCCGCACCGGCAAGGAACCGGGCGAGATCGCGGTCCTGTGCCGTACCGCCACCGACTTCGCCGACATCCAGGGCGCACTCGTCGCCCGTGACATCCCGGTCGAGGTCGTCGGCCTCTCCGGACTGCTCCACCTCCCCGAGGTGGCCGACCTCGTCGCCGTCTGCGAGGTCCTCCAGGACCCGGGCGCCAACGCCTCCCTGGTCCGTCTGCTCACCGGCCCGCGCTGGCGCATCGGCCCCCGCGACCTCGCCCTCCTGGGACGCCGGGCCCGGCTTCTCGTGTCGCACGCGCGCGTGGGCGCCGACGACGACCCGGACCGCCGGCTCGCCGCCGCCGTCGAAGGCGTCGACCCGGCCGAGGTGATCTCGCTGGCCGACGCGCTCGACACGTTCCTCGAACTGCCCCTCGAAGCCGAGGGCGAGGACGACGGGCTGCCCTTCTCGCCGGACGCGCGCATACGGTTCGCCCGCCTCGCCGCCGAACTGCGCGACCTGCGCCGCTCCCTCGCCGACCCGCTCATGGACGTCCTCCACCGGGTGCTCGCCGTCACCGGCCTCGAAGTCGAACTCTCCGCCTCACCGCACGCGCTCGCCGCCCGTCGCCGCGAGACGCTCTCCAACTTCCTCGACATCGCCGCCTCCTTCGCCGCCAACAGCGACGGCGAGGCCACCCTGCTCGCCTTCCTCGGCTTCCTGCGCACGGCCGCCCAGTACGAGAAGGGCCTCGACAACGCCCTCCCGGGCGGCGAGAACACCGTCAAGGTGCTCACCGCCCACAAGTCCAAAGGGCTGGAGTGGGACGTCGTCGCCGTTCCCGGCCTGGTCACCGGGACCTTCCCCAGCACCCAGGGCCGCGAGAAGTGGACCGCCCAGGGCAGGGTCCTGCCGCACGAACTGCGCGGCGACGCCGACACCCTCCCCGACGTGGAGGCCTGGGACTCGCGCGGCCTGAAGGCCTTCCACGAGGCCATGAAGGACCACCAGCACACCGAGGAACTCCGCCTCGGCTACGTGACGTTCACCCGGCCCCGCTCCCTGCTCCTCGGCTCCGGCCACTGGTGGGGCCCCACCCAGAAGCGCCCCCGAGGCCCCTCCGACTTCCTGACCGCCCTGTACGACCACTGCGCCGCCGGGTTCGGCGAGATCGAGGTCTGGGCCGACGCACCCGAGGAGGGCGCGGAGAACCCCGCCCTGCACGAGGCGTCCGCCGACCACGCCTGGCCCCTGCCGCTGGACGGCACGGCCCTGGCCCGCCGACGCGCGGCCGCCGAGACCGTACTCGCCCACCTGGAGCGCTCCTCCGCCTCCGACGACACCCACCCGGACGACCCGTACGCCCACGAGGACCCGGACTGGCCGCCCCCGCCGGACGACGAGTACCTGGACGGCGGCCACCCCGACCGCGTCCCCGAGGACATCCCGGAGGAGGACCTTCCCGAGGAGGACGCCGCCGACTGGGACTCCTGGACCACGAACCGCACCGCCGGGACCCCGACCCGACCCCCCGCCCACGGCGCCCGCACGCCCTCGGTGCCCCACGCCCGCAGACACCCCGCCGAGGACGACCTGACGCCCGAGGAGGCCCGCACCGTAGCCTCCTGGGACCGCGACCTCGACGCCCTCACCGGAGAGCTCCTGCGGGCCCGCGCCAAGGTCACCGACGTGCCCCTGCCGACGTCGCTGACCGCGTCGCAGCTGGTGCGCCTGGCCGCCGACCCCGACGGTTTCGCCCAGGAACTCGCCCGCCCCATGCCGCGCCCGCCCCAGCCCGCCGCGCGCCGCGGCACCCGCTTCCACGCCTGGGTCGAGGCCCGCTTCGAGGAACTCCGGCTGCCCATGCTGGAGCCGGAGGACCTGCCCGGCAGCGAGGCCGAGATCGCCGACGAACGGGACCTGGAGGCACTGAAGGAAGCCTTCGAGCGCACCCCTTACGCCCACCGCACCCCGTACCGCGTCGAGACGCCCTTCCAACTCGCGATCGCCGGACGCGTCGTACGGGGCCGCATCGACGCCGTGTACCGGGACACCGACGGCGACGGGACGACGACGTACGAGATCGTCGACTGGAAGACCAGCCGCGCCCGCACCGCCGACCCCCTCCAGCTCGCGCTGTACCGCCTCGCCTGGGCCGAGCAGCGGGGCGTGCCCCTGGAGTCAGTGGGGGCCGCTTTCCTGTACGTACGAACGGGAGACGTCGTCCGGCCGGAGAACCTGCCCGACCGGCGGGCGCTGGAACGGCTGCTCCTCGACGAGCCGGACCCGGACGCCCCCGCCCGGCCGGAGGAGGCGCTCAGGGCGTCCGGGGACGAACCGCCGGACGAGTACGCCGGTGCGGGCCGATAGTCTCGTGAGCATGAGCGAGACCCCGGACAGCGCCGTCCGTACGTACATCGAGAACCACCGTGCCGCCTTCCTCGACGACCTCGTGGAATGGCTGCGCATCCCGTCGGTGTCGGCGCAGCCCGAGCACGCCACGGACGTACGCCGCAGCGCCGACTGGCTGGCCGCCAAACTCCGGGAGACCGGCTTCCCCGTCGCCGAGGTCTGGGAGACACCGGGCGCCCCCGCCGTCTTCGCCGAGTGGCCCTCCGAGGACCCCGACGCCCCCACCGTCCTGGTCTACGGCCACCACGACGTGCAGCCCGCCGCCCGTGAGGACGGCTGGCACACCGAGCCGTTCGAGCCCGTCGTCCGGGGCAACCGCCTCCACGCGCGCGGGGCGGCCGACGACAAGGGGCAGGTGTTCTTCCACACACTCGGCGTCCGCGCCCACCTCGCCACCACCGGCCGCAGTGCCCCCGCCGTCCACCTCAAGATGCTCGTCGAGGGCGAGGAGGAGTCCGGCTCCCCGCACTTCCGGGCCCTCGTCGAGGAGAACGCCGAGCGGCTCGCCGCCGACGCGGTGGTCGTCTCCGACACCGGCATGTGGTCCGAGGACACCCCCACCGTGTGCACCGGCATGCGCGGCCTCGCCGAGTGCGAGATCCGGCTGTACGGCCCCGACCAGGACATCCACTCCGGCTCCTTCGGCGGCGCCGTCCCCAACCCGGCCACCGAGGTCGCCCGCCTGGTCGCCGCCCTGCACGACGAGCACGCGCGCGTGGCGATCCCCGGCTTCTACGACGGCATCGTCGAACTCAGCGACCACGAACGCGAACTCTTCGCCGAACTGCCCTTCGACGAGGAGCGGTGGCTGCGCACGGCCCGGTCGACGGCCGCCCACGGAGAAGCCGGACACACCACCCTGGAACGCGTCTGGGCCCGCCCGACCGCCGAGGTCAACGGCATCGGCGGCGGCTACCAGGGCGCCGGCAGCAAGACGATCATCCCCGCCTCGGCGATGGTGAAGCTGTCCTTCCGGCTGGTCGCGGGCCAGGACCCGGACCACATCGCCAAGGCCGTCACTGCCTGGGCCGCCGAACGACTGCCCGCGGGCATCCGCCACGAGATCACCTTCAGCGGCGCCACCCGCCCCTGTCTGACCCCGCTGGACCACCCGGCCCTGCGATCCCTGGTGCGCGCCATGGGCCGGGCCTTCCAGCAGCCGATCCGCTACACCCGCGAGGGCGGTTCCGGCCCCGCCGCCGACCTCCAGGAGGTCCTCGACGCCCCGGTGCTCTTCCTGGGCATCTCCGTCCCCTCCGACGGCTGGCACGCCCCCGACGAGAAGGTCGAACTGGACCTGCTCCTCAAAGGCGTCGAGACCAGCGCCTACCTCTGGAGCGAGCTGGCTGCGAGCTCCCGCGAGGCACACTGAAGAAGCCCCACACCGCCCCGCACCCCGGCGCACCCGCCCGCCGTACGCCCTGCCCGAACACCCGCCCGAACCCGACCGTTTCACCGGGGGAGTTGGAAGCACCCGTGACGACCTGGACCGACCACACCGCCGATCGACCCATCGCGCTCACCGCCCCGAGCGGCATCGACCGGGCGGCCCACCACCGCCTCGACGAGGCCTGGCTCGCGGCGGCCTGGAGCCACCCCACCACCCGCTGCTTCGTGGTCTCCGGCGGTCAGGTCCTCATCGACGAGACGCCGGACGGCACCACCGAACTCGTCATGACCCCGTCCTTCGAGGCACCCCTCACCGAGGCGCACCGCTACTTCCTGGGCACCGACGCCGACGGTGTGAGGTACTTCGCACTGCAGAAGGACTCGCTCCCCGGACGCATGGACCAGTCGGCCCGCCCGGCCGGCCTGCGTGAGGCGGGCATGCTGCTGTCGCCGCGCGACACCGGACTCATGGTGCACGCGGTCGGTCTGGAGAACTGGCAGCGCACCCACCGCTTCTGCTCCCGCTGCGGCGAGCGCACGGTCATCGCGGCGGCCGGTCACATCCGCCGCTGCCCGGCCTGCGGCGGCGAGCACTACCCGCGGACCGACCCCGCGGTGATCATGGGTGTCACGGACGACGCCGACCGCCTCCTCCTCGGCCGTCAGCTGCACTGGCCCGAGGGCCGCTTCTCGACCCTCGCGGGCTTCGTGGAGCCCGGTGAGTCCATCGAGCAGGCCGTGCGCCGGGAGGTCCACGAGGAGGTCGGCATCACCGTCGGCCAGGTCGAGTACATCGCCAGCCAGCCGTGGCCCTTCCCCTCCAGCCTCATGCTCGGCTTCATGGCCCGCGCCACCTCCACCGACATCGACGTGGACGGCGACGAGATCCACGAGGCCCGCTGGTTCTCCCGGGAAGAGCTGCGGGCCGCGTTCGAGTCCGGGGAGGTGCTGGCTCCCTCAGGCATCTCGATCGCGGCCCGGCTGATCGAACGCTGGTACGGCAAGACCCTGCCGACCCGGGGGCACACCGGCTAGGGGCGCGACCGGACGGGGGCTCCCGCGACTACGCCCCTATCTTCTGCCTGACCTGCGCCAGCGAGGGGTTGGTGAGGGTCGAACCGTCCGGGAAGAGGACGGTGGGAACGGTCTGGTTCCCGCCGTTCGCCTTCTCGACGAACGCCGCGGACTCCGGGTCCTGCTCGATGTTGATCTCGGTGTACGTGATGCCCTCGCGGTCCATCTGGCTCTTCAGTCGACGGCAGTAGCCGCACCACGTGGTGCTGTACATCGTCACAGTGCCCGCCATGTCCCTGGCGCTCCTTCACGGTATGAGGGGTGCTCGTAGCAGTGGGTGGAACGTACGCGACGGGTCCGTCATTCCCCGCAGGAGGGTGGCGTCCACCACCACGCCCCACGCAAGTCCCCCGGGACACACGGGAAACGTGCCGCATTAGTACGACTGCGGGGGCCCGCCTGTGGACAACCGGCTCGGCCGTCTCCGGCGACCTGGCAGCATGGCCGTGTGACAGCAGCAACGTACTCCACCCTCTTCCCGCGGGTCCCCGACTCGGCCGACGCGGTGCTCGAAGGGCTCGACCCCGAGCAGCGCGCGGTGGCCACCGCCCTGCACGGGCCGGTGTGCGTCCTCGCGGGAGCCGGCACCGGCAAGACCCGCGCCATCACCCACCGCATCGCCTACGGGGTGCGGGCGGGGATACTGCAGCCCGCCAGCGTGCTCGCCGTCACCTTCACCGCCCGCGCCGCCGGGGAGATGCGCGGCCGCCTCCGCCAGCTCGGCGCCGCCGGTGTCCAGGCCCGCACCTTCCACTCCGCGGCCCTGCGCCAGCTCCAGTACTTCTGGCCCAAGGCCGTCGGCGGCGGCATGCCCCGGATCGTCGACCGCAAGATCCCCCTCGTCGCGGACGCGGCCGCCGCCTGCCGCATCCGTCTCGATCGCAACGAACTACGGGACGCCGCCGCAGAGATCGAGTGGTCCAAGGTCACCCAGACCGTCCCCGCCGACTACGCCGCCGCGACCGCCGAGCACGGACGGGAGACCCCCCGCGACCCGGCCGAGATCGCCCAGATCTACTCCACCTACGAGGACCTCAAGCGCGAACGCGCCGTCATCGACTTCGAGGACGTCCTCCTGCTCACCGTCGGCATCCTCCAGGACCGGCACGACATCGCCGAGCAGGTCCGCTCCCAGTACCAGCACTTCGTGGTCGACGAGTACCAGGACGTCAGCCCTCTCCAGCAACGCCTGCTGGAACTGTGGCTCGGCGACCGGGACGACCTGTGCGTCGTCGGCGACGCCAGCCAGACGATCTATTCGTTCACGGGCGCAACCCCCGACCATCTGCTCGACTTCCGCCTCCGCCACCCCGGGGCCACCGTCGTCAAGCTCGTCCGCGACTACCGCTCCACCCCCCAGGTCGTCCACCTCGCCAACGGCCTCCTCGCCCAGGCCCGCGGCCGAGCCGCCGACCACCGGCTGGAACTGATCTCCCAACGTCCCCCCGGACCCGAACCCCGCTACACCGAATACGCGGACGAGCCGGCCGAGGCGGAGGGCGCCGCCCGCCGCATCCGCGACCTCATCGGCTCCGGGGTCCCGGCGAGCGAGATCGCCGTCCTGTTCCGCACGAACTCCCAGTCCGAGACCTACGAGCAGGCCCTCGCGGACGCGGGGGTGCCCTACCAGCTGCGGGGCGCCGAGCGCTTCTTCGACCGGCCCGAGGTGCGCAGGGCCGGATCCGCGCTGCGAGCCGCGGCGCGCTTCGGGGGCAACGACAGCCTCCTGGAGGACGCCGTCGACCTCCCCTCGCAGGTGAGGGCCGTACTGTCCGGCGAAGGCTGGACCGGCGAACCACCGGCCGGCTCCGGAGCGGTCAGGGAACGCTGGGAATCACTGGCCGCCCTGGTGAACCTGGCGCAGGACTTCGCCGCGGCCAAGCCCGACGCCACCCTCGGCGACCTCGTGGCGGAACTGGAGGAACGGGCCAACGCCCAGCACGCCCCGACCGTCCAGGGCGTCACCCTCGCCTCCCTGCACTCCGCGAAGGGCCTGGAGTGGGACGTCGTCTTCCTGGTCGGTGTCGCCGAGGGCATGATGCCGATCACCTACGCCAGAACGGACGAGCAGATCGAGGAGGAGAGACGACTTCTTTACGTGGGCGTCACCCGCGCCCGGCAGCAGCTCTCCGTCTCCTGGGCCCTGTCCCGTTCCCCCGGCAGCCGCCCGAACCGGCGCCCCAGCCGGTTCCTCGACGGTCTGCGCCCCGGCTCGAGCGCCCCCGGGGGCGCTCGAGCCGGGGCGACCGCCTCCGGCGGGGTCGAGCAGGGCTCGGCGGGCCACCGAACGGGCGGCCTCGCTGTCGTCGGTGGCAGCGGACCGGTCGCCCGCCGCGTCAGCCGGACCCCGGCCCGCTGCCGGGTCTGCGGCCGCACCCTGCGCGAGGCGGGCGAGATGAAGCTGATGCGCTGCGAGGACTGCCCCTCCGACATGGACGAGGGGCTGTACGAGCGGCTCCGGGAGTGGCGGGCCGTCCAGGCACGGCGCAGCGGGCAGCCCGACTTCTGCGTCTTCACCGACCGGACCCTGATGGCGATCGCGGAAGCGGGGCCGAGCACTCCGGTGGAACTGGGGCGCATCCCCGGCGTCATCGCCCGTAAGCTCCAGCGCTACGGCACCGACATTCTGGACATCTGTGCAGGTCGGGAGCCCCAGGGCGAGGACGGGAGTGACTGATACGAACTCGTCGAAAAAATGGTTTGCGCATGCCCCAGTAATCCCCATAGGTTCTTAGGCACGGGAACAGCGGCCTTCTCCGAGGCCCTGCTTTCGTGGTGTACTTCATATCCGTCGGATCGGCTCACACCGATCCCGTAGACGCCGAGAGGAGGCGAGTCCAGTGATCAGCATCAACACCAGCTTCAGCAGCGCGGTCAAAATGACCGATCGCTCGGCCGTCTCCACGTGCATGCTCGGCGTCTCGAACCTGGGCACCGGTCTGTCCGCCTTCCGTGGCGGTCGTCCGGCGTCCTCCGTGTCCCCTGCGGGCCTTCCCGTCCGTGAGCGCAACGAGCGACCGACCAAGGCACTGGAAGCAGCAGTAGAGGCACAGGCGCAGGCCTATGCCTTTGCGGCGGCCGGTGCCGGAATCCGGAAGCAGACGACGCAGCACCACCTGATGTGGGCCTTCCGTGGGCCTGAACCCTGGAGTGATCCAGCCTGATCGACGATCAGGCCGGCGCCTTCAGGGCCGCGGAACCCCATCCGGGATCCGCGGCCCTTCTGTTTGTCCCCGACCGGGGACAACAGAGCGAAGGGGCCTCGGGACAAGAAAAGAACCCGGTACCAGCCGCACCCGGCCCACCCGGCCGGAACGACCAGACGAGGAAGACGAACCGTGCAACTCGAAGCGCACGCCCCGTCCGTACCGCCTTCCGAAACGATCCCCCCGCCCCGCCTCACGGAGGACTCCACCTTGACCCCGCTCACCGCGCTCACCGCGCTCGACGACGCCATCGAGAACCTGGGCGTACCCGTCCCCTGCCGCTCCTACGACCCGGAGGTCTTCTTCGCCGAGTCGCCGGCCGACGTCGAGTACGCCAAGTCCCTCTGCCGCACCTGCCCGCTGATGGAGGCCTGCCTCGCCGGCGCCAAGGAGCGGCGTGAGCCCTGGGGCGTCTGGGGTGGCGAGCTCTTCGTCCAGGGGGTCGTCGTTGCCCGCAAGCGGCCTCGTGGTCGCCCGCGCAAGAACCCGGTCACGGCATGAACATCACCGGAACGATCGACCGCCCCCTCACGCACGACCCCAAGAAGCAGGCCCCGATGAAGCCGTCCACGAGCGAGCCCGCAGGCTCCCCGATCCCAGACTTCACCACCACCGGCGCGAACGCCTCGCGTCAGAACAGGACCCGAGAAATGCATCTCATGCCAGAAGCCCTGGCGCGTGCGCATATGCACGACCGCCTGCACCAGGCCGAGCAGGACCGCCGAGCCATGCGCCTGGCGGTCGCCCGCCGGATGCAGCGCCGGGCCGAGCGCGCCTCGATGCGTGCCCGCCGTGCGCTCGCCATGGCGGTCATGCAGTAGCCGCTGCGCGACCATCGGCGTGAACCGGCCGGAACAGGCACATCATCACCACCTCTGACGGTGGTTCCTCGCGGGGGCAGGTCCGAACAGACCGGCCCCCGCGCTGCGTCGCGAGCGCGGATCCGCCGGGCACGGAGGTATCGTCGCCCGGTGACGAGTCTTTCCGGGGGCAACGACGACAGCGGCGCCGCCGCGACACCCCAGATCCTCGTGTGTGCCCGCTGCGGGGCCGCCACCGAGGCTCCCCAGCCCTTGTGGACCTGTTCCGTGGAGAACGGCCGACGCCACTACTTCTGCGAGACCTGCGCCCGGGAGCACCTCCGCGCGATCGAGGGTCGCCTGGACTCGGCATGGTGGTGAGCCGCCGGGGGCGGCGGAGCGGGTCGAGCCCAGGGCGCCGATTCACTCTCGTGCGGAGAGCCCCGCAGTTCCGGCGAGGCTGCGTCCCGGCGTGCTCCTGAGCGCCCCCGCCCGGCCCGTGGCGGTGGCTCGGCGCCCGCTCACGCTCCCGCAGCCGACTCCGGCTCCGGCTCCTCGTCCTTAGTGAAGCCCGGCAGCCATTCCTCCAGCTCGTCGCGCATACGGACCGTCGCACCCAGCTGACACAGCACACCGATGGTGCTCAGGGTCACCCGGTGGATGAGCAGGTAGGACGGGGGAAGGTTCAGCTGCTTGCCCAGCTGGTGCGCGGGGGAGCGCGGGTCGGCTATGCGGGCGGCCTGGCTGCGCATCCAGCCTCGGGCGAAGGAGAACTCGTCGGCCCGGGCCGGCTCGATGATGGGCAGCAGATAGTCGAGGACCGCGTCGGGATCCAGTTCGATCGACTCCTTGACGAAGCCCTCCGCGCACAGCATCTCGTAGACGGCCTCGGCCTCGCCCTCGATGGTCAGACGCAGGGCGTCGCCGATCGGGGTGGGAAGGCCGCCCGGCAGCCGGTCCACCGTGCCGAAGTCGAGGACGCCGAGGCGCCAGCCGACCTTCTCGTCCGGCAGGAGACGGAAGTTCCCGGGGTGGGGGTCGGCGTGCAGAAGACCGGTGCGGGCCGGGCCCGAGAAGAGGAAACGCGTCAGCAGCTGGCCCGCTCGGTCCCGCTGCTCCTGCGAGCCGTCGTTGATCACTTCCGACAGGGGCGTGCCGTCCATCCACTCGGTCACGAGGACCTGGTCGCACTGGTGCACCACGGCCGGGACCACGACATCCGGGTCGTCGGCGAACTCCTCCGCGTGCGCCTGCTGGGCCTGCGCCTCCAGACCGTAGTCGAGCTCCTCGGAGACCCGGTCCCGCAGCTCCGCGATGAGGGGCTTGATGTCCATCCCCGGAACCAGCGGGCCCAGCAGGCGGGCGAACCGGCTGAGCTGCCCCAGGTCGGACAGGAGGGCCTCGCCCGCGCCCGGATACTGCACCTTGACCGCGACCGCACGGCCGTCGTGCCACACCGCCCGGTGGACCTGCCCGATCGAGGCGGCCGCGGCCGGCTTGTCCTCGAACTCGAGGAACAGCTCCTGCCAGTCCTCGCCGATCCGCTCCCGCAGCACCGAGTGCACCGTACGGGTCGGCATCGGCGGAGCGGCGTCCTGGAGTTTCGTGAGAGCGGCGCGGTAGGGACCCGCTACCTCCTCGGGGAGCGCCGACTCGAAGACGGACAGGGCCTGCCCGAACTTCATGGCGCCGCCCTTGAGCTCGCCCAGGACCTTGAACAGCTGCTCCGCGGTGCGCTGCTGGAGCTCACGGCCGACGAGTTCCGCCGACTCTCCGACGATCCGCTTGCCGAGGCCCCAGGTGGCCCGACCCGCGAAGCCGAGCGGGAGCGCGGCGAGCTTGGCGGTCCGGGTGACCGCCTTCCGGGGAAGATCAGACATGCGCCCTCCAAGTCCCAGCAGGCCGTGCCGCGTACGCCTTGCGGGACAACCTCGTTGACCGCTGATGCCTCGCCATTGTCTCGCGCTGTTCCCCGTCCATCGGGGTGTGTTCCCCGTTACCTTTCTCGCTCGATCCATTCTGCGCCGCCCCGCAGGGACAATCGAGATGCGACCAGACCGGGCGCGCGTGCCAGTCGAGCCCCGGTAGAGAGGCCTCCCAGCGGGCACCCGCACTGGACGGTGTGTGCCCGTCGAGAAAGGACAGGGCGTGCCCTGCGGCCAGCGCCGCGACCGTCGCGGCGAGCGTCATGTCGCATGCCTCCACCCGGCGGGGGCGGCCGGAGCGCCACTGCGCGACCAGCCGCGGCCAGCTCTCGTCGCGGTCCGCGCGCCCCTGCTCCAGGCAGCCCGCGCAGCCCGTCTCTCCGGGCAGGACCAGGGGGCCCACGACAGCCGTGCCCTCCACGACGCCGGCGTAGAGGTGGGGTGTCCCGGACGCGATGAGCGGCTCGGCGGCGGTGGTACGGGGGGCCTGGACGTCGACGGGGTCGCGTGGGGCGAGGACCACCAGGGAGAAGCCGGGCTCGTCGTGAAGGCGGTCCGCCGGCCTGTCCTCGGCCGGGTCCGCGGGAGGCCGGGTTCCGCCGCGGCGCCGAGGCGGTCGGTCGGGGGCCGCGTGGCGGGCGGCCCGGCGTGCCGCGACGTCCCTGCGTTCGCCGATCGACTCGACGGGCAGACCGCCCGGTGCCACGTCCCACGGCTCGACCCGCCCGACGTCTCGGACGTCGACCTCGCCGACCCCCGCTCCCGACAGCAGGGAGGCGAGCACCGCGCCGACCCTGCCCGCACCCCGAACCTGCACTCTCTGTGAGCGACGGGCGGCCAGGTGCCGCATGGCATCGCCCGGGGCGGGGGTGACCAGGGAGAGCGTGGCGGCATCGGGTCGCAGCCGGTCCAGGACCTCGGGCCTGCGCCGCAGGGCGTCCGCGGCCGGGCCGCCGCCGGTGGCGTCGTCCAGCAGGCCGGAAGCGGCCAGCCGGTCCACCATCTTGTCCACGTGACCGTCGGGCAGCCCCATGGAACGCCCCTCCTCGCGCAGGAGCGGCAGCCCGCGCGTTCCGTCGAGGAGGTCGAGGAAACTGCCCGTCGTCGTGTCCATCGGCCCCAGGACCATGGCGTGCGCCGGTGCGAGACCGAACTGCACGGTGTTGAGATCCCGCCAACCGCGCCGGAGCGCGGGCTTCACCATCGGATGCATGATCGGCCCCCCGTAGTCAGAAGTGGATCCCCATGAGTCGGCGGGGCGAGTGCCCGGTCCGCCGACGAGTGCCAGCATGCACGGACCGCGACGATGCGTGTCGAGAGTTGTCCACAGGCGGCGGCGTTCGTCGTACAAATCAGGCGCTCGGAGTGCGGATCGACATCCAACCGTCCCGGAGGCGGGACTTCCCCCCTGTGCAGCGGGTAACGTCGGGGCGTGCCCGCCGACCCACTGCACCGCGCCGGAAAGCCACAGCGCAGCACGACGAGCCAGCCGCCAAGCGGCTCGGGGGCGAGCGCGATCGAGGTCCGCAGGAGCGCGCGACGGCGCAGAACGGTCTCCGCGTACCGAGAGGGCGATCGCACCGTCGTACTGATCCCTGCCCGGATGTCCGAGGCGGAGGAGCAACGCTGGGTGACCGTCATGCTCGACAAGCTGGCGGCGCAGGAGAGCAAACGGTGCCTCGGCGACAGCGAGCTGGCCGAACGCGCCGCCCGCCTGTCGGACCAGTACTTCGGCGGGCGCGCCCGGCCCTCCTCCGTCCGCTGGGTCACCAACCAGAACACTCGCTGGGGCTCGTGCACCCCCGCCGAGGGCAGCATTCGGCTGTCGCACCGGCTGCAGGGCATGCCCGAGTACGTCGTCGACTACGTCCTCCTCCATGAGCTCGCCCACCTTCTCGTGCCTGGTCACGGGCCGCGCTTCTGGCGACTCCTGGAGGCGTACCCGCGCACGGAACGGGCTCGCGGATACCTCGAAGGGGTGGTCGCCGCCGACCGGCTGCCGCATCTCTCCGCCGCCGACGACGAGTGACGCCGGGCACGGGGCGCCCGCACGTGACATGAACGACACTTCACGCCTGCGTGGGCGTTTCCCGGCAGGTGGCTCGAAGGTGCGCTTTTGTACCGGGTCTGTACCAGCCTCGTACGGTCTCGGACTTTGCGGTTAGCCTGGCGCGACGCACTCGCAGGCGCACTCACTTTCGGGATGGGGGACGGTCGTTACGCATGGCCAGGGAATTCCAACGCGGCCACAAGGCCAAGATCAGTGACCTCACCGCGGGTACGGATCTGTACGTAGGCGTACAGATCTCCGCCCCCGGGCTGACCTTCGACATCAGCTGCTTCGGGCTGGACGCCGACGAACGTCTCTCGGACGACCGCTACTTCGTCTTCTTCAACCAGCCGAAGACCCCTGAGGAATCCATCCAGCTCCTGGGTTCCCAGGCGGGCGACACGGAATCCTTCCGGGTCACGCTCGACAAGATCCCGCCACAGATCCAGAAGCTGTCGTTCACGGCGACGATCGACGGCCATGGCCAGATGTCGCAGATCTCCCCCGGATACCTCCGTATCGTCGCGGGCGGCGAGGAGGTGGCCCGGTACCCGTTCGACGGCTCTGAGTTCTCCACCGAGCGCGCCGTGATGCTCGGCGACTTCTACCTGAAGGACGTCTGGCGGTTCGCGGCCGTCGGCCAGGGTTTCGACGGCGGCCTGGACGCGCTGCTGAAGAACTTCGGCGGCGAGGTCGCCGAGGAGGAGCCGGCCGCCCCGCCCCAGCAGCCGCAGGCGGACGCGGCTCCCGGCTTCGCCCCGCCCGCGTTCGGCGCCCCCGCCGCACCGGCACCTGCCCCGTCCCAGGGCTACGCGCCCCCGCCGTCCTCCCCGTCCGTGCACGCCGCTCCGACCATCGCCGCGCCGCTGTACACACCGCCCGGCGGCACCGTCCCGCCCCCGGCCGCACCGCCGGCCGGCCCTTTCACGCCGCCCGGCGCCCCGCAGGGCGGACCCTTCACCCCTCCGGGCGCCCCGCCGCAGGGCGGCCCGTTCACGCCGCCGCCCGGCGCGGCACCGCAGGGCGGCCCGTTCACGCCTCCGGGCGCCCCGGCGGCCTTCCCGGGACAGGGACAGCCGTTCGGCGGCGGGACGCAGCTCGCCCCCGTTCCGCCGGAGGCCGGACTGCGCGCGGTGCTGACGAAGTACTCCGAGGCACCCGTCGGTGACCGCTGGACCGAGCAGAACCCGCAGATGGTGCGGGCCACCCTCACCAAGGGCGCCAACATCCTCGCCAAGCAGGGCAGCATGGTCGCCTACCAGGGCGACCTCGACTTCGCCCACAAGGGTTCCGGCCTGCTCGGCAAGTTGACGGGTCAGCTCACCGGGCAGGGCATGGCCCTCATGCGGTGTTCCGGCGACGGCGAGGTGTTCCTCGCCGACGAAGGCAGCAGGCTCTTCGTCATCCGCCTCCAGAACGAGCAGCTCTACACCAGCGCGCGCGGAGTCCTCGCCTTCGACGAGGCACTCGACACCGAGATCCGCCGCATCGAGGGCGCCGGTCTGCCCGGCGGCGGCCTGTTCAGCATGCTCTTCTCCGGCACCGGAGCGGTCGTCGTCAAGACGCGCGGCGTCCCCGTCGTCCTGCCCGTCGGCCCCGCCACCTACGTCGACGGCAACGCCGTCATCGCCTGGTCCGCCGGTGCGCAGGCCGTCACCACGACCTCGCTGAGGCTGCGCCGCTCCGGGTACGCCCGGCAGACCCAGGAGGCGATCAACCTCCAGTTCCGCGGTGCCCCCGGCAACTTCGTCGTCGTCCAGCCCTTCGAGGTGTGAGGCAGAGCATGGACCTCCAGACACTCCACGCGCACCGCTCCGCGGCCACCGGCGTCCGGATGAGCGTGCACAGCTCCAAGACGCTCAAGGTCACCATGGTCACCGGCCAGGACCTGCTGGCCAAGGCCGGCTCGATGATCGCCTACGACGGTTTCGTGCAGTTCGACGCCGCGCCCGCCTCGCTGCGCCGCGGCGCCGAGGAGATGGTCACCGGAGAGGGCGGCAGGCTGATGCTCTGCCGCGGCGACGGCGACCTCTACCTCGCCGACTACGGCGGCGACGTCCTCGTCGTCCACCTGAACAACGAGGCGCTGTCCGTCAACGGCCCCACCCTGCTGGCCTGCGACGCCTCCCTCCAGCTCACCATCGAACCGGTCAAGGGCCTCGCCAAGCTCTCCGGCTCCGGCCTGACCAACCTGGTCGTCCGGGGCACCGGGTGGGTCGCCCTGGTCAGCCGGGGCGTGCCGATCTCCCTCGACTGCGCCGAACGGGAGACGTACGTCGACCCGGACGCGCTGATCGCCTGGACCGACGGCCTCGACATGAAGGCCCGCCGCACCATCAAGGCCGGAGCACTCATCGGCCGGGGCAGCGGTGAGGCCTTCCAGATCGGGTTCAAGGGACAGGGCTTCGTGGTCGTCCAGCCCAGCGAGGACACCGGTGACCGTTTCAAGGTCCGCGGCTGACCGGGGCCGAGAGGAGAACAGCACACCATGCACAGCACACTCTTCGCGCACATCCCGGTGGAGCACACCGAGCGCTACACGCTGCAGAACCCGCAGCTGCTCAAGACGGACGTCACCATCGGCAGCAGCCCCGTCCTGGCACGCCAGGGCGCCATGGTCGCCTTCGAGGGCCAGGTCGACTTCGACAGCCAGTACCGCAACCGCAGCTGGCGCAACGCGGAGCGGATGACCGGTGAACGCCTGGAACTCATGCGCTGCAAGGGCAACGGGATCGTGTATCTCGCCAACTTCGCGCAGTACCTGCACATCATGGACGTCGGCCACGGCATCACCGTGGACTCCTCCGCCGTCCTGGCCTTCGACGGTTCGCTGAACGTGGGCATCGTCGCCGTCGACAGCGCCGTCGAGGTCGCCTCGGCGGGGGCGTACAACCTGGAGCTGTCCGGCGGCGGCAAGGTCGTCCTGATGACCTCCGGCGAGCCGCTGGCGCTCGAAGTGACGCCCGAGAAGAACATCTGCGTCGACTCGGACGCCGTCATCGCCTGGTCCACCTCGCTGCGCACCCAGCTCCAGGCGCCGACCTCGACGTCCGCCGTGTGGCGCCGCCGGGGCTCCACCGGTGAGGGCTGGGAGATGCACTTCTCCGGCAGCGGACACGTCCTGGTGCAGCCGAGCGAGCTGCTGCCGCCGCAGCACGTCCGCGCGTCCGGCGTCCTCGGGCAGTTCGGCATGGGCGCGGGCGGACTGAGCGGGAACAACCTCGGGGGCAGCGGTAACTGACCCCCGGGGGCATGGCGCGGACCTGAGCCATACGTAAGGGGGCGTACGCCACGGCGGACGCCCCCTTACGGCGTTCTTGTCCCGGTGAGGGGTCCGCGCCGTCACACCCGCGCCCGCGCCGCCTCCAGCAGCCGTACGACCGACTCGTCCGCCACGTCCGCCACCTCGGCGTACGGGAACCAGCGCACGTCGAGCGACTCGTCGCTGACCTGGTGCTCGGCGTCCGACGGAGCCAGCACCGCGTACTGGACGTCGTAGTGCCAGTGGCAGGGCGCCGGGATCGGGTGGCGGTCCAGGCGCACCGGCCCGCCCGGCAGCAGGGTCAGCCCGGTGACGCCGGACTCCTCCGTCGCCTCGCGCAGGGCGGCGGCCGCGAGGGTCGTGTCCTCGGGCTCGCAGTGGCCCCCCATCTGGAGCCACATGCGCAGCTTCCGGTGGAGCGTCAGCAGCACCCGCCCGCCCTCGGGGTCGATCACCAGCCCGCTCGCCGTGATGTGCCCGGCCGCGCAGGCCTTCCAGATGCCGTCCGGGTGCTCGGCCAGATGGTCGAGATAGACCTGGCGCAGCTCCGGCTGGTCCCCGTACCTCTTCAGGACGAGGACCACGTCGTCGTGCAGGCTCACTCGGTGTCGTCGTCCTTCTTCTTCAGGTCCGGCTTCTCGCCGGACCCGGACGCCGCCTCGCCGAGCATCTTGTCCAGTTCCGAGAAGTCCATCTGCTCGCGGTGGACGAAGCCGTCGGGGTCGTCCAGGTCGGAGGCGTTGGGCAGCATGTCCGGGTGGGCCCACAGCGCGTCCCGGCCGTCGACGCCGCGTGCGTCGGTCAGGGAGGCCCACAGCCGGGACGCGTCGCGCAGCCGGCGGGGACGCAGCTCCAGCCCGATCAGCGTGGCGAACGTCTGCTCGGCCGGGCCACCCGTGGCACGGCGGCGGCGCAGCGTCTCACGGAGCGCGTCCGCTGACGACAGGCGGGGCTTCGCGGCCGCGTGCACCACCGCGTCGACCCAGCCCTCCACCAGCGCCAGCGCCGTCTCCAGACGGGCCAGGGCGGCCTTCTGCTCCGGGGTGTCCTCCGGCTGGAACATGCCCTGCTGGAGTGCCTGCTGCAGCTCCTCGGGGTTCTGCGGGTCGAACTGGCCGACCACGTCCTCCAGCTTCGCCGTGTCGACCTTGATCCCGCGCGCGTAGCCCTCGACGGCGCCGAACAGGTGCGAGCGCAGCCACGGCACATGTGCGAAGAGCCGCTGGTGGGCGGCCTCGCGCAGCGCCAGGTAGAGCCGCACCTCGTCCTGGCCGATGCCCAGGTCCCTGCCGAACGCCTCCACGTTGACCGGCAGCAGCGCGGCCTTGCCGGCGGGCCCGAGCGGCAGGCCGACGTCCGTCGAGCCGACGACCTCGCCCGCGAGCACGCCCACGGCCTGCCCGATCTGCTGGCCGAACATGGCGCCGCCCATCGACTTCATCATGCCGATCAGCGGGCCCGCCATGGCCTGCATCTCCTCCGGCAGGATGTCCCCCATGGCGCCGCCGACGCGCTCGGCCACCGGGTCCACGAGCTCCTTCCAGGCCGGCAGGGTCGCCTCCACCCACTCCGCGCGGCTCCACGCCACGGCGGTGCCGGCACCGGACGGCAGGGACGTCGCGTCGTCGAGCCACAGGTCGGCCAGGCGGACGGCCTCCTGGACGGCGGTGCGCTCGGCGGGGCCGACGCTGGAGTCCTTGGTGCCGTCGGCGGTGCCCTGGGCGACCGTCTGGCGGGCGATCTGCTTGGCCATGTCCCAGTTCACCGGGCCGCCCTCGTAGGAGAGCATCTGGCCCAGCTGCTGGAAGGCGGCGCCCAGGTCGGTGGGGTTCATGGAACCGAACATCGCGGCGAACGGATTGTCGGCACCGGCGCCGCCGGCACCGGGGAAGCCGAAGCCGAACGGGTTGGCAGGCCCCTGACCACCACCGCTCTGCTGGTCCTTCTTCTTGCCCTCGTCGCCGTCGTCCGGCTCCTCCGGCGGAAGGCCGAATCCGAATGGGGTGTCACTCACGGGATTCCTCGGCTGATAGGGCCGTCGGCTCCACCGACGGCACGGCTGCCCGAACACCACCCAGCCTAGACACCGTGGCGGGTTCGGGCCTCGGTGCTCCGCCGACCGATGGCCTGCGGCAGGATGGATGCCACCTGGTACGGACGCGTCACCCGCGTTCGTACTGAAGACAACCGCTGGAGACGCCCGGTGAGTTCCCCAGATCCGCAGGTTCGCGCAGCGCGAAACCACTCAACCAGTTCCGCCCCGCGCGGACCCGTCGTCGCGGTCACCGGCGCCGCGTCCGGGGTGGGCGCGCTGCTCACCGAGCGGCTCGCCGCGTCCGACGGCGTCCGGCAGATCATCGCGATCGACGAGCGGCGGGGGGAGTGCGCGGCCGCCCAGTGGCACATCCTGGACGTGCGGGACCCGGCGATCGCCGACAAGCTGCGCGGCGCGGACGTGGTGGTGCACCTCGCGGTCGACCTCGACCTGGGCACCGATCCGGCGGCACGCAGCGCGTACAACGTGCGGGGCACGCAGACCGTCCTCACGGCGGCCGCCGCCGCCGGGGTGCACCGGGTCGTGCTGTGCACGTCGGCCATGGTCTACGGGGCGCTGCCCGACAACGAGCTGCCGCTCTCCGAGGACGCCGAGCTGCGGGCGACCGCGGAGGCCACCGGGGTCGGCGACCTGCTGGAGATCGAGCGTCTCGCACGCCGGGCGCCACGCGCCCACCCGGGCCTCAACGTCACCGTCGTCCGGCCCGCCGTCCTCGTCGGCGGTACGGACACCGCGCTGACCAGGTACTTCGAGTCGCCTCGGCTGCTGGTGGTGGCCGGATCGCGGCCCGCCTGGCAGTTCTGCCATGTCGAGGACCTGTGCGGGGCGCTGGAGTACGCCGTCCTGGAGAAGGTCGACGGGGAGCTGGCCGTCGGGTGCGAGGGCTGGCTGGAGCAGGAGGAGGTCGAGGAGCTCAGCGGGATCCGGCGCATGGAGCTGCCGTCGGCGGTGGCCCTGGGGGCCGCGGCCCGGCTGCACCGGATCGGGCTCACCCCGTCGCCGGCCGGGGACCTGGCGTACACCATGTACCCGTGGGTCGTCAGCGGGAGCCGGCTGCACGAGGCCGGGTGGCGGCCGCGGTGGACGAACGAGGAAGTGCTCGCCGAACTGCTGGAGGAGGTGTCCGGGCGGCACACCCTGGCGGGACGCCGGCTCGGCCGGAAGGACGCGACGGCTGCGGGCGCCGCGGGCGCGACGGTCGCGCTGCTGGGAACGGCGGCGCTGGTACGGCGGGCGCGGAAGGCTCGACGCCGGCTGTGAACGGCGGTGTTGTTGTCCGTGGGACGGCCGGGACGAGGGTGCGACCCGACACGAAGGTGTGCGCCCTGTAGGACGTGACCATCACGTACGCGTGCGTGCCTGCCGATCCGACCATGTCGGGCCGGTGGCGGGTGGGGCACGATGGAGGTATGACATCGATGAACGATCATCCCGGTGAGCAGAGGGCCGAGGCGCCCGTCAAGCTGATCGGTGTCCGGGAGACCGCGCTCTCCGTGGACGAGGTCTTCCGGGCCGTCGGGGACGACGCCGCCGGCGGGACCGCACTGTTCGTGGGGACGGTGCGGAACCACGACGGGGGAGCCGATGTCGAGGAGCTGGGCTATTCGTGTCATCCCACCGCCGAGGCGGAGATGCGGCGCGTCGCGGAGAAGGTGGTCGCCGACTACCCGGTGCGGGCGCTCGCGGCCGTGCACCGGGTGGGGAGTCTGAAGGTCGGGGATCTCGCGGTGGTCGTGGCCGTGTCGTGCCCGCACCGCGGTGAGGCGTTCGAGGCGTGCCGCAGGCTCATCGACGACCTGAAGCACGAGGTGCCGATCTGGAAGCACCAGAAGTTCTCCGACGGCACGGAGGAGTGGGTCGGCGCCTGCTGAGCCGCTTCCGACAGCCTCGGAGAACCCGGGTCGGGGGCTCGAGAACACCCGTGTGGCGTGACCGCGAGGGGGCCATTCGCGTTCCGGTTGCGTAACCCGCCCCCCAGCGTGAGCGTTGACGGTGCGGACGGATAATCTGCTGATCAGTCAGTTGCGGTCAGGTGAATGGGGTTGGGAGGTCGGCATGGCGGCGCTCGCCTGGTTGCTGATTCCACTTGTGGCTGCGATCGGCGCCGGACTGTGGGGCGGCTGGGCCAGTCGGAATCGCAAGAGCATCGAGGACGGCACCGAGCTCGCCGGCTACACACGCTTCCGTGAGGCCATGGAGAGGTCCCACACCGGCGGTTGACCTCCGCCCGCCCTGCGCATCGGGACCCTCCCGCGCGCCTGATCACCCCGGCCGTCGCCTCCCGCTCGCCGCCGACCCGGACGGCGGCCCCGACAGTGCACTTACGGGCCTGTCCCGTACTGTCGTTCCATGCCACGCCGCACCGCGACGATGCTCGCCTCCACCCTGATGCTGATCGCGATCCTGTGCGCGGGAGTGCTCATTCCCGTGCCCTACTCGGAGATGTCGCCGGGGCCGACGGTGAACACGCTGGGCAAGCACGACGGTGAGCCGGTGCTGCAGATCTCGGGGCACAAGACGTATCCGACGACCGGGCACCTGAACATGACCACGGTCCGGGTCACGAGTGCCGACTACAAGATGAACCTCGTCGAGGCCGTCTACGGCTGGCTGGCACACGACAACAAGGTCGTCCCGCACGACACGCTGTACCCGGACGGCAAGACCGAGGAGCAGTCCACCCAGGAGAACGCCGAGGAGTTCAGCCAGTCCCAGGAGAGCGCCAAGGTCGCCGCCCTGAAGCAACTGGGCATTCCCGTGAAGTCCTGGGTGATCGTCTCCACCGTCGTCAAGGGCTCCCCGGCCGAGGGCAAGCTGCACGCCGGTGACGTGATCAAGTCCGTCGACGGCACGGCGATCAAGGCACCCGAGGACGTCGCGCAACAGGTCACCAAGCACAAGCCGGGCGAGAACGTCGACTTCGTCATCGTGCCCGCCAAGGCGCAGGCAGCCGCCGAGAAGAAGAACACCACGGCGACGGAGACCCGGAAGATCACGATCACGACCGCCAAGTCCGACGACTCGGGCGAGGAACGGGCGATCGTCGGGATCTCCGCCGGGACCGACCACACCTTCCCGTTCACCATCGACATCAAGCTCGCCGACGTGGGCGGCCCGAGCGCCGGTCTGATGTTCGCCCTCGGTATCTACGACAAGCTGACGCCGGGCAATCTGACCGGCGGCAAGTTCGTCGCCGGCACCGGCACCATCGACGACAACGGCAAGGTCGGCCCCATCGGCGGCATCGAGATGAAGACGGTCGGCGCGCGCGGCAAGGGCGCCCAGTACTTCCTGACGCCCAAGGACAACTGCACCGCGGCCGCCAAGGACACCCCCGACGGACTCACCCTCGTCAAGGTCGACACCATCAAGGACGCCCTCGGCGCCCTGAAGGACATCCGCTCCGGCAACACCGGCGACCTGCCGAAGTGCACCACCCAGGGCTGACGACCGCGCGCCTCGTAGCCGCCGCGCGCGGCCGCCGCGCGGCCGCCCAGTGGATCAGGACCGCGATCGGCCCTGGCAGGACCGGCCAGCCCTCATCCGCACTGGCCGATCTCGGCCCTCACCAGCCCTGACCGGTCCGCGAACGCGGTCAGTCCGCGAACGTCGCCGTCAGCGCCTCGGCCAGTCCCGGCACCAGCTCAGGGCCGGTGAGGACCTCGGTCGGGGAGTCCTTCTCGCGCAGCCGCAGCGCGGAGTCGCGGGAGCCGTCCCGCAGGACCGCCACCGTCATGCGGACCTCCTGGCGCTCCGGGTGGGAGGCGACCCACTCGGTGAGCCGGGCCCCGTCGAGATGGTCCGGCACGGACGCCTCGACGGACGGCGGCAGCATCAGCCGCTCCACGGTCAGCGCGCAGCCGACCACCGCGTCTGGCCAGGCGATCGTGCCGAGGAACTCGTCCAGCGCCTTGCCGGTGGGGATCTCGTCCTGCTCGATCGGGGTGAAGCCACTGCTCTCGGACTCGTCCTCCAGGCCGAGCTGTGCCGCGAGCGCGGGCTCCTGTGCCTTGAGGCGCGCGGTGTCTACGAGGGCGAAGAGGCGAGCGGGCTGGTCCCAGCCGAGGCCCGAGGCGTACTCGTCGATCTCGAGTACGGCCCGGGTGAGCGGGTTCGCTGCCATGGGAGTGTTGGACATGGTCACAATCCTGCCTCGTTCGTTACCCGAAGCGGGAACCGAGTAAAGCGTGAGTAAGTTGCAATAGGTGAGGCTCCTACGACCAGGGGGCTCGCTGAAGGGGCCGTAGACGCGGTCCCGACGTCATCGACAGCGATTTTCGAGGTGCGCACCTTGGCTTTCCAGATGCCGGACCGCGGCGGAGGCCCGACGGGGCCGCGGATCAGAGTCGGCCGACCGTCCCGGCGTGTCCGGACCCTGCTCATGACGCTGGGCGTCCTTGCCGCGCTCGGCATGGCGTTCGTCATGTTCGCGGGGTTCTGGACGGACTGGCTCTGGTACCGGTCGGTGAACTACTCGTCCGTCTTCACGACCACGCTGTGGACGAAGATCGGACTCTTCTTCGTCTTCGGCCTGTTGATGGCGGCCGCGGTCGGCTTCAACATCTGGCTGGCGCACCGGCTGCGCCCGCCGCTGAGCGCCATGTCGATGGAGCAGCAGAGCCTCGACCGGTACCGCATGGGCATCGCGCCCTACAAGAAGTGGCTGCTCCTCGGGATCACCTCCCTGGTCGGCCTCATCGCCGGCGCCTCCGCCGCCGGGCAGTGGCGCACATGGCTGATGTGGGTCAACGGAGTGCCCTTCGGTCAGAAGGACCCCCAGTTCGGCCTGGACGTCTCCTTCTACGCCTTCGACCTGCCCTGGTACCGGTTCCTGCTCGGCTTCGGCTTCGCCGCCGCCGTGCTCTCGGTGATCGCCGCCGCGCTCACCCACTACCTGTACGGCGGCCTCAGGGTCACCTCCCCGGGCGCGCGTGCGACGGCCGCGGCCACCGGACACCTCTCGGTGCTCCTCGGTGTCTTCGTCGCGCTGAAGGCGGTCGCCTACTGGCTCGACCGGTACGGCCTCGCGGTGAAGTCCAGCGACTTCAAGGCGACGGGCAACTGGACGGGTCTGCGGTACGTCGACGCGAACGCCTATCTGCCGGCCAAGACCATCCTGTTCTGCATCGCCGTCATCTGCGCCCTGCTCTTCTTCGCCACGATCTGGCGGCGCACCTGGCAGCTGCCCGTCATCGGCTTCGGCCTGATGGTGCTCTCCGCGATCCTCATCGGCGGGCTGTACCCGGCGATCGTGCAGAAGTTCCAGGTCCAGCCGAACGAGCAGGCCAAGGAAGCGCCGTACGTCGAGAAGAACCTGGAGGCGACCCGTCGGGCCTACGGCATCGACGGAACCGACGTCCAGGAGTACGCGGGCACCGGCACCACCTCGGACAAGAACAAGCTCCGTGAGGACGCCGAGAACACGGCCAGCATCCGCCTGCTCGACCCGAACATCGTCTCGCCGACGTTCCAGCAGCTCCAGCAGATGAGGAACTACTACGCGTTCCCCGCGAATCTGGACGTCGACCGGTACAGCGGCAAGGACGGCGCGGAGCAGGACACGGTCATCGGTCTGCGTGAGCTGAACCTCGCGGGCATCCCCAAGAACAACTGGATCAACGACCACTTCCGCTACACCCATGGCTTCGGCGTGGTCGCGGCCAAGGGCACCGAGGCCACCTCCGGCGGCCGTCCGGTCTTCACGGAGTCCGACCTGCCGTCCAAGGGCGACCTCGGCGACTACCAGCAGCGGATCTACTACGGCGAGAAGACCACCCAGTACTCCATCGTCGGCGGCCCCCAGGCGGAGATCGACTACTCCGACGACAACGGTGAGAAGACCACCAGGTACAAGGGCGACAGCGGGGTCAACCTCTCCAACCCGATCAACCGGGCGGCCTACGCGGCGGCGTTCAGCGAGCCGCAGATCCTCTACTCCGGCGCTATCGGTGAGGGGTCGCGGATCCTGTACAACCGCACGCCCAAGGAGCGCGTCGAGGCGGTCGCCCCCTGGCTGACCATCGACGGTGACGCCTATCCGGCCGTCATCGACGGGAAGATCCAGTGGATCGTCGACGCGTACACGACGACGAACGGCTATCCGTACGCCTCCCGCACCACGCTGGGGGACACGACTGCCGACTCGCTGACCGCCGACAACAGCCAGCGCGCGGTGGTGGCCCAGCAGAACCAGGTCAACTACATCCGCAACTCGGTGAAGGCGACCGTCGACGCCTACACGGGTGAGGTCAAGCTCTACCAGTGGGACACCCAGGACCCGGTCCTGAAGACCTGGATGAAGGCGTTCCCGGACACGGTGGAGCCGAAGACGGAGATCTCCAAGGCGCTGGAGGCCCATCTGCGGTATCCGCAGGACCTGTTCAAGGTCCAGCGCGAGCTGCTGACCCGCTATCACGTCAAGGACGCCGACACGTTCCTCAGCGGTAGCGAGGTGTGGCAGGTGCCGGACGACCCGACCAACACCTCGGGCAGCGCGGTACCGCCGTACTACCTGAGCATGAAGATGCCGGGGCAGCAGGAACAGGCCTTCTCGCTGACCACGACGTTCACGCCGAACGGCCGGGACAACCTGAGCGGCTTCATGGCGGTCAACGCCGAGGCGGGCACCAAGGACTACGGCAAGATCAGAATCCTGAAGGTGCCGACGAGCGAGGCGATCGACGGCCCCAAGCAGGTCCAGAGCCAGTTCAACTCCCAACAGGACATCGCCGAGACCATCAGCCTCCTCAAGCGCGGTGACTCGGAGGTCGAGTACGGCAACCTCCTGACGGTCCCGCTCGACGGCGGACTGCTCTACGTGGAACCCGTCTACGTGCGGGGTGGCGGCCTCAAGTACCCGCTGCTGCGCAAGGTTCTCGTCACCTACGGAGGCAACACGGCCTTCGAGGACACCCTCGACGCCGCGCTCAACAAGGTGTTCGAGACAGAGGGTTCGACGACCCCCGAGCCGCCGACGGAGGACGGTGGCGGGGGCACCGACGAGCCGCCGACGTCGGGCGACCCGACGGTCCAACAGGCGCTGCAGGACGCTCAGAAGGCGTTCGACGAGGGGCAGAAGGCCCTCAAGGACGGCGACTGGGAGGCGTACGGCCGCGCCCAGCAGGACCTCGAGGACGCGCTGAAGCGGGCCGAGGACGCGCAGTCCAAGGCCGACGCGGCCGGCGGCACCGGAGGCAGCGCGAGCAACGACAAGGGCGACCAGACCGACAAGGGCGACCAGACCGACAAGGGCGACAAGAACGCCGACGACGGCTCAGGCAGCGGGTGATGGAAGGCTCCATCCCGCGCCGTGATACGGTTGCAGAGCAACGGCGCGGGGTGGAGCAGCTCGGTAGCTCGCTGGGCTCATAACCCAGAGGTCGCAGGTTCAAATCCTGTCCCCGCTACTGAAGTTGAAGGCCCGGATCCTCCAAAGGATCCGGGCCTTCGACGTGTTGCCTGGGGACATGAGGAGATCTGTGTTTGACTTGTCGCTCTGTGGGCATGTCGACAAAACGCTGTAGTGACCTCAATGGCTGCGGTATACCAGGTGTACCCAGGTTGCAGGTGGTGCGACGATGGACGTTATGGGGGACAAGGCAACTCTGTTGGAGACAGGGCGGTTTGCGCAGTCTGTCGACGTTGCGCTGTCTGCCGACCTCGTGCTGCCCACGGAGTCCGAGCCGTCGGGGGAGTCCGTCCTGACCACCGAGTCCGAGATGACCATCGGCCGTCCACGCCCCGCGGGTGACTCCGCGCCGGCCGTGGATGTGGACGAGGCCGGGGAAGCCGTCGAGGAGGCGCGTCAGCGGCTCGCCGCCGAAGCGGGCGACCCCGAGGCCATGAGCGTCCTCGGGGCCATGCTGCTGCGCCGTGGCGACCTCGACGGGGCCGAGCCGTACCTGCGTGCCGCCACCGCCGCGGGGGACCGCGCGGCCGCCAACAACCTGGGCGTGCTGCTCCACCAGCGGGGATACCCCGACGAGGCCGCCGGATGGTGGCGGATCGCCGCCGTCGCCGGTTCCGCGGCCGCCGCTCACGCGCTCGGACGGCACCACCGCGAGCGCGGCGACGAGCCGGCCGCCGAGTACTGGCTGCGCCAGTCCGCCGAGCAGGGGCACGCGCTCGGCGCGTACGCCCTCGCCGACCTGCTCGAACACCGCAGCGACGCCGCCTCCGAGAAGTGGATGCGGCTCGCCGCCGAACGCGGCCACCGTGAGGCCGCGTACCGCCTCGCCAGGACGCTCGACCACCGGGCAGAGCGCGAGGAGCGTGCCGCGGTCCGTGAGGGGCGACGAATCTCCCGTGCCGCGCTCGACCTCGGCGGCGGGAGCCGCGAGGCCGTCCGGGACGCGCGGGCGGGGCGGCCCGCTCGGGACACCAGGGAGGCCGTGCGGGACGGTCGCGACGGCGCACGCAACGGCCGGGGCGGCCCCGACCGGGACGGGCGGAACGGCGCACGCGAAGGGCGTTCCGCCATGCGGGCGGGGGAGCCGGCGGCTGACAACGGTGTCGCGCCGACCGCCGCCGAGGAGGCCGAGCAGTGGTACCGCCAGGCCGCCGCACGCGGCCACCGGCGGGCCGCGCTGCACCTCGGCGCGATCCTGGAGCGGCGCGGCGAGCTCAAGGAGGCCGGCCGCTGGTACCTGACCTCCGCCAAGGACGGCGAGCCGAGGGCCGCCTGCGCGCTCGGGTTCCTGCTGCGCGACGCGGGCGACACCGAGAGCGCCGCCGTGTGGTGGCTGCGGGCCGCCCAGGACGGCGACGGCAACGCCGCGAACGCCCTCGGGGCGCTGCACGCCGAGCGTGGCGAGCCCCAGACCGCCGAGCGCTGGTACCGGGCCGCGATGGACGCGGGCGACGTGAACGGCGCGTACAACCTGGGGCTGCTCTGCGCCGAGCAGGGGCGGACCGCGCAGGCCGAGCAGTGGTACCGGCAGGCCGCCTACACCGGGCATCGGGAGGCGGCCAACGCGCTGGCGATCCTGCTGCTCCAGGTCGGCGACGCGGCCGGTGCCGAGCCGTGGTTCTCCAAGGCCGCGGAGGCCGGCAGCGTGGACGCCGCGTTCAACCTCGGGATCCTGCACGCCGGGCGGGGCGACGACGCGACCGCGCTCGTCTGGTACGAGCGGGCGGCCGCCGCCGGACACACCGAGGCGGCGCTCCAGGTCGCCATCGCGCGCCTGCGGGAGGGGGACGAGCGGGCCGCCGAGCGCCATCTGCGGTGTGCCGCGGGCGGAGGCAGCGCGGAGGCCGCCTACCGGCTCGCCGCCGTGCTCGACGCGCGCCGTCCGCCCGCGCCCGCGCATGAGCTGGGGGAGCCCCTGCGCGAGAAGAACGAGTGCGAGGAATGGTACGAGCGGGCCGCGTCGCAGGGGCACCGGCGGGCGCAGGTGCGCGTCGGGATGCTGGCCGCGGGGCGGGGCGACGTCGTCGAGGCGGCGCGGTGGTACCGCCTCGCCGCAGAGGCCGGTTCGCGCAACGGCGCGTTCAACCTGGGGCTGCTGCTGGCGCGTGAGGGGAGTGAGCCGGAGGCCGCCGTGTGGTGGGCCCGTGCCGCCGACGCGGGGCACGGGCGGGCCGCGTTGCGGCTCGCCCTCGTCTACGCGCGTCGGGGTGAGCTGGTCGAGGGGAAGCGGTGGGCCGACCGCGCGGTGGCGCTCGGGCCGGCCGAGGTCACCGAGCGGGCGGCGCGGCTGCGGGACGCTCTGCGGCAGGAGCTGTCGGCCTAGCCAGGGCCCTTCTGGTGGCTCTTCGTGACAGTAGAGCAGGAGCAGGAGCAGGAGCAGGAGCAGGAGCGGCTGGCGTCGGCGGGGCGCGGGCGTGAGGGCGGGAAGGCGTGACGTCCGCGCGTCCCGTCCCCTGACGCTCAAGCGATTTGCGCTGGTCGACGGGGCCACGTAAGGTTGCATTCACCGACGCGGGGTGGAGCAGCTCGGTAGCTCGCTGGGCTCATAACCCAGAGGTCGCAGGTTCAAATCCTGTCCCCGCTACTGAAGGCCGAAGGCCCGGAACCGATCAGGTTCCGGGCCTTCGGTGTGTGGCTGTGTGTGGCCACGACGGCGCGCGAGAGGCCGCGACCGAAGAAGCGTTGGTGCGGCGTCGTCTGAAACGCAGTGATGCCGGTGGCGGGGCTACGCCGTCACGCAGTTCGGGCAGACGCCTCGGTAGGTCACCTCGACGTCGGAGACGGTGAAGCCGAAGCGCTCCGAGGACGGCAGGTCCGCGAGAGGGTCGCCGGTCGGGTGGACGTCGCGGATCGTGCCGCACCGGGCGCAGACCAGGTGGTGGTGCGGACGGTGTGCGTTCGGGTCGTAGCGCTTGGCGCGCTTGTCCGTGGCCACCTCGAGCACCTCGCCCAGGGAGACCAGCTCGCCCAGGGTGTTGTAGACCGTCGCCCGGGAGATCTCCGGCAGCTTGGCCACAGCGCGCGCGTGTACCTCGTCGGCCGTCAGGTGGACGTGCTCACCGTCGAGGACCTCGGCCACGACACGACGCTGCGCGGTCATACGCCATCCGCGTCCGCGCAGCCGCTCCAGAAGGTCACTCATACAGGTCAGCGTAACAGCAGGTGGGACAGATTCCGAACAGGTGTGACTTTGGAACACATACTGACTTGGATTTTGTCCAAGGTAGGATCTGGTGTGAGGGATGGTGCTGGATTTCAGCCGGAGAGGCGGTGTACAGCCCCCGGACCTCGGCATGCGCCTGGTGGTCGCTGTTCAGGCTCCGAGTGGCCGACCAGGGTTGGACCGCTTGTCGTCGGGACGGGCCGGGACTCTTTCGGGTCCCGGCCCGGTCGGGGTCAGGCCGGCGCGTGCTGTCGCGCCGGCGCCCAGCAGCGGACGATGTCGCGGACCGAGACGATGCCGACGGGCGCCGCCTCGTCGAGCACGATCAGATGCCGGAAGCCGCCGTGCGCCATGGCACGGGCGGCCTCCTCCAGCGTCCAGGACGGCGCGGCGAACACGACGTTGTTGGTGGTGTGGGCGTGCGCCCGCTCGATGTCCGGGCTCTGGCCCAGACCGACGGAGTTGAGGACGTCGCGTTCGGTGAGGATGCCGAGTCCGCCGGCGTCGGGGTCGAGGACCACGGCCGCGCCCACCCGGCGTGCGGACATCAGGGCGGCGGCCTGGCGGAGCGTGTGGTCGGGGCCGAGGGTGAGTACCACCGTGCTCATGGCGTCGCGGACGAGCATGGAGTGCGGTCACCTCCTGGAGAACCATGGCAGTCGTCATGACGGCGCACCGGCGCGCCTGTTGAGTACTGCACAAGTTCACAAGTGGGGGGACTGTCAGCTTCCCAGGCAAAGAGAGGGTCAACAAGGGGGCGCGCGTGGTCAGTTCAGGGGCGCCTCGGGATCGCTCCGCAGCCGCAAGCGAACCAGCGATTCAGTAGCGTTGGTTCAGGTATGCCAGCAGTTCGTCGTGGAGCAGGCCGTTGGAGGCGGCCGCGTTGCCGCTGTGCGGGCCGGGGCGGCCGTCGAGTCCGGTGAAGGTGCCGCCGGCCTCGGTGACGATGATCGCGTTGGCGGCCATGTCCCACAGCGACAGCTCGGGCTCGGCGCAGAGGTCGATCGCGCCCTCGGCCACCAGCATGTACGGCCAGAAGTCGCCGTACGCGCGTGTGCGCCACACCTCGCGGGTCAGGTCGAGGAAGCCGTTCAGGCTGCCGCGGTCCTCCCAGCCGCTGAGCGAGGAGTACGCGAAGGAGGCGTCCGACAGCTTCGAGACACGGGAGACATGGAGGCGGGAGGACGAGCTGAGGCTGCGTCCGGTGAACGCGCCGTGGCCCTTCGCCGCCCACCAGCGGCGGCCGAGGGCGGGCGCGGAGACCACGCCGACCACGGGCTGGTAGCCGCCCTCGCCCGCTTCCATCAGGGAGATCAGGGTGGCCCATACGGGCACACCGCGCACGTAGTTCTTGGTGCCGTCGATGGGGTCGACGACCCAGCGGCGGGGGCCGGTGCCCTCGACGCCGTACTCCTCGCCGAGGATCGCGTCGCGGGGGCGCGAGCGCTGGAGATGGCCGCGGATGAGTTCCTCGGCGGCCTTGTCGGCCTCACTCACCGGAGTCATGTCGGGCTTCGTCTCCACCTTGAGGTCGAGGGCCTTGAAGCGGGACATGGTGCTCGCGTCGGCGGCGTCCGCGAGGACGTGGGCGAAGCGGAGGTCGTCGAGGTAGTCGGCCATGGTGCGAACGGTATCCGCCGAGGTCGGTGCGGGGCCACAGGGGGCCCGGGGCGGGGGTGCCCGGAGGGCTCCGGCGCCACGGGCGATGCGGAGTGCCGCCGTGCGGTCCCTGGCGCCGGTCGTGGTACGGCGTCGACGCGATCTCGCCGCCCGGTGCCGACGCGACGGATCCTCCGGGTGTCCCATCGGCCCGCGCATGTTGGCCGGAGTGCGCCGGTGGGCGCTCTCGCGAACCCTTGACAGTGGCTTGATGCGCGTCAAATCTGAGGGCCGGAGCCGCCCGCTCGTATCAGGGAGGCGATGATGCCTGCAGCGCGGGAATCCTTGTTGGACGCCGCTTTCACGGCGCTGGTGCGCCGTCCGTGGTCCACCGTGCGGATGGTGGACGTGGCGGCGGTGGCCGGAGTGTCACGGCAGACGCTGTACAACGAGTTCGGCAGCAAGGAAGGGCTCGCCCGGGCCCTGGTCCGCCGGGAGGCGGACGGCTATCTCGCGGGCGTCGAACGGGCGTTGGCCACCCCCGTGGACAGCCGGGAGCGGCTCGCCGTGACCGCTGAGTGGACCGTGGCGGCCTCCCGGAGCAACCTGCTCGTACGGGCCATGCTCACCGGCTGCTGGAGCGAGCGTCTGCCGGCGCCGACGCTCTCGGCGGTGCCCTCGTCCTCCGTGGTGCCCGCGCAGCGCCGCGCCGACGGGCCGCTGCCCGCGCCGTCGGACTTCGTGGCGCTCGTCCGCGACCGTGCGGTCGCCGCGCTGTCGCCGCCCGGCGCCGCGGGGGCGGACACGGTGGAGCTGGCCCGTTCCTGCGAACTCGCCGTCCGGCTGGCCCTGTCCTGTGTGGCGGCACCGCCGGGCGAGGGCGGGGTCACCGCTCTGGTACGGACCGCACTGCCGCGCGAACTGAGCAGGCCTCTCGGCTAGCCGACCAACCGACGCCAGGCTCGTTGCGCCCGCGCACCGATGTGTCCACGGGCCATCTGCCCACGAGCCCCGCCCGCGGGTGTCCACGCGCCCCTGTCCCGACGCGCGGGTCAGTACGGCTAGTGCGCCGAGCCCGAGAGCTGGAGGCCGATGACGCCCGCGATGACCAGGCTGATCGAGACGATCTTCAGGGTGGACACCACGTCACCGAGGAAGATCATCCCGTAGATCGCCGTGCCGGCCGCGCCGATGCCGGTCCAGACCGCGTAGGCCGGGCCCACGTCGAGCTTCTTCAGGGAGAGGGTCAGCAGGCCGAAGCTGCCGAGGGCGAAGACGCAGAAGGCGATCGTGGGCCAGAGTCTGGTGAAACCGTGCGAGAGCTTCAGACAGACGGCGAAGCCGGTTTCGAGCAGGCCCGCCACGACCACCAGCAGCCACGCCATGTCTCGTCCTCCCGTGTCCCCGTGTCCCGTGACCGCTTCGTTCGATATCGCCTGATCTCTTCAGGTGTCGTCCGGTCTCGATCGGACTTGGTGCGATTATGCACTTACCGGGTGGAGGGGAACGCAAACAACGCGGTGGTCAGTCGCCTTCCCGCCGTTCGCGAGTCGAGAGCAGCCTGCGCAGGGAGTACAGCCGCGCCGGGTCCGCGTGCCCGTCGGCGACCCACTGGTCCAGCGCGCAGTCCTGCTCGTCGTGGCTGCACGCGCGCGGACAGCCCTCGGTGCCCGCCTCCAGGTCAGGGAAGGCGTGGATGACCCGCGTCGGGTCGATGTGGGCGAGGCCGAAGGAGCGGACGCCGGGGGTGTCCACCACCCAGCCGCCGTCGGAGTCCGCGAGGGGCAGGGCCAGCGCCGAGGTGGTGGTGTGCCGCCCTCGTCCCGTCACCGCGTTGACACGGCCGGTCGTCCGGCGCCGGTCCTCGGGGACGAGCGCGTTGACCAGGGTCGTCTTGCCCACGCCCGAGTGGCCCACGAACGCCGTGATCTTGCCGTCGAGGTGTGCGCGTACCTGGTCGGCCGCGGCGCCCTGCTCCAGCTCCGCACGGCTCGTGACCACGAAGGGGATGTCGAGCGCTCCGTACAGCTCCAGGAGCTTGTCGGGTGAGGCGAGGTCCGACTTGGTCAGGACCAGGAGGGGTTCGAGGCCGCCGTCGTACGCCGCGACCAGACAGCGGTCGATCAGGCGGGGGCGGGGCTCGGGGTCGGCGAGGGCGGTGACGATGGCGAGCTGGTCGGCGTTGGCGACGACGACGCGCTCGTACGGATCGTCGTCGTCGGCCGTGCGGCGCAGCACCGAGGAGCGGTCGGCGATGCGGACGATGCGGGCGAGGCTGTCCTTCTTGCCGGAGAGGTCCCCGACGAGTGCGACGGTGTCGCCGACGACCGCGGCCTTGCGGCCCAGTTCGCGGGCCTTCATCGCGATCACGATCCGGTCCTCGACGAGGCAGGTCAGCCGGCCCCGGTCGACGGTGAGGACCATGCCGTCGGCGGCGTCCTCGTGCTTCGGACGGATGTTCGTGCGGGGGCGGTTGCCCTTGCGGTTGGGACGGGTCCGGATGTCGTCCTCGTCGGTGTGCTTGCCGTAGCGGCGCATGATCGTCGTCCGCCCGTCAGTTCCCGAGCATCCCGGCCCACAGTTCGGGGAAGTCGGGCATGGTCTTGGCCGTCGTCGCCACGTTCTCGATCCGGACGTCCTTCACTGCCAGGCCGATGATCGCACCGGCGGTGGCCATGCGGTGGTCGTCGTAGGTGTGGAAGACACCGCCGTGCAGGGCGCGCGGGCGGATGTGGAGGCCGTCTGCGGTCTCGGTGACGTCGCCGCCGAGTTCGTTGATCTCCTTGGTGAGCGCGGCCAGCCGGTCCGTCTCGTGGAGCCGGAGGTGGGCCACGCCGCGCAGCGTCGACGGGGAGTCGGCGAGGGCGGCGACCGCCGCGATACCGGGAGTCAGTTCGCCCACCTCGCCGAGGTCCACGTCGATGCCGTGGATCGCGCCGGAGCCGGTGAACACCAGCCCGTACTCGGTGAGTTCGCAGGAGCCGCCCATCTCGGTGAAGATCTCCCGGAGCTGGTCGCCGGGCTGGGTGGTGCGCGTGGGCCAGTCGGGGACGACGACCTTGCCGCCGGTGACCAGGGCGGCCGCCAGGAACGGCTGGGCGTTGGACAGGTCCGGCTCGATCGTCAGATCACGGCCGAGCAGCGCGCCCGGCGTGACCCGCCAGACGTTGGGCTCGCCGCCCGACTCCGGGGTGTCCACCTGGGCCCCGACCGAGCGCAGCATGTCGACGGTCATCCGGATGTGCGGCATGGAGGGCAGGGTCGAGCCGATGTGCCGGACCTCCACGCCCTGGTTGAAGCGCGGCGCGGACAGCAGCAACGCGCTCACGAACTGCGAGGACGACGAGGCGTCGATCTCCACCGGGCCGCCGTCCAGGGCGCCGCTGCCGTGCACCGTCAGCGGCAGGGCGCCGCGGCCGTCGTCGTCGATCCGGGCGCCGAGCGCGCGCAGGCCGTCGATCACACCGTTCAGGGGGCGCTCGTACGATCTCGGGTCACCGTCGAAGCGGATGGGGCCGTCGGCGAGGGCGGCCACCGGGGGCAGGAAACGCATGACCGTGCCGGCGTTGCCGACGTCCACGGTGGCCGGGCCGCGCAGCCCCGCGGGCAGGACGCGCCACGCCTCCCCGGAGACCGCGGAGCCGCTCGTGGCCGAGGAACTGGACGACACCGTCTCCTCGATGCCGACGCCCATCGCACGCAGGGCGGCAGCCATCAGGAGGGTGTCACGGGAGCGCAGGGGGCGGCGGAGCCAGCCCGGCTCGCTGGCGAGGGCGGCCAGGACGAGGGCGCGGTTGGTGACGGACTTGGACCCGGGCACGTGGACCGTCGCGTCGACGGCTCCGCTCGCGTGCGGGGCGGGCCAGAGGGCGGGCTGTGCGTTCAGGGTCATGGGCCCCACTTTAGTGGGGGTGCGCGCTGCCGGGCTCAGCCGGTTGACGTGCGTCACTCCTCGCGTGCGCGTGCGTTCGGCGCAGGTTCGAGGGCGAGCGCGGCCGACCGGGCTGAGCCGTGTCGTACGACGGTCACAGCCTCAGGAGCCACCTTCCGCCGCCCAGCAGCGCACACACGGACACCACGTGGAACATCAGCAGCCACACCGTCGCCGGCACATGGGTCAGACGGGAGAGCTGGTCCGCGTCGGAGTCGCCGGCTCCGCCCCGGCGGCGCTTTGCCTGGAGTTCGAAGGCGGGGCGCACACCGCCCAGGAGGAGGAACCACACCACGGCGTACGCGAAGGCCGCCTGGACCTGGGGGCCGGCGAGCCAGGAGACGACGACGAAGGTGCCGCCGGTGAGGAGGACGGTGAGGGCGCCGTACGCGTTGCGGATCATGATCAGCATGGCCACCAGGAGGACCGTGGCCAGCCACAGCAGCAGCGTGATGCGCCCGGAGCCGAGGAGGGCGGCGCCGCCGAGACCGAGCAGCGGGGGAGCGGTGTAGCCGGCGGCCGCGGTGAGGATCATGCCGAGGCCCGTGGGCTTGCCGCGGCTGACGGTGAGGCCGCTGGTGTCGGAGTGCAGGCGTATGCCGGTCAGGGTGCGGCCGGTGAGCAGGGCGACCAGGCCGTGGCCGCCCTCGTGCGCGATGGTGATCGCGTTGCGCGAGAGCCGCCAGACGCCGTGCGGGACGACCACGGCGAGCGCGGCCACCGCGGTGGCGATGACGACCCAGGTGTCGGGGTCGGGCTGGGTGCCGAAGACCTCGTCCCACAGGCTGGCCAGCGAGGTGGCTGCGGTGCTTTCCATGGTCGGCGGTATCTCCTCCGGGTCGCGTCGGATCTGGAAGTGTGGCACTCGGCGGTGGACGGTAGGAGAGACGCCCGCGTGCCGGGGATCGTTCCTGCGGGGAAAACGGCTGGTCGGAGCGGTGGTGGTGGAGGCGGGGCGCGGTCCGTGCCGGGCGCTGCCCTGGTCGGCGTACGACCGCTGACCTGGTCACTGGCAGGGCACTGGCAGGGGCATCGACAGGGACTCTGACAGGGGAACCTGTGGACGCCTGGTGGACGCCTGTGCGCGCCGTGCCCCGGCGGGGGTCTGCCACCCTTGGACGTGTCCGGGTGGAGGATCCGGTGGTTGCGCGGGTCGGAGGGGTGGTTCGAGATGTGCGGGCGGTATGCGTCGAGTCGCAGGCCGGAGGATCTCGCGGGAATCTTCGAGATCGAGAAGTGGGAGCCGGAGGAGACCCTGGAGCCCGACTACAACGTGGCCCCCACCAAGGAGGTCTACGCGGTTCTCGACCGCCCCCTCAAGGATTCCGACGACAAGCGGCCGGTCCGCCAGTTGCGCAAGCTGAAGTGGGGGCTCGTTCCTTCCTGGTCCAAGAGCCCCGAGGGCGCCGCCCGGATGATCAACGCCCGCGCGGAGACCGTCCACGAGAAGCCCTCGTACCGTCGCGCCTTCGCGTCCCGGCGCTGCATCCTGCCCGCCGACGGCTACTACGAGTGGGTCACCGGCAAGCACGAGCGGGACCTGGAGGTCGAGGGGAAGAAGAAGCGGCCGCGCAAGCAGCCGTACTTCGTGCTCCCGGCCGACGGATCCGTGTTCGCCATGGCCGGGCTGTACGAGTTCTGGCGGGACAGGACCCTGCCGGACGACCACCCCCAGGCCTGGTGGGTCACCTGTTCGGTGATCACCACGGAGGCCGAGACGACGCCGCTGGCCGTGGCGCCCGCCGACGGCCCGTTCACGTTGGCCGAGATCCACCCCCGGATGCCGTTGATGCTGACGCCCGACCGCTGGGACAGCTGGCTGGACCCGGTCCGCACGGATCCCGACGATCTGCGCGGACTGCTGGAGCCGCCGCCCCCCGGACTGATGCGCGCCTACCCCGTCTCCACGGCCGTCAGCAACGTCCGCAACAACGCTCCGGAGCTGCTGAAGGAGCTGGAGGGCCCCGAGGAGGGCACACTCTTCTGACGTGAACGGCATCAGAGAAGAGATCGACACCGACGCGGGAACGGCCCGGGTCACCTGGTACGAGGCGAGCGACGCCCGATGGGTCCTCGCCCTCGGCCACGGCGCGGGCGGCGGCGTCGAGGCGCGTGATCTGCAGGCCCTCGCCGCCGTCCTCCCGGCGCACGGGGTGACCGTCGCGCTCGTCGAGCAGCCCTGGCGGGTGGCCGGCAAGAAGCTGGCGCCCGCGCCGAAGACCCTGGACGTCGGCTGGCGGGGCGTGTGGCCCGCGCTCGTCGGGCCGGGGCTGCCCGTGATCGCGGGCGGGCGCAGCGCCGGGGCCCGGGTGGCCTGCCGTACCGCGAAGGAACTCGACGCGGCGGCCGTGCTCGCGCTGAGCTTCCCGCTGCATCCGCCGGGCAAGCCGGAGAAGTCCCGCGCCGGCGAACTGCTCGGCGCCGGGGTGCCGACACTGGTCGTGCAGGGCGGGACCGACACGTTCGGGAGGCCGGAGGGGTTCCCCGAGGGCCCCCACACGCTCGTCGAGGTACCGCACGGCGACCACGGGTTCGCCGTACCGAAGCGGGCCCCCCTCGGTCAGGAGGCGGCGCTGAAGGTGATCACCGACGGTGTCGTGGAGTGGATCGCGTCGTTGTCCCGCACCCGCTGAGGTCACCCCGGAGCGAGTGGAACGGGTCACTCGGTAAGGAGTCGGTGCGAAGGCGGGAATGCCGCGCGGCGGTCCCCTGTTGTGCGCATCAGACAGTGCGACAGACCGTGCTGACCGTCGTAGGAGAGGAAGTCCGCCGCATGGGTTCGACCATCTGCCCGACCCGCAGCAGCCGCGCTGACCTTGACTGGACGGTGTTGCACGCGGCCAAGGGCGCCCCTGTTCGGGCGGCGGCGGGTGCGGATCGTCGTCTATCCTCCGAATCTGGTGGTACCGGTTTCGGTACCGCACAGACACTGGAGGAGGTGGGTCCGGTCACTGGGACCGACGCAGGGACCGAACGGGGCCAGGCGGAGCACCCCGAGGGCACGGAGACCGCCGCGGACCGCAACGCTCGTTTCGAGCGGGACGCGCTGGAATTCCTCGACCAGATGTACTCGGCCGCGCTGCGCATGACGCGCAACCCGGCCGACGCCGAGGACCTGGTACAGGAGACGTACGCCAAGGCGTACGCGTCCTTCCACCAGTTCCGCGAGGGCACCAACCTGAAGGCCTGGCTGTACCGCATCCTCACGAACACCTTCATCAACTCGTACCGCAAGAAGCAGCGCGAGCCCCAGCGCAGCGCGGCCGAGGAGATCGAGGACTGGCAGCTGGCGCGCGCCGAGTCGCACATGTCGACGGGTCTGCGCTCGGCCGAGTCGCAGGCGCTCGATCACCTGCCCGACTCGGACGTGAAGGAAGCGTTGCAGGCGATCCCCGAGGAATTCCGCATCGCCGTGTACCTCGCCGATGTCGAGGGCTTTGCGTACAAGGAGATCGCCGACATCATGGGGACACCCATCGGTACGGTGATGTCCCGGCTGCACCGGGGCCGCCGTCAACTGCGCGGCATGCTCGAGGACTACGCCCGTGACCGCGGGCTGGTCCCGGCCGGCGCCGGAGAGTCGAACGAAGCGAAAGGCTCGGGCTCATGAGCTGCGGAGAGCCGCACGAGACGGATTGCAGCGAGATCCTCGATCATCTCTACGAGTTCCTCGACCGTGAGATGCCCGACGCCGACTGCACCAAGTTCGAGCACCACTTCGAGGAGTGCTCGCCGTGCCTGGAGAAGTACGGTCTCGAACAGGCCGTCAAGAAGCTCGTCAAGCGGTGCTGCGGGCAGGACGACGTGCCGACCGACCTGCGTGCCAAGGTCATGGGGCGGATCGATCTGATCCGCTCCGGGCAGGCGGTCCCCGACCAGGAGGTGACGGCGTCGCCTGCGACACCGCAGGAGAGCTGAGCGCCGCCCACGCATCAGCGGGTACGCCCGAAGGTCGTGTGAAGCGGTCTGTGCGAAGCGATCACGCGTGAACCGAGCCCGTTCCGGGGCGCGGCCGTCAGGCCCGCCCCGGAACGGGCTCGGTCATGTGCGCTGCCGGGAGATCAGACCTCCGGGCCGGTCTCCACGCGCTTCAGACTGTGGCGGGCCAGGGCGAGACTGCCGCGGGACGGTCGAGCGCCAGGTGGAGGAAGAGTGCGCCCTTGCTGCTGCTCAGCGGGCGGATCAGATCGTACTGCTCGCCGAGCGTGATGAGGATGTCCTCGATCACGTCGTCCATGTCGAGCGAGGCCGGCGTGCGCATCTTGGACCGCACGACCTCGGTGCTCCCGGCGGCCGCGAGTTCGAGGTCGAGGTGCTGTCCCCCGCCGAGGGTGCCGAGCGCCATACCGCTCTCGTAGTCGACCAGCGCCACGCCGATCGCACCGTCGACCGTCATGGCTTCCTTGAGTGCGGTCTCGGTGTCCATCCTGCTGCCCCCATTCCTCAGTGCCGCCGACCAGTCCGGCTCCGGCGCGCTCCGCGAGGTGGTCATCCGCTGCTGAGCCGGCCATGTCATCGTCGTGGCGGTCGGCGAAAGGACCCTGCTGACCGTCATGGGTGACGACTGCCTGGACATCGCCGCGTTCCAGCGCGAGTCCCCGGCGACCGTGGAACAACTCACCAAGGCCCTCGCGGCGGACGTCTCCGGCTGAGGTGGCGTAGGCGGACGGGGCGGGCCGAGGCGGACCCCACACGCCTCCCCGCACGCTCCCGCCCTCTCCCCTCCCTCCAAGAACCCATTTCACTCGAATGAGTTAATCAAGCCCTCGTGGCCCAGGGGATTCGCCCGTAGTCACCCCCGGCCGGGCCGACTCGCCCCTACGCTCCGGAAGCTGAATCTCGGGAGGGGCGCCATGAGATCGGTTCCGGCATGGGCACATGTGTACGTCGCCTGTACCGTGCTCGCGGCCCTCGTCTGTCTCACCGGCCTCCCCGGCCCCAGGACCCCCTGGTGGGCGGTGGCCCTGCTCGCCGCCCTGTACGCCGGGTGCGAGCAGATCACCCGATGCCGATTCGTCGGCCACCTCGCTCCCCGGGGCATGGGCACCTTCTTCCCGGTGCTCCTCGCGGGCGCCTTCCTGCTGCCGCCCCCCGTCGCCGCACTCGTCGCTGTGCCGGGCGCGCTGGTGTCCCGCGTCGAACAGCGGCCGCGCGCACTGCGGCGGGTCTGGCGCGCGGCGCAGCTGGTCCTCGCCGTCTGGGCCGCCTCCTGGACGTACGGGGCGCTCGGCGGCCCGGACGCGGTCGTCGGTCCCGACTTCCCCGACGCGCTGCTGCCCGCCGGGGCGGCCGTGCTGACGTTCTGCGCCGTGCTCGCCCTCCTCGACGGCGGCATCCTGGTGCTCGCCGAGCGTGTGCCGTGGCGCGCCGCCTGGCGGGGCCTGCTCCTCCGTGCCCTGGCACCCGTCACCGCGCACGGGCTCGTCGGGCTGATGATGGCCGTGCTCTGGCGCAGCCCGTACGGGCCCGTCGCCGCGCTGCTCGTCCTGCTGCCGATGTACGTGTCGTGCTGGGTCTTCGCGCAGTACCACCGCGAGCGGGCGGCGCACCAGGCGACCATCCGGGCGCTCGTGCAGGCCGTCGACATCAAGGACGCCTACACGCGCGGCCACAGCGAACGGGTAGGGCAGGCCTCCCTGATGATCGCCCGTGAGCTGGGCATGGGCGACGAGCGCGCCGAGACGCTGCGCTTCGCCGGGATCCTCCACGACGTGGGGAAACTGGGGGTGCCGACGCGGCTGCTGCGCAAGGACGGGCCGCTCACCCCGGAGGAGCGCCGGATCGTCGAACTGCATCCCGAGTACGGGCACGAGATGGTGCGTGGGATCTCCTTCCTCGGGGAGGCGCGCGCGGCGGTCCTGCACCATCACGAGCGGATGGACGGGAGCGGATACCCCTACGGGCTGGCCGGGGACGACATCCCGGAGTTCGCGCGACTGGTGGCGGTGGCCGACGCGTTCGACGCGATGACCTCGACCCGCTCCTATCGCAGGGGCCGCCCGGTCGCCGCCGCGCTGCAGGAACTGGAGCGCTGCGCCGGCACACAGTTCGACCCCGTGATGGTGGGAGCGCTGGGCCGGGCGCTGTCCCGCTGCGGCTGGGAGCCCCTGGTGACCACCGAGCCCCGCCGGAACGTACCGGCGCCGGCGGCACCCGCTGGCGAGCGCGCAGGGGGCACGGCCGATCGGGGCGCCGTCGGGCGGGATGCCGCAGGGAGGCGTGGCAGGTGAGTTCTCCGAGGGTGCTCCCGGCCCCGCTCCTTCCCGTCCTCCTCCGTTGCCTGTCCGCCCTGCTCGTGCTCGCCGGCCTCGGGCACACCCTCTGGTACGGCCTCGACGAGCCCGGAGTCGCTCTTGCGTTCGGGGCGCTCGTGGCGGCGGGGGAACTGTTCCGCCACCGCGGGGCGGAGGGCAGGGAGCAGGCGCCGCTGGGCGCGGCCGGAGGGCTCGCGTACGCGCTGCTGGGGGAGTGCGCGGGGCGTTCGACCGAGCACGGGGTGCCGCAGGTCGTGGCCGTCGTCGCCGTCGGCGCGCTGCTCGGGCGCCTGCCCCACGGGGCATGGTGGCGCGTCACCACCGCCGACCACCTCACCCGGCGCGTGCTCACCGTCGCCTTCGCCGCCGTCTGCTTCCAGCCCCTGCACGGCAGCGGGCTGCTTTCGGGCTGGAGCGGGCACGCGCGCGTGCTGCTGCTCGTCGGGCTGCTCGTGGTGACCGCCCTGTGCGACGCGGTCCTGGCGGCGGCCCTGGCGCGGGCCCGGACGCGATGGCCGTACGGGCCGTTGCTCCGGGACGAACTGCGAGGGCTCCTCGGGATCGGTTCGGCGGTGTGCGCGACCGGGGTCGTGATGGCCGTGGCGGTCGGGGTGGCCGGGCTGTGGGCGCTGCCCGTGTTCTCGCTTCCGCTGCTGCTCACCCAGTTGTCGTTCCGGCGCTACGCGGCCGTGCGGACCACGTACCGGCAGACCATCGCCTCCCTGGCCCGGGCCACCGAGATCGCCGGGTACACCCCGCCGGGGCATGCCCGCAGGGTCGCCGAGCTCAGTCGTGAGGTGGGGCGGGAGCTGGGGCTCGGCGAGCGGGAGCTGACCGTGCTGGAGTACGCGGCCCTCATGCACGACATCGGGCAGCTCAGCCTGGTCGACCCGGTGCCGGCCGGCGCCACCGCCGGTCTGCCTACGGCCGAACAGCGCCGGATCGCGCGGATGGGCGGGGCGGTCGTCCGGCAGACCGGGGTGGCCACCGAGGTCGCCGTGGTGGTGGAGCGTCAGGCCGATCCGTACCGTGACCAGCCGCTCGGCGCACGAATCGTCCGGGCGGTGAACGCATACGACGAGAAGACCCGGGAAGCAGGCCCCTCGGGGCCGCTCAGGGCACTGGAGGACCTGCGGCTCGCGACAGCACACGACTATCAGTCAGAGGTGGTCGAATCGCTTGCCAGGGTGGTGGCACGAGACGGTCTGACCTTGCCCGTGGTGGGGTAACCCATGGGTAATGAGCGGCTCTCCTTCCGTCCGTGGTTGGATGCGAGGGAGAGGGTGAACCGGGGGCGACGGCCGGCCCACTCCACGGAAACGGCAGGCGGGAACCGTAACTGGCAGGCGGGAATCGTGAGGATCTTCGGCAAGGGACGGCATCGGCCCTCCGCCTCGTGGCGGCAGGCCACCGACCGGGCGTTCACGCTCATCGGCGACGGTCGCTACGAGGACGCGGGCGCACTGCTGACACGTGCCGCGGACCTGGAACCGTGGCTGTCCGAGTCCTGGTTCAACCTCGCCCTGCTGCACAAGTTCCGGCACGACTGGGAGCAGGCCAGGGCGGCCGGCCTGAGGGCCGTCGCGCTGCTCGACCGGGAGACCGGGGCGCCCGACTGGTGGAACGTGGGCATCGCCGCCACCGCCCTGCAGGACTGGCCGCTGGCGCGCCGGGCCTGGCAGGCGTACGGGCTGCGGGTGCCCGGCGGCGCGGCCCGGCCGAAGCCCGGGGGCGGCGTCGCGGACACCGGGGAGCCGGTCGGCATGGACCTGGGCAGCGCCGCCGTGCGGCTGTCGCCGGAGGGCGAGGCCGAGGTCGTGTGGGGGCGCAGGCTCGACCCGGCGCGCATGGAGGTGCTCTCCATTCCGCTGCCGTCGTCCGGGCGGCGCTGGGGCGAGGTCGTCCTCCACGACGGGGTCCCGCACGGCGAGCGCACCACGGCCGCCGGACACGCCTACCCGGTTTTCGACGAGATCGAACTGTGGGCGCCGTCGCCGGTGCCGACCTGGGTGGTGCTGCTGGAGGCCGCCACGGAGGCCGACCGGGACGCGTTGGAACGGCTCGCGGCCGACGCGGGCTTCGCTGCCGAGGACTGGTCGTCGTCGGTACGGCTACTGTGCCGGCTCTGCTCGGAGTCCCGGATGCCGTCCGACGAGGGTGACGGGGACCACATGGACCCGCACGACCACAGCGAGCCGGGGCACCCCGGGCCGCTCGGGCACGTCACGGACGGGCAGTTGTGGGTGCCCGAGCGGGAGTGCGGCATCGCCGCCCCGGCGTCGCTGGTCCGGGGGCTGCTCGACGGATGGGTCGCCGACAGCCCTGATTCCAGGGACTGGCGGGATCTCGAAGAGGTCTGTTAGAAGCCCGAGCAGTCGTACGCCGGGGCACGGGCCGCATCCGGCCGGTCACGCGGTTGCCGACGCTTCGCTCCGCCGCTGCCCGTACCCTGTATCAGCAACTCAGCCCTTGTTTTGTGAGGAAGGCGTACGTCTGTCATGGCTCAGCAGGAGACCGAACAGCAGCACGTGGGCGTGCTCCCCGTCGACGACGACGGGTTCGTCGTCGACACGGAGGACTGCGAGGAGCGCGAGCAGGCGTACCGTGAGCGCGGCACCTCGCTGCCCATCACCGTCGTCGGGAACCCCGTCCTGCACAAGGAGTGCAAGGACGTCACGGAGTTCGGCGACGAACTCGCCAAGCTGGTCGACGACATGTTCGCCAGCCAGCGCACCGCCGAGGGCGTGGGCCTCGCCGCCAACCAGATCGGCGTCGACCTGAAGGTGTTCGTGTACGACTGCCCCGACGACGAGGGCAACCGCCACGTCGGCGTGGTCTGCAACCCCAAGCTCGTCGAACTGCCTGCCGAAAAGCGCCGGTTGGACGACAGCAACGAGGGCTGCCTGTCGGTGCCTACCGCGTACATGCCGCTCGCCCGGCCCGACTACGCCGAGGTCACCGGCCAGGACGAGAAGGGCAACCCGATCAAGGTCCGCGGCACCGGGTACTTCGCGCGCTGCCTCCAGCACGAGACCGACCACCTGTACGGCTACCTGTACATCGACCGGCTGTCCAAGCGCGACCGCAAGGACGCACTGCGGCAGATGGCCGAGAACGAGCCCCGCTACCCCGTCGTCGCGAACGACTGAACCACCGCACGGACACATCCCGGGCGCGCGTTCCGGGCGGCAGCCGACCGCCCGGAGGCGTGCCCGGCGCCGTCTCAGGCGGCGGCTTCCGGACCCCGGAAGGTACGGCGGTAGGCCTGCGGTGTCGTGCCCAGGGCCCGGACGAACTGATGGCGCAGGGTGGACGCCGTGCCGAAACCGGTGCGCCAGGCGATCGCGTCCATCGTCTCGTCCGTCGCTTCCAGCAACCGCTGTGCCAGCAGCACCCGTTGGCGCAGGATCCAGCGGTACGGCGTGGTCCCCGTCTCCTGCTGGAAGCGGCGGGCGAACGTTCGCGGCGACATGTGGGCGCGTGCCGCGAGCTGCTCGACGGTGACCTCCTCGTCGAGATGGCGCTCCATCCACGTGAGCACCTCGCCGACCGTGTCGCATTGCGAGCGTGGCAGCGGCCGGTCGATGTACTGGGCCTGGCCCCCGTCCCGGTGCGGTGGCACCACCATCCGCCGGGCGATCTTGTTGGCGACCTCCGGCCCCTGCTCCTTGCGCACGATGTGCAGACACGCGTCGATGCCGGCCGCCGTGCCCGCCGAGGTGATCACCGGGTCCTCGTCCACGTACAGCACGTCCGGCTCCACCACCGCGCGCGGATACTGGCGGGACAGCTCGTCCGAGTGCCGCCAGTGCACCGCGCAGCGCCGGCCGTCCAGCAGACCGGCCGCACCGAGCACGAACACCCCCGAGCACACGCTCAGCACCCGGGCGCCCCGGTCGGTGGCGCGACGCAGCGCGTCCAGCAGGTCCGCCGGATAGATGCGGCGCACATAGCTCTCGCCCGCCGGGACGACGATCAGGTCGGCCTCGTCGAGCCGGTCCAGACCGTACGGCGTCGAGATCGTGAACCCGGCGTGCGTCCGCAGGGTCGGACCCTCCGCGGAGGCGACAGCGAAGTCGTACACGGGCAGACCCTCGTCGCTGCGGTCCAGACCGAAGACCTCGCAGACGACACCGAGTTCGAAGGGGTGCACGCCGTCCATGAGGACGGCCGCCACGTTGGTCAGCATGCCTCCAGTGTGCCCCGGAAGTGGCAGTAATTGAAGGGTGCGCGGCAGTACTGCCACTGTTTGTCAGGAGTGTTCCGCGCGACAGTGGTGTCCATGAACACCACACAGCTGCAAGCGCTCATCGGAACACTGGTCGTCGTCGCCATGCTCGCCCTGGTCGTGCTGCCCGCCCTCGTCGGCGTCGCCCATGACCGGCGCGTGGACCGGCAGCTCAGGGAGGCGACGGAACGCCAGGCCGCGATCGACGGGGCGCGATCCGAGCGCCCCGCCTCCGCTTCCGCCTCGCGACGCTTCGCCCGCACGGTTTGATCTCACAGGCGTGCGACACGCGTCCCGCGTCCCTTGTCCCGCGCACGGCGTCACTCGCAGCAGTACCTTCTCCGCCTGCAGTGCCCCCGAGCGGTGCCTTCGCCGACTGGACCGGCGCCGCCTGGAAGCAGAAGCGGGAGCAGAAGGGGATGGCGCTGCCCGACGCTCACGTGACCCCGGCGGACCGGGGCGAGCCGGCCCCTCCCCCCGAGGCGGAGCCGGCTCGCGGGTTCTAGAAGTCCTCGTCCAGGTCGACGGTGCCCTCCACCGCGACCTGGTACGCGGACGGGCGCCGCTCGAAGAAGTTGGTCAGCTCCTGGACGCCCTGCAGCTCCATGAAGGAGAAGGGGTTCTCCGAGCCGTACACCGGCGCGAAGCCCAGCCGCGTCAGCCGCTGGTCGGCGACGCACTCCAGGTACTGCCGCATGGAGTCGGTGTTCATGCCCGGCAGGCCGTCACCGCACAGGTCGCGGGCGAACTGCAGCTCGGCCTCCACGGCCTCCCGCAGCATGTCCGTCACCTGCTGCTGCAGCTCGTCGTCGAAGAGGTCCGGCTCCTCCTTGCGGACGGTGTCGACCACGTCGAACGCGAAGCTCATGTGCATCGTCTCGTCGCGGAAGACCCAGTTGGTGCCGGTCGCCAGACCGTGCAGCAGACCCCGGCTGCGGAACCAGTAGACGTACGCGAAGGCACCGTAGAAGAACAGCCCTTCGATGCACGCCGCGAAGCAGATGAGGTTGAGCAGGAAGCGGCGGCGGTCCGCCCGGGACTCCAGACGGTCCAGCTTCTCCACCGAGTCCATCCACCGGAAGCAGAACTCGGCCTTCTCCCGGATGGACGGGATGTTCTCCACCGCCGCGAACGCCGCCGCCCTGTCCTCCGGGTCGGGCAGGTAGGTGTCCAGCAGCGTCAGGTAGAACTGGACGTGGACGGCCTCCTCGAACAGCTGCCGCGACAGATACAGCCGCGCCTCGGGCGAGTTGATGTGCTTGTAGAGCGTCAGCACCAGGTTGTTCGCGACGATCGAGTCGCCCGTCGCGAAGAAGGCGACCAGACGGCCGATCAGGTGCTGCTCGGCGGGGCTGAGCTTCGCGAGGTCGGCGACGTCCGAGTGGAGGTCGACCTCCTCCACGGTCCAGGTGTTCTTGATGGCGTCCCGGTAGCGCTCGTAGAAGTCCGGGTAGCGCATGGGGCGCAGAGTCAGCTCGAAGCCGGGGTCGAGAAGGTTCTGGGTGCTGGACATCACTGGCAGGCCTCGCAGGACTCGGGGTTCTCAAGGGAGCAGGCGACGGCATCCGGGTCGGCGGCCTGCTGGACGGGGATGGTCTTCCCGGACTGGGTGGGGAGCTGCGTCCGCGCCTGGCCCTGGCCCTGGGCGGCGCGGGCGATACGGGTCGCCGGGCGCGAGCGCAGGTAGTACGTCGTCTTCAGCCCCGACTTCCAGACGTACGCGTACATCGAGGAGAGCTTGCCGATGGTCGGCGTCTCCAGGAACAGGTTCAGCGACTGGGCCTGGTCGAGATACGGCGTGCGGGCGGCGGCCATGTCGATCAGTCCGCGCTGGGGGATCTCCCAGGCGGTGCGGTACAAGGCCCGGACGTCGGCGGGGATCCACGCGAAGTCCTGCACCGAGCCGTTCGAGTCGCGCAGCGCCTCACGGGTGCGGGCGTCCCAGACGCCCAGCTCCTTGAGGTCCTTCACCAGGTAGGAGTTGACCTGGAGGAACTCACCGGAGAGAGTCTCCCGCTTGAACAGGTTGGACACCTGCGGCTCGATGCACTCGTACACACCGGCGATGGAGGCGATGGTCGCCGTGGGCGCGATGGCGAGGAGCAGCGAGTTACGCATGCCGACGGCGGCGACGCGCTCGCGCAGGGCCGCCCAGCGCTCCGGCCAGGTGAACTCCACGCCGTAGTGGTCGGGATGCAGCACACCGCGGGCCGTCCGGGTCTTCTCCCAGGCCGGCAGCGGGCCGTTGCGCTCGGCGAGGTCGGTGGACGCCTCGTACGCGGCGAGCATGATGCGCTCGGCGATACGGGTGGACAGGGCCTTCGCCTCGGCCGAGTCGAACGGTAGCCGCAGCTTGAAGAAGACGTCCTGCAGGCCCATCGCGCCGAGGCCCACGGGGCGCCACTTGGCGTTGGACCGGCCCGCCTGCTCGGTCGGGTAGAAGTTGATGTCGACGACCCGGTCCAGGAAGGTCACGGCCGTGCGGACGGTCTCGTCCAGCCGCCGCCAGTCCAGGTCCCCGGTCGTGACGTCGACGAAGGCGCCCAGGTTCACCGAGCCCAGGTTGCAGACCGCCGTCTCACCGTCGTCGGTGACCTCCAGGATCTCCGTGCACAGGTTGGAGGAGTGGACGACGTGGCCCGGCTCGGCGGTCTGGTTGGCGGTGCGGTTGGCGGCGTCCTTGAACGTCATCCAGCCGTTGCCGGTCTGCGCGAGCGTCCGCATCATGCGGCCGTACAGGTCACGGGCCGGGATGGTCTTCCGTGCCAGCCCGTCCGCCTCCGCCTTGCGGTACGCGGCGTCGAACTCCGCGCCCCACAGGTCGACCAGCTCGGGCACGTCCGCCGGGGAGAACAGCGACCACTGCTCGTCCGCGTTGACCCGGCGCATGAACTCGTCCGGGACCCAGTGCGCCAGGTTCAGGTTGTGGGTACGGCGGGCGTCCTCACCGGTGTTGTCCCGCAGCTCCAGGAACTCCTCGATGTCGGAGTGCCAGGTCTCCAGGTAGACCGCTGCCGCGCCCTTGCGCCGGCCGCCCTGGTTCACGGCGGCGACCGAGGCGTCCAGCGTCTTCAGGAACGGCACGATGCCGTTGGAGTGCCCGTTGGTGCCCCGGATCAGCGAACCCCGTGAACGGATGCGGGAGTACGACAGGCCGATGCCGCCGGCGTGTTTCGAGAGGCGGGCCACCTGGTGGTAGCGGTCGTAGATGGAGTCCAGCTCGTCCAGCGGGGAGTCGAGGAGGTAGCAGGACGACATCTGGGGGTGCCGCGTACCGGAGTTGAAGAGGGTGGGGGAGGAGGGCAGGTAGTCGAGGCGGCTCATGAGCCCGTACAGTGCGGCGACCTCGTCCACGGACCGCGCCGTGTCGTCCTCGGCGAGACCACTGGCCACCCGCAGCATGAAGTGCTGCGGGGTCTCCACGACCTTGCGGGTGATCGGGTGCCTGAGGAGGTAGCGGCTGTGGAGCGTGCGCAGCCCGAAGTAGCCGAACCGGTCGTCGGCGGCCGGGTCGACGAGCGCGTCGAGCCGTTCGCCGTGCAGGCGCACGAACTCCGCCGTGCGGTCGGCGACGAGCCCTTCCCGGTGGCCCACGGCGACGGACTCCGTGAACGTCGTGACGCCCTGGGAGGTGGCCTCGGCGCGGATGGAGATCGTCAGCAGGCGGGCGGCCAGCTTCGAGTAGGCGGGGTCCTCGGAGATGAGGCCGGCGGCCGCCTCCGTGGCCAGCTCGCGCAGCTCCGTCTCGTCCGCCCGCGTGGACCGGCCGCGCAGCGCGGCGGCGGCGACCCGGCCGGGGTCGGCGTCGGGGAGGTCGGCGGTCAGCTCGGTCAGGGTCCGCAGCAACGCGGCACCGGGACCGTCGGTCTCCGTCGCCGGGGTGGCGGAAGCCGGTCCGGCGGTGGCCGGGGTGGCTGAAACCGGGTCGGCTGGCGCGATGGTCACGTGGGGGCTCTCCCTCGCTCGGCACGGGGCCGCGCGGAAGGCAGGCAGCAGCACACGAGCGCACGGGGGCGTCGCGTCCACCGGCCCATTCCACGAGGCCCGGACGTCAGGGCACCCGGACCGGACGGCCGGGCGCACTGTCGGCAGGTCCTCGGACTGGACTCGCGTGCGAAGACACGCAAGTACACCGTTGCGGGACAGTTCCGGATTCGCACCGGATTCCCCTGCGGCGACAGCGAGCATGAGCATACATCTTGTGTTGGGCCGCCGGTCCACCACCAGATGTTGTGTCGCGGCGACTTCGGAGCGTGTCATAGCGTCAACTCATAGGTGAGCAGCGTCAGGTCCGGGAGGTGCGGGACGGGGCTCCAGTCGCGGGCCGGCGTGCGAACGAAGCCCAGGCGTTCGTAGATGCGGTGGGCGGAGTGCATGGCCCGCTGGGTCGAGAGCACGACCCGTACGCAGCCCTCGACGGCTCTGGCGCGCTCGACGCAGTCACGTACGAGGGCCTCGCCGATGCCGCGGCCGCGGGCGGCGTGATCGACCGCCAGCATCCGGATCTCGGCCTCCCCGGTGGTGGCGATATCGGCCATGGCGCCTCCGTCCGGGACGAAGGTCACCCCGCCGACCACCCGCCCCTCCGCCACGGCGACGAGCACCTCGGCCGCGACGGCCCGCTTCGCCACGTCCCGCAGTTCGCCGAGGTAGGCGTCGCTCTCGCCGAAGTCGAGCAGTCCGTCCGTCAGGTAGGCCTGCGCGGTGATGTCGCCGAGGTCGGTGTACTCGTCGGGGGAGAGGGGCCTGATCGTGATGTCCATGGAACGCAGTCTGCACGAGGAGGCGGGGGGCAGGTCCGCGGTTGTCCACAGGGACGGTTGATCATGTGATAGTCCGTGCGGCTGGCGGCTGGCGGCTGGCGGCTGGCGGCTGGCGGCTGTGGGCGGGGCAGCGGCTGAGGCCGAGTCGGGTGGGCGCAGTGGCGGCAGCGGCGGCGGGTCGGTCAGGGCAGAGCCGGCCAGTGCGGCAGCGTCGTCACGAAGTGGTCGCTGAAGTCGCGGGGCCCCGGGCCGAGGGCGACGCGGCCGGTGACGCGGAGGCGAGCCGTCAAGGAGGGGGATTCGGAGTAGTGGACGCGCCGGGCGCCGACCGGTACGAACACGGTCTGGCCGCGCGTGAGTTCGCTCGCGCACTCCACGATCACGGCCCCCTCGGCGGTTGCCACGAACGCCTCGTCCCCGCACACTCCCACCGCCAGCGGATCGTGCAGTGGACACGTGCCGTCCCCGCCGTGGCGGGTGTAGGCCTTCGTGTACGTCCGCATCAGCCGGGCGGCGAGCGCCGTGCCCGGGCCCGCCGCCTCCAGCGCCGCGAGGTCCGCGGGGCGGAACAGCCAGCGGTGGGAGGCGTCCAGGTCGACCATCGTGAAGGGGATGCCGGAGGAGAGCACGATCTCGGCGGCGTCCGGGTCGGACCAGATGTTGAACTCGGCAACCGGGGTGACGTTCCCCGGTACCTGCGCGGCGCCGCCCATGAACACGAACTTCGCGACGCGACGGGCGAACCCGGGATCCTCCAGCAGGGCGATCGCGACGTTCGTGAGCGGGCCGGTGGCGCACACCGTCAATTCGCCCTCGTGCTCGCGGGACAGGCGCAGCAGGGCCTGCGCGGAGGACTCCGTGGGGTGCGGGGCGGTGGAGTCGGGCAGGGACTCCTCGCCGAGGCCCGCCCGGCCGTGGAAGGCGGTCGCCTCGCGGTAGGGAAGGCGGGAGAGGGCGCGGCCCGCGCCCCGGTGAACGGGGACGTCGGCGTCGATGCGGAGGGCTCGGGCCAGGGAGCGGGCGTTGCGGTAGGTGGCGTCGGCGGGGAGGTTGCCGCCGACCGAGGTGTAGGCCTTCAGGTCCCACAGGCCCGTCCCGAGGAGGTACTGCAGGGCTACGGCGTCGTCGATACCGGGGTCGCTGTCCAGGACGATCGGTGAGCGGACGGTCACGGGGCAAGGGTAGCCGGGGGCGCGCCTGCCGCCGCTGTCCTCGTCGTCGAGAGCTGTGCCCCTCGGGTCCCCTTCAGGTCCCACGGTCGCCTCCGCACACGGGAGTCCGGTTGCCCGGCGTGTGCGGGTTCGTCATGGTCGCTCGCGCAGTTCCCCGCGCCCCCTCCGGGCCTTCGGCCCGCGGGAAAGGACCAGGCCCTTGCCCGGGGGCGCGGGGTCTGCGCGTCAGAGCGTCAGTGACTCGAACCGGCCGTCGCCGGCGGCAGTTCCACCTGGACGCCCGCGTCGCCCGCGTCGGCCGTGTAGTCGCTCGGCTTGGTCTCGTCGATGCCGTCGGGGGCCTTGGCCGCCCGGAGGACGAAGGTGAGGACCACGGTGACGACGGCGTTGAGGACGAACGCCGTGAGGCCGATGTAGCCGATCTCGCCGATGCCGGGGATCTCCGCGGAGGAGCCGCCGAAGTGCTTCTGGGTCGGCGACGACACGTTCCACGCGGCGACCGTCCCGTAGATCATGCCGACCGCCCAGCCGGCGAGCAGGGCCCAGCGGTGGCACCAGCGGGTGAAGAGGCCACCGACCAGGGCCGGGAAGGTCTGGAGGATCCAGATGCCGCCGAGGAGCTGGAAGTTGATGGCGACCGTCTTGTCCATCGTCAGCACGAAGACCAGCGCGCCGACCTTCACCAGCAGCGACACCAGCTTGGAGACCTTCGTCTCCTGCGCGGGGGTGGCGTCCGGCTTGATGAAGTCCTTGTAGATGTTGCGCGTGAAGAGGTTCGCCGCGGCGATGGACATGATCGCCGCCGGTACCAGCGCGCCGATGCCGATCGCCGCGAAGGCCACACCCGCGAACCAGTCCGGGAACATGGTCTCGAACAACTGCGGGATCGCCAGCTGCCCGTTCTGCACCTTGATCCCGGCCGCGATCGCCATGAAGCCCAGCAGCGCCAGCAGGCCCAGCATCAGCGAGTACAGCGGCAGGATCGTGGTGTTGCGCCGGATGACCTCGCGGCTCTTCGAGGACAGCGTCGCGGTGATCGAGTGCGGGTACATGAAGAGCGCGAGCGCCGAGCCGAGCGCCAGGGTCGCGTACGTCCACTGATTGGCGTCGCCTGGGACCAGGGCCCCGCGCGGCGCGCCCGTCGCCGGGTTGGTCTGGCCGTACGCCTCGCTCGCCTTGGCGAAGATGTCGTCGAAGCCGCCCAGCTTGATCGGGATGTAGATGATCGCCACCGCGATGACGATGTAGATCAGCGTGTCCTTCACGAACGCGATCAGCGCGGGGGCGCGGAGGCCGGAGGAGTAGGTGTACGCGGCCAGGACGCCGAAGGCGATCAGCAGCGGCAGGTCCTTGATGAACCAGTTGGTGTTCTCACCGCCGCCGACACCCATCACGTCCAGCACGGCCTGGATGCCGACGAGCTGGAGCGCGATGTAGGGCATCGTCGCCAGAATGCCGGTCAGGGCCACCGCGAGCGACAGGCCCTTCGACCCGAAGCGGCCGCGGACGAAGTCCGACGTGGTCACGTACCCGTGCCGGTGCGACACCGACCACAGGCGCGGCAGGAACGTGAAGATGAGCGGGTACACGAGGATCGTGTAGGGCACCGCGAAGAAGCCGGCCGCGCCCGCCGCGTAGATCGCCGCCGGTACTGCGACGAAGGTGTACGCGGTGTAGAGGTCGCCGCCGAGCAGGAACCAGGTGATCCAGGTGCCGAACGACCTTCCGCCCAGCCCCCATTCGTCGAGGCTGTGCTCGTTCTCGGCCTTGCGCCACCGGGCGGCCATGAAACCCATGACCGTGACGGCCAGGAAGAAGAAGATGAAGACGGCGAGTGCCACGCCGTTCACGCCGTCCTTCACCGCGCGACACCCCCGTCCTCGGACCGCGCGGACCTGCGGGCGCGCTGGTCACGCTGCCACAGGGCGTAGGCGGCGGCCGTGAGCGCGGTGGAGATCAGCACCCAGGCCATCTGGTACCAGTAGAAGAACGGGATACCGATGAACGCGGGATCCGTCTTGGCGTACGAACCGACCCAGAGCATCGCCACGAACGGGGCGAACAGGAACAGGGCGATGACTACTCTGACAGGTGTCACCGCCGGTGTCTCCGGTGATTTCACGTCGGGCGCATTGGACATACCAGGGCTCCGTCCCCTCACTGATCACCTGAGCAATGCGCAGGAAATCTAAGGGACTGCTCCGCTGCGCGTAACCCCTGTTCGCATAACGGAGTTGCGGAGGTATTGCGTCCCGTGCGTCCATTCCGGCGCACGGGACGGCGGCTGGTGCGGGGGATCGGCTGCCGCCGCGGGGGGCCGGGCGCCGCGGACCGGTCAGTCCTGCGGGCGCTTGAGGCGCGCCACGAACTTGTAGCGGTCGCCCCGGTAGACGGACCGCACCCACTCCACCGGCTGGCCCTCCTTGTCCACGGAGTGGCGGGAGAGCATCAGCATCGGCAGGCCCACGTCCGTGCCGAGCAGTCCGGCCTCGCGCGGGGTGGCCAGCGAGGTCTCGATGGTCTCCTCGGCCTCGGCCAGATGGACGTCGTACACCTCGGCGAGCGCGGTGTACAGGGACGTGTACTTGACCAGTGACCTGCGCAGGGCCGGGAACCGCTTGGCGGACAGATGGGTTGTCTCGATGGCCATCGGCTCGCCGTTGGCCATGCGGAGCCGCTCGATCCGCAGGACCCGTCCGCCCGCCGTGATGTCGAGCAGCCCGGCGAGGGTGTCGTCGGCGGTGACGTAGCCGATGTCCAGCAGCTGGGACGTCGGTTCCAGGCCCTGGGCGCGCATGTCCTCCGTGTACGAGGTGAGTTGCAGGGCCTGGGAGACCTTCGGCTTGGCGACGAACGTGCCCTTGCCCTGGATGCGCTCCAGGCGACCCTCGACCACCAGTTCCTGCAGCGCCTGCCGCACGGTCGTGCGCGAGGTGTCGAACTCGGCGGCGAGTGTCCGCTCCGGGGGGACCGGCGTGCCGGGCGGCAGGGTTTCGGTCATGTCCAGCAGGTGCTTCTTCAGGCGGTAGTACTTGGGCACACGCGCGGTACGGACGTTCGCCCCGTTCTCGTTCTCCGCACTGCTGACGTCGGTGCTCATGCTCCGCCTTCCCGGCTCCTAGTGGCGTGATCCTTCTGTATACCCGCAGAGCCCTCGCTGGTCTAGTCCACGGAGAGGGCTCCGCGGATCTCTTCCGAGAAGGTGCAGTGGTCTACCCGAAGAGTGTGACTCAAGCGCTCGGTTTTCGCTGGCTTCTTACATAAAGGTTCTTGCATATGTAGGTCGCATAACGGCTGGTGGGGGCTGGTTCGCGCACCCTTGACACGTCGATTGGTCTGAGCCAAGCTCCGGCGTACTGGTCTACACCATTGGTCCAGGTCCCGGCCCCATGGGCGGTACGTCTGTCACCGCGGGGAGCAGGGGGGTTTGTGGCATCCCTGAGGAATGGCATCCCTGAGGAGGGTGGCGTGAAGCGCAAGCTGACAACCGCGATCTGTGTGGCGGGCCTGATGGTCTCCGTCGCGGCGTGCGGGGGCGAGAGCGGGGGCTCGGACAAGGCGGCCGACACCAAGGAACTGACCGTCTGGCTCACCGTCGACGCGCAGAACAACTGGCCGGATCTGGTCAAGGCCGCGGACGCGGCGGTCAAGAAGAAGCACCCCGGCATCAAGATCAGGCACGAGTACTACGGCTGGCCCGACAAGAACGCCAAGCTGGACGCCGTCCTCGCCACCGACAAGGCCCCCGATGTCGTCGAGATGGGCAACACCGAGATGCTCGCCTACATGGTCAAGGGTGCCTTCGCCCCCGTGGATCCGGCGAAGTTCGACAACTCCGGCGCCTGGCTCGACGGCCTCAAGGCCTCCGTGACCTACGAGGGCAAGACCTACGGTGTCCCGTACTACGCCGGCGGCCGCGTCGCCAACTGGCGCAAGGACGTCTTCGCCGCGGTCGGCGTCAAGTCCCCGCCGAAGACGTACGACGAGCTGACCGCCGCGCTCGACAAGCTCCAGAAGAAGCAGGGCGACAAGTTCAGTGCCTGGTACCAGCCCACCCGTGACTGGTACGCGGCCATGTCCTTCGTCTACGACGCCGGCGGCTCCATAGCCGTCGAGTCGGGCGGCCAGTGGAAGGCCAACCTCTCCTCCCCGGAGTCCGTCAAGGGCCTCAAGGAGTTCGAGAACGTCGTCGACAGCTACATGCACGGCGACAAGACCAAGGACGAGTCCGACCGGTACATCGTCTACGGCCAGGGCAAGTCCGGCATGATCTTCTCCCCCGCGTGGGAGGGCGCGACCGCCGCGGCCAAGGAGAACGACAAGACCGGCAAGCTCGCCGGCCATGTCGAGAACTTCGTGATGCCCGGCCCGTCCGGCAAGAACCTGCCCGTCTTCCTCGGCGGCTCCGACCTCGCCGTCCCCGTGAAGTCCGACGCACAGGACGTCGCCGCCGAGTGGATCAACGCCTTCACCGGCCCCGCCGGCCAGAAGGGGCTGATGGAGAAGGGCAACCTGCCCAACAACAAGACCGACCTCGCCACCCTCAAGGACGACCCCGCGACGGCGGTCCCCGCCACCGCGGCCGAGTCCAACTGGTTCGTCCCGATGGCGCCCGGCTGGGGCCAGGTCGAGAAGGCCCAGATCCTCCAGACCATGCTCCAGAACATCGGCACCGGCAAGAAGACGGTCGAGCAGGCCGCCAAGGAGGCGGACGCCGCGATCGACAAGGTCATCAACACCAAGTGATGGTCGACCCCCGCTCGGGCCGGGTCCACGGACGCCGGGCCCGACCGGGGGTGCCACGGATTCGGTCCGTGGGCGCCCTCAGCCGACCGGCGGATCCCACGCCGGTGCCGCGAAGGGCCGTGGGGGCGCCGCCCGTGCGTCGTGGCTCGTCGCGCGGCTCCCCGCACCCCTGCTCGGGTGCCTCACCGTCCGGCTCCGGACGGGGCGAGGCCGGCGGGGCGTTGATCGGCTCCCTCTTCATTTGCTTTAGGAGCGCGCGATGAGTGCCGCAGACACGACCACTCCGACCAAGGTGCCGCCACCGCGGCAGGCGCCGCCAGGACCACCCGCCGCGGCGAGCTCGGCCCCCGGCCCGAAGCGTTCCGGCGGAGCAGCGGTCCCTTGGGCGCTCCTCGCCCCCTGCCTGCTGGTCCTCGCCGTCGTCCTCGGCTACCCCCTGGTCCGTCTGGTCACGCTCTCCTTCCAGAAGTTCGGCCAGTCCCAGCTGTGGGGCTTCCAGCCGGCGGAGTCGGTCGGCTTCGACAACTTCGCCAAGGTGCTGGGGGACGGCGAGTTCTGGACGGTCGTCGTACGGACCGTCGTCTTCGCCGCCGCCTGCGTCGTGTTCACCATGGTCATCGGCATGCTGATCGCCCTCCTGCTCCAGCGGGTCTCGGGCTGGGTGAAGACCCTCATCAACATCGCGCTCGTGGCGAGCTGGGGCATGCCGATCATCGTGGCCACCACCGTCTTCAAGTGGCTGTTCGACTCCGACTACGGCATCTTCAACGCACTCCTCAGCAAGCTCCCCGGCGTCGACATGATCGGCCACAACTGGTTCGCGAGCGGCCCCGAGGGCCTCGCCGTCATCACCCTGCTCGTGGTGTGGGGCGCCGTGCCGTTCGTGGTCATCACCCTCAGCGCCGGACTCACCCAGGTGCCGAAGGAGTTGGAGGAGGCCGCCCGCCTGGACGGCGCCGGCGCGTGGGGCGTCTACCGCTATGTCACCCTCCCCATCCTGAAGCCGATCGTCGTGATGCTCACGACGCTCTCCGTCATCTGGGACATGGGGGTCTTCCCGCAGGTCTTCGTGATGCGCAACGGCCACCCGGAGGCCGAGTTCCAACTGCTCACCACCTACTCGTACGACAGGGCCTTCGTGGTCAACGACTACGCGCAGGGCTCCGCGATCGCGCTTCTCACCGTGCTGTTGCTGCTCGGCGTGATCGGCGTCTACATGCGCCAGATGCTGAAGATCGGAGAGGTCGAATGAGCACAGCCACCGCCCGCGGTCGCCGCGGGTCCAGGCTCGGCTGGAACCTCCTCGGCCTCCTCGTCTTCGTCACCGCAGGCTTCCCGGTCTACTGGATGCTGAACACCGCGTTCAAACCGGCCGAGGACGCCATCGACCCGGACCCCAGCCTCCTGCCGACGTCCGTCACCCTCTCCAACTTCAGCCGCGCGCTGGACATCGCCGACTTCTGGGGCCCCGTGGGCCGCAGCCTCGTGGTGTCCCTGACGGTCGTCGTGATCGGTATCGTCGTCGGCATGCTGGCGGCCCTCGCCATCTCCCGCTTCGCCTTCCGTGGCCGCAAGGTGGTGATCGTCGGCATCCTGGCCGTCCAGATGGTCCCGCTGGTCGCGATGATCATCCCGGTCTTCCTGCTCCTGAACGACCTGGGCCAGTACGACCGCCTCACCGGCCTCGTCATCACCTATCTGACGTTCATCCTCCCGTTCACGGTGTGGACCCTGCGCGGCTTCATCGTCAACATCCCGCGTGAGCTGGAGGAGGCCGCCATGGTCGACGGCTGCTCCCGCACCACCGCCTTCCTCCGCGTGGTCTTCCCCCTGCTCGCGCCCGGCATGGTGGCGACCTCGGTCTACGCCTTCATCCAGGCATGGAACGAGTACCTGTACGCCCTGATGCTGATGAGCCAGCAGAACCAGACCGCCACCGTCTGGCTCGGCAACTTCACCACCAAACACGGCACCGAATACGCCCCGATGATGGCCGGCTCCACGATGATGGCCGTGCCGATCGTCGTCCTCTTCCTCCTCGTCCAGCGCAAGATGGCCGCGGGCCTCACCGCGGGCGCCGTGAAGGGATAACCACCCGATGACGACATTCGCCACCGGCTCGACCGGCTCCCACTCGGGGCAGGACGGCCTCACCCGGGACGCGCTGACCGTCCTCCAGCCCGGCTTCACGGGCACCACCGCCCCCGACTGGCTGCTGCGCCGCCTCGGTGAGGGCCTCGCCTCCGTCGGCCTCTTCGGCCGCAACATCACCTCTCCCGAACAACTCTCCTCCCTCACTGCCCAGTTGCGCGCCGAGCACGAGGACGTCCTGGTCGCGATCGACGAGGAGGGCGGCGACGTCACCCGCCTGGAGGTCCGCACCGGTTCCTCCGTCCCCGGCAACCACGCCCTGGGCGCCGTCGACGACCCCGACCTCACCCGGGACGTCGCCTTCGCCCTCGGCCGCCGCCTCGCCGAATGCGGCGTCAACTTCAACTGGGCTCCCTCCGCCGACGTCAACTCCAACCCGGCGAACCCCGTCATCGGCGTCCGCTCCTTCGGCGCCGATCCCGATCTGGTCGCCCGTCACACGGCCGCCTATGTCACCGGTCTCCAGGCCGCCGGGGTCGCCGCATGCACCAAGCACTTCCCGGGACACGGTGACACCGCTGTCGACTCCCATCTGGCCCTGCCCCGCATCGACGCGGACCGCCCTCTGATCAAGTCCCGCGAACTGACGCCCTTCCACGCCGCCATCACCGCCGGCACCCGCGCCGTCATGAGCGCCCACATCCTCGTCCCGGCCCTCGACCCCGACCGCCCGGCGACCCTGTCCCACGGCATCCTCACCGACCTGCTCCGGGCCGAGCTGGGCCATGAGGGCCTCATCGTCACCGACGGCATGGAGATGCGGGCCATCGCCGGTACGTACGGCATCGAGCACGGCAGCGTCCTCGCCCTGGCCGCCGGTGCCGACGCCATCTGCGTGGGCGGCGGCCTCGCCGACGACGACACCGTGCGGCGCCTGGCCGACGCCCTGGTCGCCGCCGTGCGGTCGGGCACCCTTCCCGAGGAGCGTCTCGCGGACGCGGCGAGCCGCGTCCGGGCCCTGGCCGAGTGGACCCGGCGGGCGGCCGGGGAAGCGGAGGCGAGGGAAGCGGACGCGGGGCGCCCGGATCTGGGCGAGATCGGGCTCGTCGCCGCCCGGCGCGCACTGAGGGCGACCTTCGCCCGGCAGCCGTACGAGCCCCCCGCCCAGCCTTTGTACGTCGCGGCCTTCACCCCGGTGGCGAACATCGCCGTCGGCGACGAGACCCCCTGGGGTGTGGGCGCGGAACTCGCGCGTCTCCTCCCCGGCACCGAGACCGGCACCTTCGCGGGCGACAGCGCCGGCGCCTCCGCCCTCGCGGCGGCCGGCACCCGGCGTATCGTCGCCGTGGTCCGCGACGAGCACCGCCATCCCTGGATGGGCGATGCCCTCGACGTCCTCCTCGCCACCCGCACCGACACCATCGTCGTCGAGATGGGCGTCCCCCAGTCACCGCCCCGCGGCGCCCTCCACATCGCCACCCACGGAGCGGCGCGCGTCTGCGGACGGGCGGCGGCCGAGGTCATCATGAGCGCCCGGTAGCGCGCCCCGCCGTCCGACGTGCCCGGAGCGGCCGCCGGGGGAGAGGTCCCCCGCTGCCGGCGGTGAGGCGGGCGGGCCCCAGCCGCACAACACGAAGGCGCCACGGCCCCTCCTTCCCGGGCCATGGCGCCTTCGCGCGTACCGGCCGCGTCAGATGCCCTGCCAGTCGGGCTTGTTGTCGTAGGTGTGCCGGAAGTAGTCCGCGTGCTTGAGCTTCGACGCGGCTGACTCGTCCACCACCACCGTGGCGTGCGGGTGCAGATGCAGCGCCGAGGCCGGGCACACCGCCGCCACCGGTCCCTCCACGGTGGCCGCGACCGCGTCCGCCTTGCCCTCGCCGGTGGCGAGCAGCACCAGGTGGCGTGCTTCCAGGATCGTGCCTATGCCCTGGGTGATGACGTGGTGCGGCACCTGCTCGATCTCCCCGCCGAAGAACCGCGCGTTGTCGATGCGGGTCTGCTCCGTGAGCGTCTTGATGCGGGTCCGGGAGGCCAGGGACGAGCACGGCTCGTTGAACCCGATGTGGCCGTCGGTCCCGATCCCGAGCAGCTGCAGATCCACGCCGCCCGCCTCGGCCAGGGCCCTGTCGTACGCCGCGCAGGCCCCCGGTATGTCCACGGCGGTGCCGTCCGGCCCCATGAACGCCTCCATGCCGAGTCCCAGCGGCTCCAGCACCTCCCGGCTCAGCACCGAGCGGTACGACTCGGGGTGGTCGGCCGGCAGCCCCACGTACTCGTCGAGCTGGGCGATCCGAGCCCTGGAGACGTCCACGGCACCGGACCGTGCCTTCGCCGTGAGTGCCTGGTAGACGGGCAGCGGGGTCGACCCCGTGGCGACGCCGAGCAGCGCGTCGGGCTTCCGTCGGAGCAACTGCGCCATCGCCTCGGCTATGAGTTCGCCACCCGCCTTGGCATCCGGAACGATGACAACTTCCACGCTGGCCCTGCCGATCTTAAGAGGGGAACTCCACTGGGAGTGGGGAGATAGTGTGTGGTTTAGACCAATCTATCAGCAGAGCGGGCGATTGACGGATGTGTCCCGCGTCACGTGGGTGCGGCCGTCCTTCCAGGTCGCGACCCTGTCGTCCCTACCGGATCCGGCGAGGCGGTGGTGGTGTGGTCGCCGTCACCCCTGTCGCGGTGTGCCGCTGCTCGTGCGCCGCCACGTCCCGGTCGCGCGGCGACGCCTCGCCCGATACCCCTGTCGTCCCCGGTGGCGAGCAGTGTCCCGTCTGTGGGTGCACTCATGTCGGCCCCCTCCTCGTAATTCCTAGCGGTCGCTACAGAAATCACCGTAGGCCCGGCCGCTGACGTTTGTCTAGTGTCCGCTATAAAATCGGCCCCATGGTGACCAAGGAGAGCAAGCAGCGCGGCCGCCCTCGCTCCTTCGACCGTGCGACCGCCCTGGAGAAAGCGGTCCTGGCGTTCTGGGAGAACGGTTACGAGGCCACCTCGGTCGCCGACCTGACCCGTGTCATGGGCATCGGTGCCCCGAGCCTGTACTCGGCATTCGGCGACAAGCGGTCCCTCTTCGAAGAGGTGGTCCGCGAGTACGACAGCCGGTATGGCTCGTTCACCGACCGGGCCCTGGAGGAGGAGCCCACCGCGCGGGCCGCCGTGGAGCGGATACTGCGCGAGGCCGCCGTCGCGTACACGGACCCCGCCCATCCCCACGGCTGTCTGGTGGTCCACGCCGCCACCAACTGCACCAGCCGTGAGGTGGAGGACTCCCTCCGCGCCAAGCGCAACGCGTGGATCACCGTCTTCGAGAGCCGCATAAGAGCGGACATCGCGACAGGTGAACTGCCCGCCGACACGGATGTCTCCGCGCTCGCCCGCCATACCGGCGTGATCATCCAGGGCATGTCGCAGCAGGCGCGGGACGGCGCGACCAGGCAGGAACTGGAGGCGGTCGCCGAACTGGCGATGGCGGTCTGGCCCCGCCCCGCACGCTCCACCCGCGCCGCCACATCGACGCCCCGGCCCATGTCCGACGCGTGAGGCGTGACGCACCTCGGCCCCCTCGCGACGTCGCCTCCGTGACACCGCCCCGTCGTGAGGCCCGGCCGCCCGGCCGGAGGCGCCCGCCCCCTGCCTGCCAGCCGCAAAGCCACTCGCCCAGACCCGTGCTCACCCCGCCCCGAGGCCCGCTCGCCCAGGAGAAGCGGTGCGCGAACTTCGCCTGACCATGGAATTCCGCTCGGCGGCCAACGGCATTCCGGTCCGGCACCCCCTGGAACCGGGCTACGCTACCTGTGGAACCTTGCCCCGCCCTCGACATACGGCCGGCCAGGGAACACCAACAAACATCCGCCAACGCATGGACACACGCAGTGGTCTAGTCAAGAATGGCGTGATAGGCATCTGATCGATCAGCGCTCCCGCGTAGACGATCAGTTGTGAGCACCACCGTCACAGACCTCCGTCTTCCCCGCACAGGAAGACGGACCGAGGAACCGGCGCTCTCTGCCCTGACTGCTCCGGCTCCTCATCCTTCGGTCGCGGGACCGCACACCCCACGGCCGATGTTGCTCCGGGCTGCGGTGCCGGGAGGGTTGAGGGTCCCTCTCAGGCGCCGCGGCCCGCGGGTGCTTCCGGGGCCCGGGCGGTAGTCGTCGGGCCGGCGTCCAGCGGGGCGCAGCCCGCCGTTTCCAGGCATGTCCGTACCGCCAGGTACGCTCGCACACGTGCCCTCCATGAACGAACTCGTCCGCCAGCACACCGCCCTCAGCGACTCCGACCTGGAGTGGCTGCATCTGCTGGTGTCGGAGTGGCAGCTCCTCTCCGACCTCTCCTTCGCCGACCTCGTCCTCTGGGTCCCCACCCGCGACGGCACGCGCTATGTCTCCGTCGCCCAGATGCGCCCCAACACCGGGCCCACCTCGTACCAGGACGACATGGTCGGCCACCTGGTCCCACGTGGCCGCCGCCCTCTCCTGGACGTCGCGCTCGACGAGGGCCGGATCGTGCGGGAGGGCGACCCGGAGTGGCGTGAGGAGGTGCCCGTACGGGTCGAGTCCATCCCCGTCCGCCGGGAGGGCCGGGTCCTCGGCGTCATCGCGCGCAACACCAACCTGCTGACCGTGCGGACCCCCAGCCGGTTGGAGCTCACCTACCTCCAGAGCGCGTCCGACCTGGCCCAGATGATCGCCGTCGGCGCGTTCCCGTTCCCCGACCAGCAGGTCGACATGGACGCCTCACCGCGGGTCGGTGACGGTCTGATCAGGCTCGACGCGGACGGCATCGTCCAGTACGCCTCCCCGAACGCCCTGTCCGCTTACCACCGACTGGGTCTCGCCGCCGACCTCGTGGGCTGCCACCTCGGGCGTACTACCGCCGAACTCGCCCCGTCCCGCGGGCCGGTGGACGAGGCGCTGGCGAAGGTGGCGAGCGGCTGGGCGCCGCGCGAGTTCGAGATCGAGTCGAACGAAGGCGTGATCCAGTTCCGGGCGATCCCCCTCAAGCCCAAGGGGCCGCGCATCGGTTCGCTCGTGCTCTTGCGGGACGTCACCGAACTGCGCCGTCGCGAACGCGAGTTGATCACCAAGGACGCGACCATCCGGGAGATCCACCACCGGGTGAAGAACAACCTCCAGACGGTCGCCGCGCTGCTGCGGCTCCAGGCCCGGCGCATCGAGTCGGAGCGTGGCCGCGAAGCCCTGGAGGAGGCCGTGCGGCGGGTCGGGTCGATCGCGATCGTGCATGAGACGCTGTCCCAGAATCTGGACGAGCGGGTGGAGTTCGACGAGATCGCCGACCGGGTGCTGGCCATGGTCGCCGAGATCTCACCGGGCAAGGTCACCGGCCGGCGCACCGGACGTTTCGGCATCCTCGACGCGGAGGTGGCCACCCCGCTGTCCATGGTCCTCACCGAGATCCTGCAGAACGCCCTCGAACACGGCTTTCGCGAGGGCGAGACCGGCACCGTGGAGGTGTCGGCCGTGCGCGGCGGAACCACCAAGGAGAGCCGCCTCCTCGTCACCGTCCAGGACGACGGCGTGGGCCTGCCCGAGGGCTTCGACCCGCACCGTTCCGGCAACCTCGGCCTGCAGATCGTCCGGACGTTGGTGGAGGGCGAGTTGGGCGGCACCTTCGACATGGTCCCGGCACCCGAGCAGGGGACGCAGGTCATCCTCGACATCCCGGTCCGCGCCCAGAAGTAGGGGCGCGCCGGGGGCGGTGCCGTACGAGCGCCACCTGAGTAGCCCGCCCCGGCTGCTGGTCCGCGGCGGACAGCACTGAGCCCCGGACCATCCTGTGGTCCGGGGCTCGGGCTCGTCGCTGATTAGGCGCACCGGGGGCACTGCGCGCTGCGGCTCGGGAGCGGGAGATGCGTACTCGCTGTACGCGCCGCCAAGCTCAGGCTATTGCTGGGTGGGATTGTCAGGCGGAGGCCTGACGGGCCCGGTTGCGGGCGGCGCGGCGCTTCATGGCGCGGCGCTCGTCCTCGCTGAGACCACCCCAGACGCCGGAGTCCTGGCCGGACTCAAGCGCCCACTGCAGACACTGCTCGATCACCGGGCAGCGACGGCAGACAGCCTTGGCTTCCTCGATCTGCAGCAGCGCAGGACCGGTGTTGCCGATGGGGAAGAAGAGCTCGGGGTCTTCCTCGCGGCAAACGGCGTTGTGACGCCAGTCCATGGCTGCTACCTCTCCTTGGTCTTACATGCACGTTGCTTGTGAATGTGAACGCTTTCACGAATCCCTCAACAAGTGAAGGGCCGATCACCAGACGGACTGGTGTGGTCCTGTGATGTGAGGAGGGGTTCTGGCGCTTGCTTGAGCCGGTGTTGCGGGCTGTCCCGAGCGCCACGTAGAGACTCGCAAACCTCAGCGGCGGATACAACCCCTTCCGGAAAGTTTTTTTTGATTCCTCGGTGTCGACTGTGTCACAGCCGTACTTCCATGGGGTGGATCCTGGCCTAAACGTTCGAGTGGAAGGACTTTTGCCCGTTCCGCTCACACAATCACACGCAGTGCACGGCGTACGCCTGTGAACGTCACGCTCGTACGCAGTCCGAGGTGGTCGCCGTCCATCTGGAGGGGGAGGGGCGCCTTCGAATGCAAGGTGAAGTCGGTCAGGTCGTGCACAGTGGTGGCGTGCTTGCCATGGGGTCCACGCTCGGGGGACGAAGTGAGCAACTGCGTGGCATATCGGGCAAGTGCGGCCGTCGACATGCGGCTGAGACCGAGCACGTCGAGGCCTTTATCGAACGAAGCCTTAGGTGACGCGTACACCGGGCGATTGCCGAGAAACGTCCACGGGGACGTGTTGCAGACTATGGACAGCACAAGATCGGAAATCGGCTCCTCGCCGGCCCGCTCCAGGGTGATCGTGCCGTTCCTGCGGTGAGGCTCCTCCAGGAACTGCCGGAATGCCTGACGAAGGTAAAGAGCGTGTGTGGATTTCCTTCCACGCTCGCGCTGTTGCTCGACCCGGCCGATCACACCGGCGTCGAAACCGAGGCCGGCGCAGAACGTGAACCAGCGTGACGGGACCGCCTCGTCCTCCGTGCCCGGGGTGCCCGAGGCCATGCCCAGCCCGACCGTGCGCTCGCGGTTCTCCCGGAGGGCGTCCAGCAGGGCGCCGGTGGCCTCCACGGCATCGTTGGGCAGGCCCAGAGCGCGGGCGAAGACGTTGGTGGAGCCGCCGGGGACCACGGCGAGGCGGGGGAGACGGTCCGGGTCGGGGCCCTGGTGCAGCAGGCCGTTGACGACCTCGTTGACCGTGCCGTCACCGCCGAGCGCGACGACCAGTTCGATGTCGTCCTTGCCCTCGGCCGCCTGGCGGGCGAGGTCCCTGGCGTGGCCGCGGTACTCGGTGGTGACCGCCTCGAGCTTCATCTCGCTCGCCAGCGCGTGGATCAGGACATCGCGCGTACGTGCGCTTGTGGTGGTTGCCGCCGGGTTGACCACGAGAAGTGCACGCATGCGTTGCAGCGTACCTACTGAGCGGTACTCGTCCCATACCGAGGTGCGGATCAAGGGGGAGATCGTGTAGTGACGATGAGCACGTGGGGGCGTGCGGGGCGCCGGTGTGCGTCCGGGCGCCGGGGCTACCCTTCAGGGGTGAGCCCTCAGCAGAACCCCACGCCGGACACCTCCGACGCCGCGCCCCGCCCCGGGCGGCTGACCGCCGCGGCGGCACTGGCCGGGCTGGAGGGGATCGCCCTGCTGGTCGGCGGCGGTGCCATGCTCGTCGTGGGCTTCACCGGTGACTCCGGTGACCTCAGCACCGGCGTCACCGGGGGCCTCACCCTGATCGCGCTGGCCCTGCTGCCGCTGATCGCCGCGCGCGGACTGCTGCTGCGGCGCAGCTGGAGCCGGGGGCCCGCCGTCATCACGCAGATCATGGCGCTGCCGGTGGCGTACAACCTGCTCCGGGCGGACAGTGTCGCGATCCCCGCGGGAATCGTCCTGGCCGTCGTCGCGATCACGGCGCTGGTGCTGCTGATCAACCCGGCGACGACCCAGGCCCTCGGCATCCAAGGGCCCGGCCGGGCGGAGGAGAACAAGCACTAGGGGGACGTCCACCGCGTCCCACCGCCCCGCGGTGCCGGACCGAGGGCGGGATCGCGGTGCCGCCCGTGGCTCCGCGGGAGAGGGCTGTCACTCCTCCACGAGCAGCTTCTCCCGCAGCTGGGCCAGCGTCCGGGCCAGCAGACGCGAGACGTGCATCTGGGAGATGCCGACCTCCTGGGCGATCTGCGACTGGGTCATGTTGCCGAAGAACCGCAGCAGCAGGATCCGCTTCTCGCGCGGCGGGAGGTCCTCCAGGAGAGGCTTCAGGGACTCCCGGTACTCGACCCCCTCCAGCGCCTCGTCCTCGGCGCCCAGGGTGTCGGCGACGGCCGGCGACTCGTCGTCGGTGTCGGGCACGTCCAGTGACAGCGTGGAGTACGCGTTGGCGGACTCCAGGCCCTCCAGGACCTCCTCCTCCGAGATGGCCAGCTTCTGGGCCAGCTCGTGCACCGTCGGGGAACGGCCGTGCTGCTGGGACAGCTCGGCCGTGGCCGTGGTCAGCGCCAGGCGCAGCTCCTGCAGCCGACGTGGCACCCGCACTGCCCAGCCCTTGTCGCGGAAGTGGCGCTTGATCTCGCCGACGACCGTCGGAGTCGCGTACGTGGAGAACTCCACCCCGCGGTCCGGGTCGAAACGGTCGACCGACTTGATCAGACCGATGGTCGCGACCTGCGTCAGGTCGTCCAGCGGCTCACCGCGGTTGCGGAACCGGCGCGCGAGGTGCTCCACGAGCGGCAGATGCATCCGGACCAGCTGATTGCGCAGCTCCGCGTACTCCGCACTGCCCTCCCGCAGGGAGCGCAGCTGGACGAACAGGGCGCGCGCCCCGCTGCGGTCCTGAGGATCGTGCTGCGCGCTGCGCGCGATCCGCGCGTCCAGCTCGTCGTGTCGCTCGTGCTCGCTCATAGTCCCGCCCGCCGTCACCGTTCCCCCAGCGCTCGACTGTGCTCGAGCGGGGGAGGCCCCAGTCCGCCCTCGTGAGGACGTGGTGCTCCGTGCGACGTCCTCCGGCTCCCGTCGCACGTCGGAGGGCGCCTCGTCCTCTTCCTCGGCCGGCTCCGTCCACCGCGAGGGTCCGGCCGCCGTCGAGGAGTCGTCCTCCGGGTGCGGCCGGGCCTGCTCGGGAATGCCGTCGACGCCGTCCGTCAGGTGTGCCGGCCCGACGGGGCCGACCTCCTTCGCGGGAAGTCCCCGTGTGCCGCGTTCTTCGTCCCGCACCGGCCCGTCCCCGTTCCTCACGCCGGCCCGGGTCCGGCGCCGCGCTGTTTGTAGAGGCTGATCGAAACGGTTTTGTCGTCGGCGACCGCGGAGGAGACCTTGCCCGCGAGGGCCGACAGCACGGTCCAGGCGAAGGTGTCGCGCGAGGGCGCGTGACCGTCCGTGGTCGGGGCCGAGACCGTGACCTCCAGTGAATCGTCGACGAGGCGGAAGACACAGCTGAGAACCGAGCCGGGCACGGCCTGCTGGAGCAGGATCGCGCAGGCCTCGTCGACCGCGATGCGCAAATCCTCGATCTCGTCGAGGGTGAAGTCCAAACGGGCCGCGAGGCCGGCCGTCGCCGTACGCAGCACCGACAGGTAGGCACCCGCGGCCGGCAGCCGGACTTCCACGAAGTCCTGGGTCCCGGGCTCGCCTGCGATCTGGGACACCCTCACCTCCAAGGTGGTACAAGCTCTTTCAGGGGCCGAGGGTCGCCCCCCGGGGTAACGCGCTATGTGGTTCAGCGGTGACGCTATCGCGCTCCCGAGCGCCGTGTCCTTGGGGTCCCGGCGACCCAGCCCCACGCCGTCACTCATAGTAAGCACATGAACACGCTCGGTGGCTAGGGGTCTGTGGACCTCAAATAGGAAGAGCGCGCGCCGCTTTGACGTACCCAGGCGTCCGACCGCCGAACCGTGTCACACGAGTACGTCGACGTGTCACGGCGTGACATGGTTCCGTCGTGCGACGTCGTCGGCGTGTTCACCGGGGCCCTGTTCGTTTTCCCGCCCTCATACGAGCACGTGGTCGACGAAGCACCAGCGCCAGGTCTCCCCCGGCTCGAAGGTGCGCATCACGGGATGGCCGGTCTCCTTGTGGTGCGCGGTCGCGTGTCGCATCGGCGAGGAGTCGCAGCACCCCACGTGCCCGCACTCCAGGCACTTCCGCAACTGCACCGGGTGTGTCCCGGCGGCCTCGCACTCGGGACAGGTCTCGGTCAGCGGGGCCGGCTCGGGCTGCGGCAGTGCGTCCGCGTGCGTGCACTGTTTCATGATGGCCAGGTTACGACGGGTGCGCGGAAGCTCGCGCGGAAAACGAAGGCGGCGCAAAGCGATGCATTTCCTGCCCTTGCTGTTGCTGATCGCCGGTAGTGCGACGGTCGCCGGCGCCGCCCGGCGCACGCCGGTGCCGGCCCCGTTGCTGCTGGTCGCCGCCGGGCTCGCCGTGTCGTACGTGCCCGGCGTGCCGAACTACGAACTCGACCCCGAGATCGTCCTGCCTCTGGTCCTGCCCCCGCTGCTGTACACGGCCGCCACCGAGAGCTCGTATCTCGACCTGCGGGCCCAACTGCGTCCGGTAGCGCTGTTGTCGGTCGGTTATGTCCTGTTCGCGACCCTCGCGGTCGGATGGGCTGCCTATCTGATCGTGCCCGGGCTGCCACTGACGGCCGCCCTGGTGCTCGGCGCGGTGGTGGCGCCCCCGGACGCGGTCGCGGCGACGGCGGTCGCCCGGCGGGTCGGGCTGCCGTCGCGGATCACCACCATCCTCCAGGGCGAGTCCCTGGTGAACGACGCCACCGCGATCACCGCGTACCGGGTCGCCCTCGCCGCAACGATCGGGGAGGGCGCGAGCTGGGCCGGCGGGATCGTCGAGTTCCTGGTGGCGGCGGTCGGCGGCGTCGCGGTGGGCCTGTTGCTGATGATGCCGATCCACTGGCTGCGCACCCACCTGAAGGAGGCGCTGCTCCAGAACACGCTCTCCCTGCTGATCCCCTTCGTCGCGTACGGGCTGGCCGAGTGGGTGCACGCCTCCGGAGTGCTCGCCGTGGTCGTGGTCGGCCTCTACCTCGGCTATCGCAACTGGCAGGTCGACTTCGCGACCCGCCTCCAGGAGGAGGCCGTGTGGAAGATGGTCGCCTTCCTGCTCGAATCGGCGGTCTTCGCGCTCATCGGGCTCCAGTTGCCGGTCGTGCTGGAAGGGCTCGGCGAGAACGAAGGGCTGCGCGCGACCTGGTACGCCGTGGCCGTCTTCCTGATCGTGGTCGTGACCCGGTTCGTCTGGGTCTACCCGGCGACCTTCCTGCCCCGGATGCTGTCCGCGCGGATCCGTGCCCGCGAGGAGAACCCGACCTGGAAGGGGCCCTTCATCATCGCGTGGGCCGGTATGCGCGGCGTCGTCTCGCTGGCCATCGCGTTCTCCATCCCGCTCACCGTGCACGGCGGGGAGGACTTCCCCGAGCGGAACCTGATCCTGTTCCTGACCTTCACGACGGTGATCGGGACGCTCGTCATCCAGGGGCTGACACTGCCGCCGCTCATCCGGATCCTGCGGCTGCCGGGGCGTGACGTGCAGGCCGAGACCCTCGCCGAGGCCAACGCCCAGGCCCAGGCCTCCCGGATCGCCGAGGCGCGGCTCGACGAACTCCTGGCGGACGAGCACAACGCCCTGCCGCCGCCGCTGGTCGACCGGCTGCGCACCGTCCTGGAGCGGCGCCGCAACGCCGTGTGGGAACGTCTCGGCGCCGTCAACCCGGTGACCGGGGAGACCAGCGACGACACCTACAGCCGGCTCTCCCGCGAGATGATCGGCGCCGAACGTGAGGTGTTCGTCACGCTGCGGGACGGCCGCTACATCGACGACGAGATGCTGCGGACACTGCTGCGCAGACTGGACCTGGAGGAGGCCGCGGCCTACCGCGAAGTCTCCTAGTGCCGCGACGGGCAACGTTAGCCCCGTCGCGACGCCCGGCCCGCACTCTCGCCGCACCGGGCACAGGCCCGAGTACATCCCGTATGAGGACGTGCGCCCGGTACGCCGAGAGCACGCAGCGGACGCCGCTCCTCGACGGGCAAACGTTGCCTGCCGCGGCACCAGCTGCCGGGACGTGCGGCTTGAAGGCGCCTGGAAGGTCCCCCTGCCAGGAGGGCTCCCCGGCGCTCACACGGGGAGCGGGCTGCCCGTGATCACCGCGGCGAGCGTCGTCCCGCGCGGGAAGGCGCCCTCCTCCGTCAGGGAGACAAGTCCGTAGAGCATCTTGGCGACATAGAGACGCTCCACGCGCAGTCCGTGGCGGGACTCGAAGTCGACGGCGAAGGCGTCCAGGACGGGTGTGGTGCGGGCGTAGCCGCCGAAGTGGAAGCGGTCGTCGAGGTCCCAGTGGCCGCGGCGGCAGCCGAAGGCGCTCTCCTGCAGCCGCCGTATCTCCTCCTCCAGGAAGCCGCCCTTGAGAACGGGTATCCCGAGAGCGCGCTGGTCGGGGCCCAGACCGGCGGCCAGGCCAGCGAGGGTGCCGCCGGTACCGCAGGCGACGGCCACGACGTCGGCGCGACCGCGCAGTTCCGCGCCCAGTTCGCGGCAGCCCCGAACGGCGAGGGCGTTGCTGCCGCCCTCGGGGACGACGTAGGCCCCCTCGGCGTCGGCGGCGCGGAGGACGGCGGCCAGCGTGGCCGGGTCGGACTTGTGGCGGTACGTCGATCTGTCGACGAAGTGCAGGCGCATGCCGTCCGCGGCGCAGCGGGCCAGGGAGGGGTTGAGGGGGCGGTCCGCCAGTTCCTGGCCGCGGACCACGCCGACGGTGGACAGGCCGAGGAGGCGGCCGGCGGCGGCGGTGGCGCGGAGATGGTTCGAGTACGCGCCCCCGAAGGTGAGGAGCGAACTGCCTGCCGCCGCGGTCAGATTGGGCACGAGCTTGCGCCACTTGTTCCCGACGAGCCGCGGGTGGATCAGGTCGTCGCGCTTCAGGAGCAGCCGGACGCCGTGCTGGGCGAAGCGGTCGTCCACGATCTCCTGGAGGGGGGACGGCAGCCGGGGGTGCAGGGCGGAGGTGGGGTCGGGGCTGCTCACGCGGCCATTGTCGGACATCTGTCCGTGATCGGCCGCCCGGCCCCGACGCCCGCGTGCGTGCCCGCTCAGCCTCGATGCCCGCGCGCGCCCGTCGTCGAGGGACGCGCACGGGCGCGGGGTGAGGGGCTACTGGAGGCGGTCGCGGATGCGGCTCCTCATGGAGGCCATGGTGAATCCGCGGGGGTCGACCTTCCCGGGCTGCCATTCGAGATGGCCGATGACGGAACGTTCCGTCCAGCCGTGATGGCGGCAGACGGCGGCGGACACCCGCGCGATCGCTTCGAGCTGGCGCTCGGGCCACGGGTCGAGACCGTCGCCGAGGTTCTCGCACTCGAAGCCGTAGAAGTGGCGGTTTCCGTCGGTGTTCGCCTCGTTGTCCCGGGGGAGCGCGGTCTCGGCGATCACGGCCCGCAGGACGTCGTCGTCGCCGCTGCCGGCGTGGTTGGCGCGGCCGTAACCGACGAGATGGACGCGGCCGTCCTTGGTGATCACGCCGTGGCACAGCGGGCCGGGGAGCCCCGAGTAGCCGTCGCGGCAGATGCGGACGGTGCGTTCACTGCCGGAGGTGACCGTGTGGTGGATCATCACGCCGTGGACAGGGCCCCACGGCCCCTTGTGATTGCGGTTGTGATGCTCCCAGTCACCGACCTCGACGACCGTGACGCCCTCGTTCTTGAGGATGCTGAGAAATCTGGCAGCGGACATGGGTGGGGCCATGACCGACTCCTTCGTACGGTGCGACGGCCGCTTGTACGGCCGCCTCGTACGCAGGCTTGTACCCAGGTCTGCGTGCGGAGGTCAGGTGTCGGTATTGCGTGCGAGCCGATCCGGTCATCTCCCGAAACAGCCGGCGCGGGTAGACAAAGTCCTCCGATATGCCCACTCTTCGTAAGATCCATTCCCGCTCTTTCGGGTAATAGCATCGGCACGCTCCGTGATGTCAGGCTGGTGGCGAGATCGGTGACCGCGATCAGTGCACACCCGGAGGGGAAAATCCGTATGTCGGTAGGCGAAGAGGTCCGTACGCAGCAGGACCGGCCGCAGCAGAGTCTCGGCACGGCCGCTGCCCGGAACCTGGCCACCACCACCAAGTCCGCGCCCCAGATGCAGGAGATCAGCTCCCGCTGGCTGCTGCGCATGTTGCCCTGGGTGAACGTGCAGGGTGGCACGTACCGGGTGAACCGGCGGCTCACCTACGCGGTCGGGGACGGCCGCATCACCTTTGTGAAGACGGGCGACCAGGTCGCCGTCATCCCCGCGGAGCTCGGTGAACTGCCGGCCCTGCGTGATTACGAGGACGTGGACGTGCTGGGCGAGCTGGCCCAGCGGTGCGAGCAGCGGGAGTTCGCGGCGGGCGCGGTGCTCGCCGAGTTCGGCAGCCAGGCGGAGGAGGTGTTCCTCCTCGCGCACGGCAAGGTCGAGAAGATCGGCACGGGCCCCTACGGCGACGACGCGGTGCTCGGAGTGCTGGCCGACGGGGCGTACTTCGGCGAGCAGGCGCTGCTCGACGCCGACGCGATCTGGGAGTACACGGCCCGCGCGGTCACCGCGTGCACGGTGCTCGTCCTGCCGCGCCAGGCCGTCGACCAGGTCGCGGAGCGCTCCGAGAGCCTCGGTGAGCACCTGCAGCAGCTGCGCTCCATCCCGGAGCAGCGCACCAACAAGTACGGCGAGAAGGCGATCGAACTCGCCGCCGGCCACAGCGGTGAGCCCGACATCCCGCACACCTTCGTCGACTACGAGGCCGCGCCCCGTGAGTACGAACTGAGCGTCGCCCAGACCGTCCTGCGCATCCACACACGCGTGGCGGACCTCTACAACCAGCCCATGAACCAGACCGAGCAGCAGGTCCGGCTCACCGTGGAGGCGTTGAAGGAGCGTCAGGAGCACGAGCTCATCAACAACCGGGACTTCGGTCTCCTCCACAACTGCGAGTACGACCAGCGGCTCCAGCCGCACGACGGCGTGCCCAGCCCGGACGACCTGGACGAGCTGCTCAGCCGCCGCCGGGGTACCAGGCTGCTGCTCGCCCACCCGCGCGCGATCTCCGCGTTCGGCCGTGAGCTCAACAAGCGCGGACTCGTCCCGGAGACCGTCGACATCGCCGGCAACCGCATCCCCACCTGGCGCGGTGTGCCTATCTACCCCTGCAACAAGATCCCGGTGACCGAGGCCAGGACCACCTCGATCATCGCCATGCGTACCGGGGAGGAGGACCAGGGCGTCATCGGCCTGCGCGCCGCGAGCATCCCCGACGAGATCGAGCCCAGCCTGTCGGTGCGCTTCATGGGCATCAACGAACAGGCGATCATCAAGTACCTCGTGACGGCCTACTACTCGGCCGCGGTCCTCGTCCCCGACGCGCTCGGCGTTCTGGAGAACGTCGAGATCGGCCGCTGGCGGTGACCTCATCCGAACCGCCGCCGTCCGCGGCCTCCTTCGAGGCGATGCCATGGGTGAGCGCATGACGCAGACACAGCAGAGCCCGGTCGAGACCCTGGAGGGCGGCGCCCGGGACATCGACATCCTGGAAAGGCGGAGCCACATCACTATCCCTCCGGACCCGACGGGAGCCCCGGATCCCACGGGAGCGGTGACTCCCGCCGGCCGCGGGAGCGGGCCCGCACGACCGGGCGCCGCCAGCCCGCCGGACGGGCAGGAGGCGGCCGAGATCCTGGAACGGACACGGCTGTCGGTCGACCCCGTACTGCGCCGGGCCGTGCAGTCGTTGCCCAGCTCGATGCGCCGGGTCGCGCGCTACCACTTCGGCTGGGAGCAGGCGGACGGCACCCCGGCGGCAGGCAACGCGGGCAAGGCGATCCGGCCTGCGCTGGTACTGGCGGCGGTCGAGGCGCTCGGCGGACGCGAGTCCGCCGCCGTCCGGGCCGCCGCGGCGGTGGAGCTGGTGCACAACTTCACCCTGCTGCACGACGACGTGATGGACCGGGACGCCACCCGCAGGCACCGGCCCACCGCGTGGACCGTGTTCGGGGTGCCCGACGCGATCCTCGCCGGGGACGCGCTGCAGGCCCTGGCCCTGCGGCTGCTCGCGGAGGACCCGCATCCGGCGTCGGCCGCGGCGGTTGCCCGGCTCGCCTCCTGTGTCGTCGAGCTGTGCGCGGGTCAGCACACGGACACGGCGATGGAGGAGCGGCGGCCGGAGGAGGTCACCCTCCCCGAGGTGCTCGCCATGGCCGAGGCGAAGACGGGCGCGCTGCTCGGCTGTGCCTGTGCGCTCGGGGCGCTCTACGCGGGGGCCGGTGAGGAGGAGGTCGAGGCTCTCGACGCGTTCGGGCGGGAGGCCGGTCTCGCCTTCCAGCTCATCGACGACGTGATCGGCATCTGGGGCGACCCGAGCCGTACCGGCAAGCCGGCCGGCGCGGACCTCGTCGCCCGCAAGAAGTCCCTGCCGGTGGTCGCGGCGCTCGCCTCGGGCACTCCGGAGGCGGACGAACTCGCCGCGCTGTACGGGGAGCCGTACGAGGAGGGCGAGCTGGAGCGGACGGCGCTCGTCGTCGAGCGTGCGGGCGGGCGCGACTGGGCCCAGGCCCAGGCGGCCGACCGTATGGCCAGGGCCATGCACGAGCTGTCCCGGGCGGTCCCGGACCCGGAGGCGGCGGGAGGTCTGCTCGCGCTGGCCGAGTTCGTGACACGTCGCAGCAGCTGAGAACAGGCTCCGGAGGCATCGGCACCGCGCCGACCTGACCCCGCACGGTGTCGGTGCCTCCGGTCGGACGCGGGTCCCGCACATCCCCACGGTGTGCGGGGCCCGCTCATGTCCTGGACGGACCCGGTCGGCAAGGTCGGGAAGCTCAAGGCGGAGGACGGCCCCCTCGTGATCTGGCTGCGCGAGCTCCGTCCTCGCGAGGGTGGTGCTCGACGACATCGACGAGCTGATCATCAAGACGTACCCCGTCGTGCCAGGGACGGGGGATGCCGATGTTCGGCTCCGGCTTCGACGTCACCGAGTGCACGCTGACCGGGGTGCGTGCCTTCGGCAACGGGGCCGTGCTGCGGACGTACCCCAGGAAGCGGCGATCCGGGGGTTCGGCGGAGCACGGCGGGGAGCGCACGGCGGCCGTCGGCCCTACGCTGAGGAGATGGGCACCGACGAGCATGTCTGCCCGGACTGCGGACAGCCAGTGGCCACGATCGTGCGGCGGCACAAGACGCTCGGCGCGTTCGTCCCCGTGTGGGGTCCGGGGCCGTGCAGGAACCCGAAGTGTGACGCGTATGCCGACAGCAACGTCGAGCCCGACGAGGCCACCGCGCGGAGTGCGCGGGCCGTCGACCCTCGGGCCCAGGGGGCGCACGGCCCGACCGGTACGCAGGGCGTGCGCCCGGCGAATGCCGCCGCCCCGGAGGACGCGGAGCAGGTCGAGGACCTCACCGACGGGTGACGGGCCCCTGCGCCTCGGGCGTCGCGGCCGTACAGGAACCGGGAACCGGGTGACTTCGCTGCGGCGGAAGGACCTCGCGCGGGTGTGCTGACGAGTTTCGCACGGCTCCGAGGTCTCCTCCGGGAGAGCCGCCCGCCGAGGGCGGTCCGAACCGAGGAAGACGAGGAGCGGCCTCATCGAGTACCTGATGATGGTCCAGGGCACGCAGGCGGACCACGCGGCCATCGGCGGCAATGCATCGGCGGCGCTCCGTCCTGGACGCACCCCGTCCTGGACGCAGGAGTGACGTGCAGGGGATGTACGCCCGCATGACCGCCGTCAACGAGGACCTCACCGCGAGCGCCGGGGCGATCGACGGGCAGGGGCTGGCCGAACCCACCCGGACCCGCCTCGTCACGCTCGGCGCCGACGGCGAGCCCGCCGTCGTGGACGGGCCGTACGCGGAGACCGAGGAGGTGCTCGCCGGGTACTGGCTCCTGGACTGCGCGAGCCTGGACCGCGTCACGGAGATCGCGGCCCGCGTCGCCCAGTGCCCCCAGCCCGCCGGGGCCGAGGAGTACCCCGTGGTGATCCGGCCCGTGACGGACGGGCCCGAGAGCCACTGACGCCCGACCCCGGTGCACCGAGACCGGCTCGCGGGCGCTTTGGCCCGGGCCCGCTCGGGTACCCCGCCACCCGGCCGCCAGCCACCCGGCCGCTCAGCCGGCCGGCAGGCCCCCGGAATCCGGGTCGCGGGCGGTGAGGCAGTACGTGCCGCCCGCCGGGTCCCGCATCACCGTCCAGTGGGGGTGTTCGGCCACGAACGTGGCGCCCAGGTGCTCGTGGCGGGCGCGGGTGGTGTTCCGGTCGGCGCAGGCAAGGTCGAGGTGAGCCGACGCGGGGGCGGAGCCGGCCAGGCGCTGGAGGAGGATGCGCAGGGGGAGACCCGCGGGCGGGCGCAGGACGTGGAACTCCGGGAGCGAACCGGCGTACGACTCCCAGCCGGTCAGGGCGGCCCAGAACGCGACCTCCGCGGCGAACACGTCCGGTGCGATGTCCAGGCACACCTGGTCCAGACGGCTCCCTTCGACCACCGGCGGCCGGACGCTCTCCCCGTGCCACGGCACCGCGCAGAAGGGTTGTCCGGCGGGGGAGCGGAGCACCGCCCAGCCGGTGTGCCCGGCGACGACCCCTGCACCGAGGTCGACGGCCCGGTCGACGAACGCGGGCACGTCCGCCACGGAGAAGTCGAGATGGGCGCCGCCGTCGCCCGCGTCCACCGCCTGGGCCTTCACACACGCGTCGCCCCGTGCGGGGAGCAGCGTCACGAACTCGCCCCGCTCACCCCGCGGCGTGGACGGCTCCGTCGCCGTCACCGTCCTCCAGAACGCGCACGCCTGCTCGAACCCGGACTCCGGCCGGTCGATGAAGGCGTACGTCCACCGGATCGCCCCACCCGTCACGCCGCCCATGCCTCTCTCGTCACCCACGCCACTCCTGCCCCCACGCCTTTCGCTCTCGCTCTCCCTCTCCCGCTGCCACGGCGCGCCGCCCTCTTCCCTGCCGCCCACCGCAGCGCCCTCAGCCCCGGCTCCCCAGCTTCGCCGTGAGCTGCCGGGAGCCTCAGCCCCCCTGAGCCCCGTACTTCGAGGACGTCCCCGCTTGCCCCGACTTCCGCGGCTCCATGAAGCGCAGCATGTTCCCCGCGGGGTCGCGGAACGCGCAGTCCCGAACCCCGTAGGGCTGGTCCATGGGCTCCTGGAGGACGTCCGCGCCGGAGGCCTCCACACGGGAGTAGAGGGCGTCGCAGTCGTCGGTGGTGAAGTTGACGCCACGGAGGACGCCCTTGGCGAGGAGCTGGGCGATGGTCTCGCGGTCGGCGGGGGAGATGTCGGGGTCGGCGCCCGGTGGCTCCAGGACGATCTCGACGTCGGGCTGGAGCGGGGAGCCGACGGTCACCCAGCGCATGCCCTCGAAGCCGACGTCGCCGCGGACCTCCATGCCGAGGACGTCCCGGTAGAAGGCGAGCGCCTTGTCGTGGTCGTCGACCGCGAGGAAACACTGGGAGAGCTTGATGTACGGGCCGTGCGCTCTGTTCGTATCCATGTGCCCACGCTAGGGCGCCTCGTCCGGTTCGGCCGTGCGTACGCGCTGTCGGGAGGGGCGTGTCAGGCGCTTCGCCACACATGCCGGGATCGCGGCCCCCGACTCGTGCGGGCGGGCCCGGTAGGCGCTCGGGGTCTCGCCCACCAGCTCCGTGAAGCGGGCGCTGAACGAGCCGAGCGAGGTGCAGCCCACCGCCAGGCACACCTCGGTCACGGTGAGGTCCCCGCGGCGCAGCAACGCCTTCGCGCGCTCGATGCGGCGGGTCATCAGATACGCGTACGGCGTCTCCCCGTAGGCCGCGCGGAAGCTGCGCTGGAAGTGGCCGGGGGACATCAGCGCGGTGCGCGCGAGGGCGTCGATGTCGAGGGGTTCCGCGTACTCGCGGTCCATGCGGTCCCGCGCCCGCCGCAGCCGCACCAGATCATCCCGGTTCATGTCCCCAGGATGACACCCGCCACTGACACGCGGGCGCTCACGCGACCTGTCCGCCGTCCGGCCGGGCGGCTGCGCGATCACCGCTCCGGCGCTCACCCCTTCACGGCGGAGCTGGCCACGCCCTGGACGAACCAGCGCTGGAAGAACGCGAAGACGATCAGGACGGGCAGGACGAGGAGGACGCCGAAGGCGAGGATCTGGCCCCAGTCGGGCGGCTGCTGGCCCTGGAAGACGCTCATCTCCAGCGGCAGCGGCCGCACCGACGGATCGGAGACCATCAGCACCGGCCACAGGAACGAACCCCACTGGGTGAGGAAGGTCAGGATCGCGACCGAGGCGAACGCCGGCTTCGACATCGGGACGATGATCGCGAAGAACGTGCGCCACGGGCCGGCCCCGTCGAGCCGGGCCGCCTCCTCGATGCTCGGTGGGATCGTGCGGAAGAACGTGTGGAACTGGTAGATCGAGAAGGCGTTCGCGAGGAACGGCAGCGCCTGGATGAAGAGCGTGTTCCGCTGGTCGTTGAACAGGTAGAACAGCGGTACGGCCACTGACTCGAACGGCACCAGCATCAGCAGCAGGACCAGGGTGAACACGGCCTCCCTGCCGCGCCACCTGAGCCGGGAGAGCCCGTACGCCGCCATCGAGTTGACGAACAGGCCGCCCGTGACGACCACGAACGCCAGCAGCAGCGAGACACCCATGAACTGCCAGAAGTAGCCGGTGCTGTCGGAGTTCAGGTTGTCCAGGACGGCGGCGTAGTTGTCGAAGGACAGATGGGTCGGGAGGAAGCCGGACAGGCCGTTCAGCACCTCCTCGGACGGCTTGAGGCTGCCGAGGAGGAGGTACAGGACGGGCAGCGCGAAGACGAACGCCAGGACGGAGAGGACGGCGTAGTCGAGGAAACGGCGCAGGGGCCCGCGGGAGAGACCGGTGGCGGTGCTCGTACTCATGGCTGAGTCAGTCCTCGTTGTCGGGCCGGACGATGCGGCGCTGGATCAGGGTCAGGACGACGACGATCAGGAAGAACACGACGGTGATCGCGGACGCCTGGCCGATGTTGTTCTGGTCGAAGGCGGTCGTCACGGCCTGGTACATCACCGTGCGGGCCGCGTCCTCGTCGAGCCCGCCGCCCTTGACCAGCACGTAGACCTGGTCGAACACGCGGAACGACAGCACCGACGTGAGCAGCGCGACGAACACGAGGGTGCCCCGGATGCCGGGCAGCGTGACGTGCCGGAACTGCTGCCAGCGGGAGGCCCGGTCGAGCTGGGCGGCCTCGTAGCGCTCGTCCGGTATCTGCTGGAGCCCGGCGAGCAGGATCACCATCTGGAAGCCGACGCCCTGCCACACCGACAGCACGATGACCGACGCCATCGCGGTGAGGCCGTCGCCCAGCCAGTCGAACGCGCCCCAGTTGCCGAGACTCACCGCGTCCAGGGCGGAGTTGAGCATGCCCTGCTCGCTGCGGGCGAGGATCAGCCGCCAGATCACCGCGACCAGCGCCATCGGGAAGACGACCGGCATGAAGAAGAAGGACCGGAACAGACCGATCGCCTTCAGTTTGCGGTTGAGCAGGATCGCGAGGCCGAGCGCCAGGCCCGTCTGGAGCGGTACGACGACGACGGCGAAGGTCAGGTTGTTCAGCAGGGCCCGCAGGAACGGGCCGGACAGATCGGGGTCGGTGAACAGCCGCCGGTACTGCTCGACGCCGAAGAAGGTGGGCTCCAGCGGTGAGCCGAGGCGCACGTTGTAGAAGGAGAGCACCACGGCGTAGCAGAAGGGCACGCCGACGAAGGCGACCAGTCCGGCGACGGCGGGCGCGGACATCAGCAGTCCGTGCAGCCACTCCCGGCCGCTGCGGGCGGGGCGGCGGGCCGGTGGGGCGGGGGCGGTGGTCGGGTGGGGCGCCTGGTCCCGGCCGGACGGCGCGGTGTGCGCGGGTTCCACGGTTGTCACGGGGTCCTCTTCCCGGCGGGGCGGGCGGCCGCGGGGGCGCGCCCGCCCCGTTCGATGGGTCCGACGGGGCGCGTGCTTACGGGATCTCGTAGCCGGCGTTGTCCGAGAAGTCCCGGTCGATGGCGCGAGCGGCCTTGGCCAGGGCGTCCTTCGGGTCGCTGCCGCCGTAGACCGCGTTCAGGGCCTGGCTGAACTTCTCCGTCACCACCGGGTATCCGGCGGTCACCGGGCGGGTCACGGCGACACAGGACTTGCTGATGTCGCTGTCGCCGCACGGCTTGGCGAGCTGGTCGGCGAAGAGCTGGAGCGGGCCGCCCGGCTTGTACAGCTCGCTCGCGGCGAGCGCGGACTTCGTGGCCGGGGGCGCGCCGTTGGCCTTGGTCATCGCGGTGACGTTGGCGTCGTCGAGGAGGAAGTCCATGAACGCTCCTGCGGCCTTGGCGTTCTTGGAGTCGGCCCCGATGCCCCAGGACCACGAGCCCTGCCCGGTCTTGGGGCCGTCACCGAAGTCGGGCAGCGGCAGCACGACCAGGTCGTCGCCGAGGGCCTCGCTGTACGCGGGGTACATCCAGTGGCCGACCCAGCTGAGCGCGACCCGGCCCTTGGCGAAGGCGTTGCCGTCGGTGTTGGGGTCGATGGTGCTCTTCCACGACTGGAAGGTCTTCAGTGCCGACACCGCGGCCGGGGAGTCGAGGGCTCCCTCCGCCTTGCCGTCCTTGAGGAGGGCGCCGCCCGCCGACCAGACGATCGGGGCGAAGCCGTAGGTGCCCCACTCGTTGGCGAGCCCGTTGCCCTCCTGGATGTCGAGGACCTTGCCGTCGGAGTCCTTGGCCTTCAGTGCCTTCAGCGCGGCGTCGAACTCGTCCGCCGTCCACGCGTCGTCGACGCCCTTCGGGTACGTCACCCCGGCCGCGTCGAGCAGCTTCTTGCTGCCGTACATGCCGAGGCCCGAGTCGAACATGCCGAGCCCGTAGTGCTTGCCCGCTATCTCGCCCTGCGCCTTGCTGGCGTCGGTGGCGTTGGACAGGGTCTTCGCGGAGACGAAGTCGTCGATCGGGGCGAGCTTCTTGTTGTAGACGAAGTTCGCCATGGTCGGGCCGTCGAACTCCAGGACGTCCGGCAGCTCCGACGCGTCGGTCGCGGTGATCGTCTTGGTGTAGTCGGTCTCCGGTATCAGCTTCAGCTCGACCTTGACCTTGTCCTGCGAGGAGTTGAAGGACTTCACGGCGTTCTGCAGCGCAGCGGCCTCGCTCTTCTGGCCCTGGTGCGCCCAGACGCTGATCGTGCCCTCGCCGCTGCCGGCCTCGGCGGAGGCGTCCGAACCGCCGCCCCCGCCGCACGCGGCCAGGGCCGCGAGGGGAAGCACGAGCGCCAGGCCCGTGGAGGCCGTACGGCGGATCCTTCTGCTGGTCGAGCGGTTGCTGGAACTCATGGACTGTGCCTCCGTGCGGGACGAGGGTGCGGGGTGCGGGGGTGGGTTCTGGAAGGGGAGGTGGGGAGTGGCGAGTACGGAGAGGGGAGAGAGGAGTGGCGAGTACAGAGAGGAGCGGGGCCGGGAGTCGGTCACTGCGGTCCGCGCGGGCGCGGCGGTGCCGTGGTCTCCCGGAGGACGAGGCGGATGGGCATCTCCACCCGGCCCCGCGGTGCGGCATCCGGCTCGTCGAGCTGCCGCAGCAGCAGCCGCGCGGCCTCGGCGCCCTGCCCGGCGACCGGCTGGGCCACGGTCGTCAGCCCGACCACGTCGGCGAGTTCGTGGTCGTCGAAGCCGACGACGGACACGTCGTCCGGCACCCGCAGCCGGTGCCGCCGCAGCGCGCGCAACGCGCCCATCGCCATCTCGTCGGACTGCGCGAACACCGCGGTCGGCGGCCGGCTGGCGGCCAGCAGCTCGGTCATCGCCCGCTCACCGCCCTCCACCGTGTAGTCGCCGTCCGCCTCCAGCGCCGGGTCGGGCTCGATCCCGGCCTCGGCGAGGACGTGCAGGTAGGCGGCGCGACGGTCGACGGGAGTGGTCCAGTGCAGGGGCCCGCTGGCCCCGGAGATCATGCCGATCCGGCGGTGGCCGAGGTTCACCAGATGCCGTACGGCGCTCTCGGCGCCCGCCCGGTCGTCGATGCCGACCACCGTGAAACCGGGCCGGGCACCGCCCACCGTCGAGGCCAGCGGCACACCGAGCGAACGCAGCGCGGCCGACTCCTCCTCGTCCGGTATCAACAGCGACAGCACCGCGTCGACCCGCTTGCGGACCGGCATCCTGGTGAAGAAACGCTTGCGTGCCTCCGCCGACCCCAGGTTGTAGAGCAGCACGTCGTACCCGGCGGCGCTGAACACCTGCTCCGCCGCGTCGAGGACCGTGCCGAAGAACCACCGGCCGATGTACGGGGCGACGACCCCGATGGTGTAGGTGCGTCCGCTGGCCAGGCTGGACGCCGAGCGGGAGGCCGTGTAACCGAGTTGGGTGGCGACGGCCGTGATCTGCGCCCGGACCTCGTCCGACACGCCCGGCCGGCCGCGCAGGGCGCGGGACACGGTGGACGCCGAGACCCCGGCGGCGCGGGCGACATCGGTGATGCTGACGGTCACGGCGGACTTCTCCCGTCGGTTGCACGTCTTCACGGCGGTGTGAGCTGTGGGTGACGTGACCGTAAACCCGACCTCGTTGTTGCGCAAGCGTTTGCGTTCAGTTTTACTTGGGCCGATTCTCAAGCGAGACCTAGATGGTCCATGGTCAGCGCACGCGTTTGGGCGCTGCGAGTCGACAGGAACTGTGCATGCGATACGCCCCGCCCGGCCTCTGTGTGAACGACTTCGCCCTGCTCCGCGACGACGACGGGACCTACGCGGTGCTGCATCTCCAGGGGCCGTGGACCGCCGAGTTCGACCACCTGAGGATGGAGACCTCCTACGGCAGGGCCACCTCGACCGACCTGGTCGATTGGCGGACCCGGGGCACCGCCTTCGGCAACGGGCTGCCGGGCCGCTTCGACCAGCAGGCCGTGTGGACGATGCATCCCTTCCGGCACGGCTCCGGGATGGCGATGTTCTACACGGGAGTGAGCGGACTGACCCCCGAGGGCTGGCCGTTGCAGTCCGTCGGCCTCGCGTACTCCGACCGCACCGACGGCACCGGCTGGCGCCGCCACGGCACCGGGCCCGTCGTCGAGGCGGACCCCCGCTGGTACCGCACCGCCGACCGCATGGGCTGGCGCGACCCGTTCGTGGTGCGGGACGACGAGGGCGACGGCTGGGCGATGGTGGTCTGCGCGAGCGACGCCTCGCTCCCGGTCGAGGTCAGCGGCTGCGTGGCCCTCGCCACCTCGCCCGACCTGGAGCACTGGACCGTCCACCCGCCGCTGATCTCACCCGGAGACGTCGACGAACTCGAATGCCCCGTCCTGGAACGTCTCGACGACGGCGGCTGGCTGCTCCTCGGCTCCATCGGCGCCACCCGCGGCTTCGAGTCCTGGACGGCCCCCACCCTCCGTGGCCCGTGGACCCGCCGGGGCCCCCTCGGCCCCACCGGCGCCTACGCGCCCCGCGTCGTCCCCGCCCCCGACGGCACCCGCGTCGTCCTCCACACCACCCCCCGCCGGGTCGGCCTCACCGACACGGGCGACCGCTGCCGGGGCATGCTGGCCCAGCCCAAGTCCCTGGTCGTGCCGGAGGACGCGGCGCCGCGCCTGGAGTGGTGGCCGGGCCTCGACGGCTGGCTGGGCGCGGAGACGGACGGCGCCCACCCGCACGCCGTCGGCGACATCGTCCTGTCCGGCCGCCCGGTCGAGATCACCCTGCGCACCGACGCCCCCGGCTCCGCCCGCCCCGCCCTCACCGTCGGCTGCGACGGCAAGAACCTCCGGGTGACGGGCCCCGACGGCACGACCCTGGACGAGACCGTGCTGTCCGAACTCCCGTCCCGCCTGCGGATCCTGACGGTCGGTGAGTACGTGGAGGTCTACGCCGACGACGTCTTCGCCCTGACGACCCTGTGCTACTCGGGGCACCCCGCACCCTGGGCGGCCACCACCGACGGCGTCCCCCACCCGGTTCCGACCCGCCCCGTACGACTCCCGGACCCGACCCGCGACGACGCGTCGGCGATCTGGCCGGGGCGCGGAGTCGCGTAGCCGGGGCGCGTGCGGTGACCCCGGAGACGCCCGGTGTTCCCGGAGTGACACCCCCGGCGGGGGCCGGGGGCCGACCCGCCACCGCGTCACGGTCGGCGGCCCGCGGCCTGGGCCCGCCGAACACGACCGCACCCGGTCCGCCGTGGACGCCGTGCTCGGCGGCCTGCGGGCCGGGTGCGGACAGGTAGACAGTCAGACCGGCGAAAAGTGCAGGTCAGACGGCCTACTAGGCTGAGATCAGGCCTTCTTGGTCTCCTAGTAATGGGCCGGGTCGGTGACCTGCGGGGATCTTTCCTGTGGGGTACTGACCTGGCCTTTTGGTGTTGGGCTGCGATGGGTGCTGACGGTCCTGATCGGGTGTTCTGCGGACTGTGTGCGGACTGGGCCGGGACTGATGCGATATCACTGAGCGTTTTCATTGCGGCTACTGATCGGGTGACGGGGGCGATGTGAGGTCGGGGTGCGCAACGGACAAGGGGGTTGAGGAACATCCGTGTCAGATCGTGCGCTAAGCCCTCGGGGTCCTGTTCGGCGCTTTGACCTGAGCTGATCGTACGGCGGAGCCTTCGCGGGTCGATGTTGTCGATCTTCGGAGGTCCTGGTGGCGGTCGAGTTCTTGTCAGATCAACAGGCAGCCCAGTACGCGGCGTTCAACGGAGCGCCGTCTCGTGCGGAGCTGGAGCGGTACTTCTTCCTGGATGACTCGGATCTGGAGAAGGTGCAGGCCAAGCGGCGTGCGCACAACCGGCTCGGGTTCGCGGTCCAGCTGACGAGTGTGCGGTACCTGGGCCGGTTCATGCCGGACCCGCGGCAGGTGCCGACGGAGGTTGCCGAGTACCTGGCCGAGCAGCTGGGGATCGTCGATGCGTCGTGTCTGAAGGAGTACGGCGAGCGGGACGGGACGGCGCGTACGCACGCCGGGGAGATCCAGGAGGCCGGGGGCTGGCGGGACTTCACCGAGGTGCGGGACGAACTGAGCGAGTGGCTGGACGCGCGGGCCTGGACGACAGGCGACGGGCCGAAGTCGCTGTTCGACGCGGCGGGCGGGTGGCTGGGCGAGCGCCGGGTGCTGCTGCCCGGGGCGAGCCGCCTGGCCCGGCTGGTGGGCACGGTGAGGGAGGCGGCGAACAACCGGCTGTGGGACACCCTGTACGGCCTGCTGAGCACCGGTCAGCGGGCGGTGCTCGACTCCCTGTTGAGCGTGCCGCCGGGCGCCCGGGTGTCGGAGCTGGACCGGCTGCGGCGGGGCCCGGTGCGGATCTCCGGGCCGCAGATGAAGTGGGCGCTCCAGAGGGCGGAGGAGATCACAGCCTTCGGGATGGGTGAGGTGGACGTGTCCGCGATACCGCCGCGGCGCCTCGCGGAGCTGTCGCGGTACGGGATCGATGGCAAGGCGTCGCTGCTCAGGAGGCACGGCGACTCCCGGCGCCTGGCCACGCTGCTGGCCACCGCCGTCTACCTGACGTCCCGTGCGGTCGATGACGCCCTGGACCTGCTCGAAGTGCTCATCGCCACGAAGCTGCTGGCCAGGGCCGAGCGGGAGACGATGAAGGAGAAGCTGAAGACCCTGCCGCGGGTGGAGCGAGCCTCGGCGAAGCTGGCCACCGCGTTCCAGATCGTGTTCGACACCACGTCCGAGCAGGTCGACACGGACACCGGGGAGGTCAGCCCGCCCGAGGTGGAGACGCTGGAGGCGATGTGGGCGCGGATCGAGCAGGTGGTGCCGCGGCACGAGCTGGCGGCGGCGATCGCTGCGCTGTTCGAGCTGACCCCGCCGCTCGACTCGGACGCGGACGAGGCATGGCGGACCCAGCTGGTCATCCGGTTCGCCGTCGTACGGCCGTTCCTGAAACTGCTGGTGGACGTGGTCGACTTCGACGCCACCCCAGAGGGCCTGCCGGTCCTGAACGCGCTGAAGTCGCTGCCGGACCTGATGGGCCGCAAGAAGGTCGGCCCCGCCGAGATCGACACCGGTCTTCTGGCCGGGTCGTGGCGGCGGCTGGTGCTGTCCGCGCCGCACCTGGAGCCGGGCACCGTGGACTGGAAGGCGTACGCATTCTGCGTGCTGGAGCAGCTGCACCGGATGCTGCGGAGCAAGCAGGTGTTCGCGAAGAACTCCTCCAAGTGGGGCGACCCGCGGGCCAAGCTCCTCGACGGTGAGGCGTGGCAGCAGACCAAGCCCACCGTGCTCGCCTCGCTCAACCTGCCCGCCACGGCCGGGGAGCACCTGGCCGCGCGGGCCGCGATGCTGGACGGCACCTACCGGGAGGTTGCCGCCCGGGTGCCGACGAACGCCCAGATCGTGTTCGACGACGACGGGCGGCTGCACTTCGCCGCACTGGAGCCGGAGGCCGAACCCGCTTCCCTCCGGGACCTGCGGGAGGCGGTGGAGGCGATGCTGCCCCGCGTCGACCTGCCGGAAGCCCTGCTGGAGGTGTTCTCGTGGACAGGCGCCGGCCAGGCGTTCACCTCGGTCACCGGCAGCGAGGCGAGGCTGAAGGACCTACACGTGACGATCGCCGCGCTGCTGGTCGCGCACAGCTGCAACGTCGGCTACACCCCCGTCATCGGCGCCGCCGACCCGCTGAAGTACGGCCGTCTGTCCCACATCGACCAGACCTATCTCCGCCTCGCGACGTACCGGGCGGCGAACGCCACGCTGATCGACTACCAGGCGTCGATCCCACTCGCGCAAGTCTGGGGCGGTGGCCTGGTCGCTTCCGTGGACGGCATGCGGTTCGTCGTCCCCGTCCCCAGCGTGTACGCCCGGCCCAACCCGAAGTACTTCGGCCGCCGGGGCGGCGCCACCTGGCTGAACATGATAAATGATCAGGCGGCGGGGCTGGGCGGGAAGGTGGTGGCCAGCACCCCGCGCGACTCGCTGTACGTGCTGGACGTCCTCTACGACCGCGACGGCGGCAAGCGCCCCGAGATGATCGTCACCGACACCGCCTCGTACTCCGACATCGTGTTCGGACTGCTGACCCTGACCGGGTTCGCGTACGCGCCGCAGCTTGCCGACCTGCCGGACCAGAAGATGTGGCGCATCGACCGCGCGGCCGACTACGGCGCCTTCCAGGACGCGGCTCGCGGCCGGGTAGATCTCGCCCGGATCGAACGCCATTGGGAGGATATTCTGCGGATCGTCGGTTCCATCCACACCGGTGCCGTGCGCGCGTACGACGTGATCCGGATGCTGTCGCGGGACGGGCGGCCTACTCCGCTCGGCGACGCGATCGCGCACTACGGGCGGATCTCCAAGACCCTGCACATTCTGCGGCTCGCGGACGAGCCCGGCTACCGCAGGCAGATCAAGAGCCAGGCCAACCTCCAGGAGGGCCGCCACTCCCTGGCCCGGAAGATCTTCCACGGCAGGCACGGGCAGTTGTACCAGCGCTACCAGGACGGAATGGAGGATCAGATCGGCGCCCTCGGCTTGGTCCTCAACGCCCTCGTACTCTTCACCACGAGGTACATGGACGCCGCGGTCAACCAGCTGCGCGCGGACGGCTTCGACGTCCGCGACGAGGACGTCGCCCGCCTCTCCCCGTTCGTGCGGCACCACATCAACATGCACGGCCGGTACTCGTTCCAGCTCCCCGAGCTGCCCGGCGGTCTGCGGCTCTTGCGCGACCCGGACGTCGCGGACGCTGAGTGACCCATGGGGCTCCGTGGGCCGTCTCGCTGCCCGGGGCGTCGACGGTTTCACGGACCCCCTCGGTGCACCGGCCAGCTACCAGACCTCTGGATCCTCACGTACAGCCAGGACCGGAACGGCTGCAATCACGCGGACTCCGGAAGCTGTGCCCCCGTCAGCCCGCGTACCAGCCCCCTCAATGTCGGTGCTGGCACGTAGAATTGGCAGTGTTCCCCGCCGACATTAAGGGGAGTGCGCCAAGAGGTTTTCCTGTGGGTCCGAAGGCAGCCGTACAGGTCCGTGCGGAGCGACGACAGCAGGCAGCCAGCGCCTTTCGGGTGCGAGTCGGCCGTGCTCGTGTTGATCACACCTGTCATCACGTTGCCAACAGGGGTGGTCGGGCTCGGCTGCCGCGAGGGCATCGGACTGGCCACCCCTTCGTACCCGGAGGGGAATTCGTTGAACGTCAAGATCATGGGCGTGACCGTCGTCCTACTGCTGGCCGCCGTGCTGGCCCTGGGGAGCGGAGTCTCCGTCTTCGCACTCGGCGCGACGCCGCTCGCAGCCGTCGGCACCGGAGGCTGCGCCTTCCTGGGCATAGCCGGCCTCGGCGTGGGGGTGCTGGGCTACCTCGTGCCGGATGCCTCGGCGAACCACTGAGTCCGAGGGGGCGGTGTCCGCGAATCGCGGACACCGCCCTGCGCGTGCTCGGCGGAACCACCAGGGCACAGCCCGCAACCGGGCTTTCGCGCAAGGCCCCGCGATCGTGCGTCCGACCTGCTACGCAACCAAGACCTCGTGGTGCCAGAATCCGTCGCTATGGACTCATCATCTACCGAGATACCTTCCCGAAGACGACGACTCAGACGGCTGGTCCGCCTCGTATGGCACGGGGGCAAGCTGTTCGTGGCAGGCGCCGTGTTCCTCCTGCTGGCGGCCGGCTTTGTCTATGGAGCGTTCTTCGCGGACACTGACGAGGGCAGTGACCCGAACGACCAGCCGGTGCCAGCGGCGGGCGACTGCATCGCCGCCGACCGGGCCGAGCCGATCACCGTTCCCTGCGACGATCCCGGTGCCACCGTCCAGGTTGTCCAGGTCATCGACGGAGACAGCGCGTCGGAGTGTGCGCTCGTCCCCGAAGCGACCGGAGCCCTTCAGTACAAGTCCGTCCTGAAGGTAGGGGGCGCCGACGGCGTCGATGTGAGCGATGCCGAGATCCGGACACTCTGCGTGAAGGACGTCATAGCCAAGTGAGAGGCACTGGCTCACGGCCTGCCTGAGCCTGTGAGGGAAGTCGCGCATAAGCGCAACAGCTCCGGCTGACGGGGGATAACCTGCCTGGTCATGGCAGATGTGTCCTGGGCCGACGGCCTCAGCGCGGTATCCGCTTTGGCCGGACTCGGTACAGCGGTCATCGCGCTGCGGATCGGCCGTACCGCGAACCAGGCGGCCCACGCGTCCAACCGGGCCGCGGACCGGGCGAATGCGACTGCCGATTCGGTGGCGCAGGTCGAGCGGGAGCGGTGGCACCACGAGATGACGCCACGCTTCGATGTCACGATCACCCGGCTCGGGCCAAGCACCAACCAGGCCAGCCTGCTGCTGACCTTCGAGGGGCCGCCTGCTCTGGAACGCCTGGACGCGGTCGAGGTCGAGATCCGTGACGACGGGTACACCCACACCGCGAACTTGGCCGGCGAACTCACTCAGGAGCAGATCGACGAGACCATCTGGGGTCCGTACCGGTTCAAGCCGGGCATCAACGACGCCTCTCCCAACGGCCGCATGGTGCCCGCCGTCCCCTTGGAGCTGGGTGGCTGGCTCAAGTACGCCCTGGAGGAGTCCTTCGCCCCGTCCTGGAACGATCCCTCGTACTGGCGGGAACGGTACGCCGGTGCCCCGGTGCGGCTGTGGGTGCGCTGCCGCCGCGAGGGGCACCAGCCGTGGACGCTCACCTACAACGTGACCGTCACCGACCCCCAGTAACCCCCCTCGCCGCGCAGTGGGGGGCGCACCGGCCCTCGGCCGCGGCTCACCCGTACGAGAACGACGGTGGCGCCCGCGCCCGAATCATCAACGCCGTTCTGCACCCGGACCAGCGCGACGTCCGGGCGGGTCACGGTGAAGTGCTGACGCCGTAATAGAAGCTCGATCCCATCCGCGACCTGGTCAGTTCGTAGGGGGAATGAGGTCGTGATCCCTGCCAGAACAGTCGCTCGGGCAGGGATCGTGTACTCGCGACGTACCGACAGGCCCTCGCCCAACATAACCGAAGCCCTTGCATCCTTGGGGTTGAAGGTATCTCGGTGATCTGCCAGGATGGCCAATAGTCGACAGGGCAAGGGGCCCTGGGTATCCACCTATTGGGGGCGGATCATGATTCACATCACGCTCGGCCGGATGCGCTACGTCAACCCACAGGAAGACCAGCTGGGCCGCGAACACGTCGGCTGGGACCCGAACATGGGTGACGAAGCCCTCTTCCGTGCCAACCGAGGCTGCTGGGTCCTCGGCGAGCGAGCGGAGAAGGAACAGTACGCGCTGCTCTCCTGCGAAGGTGAGGTACGTATGGCCATCGAAATCGACAGGCTGGTTCCGGTCGCCGGAGGACGCAAGGCCATGGAGGGCAGGTTCCTCAAGCCGGGCGACGCGGTCTACGACGCCTACGTCGGCGGGAAGCCTCCCGTAGAAGCGACCCGTAACCCGATCACCTACTTCGACTCCTCGCATGACAGCCGCCTGTGCGGCTGCGGCTGTGGTGAACCGGTCGCCGGTGGCTGGTTCCTGGCCGGACACGACCAGAAGGCCCTGCATGCCCGAGTCGCCAAGATCGGCACCGTCCGCGAGTTCATCGACTGGTTCGACAACACCTACGTCGAGCCGACGGTCCAATAGCCGCTCAGCTCGCTCGTCGCCGTTCCGCCATTCCTCTCCCCCTGAGGCCCGCCACCGGGGTGGCGGGCCTCAGGCCGCCTCTCGCCCGATGAACGGAGCGCAGAGTGAGCACAAGAGCGGCCATCTGGCGGGCTCGATTGAATCAGCAGGTGTCGTCAAAACCCAGCCGCCGAGCCAGGCTCAGCGTCGACTGTCGCCGGGTGCGAGCAGGCTGGTGACTTCTGCGATCGCCTCTACCGAGGGGTGGAAGTAGCGGCGGACGTTCTCCGGCTTCTTGTGCCGCGACTTCGCCATGAGCATGGGCAGGCTGGCCCCGGCCTCGCCGAGGTGGGTGAGGCCAGAGTGCCGGTATTCGTGCAGGTCCCAGCCCGTTCCCGGCACACCGCCGATGGCCGTGTGCGCGTCCAGCAGGGCGCGGGCCTGGCCGTACGACAGCCGCACCAGCCCGGTGTCCGGGCAGACGTCGCGGGAGCTGAGAACCTTGTCGGGGCCCGGCCTGCGGTGGGTGACGAACACCGGTCCGCGCGTGCGGCCCTTGATCAGCCGGGGCAGCAGGCGGGCGGTGCCGGCGTCCCAGTACACGGGCTCCAGCACGAACTCCGCGCGCGGGGCACCCCGGCGCCGGGTACGCGGCCGAGCCCCCTTGGCCTTCACCGGGGCCCGGCGCCCGGCCAGGTCCAGCTCCTCAATGTTGACGCCGAGGATCTCCTCCGCCCGCGCGACCGTCTCGAAGAGCATCCGCCACAGCGTCTTTTCCCGCAGGTGCACGTCACGGCGGGCGATCAGTCGGTCGACCGCCAACTTCGAACGGGCCGGGGTCTCGGAGTCCGGCGGGGTGAGCCGCTTCACCCAGGCCGGCACCGCCGGGCCGTCGTACCCGCGCTCGGCGCACCAGCCCAGCCACGACAGCACGGAGGCCCGACGGGCGTTCCACGTGTTCACCGCGGAGGTGCCCCACAGCAGTTCGAGAGTCTCGCCGATCTCGTCGTCCGCGACCGAGGCAAGCGGCCGGGTCACGCCGAGGCGTTCGGCGGTCTTGCCGACACCGATGCCGTACGAGCGCAGGGTGTTCGGGTTGTCGAGCGAGTCGAGGAACGCGTCCGCCGCGGTGCGGACGGTCAACGTCTTCCCGGCGGGCAGCTGCACGACTGCGGGCACGGTCTCCTCCTTGCCGCAGATATCGGGGTCGCTTCGCGCACGGCCCCGCGGACGTCGCCGCAGGTCGCGATCAGTGATGCCGCAGATAATAGGGCGTTATCCGCGGGACGACTTCAGACGGGTCCGGGAGTCGACGCCCCGTCAGCCGCCCACCAGGGCCTAGCGCACGATCTGACACGGATGTTCCTCAACCCCCGACAAGGCTCCCGGGCTGCTGAGTTGGGACTTCGAACACTCGCCCGGGCGAGACAACCATGATCACGACCTACAGCTTGAGTACTCGAAGCCGAAAATGGCCGCGTGCGAGCGCTGGACGTAGCTGGCAGCGGACGTTGGGAGGAGCTCTCGACGAAGGTTCCTACGTGGCGGGCCAACCACCGCTTGATTATCCGGATAATCTGAGCCGGGCCCTGGCGAGCGCGTGGCAGACTGGGCGGATGGACGCAGGTGATATCCCGTGGCAGTTGGGCGCACAAGTTTCGCCCACCAACCCAGGGGCAAAGGTCAGCTTCGCGGCTCTACGCGAATTGAGTCGCGAGGATGCCGAGCAGGCACAGGAGTCGAGCAGGTTTCTCGAGCGACTCGCGGCTGCGACCGGATACGCCCAGCTCGTCGATGCATATCAGCAGCTTGACAAAGCTCTCAAGCGTCAGTCGACTCCCGAGCGACGTGCGATCGAGATGAATTCGGCTGCACGGGCCCTCGGCGCTATCGCTGCAGACTTTTCGGACGGGCTGAGGCGATCAGCCGAGCAGGACTTCGGAGAGGCAAGCGAGCAGCTCGCCCAGATCGAGGCTGCGATCTCCGAGGAAACCGCTCGTCCGCCCTTTCGGCTCCTGGTAGCCGTCGGTTCGCTCAATACCGGCCCGTTCATTGCGTTGGGCGGGGGCATCGGCATCGAATCCGAAGCACTCAGCCAGCTTGCCACCGCAGTAGACGGAGTTGGCCCCGGATTGGACCTGATGGCATCACTCTTCAGCGGTGTCGTCGTCGCACAGCGGCTCATCGGTCGCCAGCTTCAGACATACGCATCACTCATCAACAACCACTCCCTCCGCCTGCGCCAGCTTGCCGCAGAGGTCCCTGACGGTCGCGCGTGCCTGTTCCGGTGGAGACCTATGGAAGGGGAAGCTGGCAGCAAGCGAAAGATGACCATGGATGTCGTGGCATTGCCTCTAGACAAAGGTGTCCTTCTACATCGCGCACTGTCGTTCACCCAACAGTTTCTGAAATCGACCTCGGGCTCACAAATTCGCTCAGCTCCTCCGCCTGCGTCGGACCCCCGACCGCCTCAAGCGGCGCAAGTTGTCGATCCGGTGGGCGTTGGCGATGAGGGCTCGTCCCCACCTGCTCAGGAGGCCAAGGAGTTTGACGACCAAGCCCAGGACCTCGATGCACTCGCAAAGCACGCCACGGAGTTCTCCGATGAGCTAGAAAGAGCGTGGTCGACGGCGATGGACCGGGCCCTTCTGACGGAAGCTCAGCAAGAGACCCAGGCACGCTACGCAAGCCTCCTGTCAGCAGTCCAGAGGCGCGCGAGTTCCTATGACCGAGCCGTTCAAGAGGCCGGAGTCGATCCCGGCCTTCCCGCCTTCCCGACTCCACCTCACGAGGCGGCGCGCTACAGCTACAACAGTGATCGGGACCAGCGCGTGCTGCAGGCACGCCTTGCAGAGATCGAGGCGGTTACCCTGCTGCTTGGTGCCGTTGTCGCCATGCGCGAGCCGTCAGCACGGCGGACCTTCTCCAGGGGACGCGCTGCCGAAACCGAAACGTGGTGGGAAGCTGGAGCCTTCTCCCTCGTGCGCGAGCGGGCCGCCCATCTCCTACGCGTTAGCAGGAACACAGCTGAACTCCTAGATGGTGCCCCAGAGGCCCGCTCGCGATCGATGGCGACGGCATTCGATCAGATGAGGTTGGCGACCATCGCATATGGTCGAGGCGATATGGAAGCCTCCGTGATGCACGTGCGGCTGGCCCTTTTCCACCGTGCCGCAGCTGAGCGGGATGACGTACCGGACGACCTTCTGGAGCGGCTGGCGCGGTACGTGCCACGTGCAGATCACGCGAATGCGCTTCGTCTCGTTGAAGTCGCCGCTCAACGAACAGCCAAGGGCGTGCTTCCGGAGGTCGCTGTGACGGCCCTCGTCGCACCTCTCGCGCTTTCTGTTCTCGGTGAGCTTCTGCATGCACCGCAGGTCTTTGCGGATGCCCTGTCGGCAAGAGGGAGCGAAGATGGCAAAGAAGCCTGACCTGGACGCATTCGGACTTCTCAAGGCACAGAGACGCTGGGCGATCCGATTTGGGCCGGTGGATGTGTCTACGGCGTTCACTGACGGGCAAGTCAACGCTGCAATAAACACCGGAAATGACGCCCGGGTAAACCTCGACCTTGAGCGTAGCGCAGCAACTCCGGACTACTTTGCCGGTCTCGGTGTAGCGGTAGAGCAGGAGGGTACAGTTATTCCGCGATTCACGGGAACTGTGGCGGCCGCCGAGCCGGATGCCGACGGAGTCTCCGTGAAGGCGCTTGGAATGCTTTCGCTGTCCGAGGCAGTCCTAAACACGTTTACATATCGTGGATTCAATGGCCCCGAGCTTATATATACTCTGGCTCGATCCGGAGGGATGCGCGACGACCAACTCAGCATCGAAGGACTCGACGCCTTGCCGCGAGAAACCTTCGAAGTGATCGTGCCGGTCAGCGGAATCGTCGCGGAGAAGCCCACAGGCTTCGCGGGGGTACATTTCATTCCGCCAGACACAGCATCGCGAATCCTCGCGGGCCTCGACACTTCAGACGGTAAATACGAAGGCTTTGATGCACAGGCATATGCGCTCGCGCTCGTCACGACGACGCTCGCCTTGACCGCAGAGGAACGAGGTGTCGCGACCATCGATTTTGCGCTTGCCTGGCTGACCACCTACCTCCGCTACGGCCACGCCGCACTGCCGTCAGGTGAGACGCTCCACTTCAGCAGGAAGGATTCGCTCGCCCGCTTGACCAGGCAGGACTGGGTGGCCATACGAGGCATGCAAACCGGCCGGTTCTGGCTTCGCCGTCCGGGACTACTTCCGCAGCCGCACTCTATTTCTCTAGCGCCTGATGGCAGAAGATTCCATGCCGATGTTCCAAGGCTGACACTGCAGGAGCGTCTTGCGTTTCTCGCCCTCGCTCGTGCCGCAAATGAATCCGATCTGCTCGCCCGTGTGCTCGCCTTGTTCGAAGCGATCGAGTTCTATGCCAGTGGAACAGCAGTCGAGCGCATGTTCGCACAGGTGGAACTCGATGCGATCAAGGCGAACATTCCGGCCACTCTGAAGCCGGAGCAGAAGGGTCGAATCAACGACTTCGTTGCCAATCTCAATAGTCCACCGCTGCGGCGACAGTTGATGAAGGCGCTAGACGTGGACGGCGTCACTTACACGCCTGACGAAATAAAAATGCTCTGGCAGCTTCGCAAACTGCGCAACGACGTTGTGCATGGGAAGAGCAAGGAGATGCCGAAGGCCGAGGACGTCGAGTACGCCACGAGTATCGTCGCGCGCATGCTGGTCTACCGGGCCGCGCGGCGTCGGCGGGAGGAGAGCTGAAGCGGTTCACGCCACCGATACTGGTCAAGTCGATGCTGGAATGGTGAAGCGCTCCCGGCCTGCGGCTGACCGGTACAGCCAGAGACAGAAAGCTGATCACACGCCGTGGAAGGGGTCGCCCAAACGCCAGCGAGCGGGATGAGTCCTGGCCTGGCGCCGTCAGTGAGCGTTTCCAGTGTGGCCACTGATCGGGTGGCAGGGGTGGTGTGAGGTCGGGGTGCGCAACGGATAGGGTCCCGTGCTGTTGAGGAACGTGTTCGACGTCTCAACTCCGCAGCACAGGAGCCCTGTTGGTTTCATATTCAGCCGCACTCGACCTGCCACACGGCTTGGTCAGGTGGGCACTATGCTCATCGTCACCAGTGAGGGTGGTCGGCGGTGCAAACTCCCGCCGCACCGCCCGAGGCTAGCCTCGCGCTTTCACGAGGTGAGCTGTCCAGGAGTTGATCAGAAACGCGGAAAGTGCCCTTGACCTGCAACGATGGGACTTGCTGAGGGTCCTGTTGGCTGCAAGGAAAAGAGCACTTTCCAGGTGAGAGAGCCTATCTCGTCGTACCCGCGTGTCCGTGTCCAGGCAGACGGTCGGCGGGTGGCTTCGCAGGCCGGTGCGGTCCTGCTGCTGGAGACGGTCCGCAAGATCGGCCTTGACCAGGCGATATCCACAGCCCTGGCGTCCTGGCGCAAGCCGCGGGCCGTCCACGATCCTGGGAAGATCCTCCTGGACCTTGCTTTGGCGGTCGCGCTGGGCGGGGACTGCCTCGCGGACGTCGCGATGCTGAGGTGTGAGCCGGCTGTCTTCGGGCCGGTCGCTTCCGACCCGACGGTCTCCCGCCTGATCGACACCCTCGCCGGCTCCGACGAGAAAGCCCTGCAGGCCATCCGGTCCGCACGGGCCGAAGTCCGCAGCCGGGTCTGGTCGTTGGCGGGCAAGAACGCCCCCGACGCCGATGGACAGGTCACGGTCGATCTCGACGGCGTTCTCGTGATCGCGCACTCCGACAAAGAGGATGCGGCCGCGACCTGGAAGAAGACCTACGGCCATCACCCCCTGACGGCCTTCGTCGACCACGGCCCGGGCGGAACCGGAGAGCCGGTCGCCGCTCTCCTCAGACCGGGAAACGCGGGCTCGAACACGGCCGCCGACCACATCACCACCGCCCAACGGGCCCTGGCTCAACTGCCGAAGAAGTACCGGCGAGGACGGCGGACGCTGATCCGCACGGACTCCGCTGGCGGCACCCATGACTTCGTGTCCTGGCTCGCGAAACGAGGCCGATGGCTGTCCTACTCGGTCGGCATGGTGATCACCGAGGCGATCCACCAGCACGTGCTGAAGATCCCCGGCCCGGCCTGGACACCGGCCGTGGAGGCCGGCGGCCAGGTCCGCGACGGAGCCTGGGTCGCCGAGCTCACGGGCAAGCTGCTGGACGGCTGGCCCAGCGGCATGCGGCTGATCGTCCGCAAGGAACGACCCCACCCCGGCGCCCAGTTGAGAATCACGGACGCGGACGGCATGCGGATCACCTGCTTCGCCACCAATACGACCGGTCGGCCGATCGCCGAGCTCGAGCTGCGTCACCGTCTGCGGGCCCGGGCGGAGGACCGGATCCGGGCCGCCCGGTCCACCGGCCTGCGCAACCTGCCCCTCCACCACACCGCGCAGAACAAAGTCTGGCTGGAGATCGTCCAGATCGCACTCGACCTGCTGGCCTGGATGCCCATGCTCGCTCTGACCGGCAAAGCCCGACTCTGGGAACCCCGTCGCCTGCGGCTCCGCCTGTTCTCCGCGGCCGGACAGCTCGTCACCACCGGCCGGCGCCGCATCCTCCGCCTCGCCCACCACTGGCCCTGGGCCCGTGACATCACCGACGCCCTCGAACGGCTCGCACTCCTGCCGAACCCCGGATGACCAACGGACTCACCCGTCCCTGCGAGAAGTGGATCCAGCCCGGAGCAGTGGAACCCGGCGTCCACCCGAGACGACACCCGGGCCCTCAGCCTGGCCGCCCTCCACCACCGACAACGAAATGGGCCGCCGACTTCGTCGACGGCCCATCACGAAAGTTCGAGGCTAGTGAACAGCGGTATATTCGATTTCGATGGCCAGAGCTCCCAGGGCTTCCTTCTTGGGTGGGTAGATGGATCGGATGTTGTTGAGCTGCTGTTCGCGAGTAGCGGTTGGATTGATGTTGGCCGGTCCTTCGCCGTCGAGCAGGGCTTCGAAATTGGCGTATTCGGTCACCCGCTTGACGTTCACCTTGCAGGTTTCGTCCGTGCCCTTGATACGGAAGCGGATGATGTCGCCTGCACCGAGATCGGTGAGGTGCGGGTATTTCACCCGCACCTCGATGGTCTTGGTGCCTGCTGCGACGAGGTCGAAGTACTGGCGGTAGAGGTTGAGTTCGTAGACGCGGGCGGTGGTGTCGGTCATGGGGCGGTAACGCTCCTGGTGGCTGGTGCGGTCATCATGCGGCCGATCTCGGCGGCCGAGTACGCACGGAAGAAGTGGCGGGGGTCGGACAGCAAGGTATCGGTCATGGCCAGCAGTTGCTCGGCGTACTCCGCGATGGTGCCGGGCCACTGACGGGTGTCGAGCATCCAGTCGGTGGCACCCTCGGGCAGAGGAGCGCGGCCCTTGCGGATCAGCGACTTGGACAGCTTGGCACCGGTGTCGGTGACGACCTGCGGGCAGAACAGGCGGGCAGGCAGCTGGGCGCGGGTGAGGCCGACCGCTTGGAGGGCTTCGTCGACCAGGTGGGAGCCGAAGACCCAGTCGCCGCCCTTGACCATGACGTGCAGCGTGCCGTGGGGGTTGGACACGGAGAGTTCCTTGACCGCATTGCGGTACAGGGTGGCCAGGTCGAGGTAGGCGCCTCCGGTTGGGGTGATGTTTGCCTGGTAGGGGCCGTGGTGGAGGCATACGGCAGCGACTTGCGCGGTCTCGCGGTCGGTGAGGTGGACTCGGGTGCGTTCGGCGTGTTTCTCGGCCCAGCCGCAGTCGGGGTGCGGGCAGGGGACGCGCAGGTGCGGTGTGCCGGTGGAGGGGGCGAGCCACCAGCGGGCGGCGTCGAGGCGGGGCAGGAGGCGGAGCCATGTGCGGCGGAAGTGCTCGCCGGCCTGCTGCTGGCTGTAGGTCTCGATCCGGTGAGGGATACCCAGGCACCGAGAGAGCGCGGTGAACAGGGGTTGGTAGAGGGCGGTGACGAGGTCGGTCAGGGCTTGGTCACCGAGCGCCTGGGCGTAGGCGCGTTGGTATCGGTGGCCGCTGACCGGGTCGGTGGTCAGTTCGTAGGGGGCGTTGTCGAGAGCGCTGAACAGAACCTCGGTGGGGATGCCGAAGCGGTCGCGCAGGCGGGCGGCCATGGCGAAGGCCAGGGACTGCACGAGGGAGGTGCCGATGTGCGGGGCGCCGTTGATCTGAGTGCCGACGACCAGCACGATCCGCTCCGGTGGGGTGGCCAGGATGCGTGGGGTCAGGACGTCCTCGGCATGGTGGAGGGCGTTGGCCAGGACGGTGTTCGGTGAGACGGGGTGGGTCGTCACGGGATGTCCCCCTGGGGTGGGTTGGGGTTCATTCGGTTCGGGTGTGACCGAAGAGGAGGCGCTGGCGGAGCGTGGCGCTGTCCAGGTGGGTGTCGATCTCCGCAGGGGTGGCGCTGCGGGAGAGTGGGTCGAGGCCGAGGACGATGGCCGCCGGGGTTCCTTGGCCAAGCAGCAGAGTCCAGGGGCGGCCGGTGGGGATGCGTTTGCGGTAGGGGGTGCCGTCGAAGCGCAGGGCCACTTCAGCCGGGGCGATCAGACGTAGGCGTGGCCCGATGTCCGGCGGGGGTGTGGTGGCGGGGCCGAGGCGTAGAGCTTCGGCAACGGCGCGCATGCGTTGCTCGATGACGGCCGGCGTCTCGTAGCAGCTGCGGGGCGGTTGGGGCACCAGAAGGAGGCAGCACACAGTGGCGCCGGTCGGAGTGGTGTCCAACCACGTGGTGGTGGCCAGGGAGGCGATCAGACCGGCGGGAGGCGCGAAGGACTCGGTGCGGGCAGGCGTCAGCATGTGGGCACCGCGCTGTGGTGGAAGGCGGCCCAGACGCACTTGCCGGGGCCCTGGCGCTTCGCAACACCCCAGTGGTCGGCGATGGCAGAGACCAGCAGGAGGCCGCGGCCGTCGTCGGTGGTGCTCCGTGGCTCCTGCTTGGTGGGTGTGCCGTTGCCGCCGTCGTGCACCTCGATGCGCAGCACGGTGGTGTGCAGTTCGACTCGTACGAGGACCTGACCGCCTGCAGGAGCTCCGTGCAGGACGGCGTTGGTGGCGAGTTCGGAGGTGCACAGCCAGATGTCGTCGAGGCGTTCGGTCCGGCCCCATTGGGTAAGGGTCTCGGCGACGAAGGAGCGGGCGGCGCCTGGGGTGGTCCGGCGTCGGTCGAAGAGCATCGATGCGTGCTCGACGGCGCCGTCGAGGGCTTGTTCCGGTGCGAGGGTGTCCGGCTCGCCGGGCAGTCTGCTGGGCATGGTCAACAGCCAACCGCCGTCGCTCGTTTGGGTCGGGAGCCAGCGTGGGGGCCATGCGGGGGGCCACTATGGGGGCCAGAGTTCGCATGCTCCTGGGAGATGGGATGGGCGACACGGGGATTGGCGCATTGCTCATCCGGCTGCGCACTGGGCGTGGTTGGACCCAGCAGCGGGTGGCCGACGAATACAACGCCCTGGAGGGGCGGGCCGCCAAGACCGGTAAGGAGATTGGGCGTTACGAGCGCGAGGCGCGCATCCCGGTCCCATACACCCGCAGGTATCTGGCGCAGGTGTTCGGCGTCGACATCGGAGTGCTCGACCGTGCTGTGGCGGTCAGCAAGGGCCGCCATGGTGGAGACAAGGCTGCGGAGACCGTTCCGGCGCGGACTGTGGTGCCTTCGCGATCAGGCGCTATGTCGGCGGCGGACGCGGCGATGTCGGCGGACTTCGCCCGGTTCATCGCGCAGCGCAACGCAGATGAGTTCGTCGTCGAGCAGTTGGAGGCCGATGTCGCTCGGCTCGCTCGCGCCTACGTCAGCCATCCGCTGATGGAGCTGTACATCGAGATCAAGCGGCTGCGGGACGGGGCGTTCGAGCTACTGCGCGGGCGCCAGCATCCCCGGCAGACTGCTGACCTGTACGTCGCGGCCTCACGGTTGTGCGGGCTGTCCGCGCACGTCTGCTTGGACCTGGGCGACTACGACTCCGCTGCCACTCACGCTCGTACCGCTCGGGCGTGTGCAGAGGCAGCCGGGCACGAGGGGATGCTGGCCTGGGTACGGGCCGTGGAGTCCCTGATCGCCTACTGGACCGGGCGGTACGAGCAGGCGGCGAGGCTGGCGCAGGCCGGCCGCCACCACCGGGCTCCCGGCAGCATCGGAGCCCGGTTGGCGAGCCTGGAGGCGCGTGCGCTGGCCATAGCCGGAGACCGGGTGGGCGCGGTGGCCGCCCTCGCGGATGCCGAGCGCTCCCGCGAGGCGATGCCCGGCCATGACGAGGTGCCGGGCATCTTCGCCTTCCCGGCCGCCAAGCAGTTCGCGTACGCGGGCACGAGCCACTTGGCCGTGGGCGGGAGGGAGCATGTCCAGCAGGCCATCGTCAGCGCGGACAGTGCGATCAGGCTCTACCGCAGTGCCGAGGACGATGATCAGTCGGTCGGCGACCTGCTCGCCGCCCATGTCGATCTTGCCCGCGGTCACCTGCTCCTGGGCGACCTGGACGGCACCGAAGCGATGCTCGGATTCGTCCTCGACTCCCCGCCCGAGCGCATGTCGGCCAGCATCGTGCGTCGGCTCACCGCTCTGGGCCGGGAGCTGGGAGGGCCGCAGTACGGTGGAGCCGCGCACGCCGCGCACCTAAGCGAACGACTCCAGCACACGGCCGTCCTCGCGGCCTCACCCGCCGCCCACCCACCGGAGCTGCCGACGTGACCGAACGGTCTGCCGCACACGACGCCGCTGTCACCGACCGGAGCCGCCTTGCCGGAAGCGCCTATAACGGCGACCGGGACCTGGCTGCCCGCCAGTCGCTCTACCAGTGGCAGGTACCCCGATACGACCTGCCTGGCATCGTCGCCGAACAGCTGAGCGGCGTACGCGGGCGTGTGGTCGATATCGGCTGCGGCAACGGTAAATTCATCCAGCGGCTTCGTCACGATCGGCCCGAGCTGGCCCTGCTCGGACTGGACATCGCCCCCGGCATCCTCGCCAGCGTGCCCGGCCCGGTCGCCGTGGCGGATGCCACCCGCCTGCCGTTGGCCACGGCGAGCGTCGACGCGGCCCTGGCGCTGCACATGCTGTACCACGTCCCGGGCATCCCGCAGGCGGTCAGGGAGTTGTCCCGCGTCGTGGCTCGTGACGGGGCGGTGATCGTCTCCACCAACAGCGACCGGGACAAGGCCGAACTCGACGACTTGTGGCAGCGGGCGGCGGGCGACGTCCTCGGTACCGGACGCGGCCCGGCCCGCATCTCGCTCAGCGCCCGCTTTTCTCTGCAGAAGGCCCCGGCCTTCCTGGGCGAGGAGTTCGGCCGCGTGGAGACGATCGAACTGCCCGGCATCATCACGGTCCAGGACCCCGAGCCGGTCATCGCGCACATGGCCTCTTACCGGGCTTGGGCGGACCAGCACGACGTGCCTTTCGAGGCCACGATCGAGCGGGCCCGCGAGATCCTCGTCGATCACATTGCCCGGCATGGGGCCTTCGAGGTCACGTGCCTGGGCGGCATCCTCGTCTGCCGTCGCTGACAGCCGACTTGGCTATCGCCGTGGGCCGCGTTGCGTAAGCCGTTCGCTCACCGGCGTGGGCGTGGTCTGTGGTGTGGGCGTCACGGGTTCGGTCATGCGGGTGCTCAGCCTGCGAGCCGCCTGAGCACGCCTGTTCGGCTGCACGGCGATGCGCCAATTGAGGACCTCGGCGGGGCGATCGGCGGTGTCGAGTTCTCGCCGCGCGGCGACTTCGGCCAAGAGCCGTCGGGGGTTGTGGCCGGCGGTCTCGGCGCGGGCGAGGGTCGTGGTCAGGGCCGGCCAGGCGGGATCGGCGAGGACGCGGTCGGCGTGGTCGGGGAGGACTGCACGCAGATCCTGCTCGAAGCGGCTGGCGGTTGTGGCGCGCGGTGCGCGACGGGCGAGATCCGCCAAGACCGGCTGGGCGGCCTGCTGGTAACCGGCCTGCAGATGGCGGAAGGCTTCTTCGGCCGCTGCGGCCTGCTGCTCGTGGCCGCGCTGCTCATGCCACTTGGCGGCCGCGCGCGCCACGTGGAGAGCGGCGAAGATCAGGGCGATGGCGAGTCCGCCCGGATCGTGCGTGGCGTAGGCGAGTTCCTTGGCGGCTTCCCGTAGGGCGGTGGCGGCCTGGTGATCGGCTCGGATCGCCGAGCGGCGGGCACGGTTGAACGCCCTTGCCGCGGCTTGCAGTTCGGCTCGGTGCCCGCCGTTGGCGGTGAGGGCCAGGTTGTGGAGGGCGTCGCCGAAGGCATCCAGATGTCCCTGGGCCGCGGCGTCGTCGCCCGAGTCGAGGGCGGTGTGGGCGTCGCGGACGGCGGTCTCGGCGCGGTGCCACGGTTCGGCTGGGTCTACCGCCTGCTCGGGGCGGTCGGCCAGATCCTGGGTGGGAAGGCGTTCGCAGAGGCGGTTGTAGGACAGGTCGGGAGCGAGCCGTGAGCCGCCGTACCAGACCGGCTCACCTTGGGTGGTGTCGCTGGGAGCGGCCAGGCTGTAGCCGGTCACCTCGCCGGTCTCGGGGCCTATGCGCGGCCTGACCTGGATGCCGAGGGAGCGCAGCACGGTGAAGTACTCGTCGATGCTGCGTACGGCGGCGGCGACCGCGTACGCCTGCTCGCGCAGCCACTCCCGCGCGGTCTCATCCCGGCCCTGGCGTTCCGCCTTCGCCCGCTCGGCGCCGGTCGGGGTACGCGGGGCGGTGAGGTCGCCGGACTTCAGGCGGCGCAGTCCGAACTCGGCCTCGATCTTTCGGCATTCGCGCTGTGCCCGCCAGCCGTCCCGGTTCGTACGGGGGCGGCGGCCGTCGGCTCGGACGCTGGTGGCCATGATGTGGATGTGGTCGTCGGCGTGCCGGACCGCGATCCAGCGGCACGCCTTGTCGTCTCCCTCGGGGGCGATGCCCGTGGCGGCTACGACGCGGCGGGCAACCTCGGCCCACTCAGCGTCGGTGAGGTAGCGGTCGCCGGGCGCGGTGCGCACCGGGCAGTGCCACACATGCTGCGGTGGCTGCTTTCCGCCGAGTTCCCGGGTGCGCAGGTCGACGTGATGGTCCAGGCGTCGGGCGAGCTGGGTGTAGGTGGCGGAGGGGTCGCGGCCGGGGTCGGGGGCGCCGGCCAAGTCCCAGGCGGCCACGATGTGGGGGTCGGTGTGTTCGTCGCGTCGCCCCTTGCCGAAGAGGTAGTTGATCAGGCCGAGCGTGCTGGCGCCGGTGGAGACGTCAGGAACCATGACCAACCCCTTCCGCCAGGAGCCGGTCCATCAGTGCGTAACTGGCCTGGGCGGCCTGCTCAATGCGTTCGAGGACAGCCTCGGCGCGCTCGGGTATCGCGCCGGAATGGATGGCTGCCGCGACCTGGTTGAGGTTGGTGCCGATCCGATTCAGCGCTTTGGTGTGCGCTTCGATGGCTTCCACCAGCGGGCGGATGGGGTCGTCCTCCGGGCTGCCGACCATGCCCGCCTTGTCGAGCGCGACGGCGAGGGCGGCGTCGCCGACGAAGCTGGCGAACTTCTGGTGGCGCCGCCTGGCCTCGGCATCGATGAGGCGGACCGCGGTCGGGGTGAAGCGGATCTTCTTCTCCTGGTCACGCTTCTCGGTGGTGCGCTTGCGGTTCATCCGCGCGGGCAGTGCCGGGGCGTCGGACTCACGCCACGAGGGCTGCTCGACGGCGGCGGGCGGTTGACGGGCAGACGGCTCGGCATGTGGCGTGACGGAGTCGGTGACGGGCTGCTCGGCGCTGTCGGCGGCAGACGCGGTGCGGGGGTCGTTCACCCCCTCCTCAGGCTCGGGCGCCCGCTGGCGCCCGGCCCCCTTTCCCTCCGCCACCCCAGGGGCGGAGGCAAGCGCGGACGAAGCCCCGTTAGGGGCTCGTTCGCTCCAGCTTGCTGCTGTTCGTCGGTCCCGGTTGAACCAACCCCAGCGGCGGGGAGAAGAGGGGTTCGTGTCGTTCGCAGTGTCCATGTTGGTGCTCCGGTGCAGCGAGGGATGGGGCTGTGTCACGTCCGTCGCATCCGTCGCATGCCTGGTCAGCACAGGTACGGACACGCGGGCAGGTACGGAGAACTCCGTCCCGGCGAGAGAGTCCGTCCCCGCGCTGACCTGCGCGGGGACGGATGCGACGCAGTGATACGGACCCCGGTGGGATCAGAGGGCGCGCTTGAGCCCGGCGGGGCCACCAGGCGGGCCGACAGGCAGCGTCCCCGCCGGGGCGGCGGGCGGCCTGCTCTGGGCCATGCGGGCAGGGGCAGCGCCGCGTTCGGGCTCGGGTGCCGCCTCGACGAGGTCGGGGCAGTTGCGGGCCCAGGCGTCCAGGAAGCGGTTACGCATGTACGCCTTGGCCTGCCTGCCCTTGTCGAACCGGTAGTTGGCCGGGCTGATGTTGAAGTCCCGCAGCAGGTTGCTCAGGTGGTAGGCGTTCAGCCCTTTGGTGCCGTGCTCCGCCCACGGGGCCTCGGCATCCTGGAGCAGCGCGGCGACCAGATCCTGGGTGGACAGGGCCTCGGGGTTCTCCGCCTGCGCGAAGATGCGGTGGATGTCGCGCAGGAGCCGCGTCTTCAGGCTGCTCTGCTCGTCCTGGGCCGCCTCGTGGCGGGTTATGGCCAGGCAGGCGGCACGAGCCTGGGCGGGCCACTGGCCGCCGGCCAGGTCGGCGATGATGACCAGCGGCTCCCAGGTGTCTGCGGCCCGGTCCTCCACCGGCATGTGCGGCACCATGCGGGCTGCCTGCCCGCGCAGCGGACCCAGCCATGCGGTCAGCCGGTCACGTAGCGCGTTGAGTTCTGGCACCGAATACCGGGAGCGGAAAGGGGTGACCCTTTCGCCCGGCTTGCGCTTCTGCATCCGCAGAACGACCGCCCGGTCCATGACCGTGTCCGGCAGGTCGCCGATCCCCGCGATGGCGGCCATGGCGAAGGTGGGGAACGGGGTCGGTTTGTGATCCGGACCTGAGATCCGCCAGGCGGGCCGGTTGCGCTGGTGGCCGGCATTCAGCAGGCCGCGCAGGATCTCACTGTCACCGCTCGCCTTGGGGCCGAAGATGGTGTCCGCCTCGTCCACCAACATGGTGGGCGGGTTCTTGCCGATGATCCGGAAGATGACCGCCGGGGAGGTGTTCACCGTCATCATCGGCTGGTGCACGGTCTCGTGGAGCACGTCCAGAACCCGGGACTTGCCGCACCCCTTCGTCGGGCTCACCACCGCCAGACGCGGCGCGTGTTGTAGAGCCGTCTGGATGTGCGTGGCCGCCACCCACAGGGTGACCGCGGTCAGAGCCTCCTCGCTGGGCAGCACCACGTACTTGCCGATCGCTGCCAGCAATTCGTCCAGCAGCGCGACCCCGTCAGCGGTTACCTGCGCCCGCGCGCCTTCATGGACTCCGTTGCCTACCTTGCCATCGACGGGTGCGATCTCGTGCTGTTCGGCCTCCACGGGATTGTCGGTCCCCGGTGAGAGACGAGGACCGACGCCCCGGTCCCCATTGCGGTCCCCTGGTGTAACTCCCGTGTCTCGGGGACCGGTCCCCGTTGTCACGCTGCTGGCCTGCACGTTTCCAGCAGATGTGGATACGGGGACCGCGACTTGCGGTGACAGAGGACCGGGTGCGTCGCGGGGACGGTCCCCCGACACCGCATCAGCGGAGTCCTGGTCCCGGAGGCGCCAGGGGGTGCCACCGCCAGGGACCGCTGTCGTGGGCCAGGCAGCGGGGGATGTGTTCGTCGTGGTGGGGGACATAAAGTCCTCCATAGACGTTCCTCTCCGGTGAGGGGTAGGACGGGCAAGGTCCCGCCCCTCACCAACTCGTTCGTTCAGGGATGGGTGATCGGCAGAGGAATCTCCGGCCCTTGGCGTTGGCGCGCCGAGGGCCGTTGCTGTATCCGGAGCCTCCGACGGCTCAGGAGGCCAGACCCCACTCGTCTCGGCCTTCGATGAGAGTCCGCTCGTAGCGCAGCAGCTCGGCCTCGGGGTACAGCACCCGCTTGCCGATCTTGATGCCGCGCGGGCCCTTCTCGATCTGGCGCCAGTAGCGGACGGTGCTCTCCGCTGTGCGGTAGCGCTCGGCGACCTCGGCGGTGGTCAGGTATCGCATGCATTCCCAATCGACTAGCTAGCAATCCGGTCTGCATAATTTGTACTCGACGATCGCCGGTTAACCAAATCGGCAAGCGTATGTTTCAATTGGGAAAGTGATGGTCGTGATGGAGGTCCGATGACAGGCGACAAGGTCGACGGCGGTGAGGTGCCGCTGCTCTACAGCGAAGGCAACATCGCCGCGCGGGTGGCGCTGGAGCGCGAGGTCAGGGGGTGGAGCACGACCGAGTTGGCAGATCGGGTGTCCAAGGCCGGCGTCAAGATGAACCAGACCGCGGTCTGGCGCATCGAGAACGGCACCCCACGCCGACGTATCAACGTCGACGAAGCCCTCGCCTTCGCCCGCGTCTTCGAACTGCCCCTCGAAGAGCTGATGTCTCCGCCGTTGGAAGGGCTGGACCTCGATAGCAGACGGCTCGTCCAGGAAGCCGTCGAGGCGTACTACGAGACACGCGACGCTGAGGATCACCTGCACCACGCCGTAGTCGGCATCGCCGAGTACATCCAGGCCCACCCCGACAGCTCACGGGCCATCCATGAGCAGTGCCTTCGCCTCATGGGTGATGAGCGCGACGCCCGCACCCTCACCGAGCACATCGAGGGCGGCGGCTACCACCGATAACCAACCCAAGGGAGAAGCCACTTGGCGAACATTCAGAAGCGCCCCAATGGCAAATGGCGGGCCCGCTACCGCGACCTCGACGGCAAGGAGCACGCCCGCCACTTCGACCGCAAACTCGACGCCCAGCGCTGGATCGACGAGGTCACGGCCAGCATCGTGACCGGCCAGTACGTCGACCCGCAGGCCGGACGAATCACGTTCGAGAAGTACGCGAAGAAGTGGGAGGAGTCGCTCATCGCAAGCGAGGCGGGCGAGCGGATCACCGACAACGCGCTCCGGCTCCACCTCGTCCCGGCGCTCGGCTCCCGCGCGATGGCGGCGATACGCCGCAACGACCTCCAGGTGCTCTTTAAGAGCCTGTCCGAGCTGCTCGGCCCCGGCAGTGTGCGAAACGTCTACGACGTCCTCGTACGCCTCATGACAGCGGCCGTGGAGGACAAGGTCATCGCGTCCAGCCCCTGCCGCCGGATCACCCTTCCGCCCATGCAGGACGAGGAGGTCACCCCGCCCACGGTCGCGCAGGTCGAGGCCATGGCCCGCGTGATGCCGCCGTACATCCGCGCGGCGATCGTCACGCTCGCCGGATCAGGCTTGCGAATAGGCGAGTTGCTCGGCCTCAAGGTCTCGGATGTCGACTTCAAGGCCGGCACGATCCGCGTCGAGCGACAGCGCCTCCAGTCCGGGAAGATCGGCCCACCGAAGACCGCCAAGTCCCGACGCACCGTCCCGGTCGGCGAGGTGGTCACCGACGCCCTCCTCGCGCACCTTGCCGCACGCCCCTCCAAGGAGTGGCTGTTCACGATGGAGGAAGGAGAGCCGCTCAACTACCGCCGCTGGAAGACGGAGTGGAACTGCGCCCGCAGGACGCTCCAAGCAGCGGAGAACGAGGCGGCCGAGCGCGAGGGCCGTAAGCCTGTCGAACTCCCGCACATGGTGACCCACGACCTGCGCCACTTCTACGCCTCCGCCCTCATCGCCGGCGGAGCGAGCGTCAAGCAGGTCCAGCTGGTCCTCGGCCACGCGTCCGCCGTCATCACGCTGCGGATCTACGCACACCTGTGGCCGGGCGAAGAAGACCGCACCCGGACCGTCATGGACGCCGTGCTCGGCGGCATGCGGACCGGGTGCGGACCGGTTGACCTGGCGACCAAGGAAATCGCAGGTCACATGGCGTGATCAAAGATCAAGCCTTCTTGGTCTCCCAGAAGATCTTGTCGATCTGGGCGATGTAGTCGAGCGCCTTCTGGCCCGTCGCCGGGTCGGTGGAGGCCTTGGCGGCCGAGAGGGCCTTCAGGGCGTCGTTGACCAGCTGGTGCAGCTCCGGGTACTTCTCGAAGTGCGGGGGCTTGAAGTAGTCGCTCCACAGGACCGACACATGGTGCTTGGCGAGCTCGGCGCGCTGCTCCTTGATGACGGTCGCGCGAGCCTGGAAGTGCGGGTCGTCGTTGGCGGCCATCTTCTCCTGCACGGCCTTCACCGACTCCGCCTCGATGCGGGCCTGGGCCGGGTCGTACACGCCGCAGGGCAGGTCGCAGTGCGCGCTGACCTTGACCTTGGGGGCAAACAGGCGGGAAAGCATGGAGCATTCCTTCCTCGTGATCGTCTTCTCAGGTGGGACATTACTCCCTGCGAGAGAGGTTTTCGCGAGTGCCCCCATGGGCTTAGGACAAAAGTCCGGGGTCAGACTGGGACTGGTGGAGGATCGAACCGGGGAGGTGCCGAGGGATGCCGGAGCCGGCGCAGGAGAGCGAGCGGGCGAGGGCCGTTCTGCCCTTGGGGGTGGCCGAGGTGACGGGACCGTCGATGGTGCCGACGCTGCACCACGGTGACCTGCTGCTCGTCCACTACGGGGCGCGGCTGAGGATCGGTGACGTGGTGGTGCTGCGCCACCCCTTCCAGCAGGACCTCCTCGTCGTCAAGCGGGTCGCCGAGCGGCGCGACGGCGGCTGGTGGGTCCTCGGGGACAACGCGTACGCCGGCGGGGACAGCACGGACTACGGGACCGTCCCCGACGAACTCGTGCTCGGCAAGGTCCGGTTCCGCTACCGGCCCCGGCCCGGCGGTCAGCGCTCGCCGTTCGCGGTGGCCCGCTGGGCGTTCTCGGCGGCCCGGCCGGTGTTCTGCGACCGGTCCGCCTCCAGGCGTTTGCGGGCGCGGTAGGCCGCCACGTTGGCGCGGGTCGCGCAGCGGTCGGAGCAGTAGCGCCGGGAACGGTTGGTGGAGGTGTCGAGGTAGGCGTTGCGGCACGGCGCCGCCTCGCACAGCCCGAGCCGGTCCACGCCGTACTCGGTGAGGTGGAAGGCGAGCCCCATCGCGGCGATGGCGGCGTAGCCGGCCGTCGCGTTCGAGGGATGGTCCGCCAGGTGCATGTGCCACAGCGGGCGGCCGTCGTCGTCCCGGAAGTCATGGCCGGAGATCTGCGGACTCACGGGGAACTCCAGCAGCAGCGAGTTCAACAGGTCCACGGCGAGCGTCTCGTCGCCGCCGTCCGCCGCCTCGAAGACCGAGCGCAGCCGCGCCCGCACCGACCGGAACCGGGTGACGTCGGCGTCCGTCGCCCGCCTGGCCGCCGACTGGTTGACCCCGAAGAGGTCGCGGACGGCCTCCACCGAGGTGAGCGTGTCCTTGCCCCGGAGCGGTTCCTCGCTGTTCACGAGGCGCACGGCGTAATCCGAGTAATAGGCCAGTTCCACTTGTAGTCCTTACGGGGGGCACTCTATCGTCGTGGTGCAGGTCAGGTAACAACTGATCGTGCTTTCAGGGTATTACGACGTACCGCGAGAAGGGGCTCCCATGACGACGACCACCGGCACCGGAAGCGGAACCTCGTACGGCACCGACTGGCAGGGCTGGCAGCGCAGCTGGGACCGGCAGCAGGAGTGGTACATGCCCGACCGCGAGGAGCGGTTCCGGGTCATGCTCGACATGGTCGAGGCCCTGGTCGGCCCCGAACCCCGCGTCCTCGACCTCGCCTGCGGTACGGGATCCATCACGTCCAGACTGTTCGCGCGGTTCCCGAAGGCCGTCAGCACCGGCGTCGACCTCGACCCCGCGCTGCTCACCATCGCCGAGGGCACCTTCGAGGGCGACCGCCGCGTCACCTTCGTCACCGCCGACCTCGCCGACCCCGACTGGCCCACCCAACTGCCGTACGACTCGTACGACGCCGTGCTGACGGCCACAGCCCTGCACTGGCTGCACAGCGAACCCCTCGCCGCCCTCTACGGTCAGGTCGCGGAGCTGGTCCGCGACGGCGGAGTCTTCATGAACGCGGACCACATGGTCGACGAGACCACTCCCCGGATCAACGCGGCGGAGCGCGCCCACCGCCACGCGGGTATGGAACAAGCCAAGGCGAACGGCGCCGTCGACTGGGCCGAATGGTGGCAGCTCGCCGCCCAGGACCCGGTCCTCGCCGCGCCGACGGCCCGCCGCTTCGAGATCTACGGCGAGCACGCCGACGGCGACATGCCCTCCCCTGCCTGGCACGCCCGCGTCCTGCGCGAGAAGGGCTTCGCGGAGGCCCGCCCCGTGTGGTGCTCGCCCTCCGACACCCTGCTGCTCGCCGTGAAGTAGCCCCCGGGTCGGCCCCACGCACGGGGAAGGGGCGGTACGGCAGACCCCGTACCGCCCCTTCCCCGCGACTGTCTCCGGCGCGGTCCGCTCCGTGCTACAGCACCTTGGACAGGAACGACTGGGTGCGCTCCTCCTGCGGGTTCGTGAGCACGTCACGCGGGTTGCCGGACTCGACCACCACACCGCCGTCCATGAAGACCAGGCTGTCGCCGACCTCGCGGGCGAAGCCCATCTCGTGGGTGACGACGACCATGGTCATGCCGGACTCGGCGAGGTCGCGCATGACGTCGAGGACGTCACCGACCAGCTCCGGGTCGAGCGCCGAGGTCGGCTCGTCGAACAGCATCAGCTTCGGCTCCATCGCCAGCGCCCGGGCGATCGCCACGCGCTGCTGCTGGCCGCCGGAGAGCTGCGAGGGGTAGTTGCCGGCCTTGTCGCCGAGGCCGACCTTCTCCAGCAGTTCCCGGGCCCGCTCGCGGGCCTGGGCCCTGCTGACGCCCTTGACCTGGACCGGCGCCTCCATGACGTTCTCGGCGGCGGTCATGTGCGGGAACAGGTTGAACCGCTGGAACACCATGCCGATGTCCCGGCGCTTCAGCGCGACCTCGCTGTCCTTGAGCTCGTACAGCTTGTCGCCCTTCTGGCGGTAGCCGACCAGCTCGCCGTCGACGTACAGCCGGCCGGCGTTGATCTTCTCGAGGTGGTTGATGCACCTCAGGAACGTCGACTTGCCGGAGCCGGACGGGCCGATGAGGCAGAACACCTCGCCCGTCTGCACCTCCAGATCGATGCCCTTGAGGACCTGCACGGCGCCGAAGGACTTGTGGATGCCCTCGGCCTTCACCATGGCGGTCATGCCGAGACTCCCTTCGGGCGGCGCGCGGGCAGCACGGCCGCCTTGAAGCGCTGGACCGGCGTCGGCGGAAGGGACCGGGTCGAGCCCTTCGCGTAGTACCGCTCCAGGTAGTACTGGCCGACGCTGAAGACGCTGGTCAGGATCAGGTACCAGGCGGAGGCCAGGAAGAACATCTCCACGACGGAACCGGCCCGCTGCCCGATGTCCTGGGCCACCTTGAACAGATCCATGTACCCCACCGCCGAGACCAGCGAGGTCGTCTTGAGCATGTTGATGACCTCGTTGCCCGTGGGCGGCACGATCACGCGCATCGCCTGCGGGATGACGATCCGGCGCAGCGTCTTCGCGTGGCTCATGCCGAGGGCGTGCGACGCCTCCGTCTGGCCCTCGTCGACCGACAGCAGACCGGCACGGCAGATCTCCGCCATGTACGCGGCCTCGTTGAGGCCGAGGCCGAGCAGCGCCGTCAGCAGCGGCGTCATGAAGACCGACCAGTAGTCCTTGTAGATCGGTCCGAGGTTGATGTACGTGAAGACGATGCCCAGGTTGAACCAGACGAACAGCTGGACCAGGACCGGCGTGCCACGGAAGAACCAGATGTAGAACCAGGCGATCGACGACGTCACCGGGTTCTTCGACAGGCGCATCACCGCGAGCAGGATGCCGCCCACGATGCCGATCAGCATGGACACGACCGTGAGCAGGAGCGTGTTCAGCAGGCCTTCGATGACACGGTCGTTGAAGAAGTACTCGGGGACCGCGCCCCAGTTGATGTTGCCCTGCGCGAAGGCGTAGACGATCGAGCCGAGGAGGCCGAGCGCGATGGCCGCGGACACGTAGCGCCCCGGGTGCCGGACCGGGATGGCCTTGATGGCCTCCGGGCCGGCGGGGGGTGTGTCGGCGGGACCGTCCGTCTTGTTGACGTCAACAGTCACGGGTGGAGCCTTTCAGTACCGAGACGGAGGATCAGGAGCCGCCGTTGACCTTGGCCTCGGTGACGGCGCCGTCCTCGACGCCCCACTTGCTGATGATCTTCTCGTACTCGCCGTTGTCGATGATCGCCTGGACCGCGGCCTGCAGCGCGTCCCGCAGCTCGGTGTTGTCCTTGGCGACGGCGATGCCGTACGGGCCGGCCTCGACCTGGTCGCCGACGATCTCGAAGTACTTGCCGCCGCCCGAGGTCTTCACCGAGTAGGCGGCGACCGGGTAGTCGGCGGAGACGACGTCCGCGCCCTTGGCGCGCATACGGGTCTCGGCCTCGGGGTTGGTGGCGAAGTCCTCGATCTTGAGGGTGCCCTTGCCGTCGTCCTTGCACTTCTTCGCCTGGTCCTTGGCGAGGTCGTGCGAGAACGTGTTGCGCTGCACGGCGATCGTCTTGCCGCAGAGGTCGTCCCAGGTCTTGATGCCCTGGTCGTCGCCCTTGTTGGTGTACAGCGAGACACCGGCGGTGAAGTAGTCGACGAAGTCCACGCCGGCGCCGACCTTCTTGCCGGTCTCGGAGTCGACGCCCTCCTGGCGGTCCTTGGTGTCGGTCATGGCCGACATGGCGACGTCGTACCGCTTGGCCGCCAGGCCGCCTATGAGGGTGTCGAAGGTGCCGTTCTCGAACTTGAACTCGACGCCGAGCTGCTTGCCCAGCGCGGCGGCGATGTCGGGGTCGATGCCGACGACCTTGCCCGCGTCGTCCTTGTACTCCACCGGCGCGTACGCGATGTCCGAGCCGACACGGATGACGCCCTTGCTGCGGATCTCCGAGGGAAGCTTGTCGGCCAGCGGGGCCGAACCGGCCTTGGTGCTGCCCGAGCCGTTGCCCTTGTCGTCCTTGGTCTGGTCACCGCAGCCGGTGAGCAGCAGAGCGCCCGCGACCGCGATCGCGCCGACCGCGGCTGTCCGGGAGCGCAGGCCGGTCGTACGACTGGTGGTGCTTGCGGTCATGGTGGGTTCCTCCGGCGGGATGGGTGGAGTTGCCGATGGGTCGACGGATGACACACGCCCTCGAGTGTCGCGACCTCGTGTGATTACGGCATCTTGCCATTCGGGTATGTGCATTCAGATGACCTGCTATGTCAAAATCGGATAACGGGTGATCCCCGAATGGCCTACGAACCGCTGCAGACCGTGCGATCGCGCCGGATCTTGTGCGGAGATTTTCTCTTCCGGCCGGAAGATCTTCGGTGCATCTCAGGATGCGGTCGGCCATGAACCCCCGTACACCTGGCTGTAGGGGGCCTGTCGGGGATTGATCGGACTTGTCCGGTCATTCGTCGACGAGTCATGGCGCCCCCATCGGGCCGCAAATGACCTTCGAGTTGTGACCTTCACGGTATGAACGGGTCTGAACTCGTCGTCGGCACCGTCCGTCCGGTAAGAAGGTTCCTTACACCCCTCATCCGGGGCCCAGGGCGCGTGTGCGGCGCGCCCGTCGCGTCTGAGCCCATACGCGTCGCCGTACGTACCGGTTGGCCTGGGCCTTACGCGGTGCCCGCCCACTCCCGAACCGGGAGCGGTCACCCTCAAACCTTGAAGACTTAAGGGGTAAACAAAAGTGGCAGCGGAGATCGTCAATCCTCGCACCGACAGCGGCGACGGCAGTACGGACCAGGAAGGCAACGGGGAGCCCCTCAGTTCCCTCGGCGCCCCCGACTCCTTCGACCCCGCCTTCGCGCTGCACCGCGGCGGCAAGATGGCCGTGCAGAGCACGGTGCCGATCCGTGACAAGGACGACCTGTCCCTCGCTTACACGCCGGGCGTCGCGCGGGTGTGCACCGCCATCGCCGAGCGTCCCGAGCTGGTCGACGACTACACCTGGAAGTCCTCCGTCGTCGCCGTCGTGACCGACGGTACGGCGGTCCTCGGCCTCGGCGACATCGGCCCCGAGGCGTCCCTGCCCGTGATGGAGGGCAAGGCGATCCTGTTCAAGCAGTTCGGCGGGGTCGACGCGGTGCCGATCGCGCTCGCCTGCACGGGCGTCGACGAGATCGTCGAGACCGTCGTCCGGCTCGCCCCCTCCTTCGGCGGCGTGAACCTGGAGGACATCTCGGCGCCCCGCTGCTTCGAGATCGAGAAGCGGCTCCAGGAGCGTCTGGACATCCCGGTCTTCCACGACGACCAGCACGGTACGGCGGTCGTCACGCTGGCGGCCCTGCGGAACGCGGCGCGGCTCAGCGGGCGGGAGATCGGTCAGCTGCGGGCGGTCATCTCGGGTGCCGGCGCGGCCGGTGTGGCCATCGCCAAGATGCTGATCGAGGCGGGCATCGGCGACGTCGCCCTGGCCGACCGCAAGGGCGTGATCTCCGCGGACCGCGCGGACCTCACCGACGTCAAGCGCGAGGTGGCCGGGTTCACCAACAAGGCGGGGATCACCGGCTCCCTGGAGGACGCGCTCGCCGGCGCCGACGTCTTCATCGGCGTCTCCGGCGGTACGGTCGCGGAGGAGGCGGTGGCCTCGATGGCCGAGGGCGCGTTCGTCTTCGCCATGGCCAACCCCAACCCCGAGGTGCACCCGGACGTGGCCCACAAGTACGCGGCGGTCGTCGCGACCGGGCGCTCCGACTACCCCAACCAGATCAACAACGTCCTCGCCTTCCCCGGCATCTTCGCCGGGGCGCTCCAGGTGCGGGCGTCGCGGATCACCGAGGGGATGAAGATCGCGGCGGCGGAGGCGCTGGCCGCGGTCGTGGGCGACGACCTCGCCGCCGACTACGTCATCCCGTCCCCGTTCGACGAGCGGGTCGCTCCCGCGGTGACGGCCGCCGTGGCCGCGGCCGCGCGGGCGGAGGGAGTCGCTCGCCGCTGAGGCGAGTGCCGAGTGAGTCCGGCGGCCCCGTCCCCGCGTGCAGCATCGTGTGCGGGGGGCGGGGCCGCCCCATTGCCGGGGCGGACTTGGGCACCTGGTGGCTCGGGGTGCGGGTTCGTCGGCGGGTGCGGGTGCGGGTGCGGGTGCGGGTCGAAGGGCGCGCCCACGCGACGGAGCCGCGTCCGTACCGCCCCGCGCGCTGTTCAGGGGCACGGGGAACCATGCGACCAGCCCTCACCAGCCCGCGGATCTCCCGGGGGTTCGCTGGGCGCAGACCTCCGCGGGACGCGTGTCACAGCCTTGTGCGGTTCCCTCGGGTGCTGCGTACACCTATGGTCGGGCCCATGTTCGCTGCCTACGCCGCCCGTATCGACCGTGACAACCCGCTCAACGGACTGGAGTTGGGCGACCGCCCGGCCCCTGAGTCCAGGCCCGGCTGGACGACCGTCAAGGTGAAGGCCGCCTCGCTGAACCACCACGACCTGTGGTCCCTGCGCGGCGTCGGTCTGGCCGAGGACAAGCTGCCCATGATCCTCGGCTGTGACGCCGCCGGTGTCGACGAGGACGGCAACGAGGTCGTCCTGCACTCGGTGATCGGACAGAGCGGCCACGGTGTCGGCCCCGAGGAGCCCCGCTCGATCCTCACCGAGCGCTACCAGGGCACCTTCGCCGAGCTGGTCACCGTCCCCACCTGGAACGTCCTCCCCAAGCCCGCGGAACTCTCCTTCGCGGAGGCCGCCTGTCTGCCCACCGCCTGGCTGACCGCCTACCGCATGCTGTTCACCAACGCCGGCGTCCGTCCGGGCGACTCCGTGCTCGTCCAGGGTGCGGGCGGTGGTGTCGCCACCGCCGCGATCGTGCTCGGCAAGGCGGCCGGCCTGCGTGTCTTCGCCACCAGCCGCGACGAGGCCAAGCGCAAGCGGGCCCTGGAACTCGGCGCGGTCGAGGCGCTGGAGTCGGGTGCGCGACTGCCGCAGCGCGTCGACGCGGTCATCGAGACCGTCGGCGCCGCCACCTGGTCCCACTCGGTGAAGTCGCTCCGCCCCGGCGGCACGCTCGTCATCTCCGGTGCCACCAGTGGTGACCGCCCCTCCCACGCCGAACTCACCCGCATCTTCTTCCTCGAACTCAAGGTCGTCGGCTCCACCATGGGCACCAAGGACGAGCTGGAGGACCTCCTCTCCTTCTGCGCCGCGACCGGTGTCCGCCCCGTCATCGACGAGGTGCTGCCCCTCGACCGCGCCCGAGAGGGCTTCGAGCGCCTGGAGTCCGGCGACCTCTTCGGCAAGATCGTGCTCACCAACTCCTGACGGTCTCGCTCCTGCTGAACGAGCGTCACCACGGCCGGCCCGGTTCCCCGGGCCGGCCGTCGTCATGTCAATCAACGTTCACAGCCGCCCTGTGTCAACTTAAGTTGACGGCATGACCGAAGCAACGGATCTCGCCGAGCGGGCCGGCGACCGCGACCCCCGGATCGGGTTGCGGGCCGTCGCCGCGCTGCGCCGGCTGCTGGAGCAACTGGAGTCGGTGCAGGTGCGCAGCGCGCGCCGGCAGGGCTGGTCGTGGCAGGAGATCGCCAAGGAACTCGGTGTGAGCAGACAGGCCGTGCACAAGAAGTACGGGAGGCATTGATGTTCGAACGGTTCACGAAGGATGCCCGTGCCGTGGTCCTCGGCGCGGGCGGCCACGCGGAACGCTCCAGCGCCGACAAGGTGACCGAGGAGCACCTGCTGCTCGCCCTGCCGGACCGCCGGGCCAGCCGTGCCGCGTTCGCCCTCGCCTCGCTGGGCCTGGCCGACGACCGTGGCCCCGTCGTACAGGCCCTCGCCGACGCCCGCCGTAGGGGCGGCCTCACCCGCGCCGACGCCCTGTCCGACCTCGGTATCGACCTCGCGCAGATCGTCTCCCGCGTCGAGGAGGCCCATGGGAGGGGCGCGTTGGAGCCGGGGCTGCGCCGGGACGACGACGGCGCAGCCCGTGGCGCCGACAGCGGTATCGAGAGCGGTGCCGAGCGTGGCGGAGGCGGTGGGCGAGGCGGCAGGAGCGCGCGGGCTCGACGCTCGGGTCACCGGCCCCTCACCCGCGACGCCAAGGACGTGCTCACCCGCTCCCTCCGCGTCGCCCAGTCCCACCGCGACCGCCACATCGGCGACGAGCACCTGCTGCTCGCCCTCACCACCCGCCCCGGTGTCGCCGCGGAGGTCCTCGCCGACCACGGAGTGACCTACGCGTCCCTGGAACGCGTGCTGGACGGGGCGGGGGAGGCCAGGGCGAGCTGACGCGGGGGAGGGGCCCCGCCGCGCGGGCGAGGGCCTCCCGTTCTCCCCTTGGCCGCTACCCCTTGACCGCCCGCAGCGCCGCTCCGATGCGGGCCGCCGCCGTCGACAGGTGGCGGCGGGCGTCACGGAGCTGGTCCTCCGTCACCCCGTGGTCGCGGGCCGCGTCGCGGATGTCGTCGCGGAAGCGGTCCAGGAGCCGGTCGAGATCGCGGGCCGGGTCGCCCGTGGGCGCCTCGTGCACCCAGGAGGGTTCATAGGCGCCCGGGAAGTCCTCGGGTGTGGTCGAGTAGTCCGGCTCCCCTACGCCGGAGCCGCCTCTCGCCGCACCCGCGCTCACGTCGTCGCCCGGGCCGGACCGCGTGCCCGTACCGGCCGTCTCCGCCTCCGTCGCCCTCCCGGGCCCGCCCGGCGCCGTACCGGCTCCCGCGCGGGGGCCCGTCGCGCCCGCCGCGTCCGGGCAGGACTCCGTGCCCGTGCGTCCGAAGCCCAGGTCCTTGCCGAACTCCTTTCCGAAGTCCTTCCCGAACTCGCCGAACTCCTTGGCCAGTTCCGTCAGTCCCTCGCGGACCCCGGTCGGCCAGTCACCGCGGGAGAAGTGGTCCTGGACGTGGTCCTGGACCCGCTTGGCGATGCGCTGGAGCTCCTCCTGGGCCTGGGTGCGCGCCCGCTCCTGGGCCTCCCTTGCCTGGCGGCGGGCCCGCTGGGCCTCCTCGCGGGCGCGGCGGCTCTCGTCCTTGGCGCGCCGGGCCTGCTCCTTCCACTCCTGCTTGACGCGGCGCATCTCCTCCTTCGCCGCGCGCCACGCCTCGTTGTCGGCAGGGGCGCCGAACTCCCCGAGCGGTCCGTGCTCCCCGGTGCCGGCGCCCGGCGCCCGGCGTGCCGCGGAGGCCGCCGCCCGCATCTCGCGGCGCAGGTCGCCCGCCGCGCCCCGTACGTCGGCCCGGATCTCGGCGGCCAGCTCCGCCACCGACTCGCGGATCTCCAGCTCCAGGTCGGCCAGCTCCCCGCTGCGGTCGGCGAGTTCGGCCCGGCCCGCGTCGGTGATCGCGTACACCTTCCGGCCGCCCTCGGTGGTGTGGGTGACCAGGCCCTCCGCCTCCAGCTTGGCGAGGCGGGGGTAGACGGTGCCGGCGGAGGGCGCGTACAGGCCCTGGAAGCGTTCCTCCAGCAGCCGGATCACCTCGTAACCGTGGCGCGGGGCCTCGTCCAGCAGCTTCAGCAGATACAACCGCAGGCGTCCGTGGGCGAAGACGGGAGGCATGTCAGAGCACCTTCTTGTCGGTCGTGCTGGGGCGCGTGCCATCGGCCGGGCCGCCGGAGGGGGAGCCGGACGGGGAGCCGGTGGTGCCGTCGCCGTCGGGGACCTGGTGGCCCGCTGAGGTCGCGGACGGTCCGGCGGCGGTATCGGCAGTCGCATTGTCGGGCACGGCGTCGGACGGGTCGGTCGGCGGGGTGTCCGGCACGGCCTCAGCCACGTCCGCGTCCGCGCCACCGTCCGCCGGTACGCCCGTACCGGCGCCCGTCGATACGCCCGCGCCGGCGTCCGCGCTCACCGATCCGTCGGCCCTGCAATCGGTGCCGGCCGTCCCGGAGGGGCCGCCCCCCTCGTCGGTGTTCTCGGCCTCGTCCCAGGGCTCGTCCTCCGCCGGTGGTCTGCTCAGGAGCGCGATGGAACCGGAGACGGTCGTGGCCTTCAGCCGCCCGTTCCCCTTGCCGAGGCGGCCGGTGATCTTGTGGGCGCCCCAGGGACCGCTGACGCGGAGGTCGTCGAAGGCGTTGGAGATGGTGCCGCTGGCCGTGTTGGCCTCGATCTCGGCGTCGGCGGGGTGGGGGAGGCGGATGGCGATCTCACCGGAGACGCTGGTGAGACCGACCTCGGTCGGGCCGCCCACCGGGTCGAGGTCGAGGATGATCGAGCCGCTCACCGAGTCGGCCTTGAGGGTGGGGCAGGACCCCTCGATGACGGTCAGGTCACCGGAGACGGAGCTGAGGCGGAGCTCCCCGGTGAGGGCCTGCGCCTCCACGTTCCCCGAGACCGTCGTCGCCCGGACCGGTCCCGACAGGCCCACCAGAGTGGTGTCGCCGGAGACGCCCTTCACCTCCGTCCGCCCGGCCACCCCCGAGATGACGGCCGTGGCGCCGACCGCGCCCACCTCGACACGGGTGCCCGCCGGAACGGCGAGGGAGACCAGCGCGGTACGGCGCCAGCCCTTGCGGTCGAGCCATTTCAGGAAGCCCTTCCACGGCAGGTCGTCGTACGCCACGGTCAGCGTGCCGTCCTTCTGCGTCACCGTCAGGGGCGGACCCTGCAGGTCCGACACCTCCAGACGGGCGGAACTCTCGTCGGTGCCCACGACGTTCACCGTTCCGTTGACGACGCGCACCTGGAGCGCCCTCACCGGCTCGTCGAACGTGAGCTTGCGTGGCTCGGCGACGGACCACTTGGACATGTGCTGACCCCCAATGACAAGCCCACCTCATGACGGACCACCTCGGTCCACCTCGCGACGGAGCGACCTCGTCGCGGACCGGCCTCGCGGGAGAAGAACCCTCGCGGCGGCCGGATCGCACGACAGGCGAAGCCCATGGCAGAGGCGGACCGAACCGGACAGTGCAACGCGCCATATCGCGTCTCACGTCATTCACGATATATCGCGCCCGGTGGAAGTCAAGACACCCGTTCTGGCGATCCCGCAGGATGAACCTGGGCAAATCGCCCTAGCGTGGGGTCATGCCGACGGAAAGCACACCGGGATCCCCGCGCCCCCGACCCGCGCCCGCGGCCGGCGCGCTGCTGCTCTGCCGCGCGGACCGGGAATCCGTCGCCCCCGTGGCGCAGCTGCTCGGGGAGCGCATGCTGCTCACCTCGGCCGGCCCCGAGTGGAGCGCCCTCGTGCCCGAGGGGAAGCCCTGGCTGCAGGGACTGGAGCCGGTCGACCGGGTCCTGACCGGCTGGGCCACCGCGCTCGCGGTCGGCGCTCCCTGGCCCGTCCTGGCCCTGTGGTGGGACGCGGACCGCAGCGGCTACACCCTGGCCGCGGGCTTCCGCCGCACCGTCGGCTACGTATGGCTCGCCAACGGCACCCCGGTCGGCGAGGACGAGGCGATGCGCACGTTCGCCGCGCGGCTGGGCCTCGACCCGGTCCTCGACGCGCAGCCCCTGTACGACCTCACGAAGACCGACCCCGCGGCGGACGCGCGCGCCCGTCTGCTGGGCCTGCTCGGGGTCCTCGCCCGGGCCGGTCTGGCCCTCCCGCCCGGTCTCACGCCGGGTGAACCCGCGGACCGCCTCCGGGAGGTCGCCCGCGTCCAGCCCGACGCCCAGCGCATCGAATGGACCGGCTGGCGCGGAGCCGTCCGCATGGAACTCGACGCGCTCGAACGCGGCCGTCTCGGCCCCTGGCTGCCCTGGGCGGGCACGTCACGGGCCCGCGCGCTCGCCACCGCGCAGCTCCTCGCGGGCCTGCCCCTGACGGCCTGGGGCCTGCGCCGCCGCAGCGGCGGCTGGACGGCGGCGGGCGCCCTCCTGGTCGCCCACGGCGCCCTCGGCCTGATGTACGACCTCTCCCGCCCCCGCGACTGACCCCACGCGTCGCGACTGACCCCACGCCCGTGACCGACCCCGTGCCCCGCGAGTGACGCCGCGCGCCCCGCGTCAGCCCGCGCGCCCCGCGTCAGCCCACGCGCTCCGTGACCGTCTCCGGCCCCGCAGGGGCCCAGCCGGCTGACGGGCCCCAGCGATCGCCCCCGCCCGCGACGCGACCTACTCGTCGTCCTCGTCGTCCAGTCGCGCCAGCCAGGTCGCCAGCCGCTCCACCGGCACCTCGAAGTCCGGGTTCAGGTCGACGAAGGTCCGCAGCTGCTCGGCGAGCCACTCGAAGGTGACCTCCTCCTCGCCGCGCCGCTTCTCCAGTTCCTCGATGCCACGGTCCGTGAAGTACATGGGTCAAGGATAAGTGCGGGAAAACGGCCGGGCCGCACCCCTCGGAAGGGGTGCGGCCCGGCCGCGTACGGATGCCGTCGAGGGTGCCTACGCCTCGAACACCTCACGCACGAGCTGCTCCTGCTCCGCCTGGTGCCGCTTGGCCGACCCCACGGCGGGGGACGAGCTGTGCGGGCGGGAGATGCGGCGCAGACGCTCGCCGTGCGGGACGTCGGCGCCGACCGCCAGGTCCAGGTGGTCGATCAGGTTGAGGGCGATGAAGGGCCACGCGCCCTGGTTCGCCGGCTCCTCCTGGGCCCACAGGTACTTCTCGGCGTTCGGGTACTTCTTGATCTCCGCCTGGACCTCGGCACCCGGCAGCGGGTAGAGGCGCTCCAGGCGGATGATCGCCGTCTCGGCGGCCGCGGGGTCCGTGGCGCCGCGCTTCTGCCGCTCGGCCTCCAGGTCGTAGTAGACCTTGCCGGCGCAGAACACGACCTTCTTGACGGCGGCCGGGTCGACCGAGTCGTCTCCGATGACCGGACGGAACCCGCCCGTCGTGAACTCCTCCGCCTTCGACGCGGCGGCCTTCAGGCGCAGCATCGACTTCGGGGTGAAGACCACCAGCGGCTTGTGGTGCGGGTTGTGCACCTGCCACCGCAGGAGGTGGAAGTAGTTCGACGGGAGGGTCGGCATGGCGACCGTCATGTTGTTCTGCGCGCAGAGCTGCAGGAACCGCTCGGGACGGGCCGAGGAGTGGTCCGGGCCCTGGCCCTCGTAGCCGTGCGGGAGGAGCAGGACGACGCCGGAGGTCTGCGCCCACTTCTGCTCGGCGGAGGAGATGAACTCGTCCACGACCGTCTGGGCGCCGTTGACGAAGTCGCCGAACTGCGCCTCCCACATCACGAGCGCGTCGGGACGGGCCAGCGAGTAGCCGTACTCGAAGCCCATCGCCGCGTACTCGGACAGGAGCGAGTTGTAGACGTTCAGGCGCGCCTGGTCCTCGGAGAGGTACATCAGCGGCGTGAACTCCTCGCCCGTCTCACGGTCGATGATCACCGCGTGACGCTGGCCGAAGGTGCCGCGCTGCGAGTCCTGGCCGGCGAGGCGGACCGGGGTGCCCTCCAGCAGGAGGGAGCCGACCGCGAGGGTCTCGCCCATGCCCCAGTCGATCGTGCCGTCCTCGACCATCGACGCCCGGCGCTGGAGCTGCGGCAGCAGACGCGGGTGGGCGGTGATGTGGTCCGGGACGTTGACCTGGGACTCGGCGATGCGCTTGACGACCTCGGCCGTGATCGCGGTGTTCACCGCGACGGGGAAGCCGTCCTGCGGGTCGTGGGACGGGGCGGACGCCGGCTGCGACGTCGCCTCGCGGACCTCGGTGAAGACCTTCTCCAGCTGGCCCTGGTAGTCCTGCAGCGCCTGCTCGGCCTCTTCCAGGGTGATGTCGCCGCGACCGATGAGGGACTCGGTGTAGAGCTTGCGCACCGAGCGCTTCTTGTCGATGAGGTCGTACATCAGCGGCTGGGTGAAGGCCGGGTTGTCCGACTCGTTGTGACCGCGGCGGCGGTAGCAGATGAGGTCGATCACCACGTCCTTGTTGAACGCCTGGCGGAACTCGAAGGCGAGCCGCGCGACGCGGACCACGGCCTCCGGGTCGTCGCCGTTCACGTGGAAGATCGGGGCCTCGATCATCCTCGCCACGTCCGTCGCGTACATCGACGAGCGGGAGGACTCGGGGGCCGCGGTGAAGCCGACCTGGTTGTTGATGACGATGTGGACCGTGCCGCCGGTGCGGTAGCCGCGCAGCTGCGACATGTTCAGGGTCTCGGCCACCACGCCCTGGCCCGCGAAGGCCGCGTCGCCGTGGAGGGCGACCGGCAGGACGGTGAAGTCCGTGCCGCCCTTGTTGATGATGTCCTGCTTGGCGCGGGCGACGCCCTCCAGGACCGGGTCCACCGCCTCCAGGTGCGAGGGGTTCGCGACCAGGGAGACCTTGATCTGCTCGCCGTCGAGGCCGGTGAAGGTGCCCTCGGCGCCCAGGTGGTACTTCACGTCGCCGGAGCCGTGCATCGACTTCGGGTCGAGGTTGCCCTCGAACTCGCGGAAGATCTGCGCGTACGACTTGCCGACGATGTTCGCGAGGACGTTGAGGCGGCCGCGGTGGGCCATGCCGATGACGACCTCGTCCAGGCGCGACTCGGCCGCGCTGTCGATGACCGCGTCGAGCAGCGGGATGACGGACTCGCCGCCCTCCAGGGAGAAGCGCTTCTGGCCGACGTACTTCGTCTGCAGGAAGGTCTCGAAGGCCTCCGCCGCGTTCAGGCGGCGCAGGATGCGCAGCTGCTCCTCGCGCTCCGGCTTGGTGTGCGGGCGCTCGATGCGGTCCTGGATCCACTTGCGCTGCTTCGGGTCCTGGATGTGCATGAACTCGATGCCGGTCGTACGGCAGTACGAGTCACGCAGGACGCCGAGGATGTCGCGGAGCTTCATCAGGGACTTGCCGGCGAAGCCGCCGACCGCGAACTCGCGCTCCAGGTCCCACAGGGTGAGCCCGTGCTCGGTGATGTCGAGGTCGGGGTGCTTGCGCTGGCGGTACTCCAGCGGGTCGGTGTCGGCCATGACGTGGCCGCGGACCCGGTAGGAGTGGATCAGCTCGAAGACGCGGGCGGCCTTGGTGACGTCGTCGTCGTGGCTGGCGTCGATGTCCTTGAGCCAGCGGACCGGCTCGTAGGGGATGCGCAGGGCCTCGAAGATGTCGTCGTAGAAGCCGTTCTCGCCGAGCAGCAGGTTCGCGACCTGGCGGAGGAACTCGCCGGAGGCGGCGCCCTGGATCACCCGGTGGTCGTAGGTCGACGTGAGCGTCATGACCTTCGAGATGCCGAGCTTGTTCAGGGTGTCCTGGCTCGTGCCCTGGAACTCGGCCGGGTAGTCCATGGAGCCGACGCCCATGATCACGGACTGGCCGGGCATCAGACGCGGCACGGAGTGGACGGTGCCGAGGCCGCCGGGGTTGGTCAGGGAGACCGTGACACCGGTGAAGTCGTCCATCGTCAGCTTGCCGTCGCGGGCGCGGCGGACGATGTCCTCGTATGCCTGCCAGAACTCGAAGAAGTTCAGCGTCTCGGCCTTCTTGATCGCCGCGACGACGAGCTGGCGGTCGCCGTTCGGCTTGACCAGGTCGATGGCGAGACCGAGGTTGACGTGCGGCGGCTTGACGAGCGTCGGCTTGCCGTCCTTCTCGCCGAAGGACCAGTTCATCGACGGCATCGCCTTGATGGCCTGCACCATCGCGTAGCCGATCAGGTGCGTGAAGGAGATCTTCCCGCCCCGGGCGCGCTTCAGGTGGTTGTTGATGACGATGCGGTTGTCGAAGAGCAGCTTCACCGGCACGGCGCGCACGGACGTGGCCGTGGGCAGCTCCAGCGACGCGTTCATGTTCTTCGCGACGGCGGCGGCGGGGCCGCGCAGCGTGATCAGCTCCGGGCCGTCGGCGGGAGCGGCCGGCGCGGCCTGCTTCGCGGGGGCGGCGGCCGGCTTGGCGGGCGCGGCGGCCGCGGGCTTCGCCGGGGCCGGGGCGGCGGCGGGCTTCGGCGCGGCCGCGGCGGGGGCGGCCGGAGCCGCGGGGGCGGCCTGGGCCGGAGCGGCGGGTGCCGCGGGTGTGGTGGCCGCTGGGGCCCCCGGGGCCGCACTACCCGCCGGAGCCGGGGCGGCGGCAGCCCCCGGCTTGTAGTCGGCGAAGAAGTCCCACCAGGCTCGGTCTACCGAATTCGGGTCCTGGAGGTACTGCTGATAGATCTCGTCGACGAGCCATTCGTTGGGACCGAAGGCCGCGGCGGGGTTCTTACCCGCTTGGTCTGCGTCGGTCGAGATGCTCGAGTTACTGGGGGACTGTGGCGACACGGCGGCAACCGCCCTCTTCCGCTTCACAAGGTGATGGACAGCGGGAATAAAGGCTACGCCCCCGTGGCCGGGAAGGTCAGGTCGAGCCCCTTCATCGTCGCGTAAGTCACATCGGAAAGCGCGTTTCGGGGCTGGAAATGGCGGGAAACAAGCGGGGTTCCGGTCCGGAATGGGGGCGGTGAGCACAGATCGGACATGCGTCGGGCGGGGCCTGCGGCGATGAACGCGCGGCCGACCGGCTGAACGCACCTGATCACACGTGTCCGTCGACGCGGATCGAGCGTGGATCTTGTGGCTCCGGTTCGAACTTTACGTCAACTTGGCAGAGAAGTAAGCCCTGGGAGGGTGAGCGAAATCTGGCAAGGGGGAAGGGGATTCAGCCATGGCTCGGTGGGTAGCGGGCATCGGGGCCGTCGCCCGGACCCCGTGATCCGGAGGCGGCCGGTACGGGGGCGTCCGCGGTCGCGCGGTGGCGAACGACCACGAAGGCGACGCGGCCGGCCGACCACCTCTCGGGGCCCCGAACCCTTCCGCGGCGGAGCCCTACGCCTGGGGTGAGCGTGCGGGCGGCGGCGCTCCCGGCAGGGCCACCTGGATGCGGCAGCCCTTGGGGGACTCGGCGACCCCGATGCGGCCCCCGTGCAGGTCGACCGCCCAACGGGCGATGGCCAGGCCGAGACCGGTGCCACCGTCGCTGCCGGGGCCGTGCGGACGGCTCACCGCGCCGCGGTTGAAGCGTTCGAAGACGCGGTGCCACTCGGACTCCGGGATGCCGGGGCCCTCGTCCTGCACTTCGAGGGTCAGGGACTCTGGCGTGGACCCGCGGCGGGCCTTGACGGTGACACGGCCGTGCGGGGGGCTGTGCTTGACCGCGTTGTCGATGAGGTTGGCGACCACCTGGTGGATGCGCTCGGGGTCGGCGTGCGCGGTCAGCTCCGGAGGGTGGACGTCGAGGTGGAGGTGGACGTCCTTGCGGGTGTGGCTGCCGGACCCGGAGGTCATGCCCCCGCGCGCGCTGGCGACCATCTGGGTCTCCTTGAGGACCCCGGAGAGGTACGGCCACACCTCGAAACGGCGCTTGCGCAGCGGGACCACGCCGTGGTCGAGGCGGGAGAGGTCCAGCAGCGTCTCGACCAGCCGGCCCAGCCGCTCCGTCTGCTTCAGCGCCGTCCGCATCGTCTCGGGGTCGGCGGTCGCGATGCCGTCCACGATGTTCTCCAGCACCGCCCTCAGGCCCGCGATCGGCGTGCGGAGCTCGTGGGAGACGTTCGCCACGAGCTCCTTGCGCTGCCGGTCCTGGGCCTCCAGCTCGTCGGCCATCAGGTTGATCGTGTGGGCGAGGTCGCCGAGTTCGTCCCGGCGGTTCTCGCTGACCCGCCGGGTGTAGTCGCCGCGCGAGATGGACCGGGCGACCGCGTTCATCTCGTCGAGCGGAGCGGTGAGCGAATGCGCCACGAACTGCGTAATCAGCAGTGTGGCGATCATCGAGAACACCGTGATGAAGCGCAGCTCCGTCTTGGTGTGCACGGCGATCATCGACAGACCCGTGGTGATCAGGACGGAGACGACGACGAGCGTGCCCAGTTTCGTCTTGATCGAGAAGGGACGCAGACCGCCCAGCGGTCCCGCGACCTTCCGTGACTGCGCGTCACCGAGGCTCCCCGGCCGTGGGTCGCCGACTCCGCTCATATCGCCACCAGTCCCCTGTGCCTACGCGAGTAACGAAGCGCGCGATGCGGGCGCGGCTCAGGGGGTCGGGGTCTCCAGGGCGTACCCGACGCCGTGCACCGTGCGGATCCGCTCCGCGCCGATCTTCCGCCGCAGCGCCTTGATGTGGCTGTCGACGGTGCGCGTCCCGGACGCGTCCGCCCAGTCCCAGACCTCGGCGAGCAGCTGTTCGCGCGAGAGTACGGCACGCGGCGTGTTCGCGAGACACACGAGCAGGTCGAACTCGGTGGGAGTGAGGTGGACGTCCTCGCTGCGCACCCGGACGCGGCGCTGCGCGTGGTCGATCTCCAGCTCGCCGAGGCGCAGGATGCCCGAGCGCGGGGTGGTGGCGGCGAGCGCCGCCCGCTCCACCCGGCGCAGCAGCACGTGGACGCGCGCGGCCAGTTCACGCATGGAGAACGGCTTGGTCATGTAGTCGTCGGCGCCGACGCCGAGCCCGACCAGCATGTCCGTCTCGTCGTCCCGCGCGGTGAGCATCAGCACGGGGACCGGCCGCTGGGCCTGGACGCGCCTGCACACCTCCAGGCCGTCGAAGCCGGGCAGCATGATGTCGAGGATCAGCAGGTCGGGCTGCCACGCCTCCGCCGTGTCCACGGCCGCCGGGCCGTCGGACGCGGTCTGTACGACGAAACCCTCGGCGCGCAGGCGGGCCGCGATGGCGTCGACGATCGTCGGGTCGTCCTCGACCACGAGCACCCGGCGCTGCGCGCCCGGGGTCGCCGTCGTGCCGTTGTGGGAGGTGTGTGTCTGCTCCATCGCCCGCCCCTGAGTTGCTTTCCGGAATCCGTGGGGTGATCCCTTGACTGCGCATGACTGCGATTGACGCTTGAATGATCGGCGCCAGGCAAGCAGGGTACGGGCAGTCACCACGCCAGGGCTATCCAGGTCGGACCGCGAGGTGCACCACGTCCGGAACGCCTCGGGCAACGGGGATCTCTTCGGTACGCACCTGATGGAACCCGGCATTCCCCAAGGTTTCCTCGAATTCCGGTGACGGCCGCGCCGACCACACGGCCAGAACGCCGCCTGGGTTCAACACCCTTGCGCAGCTTGCCAATCCGGCCGGTGAGTACAGGTTTTCGTTGCTGTCGGAGACGGTCCAGTCGGGCCCGTTGTCGATGTCCAGGCAGAGCGCGTCGAACGTGGCGCACGTCTCGTCGAGGTACGCGACGAGGTCGGCTTCCACGATCTGGGTCCGCGGGTCGGCGAGCGCCTCCGCGGACAGTGCGGCGAGGGGTCCCGCACGGTGCCAGTCGATGACGGCCGGTTCGCGTTCCACGACGGTGATCGCGCCCCAGTCCGGGTTCGCGGCGGCGTGTGCGAGCGAGAAGCCGACTCCCAGGCCGCCGATGAGCACGCTCGGCTGAAAGCGTCCGGTCAGGGCGTCGAGGGCGGCGTCGACCAGCAGCCGCTCCGAGCGCCCGTCGGAAGTGTCCATCAGGAAGCACCCGTTGGCGATGATCTGCAACAGCTCCCCGTGCCGCCGCAGGACTACCTCGCCGTAGGGGCCCTCGCGCCGGTCGATGACTTCGGGGACGTCGATGGTGGTCATCCCCCCATCTTCACCCGTCCCGCGCGCGACGGCGGCTGAATGACGACGGCCCCACCGGGGCTCGGCGTGTGCGGAGCGTCGGCCCGTCGCGACGGGGCGTCGTTCAGATCTCCAGGCCGTGCCCGCACGGGAAGAGGGTGGCTTCGGCGCCGTTCGGTACGTCCGGCGGGGACGCCTCCACCGGGACCGTGGGGTACCGGAGTTCGAAGGGGAGGCGCCCTTCGGCTCGTGCCCGGCCGAAGGCCACGTCGGGCAACGCCGTGTCGGACGCCCCGTGGCCGGCGACGAGCGCGGCGGCCCTCGCCGCGATCTCCGGGAGTACGGCGGGTCGTTCCAGGTTCACGCAGACGACGTTGGGCACGCCGTCCGGTAGTGCGAGGACCTCCCGCAGCCGTTTCTCGCCGCGTGCCGGGGGGAGGAACGGCTCGGCCTGGCCGGGCTGTTCGCCGTGCGGTGCCCGCAACCGCTTTACGGGGACATCGGCGTGGGCCGGATCGGCGACGACGTCGCCGTACGGGGACGCCGTCTGCACGCCGACGCCGTCGACGGAGAGGTCCGGGCGGTCGGTGAGGGGCAGCAGGGAGCGGTTGGTGAGGATCGTGAGGGAGGGGCGCTGCACGGCGGCGCCGAGGGCGGTGAACCCGGACGCGCCCACGGTCTCCTCGGCCCGGTCCGGGTCGACGTAGCGCCATTCGACCGGTCCGGGTCGACGTAGCGCCTGTCGAAGAGGCCGAGCCGGAACTTCTCGCGCAGCAACCGGCGTACGGAGGCATCGATCCGCTCCTCCGCGATCCGGCCGGAACCCACCAGCTCCACGACGACGTCGGGGCACCCCTCGCCGCCGAACCGGTCGGCGCCCGAGTCCCCGTGAAGGTGGCGCAGGTCACAGACAGCGCGTGCCGGGATGTCGAAAGTGGAGCGAAACGGAGGTGGCGCTTCATCGTGGACGGCGTGGAGACCGGGGCAGGGCCGGACCGGACCGACGGGAAACCGCCGGCCGCCGGGCCGTTCCTGGACGGAATCCCGCGCCAGCCGGGCGCGGCGACGCCGGAACGGGGCGGGGGAGGGGACGGCCGGTCAGGGTCCGGTCGCGAACAGGTCCGGCCCCCGGCGTCCCGGAGTCCCCGTGGCCCGGCCGTCCCCGAACGCCGGGCGCGCCCCGCCCGCACCGCCGCCCCCGGCTCCCTCCCGCGCCCGTGGCGGCTGTTCCCCACCCCCACCGGCACGCCCTTCACCTTCTGGTACCTGGCCGTCCTGGTGGTGACCTCGCTCGTCACCGAGTACGCGGACCCGACCGTCGTCCACGCCCTCCACCAGGGCTTCAGCACGGACGTGGCGCACCTCGCGAGCGCCCGCGTGCCGGTGCTCGTGGGGAGCGCGCTGTGGATCGCCGGCGGGGTGGCGTCGCCGTACGTGCTGGGCCTCGTGCTGGTGCTGACCGCGCTGGAACGCCGGATCGGCGGCCGCCGGACGGCCGCCGTCTTCCTGCTGGGGCACGTCCTGGCCACCCTCGCCACCGAGGTCCCGGTCGGTCTCGCCGTGCTGGCCGGCGAGCTGCCCGGCAGCTCCCTGCACCGCCTCGACCACGGGATCAGCTTCGGCGTGGCGGCGAGCGTGGGCGCGCTGGCCGGCCTGCTGCCCTGGTGGTCCCGCCTGCCGCTGCTGCTCGCCTTCGGCTGGATGCTCCTGGACGACCTGATGGCGTTCACGGACCCGATGACGAACTGGGGGCATCTGATCGCCCTCGGGATCGGGGTGGCCACGTGGCCGTGGGCGCGGCGGTGGCGGCACGCGGCGGCCCGTGAGGCGGTTGCGCCCCCGGCCCCGCCCCCGGCGTCTCCGGCGAAGGCCGCTGTCTGACTGTTTGCGGGCCGATCCGGCCGCGGACGGCCCGAGCCGTCCGGCACGGGCCCGTCGCGCGGACCAGGCCTTCCGGGGCCCCGGGCCCGCGCGGCCGGGCCGCCCCTGATCGCTCACAGCGAACGATCCGGCTTCCCGGGAACATCCGGGGACTCATGTGCATTGAGTCGGCATAGCTCAACTTGAATGCCGAGGGAGAGATCATGGCTTCGATGTCCGCACCGCTCACCCTGCCCGTACTGCCGCTCGACGACGAGGTCGTGCTGCCCGGCATGGTGGTGCCGCTGGACCTCAGTGACACGGATGTACGGGCCGCGGTGGAGGCCGCGCAGGCGGCGGCGCGGGCGGAACGCGGCAAGCCGAGGGTGCTGCTGGTGCCGCGGATCGACGGCGCGTACGCGGGCACGGGTGTGCTCGGCACCGTCGAGCAGGTGGGCCGGCTGGCCGACGGCGACCCCGGCGCGCTGATCCGGGGGCGCGGCCGGGTGAAGATCGGGGCCGGGACCACCGGGCCCGGGGCCGCGCTGTGGGTCGAGGGCACCCGGATCGAGGAGAGCGTGCCGGAGCCGCTGCCCGGCCATGTCGCCGAACTGGTCACCGAGTACAAGGCGCTGGCCAGCAGCTGGCTGCGCAAGCGCGGCGCCTGGCAGGTCGTGGACCGGGTGCAGGCGATCGACGACGTCTCCGCGCTGGCCGACAACTCCGGCTACTCGCCGTTCCTGACGACCGAGCAGAAGCTGCGGCTGCTGGAGACGGACGACCCGGTCGCCCGGCTGAAGCTCGCCACCCAGCAGCTCCGCGACCACCTCGCCGAGCAGGACGTCGCCGAGACCATCGCCAAGGACGTCCAGGAGGGCGTCGACAAGCAGCAGCGTGAGTTCCTGCTGCGGCGCCAGCTCGAAGCCGTCCGCAAGGAACTGCGCGAGCTGAACGGCGAACAGGAGGGCGAGGAGTCCGACGACTACCGCGCCCGGGTCGAGGCCGCCGACCTGCCCGAGAAGGTCCGGGAGGCCGCGCTCAAGGAGGTCGACAAGCTGGAGCGGTCCAGCGACCAGTCCCCCGAGGGCAGCTGGATCCGCACCTGGCTCGACACCGTGCTCGAACTGCCCTGGAACGAACGGACCGAGGACGCGTACGACATCCAGGGCGCGAAGGGCGTCCTGGACGCCGAGCACGCCGGTCTGGAGGACGTGAAGGAACGCATCACCGAGTACCTCGCCGTGCGCAAGCGGCGCTCCGACCGCGGGCTCGGCGTGGTCGGCGGCCGGCGCGGCGGTGCCGTGCTCGCCCTCGTCGGGCCGCCCGGCGTCGGCAAGACCAGCCTCGGCGAGTCCGTGGCGCACGCCATGGGCCGCAAGTTCGTCCGGGTCGCCCTCGGCGGCGTACGGGACGAGGCGGAGATCCGCGGCCACCGGCGCACCTACGTGGGCGCGCTGCCCGGCCGTATCGTCCGCGCCATCAAGGAGGCGGGCTCGATGAACCCCGTCGTCCTGCTCGACGAGATCGACAAGGTCGGCTCCGACTTCCGGGGCGACCCGGCCGCGGCGCTGCTCGAAGTGCTCGACCCCGCGCAGAACCACACCTTCCGGGACCACTACCTGGAGGTCGAGCTGGACCTGAGCGACGTCGTCTTCCTCGCCACGGCGAACGTCCTCGAAGCCATCCCCGAGGCGCTGCTCGACCGGATGGAACTGGTCCGGCTGGACGGCTACACGGAGGACGAGAAGGTCGTCATCGCCCGGGACCACCTGGTGCCGCGGCAGCTGGAGCGGGCCGGCCTCGACGCCGACGAGGTCACCCTCGACGAGAGCGCGCTGCGCAAGCTCGCCGGGGAGTACACCCGCGAGGCGGGGGTGCGGAACCTGGAGCGGTCGGTCGCCCGGCTGCTGCGCAAGGTGGCCGCCCAGCACGAACTGGGCGAGCGGGAGCTGCCGTTCACCGTCACCGACGCCGACCTGCGCGCCCTGATCGGGCGCCCGCACCACGTGCCCGAGTCCGCCCAGGACCCGGCGGAGCGGCGCACCGCCGTTCCCGGCGTGGCGACGGGGCTCGCGGTCACCGGCGCCGGCGGCGACGTCCTCTACGTCGAGGCGTCGCTCGCCGACCCCGAGACGGGCGCGGCGGGACTGACGCTCACCGGGCAGCTGGGCGACGTGATGAAGGAGTCCGCGCAGATCGCGCTCTCCTTCCTGCGCTCGCACGGTGCCGAACTGGAACTGCCCGTCGCCGACCTGAAGGACCGGGGCGTGCACATCCACTTCCCGGCGGGCGCGGTGCCCAAGGACGGACCGAGCGCCGGTGTCACCATGACGACGGCCCTGGCCTCGCTGCTGTCCGGACGGCTGGTCCGCACGGACGTCGCGATGACCGGTGAGGTCTCGCTCACCGGGCGGGTCCTGCCCATCGGCGGCGTCAAGCAGAAGCTGCTCGCCGCGCACCGGGCCGGGGTCACCACGGTGATCATCCCCAAGCGCAACGAGCCCGACCTGGACGACGTCCCCGCCGAGGTCCTCGACAAGCTGGAGGTCCACGCCGTCACCGACGTCCGCCAGGTTCTGGAACTGGCCCTCGCCCCCGCGGAGGTGGCGGTCCCGGCGGCCGCCTGACGCCGCACGGCGGTACGGCCGCCCGGCACACGGGCGGCCCCGCGAGACTCCGGCGGTGACGTGACGGACATCCGCCGGACGAGGGAAGGCCCGGGTCCCGTGAGGGAGGCCCGGGCCTCTCCCTTTTCGGCGCCCGGCCGCGGGCGCCACCCGTGCCACGCGCGTTCCCGGCGGTCCGCCTCACCCCTCACCTGCGGAATACTGACGGCGCCGCCCGCGACGGCGGTCCGCAAGCGGCAAGGACCGTCGCCGACTCCTCGGCGACGCGGAACCGGGATCAGGAGCGCTGACGTGCAGGACGAGGGCGGAAACGGCGGCCGGGGCGACGACGGGCCCGGGATGCCGACCAGCGGCATGGACCAGGCGTTCCTCGCGCTGGAGCGGGAACTGACGGTCCTGCTGCGGCGTGCCCGCGCCACGTCCGGCGAGATGGCCCGCGCGGTCCACCCGGACCTGGAGTCCGCCGCGTACGGCCTTCTTGCGCGGCTCGACGAGACGGGCCGGCTGCGCGCCACGGAACTCGCCGCGTACATCGGCGTCGGCAAGGCCACCATGTCCCGGCAGCTGCGCGCCCTCGAACACCTCGGCCTCATCGCCCGCGAACCCGACCCCGCCGACGGTCGTGCCTGGCTCGTCCACCTCACGGACGAGGGGCGGGCGCGGTTCCGCGCGGTGCGGGACGCCCGGCGCGTGGCGTACGTACGCCAGCTGGCCGACTGGGACCGGGACGAGGTCGCCCAACTCGCGCGGCTCCTGCACCAGCTGAACCGGGGCGGCGAGGGCTAGGTGTTCTGTCCCGGGAGGCTGTGGGCGGGTGAGGTTCTCGGCTGAGGGATCTTGAACAGGTGAGGGCCTTCCGGTTCGGTGTGGATTGCGACGTCTGCACCTGACCGAAAGGCCCTCGTGCCCCACCGTAATGCACCCCTGACCGAGACCGGACGCCTGCGCCTGACCCGCTCACAGCTCCGCGTACACCACGCTCGCGTCGTCGTGGGTCTTCGCCCGGCCGAGGAAGCGGCGTTCGGTGTCGGCGTCCTCCAGGTCCCGTACCCGCTCCACCAGGGCGGCCGCGCCCTCCTTGCGCAGATACGTGAAGCAGTCCTCCCAGCCGCCCTCGCGGAACATGTCCACCCAGCGGGTCGCCCCGTCGGTCAGGGCGGCCAGGGACCGCACCCGTTCGCGCGGGACGGCCCCCGTCACGGCCCGCGCCGCCACGGCCGGATCGGCCGCCGCAGTCCAGAAGCCGCCCTCCTTGTTGCGGACCGTGGAGTCGGCGATCGCGGCCGTGGCGAGGAAGGCGCGCGGGAGCCGGGACAGACGGTCGTCCAGCACCGTGGTCACCAGGCCGTCCTGCCCCTCGAACAGCAGCGCGGAGTCGGAGAGCACCAGGTACTCCAGCGTCTCCTCCGACCACCGCGCCAGAACCACTGTGGCCTGTGGGGTCCTCGGGTGAGAAAGGTCACAGGTTTGAGCGTGCGCCCGAGCGGTACGAGTGATGGCCTGTGAAAGGACGGCGGTCAGCGGTGAATCCCGTTCCGAAAGGGACAGTTCGGTCAGTGCGCCACCGAGACGGGAGGTGAACCATGCGACCGAATGTCGACAGCCGTAGGAGGGGGGCGGCGGCGTCACGCCGTCGAGGAGGACCACGGCACCGCCCTGTCCCCCGGCGGGAAGCGCGACCGACGCGAAGTCCTCGTTGGGGCGGGCGGCATGGCCGGGCTCGGAGACGAGTTCCGTACGCATTCGGCCAGTCTGCACGAGCCCTCCACAAGATCCGCGAAAGGCCGACAATGGTCGCCGTGCGACCCGCACCCTCCAGGCCGGGCGCCGGGTTTGGCATGGAATGATCGCATGTGGGGAAGCGCGGCGGCGAATACTGCCAAAGCCCGTCGCCGACGTCCAACCGGCCGACCGTCCGGGGCATCGGCACGAGCCGGTGGAACTTGCCCGCCAACTCCCCGGCGATGTTCACTCCTTCGGGTGGCGGGACTGATGATGCGGACCCACCACCCACCGGCACTGGGAGGGTCGGGAGCCGTACCGGGGGGACGCTCACACGTTGACGGAACGTCACCCGGGCCCATGGGTACACGAGTCAGGAATGCGAGCACCGGTGCAGAAGACGCGGCCTCGGCGCGCAGGCAAGAAGGCAGCTTCGAAGGCCTCCGCGGCCTCCCCGAACCAGCAGGGGACGGCGCAGCAGGCCCCCACCGTCGGCACCGGGCGCAAGGCGCACGTACGCAACCGGCTCATCATCGCCGTGGCCGTGGTGGCCGCCGCCATCGCGGGCGCCGGATCGCCCTCGGTGCTCGCCGCCTCGGCGCAACTGCACGACACCCAGTCCCTGGTCACGCTCGCCGAGCAGACCCAGGAGACCCTCACCCTCGCCCACGCGCTGGCCGACGAGCGCGACGAGGTCACCGCGTACATCGCCGCCGGGCGGCCCGGGTCGGCCGCCCCCGACGAGCAGCCCACCGACCGCGTCGACCGCCAGGTCGCGGAGCTGAGCGCCGACAGCGACACCTCCGCCGCGCTGCGCCAGGACATCCGCACTATCGCCGCCGTACGGAAGGCGGCGCTGTCCGGCACGAGCACCGCTCTCGAGGCGCACCAGGCGTACACCGCCGTCGTCACCGAACTCCACTCCCTCGCCGAGGAGCTCGCCCAGCGGATTCCGCCCCGAGCGGGCCGCGGGGCGTACGCCCTCGCCGAACTCGACACCGCCGTCCAGCAGGCCGCCGCCGCCCGTGGCCTCCTCGTCGCCGCGCTGAGCGTTCCGCGGACCACGCAGACCGTCATCGATCCGGCCACCGGGCTGCCCACCACCACGACCGGCTCCACCGCCGCCGACGACAAGATGCGCGACGCCCTCGGCGCCGCCGCCCAGCAGGCCCGCGTCCGCTCCGACGCCGCCCTCGCCCACTTCCGCGAGACCGCGCCCACCACCGCCCGCTCCTCGTACGACGCCACGGTCACCGGCCCCGAGGCCGACACCGCCGAGAAGTACCTCGCGCGCCTCACCGACCAGCCCTCCCTCGCCGACGACGAGAAGACCACCAGCGCCGCCAAGGTCGACGCCGCGCTCTCCGCCCGCGTCGACCTGATGCGCGGCGCCGAGTCCTCCCTCTACGACCGGCGCACCAAGGACCTCGCCCAACTGCGCGACGACGACGTCACCGCGCTGGAGATCCGGGTCGCCCTCCTCGGCGCGCTGATGCTCCTCGCCGTCGGTGTCGCCACCGGCATGGCCCGCTCGCTGACCCGCCCGCTCGCGGTGCTGCGCATCGGCTCCGCCCGCGTCGCCGGCGACCCCCTGGCCGAGGAACCCGTCAAGTTCACCGGCCGCAACGACGAGTTCGCCCAGGTCGTGCGCTCCGTCAACGCGCTCCACGCGCACGCCCTCGCCCTGCACGAGCGGCTCGCGCCCCTGGAGGGCGACCGCAAGCACCTCATCGGCCAGCGTCAGACCATGGCCGACGAACGCGACCGGCTGCGCGCCGAACTCGCCGAGGCCGGAGCCCACCTGGGCAGGATCCAGCACAGCATCAACGGCACGTTCGTCAACCTCGCGTTGCGCACCCTCGGCCTCGTCGAACGGCAGCTCGCCGTCATCGAGTCGCTGGAGGAGCGCGAGCAGGACCCCGACCGGCTCGCCACCCTCTTCAAGCTCGACCACTTCGCGACCGTCATGCGCCGTCACAGCGAGAACCTCCTGGTCCTCGCCGGCCACGAGCACGTCCAGCACCACGCCGGAGCCGTCCCACTCGTCGACGTGGTCCGCGCCGCGGTCAGCGAGATCGAGCGCTACGAGCGGGTCCGCATCGCCGCGCTGCCGCCGAGCGCGCACATCGCCGGGTTCGCCGCCGACGACCTCAGCCACCTCCTCGCCGAACTCCTGGAGAACGGCACGACGTTCTCGCCGCCGGAGACGAGCGTCGAGGTCTCCGGCTGGCTGATGGAGAACGGCGAGGTCACCGTCACCGTCCAGGACGGCGGCATCGGCATCCCCGCCGACCGGCTCGCCAAACTCAACGCCCGCCTCACCGACTTCGACCCCGAGGCCCCCTACGACCAGGAGGACGGCGAGGGCCTCGGCCTCGGCCTCTACGTCGTGGCCCGCCTCGCCCACCGGCTCGGCACCCGCGTCCGGCTGCAGGAGCAGACGCCGGGCGGCACCGCCGCGGTCGTCGTCCTGCCCACGTCGCTGCTGGCCACGACACCGGCCCCGCCCGCCGCCGGGCCGCCACCCGCCGCGGGGCCCGTGCTGTCGCTGCCCGGCATCGCCGCCGAGACCAACGACGGCGCCCTGCCCGCCCGCACCGTCACCGTCCGCGAGCCCGAGGGCGACGGCGACCCGCTGATCGAGGCCGCGGAACGCGCGCTGCTCACCCGGGACGCCGCCGACACCACCCACGCGGGGAACGGGGCCGACGCGGCGGACGACGAGGACACCGCACCCGCCCCGGACGGGGACGCGACCACGGACACGGACGCGACCACGGACGCGACCACGGACACGGACACGGCCGCCCGCGCGGGGAACGCGGACCCGGCCGGGGACGACGAGGACGACGACGTACGGGAGGACGCGCCGGCGGCCCCGACGGAGTCCGTCTCCGAGACCACCATGGAGCTGTTCGCTCCCGTGGCCCCGGAGCCGGCCGCCGACGAGGACACCGACGACCCGTACGGCGTCGGCCCCGACACCCATGAGCGCGCCGCCGACGAGGGGGACGCGGCGCGCACCTCGGCGAAGGCCCCGCGCCTCACCGACAAGGGCCTGCCCAAGCGCACGCCCAGGATCACCGCGCCCGTGCCCACGGCCCCCAAGCCGCGTGCGGGGGGCGTGAACGCCGAGGAGCTCAGGCGTCGCCTGGGCGGGTTCCACCAGGGGGCCAGGGAGGGACGCCGTGACGTCGAGGCGGAGATCGCCGAGCAGTCGGGCGAGACACGGGCACCCGAGCCACAGGAGTACCGGACAGAGGCAGTTGACACCACGGGGGGCACTTCCGAGGAGGCAAGCAGTTGACCGCGCCCAGTACCTTCGGCTTGAGCAGTGAAGCCCGCAACCTGCACTGGCTGCTGACCAACCTCGTCGAGGAGGTGCCGGGACTGCTGTCGGTCGCGGTGGTCTCCTCCGACGGTCTGCTCCTGCTCTCCTCCGACCCCGGCCGCAACGCCGAGGCCCGCGAGGCCCAGGGAGAACGGCCCCAGGGCCCCCGCGGCTCCGCCGCCGACCTCGCCACCATCGTCTCCGGCATCGGCAGCCTCACCATCGGCGCCGCCAAGCTGATGGAGTTCGGCGGGGTCAAGCAGACGATGGTCGCGATGGACGAGGGCAGCCTCTTCGTGATGTCGATCAGCGACGGCTCGCTGCTCGGCGTCCACGGCTCCCCGGACTGCGACATGAGCGTGGTGGCTTACCACATGGCCCTCTTCGTCGGCCGTGCCGGACACGTCCTCACGCCCGAACTCCGCAGCGAACTGCGCAAGTCCCTGGAGGCCGAGGAGATCGAGGCGGCCGGGAGCAGGCGATGAGCGGCGCCAAGAAGACGAGGGCGCGCGCCCCCAAGCCGGGCTCGGCGCGGAAGCCGGGCCCGCAGCGGAGCCCTCACAAAAGGCTCCCGGTACGCGGCGGGGACCGCAAACCCGCCCGCGTACGCCCCTACTCCCTGACGGGCGGCCGCACCCGCTTCGGGCATGTGCTCCACGTCGAGACCTTCGTCGCCGTCCTCGAAGCCCCGGCCGACCGGCCGGAGCCGGACGGGGCCACCGCCCACCCGTCGGGGAGCGGGGGAGGATCCCTCACCGGCAAGGTGATGCCCGAGATGCGGGCCATCGTCGAACTCTGCCGCCGTATGCGGACGGTGGCCGAGATCGCCGCGCTGCTCAAGATGCCGCTCGGCGTGGTCCGCGTCCTCCTCAGCGATCTCGCGGACCAGGGAAAGATCCGTGTGTACGGAACAGGTCACGGCCCGGGACAGCCGGACCGCGCTCTGCTGGAAAGGGTGCTGAGTGGACTCCGCCGTCTCTGACGCCGCCTCGCCTGGCGTCACCCCCGACGCCTCGCCCGGTGTCACCCCGGGCGTCACCGTCGACGCCCCCCGGCCCGGCGGCTTCGCCCGGGCCGCCTCCCGCGGTCTCGACCGCCTGGCCGGGGTGCCCGTGCCCCGGTACGAGCCGGAGCCCGAGGAGGACCTGAAACCCTGGCAGGCCGACCTGTCCCGCGCCCCCATCGCCACCAAGATCGTGGTGGCGGGCGGCTTCGGTGTCGGCAAGACCACCCTCGTCGGCGCGGTCTCCGAGATCACCCCGCTGCGCACCGAGGCTCTGATGACCGAGGCCAGCGCCGCCACGGACGACCTCTCCGCGACCCCGGAGAAGATCACCACCACCGTGGCCATGGACTACGGCCGCATCACCCTCGACGACGACCTGGTTCTCTACCTGTTCGGCACGCCCGGCCAGGAGCGGTTCTGGTTCATGTGGGACGACCTGGTGCGCGGCGCGATCGGCGCCATCGTCCTCGCCGACACCCGCCGCCTCACCGACTGCTTCCCCGCGCTCGACTACTTCGAGAGCTGCGGCCTGCCCTACATCGTCGCCGTCAACGAGTTCGACGACAGCGACCGCTACGAGCCGGAGGACGTACGGGACGCGCTGACCGTGCCCGCTCACGTACCTGTCATGATCATGGACGCGCGGGACCGGGCCTCGGTGCTGGAGACCCTGCTCGCGCTCTGCGGTCACGCGATATCCGTCAGCCCCGAGTAGCCCAGGCGGGGCGCGCGGGGCACACAGAGGCGTAGGAGACCAGTCCGGATGCGGAAGATACTCGTCGTCGGAGCCGGCCAGTCCGGGCTCCAGCTCGCCCTCGGCCTCCAGGCGCACGGGTACGAGGTCACGCTGATGTCCAACCGTACGGCGGACGAGATCCGCTACGGGCGGGTCATGTCGACGCAGTGCATGTTCCACACCGCCCTCCAGCACGAGCGGGACCTCGGACTCAACTTCTGGGAGTCGCAGGCGCCGCGGATGGAGGGCATCGGCGTCTCCGTCTCCGGCCCCGGCGCCGAGCGCCTCGTCGACTGGGTCGGGCGGCTCGACGGGTACGCCCAGTCCGTCGACCAGCGGGTGAAGATGGCCGGCTGGCTGGACACGTTCGCCCAGCGGGGCGGCCAACTGGTCATCCACGGCGCGGCCGTCTCCGACCTCGACTACTTCGCCCGCGTCTACGACCTGGTCCTGGTCGCCGCGGGCAAGGGCGAGCTGGTCTCCATGTTCGCCCGTGACGCCGCCCGTTCGCCGTTCACCCGGCCGCAGCGTTCCCTCGCGGCGGCGTACGTGCACGGTCTGGGGCCCCGCCCCGAGCATCCCGACACCGAGGTGGCGCGCTGCAACCTGGTGCCCGGCGTCGGTGAACTCCTCGTCACCTCCACGCTGACCACGTCCGGACGGGCGGACCTGCTCTTCTGGGAGGGGGTGCCCGGCGGCCCCGTGGACGTCTTCCAGGGCGTCACCGACCCGGCCGAGCACCTCGCGCTGACCCTGGACCTCATGGAGCGGTTCGTCCCGTGGGAGCACGCGCGGACCAGCCGCGTCGAACTCACCGACGCGGGCGGGGTGCTGGCCGGCCGGTACACCCCCGTCGTGCGGCAGCCGGTGGCCCATCTGCCCGGCGGCGGGCTGGCCTTCGGCGTCGCCGACGTGGTCGTGACCAACGATCCGCTCACCGGTCAGGGCGCCAACACGGCGTCCAAGTGCGCGGCGGCCTATCTGCGGGCCATCCTGGACCACGGCGACGCGGAGTTCGACGAGGCGTGGATGCGGCGCACGTTCGAACGGTTCTGGGCGCAGACGGCGGGTCCGGCGACGAAGTGGACGAACGTGATGCTCGGGGAGCCGCCGGAGCACGTGCTGACCCTCATCGGCGCGGCGGGCGCCCTGCCCCGCGTGGCCGACCGCTTCGCGAACGGCTTCGACGACCCGGCGGACTTCGAGAACTACTTCTTCGAGGCGGAGAAGACCGAGGCGTACCTCTCGGAGGTCGCGGGCGGCTAGCAGCACCCCTCACGGCGTGTCGTAGCCCGTGTCAGGGCCCTTCTTCGCCGTCCCCGGGAGTTTCGGGAGGGCGAAGCGTTTCAGGGGTTTGGCCCCGGGGTCGGGGCGTACGGCGCCGAGCAGGGGGTTGGCGGCGATCGGGGAGACCTTGACGGTGGTGCCGGGGCGCGGCGCCTGCACGACCAGGCCCTTGCCCAGGTAGAGCGCCACATGGGTGGCCTTCGGGAAGTACAGCACCAGGTCGCCGGGGCGCAGCTCGGTCAGGGGGATGCGGGGGAGACCCGCCCACTGGGCCTGGCTGGTGCGGGGGATGCGGTGCCCGGCGTGCGACCAGGCACGCGAGGTCAGCCCCGAGCAGTCGTACGCCTTCGGGCCCTCGGCTCCCCACTTGTACGGCTTGCCGATCTGGGCGACCGCGTAGCGCAGCGCCTTCGCCCCGGTACGGGTCGGCGGCCGCACGGAACTCAGCGCGCCGGAGGCGACGAGCTTGCGTTGGGCCTCGGCCGTCGTGTCCCGGTCCAGGCGCTCGATCCCGGCGAGCTGCTCGGTGGTGAGGGAGGCGAGGAGCCGCTCGACCTCACCGAGACGGCCACGCACCGCGTCCCGTTCCTTCTGGCGGCGCTCGGTGAGGCTGAGCCGGCGGTCCAGCGCGGCGCGGGCCCGGCGGGCGAGCGTGTCCGTCGTCCGCTCGCTGCCGGTCATCCGTTCCACGGTCTGCGCGCGCTCCTGGGCGACCTGGCCGATCACATGGCCCTGCTCCAGCGCGCGGTGCGGGTCGCGTGCGAGGAGCAGCCGCACGTACGGGGAGAGGTCGGTGGTGCTGTTCTGGTACTGCTGGCGGGCCAGCCGTCCCGCGGCGCCCCGGCTGTCGTGCAGGGAGAGCCGGGCCGCGCTGAGCCGCCGGTCGAGACGCGCGACCTCCGCCCGCTGCTCGCGCAGTTCCTCCTCGGTGGCGTTGTACGCCTCGGTGGCCTCCTCCGCCTCCTGGAACAGCCGCCGGAGGTCGGCCAGCAGCGCGGCCACCGAGCGTCCCTCGCCGGCCGCGGTGTCGCCGGCGGCGGGGGGCACCGCGGTGTCGCCGTCGGGAGCGGGTCCGGCCGAGTCGACCGGCGGCGCCGGCGGCGGGGCCGCCGCGGCCTGGACGGACGCCGTCGTGAGGAGTGTGCCGGCCGCGACCGCCGTGGCCGTCGCCGTACGGACCAGACGCAGGACCTTTCCTGACACGTCATCACCTCCGGTGCGCGGATGGGCCGTCCATCTCGCACCGGCAGGATGGGAGGAGCCGCGGGCGGGCGCGCGCCGGGTGGGCCGTCCGGCCCGCGGAGGTCACTCGTCGGGGGACGGCGGCCGCTCGGGCGGCGTGGCGGATTGCCGTCGCGGCGTCGACCACGGCCATCTCGGGCCGCGGGCCGGGTCCGCGTCCGGGTCGTACTCGTACGTCCACAGCTGCCGCATGAACCCGCCCCGCCCGGCGTCGACCCTGCGGTACACGAGCACCGTGTCGGGTCCCCCCGCGGGGTCGGGCAGGGGGACCCGGTACGTCTTCGGGGGGTGCCCGGTGATGCCGAGCAGCACCGGCAGGACGCGCCCGTCCAGGGGGCCGCCGACGAAAGGGGTGTCCTGAGTCTTCACCCGACCAGTGTCACAGCACCGGCGTCACAGCAGGTGGGCGGCGTCACCGACCACGGGCAGGACACGGCGGGCCAGGGCGCCGACGGCACCGTCCGCGACCTCCGTCGCGAGGGCGCCGCGCACGGCGGCCGCGGTCTGCGGGTCCCGGCCGGCGGTGACGGTGACGCAGGCGACGAACTGCTCCACGAGCCAGTCCCGCAGGTCCGCCACGTCCGGCTGCTTGCCCTCGTCGAGCCAGATGAGGGAGGCGGCCTCCACGGCGGTGATCCACATCCGGACCGTCATCCGCAGCCGGAGGTCCGGCTCCGCGACCTCCAGATGCCGCAGGATGTGCTCCGCCGCGGCCCGCCGCACCCCGTCCACGATGGCCGTCGCCCGTGACGTCTCCACGACGCTGCCGCCCTGGAGCAGGGCGCTGAAACCGGCGTCGTGCCCGGCGACGAAGGTCAGGTACCGGTCGAGCGCGCGGGACAGCCGGGCGGTCAGGGGGCCCTCGGCGGGCTCGTCGAAGCAGTGCTCCAGCTCCTCGGCGGCCGAGCGGAGGGCGGCCTCGTAGAGCTGTTGCTTGCCACCGGGGAAGTAGCGGTAGACGAGGGGGCGGGAGACCCCGGCGGCCTCCGCGACGTCATCGAGGGAGACGTCCTCCGGGGCGTTGTGCGCGAAGAGTTCCAGGGCCGCGTCGAGCAGCTGGCTGCGCCGCTCCTCGACGCTCAGGCGGCGGTACGCGCGGGTGGGGGCCTCGGACGTCATACCGGCAGCGTAGTCGCGTGGTGGGGGTCGGGCGCCTTCGAGCTCGGGCGCCCCACCTCCTACCCCAGCAGCCCCGAGGACCGCCACATGCGCCGCCCCACACCCCGGAGCACCCCGATGTCGTCCAGGAAGTCCGTCAGCCGGCGCGCCCCCGTCTGCATGATGTCCCTGCGGTGCGCGCTCGCCCGCACCTGCGCGAGCGCCTCGCGCCGGTCGAGGCCGACGTTCGTGTAGACCTCGGGGTTGATGAAGGCGATGGAGAAGACCCGGGCGAACTCGCCGGAGGTGACCCGCGTGAAGCTGCGGGAGAGCCGGGGCGCCGTCACCATCTGCCGGCGCAGCTCCTCGCGGGCGTACCGCACGTGCCGTGCCTCCTCGACCACGTGGATCCGGGTCACCCCGCGGATGAGGGGCTGGATGCGCTCGTCCGGGAACGTCAGCCGCTGCATCCAGTCGAGGATCTCCTCGCCGAGGAGGGTCGCGGTGAACGAGCCGGGGGTCGTGGAGATCGTCTTGAAGACCCGCCCCAGGTTCTGGTGCAGCCGGCTCACCGGGTAGTACGGGGTGTCCCCCTTGCTGATCAGCCGGGCGAACATCTTCGAGTGCCGGCACTCGTCCTCGATCTCGGTCAGCGCGTAGCGCACGTGCGCGCTGGTCGCCGCCTTGTCGTAGATGTGCCGTACGAGCAGCTGCATCAGGATGATCTCGAACCAGATGCCGAGCGAGGCCAGCGCGGCCGCCTCGTGCTGGGACAGGGCGATCTGCTGCTCCTGCGACATGCGCTTCCACATCGGCGTCCCGTACAGCGACACCAGCTCCGGCGGCCAGAACCATTTCCCCGGCTCGAAGGGCGCGTCCCAGTCCAGCTCCTTGTCCGGGTCGAAGGAGTGCTTCGCCGAGGAGGCGAGCAGGCGCTCGGCCACCTGCTCCCGGTCCTTGAGCAGGCCGAGGGCGTCACGGAGCACCTCCGCCTCGGACACCGAGGTCACCGTCGTCATGGCTGTTCCCACCTCGTCGTACGGGGATTTTCGGTCAGTTACCGGCGGTCACCGCTTATGAGACTACTTGTCAGCAAGGGCGTCAATCCCCTGCGCACGACTTGTTGACGACATGTCTACCGGCGGGGTGCGCACGGCGCCGTCGGCCCGGCCGGGCGGGTGCGGCGACGGCGGTGCGAAGGATGACCGGAAGGGTCGGTGAAGAAGCGCTCGGACGCCGCGTACCGGGTCCTTCGGCACGGGCGAGCCGAGAGGGCGCGGGAGATGGTCGCACCCGTCGGCCCCGCGCGCCCGTGCCTCATCCGGCCCTCTTCAGCACCGCCCTCATCACGTCCCGCGCGACCGGGGCCGCGTCGCCGCCCCCGCTGATCTCGCCCCGCACCGCGTCCGCGTCCTCGACGACCACCGCCACCGCCACCTCGGGCTCCCGCGCGTCATGGGACTGGGCCCAGCCGACGAACCAGGCGTACGGCGTACCGGAGTTGCCGATGCCGTGCTGGGCGGTGCCGGTCTTGCCGCCGACGGCGGCGCCCCGGAAGCGGGCGTTGCCGCCGGTGCCGTCGGTGACGACGCCGAGCATCAGCTCGCGCAGCCGCCGCGCGGTCGTCGGGGTCATGGCCTGGCGGAGCGCCGGGCTGCCGGCGGTGGCGACGGTGCGGCCGTCGGCCGTGGTGGTGCGCTCGACGAGGTACGGCGCCCTGACGACGCCCCCGTTGGCGACGGCCGCCGTGACCATGGCCATCTGCAGCGGCGTGGCCCGGGTGTCGAACTGCCCGATGGAGGACAGCGCGAGCTGGGCCCGGTCCATCCGGGTGTCGAAGCTGCTCGGCGCGACGGAGAACGGGATGCGCACCCCGGGGTCGTTGAACCCGAAGGCGCGGGCGGTGTCCCGCATGGTGCCGAGGCCGACGTCCACGCCGAGCTTCGCGAACACCGTGTTGCAGGACCACTCGAAGGCGTAGCGCAGCGAGGCGTTCTCGCAGCCGTCGACCTCGTTCGAGAGGGAGGTGGTGGTGCCCGGCAGGGTGTAGGGGTCGGGGGAGCGGGTGGGGGCGTCGACGTCCTCGACGACCCCGGCGTCCAGCGCGGCGGCGGCCGTCACCACCTTGAAGGTGGAACCCGGCGGATAGGTCTGCCGGACCGCCCGGTTGAGCATGGGCTTGCCCGCGGCCCCGTTGAGCCGCGCCCAGGCCCGCGCCACCGAGGGGCCGTTCCCGGACAGCAGTCCGGGGTCGTACGAGGGGCGGGAGACCAGGGCCAGGACGCGACCGCTGGCCGGTTCGAGGGCGACGACCGCGCCCCGGCGGGCGCCCAGCCCCCGGTAGGCCGCCCGTTGCGCCGCCGCGTCGATGGTGGTGACGACCTCGCCGCCGGGGTTCTGGTCGCGGGTGATGTCGTTCCACAGGGGCAGGAAGGACAGCAGCGGGTCGCTGCCGTCGAGGAGGGGGTTCTCGGCGTGCTCCAGCAGCGTCGTCCCGTACACCTGCGAGGCGAAGCCGGTGACCGGCGCGTACAACGGGCCGTCCCGGTAGGTCCGTTCGTAGCGGAGCTGCTCTCCCGTGTCCCTGGAACCGGTGACGGGCCGGCCGCCGACCAGGATGTTCCCGCGCGGCTGGCTCCAACGGGCGATCTCGGGGCGACGGTTGGCGGGATGGTCGTCGTAGGCGCCGGACTGGAAGACCTGCACACGGGTGGCGTTGACGAGGAGGGCGACGAGCAGCAGGGCGCACAGCGCGGCGGCCCGGCGGATGTACGTGGTCACGCGCCCGTCTCCCTCGCGTCGTCGTACGGCCGGCGGGCCGAGTCGCTCAGCCGCATCAGCAGGGCCACGATGATCCAGTTGGTGACGACGGAGGAGCCCCCCTGGGCCAGGAACGGCATCGCCATGCCGGTCAGGGGGATCAGCCCGGTCACACCGCCCGCGATCACGAAGACCTGCAGGGCGATGATCGAGGCCAGGCCGATGGCGAGCAGCCGTCCGAAGGGGTCGCGCAGTGCGAGACCGGTACGGTAGCCGCGCTCCACCAGCAGGGCGTAGAGCAGGAAGATCGCCGACAGCCCGACCAGGCCCAGCTCCTCGCCGGCCGTGGCCAGGATGAAGTCCGACTTGGCGGCGAAGCCGATGAGGATCGAGTCGCCGAGTCCGAGCCCGGTGCCGAGCAGCCCCCCGGCCGCGAACGCGAAGAGCGACTGCGCGAGTTGGTTCGGGCCGTGCCCGGCCTCGATGGACGCGAACGGGTGCAGCCAGTCCTCCACCCGGACGTGGACGTGCGGTTCCAGCCGGCCGACGGCGACCGCGCCCACCCCCGCGAGCAGCATCCCCACCGCGATCCAGCCGGTGCGGCCCGTGGCGACGTACAGCAGGATGACGAACAGGCCGAAGAACAGCAGCGAGGTGCCCAGGTCCCGTTCCAGGACCAGCACCCCGACGCTCAGCAGCCAGATGGTGACGATGGGTCCGAGCACCCGCCCCGTCGGCAGCTGGAGGCGCTTGAACCGCCAGATCCGGCGCCCCGCGTACGCGAGCGCGTTGCGGTTGGCGGCGAGATACCCGGCGAAGAACACCGCCAGCAGCACCTTCGCGAACTCCCCGGGCTGGAGGGAGAATCCGGCGATCCGCACCCAGATCCGGGCACCGTTCACGGGCGGGAAGAGGATCGGCAGCGCCAGCAGCACCAGCGCGCCCACCACCGAGACGTACGCGTAGCGCTGGAGCACCCGGTGGTCCCGCAGCAGCACCATGACCACGATGAACAGCCCGATCCCCAGGGCCGACCAGTTCAACTGGGCGGGCGCCGCCCGATCGGCCGGGGTCTCCAGGTCCAGCCGGTGGATCAGCACCAGCCCCAGCCCGTTCAGCAGCACCGCGATCGGCAGCAGCAGCGGATCGGCGTACGGCGCCCGCAGCCGTACCGCCAGATGGGCCAGCAGCGCGAGCACGCCGAGCCCGGCGCCGTAATCGGCGGCGCCGGGCGGGACGGTGCCGTTCTTCGCGAGGCCGACGGCGCAGTAGCCGTACACGGACAGCAGGACGGCCACGACGACGAGGCTGAACTCGACGCCTCTGCGCCGGGGGAGGCGAACAGCGGGCGGGGACGGGTCCGCCGGACCCGCCGCCAGGGTCGTTCCGGCCTTGATGGTCATGTCCGGAACTTACCCAAAGGGGATGTATTGTGCGTTGTGTCGTTCAACTCAGCACCAGCGTGGCGTCTTCCAGGTGTCGATGTAGCGGGCCGAACCCCAGGCCCAGGTGCCGTCGGTGAGCAGGTACCAGTAGCGGTTGCCGTCGACGGTCTGGCCCGTGGTCCTGCAGAAGATCTTGACGACCTCGCCGTAGGGCGCGACCCGGATGACCGCGCCACCGCGGTTCGGCGCGCTGCGCAGGATCAGTCCGGTGCGAGCCGTCACCTGCCCCTTGACGGTCTTCTTGTCGTGGCCGACGGGCCGTTCGTCGCCGGCGGCGGCGGGGGTGGTGGCCGCGAGCGCCATGAGAGCGCCACCGGCGGCGGCTATGCCGAAACGCATGAGCAGGATCCGCAGGGACATGTGATGCTCCTCCAGAAAAGGGGGCGAAGCTGACTAATCGCCACGTTAGGAGGAGGCGGAACGGGGCGCCTTCTGCGTTGGGCCATCGGAGCAGGGCCGCACCCCGACGAGCCGTCAGCCCTCGCGCACGGGCAGCCGCAACACGGCCCGCGCTCCCCCGTCGGAGGCGTTCGAGAACTCCAGCCGCGCCCCCAGCACCTCCGCCTGCCCCACCGCGATCGTCAGCCCCAGCCCGTGCCCCTTGGCGGAGCCCTCCGTGCGGAACCGCTGCGGCCCGTCGGTGACGAGGTACTCGGGGAACCCGCCCCCGTGGTCCCGTACGGTCACCACCGGCCCGTCCACGGTGAGCACCACGGGAGGCGCCCCGTGCCGGTGCGCGTTGGCCACCAGGTTCCCCAGCACCCGCTCCAGCCGCCGCCGGTCCGTCTCGACACAGGTGTCCGCCACCACGCGCACCTCTGTGCCGGCCCCGGCGTGCGCCGCCACCCGCTCCGCCAGCACGCCCAACCGGACGTCCTCCAGGTCCAGCCGCTCGCTGCCCGTCTCCAGGCGGGAGATCTCCAGCAGGTCCTCGGTCAGCGTCCGCAGCGCGGCCACCCGGTCCCGCACCAGCTCCGTCGGACGCCCCGGCGGCAGCAGTTCGGCCGCCGCGTGCAGCCCCGTCAGCGGCGTCCGCAGCTCGTGCGCCACGTCCGCCGTGAAGCGCTGTTCGCTGAGCAGCTTCCGCTGGAGCGTCGACGCCATCGTGTCGAGCGCCGCGGCCACCGCGGCCACCTCGTCCCGGTACCGCGCCGGATCCGTCGTCCGGGGATCGCCGACCCGGGCGTCCAGGTCGCCCGCGCTGATCCGCCGCGCCACCTGGGAGGTCGTGCGCAGCCGCCGGGTGACACGGGTGACGCCGAGCGCGCCCAGCGTCAGCGTCACCCCGATCGCCAGGGCCGACGAGCCCAGGATGGCCCGGTCGAGCGCCTCGATCGTGGCCGCGCTCTGCGCGTAGTCGAGCCGTACGGCGAGCGCGCGGCCGTCGGCGGGCGTGGCCGCCCACATCGTGGGCCGGCCGTCGACGACGCCGACCATCGTGCCGCGCCGCCCGCTCTCCGCGAGCGCGCGCAGCGCGTTCGGCAGCCCCGGCGGATCGACCCCGGCGTCCGGCGGGAGCCGGTTCCCCGCCTCGTACGCCCGGGTCGCGCTCTCCAGCCGCCCGAGGGCCCGCGAGCGGGCGTCGCTGACCGTCTGGTTGGTCACGGAGACGTGCACGAGGGCACCGAGCAGCGCGGCCAGACCGCAGCACATGACGGTGATGAAGGCCAGCGCCTTCCAGGTGAGCGAGGCGGCCCGGCGGCGCAGCCCCGGACGCCTCCCCGGAGCGCGCGTACCGGGCCCGCCTCCGCGCGTACCGGGCCCGCCTGCGCGGCTCCCCGGCGCCTCGTCGGCGCGCGACAGGCTCCCGGCCGCGCGCCCCAGGGGCTCTCCGGCGGACGTCACGGGCCCTCCGGCGGACGTCACGGGCTCTCCGTCGGTCGTTCGGACGGCGAGGACGACGCGGACGGCGAGGACGACGCGGACGACGACCGGGACGGCGAGCGGGACGGAGCGGGTCCGTCGGACGGTCCCCCCGGCCCCCCCACCCGGAGGATCTCGTCCCGGGTCAGTAGCATCGCCCGTTGCTCGTCGTCCCAGTTCCACTGGGTGCGGTACTCGTAGCCGACGATCGCCGCCGGCGAGCGGATGATCACCGTTCGGCCGGCCAGCTCCACCGCGACCACCGCGTCGTCACTGGCCAGCACCTGCACCAGTCGGCCCGTGCGGAGGGTGTACACCCGCACGGCCGTCTGGTTGCCCGGCAGCAGCCGGAAACCCAGCACCATGTCGTCGTGCCCGTCGCCGGTGAGGTCCCGGTAGTACGCCTCCAGGACGGGGCACTCCTCCCGGTCACCGCCCGGCGCGCAGTCGGCCATCCGCCGGACCGTCCCGCGGTACAGCGCGGTGGAGTCCGTGTACACGTCCGGGTGCGCGGCGATCTCGGCGCGCACGACCGCCACCGGGTCCACCTTCCGGATGTCGTCGCCGGGGGCGGTGACCCCCTTGACCACCTCGGTCTCGGCCTCGCCGAAGTCGTAGGCGGGGGAGGAGGCGGGCGGCTGCCCGGGCCACAGCCGGGTCGGGCCGTTCGCGCTGGACGTCGCGCCCGCGCTCACCAGCCCTCCGGAGTCGCTGCAGCCCGTCAACGGCACCATGACGGCCGCGGCGAACGCGGCGCCGACGGCCGCGCGCGCGGTCCGGCTGCGGAACACGGGACTCCTGGGTACGAAAGGGCGGCTTACGGTCCCGTACACCTTATGCGTGGCTCGATCCGCCCTCAGCCTGCCGTTCGGCTCACGCGGGGGCGCGGGCGGCACGCTCACCGGCGGCCCGCGGGCACCGGCCCCGAAGCCGGCGCGATCCGGACGCCGGCGGCTTCCCCTAGGAGAGTTCCTCCAGCTCCTCCAGGAGGCGGACGGTCGGCAGGCCGGTGTGCAGGTACTCCACGAACAGCTCGTTGTGCAGCGCCCACGGCGAACGGCGGGTGCGGATCAGCCGGATCGCCTCCTCGGCGGAGTGCCCGTCGCGGATCAGCGCGTGCGCGACGACCAGACCGGACCTGTTGTAGCCGTGGAAGCAGCGGACGAGGACCTTCCGGCCGTCCTCCAGCGCGTCGCACGCGGCCTGTGCCAGCCGTATCACGCCCGCCAGCTGCGTACCGTCGAGCGGTCCGTCCGGGATCGGCCACACATGGTGCTCGACGTCGTCCGCCGGTCCGTGTCCGGGGAGCCGCAGCAGCGACAGCACGAGATCGAACTCGTCCCCCACGACGGCGCGCGCGACGTCTGAGGTGCCGGCCCGTCCCGCGAACTCGTGCCCGCCCATCCACAGGCCGGGCACGACCTCGCTCCACGGTTCGAGCGGAGCCGGCACGTCGGGTTGCTTTCTGAGCGGCGGCAACGGCGGCCTCCCCAAGCCCCTGACGACGGGTCGTCCCACCCAAAGGTATCCGGCTTCTTGCCGACGGGGCACCCGCCTGTTCCCATGGTCGGGGGTGATGGTGCATGAACGGACTGCGCGTCGTACCGACCCGGCGGCACGGACAGGAACGCCTGTACGTGTGCCGGACGGACGGGAGCAACGTCGCCTGGTACGACCGTGGGACGGGCCGGGTGAACCTCCTGAGCGAGGAGTCGAGAGCGGACGTGCTCGCCGCCCTCCACCCCTTCGTCACCGGCCCCGTCACGGTGGGCCCGCCGCCCGTGCCGACCGCCGCCGAACTGGCCCGGCTGAGTCTGCACCCCGACGACGATCTCGCCCCCAACCGGCCCGGCGAGGCCCTGCTCGTCGACCTCGACCGCGCCCCCGGACCACCGCACCGGCTGCGCCCCGACCCGCGCCGCCGGGCCCTCACGGCCGAGCAGACGATCGGGGCGCTGCTGGACGGGCTGGAGGGGGCGGGCTGGCGCACGCTGCACTCGGTGCCGCTGCCCGGCGGGGACCGCATCCACCACCTGGTGATCGGCCCCGGCGGCCTGTACTGCGTGCACTCCCTCTACGCCCGCAGACAGCGCGTCACCGTCTCCGACCCCCTCGTCGCCCTCGGCCGCCACGAGCCGCGCCCCCTGCTGCGCCGGCTCCGCGCCGACGCCGACCGGGCCTCCTACGCCCTCACCGCCGAGGTCCGCCCCGTCCTCGCCCTCGTCGAACCCGCCGACCTGCGCGTCGGCGCGCCCCCGCGCGAGGCCCGCGTCCTGACCGACGCCGACGTCCCCGACCTCGCCCGCGCCGGCGGCATGCTCAAACCGGCCGACATCGAGGCCCTGCACGCGGCGGCCAGGGACCGCGGCACCTGGACGAGGGTCTGACCGCCGGAACCGCCGGAACCGCCCGCTGGTGGCTGTTGGCCGGGGACGGGGATGGTCGGCCTGATGGCAGGGGGCGGGCGGGGGTGGTCGGCCTCAGGGCAGGGGGCGGGCGGCGGCCGGGTCGAGCAGGGCGGCCAGCAGGTCGCCGTGGTCCGCCAGGCGGGGCGCGATGTCGGGTGCCCGGAAGACCAGCCGGCCGGGGGAGGAGCACTCCTCCACCTCGGTCCAGGTGACCGGCGCCGACACCGTGGGCTCGGTGCGGGCCCGCAGGGTGTAGGGGGCGGCCGTCGTCTTGCGGGCGGCGTTCTGGCTCCAGTCCACGAACACCTTCCCGGGACGCAGACTCCGCGTCATCCGGTGGACGACCCGGCGTGGCATCGCCCGCTCCGCCTCCACGGCCAGCTCCCTGGCGTACTCCGTCACCCGCCCGGACGACGACCCGCGCACCGCGCCCAGCAGATGCAGCCCCTTCGACCCGGACGTCTTCGCGAGGACGTCGATCCCGTCGGCCGCCAGCCGCTCCCGGAGCCAGCAGGCGACCTCGCAGCACTCCACGACGCTCGCGGGCGGCCCCGGATCCAGGTCGAACACGATCCGGTCGGCCTCGTCGGGCGAGTCGACGGTCCACTGCGGGGTGTGGAACTCGGTGACGAGGTTCGCCGCCCACATCAGGCTGGCCAGGTCCTGCACCAGCACCATCCGGGACGGCCCCTCCATCCGCCGCACCTCGGCGGTCGTGACCCACTCGGGGGTGCCCGGCGGCACGTTCTTGGTGAAGAACCGCTGGCCGCCGGGGCCGTCAGGGTAACGGAGGAACGACACCGGCCGGTCCCGCAGATGGGGCAGGAGGGCGTCCGCGGCGGTGGCGTAGTAGTGCAGCAGTTCGCCCTTGGTGAAGCCGGTCGCCGGATGGAGGACCTTCTCCAGATTCGACAGGGCGACCCGGTGGCCCCCCACCTCGGTGATCGGCGTCATGCAACGAGAATCGCACGGGATGGCGCGAAACCGCGTGAAAGGGGTGCAAGGTGCACCGGCCGAGAGCGGGTGACGGTCGGCGGGCGGGGGTGACCGGCCGGGGATACGGTGTGGATGATTCGGTGGAAACCATTCGAAAGGGGTGTGCTGCTCGTGCGATCCATCTGGAACGGCGCCATCTCCTTCGGCCTGGTCAGCATCCCGATCAAGCTCGTGAACGCCACCGAGAGCCACGCCGTCTCCTTCCGGCAGATCCACACGGAGGACGGCGGCCGCATCCGCTACCGCAAGGTGTGCGAGCTGGAGGAGCGCGAGGTGACCCAGGGGGAGATCGGCAAGGCGTACGAGGACGCGGACGGGACGATGATCCCGATCACGGACGAGGACCTCGCGTCGCTGCCGATCCCGACCGCCAGGACCATCGAGATCGAGGGCTTCGTCCCGGCCGAGAAGGTCGACCCGCTCCAGGTGGACGCCGCGTACTACCTGGCACCGAACGGCGTGCCGGCCGCCAAGCCGTACACCCTGCTGCGGGAGGCGCTCAAGCGCAGCGGGAAGGTCGCCATCTGCAAGTTCGCCCTGCGCGGGCGCGAGCGGCTCGGGATGCTCCGTGTGGTGGACGACGTCCTCGCCATGCACGGGCTGCTCTGGCCCGACGAGATCCGTACGACGGAGGGGGTCGCGCCCGACGCCGGCGTCACCGTCCGCGACAAGGAACTCGATCTCGCGGACGCCCTCATGGAGACGCTCGGCGAGGTCGACCTCACCGAGCTGCACGACGACTACCGCGAGGCCGTCGAGGAACTCATCGCCGCGAAGGCCTCCGGTGAGGAGCCGCCGACCGCGCCCGCGCCGGACACGGGTGGCAAGGTGCTCGACCTGATGGCGGCCCTGGAGAACAGCGTCCGCGCCGCCAAGGAGTCCCGCGGCGAGGACGTCGCCGAGGTGACCCCCATGCGCACCCCGAAGGAACCCGCAGGCAAGAAGTCGACGGCCACCGCGAAGAAGTCGGCGCCGTCGGCCGCCTCCGCCAAGAAGTCCACGGCGAAGTCGTCGCAGGGGGCACGGAGTGCCCAGGGCGCCAAGAAGACGACGGCCGAGAAGTCCACGGCGAAGTCCACGGCGAAGAAGTCCGCGACGGCGAAGTCCGCGACCGCCAGGAGCACCGCGAAGAAGACACCGGCCAAGAAGACGACGCCCCGCAAGCGCCCGGCCTGAGACGCATGCCTGAGATGCCCTGCCTGAGATGACCGGCCGGGGGCACCGGCGGGCGGCACGGGTGGGCGGCACCGGCGGGCGGCACGGGGCGCGCGGCGGCCGGCCGTCCTCCGCCCGGACCCTCGGGCTCGTCAGGCCCTCACAGCACCTTCGCCCGTACCAGCGCCGACAGCACCAGCGCGCCGGGGAGCAGGGGCAGCCACACCGTCAGCACGCGGTAGCCGATCACCGTGGTCGTCGCGACCGCCGCGGGCGCGCCGAACGCGACCAGGGTGAAGACGAGGGCCGCGTCCACCGGGCCGAGGCCGCCCGGCGCGGGCACCGCACCGGCGGCGGTGCTGGCGACGAGGTAGGCGAAGACCATCTGGGGCCAGGACAGCGGCAGCCCGAGGGAGGTCCCCACAGAGGCGACGACCGCGCCCTGGCACAACGGGAACGCGGCGGCCCCGCCCCACAGCGCGAGGGCCCTGACGGGCCGGCTGTGCACGACCCGCGTGTCCGTCAGCGCGGTCCGCAGCCCCCCGATGAGCGGCTGCCGCAGCGGCCGTACGGTCGTGATCAGGGTGACCACGGCGGCCAGGCTGACCCCGGTGATCGCGCCGGCCAACGCCAGCGTCTCGCCCCTCGGGAGCAGCTCGGTCAGTTTCAGGGTGCCGGGGAAGGCGACCAGGAACGCGAGGATCACCAGCGTCTTGGCGACCGGTTTCACCGCCGAGTACAGGGCGAGGGAGGCCGTGGCCCGCGGCAGGGGTATGCCCCGGCCGCGCAGGAAGCGCAGGACGACCGCGTGCGCGCCGATGTTGCCCGGCAGCGCGTGGCCCGCGGCGCCCGCCGCGAACTGGGTCGCGATCAACTGCCCCGGCGGCAGCCGCTCGGGCACCGCGCCCTGCCGGACGAACGCGGCGGCCACCGAGCACAGGGCGGTGAAGAGGACTCCGGCCAGCAGCCAGCGCGGGTCGGCCGAGATCAGCCGGGTGGCACCGTCGTACACGGTGCGCCAGTCGACCGCGGCCCACACCCCGAGCAGCAGCAGCGGCAGCAGGGTGAGCGTGAGCCGCAACCGGCGGGCGGTGGCGGCGGACCGGGCGGGGACGAGTCTGCGGAGTCCGCCGGGGACGCGGCTCCTGAGGTTCGTGGGGAGGGTGAGCGCGGAGCAGGGGGGCTCGGGCTCGGGGTCAGTGGCGGCGGGCCGCGCGGGGAGCGGCGCGTCGAGCGGAAGCGGATACAAAGGGCACGTCGTCCTTCCGTGTCGCCGCCGGGCGGACGGGGACCGGACCGGCGGAGGCAGGGCGTGACAAGAACGAGGGGGATGACAGGAGCGTTCCCTTCGGATGTGACGCTCACGTGTGGGGGAACCGAATTCCCACCGCCGCCGGAGCCACCGTCAGGCGTCCGTACAGGCGTTTCGCATTCTCCCGTGCCCGTGCGCCCACGATGTTGTGATTCACGTCACGTGAGGTCTAGGGTGGTATCGCTTGGCAGGCCCTCGGGGCGTGCGCCGAGTCGCGGCGAGCGACGGGGAGACCTCCAGGCGAGGGAAGTGATCCCGTTGTCCGTCGCCTGGGACGACATCGGTGGGCTCGTCGCCGCGCACGAGCGCTTCCTCGCCGGTGCGCGGGTCGACGCAGACGTGCGCGACCCGGTGCTCGACTCCTGGAAACGCTGCCGCTCCGCGGGGCTCGAACCGCACCGGCTGCTGATCCCCTACGCCTCCGATCCCGCCCTTGAGGATCCCTTCCTGCGCGCGGCCGAACCGGTGCTCTCCCGGCTCGCCGCCTCCCTCTCCCACGTGAGCATGACCATCTTGCTCTGCGACGGCCAGGCCCACGTGGTCCAGCGGCACGGCGGCGACCGCCGGCTCCTCAGCCGCCTCGACGAGGTGAACTTCGCCCCCGGTTTCTGCGCCTCGGAGGCCGCCGCGGGCACCAACGGCGTCGGCACCGCCCTCGCCGAGCGCGGGCCGGTGTACGTGCTCGGCCGTGAGCACTTCGCCGACTGCCTCTCCCCGTTCGCCTGCGCCGGCGTTCCCGTCCGCGACCCGCTCAGCGGCCGTATCGAGGCCATCCTCGACCTCACCTGCCTCCGCGACGACGGCGACCCCGCCATGGTGCGCCTCGTCCGGGAGGCCGCCCACGACATCGAGTCGCGCCTCCTGGAACAGGCCACCGACCGGGAGCGGGCCCTGCTCGCCGCGTACCACCGGGCCGCGCCACCCACCGAGCCGTGGCCCCGCCAGCCAGGCGGCCCCGCCCGGACGCGGGCGCCGAACGGCCACGGCGGCGAAGCCCTGGGCCGCGTCGACCTGGCCGTCCTGCGGGAGAAGGCCGAGGAACTCATCGCCTCCCCCCACCTCACCCTCGACCAGGTGACCCTCCCCGACGGCCGCGTCGCCACCCTCCTGCGCCGCCCGGTCAGGGGCGCGTCGGGCGAGACCGGAGTCGTCGTCGAGGCCCGGGTCCTGGGCGGTCCCCACCTACGGCACGTGGAAGGGACGATGCCCGCGGGCGCGGCGGAGTTGACGGCGCCGCCGGGCCCGACGGAAGCGGCGCAGGCGAGGGCGTTGACCCCGCCCGTGCCGTTGGTGACCTCGTTCCTCACATCGCCCGTCGCGTCGCCGGCGACTCCGACACCGGCGCCGCCGCCGGGGGCGTCGGTGGCACCGGTCGGGCTGACGCCGCCCGTCGCGCCGGTGACACCGGCGGGGCCGAACCCGATCGTGACCCCGGGGCCGAAGCCGGGCCCGCCCCCGCCGACGACCGTGCCGGCCATGCCGCCGGGCCTCGTTCCGCCGACCCCCACCGCACCGACCCCCACCGCACCGACCCTCAGCACGCCGACCGCGGAGGCCGCACCGGCCGCGTCACCAGCCGCGACCGCCGACGCCACCCCGGCCGTGCCCACCGCTTCGGCCGCCTCCTCCCCACCTGCCTTCGCCCCGCTTCCCCCAGCCCCGCCGTCCCCCTCGTCGGCGGCGACGGCGCGCCGCCCCGCCGTCGCCCTGAGCGAGGTCACCCCGCACGTGCCGCAGCCCCCGGCGGCGGCGACCCGGCCCGGCCCCGATCCCGATCCTGATCCCGGCCCGGCCCTCGACCTCGCCCCGTCGCCCGAAGCCGGCGACGAGGCGCCCGCCGATCCCGGTGCCGATCCGGTCGCCGACGCCTGGCCGCTCCTCGTCGGCGAACCCGGGGTCGGCCGGCTGGCGGTGCTCGCCCGCCGCCGACTGGAACTGCTGCACGACGCCGGGACCCGGATCGGCACGACGCTCGACGTGACCCGTACCGCCGAGGAGCTGACGGAGGTGGCGGTGCCGAGGTTCGCCGACTTCGCCGCCGTGGACCTGCCCGACTCCGTCCTGCTGGGCGACGAGCCCGAGCCGCTGGGGGAGGGGATGGCGCTGCGCCGGGTCGCCCTGGGCGCCATCCACCGCGACTCCCATCTGTACGAGGCCGGCGACCGCGTCCAGTACGTGGCCTCCACCCCGCAGGCTCGCAGCTGGGAGACCGGCCGGTCGGTGCTCGAACCCGTCCTGGCCGAGGCGGGCGGCTGGCTCGCCCAGGACCCCACCCGCCTCGAACAGGCCCTCGCGGCGGGCATCCACTCCCTGATCACCGTGCCGCTGCGGGCCCGCGGCACGACCCTCGGCGTCGTCAGCTTCTACCGCTCGCGCCGGCCCGCCCCGTTCGAGGACGACGATCTGTCGCTCGCCCAGGAACTGGCCTGCCGCGCGGCGATCTGCGTCGACAACGCCCGCCGCTACACCCGTGAGCACAACACCGCCCTCGCCCTCCAGCGCAGCCTGCTGCCCCGGGGCCGCCCCGAGCAGAGCGCGGTCGAGGTCGCGTACCGCTATCTGCCCGCGCAGGCGGGCGTCGGCGGCGACTGGTTCGACGTCATCCCGCTGTCCGGCGCCCGCGTCGCGCTGGTCGTCGGGGACGTCGTCGGCCACGGGCTGCACGCCGCCGCGACCATGGGCCGACTGCGCACCGCCGTCCACAACTTCTGCTCCCTGGACCTGCCCCCGGACGACCTCCTCACCCACCTCGACGATCTGGTCGCCCGACTCGACCGGGGTGAGGGCTGGGCGGTGGAGAACACCCACGAGGACTCCGGCATCATCGGCGCGACCTGTCTCTACGCGGTCTACGACCCGGTCTCCCGGCACTGCACCCTCACCCGCGCCGGGCACCCCCAGCCGGCGATCGTCGGCCCCGACGGGCACGTGGACTTCGTCGACCTGCCGTCCGGGCCGCCGCTCGGCCTCGGCGGCATGCCGTTCGAGACGGTCGAGCTGGAACTGGCCGAGGGCAGCCGGCTGGTCCTCTACACCGACGGCCTGGTCGAGGACCGGCACCGGGACATCGACACCGGCCTGGACCGCCTCCGTGCCGTCCTGTCCGGTGCCGAACGGGCCCCGGAGGACACCTGCGACGCCGTCCTCGACGCACTGCTCCCGACCCGGCCGTGCGACGACGTGGCCCTGCTCGTCGCCCGCACGAACGCGCTGGGCGCGGAACGGGTCGCCCAGTGGGAGCTGCCCGGCGACCCGGCGGTCGTCTCCCACGCCCGCGTGGCCGTCACCGAGCAGCTGGCTGCCTGGGGCCTGGACGACCTGGCGTTCACCACCGAACTCATCGCCAGCGAACTGGTCACCAACGCGATCCGCCACGCCGCCGGCCACGTCCAGCTCCGCCTGCTGCGCGACCGCTCCCTGATCTGCGAGGTCTTCGACGGCAGCGGCACCTCCCCCCGGCTGCGCCGGGCCTGCACCGAGGACGAGGGCGGCCGCGGCCTCTTCCTCGTCGCCCAGCTCACCGAACGCTGGGGGACCCGCTACACCCCCGACGGTAAGATCATCTGGGCGGAGCAGCCGCTGCCGTGACCCGCCCGTCCGAGCGCGCCCAGTAGACTCGCCCAAGTGAAGATCATCCGGGTCGGTCCGTGACCACTCCGTCGCCTCCCGCACCCAGCCGGGTCGTCGTCTGCCGCGACTGCTGCTGCGGCACCCCGAAACTCCCCGGTGTCGACCACGACGCCCAGACCTCCCGGCTCCGGCAGACCGTCCCCACCCGCGTCTCCACCTGCCTGGACGTCTGCGACCAGGCCAACGTGGTCGTCGTCCAGCCCTCCGCCGCGGGCCGCGCCGCCGGCGCCCGCCCCGTCTGGCTGGGCCTCGTCAACGACCCCGACGCGACCGAGGACATCGTCACGTGGGTGCGGGCGGGCGGCCCGGGCGTGGCCCCGATGCCCCCGATCCTCGACCTGTACGTCTTCACCCCGCCCCACCGGCGCGGAGCCGTCTGACGGGAAACCGGCCGAAGCCGACCGAACTGCTGCGCGGGCGGCTGCCGTTCCCCGCCGCCGTTCCCCGCCCCCGCCCTGGCCCCTGCCCCCCCGCTCAGCCGCTCACCGCTCCCTTGCTCACCCCGCGCAGGTACTTCCCGAGCCGGGCGATGGCGGAAGGGTTCCGCGGGCTCTCCACCAGGTCGACGTAGTCGAGGACGTAGATGCGTCGGTTCTTGACCGCCGAGACGTTCCGCAACGGCCCGTACGACAGCAGGAACTTCTTCTTCCGCTCGGCGCTCACGTCCCCGTAGTCGCAGATGACGATGACGTCGGGGTCCCGCGCGACGACGCTCTCCCAGCCCACCGTGGTCCAGGAGTCCGCCACGTCGTGCATGACGTTGACCCCGCCCGCCTCGCTGATGATCTGCTCGGGCGCGGCGTACCGGCCGGAGGTGAAGGGCTGTTCCTCCCCGCTGTCGTACAGGAACACCTTCGGCCGCGCCGCTCCCTCGGGCGCCTCGGCCCGCACGGCGGCGACCTCCTCCTTGAACCCTGCGACGAGCGAGGCCGCCCGCTTCTCCACCCCGAACAGCTTCCCGAGGTTGGTGAGGTCGGTGTACAGCGCCTCCAGTGGCGGCATGATGCCCCGCGAGGTCTCCGTACGGCCGTTGCGGCAGGACTCCGTGAGGACGTACGAGGGTATGCCGAGCTTCTCCAGGGCCTGCGGAGTGAAGCCGGCCTCCTCGCGGAAGCCGTAGTTCCAGCCGGCGAAGACGAAGTCGCCGCGCGCGTCGAGGACGTTCTCCTTGGTGAGCTGGTCCTTCGACAGCCACGCGACCTTGTCGTAGCCCTCCTTCCAGGGCACGCCGCTCAGATCGCCCTTGTCGTCGGGCATGGCGAAGCCCGCCATGCGGTCCTCCAGCCCCAGCGCGAACATCAGCTCGGTGATCCCCACGTCATTGGTGACCACCCGCTCCGGGATCTTGTCGTACGTCACCTTCTTCCCGCAGTTGGTGAGCGTGACGGAGGAGGCCGGGGTGCCCCCGCCCGCCTCGACGGCCGCCCCGCACCCGGTGGCGGCGACGGTGACGGTCGTGACGAGACAGAGCGCGGTGACGAACGACGAGCGCATGAAGATCCTCAGGGACGGGAGGGCGAGTGGGGACGGGGGAACGCGGCGGGGTGGCGGCTGGTGGTGCGGGTGTCGGTGGACCGGGGGAGCCGGTCGAAGAGGAGTTGCACCGCGCCGGTCCCGGGGTGCCGTACGGGATGGGCACGGACCCCGAACACCTCGGCGAGCAGTTCCGGCCGCAGGACGTCGTGCGGTGCGCCGGAGGCGACCACCCGGCCGCCGTCGAGGACGTACAGCACATCGCAGTACGCGGCGGCCAGATTGAGATCGTGCAGAGCCGCGAGCACGGTCAGCCCGCTGTCCCGTACCAGGGACAGGACGTCCAACTGGTGAGCGACGTCAAGGTGGTTGGTCGGTTCGTCGAGAACGAGCACGCGGGGCCGCTGGGCGAGCGCCCGAGCGATCAGCACCCGCTGTTTCTCGCCACCGGACAGCCCGAGGAACCCCCGGTCGGCGAGATGCGCGACCCCCGTGCGCGCCATCGCCCCGGCGCAGATCTCGCGGTCCCCGGCGGCCGTCCGCTCCCGGTGCGGCAGCCGCCCCATGCCCACGACCTCGGCCACGGTGAAGTCGAACTCCGACGCCGACTCCTGCGGCAGCGCGGCCAGCCGACGCGCCGCCTCCCGGGCGGGCAGGGCGTGCGCGTCGTCACCGCCGATCCGCACCACCCCCGAGGCCGGCCGCAACGCCCGGTACACGCACCGCAGCAACGTCGACTTGCCGCTGCCGTTCGGCCCGACGAGCCCCACGAGGGTCCCGCCGTCCACCGCGAGCCGCACGTCCTCGACGATCCGCCGCCCGGCGACCTCGACGCTCACCCCCTCGATCCCGAGCGGCACCCCCGCCCCGCCCCCGAGCCCATCGGCGCCCGCCTCCGGACCACCGGGCACCATGCCCCGCACACCGTTCTCCTTCACACCGTCTCCCCGCACTCCGTCGGTCCGCATCCCGTCGGTCCGCACTCCGTCGGTTCGCGCTTCGTTGGTTCGCGTTCCGTCGGTTCGCGTTCCGTCGGTTCGTGCGAGGTCCCTTCGCTCGGCGTCGCCCGGCCCGGCGTCGTGCTGCCCATCGTCGGTTCGCGCTTCGTTGGTTCGCGTTCCGTCGGTTCGTGCGAGGTCCCTTCGCTCGGCGTCGCCCGGCCCGGCGTCGTGCTGCCCGCCGTCGCTCCGCCCATCGTCGTACCGCACGGTCACCGCCCCCCGAACGCGTAGCCGCCGCGCCGCATGAGCAGCAGGAACACCGGCACCCCGACCACGGCGGTGATCACCCCCACGGGCAGTTCGGCGGGGGCAAGCAGCAGCCGGGACAGCACATCGGCCCAGACGAGCAGCACGGCCCCGACGAGCGGCGCGACGGCCAGGACCCGCCGGTGGTCCGCCCCGACCACCATCCGCACCACGTGCGGCACCATCAGCCCGACGAACCCGACGGCCCCGCTCACCGCGACCACGGTTCCCGTCACGGCGGCGGTGACCACGAACAGCTCCCGCCGCAGCCGCTCAGGCCGCACCCCGAGCGCGGCGGAGGTCTCGTCACCCATGGCGAGCGCGTTGAGCGCCTCGGCCCGCGCGCGCAGCCAGATCCACCCGGCGACGACCGTGGCCGCGGCGATCGGCACCTGCGCCCAGGTCGCCCCGCCCAGGCTGCCCAGCAGCCACATCATCGCCGCGCGGGCGGCCTCGCCGCGGGCGGCCCCGAACACCATGACCGTGGTGACGGCCTCGAACCCGTACGCCAGCGCCGTCCCCGTGAGGACCAGCCGCAGGGGCGTGAGCCCGGTCCCCGACCTGGCCACCCCGTACACCAGCGCCATCGCCAGCAGCGCCGACCCGAACGCCGACACCGACAGCGCCCACACCCCGAGCCCCGCGAACGCCCCCAGCAGGATCACCGCGTTGGCGCCCACGGCGGCCCCGGAGGAGATGCCCAGCACGAACGGATCGGCCAACGCGTTGCGCACCATGGCCTGCACGGCGACCCCGACCGCCGCGAGCCCTGCCCCGACGACGGCCCCGAGCACCACGCGCGGCAGTCGTATCTCCCAGACGATCGTGTACGCGGCGACGTCGGCGGCACGGACACTCCCCCCGGTCCCCCCGGCCCACAGGAACCGCACCACGTCCGCCCAGGCGATCCCCGCCGCCCCGAGCCCCACCCCGCACACCACCGACCCGGCCAGCACGAGAGCCAGCCCGAGCACGAGAGGGGGCAGCGGCAGCCGGCGCGGCCGGGAACCAGGGCCGGAACCGCCGCGGGGACGGCTCGGGCCGTCATGGTGGTGAGGGCTGGGGCTGCCCGTGGTGCTGTGGCTGTCCGTGGGGCTCTGACGCACGATCGGGCCGGTCCTCGGTCCTCCGGGCCGCCTGCGGAACCTCACGCAAGGAGACAGCCCGTGCGACCGGACGGCCGCGCGGTCCCCTCTCGCAGTCCACGGCGAGCAGTCGACGGGTCGCACCGCTCACGGGCAATCGGGCTCGCGCACGGACCGTCGGGTCCGCACGCACACCGTTGCGGGTCAGCGCCGGATTCCCACCGGCTTCCCCCACGAGAGGCGTGGCGAGCGTAGCACCGGGCGCCCGCCGGGCGCCGTACGCCCCAGGGTCCCGCGGTAGCAATGCCGTTGCCGTTGCCGTCGTCGTTGCCGTCGTCGTTGCTGTTGCTGTTGCTGTTGCTGTTGCTGTTGCTGTTGCTGTTGCTGTAGCCGTAGCCGTAGCCGTAGCCGTAGCCGTAGCCGTAGCCGTAGCCGTAGCCGTAGCCGTAGCCGTAGCCGTAGCCGTAGCCGTTGTCGTGGCTGTCTGTGGCTCAGGCCGGATAGGCGTGTGTCTGCGTCGCCTTGACCGCGGCCCAGACCTCGGCACCTGTGTGGAGGCCGAGTTCGGCGGCTGCGACCGTGGTGAGGTCGGCGGTGAGGGGGAGTTCACCGGTGAGGTCGGCGCGGATCTGGTCGCCGTGGGTCTCCATGCCGGCGACCTCGCAGCGCCACAGGTTGCGTGCGCTGACCCCGGTGGGGCGCTCGCCGTGGAGCGTCACGGCGCTCGGCGGAAAGGTGACGAAGACCGGCCCGGTGAGGTCCTCGGTGGTGGTGATCGCCGGCCCGCCGTCGAGCCGGACGACGTGCCGGTCGGCGACGCCCTGGTAGAGGTTCAGCCCGACGAGATGGGCGATGTAGTCGGTCCGCGGATGCCGGGCGATGTCACCCGGCGTCCCCTCCTGCACCACGCGCCCGTCCTCGATGACGACGAGCCGGTCGGCGAGCACCATCGCGTCGAGCGGATCGTGGGTGACGAGCACGGCGACGGCCTCGAAGTCCGCCAGGTGGCGCCGGAGCTGGGCGCGTACGTCGAGGCGGGTACGGGCGTCGAGCGCGGCGAGAGGCTCATCGAGGAGCAGCAGCCGGGGAGAGGTGGCGAGGGCGCGGGCGAGGGCGACGCGCTGGGCCTGGCCGCCGGAGAGCCGGCGGGGCTTGGCCCCGGCGTGCTCGGCGAGCCCCATCCGCTCCAGCCACTCGGCGGCGAGCGCCCGCGCCTCGGCCTTGGAGGACCCCTGGCAACGCGGCCCGAAGGCGACGTTGTCGAGGGCGGTCAGATGCGGAAAGAGCAGATAGTCCTGGAAGACGACCCCGACGGGACGCGCCTCGGGCGGCGTACGCTCCAGGGCGGCCCCGTCGAGCCGCAGATACCCGTCCGTGAGCGGCACGAGCCCCGCCAACGCCCGCAGGGCGGTGGTCTTCCCGGCCCCGTTGGGCCCGAGCAGCGCCACGACCTCCCCGGGCACGCCCCGAAGCCCGACATCGAGCCGAAACGCCCCACGCCGGACGACGAGCCGGGCATCCAGCCCGTCACGGGAGCGGACACTCGCCGCCCCGCTGGAGCGCGGCTCCCGGTCGCTGGGGCCGGGGGTGCCCAGCTCCTGCTGCTCGTCCCTCCCCCGCGCACCGAAGCTGTCGGCGGTCGACCCGCTCTCGCGGTCCCTGTTCTCGCGGTCCCCGTTCTCGCCGTCCCCACGGGCAGCCGCCCCGCCCCCGTCCCGCCCGCTCCCGCCGAAACCACCGCCGCCAGCCATGAACCCTTCCCCCTGTTCGATCCCGGAGCCTCGCCTCACGCCGGCGCGGCTCCTACCCCTGCTCCCGAGGCTCGCCCCGCTCCCCACACGGCCGCGTGCCCCGGACTTCCGGAGCCCTTACGGCCGCTCACGAGCCGCGCCGGCGGCCCCAGCCCCAGCCGATGCGAGGCATGCGAGGCATACGAGGCAAGGGAGGCCTGCGAGGCATGACAGGTGGCCGTCCGCCACTCGCGAACCCGTACCGACCGTCCGGTGACCGACGGAGCCGCCCCTCCTCCCCGCCCGCTCCCCGCCACCGGCGGAGCCGCCCCTCCCCTCTCCCTCCCGCCCCTCATGAGGCACTCATCCAACGGTCGCGCAGCCCCGCGAGGACCGCGACGGACACGGTCAGCAGGACGAGGCTGAGGGCGATGGCGGCCTCGGGATCGCTCTGGAGGGCGAGGTAGACGGCGAGCGGCATGGTCTGGGTACGCCCCGGGAAGTTACCGGCGAAGGTGATCGTCGCCCCGAACTCACCGAGCGCCCGCGCCCACGCGAGAACCGCTCCGGCCGCGATCCCGGGCGCGATCAACGGCAGCGTGACCCGCCGGAACGCGGTGAACCGGGAGGCCCCGAGCGTGGTGGCGGCCTCCTCGTACCGGGGATCGGCGGCCCGCAGCGTCCCCTCGACGCTGATGACGAGGAACGGCATGGCGACGAACGCCTCGGCCACCACGACCCCCGCCGTGGTGAAGGGCAGACTGATCCCGAACCACGACTCCAGCCACTGCCCGACCAGGCCGTTGCGTCCGAGCGCCATCAGCAACGCCACACCGCCCACCACCGGCGGAAGCACCAGCGGAAGCGTGACGAGCGCCCGTACGAACCCCCGCCCGGGAAACTCGACCCGCGCGAGCAGCCACGCCAAGGGCACCCCGAGCACGAGACTGACGGCGGTTGCCGCGGTGGCACAGACCAGCGACAACCGGAGCGCCTGCCACACCTCGGGGCTGGTCAGCTGGTCGGGAAGGTTCGACCAGGGGGCCCGTACGAGCAGGGCGACGAGCGGCAGCACCAGGAACGCCAGCCCGACGAGCGCGGGCACGAGCAACGGCACCGGCACGGGACCGCGCCGCGGCGAGACCACCCCACGCCCCCGCCGAGCCCGGGCCCCGCCCGCACCAGGGCCGGCACCGGCACCGGCACCGGCACCGGCACCGGAACCGGGGCCGAGGACAGGGCCGGCACCGGCATCGGGGCCGTGGCGAGGGTCGGAGTTCACGGCTTCAGGAACCCGGCGTCGCTCAGAACCTCCTGCCCGGCACCGGACCGTACGAGCGCGATGAACGCCTGCGCGGCGTCCGCGTTGGGGGCGTCCTTGAGGAGGGCGATCGGGTAGTCGTTGACTGCGTCTGCGGCTTCGGGGAACTCCACGCCCTCCACCTTGTCACCCGCGGCGATCACATCGGTCTTGTAGACGACCGCGGCGTCGGCCTCCTTCAGCTCGACCTTGGTGAGGGCGGCCTTGACGTCCTGCTCGTAGGACACGGGCGTGAGCCGCAGCCCACTCACGTCGAGAGCCTTCTGTGTGGCGGCGCCACATGGCACCTCCACATCGCACAGCACGACCTTGAGACCGCTCTTGGTGAGGTCCTTCAGGGAGGAAATGCCCTCGGGATTGCCCGGCAGGGTGGCGATCTCCAACTCATTCCGCACGAACGTCGCGGGCGCCCCGACGGCACCCCCCGCGTCCGTCACGATCTTCATGGTCCTGGCGCTGGCCGAAGCGAACACATCCGCAGGCGCCCCACCTCTGATGCTCGCGGCCAGGGCGTCACTCCCCCCGAAGCTGAAGGTCACCTTCACACCGGGATGATCCTTCTCGAACCGCTGCCCCAACTCGGTGAAGCTCTCCTTCAACGAGGCGGCGGCGAACACGGTGACCTCCCCGGAGACCCCGTCCGAGGCCCCCCCACCCGCCCCGGAGCCCTTCCCGGAGGAACACCCGGCAGCCCCCACCAACACGACCGCTCCGACCAGAGCCCCGCACCGAAGCAACCACCCCGCCCCCCACGAACGAGCCACCATGCCCCCACTCCTCCCGCACTCACGCCGCGGCCTCGGAGATCCTCAGAACACGCGGCCCCAGCCACCCATCACGACCCATCCTCTCGCACATGCCAGCCGATATCCCATTGGGTCATCGCACAGGCAAGGAATGAGTCGCTTGGGGCTAGCATGTGCGTTCCTCCGTTGCCGTGCGGAGCGCCCGCCGACTTCAAACGCACCTGGCACCCGCCCGGGCCCGCATCGTCACCGAACTGGGCGGCCGTAACCGCCCAGCCACTGATGGATGAACATCTGTCCGCCGGGCCGACAAGCGAGGCCTCGGCCCTCCTGGCTGCAAGTGGAACCTCATATCCGGCGGGCTTTGCTGGATATGAGGTAACGAGGTACCTGCTTCGCGGCGAGCGGCTGGCCCTCATCAAGACGCTCACCTGCGTTCGGGCTTCTTCGTCGCCTTGGTCACCCATGCGAGGCAGGCCCATCGAGCGACGCCGCCCACGGCGAGGGCCACGAGAATGGCACCCCAGTCGATCACATGAGGCAGCCCGGGAAAGAAGGCGAAGAAAGCCAAGGTGACGACGAGACCCAAGAGGAACGCGACGATCCCCGCACGACGGCGCTGTGTTCCCAACACCCGATCCGAGTCCTGCCCCTGTCGCTGCTCAGTCATGAACGACTCACTTCGTGATGTGATGGCACTGGCTGACGCGCCGCACCCCGTTGACATGGAGGTGGGCGCACGCTTTGCCATAACGAGGCAGAGTCTGGCGAGAGTTGTTGCGCATGGGGTCGATCTTGCATTCGCTGTGCGTCCGGCCGCGCGAAGTGCGGTAGGTGCGGTTGTTCGTATCGGCGTAGGTGAAATCGATGCGCCAGTTACAGAAACCGCTGCTGAGGGCCCCGACGAAGGCACAGTCGACGCCGGCGTTCTGGTACGTGATCCTTCTTCCGCTGCCTCGGATGATGTGGGTGAACATGCATCCGGTCGGTACCTTCATCGTCAGACCACCCACGGTGTATTCGAAGGTCCGCACGGGTGTTGACCCGATCGCGGTGGCGTGCGCGCCCGTCGGGCTGGTGAGGATGAGGGTCCCCGCGGCGACCAGAGTCGTGGCAAGCCGGGTGACGTAGTGCATGACCAAGACGGTCTCCCTCTGATGATCTCCTGGTGAGCACCTGAAACAACCGGCCCCCGTGCAGGTCCGTTCCGGCAGGCGCACTCGGTTCACTGCCCTGAGTGATCAGGAATGCGGGCCGCTGACCAGCAGAAACGTTCGCTTCGCCGGCTCGGTTCCATGCATGAGCCAAACCACGGTTCGGTTCGTTGCCTACCCCTGCCTTCATCCGTCGCAACGAGGCCGGCGAATGCGGTCCAAGAGGCGGGCACGACTCGGAGTGATCGCCACGACCCCAAGGCTGCGACCTCGTCTGACCGAACGAGACGGTGTCCTGCGCTGCGACTGCCCTCCCGGGCGATCGGCCAGGACGCCGGCGGAAGATCCCATGCGTCGTGCTCTACGAGGCAGGACCTTCGTCGGTCACCCCGGGACGGGGCGAGCCCAGCTCATGACGTCCTCGAACGAGGCCGGAGCTCGCCAGACGGTCGACGATGCGAGTAGACCACGACAACCACCCAGGGTTGACCGCCGCCGTCAGGCTGGCCTGCCAGCCCTGTCCTTTACATCCGCTCTTGAGTGAACGAGCCAGATGGAAGAGGGGACGCCGATAGCCGACAACCCATGGACCCACACCGCCCCGTACCAGCGTGATCTGACGGCGGCGTTCCGGCCGACGCAGGAAGAGGAACCGGCGCGGGGCAACCACGACTTCGAGGGCGTCCACAACACCCGACATGCAGCCGCTCCGGGCGACACACGCCTGCACGAACACGAAGACCCCGGCCTCAGCGTTTCCGCTGGTGACGGGGTCTTTGGGCACCTCATACAAGGTGCCCCCGGCAGGATTCGAACCTGCGCACACGGCTCCGGAGGGCCCGTCGGTTTCGGGAAAAGAAGCTTGTCACAGCCCTAGTGCCCCCATCGTGGGGGCGAACCAGTCCACAGGTAGTCCACAAGGTGTAGGTCCCTGACTTGCCGTGGCTGGCCGGCCCGCACGGAGCATGGTCAGAGACAACCGCAAGCCCCACAGGCTCATCCGAGATCAATCTTCCTGGCTAGGGACTGCAGTCCATGCCGGATGCACCACCATCCTCGCGTCTCGTGCTTTCCGACCCTCCCACGCTCCGCAGTAGTCCCGCTCGGACCCTGCCGTAGGCAGGGTCCTGCAACCCATCCCGGTGATGGTTTACACAGAGTGAACGACTGGGTACAGCACATGAATCAGCGCAAGGTTGACCTTGGGGGGCGGCATGCGAGTTTCGGAGTACTACAACCTCAATCGCGGACAGGGAACGCTGGATTTCGTTGATGTAGACACGGTCATGGATGTCCCTGTCTACATCGACCCGAGTACGATCCGTCACTTGTCTGATGACTGGGGGAAAGAATGCATCAAAATGCTGACCACGTTCTTCGATAGCGTTCTCGATGCGGTGCGGCATGGTGACAAAGTTCGAGCAGACTATCTTCTTGGCAATCTGGGCGAACCAAACGAAACCCATCTCGGTATCTCGAAGGGCAAGAGTGCTGGTAGGGGTTTTGGTAAATGGATGCGAGAAGAGTTCGCCTTGAAGCTGGCCAAAAGCCAGGCCGCTCAATCGGGGCTAATTGAAGACCTGGAAGACACTGCCTTTTTTATCGATAAAGTCGATAAGGATATTGTTTCAGACATTACGACGAACATTATTCGCGGACCGCTGATCACATACACGCATCAAATGGCAACGGCCTTTGGCATCCCGCTAGAGGAGGGCGTCGATAGCGGGCCTGTATGGAACGCTCAGGCTCTCAAGTGGGAAAATGGCCTAACCAGACTGCCTATTGCCGACGGGCACAAGCTCTTGCTTGTCCCGAAGGCGATCGTGCGCCGCGACCTGCACCTGTCGCGGTCGGAGTATTATCGAAATCATCTGGTTCCGACGCTGCAGTCGGAAGAGGAGGCGGATCCGCGCAGCAAGTTGGTGAGGGTACTAAAGGGTGGAAAGAAGAAGGTATACAAGAAGGACGTGGAGGAAAAATACGGGTCCACTAAGCCCGACGTGACGCGAGAAACCCTGCAACGTCCATCGGTATACCATCATTACAAGGAAATCAAGGCGCAGGTTGCTCCCGAGGTGATTTCCCACGCGGAGTTGAGCGAGGCGAACAGCACCCCAAAGCCTGACTATGCGGCACTCCTGCAAGCTGTGGTCGACACCCCTACTGGCAACGCGGAAGCAAACAACTATCATGCGCGCGTCGAGGCCCTTCTCACTGCCTTGTTCTACCCGTCACTCATCATGCCGGAAATGGAGCACGAGATCCACGAAGGGAGGAAGAGGATTGACATTACCTATACCAACAATGCGAAGGATGGATTCTTTGCTTACTTGACTCGCCATAAGATTCCAGCTCAATATGTCTTCGTCGAGTGCAAGAACTATGGGCGCGAAGTGGCCAATCCTGAACTCGACCAACTGTCGTCCCGGTTCTCTCCGTTGCGCGGGAAGTTCGGAATTCTTGCCTGCCGATCTTTCGCGGAAAAGGACCGATTTCTCGCTCGGTGCCGTGATACCGCTCTCGATCACCGCGGCTTCGTGGTGGCGCTGGACGACACCGACATGGCAAGACTGGTCGATGATGTGACGACTGCCATCAACTGGGTGCCCCCGTTTCCGCCGCCTGAGCAGCCGGTCGTCCCCCCGCGCGTCGAGAGCTACCCGCTTCTGCATGAACGTCTCAAACTCCTCGTTAGCTGAGTGCGATAGGAGACGCGAGTCTGCATCCGGAAACAGGCACTTACTGCGTGACTGAGGGGGAGGGGCCCTACTTCGGCTGCTCCATCTACCCACGACGTGGCTGCAGCAATTTATTCACAGGTGCCGGGCGATCGTGGACGGCCCTCAGACTTCAACCTAATCGGACTCTGGTGGCTTGAGGTTGGCGTATGCCCTCGGATGTGTGCGGAGCTGCCCTTTGAGGTAGCGCCGATCACGTAGGTTTGCCATGACAGCGTCGTAATGGGCCTGTTCGGCCCCCCAATCGCGCTCAAGGTGGGGCATGGGTTCGTCCGACATCTCCTGAGCGAGGTCGTACAAGTCCTTTCGCCAAGCTGGGTCAATGGCGCGTTCGTCAACAACCGCGTTTCGAAAGGCGAAACATGCAAACAGGGTCGTCGATGCAAGCAAGGCAACAGTCTCTTTGCAGGCGGCTTCGTCGAACATAATATGTGGATCAAGGTAAAAATGATCTTCTTCTACTGAGATCTGCATCATGCAGGATTCAGCAGTTGGGTGCGCCCAAGCCGACGCCTCGGTATAGAAATGTTGGTACTTTTCAACCTCTTCGGCGGAATCTCGGCGTACATCACTGAGCCACTGACGTACACGTACGTCAGGAAACCATTTCCCATCTCGAAGCCACTGATCAGCCAGCTTCGGGTCTTTCGCCAATACACGTGCTAGGCCTGCGGACTCGTACACAGACCGCAGCAAGTTGCGTGCCTCTGCTAGGAATCCATGACTTGTGACTACCCATGCTGCTTGCAACTGTCTGTAGCCCCTGGCTAGCGCCACTGCGGCTGCAAGCTCATTCTCGAACGTATCCTCGAATGGGAAGCGTTCGACCCTGAACGCGCCGAACCCCAGTAGGGCCATAGCCCGTCCGAACCAAGTCGTTTCGGGCCATGCTTGCGCGGTGTCCAGGAAGCGGCCCATGTGCAGTACATGGTCGGGTAGGTCATCCGAATGCTGTTCTTCCGTCATGCGCTCATGGTGCTCGCACGCGGTGCCTTTCGCCACATAGTTTCGTGGCGACCTCGGAGGAGTTTCGCGACTTGATGGCACCGCGCCGGCTCGGGCTTGGAAGCCATGGCGATGCCCAGACGAACAGTGTGCCGTAAATGGACGTAAGAGATCATAAGGCAACAAAAGGGGGTGTACAGTACAAGCTATTGCGCCACTTACGGCCTCGTTCCTCGCTTCGACCGTGTTCTGGCCCATATGCCGCTAGTCTGGGATTGGCAAGCTCATCGCGACTCGCTGCGCAAGGGGGTTCAACGAGTCGGTCCACACCAGGCGATTGCACGTACGTCATCACTCATGAAACGACTCTCTATGGGTCGAAAAATTCGATAACAGGATGCAGATGCCCGCATATAAGAAGGTCAAGGAAATTAAGTCAGGGGGGCAAGCGGCCGTGTGGCGGGGTCGAGATATGGACACCGGCCAATACGTAGCACTTAAATACTTGACGGTGCGAGGCGAAAAAAGACCAAAATCTGCGGAAGCCGAAGAGGAGCGGATTCGTTTCATTAGGGAAGTTAAGACGCAGCAGGAACTAAGTCATCCGAACATTACTCCCGTTCTTGCGTACTCAGGAAAGGTGCACCATCCGTGGTATGCGATGCCGCTTGCGGATGAAACGTTCGAGGACTGCCTGAAAGGACCCAAGCGAGATGCTTCCTGGTCGCTTGAAGTGATTCATCAGGTTATTGATGCTATGGAATACTCCCACGAGCAGGGTGTTATTCACCGCGACCTCAAGCCGTCAAACGTTCTTAACATCAATAACTCGTGGCTCGTGTCCGACTTTGGTTATTGCCGAAATATTCACTCCGAAAGCATCAAGATGACCCAAGCTAAGGCTTTGCTTGGTACCTGGTTTTACGCAGCGCCAGAGCAGTTCGATGATGCTCACGAAGCGGGGCCGCCGGCTGATGTCTATGCTGTCGGAAAGATCTTGATGTACTGCCTTACGGGAAACCCTCCGGGGCCATATTTGCGGCTAAAGGGAGTGCCGGAGCCCTATAAGGATGTGATCGTCCGTTGTGCAGCCGAGGAGCCGGAGGATAGATATCAGTCCATGAGTGCCTTGCGAGAGGCCCTGCTGTCTATCGCGCCACGCAACTGCTAAGACCGTACAAAAGGAGATCCCATGTCGTCTATGTTCAAAGAGGACCCAGTATTCAAGGCGACCCCGGAATCCATCGGATCGCTGGTCGCTTCGATTCATAAAGGCACGATCGCAATCCCTGATTTTCAGCGCAGTTTTGTTTGGGACCCTAAGCGCACAGTGGAGCTTCTGAAGTCAATTATTTCTCGTTATCCGGCTGGCACGCTGCTGACCTGGGAGCAGTCAACAAGCGTTAAGTTCGGCAGCCGACCGTTCGAAGGAGCTCCGGATCCTCAAAAGGAGCCAAAGCGTCTAGTCCTTGACGGTCAGCAGCGTTTGACTGCTTTGTATCAAGCGCTCACTGGTTCCGGTGACTATCAATTCTTCATGAAGGTTTGGCCCTTTATTGATAGAAGTCGAGGCACCCTGCTGAACCTGGAGGACGTTGACCTAGATAGTGCGCTCCTGGCATATGACTTGAGTGGCAGGATGCGCTTCAATCCGCTCGATGAAGAGTGGCAGATTTCCAAGGGTGTATTTCCCGTTGCGGCGTATGAGCGACTACGCCCATGGTTTAAGAAGTTGGCGCGATCGGTGGAAGAGGATCGTGATGCTGCAGATCAGCTGGAAGAGGTGCTGAATCAGTTCAGAGATACATATCTACAACCCTTGGAGTCGTACGCTTTTCCAGTTGTCGATCTACCAGCAAGCACATCCCTCGTAGCGGTGTGCAATATCTTCGAGACTTTGAACAAGTCTGGAAAGGTTCTTGGGCCATTTGAGCTCTTGACTGCCAAGTACTACCCTACCGGTGTTCACCTAAGGGATATGTGGGATACTGCATGCCAGCAATATCCACTGCTCGTAGACTTCGCAGTTGACCCGTATAGCGTGCTCCAGGCGATTTCGCTTCGATCGCGCGGATCTGCCCAGCGTTTCGATGTTCTTAACCGCCTCGATGCATCGAGCGTAGGGGAGCACTGGAACGCGACTGTAGCTGCTTTCGCAGATGTTCTCGATATGCTTAAGCGCGAGTGTGGCGTTATTTCCGCACAGTGGTTGCCCTACAGTATGACTGTGGTTCCGATGGCTGCCGTATACCCCGAGGTGGCCCAACTAAGATCTCAGTACCGGGCTTTGGCTCGGGAACGACTTCGCCAATACTATTGGTGCACAGTATTCACCGAGAATTTTGATCAAGGCGCGAATAGTCAGGCTGGGGCTGACTATAAGCTTCTGCGTGGATGGGTCGTTGGGGACTCTCAGGAGGCTCCCGAAGCTGTCAGCGAATTTAATCTCACCGACTTTGATTTGTTGAGCGCGCGAGCCAACAGGAAGGCCCTCTTCAGGGGATTCGTGACGCTCCTCATCCAGTCAGGGGCGAAGGACTTCCTCACAGCGCAGGCGATTACAAATCTGGATCCTGCAGGTTTCATTCTAGATGGTGCCCGAATTTTCCCGAAGGTATGGCTCGATCTGTCGGGAAATAACCCGGAGGGGCATAGTTCGGAGCTGATCCTGAACCGGCTTATGATCGATAAATCGCTTCGCCGCCTGATCAAGGATAGGCCTTTTGGTGAATTTGTTGCTGCGCAGGAAGAGTTCGATCGTCACAAGTATGTCGACGTCTTGAGCTCTCACCTCGTGGACGATGGCGAGGAAAGCGGCCTGGAACGGTTGGATTACAATTTGTTCCTTCAGGAGCGCTTGACGTTGCTCGTGGAACAGATTGAAGCCGTCACAGGCCAGTCGCTGATCTATGAGTCTGAGGGCTAGAACCCGAAACCCCACGGACCGACATCGCAGCGTGATGCTCCACGATCGGTCTCACGGAAACGATTGTGAATCGTATGCTGCCATAGGGCCGGCTCCTGTAGGCGCGGTCGGCGGAGCGGCTTTGGGGTGGCGCTGCTTTGGCGCGAGTGATCATGGCCCCGTAAGCTTCCGGCGCGTCGGGCAGTCTGTGGACCTGCCCGGTAAAGCACGACGTTGGGGCCATGATCTTCGAGGCTCGCGCCAAAGTGGCTCCGTAAAGCCGTGGAGTCGACCGCCCCAGCCACGACGCACCTCTTCTCTGGCATCAGGCGGCTGATTGCTTAGTGCGCGGCACGGGCGCCGGCCGGGCTGGAGCGGGGCGGAGACTGGAGCGCAGGCCCGGCCGGGGGGCGGGCCGCGCGCGGGGAGCGAAGCGAGCCGCCTTGAACCAGTAGAGAAAGTTTGAATCACGGAGAGGGCTGGGGCCGTGTCCGGTCCCGGTAGATGCTTGACAGTTCGATCCCAGCTGATGGTTGACGGTGGCCGTGATCGGCTTTTCTGTGCCGGGCTGCCCCGTGGTGTAGAACCCTGAGCATGGGGAGTGAGCGGCGGGAGCGGATGCGGGCGCTTGGTGCGCGTCTTCGGGAACTTCGGGCAGAAGCCGGGTTGACGGGTGCTGCGCTAGGGCGTGTATCGAATGTGCTGGTCACAGCCATTCATTGATGGCCGCTACGAGGACGGTCGCCTCGTAGCGGACCGCGAGCTTGTCGTACCTCGTGGCCACGGCCCGGTGCCTTTTGAGGCGGTTGATGCCGCACTCGACCGCGTGCCGAGCCTTGTAGTCCTGCGGGTCGAACTTCGGCGGTCGGCCGCCGCGCGAGCCGCGTTTCTTGCGGTTGCGGGCCTGGTCGGCCTTGTCCGGGATGGTGCAGCGGATCCTGCGCTGCCGCAGGTAAGCGCGGTTCTTCCGGGAGGCGTACGCCTTGTCGGCGCGCACACGATCGGGCCGGGTGCGCGGCCTGCCTGGGCCAAGACGCGGGACGCGGATCTTGTTCAGGACAGGCTCGAACTGCGGGGAGTCGCCCCGCTGGCCGGCCGTGATCACGATGGACATGGGCTTCTGGCCTTGTTCGACGGCCAGGTGCAGCTTGGTGGTCAGGCCACCGCGCGAGCGGCCGAGGCCGTGGTCGTCGGGCTCGACGCCGACGCCGCCGGGCGGCTCCTTCTGCAGCTCCCCTTTTTCCTTGCCCCGGCGGCGTGCTGGTGGGCCCGACACACCGTGGAGTCGACGTTGATGTCCCAGGTGATCAGCTCTTTCGCGTCGGCCCGGGCCTGGAGCGCGGTGAAGATCCGATGCCAGGTGCCGTCCCGCTGCCACCGCCGGAACAAGTCGTACGCCCGGCCCCACGGCCCGTACTCGGCGGGCAGGTCCCGCCACGGAACGCCAGTACGGACCCGGAACCGTATGCCGTCGATCAGCTGCCGCCTGGCCCACGTCGGCGGCCGTCCGGGCTTCTTGCCCTTCGGCAACAGCGGTTCCAGCACCGCCCATTGCGCGTCCGTCAGATCTCCACGTGCCACGAAGCAAGATCATCTCACGTTCAAGATCCACTTTCGACACACACCCTAGCGCAGCGTGCCGGGGTAGGACAGCCGACTGTGTCCAAGGTCGAGACCGGCCGCATGGTTCCGAGCGTTGATGTGCTCGACCGCCTCTCAGGCGCTCTCGGTCTCGATGAGTCGACCGCTCGTGAGGTTCGTGAGCTGCTGCATGCTGTGATGGCCGCTCCGGGTGCTGACCAACAGGCAGAGGGCACAACTGCGGGCGCCGCCAGCACCGTTGACGAAGAAGTGCGGTCCGCGCAGCTGGTGAGGTCGTTCCAGTGCGTTGTGTTGCCGGCCCTGCTTCAGACCGCGGAGTACGCCCGGCATGTCTTCGCGAGTGTGCCGAACTCGACGCCTGATGCCATCGGTCGGGCGGTGGCTGCCCGCATCGAGCGGCAGAGCGTGTTGTACGAGCCGGGTCGGGAGTCGGTGTTCGTGCTGACCGAAGCCGTGTTGCGTACCTGGCCGGGGACTCCTGCGCTCATGCTCGCCCAGCTCGACCGGCTGCTGGCTGTCGAGAGCCTGGACACGGTGCGGCTCGGTGTCATCCCGTGGCGTCGGCGGGTGCCGGTGCTGCCTCGGCACGGATTCACCCTGTGCGATCAGAGGGCCGTTGTCGTCGAGACCTTCGACCGTGAGCGTGTGTCGGCTGACTCCGCTGAACTGGCCGCTTACGAGGAGACGTTCGCCCGCTTCAAGGAAGCGGCCGTCTTCGGCGACGAGGTGCGGGAGCTGTTGGTGCGTTCGATGGCGGACTTCCGCAGCTTGGGAGACACCCTCACTCGATAGAGGAATAATTCCTCTAGATGCCTAGCTTGCTGCTCCGTCATGGGAATACTCTGCCGTTGCGCTGTCTAGCCCCCTAGACGTAGAGTGAGGGATCTCCCATGCGTACCAAGTGGTGCCGCGCCTTTCCCGGCCTGGCCGAGGAGGTGGGTCATGCTCGACGCTTCGTCGCTGCTCTGCTGGAGGAGCGAGGACCGGTCGACGACGCGGTCCTGGTCGTCAGTGAGCTTGCGACAAACGCTGTGCGGCATTCGTTGAGCGGCGCGGCCGGCGGCTGGTTCGTCGTGGTCGTCAGCTTCGGCGACGACAGTGACCTTGTGCGCATCGAGGTAGTCGATGTGGGCGGTGAACGCGAGCCTCACCTGTGTGACGTGACGGACCGGGATGAGGGTGGTCGCGGTCTGGCGCTGGTGGCCGCATGCGCCAAGGACTGGGGTATCAAGAGCTGGCCCGACGGGCGGACCGTGTGGGCGGACCTGGTGCGGGAGGGCGTGTGATCGCGTCCGCCTCGACGGTCGTCTCTGGTCGCCTCGCGGGCGGTGACGGGTGAGCCCTCGGGGGGTGCCCGGCAGACGGTCGCGGTTCTACGTGGTCGGCGTAAGTACGGGACGCCGTCTCCCGCCCATTCCGTCTAGGGCCCTAGACTCCTGGTTAGTGCTAGGAGGTGAAGTCATGTCGGACGAGTTGCAGCGGATCATGGCGATTGATGATCCGTACCGGCTGTTGCGCGAGGTCACGACCCGGTTGGCTGATGCACAGCAGGAGGTGACCGAGCTGGCTCGCCTTCGTCGACGCGTGGTCCAGGACCTGCACGCGCAAGGGCTGTCGTATGCGCAGATCGCCGAGAAGGCGGGCCTGAGCCGCGGGCGCATTCACCAGATCCGGCACACCGGTCCGGCGCCGGAAGGGGCCTTCCTCGGCCGGGGTTCCGTCGTCGTCGCTACGCCTCTGCGGCGTGATGACGAGCACGGGCGGACGGTCGTCGCCATGGACGACGTCAGCTCCGGCAAGCGGCTGGAAGACCTCGCGCGGACATACGGGCTCGAAGTCGCCTCGGAGCATGTGTCGGTCGGTGGAGAGATCGACCTCAATCGAGACGGCCTGGTCGTCGTCTGTGGGCCGCGTATGTCCCAGGAGATGTGGGACACGTACGCACAAGATCCCGTTCTGAGCTGGGAGCGCGCGGAAGACGGGCCCTGGACGGTGGTGGACCGGCGCACCGGCACCGTGTACCGGTCGGGCCAGGACAGCGACCCGGCCCGGCCGTACGACGTCGGATACCTCGGCCGGCTGCCGCGCCCGGACGGCAACGGTTCGTTGCTCGCCATCGCCGGTATCCACACTCAGGGTTCTCTCGGCGTCGTGCAGCTGCTCGCCAGCGACCTGAACACGCTGTGGGGCCAGGTCGGTGACCGCCGGTTCTCCACGCTGGTCGGCGTCGAGTACGACCCGGAGACCAGCGAACCGCAGTCCGCCGAGCTGCTCTGCCCCCTCTACCGGCATGACGAAGAGGCGACGGAGGCAGCGGGGTGAGGTTCGCCCTCACCACACTGCCCGCCGAACCCGACCGCGAGAACGAGGACTTCGCCGCTGCCGCCCCCGGCGCGGCCGTTGTCCTCGACGGTGCCGGTGTGGGCGGGGCTGAGACCGGTTGCACGCACGGCGTCGCCTGGTTCTCCGCAACCCTGGGCGCTCTGCTGCTGCGCAGCATGACCGCGCATCCCGCCAGGCCGCTCGCCGACTGCCTCGCCGACTCGATCAGTCTCGTCCGGTCGCTGCACGAGGACAGTTGCGACCTCGCCTACCGGGCCAGTCCCACCAGTACGGTCGTCGCCGCGCGGCTCGGCGGGGGAGCTCTTGAGTACCTCGTTCTCGGCGACTCCTCCCTGCTGCTGGCAGACAGGGAAGGCCGTACGACCGTCGTCACCGACCGGCGCCTGGACGAGGTCGGCAAGCGGCTGCGCGGGGCCGTCGACCAACTGCCCACCGGATCGCCGGAACACACTGCCGCGCTCGCCGAGTACCGGGATGCCCTTACCGGGCTCCGCAACCGGCCGGGCGGCTTCTGGATCGCCGGCCCCGATCCACGGGCGGCCGAGCATGCTCTGACCGGGACGGTGCCGCTGGACTCGCTGGCGTCCGTGACGCTGATGAGCGACGGTGCCACGCGACTCGTCGACCGGTTCGAACTCGCGGACTGGAGCGAGACGTTGTCTCTCCTCGACTCGTCGGGGCCGGATGAGCTGATCCGCCGTGTACGGGAAGCCGAGGCTGGCGACCCAGAGGGCCGGCGCTGGCCGCGGGGCAAGGCTCGCGACGACGCGACCGCCCTCCACTGGGCCTTGGACTGACGCACGCAACTCACGCGAGCGGTGAGGCCGCGACCCAACTCGTATACCCCCCTAGACAGTTCGAGCGACGGTCGTTTACCTTAGCTGTAGACCCCCCTAGACAGTTCAGGCGGCGGTCACCCTCCCTTCATGCTGTCTAGGGGGGTATCCAGTTGGAATGGTGCTGCTCAGCGAGTGGGCATCAACGACCCTGTGAGGTACAGACAATGCGTGTCATCCCCGTGGACACCTCGGCCGCGACGCTGCTCATCACCAAGCTGCCGGAGGTCAAGGTGAGGGACCGGCAGACCGGTGAGGTGGCCGTTGACCCGGTGACCAACCAGCGGCTTATGACCGTGGAGTTGGTGTTCATCGCGGCCGGTGGCTCGGACATGATCAAGGTGACCGTTCCCGAGCAGGGCATCGGTGACGGTCTGGTCATGGGCGCCCCGGTCATCCTGTCCGGTCTGGTCGCTCGGCCCTGGGAGAGCGAGTTCGGGGGGCGCGCCCGGCACGGCATCGCCTACCGGGCCGACGCCGTCATGGTCAACGCCCCGGCTCCGGTTCAGGGTTGATCGCCGTGACGGAGGGATTCCGGGTTCCGCTATCGATTCTGCTGCCGGTCCTGCTGGTCCTGGTCGCGCTACTGGTCGTGCGCCGTCGTATGCCGGTCGTGTTCTGGTGGCTCCTCGGCTATCCGGTCGCCGCGCTGAGGGTGCTCGTGTCGTACCGGGACACGATGGACGCGTGTGGTCTGACGGTCCCGGCCTCGGCCGTCCGTCGGGCCACCGCCCGGATGGTCGGGCGCCAGGCCGCGCCGGTACCGCCTCGGCGGTCGTTCCCGCTGCCGACCGGGTCCGGTCTCGTGATGCGGCTGCGTATGGCGGCGGGTCAGGCTCCCGAGGACTTCATGGCCTCCGCCGACCGGCTGCGGCACGCCTGGGGCGTCCATGCCGTGTACGTCCGCACCACAAAGCCGGGGCGGCTCGAACTGAGGCTCGTCGGCTGGGACGTGCTCGCCGAGGTCAAGCCGGCCCGGCGTCGGCCGGGGTCCGATCCGCTTCGCCTGCCGCTGGCGCTGCGGGAAGACGGTGAGTGGCACGTACGGGACTTCCGCACCGTGCCGCACGAACTGATCCTCGGCGCCACGCAGTCCGGCAAATCCGTCTACCTGCGCAATCTGCTGTGCGGTCTGGCCCGGCAGTCGGTCGTGCTCGTCGGCATCGACTGCAAGTGGGGCGTGGAACTCGCCCCGTTCGCACCACGGTTGTCCGCGCTCGCCGACACTCCCGACCGGGCTGACGAACTCCTGGACGCGCTGGTGGACGAGATGGAGGCACGATTCCGGCTCATCGGGCTCCGTAGTGGTGCGGGCAGTGGGGCCGATCCGGACGCCGTGCTCACCTCGGATGTGTGGGGGCTGCCGGAAGCCGTACGGCCGGTGCCGGTCGTAGTCGTCGTCGACGAAGTGGCGGAACTGTTCCTCGCCGCGAACCGGGACGACGAGAAGCGACGAGACGCCATGGTCACCAAGCTGATTCGCCTCGCCCAGCTCGGGCGTGCGGCCGGCATCTACCTGGAGGTGTGCGGGCAGCGTTTCGGATCCGAACTCGGCAAGGGGGCCACCATGCTCCGTGCCCAGCTGACCGGCCGCGTCTGCCACCGCGTCAACGATGAAGCCTCGGCGAACATGGCACTCGCCGACATCTCCCCGGAAGCGGCCCTCGCTGCTACCGCCATCCCGGCCGAACGCCCCGGCGTCGCCGTCGTCGGTGACTCCTCTGGCGGCTGGTCCCGCGTCCGCGCACCACACTTCACCCTCGCCGAAGCGGCGGCCGTGTGCCGTGATACCGCCGCACTGATGCCGGACCTGCCCCGGCTCGACTCCTTCCGGCCCGCCGTCGCCGTGGAGTCCGCCGTCCCGTCCTCTGCCACCGCTGCCGTTCCCACCGCCCAGCCGGTGACCGAGTAGCCCCTTCCTCACCCGGTCGGCGCGACCGTCTCGCGCCACGTCCCTACCTCTCCCATGCCAATAACCGGAAGGAAACCCGATGACCGCCATGGTCAAGCGCCTGCGGGTCGACGCCGTGATCGTCCAGGCCGTCATCGCCGGTGCCCTGTCCTTCTCCCACCTGCACGACCTCGCCGAAGCGGCCGGACAGGGCGGCTGGAAGGCCTGGGCCTACCCCGTCAGCGTCGACCTACTGCTGGTCGCCGCCTGGCGCCGGATGCGGCAGGCACAGCGAGCGGGCCTGGGGGCCGGGGGGCCGCGGCTGTGGTTCCTGGTGGCCCTGACCGCCTCCCTCGGCGCCAACGTCGCCACCGCCGGGCTCCTCGACCTCGACCACGTCCCCGCCTGGCTCCGCGTCCTGGTCGCGGGCTGGCCGGCCGTCGCCTTCTTCGGCGGCACGCTCCTCGCCCACACACCACACCACCCCCAGGAAGCGCCCGAGGTCCCGGCCTCGTCGACGACTGACCCGCACGAGGAATCACGCTCCGCCCCGACGACCGTCGACATGCCCGACCCGGTCGCGCTCCCGGCCACCGACCCCGCCCCTGAACCCACCACCAGCAAACCAACCACCGTCGCCGGCCCGGTGATCGACTCCACCCCTGCTCGGGTCCCGGCGGCCGTTCCCGCCGTCGCTCTCCCTCCCGCTCTCGTCGACCGCGTCCGGGAGCTCGCCGACGAACACCGCTCGGCCACCGGCCACCCCGCCGACCCCGACGCCGTACGCGCCCGGCTCGGCCTGCCCCCGTCCATGACCGCGTCCGTCGCCGCTCACCTCTGAGAAGGGACCGCCATGCATCGCCGCTTCCGCAACGTCCGCCGTATCGGCCCCGTGAACGTCGCCTCCTACCTCGAACGCGGCAAGCACCGCCACCTGGCCGCCTGTACCGCGCCCCGGTGCGACTTCTCCGCCGAGTACGACTCACGCGCCGCCGCCGAACTCGCCGCCCGCACCCACCGCTGCTCGGCCTGACAGGAGACCACCCCTCATGGACGTACCGCTCTGGCTCGCCCTCCTCTGCATCGGGGTCCTGGGCGTCAAGCTCATCCGCCCGCCCTGGTGGCTCATCACCGTGCTGCTCCTCGGCGGCTACCTCATCGCCGACAGCCTGCTGGCCCCCGTCATCAACTCCCTCGTCAAGTAACCGAGAAGGAGACCCGCTCATGCTCCGGCCCAAGATCCCGACCATGCCTCAGCCCACCGGCCTGGTGACACCGCCTGCGGTCATCGAGTCGACCGTCGCCACCCCGGCCGCCCTGACCGCGCAGCCAGCACCCGCCGCCCCCGCGCCGTCCCGTCCGGCCGTCCAGCTCACTCCCGGCACCGCGCTCGCCCTCGTCGGCGGCGGCACCGCCGTGGTCCTGGTCGTCGGCGCCGTCCTCGTCTCCATGCTCCTCGCCGTCGCCGTCACGGCCACCTCGACCGCCGTGTGCGCCGTCGTCATCCGTTCTCTCCTCACCCGCCGCGACCGCTGACGCGACGACTCCACGCGCCCGGCCCTACCCATACTGTCTAGCCCCCTCGACAGATGGGTCGGGCGCGCCAGACCCGCGATCCCTGCAAGGAGGAACCCGCACATGCGTCCCCCGGCTCCCCTCGGAGCCATCCGCCACCTGGCCGCCCTCGCCCGCTACGGCGACCTCGGCGCCTACGCCCGGCAGATCCAGCGCCTGGGCGGCTGCAAGCGGCCCGTACGGATGGAGGGCCACCGGCTCGACGTCCACGCCGCAACGGGAGAGATCGTCCGGGAGATCACTGACAACGACCTTCCGGCCGGACAGCTCCTCATCCGCTGCAACAACCGCCGGGCCACCAGATGCGCCGCCTGCGCCGAGGTGTACCGCAAAGACACCTTCCACCTCGTCACAGCCGGACTGAGCGGCGGCAAGGGCATCGGCCCGGCCGTCGCCCAACACCCCCGCGTCTTCGCCACCTTCACCGCCCCCTCCTTCGGCCCCGTCCACAACCGCCCCACCGGCGGCCGATGCCGCTGCGGCCGGGCCCACCCCGACGACGACCCCGCACTCGGCACGCCACTCGACCCGGACCGGTACGACTACCGCGCCGCCGTCCTGTGGAACGCCCACGCCGGTGCACTCTGGGCCCGCTTCACCACCTACCTGCGCCAACAACTCGCCTCACGAGCGGGCATCACCCGCACGGCGCTGCGCCACAGCGTCAAGGTCTCCTACGCCAAGGTTGCCGAGTACCAGCGGCGTGGCGCCGTCCACTTCCACGCCGTGATCCGCCTCGACGGCCCGGAAGGCGCCGAGGACACCCCACCGCCCTGGGCCACCACCGAACTCCTCACCGACGCCATCCGCACAGCGGCCCGCCTCACAGAGACCCCCGGCCCCCTCCTCGACGGACGCCCCTACACCTTCCGCTTCGGCAAACAGCTCGACATCCGCCCCATCCGCTCGGCGGACTTCGCGGGCACCTCAGAGCTGTCGAGCCGCGCCGTCGCCTCGTACATCGCGAAGTACGCCACCAAGGGCGCCGAGACCGCAGGCACCCTCGACCGCCCCATCCGTAACCCGATCACCGACCTCATCGGGGCCCAGGTCACCGACCACGCCCGACAGCTGATCCTCACCTGCTGGCACCTCGGCGCCCTCCCCGAACTCGAAGCCCTGCGCCTGCGCAAGTGGGCCCACATGCTCGGCTTCCGCGGCCACTTTTCCACCAAGTCCCGCGCCTACTCCGTCACCCTCGGAGCCCTCCGCCAGGAACGCGCCGACTACAACGAAGCCCTCACCCGCGCCCGCGCCGCCGAAGCAGGCCACCCGCTACCCGACCCGGACACCGTCCTCGTCCTCTCCCACTGGCGGTTCGCCGGCACTGGCCTGACTGCTGCTGAGACCTGGTTCGCGACATCGCGTCGGCCCGACGCCACCCCCGACACGGAAGGAGACTCGGCATGGATCGCCGACGAGACGAACTGATGACCGTCCCACAGATCCTCTCCGAGCTGGGCGGAGTCTCCCGCCGCACCTTCTACCGCTGGCGTGAGCTGGGGCAGGCTCCGGAGGCGATCAAGCTTCCGAACGGCGAACTCCGCGTGTGGCGGAGCGACTTCACCGCGTGGCTTCACGGACTCGGGGAGGCGGCGTGAAGTCGCATGACGTGAAGGTGTGGAGCATCCGTAAGCGGCCGTACAAAACGCCGTCCTACGACGTCCGGTGGAAGGTCGCTGATGCTCCGCCGTTCTCGGAGACCTTCCGAACGAAGGCACTCGCCGACAACTTCCGCGCAAAGCTCCTCCGGGCTGCTCAGAAGGGCGAGGCGTTCGACACGGAAACCGGGCTGCCGGACTCCATGGCACCTGCCAAAGAGTCCCGCACCTGGTACGACTTCGCGCGGGCGTACGTCGCCATGAAGTGGCCGCACGCCGCTCCGAACTCCCGCGACAGTCTGAACGAGACCATGACCCTCGTCACGACGGAACTTCTGGGGGATCGGCCTGGGCGCCCGGCCGACGACATCTTGCGGCGTGCTCTGCGCGGCTGGGCCTTCGTAGTCCAGGCCGGGGACGAGGACGAGGCTCCGGTAGACATCGCGAACGCTCTTCGGTGGGTGGCCAAAGCCTCGCTGCCGCTGGCCACGCTCAAGAATCCGGCGGACATCCGTCGCGTCCTCGACTCGCTCAAGCTCAGGCTTTCCGGGGAACCGGCGGCTGCCGAGACGGTGCGGCGCAAGCGAGCAGTCCTCTTCAACGCCCTCGCCTACGCGGTCGAACTGGGGGAGCTGCCCGAGAACCCCGTCACGCTGGTGAAGTGGAAGCTGCCCAAGGTCACCAAGGAAGTAGACCGCCGGGTGGTGGTGAACCCTCAGCAAGCCCGAGACCTCCTCGCCGCTGTTTCGTACGTGGGTGGCTATCGCCGGGCCCGTGGGCGCCGTCTCGTCGCGCTCTTCGCCTGCATGTACTTCGGTGGGCTCCGGCCGGCGGAAGCCGTGGCCCTGCGCCGCCCCGACTGCACGTTGCCGGAAACGGGGTGGGGTTCTCTGATCCTGGAGAAGACCCGCCCCACCGTTGGAAAGCGCTGGACCGGAACCGGGGAAGTTCACGACAACCGTGGCCTCAAGAACCGCCCCGCGAACGAAACCCGCATCGTCCCAATCCCGCCTCGCCTCGTCCGTATGCTCCTCGCTCACATCGAGGAGTTCGGCACTGCCAAGGACGGGCGGATGTTCGCCAACGAGCGCGGGGGAGTGGTCGCCTCCACCACCTATTGGCGCGTGTGGGACGAGGCTCGACACCTGGCGCTCACGCCGGAGCAGGTGGCCTCGCCGTTGGCCGCTCGGCCGTACGACCTGCGGCACGCTGCGCTCTCCTCCTGGCTCAACGCCGGCGTGGACCCCACCGAGGTCGCGGAGCGCGCGGGCAACAGCGTCGAAGTGCTCCTGAGCCGGTACGCCAAGTGCCTCGACGGTCGACAGGACGTCGCCAATCGGCGGATCGCCGAACTCCTCGGCGAGGATGACGACCAGGAGGACCGGCCCGGCGCCGGGCTCTGATCCACGCACTCCTCACGCACACCTGCGGCATGATGGCCCCTGGACTCCCGTCCGGGGGCCTCGGCGTTTTCCGGGGCTGACCTGCGGATTCCTGGCCTGCGGCCAGTCCACACATAGTCCACAGCGTCCGACATACAGCCGCTCCGAGCGGCACACGGCTGCACAAACACGAAGACCCCGGCCTCAGCGTTTCCGCTGGTGACGGGGTCTTTGGGCACCTCATGCAAGGTGCCCCCGGCAGGATTCGAACCTGCGCACACGGCTCCGGAGGCCGTTGCTCTATCCCCTGAGCTACGGGGGCGTGTCGGGCGCCTTGTTCGGCGGCGACGGGTAGAACACTACCAGCTCCGTGGGGCAGGTCATGAACGGTTATCGGGGTGTGGGGGTGGGGTTGAGCAGGGGGAGGTCGCCCGCAGGGGGCGGAAGTGGGGAAAACCCGGACGCGGCGGTGCGTGCGGACCTACTCTCGAGTTGTGCCAGGCGTGTCCGGTCGGGTGCTTGTTGTGGACGACAACAAGGTCATCCGGCAGCTGATCAGGGTCAACCTCGAGCTGGAGGGCTTCGAGGTGGTGACCGCGGCCGACGGTGCCGAGTGTCTGGATGTCGTTCATCAAGTGCGCCCCGATGTCATCACTCTCGACGTGGTGATGCCCCGGCTCGACGGCCTGCGTACCGCCGCCCGTCTCCGCAGTGACTCCCGCACCAAGCGGTTGCCCCTCGCCATCGTCAGTGCCTGTACCCAGTACGAGGTCGAGGCCGGGCTCGACGTCGGTGTCGACGCCTTCCTCGCCAAGCCCTTCGAGCCCGACGAACTCGTCTCCCTCGTCAGGCAGTTGGTCGAGCGCGGAGAGTCTGATCCCTCCATGCAGTTAGGGATCGGTGCCGGCGCCGACACCAGTGCCACCGCCCCCTCCGGCGGCACGAGTGGCGTTGTCGGTGGCGGCGGTGGGGGTGAGGGTGCGGAGTGCGCCGGGCGGTCCGGTAGCTGACCGGCGTCGGCTCGTTCCGTCAGGTCGTGCTGGTCGTCGTCCTGGTCGCCCCGTCCTCGTACCCTTCGAGCCCGGCGCGCTTGTCGGGCCCGCCCCCGCCGACGGGCTCCCCGACCACCCCGGGTCCCGTCCCCCCGTCCCGCCTCCTCGCCCGCCCATCCATCCACGGCTGTCCACATCCCGGACCACACCGGAAACCTGCTCGCATACCCACCCCCCTCCTCCCATACGCTTGTCCCCGTGACCCCCGTCGAGCTCTCCCGCACCGTGCTGCACGCGGTGCGTCGTGCCGTGGATCAAGGGGAGCTGAGCGTGGCCGTGCCCGCACGGGCGGTGGTCACTCCGCCCGGGCCCGGCGGCAGTGGCGACTACGCCACCAACATCGCCCTGCAACTGGCCCGGCCCGCCGGGCGGCCGCCCCGGCAGGTCGCCGAGATCCTGCGGCCCCACCTCAGCCGGACCGAGGGCGTCGCCGCCGTCGAGATCACCGGGCCCGGGTTCCTCAACATCCACCTAGACCGGAACGCCGTCGCCTCCCTCGTACGTGAGGTTCTCGATCGGCGGGATGACGACCTCCCCTACGGTCACAGCGACGCCCTCGCCGGGCAGGTTCTCCGGTTGCGCATCCCCTACGACATCCGCGCGGAGGTCGTCGCCGACGCGGTGGGGCGGATCGTCGCCAGCCAGGGAGGTCGTGTCGAGGTCCATCACGTCAGGGCCCGGATGACGACTCCGGGGGCGGAGCCTCATGCGCCGGGTACGGCGCGTACGCCGGGTGCATCCGACACAGTGGGGGTACCGGACACAGCGGGTATGACCGAGCCGCCGGGTGCGACGGATACGGCCGAGCCGCCGGGTGCGACGGAGGTGTCTGAGGCGTCCGGCGCGTCCTCCGGCCTCGTCCCGTCCGACGCGTCTGACGTATGTGCCGCCCTGGCCGGCCATCCGGAGAGCGCCGACCTCCCCTCACCACAAGATCGTGGCCTGGACGTCCCTCACCCGGTCCGGCCCATCTCCGCCCCCGAGCCGATCGACCTCCGGCCCGTCCCCGCCCCCGAGGACCCCACCCCCCTCGGCCCCGACGCTCTTCGCTGGGCCCTGCTGCACCCCGCCGCCCACGACCGGCCCCGGATCACCGCCGACCTTCTCGTGCAGCGCGCCGGCAACCCCCTCTTCCGTGTCCGCTACGCCCACGCCCGAGCCCGCGCGCTCACCCGTAACGCCGCCGCCCTCGGCTTCACCAGCGCCCCGGGCCGCCTCGACGCCACCGCGTCGGACGGCTTCGGCCACATCACCGGCGTCGTCGCGGACCGCGGCGACCGCGACCATGTCGACCGCATCGACCGCATCGACCACAGCGTCGTCGCCGCACCCTTCACCGCCCCCGACGCCGCGGCGCTCACCACCCCCGACGTCGCAGCCGTATCCGACCCCGCCACCCCCCTCCTCACCGCGATCTCCGAGTACCCCCACGTCCTTCTCCGCGCCGCGACCCACCGAACGCCCGATCGTCTCGCCCGGCACCTGGTCGTCACCGCCGACGCCCTGCTGGCCTTCCAGCACACGGTGCTGCCGCGCGGCGACGAGAAACCCTCGGCCGCCCACCGGGCCCGGCTGGCGCTTGCCGAAGCCGCCGGGACGGTGCTGGCCGGCGGCCTGTCCCTGCTCGGCATCGACGCACCCGAATACCTCTGAGCGAGCCACGGCCCCAAGCCCCGGTCCCCAAGCCCTCGTCCCAGGCCAAGAACCCGCATCACAAGCGTGGGTCACAGGTTCCGGACCACAGGCCCGGATCTCAGGCCCACCGTCCCCGAGCCAGAAGGCCGGCCGAAAAGCTCAAGGCCACAAGTCCACAGGGCCCAAGGCGCAAGTCGAAAGCCCGAGCCCAAGCCCACCGGCCCGAAGCCCCCGGCCCCAAGCCCTCGGCCCCGGCCCCAAGCCCCCGCCCCAGGCCCCGCGAGCACAGAGTCCAGATAGGCAGAGAGAGTCAGACCAGTCATGAGTCGTTCCGCACACCCCGCCGGGCCCCGTCACGCCGATGTGCTGCCGGAGGGGCATTACAGCGCCCCGCCCGCCGATCTGAACACCCTCGACCCCAAGGTGTGGGCCGAGACCGTCGACCGTGGGGACGACGGCGTCGTCCGCGTCGGCGGGGTCGACGTCAAGGCGCTCGCCGAGGAGTTCGGCACGCCCGCCTACTTCCTCGACGAGACCGACTTCCGCGCCCGCGCCCGCGCCTGGCGCACCGCGTTCGGGCAGGACGCCGACGTGTTCTACGCCGGCAAGGCGTTCCTGTCGCGCGCCGTCGTGCGCTGGCTGCACGAGGAGGGGCTCAACCTCGACGTCTGCTCCGGCGGCGAGCTGGCCACCGCCCTGTCCGCCGGCATGCCCGCCGACCGCATCGCCTTCCACGGCAACAACAAGTCCACGGAGGAGATCCACCGCGCGATCGAGGCCGGCGTCGGCCGTATCGTCCTCGACTCCTTCCAGGAGATCGTGCGGGTCGCGCACATCGCCCAGGAACTCGGCAAGCGGCAGCGCGTGCAGATCCGGGTGACCGTCGGCGTCGAGGCACACACCCATGAGTTCATCGCCACCGCGCACGAGGACCAGAAGTTCGGCATCCCGCTCGCCGGCGGGCAGGCCGCCGAGGCCGTCCGGCGGGCGCTGAAGCTGGACGGGCTGGAGCTCATCGGGATCCACTCGCACATCGGGTCCCAGATCTTCGACACCTCCGGCTTCGAGGTCGCCGCCCACCGCGTCGTCGGGCTGCTCAAGGACATCCGCGACGAGCACGGCGTCGAGCTGCCCGAGATCGACCTCGGCGGCGGTCTCGGCATCGCCTACACCAGCGCCGACGACCCCCGTGAGCCGCACGAGATCGCCAAGGCGCTCACCGAGATCGTCACCCGTGAGTGCGAGGGCGCGCGGCTGCGTACGCCGCGGATCTCCGTCGAGCCGGGGCGGGCCATCGTCGGGCCGACCGCCTTCACGCTCTACGAGGTCGGCACCATCAAGCCGCTGGACGGACTGCGGACGTACGTCTCGGTCGACGGGGGCATGTCGGACAACATCCGGACCGCGCTGTACGACGCCGAGTACAGCGTCGCGCTCGTGTCCCGCACGTCCGACGCCGAGCCGATGCTGGCGCGGGTGGTCGGCAAGCACTGCGAGAGCGGTGACATCGTGGTGAAGGACGCGTTCCTGCCGGCCGACCTGGCACCGGGTGACCTGATCGCGGTGCCGGCGACCGGCGCGTACTGCCGTTCCATGGCGAGCAACTACAACCACGCGCTGCGCCCGCCCGTCGTCGCGGTCAGGGACGGGGAGGCCCGCGTGATCGTCCGCCGGGAGACGGAGGAGGATCTGCTGCGTCTCGATGTCGGGTGACGGAGGAAGACGTGCCGCGACCGACGGGTCGGGAGCGTAGGAGGACCTTCTCCCTCCCGACGACGGGTGACGCGGGACCGGCCGTGACCGTGGCGGGGCGGATAATGCATGCCGGGCCTTGCGGTGCCGAAAGATCTCCGTCCGACGGCCCCGTGAAAATGAAATAGATGTCTCACGATCCGGACGAAGGGCAGAAACCCCCGTCCGGTGAGTGAGACTGGTTCCACCGTATTCGGTATGAGGAAACGAGGTCGGATGATGCGTACGCGTCCGCTGAAGGTGGCGCTGCTGGGCTGTGGGGTTGTCGGCTCAGAGGTGGCGCGCATCATGACGACGCACGCCGACGACCTCGCCGCCCGGATCGGGGCCCCCGTCGAACTCGCTGGCGTGGCCGTGCGCCGGCCCTCCAAGGTCCGTGAGGGCATCGACCCGGCCCTCGTCACCACCGACGCCACCGCCCTCGTCAAACGCGGGGACATCGACGTCGTCGTCGAGGTCATCGGCGGTATCGAGCCCGCCCGCTCCCTCATCACCACCGCCATCGCGCACGGCGCCTCCGTCGTCTCCGCGAACAAGGCCCTCCTGGCCCAGGACGGCGCCGCCCTGCACGCGGTCGCCGAGGAGGCGGGCAAGGACCTCTACTACGAGGCCGCCGTCGCCGGCGCCATTCCGCTGATCCGCCCGCTGCGCGAGTCCCTCGCCGGGGACAAGATCAACCGGGTGATGGGCATCGTCAACGGCACCACCAATTTCATCCTCGACAAGATGGATTCCACGGGCGCCGGTTATCAGGAGGCCCTGGACGAGGCCACCGCGCTCGGCTACGCGGAGGCCGACCCGACCGCCGACGTCGAGGGCTTCGACGCCGCCGCGAAGGCCGCGATCCTCGCCGGGATCGCCTTCCACTCGCGGGTCCGGCTCGACGACGTCCACCGTGAGGGCATGACGGAGGTCACCGCCGCCGACTTCGCCTCCGCCAAGAACATGGGCTGCACCATCAAGCTGCTCGCCATCTGCGAGCGGGCCGCGGACGGTGGCTCCGTCACGGCGCGGGTGCACCCGGCGATGATCCCGCTGACCCACCCGCTGGCCTCCGTACGCGGTGCGTACAACGCGGTGTTCGTGGAGTCGGACGCCGCAGGCCAGTTGATGTTCTACGGCCCCGGAGCGGGCGGTTCGCCCACCGCGTCCGCCGTCCTCGGCGACCTCGTGGCGGTCTGCCGCAACCGGCTCGCGGGCGCCACCGGACCCGGCGAGTCCGCTTACGCGGCCCTGCCGGTCTCGCCCATGGGCGAGGTCGTCACGCGCTACCACATCAGCCTCGACGTGGCGGACAAACCGGGTGTTCTCGCCCAGGTGGCGACCGTGTTCGCCGAGCACGGCGTGTCGATCGACACCGTGCGCCAGCAAGGACGACAGGACGGGGACGGCGAGGCCTCCCTCGTCGTCGTCACCCACCGCGCCTCCGACGCCTCCCTCAACGGGACCGTCGAGGCGCTGCGCAGCCTCGACACCGTGCGGGGTGTCGCCAGCATCATGCGGGTTGAAGGAGAGTAGCCAGCAATGACCCACCAGTGGCGCGGAATCATCGAGGAGTACCGGGACCGGCTGCCCGTCTCCGACAGCACGCCGGTCGTGACGCTCCGCGAGGGCGGCACGCCCCTCGTCCCCGCGCAGGTGCTCTCCGAGCGCACGGGGTGCGAGGTCCATCTCAAGGTGGAGGGCGCCAATCCCACCGGGTCCTTCAAGGACCGCGGTATGACTATGGCCATCACCCGGGCGAAGGAGGAGGGCGCGAAGGCCGTCATCTGTGCCTCCACGGGCAACACGTCCGCCTCCGCGGCCGCCTACGCCGTCCGCGCGGGCATGGTCTCCGCCGTGCTGGTGCCCCAGGGCAAGATCGCGCTCGGCAAGATGGGCCAGGCGCTGGTTCACGGCGCGAAGATCCTCCAGGTCGACGGCAACTTTGACGACTGCCTCACCCTCGCGCGGGAACTGAGCGACAACTACCCGGTCGCGCTGGTCAATTCCGTCAACCCGGTGCGTATCGAGGGCCAGAAGACCGCCGCCTTCGAGATCGTCGACATGCTCGGCGACGCGCCCGACATCCACGTCCTGCCGGTGGGCAACGCGGGCAACATCACGGCCTACTGGAAGGGCTACAAGGAGTACGCCGCCGACGGCGTCGCCGCGCGGACGCCCCGCATGTGGGGCTTCCAGGCCTCCGGCTCCGCGCCGATCGTGCGCGGCGAGGTCGTCAAGGACCCGTCGACCATCGCCACCGCCATCCGCATCGGCAACCCCGCGTCCTGGCAGTACGCCCTCGCCGCGCGGGACGAGTCGGGCGGCGCCATCGACGAGGTGACGGACCGTGAGATCCTGCGCGCCTACCGGCTGTTGGCCGCACAGGAGGGCGTCTTCGTGGAGCCCGCCTCCGCCGCGTCCGTGGCCGGTCTGCTCAAGGCCGCCGAGGCCGGCAAGGTCGACCCGGGCCAGACCATCGTCTGCACGGTCACCGGCAACGGCCTGAAGGACCCCGACTGGGCCGTCGCGGGCGCCCCGCAGCCCGTCACCGTCCCCGTCGACGCGGCGACGGCGGCCGAGCGCCTCGGTCTCGCCTGACCGCACGGCAACGGTTCGAAACGGCCAGTGAGCCGCGCGTAGACGCCGTTTCCCGGGGGATAACCCTGACAGGACCCGACAGGGGGTGCACAGGGGGCTTACGACACGCATCGTGCGCCTCCTGTGCGCCCTATGTCGCCACAGAACCCACCTTCGATAGGCTGTACCGAACCCGCCCGCTGCATATGCCCCGCAAGGTGCGGCGCCGCGCCGTCCTCAGACGGCCGCCGGGTTCCCGCGTACGTCATCGAATGTCATTCGACAATCGTCAAACACGCAGCTCAAGGAGAGTCATCGAGCGATGGCCGGTCCAGCGTTCCGCGCCGCCGCCGTACGGGTGCGCGTCCCCGCCACCAGCGCCAACCTCGGCCCGGGCTTCGACGCCCTCGGTCTGTCGCTGGGGCTCTACGACGACGTCGTCGTCCGGGTGGCCGACTCCGGCCTGCACGTCGACATCGCGGGGGAGGGCAGCGAGACCCTCCCGCGCGACGAGCGGCATCTGCTCGTCCGCTCCCTGCGCACCGCCTTCGACCTGCTGGGCGGCCAGCCGCGGGGCCTGGAGATCGTCTGCGCCAACCGCATCCCGCACGGCCGCGGCCTCGGCTCCTCGTCCGCCGCCATCTGCGCCGGCATCGTCGCCGCCCGCGCCGTGACCATAGGCGGGGAGAACCGCCTCGACGACGCCGCGCTGCTCGAACTCGCCACCGAGATCGAGGGACACCCCGACAACGTCGCGGCCTGCCTCCTCGGCGGCTTCACGCTCTCCTGGATGGAAGGCGGATCCGCGCGGGCCATCAGGATGGATCCCGCCGATTCCATCGTTCCGGTGGTTTTCGTCCCCGGGAAGCCCGTGCTCACCGAGACGGCACGCGGACTGCTCCCGCGCACCGTCCCCCACGTCGACGCGGCGACCAACGCCGGCCGGGCCGCCCTGCTCGTGGAGGCCCTGACCAGGCGTCCCGAACTGCTGCTGCCCGCCACCGAGGACCGGCTGCACCAGGAATACCGGGCGCCCGCCATGCCGGAGAGCGCGGCCCTGGTCGAGCGACTGCGGGCCGACGGCGTCCCGGCGGTCATCTCCGGCGCCGGACCCACGGTCCTGGCCCTGGCCGACGAGGCCAGCGCCGACAAGGTGGCCCACCTCGCGGGCGCCGACTGGGCCGCCAACCGGCTGGACCTCGACGCCCGTGGGGCGTGCGTCCTGCCGCTCACCACCACCGCCGCCGGCAGCGGCGCCGACAGCGGCGACGCATAGGGGGCGTACGGTTGCCGGATTTCGAGAGGGGGAATGTTTGTTGGATCCGGTAGTGTTAATCTCAAGTCTGCACCTGCCCCAGCCATGGCATGGTGCTTGTCGTCCCCGTCCGGGACAACCATTCTTCCGGGAGTCTCCCCAGCCGCACTGTGCTTCGTACGTCAAGCTGTACGCCGTACGCAGGCACTGAGCGGTCTGCCGAGCAGGCTACGGAACCGGCGTGACCGAGCCGCGTGACACAGAGACCGAGTGCCACGGCCCCGTAAGCGCCGAATCACCAGCAAGTTTTTCCTCCGCCGCTTTGGCGGACCACCGCCCCGGCACGGCCCACCCGAACAGGGCCGAAGCCGGACAGCACAACCGGTCGCCGAGCCAGAAGGCCGACGTCCGCTCCAGGGAAGGACCCTTCGTGAGCGACACCACCGATCTGATGGGCGCACGTGTCGAGGAGACCGCTGCCGCGCCCGCCACGGACGCCGCGCCTGCCAGCGGTGCCGGCTCCCGGCGGCGCCGCGGCACCGGCCTCGAGGGCATGGTGCTGGCCGAGCTGCAGCAGGTCGCATCCGGCCTCGGCATCAGGGGCACCGCGCGCATGCGCAAGAGCCAGCTGATCGAGGTCATCAAGGAGGCGCAGGCGGGAGGGGGTGCCCCGGCTCCCAAGGCCGAGGCCGCCACCGAGACCAAGCCCAAGCGCCGGACCACCTCGAAGGCACGCACGGGCGAGGACGCCGCCCCGGCCGACAAGGCCGCCAAGAAGGCCGAGGCGCCCGCCGAGAAGGTCGACAAGACCGAGAAGGCCACCGCCCAGCAGCAGATCGAGATCCCCGGCCAGCCGGCCGGCGGGGACGAGGCGCCCACCGAGCGCCGCCGTCGCCGGGCCACCGCCGACGCGGGCAGCCCCGAGACGGTCACCGCCGAGGCGAAGGCCGAGCCCAAGGCCGAGACGCCGGCCCAGCCGCAGGCCGAGGCCAAGGGCGACGCCGCCGACGCCGACGGCCGCCAGGGCCGCCAGGGCCGCCGTGAGCGTGGCCGCGACCGTGACCGCGGCGACCGCCGCGGCAAGGGCGACGAGCAGCAGGGCGGCGGTCAGCAGCAGCGCGACCGCGGCCAGCAGCAGGGCCAGCAGCAGAGCGGCGGCCGCCAGGACCGCCAGCGGGACAACGGTCCGCAGGACGACGACGACTTCGAGGGCGGCCGCCGTGGCCGTCGCGGCCGCTACCGCGACCGCCGTGGCCGTCGCGGCCGTGACGAGATGGGCGCGGCCGAGCCGCAGCTCGCCGAGGACGACGTCCTGATCCCCGTCGCGGGCATCCTGGACATCCTCGACAACTACGCGTTCATCCGCACCTCCGGCTACCTGCCGGGCCCGAACGACGTGTACGTCTCCCTCGCCCAGGTCCGCAAGAACGGCCTGCGCAAGGGCGACCACATCACCGGCGCGGTCCGCCAGCCCAAGGAGGGCGAGCGCCGCGAGAAGTTCAACGCGCTGGTCCGCCTGGACTCGGTCAACGGCATGGCGCCCGAACACGGCCGCGGCCGCCCGGAGTTCAACAAGCTGACCCCGCTGTACCCGCAGGACCGCCTCCGTCTGGAGACGGACCCGGGTGTGCTGACCACCCGCATCATCGACCTCGTGTCGCCGATCGGCAAGGGCCAGCGCGGTCTGATCGTGGCCCCGCCGAAGACCGGCAAGACCATGATCATGCAGGCGATCGCCAACGCGATCACGCACAACAACCCCGAGTGCCACCTGATGGTCGTCCTCGTCGACGAGCGTCCGGAAGAGGTCACCGACATGCAGCGGTCGGTGAAGGGCGAGGTCATCTCCTCGACCTTCGACCGTCCGGCCGAGGACCACACCACGGTCGCCGAACTCGCCATCGAGCGGGCCAAGCGCCTGGTGGAGCTGGGCCACGACGTCGTCGTGCTGCTGGACTCGATCACCCGTCTGGGCCGCGCGTACAACCTCGCCGCCCCGGCCTCCGGCCGCATCCTGTCCGGTGGTGTCGACTCGACCGCCCTGTACCCCCCGAAGCGCTTCTTCGGCGCGGCCCGCAACATCGAGGACGGCGGCTCGCTGACCATCCTCGCCACCGCCCTGGTGGACACCGGGTCCCGCATGGACGAGGTGATCTTCGAGGAGTTCAAGGGCACCGGCAACATGGAGCTCAAGCTCGACCGGAAGCTCGCCGACAAGCGCATCTTCCCCGCGGTGGACGTGGACGCGTCCGGCACCCGCAAGGAAGAGATCCTGCTCGGCAACGAGGAGCTGGCGGTCGTCTGGAAGCTGCGCCGGGTGCTGCACGCACTGGACCAGCAGCAGGCGATCGAGCTGCTGCTGGACAAGATGAAGCAGACGAAGTCGAACATCGAGTTCCTGATGCAGATTCAGAAGACGACGCCCGCACCGGGCAACGGCGACTAGCCCGACCGCGGACCACCGGTCGCGCGACAGCGAAGAACCGGGGCCACCCTCCCAAAGGAGGGTGGCCCCGGTTCTTCGTATGAGACGCATGTACGATCACGGTTCTTCGTCTGTCTTTTTTGATTCTTGAGCTCTCAGGGGGGACTTGAGTGGCCAGACCTTTGTCCGGAGCTGTCGCCACCGCGATAGCCGGGGCGCTGCTCCTGTCATCGGCCGGTGCGGCCAACGGAGCCGGCTCGTCGGGGAGCGGCGAGCTGGACGTACGGATCGCGAACGCGATGGCGGCGGACGACACCGTCGGTGACACGGCGGCGAAGCCGTCCCCGTCGGCGAACGAGTCGTCGACGAGCACCGAAGCGGACGGCCTCAAGCCGGACGCCAAGATCATCGGTGGTTCCGAGACCACCATCGGCGCGGCGCCCTGGATGGCGCAGCTCTGGTACTACGACGAGACCACCGGCCTCGGCTTCTTCTGCGGCGGCTCGGTCGTCTCGCCCACGAAGATCCTCACCGCCGCGCACTGCGTCGACAAGAACAACTACAACTGGGCCACGTGGGGTGTCGTCGTCACGGGCACCGACCGGCTGCCCACCGGCGTCTACAACGACGACGGCACGCTGAACCACATGGACTACCACGGCGGTGAGCCCACCAGGGTGTCCCGCCAGTGGAACCACTCCTCGTACAACGAGGACACGATCAACAACGACGTCGCCGTCCTCACGCTGGCCAAGCCGGTCAAGGCCACGCCGATCAGGATGACGACGTCGACCGACACGTCCTCGTACGCGGCGGGCACCAGCGCGAAGGTCTACGGCTGGGGCCGTACCAGCTCCACCAGCGACGACATCTCGGAGACGCTGAAGACGGCGACGCTGCCCGTGGTCGGCGACACGACCTGCGGGAATACCTGGGGCGGCTACTTCGTCAAGGGCAACATGTTCTGCGCGGGCAAGCCCGCCGGAGGCACCGACGCCACCACCACCGCCAGCTGTAACGGCGACTCCGGTGGCCCGCTCGTCGTGGGCGGCAAGGTCATCGGCGTCGTCTCGTGGGGCGTCGTGGACTGCGTCGAGAAGGGCGCGTACCCGGTCTTCGCGAAGGTCAGCAAGTACGTCGGCGTCACCTACCCGCGCGTCGACGACACCGACATCAGCCGGGACGGCAAGGCCGACGTCCTCCTGCGCAACAAGGAGACCGGCACGGGCTACGTCCGCGCCTCCACGGGCTCCGCGCTCGGCGACCGCAAGGCGCTGACCGCCGAGGGCAGCTGGAAGGGCTACAACCTCGTCCAGCAAACCGACCTGAACCGGGACGGCCACCAGGACTACGTCCTGCGCCGCGCCTCCGACGGTGACGTGTTCTGGCGGCGGCGCACGGCGTCGTCCAGCACCTGGACGACCACGCAGATCTTCGACAACTGGGCCACCCGCACCCGGATCGTCACCCCCGGCGACGTCACCGGCGACGCCCTGCCCGACCTGCTCTCCGTCGACTCGGCGGGTGCCCTGTGGATCTACCCGGGCAAGGGCGACGGCAGCTTCTCGACCCGCGTCAAGGTGAGCACGGGCTGGAACGCGTACAACGCGGTGCTCGGTCACGGTGACTTCACCGGGGACGGCAAGGCGGACCTGATCGCGCGCACCAAGACCGGCTCGGACATCTATCTGTTCAAGGGCACCGGCAAGGCCGGCACGGGCGCCTTCGCCACCAAGATCAAGGTCCGCTCCGACTGGAGCGCCTACAACACGCTCGTCACCCCCGGTGACGTGAACGGCGACGGCCGCGCGGACCTCCTGGCCCGCAAGCCGTCCGGCACGATGTACCTCTACAAGGGCACCTCGAAGGCCACGAGCGAGATCTTCAGCACACGGGTCTCGGTCGGAACCAGCTACGCCCAGTACGACCTGCTCGGCTGAAACACCAGGTGAGCCCGGTCCCACCGGGCTCGTCCGGCACGAACGGTGTCCGTCGCCCCTTGCGCGACGGGCACCGTTCGTCGTGCAACCCTTTCCCGGAATACTCCGTCTGACCGATCGGAGTGACCATGAGCGGTACGGCCACATCCGACCCAAGCAGGCCTGGGCCTGAGCGCAGGGGGTAACCGACCGGGAAAGAGGACCGAGGAACACATGTCCGCCGAGAGCACACTGGATCCCGCCGCACAGGACCCGTCCGGCACCGCCGGCCGCCACCGCGCGCCCAGGGGCCGCCGCCGCAGGCCGCGCGAGGGACACAGCAGGGCGGCGCTCGCCGTCCTGTGGACCGCCGCGGGCGTCCTGGTACTGGGCGGCACCGGGGTCGGCTACCTGTACTTCAAGCTCAACGGCAACATCAAGAGCGTCGACATCAACCACGCCCTCGGCACCGACCGGCCCCTCGACGTCGACAACGGCTCGCAGGACATCCTCGTCCTCGGCTCCGACACCCGCTCCGGCAGCAACAAGAAGCTGGGCGGTGGCGCCGACGACGGCAGTGCCCGCTCCGACACCGCGATGATCGTGCACGTCTACGAGGGCCACAGGAAGGCCAGCGTGGTCTCCATCCCCCGGGACACCCTGGTGGCGCGGCCCGAGTGCACCGACACGCACGGCAGGACGTACCCGGCGGCACGTCTGGCGATGTTCAACTCGGCGTACTCCACCGGTGGCGCCGCGTGCGCGGTGAAGACCGTCGAGTCCATGACCGGCATCCGCATGGACCACTACATCGAGGTCGACTTCGCCGGCTTCGAGAAGCTCATCAACGTCCTCGGCGGGGTCGACATCACCACGACCAAGGACATCAAGGACCCCGACAGCCATCTGAACCTCAAGGCCGGCGAGCACACCCTCACCGGCAAGCAGGCCCTCGGGCTGGTCCGCACCCGGCACGGCGTCGGCGACGGCTCCGACCTCGGCCGCATCCAGCTCCAGCAGGCGTTCGTCAAGGCGCTGCTGGAGCAGGTCAAGGAGGTCGGCGTCTTCAGCAGCCCGAAGAAGCTCTACGACCTCGCCGACACCGCCACGGACGCCGTCACCACCGACTCCGACCTCGACACGGTCAAGGATCTCGCCTCCTTCGCGGGCGGCCTCAAGGGCATCGGCGCCAAGAACATGTCCATGGTCACCATGCCGGTCCAGTACGACCCCGCCGACCCCAACCGCGTCCTGGTCGACGAGGCGAAGTCGCAGCGGGTGTGGGCGGCCCTGAAGGCCGACCGGCCCATCCCGAAGTCGGCCACGAAGGGCACGGCTACGGGAACGGCCGGGGACGTCGTCACCGCCGGGAACTGAAGGCACGCGGGGAAGCGCGCGACCGGCCCCCACGTCCCCGTAGCGGCCCACGGCGATCACGCGGCACTCGGGCGGGCCGCGAAGGCCGAGGCACCCCCCCCGGGAATACCTGGCGGCACCCCCTGGTTTTGGGAGATGCGGCCAGTCCTGGCAGACTGGTACGTCGGCTCCGGTTCACGCTCCCGCATCCCGCGGCGGCGACCCGGCGCCCTCCCGAAACTAGGAGACACCTTGAAGCGCGACATCCACCCCGAGTACGTCGAGACGCAGGTCAGCTGCACCTGTGGCGCGTCGTTCACCACCCGTAGCACGATCGAGAGCGGCACCATCCGCGCCGAGGTCTGCTCCGAGTGCCACCCGTTCTACACGGGCAAGCAGAAGATCCTCGACACCGGTGGCCGCGTGGCCCGCTTCGAGGCCCGCTTCGGCAAGGCTGCCGCTGCCAAGAAGTAGCGAGCCCCAAGCGCCGGTCCTCGGTGCCCCCGTCCGGGGGCTTCCGGGACCGGCGCTTTGCGGTGCAGCCCATTCATCACGTCGTACAGGGAGCCGGAGATGTTCGAGGCGGTCCAGGACCTGGTCGGGGAACACGCCGACCTGGAGAAGAAGCTCGCCGACCCGTCGGTCCACGCCGACCAGGCCAACGCGCGCAAGCTCAACAAGCGGTACGCGGAGCTGACCCCGATCGTCGGCACGTACCGCTCCTGGAAGCAGACCGGTGACGACATCGAGACGGCCCGCGAACTGGCCGCCGACGACCCGGACTTCGCCGCCGAGGTCAAGGAGCTGGAGAAGCAGCGCGAGGAACTGACGGAGAAGCTGCGCTTCCTGCTCGTCCCGCGCGACCCCAGCGACGACAAGGACGTCATCCTGGAGATCAAGGCCGGCGCCGGCGGCGACGAGTCCGCCCTGTTCGCCGGTGACCTCCTGCGCATGTACCTGCGGTACGCCGAGCGCGTCGGCTGGAAGACCGAGATCATCGACGCCACCGAGTCCGAGCTGGGCGGCTACAAGGACGTCCAGGTCGCCGTGAAGACCAAGGGCGGCCAGGGCGCCACCGAGCCCGGCCAGGGCGTGTGGGCGAGGCTCAAGTACGAGGGCGGTGTGCACCGCGTCCAGCGCGTCCCCGCCACCGAGTCCCAGGGCCGCATCCACACCTCCGCCGCCGGTGTCCTCGTGACCCCGGAGGCCGAGGAGATCGACGTCGAGATCAACCCGAACGACCTCCGCATCGACGTCTACCGGTCCTCCGGGCCCGGCGGGCAGTCCGTCAACACCACCGACTCCGCCGTGCGCATCACGCACCTTCCCACCGGAGTCGTCGCCTCCTGCCAGAACGAGAAGAGCCAGCTGCAGAACAAGGAGCAGGCGATGCGTATCCTGCGCTCCAGGCTGCTCGCCGCGGCGCAGGAGGAGGCGGAGAAGGAGGCCGCCGACGCCCGCCGCAGCCAGGTCCGCACCGTCGACCGCTCCGAGAAGATCCGCACGTACAACTTCCCGGAGAACCGCATCTCGGACCACCGCGTCGGCTTCAAGGCGTACAACCTGGACCAGGTCCTGGACGGCGACCTCGACGCGGTGATCCAGGCCTGCGTCGACGCGGACTCGGCGGCGAAGCTGGCGGCCGCGTAAGGCAGTACGACGTACCTAGTACCGGAGGACTTGCGTGAACCTGCTGCTCGCAGAGGTGGCCCAGGCCACCCAGCGCCTGGCCGACGCCGGCGTGCCCTCGCCGCGCAACGACGCGGAGGAGCTCGCCGCGTTCGTGCACGGCGTGAAGCGGGGCGAGCTGCACTCCGTGAAGGACTCCGACTTCGACGCCCGGTACTGGGAGGTCATCGCGCGGCGCGAGCAGCGTGAGCCGCTCCAGCACATCACCGGACGCGCGTACTTCCGCTACCTCGAACTGCAGGTGGGGCCGGGGGTGTTCGTGCCCCGCCCGGAGACCGAGTCCGTCGTCGGGTGGGCCATAGACGCCGTCCGGGCGATGGACGTCGTCGAGCCCTGCATCGTCGACCTGTGCACCGGCTCCGGCGCCATCGCGCTCGCCCTCGCCCAGGAGGTGCCGCGCTCCCGCGTGCACGCCGTGGAACTGTCCGAGGACGCCCTGGTGTGGACCCGCAAGAACGTGGCGGGCTCCAGGGTCGACCTGCGCCAGGGCAACGCCCTCGACGCCTTCCGCGACCTCGACGGCCAGGTCGACCTGGTCATCTCCAACCCGCCGTACATCCCGCTCACGGAGTGGGAGTACGTGGCACCGGAGGCCCGCGACTACGATCCCGAACTCGCCCTGTTCTCGGGCGAGGACGGCCTGGATCTGATCCGCGGCCTCGAACGCACGGCGCACCGGCTGCTGCGCCCCGGCGGTGTCGTCGTCGTCGAGCACGCCGACACCCAGGGCGGCCAGGTGCCGTGGATCTTCACCGAGGAGCGGGGCTGGGCCGACGCGGCCGACCACCCCGACCTCAACAACCGGCCGCGGTTCGCGACCGCCCGCAAGGCGCTGCCCTGATGAGCACGCCCCCCACGGCTGTTTCTCACCAAGCCCAGCATTACGTGTACGAGGAGGCCCGCCAGATGGCACGGCGATACGACACCAACGACGCGACCGACCGCGCCACCGGTCTGCGTGAGGCCGCATCCGCCGTCCGCCGGGGCGAGCTCGTGGTGCTGCCCACGGACACCGTCTACGGCATCGGCGCCGACGCCTTCACCTCGGAGGCCGTCGCCGACCTGCTGGAGGCCAAGGGCCGGGGCCGCAACATGCCCACCCCCGTCCTCATCGGCTCCCCGAACACCCTGCACGGCCTCGTCACCGACTTCTCCGAGATGGCCTGGGAGCTCGTCGACGCCTTCTGGCCGGGCGCGCTCACCCTCGTCGCCAAGCACCAGCCGTCGCTCCAGTGGGACCTCGGCGACACCCGCGGCACGGTCGCCGTCCGGATGCCGCTGCACCCCGTCGCCATCGAGCTGCTCACCGAGGTCGGCCCCATGGCGGTCTCCTCGGCGAACCTGACCGGCCACCCGGCGCCGGAGAACTGCGACGCCGCCGAGGCGATGCTGGGCGACTCCGTCTCCGTCTACCTCGACGGCGGCCCCACCCCCGGGAACGTGCCGTCGTCCATCGTCGACGTCACGGGCAAGGTGCCGGTGCTGCTGCGGGCGGGTGCCCTGTCGGCGGAGGAGCTGCGCAAGGTCGTACCCGACCTCGAGGTGGCGAATTGACGGCCCCTGACGCGGGGCGTGGCATATGGGACGGGGAAGAGACGCGGACCTTCACGGGGCTGCCGCGTGACACCTTTCGCATCCTCCACGTCAGCACCGGCAACGTGTGCCGCTCGCCGATCACCGAGCGGCTGACCCGCCATGCCCTGGCGGACCGGCTCGGGGACCCGCTGGGCGGCGGACTGGTCGTCGAGAGCGCCGGGACCTGGGGGCACGAGGGCGCGCCCATGGAGGCTAACGCGGAGGCCGTCCTCGCCGACTTCGGCGCGGACGCCTCCGGCTTCACCGGGCGGGAGCTGCTGGACGAGCACGTGATCATGGCCGACCTCGTGCTGACCGCCACCCGCGACCACCGGGCCCAGGTCATCTCGATGGGCCACTCGGCGGGGCTGCGCACCTTCACCCTGAAGGAGTTCACCCGCCTCGTCCGGGCGATAGACCCGGCCACCCTGCCGCCGCTGGAGGAGGGCATGGTCGTACGGGCCCGTGCCCTGGTGCGTGCCGCCGCCGCGCTGCGCGGGTGGCTCCTCGCCCCCACGGCCGACGCGGACGAGGTCCACGACCCCTACGGCGCCCCGCTGCCGTTCTTCCGTTCCGTGGGCGACGAGATACACCAGGCGCTGGATCCGGTGGTGACCGCGCTGACCGGGGTGCCCGCCCGGGCGTAGGAAGCGGGACGACACCGGGCGTCCTGGGACACAGGGGCCTACATTGGTCGTACGTCACCGTCGACGCCCGGAGCCCACCATGTCGGTCACCCCTGTCCTCGAGGCCGATGCCCTGCGACGGCAGGACCCCGAACTGGCCGACATCCTCCTCGGCGAGCTGGACCGGCAGTCGACGACGCTGCAGCTCGTCGCCGCCGAGAACTTCACCTCGCCCGCGGTGCTGGCGGCCCTCGGATCGCCGCTGGCCAACAAGTACGCGGAGGGCTATCCGGGCGCCCGCTACCACGGCGGCTGCGAGATCGTCGACGTCGCCGAGCGGCTCGCCGTGGAGCGGGCCAAGGCACTCTTCGGGGCCGAACACGCCAACGTCCAGTCCCACTCGGGCTCCTCGGCCGTCCTGGCCGCCTACGCGGCCCTGCTGCGCCCCGGTGACACCGTGCTGGCGATGGGCCTGCACTTCGGCGGCCACCTCACCCACGGGTCGCCGGCGAACTTCTCCGGCCGCTGGTTCGACTTCGTCGGCTACGGCGTCGAGGCCGAGTCGGGGCTCATCGACCGCGAGCAGGTGCGCACCCTCGCGCGTACGCGCCGCCCCAAGGCCATCGTGTGCGGTTCGATCTCCTACCCCCGCCATCTCGACTACGCGTTCTTCCGCGAGGTCGCCGACGAGGTCGGGGCCTTCCTGATCGCCGACGCCGCCCACCCCATCGGGCTGGTGGCCGGGGGAGCGGCGCCCAGTCCGGTGCCGTACGCGGACATCGTCTGCGCGACCACGCACAAGGTGCTGCGCGGGCCGCGCGGCGGGATGCTGCTGTGCGGGAGCGAGCTGGCCGAGCGGGTGGACCGGGCGGTGTTCCCCTTCACCCAGGGAGGGGCGCAGATGCACTCCATCGCGGCGAAGGCCGTCGCGTTCGGGGAGGCGGCGACTCCGGCGTTCGCCGGGTACGCCCATCAGGTGGTCGCCAACGCCCGCGTCCTGGCCGAGGGGCTCGCCAGGGAGGGGCTCGTCGTCATCACCGGCGGCACCGACACCCATCTCCTCGTGGTCGACCCCGCGCCGTTCGGCCTCGACGGCCGTGCCGCCCGCGGCCGGCTCGCGGCGGCCGGGATCGTGCTGGACTGCTGTGCGCTGCCGCACGGCGACGCCCGTGGCCTGCGGCTCGGCACGGCGGCGCTCACCACCCAGGGCATGGGCGAGGCGGAGATGACGCATCTCGCCGGGCTCCTCGCACGGGTGCTCAGGGACGGCGGCGACGGCAGGCGGACGCGTGAAGAAGTACGGGACCTGGCCGGAAGATTTCCGCCGTATCCGCACTGAGGTGGGGTAGACGCACCCCTGCACACAGCATCACGTGCAACCATCGTCGCTACCCGGAAGTCCTCAACCATATGCGTGCATCGCTAGGGTGTGGGGCTGAGATGGCCAGCGAGACCTGTGGGGAAGCCCGTGCGTGAATACCTCCTGACGCTCTGCATCACGGCCGCGGTGACGTACCTGCTGACAGGGCCGGTGCGGAAGTTCGCGATCGTGGCCGGAGCCATGCCGGAGATCCGTGCGCGCGACGTGCACCGTGAACCCACGCCGCGCCTCGGCGGCATCGCGATGTTCTTCGGGCTGTGCGCCGGTCTGCTGGTCGCCGACCACCTGACCAACCTCAGCGAGGTCTTCGCCGACTCCAACGAACCGCGCGCGCTGCTGTCCGGGGCGGCGCTGATCTGGCTGATCGGCGTGCTGGACGACAAGTTCGAGATCGACGCGCTGATCAAGCTCGGCGGGCAGATGATCGCCGCGGGCGTGATGGTCATGCAGGGTCTGACGATTCTGTGGCTGCCCGTTCCGGGCGTCGGCATCGTCGCGCTGACCCAGTGGCAGGGCACCCTGCTGACCGTCGCCCTGGTCGTCATCACGATCAACGCGGTGAACTTCGTCGACGGGCTCGACGGTCTCGCGGCCGGCATGGTGTGCATCGCCTCGGCGGCGTTCTTCATGTACGCCTACCGCCTCTGGTACAGCTACGGCATCGAGGCCGCGGCCCCCGCCACCCTCTTCGCGGCCGTACTGATGGGCATGTGCCTGGGCTTCCTGCCGCACAACATGCACCCGGCGCGGATCTTCATGGGTGACTCCGGCTCGATGCTGATCGGTCTGGTGCTGGCCGCCGGCGCGATCTCCGTCACCGGGCAGGTCGACCCGGACGCCATGCAGCTGTTCGGCTCGGAACGCGACACCGTGTTCCAGATGGTGCCGGTCTACATCCCGCTGCTGATGCCGCTGACCATCATCGCGATCCCGGCGGCCGATCTGATCCTCGCCATCGTGCGCCGCACCTGGCGCGGCCAGTCGCCGTTCGCCGCCGACCGGGGGCATCTGCACCACCGGCTGCTGGAGATCGGCCACTCGCACAGCCGGGCGGTGCTGATCATGTACTTCTGGTCCGCGGTCATCGCCTTCGGCGCCCTCGCCTACACGGTGAACGCGGCGTCCATGTGGATCGTCCTCGGCATCGCCGCCCTCAGCGGCGTCGGCCTCTTCCTGCTGCTGCTGCCCCGCTTCACCCCGCGCGCGCCCCGCTGGGCCGAGGCGTTCGTACCGCCGCGCTACCGCCGCCGTCGCCCCACCGCGCAGCCCACCGCGGAACCGCCGGCCGCGCTCGCCGACTGGACGCCGTCCCTCAACGGTGCGACGGCGATCGGCGGGCGCACGGAGCAGGAGGAGCCGAGCCCCGCGGGGGCGCGGCGCTGACGGCTCGGCGTCTCATCCGTGCGTCGCCCTGAAGGGCAGGGTCCTCAAGTGCACGTCACCTAAGGACAATTGAGCGCTCCCCGGTCCCCTGGAAAGGTCGTGGCCGACAGCGGGGGACGACCGCCGGAGACATGGCCGTGCGGGCCCGAAGCCCCCGTGAACCAACCACTCATGGGGGACACATGCGCAAGTCCATCGCGACCACCCTCGTCGTCATGGCGCTCGGCGGTTCGCTCGGCCTCACGGCCACGCAGGCGTCGGCCGCTCCCGCCACCAAGGTGCTTCCGTTCAACTTCAACACCAACGAGGCGCAGAAGGTCGAGGACGACGCCAAGTTCAAGACCACCGCGGCCGGCAAGGTCCAGTTCACGATCACGAAGAAGACCTACGACCACGGCATCGGCATTCGCCTCATCACCTGCGGCAAGGACTGGAAGTCGCTGACGGGCTGGAAGGAGTTCAAGAAGAAGAAGGGCGACTACTACACCTTCGACAAGAGCCTGAAGAAGAACCAGTGCTTCAAGATCCAGGCGGGCCGCAGCTGGGCCGGCTACATCGACGGCAAGCTCAAGGGCAAGATCAAGAAGGCCTGACCAGGCCCCTTTGGGGAGTGAGCCCTGACGGCCGGGGGACGTGTGGCACCGCACACGTCCCCCGGCCGTCCGTCGTACGGGGAGCGACTCCGTTCACCGCTGACGCCAAGGTAAGAATCTGACTAAGCCTTTGCCGATGGCATGCAAGAAACTGGGAGGGCAAACCATCCTTATACCAGACAAGTCGGCACTGTTTCCGCACGGACGGGCGCGTTCACTCTCATGTGTGACACCGCGCACGCCATTCAGGTAAAGACCTCATCAAATAGTTTGTGATACGGTTCACGAGAACCCCGGATGGAGCCGATGGGTCGCAGTGCGACGGCCCACCGGCGTGAGAATTCCGCTCGCCCCCGGGGACTACGCTCGTCCATGACGACACCTGCCCCCTTAGTAAGCGGAGTTGCCGCCATGCCGTCCAATGACGCCCGGATCCTCCTTCAGGCTGCCGTACCCACGGCTGCCGCCGGCGTGATCGCCGCCGTCATCAGCGGTCCGGTCGTCGGGAGCAAGGGGGCGATCGGCGCCATCGTCGCCGCGGTGATCACGATCCTCTTCATGGGAATCGGGCTCTACGTTCTGCAGCGCACCGCCAAATCGCTTCCTCACCTGTTCCAGGCGATGGGCCTGATGCTCTACGCGGCGCAGATTCTGCTGCTGTTCATCTTCCTGGCCGCGTTCAAGAACACCACGCTCTTCCACCCCCGCGCCTTCGCGTTCACGCTGGTCGGCACCACCCTCGTGTGGATCGTCGCTCAGACTCGTGCACACATGAAGGCCAAGATCCTCTACGTCGAACCCGACTCCTCGACCGGCGCGAAGGCCGAAAAGTCGGGGCATTCGTCGTGAGGGGTAGGGCCGGGATAAGTGACCGTAGGAGATCCTGCTATCGTCCGGTGCCAACTGCGGCATCGCGGGCGCGGGCGATCGAGCTGACGCCTGGCCTGGTGCGAGGCTCGATGCCCCACAGCCGCCCCCACATCCGTAACACCAGTCCAGTGCCGACCCGCGGCTGCGCGCCGCGCCGACACAACGAGGTTGCCGTACCCATGCGCCACGCTGAAGGAGCCCGCGGTGAGTGCTGACCCGACGCAGGTGCTCGCCTTCGAGACCGACTGCCACATCTTCGACGGCTGTGGCTTCCCGGCTCCCGGCCTGCACTCGTTCCTGTTTGAGCCGATCATCGGGCACCAGGACGACGCGATCTACTTCAACAAGACGATGCTGCTGGCGCTGCTCGGCTCGATCGTCGTCGTCGGCTTCTTCTGGGCAGCCTTCCGTAAGCCGAAGGTTGTCCCGGGCAAGCTGCAGATGGTCGCCGAAGCCGGCTACGACTTCATTCGTCGCGGGATCGTGTACGAGACGATCGGAAAGAGGGAGGGCGAGAAGTACGTTCCACTGATCGTCTCCCTCTTCTTCTTCATCTGGATGATGAACCTCTGGTCGATCATCCCGGTCGCCCAGTTCCCGGTCACCGCGATCATCGCCTACCCGGCGGTGCTCGCAGCGATCGTCTACATCCTGTGGGTCTCCCTGACCTTCAAGCGGCACGGCTTCGTCGGAGCGTTCAAGAACTTCACGGGCTACAACAAGGAACTCGGCCCGGTGCTTCCGCTGGCCATGCTCATCGAGTTCTTCTCGAACCTGCTGGTCCGGCCCTTCACCCACGCGGTGCGACTCTTCGCGAACATGTTCGCCGGCCACACCCTGCTCCTCCTCTTCACGATTGCCAGCTGGTACCTGCTCAACGGCATCGGGATCGCCTACGCGGGTGTCTCCTTCATCATGGTCATCGTGATGACGGCCTTCGAGCTCTTCGTCCAGGCCCTTCAGGCGTACGTTTTCGTGCTCCTGACTTGCACCTTCATTCAGGGCGCCCTCGCCGAGCACCACTGAGCGCCCACCTCTCGAAAACCCCCGAAGACGTCCGGTGGCCAACCCCCACCGGTCCTTGAAAGAGAAGGAAGAACTGGCATGTCCTCGACTCTCGCCGCTGTCACCGGTGACCTCAAGGCCCTTGGCTCCATCGGCTACGGTCTCGCCGCCATCGGCCCCGGCGTCGGCGTCGGCATCATCTTCGGCAATGGCACCCAGGCTCTGGCCCGCCAGCCCGAGGCCGCCGGCCTGATCCGTGCCAACCAGATCCTCGGCTTCGCCTTCTGTGAGGCGCTCGCCCTCATCGGTCTGGTTATGCCGTTCGTCTACGGCTCCTGATCTCTTCAGGCTGACGACCAAACCAGACGAAAGGCAACGACATGAGCCAGCTGCTCATCCTGGCGGCCGAGGGGGAAGCAGAGAACCCTCTCATTCCGCCGATCCCTGAGCTCGTCATCGGCTTGCTCGCCTTCGTCATCGTCTTCGGCTTCCTCGCCAAGAAGCTTCTCCCGAACATCAACAAGGTTCTGGAAGAGCGCCGCGAGGCCATCGAGGGCGGTATCGAGAAGGCTGAGGCCGCGCAGACCGAGGCCCAGAGCGTGCTCGAGCAGTACAAGGCTCAGCTCGCCGAGGCCCGGCACGAGGCCGCGCGACTGCGCCAGGAGGCGCAGGAGCAGGGCGCCGCGCTCATCGCCGAGATGCGCGCCGAGGGCCAGCGGCAGCGTGAGGAGATCGTCGCCGCCGGTCACGCCCAGATCGAGGCCGACCGCAAGGCCGCCGCTTCCGCGCTGCGCCAGGACGTCGGCAAGCTCGCCACCGACCTGGCCGGCAAGCTCGTCGGTGAGTCCCTGGAGGACCACGCCCGGCAGAGCCGCGTGATCGACCGCTTCCTCGACGACCTCGAGGAGAAGGCCGAGGCGACGCGATGAACGGAGCGAGCCGCGAGGCCCTGGCAGCCGCACGTGAGCGTCTCGACGCGCTGACGGACTCCACGTCCGTGGACGCGACCGCGCTCGCCGACGAGCTGGCCGCCGTCACCGCGCTGCTCGACCGCGAGGTGTCGCTGCGTCGGGTCCTCACCGACCCGGCGCAGGCCGGCGAGGCCAAGGCCGGCCTGGCCGGGCGCATCCTCGGCGGCCAGGTCAGCGGGACCACCGCCGACCTGGTTGCGGGTCTGGTGCGTTCCCGCTGGTCGCAGTCGCGCGACCTGGTGGACGCGCTGGAGGAGCTGGCCGCCCTGGCCGACCTCACCGCCGCGCAGAAGTCGGGCACGCTCGACGACGTCGAGGACGAGCTGTTCCGGTTCGGCCGGATCGTCTCCTCCAACACCGGGCTGCGGTCCGCGCTGACCGACCGCGCCGCGGGCGCGTCGGCCAAGAGCGAACTGCTCCGCAGCCTGCTCGGCGGCCGCGCCAAGGTCACCACCGAGCGTCTGGTGACGCGTCTGGTGATCGCGCCGCGGGGACGTAGCCTGGAAGCGGGACTCGAGTCCCTGTCCAAGCTCGCCGCCGAGCGCCGGAACCGCATGGTCGCCGTCGTCACCTCGGCGGTCCCGCTGAGCGACCCCCAGAAGCAGCGTCTCGGCGCCGCCCTGGCGAAGCTCTACGGCCGTCCGATGCACCTCAACCTCGATGTGGACCCCGGTGTCCTCGGCGGGATCCGGGTGCAGGTCGGAGACGAGGTCATCAACGGTTCGATCGCGGACCGACTCGAGGACGCCGGCCGCCGCCTGGCGAGCTGAGCAACTTCACACGCAGTACGTACCTACGGCCCGGTTGGGCCGTGCAGAGGATTCCTGGGGGTCGCCCCCAGACCCCCAAGTTGAAACTTCGGGCCCAACAAGGAGAGCAGGGAACCCAGATGGCGGAGCTCACGATCCGGCCGGAGGAGATCCGGGACGCGCTGGAGAACTTCGTCCAGTCGTACAAGCCGGACGCGGCCTCGCGCGAGGAGGTCGGTACGGTCACCCTTGCCGGCGACGGCATCGCGAAGGTCGAGGGTCTTCCCTCGGCCATGGCCAACGAACTGCTGAGGTTCGAGGACGGCACCCTCGGCCTGGCGCTGAACCTGGAAGAGCGCGAGATCGGCGCCATCGTCCTCGGTGAGTTCAGCGGTATCGAGGAGGGTCAGCCGGTCACCCGTACCGGCGAGGTCCTGTCGGTCGCCGTGGGCGAGGGCTACCTCGGCCGCGTCGTCGACCCGCTCGGCAACCCGATCGACGGCCTCGGCGAGATCGAGACGTCCGGCCGCCGCGCCCTCGAGCTGCAGGCCCCCACGGTCATGCAGCGCAAGTCGGTGCACGAGCCGATGGAGACGGGCTACAAGGCCGTCGACGCGATGACCCCGATCGGCCGCGGTCAGCGTCAGCTGATCATCGGTGACCGCCAGACCGGCAAGACCGCCCTGGCCGTCGACACGATCATCAACCAGCGCGACAACTGGCGCTCGGGCGACGTGAACAAGCAGGTCCGCTGCATCTACGTCGCCATCGGCCAGAAGGGCTCGACCATCGCGTCGGTCCGTCGCGCGCTGGAGGAGAACGGCGCGCTCGAGTACACGACCATCGTCGCCGCCCCGGCGTCCGACCCGGCCGGCTTCAAGTACCTGGCGCCGTACACCGGTTCGGCCATCGGTCAGCAGTGGATGTACGAGGGCAAGCACGTCCTCATCATCTTCGACGACCTCTCGAAGCAGGCCGACGCCTACCGTGCCGTGTCGCTGCTGCTGCGCCGTCCGCCGGGCCGCGAGGCCTACCCGGGTGACGTCTTCTACCTGCACTCCCGTCTGCTGGAGCGCTGCGCGAAGCTCTCCGACGACATGGGCAAGGGCTCGATGACCGGTCTGCCGATCGTCGAGACCAAGGCCAACGACGTCTCGGCGTTCATCCCGACCAACGTCATCTCCATCACCGACGGCCAGTGCTTCCTGGAGTCGGACCTCTTCAACGCCGGTCAGCGTCCCGCGCTGAACGTCGGTATCTCCGTCTCCCGCGTCGGTGGTTCCGCCCAGCACAAGGCGATGAAGCAGGTCTCCGGCCGTCTTCGCGTGGACCTCGCCCAGTTCCGTGAGCTGGAGGCGTTCGCCGCCTTCGGTTCCGACCTGGACGCCGCGTCGAAGGCCCAGCTGGAGCGTGGCCAGCGCATGGTCGAGCTGCTGAAGCAGGCCCAGTACGAGCCGATGTCCACCGAGGACCAGGTCGTCTCCGTGTGGGCCGGCACCACCGGCAAGATGGACGACGTCCCGGTCGCCGACATCCGCCGCTTCGAGAAGGAGCTGCTGGAGTACCTGCACCGCAAGGAGCAGGGCCTCATGACCTCCATCAAGGAGGGCGGCAAGCTCTCGGACGACACGCTGACCGCTGTCGCCGACGCGATCGCCGACTTCAAGAAGCAGTTCGAGACCTCGGACGGCAAGCTGCTCGGCGAGGACGCTCCGGCGGCCGTCAACGTCTCCAAGTGACGTAAGGAAGGGACCTGACTCATGGGAGCTCAGCTCCGGGTCTACAAGCGTCGCATCCGATCCGTCACCGCGACCAAGAAGATCACCAAGGCGATGGAGATGATCGCCGCCTCGCGCGTCGTCAAGGCGCAGCGCAAGGTGGCGGCCTCCACGCCGTACGCGACCGAGCTCACCCGCGCGGTCACGGCGGTGGGGACTGGTTCGAACACCAAGCACCCGCTGACCACGCAGGCCGAGACGGTCACGCGTTCCGCAGTGCTGCTGCTGACGAGTGACCGGGGTCTGGCCGGTGCCTTCAACTCCAACGCCATCAAGGCGGCGGAGCAGTTGACGGCACGGCTGGAGTCCGAGGGCAAGCAGGTCGACACGTACATCGTCGGCCGCCGAGGTGTCGCCCACTACAACTTCCGTGAGCGCAAGATCGCGGACCAGTGGACGGGCTTCACCGACGAGCCCTCGTACGCGGACGCGAAGAAGGTCGCGGCGCCCCTGATCGAGGCCATCGAGAAGGACACGGCGGACGGCGGCGTGGACGAGCTCCACATCGTGTACACCGAGTTCGTGTCGATGATGACGCAGCAGGCGCTCGACGCGCGTCTGCTGCCGCTCAGCCTCGACGAGGTCGCGCAGGAGAGGCCGAAGGGCGAGATCCTGCCGCTGTACGACTTCGAGCCGTCGGCGGAGGACGTCCTCGACGCCCTGCTGCCGCGCTACGTCGAGAGCCGTATCTACAACGCGCTGCTGCAGTCGGCTGCTTCCAAGCACGCCGCCACCCGCCGCGCGATGAAGTCGGCGACCGACAACGCGGGCGAGCTGATCAACACGCTCTCCCGCCTTGCCAACGCGGCCCGCCAGGCCGAAATCACCCAGGAAATCAGCGAGATCGTCGGTGGCTCCGCAGCCCTTGCCGACGCGACCGCGGGGAGTGACAAGTAATGACGACGACTTCTGAGACGGCCGTTGCCACGGGCCGCGTCGCCCGGGTCATCGGCCCGGTCGTCGACGTGGAGTTCCCCGTCGACGCGATGCCCGACATCTACAACGCCCTGCACGTCGAGGTCTCCGACCCGGCGAACGAGGGTGAGAAGAAGACGCTGACCCTGGAGGTCGCCCAGCACCTGGGTGACGGCCTGGTCCGCACCATCTCCATGCAGCCCACCGACGGTCTGGTCCGCCAGGCCCCGGTCACCGACACCGGCGCCTCCATCACCGTGCCGGTCGGCGACTTCACCAAGGGCAAGGTGTTCAACACCCTCGGTGAGGTGCTGAACGTCGACGAGGAGTACACGGGCGAGCGCTGGGGCATCCACCGCAAGGCCCCGAACTTCGACGAGCTCGAGTCGAAGACCGAGATGTTCGAGACCGGCGTCAAGGTCATCGACCTCCTCACCCCGTACGTCAAGGGTGGAAAGATCGGTCTGTTCGGCGGCGCCGGCGTCGGCAAGACGGTGCTCATCCAGGAGATGATCTACCGCGTCGCCAACAACCACGACGGTGTGTCGGTGTTCGCCGGTGTCGGTGAGCGCACCCGTGAGGGCAACGACCTCATCGAGGAGATGTCGGAGTCCGGCGTCATCGACAAGACCGCGCTGGTCTTCGGTCAGATGGACGAGCCCCCGGGCACCCGTCTGCGCGTGGCCCTCGCCGGTCTGACCATGGCGGAGTACTTCCGCGACGTGCAGAAGCAGGACGTGCTGTTCTTCATCGACAACATCTTCCGCTTCACCCAGGCCGGTTCCGAGGTGTCGACCCTGCTCGGCCGTATGCCCTCCGCGGTGGGCTACCAGCCGAACCTGGCCGACGAGATGGGTCTCCTCCAGGAGCGCATCACCTCGACCCGTGGTCACTCGATCACCTCGATGCAGGCGATCTACGTCCCCGCGGACGACCTGACCGACCCGGCCCCGGCCACCACCTTCGCCCACCTCGACGCGACGACGGTTCTCTCCCGTCCGATCTCCGAGAAGGGCATCTACCCGGCCGTGGACCCGCTGGACTCGACGTCCCGCATCCTCGACCCGCGCTACATCGCGGCGGACCACTACACGGCCGCCATGCGCGTGAAGAGCATCCTGCAGAAGTACAAGGACCTGCAGGACATCATCGCGATCCTCGGTATCGACGAGCTCGGCGAGGAGGACAAGCTCGTCGTCCACCGTGCCCGTCGCGTGGAGCGCTTCCTGTCCCAGAACACCCACGTCGCCAAGCAGTTCACCGGCGTCGACGGGTCGGACGTGCCGCTGGACGAGTCGATCGCCGCGTTCAACGCGATCATCGACGGCGAGTACGACCACTTCCCGGAGCAGGCGTTCTTCATGTGCGGTGGTCTTGAGGACCTCAAGAAGAACGCGAAGGAGCTCGGCGTCAGCTGACGCCCGGCAACTCGTGAACAGTGGGGGGCGAGACCACACCTCTAGGGGTGCGTCCCGCCCCTCTCTGTACTCCCTCTAGAATTGAACCCAACACCCGGCGGAACCGCCGGGTGGTGACCCGAGGAGCCACCTTGGCTGCTGAGCTGCACGTCGCGCTGGTCGCGGCCGACCGAGAGGTCTGGTCGGGCCGGGCCACCCTGGTCGTCGCGCGCACCACGTCCGGCGACATCGGCGTCATGCCCGGTCACCAGCCGCTGCTCGGTGTGCTGGAGTCGGGCCCGGTGACCATCCGTACGAGTGAGGGCGGCACCGTCGTCGTCGCCGTGCACGGTGGATTCATCTCGTTCGCGGACGACAAGCTGTCCCTGCTGGCCGAGGTCGCCGAGCTCGCCGACGAGATCGACGTCCAGCGCGTGGAGCGCGAGCTGGAGCGGGCGAAGGCGGAGGGCGACGCCGCCGCCGAGCGCCGCGCGGACGTCCGACTGCGGACGGTGTCGGCGCGCTGAACGGGTGCGCCGTGTGATGCTGTGTCTCAGCCGCGGCCGGTTCAGGATGTTTCCATCCTGAACCGGCCGCGGCTGAGGTGAATACGGGTGTTTTTTACGTTCCATTACCTAGGAGACGAGGAGGTCGGTGTCGATGGTCCTCGCTCTGACTGTATGCGGGTCGGTGATCGCGCTCGTGGTGGTGGGGCTCGTCGTCTTCGGACTGCGCCGCCGGCTGATCCAGCGCTCCGGTGGAACCTTCAACTGCAGCCTGCGGTGGGACGCCCCGGAGAAACCCGTGGGCGGCGAGGAGAAGGGCAAGGGCTGGGGCTACGGCATCGCCCGTTACAACGGGGACCGCATCGAATGGTTCCGGATCTTCTCGTACTCGCCCCGCCCGCGGCGTGTCCTGGAGCGCTCGGCGATCGAGGTCGCCGGCCGTCGCACCCCGGACGGCGAGGAACTCGTGCTCCTGCCCGACGACGTCATCCTGGTCTGCCTGCACCGCGGCACGCGGCTGGAACTGGCGATGAGCGAGGACGCGCTGACCGGTTTCCTCGCGTGGCTGGAGGCGGCCCCACCCGGACAGCGGGTGAATGTGGCGTAGCGCCACACCCACCCGCCCGGTCTTTCTCAGCCGGTCACTTCAGACCGTCGTTGATCGCGGTCACCAGCTCTCCGTTGCTCGTGTCGCCGCTGAACTCCCAGAAGAACGCGCCGCCCAGGTTCTGGTTCTTCGCCCAGGTCATCTTGGTGCCGATGGTGGCGGGTGTGTCGTAGCTCCACCAGTTGCCGCCGCAGTACGCGTAGGCCGTGCCGGCGACGGTGCCGGTGGCGGGGCAGGAGTTCTTCAGGACCTTGTAGTCCTCGATGCCCGCCTCGTAGGTGCCGGGTGCCGCGCCGGTCGCCGCTCCGCCGGGGGCGGACTGGGTGACGCCGGTCCAGCCGCGGCCGTAGAAGCCTATGCCGAGCAGCAGCTTCGCGGACGGGACGCCCTTCGACTTCAGCTTGGCTATGGCGTCGGCGGAGTTGAAGCCCGCCTGCGGGATGCCGGGGTACGAGGTGAGCGGGGAGTGCGGGGCGGTCGGGCCGTCCTTGTCGAAGGCACCGAAGTAGTCGTACGTCATCACGTTGTACCAGTCGAGGTACGGGGCGGCGCCGCCGTAGTCGGCCGCGTCTATCTTGCCGCCGGAGGAACCGTCGGCGGTGATGGCCGCGGTGACCAGGTAGTCCGGGCCGAACTCGGCGCGCAGTGCCGACATCAGGTTCCTGAACGCCGCCGGACCCGAGGTGTCGCAGGTCAGGCCGCAGGCGTTCGGGTACTCCCAGTCGATGTCGATGCCGTCGAAGACGTCGGCCCAGCGCGGGTCCTCCACGACGGCCTTGCAGGACTTGGCGAACGCGGCCGGGTTCTGCGCGGCCTGGCCGAAGCCACCGGAGTAGGTCCAGCCGCCGAAGGAGTACAGGACCTTGATGTGCGGGTACTTCGCCTTGAGCTGGCGCAGCTGGTTGAAGTTGCCGCGCAGCGGCTGGTCCCAGGTGTCGGCGGTGCCGCTGACGGACTGGTCGGCGGTGTACGCCTTGTCGGTGGCGGCGTAGGAGTCGTCGAGGACGCACTGGCCGTTCTTGACGTTGCCGAAGGCGTAGTTGATGTGGGTGATCTTGGACGCGGAGCCCGAGGTCACCAGGTTCTTGACGTGGTAGTTGCGGCCGTAGACGCCCCACTCGGTGAAGTAGCCGAGCTTGACCTTGGAGCCGGGCGGCGGGTCGACGACCCCGCCGCTGGTGCGGACGGCGACCGCGCCGCTGAGCGGGCCGGTCTGGTCGGCGGTGTCGCGGGCCTGGACGGTGTAGGAGTAGTCGGTGCCGGCGGTCAGGCCGGTGTCGGTGTAGGTGGTGCCGGTGACGGTGGCGACCTTGCTGCCGCCGCGCAGGACGTCGTAGTTCTTGATGCCCTTGTCGTCGGTGGCGGCGCTCCAGCTGAGCCTCACCGAGGTCTCGGTGACACCGGACGCGGTCGGGGTGCCGGGCGCGGAGGGCGCCGCGTCACCGGGGACGCTGGGGCCGCCGTCGCAGCTGCCGCCGTTCAGCCTGCAGTTCGCCGGGGAGCCTGAGCCGCTCCCGTTGAAACCGAACGAGACGGAGGCGCCGGGCGCGAGCGAGCCGTTCCAGGACTTGTTCCTGGCGGTCCAGTGGGAGCCGGAGGAGGTCACGTCGGCGTCCCAGGCCGAGGTGACCGACGTTCCGGAGGGGAAGTCCCACTCGACGGTCCAGGAACTGAGCGTGGTGGTGCCGGTGTTCTTGACGGTCCACTTTCCTTCGAAGCCGCTGCCCCAGTCCTGGGTCCTGGTGTAGGTGGCGGTGGCCGTCGTGGAAGCGGACGCGGCGTGGGCCGTGGTTGCGAGACCGGTCAGGCCGGTCAGGGGAAGCAGCAGGGCGGCGAAGCCCGCCGCGAGTCTGTGCCTGAAGCGCATGACGCGCCTCCTTGTGGGGTGTCGTGAGCATGAGCATGACGTGGCGCAGTGCGGCGAGAATAGAAAGGTCTGGACCATAGGTCAATGGGTCTGGACCAGTGCGCCTCTTCGGACAGCTCCCCGGACACCCCGCCGGGCACCGCCGCACATGTCGCCGGGCGCCCCGCCCGACACCCCTGCGGGGGTCAGATCCCCAGTTCCTGGGCCAGTACGGCCGCTTGGACGCGGCTGCGCAGGTCGAGCTTGCCGAGCAGTCGGCTCACATGGGTCTTCACCGTGGCCTCCGCCATGTCGAGCCGCACCGCGATCTCCGCGTTGGGCAGTCCCTGACCGAGACAGGACAGCACCTCGCGCTCCCGTCGGGTCAGCGAGTCGAGCACCGACAGGTCGGCCGACGGCTCACCGGACGACCCGGCGGCGAACTCGGCGATCAGCCGCCGGGTGACGGCCGGGGCGATCAGTCCCTCGCCGCGCCCCACCGTCCGCACGGCCGCGACGAGGTCCTTCGCCTCGGCGTTCTTCAGCAGGAACCCGGCGGCGCCCGCCCGCAGCGCCCCGAACACGTACTCGTCGAGGTCGAAGGTGGTCAGGACGAGGACGTCGGCCAGGCCCTCGGCGACGACCTGGCGGGTCGCCGACACCCCGTCGAGGCGCGGCATCTGAACGTCCATCAGCACCAGGTCGGGGCGCAGCTCCCGGGCGAGCGCCACGGCCTGCTCGCCGTCGGCCGCCTCGCCGACGACCTCGATGTCGGGCGCGCTGCGCAGGATGAGGACCAGCCCGGCGCGTACGGCGGACTGGTCCTCGGCGACGAGGACGCGGATCATGCGGGTTCTCCTTCGGTGACCGGGAGGGTGGCGCGTACGGCCCAGATCTTGCCGTGCTCCGCGCTCTCGGGGCCCGCGTCGAAGGTGCCGTCGAGCAGCGCGACCCGCTCCCGCATGCCGACCAGGCCGGCGCCCGATCCGGGGGCGCTCGGGTCGTGCCGGTCGCCGTACGGGCTGGTCACCTCGATGTGCAGGGAGCGGTCCGGTTGCCGCAGGGTCACTGTGACGCGGCCGGGGCAGGCGTGTTTGAGGGCGTTGGTGAGGGACTCCTGGACGATGCGGTAGGCCGCGAGACCCACGGGTGCGGGCAGGGTGTCCTCGTGGTCGACGTCGAGGGTGACGTCCAGGCCGTTGGTGCGGGCGCCCTCGACCAGCGCGCCGAGTCCGTCGAGGGTGGGGGCGGCGGCCGGCGCGTCGTCGTCGCCGCTGTCGCGGAGGATGCCGATCAGTCGGCGCATCTCGGCGAGACCCTCGACGCTGTTCTCGCGGATGACCCCGAGGGCCTGCCGGGAGGTGTCCGGGTCGTCGAGGGAGAGCGCGGCCGTGGAGTGGATGGCGATCGCGGACAGGTGGTTGGCGACCATGTCGTGCAACTCCCGTGCCATCCGGGCGCGTTCGGACGCGACGGCCTGGGCCCGGTCCATCTCGGCCAGCAGTGCGGTCTGTTCGGCACGCAGCCGGGCCGCGTCGGCGGCGTCGCGGTGGTTGCGGACGATCGAGCCGGTCGCGGCCGGCATGAAGGCGACCAGGCCGACGACCGCGCCGACGAGCACCGCCTCCGGCACCCGCCACACCGCCACCGGCACCACCGTGCCGACCACGGTGAGCGCCCCGGAGATCCACAGGACGCGGCGGGCGGTGCCGGGCGGGCTGTAGACCACGGCCGCGTACACCAGGTCGGTGAACATCACCACCGTGACCAGATTGCCCTGGGTGATCGTGTCCACCGTCAGCGCGGCCCATCCGACCAGCAGGGCGGTGCGGGGCAGGGTGCGGCGCACCGCCTCGCAGGCCGCCGTCACGACCAGGGGGAGCAGGATCCACCAGCGGCCTTCGAGGAGCACGAGGTCGCCGTCGGCGGGACGGGGAGCGAGCTGCATCCCCCACAGCAGCAGACCGCCGAGCAGTCCGGCGAGGGCGGCGCGCACGTCGAAGGGGTGCGGGCGGGGCGGTCGTACGGCCATGTCCCCATCCAACACGGAGCGGCTGCTCGCCGCCTGATGCCCGGGGACGGTCCTGGACTGCATCTTTCGATGTACCGCGGGTTCGTCATCGCCGACGACGATTCCGGGCGCCCCTGTCGGGAGCCTGGAAGGGTGAACGAAAGGAGCGAGTCGTGATCGTCGCGTTGATCATCGCCTGCGAGGTCGGGTTCTGGGCGTTGCTGGCGCTCGCCCTGGCCGTCCGCTATCTGCTGAGGTGGCGCCGGACGAGTGTGGTGCTGCTGCTGTGCGAGCCCGTGCTGGAACTGGTGCTCTTCGTGGTGACCGCGATCGACCTGAAGAACGGCGCGGAACCGAGCTGGGAACACGGGCTGGCGGCGCTCTACATCGGGTTCACCGTGGGCTACGGCCACTACATGATCCGCTGGCTGGACGGCCATGCCGCACATCGGTTCGCGGGCGGGCCGAAGCCGGCGGGGCCGCCGAAGTACGGCGCGGCGAGGGCCCGGCACGAGGGTGCCCTCTGGCTGCGGACCGTGGTGGCGGCCGGTGTCGCGCTGGCACTGCTCCAGGCGGCCGTCTGGTACGTCGGCGACGACGGGAACGCCGCCTCGCTGAGGTCGTTCCAGTGGACGGCGCTTCGCGCGGCCGGGATCCACGGGCTGGTCGCCCTCGCCTACACGATCTGGCCGAAGAAGGCGCCGGAGGGCGTGAGGGACACCGCGGGGGAGAAGGAGCGGGCGGGGCTGCGATAGCGCGGGGCGCGGGGTCGTGCGTGGTGGTGCGCACGCTTCCCCGCGCCCCTTGACGTCCTTTGGCGTCTCTTGCCGTCCTTGCGCCGGTGTCAGGGGCTCAGCGTTCGCCGCCCGGCACCCACAGGACGTCCCCGACCTCCTGGTTGGCGGCCCTGGCCAGGATGAACAGCAGGTCGGAGAGCCGGTTGAGGTAGGTCGCGGTGAGGGGGTTCATGGTGTCGCCGTGGACCTCCAGCGCGGCCCAGGTCGAGCGTTCGGCGCGGCGGGTGACCGTGCAGGCCTGGTGGAGGAGGGCCGCGCCGGGGGTGCCGCCCGGCAGGATGAAGGAGCGGAGCTTCTCCAGCCGCTCGTTGAAGCGGTCGCAGTCGGCCTCCAGCTTGTCGACGTAGAACTGCTCGACGCGCAGGGGCGGGAACTGCGGGTTCTCGACCACGGGCGTGGACAGGTCGGCGCCGACGTCGAAGAGGTCGTTCTGCACGCGGGTGAGGACCTCCACGATCTCCCCGTCCAGACCGCCCAGGGCGATCGCCGTCCCGATCGCCGCGTTCGCCTCGTTGGCGTCCGCGTACGCCGAGATCCGCAGGTCGGTCTTGGGCACCCGGCTCATGTCGCCGAGGTTGGTGGTGCCCTTGTCGCCGGTCCTGGTGTAGATGCGCGTCAGATTGACCATGTGGCCAGCGTAGTTAGGCACCGGCCGTCCGGAAGACCCGTGTGCCCACCGTCACGGCCAGCGTCGAGAGACCGACCGCGGCGAGGACGCCGTACAGCATGGACGAGGTCGTGTAGAGGCCGACGTAGGCGTCCCGCATCGCGTCCACCAGGTAGCGGAAGGGGACGAGGTGCGACAGGAGGTCGAGCCAGCCGGGGGCCAGGGACATCGGCAGCATCAGGCCCGACAGGAGCATCGACGGCATCGTCAGGGCGTTCACCGTGGGACCGAACTCGTGCGGTGAGCGGGCCTTCATGGCGAGCGCGTACGACAGCGAGGCGAGCGAGACCGTCAGCAGGGCCACGAAGACGAAGCCGAGCAGGACGCCGGCGAGCGGGGCGCGCAACCCCATGAACAGGGCCGCGACGACCAGCAGCACCGCCTGGCACACGAAGACCGCGGCGTCCCGCAGCACCCGGCCCAGCAGCAGCGCCAGCCGGCTCACCGGGGTGACCCGCATCCGTTCGAGCACGCCGGACTGCTTCTCCAGGATGATCATGAAGCCGGAGAAGGAGGCCCCGAAGAGGCTGAGCTGGAGCAGCAGGCCCGGTACGAGCACCTGCCAGGAACTGCCGCGCGAACCGAGCGGGAGGCCGGTGAGCAGCGGGCCGAAGAACAGCAGGTACAGCAGCGGCATGAGCACGCCGAAGAGCATCGCGAAGCGGGAGCGCAGGGTCTGGCGGGCGTAGCGCCCGAAGATCAGTGCCGTGTCGTGCAGAAGCATCGGGGGGTCCTAAACGGCTACGGGGGCGGGGTCGGCCGGGGCGGGGCCGCGGCCGGTGATGGCGAGGAAGGCGTCCTGGAGCGAGGCGTCGATCGACCCGGCGTACTGGAGCTTGAGCGCGCTCGGGGTGCCCTCGGCCACGATCCGCCCGTCGTCGACCACGACGAGCCGGTCGGAGAGGGCGTCCGCCTCGTCGAGGTAGTGCGTCGTCAGGAAGACCGTGGTGCCGTGCTCGTCGCGCAGCCGGCGGACCAGGTCCCACAGGTCGGCGCGGCTGCCGGGGTCGAGTCCCGTCGTCGGCTCGTCGAGGAACAGCACCCGCGGCCGGTGGGTGAGCGCCATGGCGATGTCGAGGCGGCGGCGCTGCCCGCCCGAGAGCGCGGCGCACTTGCGGTCGAGCAGTTCCGCCAGGTCGAGGTCGTGGGCCAACTCCTCGGCCCGCCGGGCGGCCTGGGCCTTGGTCAGCCGGTAGAGCCGCCCCTGGGTGACGAGTTCCTCCCGCACGGTGATCTGCGGGTCCACCCCGCCGGACTGCGCCACGTAGCCGCAGGCCCGGCGGACCCCTGCCGGGTCGTCCGCCAGGTCGTGGCCCGCGACCGTGGCGGCGCCGCCGGTCGGGGGCAGCAGGGTCGTGAGCATCCGCAGGGTGGTGGTCTTCCCGGCGCCGTTCGGGCCGAGGAAGCCGAGGATCTCGCCGGGGCGGACGGTGAGGTCGATTCCGCGCACGGCCTCAACGGGGCCGCGCTTCGTCTGGAAGGTACGGGCCAGACCGGCCGTACTGATGATGGGCATGGCCCCAGAAAAACAGAGTCCCTCAAATTTTGCAATGGCCCCAAAGTTTCAGACATCCCAATGATCAAGAGGGTGCCTAGGATGGACGCATGACGGAGGGGCTCAGGGAGCGCAAGAAGCGCGAGACGCGGCAGCGGATCTCGGACATCGCCACCGGCCTGTTCCTGGAGCACGGCTTCGTGACGGTGACGGTGGCGGACGTCGCCGACGCGGCCGACGTCTCGGTGAACACCGTCTACAACTACTTCCCCTCCAAGGAGGACCTCTTCTTCGACCGCAGCGCGGGCATCGTCGAGCGCCTCGGCCGCTGGGTGCGCGGCCGCGACCCGGGCGAGTCGGCCGTCGCCGCCGTGCTGCGGGAGCTGCGCGCCGAGGTCGAGGCCGTCTCGCCGAACGTCGGTCTGATGACGGGGTACGACCGCTTCATGGCCGTCATCCACGAGGCGCCCGCGCTGCGCTCACGGCTGTGGAGCATCCAGCAGGAGATCCAGGACAATCTGGAGAGGGTCCTCCGCGAGGAGACCGGCGCCGAGCCCGACGACCCCGCGCCGACCCTGATCGCCGGTCAGATCAACTGGGTCCACCAGACGACGATGGCCGTCGTCGGCCGCCGGATGCTCGCCGGGCGCGATCCCGGCGAGGTCTCCCGGGAAGTGCTGCTCCTCCTGGACGAGATGGAGGGCCTGTTGAGCGAGAAGGTGCTCAACTACGCCGTCCGCCCCTCCGTGTGAGCGCTGCCGGTGTGATGTCCGTCCATTGAGACGTGACTCGCGTTACTAAGCGGTCACACAGGCCCTCACGACCGCTAGTGTCCGCCGAGAGGCAACACATCAACAGCGCGTACCAGGGGAGTCGCACAGTGGCACGGAAGCTCGCCGTCATCGGAGCCGGACTCATGGGGTCCGGTATCGCCCAGGTGTCCGCGCAGGCGGGCTGGGACGTCGTCCTGCGCGACGTCACCGACGAGGCGCTGGACCGTGGCATCGGCGGCATCAACGCCTCGTACGACAAGTTCGTGACCAAGGGCAAGTTGACGGCCGAGGACGCCGAGGCGGCGCTGGGGCGGATCACCGCCACCACCGACCTCGACGCGGCGGCCGACGCGGACATCGTCGTCGAGGCCGTCTTCGAGAAGCTCGAGGTGAAGCACGAGATCTTCCGGACGCTCGACAAGATCGTCCGCGAGGACGCCGTGCTCGCCTCCAACACCTCCGCCATCCCGATCACCAAGATCGCGGCGGTGACGGAGCGCCCGGAGCGCGTCGTCGGCACCCACTTCTTCTCACCCGTCCCGATGATGCAGCTCTGCGAACTCGTCCGCGGCTACAAGACGAGCGACGAGACGCTCGCCACCGCGCGGGAGTTCGCCGAGTCGGTCGGCAAGACCTGCATCGTCGTCAACCGCGACGTCGCCGGCTTCGTGACGACCCGTCTGATCTCCGCGCTGGTCGTCGAGGCCGCCAAGCTGTACGAGTCGGGTGTCGCCACCGCCGAGGACATCGACCTCGCCTGCAAGCTCGGCTTCGGTCACGCGATGGGGCCGCTGGCCACCGCCGACCTGACGGGCGTCGACATCCTGCTGCACGCCACCAGCAACATCTACACCGAGTCCCAGGACGAGAAGTTCGCCCCGCCGGAGCTGATGCGCCGGATGGTGGACGCCGGTGACATCGGCCGCAAGAGCGGGCAGGGGTTCTACAAGCACTGACGCCGACACCCGCGTCCCGGGCGGCCCACGCCGCCCGGGTGAACGCAAGGGCCTCCAGGGCGTCACCCCTTGAGGTGAATTCGGTATCGGTTCGCTCACGGACGGCAACCTGACGGTGTCGAACACCGTCAGACGTTGCATCACCCAGATCACGGAGTACGAGACGCACTCACGGGAGCGCTTATGTACATCAGGGGCGACCACGCCGAGCTGGTCGTCGGGGGCCGCCTCGACGTACGCAGCGCGGCGGACGCCCGTACGGTCCTGCACTCGGCCGTCGACGACGGAGCCGGCGACCTGGTGCTCGACCTGTCAGAGCTGGACTCCTGGGACGCCACCGGACTCGGCGTGATCATGGGAGCCCACCGGCGGGCGGGACGGTGCGGAAGGCGGCTGGTGCTGCGCGGTGTGCCGCCGCAGATGCAGCGGCTGCTCGTGGCCACGCGACTGCACCGCATCCTGGCGATCGAGGGCGGCATCGGACTGGAGTCACTGCCCCGGGTGTGAACAGGCGTGCGGTTTCGTACGTATGGCTCCGTGTACACGGGACACCCGGTCGTCATGCCTGCTCCCGGGGGCCCTGCGGACCATGGGGGCGAAACGCACCACACGCCCAATTCTCACGAGACCGTGATGTCTCGGGCGGCGCGGTACCCCGGACTGTCGGAGATACTGTGCGAAGGTTTAGGGTTCGGCTGCCCGCTGCCAGCAACCCTCGAGCGGGTTCCGGACCAGAAGCGACAGCGCGGTGTGCGGCAAGGCCGGGAGGGGCTCCAGCACACGAGACGCTTTTGGGGGGCTAGAACCTATGGACCCGACGAACCGGGCATCCGACGAGCACGGCCACGACGACGCACAGACACCCGGCAGGCGCCCGCCCCGCGAGGCACTGTCCCAGGACTTCGACCGGCACGCCCCGGCGCTCGCCCGCACCGTCCAGGTGGTCTCGGGCGACTTCCTGCTCACCGTCAACCCCGTGGACGGCAGCGAGATAGAGAACTGCCCGCCCGGCGAGCTGCCCGACCGGCCCGGGAAGCACGCCCCGGCCGACCGCGCCGAGATCGACCGCGCCGCCCGGCCCCCGGCGCCCCCGGGCCCCACCCTGCCGAAGCTGCCCCTGCTCCACCGGGACGACGAGCGGGGACGGCTGGTGCGGCTGCTCGCACGGGGCCGCTCCGTCCGCCTCACCGGCGCCCCCGGCTCGGGTCGCACCACGCTCCTCGACGCGGTCGCCGCCGACTGCGCCGACCTCGCGCCCGACGGCGTCGTCCGGCTCTCCGGATTCCGGCGCACCGCGGACGACCTGCTCCACGACCTGTTCGCGACCGTGCACAGCGCGCCCGCGTACCGGCCCGGCCGAGACCAGTTCCTCGCGCTCGTACGGGAGATCGGCGCGGTCGTGGTCCTGGACGACCTGGAGTTCGGCGGCGCCGAGCTGGACGACCTGCTCGACGCGACCCCTGAGTGCGCCTTCCTGATCGCGACCACCCCCGACACGCCCCTGCCGTCGCCCGACGCCCCCCTGGAGGAGATCGTCCTCGGCGGCTTCGACCGGGCGGGCAGCGAGGACCTGCTGGAGCGCGCCGTCGGACGCGACCTCACCGAGGACGAGTCGAACTGGGCGGGCGACCTCTGGTTCGAGTCGGAAGGGCTGCCCCTGCGGTTCGTCCAGGCCGGGGCGTTGCTGCGGCAACGGGACCGGCAGCGGGCCGGCGAGGACGCCGTCGACGAGTTCGGGGTCTTCCAGGAGATACCGCCCACCGACGTGCCCCGCGCACCGGCCGAGGACGGGCACGACGCACCGCTGCCCTCGCTCGCCGAGGGCGCCGCGCCCGCCGCGCTGCTCGCCTCCCGGCTGAGCGCCTCCGCGCGCGAGACCCTGCGCTTCGCCGTCGCCCTCGGTGGCGAGGTCCCGCACCAGGCGCATCTGCCCGCCCTCGTGGGCGACACCCACGCCGACGCCGCCCTCGGCGAGCTGGTCGGCTGCGCCCTGGTCACCCCGGTCGGCGCGCGCTACCGGCTCGCGGCGGGCGTGCGGACCCAGCTGGAGACCGCCGGATACGGCGACGGCGCCGAGGACAGGGCCCGTACGGCCGCCCAGCACTACGCCTGGTGGGCCGGGCATCCCTCGGTCACCCCCGAGCGGGTCTCCGCCGAGGCGGACGCCCTGCTCGCCGCGCTCGCCACCCTCGGGCCGCGCACCGAGCCCTCCGGGGACGAGGAGGGCAGCGCCGCGGTGCGGCTCGCCCGGCAGGCGGCGCCCGCGTTCGCGGCGGCCCTGAACTGGCACGCCTGGGAGCGGGCGCTCCGGGCGGGCGTCGAGGCGGCCCGCCTCGCCGAGGAGACCGGCGAGCAGGCGTACTTCCGCCACGAGCTGGGTGTCCTCGCGCTGTGCCGTGGCCGGCTGGACGAGGCCCACGCCGAACTGGAGGCGTCCATCGGGCTGCGCGGCGTTCTCGCCGACAAGCGCGGCACCGTCGCCGGCCGCAGGGCCCTCGCCCTGGTCGCCGACCGCTCCGGGGCGACCCCGCCCGGCGGGCGCACGGCGGCGGGGGAGGAGGTGCCCGGCGCCCGGCACGAGGAGCCGGCCGCCCCGCACGGCGGTGTGCCCTCCGGGTACGTCCCGGCCGCCTTCGGCGCGGTCGCCGGCCCCGCCCCGTCCACGGGCGAGTCCACCCTCGTCACCGACCGCCAGGGCACCGGCTCCGCCGCGCACCGGGCCGGTGTGCTCAAGGGGTTCGTCGGCGGCGCCCGGCGCAACCTGGTGGCCGCGGGCGCGGGCGCCCTGCTCGCCGCCGTGCTCGGCACCGTGGTGACCCTCGGCGCGACCTCCGACCGGAACGCCACCCCGGCCGAGCGGATCGGCGTCAACCCCTCCGCCAGCGAGGGTGCCGACGACGGCGGCCTCGACGCGGACCGGGCCAAGCAGGGCGAGGGCGACGACGGTCCCGGAGTACTCCCGGAGCCCAGCGACCCCGGCCCGGACGGAGCCTTCGGCACGGCGGACGACCCGACACCCAGCGAGTCGGCGAAGCCGTCCGAGGACGACGAGCCGTCGCCCTCCGAGTCGTCCGGTTCGTCGGACGGCGGCACGAGCGACGGTGGCTCCACGGGCGGTTCCGGCAGCGGTTCCGGCGGCGGGACGACCGGCGGCGGGAGCAGCGGAGGGACGACGGGCGGTGGCGCCGCGGACGGCGGTACGGCCGACGGTGGGACCACGGACGGCCCCACCGGCGGCACCACGGACGGTTCCACCGGGGGCACCACGGACGGCGGGACGACCACCGACGGGACGACCACCGGTGGCGCCGCGGACGGCGGTACGGCCGACGGCGGCACCACCGGGGGCACCACGGAGGGCGGGACGACCACCGGCGGGACGACGGGCGGTGCCGAGGGCGGGACGACAGCCGCGACGACGAGCGGCACCTCGCCGTCCAGCAGCGTCTCCGCGAGCGCGTCGGAGAGCGGCGCCGAGACGTCCGGCGGCTCCACCTCCTGAGGTTCCGACCACCAGGTCACCCGCCAGGTCACGCAGAAGGGGGCGGTCCGTTCCACGGATCCGGCCCCTTCTGCGTGAATTGGCTCAGAACAGCCGCAGCTTGTCGTCCTCGATACCGCGCAGGGCGTCGTAGTCCAGGACGTGGCAGTCGATGCCCCGGTCGGTCGCCAGCACCCGGGCCTGGGGCTTGATCTCCTGCGCGGCGAAGACGCCGCGGACCGGCGCGAGATGCGGGTCGCGGTTCAGCAGCTCCAGGTAGCGGGTGAGCTGCTCGACGCCGTCGATCTCGCCGCGCCGCTTGATCTCCACCGCGACGGTCGCGCCCGCCGCGTCCCGGCACAGGATGTCCACCGGGCCGATGGCCGTCATGTACTCACGGCGGATGAGGGTGTAGCCCTCGCCCAGGGTCTCGATGCGGTCGGCGAGCAGCTCCTGGAGATGCGCCTCCACCCCGTCCTTGATCAGACCGGGGTCGACACCCAACTCGTGCGAGGAGTCGTGGAGGACCTCCTCCATGGTGATGATGAGCTTCTCGCCCGCCTTGTTGATGACGGTCCACAGGCCGGGCGTGCCGTCGGAGGACGCGGCGTCCTCCTTCAAGGTGCACGGCGGCGACATCCAGTTGAGGGGCTTGTAGGCCCGGTCGTCCGCGTGGATCGAGACGCTGCCGTCCGCCTTCACCAGGATCAGACGGGGGGCCGAGGGGAGGTGGGCGGTGAGCCGGCCCGCGTAGTCGACGGAGCAGCGGGCAATGACGAGACGCATGGTCGGCAACGCTACTCGACGGTGGCGGGTGCGCGCGATTCGACTGCCGTGACGACCTCGTCGACGCCCGTCGCCCTGCGTCACCCCACCTGGTGCGCGCAGGGGGCCGTCCGCGTCCCGTGGCATGTGCCGCGGTCAACTCCCTTTCGGCATTGGCTGATTGTGGGCGTCTCGTGTGTGGTCGGTGCGCGCAATCTCCTGGTGCGGTCACGTTCGGTTGCTTACCGTAGAAACGGGAGGTCGCGAACCGTGCACTCTGCGTGTTCGGTAACGCGAACCCCGACCCTGTCCGTCAACCCCTGTTGTTGTGGGGGTGCGAGAGGAGTACCCATGTCGCTCGACGTCTCACCGGCCCTACTCGAACAGGCCGAGCGAGGCGAGGTCGACGAAGCCGCCTTCGTCGACTGCGTCCGGACCTCCCTGCCCTACGCGTGGGAGATGATCAGCTCCCTGGTGGTCCAGCTGAAGGTCGAAGGCGGAGAGTTCGCCGACAACCAGACGCCCCCGCCGGACGAGCAGGCGCGCGGACAACTGCTGCGCGCGCTCGCCAGCGACGCGATACGCGGCGCCCTGCAGCGGCACTTCGGTGTACGGCTGGCCTTCCAGAACTGCCACCGGGTGGCGGTGTTCCCGCTGGACCCGTCCGTGGACGACAGGCTCGCCCGCTTCACCTCGATCCGGGGCCAGCTCCTCAACCAGTCCCCGGAACTCCGGGACTGCTGAGGCGGTGAGGCAGCACGGCTTGCCGCTCCGACTGGGGGAGGTGCATCAGTAGAGCGGGGCGGCAGGTCACCCGGCACGACATGGCACCGCACGACATGGCACGGCACCACCTTGCACAACAGCACGGCACCACTTGGCACGGCACGGCACAGCTCCACTTGGCACGGCACGGAACGGCTCAGCCGAGGTGAGGCAGCACCTCGGCACCGAGTCGCCGTACGTTCTCCTCCGTCGCCGTCAGATCGCCGGAGCCCTCGACGAGCAGGGCGAAGCGCGAGATGCCCGTACGCTCGCTCGTCGCCGCGAGCCGGTCCACGCACAGCCGCGGCGTCCCCACCGGGTGCAGCCCGCAGAGCAGTTCGGTGTACGCCACCGGGTCCCGCATGGCGCGGGCGCGGCCGTCGACGGTCACATGGGCCTCCAGCCCCTGCTTGAGCCAGCCCGGCATCGCCTTGGTGAGCGCCTCCACGGCGTCCGTGCGCCGGTCCGCGATCTGGCAGACGCCCGCCGACACATGGGCCGCGCCGGCGATCTCCTCCGCCGACCGGCCCGCGGCCCGGGCATAGGTGCGCCACATCGCCACCATCTCCGCCTTCTCCTCGTCCCCGACGTGCATCCCGAGGAGCATCGACAGCCCCCGCTCGGCCGCCAGCCGTACGCTCGCCGGTGAGGTGCAGGCGACCACCACCTCGGGGCCGGGCGACTCGTCCAGGTCCTGCGAGGGCCTCGGGACCACGGGGACCTCGCGGAAGCTGAATCGTTCCCCCGAGGCCGAGACCGAGGGTTCCCGCAGCCAGCGCAGCAGCAGATCGAGAGATTCCGGGAACCCCTCCTCGTACGCCCCCAGTCCGGCGCCGAAGACCTCCAGGTCCACCCAGGGGCCGCCGCGTCCGACGCCCAGCGAGAAGCGTCCCCCTGACGTCACGTGCAGCAGGGCGGCCTGCTCGCCCAGGGCGACGGGGTGGACGGTGGGCAGCACGCTGACGGCGGTGCCGACGCGGATCCGCCGGGTGCGCCCCAGCAGCAACGCGGCGAGGGTGATCGCCGACGGGCACGTCCCGTACGGCACGAAGTGGTGCTCGGCCAGCCAGACCGAGTCGAGTCCGGCCTCCTCGGCCACGTCCGCGGTCCGTACCGCCCGGTGGAGAGCCTCTCCCTGCCCCTGGCCGGGGAACTGGGCTCCCAGTACAAATGTTCCTACACGCATGGCACTTCCTGCTTCCTCGGCTCCTGCTCGGGAGCTCCCCCACCCGGCATAACCCTCTGACACGTGACGAAGACACGGCCTGGCGGCGAGATTTGCCGATTGTCTGCAGAATGCTGGGAGCGGAGGCGCGTTCTGAGGTGATTGGTGCCGTACGCGTGCCCCCGTCGGGCCCGCGTAGGCTGGATGCGAACCCTGCTCCCTGTATAGCCCCGTGAGGTGTCCCGTGTCCCCGCGTCGCAACCGTCCCAAGGGCGATGGCCGGTCGGGTCCGTCGGCTCGGAGCGCCGACGACGACCGTTCGGGCCGGTACGGCGGCTGGCAGTCCAGCGAACCCTGGCAGGGCGAGGAGTGGAGCGTGCGCCATGTGGCGGGCGCGAGCGCGGCGGGCAAGACCTACCGGTGCCCCGGCTGCGACCAGATGATCCCCTCCGGGGTCCCGCACGTCGTGGCCTGGCCCGAGCACTCGGGCGTCGACGAACGGCGCCACTGGCACAAGGCCTGCTGGAACGCGAAGGACCGCCGCACCACGCGGGTGCAGCGGTCCCGTAACGCGCCGAGGTTCTGAGCGCCGACTCCGGGCGCCCGCCCGGCGGTTACACGTCGCGCTTCTCCAACAGGACGAACGCCCCGGCGAACGCGGCGGCCACCAGACCCAGCATGATCCACAGCGGGTCCCACCCGGACGGGGCGGAGGCGCCCAGCTCGGCACCGTAGAAGACGCCGAGCTGGCTCGGGATCGAGTAGTTGAGCAGGAACTCCTGCACGTCCCGCAGCGACTCCGCGAACATGAAGATCGCGATGACCAGCGGCGCGAGGAACACGCCCAGCATGATGGTGATCGCGCCCGCCGAGTGGCGGATCAGCGAGCCGACGAGCAGCGACAGCAGGCCGAACAGCGCGAGGAACAGACTCACGCCGACGGTCGCCTTCAGCCACTCCTCACCGCTCGGGTCCCCCGCGTTGCTGCCCTCCAGGATCGCCACCTGGAGGAAGGCGACCAGCGAGGTGCCCGCGAGGGTGATCGTGAACGCGAGTCCGAAGAACACGATGGCCTTGGCGGCCAGCACCCGGCTGCGGCTCGGGCACGCGGTCAGCGTGGTCCGGATCATGCCGGTGCCGTACTCGGAGGCGGTGGTCAGCACGCCGAGCGTGATCATGCAGACGCTGCCGATCATCACCCCGAACAGGCCGAGCCCCAGGGGGGACTCACCCTCCAGGTTCATGTCCGCGGACGCGGCGATCACGGCGAACAGCAGACCGAGGCCGAGCAGCAGGAAGACGAAGACACCCAGTGTCCACATCGTCGAGCGCACGGACTTGATCTTCGTCCACTCGGAGACGATCGCGTGTCCGAGGTGCGTGCGCACCACCGGGATCGGCGAGGTGTACGACGTGCCCGGCGCGCCCTGCCAGGGGCCGGCGGGTGGCTGCTGCGGGGCGAGTTGCGGCTGGGGCGTGCTCATCGGGCGTCCTCGGACTTGGTCAGGTCGACATCGGCGGCGGGCGCGGGGGCGGCGGCCGGCGCGGCGGGGGTGGCGGCCGGCTGTGCGGGAGCCGGTGCGGCGGGCGCGGCGGCCGGCTGGGCCGGGGCCTGGGCCGCGGGGGCCTGGGGCGCGGCCTGGGCGTACGGGTTCGGCTGTGCCGCGCCCGGCGCCGGGGCGGGCGCGGCACCGGGCACCGGAGCCCCGTACGGGCCGGCCTGCGGCGGCGCGAAGTGCTGACCGCCCGCCTGCGGCGCCGGCGGCGCGTACCAGCCGGGCTGGCCCGCGCCCGGAACCGGCATCGGCGGCTGTACGCCGGGCGGCAGCGGCTGCTGGAGCCCGGCCTTCTGGTCGATCGTCGAGCGGTAGTCGACGGCGCCCTGCGTCATCCGCATGTACGCCTCCTCCAGCGACGCCTGGTGCGGCGACAGCTCCCACAGGCGTACGTCGGCCTCGTGCGCGAGGTCGCTGATGCGGGGCAGCGGCAGGCCCATGACGCGCAGCGCGCCGTCCTGCTCGGGCAGCACCTGGCCGCCCGCCTCGGTCAGCGCGGACGACAGCTTCTCGCGCAGCTGCGGCTCGGTGTCCGGGGTCCGCACCCGCGCGAAGTCGGCCGAGTTCGCCGAGATGAAGTCCTTGACGCTCATGTCGGAGAGCAGCTGGCCGCGCCCGATCACGATCAGGTGGTCGGCGGTCAGCGCCATCTCGCTCATCAGGTGCGAGGACACGAAGACCGTCCGGCCCTCCGCGGCGAGCGCCTTCATCAGGTTGCGCACCCAGAGGATGCCCTCGGGGTCGAGGCCGTTGACCGGCTCGTCGAAGAGCAGCACCTGGGGGTCGCCGAGGAGGGCGGCGGCGATGCCGAGCCGCTGGCCCATGCCGAGCGAGAAGCCCTTGGAGCGCTTCCTGGCCACGTCCTGGAGGCCGACCACGCCGAGCACCTCGTCCACCCGGCGGGCCGGGATGCCCGACAGCTGGGCCAGGGACAGCAGGTGGTTGCGGGCGGACCGGCCGCCGTGCACCGCCTTGGCGTCGAGCAGGGCACCGACCTGGCGGGCGGCGTTCGGCAGCTTGCGGTACGGGTAGCCGCCGATCGTCACCTGCCCGGAGGTGGGGTTGTCCAGGCCGAGGATCATGCGCATCGTCGTCGACTTGCCGGAGCCGTTGGGCCCCAGGAAGCCGGTGACGGCCCCCGGCCGCACCTGGAAGGAAAGGTTGTACACGGCTGTCTTCGCGCCGTAGCGCTTAGTCAGGCCGACTGCCTCGATCATGCTCCGCACCCATCGAACGGTTCAGGACGTCTCGTCTCAGGACGTCGGGGCGCACGCCCCCGTAAGGGTTAGGAGCTTATCCGGGCCTTGACGGTTCCGCTCAAGAGCAAGTAAAACCACGCAGGTCACGCAGTCGCCGACTTGGCATGTACGTTTCGCCAGGTCAGCCCTTCGGTCACGCGTCGCGTCCCTTCGGTGACAGAAGGACGCCGAGCAGCGCGGCCGGCACCCACGGCGCCCTGTCTGCCGTCGATCCGCACGTCGCCCGCGGTCGGCCGGTCGAGCCCCAGGGGCATCCGCATGCTCGTTCGTCGACTTCCCCGCGCCGTTCGGCCCGGGAAAGCCCGTCACCATGCCGGGCCGGACCGCGAGGGAGAGGGGTCGACCGCCACCTTCTCCCCGCACCGCTTGGTCAGCCCCTCGACCTCGCTCATGCGGCCACGCGGGAACGGACCCGTGGCCCTGCCACCGGGCTCCCGCCACCGGGTCACCCGCGGCCGTCACCGGTCCTTCCGCACCCGCCACCGGGCCACCCGGCGGCCCTCGCCTCCCTCGCACACCGAAGGGCCCGCACCCCCCGAAGAGGATGCGGGCCCTCAAGAACCCACGGACGGCGCCGTCACACAGCGGTGTTACCGGGTCTGCTGCGCCGGGACGCCACGGGAGATCGGCTCGTCGTCGGTCGCCGGCGTGCCCGCCGCGGCGACGGCCGCACCCGTGAGCGTCGCGAGCATCTCGCGCACGTTCGTCAGCTGGGCGTTGATGGAGTCGCGGCGGTTGGTGAGAGCCGCCAGCTCGCGCTCCGATTCCGAACGGATCCGGTCGGCCTTGGCGTTCGCGTCCGCGACGATGTCCTCGGCCTGACGCTGCGCGGTCTCCACCGTCTGGCGGGCGCGGCGCTCGGCGTCGGTGCGCAGCTTCTCCGCCTCCAGACGGAGCTGCTCCGCGCGGTGCTCGATCTCCGCGAGGCGCTTCTCGGCCTTCTGCTGACGCGAGGCCAGGTCACGCTCGGACTGCTCACGCCGCTTGGCGAGGTTCGTCTCGAAGTCCGCGGCGGCCTGCGCGGCCTTGGCGCGGGTCTCCTCGAAGAGGGCGTCCGCCTCCTCGCGCTTCGACTGCGCGTCCTTCTGCGCCTCGGCACGCAGCTGCGAAGCGTCGCTCTTGGCCTTCTCGACGATCCGGACGCCCTCGTCCTCGGCCTTGGCCTTGCGCTCCGCCGCGAACGACTCGGCGTCGTTGCGCACCTGCTGGGCCGCCGACTCGGCGAGCTCGCGGTGCTGCTCGGCGGCGCGGCGGGCCTCCTCGCGCAGGTCCTTCGCCTCCTCCTCGGCGAGGCGGAGGATCTTCTCGACGCGGGCGCCGAGACCGGCGTAGGAGGGCTCCGCGTCGGTGACCGCCGCCTGGGCGTTCTGCGTCTCGAGGTGGAGTTCCTCGATGCGCTTCTCCAGCGCGGTGATGCGGGCGAGAGCGGAGTCACGGTCGGAGACGAGCTTGGAGATACGTTCGTCCACCTGAGCGCGGTCGTACCCACGCCGCACAAGCTCGAAGCCGTAGGGGGAAGTGTCGCTCATGGGGTTCCTGTCGAATGAGACCGGTGAGGTGATAGATGGAATCCTAGGGGGCGAAGCGGCGTGTCATCGAGCAGATGCACGTTTGATCTGGAGAATGACACCCCTTTTGAGTGGCCGACCCTCGGAAGGCTTGCCAGAAACTTTGCATCAAGCCCTTGGCGAGCACAGGAAGAACACAAATGGGTTTCTTTTGGGTCGGGCGGCGCCGGACCATACCCGCAACAGCCCGTCTCCGCTAGCCGTCTGACGACTTGCCACCCGATCGGGTAGCACCCGCCGCGGCACCCGCCTTGACTCCACCGTCCTTGCCACCCGACGGGGCCTCAAAAGACTCCAACGCCTCCAGCACGTCCTGGACACGGGAGATCTCCGCATTGATGTCCTCGCGGCGCCGGACCAGCACCTCGAGTTCCCGCTTGCCCTCCTCGACCGTACGGCGGGCCTCCCGGATCGCCTCGGCCTTCAGCTCCTCGGCCTCACGAATGAGCGTGGACTTCTTCTGCTCCGCCTCCTTCAGAAGACCCTCGGCCTTCTTCACGGCGGCGATACGCACCTTGCCCGCCTCGGAGTTGGCCTCGGAAACGATCTCCTTGGCCTTCGCCTGAGCCTTCTCCAACTGCTCCTCGGCGGCCTTGATCAGGGCGTCGCAGCGGTCCCCGGCGGACCTCATCGTCTCGGCGGACTCACGGCGGGCCCGCTGGTGCAGAGCCTCGATCTCCGACGTGATCCGCTCGCGCAGCTCCTCCGCCCGCTCCCTTATGGCGGTCGCGTCCCGGCGCGCGCCGACCAGCAGCTCGTCGGCGTCCTGCCGGGCCTTCTCCACCGTGGTGTTGCCCTCCACGGTCGCCGTCGAGATCAGCCGGTCGGCCTCCGTGCGGGCCGCGCCCACCATGGAGTCGGCCTGCGCCTCGGCCTCCGCGGTCGTCTTCAGCGCCTGCTTCTGCGCCTCCGCGAGCAGCTTGTCGGCCTCCGCCGCGGTCTCCGTGATGAGCGTGTCGACCTGCTCGGCGGCCTCCGAGCGCCGCTTGTTGGCGTCCTTGCGGGCCTCGTCGAGCGTACGGTCGGCCTCCTCGCGGGCGGCCGACGTGAGGCGCTCCGCCTCCGCCTCCGCCTCGGACCTGACCCGCTCGGCCTCGTGCCGCAGACGCTCCGCGTGCTGCTGCGCGGACCCGACGGTCTCGGCGGCCTCGGCCCGCAGCCGCTCCGCGTCGTCGGTCGCCTCGGCGATCAGCTGCTCCGCCTGGGCGACGGACTCCGCCCGGACCCGCTCGGCCTCCTCGTTGGTCTCCCGCGTCAGCCGCTCCGCCTCGGCGGTCACCTCGGTGATGAGGGTGTCGGCCTGCGCCGCCGCGTCCGACCGGATGCGGTTGGCGTCCTCGCGCGCCTCGGCACGGGTGCGCGTGGCGTCCTGGTCGGCCCGCGCGATCGTGTCCGAGGCCTCCGTACGGACCCGCTGGGCGTGCTCGGACGCCTCCGAACGCACCCGCTCCGCCTCGGCGATCGCCTCCGCGACGGTGCGTTCCGCGAGCGCCTTCGCCGCGTCCGTCTCCTCACGGGCCTCACGGCGCACCCGGTTGGCGTCGTCGGTGGCCCGCTCCCGCTCCGCGTAGGCGTCGGCGCGGACCCGGTCCGCCTCCTCCTCGGCCTCCCGGCGCGTACGGTCCGCCGCGTGCTCCGCCGCGTTGCGCAGCCCGGCGATCTCCTCCTGGGCCTGCTCGTGCAGCCCGGCGACGGAGTCCCGTACCTGCTGGGCGTGCTGCTCGGCGGCCGACACCATCTCCGTGGCCCGCCGCTCGGCCTCCTCGACCAGCCGTACGGCCTCGGTCTCGGCCTCCTCCACGCGCTTGCGCGCCGAGGCCAGAAGTTCCTCGCTCTGCTCGCGGGCCCGCCGGCGCTCCTGGTCCGCCTCCTGGCGGGCCGCGCCGAGCAGTTCGTCGGCCTCGCGGCGGCGCCGGGCGGCCTCCTCCTGCGCGGCGGCCAGGGTCTCCGTGGCCTCCGTGGCGAGCCGCTCGGCGGCGGCCTGTGCCTCCGCACGCACCCGGTCCGCGGTGTCCTGCGCCTCCGACTTCAGCCGCTCCGCCTCGGCCGCGGCCTCCGACCGCAGCCGTACGGCGACGGCCTCGCCCTCGGCCCGCGACGCGGACGCGTCCGACGCGGCCTCGTCCCGCAGCCGCTCGGCCTCGGCCTCGGCCTGCGTCCGGAGCGTGCGGATGCGCTCGGCTGCCTCGGTGCGCAGCCGGTCGGCCTCCTCGGCTGCCTCGCGGCGGATCCGCTCGGCCTGGGCGCGGGCGTCGGTGAGCGCCTCCTCCGCGGAGGTGAGCCGCTGCTCGGCGTCCGTGTGCAGCCGGGCCAGCCCTTCGGCGGCCTCCGCCTCACGGGTCGCGATACCGCGCTCGGCCTCCTCGCGCAGCTCCCGGACGGCGCGCTCGGCCTCGGCCTTCAGCTCCTCGGACTGCTCCTCGGCCTCCGCGCGGAGCCGCTCGGCCTCCTTGCGGGTGCGCTCCAGCGTCTCCTCGGCCTGGCGGCGCAGCGCCGAGGCGCGCTCGATGGCCTCGGTGCGGACCTTCTCGCTGTCCGCCGTGGCCGTCTGCCGCAGCTCGTCCGCGTCCGCCTTCGCCTTCGCGAGCAGCTCCTCGGCGGTCTTCGCCGCCTCCTCGATCTGCTGGACGGCCTCACGGCGGGCCTCGGAGCGGATCCGCTCGCCCTCCGCGACCGCGTCGGCGCGCAGATGCTCGGCCTCGCCCCGCAGCCGGCGCGCCTCCTCCTGCAGCTCGACGGTCTTGGCGCGGTACTCCTTGGTGTCGTCCTTCGCCGCCCCCTTGAGCTCCTCGGCGAGGTCGTGCGCCTCGGCCCGCAGCCGGTCCGCCTCGGCCTCGGCCTCCCGGCGGATCCGCTCGGCCTCCTCGGCGGCGGCCTTGGTGGTCCTGCGGGCGTCCTCGGACGCCTTGTTCAGCACGTCCTCGGCGGTCTTGGCCGTCTTGGCGAGCTGGGAGGCGGACTCCTCCGCGGTGATCGAGCGTGCCTTCTCGGCCGCCTCGGCGAGCAGCTTCTCCGCCTCGGCCCTGGCGTCCGCGACGACCTCCTCGGCGGCCGCCTTGGTCGCCTCGGCGTCCTTCGTGGCCTCCTCGACCAACCGGGCGACCTGCTCCTTGGCCGTACGGGTGCGCTGCTCGTTGGTCGCCTCGGCGGTGGAGAGGGCCTTGGCCGCGTTCTCCTTCGCCTCGGTGACCAGCTTCTCCGCCTCGGCCCGCGCCTCGCGCAGCGCCGTCTCGGCCTCCGACATGCGCTGCTCGGCGGCCCGGCTCAGCTCGGCGGCCCGGCGGCGGGCGCTGTCGGACTCGGTGGCGGAGGAGGAGCGCAGCTGCTCGGCGTGCTCGGTGGCCTCCTGGGCCTGGGTGGACGCCGCGTTCAGCAGCCGCTCCGCCTCGGCGCGGGCGCGGCGCAGGATCTGGTCGGCCTCCGCGCGGGCGGCCTCGGCGTCGCTCTGGAGGCGCTGGCGGGCCTCGTTGGTGAGCCGCTCTGCCTCGGCGCGGGCGGCGGCCAGCGCCTGCTCGGCCTCGGCGCGGGACTCGTCGACCAGCCGGCGGGCCTGCTGCTCGGAGCGGGCCCGCAGCTGCTCGGCCCACGCCACGTTCTCGTTGACGTGGGACTCGACGGTCTGGCGGCGCTCGGACAGCTCCTGGTCGAGCTGCTGGCGGCGGGTGACCGCCTCCTGGTGCAGCTCCGCCTGGAGACGCGCGGCCTGTTCGGCGTGCTCCTGGAGGATCCGCTGGGTCTGCGCCCGGGCCTGGCTCAGTTCGCGCTCGGCGTCGGCGCGGATCTGGTCGGCCTGCATCTGGGCCTGGCGGAGCATCTGCTCCGCCTGGTACCCGAGGTCGCCGCCGTCGTAGGCGGGCCGGGACATGAGGGTGCGGCGCGCCTCGTGCAGCTTGGCGCGCAGCACCTCGACCTGGTAGCCGAGGTCCTCGGCGTGCTGGATCGCCTTTTCCCGCTCGGTCTTCAGCCGCTCCATCTCGGCCTCGAACCGAGAGAGGTGGTCGACGTCAGCCGCCGGCTCTCGCTCCTGGCGTTCGTAGCCCCGCACTGCGCGGTCCCATCCGTCCCCTGGTCGCAACCTCTGGCAAACGAGCTCCGTCCAACCGGCGAACGGGGCCCCCGGGGAATGGTGTCAGATCAACGGCGGAGCACGGGCTGCCGCCCTCACCCTCGTCCCCCGAAACCTGGACCCCGGCCCATGAGTCCCGTCGCCGGAAGGCGGCAGGACCCGGGCCGTCGCCCGGTGAAGGGGACGGCCGCCCCCAACCCTACCGGCCCATATGTACGGGGGTCAGTGCTCAGGTGACTCAACTGCCGCCGAAGTGACCAGTTCTGTCAGTACTCCATGACAATCCTTCGGGTGCAGGAACGTGATCCGTGACCCCATGGAACCGCGTCGGGGCTCCTCGTACAGGACGCGTACGCCCTTGTCCTTGATCGCGGCCGCGTCGGCGTCCACATCCGCCGTACCGAAGGCGATGTGGTGCACCCCCTCGCCGTTCTTCGCGAGCCACTTGGCGACGGTGGAGTCCTCGCGGGTCGGCTCCAGGAGCTGCAGGTAGGAGGCGCCCCCGTCGTCCGTGCTGTTGATCTTGAGCATGGCCTCGCGCACGCCCTGCTCCTCGTTGACCTCGGAGTGGAACACTTCGAAGCCGTACGTCGCCCGGTAGAACTCGACGGTCTTGTCGAGGTCGAAGCAGGCGATCCCGATGTGGTCGATTCGCGTCAGCATGGTGTCAGTGCAGCGCTCCTCGCGCCGTTACGCAACGTGCCAGCGATCACACTCACCGCCCGGTGACGGCACGGAGTGCCACTCAGTACATTCGAAGTAAACCCTCGTTCACTCCTCGGCCGTGCAGGCTGGAAGGGGATCGCACCTCATGACTGGAACGAACGGCAGGACCTCGGTGATCGTCGCGGGCGCGCGTACGCCCATGGGGCGGTTGCTCGGTTCGCTGAAGTCCTTCTCCGGAGCCGACCTCGGCGGCTTCGCGATCAAGGCCGCCCTCGACCGTGCGGGGATCGGCGGCGACCAGGTGCAGTACGTGATCATGGGCCAGGTGCTCCAGGCCGGGGCGGGGCAGATCCCGGCGCGCCAGGCCGCCGTCAAGGCGGGCATCCCGATGAACGTGCCCGCCCTCACCGTCAACAAGGTGTGCCTGTCGGGTCTGGACGCCATCGCGCTCGCCGACCAGCTGATCCGCGCCGGCGAGTTCGACGTGGTCGTCGCCGGCGGCCAGGAGTCCATGACCAACGCCCCGCACCTGCTGCCGAAGTCCCGCGAGGGCCACAAGTACGGTGCGATCCAGATGCTCGACGCGATGGCGCACGACGGGCTGACGGACTCCTTCGAGGGCATCGCCATGGGCGAGTCCACGGAGAAGCACAACACCCGCCTCGGCATCCTCCGTCCGGAGCAGGACGAGTTCTCCGCCCTGTCCCACCAGCGGGCGGCCGCCGCGCAGAAGAACGGGATCTTCGACGCGGAGATCACCCCCGTGGAGATCCCGCAGCGCAAGGGCGAGCCGGTGGTCTTCAGCCAGGACGAGGGCATCCGCGGCGAGACCACCGCGGAGTCGCTGGGCAGGCTGCGCCCGGCGTTCGCCAAGGACGGCACGATCACCGCGGGCTCGGCCTCGCAGATCTCCGACGGTGCCGCGGCCGTGGTCGTGATGAGCAAGGAGAAGGCCGAGGAGCTGGGCCTTCAGTGGCTCGCCGAGATCGGCGCCCACGGGAACGTCGCGGGACCGGACAACTCTTTGCAGTCGCAGCCGTCGAACGCGATCCGGCACGCCCTGAAGAAGGACGGCCTGGACGTGGCGGACCTCGACCTCATCGAGATCAACGAGGCCTTCGCGGCGGTCGCCGTACAGTCAATGAAGGACCTCGGGGTGTCCCCGGAAAAGGTGAATGTCAACGGCGGCGCCATCGCCCTCGGTCACCCGATCGGTATGTCGGGTGCCCGTCTCGTCCTCCACCTCGCGCTGGAGCTGAGGCGGCGCGGCGGCGGTGTCGGCGCGGCCGCGCTGTGCGGCGGCGGCGGTCAGGGTGACGCGCTGATCGTGCGGGTACCCAAGGCCTGAGGCCTTCTCCTCCCAGGTGTACGTGGCTGTTCGGAACGGAGCTGTGATGCAGGACGTGCCCACGCTGGTGGCCCAGGCCAGGGAAGGGCGGCCGCGTGCCGTCGCCCGGCTGATCTCCCTGGTGGAGGGGGCGTCCCCCCAGCTGCGCGAGGTGATGGCGGCGCTGGCCCCGCTGACCGGCGGGGCGTACGTCGTCGGACTGACCGGCTCGCCCGGCGTGGGCAAGTCCACGTCCACGTCGGCGCTGGTCACCGCGTACCGGAAGGCCGGCAAGCGGGTCGGCGTGCTGGCGGTGGACCCGTCCTCGCCGTTCTCCGGGGGCGCGCTGCTCGGCGACCGCGTCCGGATGTCGGAGCACGCCTCCGACCCCGGCGTCTACATCCGCTCCATGGCGACCCGCGGCCACCTCGGCGGCCTGGCCTGGGCGGCGCCGCAGGCGATCCGCGTCCTCGACGCGGCGGGCTGCGACGTGGTGCTGGTGGAGACGGTCGGGGTCGGCCAGTCGGAGGTGGAGATCGCCTCCCAGGCCGACACCTCCGTGGTGCTGCTGGCGCCCGGCATGGGCGACGGCATCCAGGCGGCCAAGGCCGGGATCCTGGAGATCGGTGACGTCTACGTCGTCAACAAGGCCGACCGGGACGGCGCCGACGCCACCGCGCGCGAGCTGAACCACATGCTCGGGCTCGGGGACTCGCGGGGCCCCGGCGACTGGCGGCCGCCGATCGTGAAGACGGTCGCGGCGCGGAGCGAGGGCGTCGACGAGGTCGTCGAGGCGCTGGAGAAGCACCGGGCGTGGATGGAGGAGCGCGGGGTGCTCGCCGAGCGGCGGCTCGCGCGGGCGGCGCGGGAGGTCGAGACGATCGCGGTGACCGCGCTGCGGGAGCGGATCGGGGACCTCCACGGCGACCGCCGCCTCAGCGCGCTCGCGGAGCGGATCGTGGAGGGGACGCTGGACCCCTACCGGGCGGCCGACGAGCTGGTCGCCGGCCTGACGGAGGGATGAGGGCGCCTCCTGGGTCGGGGCCGGGGGTGCGTCGGCGGGTGCGGGTGCGTCGCGGGTTCTCGCGCGGTTCCCCGCGCCCGTGAAGGGGGACGGGCCTGCGGCCCGCCCTTCATGCTGAAATGCAGCTGAGAAGCACGGGGCGTGGCCCCGGTTGCTTTTCAGGGGCGCGGGGCGGTGACCCACGCGGCTCCGCCGCCTGGGCGCGACCACCCCTCACCGGGCCGCAGTCGAACCACGGCCCGGAAGGCATCCGGCGGTCAGTCGTTCGTGCGGTCGGCCGTGACCTTCCCCGTGTCCAGCGCCACGCGCCAGTCGCTGCCCGTGCCGTTCGCGGCGGTGGTGTCGACCTCCCAGGCCCTGTCCCGGCTCTCCTCGTCGAGGTCGACGGAGGTGACCGTGCCCTTGGCTGCGGCGGCCTCCGCGGCCTGCGCGGCGGTCACGGAGCCGCCCTTGAGCGCGCCCCGGATCTGCGCGGTCTCGGCGGCGTCGTCACCGTCGTCGTCCTGCTCGGTGTGCGAGCCGAGGACCTTCCCGGTGGCCGGGTCGATCCGGACGCTGTGCCAGGCGCCGCCGTTCGTCAGCACGTCGACGTCCCACACATGGGTCGTGCCCTCGTCGTCCAGGTCGGCGGAGACCGCCGTGCCGGAGGTGTGCTTCAGCGCCGCCCTGATCGCGTCGGCGGCCGTGATCTGCGCGGCCTTTGCCTCGGCCGCGTTCTCGGCCTTGTCCTCGGCGTCCTCGTCCGTGTCGCGGGCGGCCCTGTCCTCGGCCGCGTCCTCCGCCTTGTCCTCCGCCTTGTCCTCGGCCCTGTCCCGCGCGGTGTCGTCGGTGTCCTGGGCGTCGTCGCGGTCGTCGCCGTCGTTCGACACCGTCACGGTCTTCTTCGCCGGCGCCTCGTCGTCACCCGCGACCGCGATGGCGGTCGCGGTGCCTCCGCCGATCAGGGCGGCGGCCGCTACGGTGGCGATGACGATGTTGCGCTTCATGGGATTCCTCCGGAATGCGACGGGTGGCAACCGGTGACGGTGGTGTCGCCGGTCGCGGCTGGCTCGGGTGCCTCGTCTGCTTTCGACGTCGACCAATCTGGCCGAGCGACGCTGAAGCGCACCTGAAACCCCCTGAAGACCGCTTCAGGTTCGTTTTGCCAAGCTGAACGCATGCGTCTGTTGATCGTGGAAGATGAGAAGCGGCTCGCGGTGTCCCTGGCCAAGGGGCTGACGGCCGAGGGCTACGCGGTGGACGTCGTCCACGACGGCGTGGAGGGCCTGCACCGGGCGAGCGAGGACGTGTACGACCTCGTCATCCTCGACATCATGCTGCCCGGCATGAACGGCTACCGCGTGTGCGCCGCCCTGCGCGCCGCCGGCCACGACGTGCCGATCCTGATGCTCACCGCCAAGGACGGCGAGTACGACGAGGCCGAGGGGCTCGACACGGGCGCCGACGACTACCTCACCAAGCCGTTCTCCTACGTGGTCCTCGTCGCCCGGGTGAAGGCGCTGCTCAGGCGGCGCGGCCCGGCCGGCGGGGCCTCGCCCGTGCACACGGTCGGCGATCTGAGGGTCGACACCGCCGCCCGGCGCGTGTTCCTCGCCGGCGACGAGGTCACCCTGACCGCCAAGGAGTTCTCCGTCCTCGAACAGCTCGTGCTCAGAGCCGGTGAGGTCGTGTCGAAGGCCGACATCCTGGAGCACGTCTGGGACTTCGCCTACGAGGGCGACCCGAACATCGTCGAGGTCTACGTCAGCACCCTGCGCCGCAAGCTGGGCCCGACGCTCATCAAGACCGTCCGCGGCGCCGGATACAGACTGGAGGTCCGCCCGTGAGGCGCCGACTGGGCTCCGTGCGGGCCCGTGCCACGCTCGCCGCGACCATGGTCGTGGCCGTCGCCCTGGTCGCCGCGGGCGCCGCGGTGCTGCTCTCGCTGCGGTTCACCCTCGTCGACAAGGCGGACGCCGAGGCCGACTCCGTGGCCCGCAGCGCCGCCTCGGCGCTCGCCCACGGCTTCGCGTACGACAAGCTGAACCTGCCGGACGGCGACGAGAACCCCGTGGAGATCCTCGACCGCGACCAGAAGCCGGTCGTGGCCGGCGAGGACGTCGAGGGCATCAGCGTGAGCGCCGTCGCCTCCGAGCGGCTCAACTCCGAGACCAACGACGACGCCGACGACCGGGCGGAGGGCGACCACGAGGCGGAGGACGAGGACCGCCTGAAGTCCGGTGAGGTCGCGGACGAGACCTGGTACGGCGAGGGCACCGCGACCGTGGAGGGGGAGACGGCCGACTACCGGTTCGCCGCCGTCGACGTGATCACCAAGGGCGGGGTCCCGCTCACCGTCTACGCGGGCGCGCCGCTCGCCGTCGAGCAGGACGCCGTGGACACCGCCCTCACGACGATGCTGATCGGGCTGCCGCTGCTGCTGCTGACGGTCAGCGGGGTGACGTACCTGGTGACCCGGCGGGCGCTGCGGCCCGTCGAGGGCATCCGCGCCGAGATGGCCGCGATCACGGCGTCCGAGGACCTCTCGCGGCGCGTCCCCGAGCCGGACACCCACGACGAGGTCGCCCGTCTGGCCCGTACGACGAACGAGACCCTGGCGGCGCTGGAGAGTTCCGTCGAACGCCAGCGGGCCTTCGTCGCCGACGCCTCGCACGAACTGCGCAGCCCCATCGCCTCCCTGCGCACCCAGCTGGAAGTGGGCGCCGCGCACCCGGAGCTGCTGGACCTGGACGGGGCCCTGGAGGACACCGTGCGGCTGCAGAGCCTCGCTGCCGACCTGCTGCTCCTCGCCCGCCTCGACGCGGGGGAGCGGCCGCCGCAGGACGCGCGGTTCGACCTCGCGCGGGTCGTCCGCGAGGAGGTGGACTCCCGTCCGGGGGTGGCCCTCGACAGCGTGGCGTCGCTGGAGGTCGGCGGCTCCCGCGGCCAGATCTGCCGGGTCCTCGGCAACCTGCTGGACAACGCCGCCCGCCATGCCCGCGACCGGGTCGCCGTCACCCTGCGCGCCGAGGCCGGCGAGGCCGTCCTCCAGGTCGTCGACGACGGCTCGGGCGTCCCCCTCGCCGACCGCGACCGGATCTTCGAACGCTTCGTCCGCCTGGACGAGTCCCGGGCCCGCGACGACGGCGGCGCCGGTCTGGGCCTGGCCATCGCCAGGGACATCGCCCACCGCCACGGAGGCACCCTGACGGTCGGCGACGCCCCCGGAGGCGGCGCCCTGTTCGAGCTACGGCTCCCCAGGGCGACCTGAGGGCACCCTCTTCGGGACACTGCGCCCCCACGCAACCACGGGGAACCGCGCGACCGGCCACGACGCACCCCGCGGCCGACCCACCCGCAGCCCCAGCGCCCGTGGTCTTCCGGCCCTCCGGCGGAGCGCTACGGCTTGCCGCGATGGCTGCGCAGGTGCTCCGCGACCGGTGTGAGCGCCTTGTGCAGCTCCTGCAGCGCGTCCTCCGGCAGCAGATCGATGAAGTGCCGCCGCACGGACGCCACATGGTGCGGCGCGACCCGCTGCATGGTCTCCAGTCCGTGCTCGGTGAGCACGGCGAACAGCCCGCGCCGGTCGGACTCGCAGTTCTCCCGGCGCACCAGGTCCGCGTTCTCCATGCGGGTGATCTGGTGCGACAGGCGGCTCTTGGACTGGAGGGTCGCGGAGGCGAGGTCGCTCATCCGCATCCGCAGGCCCTCCGACTCGGACAGGTTCACCAGGATCTCGTAGTCGTTCATTGTCAGGCCGAACGGCTGCAGATCCCTTTCGAGCTGGTGCGTCAATAGTCGGTTGACGTCCAGATGGGTGCGCCAGGCGCACTGCTCCGCATCGGTCAGCCAGCGCGTGGCCGTCTCGGTCTCCATGAATGAAGTCTACCTAAAAGGTTGAAAGATGAACTAGCGAGGGTTGTGGTGGTGCGGGTCGGAACATGACAGCGCGCACACGTTCGATGTCACACTCCGCAGACTACCGCTCACAGCCCGAAGCGACGCTGGAGATCACCCAGCTGTCCGGGAAGGCGCGGTGCGGCGCCCTGCTGTCCGTGGTGCCCGGGTACCCCTCCGCCGCCGGGTACGCCCGGCTCGTGTGGAACCGTGCCCATCGCCTGCTCGGCCATCAGCGTCTCGGACGACTGGAGCAGCACCGTGCCCGCCCCGACGAACTCGAACTGGTGCTCCTCGCCGGAGGCGCCGCCGATGCCCGTCAGTGCACGTAGACCGCCCATCACGCCCGTCATGTACCCGTGGTCGTAGTGGTGGCAGGGGGAGGGGCAGTCGGCCCACCCGACCAGCGCCTGCGGGTCGACCCGGATGGGGGGTTCCATGAACACCACGGGCCCGTTCGAGGCGGCCACGAACTTGCCGGTCCCGATGAGCGTCAGGAACCCCGGAACGATGGACTGCTTCAGCGCGAGACTTGGCTGAAAAGCGAGGAGGTTGCCGGAGCGAATGGTCAGGTTGCCCTCGTCCAGGTCGTACGAGTTGACGTCGAAGGCCCGGTCGGCCAGGAGCATCTTCCCGGAGCCCTCGGCGACCACCCAGTCGCTCGCGTGCAGAGGCGAATGGAAGGACGTACGGACGAGACGGTCCAGGCGGCCGTGCCCGACACCGTTGAACTCCATCTGCCCGTAGTAGGCGATCATCTTCCCCTTCTGCAGGAACCACTGGCTCCCCTTGAGCTCCACGCAGAAGGTGTAGTTGTTGACGTTGTCGTCGCTCGGCAGCGTCATCGGGTCGAAGACGGTCGGGCCGGCGACAGGGGCCCCGTACATGCTCACAGCTTCTCCTCCGAGGCCTGGACGTACACCACGCCGTTTCCGCTCAGCTCCAGCTGGAACGCCTCGCCGGAGCCGCGGCCCACCATGTCGCGCCAGCCGAGCGCGGTGGACAGCTTGTTGCGCACGTCGCCGTGGTGGGCGACGTACGCCTGGGGGTCCACGTGGACCGGACGGTGGGGGGTGATCGGGACCTCGATGACGCCGCCGTGCGCCATCACGGCGACCGCGCCGTGGCCCTGGAGGGTGGTGGTGAACAGGCCCTGCCCGGTCACCTGGCCGCGGACCATGCCCATGACGCCGCCCTGCGAGCCCATGAACATCGTGCCCTGCTGGAGGGTGCCGTCGAAGGCCAGCAGCCGGTCGGCCTCCACGTACAGCGTGTCACCGGTCAGGTTGATCACCTGGATGTGGTGGCCGCCGTGCCCGAACAGCACGGTGCCGCTGCCCTCGACGGTCATCAGCGGGGTCGCCTCGCCCGCGACGCGGCGGCCGATCATCGACGCGATACCGCCCTGGCCGCCCTGGATGTTGGGCGTGAAGGACACCTCGCCCTTGTAGGCGAGCATCGCCCCACGCTGGCTGAACAGCCGCTGGCCGGGCAGGACGGTCGCCTCGATCATCTTCGAGTTGATCTCACGGAAGGGCATGTCACACGTCTCCCGCGATCGTGTTGCGCTCGCTCGGCTGGACATAGACGAGGCCGTCGCCCTCGAAGCGCATCTGGAACGCCTCGCCGCCGCCCTCCCCGAGGAGCGTGCGGAACGTCACACCGGACTGGAACGACTGCTGGAGGTTGCCCTGGTGGGCGATGTACGCCCCCGGGTCCACCGTCAGCGGGTACTGATGACTCACGCGCAGCACCACGGCCGGGCCGTCGGACATGATCGCCGCCTGGCCGTGGCCCTCTATCGTCGTGGTGAACAGGCCGTTGCCCTGCGAGGCGCCACGCAGCCCCGTGAAGCTCGTGCCCGTCCGCAGCCCGGAGTCCGTCGCGAGCAGATTGCTCGACTCCACGTACAGCTTGTCCCCCTGAAGATTCACGAGGTTGATCTCGGAGGCCCGGTCCGCGAACCAGCAGGTTCCCTGCCCGGTGACCTCCATCAACGTCATCTGTTCACCCGTGAGGCGCCGCGTCACCATCCCGCGCAGACCCTCACCACCGCCGCTCAGCTTCTTGAACGACATCTGACCGTCGTACGCGACCATCGAGCCGTTCTTCGCCTTCACGGCGTCCCCGGTCATGTCGACGGCGAGCACCTTGCTGCCTTGAAGTCGGAACATTGCCACGGGGTGACGGTAACCGGCCGATGGCCGGACAGGACAGGGTCCAGAGGGTGATCTCGACCCTGAGGGGACCCCTGGGGCAGGCGGCAGGTTGACGGATGCCAGAATGGACAGCGCTTGTGCATGCGTTCACAAAGCCCGACGACCGCCCGCCACCCCACCCGAAGGTGACCCGTGGACATAAAGACCGCCTCCGCCCTCCGCCGACTGCGCCTCGTCTCCGCCCCCGAGGCCGTCTCCTTCCTGCTGCTGCTGGTCTGCTCGGTGCTGAAGCGGACCACGGAGTTCAACGCGGTGCCCGTCATGGGCTGGGTCCACGCCATCCTGTTCCTGCTGTACCTGCTCTTCTGGGCCGACGCCTGGAACCGCGCGAAGTGGCCGCTGACGACCGCCGCGCTGTACTTCGCCCTCTCCGTGGTGCCCGGCGGCGGCTTCTACGCCGAGCGCAGGCTGCGCCGTGAGGCCGAGGACGCGGTGATCGCCTCCCGCGCCCGCAAGGAAGGGATCGTGAACGCGTGATCGTCGCCTTCTCCGTGACGCCGCTCGGCGTCGGCGAGGACGTGGGGGAGTACGTCGCCGAGGCCGTCCGGGTCGTCCGCGCATCGGGTCTGCCGCACCGCACCGACGCCATGTTCACCTCCGTCGAGGGCGACTGGGACGAGGTCATGGATGTCGTCCGTCGCGCCGTCGCCGCCGTCGAGGAGCGCGCCCCGCGGGTCTCGCTGGTCCTGAAGGCGGACATCCGCCCCGGCGTGACCGACGGCCTCACCTCCAAGGTGGAGACGATCGAGCGGCACCTCGCCGAGTAGACCGCCTCCGCACGCCGGAGCCACCTCCGCCCGCCCCTGATCCCCGGCGCCTGAACGCCGGCCCCTGAACCCCGGTCCCGCGGGCCGGGGTTCTCCCGTGCCCGGGGGCGATGCGCCGCGGCACCCGCGGTGACGTCCTCCGTTCGGCCCCCTCCGGATCGACGCCCTGACACATGCCCCCTTTCGTAGAGGTATCGCCTCGTTCGATCGCGGGAGGGCCCTGTGGGACCGGAGGGCTACGACTACGACACCCACAGCCGTCTGGCGGGACCGCTCACGGAGCCGTCGGGGCCGGTCCACCGGGTGCGGTACACCAAGCTCCTCGCGAAGGAACCGCACCGCATACGCGCCGTCCTGCTGATGACGCTCGCGCCGCTCCTCACGGGCGCCCTGCTGGTCTACCTCGTCTGGCCGACGCACCGGGTGGAGCGCGAGGGCGCGGCCGCCTGGCTGGTGGGCCTCGACATCGCGATGCTCGCGGCGATCGGGCTGATCGAACTCTTTATGGTCGTCAACGTCGTCTCGATCGCCCACGCGACGATGGTCGCCCGCGACCCCGTCCCCGTGGTCCCCGAACCCGGCACCCGCGTGGCCTTCCTCACCACCTACGTCCCCGGCAAGGAACCCCTCTCCATGGTCCGGGCCACCCTGGAGGGCGCGACCCGAATACGGCACGACGGCCACCTCGACGTGTGGCTCCTCGACGAGGGCGACGACGACCGGGCCAGGGCGCTCTGCGCGGAACTCGGCGTCCGCCACTTCACCCGCAGGGGCAGGGCCGAGTGGAACCGCCCCAAGGGCCCCCACAAGGCCCGCACCAAGCACGGGAACTACAACGCCTGGATCGCCGCGCACGGCGAGGCGTACGCGTTCTTCGCCTCCGTGGACACCGACCACGTACCGCTGCCGAACTTCCTCGAACGGATGATGGGGTACTTCCGCGACCCGGACGTCGCGTTCGTCGTCGGCCCCCAGGTGTACGGCAACTACACCGCCCCCGTCACCAAGGCCGCCGAGTCGCAGCAGTTCCTCTTCCACGCCCTCATCCAGCGCGCCGGCAACCGCTACCGCGCCCCCATGTTCGTCGGCACCAACAACGTCGTACGCGTCGCCGCGCTGCGGCAGATCGGCGGACTGCGCGACTCGATCACCGAGGACATGGCCACCGGCTTCGAGCTGCACCGCCGCCGCAACCCCGCCACGGGCGCGTACTGGAGGTCCGTGTACACGCCGGACGTGCTGGCCGTCGGCGAGGGGCCCGCCTCCTGGACGGACTTCTTCTCCCAGCAGATGCGCTGGTCGCGGGGCACGTACGAGACGCTGCTCAAGCAGTACTGGAAGGCGCCGTTCACGATGCCGTGGGGCCGCCTCTTCTCGTACACGCTGATGCTCGTCTACTACCCGATGACGGCCGTCAACTGGCTGCTCGGCATCCTCAGCTGCGTGCTGTTCCTGTGCTTCGGGGCGTCCGGCACCCAGGTCACCGCCTCCGTGTGGCTGATGCTCTACAGCGACGCGGCCGCCCTCCAGGTCGGGCTCTACCTGTGGAACCGCAGGCACAACGTCTCGCCGCACGAGCCGGAGGGGTCGGGCGGGCTCGCCGGCATGGCCATGTCGGCGCTCTGCGCGCCCATCTACCTGAAGTCCCTCGGCGCCGCGCTGCTCAGACTGCCCTGCCGCTTCGTCGTCACCCCGAAGGGCCACGACGCCAGCCCCGACCGGCTGCTGACCTTCCGTATCCACCTGTTCTGGGCGGCCGTGCTCTCCGCGTCGCTGACCGCCTCGCTCCTGCTCGACCACAGCCATGTGGCCATGCGCACCTGGGCGGTCCTCGCCACGGCCGTCTCGCTGGCGCCCGTCGGGGTCTGGGCCGTCACCCGGTACAGGGAGCGCCGGGCGGACACCGGGCGTGGGACGCGGCGGACGGCCCACCCGGTGGACGCCGTGGACGCCGCGGACGCCCTGGACACCGTGACCGCCGTGGACCCGGTGGCCACGGCCAGGACCGGCGACGGCACCGAGCCCGTTCCCGCCCCCGCACCCACCCCGGCCCCCTCGGTCTCCGGCACCACGACAGGAGGCAGCTAGGCGATGGCGCACCCCCTCTCGAAGAAGACCAAGAGGACCGCCCTCGGCATCGCAGGCGTCACCCTCCTCGCCGCGCTGAACGCCCCGGCGGTGATCGGCTTCGCCGAGCAGCGGTACCACGAGTGGAAGATCGCCCAGCCCGGCTACCGGGCCCGGTACGGCTCCTGGTCCCAGGTAGACATCCCGCGGGAGTTCCGTACCAACGCCATCCACGCGGCACTGCTGCACACCGGCAAGGTGCTGATCGTCGCCGGCTCGGGCAACGAGCAGAAGAAATTCGACGCGGGGTCCTTCGACACCGTCCTGTGGGACCCGGTGAGGAACACCTTCAAGAAGATCCCGACCCCCGTCGACTTCTTCTGCGCCGGCCACGCCCAACTGCCCTCCGGCCGGCTCCTGGTGGCCGGCGGAACCGCCCGCTACGAACTGCTGGACGGCGAGGTCGAACGGGCCGGCGGCGGCATGCGGGTCAAGAACGAGAACCCCGACCAGGACGTGTTCCTGGCGAAGGGCACCCGTTTCCGCTCGCCCGCCGGCACCGAGTACGTCAGCCGCTTCGACGTCACCGTCCCCAAGGCGAAACGCTCCTTCGACATCACCTACGACGCGGCCGGCGTGATGCGGCCGTGGCGGACGAAGGTCACCGCGAGCGAGGCCCGGGTCTTCGTCGAGGCCGTCGGCAAGGGCCCGCGGTTCGTCACCGACCGGCAGGCCCAGTACGAGATCGTCGGGCTGAAGGGCCGGGCCGCCGCCGACACGTACGGCCTCTCCGAGAAGATCACCCTGGACAAGCAGGACTTCCAGGGGATCAGGGCGGCCTACGAGTTCGACCCGGTGGCGGAGCGGTACGTGCCCGTCGCCCCCATGGCGAAGGCCCGCTGGTACCCGACGCTGGTGGGTCTGCAGGACGGGAGGGTGCTCGCCGTGTCCGGCCTCGACGACGTGGGGGTGGTCGACCCCGGCGACAACGAGATCTACGACCCGGCGACGAGGAAGTGGACGCCGGGACCCAAGCGGTACTTCCCCACCTACCCGGCCCTCTTCCTCACCAAGGGCGGCAAGCTGTTCTACCCGGCCTCCAACGCCGGGTACGGCCCCGCCGACGCGGGCCGGGTGCCGGGCCTGTGGGACCCGAGGACCAACACGTTCGAGCAGGTGCCGGGCCTGACGGACGCCGACCGGACGGAGACCTCGGCCTCCGTGCTGCTGCCGCCCGCGCAGGACCAGAAGGTGATGATCCTCGGCGGCGGAGGCGTCGGCGAGTCACGGAAGTCGACCTCGCGCACGGCGGTCGTCGACCTGACGAAGGACGACCCGGCCTTCCGGGACGGCCCCGACCTCCCCCAGGGCACCCGCTACCTGAACAGCGTGATCATGCCCGACGACACCGTCCTCACCTCCAACGGCTCCCGCGACTACCGGGGCCGCAGCGCCAGCAACATCCTCAAGGCGCAGTTCTACGACCCCCGGACCAATGCCTTCCGCGGCGCCGCCGCCCCTCGCGTCGGCCGCAACTACCACTCCGAGGCACTGCTCCTGCCGGACGGCCGCGTCGCCACCTTCGGCTCCGACCCGCTCTTCGACGACCAGCAGAACACCAAGCTGGGCCACTTCGAGCAGCGCATGGAGGTCTACACCCCGCCGCAACTGCACAAGTACGGCAAGGACCGTCCCGTCCTCGGCGACGGCCCCCAGGAGACCGACGCCAAGGGCCGTGCCACCTTCGCCACCGCCCACCCCGAGCGGATCGTCGCGGCCCGGCTGATGCGGCCCAGCGCGGTCACCCACTCCACCGACGTCGAACAGCGGTCCATCGCGCTGGAGGTCACCCGGACGCCCGACTCGATCACCGTCGACGTCCCGGAGGACCGGACCCTCGTCCCGCCGGGCTGGTACATGCTGTTCGTGACGGACGCGAGGGGCACACCGTCGGTGGCCAAGTGGGTCCAGGTGCGGTGACGGGTGGCGCTGCGGCGGGGGGCACGCTGACGGGTGGCGCGGTGGCGCGGTGGCGGGGTGATGGGCGGCGGGTGGCGTGGCGGAGGCTACGCCTTCGTGTTGCGGGCCAGACCGAGGGCGTAGTCCGGCCACCAGGTGCCCGCCGCCGGGCCGCCCCGGCACTGGCCGTCCGACTCACCGGGGCGCTTGATCCACAGGTACGCGTCGAGGGCCGGCTCGCCGGTGTCCGTGGTGGGCGCCGTGCCGAGGGCCCGGCCGGGCGGGTTGCACCAGGCGGTGCCGCGCTCGCCGTCGAGGGGGCCGTTGCCGTTGCGGCTGGTGTCGACGACGAAGTGCTTGCCGCCGAGGGCCGCGGACAGCCGGAGGCCGTACGCCTTGGTGGTGGCGTCGGTCTGGAAGTTGGAGACGTTGAGGGCGAAGCCGTCGGCCCGGCCGACGCCGGAGCGGCGCAGCGGCGCCACGAGGTCGCGGGGGTCGGCGATCCACGCCGGGTTCCCGGCGTCGAGGTACACCTTGGTGCGGGGCCGCTCCTTCAGCCGGTCGACGGCCTCGGCCAGCAGCCCCTCGCGCTCGGCGTGGTAGGCGCCGGGGGTGCAGCCGTCCACGATGTGGGCGACCGCGTCGGGTTCCAGGACGACCAGGGCGTCGCTCCCCCCGAGGGCGCCGGCGAAGGCGTCGATCCACCGCAGATAGGCCCCCGAGTCCTCGGCGCCGCCCGCCGAGTGCCGGCCGCAGTCGCGGTGCGGGATGTTGTACGCGACGAAGACCGCCGCGCGGTGCTCCCGTCCCGCCGCCCGCACCGCCTTCGCGATCACCGGCACCGGGTCGTCGCCGGCCGGCCACAGGGCGATCGGCCGGTCGGCGATCCGGCGCAGCAGCGCGGCGTCCCGCGCCCGGCCCTCGTCCTCCCAGCGCTCGATCTGCCGGGCCGCGGGGCTCGCCGGGTCCACCCAGAAGGGGGACCCGGCGGCGGCCCGTACGGCGTCACCGGCCCTCTCGGTGGCGTCGTCGGCGGAGGGGTCGCCGGTGTCGCTCCCGGCCGGGGCCCCCGTCGACGAGCAGCCCGCCGCGAGAGCGAGCGCGGTGAGGGCCGAGAGGACGGCGAGCGACGTACGGGTCGGCCGGGACATGGCGCTCCCTCTGCTCCCAGGGCGGTGACGTGTCGTGATGATCCGCCGCCCATGGTCACACAGGGTGATGGGTCGGCCCGGTTGCGACACCGCCCGCGGAGGGCCGCCGGTCCCGCCGGGCGACCGAAACGCGAGACGGGGCTGACCAGCATGTGACCGGCCGGTAAGGTCGATGCCGTGCCGAAGCCGCTCAGCCTCTCCTTCGACCCCATCTCGCGCGCCGACGAGCACTGGAAGCAGCGCTGGGGGAACGTCCCGTCCATGGCCGCGATCACCTCGATCATGCGCGCCCAGCAGATCCTGCTGGCGGAGGTCGACGCGGTCGTCAAGCCGTACGGGCTGACCTTCGCGCGCTACGAGGCGCTGGTGCTGCTCACCTTCTCGCAGAAGGGCGAGCTGCCGATGTCCAAGATCGGTGAGCGCCTCATGGTCCACCCCACGTCCGTGACGAACACGGTGGACCGCCTGGTGAGATCGGGTCTCGTGGACAAGCGCCCCAACCCCAACGACGGCCGCGGCACCCTCGCCTCGATCACCGACAAGGGCCGCGAGGTCTGTGACGCCGCCACCCGCGACCTCATGGCCATGGACTTCGGCCTCGGCGCCTATGACGCCGAGGAGTGCGCGGAGATCTTCGCGATGCTCCGCCCGCTGCGGGTGGCGGCGGGGGACTTCGAGGAGGACTGAGCGGTGGCCGCCGGGTCAGGCGGCGGCGGTCTCGGTCGCCGGGTCCCCGATGACGAGCGGCTCGGCCTCGCGGGTGATCCGGCGCTCGACGAAGAAGGCGGCGGTCGGGACCGTGCCCGCGAGCAGGACCCACAGCAGGCGCCCGACCGGCAGCTTCATCTTGTTGCCGAGGTCGAAGGCGAAGACCAGGTACAGCACGTACAGCCAGCCGTGGGCGAAGCCCACCACGGTGACGAAGGTGTCGAAGCCGTCCAGGCCCAGCACGCGCTTGCCGATCACGCCCGCCGTGAGCAGGATCAGCAGCACGGCCGTGACGAGGGCCAGCACTCGGTAGCGGGTCAAGACGCTCTTCTTCATGCCGTTGAGCGTAACGGGTGCTTCCGCGCGCCCCGCGGGCGCGTCCTGACCTGCGTCACTATCATTTACTAGGACGTCCTAGTAAATTGGTTCCCATGGACGCTGACGCCATCGAGGAGGGTCGCCGTCGTTGGCAGGCCCGGTTTGACGCCGCGCGCAAGCGCGAGGCCGACTTCACCACGCTGTCCGGCGATCCGGTGGAGCCCGTGTACGGCCCCCGGCCCGGGGACGTGTACGACGGGTTCGACCGGATCGGGTGGCCGGGGGAGTTCCCGTTCACGCGAGGGCTGCACCCGACCGGCTACCGGGGACGGACCTGGACGATCCGGCAGTTCGCCGGGTTCGGCAACGCCGAGCAGACGAACGAGCGGTACAAGATGATCCTCGCCAACGGCGGCGGGGGGCTGTCGGTGGCCTTCGACATGCCCACCCTCATGGGGCGGGACTCCGACGACCCCCGGTCGCTGGGCGAGGTCGGGCACTGCGGCGTCGCCATCGACTCCGCCGCCGACATGGAGGTCCTGTTCCAGGACATCCCGCTCGGGGACGTCACGACGTCCATGACCATCAGCGGGCCCGCCGTGCCCGTCTTCTGCATGTACCTCGTCGCCGCCGAACGGCAGGGCGTCGACCCGGGCGTGCTGAACGGCACCCTGCAGACCGACATCTTCAAGGAGTACATCGCACAGAAGGAGTGGCTGTTCCAGCCCGAGCCGCACCTCAGGCTCATCGGCGACCTCATGGAGCACTGCGCGGACCGGATCCCCGCGTACAAGCCGCTGTCCGTCTCCGGCTACCACATCCGTGAGGCCGGGGCCACGGCCGCGCAGGAGCTGGCGTACACCCTGGCCGACGGCTTCGGGTACGTGGAGCTGGGGCTCAGCCGCGGGCTGGACGTCGACGTGTTCGCGCCCGGACTGTCCTTCTTCTTCGACGCGCACGTCGACTTCTTCGAGGAGATCGCCAAGTTCCGCGCGGCGCGCAGGATCTGGGCCCGCTGGATGCGCGACGTGTACGGGGCGCGGACCGACAAGGCCCAGTGGCTGCGGTTCCACACCCAGACCGCCGGTGTCTCGCTGACCGCGCAGCAGCCGTACAACAACGTGGTGCGCACGGCGGTGGAGGCGCTCTCCGCGGTCCTCGGCGGGACCAACTCCCTGCACACCAACGCCCTGGACGAGACCCTCGCGCTCCCCTCCGAGCAGGCCGCCGAGATCGCCCTGCGCACGCAGCAGGTGCTGATGGAGGAGACGGGCGTCGCCAACGTCGCCGACCCGCTGGGCGGTTCGTGGTACGTCGAGCAGCTGACGGACCGTATCGAGGCCGACGCGGAGAAGATCTTCGAACAGATCAAGGAGCGCGGGCTGCGGGCCCACCCCGACGGACGGCACCCGATCGGGCCGATGACCTCCGGGATCCTGCGGGGCATCGAGGACGGGTGGTTCACCGGAGAGATCGCCGAGTCGGCCTTCCGTTACCAGCAGGCCCTGGAGAAGGGCGAGAAGCGCGTCGTGGGCGTCAACGTCCACCACGGCTCCGTGACCGGCGACCTGGAGATCCTGCGGGTCAGCCACGAGGTCGAGCGCGAGCAGGTGCGGGTGCTGGCCGGCCGGAAGGCCGCCCGTGACGACGCGGCGGTGCGACGTGCGCTGGACGCCATGCTCGCCGCCGCGCGGGACGGGTCGAACATGATCGGCCCGATGCTGGACGCGGTCCGCGCGGAGGCCACGCTGGGCGAGATCTGCGGGGTCCTGCGGGACGAGTGGGGGGTCTACACGGAGCCCGCGGGATTCTAGTGCCGCGGCAGGCAACGTTCGCCCCGTCGCGACGTCCGGTGCGTGCTCTCGCCGCACCGGGCGCAAGCTCGAGTACATCCCGTACGAGGACGTGCGCCCGGCACGCCGGGAGCACGCACCGGACGCCGCTCCCTGACGGGCAAACGTTGCCGGCCGCGGCGCTAGGGGGTGTTCGCGCACGGGGATGCGCGTGGGTGGGCCCGCCGGCCCGGTCGCGCGCATCCCCCTCAGCCCGCAGCCCCGCCCAGGCCCACCAGCAGGAGCCTGGTGAAGGCGCGGACCCACCGTTCGTCGGCCGGTTCCGCGCTCACCAGGGTGCGGTGCACCACCGCGCCCGCCACGACGTCGAAGATGAGGTCGACGGTCGTGGGATCGGACTCCGGCGGGAGTTCACCGCGGGCCTGGGCGCGGGTGCGGCCCTCCAGGACCAGCCGCTTCTGACGTTCGACGATGGACGTGCGGATGCGCTCGCGCAGCGCGTCGTCACGGGTCGACTCGGCGATGACGGCCATCAGGCCGCTGCGTGCCTCGGGGCGGGCCAGGATCGCGGCGAACTGCAGCACCACGCCCTCGATGTCCGCCGCGAGGCTGCCCCGGTTGGGGATCTCCAGCTCGTCGAAGAGTTCGGCCACCGCGTCGACCACCAGCTCGTTCTTGCCCGCCCAGCGGCGGTAGAGGGTCGTCTTGGCCACCCCGGCGCGCGTCGCCACGTCGCCCAGCGTCAGCTTCGACCAGCCCAGCTCCACGAGGGCCTCCCGGGTGGCCGCCAGGATCGCGGCGTCCGCCGCGGCGCTGCGCGGGCGCCCCGTGGCGCGGGAGGCAGGGGTGCGGCTCTGCATGCCGCCGACCATATCCGGCCGTTCTTCGGCGCCCAGGCATGTCGCGCCCGGTGCCGTGAGGCAGATCACCGGGGAGTGGGTACATACGACTCGCGGGCGCAGTTACGCTACGGGTCGTAGCGAAAGCCGGAGCCCGAGGAGGACGGTCGGTTCCGCGACGCTTTTCACGCGTGCGCCCGGAGGGGGGAGGATGTACTCATGCAGCCACGGAACATGTCCATGAGCGGAGTCGTCGACCTCGCCGCGGTGAAGGCGGCCCAGGAGGCCAAGGCGAAGGCGGAGCAGGCGCGGGCCGAAGCGGCCCGGCAGGGCGGTCGAGGAGCCGTCTCCCCGGCCGACCTGGTCATCGACGTCGATGAGGCCGGGTTCGAGGCGGAGGTCCTCCAGCGCTCCACCGAGGTGCCCGTCGTCATCGACTTCTGGGCCGAGTGGTGCCAGCCCTGCAAGCAGCTCAGCCCCGTGCTGGAGCGGCTGGCCGTCGACTACAACGGCAAGTTCGTCCTCGCCAAGATCGATGTCGACGCGAACCAGATGCTGATGCAGCAGTTCGGGATCCAGGGGATCCCGGCGGTGTTCGCCGTCGTCGCCGGGCAGGCCCTCCCCCTCTTCCAGGGTGCCGCCCCCGAGCAGCAGATCCGCGCCACCCTCGACCAGCTCGTCCAGGTCGCCGAGCAGCGCTTCGGCCTCACCGGCCTCGTGGTCGACCCCGACGCCGAGCCCGGTGCCGCCGAGTCCGTCCCGCAGGTCCCGGCCGGCCCCCACGACCATCTGCTCGCCGCCGCCGTACAGGCCCTGGACGCGGGCGACTTCGGCGGCGCGGTGCAGGCGTACAAGAACGTGCTGAGCGACGACCCGGGCAACATCGAGGCCAAGTTGGGCCTCGCGCAGGCCGAGTTGCTGCAGCGGGTGCAGGGCATGGACCCGCATGAGGTGCGCAAGGCCGCCGCGGAGAAGCCCGCCGACGTGCAGGCGCAGATCGCCGCGGCCGACCTCGACCTCGTGGGCGGCCATGTGGAGGACGCCTTCGGGCGGCTCGTCGAGACGGTCCGGCGGTCGGCGGGTGACGACCGGGAGACCGCGCGGCTGCGGCTGATCGAGCTGTTCGAGGTCGTCGGGTCCGACGACCCGCGGGTGGCCGCGGCCCGCCGGGCGCTGGCGCGGGCGTTGTTCTGAGCCGGGTTCCGGGGCGCGCCGCAACCGGCCCGCCCCGGTTCGCCCTCCGCGCCCACGCCTCGGCGTGGGCGCACGGCTGTGAGGTGCCGTAACGCGCGTCGCCGGACCGGGAGATTTGGCGACACGGCGACATCCCGGCCGCCCTTTGCCAAATCTTGGTAATCCAGGCCGCTGTTACTGGCAGTAAGAGAACCGCGCCGATGTGTCGGACTCTGTCCGGCTGTCAACCAGTCTGTCGCCTCACGCGGGGCGACCCAGGGTCGCTTGCCGATGCCATTGGGTCGTTGTTCGGTTATCCGTCCGTTACTAGCGAGTAACGAACCCCCTTGCGGGGGCGGCCAGAATGCACCACGATCGGCGACGCTCGGTCCTGTCCCGTACCCCGCCAGCCAGTCGGGTCAACGGGTTTTCTGGGTCCCCACCGAGTAGAGCCGGTGACAGTGGCGCCGTCTCTTGGGCAGGGGGGTCTCCGCCTCAACGGTGGAGCCTGTCCAGCAGGTTGTGCGTGATGCGTGTCAGGCGCGACCAGTGGTTGTCGCTCGGGGGTGATCGCCGGTGAGTTCGGGCGCTTCGGTGCCACCGAGCGCGGGCGCTCCCCATTCCCGAGGACGTAGCACTTCTCCCATCCCTGTCCGGCCGAGCCGCCGTCAAGGGGCGAGCCGGTGGCAGGAGATGTACGTCCGAGAAGGAGGAAATATGGAGTCCCAGGTGCGTGGCGGGACCAGATGGAAGCGGTTCGCTGTGGTCATGGTGCCCAGCGTCGCCGCCACGGCAGCGATAGGTGTCGCCCTCGCGCAGGGTGCTCTCGCCGCGTCGTTCAGTGTGTCGGGACAGTCGTTCAAGGTGACGGCGGGTCAGCTCGAAGGTCAGGGCTTCTCGCAGTACGGGGCGCTCGACGAGGGCTACACCCTCAAGGGCGAGAAGACGGTTCACCCCGTCGCCGTCTCGGCGTTCAAGAGCGCGACGATCACCAACATGTGCCAGTCGGTCGTGACCCCCGGTGTCCCGTTGCTCGGTAGCGTCAGCCTCAAGCTGACCGCCGGTACCGGTGGCAAGAAGGTCGAGGCCGAGAACCTCTACATCGACGTCGAGGACCTCTCGGCCGATGCCGTCTTCAAGGGCATCGACATCGGTGTGGCGGCCAAGGACGCCAACAAGGGTCCGGGCATGAAGGGCGGCTCGGAGCAGGCCAACCCCTACGGGTTCGCCCAGCAGGCCGACTCGGCCACGCTGAGCGACGTGAAGCAGACGGCGTGGGCGACCACCGCCGGAACCTTCAAGCTGAGCAACCTCAAGATGTCGCTCCACAAGGGCACCGTGGAGTGCTACTGAGCACTCCCTGGGCGGGTGAGGGGGCCTGCGCTTCTTCGCCCGCCCGTCCCTCTCGCGGCGCGGGGCACCCCGCGCGCGACCTCCGTACGTGAGTGGCCGTACGCGCGCCTCGAACCACGTGCCGTACGCGAACCTCTCACAGCAACACCGTTCCAGGGAGCTGTTGTCCATGAGCGCCGAGTCAACGGGGCAGAACGAAGACTATCTCCGCGCCTTTCGGCGGCGCTTCCGCGACTGGAGGGGCTCGCGTCCCTTCTGGGCGGGCCTGCTGGTACTGCTCGGCGGTTTCCCGATCATGTACCTGCCGTACGCGAACCTGCAGATCGGTCACCTCACGCTCGCCATGTCGACGACGGGCGGCGCGGGTTCCCTCATCATCGGCGTGCTGCTGGTGGTGCTCGGGATCAGTCTGTGGTTCCAGCGGCACGTACGCACCTTCGCCGGTACGGCGGCGATCCTCCTGGCGCTCGTGTCCATCCCGGTCTCCAACCTCGGCGGCTTCGGCTTCGGCTTCCTGCTCTCCCTGATCGGCGGTGCGCTGGCCATCGCCTGGGCGCCCGGCCAGGAGGAGGAGCGGGTGTCGTCCACGTACAAGACCCCGACGCGCGCCGCGGCCGCGCCGGACACGGCTCCCCAGGGCACGGCCCCGGAGCACACGGCACAACAAGGTGCGGTGCCCCTGGTCAAGGGCGACGCCCCCGGGCCCGCGACGGCGGACTCGACGCACGGGGCGGCGCGCGGCGAGGACGACGACCTGTCAGGTACCACCCCCACGAACGGGACGAACGGGAGGCACAGTGCCGGCTGACAAGGTGACCCACGGGACTTCGGTGGGAGAGTCCCGTGCGAGAACCGGACCGCGGCACGCGGCGCCCAAGAAGCCCCTTCTCACCCGGCTGAACATGCCGGCGGGCAAGGCGATAGCCCTGGCGGCGATGCCGACGGCGGTCCTCATGGGCATGGGCTTCACGCCCACCCTGGCCCGCGCCGAGGACCCGACGAAGCAGAGCCTGACGGCCGACGAGTACAAGGACTGCGTCGCGGCCCTGGAAGCCGCCGACGAGGACACCGACTCGTCCGCCTCACCGACCCCCACCCCGTCCGCCTCCGCCCCGGAGGGCGACGACACGTCCACGGACGACGGCGCGAAGGACGAGGACACCTCCACCGGCGGCGGTGACCCGGCGTCCGGCGGCGAGTCCGCGGACGGCGACTCCTCTTCGTCGGATTCAGGTTCCGACGACAAGGGCGACGCGGACGAGTCCACCACGGACCCCGCCGACACGTCCGCCTCCGACGCCACCCCGTCGCCCACGCCCTCCGCCGAGGAAGCGGGTGGCGGCAACGTCCTGGAGGACATCGGCGACGCGCTCGAGGACATCTTCGTGCCCGAGAAGGACACCGAGGACACCACGCCCGAGCCGTCCGCCACCCCGTCCCCCTCCGCCTCCGCGGACACCGACGGCGACACCGCAGGTGACACCGGATCCGACGCCGGGAAGGCCGGCAAGGACGCCAAGGACACCGCCGACGACGCCACCGACACGGTGACCGACAAGGCCAAGGACGTCACGGACGCGGCGAAGGACGCGAAGGACGACGCCGAGGACACGGCCGCCGACGCCACCGCGACCCCGAGCCCCACCCCGTCGCCGGGCGACCAGGTGAACGCCGACGACTGCCCGGTCGCCACCGAGGACGAGAGCGGGGTCGAGAAGGGCATACCCGCCCTGCCGAACGACCCCTGGTACCTCAACGCCAGCTCCCTGCTGCTGAAGGGCGCCGACTACAAGGGCATCGTCAAGGTCCGGACCGCCGACGGCTCGGTCAAGGAGGTGCTGAAGTACGTCATCTCCGACGGCACCGACATCGGCGACCTCCACCAGACGGTCGAGGACAAGCAGGCCGGCGTCACCTACCACGTGCAGGCCCGAAAGGGCAGCACGTCCACGATCCGCGACGGCAAGACGATCATGTACACGGAGAGCATCTCCGGCAACCTGCTCGGTCTGATCCCGGTGACCTTCGACCCGAAGCACCCGCCGCCGCTGAACATCCCGCTGATCTACTTCACCAAGGTGAAGGTGGTCCAGGCGGGCCAGTTCGGCGGGACGCTCACCGTGCCCGGGCTGCACCAGTTCACCACCGACTGAGCCCGCCGGCGCCGCGCCGGCGCCGCACAGGACCCGTCCGGGAGCCGCAGCACACCGAGGGCGCCCCCTGTTCGCAGGGGCGCCCTCGGTGCTGTCGTACGGCGTCGGCGGCGTCAGTCGCGGGCGCCGCCGCCCAGGTGGTGCACCCGGACCATGTTCGTGGTGCCCGGCACGCCGGGGGGCGAGCCGGCCGTGATGACGGCGATGTCGCCCTCGGTGAAGCGGTTCAGCTTGAGCATCTCGTGGTCGACCAGGTCCACCATCTCGTCGGTGCTGTTCACGAACGGCACCACGTGCGACTCCACGCCCCAGCTGAGCGCCAGCTGGTTCCGGGTCGACTCGTCGGTGGTGTACGCGATGATCGGCTGCGACGCGCGGTAGCGGGAGAGCCGGCGGGCGGTGTCACCGGACTGGGTGAAGGCCACCAGCGCCCGGCCGCCGAGGAAGTCGGCGATCTCGCAGGCCGCACGGGCGATCGAACCACCCTGCGTGCGCGGCTTCTTGCCCGGCACCAGCGGCTGGAGGCCCTTGGCGAGCAGCTCGTCCTCGGCCGCCGAGACGATCTTCGACATCGTGCGGACCGTCTCCAGCGGGTACGCGCCCACGCTGGACTCCGCCGACAGCATGACCGCGTCCGCGCCGTCCAGGATCGCGTTGGCGACGTCGGACGCCTCGGCGCGGGTCGGACGGGAGTTGGTGATCATCGACTCCATCATCTGGGTCGCCACGATCACCGGCTTGGCGTTGCGGCGGCACAGCTCGATGAGCCGCTTCTGCACCATGGGGACCTTCTCGAGCGGGTACTCGACGGCCAGGTCGCCACGGGCGACCATCACGCCGTCGAACGCCATCACGACGTCCTCCATGTTCTCGACCGCCTGCGGCTTCTCCACCTTGGCGATCACGGGGACCCGGCGGCCCACCTCGTCCATCACCTTGTGGACGTCCTGCACGTCGTCGGCGTCCCGCACGAAGGAGAGCGCCACCAGGTCGCAGCCCATCCGCAGCGCGAACCGGAGGTCCTCGACGTCCTTCTCGGACAGCGCCGGCACGTTCACCGCGGCGCCGGGCAGGTTGATGCCCTTGTGGTCCGAGATGACACCGCCCTCGACGACCTCCGTGCGCACCCGCGGGCCGTCCACCTCGATGACCCGCAGCTCGACGTTGCCGTCGTTGATGAGGACCTGGTCGCCGGCCGAGACATCGCCGGGCAGGCCCTTGTACGTCGTACCGCAGATGTGCTTGTCGCCCGGCACGTCCTCGGTGGTGATGGTGAACTCGTCACCGCGCACCAGCTCCACCGGTCCCTCGGCGAAGGTCTCCAGACGGATCTTGGGGCCCTGGAGGTCGGCGAGGACACCGATGGCCTTGCCGGTCTCGGCGCACGCGGCCCGGAGCCGGTCGTACCGGCCCTGGTGCTCGGCGTGGCTGCCGTGGCTGAAATTGAAGCGGGCCACATTCATGCCGGCTTCGATCAGGGCGACAAGCTGCTCGTGGGAGTCGACCGCGGGGCCGAGAGTACAGACGATTTTCGAACGGCGCATGGGACGATCCTATCGGTTTGTTTCGCTGCGGAATATTCCGTCTGGCGGAATGCACATGGGCGGCTATGCGCTCAATCGTGTTACCGGCGTGTATTTCCCGACTGCTTTGCTCATCTGTCGACCAGGGCGTACGTCTGTGCCGCGATCTCCAGTTCCTCGTCCGTCGGCACCACCGCGACGGCGACCCGGGCACCGGCCGGCGAGATCAGCCGCGCCTCGTCGCTCCGCACCGCGTTGAGGTCGGCGTCCACCGCCGGTCCCAGCGGTTCCAGGCCCGCGAGAGCGGCCTGACGCACCCGCGCCGCGTTCTCCCCGACGCCCGCGGTGAACGCGATCGCGTCCACCCGGCCGAGCACCGCGCAGTAGGCGCCGATGTACTTCTTCAGCCGGTGAATGTAGATGTCGAAGGCGAGCTCGGCCCGCTCGTCGCCCTCGTCGATACGCCGGCTTATTTCCCGCATGTCGTTGTCGCCGCACAGCCCGATCAGACCGCTCTTCTTGTTGAGGAGAGTGTCGATCTCATCCGTGGACATTCCGCCAACGCGCATCAAATGAAAGATGACGGCCGGGTCGATGTCTCCGGAGCGCGTACCCATCACGAGCCCCTCCAAAGGCGTCAGCCCCATGGAGGTGTCCACGCACCGCCCCGCGCGCACGGCCGACGCGGACGCCCCGTTGCCGAGGTGCAGCACGATCACGTTCACCTCTTCGGGCGCCTTGCCCAGCAGCGCCGCGGTGGCCCGCGAGACGTACGCGTGCGAGGTGCCGTGGAAGCCGTAGCGGCGCACCCGGTAGGCGTCGGCGGTCGCCACGTCGATCGCGTAGCGCGCCGCCGACTCCGGCATCGTCGTGTGGAACGCCGTGTCGAACACGGCGACCTGCGGCAGGTCCGGGCGCAGCGCGCGGGCCGTGCGGATGCCCATCAGGTTGGCCGGGTTGTGCAGCGGCGCCACCGGGATCAGCCGCTCGATCTCGGCGAGCACGGCGTCGTCGATGACCGTCGGCTCGGTGAAGCTCTGCCCGCCGTGCACCACGCGGTGCCCGATGGCCGCCAGTTCCGGGGAGTCGAGGCCGAGCCCGTCCCTGGCCAGCTCCTCGGCGACGGCCTTCAGGGCCGCCGCGTGGTCGGCGATCGCAACGGAGCGCTCCCGGCTCCCGCCCCCGTCGGTCAGCGGGGTGTGCTTCAGCCGGGAGCCCTGCTCGCCGATGCGCTCCACCAGGCCCACGGCCAGCCGGGTGCTGTCCCGCATGTCGAGGAGCTGGTACTTCACCGAGGAGGAACCGGAGTTGAGGACGAGGACGCGGGTGGCGGTCACGGTGGTGGTGTGCCTTCTGTCGTCGGTGCGGGTCACGGGGCCGCGGGGGTCTGGGCCTGGATGGCGGTGATGGCGACGGTCGTGACGATGTCCTGGACGAGGGCGCCCCGGGACAGGTCGTTGACCGGCTTGCGCAGGCCCTGCAGCACCGGCCCGACCGCGAGGGCGCCGGCCGAACGCTGCACCGCCTTGTAGGTGTTGTTGCCGGTGTTGAGGTCCGGGAAGATCAGCACGGTGGCCTGCCCGGCGACCTCGGAGCCCGGCAGCTTGGTCGCCGCGACGCTCGGCTCCACGGCGGCGTCGTACTGGATCGGCCCCTCGATCAGCAGGTCCGGCCGCCGGGCGCGGACGATCTCGGTGGCCTCGCGCACCTTGTCGACGTCGGCGCCCGAACCGGAGGTCCCCGTGGAGTACGACAGCATCGCGATCCGCGGCTCCACCCCGAACCGCTGTGCCGTCGCGGCGGACTGGACGGCGATGTCGGCCAACTGCTCGGCGTTCGGGTCCGGGTTCACCGCGCAGTCGCCGTAGACCAGCACCCTGTCGGCGAGGCACATGAAGAACACCGACGAGACGATGCCCGCGTCCGGCCTGGTCTTGATGATCTCGAAGGCGGGCCGGATGGTCGCGGCCGTGGAGTGCACCGACCCCGACACCATGCCGTCGGCGAGCCCCTCCTCGACCATCAGCGTGCCGAAGTAGTTCACATCGGACACCACGTCGTACGCCAGCTCGACACTGACGTTCTTGTGGGCGCGCAACTGCGCGTACTTCTCCGCGAAGGAGTCCCGCCACGCGGAGGTCGCCGGGTCCACCAGCATGCTGTCGCCGAGGTCGATGCCCAGGTCGGCGGCCTTCTTGCGGATCAGGTCGACGGGGCCGAGGAGGGTGAGGTCGCAGACCCCGCGCCGCAGCAGCACCTCCGCCGCGTGCAGCACCCGCTCCTCGGTGCCCTCGGGGAGGACGACCCGGCGCCGCTCGGCACGGGCCTGCTCCAGCAGCTTGTGCTCGAACATCATCGGGGTGATCCGGTCGCTGCTGGGCGCCGAGACTCGGGTGCGCAGCTCGGCCGTGTCGACGTACCGCTCGAAGAGGCCGAGCGCGGTCTCCGCCTTGCGCGGGGTGACCGCGCTCAACTTGCCCTCCATGGAGAACAGTTCGGAGGCGGTGAGGAAGGAGCCGCCCTCCACGGCGACCACCGGGGTGCCGGGCGCGAGCCGCGCCGCCAGTGTGAGTACCTCGTCGCTGGGCCGCTCGTTGAGGGTCAGCAGCACCCCCGCGATCGGCGGGGTGCCCGCGCTGTGGGCGGCCAGGGCGCCCACGACCAGGTCGGCGCGGTCCCCGGGGGTGACGACCAGGCAGCCGGGGGTGAGCGCGTTCAGGAAGTTCGGCAGCATCGCCCCGCCGAAGACGAAGTTCAGGGCGTCACGGGCGAGCCCCGAGTCGTCGCCGAGGAGGACCTTGCCGCCGAGCGCGTGGGTGATCTGCGCGACCGTCGGCGCGGACAGCGCGGGCTCGTCCGGGACGACGTAGCACGGCACGGGCAGCGGGTGCCGGGCGTCCGTGAGCCGTTCGGCTATCAGGTCCCGGTCGGCGGGCTCGACCCGGTTGACGACCATCGCGAGCACGTCGCAGCCGAGGCCCTCGTACGCGCGGTACGCGTTGTGCGTCTCGGCGACCACCGACTCGGCGGTCTGCTTGCGGCCCCCGACCACGGAGATCACCGACGCCCCGAACTCGTTCGCGAGACGGGCGTTGAGGGACAGCTCGTCCGGGAACTGGGTGTCCGCGAAGTCGGTGCCGAGGACGAGCACGACGTCGTAGTCCCGCGCCACCGCGTGGAACCGGTCGACGAGCGCCGCGACCAGCTCGGCCGTGCCGCGCTCGGCCTGGAGGGCGGACGCCTCGTGGTAGTCCATGCCGTACACGCCGGCCGGGTCCTGCGAGAGCCGGTACCGGGCGCGCAGCAGGTCGAAGAGCCGGTCCGGGCCGTGGTGCAGCAGCGGCCGGAACACCCCCACCCGGTCGGTCTGGCGGGTCAGGAGCTCCATGATCCCCAGCTCGACGACCTGGCGGCCGTCGCCGCGGTCGATCCCGGTCACGTACACGCTGCGCGTCACGTGGGCTCTCCGTTTCATGTCGGGTTCGGTTGCATGTCGGGCTCGGCGGGTGGTTCGGTGGTGCCGCGAGTGTCGCTCAAGGGGTTCTTCAGCGCCGTCGGGCAGTGTCTCCGTTGGGTGGGACGGGGGTGCAGAAAGCACCGCCGCGGCGGACGGAAACCCTCTTGACAATACCTCCGGGGGTGGATAAGGCGCCCATCAGGTCGGCAGGGTGGGGGAGGGGCTCCCGGGCGACCGGCGGCGGGTTTCGCGGGCGCGTCACCCCCTGCGAGGCGTGAAACAATCGGATCGGCTCACCAGTACCAGCACCCAGCAGGACGAGCAGGAGACACAGCACGATGCGCATCGGAGTTCTGACCGCAGGCGGCGACTGTCCTGGCCTGAACGCAGTGATCCGGTCGGTCGTGCACCGAGCGGTCGCCCACTACGGCGACGAGGTCATCGGCTTCGAGGACGGCTACGCCGGCCTGCTCGACGGCCGCTACCGCACCCTCGACCTGGAGGACGTCGGCGGCATCCTGGCCCGCGGAGGGACGATCCTGGGCTCCTCCCGCCTGCAGCGCGACCGCCTCCGCGAGGCGTGCGAGAACGCGCAGGACATGGCCCACCGGTTCGGTATCGACGTCCTCATCCCGATCGGCGGCGAGGGCACCCTCACCGCGGCGCGGATGCTCAGTGACGCCGGCCTGCCGGTCGTGGGCGTGCCGAAGACGATCGACAACGACATCTCGTCGACGGACCGCACCTTCGGCTTCGACACGGCGGTCGGGGTCGCCACGGAGGCGATGGACCGCCTGAAGACGACCGCCGAGTCCCACCAGCGGGTGATGGTCGTCGAGGTCATGGGCCGGCACGCGGGCTGGATCGCCCTGGAGTCCGGGATGGCCGCCGGTGCGCACGGCATCTGTCTGCCCGAGCGCGCGTTCGACCCGGCCGACCTGGTCAAGATGGTCGAGGAGCGCTTCGCGCGCGGCAAGAAGTTCGCCGTCATCTGCGTCGCCGAGGGCGCCCATCCCGCCGAGGGCTCGATGGACTACGGCCACGGCGAGATCGACCAGTTCGGCCACGAGCGCTTCCAGGGCATCGGCACCGCCCTCGCGTACGAGCTGGAGCGCCGCCTCGGCAAGGAGGCCAAGCCGGTCATCCTCGGGCATGTGCAGCGGGGCGGCACCCCGACCGCGTACGACAGGGTGCTCGCCACCCGCTTCGGCTGGCACGCGGTGGAGGCCGCGCACCGCGCCGAGTACGGCCGGATGACCGCGCTGCGCGGCACCGACGTGGTGATGGTGCCGCTCGCGGAGGCCGTGACCGAGCTGAAGACGGTCCCGAAGGACCGGATGGACGAGGCGGAGTCGGTCTTCTAGCCGCCCGGCCCGGCGGGGCGCGCGGGGCGGCGTCCGGTCCGCCGTGCGACGCGTGGCCGGGGGCGCGCGTCCCCCACGCACGGGTCGGGGACGCGCGGTCTAGTAGGCCGCCGCCCGGCGGACCAGTGACCAGAAGTGATCGGTGATCCGTTCGAGGTAGTCGCGGCCGGCGGCGCCCGCGTCGGTCGCCGCGGTGCCGTTGGCCCAGGTGGGACTGGCGCTCATCCTTCCCTGGTAGTCGAGGTGCATCTCCTGGAGGACGTCCTCCAGGAGGCGCCGGTCGAGGGACAGCAGCTTGGCGGTAGGCCGGACGTACGCCTGCCAGCGGGTGCCTACCGCGTCGTGGAGCAGCTCGGTGAGGCGTGCCTGCCGTCCGGTGACGACGACCAGCTCGGGGAGCGAGAGGTCGAGCAGCTCGGCGAGGGCGGTGGCCTGCCGTTCGCTGCCGCGCCACTCACCGGTCTCCTCCATGTGGAGGTAGGCGTTCAGGTCCATGCCGAGCGCGCGGGCCACGTCCTCGGGAGCGGTTCCCTGGGCCATGCGGTGCTCGCGCAAGGTCCGCGGCGCTGCTATGAGTTCACTCGGTGAGCACCACAACACGCCCGCGAGTGCGGTGAGTTCGGGGCTCGTCGGGGCCACCGTGCCGCGTTCCCAGGCGTGCACGAGGTCCGGGGTGACATAGGGGAGGCCGTACGCGGACCGCATGCCGTAGGCGACGTGCTCGGGTCCCATGCCGAGGGCGGCGCGGAGTCTGCGGGCGGCGGCGGCGTCGAACGGTGGGGTGGGGGCCTGGTGTTCCGGGGTCCCGTACGGGTCGGGGCCGGGGGCCGGGCCCGGTAGGGGATCGGGGCTCGGACGTGTGGGGCGACGGTGCGGGAGCTGGGGCTGCCGTTCACGGGCTGAGCGTCGGTGCACGCGCACACCGTAGGGGCGCGGGGCTGCGGTGACTACGGGCTGTTCGGCCACAATCACGGATGGTGCGAACCTCCGGGTTCTGTGATCCCTGTGGTTCGAGTGACTGGTGTGGGGCACGGCCGTACCGCCCGCTCCCCCGACCGGGTCAGCCCTTGACCGCGCCGCCCAGGGCGAAGCCACCGCCCGACCGGCGGGCCACGCAGGCGAGAGCACCGGGCGCGGTGACCGCGAGGGCCCCGGAGAGGCGGAGGGGAACGGCGGAGGGGGGTGCGGTGGGGCGCACGGGCACGACCCTCCTGCCGGCAGGCGCCTGCCGTTCTGATCACCCCCGGGCCGCGGTCGCCAGGGTGCTGCCGTGGCGCGCGGTCGGCGTGATCCGAACGACGGACCCTACGAGTTGTGCCCAGGATGGGTGCCCGGTGACGGTACGAGCAGTGGTCCAGTCAGGTCCATGTGTGTGCAGCGGCCCCGGCCGGGGCGTCCTACTCCTTGCGCACCCAGCGGTACACCAACTCCGGGCGCCCCACCTGCCCGTACTGCGGTTCGCGGCGTGCCCGGCCCGCGTCCACCAGGTGTTCGAGATAGCGGCGGGCCGTGATCCGGGAGATGCCCACGGCCTCGGCGACGCCGGCGGCCGTCAGACCCTCCGAGGCGTCCCGGAGGGCTACGGTGACCCGTTCCAGGGTGGGCGCGCTCAGGCCCTTCGGCAGGGCTGCCGGGCCCGGCGCGCGGAGGGTGGCCAGTGCCCGGTCCACCTCGTCCTGGCCGCTGGCCTCGCCCGCCGCCGCGTGGAACTCGGCGTAGCGCACCAGCCGGTCGCGGAGCGTCGCGAAGGTGAAGGGCTTGAGGACGTACTGGACGACCCCCAGGGAGACGCCCTCCCTGACGACCGTCAGGTCCCGTGCCGAGGTCACCGCTATGACGTCGGCGTGATGTCCGGCGGCGCGCAGCGAGCGCGCCAGCTGCAGACCGTGCACGTCGGGCAGGTGCAGGTCCAGGAGCAGCAGGTCCACCGGCATGCGCTCCAGGGCACGGCGGGCCTCCGCGCCCGTGTGGGCCTTGCCGACCGCCGTGAAGCCGGGGACGCGGCCGACGTACATCATGTGGGCGTCGGCGGCGACTGGGTCGTCCTCGACGACGAGGACTCTGATGGGATCCGCACCGGTCATACGTCGTCGCCTCCCGGCACGGCATCGGTCACGGCGGCCCGGGGGCCCCGGTCCCGGTGGCTCTGGTCGGTCCGGACCTGGAGGGGCCGGGTGACCGCGGCGGGGTCGGCCGCGTCCGCCCGGCCGGCCTCGGCCTCGGTCGCGCCCAGCGGCAGCCGGACCTCGAACTCCGCCCCGCCCCCGGGCGCCTCCGCCACGGTCAGGGTGCCCCCGTGGCGGCGCGCCGTCTGGCGGACGAGGGCCAGCCCGAGGCCCCGGCCGCCGGGACCGGACGGTTTCGTGGAGAAGCCGCGCTCGAAGACGGAGTCCCGGTACGCCGGGTCCACGCCCGCGCCCGTGTCGCTGACCCGCAGCACCAGCACCGGGCCCCGCGCCGGGTCGTCCGGCCCGCCGGCCGGCCCCCGTGCCCCGTCCGTGTACGCCGTCACCGTCACCCGTGCCCCCGTCGTCCCCTGCGCGGCGTCCACCGCGTTGTCGATGAGATTGCCCAGCACCGTCACCAGGTCCCGCGCCGGGAGGGACCGCGGGAGCAGACCGTCGTCGATGCGGCTGTCCTGCGACACCACCAGTTCCACGCCCCGCTCGTTCGCCTGTGCCGTCTTCCCCAGCAACAGCGCCGCGAGGACCGGCTCCGTCACAGCGGCCACCACCTGGTCGGTCAGCGCCTGCGCCAGCTCCAGCTCGGCGGTCGCGAAGTCGATCGCCTCGTCGGAGCGGCCCAGTTCGATGAGGGAGACGACCGTGTGGAGGCGGTTGGCCGCCTCGTGGGCCTGGGAGCGCAGGGCCTGCGTGAAGCCGCGTTCGGAGTTCAACTCACCCATGACGGACTGCAGTTCGGTCACGTCCCGCAGGGTGACCACGGTGCCCCGGCGCTGCCCGCCCGACACGGGCGAGGTGTTGACGACCAGGACCCGCTCGGCGGTCAGCAGGACCTCGTCCACCCGCGGCTCGGACGACAGCAGGACACCCGTCAGCGGCGCCGGCAGGCCCAGGTCCGCCACCGAGCGGCCGATCACGTCCTGCGTCACCCCCAGCAGTTCCCGCGCGCCGTCGTTGATGAGCGCCACCCGGTACTGGCCGTCCAGCATGAGCAGCCCCTCACGCACGGCGTGCAGCGCGGCCTGGTGGTAGTCGTGCATGTTGCTCAGCTCGGCGGCGTTCATGTTGTGCGTGTGGCGGCGCAGCCGGGCGTTGACGACGTACGTGCCGACACCGCCGAGGGCGAGCGCCCCGGCCGCCACCCCGAGCAGGGCCGTCACCTGCCCCTGGACCCGGTCGCTGATCGCCTGCACCTTGATCCCGGCGCTGACCAGGCCGATGACCCGCCCGTCCTCCTTTATCGGGGTGACCGCGCGCACGGACGGGCCGAGGGTGCCGGTGTAGGTCTCGGTGATGGTGCCGCCCTGCCGCGCCTGCTCGATGTGGCCGACGAAGCGCCGGCCGATCCGCTCGGGGACGGGGTGCGTCCAGCGGATGCCGTCCGGGGTCATGATCGTCACGAAGTCGACGCCCGCGTGCCGCTGCACCTCGGTGGCGTACGGCTGGAGCAGCGCGGTCGGATCGTCGGTGTGGATCGCGGCCCGCACCGAGGGCGCGTCGGCGACCGCGGCGGCGACGGCCAGGGCCTGGCGGCCCGCCGCGTCCTCCGCCTGGCTCCGGTCGCTGACGTACGTGAACAGCGCGCATCCCGCGACGACGACCGCGATCAGCACGGCCTGTACGGCGAACAGCTGACCGGCCAGGCTGCGGGGTCTGAGGAGGGACGCGACGCGCATGGCAACAGTCTGCACGGACGCGTCAGCGTGAACTAAATGAACGGAAGGGTGACCGCCCTCACAGAGCGGGAGATAGTCACCCCGTCGGACATGTCCAGCACATGAACGACACGGGGAGCACGACTCCCGTCCGGGACCCCACACCCGAGCCGCCGGGAGACCGGTTCCCCCACCCCCCGGGAGCCGCTCCCACCGGGAGCCCCGACTCCCGCCGTCAGGGAACCCGCAGGGTTCCCCTTCTGCCGGGGAACTCGCCGAGTTCCCCGCCAGGGAGCCCCCACTCCCGCCCCTGGGAGACCGTCTCCCGCACACCCCCGGACGTGAGCCGCACGCCGGACGACCAGCCGACGACGTCGTCGACGAGGAGGGCAGCCGTGGCCAGCACCACCCATACGGCACCTACCGCACCCGCCAAGCGGGACCGCACGCACTACCTGTACATCGCCGTGATCGTGGCCGTGGCCCTCGGCATCGCCGTGGGCCTGATCGCCCCCGACTTCGCGGTCGAGCTGAAGCCCATCGGCACCGGCTTCGTGAACCTGATCAAGATGATGATCTCGCCGATCATCTTCTGCACGATCGTGCTCGGTATCGGTTCCGTACGGAAGGCCGCCAAGGTCGGTGCGGTCGGCGGCATCGCACTGGTCTACTTCCTGATCATGTCGCTGGTCGCCCTCGGCATCGGTCTGGTCGTCGGCAACATCGTCGAGCCCGGCACGGGCCTCGCGGTCACCGACGCGATCAAGGAGACCGGCCAGGCGCAGGTCTCGCCGGAGGCCAAGGACACCACCGAGTTCCTGCTCGGCATCATCCCGACGACCATCGTCTCCGCGTTCACCGGCGGCGAGGTCCTGCAGACCCTGCTCGTCGCGCTCCTCGCGGGCTTCGCGCTCCAGGCCATGGGCAACGCCGGCCAGCCGATCCTGCGCGGCATCGAGCACATCCAGCGCCTCGTCTTCCGCATCCTCGCGATGGTGATGTGGGCCGCCCCGATCGGCGCGTTCGGCGCGATCGCGGCCGTGACCGGCTCGGCCGGCCTGGACGCCCTCAAGAGCCTCGCCGTGCTGATGATCGGCTTCTACATCACCTGCTTCCTGTTCGTCTTCATCGTGCTCGGCGCGCTGCTGAAGATCGTCGCGGGGCTGAACATCTTCACGTTCCTCAAGTACCTGGGCCGTGAGTTCCTGCTGATCCTGTCCACCTCCTCCTCCGAGTCCGCGCTGCCGCGCCTCATCGCGAAGATGGAGCACCTGGGTGTCAGCAAGCCCGTCGTCGGCATCACCGTCCCGACCGGCTACTCCTTCAACCTCGACGGCACCATGATCTACATGACCATGGCGTCCCTGTTCATCGCCGACGCCATGGGCACGCCGATGGCCATCGGCGAGCAGGTCGCGCTGCTGCTCTTCCTGCTGGTCGCCTCCAAGGGCGCGGCGGGTGTCACCGGTGCCGGTCTCGCCACCCTCGCGGGCGGTCTGCAGTCCCACAAGCCCGCGCTGGTGGACGGCGTCGGCCTCATCGTCGGCATCGACCGCTTCATGAGCGAGGCCCGCGCCCTCACGAACTTCGCGGGCAACGCGGTCGCCACGGTCCTGATCGGCACCTGGACCAAGGAGATCGACAAGGCCCGGGTCGACGAGGTGCTCGCCGGACGCGCGCCGTTCGACGAGGCGACGCTGCTGGACGACCACGGGGTGGCCGCGCCGGCTGAGGCGGAGCCCGAGGGGGAGAAGCAGCTCGCCAAGGCGTGAGCGCTCCCGCGGGGCGCCGGACGGGAACGCCGCGGTGCTGTGAGGCCGGCTCCCGACCGCAGGTCGAGTGCGGCTGGTTGCGCAGTGAGTGCCCCGCGCCCCCGGGGGGCCCGCGGCCCCAACCGCAGCCCCCTGTGAACCCCGTACGGCCGGGCCCTCCCCCCGTAGACCCGGCCGTACGGGCACCACCACCGCACAAGCAGGCCCCCTGCACCGAGCGGCCAGGTCCTCCCCCTGTGGACCTGGCCGCTCGGCTCTTCTCGTTCCTCTCTTTCCTCTCTTTCCTTGACGCCGGGGTCAAGGATTAGCGTCGGGTCATGCGCATCGGTGAGCTGGCGGCACGGGCCGGGACCACGACACGGACCTTGCGGTACTACGAGGCGCGCGGGCTGCTGCCCGCGCGACGGAGCGGCAACGGGTACCGGTCGTACGACGAGGGCGATCTGCGGCTGCTGCGGCAGATCCGCACGCTGCAGGACTTCGGGTTCGACCTGGAGGAGACGCGGCCGTTCGTGGAGTGCCTGCGGGCCGGGCACCCGGAGGGCGACTCGTGCCCGGCGTCGCTCGCGGTCTACCGGCGGAAGCTGGACGAGCTGGACGCGCTGATCGGCGAGCTGGCGGCCGTACGGGCCAAGGTCGGCGAGCAGTTGGCGAGGGCGGAGTGGGCGCGGGAGCGGCTGGCGGCCGAGGCGGAGGTTCCGGGCGGTCCGGAGCCGGAGTGCGAACTGGGAGGAGGCGGACTGTGATCAGGGCTGCCGGAGTGGCCGAGGTGACGGACGCGGATTTCGCGGCGGAGGTGATCGGGGCGGAGCTGCCGGTACTGGTGGAGTTCACCGCCGACTGGTGCCCGCCGTGCCGGCAGATGGGGCCGGTGCTGAGCGCCCTCGCGGCGGAGGAGGGGGAGCGGCTGAAGGTGGTGCAGCTGGACGTGGACACGAGCCCGGAGACCACCAACCACTACCGGGTGCTGTCCATGCCGACCTTCATGGTGTTCAAGGGCGGTGAGCCGGTGAAGGCGATGGTCGGGGCCCGGCCGAAGCGGCGGCTGCTCGAAGAACTCGCCGACGTACTCTGACACCGGCGAGACCGGGAGACCGGGGAGACCGCACGGAAAAGCCCCCGAGCAATTGTGCTCGGGGGCTTTTCTTGCGTATATTGAGCAATTCGCGACTTCAAGAATGAGGAGTCGCAAAGAAGTTCAGTGAGCACAGTATATGCGGGCGGGAGTGGAATTGTCAAACACCGGCTTTTCGCACGATGAATTGCGGCGTGAGCAGGAATTCATCGACGCGCTGTACCGGCGGGTCGACGCGCTGCGCGGTGAGACCGAGGCTTCCGTCACCGACGCGCTGGCGCAGAGCAGCACGCCCAGGCAGGCCCGCCTGGAGCGGGACATCCTGGTCGCCGAACGCTCGGGCCTGCTGGCCGCCCTGAACGCCGTCGACGGCTCCCTCTGCTTCGGACGGCTCGACCTCGCCGACGGCGGCCTCCACCACATCGGCCGGATCGGTCTGCGGGAGGACGACACCGAGCGCACCCCGATCCTCATCGACTGGCGGGCCGACGTCGCCCGCCCCTTCTACCTCGCCACCGGCCACACCCCGATGGGGCTGCGCCGCCGCCGGCACATCACCACCGAGGGCCGCCGGGTCACCGCCCTGCACGACGAGATCCTCGACCTCGGTGACGAGACCCGCACCGGGTACGAGGACCCCACCGGCGACGCCGTCCTGCTCGCCGCCCTCAACTCGGCCCGCACCGGCCGCATGGGCGACATCGTGCAGACCATCCAGGCCGAGCAGGACCGCATCATCCGAGCCCCGCACCAGGGCGTCCTGGTCGTCGAGGGCGGCCCCGGCACCGGCAAGACCGCCGTCGCCCTGCACCGCGCCGCGTACCTGCTGTACGAGCAGCGGGACCTCCTCGCCAGGCGTGCCGTCCTCATCGTCGGCCCCAACCCGGCCTTCCTCGGCTACATCGGCGAGGTGCTGCCCTCCCTCGGCGAGACGGGCGTCCTGCTGTCGACGGTCGGCGAGCTGTTCCCCGGTGTACGGGCCACCGCGACAGACACCCCGGACGCCGCCCGGGTCAAGGGCCGCGCCGACATGGCCGAGGTGCTCGCGGCCGTCGTACGGGACCGGCAGGCGCTGCCCGACCCGGTGATCGCCATCGAGCACGACCGGGAGGTCCTCATGCTCGACGACGACCTCGTCCGGGTCGCCCGCGCACGCACCCGCGAGGCGAAGCTGCCCCACAACGCGGCCCGCGAGCACTTCGAGGGCCACATCCTCAACACCCTCACCGACATGGTCGCCGAGCGCATCGGCACCGACCCCTACGACGGCTCCAACCTCCTCGACGCCAGCGACATCACCCAGATCCGCGACGAACTCGCGGAGAACCCCGAGGTGTGGGCCGCCATCGACCGGCTGTGGCCACGGATCACCCCCCGCCGTCTGATCGCCGACTTCCTCGCCGAGCCCGAGCGCTTCCTCCCCGAGGACGACGCCGACGCCGTCCGCCGCCCGGTCACCCGCGCCTGGACCGTCGCCGACGTGCCCCTCCTCGACGAGGCCGCCGAACTGCTCGGCGAGGACGACCGCTTCACGCGGGTCCGAGCCGAACGCGAGCGGGAGACCCGGATCGCGTACGCGCAGGGCGTGCTCGACGTGTCGTACGCGTCCCGCACCTACGAGTTCGAGGACAAGGAGGACAGTGACCCCGAGGGCTCCGAGGTGCTGTCCGCGCACGACATCATCGACGCCGAGCGGTTCGCCGAGCGGCACGAGGAGGAGGACCACCGCAGCGCCGCCGAACGGGCGGCCGCCGACCGGACCTGGGCGTTCGGGCACATCATCGTCGACGAGGCGCAGGAACTGTCGCCGATGGCCTGGCGGCTGCTGATGCGCCGCTCCCCGACCCGCTCGATGACCCTCGTCGGCGACCCCGCCCAGACGGCGGAGGCCGCGGGCGTCGGCTCCTGGGCCGACATCCTCGCGCCGTACGTCGAGGACCGCTGGAAGCACACCCGGCTCGGCGTCAACTACCGCACCCCCGCCGAGATCATGGACGTCGCGGCCGGCGTCGTCCGCGCCGAGCGGCCTGACTTCGAGCCGCCCAGCTCCGTGCGGTCCACGGGCGTACGGCCCTGGGCGCGCCGCGCCGCAACCCGGGACCTGCCCGCCGAGGTCGCCAAGGCCGCCGCCGAACTCACCCCCGCCGAGGGCCGGCTCGCGGTGATCGCGCCGCGCGCCCTGCACCGGTCGCTCGCGGCCCGCCTCGACGGCGTCACCGCCGGCGCGGAACCGGACCTCACCCGGGCCGTCGTCCTCCTCGACCCCCGGCAGGCCAAGGGGCTGGAGTTCGACTCGGTCCTCGTCGTGGAACCCGGGTGGTTCGACACCAGCGACCTGTACGTGGCGCTGACCCGGGCGACCCAGGCACTCGGCGTCGTCCACACGGAAGCCCTGCCGGGGGCCCTGCGGGAAACACTGGCGGCGGCCTGACCGGACGAACCGGGGGACGACGGGCGCGGGGCCCCGCCGGTGCGCCGCCGGCACCGCGCGAGGCGGGGCCCCGCGGCAGCCGGGCCGGGGCCCCCGAAAAATCGGGGGGCGCACTCGACCGGGCCCGCCCGCACCCAAGGGGGTGCTACCGGTAAGACCAGGTGGAGGCCACCGTCACCACATGTACATCGGGGATCACCAAGCCGTAACAGTTCGCTCCATCGTCACTGCTCGTGCAGGTGCCATGCGGTATGCGTGTCGCTCATGGAAACTCATCCGTTCGCGGCCGCTCCGGCCGGCAGTCCCACGCTCGACTCGCTGCCCGTGGAGCCGTTGCTGACCTCGGAGTTCGACACGGACCCGGGCAGCGTCTACGAGCGACTGCGGAGTACATACGGTCCCGTCGCTCCGGTCGGGCTGATGGGCGTTCCGGTGTGGCTGGTCCTCGACTACCGCGAGGTGCTCGAAGTCCTCCGCAACGACACCGTCTGGCGGCGCGACGTACGGCACTGGCGGGCGCGGGCGGAACGCCGACTGCCCAGGGACTGGCCGCTGCTCGCCGGGTACGAGGTGCGGCAGACCATGTTCCTCGACGACGAGGAGCACCGGGCCGCCCGGCTGACCCACCACTCGGCCATGCGGCCCTTCCAGGACGGACACAGCCCCGAGGGATGGGAACTGCGGGCCGCCGTCGCCAAGTACGCCGACGACCTCATCGCCCTGCTCGCCGCGGAGTCCGGCACGAGCGGCTTCGCCGACCTCGCGGCGCAGTACACACGGCCCCTGCTCCTCATGGTCACCACCAAGCTGTTCGGCTGCCCCGTCGAACTCGGCGACGAGATGGTCATGGACCTGTGGCGGATGCTCGACGGCGGGCCGGACGCCGGACCCGCCACCGAGCGCGCGCTGGGCGCGATGACCCGGCTCGCGGCGCACCGCCGGTCGCGGCCGGGGGAGGACCTGACGTCGTACATGCTGCTGTCCGACCCGTCGCTCTCCGACGAACAGCTCGGCCGTGAGCTGTTCATGAACGCGGTCTACCTCAACGACATCACCGGCAACATGGTCTGCAACACCCTGCTGGAGGTGCTGCGCGGCAACGCGACGGTCCGGCGGAGCGTGGCGACCGGGCAGCTCGGGGAGACCGTCAACCGGGCCGCGCTGGTGAACCCGCCGACCGCCAACCTGTGCTTCCGGTTCGCCGGGCGGGACGTACGGCTCGGGAACTTCTGGATCCGGGCCGGCGACATCGTGTCCCCGTCCGTCGCCGCCGCGCACCGGGACCTGCTCGCCATCGGCACCTCCCACCTCGTCGACTCCACGGTCAGCACACGGGCGCACCTCGCATGGGGAGCGGGGCCGCACCAGTGCCCCAGCGCCGCGCGCGAGCTGGCCGGGATGATCGTCACCACGGCGGTGGGCCGGATCTTCGAGCACTTCGCCCGCGCGGAACTCACGCTGCCGCCGGACCAGCTGCCGTGGCGCACCGGGCCGGTCGTGCGAGGGCTGCGGCTGCTGCCGGTCCGGTACGAACTGAGCGCGGGGGCGCCGGTCGCGGGCCGGGCCGGGGGGCCGGGCGCGAGCGCGGGCGTGGCTGCGGGTGCGGGGGACGACGGGGCCGCGCTCGCCGGTGTGGCGGCGGAGCCGTCCGGGCGGGGCGGGAGCGGGCTGCTGGGGGCGTTGCGGCGGATGATGTTCGGCGGGCGGAGGGGCGGGGGGTGAGCGCGGTACGGCTCGGGAGCGCGGTCGCACAGCCACCCGCACCCCCGAGCCGTGGCGAGCCCCTACGCCGGGCGCAGCCAGACCGTCGCCAGGGGCGGCAGGGTGAGACGGACGCTCGCCGCGCGGCCGTGCCACGGTGTCGGCTCCGCCTTCACCGGGTGCGGTGTCCTGACACCGCTCCCCCCGTACGACTCCGCGTCCGTGTTCAGGACCTCCCGCCACGCAGGGACGTCCTCCGGCACACCCAGCCGGTAGTCCCGGCGGACCACCGGGCTGAAGTGGGAGACGGCCAGCAGGGGCGTGCCGTCCGCGTCGAGACGCAGGAAGGCCAGGACGTTGTCGTCGGCCGCGTCACCCGCGATCCAGGAGAAACCGGCCGGGTCGGTGTCGCGCTGCCAGAGCGCGGGGGTGGCGCGGTACACGCCGTTGAGGTCGCGGACGAGGTCGCGCACCCCCCGGTGGTCCGCCTCGGCGCCGTACGCCGGGTCGAGCAGCCACCAGTCCGGGCCGTGCGCCTCCGACCACTCCGCGCCCTGGGCGAACTCCTGCCCCATGAACAGGAGCTGCTTGCCGGGGTGCGCCCACATGAAACCCAGGTACGCGCGGTGGTCGGCCCGCTGCTGCCACCAGTCGCCCGGCATCTTCGACACCAGGGAACGCTTCCCGTGCACGACCTCGTCGTGGGAGATCGGCAGGACGTAGTTCTCGCTGTACGCGTACACCATCGAGAACGTCATCTCGTGGTGGTGGTGCTTGCGGTGCACCGGCTCCTTCGCCATGTAGCCGAGCGAGTCGTGCATCCAGCCCATGTTCCACTTCAGACCGAAGCCGAGGCCGCCGAAGCCGCCGGGGCCGACGTGGTGGGTGGCGCGGGTGACGCCGTCCCACGCGGTGGACTCCTCCGCGATCGTCACGACCCCGGGCACCCTCCGGTACACGGTCGCGTTCATCTCCTGGAGGAAGGACACCGCGTCGAGGTTCTCCCGGCCCCCGTGCTCGTTCGGCGTCCACTGGCCCGGCTCACGCGAGTAGTCGAGGTAGAGCATGGAGGCGACGGCGTCCACGCGCAGCCCGTCGATGTGGTATTCCTCGCACCAGAACACGGCGTTCGCCACCAGGAAGTTGCGCACCTCGCGGCGGCCGTAGTCGAACTCCAGCGTCCCCCAGTCGGGGTGCGCGGCCCGCGCCGGGTCCTGGTGCTCGTACAGCGGACGCCCGTCGAACTCGGCCAGGGCCCAGTCGTCCCGCGGGAAGTGCGCCGGCACCCAGTCCATCAGCACCCCGATCCCCGCCCGGTGCAGCGAGTCGACCAGGTACTTGAAGTCGTCCGGGTCACCGAGGCGGGCCGTGGGCGCGTAGAACCCGGTGACCTGGTATCCCCAGGAGCCGCCGAAGGGGTGCTCGGCGACGGGCAGCAGCTCGACATGGGTGAACCCGAGGTCCTTCACGTACGCCGGGAGCTGCTCGGCGAGTTGGCGGTACGTGAGGCCGGGGCGCCACGACGGCAGGTGGACCTCGTACACGGAGAACGGCGCCTCGTGCACGGGCGTCTCGGCCCGCCGCGCCATCCACTCGGCGTCGCCCCACTCGTAGTGCGACGCGTGCACCACGGACGAGGTGTTCGGCGGGATCTCCGTACGGCGGGCCAGCGGGTCGGCGCGCAGCGTCCGCGTACCGTCCGGGCGGGTGATCTCGAACTTGTACAGTTCGCCCTCGCCGATCTCCGGCACGAACAGCTCCCACACCCCGGAGGAGCCCAGCGCGCGCATCGGGTAGCCGGTGCCGTCCCAGTAGTTGAAGGTCCCGGCCAGCCGTACGCCCCGCGCGTTCGGCGCCCACACCGTGAAGCGGGTGCCGGTCACGCCCTGGTGGGTCATCGGGCGGGCCCCGAGCGCCTGCCACAGCTCCTCGTGGCGGCCCTCGTTGACCAGGTGCAGATCCAGTTCCCCGACGGCCGGCAGGAAGCGGTACGCGTCCTCGGTCTCCTGGGTGCTCCCCTCGTACGCGATCAGCAGCCGGTACGCCTCCGGTACGTCCCGCAGCGGCAGCAGCCCCGAGAAGAACCCCTCGCCGTCGTCGTGCAGTTCGGCCCGCAGCGAGCCCGCCACGACGGTCACCCCCCGAGCGAACGGCCGGAACGCGCGGAACACCACGCCCTCGGCGACCGGATGCGCGCCCAGCACGGCGTGCGGCTCATGGTGGGTACCGGCCAGCAACCGCTCCCGGTCGGCCCCGTCCACGGCGGGGGAGAAGGCCGTCCGGACGGCGGCGGCCGGCTCGATGGGCTCCGCCCGCCCGGTGGGTTCGGACCTCTCGGACCTCTCGGACCTCTCGGCCTTCTCGGCCTTCTCGGCGTGGGAGCCCGGCCCGGCGATCGCCTGCGCCTGTGCCGGCACGGCCGGCTGCGCGGAGACGGAGGGCTCGTCGGGCGAGGCCGACGGAACCGGCTCGGCCACCGGCTGCGGGGGAACGGCCGACCGGGTCGGGGCACCCGACTGCGAGGGAACGGCAGGCTGGTCACCCGCGACGACCTTCTTCGCGGCGGACTTCTTGACCGCCGCCTTCTTGGCCCCGGCCGACGTGGTCACGGCCTTCTTCGCCACGGGTTTGTCTGCCGCGGCCTTCTTCGCCGCGGCCTTCTTCGTCACGGCCTTCTTCGCCGCGGCGGGTTCGGCCGCAGTCGTCTCGGTCACGGCCTTCTTCGCCACGGTCGTCTCTGCCACGGCGTTCTTCGCCGCGGCCTTCGTGGCTACGGCCTTCTTGGCCGCGGTCGTCTTCGCCGCGGTCGTCTTGGGTACGGCCTTCGTGGCTACGGCCTTCTTGGCCGCGGTTGTCTCCGCCGCGGTCGTCTTTGCCATGGCCTTCTTCGCGACCGCCTTCTTCGCGACCGCCTTCTTCGCGGCGGTCTTTTTTGCCGCGGCCTTCTTGGCGGTGGTCTTCGCGGCGGTGGTCTTCTTGGCCGTGGTCTTCGAAGTGGTCGTCTTGGAAGCCGTCGCCTTGGAAGCCATGGCCTCCGAAGCCGGAGACTCGGCGGCCGGAGGCTTCGGGGCCGAGGTCTCGGCGGTCGGGGTCTCGGGAGCCGTGCTCTTCGCTGTCGTGCTCTTCCTCGCCGGGACCTTCCTCGCCGGGGTCTTTCTGGCGGTGGTCTTCGTCGGCGCCGCTGTCTCGGCGGTGCCGGCGCCGGCGTCGGTCCTGATGCCCGGCGTTTCCCTCGGCGGGTTCTTCGTCGCCGCGCTCTTCCTGGCCTGGGCCTTCTTCGCTGCCGTCCTCCTCGCCGGTGTCCCGGGCGCCGTGGTCTCCTCGGCCGGGGCCGGGGCGTCCGGCTCCGCCGGCGTGGGGGGGACCGTCGTCCTCTGGGCCGGGACCTTCTTCGCGGTCTTCGCCGAGGGCGTCGCCGTCGTCTTCTTCGCAGTCTTCTTCGCCGTCGTCTTCGTGGCCGAGGTCTTCTTCGTGGCCGTCTTCCGGGCAGCCGTCTTCTTCACCGGGGCCGGCGCCTGAGCGGCGTCGCTGCCGGTGTTCTGCGTACTGTCGTCGGACGGCGGGCGGGGAGTCACAGGGACGGCCTCCTCGGCGGGTCGTGCAGGGTGGTGACGGGTGGGCGGAGCGGCTGCTCGGCCCTCGGACAGGGCAAACGGGTCAGCTCGGGTCAGGTCACGGTCGCGGCGGGGCCGGTGTCGGTGGCCAGGCGGTGGATCGCCGCCAGCGGCACCGAGAGCCAGTCGGGGCGGTGCCGTGCCTCGTAGACGACCTCGTACACCGCCTTGTCCGTCTCGTACGCGCGCAGCAGCACGGGGTCGGTCCGCGGGTCCGTCCCGGAGACGTCCGCGTACCCGGAGCAGTACGCGGCCCGGCAGACGGACGCCCAGTCGGCGGCCGGGGGCCGCAGGGAGTGGGCGGCGTAGTCGAAGGAGCGGAGCATGCCGGCGACGTCGCGGGCGACGGGCTGCGGCATGCGGCGCTCGGCCAGCGGCTTCGACGGCTCGCCCTCGAAATCTATGAGGGACCACTCGCCCCCGCCGCCGTGCCGCGCGCCGGTCTCGACGGGTGACCTCAGGCACTGGCCCAGGTGCAGGTCGCCGTGGATGCGCTGCGCCGTCCAGGTGTGACCCTCGGCGGCCAGGGCGGCGAGGGCGTCGAAGGCGGTGCGCAGACCGGAGGCGTACGGACGCAGCGCCGGTACCGCCTGCGCCGCGGCCTCCAGACGCTCCGTCATCCCGGCGACCAGCGACTCCACCTGGGGCCGGCCCAGGGTGACCGTGGGGAGCGCCTCGGCCAGAGCCGCGTGGACCTCGGCGGTGGCCCGGCCCAGTGCCCGCGCCTCGCCCGTGAAGTCCTCGCCCTTGGCGAGCATGCTCAGCGCCAGTTCCCACCCGTCGGCCGCGCCCTTGAGGTACGGCTGGAGCACCCCGAGGACATGGGTCTCCTGGGCGGCGGCCGGGCCCAGGTCGGCGGTCATCCAGGCAGCCGGCGCCGGCACGCGGGGGCACCCCGCGCGCGACAGCGCCAGCGGGAGTTCGAGGTCGGGGTTGGCGCCGGGCACGACCCGGCGGAACAGCTTCAGAATGAACGTATCCCCGTAGACGACCGAGGAGTTGGACTGCTCCGACGTCACCAGACGGGGCACGAGTCCCTCCGGTACGGCGAGCCGGGCGTCCCGCGCGCAGCGCAGGTCCCCTATGCGGGCCTGCGTCCGGAGCGCTTCGAGGAGGACGTCGGCCAGACGCGGGTCGTGCAGCGCCTCGTACACCGTCCGTCCGGTCAGCGGCCCGTCGGTGACGTGCCCGATCAGCGCGGGCGCCAGACGGGGCGGCAGGGTCTCGCGGATCCCGATGAGCAGTTGGTAGCAGTCGCCGGGCTGCACGGGAGCGCCCTGCGACGGCACCAGCGGTTGATGGGCGCGGACCAGGAGGTGCAGCAGCCCGGCCTTGGCGCCGCCGGACCGGGAGTCGTCGGACCGCCCGCCCACCGGGAGCAGTTCGGTGGCCGCCACCAGCCCGAACCCGGCCACCGGCCGCCCCTTCCCCGCGAACCACCGCTGCCGTGGCAGCCACTCCCTCAGCAGTGGCTCCAGCGAGGTGAGCAGCCCGGGCATCGGTGGGGCGGCGGGCTGCGGACCAGGACTTGTCGCGGTGGAGTGCGTGGCGGCTTCCGACATGGCGTCGCGTCCTTTCCCCGGGGGCGGGGTGTTCCTGTGTGCGTGCCCCGGGCGGGCCGGGGGAAACCGGCCCGCCCGGGGTTCCGGTCGGTTACACGGCGTCCTTCCGCAGGCGGAACCAGTAGAAGCCGTGTCCCGCGAGGGTGAGCAGATAGGGGAGTTCCCCGATGGCGGGGAAACGCACTCCGCCGATGAGTTCGACGGGGTGGCGTCCCACGTAGGCGCTCAGGTCGAGTTCGGTGGGCTGCGCGAACCGGGAGAAGTTGTTCACGCACAGCACCAGGTCGTCCCCGCCGTCCCCGGTCGAGGGGGCCTCCCGCAGATACGCCAGCACGGCCGGGTTGGACGACGGCAACTCCGTGTAGGTGCCGAGCCCGAAGGCCGGGTTCTGCTTGCGGATCTCGATCATGCGGCGGGTCCAGTGCAGCAGCGACGCGGGCGAGGACATCGACGCCTCGACGTTGGTGACCTGGTAGCCGTAGACCGGGTCCATGATCGTGGGGAGGAACAGCCGCCCCGGATCGCTGGACGAGAAGCCCGCGTTGCGGTCCGGGGTCCACTGCATCGGCGTACGGACCGAGTCCCGGTCGCCGAGCCAGATGTTGTCGCCCATGCCGATCTCGTCGCCGTAGTAGAGGATCGGCGAGCCGGGCAGGGACAGCAGCAGGGCGGTGAACAGTTCGATCTGGTTGCGGTCGTTGTCCAGCAGGGGGGCGAGGCGTCGGCGGATGCCGATGTTGGCGCGCATGCGCGGGTCCTTGGCGTACTCCGCGTACATGTAGTCGCGCTCCTCGTCGGTGACCATTTCGAGGGTCAGCTCGTCGTGGTTGCGCAGGAAGATGCCCCACTGGCAGTGGGAGGGGATCGCGGGGGTCTTGGCGAGGATCTCGGAGACGGGGTGGCGCGACTCCCTGCGGACCGCCATGAAGATCCGGGGCATGACGGGGAAGTGGAACGCCATGTGGCACTCGTCGCCGCCGCTGGTGTAGTCGCCGAAGTAGTCGACCACGTCCTCCGGCCACTGGTTCGCCTCGGCCAGCAGCACCGTGTCGGGGTAGTGGGCGTCGATCTCCTTGCGGACCCGCTTCAGGAAGTCATGCGTCGCCGGAAGGTTTTCGCAGTTGGTGCCCTCCTGCTGGTACAGGTACGGCACGGCGTCCAGCCGGAACCCGTCGATGCCCAGGTCCAGCCAGAACCGCAGCGCCGAGATCATCTCCTCCTGCACGGCGGGGTTCTCGTAGTTGAGGTCCGGTTGGTGGGCGAAGAAGCGGTGCCAGAAGTACTGCTTGCGGACGGGGTCGAAGGTCCAGTTGGAGACCTCGGTGTCGACGAAGATGATGCGGGCGTCCTGGTACTGCTTGTCGTCGTCGGCCCAGACGTAGTAGTCGCCGTAGGGGCCGTCGGGGTCCTTGCGGGACTCCTGGAACCACGGGTGCTGGTCGCTGGTGTGGTTCATGACGAAGTCGATGATGACGCGCATGCCGCGCTGGTGGGCGGCGTCGACGAACTCCACGAAGTCGGCGAGGTCGCCGAACTCGGGCAGGACGGCGGTGTAGTCGGAGACGTCGTAGCCGCCGTCCCTGAGGGGGGACTTGAAGAAGGGCGGGAGCCAGATGCAGTCGATGCCCAGCCACTGCAGGTAGTCGAGTTTCGCGGTCAGGCCCCTGAGGTCGCCGATGCCGTCGCCGTTGCTGTCCTGGAAGGAACGGACGAGGACCTCGTAGAAGACGGCGCGTTTGAACCACTCCGGGTCCCGGTCCTTCTGCGGCGTGTCCTCGAAGGTGTCGGGAACGGGCTCGTTGACGATCATCGTGTGGGTGACCCCCCGGTCTGCGGGTTGGACGGTCGCAGGACGGTCAGTACGTGGGCGGGCGTGCGGCCCGGTTCGAGACGTACGTAGTTGCTCCTGCCCCAGGTGTAGACCTCGCCGGTGAGCTCGTCGCGCACCAGCACCGACTCGTGCCAGTCGAGGCCGAGCCGCGGCATGTCCAACGAGACCGTGGCCTCCTGGGTGTGGTGGGGGTCGAGGTTCACGATCACCAGAACCGTGTTCGAACCCGCCCGCTTCGAATAGATGATCACCGCTTCCTGGTCGGCGTGGTGGAAGTGCAGGTCGCGCAGTTGCCGCAGCGCGGGGCTCCGCCGCCGGATCTCGTTCAGCTTGCCGAGCAGCGGGGCGATGGTGCGTCCTTCGCGTTCGGCGGTGTCCCAGTCGCGGGGGCGGAGTTGGTACTTCTCGGAGTCGAGGTATTCCTCGCTGCCGGGTTTGAGGGGGGTGTTCTCGCACAGTTCGTAGCCGGAGTAGACGCCCCAGGTGGGGGAGAGGGTCGCGGCGAGGACGGCGCGGAGTTCGAAGGCGGGGCGGCCGCCGTGCTGGAGGAAGGCGTGGAGGATGTCGGGGGTGTTGACGAAGAAGTTGGGGCGCATGTAGCTCGCGGCGTCGCCGGCGAGTTCGGTGGCGTACTCGGTGAGTTCGGTCTTGGTGGTGCGCCAGGTGAAGTAGGTGTAGGACTGCTGGAAGCCGGCCGCGGCGAGGGTGTGCATCATCGCGGGGCGGGTGAAGGCCTCGGCGAGGAAGATCACGTCGGGGTCGGTGCGGTTGATGTCCGCGATGACCTGTTCCCAGAACAGCACGGGTTTGGTGTGGGGGTTGTCGACGCGGAAGATCCGCACGCCGTGGTCCATCCAGTGCCGCAGGATGCGGCACGTCTCCGCGATCAGGCCGGGCATGTCGGCGTCGAAGGCGATGGGGTAGATGTCCTGGTACTTCTTCGGCGGGTTCTCCGCGTACGCGATGGTGCCGTCGGGGCGGTGGTGGAACCACTCGGGGTGCTTGTCGACCCAGGGGTGGTCGGGGGAGCACTGCAGCGCGAAGTCCAGGGCCACCTCCATGCCCAGCTCGCGGGTCCGGGCGACGAAGCGGTCGAAGTCCTCCAGGGTGCCCAGGTCGGGGTGGACGGTGTCGTGGCCGCCCTCGGGGGAGCCGATGGCCCAGGGGACGCCGACGTCGTCGGGGGTGGGGGAGAGGGTGTTGTTGCGGCCTTTGCGGTGGGTGGTGCCGATGGGGTGGATCGGGGGGAGGTAGACGACGTCGAAGCCCATGGCGGCGATGGCGGGCAGGCGTCGGGCGGCGGTGCGGAAGGTGCCGTGGGGCTGTTCGGCGGTGCCCTCGGAGCGGGGGAAGAACTCGTACCAGGAGCCGAACAGGGCGCGTTCGCGCTCGACCAGCAGGGGCAGCGGGTCGGAGGAGGTGACCAACTCCCGCAGCGGATGCCGGGCCAGCACCTCGTCCACCTCCGGCGTCAACGCCGCAGCCAGCCGGGACGACGCCGGCCGGGCGGTGTCCCGCAGCGCGTCCACGGCGGTGAGGACGGCACCACGGGCGCGGCCGGCCTCCGGGACCCCGGCGGCGGCACGCTCGTACAACCGGGCGCCCTCCTCCAGGACCAGCTCCGTGTCGATGCCGGCCGGGACCTTGATCCGTGCGTGGTGGCGCCAGGTGGTGACCGGGTCGCCCCACGCCTCCACCGCGTACGTCCACCGGCCCTCGCTCGGCGCGGAGACGGTGGCGCCCCAGCGGTCCGTGCCGGGGGCCAGTTCCCGCATCGGCGTCCACGGACCCGGACGGCCCTCCGGGTCCGTCAGGACGACGTTGGCGGCGACCGCGTCGTGGCCCTCGCGGAAGACGACCGCCGAGATCTCGAACTCCTCGCCCACCACGGCCTTCGCGGGCCGGCGGCCGTGGTGGACGGTGGGCCGTACGTCCAGAACCGGTATCCGGCCGACGGTCGCCGTGTCCGGGGGTGAGGCCGACGGCGCGGGCGGACCCGTGTGCGCCCGGCGTGCGGTGCGTGCGGCGCTCGGGGTGGCCGCGGCGGGGGTGCTGGTGTGCGCTGGGGTGGTACTGGTCGTCGGGGGTGCTGACGAGTGGTGCGTGGCGGGCATGACCGCTCCTGTCCGCGTCAACGTGGGTGGGCGGATGAGGGTGTGGGGAGGTGGGGCCAGCGGGATGTACCGGTGGAGCCTTCCCACACAGTGCGGGTGAGCATTCCGGCACTTTGTTAACTACTCACGCGTATGTCTACACACAAGACCGGCCTCGTCCGAGGGGGTCGAGGCCGGTCACTCTAGTCGCTTTGGGTAAAGGGACGTTCACCTGTGGTGTTACCGGAGACTACGGGACGCCGACCAGGAGGATCCGGCCCTCAGAGCCCGGAAATCTGTCCTTGACCTTGCCCGAAACCGCACCCTTCGCCGGTGTTTCGGCCACCTGCGCCGGTGTCGCCGGGGGGTGGTCGGCGAGGTGCGGGGCGGCTGTGCCCGTGGCGTGCGCCGCCGCCGCGGTCGTACCCGGCGAGGTCGCGGCCCCGGTGCGGCTCCGGTGGGACGCGGAGGTGGCGGACACCCCAGGCGCGAACAGGTCCAGCCGGGTGCCCCAGTTGGAGAAGGTGACGTGGATGTCCTTCTTTCCGGTGGCGCCGACCGCGATCGCCTGTTTCACCCGGGCGGGTGAGGAGAGGGACGCGGCGACGGCGTCATCGCCCGCGGCGACCGTATACGTCACCCCGGACGCGACCGGAGGCCCCCGCGGGTCCGCCGCGAGTCGTCTGGCCTGATTCCCACCGGGGCTCGCGGCGTGGCCGTTGACGATCCGGCTGTCCACGTGGCGTGTTTTCGCCTCGTACGGACGGGCGACGTCCTTCCCCTCCTCCGGTGGGGCCGGCGTCCCCGGCCTGAGGGCCACGAGGTGGCTGCCGCCGACGGACCCGTGGCCCCGGCTCCGAGGACACGTCCCTCCGGGGCGGCGTGCGCCGGTGCGAGGCCGACCGGGAGCATCGCGGCGCGACCGCCGTGAGGCCCCCGGTCCGGCGCGGACGCCTGTTTCCCGCCCCCGCCCGACAGTGCATGGACAGGGATCCCCGCCTCGTCGGCCGGTACGCCACTCGGCTGGCTCTCGTGCGGGGTGAAGCGCCACAAGGCCGCACAGAGGTGTGGAATCGGCCATACCGCCCGTGCGGGGACAGGGGCGGGCCGCGACGAATTCAGGACTGAACCCGCAGGACCGGACTGCGCGGCCGGGGGGCCGGGGTACGGATGCGCCGTAATTGCATACCGAGGGACGCGCCGTTCTTGCCGACCCGCCCGCCCGCGCCGCTACCGTCGTGGTGACGACCGGTCGCACGCAACAGGTGCGTCCCCTTGGCCCGTACGTCCTGGCGTGAAGGTGGAATCCTCTGTGAAGGCCATCCGCAGATTCACCGTCCGACCCGTCCTGCCCGTAGCCCTTCAGCCCCTCAGCGAGCTGGCGCGCAATCTGCGCTGGTCCTGGCACGCGGAGACCCGTGACCTGTTCCAGTCGGTCGACCCCGACTGCTGGGCCGCGTCCGGCGGCGACCCCGTACGCCTTCTCGGCTCCGTCCCCGCCCGGCGCCTCGCCGAACTCGCCGAGGACCGGCGCTTCCTGCGCCGGCTCACCGTGGTCGCCGACGAACTGCGCGACTACGTCACCGGCGACCGCTGGTACCAGACGCAGACCTCGGAGCCGCCGGCCGCCATCGCCTACTTCTCGCCCGAGTTCGGCATCACCGCCGCGCTGCCGCAGTACTCCGGAGGCCTCGGCATCCTCGCCGGCGACCATCTGAAGGCCGCCAGCGACCTGGGTGTGCCACTGATCGGCGTCGGCCTGCTCTATCGGCACGGCTACTTCCGGCAGTCGCTGTCCCGGGACGGCTGGCAGCAGGAGCACTACCCCGTGCTCGACCCGAACGAGCTGCCCCTGGTGCCGCTGCAGGAGACCGACGGCTCCCAGGCCCGCGTCGACCTCGCGCTGCCCGGCGGCCGCCGACTGCACGCCCGCGTCTGGCAGGCCCAGGTCGGCCGCGTCCCCCTGCTCCTGCTGGACTCCGACGTCGAGGAGAACGACCTCGGTGAGCGGGGTGTCACCGACCGGCTCTACGGCGGCGGCAGCGAACACCGGCTGCTGCAGGAGATGCTGCTCGGCATAGGAGGTGTCCGGGCGGTCCGCACGTACTGCCGCCTCACCGGCCACGCCCAACCCGAGGTCTTCCACACCAACGAGGGCCACGCCGGCTTCCTCGGTCTCGAACGCATCGCCGAGCTGTGCGACCGGGGGCTCGACTTCGACGCCGCTCTGGAGGCGGCCCGCGCCGGCACCGTCTTCACCACCCACACCCCGGTCCCGGCCGGCATCGACCGCTTCGACCGGGAACTCGTGGCCCAGCACTTCGGCCCCGACGCCGAACTGCCCCGCATCGACGTCGAACGCGTGCTCGGACTCGGCATGGAGACGTACTCGGGCGGCGACCCGAACGTCTTCAACATGGCGGTGATGGGGCTGCGGCTCGCCCAGCGCGCCAACGGGGTGTCCCTGCTGCACGGCCAGGTCAGCCGGGAGATGTTCTCGGGCCTGTGGCCGGGCTTCGACGCGGACGAGGTCCCCATCACCTCCGTCACCAACGGCGTCCACGCCCCGACCTGGGTGGCGCCCGAGGTGTTCCGCCTCGGCTCCCGGCAGGTCGGTGCCGAACGCACCGAGGACGCCATGACGGTCGGCGGCTCGGACCGCTGGGACGCCGTGGCCGACATCCCCGACGGCGACATCTGGGAACTGCGCCGGAGCCTGCGCGAGCAACTGGTGCTGGAGGTGCGGGAACGCCTCGCCGCCTCCTGGCGCCAGCGCGGCGCGGGCACCGCCGAACTCGGCTGGATCGACGGGGTCCTCGACCCGGACGTCCTGACCATCGGCTTCGCGCGCCGCGTCCCCTCCTACAAGCGGCTGACGCTGATGCTGCGCGACCAGGACCGCCTCATGGAGCTGCTGCTGCACCCCGAGCGGCCGATCCAGATCGTCGTCGCCGGCAAGGCCCACCCGGCGGACGACGGCGGCAAGCGCCTCATCCAGGAGCTGGTCAGGTTCGCCGACGACCCGCGGGTGCGGCACCGGATCGTGTTCCTGCCGGACTACGGCATGGCGATGGCGCAGAAGCTGTACCCCGGCTGCGACGTGTGGCTCAACAACCCGCTGCGGCCACTGGAGGCGTGCGGCACCAGCGGGATGAAGGCCGCGCTGAACGGATGCCTCAACCTGTCGGTGCTGGACGGCTGGTGGGACGAATGGTTCCGGCCCGACTTCGGCTGGGCGATCCCCACCGCCGACGGCACCGCGACGGACGACGACCGCCGGGACGACCTGGAGGCCGCCGCCCTGTACGACCTGCTGGAGCAGCGGGTGGCGCCCCGCTTCTACGAGCGCGGCCAGGGCGGACTGCCCGACCGCTGGATCGAGATGGTCCGCCAGACCCTCACCCATCTCGGCCCGAAGGTGCTGGCCGGCCGGATGGTCCGCGAGTACGTGGACCGCCTGTACGCGCCCGCGGCCCGCGCCCACCGCGCGCTCAACCCGGACACGGCGCGGGAGTCGGCGGGGTGGAAGGCACGCGTCCGGGGTGCCTGGCACCGCGTCAAGGTCGACCACGTGGAGGCGTCCGCGCTGCCGACGAGCACCGCCGAACTGGGCGCCACACTGATGCTGCGCGTCCGCGTGGACCTCGGCGAACTCGCCCCCGACGACGTGGAGGTCCAGGCGGTGTCGGGCCGCGTCGACTCCGAGGACCGGATCACGGACGCGTCGAGCGTCCCGCTGAAGCCGACCAGCGGGCCCGACGACGAGGGCCGCTGGATCTACGAGGGCCCGCTGGCCCTGGACCGCACGGGCCCCTTCGGCTACACGGTCCGCATCCTCCCGGCCCACCGCCTGCTCGCCTCCCCGGCCGAACTGGGCCTGCTGGCGGTGCCGTCGGAGGAGACGGGGGAGGGGGCGGGGGTGTTGATGCGGTAGGCGCGCCCTGCCGGGGGTGCCCCGGCCTGTTCGTCGTGTCCGTGCCCGCCCCGCACGGACACCGTCTGTGCGGGGCGCGGTGCTGCGCACGTACGTGCCGCGTGGCGTCCTCTCGTCCCCGTCGCGCGGGTACGGCGGGACCACTGCTCGGGCGGGGTGCCCGCGCGGTCACTCCTTCGCATCCCCCGCCAGCCTCCGCAGCACCACCCCGCACCGCCGCGCGTACGCGTGTTGCAGGCCCCGTGTCGCCGCGCCGCCCGCCTTCGCGTACCACTTCGCCGGGCGGCTGTACGCCGTCACCGTCAGCCAGACCGTGCCGTCGCCGGTGCGGGCGACCACGAAGGACTCCTCGCCCGTCTCGGGGTGGCCGGGGAGCGTGCCGTAGGCCCAGCCCTTGCGGCGGGGTTCGTCCACCGTCCAGACGACGCGGCACGGGGCCTTGATGACGCCGCCCAGGGTGACCGTGACGTCGACGCCCGGCGCGGCCTCGGGCGCGTCCGTGTGGAGGCCCACGCCCAGTGCGCGGTGCATCCCCCACGTGAGGACCGCGTGCGCCGCCCGTTCGAACAGGGCCGTGCCCTCGCCGAGGCGGGTGCGGACCTGCATCTCGTGGAAGCCGGGCGGGCAGCGGCCCTCGCGGGTCGCGCCGACGGCCTCGTAGGTGAAGCCGTCCGGGAGGGGGTGTGAGCCGTCGGAGTGGGACATGGGGCCAAAGCCTAAGGCGGTACCCGGAGTCGCCTTCTCTCCGGGTACCGCCCTCAGGGCCGCCTGGTGTGCTGCCTGGTGTGCTACGCGGTCACGTTGACCGCCGCCCACGTCGCGTTCACCGCGTTGTACTCGGCGCTGCTCGCGCCGTACAGGTCACGCGCCGCGTTCAGGGTCGCCGTGCGGGCGCCCTTGTAGTTGGTCGTCGAGGTCATGTACGTGGTCAGCGCCTTGTACCAGATCTGGACGGCCTTGGCGCGGCCGATGCCGGTGATCGTGGCGCCGTTGGAGGTCGGGGAGTTGTAGCTGACGCCGTTGATGGTCTTGGCGCCGCTGCCCTCCGACAGCAGGTAGAAGAAGTGGTTCGCCGGGCCCGACGAGTAGTGCACGTCGAGGCCGCCCAGGGACGACGACCAGTAGTTGGCCGACGAGCCGTCCTTGCTGGGCTGGTCCATGTACCGCAGCGGGGTGCCGTTGCCGCGGATGTCTACCTTCTCGCCGATGAGGTAGTCGCCCGGGTCCTTGGTGTTGGCCGCGTAGAACTCGACGGCCGTGCCGAAGATGTCGGAGGTGGCCTCGTTCAGGCCGCCCGACTCGCCGGAGTAGTTCAGGCCCGCGGTGTTGGAGGTCAGACCGTGGGACATCTCGTGGCCCGCGACGTCCAGCGAGGTCAGCGGCTTGACGTTGCCCGCGCCGTCGCCGTACGTCATGCAGAAGCAGCTGTCGGACCAGAAGGCGTTGACGTACGCGTTGCCGTAGTGGACGCGGGAGTACGCGGCCACGCCGTTGTTCTTGATGCCGTTGCGGCCGAGGACGTTCTTGTAGAAGTCCCAGGTGACCTGCGCGCCGTAGTGGGCGTCCACCGCGGCGTTCTGGTCGGTGGAGGAGCTGGAGACGCTGCCGGTGCCCCAGATGTCGTCCGCGTCGGTGAAGAGCGTGCCGGCGGAGGACGACGTGGCGCGGGCCTTGTTGTACGTCTTGTGGCCGCCCCGCCCGGCGTCGGTCAGGTTGTACGTCGAGCCCGACAGGGTGGTGCCGAGGGTGACCTGGCCGTTGTACTGGCTGTTGCCGGTACCGGTCTGGACTGCCTCCCACTCGTACAGCTTCTTGCCGGTCTCCGCGTCGGTGATGACGTGGAGCTCCTGCGGGGTGCCGTCGTGCTGGAAGCCGCCGACGACCGTCTCGTAGGCGAGGACGGGCTTGCCGCTCGCGGCCCAGACGACCTTGCGCGGGGCCTTGTCGGCCGCGGTCTTGCTGGAGCCCTCGGCCTGGGCGGCCTTCAGCGCCTGCTTCTCGGCGGCGGCCTTCGTCACGTCCGCGGTGAGGTCGGCGACCTTCACGGTGGCCTTCGTCGCTCTGGTCACGCTCTTGACGACGCCGGCCTTGGTCTCGTGGACGACCAGGTCGCCGCCGAGGACCGGGAGGCCGCCGTAGGTGCGCTCGTAGCGGGTGTGGACCGTGCCGTCGGCGTCCTTGAGGACGTCACGGACGACCAGCTCCTCCTTGGCGCCGAGACCTATCTCGTCGGCGGTCTCGGCGGTGGCCGCGTCCGCCTTCTTGATCAGGGCCGTGCGGGCGGCCGGCGTCAGCAGGACCGGGGCACCGGCCGGACGCGCCGTGTCGGCGGCCGGCGCGGGCTGGGCGGAGGCACCGGTGGTCAGACCGGTCGTCAGCAGGGCACCGGCGGCGACGGCGGTCGCGATGGCCAGCGTGGTCCGCTTATGACGCGCGTAGAACGGAGTCACTCATGCTCCTTGGTGGGGGAGACCGGTCCGGCGTGGGGTCGCCGGCCGGTGAACTGAAGTTACGAGTGCGGCGGTTGAGTGAAGAGTGACACCCGGACGCGTACATGTCAGGAGGTTCACGTGATGTTGGCTGAAAGTCAGCTGTCCAGAAATATTGCCGCCTTGTAAATCCGCTGCGGACAAGGCAAAGAGCTGATCAAGCGGGCCCCGGAGATCGGCAAAGCGGAGCGCCGCCCCGAGGGGGTGGATCCCCTCGGGGCGGCGCCCTGTCGGTTCACGTCCCGTGCGCGACGGGCCGCCTCGCTGCCTACGGGAAGGTCAGCTTCCAGCTGTTGATGTAGCCGGTGTCGCGGGCCGCGTTGTCCTGGACCCTCAACTGCCACACACCGTTCGCGACTTCGGACGACGCGTCCACCGTGTAGGTGGTGTTGATGTTGTCCGAGCTGCCGCCCGTGCCGTACCCCTTCAGCGTGTACGCCGTGCCGTCGGGGGCGACCAACTGCACCTGGAGGTCACCGATGTAGGTGTGGACGATGTCGACCGCCACCGCGAGGTTCGAGGGCGCGTTGCCCGTCCGGCCGGAGACGGTGATCGGCGAGGTGACCGCCGCGCCGTTGTCCGGAATCGATACGTCGGCCGTGTTCTCGAACGACGTACCGCCGCCCCCGCCGCCACCGGGCCGGGTGCCCACGTTGATGGCCGCCCACGCGTTCTGCACCGCCGTGTACTCGGCGGACGTGGTGCCGTACAGCTCACCCGTCGCCGCGAGGGTGCCGGTACGGGCCGCCGCGTAGTTGGTGGTGGACGTGAACTTCGTGGTCAGCGCGCGGAACCAGATCTTCTCCGCCTTGTCCCGGCCGATGCCGGTGACCGGCAGGTTGTCCGAGGTGGGCGAGTTGTAGCTGACGCCGTTGATGGTCTTGGGGCCGCTGCCCTCCGACAGGAGGTAGAAGAAGTGGTTCGCCGGGCCCGACGAGTAGTGCACGTCGATCGAGCCGATGCCCGAGTACCACGCGTCCTTGGACGAGCCGTCCTTGCTCGGCTTGTCCATGTAGCGCAGCGGCGTGCCGTCGCCGTTGATGTTGATCTCCTCGCCGATGAGGTAGTCACCGACGTCGGAGGTGTTGTTGGCGTAGAACTCGACCGTCGAACCGAAGATGTCGGAGGTGGCCTCGTTCAGACCGCCGGACTCGCCCGAGTAGTTGAGGCCGGCCGTGTTCGACGTGAGGCCGTGGGTCATCTCGTGCGCGGCCACGTCGATCGACGTCAGCGGGTTGGAGTTGCCCGAGCCGTCGCCGTACGTCATGCAGAAGCAGCTGTCGGACCAGAACGCGTTGACGTAGTTGTTGCCGTAGTGCACGCGGGAGTAGGCGCCGACGCCGTCGCCCCGGATGCCGCTGCGGCCGTGCACGTTCTTGTAGTAGTCCCAGGTCAGCGCCGCGCCGTAGTGGGCGTCGGCGCCTGCCGACTCCAGGTTCGACGGGCTGCCGTTGCCCCACACGTCGTCCGGGCCGGAGAACAGGGTGCCGGTGCCGGACGTGCCGCGGTTCAGGTTGTACGTCTTGTGGCCGCCGCGCGCGCCGTCGGTGAGGTTGTACGTCGACCCCGACTGCGTGGTGGTGAGGTCGACCGTGCCGGAGTACACCGTGTTGCCGGTGCCGGTCTCGATCGCCTCCCACTCGAACAGCTTCTCGCCGGTCCGGGCGTCCGTGACGACGTGCAGCTCCTGCGGGGTGCCGTCGTGCTGGAAGCCGCCGACGACCGTCTCGTAGGCCAGGGCGGGCTTGCCGCTCGCGGCCCAGATCACCTTGCGCGGGGCGCGGTTGACCTCGGCGCCCTTGGCGTGCTCGGCCTTCGCCACGCCGAGCGCCTGCTTCTCTGCCTTCGCGGCGGCGAGGGCCGGCTTCAGCGAGGCGACCTTGATCGTGGCCTTGGTGGCCTTGACGATGCCCTCGGTCCCGCCCGCCTTCGAGGTCGCGACGACCAGGTCGCCGCCGAGGACGGGAAGGCCGTCGTAGGTCCGCTCGTACCGGGTGTGCACGGTGCCGTCGCGGTCCTTGACCACGTCGCGGACGACGAGCTTCTCCTTGGCCCCGAGGTTCAGCTCCCGCGCCGTCTCCGCCTTGCCGGAGTTGGCCTCACGTATCAGCTCGGCCCGCTGGGAGGGGCTGAGCTTGACGGAGACCGCGCCCGGGTTGGCCTTGCCCGCGGCCGACGGTGCCTTCTCCGGGGCGGCGGTGGCGGCGCCCGACTGGACGGCCGCGGCCAGCAGGGCGCTGACGGCGACGAGCGCGCCCGCGGCGGCGCGTCGCTGGGTGGAGCGGGAGCGGATGTCGCTGTGGGAGGTGCGTCTGTGGGACTGGCGTCTCAACACTGACTCCTTCTGCATGGCCGCGGTTCGCGCGGCCAGGGGAGACCGGGCGGTTGGTGACCGCCCGGGCAGAACAAGGGGTGGAACGCGAAACCACATGCGTGGGAGGTGCTCCGCGGCACGGAGGGGGAGCTTGTGAGGTTGCTGTGACGCGGATGTGGGCAGCGTGGCAGGAGATCGCGCCACCTGTCAGGAGCGCGTCAAGAAGTTGGCCGGAAATCGTTCGTTGACCGGAGGGTCATGTTCGATATACGGGTCGTTGGCTGGACCGTCGACCAAGAGGGTGCCGGACCGGCCCGCCTGACGGGGCCCCGGACCGGCCCGCCGGAGCAGGGCGGCCGGGCTCCGTCAGCCGGTGCGCTCGCCGTGCCACCTCTCCCAGAGCGCCGCGTACGCTCCGCCCGCGCCCACCAGCTCGTCGTGGGTACCCAGTTCGGCGAGCCGCCCGTCCTCCATCACGGCGACCCGGTCCGCGTCGTGCGCGGTGTGCAGGCGGTGGGCGATCGCGATGACCGTGCGGCCCTCCAGGACCGCGGCGAGGGCGCGTTCGGTGTGGCGGGCGGTGGCGGGGTCGAGCAGAGCGGTCGCCTCGTCGAGGATGAGCGTGTGCGGGTCCGCGAGGACCACCCGGGCGAGGGCCAGCTGCTGGGCCTGGGACCCGTCCGCACGGTGACCGCCCGTACCGAGGCGGGTACCCAGCCCCTCGGGCAGGTCGCGGACCCAGCCGTCGGCGCCCACGGCCGTCAGCGCGGCCCACAACTCCTCGTCCATGGCGGAGGGTTCGGCGATGAGGAGGTTGTCGCGGACCGTCCCCAGGAACACATGGTGCTCCTGGGTGACCAGGACGACCTGACGGCGCAGCCGTTCCGGGCCCAGGCCGACGACGGGAACCCCGCCCACCGTCACCGAGCCCTCGGTGGGCGCGTCGATCCCGGCCAGCAGCCTGCTCAGCGTGGTCTTCCCCGCGCCGGACGGGCCGACCACGGCCAGCCGCTCACCCGGCCGTACGGTCAGGTCGACCCCGCACAGCACCTCGCCGCCCCGCTCGTACGCGTACCGCACCCCGGTCACGTCGATCCGGTCGTCCGCCGGCTCCGGTGACCGGGACGGCACCGCCCGCGGCGCGCGGGCCAGCCCCTCGACACGGGCGAACGAGGCGCCGCCGGACTGCAACTGCTCGATCCGCATGAGGATCTCGTCGAGCGGCCCGCTCAGCTGCTGCAGGTACAGGGCCGCGGCGACCACCGCGCCCAGGCTCATCGCACCGCGGTCGTGCAGCATCCCGCCGACCAGCAGCACCGTCACCACCGGCACGAGGTAGGAGACCTCGACGCCCGGGAAGAACACCGTCCGCAGGAACAGGGTGTGCAACCGCCGGCGCCGGGAGACCTCCAGCGCGTCCCGGCTCGCGGCGATCCGCCGCCGCTCCAGCCGCAGCGCCTCCACCGTCCGGGCGCCGGACGCGGTGGCCGCGACGATCTCCGCGACCTCGGAGCCGGCCGCGCCCTCCGCCAGATACCCGGCTCGCGCCCGGCGCAGGTACCAGCGCAGCACGAACCAGATGCCGGTGAGGCCGCCCAGCCCGCACACGCCGAGCAGCGGGTCCAGGGCGAAGACCGCGCCGATCAGGAACAGCGCCTGCACGCTGTTGATGAGCAGCTCGGGGCCCGAGTCGCGCAGGGTCTTGCCCACGATGTCCACGTCGGCGGTACCGCGTGCCGTCAGGTCGCCGGTGCCGGCCCGCTCCACGACCGACGCGGGCAGGGCGAGGGCGCGGTCCACGAACTCCTCCCGGACCCGCGCCAGGATCCGCTCCCCGAACCGGTGCCCCACGTAACGGGCCCAGCGGGCCAGCAGCAGCTGCGCCACCGCGCACAGCAGGATCGCCAGGGCCAGCCGGTCCACCGCGCCGACGCCGCCCCCGCCGCGGACCACGTCGATGATCCGCCCCAGCAGCCAGGGCCCGGCGAGCCCCGTTCCGGCCGCGGCCCCGTTCAACGCCAGCACGGCGAGGAACGCCCGCCCGTCCCCCTTCACCAGCCGTACCGCGGCCCGCCGCACATCGACGGGCCGGGCGACCGGGAGACGGGGGGAGGGGCCGCCGACGGCGCAGCCCGCCACGGCCGCGCCGGTGGGCGAGGTGTCCGCGCGGGCGGAACCCTCGGCGGAGGCCGTGTGCGTGGGGGAGTCCTCGGCGGAGGCCGTGGGCGCTGGGCGCTTCGGGTCCTCGGGGGAGCGCGTCGTCACCGTACGGCCTCCTCTGCGGCCACCTCGTCCGTGCCCGCGCTCGCTTCCACGCGCCGCTCCGCTTGCTTCTCCGTCTTCGTCTTCGCCCCCTCCGCAGAGGCCCCGGCCCTCGCCTCCCCTGCCTCGTCCCCGTCCTCACCCGCGTCCCGCGCCACCAGCGCGCGGTAGCCCGGCTCCGCGGCCAGGAGGTCGCGGTGGGTGCCGGTGGCGTTGACCTTGCCGTCGACGAGGTGGATGACCGTGTCGGCGTGGTCCAGGACCAGGGGGGACGTGGTGGTGACCAGCGTGGTGCGGCCCTCGCGGGCCTCCCGCAGGCGCTGGGCCACGCGCGCCTCCGTGTGCGCGTCCAGCGCCGACGTCGGCTCGACCGCCAGCAGGATCTCCGCGTCGGCCAGCAGCGCCCGCGCCAGCCGCACCCGCTGCCGCTGGCCCCCGGAGAGGTTGCGTCCCTGGGCGTCGACCGCCGAGTCGAGCCCGTCCGGCAGGCCCTGCACGATGTCGTCGGCGACCGCCGCGCGCACGGCCGCCGCGATCTGAGCGTCGGACGGCTCCGCAGGGCCGCCGAGCAGGTCCCGCAGCCGCCCCGCGAACAGGTCCGCCTCGTGGTCGGCGACCAGGATCCGCTCCCGGACCCGCGCCAGCGGGATCTCGTCGAGGGGGATGCCGCCCCAGGTCGCGGCCGTCGGCATGTACCGTCCGAGCCGGTCCACGACCAGCGCCGTGTCGGCGGGCCGGTCGCCGGCCAGCGCGGTCAGCCGGCCCGGCAGCACCCGGACGCCCGACTCGGGGTCGTGCAGCGCCGACGGCTCGGCGGGCGCGTCCCGCGTCCCGTGGTCGGGCAGCGGCTCCAGGTCCAGGAACCGGATGACGCGCCGCGCCGCCACCACCCCGCGGCTCACCTCGTACCCCCAGTCGACGAAGTACGACACCGGCCGCACCAGCACGGTCACGTACCCGTACACCGACACCAACTCGCCCACGGTGATGGCACCCTGGGCGGCCAGCCGCGCCGCCAGCCAGGTCACCACCGCGAGGAACAGGGTCGGCAGCCCCACCCCGAGCGCCTGGAGCCAGCTGGTCACCGAGCCGACCCGGTAGCCCTGCGCCCGCAGCCGCTGCGAGTCGCGGTGGAACGCGTCGGCGACGAGGCCCTTGCCGCCGAGGCCGTTGAGGACGCGCAGCCCGCTCGCGAGGTCCGCGATCCGCGCGGTCAGCACCCCCTGCCGTTCCCGGTACTCCGCCTCCGTGCCCTGCAGCCGCCGCAGCAACGGCCCCACCAGCACGGCCATCAGCGGCATCCCGAGCAGCACGACCGTCGCGATGGGTACGGACACGGCGAACAGCAGCCCCGCGACCACCAGATACGCGGCGAGCGCGCCCGCTCCCGGCCCGATGACCGTCAGCGACGAGGAGATCGTGTTGACGTCGCCCACGCCGATGGTGACGACCTCACCGGCGCCGACCCGCCGCGGCAGCGCCGCGCCCAGCCGGACGGCGTGCCCCATCACCACTTTCACGGTGCGGAAGTTGGCGTCCATCCGCACGCGGGTCATGGTGCGGTGCCGCATGATGCTCAGCCAGGCGTTGAACGCGCCCACCCCGAACAGGCCGGCCGACCAGCCGACCAGCGCGCGGTGGTCGCCGGGCTGGAGGCCCTCGTCGATGGCGCGCGACAGCATGTACGGCGTCGCCGCGAGCAGCACCATCCACACACAGGAGATCAGCGAGCCGAGCGCGGAGCGGCCCGCCTGCTGCCGGACCAGCCACCAGAGGTAGCGGGCCCCGCTCCTGCGGTCGGGGACACCCGGGTCCTCGTACGCGTCGATCATCGGCCCCCGATCCTCCCGCCGGCCGGACGTGCGCACGAGGTGTCGCGCGACGTGTCGTCCTCCGGACGTGCTCTGCTCCGTGGTTGTCGTCACCCCGCGCGCGTGGCCGCCGGGTGCCGTGAGCGCACTACGCCAGGCTGTCCCGCCACGCCTGATGGAGGTCGGCGAAGCGGCCCTTGCCGTCGACGAGTTCCGCGGGGGTGCCGTCCTCGACGATCCGGCCGTGCTCCATGACCAGGACGCGGTCGGCGATCTCCACCGTCGACAGCCGGTGGGCGATCACCACGGCCGTACGGCCCTGCAGGACCGTGGACATGGCGCGCTGCACGGCCCGTTCACCGGGGATGTCGAGGGAGCTTGTGGCCTCGTCGAGGATGAGGACGGCCGGGTCGGCGAGCAGCGCGCGGGCGAACGCCACGAGCTGGCGCTGCCCGGCGGAGATGCGCCCGCCCCGCTTGCGTACGTCGGTGTCGTAGCCGTCGGGGAGCGCGCTGATGAAATCGTGGGCGCCGATGGCCTTCGCGGCGCGTTCGATCTCCTCGCGGGTGGCGTCGGGGCGGCCGATGGCGATGTTCTCGGCGACCGTGCCGGAGAACAGGAACGCCTCCTGGGTGACCATCACCACCCCGCGCCGTAGTTCGGGCATCGCGAGGTCGCGCAGGTCGACCCCGTCGAGGAGGATCCGCCCGGACGACGGGTCGTAGAAGCGGGCCAGCAGCTTGGCGAGCGTCGACTTGCCCGCGCCGGTGGAGCCGACCACGGCGACCGTGCTGCCCGCCGCGAGGGTGAGGTCGAAACGCGGCAGGACCTCGCCGCCGGTGCGGTAGGCGAACCGTACGCCGTCGAAGACGACCTCGCGGCCCGGCATGTCGCGGACCCGGGCGGGCAGTTCTCTCGCCTCCCTCGGCTCGGGCACCGACGGCCGCTGGGCCAGCAGCCCCGCGATCTTCTCCAGCGAGGCGGCCGCCGACTGGTAGGAGTTGAGGAACATGCCGAGCCGGTCGATGGGGTCGTACAGCCGCCGCAGGTACAGCACCGCCGCCGCCAGCACACCCAGCGCGAGGGACTCGGACGCCACCCGGTAGGCGCCCCACAGCACGATCGCGGCGACCGTGATGTTGGCGACCACCCGGGAGCCGACGACATACCGGGCCATCTCCAGGATGGCGTCGCCGTTCGTGCGCTCGTGGTGGCTGTTCAGGCGCCGGAACTCGGCGTCGTTCGCGTTCTCGCGGCGGAACGCGCGCACCGGGCGGATGCCGTTCATGGTCTCCGCGAACTTCACGATCACCGCGGCGATCGCGGTGGACCGGGCCGCGTACACCCCGGCCGCCCGCCGCTGGTACAGCCGCACCAGCCCGTACAGCGGCACGAACGACGCCAGCGCCGCCGCCCCGAGGCCGAGGTCCAGCCAGAGCAGCATCGCCGAGATGTAGACGAAGGCGAGGAGCACGGTGATGAGTTCCTGCAGGCCCTCGTCGAGCAGTTCCCGCAGCGACTCGACGTCCGTGGTGGAACGCGAGATCAGCCGGCCCGAGGTGTACCGCTCGTGGAAGTCGATGCTCAGCGCCTGCGCGTGCCGGAAGATCCGGCCGCGCAGATCGAGCAGCACGTCCTGGTTGACCCGCGCGGACGCCCCGATGAACGCGAACTGCAGCCCGCCGGCCGCGAGCGCGCACACCAGGTAGGCGACGCCCACGGTGACCAGCGGGCCGTGCCGGCCGTCCCGGAACGCCGGTACGGCACGGTCGATGGCGTAGGCCACCAGCAGCGGACCGGCCTGCACCGCCGCCTGCTGGAGCAGGAGCAGCACGCTCGTGAACGCGACCCGCGCCTTCATCGGCGCGAGCAGCGACCGCAGCAGCGCGAGGGTGGCTCCCGGCGGGGTGGGCAGGTCGTCGTGGTCGAAGGGGTCCGTCACCCCCTGCTCGACGGGGCGTTCGTCGTCGTCCGGGTCCCTGTTCGGCGCGGTGGTCGTCGGCGCCGTCATCGCGCGTCCCCCTCGGTGTCCTCGGTGCCCGACATCAGATGGGCGTACTCGGCGTTCGTCCGCAGCAGTTCCTGATGGGTGCCGACGGCGGCGACACGGCCGCCGGACAGCAGTGCCACCCGGTCGGCGAGCAGCACCGTCGACGGGCGGTGCGCCACGATGAGGGCGGTCGTCTCCGCGAGCACCCGGCGCAGCGCCGCCTCCACCGCGGCCTCCGTGTGCACGTCCAGCGCCGACAGCGGGTCGTCCAGCACCAGGAAGCGGGGCCGTCCGACGACGGCCCGCGCGAGTGCCAGCCGCTGCCGCTGTCCGCCGGAGAGGCTGAGGCCCTGTTCGCCCACCTGGGTGGCGGTGCCGTCGGGCAGGGCGTGCGCGAAGTCGGCCTGCGCGATGGCGAGGGCGCGGTCCAGCTCGGGCCGTCCGGCGTCCGGGCCGGCGCCCATCAGGACGTTCTCCCCGACGGTCGCGGAGAACAGCGTCGGCTCCTCGAAGGCCACGGAGACCTTCGCCCGCAGCTCCTCCCGCGGCATCGTGGCGATGTCCTCGCCGTCCAGGGTGATCCGGCCTTCGGTCACCTCGTGCAGCCGGGGCACGAGCGCGGTGAGCGTCGTCTTGCCCGAGCCGGTCGCGCCGACGAGCGCCATCGACTCGCCGGGGCGGATGTGCAGGTCGACGCGGTCGAGGACGGGGGGCGCGTCGGCGGGCGCGTCGGGGTAGCGGAACCGTACGCCGTGGAACTCCAGGCCGCCCCGCACCGTCCGCGCCGCGGGCCCCCGGGCGCCCGCGGTGTCGTCGGCGCCCTCCGGTTCGGCGTCCATCACCTCGAAGTACCGCTCGGTCGCGGTGGCCGCCTCCTGGCTCATCGCCAGCAGGAAGCCGATGGAGTCCACCGGCCACCGCAGCGCGAGGGCCGTCGACAGGAAGGCCACCAGCGTCCCCGCGGAGAGCGTGCCGTCCGCCACCTGCACCACGCCCACGACGAGTGCCGCCCCGATGGCGAGTTCGGGCAGGGTGATGATGACGCCCCAGATCGCGGAGAGCAGCCGGGCCTTGCGCAGCTCCGTGCCCCGCAGGGTCCGGGACAGCTCGCGGAACGCCCGCGCCTGGCTGCGGTGCCGCCCGAACCCCTTGATGATCCGGATGCCGAGGACGCTCTCCTCCACGACCGTCGTCAGATCGCCCACCTGGTCCTGGGCGAGCCGCGCGACCGCCGCGTACCTGCGCTCGAAGGCGACACAGGTGACGATGACGGGCACGGCGGGCCCGAGGATCACCAGGCCGAGCGTCCAGTCCTGCAACAGCATGATGATCACACCGACGAGGATCGTCACCCCGTTGACCAGAAGGAACGTCAGCGGGAAGGCGAGGAACATCCGCAGCAGCATCAGATCGGTCGTGCCCCGCGACAGCAGCTGCCCGGAGGCCCACCGGTCGTGGAAGGCGACCGGAAGCCGCTGGAGATGGCGGTAGAGGTCGGCCCGCATCGACGCCTCGACCCCTGCGAGCGGCCGCGCCACGAGCCAGCGCCGCAGGCCGAACAACAGCGCCTCGGCGAGCCCGAGCAGCAGCAGGTACAGCGCGCCGAGCCAGACACCCGCCGGGTCGCGGTCCGCGACCGGCCCGTCCACCATCCACTTCAGGACGAGCGGGATGACCAGGCCCACGCAGGAGGCGACTATCGCGACGGCCGCGGCCACGGACAGCCGCGCCCGCACCGGCCGGACGTACGGCCACAGCCGCAGCAGGCTGCGTACGGCGGACCGCCCCTCGGCCTGCCGGGCGGTCCGCGGCGCGGGTTCCGGGGGCTGCTCGGGGTCCTGGTTCTGGTCGGGTTCCTCGGCGGTTGCACGTGTCGTGGCCATCAGCAGCGAGCCTACGGATCGCCACTGACATCGCCCACCGAGTTTTGGCCGGACCGCCGTCGGTCATCGGTCCTAAGACCGTCCACCACTCCGCCTCCTCCCTCTTCCCTCCTCGGTGCTGCCGCCCGGCCGCCCCGTCCCGCCACGCGCAGCAGCAGCACGGTCCGGGCCGGCACCGCGACCGCCGCCCCCGCCCGGTGCACCACCCCGGGCTCCCGCGCCTGCTCCTCCCGCGACGTGTCGACGACGACCTCGTACCGTTCGGCCCACGGCACCCCCGGCAGCACGAAGTCCACGGGCCGGTCGCCCGCGTGCAGCACCGCGAGGAAGCTGTCGTCGAGGACGGGCGCGCCGCGCGCGTCCCGGCCGGGGATGTCGCGGCCCGAGAGGTACATGCCGAGGGTCGCGGCCGGCGCGTACCAGTCCCCTTCGGTCATCTCCTCGCCCCGTGCGGTGAACCACGCCAGGTCGCGCAGTCCGTCCGCCGAGTGCGCCCGCCCCGAGAAGAACGCCCCCCGGCGCAGCACCGGGTGCTCGTGGCGCAGGGCGATCAGCCGGGCCGTCAGGTCGGACAGCGCCTTCCAGCCGGGGTCCTCCAGCAGCCCCCAGTCGAGCCAGCCGATCTCGTTGTCCTGGCAGTACGCGTTGTTGTTGCCCCCCTGGGTCCGCCCCATCTCGTCCCCGGCGACCAGCATCGGCACACCCGTGGACAGCAGCAGCGTCGTCAGCAGGTTCCGCAGCTGCCGGCGCCGCAGCGCCCGCACCCGCTCGTCGTCGGTCTCGCCCTCGACGCCGCAGTTCCAGGACCGGTTGTCGTCGGAGCCGTCCCGGTTGCCCTCCCCGTTCGCCTCGTTGTGCTTGCGTTCGTAGGACACCAGGTCCCGCAGGGTGAAACCGTCGTGCGCGGTGATGAAGTTGACCGACGCGTACGGCCGCCGTCCGCCCCACGCGTACAGGTCGCTGGAGCCCGACAGCCGGTAGCCGAGGTCCCGCACGTCCGGCAGCGCCCCCCGCCAGAAGTCCCGCACGGCGCCCCGGTAGCGGTCGTTCCACTCGGTCCACAGGGGTGGGAAGGCGCCCACCTGGTAGCCGCCCGAGCCCACGTCCCACGGTTCGGCGATCAGCTTCACCCGCCGCAGCACGGGGTCCTGGGCGATGACGGCGAGGAACGGGGAGAGCATGTCGACGTCGTGCATCGAACGGGCCAGCGCCGCCGCGAGGTCGAAACGGAAGCCGTCCACCCCCATCTCCGTCACCCAGTACCGCAGCGAGTCGGTGATCAGCCGCAGCACGTGCGGCTGGACCACGTGCAGCGTGTTCCCGCAGCCCGTGTAGTCCGCGTAGTGGCGGGCGTCGCCCTGGAGGCGGTAGTAGCCGCGGTTGTCGATCCCGCGCAGCGACAGGCTCGGGCCGCGCTGGTCCGCCTCCGCCGTGTGGTTGTAGACCACGTCGAGGATCACCTCGATCCCGGCGGCGTGCAGCGCCCGCACCATCCGCCTGAACTCCCCGACCTGCTGCCCGGCGGTCCCCGACGCCGCGTACGCCGCGTGCGGCGCGAAGTAGCCGATGGAGTTGTAGCCCCAGTAGTTCCGCAGGCCCCGCCGCAGCAGATGGTCCTCGTGGGCGAACTGGTGCACCGGCAGCAGCTCCACCGCCGTCACGCCCAGCCTCACCAGGTGCTCGATCGCCGCCGGGTGCGCGAGCCCCGCGTAGGTGCCGCGCAGCTCCTCCGGGATGCCGGGGTGGAGCCTGGTGAACCCCTTGACGTGCAGCTCGTAGATGACCGAGTCCGCCCACGGGGTCTTGGGGCGCCGGTCGTCCATCCACTCGTCGTCGGGGCTGTCGTCGTGCACGACCACGCCCTTGGGCACGAACGGCGCCGAGTCCCGCTCGTCGCGCACGGTGTCCGCGACATGCTGCTCGGGCCAGTCCCGTACGTGCCCGTACACCTCCGGCGGCAGGCTGAACTCGCCGTCCACGGCCCGTGCGTACGGGTCGAGGAGCAGCTTCGCAGGGTTCCAGCGGGCGCCGGTCCACGGGTCCCAGCGGCCGTGCACCCGGTAGCCGTACCGCCGGCCCGGCAGCACACCGGGCACGAAGCCGTGCCAGATCTCGTGCGTGAGTTCGGTCAGCCGCAGCCGTGTCTCCTCGCCGTCCGGGGAGAACAGGCACAGCTCGACGGCCTCCGCCCCGCCCGCCCACAGCGCGAAGTTCGTCCCGGCGACCCCGTCCGGTCCCACCCGGAAGCGCGCCCCGAGCGGTGTCGGGGCACCGGGCCACACGGGCGGCGGCTGCCCCGCCCCGACCGGCCTGCCGTCGAGCACGACGGCTCGACGCGCGGGCGGCACCCCGCGCCTGTCCTCCACTGCCTCCTGCTCGGCTGCGCTCGACACCACGGCCTCCCGCGACTCGGTGGGCCGACGCGAAAACGGGGCCGGGTGGCCCGGCCCCGGGACCCGCCGCCCCAGGGGGTGCTGTGACAGCCCCGCACAACGCCCCCCCTCGTGCTGACGGGCAGGTCCCTGCTCCCCGTCGGGTCTTCCATGGTTCTGCCCAGAGCGCGCCTCGCACTCACGTTTCCCGGGGGCGTGCGCCGTCGTTGGGCCGCACGTGAACCACGCACAGACGCACGCGCGCCGCCCGGGTGCCTCGCCGGCCGCCGTCCTGGTCGCGGCCGGTCTGCTGGCCGCCGTCGCCGGATGCACCTCCCCACCCCCACTGACCAGTGAGAAAGCTCCCCACGACACGATCCGGGTCACCCCTGAGGACGGCAGCAAGGGCGTGCGCCCGGAGCAGCGCTTCGAAGTACGGGTGCCCAGTGGGCGCCTGGAGTCCGTCAAGGTGGTGAAGTCGCAGGACGCCCAGGAGTCACCCGTTCCGGGGCGGGTGTCCGCCGACGGGCTGACCTGGCGCCCCACCGGCTCACGGAAGCTCGCGCTGGCCGCGAAGTACACCGTCGACGCGGTCGCGCTGGACGCCCACGGCCGCCGCTCCGCCCGGCACGTCACGTTCCGCACGTACGTTCCCGGCAAGCGGTTCGTCGCGTACGTCGCCCCGGAGCACCGGTCCACCGTCGGCACCGGGATGATCGTCTCCCTGGAGTTCAACCGGGAGATCCAGAACCGCGCGGCCGTCGAACGCGCCGTCCGCGTCACCGCGGAGCCTGCCGTCGAGATCCGTCCGCACTGGTTCGGGCGGGGCCGCCTCGACTTCCGCCCCGAGACGTACTGGAGGCCCGGGACGAAGGTCACCGTCGCCCTGCGGCTGCGCGACGTCGAGGGGGCGCCCGGCGTGTACGGAGCGCAGCAGCGGACGTTCTCGTTCACCATCGGCCGCCACCAGGCCAGCGTCGTCGACGCGGCCCTGCACACCATGCGGGTCGAGCGCGGCGACGGTGTGCTCGCCACCCTGCCCGTCACGGCCGGGGCACCCGGCACGACGACGTACAACGGGAAGATGGTGGTCACCGAGATGCTGGAGGTGACCCGGATGAACGGCGCCACCGTCGGTTTCAAGAAGGCGGACGGCAGGGGCGAGTACGACATCCCCGACGTCCCGCACGCCATGCGCCTGACCACCTCCGGCACCTTCCTGCACGGCAACTACTGGGCACCGGGCGTTTTCGGCCGGGCCAACGTCAGTCACGGCTGCATCGGTCTGCGCGACGTGAAGGGCGGCAGCTCCAGCACTCCCGCGGGCTGGTTCTTCGACCGCAGCCTCGTCGGGGACGTCGTCGAGGTCGTCAACAGCAACGACAAAAAGGTCGCTCCCGACAACGGGCTCGGCGGGTGGAACATGGGGTGGAAGGCGTGGAAAGCGGGTGCCGCGGTGAGGTAACCGACATAGCCGTACGCGCGGGGCGGGCGACCTGGGGTGGGGCCGGACCGGCGGCCGGTGATCGGAATCGTTCAAGTTGGGACTGAACGGTGACATTCGTCGGGGTCAATCCCATCCGATCATCTGGTTAATGTACGTCCGGACGCGCGTGCGGCGCGTAGGGGTGCGGGCCTGCTCAAGGCCGTGCGAGGGGAGAACAGCAAGGTGAACGGGCGACCGATATCGGGGGCGTCGGTTGGCGCGCGGACACGGGGGAGTACGGGGGTCCTGGCGCTGCTGCTGGGCCTGCTGATGCTGGCCGTCACCGCGTGCGGGGGCGGCGGCGGGGGGTCCGATTCCGGCTCCGACGGCGACAAGGCCAAGGGCTCGGACAAGAGTGCTTCCGGCAAGGCGGCCACGGCGCCGTCGGAAGCGGTGGTCTCCATCGCCCCCAAGAACAAGGCCAAGGACGTGGCCACCAGCGGGGCCCTCAAGGTCACCGCCACCAAGGGCAAGCTGTCCGAGGTCACCGTCGAGGACGGCAAGGGCAGGAAGATCGCCGGCGAGATCACCGACGGCGGCGCCACCTGGACGCCGTCCATCCACCTCAACTCGGCCACCGAGTACAAGGTGCACGCCATCGCGAAGGACGCCGAGGGGCGTGAGGCGGCCGAGGAGTCGTCCTTCACCACGCTGACCCCGAAGAACACCTTCGTCGGCATCTTCACCCCGGAGGACGGTTCGAAGGTCGGCGTCGGCATGCCGTTCTCGATCCGCTTCACCCGCGGCATCACCGCCCCCGAGGACGTCGAGAAGGCCATCACCATCAAGACCGAGCCGCCCGTCGAGGTGGCCGGCCACTGGTTCGGCAACGACCGCCTCGACTTCCGTCCGGAGAAGTACTGGGCGGCCGGCACGAAGGTCACCGTCGACCTCAACCTCGACGGTGTCGAGGGGCGCGACGGCGTCTACGGCGAGCAGAACAAGAAGGTCTCCTTCACCATCGGCCGCAGCCAGGTCTCCGTCGTGGACGTCAAGAAGCTCACGATGAAGGTGAAGCGGGACGGCAAGCTCATCAAGACCATCCCCGTCACCACCGGCAAGCCCGGCATGGAGACCTGGAACGGCCAGATGGTCATCAGCGAGCGCCTGCGCGTGACCCGGATGAACGGCGAGACCGTCGGCTACGGCGGCGAGTACGACATCAAGGACGTGCCGGACGCCATGCGCCTGACGAACTCCGGCACCTTCATCCACGGCAACTACTGGGGCGGCGACGCCTTCGGCAACTACAACGCCAGCCACGGCTGCATCGGTCTGCGCGACACCCGCGGCGGCTACGACCGCAAGGCCCCGGGCGCATGGTTCTTCGACCACTCGATGGTCGGTGACGTCGTCGTCGTGAAGAACTCCAACGACCGCGTCGTCGCCCCGGACAACGGCTACAACGGCTGGAACATGTCCTGGGACAAGTGGAAGGCGTAGCCCTTCCGGTCGGACGCGCGGCTCCGGTGTGCTGTGACGCAGCACACCGGAGCCGCTGTCGTTAGTCCCCGTTAACCTGCCTGCATGACTGTGCATCTCGAAGTCGCCGAAGGCGTCGGCACCATCCGCCTCGACCGCCCCCCGATGAACGCCCTGGACGTCGCCACCCAGGACCGCCTCAAGGAAATCGCCGAGGAGGCGGCGGGCCGGGACGACGTACGCGCCGTCATCCTCTACGGCGGGGAGAAGGTGTTCGCGGCGGGCGCGGACATCAAGGAGATGCAGGCGATGGACCACGCGGCGATGGTCGTCCGCTCCCGCGCCCTGCAGGACTCCTTCAGCGCGGTGGCCCGCATCCCCAAGCCGGTCGTCGCGGCCGTCACCGGCTACGCCCTGGGCGGCGGTTGCGAGCTCGCGCTGTGCGCGGACTACCGCATCGCCGGGGAGAACGCGAAGCTCGGCCAGCCGGAGATCCTGCTCGGGGTGATCCCGGGCGCGGGCGGCACCCAGCGTCTGTCCCGGCTCATCGGCCCCTCCCGGGCCAAGGACCTCATCTTCACCGGCCGCATGGTCAAGGCCGACGAGGCCCTCGCGCTCGGCCTCGTGGACCGGGTCGTCCCGGCCGGCGAGGTGTACCGGGCCGCGCACGAGTGGGCCGCGAGGCTCGCCCGGGGGCCGGCGATCGCGCTGCGGGCGGCCAAGGAGTCGATCGACGCGGGCCTGGAGACCGACCTGGAGACGGGGCTCGCGATCGAGCGGAACTGGTTCGCCGGTCTGTTCGCCACCGAGGACCGGGAGCGCGGCATGCGCAGCTTCGTGGAGGAGGGTCCGGGCAAGGCGAAGTTCGTCTGACGGCCCGTAATCCGGTCCGTGACTTCCGTCGATCCCCTTGCAGTTGACGCGATGTCTTACCCGCGTCCCCCGATGGGGCGGATGAGCGGAGCCTTAAGGCAGTCGTAAGGACAGTCCGGCCAAGTCCGCGTCCACTGACCGAAGTTCAGGGAATCCGCGCAGGTCGGGAGGGGTTCCTAGGGGCCTTGGATGCCTTTGGCATATGACATCCGGAACCCCCGGAATGGTTGGTTCCGGGGGTTGTATTCCTCCGGAACGGCCACGAAGGGCGCTCCGGGCGGCCATGATGGGGGCATGGCGGGGCTGGAGGGTATCGAACAGCCGCGGCGGCACGGGAGTGCGACCGCGGCGCGTTGGTCGCCTGCGATCGAGGACGAACGGGCGCTGAAGGCACTGGAGTTGTTCGGCGACCCCACGGAGGCGGAGGTTCCGCTGCCGTCCCGCCCCGAGTCCGCCGCCACCGCCCGTCGGCTCGTCCAGGTCGTCGTCCTGCGTGAATGGCGGCTCTCGCCCAAGATGACCGAGGACGCCGTCCTGCTCGTCTCCGAACTGGTCGGCAACGCCGTACGGCACACCGGGGCCAGGGTCTTCGGACTGCGGATGAGACGGCGGCGCGGATGGATCCGCGTCGAGGTCCGCGACCCCTCGCGGGGCCTGCCCTGTCTGATGCCGGTGCAGGAGATGGACATCAGCGGACGCGGACTCTTCCTCGTCGACAAACTGGCGGACCGGTGGGGCGTGGATCTGCTGCCACGCGGCAAGACCACCTGGTTCGAGATGCGCGTCGCGGACCGCTAGCCGTACTGCCCCGCGGACCGCTAGCCGTACTGCCCCGCGGGCCGGTCGGCCGTACTGCCCCGCGGGCCGGTCGGCCGTACTGACCCGCGGACCGGACAGCCGTACCGCCCCGCGGGCCGGTCGGCCGTACTGACCCCCGGGCCGGACAGCCGTACTGACCCCCGGGCCGCGGGCCGGGCCCCCGTCCGCCGTCCCGCGGCGCGGATCTCCGCCGAACGGGCCAATCGCCGGAAATCCAGCCCGACCTCCCTATAAAGGTGCGCGTGACCACGCCCCGCACCTCCCTCATGCAGCGCCCTCTCGTCCAGCGTGCCCTCCTCGCGGCGGCCGTCCTCGCCGCCGTGGCCGCCTGCGGCAGCGGGACCGGGACCGACGAGCAGGAACGGCGGATCCGGGCCGACCGTGCCGACCGGGCCGCGGCCGAAGCCGCCGAGCGGAAGAAGAAACAGCGGTCGGAGGCACAGGGCCTGCACGGCATGCCACCCGTCCTCGACCCCAAGGACGTCTACGCCGCCGACCGCCCGGGCCGGCTCTCCCCGGTCGTCAAGGACTTCCCGTCGCGGGTGTACGTCCCCAACAGCGAGTCCGACACCGTCTCCGTCATCGACCCGAAGACGTACGAGATCATCGAGACGATCCCGGTGGGCCGCCAGCCCCAGCACGTCGTGCCGTCCTGGGACCTGAAGACCCTGTGGGTCAACAACAACCGGGGCCACACCCTCACTCCCATCGACCCCAGGACGGGCAAGGCGGGCAAGCCCGTCGAGGTCCACGACCCGTACAACCTGTACTTCACCCCGAACGGCAAGTACGCCGTCGTCATGGCCTCCCTCGACCGCGAACTCGTCTTCCGCGACCCGCACACCATGAAGCGGGTCAAGACCGAACCGGTCAGCTGCTACGGCGTCAACCACGCCGACTTCTCGCTCGACGGCAGGTACTTCATCGTGTCCTGCGAGTTCAGCGGCGAACTGCTCAAGGTCGACACCGAGAAGATGAAGGTGGTCGGCCAGCAGAAACTGCCCTTCGAGGGGGCCATGCCGCAGGACGTGAAGATCTCACCGGACGGCAAGCGGTTCTACATCGCCGACATGATGGCCGACGGCATGTGGGTCCTGGACGGCGACACCTTCGCCGAGCCGAAGCTGCTGCCCACCGGCAAGGGAACCCACGGCCTGTACGTCGGCCGCGACTCCCGCGAGATGTACGTCTCCAACCGCGGCGAGGGCACCGTCTCCGTCTTCGACTTCACCAGGAACGAACTCACCAAGAAGTGGCACCTCCCCGACGGCGGCAGCCCCGACATGGGCGGCGTCTCCGCCGACGGCAAGGTCCTGTGGCTCTCCGGCCGCTACGACTCCGAGGTGTACGCCATCGACACCCGCACCGGGAAGCAGCTCGCCCGCATCCCCGTCGGCAGCGGCCCGCACGGCCTCGCCGTCTACCCGCAGCCCGGCCGCTACTCCCTCGGGCACACCGGCATCTTCCGGTGACCTGCCGGCGCCGCCCCCGTCCGGGAGCCCGTCGTCTCGGTCCTGGTCCTCCCGCCGACCGGGCGGGCACCGGTGATGCCGCCTGGGTGGGCGCCGCACCGCGTCAACGGCGCGCCGGTTAATCTGGGCGCGCCAACGATGGCGGTACACGCATGAAGAGCACGACGAAGGGGCGGACCGGTGGCGGACATCGAGGAAGCACGCAAGCAGTTCCAGCGGATCGACACGAACGGTGACGGTTTCATCACCTCCGCCGAGTTCAAGACCGCCCTGGCCCAGGAGGGCGACTGGAACGTCACCGAGGCGGTGGCCGAGGCCATCATCAAGAGCCGCGACCTCAACGGCGACAAGCTCCTGTCGTTCGACGAGTTCTGGACGTACCTCAACAAGTGACGTGCCCCGGCGAAGGGGGCGCCCGCCGCACACCGCGGCGGGCGCCCCCTTCGCCGTTCGCGGTCAGGAGCTCCCGCCGCGTCGCGCCGGGCGGCACCCGCGACGGGAGCGGAGCCGCCCGGAGGGTGGGTCAGGTGTTGCTGTTGGAGCGGCCGAAGAACTCGATCTCGGCGATCGACACCTGTCTTCTTGCCGTCGGCACCGTAGGCGGAGCGCAGGACGAAGCGGACGGCGGTGACCTCGCCGACGCGGAACGTGCGGCGCCGGCCGCCGGCCCCCTGGTCGAGGTTGATGATCCTCGTGCTCTTCGAGCCGTCGGCGCGGCGCAGCGGCGGTGGTCACGGCCTCGATGCGGTGCGGGCGGGCCGACTGCGACAGCTGGTCCACCTTGGTCGAGACACCGGGCGTGATGATCACGTCCAGCAGCCGTGTGGGAGGGTCGAACCGGGCCTCCAACCACTCCCCTTCGCCGCTCTGGGTGACACCCGGCCCCCACCAGGTGTTGTTCAACGGGTCGAAGGCGAGCCGGGCGCCGTGGCCCGGGTACGAGCGGGACGCCTTCACCCGGTCCGGGCCGATCGGGGCGCGCTTGGCGAAGTGGTCCCGGGTCGTCTGGACGGCGTCGTCGGCGTGGAACGCGAGCGTCACCATCAGGGCGAGCACGAGGGCGCCGACGACCCAGGAGAGGATCCGGCCGAAGCCCCGACTCCGCCGCGGAGCTGGTCCGTTCGGCGCGGGCCGGCGACAGCGCGCCGAGTGGGGCGCCGCCTGCGTACGGGCGGGCGCGGGCAACCCCCTGCTGCTGAGCGCCCCCCTCGACGACCTCCAGTCCTCCGACCAGGACACCCTGCCCGACACCTGCGCCGCCCTGTACCCCGGCTCGTACGCCGCCGCCGTGACCTGGTGGCTGGACAGCGCCGGCCCCGCCACCACCGGGGTCGCCCGCGCGCTCGCCGCGCTGGACGAGGACGGCCCCGCCACGGCCGACGCCGACCTGCCCGCCCGTACGGCGGGCAACGACCCCGGCCGCGTCCCGGGCCGGCTCACCGTCGTGACCCGCCTCGGGCTGCTCCGCCCGGACGCCGAGGGCCGACCCCGCTACGCCCATCCGCTGCTGCCGGACGCGGTGCTCGGTGGCTGGAGCAGCGCCGCACGCCAACGCGCCCACCGGCGGGCCGCCGAGGCGATGCGGCGCGCAGAACCGCACGAACACGGAGATCGCGGAGCTGCTCCATCTGGCCCGACGCACCGTCGAGACCCACCCGACCAGCACCTACCGCAAACTCGGCATCCGCCGCAGAGCCGAACTGACGGCGGCCCTCACGCCACCCCCCGCCCCCCGAACCGGTGCCCTGCCACCGGACGCCCCACCGGACGACCCGCCCGGGCCGGTCCTCCGCGCGGCGGAGGTGACCGGGCGAGCGAACCGAGGGGAGGCGCCCCTCAGCACTCGATGATGTTCACCGCCAGCCCGCCGCGGGCCGTCTCCTTGTACTTGACGCTCATGTCGGCGCCCGTGTCCTTCATCGTCTTGATGACCTTGTCGAGGGACACCTTGTGGGAGCCGTCGCCGCGCATCGCCATGCGGGCGGCGGTCACGGCCTTGACCGCGGCCATGCCGTTGCGTTCGATGCAGGGGATCTGGACGAGGCCGCCGACCGGGTCGCAGGTCAGGCCGAGGTTGTGCTCCATGCCGATCTCGGCCGCGTTCTCGACCTGTTCGGGGCTGCCCCCGAGGACCTCGGCGAGCGCGCCGGCCGCCATCGAGCAGGCCGAGCCGACCTCGCCCTGGCAGCCGACCTCCGCGCCGGAGATCGACGCGTTCTCCTTGAAGAGCATGCCGATGGCCCCGGCGGCCAGCAGGAAGCGGACGACACCGTCCTCGTCGGCCCCGGGGACGAAGTTGATGTAGTAGTGCAGGACGGCGGGGATGATGCCGGCCGCGCCGTTCGTCGGGGCCGTCACCACACGGCCGCCGGCGGCGTTCTCCTCGTTCACGGCCATCGCGTACAGCGTGATCCACTCCATGGAGTGGGCCAACGGGTCGCCCTCGGCGCGCAGTTGCCGTGCCGAGACGGCGGCGCGGCGGCGCACCCGCAGACCGCCGGGGAGGATGCCCTCGCGGGACATGCCGCGCGCGACGCATGTCTGCATCACCCGCCAGATCTCCAGCAGCCCCTCGCGGATCTCCTCCTCCGTGCGCCAGGCCCGCTCGTTCTCCAGCATCAGCGCGGAGATCGACAGGCCCGTCTCCTTCGTGAGGCGCAGCAGTTCGTCGCCCGTCCGGAAGGGGTACTTCAGGGCCGTGTCGTCCAGCTTGATGCGGTCCGCGCCGACCGCCTCCTCGTCCACGACGAAGCCGCCGCCGACCGAGTAGTACGTCTTGGACAGCAGCTCCGCGCCCGACGCGTCGTACGCCCACACGGTCATGCCGTTGGCGTGGTACGGCAGTGTCTTGCGGCGGTGGAGGACCAGGTCCTTGTCGAAGTCGAAGGGGATCTCGTGGTCGCCGAGCAGCCGGATCCGGCCCGACTCCCTGATGGACTCCACGCGGTCGTCGGCCGACTCCACGTCCACCGTGCGCGGCGAGGCTCCCTCCAGGCCCAGCAGGACCGCCTTGGGGGTGCCGTGGCCGTGCCCGGTCGCGCCCAGGGAGCCGTACAGCTCCACCCGTATGGAGGCCGTGGCCGCCAGCAGCTCCTCCTTGCGCAGTCGGCGCGCGAACATCCGGGCGGCCCGCATCGGGCCGACCGTGTGGGAGCTGGACGGGCCGATGCCGATCGAGAACAGGTCGAAGACCGAGATGGCCACGGTGACTCCTCAGAACGGGGCTGGTGCGAGGGGGGAGCGGGGCACCGCGCTCACTGCCAGTGTGCGCGCTGCCCCGGAAGAAGGGACGGCACGGTGGTGCCGGTGAACCCGGGTCACGTCCCGGAGCGGCGGCCGGGGTTCGGTCGGTCCCGGCCGCCGCCGCGGATCACGTGCCCAGGGTGGGGTACAGCGGGTGCTTGGTGGTGAGGGCCTTGACCCGGGCCTTGAGGGCTTCGGTGTCGGGGGCCGGCTTGAGGGTCTCGGCGATGATGTCGGCGACCTCGGTGAAGTCGGCGGCGGTGAAGCCGCGGGTGGCGAGGGCGGGGGTGCCGATGCGCAGGCCGGACGTGACCATCGGGGGCCGGGGGTCGTCGGGGACGGCGTTGCGGTTGACGGTGATGCCGACCTCGTGGAGCCGGTCCTCGGCCTGCTGCCCGTCGAGTTCGGAGGCGCGCAGGTCGACCAGGATGAGGTGGACGTCGGTGCCGCCGGACAGGACGTTGACGCCGGCTTCGCGGGCGTCGGGGGCGGTGAGGCGTTCGGCGAGGATCCGCGCGCCCTCGACGGTGCGGCGCTGGCGGTCCTTGAACTCCTCACCGGCGGCGACCTTGAAGGAGACGGCCTTGGCGGCGATCACGTGCTCCAGGGGGCCGCCCTGGAAGCCGGGGAAGACGGAGGAGTTCAGTTTCTTGGCGAAGGCCTGCTTGGCGAGGATGATGCCGCCGCGGGGGCCGCCGAGGGTCTTGTGGGTGGTGGAGGTGACCACGTCCGCGTGCTCGACGGGGTTGGGGTGCAGGCCCGCGGCGACCAGGCCCGCGAAGTGCGCCATGTCCACCCACAGGTACGCGCCGACCTCGTCGGCGATCCGCCGGAACTCCGCGAAGTCCAGCTGCCGCGGGTAGGCCGACCAGCCCGCGATGATCACCTTGGGGCGGTGCTCCTTGGCGAGGTGTTCGACCTCGGCCATGTCGACCAGTCCGGTCGCGGTGTCGACGTGGTAGGGGACCACGGTGAACTGCTTGCCGGAGAAGTTCAGGCGCATGCCGTGGGTGAGGTGGCCGCCGTGGGCGAGGTCGAGGCCGAGGATGGTGTCGCCGGGCTGGGCGAGGGCGAAGAGGGCGGCCTGGTTGGCGGAGGCGCCGGAGTGGGGCTGGACGTTGGCGTACTCGGCGCCGAAGAGGGCCTTGACGCGGTCGATGGCGATCTGTTCGGTGACGTCGACGTGTTCGCAGCCGCCGTAGTAGCGGCGGCCGGGATAGCCCTCGGCGTACTTGTTGGTGAGGACGGAGCCCTGGGCCTCGATGACGGCGAGCGGAGCGAAGTTCTCCGAGGCGATCATCTCCAGGGTGGACTGCTGGCGGTGCAGCTCGGCGTCGACGGCGGCCGCGACCTCCGGGTCCAGCTCGTGCAGGGGCGTGTTCAGAAGCGACATGGTGCGGGGACCTCTCAGCCGGCGATGAAGGCGGTGTACTCGTCGGCGGAGAGCAGGTCGCCCGGCTCCTCCGCGATCCGTACCTTGAACAGCCAGCCGCCCTCGAAGGGCGCGGTGTTCACCAGCGACGGGTCGTTCACCACGTCCTCGTTGACCTCCGTGATCTCACCGCTCACCGGGGAGTACAGGTCGCTGACGGACTTCGTCGACTCCAGCTCGCCGCAGGACTCGCCCGCGGTCACCGTGGAGCCCACCTCGGGGAGCTGGGTGTAGACGACATCGCCGAGCGCGTTGGCCGCGTGCTCCGTGATGCCCACCGTCGAGACGCCGTCCTCGGCGGCCGACAGCCACTCGTGCTCCTTGCTGTAACGCAGCTGCTGGGGGTTGCTCATGGCCTGAATTCTCCTGTACGCGGGGGAGTGGTGGTGAATGAGGGACTACTGAAACCGCTGTTGAGCAGGGCGGATGTGCCCTTTGTCACGCTCGGGTGCGCTGCCGTGCCGTAGTGCACGACCACGCCATGCCGCTTCTGAACGACGGTGAGCCGACTCCTACGGTGTCACTTCGACCGCTTGTAGAACGGCAGGGCCACGACCTCGTACGGCTCGTGGCTGCCGCGGATGTCCACCGCGACCCCGGCGGTGCCCGGGGCGGCGTACACGGCGTCGACGTACGCCATCGCGATCGGCTTGCCCAGTGTGGGGGAGGGGGCGCCGGAGGTGACCTCGCCGATCACCTTGCCGTCGGCGACGACGGGGTACCCGGCGCGGGGGACCCGTCGGCCCTCGGCGATCAGGCCGACGAGGACCGGCGGCTCGTGGTGGGTGTTCTCGGCGGCCTCGCGCAGGGCCGCGCGGCCCACGAAGTCGCCCTCCTTCTCGAACTTCACCACCCGGCCGAGTCCGGCGTCGAACGGCGTCAGCTCCGTGGTCAGCTCGTGCCCGTACAGCGGCATGCCCGCCTCCAGGCGCAGCGTGTCCCGGCAGGACAGCCCGCACGGCACCAGGCCGACGCCCTCGCCCGCCTTGGTCAGCGCCTGCCACAGCTCGACGGCGTGCTCCGGCTTCACGAACAGCTCGAAGCCGTCCTCGCCGGTGTACCCGGTGCGCGCGATCAGCGCCGGGACGCCGGCGACCGTGCCGGGCAGGCCCGCGTAGTACTTCAGACCGTCGAGGTCGGCGTCGGTGAGCGCCTTGACGATGCCGGGCGACTCGGGGCCCTGGACCGCGAGCAGCGCGTACGCGTCCCGGTCGTCGCGGACCTCGGCGTCGAACCCGGCCGCGCGCTCCACCAGGGCGTCCAGCACCACCTGGGCGTTGGAGGCGTTCGCGACGACCAGGTACTCGGTGTCCGCGAGGCGGTACACGATCAGGTCGTCGAGGATGCCGCCGTCCTCCCGGCAGATCATGGTGTAGCGGGCGCGGCCCGTGCCCACACCGCCGATGTTCCCGACGAGGGCGTAGTCGAGGAGCGCCGCCGCCTCGGGGCCGGTGACGGTGATCTCGCCCATGTGGGAGAGGTCGAACAGCCCGGCCCGGGTGCGGACGGCGTGGTGCTCGTCGCGCTCGGAGCCGTAGCGCAGGGGCATGTCCCAGCCCGCGAAGTCGGTCATCGTCGCGCCGAGCGAGCGATGCAGGGCATCGAGCGCGGTACGGCGCGGTCCGGCGGTGGGGCTACTGCTCATCGGTTCTGCTCCCAGGGCGACGGGGATCCCTCCCACGCGAGCGAAGCCGAGCGTGGGGGAAGGCGAGGACGTTCCTCCCCATCTGTCATCGGAACCTGAGAGGTTCACCTCGACCGTACGTCCTGATGACGCACCGGTGGTCGCGGTTTGCACCTTGGGTGGAGCCACTGGCGCAGCGGCTCGCTTTTCAGATGTGCCTCGCCCGCGCGGTATCTGGGCCTGAGAGATTCAAGGGAGGGACTTGCTCCTTCGGCGCCCCAGCGAGGACTGCTGGGAGCTCTCCCGCGCGGATTCAAGCGGCCGGTATGCAGTTGGCGCGCACATCATTGCACGCATCGGCGCGGCACGGCAGGGGGAGGTTCCCGGGTGGGGGAGGCGTCGGTCCGGACGCCCCGGCCCCCGGGACCGCGTGAATTCGAGGGACAGACACCGCGGTCCGTAGCACTCTTGTGGCCATACGAGGACTGAATCAGGAGGGATCGGGCATTACCTTCTCTTTACAGTCTGTGGGGATGGGTCTCCCGACCCCTGGGGAGGACGATCACGGTGAACAGGACCACGGCGTACGCGACGACCTCGGGCATCGCCCTGCCCGAGCAGCCCGCCGGCCCGGCCGCCGCGGCCTGCGGCCCCTTCCCGAGGGCGGTCGTCCGCGACCTCAGGGAGCGCTCCGGGCGGAGCCCGCGCGTGCTGTCGTTCGCGGCGGCCGACCTCGTGGTCGTCACCGGGCTGCCCGGCAGCGGCAAGTCGACCCTGATGCGGCGCGCGGTCCCGGGGCTCCGGATCGACTCGCAGGACACGCGAGACCGCTTCGACGCGCGTCTGGCGCGCGCCCTGCCGTACGCCGTGTACCGGCCGTTCGTGCGCCTCGCGCACTACGCCGGGCTGCGGCGCGCGTTGCGCTCCGGCGAGGGCGTCGTCGTCCATGACTGCGGAACCCAGGCCTGGGTGCGGCGTTGGCTCGCCCGGGAGGCCGTCCGGCGGGGCGGCACCCTCCATCTGCTGCTGCTCGACGTCACCCCCGGCGAGGCGCGGGACGGACAGCGGGAGCGGGGCCGCGGGGTGTCCCGGTACGCCTTCGCCCGGCACCGCGGGGCGATGACCCGGCTGCTGCGGGCCGTGGAGCAGGGGCGCCTGCCGGAGGGCTGCGGGTCGGTGGTGCTGATCGACCGGGCCGCGGCGGACGCGCTGGACCGGATCTGCTTCCACGGCTGAGCACCGGGCCGGGGCGCTGTCACGAGCAGGGGCCGGGCGCCGTGGAAGGGGGCCGCCGGGCCGTCCCCTTCGTCGGCGGGGGGCATTAAGGTGCAGGGACAACAGCATCACGGAGTAAAGCGGTAGGCGGCAGATGGACTTCCCGGCGGACTTCCCGGCACAGGCACACCCCCACGGACACGGCGGATGGCCCGGCAACGAGCTGGAGGAGGTGCTTTCCGCCTCCCTCGGGGTGCCGGGTGCCGGCCCGCGCATCGTGGAGGTGCTGGCCCGCAGCTTCGTGTGGGTGCCGCTGCCCGAGGGCGGAGGAGCGCACAGCCGCGAGCTGGACCTGCCGACGATGGAGCTGGGCGGCCAGGCGTACGTGCCGGTGTTCAGCTCCGAGGAGCAGTTCCGCCAGGTCGTCGGCAACCACATGTCGTACACGATCGCCCCGGCCGTCGAGTTCGCCCGCGGACTGCCCCCGCAGGTCGGCCTCGCCCTCAACCCGGACGGTGTCGTGGGCATCCCGCTGCCGCCGCCCGCCGTGGCCGAGCTGTGCCGGGCCGCCCGGACCTCGCTGGACGGGTCGGTGACCGGCGCCCGGGTCCGCCTGTTCGAACCGGACTGGCAGGACGACCCGGTGGACTTCCTCGCCGCGGCCTCCGTCGAGTTCGCCGCGACCGGTGTCGTCCTCACCGCCCGCCGCTGCCTCGCCGCGATCGAGACCGCCGACCCCGTGATGTTCATCGGCGTGGACCTGGTCTCCTGGGAGGCCGACCGCACCCTCCCGTTGGACGCCCTCGGCCGCGCCCTCGGCAGGCAACCGGTGGCCTGGCCGGTCAACCTGGTCTTCCTCGACGTGGCCCAGGACCCGGTGGGCGACTGGCTCCGCGAGAAGGCCCGCCCCTTCTACCAGCAGGGCTACTGACACCGGACCCCGGCCGGTGACACCAGGCCCCGACCGGGCGCGACCAGCCACGACGACAGCGGGGTCCGCGACGCACGGCAAGCCCCGAGCCCTGACCGGCTCGACCCGCACACCACCTAAGCTGGTTCTCCACATACCAGGGTCCGACACCACCAGCTCCAAACCGAAGGGCGGCTGACGTGAGCGCGAGCGGCACGGCGACCGGACAGGTCGAGCACATGCTGCGCCAGGTGACGCCGGGGCGTTACGACGCCTACGAGGCGTTGCTGCGTGCCCTCGCGACCCCCGCCACCGGCCAGGTCTGGATGCTGCTGTGGCACGGCCAGGCCGGCTCCCCGGACGCCCAGTACGGGAACATGGAGGTGGGCGGGTTCAACTACGCGCCCTGCGTCACCTCCGCCCAGGAGCTCTCCGCCAGTGGCTGGAGCCGCAGTTACGAGGTCGTCGACGGCCTCGACGTGGCCCGCACGCTCTACCCCGACCACTACGGGCTCTGGCTCAACCCGCACGCCCAGGGCGGCGGCGTCGGGATTCCCTGGCTGGACCTGCGCCGGATCGCCACGGGCCTGGAGCGGCAGCCCGCGGGTCCGCTGCGGCTGTCCGAACCGGCCATCGAGATCCCGCAGTTCTACGCCCTGCTCACGCAGAACGCCCACCGCACCCCGGCCGTGCGCTCGCTGCGCCGGGCCTGGGTGCAGCCCGCGCTCGGCGCGCCCTACCTGGCGATCGGCCTCGACGTGTACGACACCTCGCCGCCCGCCGTCGACTCGGTGCGCGCGATGATGCAGCAGTCCGTCGGTGCCGTCCCGGACGGGCTGCCCGTCTCCACGGTCGCCATGTCCGACGAGTACGACCCGGTCGCGATGTGGCTGCGGGCCGCCGCCCGCCCCTTCTACGACCGCGAGGCACACGGCGCCCCCGCCCAGGCGCCGGCCGCCGGGGGGTACGGCTACCCGGGCGGCTACTGACCCGGCACGGCGAAAGCCCCCGGCTCCGGTCCGGTTCGACGACGAACCTTCCCGGAGCCGGGGGCTCCCTCATGCGCTCACCTGCCCCCGTGCCGGTGAACGCGGCTCATTTCCTCCTTTTCGGAACCGGCCTGGAATTACGGCTTCGGTGTGCAGGAGGCCTTTCGTGTCTGGCATTCCGCGAAGTGCAGGGAAGAAGTGATTCCCTTCAGAATTCCGACGATCTCGATCCGGTCGTGCTTGCAGTTGCCGAGTTCGCGCCAGCGCTCGACCTGGAACTTCTGGTACTCGACCATCGGCTGGGTGTAGCCCCGCTTCCCCGGGTCGACCGTCATGCGGTTGGTGACGGTGCGGCCCTTGGCGACGGACTTGGCCACCTCGTACTTGGTCTTGGCCTCGACCTGGGCGATGCCCCAGCCCACGCTGGCGCTGGCCTCGCCGCCCCAGGTCGTCGTGCGGGTCTTGGTGGTCTTGATCGAGTAGACCAGGGTGGACTTGCTGGAGCTGCTGTTGCGCTTGCTGACGACCGGTCCGCGGGAGGCGTACCACGGCTTGCCGAGCTTGATCACCTTGGAGTAGGTGTAGCCCTCGCAGCGCATGGGGGCCTGGTCGGCGGCGCTCGCCGTGGCCGGCAGGGCCGTGAACGCACCGGTGACGAGCGCGGTCGTCGCGAACGTCGCGGAAAGAGCACGCCTGTTGCGCAGATTCATTTGTATCCCCGTTTTCCCCGTTGACCCTGTCCATTCATTCCCGTGCCCGGGGGAGTGGGTCTGACTGCCCCGGCGGGAAAGAAGTTAGTGGGCCGTCGAGACGGCTCGCAACGGGCAGGGGACTCTGTTACGAAACAATGCTCAGGCGAACCTCAAATACCCGCGGAATGACCGGGCGAGAGGCCGACGGCATGTGTTCTTCGCCCGAATTGCCGCGTACCCGAAGGGGGTGGTTGGGGTGATTCGGGCATGGCGTCCTCCTTCTGTGACCTGGGTCACTTGTAACAGCCCGCCCGGTGCCGCTCACCCGCATGCGGTGTTCGGATTCCGGAACCCTGCTGGCCACATCACGGTTACGCATACATTCGCCGCCGGGTCTGGTGCCTGATCGCGCCACCGTTGAAGACTCCCCCAGAGCGGTGGGGGGTCGGCCGAACGTGCTGTTCATGCGGCGGTGTTCAGCGCCGTACACACCTCTCCCCGAACGGCCCGGCGAGACAGCGACGTCGACACCGGGGCATGGGCAGGAACGACGTGAGAGAACGACGGCAGTAGTGGCAACGGACCGCACCGCAGACCCGGGCGGCCGCCAAGCACAGTCGGCAACCACCGGCACGGGCAAGCACGAGGGACGATGACCGCACCCATGGAGACGACCGGATCGCAGGCCGAGGCACAGCCCGAGGCCGTGCTGGATGGTGTCGAGGCCAAGAAGATCGAGGGCCGTTCACTCGGCCAGATCGCCTGGACCCGCTTCAAGCGCGACAGGGTGGCGGTGGCCGGCGGTGTCGTGGTGGTCCTGCTGATCCTGATCGCGGCCCTCTCCCGGCCGCTGCAGTCGCTGCTCGGACTCGACCCCAACGCCTTCAACCAGGACCTGATCGACCCCAACACCTCCCTGCCGAAGGGTGACTTCGGCGGCATGAGCTGGGACCACCCGCTCGGTGTGGAGCCGAAGTTCGGCCGCGACATCCTCGCGCGCATCCTGGAGGGCTCCTGGGTCTCCCTGGTCGTCGCCTTCGGTGCGACCCTCCTCTCCAACGCCATCGGCACCGTGCTCGGCCTCCTCGCCGGCTACTACGGCGGCCGGGTCGACTCGATCATCAGCCGGCTGATGGACACCTTCCTGGCGTTCCCGCTGCTTCTGTTCGCCATCGCCATCTCCGCCACGCTGCAGGGCGGGGCCTTCGGCCTCGAAGGGCTTCCCCTGCACATCTCGGTGCTCATCTTCGTGATCGGGTTCTTCAACTGGCCTTACATGGGACGCATCGTGCGCGCCCAGACCATGGCCCTGCGGGAACGGGAGTTCATCGACGCCTCCCGCGGGATGGGGGCCGCCGGGCCGTACATCCTGTTCCGGGAGCTGCTGCCGAACCTCGTCGCGCCGATCATCGTCTACTCGACGCTGCTGATCCCGACCAACATCATCTTCGAGGCTTCCCTGAGCTTCCTCGGTGTCGGTATCCGCCCGCCGCAGGCCTCCTGGGGCGGCATGCTCAACGACGCGGTCGACTTCTTCCAGGTCGACCCGCAGTACATGATCGTTCCCGGCCTCGCGATCTTCATCACGGTGCTGGCCTTCAACCTCCTCGGTGACGGCCTCCGGGACGCCCTCGACCCCCGCAGCCGCTGACGTCTGCGGTCGCGGGCACCCGTCGCGTCCTGCTCAACTGCCCAACTACGAAGGGGAAACAGACCATCATGCGAAGGTCAGCAATGGCCGCGATCGCGGCCGTCAGCAGTGCCGGCTTGCTCCTGTCGGCCTGCAGCAAGGCCGATGACAGCCCGGACGACGGCACCAAGGCCGCGGGCGCCAACGCCGCGACCAAGGGCGTCGTGAACGCGTCCACCAAGAAGGGTGGCACGGTCACCTACGCGAGCTCCGACGCACCCGAGTCCCTCGACCCGGGCAACATGTACTACGCGTACGGGTTCAACTTCAGCCGCCTCTACGCGCGTCCGCTGATGACCTTCAAGCCCGGCCCCGGCGAGAAGGGCAACGAGCTCGTCCCGGACCTCGCCGAGGCCGCGGGCGTGCCCAGCGACGGCGGCAAGACCTGGACGTACAAGATCCGCCAGGGCGTGAAGTTCGAGGACGGCACGGTCGTCACCTCGAAGGACGTCAAGTACGCGGTCGAGCGCTCCAACTTCGCCCGTGACGTGCTCTCCTCCGGCCCCAACTACTTCCAGCAGCTGCTGGAGGGCGGGGACAAGTACAAGGGCCCGTACAAGGACAAGAGCGAGAAGGGCATCGCGTCCATCGAGACGCCGGACGACAACACCATCGTCTTCAAGCTCAACAAGCCCTTCGCCGACTTCGACTTCCTGGCGAGCCAGCCCCAGACCGCCCCGGTGCCGCGCGCCAAGGACACGGGCGTCGACTACACCAAGAAGGTCGTGTCGACCGGCTCGTACAAGTTCGAGAAGTACGACGAGGGCAAGCAGATCGTCCTGACCCGCAACCCCGAGTGGGACGCGAAGACGGACCCGCTGCGCAAGCAGTACCCGGACAAGATCGTCGTGAACCTGAAGGTCAACAAGGCCACCATCGACAAGGACGTGATGGCCGGCGACACGATGATCGACATCCAGGGCACGGGTGTCGACGCCCAGACCCAGGCGGAGCTCGTCAACGACAAGGACAAGCTCGCCAACACGGACAACGCCCTCGGCGGCCGCCTCATCTACACGGCGATCAACACCGAGCTGAAGCCGTTCGACAACGTCGAGTGCCGCAAGGCCGTGCAGTACGCGATCAACAAGGTCGCCGTGCAGACCGCCATGGGCGGCCCGATCCGCGGTGACATCGCCTCCACCGTCCTGCCGACCGACATCCCGGGCTACGAGAAGTACGACCTCTACGCCACCGAGGGCAACAAGGGCGACGAGGCCAAGGCCAAGGAGCACCTGAAGGCCTGCGGCCAGGAGAAGGGCTTCAAGACCGCCATCTCCGCCCGTACCGACCGCCAGGGCGAGGTCGACGCGGCCACCGCGATCGTCGGCGCGCTGAAGAAGATCGGCATCGACGCCGAGATCAAGCAGTTCCCGTCGGGCAAGTACTTCTCCGACTACGCGGGCGTGCCGAAGTTCAACAAGAAGCAGAACATCGGCCTGATCATGATGCAGTGGGGCTCCGACTGGCCGACCGGCTACGGCTTCCTGCAGCAGATCGTGCACGGCAAGGCCATCGGCCAGTCCGGCAACACCAACCTGTCGGAGCTGAACGACCCCGAGATCAACAAGCTGCTCGACGACGCGATCGGCAACACCGACGAGGCCGCCCGCACCGCCGCGTACACCCAGGTCGACAAGAAGGTCATGGAGCAGGCCGCCATCGTGCCGCTGACCTACTTCAAGGTCCTGCTGTACCGCTCGCCGTACGCCACCAACGTGGTGTCGTCGTCCGCCTTCAGCGGTCAGTACGACTACCTCAACATCGGTACGACCAAGCAGTAGCCCCGGAAGGCAGGTGAAGGCATTGGCGCCCGCGGGTTCGTCACCCGCGGGCGCCGGCGCCGGTCCTCGTGATCTCGTACATCATCCGCCGGACGATCGCAGCGGTGATCCTGCTGCTCGTCGTCACCGCGGTCACCTTCGGCATCTTCTTCATCCTGCCGAAGCTCGCAGGGCAGACCGCCGACCAGCTGGCGCAGCAGTACATCGGCAAGAACCCCACGCCCGCGGACATCGCCGCCGTCAAGGCGAACCTCGGCCTGGACCAGCCGGTGTACGTCCAGTACTGGGAGTTCATCAAGGGGATCGTCTCCGGCGCCACCTACGACCTCGGTCCCACCACGGTCCAGTGCAACGCCCCCTGCTTCGGCTACTCCTTCAAGGACCACCTGGAGGTCTGGCCCCAGCTGACCGAGCGGCTGCCCATCACCCTGTCGCTGGCCGTCGGCGCCGCCGTGCTGTGGCTGCTGGGCGGTATCGCCGCCGGTGTGATCTCCGCGCTCAAGCCGGGCTCGCTGTTCGACCGCTCCGCCATGGGCGTGGCGCTCGCGGGCGTGTCCCTGCCCATGTTCTTCACCGGTCAGCTGGCGCTGCTGCTGTTCAGCTACAAGCTGGAGATCTTCGGCAGGACGTACGTCCCCTTCACGGAGAACCCCTCGCAGTGGGCCAACACCCTCTTCCTCCCCTGGTGTTCGCTGGCCCTCCTCTACTCCGCCATCTACGCCCGGCTCACCCGCTCGGGCATGCTGGAGACGATGAACGAGGACTTCATCCGCACCGCGCGGGCCAAGGGCCTGCGTGAGCGCAAGGTGGTCGTCCGGCACGGTCTGCGGGCCGCGCTGACCCCGCTGGTGACGGTCTTCGGCATGGACATCGGCCTGCTGCTCGGCGGTGCCGTCATCACCGAGACCGTGTTCTCCCTGCACGGCATCGGCGAGTACGCGGTCCAGTCGATCACCGCCAACGACCTGCCCCCGATCCTCGGGGTGACCCTGCTCGCGGCGTTCTTCGTCGTCTTCATGAACCTTGTGGTGGACCTGCTGTACGCCACGATCGACCCGCGGGTGAGGCTCTCGTGACCGAACTGTCCAAGACCGGGGCCGCCGTCGGCGAGCCCGTACGCAGCGGGGCCGCCCCCGACGCGTTCCTCGAGGTGCGTGACCTCAAGGTCCACTTCCCGACCGACGACGGCCTGGTCAAGTCCGTCGACGGCCTCTCCTTCCAGTTGGAGAAGGGCAACACCCTCGGCATCGTGGGCGAGTCCGGCTCCGGCAAGTCGGTGACCTCGCTGGCCATCATGGGGCTGCACCGGCTCGGGGCGCGCGGCAAGAACGTGCGGATGTCCGGCGAGATCTGGCTCGACGGCAAGGAACTGGTCTCCGCCTCACCCGACGAGGTCCGCCGGCTGCGCGGCCGCGAGATGGCGATGATCTTCCAGGACCCGCTGTCGGCGATGCACCCGTACTACACGGTCGGCAGCCAGATCGTGGAGGCGTACCGCGTCCACAACGACGTCGACAAGAAGACCGCCCGCAGGCGCGCCGTCGAACTCCTCGACCGCGTCGGCATCCCGGAGCCGGACAAGCGGGTCAACAGCTACCCGCACGAGTTCTCCGGCGGTATGCGCCAGCGCGCCATGATCGCCATGGCCCTGGTCAACAACCCCGAACTGCTGATCGCCGACGAGCCGACCACCGCCCTGGACGTGACCGTCCAGGCGCAGATCCTGGACCTCATCCGCGACCTGCAGAAGGAGTTCGGCTCCGCGGTCATCATCATCACGCACGATCTCGGCGTGGTCGCCGAGATCGCCGACGACATCCTCGTGATGTACGGCGGCCGCTGCGTGGAGCGCGGACCGGTCGACGACATCTTCTACCAGCCGCAGCATCCCTACACCTGGGGCCTGCTCGGCTCGATGCCCCGTATCGACCGCGAGCAGACCGACCGCCTCATCCCGGTCAAGGGCCAGCCGCCCAGCCTCATCAATGTCCCCTCGGGCTGCGCCTTCAACCCGCGCTGCCCCTACGCGGACGTCCCCAAGGACAACGTCACCCGCACCGAGCGCCCCGAACTGCGTGAGGTCGGCGGCAGGCACTTCACCGCCTGCCACCTGTCGCAGGAGGACCGCACGCGGATCTGGAACGAAGAGATTGCGCCGAAGCTGTGAGCGAGACTGAGACCCGGGCCGCCGTGCCGGCCCCGCGCGCCGAAGAGAAGCCGCTGCTCAAGGTCGAGGGCCTGGTCAAGCACTTCCCCCTCAAGAAGGGCCTGCTCCAGCGGCAGGTCGGGGCGGTCAAGGCCGTCGACGGCATCGACTTCGAGGTGCGCCGGGGCGAGACCCTCGGAGTCGTCGGCGAGTCCGGCTGCGGCAAGTCGACCATGGGCCGGCTCATCACCCGGCTCCTGGAGCCCTCCGGCGGGCGCATCGAGTTCGACGGCCAGGACATCACGCACCTCAGCACGGCGGGCATGCGTCCGCTGCGCCGCGACGTGCAGATGATCTTCCAGGACCCGTACGGCTCGCTGAACCCCCGGCACACCATCGGCACGATCGTCTCGGCGCCGTTCAAGCTCCAGGGCGTCGAGCCCGAGGGCGGTGTGAAGAAGGAGGTCCAGCGCCTCCTGGAGCTGGTGGGTCTCAGCCCCGAGCACTACAACCGCTACCCGCACGAGTTCTCCGGCGGTCAGCGCCAGCGCATCGGCATCGCCCGCGCGCTCGCCCTCAAGCCCCGCATGGTCGTGGCCGACGAGCCGGTCTCCGCGCTGGACGTGTCCATCCAGGCGCAGGTCGTCAACCTCATGGACGACCTCCAGGACGAGCTGGGCCTGACGTACGTGATCATCGCGCACGACCTCTCCGTCGTCCGCCACGTCTCGGACCGCATCGCGGTGATGTACCTCGGCAAGATCGTCGAGCTCGCCGACCGGGACGCGCTGTACGAGGCGCCGATGCACCCGTACACCAAGGCCCTGCTGTCGGCGGTGCCGATCCCGGACCCGAGGCGGCGCGGCGCCAAGAGCGAGCGCATCCTCCTCAAGGGCGACGTCCCCTCGCCGATCGCGCCGCCGAGCGGCTGCCGCTTCCACACCCGGTGCTGGAAGGCCACGGAGGTCTGCCGGACCACCGAGCCGCCGCTGGCCGAGCTGAAGCCGGGCCAGCGGGTCGCCTGCCACCACCCGGAGAACTTCGAGGACCAGCAGCCCCAGGACGTCGTCCTGCTGGCCGCCGCCAAGGAGGCCGGCGAGCTGGTGCCGGACGAGGTGCTGGCCCAGTCGGCGGAGACGTCCGCGGCGGTCGCGGCGGCGGAGGCCGCGGCCGCGGACACCACGGGGACCGCGGGTACCGGGGAAACCGAGGTCGCCGAGGTCGCCAAGGAGACCGAGGTCGCCAAGGAGACCGGCGACAAGTAACAAGTAAGACCAGAGCGAGCCCCTGCCTTGCAATGAAAGGCGGGGGCTCGTTGTTGCGTCACAATGTGAGGGTGCTCCAGCAACTGTTCACGCCGTCCGTCCAGCACGCGCTCGATCTGATCGGCATCTTCGTCTTCGCGATCTCCGGCGCGCTGCTGGCCGTGCGCAAGAACTTCGACGTCTTCGGCATCGCCGTCCTCGCCGAGGTCACCGCGCTCGGCGGCGGCCTCTTCCGGGACCTGGTCATCGGAGCCGTGCCGCCGGCCGCCTTCACCGACCTCGGCTACTTCATCACCCCGCTGTTCGCCGCCCTGCTGGTGTTCTTCCTCCATCCGGAGGTCGAGCGCATCCAGAACGGCGTGAACGTCTTCGACGCGGCCGGTCTCGGCCTGTTCTGCGTGACCGGCACGACGAAGGCGTACGAGTACGGGCTGGGGCTCACGGCCTCGGCGGCCCTCGGCCTCGCCACGGCCGTCGGCGGCGGTGTGCTGCGGGACGTGCTCGCCAACGAGGTGCCCTCCCTGCTGCGCTGGGACCGCGACCTGTACGCGGTGCCCGCGATGGTGGGCGCCTGCCTGGTCGTCCTCTGTATCCGGTACGACGCGCTCAACCCCTTCACCTCGGCCTTCGCGGCGGCTGTCGCCTTCGCGCTGAGGCTGCTGGCGATGCGGTACCACTGGCGGGCGCCGCGGGCCTGGAACCGGCGCTCGGCCGCGGTGGAGGAGGGCTGAGCACCGGGCGGGGCCATCCGCGCCTTTCGTAAAAGCTACCGCTTAGTAATGCAGTGTTGTACGGTTCATCCATGCCCGAAGCAGCTTCCGTACAGGCCACCGTCGGCGACAGCGAGTTCGACCGGGACACCGCGGTCACCCGGCGGGAACCCGGCGTCTACGACGTGGACCTCTCCGCCGGCTGGACGATCATCAGCGCCGTCAACGGCGGCTACCTCCTGGCCGTGCTGGGCCGCGCCCTCGCGGACACCCTCCCGCACGCCGACCCGTTCACGGTCTCCGCGTACTACCTGACCGCCTCCCAGCCGGGCCCCGCCGTCATCCGCACGGACGTCGTCCGCACCGGCCGGACCCTGTCGACCGGCCAGGCGTCCCTCTTCCAGTACGACGAGGAGGGCCGCGAGACCGAGCGGATCCGCGTCCTCGCCTCCTACGGCGACCTCGGCTCCCTCCCCGACGACGTCCGTACGACGGCGAAACCGCCCGCGATGCCGCCGATCGAGCAGTGCTTCGGCCCCCAGGACGCCCCCGCCCCGGTGCCCGGCAGCTCCGCCATCGCCGACCGGCTGTTCCTCAAGCTGGACCCGTCGACCCTCGGCTGGGCCCTCGGCGCACCGTCGGGGAACGGCGAGATGCGCGCCTGGTTCGGACTCGCCGACGGCCGGGACCCCGACCCCCTCTCGCTGCTCCTCGCGGTGGACGCGCTGCCGCCGACCGCCTTCGAGCTGGGCATCTCCGGCTGGGTCCCGACGGTCGAGCTGACCGTGCACGTCCGGTGCCGGCCGGCGCCCGGACCGCTGCGGGTCTCCATCACCACCCGCAACCTCGCCGGCGGTTTCCTGGAGGAGGACGCCGAGGTCTGGGACAGCGCCGACCGCCTGGTCGCCCAGTCGCGGCAACTGGCCCGCGCCCGGCTCGCGGGCTGAGCGGGCCCCGGCCCGCCCCCGGGGCCGCCCGCTCTGTCACGGCCCTGTACCGGCCGCCGTACCCGCCCGAGGGGTGAACGTGCAGGTCGGGCACGGGTGTTGGGGTGTGCTTTGCCACCCGCACAGGGCGGGCACAGCGCTCACCCAGGAGAGGCCCAAGGCGCGTTGGTTCGATGCCCGCGCCCCGCACCCTCGTCTCTCCTGGAGCTGGTTCCCATGAAGCGTGCGCGTCTCGTCCCCGCCGCCGCCCTGCTGGCGGTCGCCCCCCTCTTCCTGGGGGCGTGCGGTTCCGGTGACTCCTCGTCCACCCCGAACAGCGGCACCTCCGGGCAGCAGAACTGCCAGGCCCCGTCGGGAGCCCCCTCCGGCGTTCCTTCCGACGCCCCCTCCGGAGCGCCGTCCGGTGCTCCTTCCGGTGCGCCGTCCGCGAACGGGCAGGCTCCCTCGGGGGCCCCGTCGGGCGTGCCCTCCGGTGCCCTGTCCGGGGCGCCCGGTGGTGGCGGCCAGGGAGGTGGCCCCGGCGGGGGTGGCGGCTGCGGCGGTCCCGGCGGCGGACAGCCGGGCGGGGTCGGCGCACAGGGGCCGAGCGGGGCGCCGGGCCAGGAGGCGTCGGCGACGGCGTCCGAGGACGACTGACCCGCCGCTCAGTCGAGCCAGTGGCGGCAGCCGATGCTGATCAGCCGCATCCGGCTGCCCGCGAGGCGCGTCACGCGGTCGCGCTCCGCCTCGGGACCGTCGTGGGCCTCCAGGAACAGGGAGGCCGTCGCCAGCATCTGGTCGACGTACAGACCGGCGAGCATCGACCGGTCGTCGTCGCTCCAGCCGGCGGTCTCGGGCCGCTTTCCCAGTTCGGTGCGGACCTCCTCGGTGAACCGGGCCAGTTGGCCCTGGATCGCCTCCCGCACCGACTGGACGCCGCCGTGCCGCTCGCGCGCGATGAAGCGGACGTGAGCGGGGTACGCGTCCACATGGCGGGCGATCAGCTCGACGGCGCGCTGGATCAGTTCGTCATTGTCGCCGACCGCCGACATCAGATCCCCGAGGACGGGGTGCAGGCTCCCCAGCGCCTCCTCGACCAGCGCGACACCGAGGTCCGCGGTCGAACGGAAGTGCCGGTAGAACGCGGTCGGCGCCACCCCCACGGCCCGGGTGACCTCGCGAAGGCCCAGGCTGCTGAGGCTCTGTTCCTCCAGCAGGGCGAGCGCGGCGTCCATGAGCGCCTGCCGGGTCCGCTGCTTCTGCGCCTGCCGGACGCCGAACGTGTGACTCATGCCATGCAGTTAACAACTGTTCTCTGTCATTGCAAAGCCGAGTCACGCGTTAGACTTCAAAGTCAGTGAACAAGTGTAACTACAACCGTTCACCGAAACGCCCCGACGAACCGCCGACCTGAGACCGACCCGAAACGAGAGGCGCTCACGCCATGTTGTTCCTCGTCGCCGCGCTCCTGCTGCTGGGGATCGTCCTGGGCACCGTGGCCCACGTTCCGCTCTCCGTCTCCCTGGCCGCCGCCGCCGTCATCGGCGCCTGGCTGGCGGTCTTCGCCTACCGCGAGCGCCACGCCCGCCGTGGCCGGACCACCAACTGACCTGTTCCGGACATCCGTCGGACCCCGTCCACCCCCAGGGAGCTGACCGCACCATGCAGCTGACCGCAGCACCGCACACCCGCCCCGCCGCCCGCCACCGGGGCCGTGACGCCGACGGCATGGCCGTCGCGTCCTTCGTCCTCGGGCTTCTCGGCCTCCTCGTGCTCAACCTCTTCCTCGGCCCGATCGCCATCGTGCTGGCCGCCCTCGCCCTGAAGCGGGGCACCACGAGGCGGGGCCGGGCGTTCCTCGGCCTCGGTCTGGGCGTGGCCGACCTGGTGATCCTGGCCGTTCTGACCCAGACGACGAACACGGTCTCCTGGAGCTTCTGAGCTGCACCGGCCGCGAGCTCGCGCACCGCACAGGCGGGAGCTTGCGCACCGCACCGGCCCGGACCGCGCGCACCGCACAGGACCGGCCGGACGGGAGGACACCCCGCACCCTTACCGCCGCGCCACCGTCGCCGTGGTCGCCGTCATGGCCGGGGGGCGCCCCCACCGCCGTAGCGGCCGAGGCCGGCGCCCGGCGCCCCCGTAGAATCGGGCACACCATGGCTTACCTCGACCACGCGGCGACGACCCCGATGCTCCCGGAGGCGGCGGAGGCGCTGACCGCCCAGCTGAGCGTCACCGGCAACGCCTCCTCGCTGCACGCATCCGGCCGCAGAGCCCGCCGTACCGTCGAGGAGGCCCGCGAGACCCTCGCGGAGGCCCTCGGAGCCCGCCCCAGCGAGGTCGTGTTCACCTCCGGCGGTACCGAGGCCGACAACCTCGCCGTGAAGGGGCTGTACTGGTCCCGCCGCGACGCCGACCCGGCCCGCACCCGGGTCCTCGCGAGCCCCGTCGAACACCACGCCGTGCTCGACGCCGTCCACTGGCTCGGCGAGCACGAGGGCGCCACTGTCGAGTACCTCCCCGTCGACACCTACGGCCGCGTCCACCCCGAGGCTCTGCGCGAGGCCATCGCCCGCGACCCCGACGACGTGGCGCTCGCCACCGTGATGTGGGCCAACAACGAGATCGGCACCCTCATGCCGGTCCGTGAACTCGCCGACGTCGCCGCCGAGTTCGGTGTCCCGCTGCACGCCGACGCCGTCCAGGCCTTCGGCCAGGTACCCGTCGGCTTCGCGGACTCCGGCCTCGCCGCCATGACCGTCTCCGGCCACAAGATCGGCGGCCCCTACGGCATCGGCGCGCTCCTCCTGGGCCGCGAGTACAGCCCCGTGCCGGTACTGCACGGCGGCGGCCAGGAACGCCACGTGCGCTCCGGCACCCTCGACGTCCCCGCCATCGCGTCCTTCGCCGTCGCCGGCCGTCTCGCCGCCGAGCAACAGCAGTGGTTCGCCCGCGAGATCGGTGCCCTGCGCGACGGTCTGGTCGACGCGATCCGCACGGCCGTACCGGACGCGCTCCTCGGCGGTGACCCGGTGGACCGGCTGCCCGCCAACGCGCACTTCACCTTCCCCGGCTGCGAGGGCGACTCCCTGCTGCTGCTCCTCGACGCCCAGGGCATCGAGTGCTCCACCGGTTCGGCCTGCACCGCCGGCGTCGCCCAGCCCAGCCATGTCCTCCTCGCCACCGGAGCCGACCCGGACCTCGCCCGCGGCACCCTCCGCTTCTCCCTCGGCCACACCTCCACGGAGGCCGACGTCGAAGCGGTCGCCAAGGCGATCGGCCCCGCGGTCGAACGCGCCCGCACCGCGGGCCTGACCTGAGGCCCGCGCCGCCCGCCGCCGGGAGGCGCGGTGGATGTCCGGCCGGGCCCGGCCCGCGGCCCCACGACGCCGCCCACGGCCTGCTCCGGGAGTCCGCCGGGCGCGCCGACTGCCCGCCGCCGCCCGCCCGGACGGCTCAGGTCGTCGCCGCGCCCGAACCCTTCGCCGCCGCGGCGCGCACCAGCTTCATGTAGCGGTCCCAGTCCCAGTGCTCGCCCGGGTCGGTGTGGTCGGTGCCCGGCACCTCGACATGGCCGATGATGTGCTCGCGGTCGAGCGGGATGTCGTAGCGCGCGCAGATCCGGGCCGTGAGACGGGCGGACGCCTCGTACATCTCGTCCGTGAAGTCCTGCGGGCGGTCGACGAAGCCCTCGTGCTCGATGCCCACGCTGCGCTCGTTGTAGTCGCGGTTGCCCGCGTGGTACGCCACGTCCAGCTCGCGGATCATCTGGGTGACATGGCCGTCCTTGCGGACGATGTAGTGCGACGCCGCCCCGTGCTTCGGATCCTGGAAGACCCGCACCGCGCTGGCGAAGCTGCCCTGGGTGACATGGATGACCACCATGTCTATGCCGAAGTCGTCCGGCCGGTCCGCCAGCCGCCAGTTCGCGTCCGAGGCCGCCACCCACCTCGCGCCCGCGTAGTCGACCTCACCCTCCTTGCGCGGCTTGGTGACGCCCGGCACCCGCCACCACGCGCGCGTCAGCTCGTCGCGTGCCACGACGGCCGTACCCACGGCGGCCACGGCCGTGCCGATCAGCAGGGCCCGGCGGCCCACGCGCCGGTCCCCGTCCTTGCCCCTGCTCCGGGAAGCACCGTCCCCGGACGCCCTTCTGGTGCCCACGAGCCGTCAACGGATACGCGCGGGCTCCGGTTCCCGGCGCCCCGTACCCTGGAGGGGTTATGACTGACACCTCGCAGCGCCCCCGCCCCCTCCGTGTCCTCGCCGCCATGTCCGGCGGGGTCGACTCCGCCGTGGCCGCCGCCCGCGCCGCGGAAGCCGGGCACGACGTGACGGGCGTCCACCTGGCGCTCTCCGCGAACCCGCAGTCGTTCCGCACGGGCGCCCGGGGCTGCTGCACCATCGAGGACTCCCGCGACGCCCGCCGCGCCGCCGACGTCATCGGCATCCCGTTCTACGTCTGGGACCTCGCCGACCGCTTCCGTGAGGACGTCGTCGAGGACTTCATCGCCGAGTACGAGGCCGGCCGCACCCCCAACCCCTGCCTGCGCTGCAACGAGAAGATCAAGTTCGCGGCCCTCCTCGACAAGGCGCTCGCCCTCGGCTTCGACGCCGTCTGCACCGGCCACTACGCCAAGGTGATCGTCCACGACGACGGCACACGCGAGCTGCACCGCGCCTCCGACATGGCCAAGGACCAGTCGTACGTCCTCGGCGTGCTCGACGAGAGGCAGCTCGCCCACGCCCTGTTCCCGCTGGGCGACACCGTGACGACCAAGGACGAGATCCGCGCGGAGGCCGAGCGCCGGGGCCTGTCGGTCGCCAAGAAGCCCGACTCGCACGACATCTGCTTCATCGCCGACGGCGACACCCAGGGCTTCCTCGCGAGCCGCCTCGGCAAGGCGGAGGGCGACATCGTCGACGAGTCCGGCACCGTCCTCGGCACCCACGAGGGCGCGTACGGCTACACCATCGGCCAGCGCAAGGGCCTGCGCATCGGCACCCCGGCGCCCGACGGCAAGCCGCGCTACGTCCTCGACATCTCCCCGGTGGACAACACCGTCACCGTCGGCCCCGCCGCGGCCCTCGACGTCGACGGCCTCACGGCGATCAGGCCCCGCTGGTGCGGCGCCGCGCCCACCGGCCCCGGCACCTACACCGCCCAGCTCCGCGCCCACGGCGGCGAGACCGAGGTGACCGCCGAGCTGGTCGACGGCGACCTCCACGTCCGCTTCACCGAGCCCGTCCGCGGCGTCGCCCCCGGCCAGGCGATCGTCCTCTACGACGGCACGCGTGTGGTCGGCTCGGCGACGATCGCGTCTACCACGCGCGCGAGGGCGGGCGCCGTCTGAGGGGCGCGCGCCCCGGCCATCGCGGCTCCCCGTCCCGAACGCCTCCCTCCGAGTAGCCATCCGCCCGAGGACGGCGCAGGCTGCTGGTGAGTGCTCCCTCAGACACGGCCCAGGGGCCGCAGGAGGCCCAGGAGGTCGTCGTGACAGCCACAGACCCGGCCGGAAGGCCGTCCGGGAAGCCGACGGCGGATCCGTCGGACCCGGCCGACGCGTCGAGGAACCGCCGCAGCCTCACCCACCGGGTCCGCTACGCCCTGCGCCACCCCGAGCGCGTGCCGGCGCACGCCCGCCGGGTGGCACGTGACACCTGGCTTCGGCTCAAGCACCGCGACCACATCGCGTACTACCGGGCCGTGATGGCCGCCGACACCGCCCGCAGCCCCGAGGCCGCCGTCGGGCACAACCCCTCGGTCGAGAAGTGGGAGCGAGTGGGCCGGATGCAGTTCGACTACCTCCTGCGGCACGGCCTGGAACCCCGGCACCGCATGCTGGAGATCGGCTGCGGGAACCTGCGCGCCGGACGTCTGTTCATCGACCACCTGGACGCCGGGAACTACTACGGCATCGACATCTCCCCGGCGATCCTCCTGGAGGCCCAGCGCACCCTCGTCCGGCAGGGGCTGCAGTCGAAACTGCCCTACCTCGTGCTCGTCGCCGACCTGACCTTCGAGTTCCTGCCCGAGGCCCACTTCGACGTCGTGCACGCGCACAGCGTGTTCTCGCACTCACCGGCGCACGTCATCGAACAGTGCTTCGCCCACGTCGGCCGCCTCCTCGCCCCCGGCGGCTTCTTCGACTTCACCTACGGCCGCACCGAGGGCAAGGAGCACCAGGTGCTGCACGAGGACTTCTACTACCGCACCGACACCCTGGTGGAACTCGCCGCGCAGTACGGCCTGACCGCCCGCTTCATGGACGACTGGGAGGAGCTCCCGCACCGCCAGTCGAAGATCCGCCTGACCCGTGCCCCGGCGACCGCTGACGCACCGGACCCGGACACCGGGGGCACGTCCTAACGTGGACCCATGAACATCTGCGTCTTCCTCTCCGCCGCCGACCTCGACGACCGCTACACCCGCCCCGCGCGGGAGTTCGCCGAACTCATCGGCAAGGGCGGCCACACCCTCGTGTGGGGCGGCTCGGACGTCGGGCTGATGAAGGTGGTCGCGGACGGTGTGCAGGAGGCGGGCGGCCGGCTCCTCGGCGTCTCCGTTCAGTTCCTGGCGGCCAAGGCCCGGACCGGCACCGACGAGATGGTCGTCGCCCGCGACCTCGCCGAACGCAAGCGCATCCTCCTGGAGAAGGCCGACGCGGTCGTGATCATGGTCGGTGGGACCGGCACGCTCGACGAGGCGACCGAGATCCTGGAACTGAAGAAGCACGGCCACACCGACAAGCCCGTGGTGCTCCTCAACACGGCGGGCTTCTACGACGGCCTCAAGGAGCAGTTCCACCGCATGGAGAGCGAGGGCTTCCTGCCCCGCCCCCTCACCGAGCTGGTCTTCTTCGCGCAGGAGCCGGTGGGGGCGATGGCGTACCTGGAGGAGTGCCAGGGCATGGAGTGAACGGGGCGCGGACCCGGGCCGCCCCGGGGTGATGCGAGCATGACCGCATGGCTACTCATGTGATCACCGGAGCGGGTTCCGGCATCGGCGAGGCCGTGGCCCGCCGTCTGCACGAGCGCGGCGACGACCTCGTGCTGCACGCGCGCGACGCCGGTCGCGCGAAGGAACTGGCGTCGCGGTTCCCCGGGGCGAAGACCCTGGTCGGCGATCTCGCGGACCCGGACAAGCTCTCCTGGGCGTTCTCCCACCAGACCCTGCCCGACCGCGTGGACTCCCTGCTGCACATCGCCGGGGTGATCGACCTCGGCCGGGTCGGCGACCTCACCCCCAAGACCTGGCGCCACCAGCTCAACGTCAACCTCATCGCCCCCGCCGAACTGACCCGGCACTTCCTGCCCCAACTGCGCGCCGCCCGCGGCCACGTCGTGTTCGTCAACTCCGGCTCGGGACTGCACGCCTACGCCGACTGGGCCGCCTACGCCGCCTCCAAGCACGGCCTGAAGGCCCTCGCCGACTCCCTCCGCCACGAGGAGCACGGCAACGGGGTCCGCGTCACCACGGTCTACCCCGGCCGCACGGCCAGCCCCATGCAGGCGAAGGTCCACCAGCAGGAGGGCAAGGAGTACGACCCCTCCCGGTGGATCGCCCCCGAGTCCGTCGCCACGACGATCCTCATGGCCCTGGACCTCCCCCGGGACGCCGAGGTCAACGACCTGACGGTCCGGCCCGGTCGCTGAGGCCGCTGCGGGACGCCCCGTGGCTCGGGGCCGGGGGTGCGTTGGCTGTGCGGGTGGGTGGGGGTTGTTCGCGCCCACGCGGCGGAGCCGCATGTGTCACCGCTCCGCGCCCCTGAGAAGCGACCGGGGCTGCGCCCCGTGCTCCTCAGCCGAAGGCCGGGCCGCGGGCCCAAGCTTCAGGGGCGCGGGGAACTGCGCGACAAGCCCCCACCCACCCGCACGAACCCACACAGCCGAACCAGCCCCCGGACCACCGCGGGGGTCCGGGGACGGCAGCCCCCGGAAAACCCCGGCCCCCGAACACCTACGCTTCGACGTGTGAACGAACTCTTCGACTTCGGCCCCGCCACCGGCATCGGCTCCATGCCCGGCGGCGACGCCAGAGAGGCCGCCAAGACCGTCACCGGCACCTTCGAGTGGCCGGACACGGGCATGCCGTACCTGCCGGAACTCCCCGCCCGCGGCCCCGGCGCCGACATGATCGGACGCACCGCCGGCCTGCTGGTCGAGCTGTACGCGCGCGTGGAGCCCAGCGGCTGGCGGCTCGGCGACCGGCCCGGCCGGGACACCCGCCGCGCGGTCTCCTGGCTCGGCGAGGACCTGGACGCGCTGGAGGAGTTCACACAGGGCTACGAAGGCCCGCTCAAGGTGCAGGCCGTCGGCCCGTGGACCCTCGCCGCCGCGCTGGAGCTGAAGAACGGCGAGGCGGCGCTCTCCGACCCCGGTGCCTGCCGGGACCTCGCCGGCTCGCTCGCCGAGGGCCTGCGTCTGCACCTCGCGGAGGTACGGCGCCGCGTCCCCGGCGCCCGCGTCGTCCTCCAGCTCGACGAACCCTCCCTGATCGCCGTCCTGCGCGGCCAGGTGAAGACCGCCAGCGGCTACCGCACCCACCGCGCCGTGGACCGCCAGCACATCGAGGCCACCCTCCGTGACGTCATCGGCGTCCACACCGACCCCGGGGCGGTCGTCGTGCACTCCTGCGCCCCCGACGTGCCGTTCGCGCTCCTCCGCAGGGCCGGCGCCGCCGCCGTCTCCTTCGACTTCGCGCTGCTCACCGAGCGTGACGACGACGCGATCGGGGAAGCCGTGGAGGGCGGCACCAGACTGCTGGCCGGTGTCGTGCCCACCACGGAGGGCCCATTGTCGGACCCTGCCGGTAGCGTCATGGGGGTCAGGACGTTGTGGCGCAGGCTGGGGCTGCATCCGGGGCTTCTCGCGGACGCCGTCACGGTCACTCCGTCGTGCGGCCTCGCCGGGGTCTCCCCGGCGTACGCGCGCCGGGCGCTGGCCCATTGCGTCCAGGCGGCGAGATCCCTCGCGGACAACCCAGAGTAATGGGAGGACAACACGGTGGCCGGCGACAAGGACGCACAGCCCACATCGGTACCCGCCGAGGCAGCGGTGCCCGCCGAGGCCCGCGAGAAGCACGCGCGGCTCGCCGAACAGATCGAGGAGCACCGCTTCCGGTACTACGTGAAGGACGACCCCATCGTCAGCGACGCGGAGTTCGACGAACTCCTGCGCACGCTGGAGGCGTTGGAGGACGAGTACAGCGAGCTGCGCACGCCGGACTCGCCGACGCAGAAGGTGGCCGTCGAGTACGAGACCGACCTCGCCGAGGTGGAGCACCGCGAGCGCATGCTCTCCCTCGACAACGTCTTCGACGACGAGGGCCTCGCCGCCTGGGCCGAGCGCGTCGCCAAGGACGTCGGCACCTCCGACTACCACCTGCTGTGCGAGCTCAAGATCGACGGCCTCGCGGTCAACCTCACGTACGAGGACGGCAGGCTCACCCGGGCCGCCACCCGGGGTACCGGGCGGACCGGCGAGGACATCACGCCCAACGTCATGACCATCGCCGAGATCCCGCACCGGCTGAAGGGCGACCGCGTCCCCCGGCTCGTCGAGATCCGGGGCGAGGTCTACTTCCCGATGGAGGCCTTCCAGGGCCTCAACGAACGCCGGGTGGCGGCCGGCGAGAAGCCGTACGCCAACCCCCGTAACTCCGCCTCGGGTTCACTGCGCCAGAAGGATCCCAAGGTCACCGCCACCCTGCCGCTGCACATGGTCGTCCACGGCATCGGCGCCCTGGAGGGTTTCGACGGCGGCTTCACCCGCCTCTCCGAGGCGTACGACCTCCTCAAGTCATGGGGCCTGCCCACCGCCGAGCACAACAGGGTGGTCGACGACCTCGACGGCGTACGGGAGTTCATCGCCCACTACGGCGAGCACCGCCACTCCGTGGCGCACGAGATCGACGGCGTGGTCGTCAAGCTCGACGAGATCCGGCTCCAGGGACGTCTCGGATCCACGGCCCGCGCACCCCGCTGGGCGATCGCGTACAAGTACGCGCCGGAGGAGGTCAACACCAAGCTCATCGACATCAAGGTGGGTGTCGGCCGTACCGGCCGGGTCACCCCGTACGCACAGGTCGAGCCCGTCACCGTGGCCGGTTCGGAGGTCGAGTTCGCGACCCTGCACAACCAGGAGGTCGTGAAGGCCAAGAACGTCCTCATCGGCGACACGGTCGTCATCCGCAAGGCCGGTGACGTCATCCCCGAGATCCTCGGGCCGGTCGTGTCGCTGCGCGACGAGAACGAGACCCGCCCGTTCGTGATGCCCACCGAGTGCCCGGAGTGCGGTGAGCCCCTGGCGCCCGCCAAGGAGGGCGACATCGACGTGCGGTGCCTCAACTCCCGCAGTTGTCCGGCCCAGTTGCGTGAGCGTCTCTTCTACCTCGCCGGCCGCAAGTGCCTCGACATCGAGCACTTCGGCTACGTGGCCGCCGCCGCGCTCACCAAGCCCCTGGAGCCGTCCGAGCCGCCGCTCCTCGACGAGGGCGACCTGTTCGACCTCACCATCGAGCAGTTGCTGCCCATCAAGGCGTACGTCCTCGACCAGGACAGCGGTCTGCCCAAGCGGGACCCGAAGACCGGCGAGGAGAAGCAGGCCCTGGTCTTCGCCAACAAGGAGGGCGGGCCCCGCAAGAACGCGCTCGCGATGCTGGAGAACATCCAGGCCGCCAAGAACCGGCCGCTCGCCCGCATCCTCACCGGTCTGTCGATCCGGCACGTCGGCCCGGTGGCCGCCGAGGCGCTCGCGCGCGAGTTCCGCTCCATCGACGCCATCAGGGAGGCGAGCGAGGAGCAGCTCGCCGCCACCGAGGGCGTCGGCGCCATCATCGCCGCTTCCCTGAAGGAGTGGTTCGCGGTGGAGTGGCACCAGGAGATCCTGCGCAAGTGGAAGGCCGCAGGCGTCCGTATGGAGGACGAGGGCGCCGGCGAGGAGCAGGGACCCCGCCCCCTCGAAGGGCTCACCGTCGTCGTCACCGGCACCCTCGAACACCACACGCGCGACGGCGCGAAGGAGGCCCTGCAGAGCCGGGGAGCGAAAGTGACCGGCTCCGTTTCGAAGAAGACCTCGTTCGTCGTGGTCGGCGACAACCCGGGGTCCAAGTACGACAAGGCGATGCAGCTCAAGGTTCCGGTCCTGAACGAGGACGGATTCGCGGTGCTGCTCGAACAAGGACCGGAAGCGGCGTCGGAAGTGGCGCTTCCGACCGAGGAGTAGGGGTTGAAGGCCACCCGTTCGGCGCATACCAGATGCATATGGGTGGCCGGTCGCATTCGGGCAACCGACGTAGACCGTTGCCCGTGAAAGCCTTGTGCGGCCTACTGTTGAGGTGTGCGCCTGCCGTGCCCGGTCGCGTGGCGGGTTCTCGGACGCGGTGCCGCCCCAGGGTTGTCGGGAGCGACGGGCCGCGTGGCGTGGGCACCGCCGGCTGTGAGAGGGACGGGAATGGAACCGACCGAGAGCGTCGCCCCGGGCTCACGGCTGCGTCCGCGCCGTGTGTCCGGGGCCTGGCGATGGGGGCGCTCCCTGCTCATGGGGGGACGCCCGTTCGAGGGAACCCGAGAGCGCGTCGGTGACCGGGAGCCGACGGCGCACCCCCGATCGGAGCAGTCGCCGGGCCGCGCGGTCGCCGCCGGCCCCGGCCTTCTCGTCCCCGCCCCGGCGCAGCTCACCGTCGGCACCGGCACCGCCCCACGCGCCACGGGCACGCTCGGTGACGGCCGTGGCCACGGCCTGCCCGGCCACGACACCGAACGCCCACTGTCCTGGCCCGCCCTGCCCGCCGCTGTCGTGGGCCTCGCCGGCGCGATCCTGGGCGCCGGGTTCTACCGGGCGTTCGCCGGCCAGCACGCGCTCTTCCCGTCCGGCGCGGTCGGCTGGGCCCTCGCCCTGCTCGCCGGCGTCATCGTCGGCCACCTCGTCGCCATGGGCCGCGCCCGCTGGTGGGGCGGCACCGGTTCCGGCGCCGCCCTCACCCTCGCCGTCCTGATCCTCTACGGCTGGCTGCCGGCCGGCATGGTCAGCCTCACCGTCGTCGTCCTCGTCGGCATCGCCCGCCGGGGCCGCTGGCGCCAGGGCGTGCTGCACGGCGCGGTCGACATCCTCGGCATCGGCGCCGGAGCCCTGATCCTCCGCCTCTTCGGCCGCGTCCCCTCGGTCGAGCAGCCCTGGGACCCGGAGAGCTGGAACCTGTACGCGGCGCCCCAGGTGGCGCTCGTCGCCGTCGCCTACCTCACCGTCACCCGCGCCCTGCTGTGGTATCTGGCGGCACCGCGCGGCGGTCTCCCCACGGTCGCCCGCACCGCCCTGGTCCGGCAGGGCCTCGTCGCCGTCGCGCTGTTCGGCATCGCCCCCCTGATCTGCGTCGTCGCCGCGGCCCAGCCCCTGCTGCTGCCGCTGTTCGCCATCCCGCTCATCGCGCTCGACTCCACCCTGTGGATCGCGCGTGCCCGGGCGGAGGAACAGCTCCGCGACCCGCTCACCGGCCTGCCCAACCGCCAGTGGCTGCTGGAACGGACCTGGACCGCCCTGGACGACGCCGAACGCATCGGCGCGCGCTCCGCCCTGATGCTGATCGACCTCGACCGCTTCCGGTCCGTCAACGACACCCTCGGGCACCTCGCGGGCGACCGGCTGCTGCTGCAGATCGCCGAGCGGCTGCGGGTCGCGCTGCCGCGCGGGGCGGAGGCCGCACGGCTCGGCGGCGACGAGTTCGCCGTCCTGCTGCCCGTCGCCGACTCGACGACCTCCGCCTCCCGTGTCGCCCGCAACCTCGTCGCCGCGCTCGGCTCCCCGCTCGACCTCGACGGGCTCACCCTCGTCCTGGAGGCCAGCGCCGGGCTCGCCGTCTTCCCCGACCACGCGCTCGACGCGGAAGGGCTCCTCAGACGGGCGGACGTGGCGATGTACCAGGCGAAGCGGGACCGCACCGGCGTCGAGGTCTACGAGTCCAAGCGGGACTCGAACACCCCGGACCGGCTCGGCCTCCTCGGCGACCTGCGGCGCGCGCTCGACGCGCAGGAGGTCGAACTGCACTACCAGCCGAAGGTCCGCTTCGACGGACAGGTGGCCGGACTGGAGGCGCTCGTGCGCTGGGTGCACCCCGAGCGGGGGAAGGTGCCGCCGGACGAGTTCATAGCGATCGCCGAGTCCTCCGGGCTGATGCCGCACCTCACCGAGTACGTCCTGGAGACGGCCCTCGGACAGGTGGCCCGCTGGCGCGCCCAGGGACTGCACGTACCGGTCGCCGTGAACGTGTCGCCCCGTGACGTCCACACCCCCGGCTTCGCGGGCGCGGTCGCCGCGCGGCTGGCCCGGCACGGAGTTCCCGCGGGAGCGCTCCAACTGGAGATCACGGAACACGTGCTACTGGAGGACCCGCAGCGGGCCGCGGACACCCTGGCCGGGCTGACCGGGCACGGGGTGAAGATGTCGCTCGACGACTTCGGGACCGGGTACTCCTCGCTGGTCCACCTGCGGCGCCTGCCCGTGAGCGAGCTGAAGATCGACCGTTCGTTCGTGGCGCGGCTCGCCGTCGACACGGAGGACGCGGAGATCGTGCGCTGCACCGTCGACCTCGCGCACTCCCTGGGCCTGCTGGTCGTCGCGGAGGGCGTCGAGGACGACGAGACGTGGGAGCGGTTGCGCGATCTGGGCTGCGACGCCGTCCAGGGGTGGCTGGTCGCCGCGGCGATGCCGCCGGACGAGACCACGGCGTGGCTCCGGGCCCGGGGGTCGCGAGGCTGGCAGCGCCCGGCGGCGGCCCTGCCGGCAGCGACGGCGGACGAGTAGCCACCGGGCGCGCACGAGGGAGGGACCGGGGCGCCTCACAGCTCGGGGGTGCGCTGTCCGTTCGGCGGGTGCGGGTCCGTGGGGGCCGTTCGCGCAGTTCCCCGCGCCCCTGACAGGGAACGGGCCTGCGACCCGCCCTCCAGCTGAAAAGCGCGGGGCGCAGCCCCGGTCGCTTATCGGGGGCGCGGGGAACTGCGCGGGAAACCACACACCACCCGCACCCGCCAACGCATCCGTGCCCCCACCCCGTAGGCGCCCGGCCGAGCCCGCGCAGCAAACCCGTGCACGGTCACACCGGCCCGCCCCATAGGATTGGCGCCAAACCACATCGCACTCACCCCAGAGGATCGCTGCATGCCTGGCATCACGCGCGAGGAGGTCGCCCACCTCGCCCGGCTGGCGCGTCTGGAGCTGAAGCCCGAAGAGCTCGACCACTTCGCAGGCCAGCTGGACGACATCATCGGCGCGGTCGCCCGCGTCAGCGAGGTCGCCGACCAAGACGTCCCGCCGACCTCGCACCCGCTGCCGCTGACGAACGTCATGCGCGCGGACGAGGTCCGTCCGTCGCTCACCCCCGAGCAGGCGCTCTCCGGCGCCCCGGCCCAGGAGCAGCAGCGTTTCAAGGTGCCGCAGATCCTGGGGGAGGACTGATCACGTCATGACCGACGCCATCATCAAGCTCACCGCGGCTCAGATCGCCGCGAGGATCGCCTCCGGCGAACTCACCGCCGTGCAGGTCACCGAGGCCCACCTGGCCCGGATCGAGGCCGTCGACGAGAAGGTGCACGCCTTCCTCCACGTCGACCGCGAGGGCGCCCTCGCCCAGGCCCGTGCCGTGGACGAGAAGCGGGCGCGGGGCGAGAAGCTCGGTCCCCTCGCCGGTGTCCCGCTCGCGCTCAAGGACATCTTCACCACGGTCGGCGTCCCGACCACCGTGGGCTCGAAGATGCTCGAAGGGTGGATCCCGCCCTACGACGCCACCCTCACCAAGCGGCTGAAGGACGCGGACGTCGTCATCCTCGGCAAGACCAACATGGACGAGTTCGCCATGGGGTCCAGCACCGAGAACAGCGCCTACGGCCCGACCGGCAACCCCTGGGACCTCACCCGGATCCCCGGCGGATCCGGCGGCGGCTCCTCCGCCTCCCTCGCCTCCTTCCAGGCGCCCCTCGCCATCGGCACCGACACCGGCGGCTCGATCCGCCAGCCGGCCGCCGTCACCGGCACGGTCGGCGTGAAGCCGACGTACGGGGCCGTCTCCCGGTACGGCATGGTCGCCTTCTCGTCCTCCCTCGACCAGGGCGGGCCCTGCGCCCGTACGGTCCTGGACGCGGCGCTCCTGCACGAGGTCATCGCCGGTCACGACCCGATGGACTCCACGTCCATCGACGCGCCGGTCCCGCCGGTCGTCGAGGCCGCCCGCAACGGCTCGGTCGCCGGGATGCGCGTGGGCGTCGTCAAGCAGTTCCGCGGCGAGGGCTACCAGGCCGGTGTGGTCCAGCGGTTCGACGAGTCCGTCGAGCTGCTGCGGGAACTGGGCGCCGAGATCGTCGAGCTGGACTGCCCGTCGTTCGACCTGGCGCTGGCCGCGTACTACCTGATCGCGCCGAGCGAGTGCTCCTCGAACCTCGCCCGCTTCGACGGCCTCCGCTACGGCCTGCGGACCGGCGACGACGGCTCGCACTCCGCCGAGGAGGTCACCTCCCTCACCCGTGAGGCGGGCTTCGGCGCCGAGGTGAAGCGCCGCATCATGCTCGGCACGTACGCCCTCAGCTCCGGCTACTACGACGCGTACTACGGCAGCGCCCAGAAGGTCCGGACGCTCATCACCCGCGACTTCGAGAAGTCGTTCGAGAAGGTGGACGTCATCGTCTCCCCGACGACGCCGACCACCGCCTTCCCGATCGGTGAGCGCGCCGACGACCCGATGGCGATGTACCTCGCCGACCTGTGCACCATCCCGACCAACCTCGCGGGCAACGCCGCGATGTCCCTGCCCTGCGGTCTCGCGCCGGAGGACGGGTTGCCGGTCGGGCTCCAGATCATCGCCCCGGCCCTGAAGGACGACCGTCTCTACAAGGTCGGCGCCGCTGTCGAGGCCGCCTTCGTGGAAAGGTGGGGGCACCCGCTGCTCGAGGAGGCTCCGTCGCTGTGAGTGCACTGACCAAGGCCAAGGGCTTCAAGAAGTCCAAGTCCGGCACGTATCTGTCCATGGCCGCCACGGCGTTCGGCGCGATCGGTGTCGCCAAGCGCCTCAAGACCGCCCGCGCCGAGAAGGACACCCTGGTCCTGATCGACGCCACCGTGTCCGCCGTCGCCATCGTCACCGGCCTCGCCATCCTCTACCGCGAGCTGAAGCGGCTGGGCGACGACGACGTCCTGCTGGGCTGAGAGGGAAGTTTCACCGTGACCACCACGACCGACCTGGTGTCGTACGAGGACGCACTCGCGTCGTACGACCCCGTCATGGGCCTTGAGGTCCATGTCGAACTCGGCACCAAGACGAAGATGTTCTGCGGCTGTTCGACCGAACTCGGTCAGGACGCCAACACGCAGACCTGCCCTGTCTGCCTCGGCCTGCCCGGCGCGCTCCCCGTCGTCAACGCGACCGGTGTGGAGTCCGCCATCAAGATCGGTCTCGCGCTGAACTGCGAGATCGCCGAGTGGTGCCGTTTCGCCCGGAAGAACTACTTCTATCCGGACATGCCGAAGAACTTCCAGACCTCCCAGTACGACGAGCCGATCGCCTTCGACGGCTACCTCGACGTGCAGCTGGAGGACGGCGAGGTCTTCCGTGTGGAGATCGAGCGCGCCCACATGGAGGAGGACACCGGCAAGTCGACCCACGTCGGTGGTGCCACCGGCCGTATCCACGGCGCCTCGCACTCCCTCCTCGACTACAACCGCGCGGGCATCCCGCTCATCGAGATCGTCACCAAGCCGATCGTCGGTGCCGGGGAGCGCGCGCCGGAGGTCGCCAAGGCGTACGTCCGGGAGCTGCGCGAGGTCATCAAGGCGCTCGGCGTCTCCGAGGCCCGCATGGAGATGGGCCAGATGCGCTGCGACGTGAACCTGTCGCTGCGCCCGCACGGCACCGAGAAGTTCGGCACCCGTTCGGAGACGAAGAACGTGAACTCGCTGCGGTCCGTGGAGCGCGCGGCCCGCTTCGAGATCCAGCGGCACGCGGCCGTCCTGAGCAGTGGCGGGACGATCATCCAGGAGACCCGGCACTTCCACGAGGACACGGGGTCGACGACCTCGGGCCGGGTGAAGGAGGAGGCCGAGGACTACCGCTACTTCCCCGAGCCCGACCTGGTGCCGGTGGCGCCCTCGCGCGCGTGGGTCGAGGAGATCCGGTCCGCGCTGCCCGAGCTGCCGCTGGTCCGCCGCAACCGGCTCCGCGAGGAGTGGGCCGTCAGCGGCACCGACATGCAGGCGATCCTCAACGCGGGCGCGCTGGAGCCGATCGTCGCCACCATCGAGGCCGGGGCGGACGCCGCCTCCGCCCGCAAATGGTGGATGGGTGAGCTGGCCCGCAGCGCCAACGAGTCGGGCAAGGCGCTCGACGAGCTGGCGATCACGCCGGCGCAGGTCGCCCGGGTCACCGAGCTGGTCGCGAAGGGTGACCTGAACGACAAGCTGGCGCGCCAGGTCATCGAGGGCGTCCTCGCGGGCGAGGGCACCCCGGACGAGGTCGTCGACCAGCGCGGTCTGAAGGTCGTCTCCGACGAGGGCGCCCTGACCACCGCGGTCGAGGAGGCCATCGCCGGCAACCCGGCCATCGCGGACAAGATCCGCGGCGGCAAGGTGGCCGCGGCCGGTGCGCTGGTCGGCGCGGTCATGAAGGCCACGCGCGGCCAGGCGGACGCGGCCCGCGTCAAGGAACTGATCCTGGAGAAGCTGGGCGTCGGCGAGGGCTGAGCACACCCCGAAGGGCGGTGCGTCGGGGCGCGCACCGCCCTTCGCTGTGTGCTCGGGTGTGACGCAGGGCGACAGAGTGACGTCATCTGTCCTGTGAGCTGCCTCGCATCTGATGTGAGGAGACCCTCAAAGGGCCCAAACGATCAGTTTCGGGTGCAACAGTTGCCAGGGATCGCTCATGTGTTCTTTGCCTGCCGTTCAGCCCCGAATGGGCTGTACGCGGTCAAAGAGCCCCCCATCCCCAGGAGCACGTTCCGTGGCAGCCCTAGCACGCTGGTGCGTCCGGCACCGTCTCGTCGCCGTTCTGCTGTGGCTCCTCGCCTTCGCCGGCACCGCCGCCGGCGCGGTGGCGGCGGGCGCCGCGTACTCGAACGACTACAAGACGCCCGGAACCGAGTCCAGCCGTGCCACCGAGCTCCTGAGCACGGGCTTCCCCGGCGTGAGCGGCGACAACGCCACCGTCGTCTGGCACACCGAGCACGGCTCCGTGCGGGCCGCCGCCGTCGAACAGACGATGACCCGGACCCTCGACGAGATCGCCGGCCTGCCCGGTGTCGCCGCCGTGACCGACCCGTACGACGGTGCCGGCGCCGACCGGATCAGCCGTGACGGGCACACCGCCTACGCGAGCGTGACCTTCGACCGTCCGGCCGGCGACGTGGACAAGGCGCAGGCCGAGGCCGTCGTCGACACCGCGAAGGCCGCCGGGTCCCACGACCTGCAGGTGGAGCTGGGCGGCGAGGCGATCGGCCTCACCGAGACCTCCGGGGGACACCTCGCCGAGATCGTCGGCGTGCTCGTCGCCGCCGTGGTCCTCTTCCTCGCCTTCGGCTCGCTCGCCGCCAGCGTGCTGCCGATCGCGACCGCCCTGGTCGGCGTCGGCACCGCCTACGCGGGTATCACCCTGCTCGGCCACGTCATGACCGTCGCCGACTTCGCCCCCATGCTGGGCACCCTCATCGGCCTCGGCGTCGGCATCGACTACGCGCTGTTCATCGTCACCCGGCACCGGCGCGGACTGAAACGCGGACTGCCCGTCGAGGAGGCCGCGCGCAACGCCGTCGCCACCACCGGGCGGGCCGTGGTGTTCGCGGGCGCGACCGTGTGCATAGCCCTCCTGGGCATGCTGATCCTGCGGCTCGGCTTCCTCAACGGGGTCGCGATCGCCGCCTCGCTGACCGTGGTCCTCACTGTCGCCGCCTCCGTGACACTGCTGCCCGCGCTGCTGTCCTTCATCGGCATGCGGGCGCTCAGCCGCCGCGAACGCCGCCGTCTGGCGGAGCACGGGCCCGAGCCGGAAGTGCCCACGGGCTTCGCCGCCCGCTGGTCGGCGTTCGTCGAACGGCACCCCAAGAAGCTCGGCGCGATCGCCCTCGTCGTCATGACCCTGCTCGCGCTGCCCACCCTGGGCCTGCGCCTGGGCACCTCCGACCAGGGCAACGACCCGAGGGCGAGCACCACCCGCCAGGCGTACGACCTCCTCGCCGACGGCTTCGGCCCCGGCGTGAACGGGCCGCTCACCCTGGTCACCCACGTCGACGGCGCCGCCGACAAGCTCGCCCTCGACAACCTCGACGCAACCCTGCGCACCACCGAGGGCGTCTCCGCGGTCACCCCGGTCACCTTCAACACCGGCGGTGACACCGCGTACCTCACCGTCGTCCCCGACTCCTCCCCGCAGTCGGAGAGGACCAGCGACCTGGTCGAACGGCTGCGCGACGAGGTGCTGCCGCGGGCCGAGAGCGGTACCTCGCTCGATGTGCACGTCGGAGGGGTGACCGCCGGTTACGACGACTTCGCCGACGTCATCGTCGGCAAGCTGCCGCTGTTCGTGGGGGCCGTGATCGGCCTCGGCTGCCTGCTGCTCCTGCTCGCCTTCCGGTCGATCGGCATCCCGCTGAAGGCCGCCGCGATGAACGTGGCCGCCGTCGCCGCCGCGTTCGGCGTGGTCGTCGCGATCTTCCAGTGGGGCTGGGGGAGCGAGCTGCTCGGCCTCGGCCGGGCGGGCCCGATCGAGCCGTTCCTCCCGGTGATCATGGTCTCGGTCCTCTTCGGGCTCTCCATGGACTACCAGGTCTTCCTGGTCAGCCGGATGTACGAGGAATGGCTGGAGACCGGCGACAACCGGCGCGCGGTCCGTGTCGGCCTCGCCGAGACCAGCCGGGTGATCAACTCCGCGGCGGTCATCATGATCTCCGTCTTCCTCGCCTTCGTGCTGAGCGGCGACCGGGTGATCGCCATGTTCGGCATCGCGCTCGCCGCCGCCGTCGCCCTCGACGCGTTCGTCCTGCGCACGCTCCTCGTCCCCGCCCTGATGCACCTGCTCGGCGGAGCCAACTGGTGGCTGCCCCGCTGGCTCGACCGCCGCCTGCCCCGCATCAGCATCGAGCCGCCCGAGTGCCGCGCCGCCCATGAGAGGCTGGCCGCCGCGACGGACGCCGAGGCGGCGGACGTACTGGCGGGGGACGCCGGAGAGGTAACGAGGCCTCGGACCGCCGACGCGACGGACGTACGGGTGAAGGAGCGACCGCAGGATGTACGCGATATCCCTGGGTGACGACGGGGCCGAACTGCGCCCGCTGGACCCCTGGCACGCCGAGGAGTACCTCGCGCATCTGGAGCGGGGGCGGGAGTTCATCAACCAGTACATCCCCTTCGGGTCGACCGCCACGGACGTCTCCTCCGCACGTGCCGTCCTCCAGCGGTACGCCGACATGCGCGCCGCCGACACCGGCTCCCTGCACGGCATCTGGCTGGAGGGGAAGCTCGTCGGCGGGGTCCTCTTCCTCAACTTCGACGCCGCCAACGCCAACTGCGAGGTCGGCTGCTGGCTCGAACCCGCCGGGACGGGGCGCGGACTCGTCACCCGCGCCATGCGCGTCCTCATCGACTGGGCGGTCGACGTCCGCGGCATCCACCGCGTGGAGTGGATCGCCGCCTCCGGGAACGAACCCAGCCTGAACGTGGCCCGGCGGCTGGGGATGTCGCGGGACGGCGTGCAGCGCGAGCGCCATCCCCATCGGGGGGTCCGGCACGACCTGGAGATATGGTCCGTCCTGGCGCCCGAGTGGCGTACGGCACGCGCGCGTGCCGTGCACAGGGATCGTTAAGAGACCTCTCAGACAACATTCGTACGGTGCGGGGTATGGGAACCAAGACAGTGGACGACGCCGCAGCCGGGACCGGCGCCGAGACGAAGACCGGCGACGAGCCGGTGGACGCGACCGAGCGGGACCCCGCGACGGACGCCGGAGCGCGGGACGCCGACGTCGACGGGACGGACGGGACCGGCGAGAGCAGCGAGTCCGATGCGGCCGACGAGGAGCTCGCGCCGGCCGCCGCCAAGGCGCAACCGGGTGTCGGTCAGGGCGCCGCGGGCATCGTCGCCGTGGTGCTCGGCCTCGTCTCGCTGACCGGCAGCTGGGTCGGCACCGTGGCCCAGGCCCGCAACCAGGTGTTCGGGCAGCTGGAGACCGCGCAGGACGCCGGTGTCGCCACGATGCTCCAGCAGTACTACGGCGACTCGTGGAACGCCAACGCCCTCGTGTCCGGGATCTTCGCCCTGGTCGCGATGCTGGTCGGCGTCGCCGTCCTGGTCCGGCCCGCCTTCGGCGACCCCGACCAGGTGCAGGCGCCCTGGATCAAGTCGGTCGCGTGGGCCGGTGTCTCGGTCGGCTTCATCGGACTGGTGCTCGCCGCCCTGAAGTACTCCGACATCCTGCTGGGTCTGCCGAACACCTGACGTACCCGCCCGAGGAGGGCGCCATCCGAAGGGGCCGCGGGCCCGTCGTGGGGATCCTTACGACGGACCCGGTGCCCCTCACCCGCCCCGATGCCCTCTCCGACGCCCAGCGCGCCGTGGAGTACGCCCGCATGGTCGGCGCCGAGGACATCGAACTCAACGCCCGCCTCACGCTCGGCGGTCTGATGGTCGACGCGGGCGACATGGACGCCGGCATCGCCGAGATGGAAGCGGTACGCCACCGGGTCCTCGAACGCGGACCTGCCGCCGTCGTGGGCCGCAGCCATGTCAACCTGCCCTCCAGCCTGGAGAGCGTCGGCCGCTCCCGCGAAGCCGTCCGCGTCCTGCGCGAGGGCATCGACCTGACCCGGCGGATGGGCCTGTCGGACTCCGAGGCATGGGTCTGGGGCAATCTCGCCGAGTCGCTCGTCTCCCTCGGCCAGTGGGACGAGGCACTCGACGCCGCGAACAGGTCCCGGGGCATCGGCCCGAGCGCCAGACGGCTCGGCGACAGCGCCCTCTGCGTCGCCGCCGTCGCGCTCGCCCGCGGCGACACCGCCGAGGCCCGGCGCCAACACGCCGCCGCCCAAGGCCACTTCGGCACCCACAACCCCATGCCGCAGAACAACCTGCCGCTCTCGCTCCTCGCCATCGGCATCGCCGCCGCCGAGGGCCGCCTCCCCGACGCCCGCGCCGAACTCGCCCGCGTCCTCGACGCCGGCCTCCCCGCCGGAACCCAGCGCTACGCCTGGCCACTGCTGCTCACCGCCGCCGTCGCGGAGGCCGACGCCCGGGGACTGCCCACCGCCGGTCAGGGCCGCGCGGAGGTCCTCGAACGGATCCTCGCGGTGGTCAGGAAGCTCACCACCGGCGCACCGATCTGGCTCGCCCACGAACAGTGGGTGCGCGCCGAACTGCGGCGCGCCGAGGGCCTGATGAGCCCCGACACCTGGGCCGAGGTCGTCACCGCCTTCGAGCCCCTCGAACGCCCCTACGACCTCGCCCGCGTCCGGCACCGGCTCGCCGAGGCCCTCCTCTCGGACGGCGCCGACGACGAGGCCCGGCACCGGGCGACGGAACTGCTCCGGCTGTCCGCCGCCGTCGCCGACCACCTCGGCGCCCGCCCGCTCGCCGAGAGCGTCCACCTCCTCGCCCGGCGCGCCCGCCTGTCCCTCGGCCGCACCGCCGGGCCGGCGCTCGCACCGGCCGACCCCGTCGCCGCCCTCGGCCTCACCGGACGTGAGCACGAGGTCCTGCGTCTGGTCGCCGCGGGCCGCACCAACCGCCAGATCGCCGAGGAACTCTTCATCTCCCCGAAGACGGCCAGCGTCCACGTCTCCCGCATCCTCGCCAAGCTGAGCGTCGGGGGCCGCGGCGAGGCGGCGGCCCTCGCCCATCGGCTGGGGCTGTTCCCGGACGGGGTGGGGGCGGGGCCGGGGCCGCGGTGACCGGGGGAGAGGTGGGGGCGGGCGCCGGGCCCGGCTACTTCACCCGCAGTTCCAGGATTTTGTCGTCGCCGCTCTCCGGGGAGCCCCGGCCGTCCGTCTCGCTGGTGGTCAGCCAGAGCTTGTCGCCGCCGGCGGCGACGACCGTGCGCAGGCGGCCGTACTCGCCCTCCAGGAAGGACTGGGGGTCGGCCGAGACCTTGGTGCCCTGGAGGGGGACGCGCCACAGACGCCGGCCCTTCAGGCCCGCCATCCAGACGGAACCCTCCGCCGTCGCGATGCCGCTCGGGGAGGCGTCGTCGACGCTCCACACGGCCACCGGGTCGACGAAACCGGCCTTGCCCTCCTTGCCCTCCACCTCCGGCCATCCGTAGTTCCCGCCGGGGCGGATCTGGTTCAGCTCGTCCCAGGTGTCCTGGCCGAATTCCGACGCCCACAGGCGCTGCTTGCTGTCCCAGGCGAGGCCCTGGACGTTGCGGTGGCCGTACGAATACACCAAGGAGTCGCCGAAGGGGTTGCCCGGGGCGGGCTCGCCGTCCGGGGTCATCCGGAGGATCTTGCCGCCGAGGGACTTCTTGTCCTGGGCCAGGGGCCCCTCGTAGCGCTCGCCCGTGCCGGCGTACAGCATCTGGTCGGGGCCGAAGGCGATCCGGCCGCCGTTGTGGTTGGTGCCCTTGGGGATGCCACGCAGGATCGTGTCGGGGGCGCCGAGCTGCTCGCCCTCGGGCTTCTGGGGGTCGTACAGCATGCGCACGATGCGGTTGTCGGACTCCGAGGTGAAGTAGGCGTAGATCATGTGGTCGGAGGCGTAGTCCGGGGAGACGGCGATGCCGAGGAGGCCGCCCTCGCCGGCCGCGGCCACGCCGGGGACCTCGCCGAGCTCCGTCCTCCGGCCCGACTCGGTGTCGATCCTGTTGATCGTGCCCTGGTCGCGGGAGGACACCAGGAGGCCGCCCTCGGGCAGGGGGGCCAGGCCCCAGGGGGTGTCCAGGCCCTCGGCCACGGTGCGGACCACTTCGACCGAGCCCTTGGCGGGGGGCGCGGTCTCCTTCTCCGCGCCGCCGGAGGGGGCGGACGAAGGGGCGGAGGCGGTGGAGGAGCCGACGGGGGTCACCGGCTGCTTCCCGTCGTCGGAGGAACAGCCGGCCGTCAGCAGGAGCGCGGACACGGCCAAGGTGGCCGTCACCGCTCGACGTTGCACCATCACGATCCCTTCGACGCGGAGCTTCTCCTGTTCTTACACCGCGAGTGCCCCGCAGGTTCCACGTCCGGCGGATCACGACGCGTTTTCCGCTTCCCCGCCCCCGTCGCGGGGGCTCCCGGTGCTCAGTCCCAGGATCCCTGGGCCGGGGGGAGGGCGGCGACCTCCGCCAGGTCCCTCGGGGTCAGGTTCAGGACCGCGGCCGCCGCGTTCTCCGCGGCCCAGCGCGCGTGTTTCGTGCCGGGCACCGGGACCACGTGGGGGCCCAGCGTGAGGAGCCAGGCCAGGGCCACCTGGGCGGGGGTGACCCCGTCCCCGTGGCGGGCCGCTATGCGGCGCAGGCCGACGACGATCGGCTGGTTCGCGGCCATCATCTCGGCGGTGAAGCGGGGGTGCCGGGCGCGGACGTCGTCGGGTTCGAAGCCCTGCCCCGGAGTGAGCGTGCCGCTGAGGAAGCCGTTGCCCAGGGGCATGGCGGCGAGGAGACCGATGCCGCGGGCCGCGCACCAGGGAAGGAGATCGGCCAGGGCCTCCCGCGACCAGACCGACAGCTCGGCCTGCACCGCGCTCACCGGGAACACCTGCTGCAGGCGCCGCAGCCGGCGCAGCGTCGCGTCGTGCAGGCCGGTCCCGGGGCGGCGGCCCGCCCGCGCCCCCACCGCGCACAGCCCCAACGACCGTACCTTTCCGGCCTGGACGAGCTCCGCCATCGCGCCCCATGTCTCCTCGACGGGCACCTCGGGGTCCTCGCGGTGCAACTGGTACAGGTCGATGACGTCGGTCTGGAGCCGTCGCAGCGAGGCGTCACAGGCCCGCTTCACATAGCCGGGGCGGCCGTTGGCGACGATGTGCTGCTCGCCCACCAGCAGGCCCACCTTCGTGGAGACGAACGCCTCCGCGCGGCGCTCCCTCAACACCCGCCCCACCAGCAGCTCGTTGGTGAACGGGCCGTACATGTCGGCCGTGTCCAGCAGCGTCGTGCCGAGGTCGAGCGCCCGGTGCACCGTCCGCGTCGACTCCTCGCCCCGCCGTCGCGATCCGGTATAAGCCCAGCTCATCGGCATGCATCCGAGTCCGACGGCCCCCACCTCGAGCGTCGCCGCGCCGATCGTCCTGCGCTCCACCTGGTCGTGACCCTCCCTCTCCTGACCCCCAACCTAACCTCTGCCGTACCGGGCGCCTGACATAGCCTCCGGAGCATGACTGCTGACCTCACCGCTGCCAGGACCGCCGACGTGACCGGCGACGTGTGGCTCCCCATCCCCCCGGACGAGATCGAGGGCCTGCCGCCGGGGCCCGACTATCTGTTCTGGGACGGGGGTGAGGACGGCACCCAGGAGTACCCCGCCGACCCGGCCGACTGCGTGCTGTACGTCGTGCCCTACATGAAGCGGCTGTCGGTGCGCGTCGGACCGCTGGAGCACATGCGGGGGCTGAAGGTCGTCCAGACGCTGACCGCGGGCGTCGACGACGTCCTGTCACGGCTGTCGGTGGTCGCGCCCGGTGTCCAGCTGTGCAACGCGCGCGGTGTGCACGAGGCCAGCACGGCGGAACTCGCGCTGACCCTCACCCTCGCCTCCCTGCGGGGCGTGCCCGACTTCGTGCGGGCTCAGCAACAGGGGCTCTGGCAGGCCGGGTTCCGGCCCGCGCTCGCCGACAGGAACGTCCTGATCGTCGGCTACGGCGCGATCGGCGCCGCCATCGAGGACCGGCTCACCCCCTTCGAGGTGGCGCGGGTGGCGCGCGTCGCGCGCTCCGCGCGCACCACGGAGCGCGGACCGGTGCATCCGCTCACCGCCCTCCCGACCCTGCTGCCCGAGGCGGACGTCGTGATCCTCTCCACGCCGCTCACCGAGCAGACGAAGAGCCTGGTCGACGCCGATTTCCTGGCCCGGATGAAGGACGGCGCCCTGCTGGTGAACGTGGCCCGCGGAGCCGTCGTCGACACCAAGGCACTTCTCGCGGAACTGGAGAACGGACGCATCACCGCCGCCCTCGACGTCACCGACCCCGAGCCGCTGCCGCCCGGTCACCCCCTGTGGCAGGCGCCCGGCGTCCTCATCACTCCGCACGTCGGCGGCCCCAGCTCGGCCTTCCTGCCGCGTGCGAAAAGGCTGTTGGCGGACCAGTTGGCACGGTTCGTGAACCACGAGCCGTTGCGCAACGTGGTCCTTACGACGGGCGCGACGGCAGACGCGTAATCCACTTCGGGCACCCTCCGCATTCCTTCGGAAGCGGTCCGTGCCCGCATTGCCGCAGGTGGTCACTGAGCGTAGAGGAACTATGTCCCTGAGTGACGATACTGGTGTATCGTCCCGACAGGGGCTGCGCCGCACACCGTTCGGCGCCGGGGACGGACTTGAGACAGCGAGGGGGGCGACGGGCGATGCACGGCCTATGGACGAACGATCCGACGCGACGGACCCGCCGACGGCGGCCCTGGCGAGCTGTGACGTCGAGGCACCCGCGGGGGAGCCACGACGACCACGGCTGTCACGGCCGTTGCCACGGGAAGGACAGCCGCAGAAAGCACACCTGTCCCACGACCCGCGACCGGCGGGACCAGGGAGCGGTGATCACCGGGGAGTTCCAGTGAGCCCCCGCCCGTCCACCGCCTCCACGCTGAACCCCACGCTCCGCTCGACCAGGTCGCTGTCCGGCTCCCTCCTGCCCGGAGAGCCGGCCTCCGACCGCGGTGGAGCGAGCCTGCGGGCCCAGCTCGTGCTCGCCCTGCTGTGCGCGGCCTACGCCGTCGGTGCCGCGCTCGGCTGGGGCGATGAGAAAGTCGCCCTCGTCATGGGTGACTTCGGGCTGGCCGCCGCAGCTGCGGCCGCCGCCGTCTCCTGCTTCCGCTACGCGCGCGGCCGCCGCGGCGGCCTCCGGCCGGCCTGGCTGCTGTTCGCCCTCTCGTCCGCCATGGCGGCCCTGGGCAACGGCGTCTGGGGGTGGTACGAAGTCGTCCTGGAGCGACCCGTCCCGAACCCCAGCTACGCCGACCTGTTCTTCCTCTGCTTCGCGCCGCCCGCCATCGTCGGTCTGCTGGTGCTGGCGAAGCGGCCCGTGACCAAGGCCGGCTGGGTCTGCCTGGCGCTCGACGCCTGGCTCATCGGCGGCTCCCTGGTCACCCTCTCCTGGAGCCTCGCCCTCGCCCAGACCGCCCAGCTCGACGGTTCGACCACGGCGCACACCGCGCTCTCGCTGGCCTATCCGCTGCTCGACATCGCCCTGGTCAGCATGGTGCTCGCCCTCCACTTCCGCCGCACCGCGATGCACCGCTCCGCGGTGAACACCGCGATCGGCGCGCTCGCGCTCACAGTGGTGTGCGACGCCCTGTTCACCTCACCGCTGCTGCACGACGGCTACCGCTCGGGTCAGCTCCTCGACGCGGGCTGGTTCGCGGGCTCCCTGCTCCTCGCCTACGCACCCTGGGCCGGGCAGCGGCACGGACACCCCGAGGACGGGACGCACACGCGCGTGGTGCACGAACACATCCCCGGCCAGCGGCACGACGCCCCGCAGCGGTACGACGGCCCCCAGGCCGGCCAGGTCCACGCGCTCCTCCAGGACGGAGGCCCCCGTCGGTATGCGGCCACCCGCCCCATCGCGGGATCCCTGGCCGCGCTCACCCCGTACCTGGCCGCGGCGGTCTGCACCCTGGGCATCCTCTACAACGTCCTCAACGGCCGCAGCGTCGACCGCGTGGTGCTGATCACCGCCTGCACCGTCGTGCTCGCCCTCGTCGTCCGCCAGGGCATCATGCTGCTCGACAACATCACCCTCACACAGGAGCTGGCCCAGAAGGAGAACCACTTCCGCTCCCTGGTCCAGGGCTCCAGCGACGTCATCATGATCGCCGCGCCCAGCGGCATCCTCCGCTACGTCAGCCCGGCCGCCGCCGGGGTCTACGGACGCCCCGCGGAGGAACTGGTCGGCAAGGAGCTGGCCTCGATCATCCACCCCGAGGACCTCGGCTGCGTGGTGCACGAGGTGCGCCGCTTCCTCGCCGCGAGCCCGGCCGAAGAACCCACCACCCGGATCGAGTGCCGCTTCAAGTCCGGCGACGGCGGCTGGCTGAACGTGGAGTCCACGGTCAACCGCCACCACGGGGGCCTCATCTTCAACAGCCGGGACGTGACCGAAAGAGTGCGCCTCCAGGCCCAGCTGCAGCACAACGCCGAGCACGACCCCCTGACCGACCTGCCCAACCGCGCGCTGTTCACCAAGCGAGTCCAGCAGGCGCTCTCCGGCCGCCGCTGCACCGACCGGGGCCTCGCCCTGCGCAACACGGCGGTCCTCTTCATCGACCTCGACGGCTTCAAGGCCGTCAACGACACCATCGGGCACCAGGCAGGCGACGAACTCCTCGTCCAGGCCGCCCGCAGACTCCAGGAAGCGGTCCGCCACGGGGACACCGCCTCCCGCCTCGGCGGCGACGAGTTCGCGGCCCTCATCGTGGGGGACGGCTCCCGTGACCGGGCCGCCCGGGAACAGCACATCCTCGAACTGGCCGACCGGCTGAGGCTCACCCTGTCCCAGCCCTACTCCATCGACGGCAACGACGTCCGGGTGGCCGCCTCCATCGGCGTCGCCTTCGCCGAGCCCGGTCTCGGCGCGGGCGACCTGCTGCGCAACGCCGACCTCGCGATGTACCGCGCCAAGGCGTCCGGCAAGGGCCGCGTCGAGCTGTACCAGCCCCAGATGCAGCAGGACGTCGTCCGCAAGGCCGAGCTGGCCACCCGGCTGCGGGCCGCGCTGCACGACGGCGAGTTCATGCTGCTGAACCAGCCCGTCGTGGAGCTGGACACCGGTCGCATCGCCTCGGTGGCGACCGCGGCCCGCTGGCGCTCGTCCCAGGGGGTGCTGTTCACCCCGGCCGAGTTCCTCCGGGTCTCCGAGGACAGCGACAAGACCGCCGAGCTGGGCCGGTGGATGCTGGAGCAGGCGGTCGAGCAGGCCGCCGACCGTCTCGACAACGGCCTGAACGTACCGGTGTCCGTCCGTATCGGCGCCCGCCGGCTGCTGGACCTCTCCCTGCCCCCCGGCTCCCTGGAGACGCTGCTGACCCGCCATGGACTGCCCTCCGGCTCCCTGGTGATCGAACTGTCCGACACGGACCAGCTGAAGGGCTCCCTGGACGGCCTGGAACGCCGGTTGAAGCAGTTGCGGCGCCTCGGGGTCCGGATCGCCCTGGACGGCTTCGGCAGCGCCCACGGCGCCATCACGGCACTGCGCCGCCTCCCCGTCGACGTGGTGAAGCTCGACCGCGGTCTCGTCGAGGGCGTCGTGGAGTCCCCCCGGCTCCACACGATCACCGGCGGCCTGCTGCGCATCGCGGGCGATCTGGGGCTCCAGACCGTGGCCGAGGGAGTGGACCTGCCCGAGCAGGTCATCGCCCTGCGCACGATGGGCTGTACGCACGGCCAGGGTGCCGCCTTCTGCGGACCGCTGGACGAGTACCGGCTGCGCCGGGCGCTGTCCCTGGGCCACTACCCCGTGCCCTCCGGAGCGGCCGAGCCCGCGTTCGCGGGCGGTGGGGCAGGGGTGTACACAAGGGGTGTCCCCGCTGGCTACGGAGGCGGCAATGCCCTTCTCTCACATAATGAGACTCCTGTCCCACCCACTTGACACACGGTGCGTGCCGGGGGGAGGGTCAGTGCCATGCGCACCCGAATTCTCGTACTTGGAAAGCGCGTCGGCTGAAGCTGGGACCGACCGGAGGACGATCCGGAATCCCCAGCGACCGTACCCGGCGCGCTCCCCTCGCTTGCCTCGTGGCAAGGAGGGGTTTTTTGTTGCACGGGCACCAGTCAGCGCAAGCCGCACACCGCACGAACTTCGCAAAAAACCCTCAGCATCGAGAAGAGAATGCCGATGACCGAGCAGGCCTCCGGGGCCCACCATCCGCAGCCGCGGCCCCGATCCGGAGGACAGACCGCCCCCGTCGAACACGTCACGGGCGCGCAGTCCCTCATCCGCTCTCTCGAGGAGGTCGGGGCCGACACTGTGTTCGGCATTCCCGGCGGCGCGATCCTCCCGGCGTACGACCCGCTGATGGACTCGACCCGTGTGCGGCACGTGCTGGTGCGCCACGAACAGGGCGCAGGCCACGCCGCGACCGGTTACGCCCAGGCCACCGGCAGGGTCGGTGTCTGCATGGCCACCTCGGGCCCCGGCGCCACCAACCTGGTGACCCCGATCGCCGACGCCCACATGGACTCGGTGCCGATGGTCGCGATCACCGGCCAGGTCGCGTCCAAGGCGATCGGTACGGACGCCTTCCAGGAGGCGGACATCGTCGGCATCACCATGCCGATCACCAAGCACAACTTCCTCGTCACCAAGGCGGAGGACATCCCGCGCACCATCGCGCAGGCCTTCCACATCGCCTCCACCGGCCGTCCCGGCCCGGTCCTGGTCGACATCGCCAAGGACGCCCTCCAGGCCCGTACGACCTTCAGCTGGCCGCCCGCGACCGACCTCCCCGGCTACCGCCCCGTGACCAAGCCGCACGCCAAGCAGATCCGTGAGGCCGCCAAGCTGATCACCGCCGCGAAGCGGCCCGTCCTGTACGTCGGCGGCGGTGTCATCAAGGCCGGCGCGACCGCCGAGCTGAAGGTGCTCGCCGAGCTGACCGGCGCGCCCGTCACCACCACGCTGATGGCGCTCGGCGCGTTCCCCGACAGCCACCCGCAGCACCTGGGCATGCCCGGCATGCACGGCTCCGTGGCCGCCGTCACCGGACTGCAGAAGGCCGACCTGATCGTCGCCCTCGGCGCCCGCTTCGACGACCGCGTCACCGGCAAGCTGGACAGCTTCGCCCCGCACGCCAAGATCGTCCACGCGGACATCGACCCGGCCGAGATCGGCAAGAACCGCGCCGCCGACGTGCCGATCGTCGGTGACGCCCGCGAGGTCATCGCCGACCTGATCCAGGCCGTGCAGAGGGAGCACAGCGAGGGCAACCAGGGCGACTACAGCGCCTGGTGGAAGGACCTCGACCGCTGGCGCGAGACCTACCCGCTGGGCTACGACCAGCCCGCCGACGGCTCGCTCTCCCCGCAGCAGGTCATCGAGCGCATCGGCCGGCTCGCCCCCGAGGGCACGATCTTCGCGGCGGGTGTCGGCCAGCACCAGATGTGGGCCGCCCACTTCATCCAGTACGAGAAGCCGGCCACGTGGCTGAACTCCGGCGGCGCCGGAACGATGGGCTACGCGGTCCCGGCGGCCATGGGCGCCAAGGCCGGCGCCCCCGACCGCACCGTCTGGGCGATCGACGGCGACGGCTGCTTCCAGATGACCAACCAGGAGCTCACCACCTGCGCCCTGAACGGCATCCCGATCAAGGTCGCGGTCATCAACAACGGCGCCCTCGGCATGGTCCGCCAGTGGCAGACGCTGTTCTACAACCAGCGCTACTCCAACACGGTGCTCCACTCCGGCCCGGACGACGTCAACCCGAACGCCCGCGGCACCCGCGTCCCCGACTTCGTGAAGCTGTCGGAGGCCATGGGCTGCTACGCCATCCGCTGCGAGTCCCCGGACGACCTCGACAAGGTCATCGAGGAGGCGAACTCGATCAACGACCGCCCGGTCGTCGTCGACTTCATCGTCCACGAGGACGCGATGGTGTGGCCGATGGTCGCCGCCGGCACCTCCAACGACGAGATCATGGCCGCCCGGGACGTCCGCCCCGACTTCGGCGACAACGAAGACGACTGAGAGCCGTAGGTAAAGGAAGCAGACCATGTCCAAGCACACGCTCTCCGTCCTGGTGGAGAACACCCCCGGCATCCTGGCCCGGATCGCCGCCCTGTTCTCCCGCCGCGGCTTCAACATCGACTCGCTCGCGGTCGGCGTCACCGAGCACCCCGAGATCTCCCGCATCACCATCGTGGTGAACGTGATCGAGGAGCTGCCGCTGGAGCAGGTGACCAAGCAGCTCAACAAGCTCGTCAACGTGCTGAAGATCGTCGAGCTGGAGCCGTCCTCCGCCGTCCAGCGCGAACTCGTTCTGGTGAAGGTGCGCGCCGACAACGAGACGCGCTCCCAGATCGTCGAGATCGTCCAGCTGTTCCGCGCCAAGACCGTCGACGTCTCCCCGGAGGCCGTCACCATCGAGGCCACCGGGTCCACCGACAAGCTGTCCGCGATGCTGAAGATGCTGGAGCCGTTCGGCATCAAGGAGCTGGTCCAGTCCGGCACCATCGCGATCGGCCGCGGCGCCCGCTCGATCACCGACCGGTCGCTGCGCGCCCTGGACCGCTCCGCCTGACGGGTTCCAACCCCCCGCCAGGCGCCGTACGCCTGGTGGACGACTGCCTGACCGACGGCTCGGGCGGCCGGTGACACGCCGTCCGCCCGTATGCCGAGACCCCGAGACTTCCCTTCCCTCCGCCGTCATACGGTGGGACGCAACACCTGCACTCAAGGAGAGAACCCAAAGTGGCCGAGCTGTTCTACGACGCTGACGCCGACCTGTCCATCATCCAGGGCCGCAAGGTCGCGGTCATCGGCTACGGCAGCCAGGGCCACGCCCACGCGCTGTCGCTGCGCGACTCGGGTGTCGACGTCCGCGTCGGTCTGCACGAGGGCTCGAAGTCCAAGGCGAAGGCGGAGGAGCAGGGTCTGCGCGTCGTGACCCCGTCGGAGGCCGCCGCCGAGGCCGACGTCATCATGATCCTGGTCCCGGACCCGATCCAGGCCCAGGTCTACGAGGAGCACATCGCCCCGAACCTCAACGACGGCGACGCCCTGTTCTTCGGCCACGGCTTCAACATCCGCTTCGGCTTCATCAAGCCCCCGGCCGGCGTGGACGTCTGCATGGTCGCCCCGAAGGGCCCGGGCCACCTGGTCCGCCGCCAGTACGAGGAGGGCCGCGGCGTTCCCTGCATCGCCGCCGTCGAGCAGGACGCCACCGGCAACGCCTTCGCGCTCGCCCTGTCCTACGCCAAGGGCATCGGCGGCACCCGCGCCGGCGTCATCAAGACCACCTTCACCGAGGAGACCGAGACCGACCTGTTCGGTGAGCAGGCCGTCCTCTGCGGTGGCACCGCGGCGCTGGTCAAGGCGGGCTTCGAGACGCTGACCGAGGCCGGCTACCAGCCGGAGATCGCGTACTTCGAGTGCCTGCACGAGCTGAAGCTGATCGTGGACCTCATGTACGAGGGCGGCCTGGAGAAGATGCGCTGGTCGATCTCCGAGACCGCCGAGTGGGGCGACTACGTCACCGGCCCGCGGATCATCACGGACGCCACCAAGGCCGAGATGAAGAAGGTCCTCGCCGAGATCCAGGACGGCACCTTCGCCCAGGCCTGGATGGACGAGTACCACGGCGGTCTGAAGAAGTACAACGAGTACAAGACCCAGGACTCGGAGCACCTGCTGGAGACCACCGGCAAGGAGCTGCGCAAGCTGATGAGCTGGGTCAACGACGAAGAGGCCTGATTCGGAGAGGCCGGCCGCGGCGGGTTCACCCGGAGCCGCGGCCGGCCTCTTCTCACGTCCGGGTGACCTTTCCGCAGTGGCGTGGGACGACGCCCTCGGCGCCACTACACTGCTGGACTACATACGCGTCAGGCCCACAGCGTCGTGCGTCTTCCACGCGGACACCACCCTCCACCGCCTGCGGCCGTCGGGACGGCCGTCCGCAGCATTGGACTTGTGAGGACTCACGTGAGCTCGAAACCAGTCGTACTGATCGCTGAAGAGCTGTCGCCCGCCACCGTCGACGCGTTGGGCCCGGACTTCGAGATCCGGCACGCCAACGGGGCGGACCGAGCCGAACTGCTCCCGGCCATCGCCGACGTCGACGCCATCCTCATCCGCTCGGCCACCAAGGTCGACGCCGAGGCGATCGCCGCCGCCAGGAAGCTGAAGGTCGTCGCGCGAGCCGGTGTCGGCCTGGACAACGTGGACGTCTCCGCCGCCACCAAGGCCGGCGTGATGGTCGTCAATGCCCCCACCTCGAACATCGTGACCGCCGCCGAGCTGGCCTGCGGTCTCCTCCTCGCCACCGCCCGCCACATCCCGCAGGCGAACACGGCGCTGAAGAACGGCGAGTGGAAGCGCAGCAAGTACACGGGCGTGGAGCTGGCCGAGAAGACCCTCGGTGTGGTCGGCCTCGGCCGTATCGGCGCGCTCGTCGCGCAGCGCATGTCCGCCTTCGGCATGAAGGTCGTCGCCTACGACCCGTACGTGCAGCCCGCGCGCGCCGCGCAGATGGGCGTGAAGGTCCTGTCGCTGGACGAGCTGCTGGAGGTCTCCGACTTCATCACCGTCCACCTGCCGAAGACCCCCGAGACGGTCGGCCTGATCGGCGCCGAGGCGCTGCACAAGGTCAAGCCGTCGGTGCGCATCGTGAACGCCGCGCGCGGTGGGATCGTCGACGAGGCCGCGCTGTACTCGGCGCTCAAGGAGGGCCGCGTCGCCGGTGCCGGCCTCGACGTGTACGCCAAGGAGCCGTGCACCGACTCCCCGCTGTTCGAGCTGGACCAGGTCGTCTGCACCCCGCACCTCGGTGCCTCCACCGACGAGGCGCAGGAGAAGGCCGGTATCGCCGTCGCCCGCTCCGTGCGGCTCGCCCTCGCCGGTGAGCTGGTCCCGGACGCGGTGAACGTGCAGGGCGGTGTCATCGCCGAGGACGTCAAGCCGGGTCTGCCGCTCGCCGAGCGCCTCGGCCGCATCTTCACCGCGCTGGCCGGTGAGGTCGCGGTCCGCCTCGACGTCGAGGTGTACGGCGAGATCACCCAGCACGACGTGAAGGTGCTGGAGCTGTCCGCGCTGAAGGGTGTCTTCGAGGACGTCGTCGACGAGACCGTGTCGTACGTGAACGCGCCGCTGTTCGCGCAGGAGCGGGGCGTCGAGGTGCGGCTGACGACCAGCTCGGAGTCGCCGGACCACCGCAACGTCGTCACCGTGCGGGGCACGCTCGGCAGCGGCGAGGAGGTCTCGGTGTCCGGCACCCTGGCCGGGCCGAAGCACCACCAGAAGATCGTGGCCGTCGGCGAGTACGACGTGGACCTCGCGCTCGCGGACCACATGGTCGTCCTGCGCTACGGGGACCGTCCCGGCGTCGTCGGCACGGTCGGCCGGATCTTCGGCGAGCACGGCATCAACATCGCCGGTATGCAGGTCGCCCGGTCCGCCGCCGGTGGTGAGGCCCTCGCGGTGCTCACCGTCGACGACACGGTGTCCCAGGGAGTGCTCGCCGAGGTGGCCGAGGAGATCGGCGCGACCTCGGCGCGTTCGGTGAACCTCGTCTGAGTCCTTCGCGGTGTGCGGCCGGGCCCCGGCCCTTCTCATGTCCGGACGGGTCCGACGGGGTGCCGCCCGGTGCCGCGGTCGTCGTCCCCTTCGCTCGCGGGACCTTCCCCGGCGGGGGTGGGGACCGGCTCGTGCTCCCTCGCCCGGACGCCGCGCAGGGTGATCGCGGCCACCGCGGCGGCCCCCAGCAGGACGGCGGCTCCCGCGACCGCCGCGCCCTGCATACCGCTGGTGAAGGCGGCGCGGGCGGCGGTCGCCAGGGTCTCGCCGGCGGCACCGGGGAGCTGCCCGGCGACGGCGAGCGCGCCCCCGAGGGTCTCGCGGGCCGCAGCGGGCGCCGACGCGGTGATCTCGTGGCGGTAGACGGCGGTGCCGATGGAACCGAGGACGGCCATGCCGAGGGCCCCACCGAACTCCTGCCCGGTCTCGAGGAGGGACGAGGCGGATCCGGCGCGTTCCACGGGGGCGGCGCCGAGGGCCAGGTCGGTCATCTGCGACATCACCGTCACGATGCCGGCGGCGAGCACCCCGGCCCCGGCCAGCACCAGCCACAGGGCGTCCGGTCCGGCGGCGGCGAGGAGGCCGTAGCCACAGGCGGCGGTCGTGAAGCCCGCCGCCACCACGTACGCCCGGTTCACGCCCCGCTGCACGAGTCGGGTGGCGACCGGCGCGGCGACCCCGATGAGCAGGGAGGGCAGCAGCCCCCACAGCGCGGCCTCCAGCGCGCTCTTGCCGAGGACGGACTGCAGGTACTGGGTGGTGAAGTACGCCGAGCCCATCATGCCGAAGGCCGCGAGGAGGTTGAGGGCGACCGCCGGGGTGAAGCCGGGGCCGCGGAACAGGGCGGGGGAGATCATCGGGTACGGCGTCGTGCGCTGGCGGTGCACGAAGAGGACGGCGAAGAGCAGGCCGACGGTCAGGCTGACCTCGTGGCGGACGTTCCAGCCCTCCGAGGGGATCTCCTTGAGGCCGTAGACGACCGGCAGGACCGCCGCCAGCGACAGCGGGACGCTCAGCAGGTCGAAGCGGCCGGGCCGGGGGTCCTTCCACTCGGGCAGGAGCACCGGGCCGAGCAGCAGGAGCAGGGCCATCGCGGGCAGGTTGACCAGGAAGACCGAGCCCCACCAGAAGAACTCGACCAGGACGCCGCTCAGCACCGACCCGAGCGCGACGCCCGCCGTCATCACACCGGACCAGATGCCGATCGCCGTGGCCCGCTGGCCGGGGTCGGTGAACATCGTGCGGGTCAGTGCCATCGTCGACGGCATCAGGGTGGCGCCGCCGATGCCGAGGACGGCGCGTGCCGCGATCAGGGTCTCGGCGCTGTCGGCGTACGCGGCGACCACGGAGGCGGCGCCGAACGCCGCCGCGCCGATCAGCAGGAGCCGCCGGCGGCCGATGCGGTCGCCCAGGGAGCCCATCGTCATCAGCAGTCCGGCCAGCACGAACGCGTAGATGTCGAAGATCCACAGCTGCTGGGTGCCGCTCGGCTCCAGGTCGGCGCTGATCGCCGGGATCGCGAAGTACAGCACCGACACGTCCATCGACACCAGCATCAGCGGCAGCATCAGGACGCAGAGAGCGGTCCATTCACGGCGGCCGGCCCGCTGGGGCGGGGCCGGGGAGATCCGGGGATTCGTCGTCATGGGAGGGACTGTACGAATGTTTTATACGTGCGTCTAGTACGAGCGTTTAAAACAATCGTGCAACACGCTCGTATGGGACAGGTGTATGGAGACGCGGCTAGGCTGAGGCGCATGGGACACCGTGAGGATCTGCTGGAAGGCGCCAGGCGCTGCCTGCTCGCCAAGGGCTTCGTGCGGACGACGGCACGCGACATCGTCAAGGAGTCGGGGACGAACCTGGCGTCGATCGGCTACCACTACGGCTCGAAGGACGCGTTGCTCGCACAGGCGTACGTGTCCCTGGTCGGCGACGTCTCGGTGGACTTCGACGAGGGGGAACGCGCGCTGAGCGGCGCGCCCGGTTCGATCGAGCGGTTCCGCGAGGTGTGGGCGAACGTCATCGACACCATGCGGGAGCCCGGCTCGGTCTGGCGGCTCAGCATGGAGATCATCGTCATGGGTGATCAGCTGCCCGAGGTGCGCGACCACCTGGCGCTGGCGCAGCGCGAGGCGGGGCGCGGCCTGATCCCGATGCTCATGGGCGGCCGGGAGGAGGACGTCACGGACAAGGACGTCGACACCCTCGGAAAGCTCCTGGTGACGCTGATGACGGGCCTGATCGCGCAGTGGACCTTCGACCCGCCGAGCGCCCCCGAGGCCGACGAACTCGCCGAGGGACTGCTGCGGATCATCGCGGCGGCACGGGGGGAGTGACTACGCCGGCACCAGCCGGCCCCCGCGCATCTCGACCGCCCGGTCCGCGAAGTGCCGTACGACTGCGCGATCGTGACAGATGAACAGATAGGCGAGCCCCAGGTCGTCCTGGAGGTCGGCGAGGAGGTTGAGGACGCCGGCCCGGACGGACGGGTCGAGGGCGGAGACCGGTTCGTCGAGGACGAGCAGACGGGGCTCGGAGGCCAGGGCGCGGGCTATCCCGGCGCGCTGGCACTGGCCGCCGGACAGCTCGTGCGGGAAGCGGTCGCCGTAGGCCGGGTCGAGGCCGACACGGTCGAGGAGCGCGGCGACCCGCGCGGGGCCGGCCGCGTCCCAGCGGCCCTGGACGCGCAGGGGTTCCGCGACCGCGTCCCGGATCCGGTGACGGGGACTGAGCGAGCCGTACGGGTCCTGGAAGACCGGCTGCATCCGGGGCCGCAGCGGCCGCAGTTCGCGCTCGCTCAGCGTCGTCAGCTCCCGGCCCTCGAAGCGGACCGAGCCGTTCTCGGGGCGGCGCAGCTGGAGCACGGCGGCCACCGTGGAGGACTTGCCGCAGCCGGAGGGGCCGTTCAGGGCGAGGGTCTCGCCCGCGTCCACGGTGAAGGAGACATGGTCGACGGCGGTGACCGCGCCGTAGCGGACGACCAGGTCGCGCACGTCGAGCAGGGCGGTGTGCTGGTTCACGCGGGCCGCTCCAGGAACAACTCGGTCGCCGGGTACGGCACGTCGTCCCAGCGGTGGCAGGAGACCTCGTGGCCGTCGCCGACCGTCCACGGGCCGGGTTCCTCGCGGCGGCAGCGGTCCTCGGCGAGCGGGCAGCGGGGCGCGAACGCGCAGCCGGGCGGCAGCGCGTCGGGCACGGGCGGGGTGCCGGGGAGGGCGGGCAGCCGGCGGCGCCGGCCTGAGCCGCCGGGCCGCGGAGCACCGCCGGCGGGTCCGTCCTCGCCGTCCTCGCTGTCCGCCGGCGGCAGCGACGCCAGCAGTCCCGCCGTGTACGGGGCGCGCGGGCGGTCCAGCACCCGGCGTGTCGGGCCCTGTTCGACCTGGCGGCCCGCGTACATGACCAGGACGCGGTCGGTGTGGCCGCGGACCACACCCAGGTCGTGCGTGACCAGGACGAGCGCGGCGCCGACCGCCTCGCGCTGCTCACCGAGGACCCGCAGCACCTGGTCCCGCAGGTCCGCGTCGAGCGCGGTGGTGGGCTCGTCGGCGACCACGACGTCCGGTTCGTTGATCGTCGCCATGGCGATCACCGCCCGCTGCCGCATCCCGCCGGAGTACTCGTGGGGGTAGGCCCGCGCCCTGCGCGCGGCGTCGGGGATGCCCACCCGGTCGAGGGCGGCGACCGCCCTGGCCCTGGCCTGCGAGCGGGAGACCCCGTCCACCGACCTTACGGCCGCGGCGAGTTGGTCGCCGACGGGGTGCACGGGGGACAGGGCGGACAGGGCGTCCTGGGGCACGAGGGCGATCCGGCGGCCCCGCAGGGCGGCCAGGGCGGGGCGGGTGGCGCCCACGAGTTCGGCGTACGACCCCGGCGCGTCCCGCAGCCGGACGCTCCCGCTCGTCGTCGTGCCCCGCGGAAGCATGCCCAGCAGGGCCCGCGCGGTGAGGGACTTGCCCGCGCCGGACTCGCCGACCAGGGCGAGCACCTCGCGGGGACGGACGTCGAAGGAAAGCCCGCGGACGACCTCCAGGGCGCCGAAGGCGACCCTCAGATCACGCACCGACAGCAGGGCGCCGGGCGCGGCCGGGGCGCGGGGCGAGGGCGGCGGGGAGGCCGAGGGGGGTGTGCGGGGTGCGAGGGGTGCGTCAGGCATGTGGGGCTCCCGCCAGGGTCTCGTCGTCGCCGTCCCGGCCGCCGGCGGGGGCCTTCGGGTGCCGGGGCCGGTCCTTGTCGTCCGTCCGGGGCCGGCCGGCCCTCGCGCTCCCGTTCCGTCGCGTCCGCCCCCGCGTGGCCGCCGAGCCGGAGACCGCGAGGCCCGCCAGCAGGGCCAGCGCGACCGCCGGGGCGAGGGCCGCCCACGGGGCGCGTTCGACGTAGGCGCGGGACTCGTCGAGCAGCAGGCCCCATTCGGGGGTGGGCGGCTGGGCGCCCAGACCGAGGAAGCCCAGCGAGGCGAGGGCGAGGGCGATGCCGGGGAGGCGGAGGACGGCGTGCCGGGTGACCGGGGCGGCCACCGAGGGCAGGACGTGCCGGGTGAGGATCCACCACGGGCTCGCGCCGATCGCGCGTTGGGCGGTGAGGAACGTGGACGCCCGCACCTCCTGGACCAGGGCCGCCGCGTGCGCGGCCAGCGGGGGCCAGGAGATCAGGGCCACGGCGAGGGCCGCGCCCCGCGTGCCGGGGCCCGCCGCGGCGGCGACCAGGATGCCGGCGATCACCGGGGGCAGCGCGTTGGCGATGTCCGACGCGCCCTCGGCCACACGGGGCAGGAAACCGAGCGCGAGGGCCGCGAGCAGGCTCAGGGCGCAGACCGCCGCCGCCGTGCCGACGGTGGTGGCGGCGCCGTGGCCGAGGCGGGCCAGGACGTCACGGCCGAGCCCGTCCGTGCCGAGCGGGTGCGCCCAGGACGGCGGCAGCAGCCGGGCGGTGGTGTCCACGGCGTACGGGTCGCGCAGCAGCCCCCAGCCGATCGTGACCCCTAGGAGCACCGCGAGGGTCAGCGGCAGCGCCGGACGGGTGCGGAACGGGCGGGCGGCCGGGAGGGTGAGGCCCGCGTCGCGCAGGGCGGGGCCGAGGAGCCGGCGCCGGACGAGGGCGGCCAGGGCACCGGCGACCAGGCCCAGCGCGAGGAGCGCGAGGACCGATCCCTGGAGGAGGGGGAGGTCCTGGGACTTGGCCGCGCCGAGGGCCGTGCGGCCGATGCCGGGCACCGCGAACACCGTCTCCACGGCCACCGCGGAGCCGGTCAGCCCGACGGCGGCCATGCCGAACTGGGGCACCAGGGGCGGCAGGACGCGCCGGAGCGCCGCCGCCGCGACCCGTGCCCGGCCGACGCCCGCGCCCCGCCACAGCTCCACCCAGCGTTCGTCGAGCACGGCGGGCAGCGCGTCCGCGACCAGCCGGCCGAGCAGACCGCCCGCCGGGACGCCGAGGGCGACCGCGGGCAGGACCAGGTACGCGGGGCCCGCCCAGCCGGAGGTCGGCAGCAGGCCCAGCCACACCCCGCACACCAGCAGCGCCACCGTGGCCAGCAGGAACTCGGGGACGGCGGCGAGCATCGCGGCGAACGCGCCGGCCGTCCCCCGGCCCCGTACGAGCACCGGGGCGACGAGTGCGCAGGCCAGCAGCACGGCGACGGCGAAGGCGGCGCCCATGAGGCCGAGGGAGACCTGGAGGCCGGAGACCACCGAGGGGAGCACCTCGGTGCCGGACACCCAGGACGTGCCGAGGTCGCCGCGCAGCAGCCCGGACGCCCAACGGCCCAGCAGGGACAGGGGGCCGGCGCCCAGGCCCAGGTCCTCGCGGATCGCGGCCAGCGCCTCGGGCGTCGCCTCCTGTTCGGCGGACCGGGCCCGCAGCACGGTCAGCGCCGGGTCCCGGCCGGAGAACCAGGGCAGCAGGCCCACGGCGGCCAGGACGGCGAGCAGGCACAGGAAGCGGGTCGGCCCCGCGGGGCCGACCGACTTCCCTACGGCTTGCCTCACTTGACGTAGGTGGCGGTGGTGACCAGCTCGCGTTCGCGCGGGTCGTGGGCCGCGCCCACGACACCGGCCGCGTCGCCCTGGATGACGCGCTCGTGGAGCATCGGCACGGCGGCGTCGGTGCGCAGGACGGCGGTCTCGGCCTCGATGAGGGCCTTGCGGCGGGCGTCGCCGGCGGCGGTGTCGGACGCCTTCCGCACGGCGGCGTCGACCGTGTCGTCGGCCAGTTGGGCGATGTTGAAGGAGCCGTCGGAGGCGAAGTCGCTGTAGAGGTAGGCGGCCGGGTCCCCGGAGTCGAGGACGGTCGCCCGGGAGAGGACGAACGCGTCGAACTCGCCCGCCAGCGCGTCGGATTCGATGGTGGCGTACTCGCGCACGTCGAGCTTCACCTTGAACCCGGCCTTCTGGAGCTGCTGTTGCAGCGTGGCGGCGACCTCGGGCAGTTCGGCGCGGTCGGTGAAGGTGCCGATGGTGATCGACCGGCCGGCCGGGTCGCCGGGCTCGGCACGGCGCACCGTCGACCGCAGGTCGGCGGCCCAGGGCAGCGCGGGCCCGAGCAGCCCCTCGGCGACGTCGGCGCGTCCCTCGTAGACCCCCTCGACGATCGACTCGGCGTCGATGGCCTCGCGGGCGGCGGCGCGCAGCGAGGCGTCCTTGAAGACGCCCTTCTCGGTGTTCAGGTAGAGGGTGTTGGTGCGCGGCATGGGGACCTCGGTGATCAGGTCCTGGTCGAGCACGGCGGCCTGCGAGACGGGGATCGCCTCGACGATGTCGGCCTCGCCGGTGCGCAGGGCGGCGGCGCGGGCGGTGCCGTCCGGTACGAACGTCACGTCGATGCCGGGTGCCTTGGCCCTGCCTCCCCAGTAGCCGTCGTAGCGGTCGAGCGCGGCGGAGGACGTGCCGTTGACCTTGGTCAGTTCGAAGGGGCCGGTGCCCGCGCCGACCGGGTTCACCGTCTTCCCCCGGTACGCCTTCGGCGCGAGGATCGACAGCTGGGGCGAGCTGAGGCGCTGGGGGACCAGCGGGTCCTCCACGGCGGTGGTGACGGTGACGGTGTCACCGTCGGCCTTCGCGGTCAGCTCCACGCCGTCGAGGATGCGGGGCTTGGGGGAGGCGGTGGCCGCGCGGGTGAGGGAGTTGACGACCGCGTCGCCGGTGAGCTTCGTGCCGTCGTGGAAGGTCACGTCCTTTCTGATCGTGAACGTCCAGCGCCTGCCCGACCGCTTCCACTCGGTGGCGAGCGCGGGTCGGGCGTCGCCCTCCGGGTCCAGCTTCACCAGGGTTTCGGCGGTCGACCAGCGCGACAGCTTGAACGCGTCGTCGGACAGCGGCGACAGGCCCGAGCGGGGCGGCAGCATGTGCGCGACCCGGATCCGCCTGCCCTCGCCACCGGCGGCCCCGTCGGCCCCCGTCGACGAGAAGCAGCCCGTGAGCAGGGCGGTGGCCGCGGTGACCGCGGTCAGGGGGACAAGACGGACGGGGACGCGCACGGGACACTCCGAGTAAAGGCGTGGTCAAAGGTTGAACGCGCCATGACCGTAGCACGATGATAATCGTTTTCAGAAGCCTGGTTTCGCGCCATCGCCGTGGCCGCTTCGCGAGCAACTCGTGGCGGAGAACCGTCACGATCTCCTGCTGAACGCCGTCCCTCGGCACCACAGGTCCGTCAGAGCCGCGCCCCCTTCAGCGCCATGTGCAGCAGGAGCCGGTCCTCGCCGTCGTCCAGGTCCAGGCCTGTCAGCTGTTCGACGCGGGAGAGGCGGTAGTAGAGGGTCTGGCGGTGGATTCCCAACTCCGCCGCCGTACGGCCCGCCTGGCCCGCGCAGTCGAGGAACGTCTCGGCGGTGCGGGCCAGTTCGCGGTGCGCGGGCGACAGCAGCGCCCGGACCGCCGGGTCCTGCGGGGCCCCCGGCGGCAGGGAGGTCAGGAGGCGGTACGGGCCGATGGAACGCCACTCGGCGACCGGGCCGAGCCGGGGCTCCGCCCGTGCCGCGCGGGCCGCCGCCGACGCCTCGCGCCACGCGGTGCCCAGCTCGCCGAGGCCCGTCCGGGCGCCCGCGACCCCGGCCGCCGCCCGCGCGCCCGCCCGCTCCAGCAGCCGGCCGGCCGCCGTGAGCGCGGGCGCCGCGACGTCCGGTGAGCGCAGCCGCACCAGCAGGGCGAGGCTCTGGCCGGCCGCCCCCCACGGCACCGTGCACAGCGCCGTCGCCCCCGGCACCGTACGGAAGGACGGGGCGTCGTCCGGGTCCGCCGACGGCCACGGGGCCACGCACACCACCGTGTGGACGCCGTCGCCGCGCGGGCCGAGGGCGGCGCGCAGATCCGCCACCGCCATGTCCCGCTCCCAGCCGGGCCCGGCCGTGAGCACCGCCCGCAGCTCCCGGGTGAGGTCGGCGCCCGCCTGCGCCTCGTCCGCGAGGAGCGCGCCGATGCGGGAGGCGACCGCCATGGCGGCGGACAGCTGGGCGTCGGTGGGGCCCGGGTCGCCGTCCAGGAGCCAGACGTAGCCGAGGACGACACCCCGGTGGCGCACGGGGAGGCAGACGCGGCCCCGGAGCACGCCGGCCTCGGGGGTCGGGGGGATGCGGACGGGGGCGGTCGCCCGGGTGATGCCGAAGCCCTCGAACCACTCCCGCACGGCCGTCGTCGAGCGGCGGGTCAGGATCGAGCGGGTCCGGACCGGGTCCAGGGCCGAGGGGTCGAGGTCGCCCTCGCTGTCGTACGCGCCGAACGCGATCAGCTCGAAGTCGCGGTTCTCCAGCGTTGCCGGGGCGCCGAGCAGCGCCGAGATCTCGTCGACGAGCTCCTGGTAGTCACCCACGTGGTGGAACGATGCGGCGTCCGGCGTCACGAGGGCATTCTCCCCCATCCCGCGGCCTCCTTCATACATCTGTCTGAGATCGGCGGCACGGATGCGTGACAGCTGTCGATGGCCGGCGGACGGGGGGATCCTTAGGTTTCACGGTGGTTCTGTCTGCTGGTTCGTGGAGGTGCCCCGTGCTGGGTCCCGTGATTCTCGCCGCGTCGCGCAGCGACCGGATGCGACGTCTGATCTCGGCCGCGCCCGTGACCAGGCAGGTCGTCGACCGCTTCATCCCCGGCGAAGGCGTCGACGACATCGTCCCCGTCGTCGAGGCGCTCACGTCCGCGGGCCTCGAGGTGACGATGGACGTCGTCGGCGAGGACATCACCCGCCCCGAGCAGGCCGCCGCCGCCCGCGACGCCTACCTGGAGCTGATCGACCGCCTCGGCGCCCTGGAGCTGGGCGAACGCGCCGAGATGTCGGTCAAGCTGTCCCTCTTCGGCCAAGCGCTGGACGGCGGCCACGAGCTGGCCCTCGCGAACGTCCGCCCCGTCGTCGAGGCCGCCGCCGCGATCGGTACGACCGTCACGCTCGACGCGGAGGACCACACCACCCTCGACTCGATGTTCTCCATCCACGAGGAGCTGCGCCGCGACTTCCCGCAGACCGGCTGCGTCATCCAGGCCTATCTCTTCCGCACCGAGGCCGACGCCCGCCGGCTCGCCGCGAACGGCAGCCGGGTGCGTCTGGTGAAGGGCGCCTACAAGGAGCCCGCCTCCGTCGCCCACCAGCGGAAGACCGAGATCGACAAGGCGTACGTCCGCGTCCTGAAGATCCTCATGGACGGCGAGGGCTACCCGATGGTCGGGTCCCACGACCCCCGCCTCATCTCCATCGCCCAGGAACTCGCCCACCGCGCGGGGCGCAAGCTCGACGAGTACGAGTTCCAGATGCTGTACGGCATCCGCACCGACGAGCACCACCGGCTCGCCGCCGAGGGCCACCGCATGCGCGTCTACACCGCCTACGGCACGGACTGGTACGGCTACTTCATGAGGCGTCTGGCGGAGAAGCCGGCCAACCTGCGCTTCTTCGTCCGTTCGATGGTCAGCAAGGGCTGAGCCCGAAAACCGCCCGCTCAGTAAGGAGTTACGGAACCCATGGACGCTGTGACCCAGGTCCCCACCCCCGTCAACGAGCCGGTGCACGGCTACGCCCCCGGCTCACCCGAGCGTGCCCGGCTGGAGGCCAAGCTGAAGGAGCTGGCCGAGAACCCGATCGACCTGCCCTGCACCATCGGCGGCGAGCGGCGGATGGGCGGCGGCGACCGCTTCGACGTCGTCCAGCCCCACAACCACAAGGCCCGTCTCGGCACCTACGCCAACGCCACCCAGCAGGACGCGCGGGACGCCATCGACGCGGCCCTCGCCGCCGCGCCCGCCTGGCGCGCGATGTCCTTCGACGACCGCGCCGCGATCATCCTGCGCGCCGCCGACCTGCTCGCCGGTCCCTGGCGCGAGACCATGGCCGCCTCCACCATGCTCGGCCAGTCCAAGACCGCCCAGCAGGCCGAGATCGACACCCCGTGCGAGCTGGTCGACTTCTGGCGCTTCAACGTCAAGTACGCCCGCGACCTGCTCGCCGAGCAGCCCCCGGCGAACTCCCCCGGCGTCTGGAACCGTCTCGACCACCGCCCGCTGGAGGGCTTCGTCTACGCGATCACCCCGTTCAACTTCACGGCGATCGCAGGCAACCTGCCCACCGCGCCCGCCCTCATGGGCAACGTGGTCGTGTGGAAGCCGAGTCCGACCCAGACGCACGCCGCCGTGCTGCTCATGCGGCTGCTGGAGGAGGCCGGGCTGCCGAAGGGCGTCATCAACCTCGTCACCGGCGACGGCATCGAGGTCTCGAAGGTCGCCCTGGAGCACCGGGACCTCGCCGGCATCCACTTCACCGGCTCCACCAAGACCTTCCAGTACCTGTGGAAGACGGTCGGCGCCAACATCGAGAAGTACCGCTCCTACCCGCGTCTGGTCGGCGAGACCGGCGGCAAGGACTTCGTCGTCGCCCACCCGAGCGCCGACCGCGCGGTGCTGAGGACGGCCCTCACCCGGGGCGCCTTCGAGTACCAGGGCCAGAAGTGCTCGGCGACCTCCCGCGCCTACATCCCGGCGTCCATCTGGAACGACGGCTTCAAGGAGGAGTTCGCCGCCGAGGTCGACCACCTCACCATGGGCGACGTCACCGACCTGTCGAACTTCCTCGGCGCCGTCATCGACGAGCGCGCCTTCGCCAAGGTCAAGGCCGCCATCGACGGCGCCAAGTCCGACCCGGCGTGCACGATCGTCGCGGGCGGCTCCTACGACGACTCCGTCGGCTGGTTCGTCCGCCCGACCGTCGTCGAGTGCTCGGACCCGGAGCACGACGTCTTCACCACCGAGTACTTCGGCCCGTTCCTCGCGGTGTACGTGTACGAGGACGAGAAGTACGAGGAGATGCTGACCCAGATGGAGTCGGTGTCCGACTACGCCCTCACCGGCGCGGTCATCGCCGGGGACCGCGCGGCCGCCGCGTACACGATGGACAAGCTCCGCTACGCGGCCGGCAACTTCTACATCAACGACAAGTCCACCGGCGCGGTCGTCGGCCAGCAGCCGTTCGGCGGCGGTCGCGCCTCCGGCACCAACGACAAGGCGGGCGCCCCGCAGAACCTGATGCGCTGGACCCTGACCCGCGCGATCAAGGAGACGCTGGTCCCGCCGACGGACTACACGTACCCGCACATGGGCTGACCCCCGCCTCCCCGCAGCGGGCCGGATCCTCGCCGATCCGGCCCGCTGTCGTGTCTCCACATCCCCGCGATCGGCCCGGCGGCCCGCGCCCGCCCGGCCGCCGCGACAATGGGGTGATGACCGCATCCGGCCTCCGCACCGCGCACACCGCCGACCTCACCCCCGCCGAACTCGACGCCGTACGCGGGCTGTTGCACGACGCCTTCGACGGCGACTTCTCGCCGGAGGACTGGGACCACACCCTGGGCGGCGTGCACGCGCTCGTCCACGACGCGCGGGGACTCGCCGGGCACGGGGCGGTCGTCATGCGGCGGGTCCGGTACGGGGCGCGGTGGCTGCGCGTCGGCTACGTCGAGGGGGTGGCCGTGCGCCGGGACGTGCGGCGCACCGGCATCGGTTCGCGGATCACCGCCGCCCTGGAAGGCGTCGTCACCCGTGCCTACGACCTCGGCGCGCTCTGCGCCAGCGACGAGGGCGCCCACCTGTACACCGCCCGCGGCTGGCGGGTGTGGGCCGGACGGATCAGCGCGCTCGGCCCCGACGGCGTGGTCCGGCTGCCCGAGGAGGAGGGGTCCGTGTACGTGTGGCCCGCGCCCGCCGCCGTGGACGACCCCGGGGCCGAGCTGGTGTTCGACTGGCGGGACGGCGACGTGCTCTGATCCGCGCCGTCCGGGGGATCGGGGCACAGGAAGAACACGCAGGTCAGAGGGGTGTGACCCAATCCACCGTCTCAGATAGTAGGAAGTCCGACTAACTGTGGAGACAGATGCCCCGGCCTCGCTTAGCTTTGTAGGAGCCGAACGTCTCGCTCGACCCAGCGCATGGCGGTCGTGAGCCGGAGGTCCTAGGCAGGCAACCCCTGCGGCCCCGCTCCCCGCCCGAACCGGCGTCTCACAGCCCTTTGTTTCCGTACTCCGGAATGCCTCGAAGGAGTCGATTCCCCATGGCCGAGACGACTGTCCGCCGCCGAGTCCGCCACGTTTCCCGGACCACCGAGTCCGACCGCAAGAACGCCGCCGCCGCCCTCCAGCGCGCCCTCGACCGCAGGGACAACGGCGGCTCCACCGGGCACTGAGCCGCCCCACCAGCCGGGAGCCGCACCCGTTCGGGGTGCGGCGCGGCCGTGGGGCATCGGCTCACGCGCCGCGCCGCACCTCGAAGTGATCGACCCGCTCGCCGTTCTGGGCGAGCGCGGACACCTTGAGCCGGGGTCTCGTCCCCGTCTCCACCTCCACCGACAGGAACGAGAAGCCGGTGTAGCGGACTCGGGACCACTCCACGACCTCGGCCCTGCGCTCCTTGGACCTCGTCCACCGGAAGGACTCGATCGAGTCGAGGTCGCGGACCCGGCCCTCGTAGCTGTCCTTCACGCCCGGCGGGAAGGCGTACAGCTCCTTGCCGCCGCCGCCCGCCGTGACGTACACGATGCCGTCCCGTGTGGGGTCGGTCGACCCGCCGACCGGCACCCGCCTGCCGACCTCGCCGTTCTTGATGGCGTCGGTCCGCTCGTACGCGTGGTTGTGCCCGTTGATCACCAGGTCCACCTGGTGCTTGGCGAACAGCGGCAGCCACGCGGCGCGCACGCCCCCGTCGGACGCGTGGCGTGAGGTGGAGTAGGCGCAGTGGTGGAAGTACACCACGACGAAGTCGACCGTCTTGTCGGCCCGCAGCTCACCGAGCCGCCGGTCGAGCCACGCCGTCTGCCTCCCGTCCGTGTAGCCCAGGTTGGCCGGGATCTCGTACGACACGTCGTTCGCGTCGAGCGCGACCACGCCCACGTTGCCGTAGACGAACGAGTACACGCCCGGCGCCCCGCGCGGGTCGAAGCCGCTGTCCGGGAGCGACCAGCGGGCCACCTGGCCGCCGTATCCGTCCGGCGAGTACCACGCCTCCATGTCGTGGTTGCCGGTCGTCACCATCCACGGCACCGACTTCGCCACCAGCTCGTTCTGCTTGAGGAACAGGTCCCAGAAGCCGGGGTCGTAGGAGTCCGACTTCTCGCCGTGGCCGGTGGTGTCCGCGTAGCAGAGGTCCCCCGCGTGCAGGTGGAAGGCGGGGCTCTCCCGCAGCAGCACGTGGTCGTTGGCGAGCGCGTCCTTGCTGACGCCCTGGTCGCCGAAGGCGGTGAACACGAACCGTTCCGGTGTCGCGGGCGCCGTACGGAACGACGTGATCGTCTTGCGGTGGGCCGGCGCGGCCGGGTCGAAGCCCTCGTGGCCGACGCCGTAGTAGTACGTCGTGCCGGGCTTCAGGCCGTCCAGCGCCGCGTGCACGTAGTACTGCTCGAACGCCGGGCGCACGCCCTGGAGTTCCGGGGTGTACAGGTCACGGATCTCGGCGTCGACGCGCCGGCTCAGGTCCTCGGGGCGCAGCCCCACCCGCACGAACGGCTTCTTGACGGCCGCCGGCAGCTGCCAGGAGATCCGCATCTGCGTCTTCGGGTCGGCGCCGAGGGCGAGATGACGGCCGAAGGGGACGACCGCCGAGGCCGGTACCCTCCCGGTGGCCGTGGCGGAGGGGGAGGCGGACCGCCCGGTCGTCGCGTCCGACCCGGAGCAGCCGGTCAGCAGTCCGCCGGCCACTGCCCCGGCGGTCACCAGGGTGCGCCGCCGCGTCAGCTTGGTGCGCAGGTACTCGTACTGTTCCGGCATGCTGAGACGGCGGGCCAGCCGCTCGGGGATGCCGACGTCGGGGACGGGGAGTCCGGGGGGCGTCCCCCTGGATGGCGCAGTCATGCTGGGCAACTTCCCAGCAGATGCCAACTCCCGGCAAACACACGGGTGAACGCCGGTCAACGGATCGGTGCCCACGTCGCTCCGGTACGTCCATATCGCGGACAGCCCGTGTCATCCCGTGGGACAAGGAGTACGGTGCCGCACATGTCTCGCAGCCTCAATCTCGCAGTGATCCCCGGTGACGGCATCGGTCAGGAAGTCGTGGCCCAGGGTCTCAAGGTCCTCTCCGCCGTCCTTCCGCAGGATGTGAAGCTGGAGACCAAGGAGTACGACTTCGGCGCCAAGCGCTACCACGCCACCGGTGAGACCCTCACCGACGCCGACCTCGACGCGCTGAAGCAGCACGACGCGATCCTGCTGGGCGCGATCGGCGACCCGAGCGTCCCCTCCGGCGTCCTGGAGCGCGGCTTCCTGCTCAAGCTCCGCTTCGCCTTCGACCACCACGTCAACCTGCGTCCGTCGAAGCTGCTGCCGGGCGTGGCCACCCCGCTCGCCGGCCAGCCGGAGATCGACTTCGTCGTGGTCCGCGAGGGCACCGAGGGCCCGTACACCGGCAACGGCGGCACCATCCGCAAGGGCACCCCGCAGGAGGTCGCCACCGAGGTCTCCGTGAACACGGCCTTCGGTGTCGAGCGCGTGGTCCGCGACGCCTTCGCCCGCGCCCAGGCCCGCCCCCGCAAGAAGCTCACGCTGGTCCACAAGAACAACGTGCTCACCTTCGCGGGCCACCTGTGGACGAACATCTTCACCAAGGTGGCCGAGGAGTTCCCCGAGGTCACCACTGACTACATCCACGTCGACGCCGCGACCATCTACCTGGTCACCGACCCCGGCCGCTTCGACGTGATCGTCACCGACAACCTCTTCGGCGACATCATCACCGACCTCGCCGCGGCCGTCTCCGGTGGCATCGGCGTCGCCGCCTCCGGGAACATCAACCCGTCCGGCGAGTTCCCGTCCATGTTCGAGCCCGTCCACGGCTCGGCCCCGGACATCGCCGGTCAGGGCAAGGCCGACCCGTCCGCCACCGTCCTGTCCGTCGCCCTGCTCCTGCGCCACGTCGGCTACGAGGCCGAGGCCGCAGCGATCGAGGAGGCCGTCTCCGCCGACCTCGCGGAGCGCGTGGGCAAGCCCGCCCGTTCGACGGCCGAGATCGGCGACGCCCTCGCCGTACGAGTAGCCGGCTGACCCGCCGAGCGCTCGACACCTCCCCCGGACCCGGAGCCCCGCGGCCCCGGTCCAGCAGGGGGAGCCCATCGAAAGCCGCCGGGTCGCATCGCACCCGGCGGCTTCCGCGTGCTCCCGCCGGGTGTCACCATCATCCCCCGGGCCGCATCGCACCGTTTTCGTCCACGGTCATCCACGTTTCGTCCACGCCCCCCGCCGGGCGATAATCGAACGAGGTGCCGCGGAATGAGTGAATGCTCGGACGTCCTCACACTGGCCACTGGCAGTGCGGGACGTGAGCGCGGCCCGTCACACACAACCGGTGAAGGACATCACTCATGACGACGCCCACGATCGAGCTGAAGCCGTCCGCCCATCCGCTCTCCGATGCCGAGCGCGAGGCGATCCTGGCCAACCCCGGCTTCGGCCGCCACTTCACCGACCACATGGTGACGATCAAGTGGACCGAGGGCCGCGGCTGGCACGACGGGCAGCTCGTGCCGTACGGCCCGCTCTCCCTCGACCCCGCGAACATGACCCTGCACTACGCGCAGGAGATCTTCGAGGGGCTCAAGGCGTACCGCCGGCCCGACGGCTCCGTGGCCACGTTCCGCCCGGAGATGAACGCCCTGCGCTTCCAGAAGTCCGCCCGGCGCCTCGCGATGCCCGAGCTGCCGGTGGAGACCTTCATCGAGGCGTGCGACCTGCTGGTCCGGCAGGACAAGGCGTGGGTGCCCGCGCACGGCGGCGAGGAGTCCCTGTACCTGCGCCCCTTCATGATCGCCACCGAGGTCGGCCTGGGCGTGAAGCCGGCCAACGAGTACCTCTTCCTGGTCATCGCCTCCCCGGCCGGCGCCTACTTCCCCGGCGGCGTCCAGCCCGTCCCCATCTGGGTCTCCGAGGACCACGTGCGTGCCGTCCCCGGTGGCATGGGCGACGCCAAGACCGGCGGCAACTACGCCGCGTCCCTGCTGGCCCAGGCCGAGGCCGCCGCCGAGGGCTGCGCCCAGGTCTGCTACCTCGACGCGGTCGAGCGGAAGTGGGTCGAGGAACTCGGCGGCATGAACCTGTACTTCGTGTACGGCGACCGCATCGTGACCCCGTCCCTGACCGGTTCCATCCTGGAGGGCGTCACCCGTGACTCCCTGCTGACCGTCGCCGCCGACCTCGGCCACCCCGCCGAGGAGGGCCGGATCTCCATCGACCAGTGGCAGGCCGACGCCGAGAGCGGCGCCCTCACCGAGGTCTTCGCCTGCGGCACCGCCGCGGTCATCACGCCCGTCGGTACCGTCAAGCGCACCGGCGCCTCCTGGCAGCAGTCCGGCGGCGAGCCCGGCCCGGTCACCCTCAAGCTCCGTGAGGCCCTGCTGGACATCCAGCGCGGCACGGTCGAGGACAAGCACGGCTGGATGCACGTCCTGGCCTGACCTGCACACCGGCCCGGCCAGGGGGCCGCCGCGGACGACACGTCCGCGGCGGCCCTTCGTCATGCCGGCCCTTCGTCATGCCGGGCCTTCGTCATGCCGGGCCCTCGTCAGGCCGGCCCCGCTGCTTTGAGTGTCGCTCAAATACTTCCCGTAAGTGCAGTCTGTGCTATTCCCTGTTCTCGCGTTCCGTGTTTAGAGTGGCGCTCTAAATATCCGGCCACAGGAGGTGCCGCCCGTGCGACTCACCCCCACCGAACGCGACCGCCTGCTGCTCTTCGGCGCGGCGGAGCTGGCGCGGGCCCGGCGGGCGCGCGGCCTGCGGCTGAACGTGCCCGAGGCGACCGCGCTCGTCGCGGACACCGTCTGCGAGGCCGCGCGGGACGGGGCGCGGCTGGACGAGGCGATCGCGCGGGCGCGGTCGGTGCTCGGGCCCGACGACGTCCTGCCCGGTGTCGCCGACGTCGTCACCGAGGTGCAGGTCGAGGCGGTGTTCGACGACGGTTCCCGGCTCGCGGTGGTCGCCGACCCGATCGCCGGCGGCCTCGGCGAGCGGGCGCCCGGCGCGCTGCTGCCGGGGCCCGCCCACACGGACCCCCGGGCGGCCGTGCGGCTGACGGTGACCAACACGGCCACCGTGCCCGTCTCGGTCACCTCCCACTTCCACTTCTTCGAGGCCAACCCGCGCCTGGACTTCGCGCGGGCCGAGGCGTACGGGATGCGGCTGGCCGTGCCCGCCGGGTCGTCGGTGCGGTTCGGACCGGGGGAGAGCGTCGAGGTGGGGCTGCTGCCCCTCGGGGGCGAGCGGGTCGCCATCGGCTTCGCCGGTCTCGTCGACGGTCCCCTCGACGCCCCCGGAGCGAAGGAAGAGGCCCTGCGCAGGGCCGCCGCCTGCGGATACCTGGGAGCCGCGCGATGACCCCCGCCGCCGGCAGTCCGGCCAACCGTCCGGCAGCCGCCCCGATCGACCCGTACGCGTACGCCGCCACCCACGGCCCCCGCGCCGGGGACCGGCTCCGGCTCGGCGACTCGGGCCTCGTGATCCGGGTCGAGTCCGACGCCCAGCGGTACGGCGACGAGTTCCTCGCCGGGTTCGGCAAGACCGCGCGGGACGGGCTGCACCTGAAGGCGGCGGCCGTCCGCGAGACCTGCGACGTGGTCGTCAGCAACGTCGTGGTGATCGACGCGGTGCTCGGCATCCGCAAGGTGTCGATCGGTATCCGGGAGGGGCGCATCCACGCCGTCGGGCGGGCCGGGAACCCCGACACCCTCGACGGGGTCGACGTCGTGGTCGGCACGGGCACGTCCATCGTGTCCGGCGAGGGCCTCATCGCCACCGCGGGGGCCGTGGACACACACGTCCACCTGCTGTCGCCGCGGATCATGGAAGCCTCGCTGGCCTCCGGGGTGACCACCGTCATCGGGCAGGAGTTCGGACCGGTGTGGGGCGTCGGGGTCAACTCGCCGTGGGCGCTGCGGCACGCGTTCGCCGCGTTCGACGCCTGGCCGGTCAACATCGGTTTCCTCGGCCGGGGTTCGTCGTCGCACGCGGCCCCGCTGGTCGAGGCCCTCGCCGAGGGCGGCGCCTCCGGGTTCAAGGTGCACGAGGACATGGGCGCCCACACCCGGGCGCTGGACACGGCGTTGCGCGTCGCCGAGGAGCACGACGTCCAAGTGGCCCTGCACAGCGACGGGCTGAACGAGTGCCTGTCGGTCGAGGACACCCTGCGCGTGCTGGAGGGGCGCACGATCCACGCCTTCCACATCGAGGGCTGCGGCGGCGGCCACGTGCCGAACGTGCTGAAGATGGCCGGGGTGCCGAACGTCATCGGCTCCTCCACCAACCCGACCCTGCCCTTCGGCCGGGACGCCGTCGCCGAGCACTTCGGGATGATCGTCTCCGCCCACGGCCTCAAGACCGACCTGCCCGGCGACGCCGCCCTGGCCCGCGAGCGCATCCGCGCCGGGACGATGGGCGCCGAGGACGTGCTGCACGACCTGGGTGCCATCGGCATCACCTCGTCCGACGCGCAGGGCATGGGACGCGCGGGCGAGACCGTGCGCCGGACCTTCGCCATGGCCGGGAAGATGAAGGCCGAGTCGGGCGCCCCGGACGACCACGACAACGAGCGCGTCCTGCGCTACATCGCCAAACTCACCGTCAACCCGGCCATCGCCCACGGCCTCGCCCACGAGATCGGCTCCCTGGAGGTCGGCAAGCTCGCCGACATCGTGCTCTGGCGCCCCGAGTACTTCGGTGCCAAACCCCAGCTGGTGCTGAAGTCCGGCTTCCCCGCCTACGGTGTCGTCGGGGACCCCAACGCGGCCACCGACGCCTGTGAACCCCTCGTGCTGGGACCGCAGTTCGGGGCGCACGGGGCCACGGCCGCCGACCTCTCCGTCGCGTTCGTGGCGCGCGCCGCGCTCGACGCGGGCGCCGACCTGCTGCCGACCCGCCGCCGCAGGGTCGCCGTGCGCGGCACCCGCGGCATCGGCCCCGCCGACCTGGTCCGCAACTCCCGTACCGGCTCGGTCGACGTGGACCCGCGCACCGGCCTGGTCACGCTCGACGGGGAGCCGCTCCGCTCCGAGCCGGCCGACTCCGTCTCCCTCAACCGGCTGTACTTCCTCTGAGAGGTCCCGCGATGTCCGCTGCCGCCGACGGCTTCCGCATGCCTGCCGAATGGGCCCCGCACGAGCGCACCTGGATGGCCTGGCCCGGCCCCAACCCCACCTTCGACGACCCCGGCGACCTCGCCGCCGCCCGCGCCGCCTGGGCGTCCGTCGCCCGCGCCGTCCGCCGCTTCGAACCGGTGACGGTGGTGTGCGGACCGGGGCAGGCCGCCGAGGCCACCGCGCTCCTCGGCCCCGGAGTCGACACCGTCGAACGCGACCTGGACGACGCCTGGATGCGCGACATCGGCCCCACCTTCCTCACCGACGACCGGGGACGGCTGGCCGCCGTCGACTGGCGGTTCAACGGCTGGGGCGCGCAGCCCTGGGCCCGCTGGGGGCACGACGCGAGGATCGCCGCGTCCGTGGCGGACCTCGCCCGGGCGCGGACCTACGCCTCGACGCTGGTGAACGAGGGCGGCGCGATCCACGTCGACGGCGAGGGCACCGTCCTGCTCACCGAGACCGTGCAGCTCGGGCCCGAACGCAATCCCGGCTGGACCCGCGACGAGGTCGAGGCGGAGATCCACGCCCAGCTCGGCACCCGCAAGGCGATCTGGCTGCCGCGCGGTCTCACCGCCGACTACCCGCCCGGTGGCTTCGGCACCCTGGGCCACGTCGACATCGTCGCCGCGTTCGCCCGCCCCGGTGTGGTCGTCGCCCACTCCCAGCCGGACCCCGCCCACCCCGACCACGAGATCACCGAGGAGGTCATCGGACTCCTGCGGGCCCAGACCGACGCACGCGGACGGCGCCTGGAGGTCGTCGAGGTCCCCGCGCCGACCGAGCTGGAGACCGACGGCCGCTGGTCCGACCACTCCTACATCAACCACTACCTGTGCAACGGCGGAGTCGTCCTCTGCGCCTTCGACGACCCCCGTGACGAGCAGGCCGCCGCGATCTTCCGCCGACTCTTCCCCGACCGCACGGTCACCCTGGTCGACGCCCGCACGATCTTCGCCGGCGGGGGCGGCATCCACTGCATCACCCAGCAGCAGCCACGGGCCGGCGTCCGGTAGAAACGTACGGATGACCACACCACCGAGCGCAACCGCGCACGTCCTGCGCTGCGCCGCCTGCGACCGGCCTCTCACCGGGCCGCTGCGCCTGCTGCCCGAGGTGCCCGAACGTCCGCTCTACGACGGGCGGAAGAACCCCGACGGCTCGCGGCGCGCCCCGTCGACGATGCCGCTCGGGACATACGCGGTGGATCCGCTGCCCTGCGGAGCACCGTACGTTCCGCATCCCGATCCCGCGTGGATGGACGTCGCCCATCCCGGCAACGCGGTCCACCTGGACCCCGACGGGCCGGGATGCCTGATGTCCGCCGGGCCGCGCGACACCCTCGTGGTGCACCCGGAGGACACCCGGCGGTACCTGTCCCCCAACCCGGCCGTCCGGGAGTTCGGATGCTGTGCGGTGCCCGGGCGAGAGGGGCCCAACGAACTGTGCGGAGGATGCGGCGCGGTGGTCGCGACACTGTTCGCCGACTGCACCGGCCCCTACGAGACCCACTTCCTGCCCGCCGCCGTCCGCGTGGCCGACCGATGACGCGCCGCCGCAACACCGCCCCGCCGCGCGAGGAGGTCCTCGGCGCTGCCATGGCCATGATCGCCGAGCGGGGTCTGGAGAAGCTCACCATGGCGGCGCTCGGCCGTGAGGTCGGCATGAGCAGCGGCCACCTCCTCTACTACTTCCACTCCAAGGACGAACTGCTGCTGCGGACCCTGGAGTGGAGCGAGGGCCGGCTCGGCGCCGAGCGCGCGCGGCTCCTCACCCGCGCCGCCCCCGCCCGCGAACGCCTGGACGCCTACGTCGACCTCTACGTCCCCGACGGGCACCGCGACCCCCACTGGACGCTCTGGCTGGAGGTCTGGAACCGCTCGCAGAACGCCGACGACGAGGCCCGCGACCGCCAGGCCGCCATCGAGGGCGCCTGGCACCGCGACCTGGTGGCGCTGCTCGCGGAGGGCATGTCGCGCGGCGAGTTCCGCACCCTCGACCCCGACCGGTTCGCCACCCGGCTGCGCGCCCTGCTCGACGGCTTCTCCATCAACGTGGCCATCGGCCTGCGCGGCGCCGACCGCGAGCGGATCCTGTCCCACGTACGGGAGTTCCTGGACGAGTCCCTGGGGTGAGGGGGCGCACGCGCCCGCGCACAGCGCGCTGTTCGCATCCTGAGACGGACGGTGAGCACCGGGACGGTCTGTGCCAGACTGCCCCCGTGCTCTCGTTCGCCATGATTATTGGCAGCAGGCGCGCCGGTCCGCAGTGACCGCCACGTACGACCACGTACGGGCGGACACCGTCGTCCTCGACCCGCGCGCAGACCTCTCGCACCCGCGAGAGGTTTTTCGCTTTTCTGGCCCACCCCCAGCCGGGAACGCAGCGCGCGGGATGATGGGAGGACGGTGGAGCCGGTCATTCCGGTACAGACCGAGATCCGACATCAGGAGCCGAACACCATGACGGAAACCAGCGAGCTCGACGACTCGTTCCACGTCTTCGACACCACCCTGCGAGACGGCGCCCAGCGTGAGGGCATCAACCTCACCGTCGCCGACAAGCTGGCCATCGCTCGGCACCTGGACGATTTCGGAGTGGGCTTCATCGAGGGCGGCTGGCCCGGCGCCAACCCGCGGGACACCGAGTTCTTCGCGCGCGCCCAGAAGGAGATCGACTTCAGGCACGCCCAGCTCGTCGCGTTCGGCGCCACCCGCCGCGCAGGCGGCAGAGCGAGCGAGGACCCGCAGGTCAGGGCGCTCCTCGACTCCGGTGCGCCGGTCATCACCCTGGTCGCCAAGTCCCACGACCGCCATGTGGAGCTGGCGCTGCGCACCACCCTGGAGGAGAACCTGGAGATGGTCCGCGACACCGTCTCCCACCTCCGGGAGCAGGGCCGCCGGGTCTTCGTCGACTGCGAGCACTTCTTCGACGGCTACCGCGCCAACCCCGAGTACGCCAAGTCCGTCGTCCGCGCCGCCGCCGAGGCCGGCGCCGACGTCGTGGTCCTCTGCGACACCAACGGAGGCATGCTCCCCGCACAGGTCCAGGCGGTCGTCTCCACCGTCCTCGCCGACACCGGCGCCCGGCTCGGCATCCACGCCCAGGACGACACCGGCTGCGCGGTCGCCAACACCCTCGCCGCCGTCGACGCGGGCGCCACCCACGTGCAGTGCACGGCCAACGGCTACGGCGAACGCGTCGGCAACTCCAACCTCTTCCCGGTCGTCGCGGCCCTGGAGCTGAAGTACGGCAAGAAGGTCCTCCCCGACGGCGCCCTGCGCGAGATGACCCGCATCTCCCACGCGATCGCCGAGGTCGTCAACCTGACCCCCTCCACGCATCAGCCGTACGTGGGGGTCTCCGCCTTCGCGCACAAGGCGGGTCTGCACGCCTCCGCCATCAAGGTCGACCCCGACCTGTACCAGCACATCGACCCCGAGCAGGTCGGCAACACCATGCGGATGCTGGTCTCCGACATGGCGGGCCGCGCCTCCATCGAGCTCAAGGGCAAGGAGCTGGGTGTCGACCTCGGCGGCGACCGGGAGCTGATCGGCCGGGTCGTCGAGCGGGTCAAGGAGCGCGAACTCAAGGGCTACACCTACGAGGCGGCCGACGCGTCGTTCGAGCTGCTGCTCCGCGAGGAGGTGGCCGGCAAGCCGCTGCGCTACTTCAGCACCGAGTCCTGGCGCGCCATCGTCGAGGACCGCCCCGACGGGAGCCACGCCAACGAGGCCACCGTCAAACTGTGGGCCAAGAGCGAGCGCATCGTCGCCACCGCCGAGGGCAACGGCCCGGTCAACGCCCTCGACCGAGCCCTGCGCGTCGCCCTGGAGCGGATCTACCCCCAGCTCGCCAATATGGAGCTGGTCGACTACAAGGTCCGCATCCTGGAGGGCAAGCACGGCACCAACTCCACGACCCGTGTGCTGATCTCCACCACCGACGGCGCCGGCGAGTGGTCCACCGTGGGCGTCGCCGAGAACGTCATCGCCGCCTCCTGGCAGGCCCTGGAGGACGCCTACACGTACGGCCTGCTCCGGGCCGGGGTCGAACCCGCGCAGTGACCACGCGACGGGCCGAGCGGCCGCGCCCGGTGTGACCGGGGCGCGGCCTCCGACCGGAGCCGAACCCCCGGACCCGTTCCGGGCGGTCCGATCCTCCGTTCTGCCGGTGACCGAGGTAGCTTCGAAGGTATGAAGGGCGTACCGGTCCGGTCTCTGACCCGCCTCCTGATCGTGCCGCTCATCGCCGCCGCCCTGGCGGTGCTGACGGTCGGAGCGCCGGGCGCCCGCGCTGCCACGGACCTCTCGACGGTGGCCGCGGCCCTGCGCGAGGGCCCCGTCTACGTCGACCCGGCCGCCTCCGACCTGCTCGCCGCGTCGGACGCCGAAGCGCTCGCCGACCAGATCCGCGCCGCGGACGAGCCGGTCTTCGTGGCCGTCCTCCCGGCCGGCTACCCCACCCAGGACCTCTTCCGGAACCTCCGCACCGAGACCGGCATCACCGGCCTGTACGCCATTCGCCTCGGCGACCGCTTCGACGCGAGGGCCGACGCGAGCGTCCTGAGTCCGCGGACCGTCTCCAACCTGGTCGCCGCGGCGCAGGGCGCGGGCGACGCCAAGGCCCAGCTCAACGACTTCGTGGACGACGCCCTGCGCAGCGACCCGGGCGGCACGGCTCCGTCGAGCTGGAGCGGCGCCGGGGGCGACGGAGGCGTGGACGTCGGCGCGCTGGCCGCGGTCGGCGCGCTGGTGGCAGCGGGCGGTGTCGGCGCGTACGCCGTCGTCCGCCGTCGGCGCCGCCGGGAGGAGGCGGAGCGCCGCGCGGCCCTGGAGAAGCTGCGCGTGGTGGTCGACGAGGACATCACCGCCTTCGGTGAGGAACTCGACCGGCTGGACTTCCACCCCGCCGAGGCGGGCGCGGACGACGCGATGCGCGCCGACTACGAGCGCGCCCTCGACGCCTACGAGCAGGCGAAGTCGCTGATGGCGGCGGCCACCCGCCCCGAGGACGTGCGCGCGGTCACCCAGGCACTGGAGGACGGCCGCTTCTCCCTCGCCCTGCTGGCCGCCCGCCGGGAGGGGGGTCCGCTCCCCGAACGCCGCGCCCCCTGCTTCTTCGACCCCCGCCACGGCCCGTCGGTCGCCGACGTCCTGTGGACCCCGCCGCCGGGCGGCGCGGCCCGTGAGGTCCCGGTGTGCGCGGCGGACCGGGACCGGCTGGCGGACGGCCGGGAGCCCATGGTCCGCGAGGTCGAGACGGCCTCCGGCGCCCGCCGTCCCTACTGGGACGCGGGTCCCGCCTACGGCCCCTGGGCGGGCGGCTACTTCGGCGGCGGTCTCCTGCCCGGCCTCCTCGTCGGCACGATGCTCGGCAGCATGATGGCCACCCCCTCCTACGGGGCCGTCTACGGCGCCGGCTACGGCGACTTCGGCGCGGACGGCGGCTACGGCGGCGGTGACGTCTCCGGCGGTGACTTCGACCCGGACGACTTCTCCGGCGGTTTCGGTGGCGGTGACTTCGGGGGTGGCGGCGACTTCGGAGGCGGCGGGGACTTCGGCGGCGGCTTCTGAGCCTGACCGGCCCGGCACGGGCACGGGCCCGGCGCTTGGCGCGCGCCGGACCCGTGGACGTCGTACGGAGGGGGCGCCGGTCAGAGCGTGGCGGCGGCCGACGCTATCTGGGAGGCGAAGGTCGAGACCTCGGAGTAGACACCCGGGGCGTTGGGCTGGGCGCAGCCGTCGCCCCAGCTGACGATGCCGACCTGGATCCAGGCGCCGGCGTTGTCGCGGCGGAACATCGGGCCGCCCGAGTCGCCCTGGCAGGTGTCGACGCCGCCGGAGGCGAACCCGGCGCAGATCTCCTCGCCGGGGACGAGGCCGCTGTAGAGGCCGCCGTAGGCGCGGCAGGTCGCGTCACTGATGAACGGGACCGTCGCCTTCAACATGTACCGCTGCTGGGCGCCGCCCTCGCGGGCCGCTCCCCAGCCGGCGACGGTGAAGTCACCGGTGTTGTACTGGGTGGTCGTGGCGATTTTCAGGGTCGGCAGGTTGATCGGCTGGGCGAGCTTGATGAGCGCCCAGTCCTTGCCCGTGCCGTTGTAGCCGGGGGCCCGGTACACCTTCGTGGAGCGGACCTGGACCCGCCCGCTGGTGCTCTGGAGGTCCACGACACCGGCGGTGGCGGTGATGCTCGTGTTGTTCCCGGTCGCGCCGACGCAGTGCGCGGCGGTGAGGACGATCTGCTGCGTGTACAGCGCGCCGCCACAGCCCATCGACAACCGGACCATGAACGGGAACTCGCCCTGTGCCGCCCGCGTGCCGCCGACGACCGGTGACGGGGCGGCCTGGGCCGCCGAGACCGGCTGGAGGCTCGCGATGGCGAGCGCGGCGGCGCCGACGGCGGCGCATCTCTTCAGGGCGGTGATGAGTCGCTTCAAGGTGATGCCTTCCGTGGGGGGTCGAGCATGCGGGGACTCGTGCGACGAACCCAGAATTGATGCGAACATGTCAAGCGAGACCGTGCGGGGGGACGCTGCTTGCTGGCATGCTCAGATCAAATTCTGTCGCTGGATTATGGGAACGCCGCAGCCCCTCAGGCAAGAGGTCCGAACCAGCCACCTGATTTCCCGCTGCGTCCGCCTGTAGGGCAGAAGCCGTCCTACAGGCCGCCCATCATGGCCTCATGGTCACTCACGACAGCACCGAGGCCCCCGCGTCCGTCGAAACCCCCGTGACCCACGTGCCCGGGGGAGCGCTCGCGTTCGAGGACGCCGAGCGGCTCGACGCGTGGCTGGCCGCTCATCCCGCGCCGCACCCCGGTGTGTGGGTGAAGGTCGCCAAGAAGGGGAGCGGGCTGCGGTCCGTCGGTGCCGGGGAGGTCAATGACGTCGCCCTCTGCCACGGCTGGATCACCTCGCACCGGCGCCGGTGCGACGAGGTCCACTACCTGCAGCGGATCACACCGCGCAGACCGCGCGGCGACTGGTCGATGGTGAACGTGCGCAGGGTGGAGGAACTGACCGCCGAGGGCCGGATGCGGCCCGGCGGCCTCGCTGAGGTCGACGCCGCGAAGGCGGACGGGCGCTGGGCGTCGGCGTACGCGTCCCAGAAGGAGGCGGTCGTACCGGAGGATCTGCAAGCGGCTCTCGCCCGGCTGCCCCGAGCCCGGCAGGCCTTCGACCGGCTCGGCAGGACCGACCGGTATCTCCTCGTCCTGGGCCTGCTCAAGGCCCGTACGCCCCGTGCGCGAGCCGCCCGGTTGGGGGCGGCACTTCGGAGGCTGGAAGCGGGTCACCCGCGGTGAGGACCGGCCGGCCCCGGCCGGTCCGTCCCGCTTCCCCCTGCCCGGATCACTCGGCGTTGCGGATCGCCGAGATGTCGAACAGCAGCTTGATCTTGTCGGACACCAGCACGCCGCCCGTCTCCAGCGCGGCGTTCCAGGTGAGGCCCCACTCGGAGCGCAGGATCTCCGCCTTGCCCTCGAAGCCGACGCGCTCGTTGCCGAAGGGGTCCTTGGCGGCGCCGTTGAACTCCAGGTCGATGGTGATCGGCTTGGTGGTGCCGAGGATGGAGAGGTCGCCGGTGATGCGGTAGTCGTCGCCGCCGAGCGCCTCCGCGGAGGTCGAGCGGAAGGTCATCGTCGGGAACTCGTCCGTCTTGAAGAAGTCCGCGCTCTTGAGGTGGCCGTCCCGGTCGGCGTTGCCGGTGTCGATGCTGTCCATGCGGACGTCGAGGGAGGCGGTCGAGCGGGACGGGTCGGTGCCGTCGAGGTGCAGCGAGCCCGAGAAGTCGAGGAATCCGCCCTTGACGTTGGTGACCATGGCGTGGCGGGCGACGAAGCCGAGCGTGGTGTGCGACGGGTCGATCGTGTAGTCGCCGGTCAGCGCGGCCAGCTCGGGGTTCACCGAGGAGGCGGTCGTCGCGGCCGGCTCGGAGGAGGCGTTGTCGTTCTTGCGGCCGAAGATGCTCATGACGTGTCTCCTTGGGAGGTGTTCGTTCAAGGTTCAACTAGCTGAACGAGGTTCACCGTAGACCTATTCCGTTCAACTTTCAACCTTGTCGATCGGGTGATCAATATATTACGCAGCGTTGATCTCCGCTCGCGGAGCTGATACGGCATGGGCATGACCCCCACGCGCCGTTCGTTCCTGCTCTCCGCGACCCTGGCGGCGACCTCCACTCACCATCCCGCGCACGCCGCGCTCTCCACCACCGCCGAGCCCGAGCCCGCCGAGCCCGACGAGTTCGCCGCGCTCCGCCGCCGCTGGCTCACCCTCGCCCTGGGCGCCGGCTACGACCCCACCGCCGAGCCCTACGCCTCCCGCCTGCGCGAGACCGGCGAACTGGCCCGCGGCTTCCGGGCGACCATGGCGCCCGCTCCCCGCTCCCTCTGGCCCGACCGCCCCTTCGACCCGCCCGCCGGCATCACCCGGAGCTACGCACGGCTGTGGACGATGACGCAGGCGTACGTCCAGCCGGGCACCGGCTCGACCGGCGACGCGGGCCTCCTCGCAGACGTCGTCCGCGGCCTCGACCACCTCTCCACGACCGTCTACCACCCCGCGACCACCCGCTACGGCAACTGGTGGGAGTGGCAGATCGGCAGCCCCCGCCTCCTGACGGACATCGTCGCCGCCCTCCACGACGAACTGACGCCCGCCCTGCGGGACGCCGCCTGCGCGGCGATCGACCACTTCGTCCCCGACGCGATGCTGCGGGAGTACAGCGGGACCTCCACCGGCGCCAACCGGGTCGACCTCTGCCGCAGCGTCGCCCTGCGCGGCATCCTCGGCCGGACCCCCGCGAAGATCGCCCTCGCCCGGGACGCCCTCACGCCGGTCTTCCCGTACGTCACCCAGGGGGACGGGCTGTACGCCGACGGCTCCTTCGTGCAGCACACCTGGGTCGCCTACTCGGGGACGTACGGGCAGGTGCTGCTCGACGGGCTGGGGCGGCTGTTCGCCCTGCTGGCCGGGTCCTCCTGGCAGGTCACCGACCCGGGCCGGCAGATCGTCCTCGACAGCGTCGAGCGGGCGTACGCCCCCCTCATCCACGACGGCCTCGTCATGGACACCGTCAACGGCCGGGCCATCAGCCGCGGCCACCTCAGAGGCGACGACCGGCACGTCCTGCGCGGCGACCACTTCCACGGACAGGCGCTCATCGCGGCGCTCGCCCTCCTCGCGCTGGGCGCCGGCACGGCCGAGCGCGAGCGGTGGCACGGACGGATCAAGGGGTGGATCGCGCGCGACACGGTCACCCCGATCCTCACCGCCCCCCAGTTCGGCGTCGCGGACCTCGCCCGGCTCCACGCCGTCGCGGCGTCCCCGGCACCACCCGCCCCCGACCCCGTCGGCCACCACCTCTTCGCCGCCATGGACCGTGCCGTCCACCGCCGCCCCGCCTTCGTGGCCGCCCTCTCCCTGGCCTCCGGCCGCATCGCCCACTACGAGTGCGGCAACGGCGAGAACCCGCGCGGCTGGCACACCGGAGCGGGGATGACCCTGTGGTGGCCCCGGGGGCGCGGCGCCCGGTCCGACCAGTACACCGACTGGTTCTGGCCGACCGTCGACTGGTACCGGCTCCCCGGCACGACCGTCTCCACCAGGCGCCTCGCCGACAGGGAGGGCGGCGAGTGGGGCGCGCCGAAACCCGCCGTCCGGTGGGTCGGCGGGACCACGGACGGCGAGTACGCGGCGATCGGCCAGGACCTCCAGGGCCTGGGCTCCACCCTGCGGGCCCGCAAGTCGTGGTTCTGCGTCGACGACTCCGTCATCTGCCTCGGCGCCGGGATCCGCTGCGCGGACGGCGTCCCGGTCGAGACCGTCGTCGACAACCGCAACCTGGGCGACCCCGACGCCGACGGGCACCACCCCTTCGTGCAGGGCTCCGGCTGGGCCCACCTGGCGGGCCACGGCGGCTGGGTCCTGCCCGGCCGCACCGGGGCGGACCTGCGCACCCTCCGCGAGGACCGCACCGGCGCATGGTCCGACATCAACACAGGCGGCACCACCGAACGCCGCACCCGGCGCTGGCAGACCCTCTGGCTGGACCACGGCACCGACCCCACCGACGCCACCTACGTCTACGTCCTCATGCCCGGGGCGTCCCGCCGCGCTGTCGCGGCCCGCGCCGCCGAACGGCGCTGGTTGTCGGTCCTCGCCAACGACAGCGCGTGCCAGGCGGTCCACGTCGCCCCGCTCGGCGTGACGGCCGCGAACTTCTGGACGGCGGGCCGGTCCGGCCCGCTCGCGGCCTCGGCCGGCGCGAGCGTCCTCCTCCGGCGCCGCGGCCGCACCGCCACCCTCCGCGTGAGCGAACCCCCGCGCACCGGGGCGCCGGTCGAGGTCACCTGGAACGGACCGGTCCGCTCGGTGTCCCGGACCGATCGCTCCGTCGAGGTGCTGGAGGCGACGGGCCGCCGGCTACGGCTCCGCGTGACCCCCGGCACCGCCTGCGCCACCCACACCTGTGAGGTGACTCTCGCCCGAGGCGAGCACCCGCCTTTGTGAGACCCCGACAACCCGCACACCCCCTGAGCAGTCGGGTCGGCTGCATGCCTGAACAGTTCTGTTCAGGGGTACCAGGAAAACGCGCCGGAGACTGTACGGAGTCAACGGCCCGGTTTTCTTGTCCGACTTCGTAAGGTCGCTACATGACCGTTTTGGATGAGGCGCCGGGTGAGCCGACGGACGCGCGCGGGCGAGTGGCCGAACTGCACGAGATCCGTGCCCAGGCGATCGCCGGCCCGAGCGAGAAGGCGACCGAGGCGCAGCACGCCAAGGGCAAGCTGACCTCCCGGGAGCGCATCGAACTGCTGCTGGACCCGGGCTCCTTCAACGAGGTCGAGCAGCTGCGCCGGCACCGCGCCTCCGGCTTCGGCCTGGAGGCCAAGAAGCCGTACACCGACGGTGTCGTCACCGGCTGGGGCACGGTGGAGGGCCGCACGGTCTTCGTCTACGCCCATGACTTCCGCATCTTCGGCGGCGCCCTCGGCGAGGCGCACGCCACCAAGATCCACAAGATCATGGACATGGCCATCGCGGCCGGTGCCCCGCTGGTCTCCCTCAACGACGGCGCCGGCGCCCGTATCCAGGAGGGCGTCTCCGCCCTCGCCGGCTACGGCGGCATCTTCCAGCGCAACACCAAGGCGTCCGGTGTCATCCCGCAGATCAGCGTGATGCTCGGCCCCTGCGCGGGCGGCGCGGCCTACAGCCCCGCCCTGACCGACTTCGTGTTCATGGTCCGTGAGACCTCGCAGATGTTCATCACCGGCCCGGACGTCGTCAAGGCCGTCACCGGCGAGGAGATCACCCAGAACGGCCTCGGCGGCGCGGACGTGCACGCCGAGACCAGCGGCGTCGCGCACTTCGCGTACGACGACGAGGAGACGTGCATCGCCGAGGTGCGCTACCTGCTGTCGATGCTCCCGCAGAACAACCGCGAGAACCCCCCGCGCGTGGAGCCCTCCGACCCGGTGGACCGCCGCAGCGACGTCCTCCTCGACCTGGTCCCCGCGGACGGCAACCGGCCCTACGACATGGCCAAGGTCATCGAGGAGATCGTCGACGACGGCGACTACCTGGAGGTCCACGAGCGCTGGGCCCGCAACATCATCTGCGCCCTCGGCCGGCTCGACGGCCAGGTGGTCGGCATCGTCGCCAACCAGCCGCAGACCCTCGCGGGCGTCCTCGACATCGAAGCCAGCGAGAAGGCCGCCCGCTTCGTACAGATGTGCGACGCCTTCAACATCCCGATCATCACTCTTCTGGACGTACCCGGCTTCCTCCCTGGTGTAGACCAGGAGCACGGTGGAATCATCCGCCACGGCGCGAAGCTCCTCTACGCCTACTGCAACGCGACCGTGCCCAGGATCTCCCTGATCCTTCGCAAGGCGTACGGAGGTGCGTACATCGTCATGGACAGCCAGTCCATCGGTGCCGACCTCACCTACGCGTGGCCCACCAACGAGATCGCGGTGATGGGCGCCGAGGGTGCCGCCAACGTCATCTTCCGCCGGCAGATCGCCGAGGCCGAGGACCCCGAGGCGATGCGCGTCCGCATGGTCAAGGAGTACAAGGCCGAGCTGATGCACCCGTACTACGCGGCCGAGCGCGGCCTCGTGGACGACGTCATCGACCCCGCGGACACCCGCTCCGTGCTCATCCGCTCCCTGGCGATGCTGCACACGAAGCACGCCGACCTGCCCTCCCGCAAGCACGGCAACCCGCCGCAGTAACCGGCCGGTCTCTTCGCCGTACCCCTGCGGAAACCTCATCCACGGAGACTGACACCCATGAAGCTTCCTGACATTCGCGTCGAGAAGGGCCACGCCGAGCCCGAGGAAGTGGCCGCGATCACCGCGCTGCTCCTCGCCCGTGCCGCGGCCCGGCCCGCCGAGACCCCGGCCCACCACGGCCGCGCCCGTGCCGGCTGGCGGCGCCTGGAGCGCGAGCCCGGCTTCCGCGCCCCGCACAGCTGGCGGTGACCCGGCGGCATCCAGCCGCTCCGAAGGCCCCGGCGCCTCCCGACAAGGGGGGCGGCCGGGGCCTTCGCGTGCACGGGGTGACCCGGACGAACCGCGCCACCGGCCCGCGCCGCCGTCCGCGCCCTGCTGCGCCGCGACGACTCGGCTCCTCCTCACCGCCCGGGAACGAAGGGGCGGGACCCCGGCAACGCGAAAAGGGGCCCCTCTCGGCGAGAGACCCCTTCGTACGGCTGAGCGTCGCGGACCTACCGCAGGCGCGCCATCAGCGCGTGCTCGACCAGCGTGATCAGCGCCGACTTCGCGTCGGCACGGTGCCGCGCGTCGGTCGTGATGATCGGCGTGTCGGGCCCGATCTGCAGCGCCTCACGGACCTCGTCCGGGTTGTACGGCTGCTGACCGTCGAAGCCGTTCAGGGCGATGACGAACGGCAGCCCGCTGTTCTCGAAGTAGTCGACCGCCGGGAAGCAGTCGGCCAGCCGCCGGGTGTCCACAAGGACGATCGCGCCGATGGCGCCGCGGACCAGGTCGTCCCACATGAACCAGAAACGGTCCTGGCCGGGCGTGCCGAACAGGTACAGGATCAGGTCCTGGTCCAGGGTGATGCGGCCGAAGTCCATGGCGACGGTCGTCGTCGTCTTGTCTCCGGTGTGGGTGAGGTCGTCGATGCCCGCGGAAGCGGACGTCATGACGGCCTCGGTACGCAGCGGGTTGATCTCCGAGACGGCCCCGACGAACGTGGTCTTGCCCACGCCGAAGCCACCCGCCACCACGATCTTCGCTGAGGTGGTGGAGCGGGAAGGACCGCCGCTAGAGCTTGCGAAGTCCACTGAGCACCCTTTCGAGCAGTGTCACGTCTGGCTGGCCACCGGCGTTCTCGTCGCCGCCGGGCTGATGAATGGCGACCAGGCCCGCCTCCGCCAAGTCGGCGACGAGGATCCTGGCCACGCCGAGAGGGATCGTCAGCAGGGCCGAGATCTCGGCCACCGACTTGATCTCCCGGCAGAGGTTGCAGATCCGCTGATGCTCGGGCAGTTGGCCCTGCATCTGATGCGGCTGCGCGGTGGTGTGCACCAGCGCCTCGATGGCGAGCTGGTAGCGCGGCCTGGTGCGGCCGCCCGTCATGGCGTACGGGCGCACCAGGGGGTTGCTCGCCGTTCCCGCGGGAGACGGCTCGGGGCTGCGGCGATGCGGTTGTACCGGCTGGATGCGTGGCGCCGGCGGTTGGTCGTACGGCGAAGGACCGGGGCCCTGCGGTGCGTACGGCTGCTGACGGCTCGGTGCGGAGGGGAAGTTGTACCGGTTCTGGTCACCCTGGCCCGGCCCCTGGCCGGGGTAGGACCAGTTGCCCGACGATGAACCGCCTGGGGGTGTTGCCACGTTCTCTCCTCCTCCGACTGTGCTGGCATCCATGGCTCATGGGAAGCCGCGTCCCGAAACCTTACGGCCCCGGGACGCCAAAACGCACCGTCCCCCTGTCAGTTGAGCAGGCTGCCCTGTAGCTCCGCTCGGAGATCCGGGGTCAGAACCGTGCCGGCACGGTCCACCAGAAGGGCCATCTCGTACCCGATGAGGCCGATGTCGGCTTCCGGGTGTGCGAGAACGGCGAGGGAGGAACCGTCGGAAATGGACATGATGAACAGGAATCCCCGCTCCATCTCCACAACCGTCTGATTGACGCTGCCACCCTCGAAGATGCGGGAGGCACCCGCGGTCAGAGAGGTCAGACCCGACGCGACGGCCGCCAGCTGGTCGGCTCGGTCGCGCGGAAACCCTTCCGACATCGCCAGAAGGAGTCCGTCGGCGGAGACCACCACCGTGTGGGACACCCCGGGGGTGTTGTCCACGAAGTTGGTGATCAACCAGTTCAGGTTCTGTGCCGCCTGGCTCATCGGGCTCACACTAACGCTCCTGGTTGTAGGTGCTGTCAGGACCGAAGCCCTGGCCGTTCGTTTCACTGCCTGCGTTGCGCCCCCGCTGGACACCGCGACGCAGGTTGCTCAGCCTGCCCCGGACGTCCTCGGGAGCGCGGGAGATCTGTGGACCTCCCTGAGGGGTCGCCGTGGCGGCCCCCTCGACCAGGTTGGCCTTGGGCACCCGCCGCGGCAGGCCGGAGGAGGTGACCCCGCCCGCCTTCGGCTTCTTCAACTGGGACGCCTGCTGCCAGCGCTCGTCGTTGGCCGAGCGCCAGTCGCCGTTCGGCCCCCCGGTCGTCGGCTGCTCCTGGGACACATCCTGTCGTCCGTTCACGGCGCCCGCGCTCGTGCCGCCCATGCTCGCGGTGGACCCGCGGCGGGGGAGGCCGGCGTCGGTCAGCGCGTGACCGGCGGAGGGGATGGATCCCGGACGGTCGAAGCCTACGCGGTCCGGCTCCTTCACGTCAGCGGCCTGCGAAGATTCCGGTTCCGGAGCGTACTCGGAGCGGTAGGAGCTCTGGTAGTCCTGCTGCTGCGGCCAGTCGTCCTGATAGGACGACCCCTCGAAGCCCGAGTACGTCTCCGGGGCCGCGGGGGCCTGCTCCTCCTGCGCGGACTCCGCATAGGAGGGTTCCGGGTAACCGCCGGTCGCGGAGAAGTCGCTTCCGCCCTGCGGACGCCCGTTCCCGTTCTGCGCGGCGCCGCCCTGGCCGAAGTACGCCTCGTCGTACGACGGCTGCTGCGGCTGCTCGTACGCCGTCTGCTGGTCGTAGGCCCGCTGCTGGTCCACATAGGCCGTCGCGCCGTTGTCGTAGGACGGCTCGGGCGCCTGGAAGTCGTCGCCGTAGCGCGGTGCCTCGATGGCCGCCTGCGGGTCCTGACCGTGGGTCTGGGCCTCCAGGGCCGCGCGGCGCTCCTCACGCATCAGGGAGCGGCCCACCGGGTCCAGCTCGCGGATGTCGTCGGGTATCTCGTAGCGGCTGTCGTCGAAGCCCAGCTCCGCGGCGGTGCGCATCGGGACGCTCTGCTGCTGGTACCCGTGCTGCTCCGGGATGATCTGGGAGACCGTGAACTGGTCGGCCGGCTGCTGCTCGCCACCGCCACCATGGGTGATCACGTCCGGGAGCATGACCAGGGAGGTCGTGCCGGCCTGCTCGCCGGAGGGGCGGAGCTGGACGCGGATGCCGTGGCGGTCGGAGAGGCGGCCGACCACGAACAGGCCCATGCGCTGGGAGATCGCGGCGTCCACGGTCGGCGGGTTGGCCAGCTTGTGGTTGATGTCCGCGAAGTCCTCGGCGGTGAGGCCGATGCCCTTGTCGTGGATCTCGATCATCACGCGGCCGTCGGGCAGCCGGGTCGCGGTGACGCGCACCTTGGTCTGCGGGGAGGAGAACGTGGTGGCGTTCTCCAGCAGCTCGGCGAGCAGGTGCACGAGGTCGGTGACGGCGCGGCCGTGGATCTCGGCCTCGGGGACACCGGACAGCTCGATGCGCTCGTACTGCTCCACCTCGGAGGAGGCGGCGCGCAGGACGTCGATGAGCGGGACGGGCTGGTCCCAGCGGCGGCCGGGCTCCTCGCCGGCGAGGACCAGGAGGTTCTCGCCGTTGCGGCGCATACGGGTGGCCAGGTGGTCCAGCTTGAAGAGGTTCTCCAGCTGGTCGGGGTCGGCCTCGTTGTTCTCCAGGTCGGTGATCAGGGTCAGCTGGCCCTCGATCAGGGACTGGTTGCGGCGCGAGAGGTTGGTGAAGATCGCGTTGATGTTGCCCCGCAGCAGGGCCTGCTCGGCGGCGAGCCGGACCGCCTCGCGGTGCACCTGGTCGAACGCGCGGGCGACCTCGCCGATCTCGTCCGTGGTGGTGATCGGGATCGGCGCCACCCGGGTGTCGACCCGGCCGGGGTCGGTGCGGGAGAGCTGGTCGACCAGCATCGGCAGCCGCTGCTCGGCGATGCCGAAGGCGGCGTTGCGCAGCTGGCGCATCGAGCGGCTCATCTGGCGGGCCATGATCCCGGCGATGATGAACGCGGCGAGCAGGGCGACCACGACGATCGCGCCGTTGATGTAGGCGTCGCGCTGGGCGTCGGAGGCGATCGTTCCGGCCTCGTCCACCGCGCGGTTGATCAGTTCGTTCTCGACCTCGCTGTACCCCTCGAACTTGAGGGTGGAGGCGGCCATCCAGGTGGCCGGGGTGATGCCGAGGGCCTTCAGCTCGTCGGGCGACCGCCCGCTGCCTATCGCCTCGATCATCTTCAGCATGGAGGAGGGCGGCGCGGTGAAGTCCTGGCCCTTGGCCTTGGCGGCGGCCGCGGCGTCGGTGACCTGCTTCTTGCCCTCCTCCTCCTTCTGTTCGAGGACCTGCTGGAGCCGGGCGGCGTCCGCCTCGGTACCACCGGAGACGTACTCCTGGATGGCGATGTTCTCGAGGTAGGCGTACGAGGCGAAGGCGGTGATCTGCCGGCGGAAGGTCGCCTCGTCCTCGCTGGGGCGGATCAGCAGGTGCATGCCGATCGCGCGCTGGAGGGAGGAGGCGCCCTTGGCGAGGGCGATCGCGTAGACGGTACGGCCGTAGGCGGTGACGTTGCCGGTGCCGAGGCCGAGCTCGTTGGAGAACTCCATCAGCAGGTGCTCGACGGCGACGTAGCCCTCTTCGGTCTGTACCGGGTCGGCGGCGCGGGTGTAGGCGGTCTGCCGGATCTTGTCGAGCTGCGGCTCGGCCTCCTCGACCAGGCGGAGACGGCGCTCCAGGCCCTGGCCGGAGGGCATCCCCACGACGGCGGTGTGGAAGGCGTCGGCCTTCTCGTCGGTGAGGGCGCGGGCGTCCTTGACGATGTCGCTGTCCCGCTTGCCCTGGAGCAGCGGCTCGGCGGAGAGGTCGCGCTCGTTGAGCAGGGCCTCGGCGTACTCGCCGGCGGCGGCCACGATCTTGGCCACCTTCTCGGCGTCGCGGGCCTCCTGCCAGGTGTTGATCGACCCCTTCACCTGGAAGCCGCCCATGACGAGGCCGACCAGCACGGGGATGAGCAGGATCGCGTTCAGACGGGTGGGTACCCGCCAGTTGCGAGGGGAGAGACGACTGCCGCTGGGCGCGGGAGCTGCCGTCGGCTCCGGTCCGGTCACTTGTGCGGGTGCCGCTCCGCGCGGCGGCGGGGTGAAGTTGCCCCGCGCCGACGGCTCGGGACCTTTCTTGCTTCGCCTCACTCGACCAACAACCTCTCGGCGCCGGCACCTACGTCGTGCCGCGGGTGACTCCACGCCCTAGTACGTCTTTGACTATTGGGCAGTTCAGGCATTCCAGCACGTCACGTTGCGCACTTCCAAACACTGGGAGGCAACGATTCCGCGTGATGTAAGTCCCAGATAAAACGGTCATACAGAGCTAGCTCCGGCAAAAAGCGGTGCGATCGTGAGCGCAGCGGTACTGATCGACCGCGACGCGTGGTCGTACCACCCTATTTCTCTGTCGAAACGTTATGAACACCGACGCCGACCGTGTCACAAGACACAGTCGGCACCGGTGTACCTACGACAACTGCCGTATGAAGTTGTGGACTTGATCCGTAATTCCGGTCCGGGTGCGGCTTTTTGCCCGCCGTGTCCCTAGCGCAGACGGGCCATGAGCGCGTGCTCGACCAGCGTGATCAGCGCGCTCTTGGCGTCCGCGCGGTGCCGCGCGTCCGTCGTGATGATCGGGGTGTCGGGCCCGATCTGCAGCGCCTCGCGGACCTCGTCCGGCGTGTACGGCTGCTGACCGTCGAAGCCGTTGAGCGCGATGACGAACGGCAGACCGCTGTTCTCGAAGTAGTCGACCGCGGGGAAGCAGTCTGCGAGACGGCGGGTGTCCACCAGCACCACGGCGCCGATGGCGCCGCGGACCAGGTCGTCCCACATGAACCAGAAGCGGTCCTGGCCGGGCGTGCCGAACAGGTACAGGATCAGGTCCTGGTCGAGCGTGATACGGCCGAAGTCCATGGCCACCGTGGTGGTGGTCTTGTCCCCGGTGTGGGTCAGATCGTCGATACCCGCGGACGCCGAGGTCATCACGGCCTCGGTACGCAGCGGGTTGATCTCGGAGACGGCACCCACGAACGTGGTCTTGCCGACGCCGAAGCCACCGGCCACCACGATCTTCGCGGAGGTGGTGGCCCGACCCTGTTCAGAGCTTGCGAAGTCCACTGAGCACCCTTTCCAGCAGAGTCACGTCCGGCGCGCCACCGGCGTTCTCGTCGCCACCGGGCTGGTGGATCGCGACGAGTCCGGCCTCCGCGAGGTCCGCGACGAGGATCCGTGCCACACCGAGCGGCATGGACAGCAGGGCCGACACCTCGGCCACCGACTTGACCTCGTGGCACAGGTGGCAGATCCGCTGGTGCTCGGGAAGCAGCCCCATCAGATGGGCGGGGTCCGCCGTCGTGCTGATCAGCGCCTCGAGGGCGAGCTGGTAACGCGGCCGCGTCCGGCCACCGGTCATGGCGTACGGCCGAACCAGCGGCTGGTCGCCCTCATCTCCGTACGGCTCTGCGTACGGATCGTGAGGAGCGGTGGGCGGGGTCATTGATCCTCCGAGCGGGACAGCAAGTCGGTCAGTCGTGCCGTCTGACGGGGGCCGGTGGGGGGACTGTGTCGGCCGGACGGTGATTTGGTGAGTTCTGTGGATCCGCAGGCGTCAGTGGAGCAGACTGCCTTGGAGTTCGGCGCGCAGGTCGGGTGTGAGAACCGCGCCCGCACGGTCGACAAGCAGTGCCATCTCGTAACCGACGAGGCCGATGTCGCACTCGGGGTGGGCCAGGACGGCCAAGGACGAGCCGTCCGAGACGGACATGAGGAAGAGGAACCCGCGCTCCATCTCCACGACCGTCTGAGCCACGTTCCCGCCCTCGAAGATCCGGGACGCCCCGGCCGTGAGCGAGGTGAGTCCCGAGGCGACGGCGGCGAGCTGGTCGGCCCGGTCGCGCGGGAACCCTTCCGACATCGCCAGGAGGAGACCGTCGGCGGACACGACGACGGTGTGGGACACCCCGGGGGTGTTGTCCACGAAGTTGGTGATCAACCAGTTGAGGTTCTGTGCCGCCTGGCTCATCTGGCTCAACTAACGCTCCTGCTGGTGAGTGGGGTTCGGGAAGCTGCCGGTCTGGCCGTTGCCGACCTGACGACCCTGCGCGATACCCCGACGGAGATTGGTCAGCCGGCCACGTACGTCGTCAGGCGCACGCGAGACCTGCGGACCGCTTTGGTGCTGTTGCTGCTGAGCCGTGCCCGGCACGAGGTTCGCGCGCGGGACTCGACGAGGCAGGCCGGAGGTGGTGACCCCGCCCGCCGACGGCTGACGGACGCGTTCGGCCTGGCGCACCAGGTCGTCATTGGGGGTGCTGCGCCAGGCGGTGGACGCCGGCGCGGCGGGGGCCGCCGGCCGCTGCGGAGCGGCCGGGGGCTCGGGGGCCTGGACGGGGCGCTGCGGGGCGACGCCGTTGCCCGGCTGCCGCTGCGGCTGCTGCCCACCCTGGCCGTTCTGCCCGTTCTGGCCGCCCTGACCGTGGAACCAGTTGGTCTCCAGCGTGTCGTACAGCGGGGTACGGCCGTCGCCGGGGCCCGCGGCCGGCGGCAGCGCCTCCGGCTCCTGGCGCGCGGGGCGCTGCGGGGGCATCGGGGGACGCTGCGGCTGGCGGGGCCCGGCGAAGCTCTCGCCGTTGACCTGCGGCCGCTCGAACTGACCGGTGTCCTGCGGGTTCTGCCGGCCGGACGGGTCGTACTGCCCGGTGTCCTGGCCGCTGTGCCGTCCGAGGACGCCGAACTGACCGGTGTCCTGGCCGTTCGCCCGGTCCGGCGCGTCGTACTGGCCGTTGTTCTGCGGGGCCGGGCGGCCGGGCACGGGGAACTGGCCCGTGCCGGAGCCGTCGTAGCCCGCCGTGGCGAAGCGGCCGGTGGACGCCGGGTCCTCGGCGCCGCGGGACGGACCGCCCGACACGGGCGGGGCACCGGCGCCGCCGAACACGTCGGGGCGCACGAAGGATCCGGAGCCGTTCTGCCCGGCGGCCGGGGCGTCGAAGTCGGGACGCGGGAACTGCGACGTCGAGGCCGGACCCTGGTTCGGGTCGACCCGCGGCATCGGCGCCGTCACGTCCGGCTGCTCGTCGTGGCCGCGCGGGGCGTCCAGCGAGGCCCGCGGCGCCGGCGGCTGCGCGTTCTCGTCGCTCCAGCTCGGCGTGCGCGGGGCGTTGCCACCGGGCAGCTCGGCGCGCGGGCCGCCACGGCCGGGCAGCTGCGGCCGGCGCCGGCCGGAACGCTCCTTGCCCTGCTTCGGGGGCACGGCAGCGGGACCGCTGTCACCGGCGCCGCCCTGACGCGGCGCACCGCCGTCACCGAAGCTGCCGCCGGAGCGCAGCCCCGAGCCGCCGCCGGCGAAACCGCCCTGGCGCCCGGAGTCGTTGAAGTTCTCGAAGTTCCTGGTGTCGGGACCACTGGTCCCGGCGGCCTGGAGGCCCTGCGGGGCACCCGGGGCCTGACCGCCGCCGAACGCGCCGGCACCGGCGCCCGCAGGGGCGGGCCGACCGCCCTGCGGGGGCATCGGCGGACCGCCCTGCGGCCCGCGCTGACCACCGGGGTTGCCGGGGCCGCCGGGGGTGCCGGGCAGTGCCGCGCGCGGGCCCTGACCGGCGCCGACCTGGCCGCGCTGCGGGGCGCCCCCGAGCAGACCGCCGCCGGAGGGGCCGCCGCCGAGCTGCGGACCCGACTGGCCGGCCTGGCGACGCGCGGCGGCGGCACCTGCCGCGGCCTGCGCGGCGGCGGGGCCACCGGTGGACGGAGCACCCTGGCCGGGCTTGCCGGGCGCGGGCTTCTTGTTGCCCTGCGCGACGTCCACGGGAAGCATGACCAGCGCGGTCGTGCCGCCCGAGTCGGACGGACGGAGCTGGATGCGTATGCCGTGGCGCTGCGACAGACGGCCGACCACGAACAGACCCATGCGGCGGGAGACCGACACGTCCACGGTGGGCGGCGAGGCGAGGCGCTCGTTGATCGCCGCGAGGTCCTCGGGGGAGAGGCCGATACCGGTGTCGTGGATCTCGATCAGCACCCGCCCGTCGGGCAGCGCGTGACCGGTGACCTTCACCTTGGTCTGCGGCGAGGAGAAGGAGGTCGCGTTCTCGAGCAGCTCGGCGAGGAGGTGCACGAGGTCGTTGACCACACGGCCGGCCACCTCGGTGGTCGGCACGGAGGCCAGCTCGATGCGCTCGTACTGCTCCACCTCGGAGGCGGCGGCGCGGAGCACGTCGACCAGCGGGACCGGGCGGGTCCAGCGGCGGCCGGGCTCCTCACCGGCGAGGACGAGGAGGTTCTCGCCGTTACGGCGCATGCGGGTGGCGAGGTGGTCGAGCTTGAACAGCGAGGACAGCTGGTCCGGGTCGGCCTCGCGGGACTCCAGTTCGGAGATGAGCGAGAGCTGACGCTGGATGAGGCCCTGGGAGCGGCGCGAGAGGTTGGTGAACATCGCGTTGACGTTGCCCCGGAGGAGGGCCTGCTCGGCGGCGAGGCGGACCGCCTCGCGGTGCACGTCGTCGAAGGCCGCGGCCACCTGGCCGATCTCGTCCCGCGAGTGCACACCGACGGACTCGACCGAGGTGTCGACGTCCTGCGGGTCCGACTCCGACAGCTGCTTGACAAGCTCGGGCAGGCGGTCCTGGGCGACCTTGGTCGCCGTGTCCTGCAGCCTGCGCAGCGAGCGGATCATGGAGCGGGCCACGACGAACGCGCCGACCAGGGAGACACCGAGGACGAGCAGGATCAGCGCACCGGAGATGATCGCCTCCTGCTCGGCGTCGGCACGGAGCGCGCGAGCGGTCTGCTCCATCTCCTCCAGGAGCGAGCCCTCGATCTTCTCCATGCGCTCGATCTTGGTACCGGAGTCGTCGATCCAGTCCTTGTACGAGCGCTTGTCCTGGCCGCGCAGACCGCCGGCGCTGGCGAGCACGCGGTCCGCGTAGAGGTCGGAGGCCTCGATGGTGGGGCTGGCGTCGTCGATCGGCTTGGTGAGGACCTCGGCGCCGTCGCCGTAGATGTCCGCGAAGGCGGTGCGGTCGGACTCCTCGTTCGCGAGCGCCGAGCTGGCGTAGAGCCGGTCGTTCTCGGAGAGGGTGCCGAACGTGTCCTTGTTCTCCGGCAGGGCCGCGGCGATGACCGCGCGCTGCACGGACGCGTACTCCTTGGCCGAGGAGAACGCGGCCAGGGCGCGGGTGCGCTTGATCATGTCCGGGTTGCTGGTGGCCTCCGCCATGTCCTGGGAGAGTTCCAGCAGCTGGATGATCAGACGGTGGTAGGCCTCGACCGTCTGTGTGGAGTTCTTCGGGTCGGCGTAGGCCTTGTTGCGGACGCTGTTGAGGTTGTTCAGCTCACGCACGACGCGCACGAGGCTGTCGCGGACGCCGGGGAGGTTCTGGGTGGTGCTGGAGCTGTCCGCTTCCTGCGTCGCGTCGGCGAACAGGACGCGGGCCTGGTCGGTCTTCTCACGGGCGCCCTTGACGGTGAAGTCGCTGGCGTCCAGACCCTGGGCGAGGGGACCGGCGGAGAGGTCGCGCTCGTTCTGCAGCGCGTCGGCGAGCTCGGTCGCCTGCTTGGTCATGTCGGTCAGCAGCCGCATGTTGTCGAGCTGCTGGATGTCGTCCACGTTGTCGCCGATGCGCAGCGCGCCCAGCGAGGTCGCCGCCACCACGGGGAGGGCGAGCAGCGAGACGAGACGAGTGGAGATGCGCCAGTTGCGCAGGGCTACTCGTGATCCGGGACCGGTCACGCCGGCCGTGTCGCCCTTGGGCTTGCCGGGCGGAACGGGAGGAGCTGACGCGCCGGTGCGCCCGGAGCGCTCACCGCCGTCGCCGATCTCCGCCGGACCCGGGTTCTGGGCGTGCTGGGGGGAGGAACCGTTACCGGCTCCGTTGTGTGGCTCCGGCTCCGCCGAAGCGCTGCCATCCCTCTTGAAACGTCCCTGCACTAGCGTCGCAACCTCTGGACCAGGCGCCCCGCCGAATGAACGGCGGGACGGTGTCGGCGTCTTGGGGGCGCCCTGAATTACGTCCCCTGTTGGTGGTCGTGAGTGACCGGCGCTGGCTCCCCCTTCCACCGCCGCCCGGCGCTGCTCTGCGCCGCTGCGCGCCGGCACGATCCGGCGGCGGTCCGTGGAATTCCAGCACAGTGCCGGATCTGCAACAAGGCCAACGGATAACGGTCTGTTCACAGTGACAGCGCGTGAGGGGCGGATCACCCGACGTGGAGGCGGATTCACAGCAAAGCGGGCAAACTCCCGCGATACGGGGGCGGGTGGAGGGTGTCCCAGTCGCCATGATCAGCAGCGGAATGCCTGATTCAGTTTACTGATGCCCGTTTTGTCGGAGTGGAGGGAGGGTCCGGATTGCCTGATTTGCCTGTGAGTAGGTGAGCAAACTCACACGGTGATCACGCCTTCTTCGCGTCCTGGCCCGGGAATCGGATGTTTAGCCTGACGCTTTACAGGGATGGCGAATCCGACAACCCGCGCTTGTGGGGCGGTCCTTGCGGCCCGGCCCGGCGCCCGTTCACGACGAGGTTCAGGACAACAGTGAAGACGACGATGATGGTCCGCACCATAGCCAACCCCCGGCGCACCACGCTGGCCCACCTCGCCGACACCGAGGACCTGCGCACGCCGGAGCAGGAGCACCCCGTCGACCTCCCCTCCCGGACGGCGAACCCCCGCCGGACGGTCCTGATGACCGTGCCCGCCCAGTCCGCCGAGTAGGTGCACGCTCACGTACGCACGGAACCCGCGCCGTGCTCAAGGCGGATCCCGGGGAACCGGTGAGAGCGGATCCCGTGAAACCCGAGAAGGATCAGGACCGCTCCGGCAGGCAGCGGACGAAGGGCGCCCGGCACCACGACCAGGGCGCCCTTTCGCGTGCCACGGCCGGTCGCGGCACGTCGGATGCGCGAGGCGGGCCCCCTGTGCCGCGTTAGCCTGGAGCGTCAGACTCCAGCCAGCTCAGTTAAGGGGCGCGAGAATCCCGTGCGTATCGCCAGGTTCTCCATCGACGGGAACGTAGCCTTCGGAGCTGTCGAGGGCGACAAGCCGGACGAGCTCGTCCTCGACATCATCAAGGGCATCCCGTTCGCGGACTTCGAACTCTCCGGCACGAAGGTCCCGCTGGCCTCCCGTGACGCACGGACACGGGTCAGGCTGCTGCCGCCGGTGCTCCCCAACAAGGTCGTGGCCTTCGGCCGCAACTACGCCGAGCACGCCCGGGAACTCGGCAACGAGGTCCCCGACGCCCCCTTCGCCTTCTTCAAGCCGGCCACCTCGGTGATCGGCCCCGGCGACGAGATCCAGTACCCGTCCTTCTCGCAGGAACTCCACCACGAGGCCGAGCTCGCCGTGGTCATCGGCCGGATGTGCCGCGAGGTCCCGCGTGAACGCGTCAAGGACGTGATCTTCGGCTACACCTGCGCCAACGACATCACCGCCCGTGACGTCCAGCGGCGCGAGAAGCAGTGGGCCCGGGCCAAGGGCTTCGACACGTCCTGCCCGCTCGGCCCCTGGGTCGAGACCGATCTGGACCCCTCGGACCTGACCATCCAGCTCACGGTCAACGGCGGTCAGCGCCAGCTCGGCCGCACGAGCGAGATGATCCACTCCATCGAGGACCTGATCGTGAACATCACCGAGGCCATGACGCTGCTCCCGGGCGACGTCATCCTCACGGGCACCCCGGCAGGGGTCGGCCCCCTCAACGTCGGCGACGAGGTCGCCGTCACCATCGAAGGCATCGGCACTCTCACCAACAAGGTGATCAAGCGTGGCTAACGGCTCCGTCCGCGTACGTTTCTGTCCGTCCCCGACCGGCAACCCCCATGTGGGTCTGGTCCGCACGGCCCTCTTCAACTGGGCGTACGCCCGCCACACCGGCGGCACGTTCGTCTTCCGCATCGAGGACACCGACGCGGCCCGCGACTCCGAGGAGTCCTACGAGCAGCTCCTGGACTCGCTGCGCTGGCTGGGCTTCACCTGGGACGAGGGCCCCGAGATCGGCGGCCCGCACGCGCCGTACCGCCAGTCCCAGCGCATGGAGACGTACGCGGAGATCGCCCGGAAGCTCCAGGACGCCGGCCACGCCTACTTCTGCTACTGCACCGCCTCCGAGCTGGAGGAGCGCCGTGACGCCGCCCGCGCCGCGGGCCGGCCCTCCGGCTACGACGGCAAGTGCCGCGAGGTCACGCCCGAGCAGAAGGCGCAGTACGAGGCGGAGGGCCGCGAGCCCATCGTCCGCTTCCGGATGCCCGACGAGACGATCACATTCACCGACCTGGTCCGCGGCGAGCTGACCTTCACCCCGGAGAACGTCCCGGACTACGGCATCGTCCGCGCGAACGGCGCCCCGCTGTACACGCTGGTCAACCCGGTCGACGACGCCCTCATGGAGATCACCCACGTCCTGCGCGGCGAGGACCTGCTCTCCTCGACGCCGCGTCAGATCGCGCTCTACAAGGCACTGATCGAGCTGGGGGTCGCCAAGGAGATCCCGTCCTTCGGCCACCTGCCGTACGTGATGGGCGAGGGCAACAAGAAGCTCTCCAAGCGCGACCCGCAGTCCAGCCTGAACCTCTACCGGGAGCGCGGCTTCCTCCCCGAGGGCCTGCTGAACTACCTCTCGCTCCTCGGCTGGTCGCTCTCCGCGGACAAGGACATCTTCACGATCGAGGAGATGGTCGCCGCCTTCGACGTTGCCGACGTGAACCCCAACCCGGCCCGCTTCGACCTGAAGAAGGCCGAGGCGATCAACGCGGACCACATCCGCATGCTGAGCGTGAGCGACTTCACCGAGCGCTGCGCCCCCTGGCTGAAGGCGCCCTTCGCCCCCTGGGCCCCGGAGGACTTCGACGAGGCCAAGTGGCAGGCCGTCGCCCCGCACGCGCAGACCCGTCTGAAGGTCCTCTCGGAGATCACCGACAACGTCGACTTCCTGTTCCTGCCGGAGCCGGTCGAGGACGAGGCGTCCTGGGCGAAGGCGATGAAGGAGGGCTCCGACGCGCTGCTGCGCACCGCCAAGGAGAAGCTGGAGGCCGCCGACTGGACCTCGGCCGAGTCCCTCAAGGAGGCCGTCCTGGCCGCCGGCGAGGCCCACGGCCTCAAGCTCGGCAAGGCCCAGGCCCCCGTCCGTGTGGCCGTCACCGGCCGCACGGTCGGCCTGCCCCTCTTCGAGTCCCTGGAGATCCTGGGCAAGGAGAAGACCCTGGCCCGCATCGACGCGGCCCTGGCCAAGCTGACCGCGTAAGCCCCGTACGGCAGGGGCGGCACCCGGGGTTCCGGGTGCCGCCCCTTCGTCATCCGCCGGACAGGACGGCCGGTCTCGGGCTACCGTCGGACCATGAACATCAAGGCTGTGGTCTGGGACGTGGACGACACTCTCTTCGACTACACCACGGCCGACCGCACCGGGATGCGGGCGCACCTGGCGGCCGAGGGACTGCGCCGGTACGGCTCCGTCGAGGAGGCCCTCGACCGCTGGCGCGAACTGACGAGCCTGCACTGGCGGCGGTACGCGGCGGGGCAGGGCGACTGGGAGGCCACCCGGCGCGACCGGGTGCGCGACTTCCACGGGCGACCGCTGACCGACGCCGAGGCCGACGCCTGGTTCGAGCGCTACATCGTCCACTACGAGCGGGCCTGGGCTCTCTTCCCCGACGTCCTGCCCGTCCTGGACGCGCTCGCCGCGTCCCACCGGCACGCGGTGCTGTCCAACTCCAGCCTCCCGGTGCAGGAACGCAAGCTGCGCGCCCTCGGGGTGTGGGACCGCTTCGAGACGGTGCTGTGCGCCGAGCAGCTGGGCGTCCACAAGCCGGCCGCCGAGGCCTTCCACGCCGCGTGCGAGTCCCTTGACCTGCCCCCGGCCGAGGTCGCGTACGTCGGCGACCACCCGGAGATCGACGGACAGGGCGCCGCCGAGGCGGGGCTGCTGTCGGTGTGGATCGATCGCGGCGGCCGCTTCGCGACCGTCGACCCGCCGGCCGGACCGCACCGCATCGCCACCCTCGCCGAACTCCCCGCGATCCTCGGCTCCGATACTCGTTTTGGAGCGCCGTCCACCTTCGGGTAATGTTCTTTCTGCGCCGCCGGGGAGCGGGCCGAAAGGCCGGAACCGGAAGCGCGAACTAGAACAAGATCCCCCCAGGGGCTTGCGTTCCAGTGGCCTATGGTGTAATTGGCAGCACGACTGATTCTGGTTCAGTTAGTCTTGGTTCGAGTCCAGGTAGGCCAGCTCGCAGAGCTCATCTGCGCCAGCGGATCACATCCGCAAGCCCCCGTTGTGTAGCGGCCTAGCACGCTGCCCTCTCAAGGCAGTAGCGCCGGTTCGAATCCGGTCGGGGGTACAGATCCTTCCCGCGGGGAGAGTTCGGGTCGCACCCTCTCACCTCGATGCAGGATCGCTAGGGCCCCCGTTGTGTAGCGGCCTAGCACGCCGCCCTCTCAAGGCGGTAGCGCCGGTTCGAATCCGGTCGGGGGTACTGACTGGTCTAAACCACATTGGTCTATGGTGTAATTGGCAGCACGACTGATTCTGGTTCAGTTAGTCTTGGTTCGAGTCCAGGTAGACCAGCTCGGACCTGCGGCGGTGCAGTACTGAACGCCTGCAGGCTCCAGGCCCCCGTTGTGTAGCGGCCTAGCACGCCGCCCTCTCAAGGCGGTAGCGCCGGTTCGAATCCGGTCGGGGGTACGTCACAGAAGGCCCTCCGCTTCGGCGGAGGGTCTTTGTCGTGCAGGGGGAGGGGCCCGAGGCGCCCGGGAGTCGGCGGTGGGTGCCCGGGATCACGCGCACCTCCGGGCCCCCGCTCATTCGAGGCCGTACCGCCGCGCCGACTCCTCCTCCTGCGCCAGCCGGTGCAGGGCCCGCAGGACCGGCTCGAACAGCACCGCCGACGACACCGCCGACTCGACCATCTCCGTGTCCGACTCGTACGTCTCCATGCGGTCCAGGTCCCGCGCCGCCGCCTGGTGCATCAACTCGGCGTAGGGGGCCATGGTTTCGGCGTCGCACGGATACCCCAGCCGGATCTGCGTGGCCACCAGCGCCACCAGGGAGCGGTGCACCGGGGAGAGCGCGCCGATCTCCCGCGCCGTCTCCCAGCCCAGCGTCCGCAGCAACCGGTCCACCTCCGTCGTCGCGGCGGCCGTGGCCGGGTCCTCCTCGTCCGGCTCGGGCGCCTGGGGGAGTGCCCACAGCGCCGCGCCCAGGCGGATGGTGCGCCCCAGCGACTCGTCGTCGACATGCTTGAGCACCTCCCTGGCGCTCGCCACCGGCACCCGCCCCACCTGGATCAACGCCCGCACCAGCCGCAGTCGGCGCAGATGCCCCTCGTCGTACTCCGCCGTCGTCGCGTTCAGCTGGCGACCCGGCGCCAACAGCCCCTCACGCAGGTAGTACTTGATCGTCGCGGTGGACACCCCGCTGCGTGCGCTCAACTCCGCCAACCGCATCTCGCTTGCGCCCTTCCTTGGAAAGTGTCACTATCCAAGCATGAGCGATCGGATAGTGTCGCTCACCAACGAGGGGGTGTCATGCCGGGAAAGACGGTCGTCGCCGGACGGACCACTGCCGCCGCCGAGGGCGACGTGGTGGTCCTGCTCATCGGCCTGCGCATCAACCACTTCTGGGCCGTCCACCACTGGGTGCCGGTGCTGGCCGCGATGCCGCGGATGCTGCGCGAGCTGCGCGCGGACCCGGGCCGGGGACTGCTCAACGCCGTCCTGCTCACGGCCTCGCCGCGGACGTACTACGTCGTCCAGTACTGGGAGTCCAAGGAGAAGCTCTATAGCTACGCGCACGCGCCCGACGCGTTCCACCGGGTGGCGTGGGCGGCGATGAACCGCAGGGAGCGCAAGGGCGGGGGGCGCGCACACGTGGGGCTCTGGCACGAGACGTACGTGGTGCCGGAGGGGTCGTACGAGTCGATCTACGCGAACATGCCGGCCTTCGGTCTCGCGGCGGCCACGGGGGTGCTGCCGGTCGAGAAGCGCGGCCGGTCCGCGAAGGAGAGGTTCGCCCACCGGCGGGTGGACGGCTGACGCGGGCGCACCGCGGTGGACCGCCCGCGAGGACCGGTCGACCGCACGGGAAAAGGCCTGCCGCGGCGTTGAGGCAGGCCTTCTCTCGTGGTTGTGCGGAAGTTGTGCGGCGGGAGGAGGGGTCAGCCCGAGCGGCGCAGGGCCTCGGAGAGGCGGGCCGCGGCGTCGATCACCGCTTGGGCGTGCATACGGCCGGGGTGGCGGGTCAGCCGCTCGATCGGCCCGGAGACCGAGACCGCGGCGACCACGCGGTTGGAGGGGCCGCGGACCGGGGCCGAGACCGAGGCCACGCCCGGCTCGCGCTCGCCGATCGACTGGGCCCAGCCGCGGCGGCGCACCCCGGAGAGGGCGGTCGCGGTGAAGCGGGCGCCCTGCAGGCCGCGGTGGAGGCGCTCGGGCTCCTCCCAGGCCATGAGGATCTGGGCGGAGGAGCCGGCCTTCATCGTGAGCGTCGAACCGACCGGCACCGTGTCCCGCAGGCCGGACAGCCGCTCCGCCGCGGCGACGCAGATGCGCATGTCGCCCTGGCGGCGGTAGAGCTGGGCGCTCTCGCCCGTCACGTCCCTGAGGTGGGTGAGCACCGGGCCGGCCGTGGCGAGGAGGCGGTCCTCGCCGGCGGCCGCGGCCAACTCGGCCAGCCTCGGGCCGAGGATGAACCGGCCCTGCATGTCCCGTGCCACCATGCGGTGGTGTTCCAGAGCCACGGCCAGGCGGTGGGCCGTGGGCCGTGCGAGTCCGGTGGCCCCGACCAGACCCGCGAGGGTGGCCGGACCGGACTCCAGAGCGCTCAGGACCAGGGCCGCCTTGTCCAGAACGCCGACGCCGCTACTGTTGTCCATGCAACGATACTCGCGTCTCACTCTGTGAAACGCAAGTTCAATTTCACGTGGACCTTGCCACTCTGGAAGCAGCACGACAGCGGCTCGCGGACCGACGAGCCCGGCGGCCGGCGCGCGCGACGTAGGGGATGCGCAGCGCCCGCCACCTCCGAGATCTCTAGTTGGGCCGACGCGCTGAGGCGTCGGCCGGAGGGAAAGCGATGGGTAGGACACTCGCGGAGAAGGTCTGGGACGACCACGTCGTCCGGCGCGCCGAGGGCGAGCCCGACCTCCTCTTCATCGACTTGCACCTGCTGCACGAGGTGACCAGCCCCCAGGCCTTCGACGGTCTCCGCAAGAGCGGGCGGAAGGTCCGCCGGCTCGACCTGACCATCGCGACCGAGGACCACAACACCCCCACCCTCGACATCGACAAGCCCATCGCGGACCCCGTCTCCCGCGTCCAGCTGGAGACCCTGCGGAAGAACGCCGCCGAGTTCGGCGTGCGGCTGCACCCGCTGGGCGACGTCGAGCAGGGCGTCGTCCACGTGGTGGGCCCGCAGCTGGGACTGACCCAGCCCGGCATGACGGTCGTCTGCGGCGACTCCCACACCTCCACGCACGGCGCCTTCGGCGGTCTGGCGTTCGGCATCGGCACCTCCCAGGTGGAGCACGTGCTGGCCACCCAGACGCTGCCCATGGCCCGCCCGAAGACCATGGCCATCACGGTCAACGGTGAGCTGCCGGACGGCGTCACCGCCAAGGACCTGATCCTCGCGATCATCGCCAGGATCGGCACGGGCGGCGGCCAGGGCTACGTCCTGGAGTACCGCGGCCCCGCCATCGAGAAGCTCTCGATGGAGGCCCGCATGACCATCTGCAACATGTCGATCGAGGCCGGCGCCCGCGCGGGCATGATCGCCCCCGACCAGACCACGTTCGACTACCTGGAGGGCCGTCCGCACGCCCCCAAGGGCGAGGACTGGGACGCGGCCGTCGCGTACTGGAAGACCCTCAGGACGGACGACGACGCCGAGTTCGACGCCGAGGTCGTGATCGAGGCCGCCGAGCTGTCGCCCTTCGTCACCTGGGGCACCAACCCCGGCCAGGGTGCGCCTCTTTCGGCGGACGTCCCCGATCCGGCTTCGTACGAAGACGCATCGGAGCGCCTGGCCGCCGAAAAGGCCCTGGAGTACATGGGGTTGGAGGCCGGACAGCCGCTGCGTTCCATCAAGGTGGACACCGTCTTCGTAGGTTCCTGCACCAACGGCCGCATCGAGGACCTGCGCGCCGCCGCCGACCTGCTCAAGGGCCGCAAAGTCGCCGACGGCGTACGGATGCTGGTCGTTCCCGGCTCGGCTCGGGTCGGTCTCCAGGCCGTCTCCGAGGGTCTGGACGTCGTCTTCAAGGAGGCCGGCGCCGAATGGCGGCACGCGGGCTGCTCCATGTGCCTGGGCATGAACCCGGACCAGCTGGCCCCTGGTGAGCGCTCCGCGTCCACCTCCAACCGCAACTTCGAGGGCCGGCAGGGCAAGGGCGGCCGTACGCACCTGGTCTCGCCGCAGGTCGCCGCCGCGACCGCCGTGCTGGGCCACCTGGCCTCGCCCGCCGACCTGTCCGACGCCCCCGCGCCCGCTGGAGTCTGAGAGTCATGGAAGCATTCACCACGCACACCGGCCGGGCCGTCCCGCTGCGCCGCAGCAACGTCGACACCGACCAGATCATCCCCGCCCACTGGCTCAAGAAGGTGACCAGGGACGGCTTCGAGGACGGGCTGTTCGAGGCCTGGCGCAAGGACGGGACCTTCGTCCTCAACCAGCCGGAGCGCGAGGGCGCCACGGTCCTGGTCGCCGGCCCCGACTTCGGCACCGGCTCGTCCCGTGAGCACGCGGTCTGGGCGCTGCAGAACTACGGCTTCAAGGCCGTGATCTCCTCCCGGTTCGCCGATATCTTCCGCGGCAACTCGCTCAAGAACGGCCTGCTCACGGTCGTGCTGGAGCAGAAGATCGTGGACTCGCTGTGGGAGCTCACCGAGAAGGACCCCCAGGCCGAGGTGACGGTCGACCTGGAGACCCGACAGGTGCGTGCCGAGGGCATCACCGCCTCCTTCGAGCTGGACGAGAACTCCCGCTGGCGGCTGCTGAACGGGCTGGACGACATCTCCATCACGCTCCAGAACGAGGCCGACATCGCCGCGTACGAGGCCAAGCGGCCGTCGTACAAGCCGCGGACGCTGCCGGTCTGATCCGCCGCGCGGACCGACCCCCGGGGCGGCTCGCGCACGACGGATTCCAGCCACCGCCACACCCCTCTGTACCCCCAATCGTGCACGGTTGGGGGTACAGCCATGTTTGGCGTAACGCACCTTGGAAGTGGGGTGCAGAAAGGTTTCAACTCCCCTAGTTACAAAGGTGATTGCCGGGGTACGCGCATCATCGTGCGGCATTGGATGGGGGTGCTCGACGGGCCCCCGGGAGACGGCAGTTGCCCCCTGGGCAGGCGACAACTCGCCCCAGATGGCACAATCTGTGCATGGAACACGACGGCCAACTCGAGCTCTATGCGGCGGTCGCGGGCCAACTCAAGGAAGCGCACGCAAGGGTGCGCGCACTGCAAGTCCCGGAGGGCGTACGGATGGCGCTGACCCGGAAGCTGCTGGTCATTACGGCCGTGGCCAAGCACGATCTCGCCGACGCGGCACGGCGTCTGGAGAGCTTCACGGTGGACCTCGACGAGGGGCGAATGCCCGCCGGGGAACGCTGAAGCAACTCCGTGACAGCCGAGTTCGTTGCGGCACAAGGGTGATAAGCCCGTTTCGTGTTTGATTTGCGGTATATATCTGCCTAACGTGCGAAAAGCTTGAACACTTTCGTTCTGGCGATGTCTCCGAAGGGGAAGACGTGAACAAGGCGCAGCTCGTAGAAGCGATTGCGGACAAGCTCGGTGGCCGTCAGCAGGCCGCCGACGCGGTCGACGCCGTCCTGGACGCCATCGTCCGGGCGACGGTCGCGGGTGAGAGGGTCTCGGTCACCGGCTTCGGTTCGTTCGAGAAGGTCGAGCGTCCCGCCCGCTACGCCCGCAACCCGCAGACGGGTGAGCGGGTTCGGGTGAAGAAGACCTCGGTCCCTCGCTTCCGTGCAGGTCAGGGCTTCAAGGACCTGGTGAGCGGCTCCAAGAAGCTGCCCCGTGGTGGCGAGGTCGCCGTCAAGAAGGCCCCCAAGGGCAGCCTGAGCGGCGGCGCCTCGGCGACGGTGAAGAAGGCCGCCGCGAAGAAGACGACCGCCAAGAAGGCGACCACGGCCCGCAAGGCCGCGCCCGCCAAGAAGACCACGGCGGCCGCCAAGAAGACGACGGCGAAGAAGACCACCGCGAAGAAGACGACGGCCGCCAAGTCGACCGCGGCGAAGAAGACCACGGCCGCCAAGTCGACCGCGGCGAAGAAGACCACGGCGGCGAAGGCCCCGGCCAAGAAGGCCACCGCGAAGAAGGCCCCGGCCAAGAAGTCGTCGGCCCGAAAGACCACGGCGAAGAAGACTGCCGCCCGTTAGCAGGGAGGCGCTGGATACTCACACGCGCCGGGCCGGGCTCCTTGTCGGAGCCCGGCCCGCGGCGTTCTCGGGGTAAGGGTTCGTTGAGAATTCCCGGTTCCCCGCACCTTTTCGGCGGAGCGCCGGACCGGCCCCGTCTCAGAAGGTCTGCAATGTGATCAACGTGACGCGGAGGGCGTCGCCCGTGCCCTCCGTCTCGATGCGGACGCGCTGGCCGGGGCGCAGCAGGCGCAGGCCCCCCGCGTCGAAGGCCGGGGCGTCGAAGGGCACGGGGGTGCCGTCGTCCAGGAGGACCTGGCCCGAGCGGGTGGCGGCGTCGTAGGTGTACGCGGTGGCCTGCATGGACGCAGCCTACTGGCCGGGGATCAGCAGGCGCGCGGCCGCGGCGGCCGTACGGGGGCCCACGCCGAGACAGAGGGCGGCGCGCAGGTCGTCGCCGGTGTCGACGTCCTGACGTACCGAGTCGACGTCGTCGAGCTCCAGCTCCACGGCGCCGGAGCGCCGGTGGGCGAGCCGGGATCCGGGGCCGAACGCCGGGCGCAGTTCCTGGCCGGGGGCGGCGGAGAGCAGCGTGGTCCCGGCGCCGGCGGCGTCCGCGAGGAACGCCCGTCGGAACCCGGCGGCGGAGTCCAGGACGCGGGCGAGTTCGTCCGGGCGCAGCGCCGGCAGATCGGCGTTCAGTGTGGCCACCGGGGCGTACGGCCGGGCGGCGCGCGCGAGGGCCGCCGCGTGCCGCAGCGCGGCGTTCAGCCCGTCCGCCGGGTCGGCCGCTGGCGCGTCGGGGACGATCCGGGCGCCGAGCGCCGCCAGCTCACGTCCGGCCAGCGGGTCGTCCGTGACGACCACCACATCGTGCACCGCCGTGCAGACCAGCGCCGCGGCCACCGTGTCCTGCGCGAAGGCGAGGGCCAGACCGGGGCGCACGCCGTCGTCGGCGGTGTCCGCGAGCCTGCTCTTGGCCCGCGCCAAGGGTTTCAGGGGTACGGCCAGGGTCCACTGCACGGGTGTTCCGTCCCTCTCTCGTCGCCGCCATTGTCACCTGGGGGCAAGGGAAGCCCGCAGGGTGGGGCGTACGGTGTTCTCGACAGACCGGCGGTCCGGGGCGACACTTGTGCGGCTCCCCGGGCGAGGAGCCCCCTGGCCCCCTAGAGGAAGGTGTCCGAGTGTCCCGCCGCAGAATCGGCTTCTGGTACCGCTTCGCAGCGGTCCTGTGCAAACCGCCGCTGGTGATTCTGATCAAGCGGGATTGGCGTGGAATGGAGAACATTCCTGCCGACGGCGGATTTATCACCGTGGTGAACCACAATTCGCACCTCGACCCCGTCGCGTACGCGCACTTTCAGTACAACAGCGGCCGCGTTCCGCGATTCCTCGCGAAGAGCGGTCTTTTCAAGAAGGGATTCGTGGGCGCCGCGATGCGCGGCACCGGGCAGATCCCCGTCTACCGCGAGACCACGGACGCGCTGAGCGCCTTCCGCGCCGCGATCGACGCCGTGGAGCGCGGCGAGTGCGTCGCCTTCTACCCGGAGGGCACCATCACCCGGGACCCCGGTCAGTGGCCCATGACCGGCAAGACCGGTGCGGCGCGGGTCGCCCTCCAGACCCGGTGCCCCGTGATCCCGGTGGCCCAGTGGGGCGCCAACGAGCTGCTGCCGCCGTACGCCAAGAAGCCCCACCTCCTGCCGCGCAAGACGCACCACGTGCTCGCGGGCCCGCCCCTGGACCTCTCCCGCTTCTACGACAAGGAGATGACCCCCGACCTGCTGAAGGACGCCACGGAGGTCATCATGGCGGCCATCACCCGGCAGCTGGAGGAGATCCGCGGCGAGAAGGCGCCCGAGACGCCCTACGACCCGAAGCGGGAGCGCATCGAGCAGCGGCGCCGGACCACGGCGGCGGTCGAGCCCAGGCGTCCCGGTCAGCACAATGGAGCCCTGCGGGAACAGGAACCACAGGAAGAGGGGCAGGGCAAGTGAGCAAGCCGGTCAAGGCGGCCGTGTTCAGCGCCGGTTCATGGGGCACGGCCTTCGGCATGGTGCTCGCCGACGCGGGGTGCGAGGTCACGCTGTGGGCGCGCCGTCCGGAGGTCGCGGACGCCATCAACTCCACCCGGACCAACGTGGACTATCTGCCGGGCCTGGAGCTCCCGCAGAACGTCCGCGCCACCACGGACCCGGCCGAGGCCGCCGCCGGCGCCGACTTCACCGTGCTCTCCGTCCCTTCCCAGACGATGCGCGCCAACCTCGCCGAATGGGCGCCGTTGCTGGCCCCCGACACCGTCCTCGTCTCCCTCATGAAGGGCGTCGAACTCGGCTCCGCCATGCGGATGAGCGAGGTCATCGAGGACGTCGCCAAGGTCGGGCAGGACCGGATCGCCGTCGTCACCGGACCCAATCTGGCACGTGAGATCGCTTCCCGCATGCCGGCCGCCTCCGTGGTCGCCTGCACCGACGAGGCGGTCGCCCAGCGGCTCCAGGCCGCCTGCCACACACCGTACTTCCGCCCGTACACCAACACCGACGTCGTCGGCTGCGAACTGGGCGGTGCCGTCAAGAACGTCATCGGCCTCGCCGTCGGCATCGCGGACGGCATGGGCCTCGGCGACAACGCCAAGGGGTCGCTCATCACGCGCGGCCTCGCCGAGACCACCCGACTGGGCCTGGCCATGGGGGCCGATCCGCTGACCTTCTCCGGGCTCGCGGGCCTCGGCGACCTGGTCGCGACGTGCTCCTCGCCGCTCTCCCGCAACCACACCTTCGGCACCAACCTCGGCAAGGGCATGACCCTCCAGGAGACCATCGCCGTCACCAAGCAGACCGCCGAGGGCGTCAAGTCCTGTGAGTCGGTTGCGGACTTGGCGCGGAGGCACGGCGTCGACATGCCCATCACGGAGACGGTCGTCGACATCGTGCACGAGGGCAAGCCGCCCGTGGTCGCCCTCAAGGAGCTGATGTCGCGCTCCGCCAAGTCCGAGCGACGCTGAGCTATACCGGCCGTGCGGGCGCTGACGGCCGCACTACCAACGGGTACTCTCATCGCGATATGAGCACCGAGAACCTCCCCCAGAGCCCTGAGCAGCCGTCCCGCAAGCCGCGCGTGGCCGTCGTCTTCGGCGGCCGCAGCTCGGAACACGGGATCTCCGTGGTCACGGCCGGCGCCGTCCTGCGCGCCATCGACCGGACGAAGTACGACGTCCTGCCGATCGGCATCACCCGGGACGGCCGGTGGGCGCTCACCGCCGACGAGCCGGAGCGCATGGCGATCAGCGACCGCCGCACACCGACCGTCGAGGAACTCGCCGAGTCCCAGGAGGGCGGCGTGGTGCTCCCCGTCGACCCGGCCAACCGCGAGGTCGTCTACAGCGAGCCCGGTTCGGTGCCCAAGGCGCTCGGCGAGGTCGACGTCGTCTTCCCCGTGCTGCACGGCCCGTACGGCGAGGACGGCACCCTCCAGGGTCTGCTGGAGCTGTCCGGTGTCCCTTACGTCGGCTCGGGTGTCCTCGCCTCGGCCGTCGGCCAGGACAAGGAGTACATGAAGCGGGTGTTCACCTCCTTCGGGCTGCGGGTCGGCCCGTACCTGGTGATCCGGCCGCGCGAATGGCAGCTCGACGAGTCCGCCGCCCGCAAGAAGATCATCGACTTCGCCGGCGAGCACGGCTGGCCGCTCTTCGTGAAGCCGGCCCGCGCGGGCTCCTCCATCGGCATCACCAAGGTCGACGACCTGTCCGGCCTGGACGAGGCGATCGCGGAGGCCCAGAGCCACGACCCGAAGATCCTGGTCGAGGCCGCGCTGCGGGGCCGCGAGATCGAGTGCGGCGTGCTGGAGTTCGAGGACGGCCCCCGTGCCTCCGTGCCCGCCGAGATCCCGCCGCCCGAGACCCACGCGTACTACGACTTCGAGGCCAAGTACATCGACTCGACGCCGGGCATCGTCCCGGCGCCGCTGACGCAGGAGGAGACCGCCGAGGTGCGGCGCCTCGCCGTCGACGCCTTCGAGGCCGCCTCTTGCGAGGGCCTGGTCCGCGCGGACTTCTTCCTCACGGAGGACGGCCACTTCGTCATCAACGAGATCAACACGCTGCCCGGTTTCACGCCGATCTCGATGTACCCGGCGATGTGGCAGGCGAGCGGCATCGCCTACCCGGAGCTGGTGGACCGCCTGATCCAGGCGGCACTGCGCAGGCCGACGGGCCTTCGCTGACGCAGGCGGCACCCCCGAGGGGGCGATCCCCCTGGGGGTCGCCCCCTCGATCGCGGGTACCACTCCGTCAGCAGGCCGTTCACCGTCGACCGCGTCGGCGGTGCCGTCTCCCGGCCGCCGCCGGGTCCGTCGTCCTCGGCGGCCGGGGCACACGGCAGCGCAGTATGATCGCCGGGCTGCCCCGGCCCGCCGTCAGCGGCGAGGCCGGCTCCGGGTCCCGGCGGCCGAGACCGTCCACCTGCCGCGGCGACGCCCCGTCCGGGTTCCGGCACAGCTTCGTGACGGTCGCGTCCGGTCCGGGAACCGCCGCTGATCCGCCGTCGTCTGCTGAGGAGCAGCCCGCGACGGCGATCAACGAGACCACCGGGACGGGCAGCCGGGGACAACGCAGCGCCGGTGCCGCGAGGAGCGCACCGGCCGAGGGCAGACGGGGGCTACAGGTGCACGACCGGGCAGGTCAGCGTGCGGGTGATGCCGTCCACTTGCTGGATCTTGGCGACCACCAGCCGGCCGAGATCATCCACGGTGTCGGCCTGGGCGCGGACGATGACGTCGTAGGGACCCGTCACGTCCTCGGCCTGGACGACTCCAGGGATCTTGCTGATCGTGTCGGCGACGGTCGACGCCTTGCCGACCTCCGTCTGGATCAGGATGTACGCCTGTACCACGGAACCTCCAGGGCGGCCACGAGGATCATGTGGGGAAAAGGAACGCCACGGTATCGCGTAGTCGTGCGTCGCGGGGAGACCCGCACATGCCGCGCCGCGCGGACCGGGGCGTGGGGAGTGCGGAAGTTGACGGTCGACTCGACCGTACCGAGGGCGAGGACCGCTCGCGACCGGGCGCGGGCGACACTGGAAGCGGCACAAGAAGGGGCGATACGACGATGAAGGGCACCGTGGGAGAGCTGGGGGAGTTCGGGCTCATCAGGGAGCTCACCTCCCGGCTCACCACCACCCCGGCGGTCCGGGTCGGCCCCGGCGACGACGCCGCTGTGGTGGCCGCGCCGGACCGCCGGGTCGTGGCGAGCACCGACCTCCTGCTGGAGGGGCGGCACTTCCGCCGCGACTGGTCCACGGCGTACGACGTCGGGCGCAAGGCGGCCGCCCAGAACCTGGCGGACATCGCCGCCATGGGTGCCGTGCCCACCGCGCTCCTCCTCGGTCTGGTCGCTCCGGTCGACCTCCCGGTGACCTGGGCGACCGAGCTGATGGACGGCCTGCGCGACGAGTGCCAGGTCGCCGGGGCGGCCGTCGTGGGCGGTGACGTCGTCCGCGGCGACACCATCATGATCTCCATCACCGCGCTCGGTGATCTGCGCAACCACGAGCCCGTGACCAGGGCCGGGGCGCAGCCCGGCGACGTCGTGGCCGTCACCGGCTGGCTCGGCTGGTCCGCCGCCGGGCACGCGGTCCTCTCCCGCGGTTTCCGCTCGCCGCGCGCCTTCGTGGAGGCCCACCGCCGTCCCGAGCCGCCGTACCACGCGGGTCCGGCCGCCGCCGGCCTGGGCGCGACCGCGATGTGCGACGTGAGCGACGGGCTGATCGCCGACCTCGGGCACATCGCGGAGGCCAGCAACTGCCGCATCGACATCCGCTCCGGCGCGATCGACATCCCGTCCCAGATGAACGACATCGGTCAGGCCGTCGGCGTCGACCCCATCCAGTGGGTGCTCACCGGGGGCGAGGACCACGCGATCGTGGCGACGTTCCCGCCGGACGTGAAGCTGCCGGCCCGCTGGAAGGTGATCGGCGAGGTCCTCAACCCGTCGGCGCTGCCGCAGGTCACCGTGGACGGGGCGCCCTGGACCAACAAGGGCGGCTGGGACCACTTCGCGGACATAGAGTCGTGACCGGGGCGCCGGGCGCGCCGCCCAGGGTGCTCACGGTCGCCGGTTCCGACTCCGGGGGCGGCGCCGGCATCCAGGCCGACCTCAAGACCATGCTGGCGCTCGGCGTGCACGGCATGAGCGTCGTCACGGCGGTCACCGCGCAGAACTCCCTCGGGGTGCGGGGCGCTTGGGAGCTTCCGGTGGAGGCCGTCCGCGCCCAGTACCGCAGTGTCGTCGACGACATCGGCGTCGAGGCCGTCAAGACCGGCATGCTCGCCTCCGCCGAACTCGTCGAGACAGTCGCCGAGTTGCTCGCCGCCACGGACGCCCCCGTGGTCGTCGACCCGGTCGGTGTCTCCAAGCACGGCGACCCGCTGCTCGCCGCGTCGGCCCTGGACTCCGTCCGTGAGCGGCTGCTGCCCACGGCGACCGTCGCCACCCCCAACCTCGACGAGGTCGCCCAACTCACCGGGGTGCGGGTCGCGTCGGAGGCGGGGATGCGCGAGGCCGCGCGGGCGGTGCTGGCGTACGGGCCCCGGTGGGTGGTGATCAAGGGCGGGCACCTGGCCGGGGACGCCGTCGACCTGCTCACCGACGGCTCCGAGGAGCACTGGCTGCGGGCGCCGCGGTACGACAACCGGCACACGCACGGCACGGGCTGCACGCTGGCCTCGGCGATCGCCGCGCAGCTCGCGCGGGGGCTGACCGTGCCGGAGGCCGTCGCGGCGGCCAAGGAGTACGTCACCGGGGCGATCGCCGCCGGGTTCCCCCTCGGCGGAGGCATCGGGCCCGTGGATCACGGGTGGGCGCTCGCACGGGGTGGTCCGGCGGCCTGACGCCGGCGGTCCGACGCCGGACCGGGGCGCGGCCCTGCCCGTACGGACTGTCGGTCCGGTGCAGGGCGGGCTGCCGGTCCGGCGCTCGACGGGGACCGTGCGGGCCGTCCGCGTCGAGGCGCGGCGGCGCCCGCGGGGGCGGTCAGCTGCGAGTGTGCGGGCACGGCAAAAAGCCGGCCCACCATGGGTGGACCGGCTCTGTGCAGCGAACCAGCAGGTGGCCGCGCGCTAGCTGAGCGTCAGCGCGAGACCTTGCCGGCCTTGATGCACGAGGTGCAAGCGTTCACGCGCTTCGGCGTCCCGCCCACCACGGTACGCACACGCTGGATGTTCGGGTTCCAGCGGCGGGACGTACGGCGGTGCGAGTGCGAGATGTTGTTGCCGAAGCCCGGCCCCTTGCCGCAGACGTCGCAGTTGGCAGCCACGGGTCACTCCAAAGACTTCAGATGCACTTACGGTTGATCCCGGCATGCCGGGATCACGATCCCGATACCGGGATCTGAGTGGCGTTGCCAGGGGGAAGGCCCGGTCTGGATCGGTGATCCGGATCGGGCAACCGGAGCAGCATACAACGGCTGCGTCCGTACAACGAAACTACCATGGCTGGTCGGGGCCTCGCCCCGGCCCTCTTACCGGCGGTCACGGCCGCGGGTCTACGCTGCGTGCGGCGTGCGGCGTTCCGCCGGCGCCCGTCCAGCAGCCAGGCAGCTCAAGGAGGCGCAGGTGCCGCAGGTGCCGCAGACATTCTTCGATGCTCTCGCGGTGCGCACCTGGTGCGGCCTCGCGCTGGCCGCCCTGGGGCGGGCCCGTGAGGAGATCGACGCGATCAACGTCTATCCGGTGGCCGACGGCGACACCGGGACGAACCTCTACCTGACGATGGAGTCCGCGGCGGCGGCCGTGGAGGCGGTGTTCGCGGGCCACGAGACGGGCGCGGTGCCCGGCTCGCCCGCCGCCGGGCAGCCGACGCTCGCCGAGGCCGCGCGGGCCATGGCGCACGGCGCGCTCATAGGCGCCCGGGGGAACTCCGGGACGATCCTCGCGCAGCTCCTGCGCGGTATGGCCCAGGTGCTCGCGGACGACGGTGAGGCCGCTCACACCGACGGCCAGGGGCTCCGTCTCGCTCTCCGCCGTGCCGCCGACTCCGCACGGGAGGCCGTCGCCCACCCCGTGGAGGGCACCGTCCTCACGGTCGCCTCCGCGGCCGCCGACGCGGTGGTGGACGCGGAGGGCGACTGCGGCACGGTGGCCCGCGCCGCCTACGAGGGCGCCGGTACGGCGCTGCTGGCGACCCCCGGGCAACTGGCGGTGCTGGCGCGCGCGGGTGTCGTGGACGCGGGCGGGCGCGGCCTGGTGGCGGTGCTGGCCGCACTGGTGGAGACGTTCACGGGGGAGGTCCCGAAGGCGCACGTCCACGCCGCCGCCGTCGCCTCGGCGGAGCTGCCGACCCCGTACGCGCGCGTGACCGTGGCATGGACCGGCCCCGCCGACGAGGGCCCCGACGGCGGCGACGTCGCGCGCGACGCGGGGCACGTCGGGCCGGAGGTGTGCGCCGACGACCGGCCCGGCGCCGGTGGGCCCGCCTTCGAGGTGATCTACCTGCTGGAGGCGGACGACGAGGCGGTGGCCCGGCTGCGCGCCAGGCTGGACGGGCTGGGCGACTCGCTCGTCGTGGTCGGCGGGGACGGCCTGTGGAACGTCCATGTGCACGTCGACGACGCGGGCGCGGCTGTGGAGGCGGGGGTCGAGGCCGGGCGGCCGTACCGGATCCGGATCACGCACTTCGGGGCCGAGGACGCGCACATGGCCGGCCGGACCGGGCGGCAGCCGCGTGAGCGGGCCCAGCGCGCCGTCGTGGCCGTCGTCCCGGGGGAGGGCCTGGCGGGGCTGTACGCGGAGGCGGGCGCGACCACGGTGCTGGCCCGCCCCGGGGAGCCGCCCGCCAGCGGGGAGCTGGTGGAGGCCGTACGGCGGGCCCACGCGCGCGAGGTGGTGCTCCTGCCCAACGACGCGGAGCTGCGCCACACGGCGGCCGCGGCGGCGGAACAGGCCCGCGCCGAGGGCGTACGGGTGGCGCTGATCCCGACCCGGTCCGCCGTCCAGGGCATCGCCGCCCTCGCGGTCCACGAGCCGGGCCGGCGCTTCGACGAGGACGTCGTCTCCATGACCTCCGCGGCGGGCGCCACGCGGTACGCCGAGGTCGTCATCGCCGAGCGCCAGTCCTGGACCATGGCCGGCATCTGCCAGGCGGGCGACGTCCTCGGTCTCATCGACGGGGACGTGGCCGTCATCGGCGACGACGTCACGGCGACCGCCACCAGGGTCGTCGACCGCATGCTCGCCGCCGGCGGCGAGATGGTCACCCTGGTCCTCGGCGACGCGGCCCCCACCGACATCGCCGACCACGTGGAGACCAGCCTCCGCGAGTCCCACCTGGGCGTGGACACGGTGGTCTACCGGGGCGGCCGCCAGGGCGCGCTCCTGCTGATCGGCGTCGAATAGCCCCGACGGGGCGCGGTCCGGGGCGGCGGGAGCCGTCAGGGTGCGGGCGACGGGCGAAGGGCGAGCCCGTGCGGGGCCCGCCCCCGTCCTGCCGACCTCAGCCGTCGTTCGGGCCCGTCACCAGCCCCAGCATCCGCTCCGCCTCCGCACGACGCGCCACCGCCGTCTCGCCCGCACGGCCGTCGGCGCCGGCGTCACCGCCCTCGCCGTCGGCGTACGCGGCCAGCACGCTCCGTGCCCGCCCCGCCGCGTCGGCCGCCCGCCGGAGGTCCGCCTCCAGCCACCCGGCCGCGAGTTCCGCGCCGGTCCGCGCGTCGAGGAAGTCGGCCCCCAGGGAGCCGTACACCGTCACCGCCCGCTCGACGAGCCCGAGCGCCTCCTCGAACACCGGCCGGTAGGAGTCGAGTTCGGCGTCCTCGGCGACGGACCGGGCGAGCAGGTCGCCGAACTGCCGGTAGGTCTCGCCGAGTTCCGCGTGGATCCGCAGCCGGTTCTCCTCGCCGGTGACGTCCGACAGGGCCGCCTCGCACCCGGCCACCGCGTCACCCATCAACGCGCGGGCGGCGTCGAGGCCCGCACCCTCCTGCGCGGCGTACCAGGCCCGCGCCCGCAGCGCCCGCAAATACCCGTGGACGTTGCCCAGCTCTCCCCAGAGGGCGCCCGCGCGTTCGTACGCCCGGTCCGCCTCGGCGGGCAGCCCCGCGCGGGCGAGGGCCTCCGCGGCGAGGTGCGCGAGCACCGCGTGGTCGCGCTGCTCCGGCCAGTGCCGGGTGATGTCGGCGGCCCGCAGCCACCGGTCGGCCGCCTCACGGTGCTCGCCCATCTCGGTGTGGCAGTCGCCGAGCCACCACAGGGTCTGGGCGACGGCGCCGTCCCCGTGGACCTCGGCGGTCAGCTCCACCAGGGCCGACTCCAGTACCTCGGCCGCCTCCGCCCAGCGCCCCTGCCGCAGCAGGAACCCGCCGAGCAGATGCCGGGCCCAGGAACCGAGCGTCCGGCTCTCACCGGCCTCGTCGGCCCAGTGCGCCGCCTCCAGCGCGTGCGCGGCGCCCTGTTCGACCCGGTCGGCGGCGCCGAGGAGTTCGGCCAGCTGGACGTGGAGCTGGGCGTGCCCCATCGGCTCCAGCTCCGTACCGCCGTGCTCCAGCGCCGCACGGGCCGCCCGCTCGGCCCGCTCCAGGTCCCCGAGCTGCTGCGCGAGCCCCGCGAGCCTGGCCTCGTACTGCACCGCGAACCAGGGCGCCCCGGCCGTCACGTACCGCTCCGCGGCCTCCTCGAACAGCGCGGCCGCGCGCTCCGCGTCCCCGCCGTGTTCGGCCAGCTCCCCGAGCATGGCCCGCGCCTCCGCGGCCCGCGAGGCCAGCCGCACGTCCCGTGCGCGGTGGGGTTCGACGAACTCCGCCAGCTCCCGCACGGCGGCCTCGGCGGCGCCCGCCGCGCTCTCGTCCCGGTCCGCCTCCTCCAGCCGCCGCATGAGTATCCGGGCCCGCCCCACCAGCACCGACGCCGTCTGCCGCAGACCGGTGGCGCCTGCCGCGTGGAGCGCGAGGACCTTCTCGTACGGCTCACCGAGCAGGTCCATAGCCTCCTCGGTGTGCCCGTTCAGGGCGTGGACCGTCGCCCCGCGCGCGCGTGCCGCCAGCGCCTCGCCCGGGTCACCGGCCTCCTCGTACAACTCGGCCGCGTGCTCGAACAGGGCCCGTCCCTCCGGCCCGAGTCCGATCGCCCGGTGGTCGACGATCTCCGCCCGGTCATGGGCGCCCAGCTCCGCGCCGTCCGCCTCGGCGGCACGCGCCACCGCCGCCCACGCCCCCACGGACTCCGGGTGCAGGGACTCCGACAGCCGCCGCGCCTCGGCGAGGAGCGCGGGCAGGTCGTCCGGCGCCGGTGCCGCCTCGACGCGCTCCGTGGCCGGGGGCCGCCGGGGCGCCGGGACCGGCACCGTACGCGTCGACCGCACGCCCAGCGGCAGCCGGTCCACCAGCGGCGGCCGGTCCATCCGCTCCCGGACCTGGGCGCTGACGTACGCCGTGCCGTTGCGCTCGTCGAACCGGGCGGCCAGGGAGAGCGCCTCCACGCGCGCGTGCGCGGCCAGTTCGGCGGCGGTCCAGGCACGGCCGGCGGGACCGGGGACGGTCTGCTCGGCGAAACCACGGCTGACCAGGCGGTCCATGAGGAGCGCCACCACCGCCGTGAAGTCGACCTTGCTGCGCGGGTCCCCGGAGTCCGTGAAGTACGCCGGACGCTCGGCCAGCAGCTCCAGACCACGCGCCTCGTTGCCCGTCAGCGCGCAGAACTCCACGTGGTCCGCGTACGCGCCCCGCATGCTCTCCATGGCCCGCACCAGCCGGAAACCCCGCAGATGGTGGGCGCGCGCCTCGTCCAGGCGGCCCAGCCGCAGCAGCGGCAGCAGGGAGGACGCCAGCACGGTGTGCGGCTCGTGGGCGCACGTGTACTCGCCCTCCAGGACCGGCGCCCACAGCCGCAGCGCCTCGTCGTCGCGGCGCTGCCGCGCCTGCCACCAGCCCTGGCCGTGCAGCTCGCACGCGTGGCAGTCCGCCATGCTGTCCCGGTCTGCCGCCAGCCACGCCTCGTACGCCCGCTCGGCCCGCGCCAGGTCACCGACGTGCGCGGCCACACTGAACTCGGCGCTGCGCACCGCCCGTTCCGAGTGCCCGGCCAGCCGGTAGCGGTGCTCCATCTCGCCGAGCCACTTCTCGATCGAGGCGAGCGGCACGTGCGGCTGGTTGAGCATCCCGGCCGAAACCCACTTGAACACCCAGTGCAGCGAGTGGACCTCGTACTCGTCGAAGTCCTCGGGGCGCTCGTCCCACATGCGCAGCAGCCGCGCGAAGGGGACGAACATCTTGTCCTTCTCGGAGCTGTAGTTGTAGACCTTCAGCTGGTGCCCGAGCGCCTCGATCACGGCGAGCGGGATGTTCAGCCGCTCGGCCTCGGCGAGCAGCCGCTCCGCGCGCGCGTTGCGGGCGGGGCCCTCCGGCTGCTCGTAGTTCTCCGCCATGGCCCGGCGCAGTTCGTCGAAGTCCATGACGTCCCTCACGGTCGGCCGCCCTCCTGCCCGCTGTCGCTGTGCGTGGCCCACTCCAGGAGGCCCAGGAACGCGCGGTTCAGGAGCGCCGAGTCCGCCGGCCTGAGCGGGCGCTGCGCCATCAGCAGGGCCTGCCCGTACAGGGACTCGGTGGCGGTGCCGATCAGCTCGGGGTCGTGCAGGGCACCGATCCGCCGGATCAGCGGGTTGAGGTGGTTCAGCACCAGCCGCGCGCGCGGGGCACTGCCGCGCAGCGAGCCGAGGATGCCCGCCCACAGGTCGTCGGCCTGCTCCTCGGCCTCCGCGCGGGCCTGCTCGTGCCGGGAGGAACGGTCGTCCAGGTGCAGCGCGGGCACCGACAGCGGATGGAACGCCCGCAGCACCACGTCGCAGCCCAGGGGGTCGAGCTTCGCCCGCGCGGCCGACAGGAAACCCGCCAGCGCCAGCTCCTCGTCCGGATCGGGCGCGTCCAGATGCGCGGTCACCGTGTCCGCGTCCAACTCCGCGACCATCGTGCCCGGCCGCACCGACGGCAGCGCCTCGACCAGCTCGCTGTCGTACGTGTAACCGCCGTTGACCACCCCGACGCCCTGCGCGGACGCGATCGGCGCGACCTGGCGGTACTCCTCGACCGTCCGGGTGAAGTGCACCACCGGGTGCCGCTGCGCGAACTCCTCCAGGGACAGACGTCCGTCGGTCGTCTCGAAGGGCAGCCACGGCAGCATCGTGCGCAGCATCTCCTCGTCGTGCCGCGCCAGGGACTTCACGCCCAGGTAGTGCACCGAGAGGAAGGCCGCGAGCCGCTCCGGATCCCCTGCGGCGAGACCGGTCAGCCAGCCGCGGATCCGGTCGCCCAGCGCCTCCCGGACCGCCGCGAGGGTCTCGTCCTCGTACAGCGACTCCCGGGACGCGGTGGGCCGCAGGCTGTCCGTGTCGAGCACACAGCGCACGAAGAACGCCCACTCCGGCAGCAGCTGTTCGGCCCGCTCCGTGAGCAGCATGCCCTTCAGGTGGACCCGGTGGCCCGCCCGCTGCGCCGGGCTGACCGCGGACGGCAGCACATACGCCACACCCCGCACCCCGGCCAGCGGCACGTCCAGCTCGATCGCGTCGAGCGGGGTGAACCCGAACAGGTCGTGGCAGTGCCGCGCGAGGGCCACCCGCCGGGTCGCGGGGGAGGGGTACGGCCGGTCCCAGGGCGCCGGCAGATCCGTGACCGCCTCCTCGCCCACCCGGACGTCGTAGGGCAGCAGCGCGCCGAAGTCCCGCGCCAGCGACAGCACGCGCGCGTGCGAGAGCCACTCCGCCGCGCCCGGACGCGCGACCAGGTGCACGGTCGTCCCCGGCTCGGGGCGCGCCTCGTCGGGCAGCGTCCGCACCGTGTACGACCCGTCGTCGGTCGCCGTCCACTCCACGGGGGCCGCGCCGGGCGTACGGGCGCTGCGGCTGACGACCCGGATGCGCTCGGCGACCACGAAGCACGCCAGCAACCCGATGCCGAACTGCCCGAGGAAGTCCGAGCGGACCTCCTGCAGCCCGTCGGCCCGCTTGGAGCTGCGGCCGATCGTGGCGAGGAGGCTGTGCACGTCGGACTCGGTGAGCCCCACGCCGGAGTCCTCCACCCGCAGCGCGTCGCCCTCGGCGGACAGCCGCACGCGGGCGGGCGCGTCGGGCTCCTCGGCCCGCCGCGCGGTGATCGCGTCCACCGCGTTCTGCAGCAGCTCGCGCAGGTAGACCTTCGGACTGGAATAGAGGTGGTGCGAGAGCAGATCCACCAGGCCACGCAGATCGACCTGGAACGTGTGAGGTGACTGTGGAGTCTGGGATGCCTGGGATGACTGTGAGGTCATTGAGTCCATCGTCGCAGCGCCGGTGGGGTGGGGTCGGGCGACGGCGCGGGGTAGGGCGGTCCCGCGAGACGGTGACCGCGGACGGGAGGCGGCACGGGCCTTCGCTACAGGCCCGGGAGTGCGCCATCCTAGGCGCGAACGACCCGCCTGACCAGCGGATTTCAAGCACGTATACGGGATTGTCAGTGCCGTGGTGTGCAATGGATCCCGTGCCCGCGCTCGAAGAACCGCTCAAGAACACGCTCGGCGCCGCCACCGCGAAGGTGATGGCCGAGCACCTCGGCCTGCACACCGTCGGAGACCTGCTGCACCACTATCCCCGCAGGTACGAGGAGCGCGGGCAGCTCACCCACCTCGCCGACCTGCCCATGGACGAGCACGTCACGGTGGTCGCCCAGGTCGCGGACGCCCGTCTGCACACCTTCGCCTCCGCCAAGGCCCCCCGAGGCAAGGGCCAGCGCCTGGAGGTCACCATCACCGACGGCAGCGGCCGCCTCCAGCTGGTCTTCTTCGGCAACGGCGTGCACAAGCCCCACAAGGAGCTCCTCCCCGGCACCCGCGCCCTCTTCGCCGGCAAGGTCTCCGTCTTCAACCGCCGTCTCCAGCTGGCCCACCCGGCGTACGAACTGCTGCGCGGCGACGACGTGTCGGAGACGGTCGACAGCTGGGCCGGCGCCCTCATCCCGATCTACCCGGCCACCGCGAAGCTGGAGTCCTGGAAGATCGCCAAGGCGGTGCAGACGGTCCTGCCGAGCGCCCAGGAGGCCGTGGACCCCCTCCCCGAGGCCCTGCGTGCGGGCCGGGGCCTGGTCTCCCTCCCCGAGGCCCTCCTGAAGATCCACCGCCCCCACACCAGGGCCGACATCGAGGGCGCCCGGGACCGCCTCAAGTGGGACGAGGCCTTCGTCCTCCAGGTGGCCCTCGCCCGACGCCGGCACGCCGACGCCCAACTCCCCGCCGTGGCCCGCCGCCCCACCCCGGACGGCCTGCTCGCCGCCTTCGACGCCCGCCTGCCGTTCACTCTCACCGAGGGCCAGCGGAAGGTCTCCGGGGAGATCTTCGACGACCTCGCCACCGAACACCCGATGCACCGGCTGCTCCAGGGAGAAGTGGGGTCCGGGAAGGCACAGCCCCTCGATTCCCTGGTTCTGACCCCTTCGGGATTCCGGCGAATGGGCGACATGTCGCGCGGGGACGAGGTGATCGTGCCCACCGGCGAGATCGCCCTCGTGAGCGGTGTCTTTCCCCAGGGGGAGCGTGATGTGTGGCGCGTCGTCCTCTCCGACGGAAGCTCGGTGGAATGCGATGACGAGCACCTGTGGATCGTCGGCACCAGTTGCGGATGGCGTCGCGGGCAAGCACCCAAGGTGATGACCACAAGGGAAATCCGCCACGACCTCCACACGGCCAATGGTTCGTCGAAGTGGTACATCCCTTCGGCGACCCCGGTCGACCTCGGAGACGACTCCGCGCTGCCTCTCGATCCCTACCTGTTCGGTCTCCTTCTGGCTGGCGGCTCCTTCCGCCACGATCTGCGCCTGTCCACCGTCGACCCGGAGATCCACGAAGCCGTGGCGACGTCGGTGGCACCGGAGTGCCGACTCGTGCCTGTTCCGGGTTCCCGCTGCGACTACACGATTCAGCTGACCCGGCGCCTGGGCGGATCACGCAACCCCGTGATCCGGACCCTGCGGGACCTGGGCCTGTGGGGCGTGACGTCTCACGGCACATTCGTCCCCGACGTGTTCAAGAACTCGTCGATCAAGAACCGCCTCGCATTGCTGCAGGGACTCCTGGACACCGACGGCACTGTGGATCTGAACGGGCTGAGCGTCTCGCTCTGTTCGACCTCTTCCAGACTCGCGGAGGACGTCGCGTGGATCGTACGGTCGCTCGGCGGCCGTGCCCGAGTGCTTCCGAAGAAGGCCGCCTTCAACGTATCGGTGGCCCTTCCCGACGAGTTCCCTCCGTTCCGGCTGACCCGAAAAGCCGAACGAACCCGCCCCCGGCCGAAGTACCACACGTTCCGGCGGGGCATCCGCGAAGTCGCGTACGTGGGACGCAAGCCCGTCCAGTGCATCAGCGTCGCCCATCCGAGCCACGCGTACATCACGGACCACTTCACTGTCACCCACAACACGATGGTGGCCCTGCGCGCCATGCTGGCCGTGGTGGACGCCGGCGGACAGGCGGCCATGCTCGCGCCGACCGAGGTGCTCGCCCAGCAGCACCACCGGTCGGTCACGGAGATGATGGGCGAGCTGGCCGAGGGCGGCATGCTGGGCGGCGCCGAGCACGCCACCAAGGTGGTCCTGCTCACCGGCTCGATGGGCGCGGCGGCCCGCCGTCAGGCCCTCCTCGACCTCGTCACCGGCGAGGCCGGCATCGTCATCGGCACCCACGCGCTGATCGAGGACAAGGTGCAGTTCCACGACCTGGGCCTGGTCGTCGTCGACGAACAGCACCGCTTCGGCGTGGAGCAGCGCGACGCCTTGCGTGGCAAGGGCAAGCAGCCGCCGCACCTCCTCGTCATGACGGCCACCCCCATCCCTCGCACCGTCGCCATGACCGTCTTCGGCGACCTGGAGACCTCGGTCCTCGACCAACTCCCGGCGGGCCGTTCGCCGATCGCCAGCCATGTCGTCCCCGCCGCCGACAAGCCGCACTTCCTCGCCCGCGCCTGGGAGCGGGTCCGCGAGGAGGTGGAGAACGGCCACCAGGCGTATGTGGTCTGCCCCCGCATCGGCGACGACGCCGACGAGCAGACCGGCCCCGGGAAGAGCAGGAAGTCCCCGGAGGACGAGGCCGAGAAGCGCCCGCCCCTCGCCGTCCTCGACATCGCCGACCAGCTCACCCAGGGCCCTCTGCGCGGCCTCCCGGTCGAGGTCCTGCACGGCCGCATGCACCCGGACGACAAGGACGCGGTCATGCGCCGTTTCGCCGCCGGCGAGACCAAGGTCCTGGTGGCGACCACGGTCATCGAGGTCGGCGTCAACGTCCCGAACGCGACGGCGATGGTCATCATGGACGCCGACCGCTTCGGCGTCTCCCAGCTCCACCAGCTCCGCGGCCGGGTCGGCCGGGGTTCCGCCCCCGGCCTCTGCCTCCTGGTCACGGAGATGCCCGAGGCCAGCGCCGCCCGCCAGCGCCTGGGCGCCGTCGCCTCCACTCTCGACGGCTTCGAACTCTCCCGCATCGACCTCGAACAGCGTCGCGAGGGCGACGTCCTCGGCCAGGCCCAGTCCGGTGCCCGCACCAGCCTGCGCGTGCTCACCGTCATCGACGACGAGGAGATCATCGCGGAGGCGCGGCAGGAGGCGGCGTCGGTGGTGGCCGCCGACCCGGAACTCGAGTCCTTCCCGGGCCTGAGAACCGCCCTGGACGCCCTGCTGGACGAGGAGAGGGAGCAGTACCTGGAGAAGGGCTGAGGAGAGCCCCGCACGGCCGGGGGCGCGGTGCCGCGCGCGGGCCTGCGAGAGCCCGGCCGTGTGCCGTGCGGGCTCCCGCACGAGGCGAGCCGCTCCCTCCCCGACCGTCGATCCCCCTCCGCGTGCCTGCGGCAGGCACCCGTCCCTTTTCGCCTGACAGACTGGAGGCGTAGCCGCCCCCTCCTCCAAGGACCCAAGATGACCCGCGTGATCGCCGGCCGAGCCGGCGGACGCCGCCTGGCCGTCCCGCCAGGGAACGGCACCCGCCCCACCTCCGATCGCGCACGCGAGGGCCTCTTCTCCACCTGGCAGGCACTCCTCGGCGGCCCCCTCGACGGCGAACGCGTCCTCGACCTCTACGCGGGCTCCGGAGCCGTGGGCCTGGAAGCCCTCTCCCGCGGCGCCGCCCACACCCTCCTCGTCGAGGCGGACGCCCGCGCCGCCCGGACGGTCCGCGACAACGTCCGGACGCTCGGCCTCCCCGGCGCCGAGGTCAGGTCGGGCAAAGCGGAACAGATCATCCAGGGTCCGGCCCCCGAGGAGCCGTACGACATCGTCTTCCTCGACCCCCCGTACGCCGTCCCGGACGGCGATCTTCGGGAGATCCTGCTCACACTCCGTACGGGAGGCTGGCTCGCCGAGGAAGCCATCGTCACCGTGGAGCGCAGCACCAGAGGCGGTGAATTCGCCTGGCCGACCGGTTTCGAAGCGCTCCGGGCCCGCCGATACGGCGAGGGAACGTTTTGGTACGGTCGCGCCGCCTCTACGTGCGAAGACGCACGATGACCGGACCGGAGAGCGAGGGATCCCAAGTGCGCCGCGCCGTCTGTCCCGGGTCGTTCGACCCCATCACCAATGGACACCTCGACATCATTGGCCGCGCCTCCAAGCTGTACGACGAGGTCTATGTCGCGGTGATGATCAACAAGTCGAAGAAGGGCCTGTTCGAGGTGGAGGAGCGGATCGACCTGATCCGCGAGGTCACCGCCGAGTACGCCAACGTACGCGTCGAGGCCTTCCACGGCCTGCTCGTCGACTTCTGCAAACAGCGCGACATCCCCGCCATCGTCAAGGGCCTGCGAGCCGTCAGCGACTTCGACTACGAGCTGCAGATGGCCCAGATGAACATCGGCCTCTCCGGTGTGGAGACCCTCTTCGTCCCCACCAACCCCACCTACAGCTTCCTGTCGTCCTCGCTGGTCAAGGAGGTCGCCACCTGGGGCGGCGACGTCTCCCACCTGGTGCCGCCCGTCGTCCTCGACGCCCTCACCGACCGCCTGCGCCGCGCCTAAGGGCTGTCCCGTGATCCCCGGCGGGCGCACGACGCCGGCTACGGCACCTCGCCGCGTTGTCGGAACGCCCGCATACATCCAGTACGCGGACGTCCCTCCGCCCTGCGATGCACCGCATCCGACGCCGTGCGCTGATCCACCGCGGATCACGGGACAGCCCTTGGGCCAGCCCGCCCCCGCCGCCCGGTCGCGCCACCCGGTGTCCGGTGGTCCGCCACTGGCCGTACAGTCGATCCGACCGTCTCCAACACAGCTGTAGAGAGTGGCGAGCACACGGTGGACCACACGGTGGACGTGCAGAAGAAGCTCGACGAGATCGTCTCGGTGGTCTCCGGCGCCCGGGCCATGCCCATGTCGGCCTCGTGCGTGGTCAACCGCGCCGAACTGCTCTCGCTGCTCGACGAGCTGCGCGCGGCCCTGCCCGACTCCCTCGCCCAGGCACAGGAGTTGATCGGGGACCGCGACCACATGGTCGAGCGGGCCCGCCAGGAGGCCGAGCGGATCATCGAGTCGGCCCACGCCGAGCGCGGCTCCCTGATCTCCGACACAGAGGTCGCCCGCCGCTCCCGGAACGAGGCCGACCGCATCCTCGCCGAGGCCCGCCAGGAGGCCGAGGACATCCGCGCCGAGGCCGACGACTACGTCGACTCCAAGCTCGCCAACTTCGAGGTCGTCCTCACCAAGACCCTCGGCTCGGTCGGCCGCGGCCGCGAGAAGCTCCTCGGCACCGGTCCCGGCCCGGACGAGCAGGGCTACGTGGATCCCGCGGAGGACGACGCCCCCGAGCGCAGCCACGACCCCGAGACCCTGCGCCGCGACGCGGACGCCTACGTGGACGCCAAGCTCGGCGCCTTCGAGGCCGTCCTCGCCAAGACCCTGGAGGCCGTCGGCCGGGGCCGTCAGAAGCTCCACGGCCGGATCGCCACCGACGACCTCGGCGCCCTCGCCCTGCACGACGACGGCACCTCCCCGAGGCCCACCAGCGACGCCGACTACCTGGCCGAGCTGGCCGCCCTCTCCCAGAACCCCGCCGACCGGTCCCGCGCGGTCCCCGAGCAGTCGCCGTACGCCCCGCAGCAGGACGCGTACGGGGCGACCGCCTACCACCAGGACCAGTACGGCGGCTACCAGCAGCAGTACGGCCAGCCCCAGCAGGCTGCGGACCCCTACGGGTACCAGCAGGCCGACCCGTACGCCGTCGGCTACCCGCAGCAGCCCTCCTACGACCCGAACCAGCAGCACCTGGACCAGCAGCAGCTCGATCAGCAGCACCAGGACCAGCAGGGTCACCAGGGGTACGCGCAGCCCTCGGCGAACGCGCTCGACGAGACAAGTCTCTTCGACACGACGATGATCACCGCTGAGCAGTTGCGCCGCTACGAGCAGGGCCGCTGACAGCGGATTGGGCCGAAAGCGAAAGGTCCAGTATCCTGACTGTTCGGTCGCGCGTGCGTTCATGCTGTCCGCAGTGGACGCCCGCGATCGTGCGCTGCCCGGAACACCGGGGCGGTGCCCTCCCCCGGATCCGAAGACCGAAAGTTGACATGGCTCTGAACGCCCGTCTCGACCACCGCAACCCCCTCGTGTTCGACACGCACGAGCTGGGTCGGCGGCCGGGTGCGATGCAGCGCCTGACGCGTTCGGTCGAGGCTCCCAAGGACCTGGGGATCAAGAGTGTCATCGGAGTGCCGGAAGGCGCCCCGGTGGAACTCGAACTCCGCCTGGAGTCGGTCATGGAAGGGGTGCTCGTCACAGGCACCGCCCGTGCCAAGGCCCAGGGGGAGTGCGTAAGGTGTCTGGAGCCGCTGGAGCTCGAGCTCGAAGCGGACTTCCAGGAGATGTTCTCGTACCCCGACGCCGACGAGCGGGGCCGCGTGATCGCGGAGCCCGACACCGACGCCGAGGACGACGAGGACAGGCTCTTCCTCGAGGACGGCCTGTTCGACCTCGAGCCCGTGCTGCGGGACGCGGTGGTGCTCGCACTGCCGATGCAGCCGGTGTGCCAGGACGACTGCCCGGGCCTGTGCTCCGAATGCGGAGCCCGGCTCGCGGACGACCCGGACCACCACCATGACGCCGTCGACATCCGTTGGGCGGCACTGCAGGGACTCGCCGGTTCACTCGAAGATGGCGAGAAGGACGAGATGAGCGGCGGCGCGCCTCAGTCAGCACGCGCCGACGAGAAGCAGGAGAAGTAGCCGTGGCTGTTCCGAAGCGGAAGATGTCGCGCAGCAACACGCGCCACCGCCGGTCGCAGTGGAAGGCTGCGGTCCCCACCCTGGTTGCGTGCGAGCGCTGCCACGAGCCCAAGCAGCAGCACATCGCGTGCCCGTCTTGCGGCACCTACAACAAGCGCCAGGTCCTCGAGGTCTGAGCGGCTGGTGAGAGGCTCCATGTCTGACGCCAAGGCGGAGACCAACGCCAAGAAAAAGGCGGACACCACAGCCTCGTCCCACACGCTTCTGGAAGGGCGGCTCGGCTACAAGCTCGAGTCCGCCCTTCTGGTCCGCGCACTCACCCACCGTTCGTACGCGTACGAGAACGGCGGTCTGCCCACCAACGAGCGGCTGGAGTTCCTCGGTGACTCCGTCCTCGGCCTCGTGGTCACGGACACGCTGTACCGCACCCACCCCGACCTGCCCGAAGGCCAACTGGCCAAGCTGCGGGCCGCGGTGGTCAACTCGCGTGCGCTGGCGGAGGTGGGCCGCGGGCTCGACCTCGGCTCCTTCATCCGGCTCGGCCGCGGTGAAGAGGGCACAGGCGGCCGGGACAAGGCGTCCATCCTCGCCGACACCCTCGAAGCGGTGATCGGTGCGGTCTATCTCGACCAGGGCCTGGACTCGGCGGCGGAGCTGGTGCACCGCCTGTTCGACCCGCTGATCGAGAAGTCCTCGAACCTCGGTGCCGGCCTGGACTGGAAGACCAGTCTCCAGGAACTCACCGCGACCGAGGGGCTCGGTGTACCCGAGTACCTGGTCACGGAGACCGGCCCCGACCACGAGAAGACCTTCACCGCTGCCGCCCGCGTCGGAGGCGTCTCGTACGGCACCGGCACCGGCCGCAGCAAGAAGGAAGCGGAGCAGCAGGCGGCCGAGTCCGCCTGGCGTGCGATCCGCGCCGCGGCGGACGAACGGGCGAAGGCGGCTGCGGAAGCCGCGCAGGCCGCAGAAGCCGCGGAGGCAGCGGAGAACGCCGCACGGGCCGCCGAGTCCGAGGGCGCGCCCTCGGACGCCGCGACGGCCTGACTGTTCGGTGCCCCCTCCTCGGGGGCTGCCGCCCCCGTACCCCCGCCGGGGTGAGGGGGCGGCTTCCGTACGCCGTCGCCCGCCGCCCTGCGCCGCCCTGCGTCGGGCTGGTCGCCGCGAAGCACGCGCAGCCGCCCCTCGACATCCACCACCCCCCACCCCCTCGGCGAACCTCCGGAGGACCCCGTGCCAGAACTGCCCGAGGTCGAGGTCGTCCGTCGGGGGCTGCAGCGGTGGGTCGCCCAACGCACCGTCGCCGACGTCGAGGTGTTGCACCCGCGGGCGATCCGGCGGCACCTGGCCGGCCCCGAGGACTTCGCGCACCGGCTCAAGGGTCACCGCATCGGCGACCCGAGCCGGCGGGGCAAGTACCTGTGGCTGCCGGTGGCGGACACCGGGACCGCCGTCCTCGCCCACCTCGGGATGAGCGGCCAGCTGCTCGTGCAACCGCACGACGCCCCCGACGAGAAGCACCTCAGGATCAGGATCCGCTTCGCCGACGACCTGGGCACCGAACTCCGCTTCGTCGACCAACGCACCTTCGGCGGCCTGTCGTTGCACGACACCACCCCTGACGGCCTGCCGGACGTCATCGCGCACATCGCCCGCGACCCGCTGGACCCGCTGTTCGACGACGAGGCGTTCCACCAGGCGCTGCGCCGCAAGCGCACCACCATCAAACGGGCCCTGCTCGACCAGTCGTTGATCAGCGGGGTCGGCAACATCTATGCCGACGAGGCACTGTGGCGCGCGCGCATCCACTACGAACGCCCGACCGCCGGCCTCACCCGCCCCCGCACGACCGAACTCCTGGGCCACATCCGGGACGTGATGAACGCGGCCCTGTCGGTGGGCGGCACGAGCTTCGACAGCCTCTACGTCAACGTCAACGGCGAGTCGGGGTACTTCGACCGCTCCCTGGACGCGTACGGGCGTGAGGGGCTGCCCTGCCGCCGCTGTGGCACCCCCATGCGGCGGCGCCCCTGGATGAACCGCTCCAGCTACTTCTGCCCGACGTGTCAGCGGGCCCCGCGTGCCTCGTCGTAGCGCGCCCGCGCCCGCAGCACGTCCTCCATGCGCTCCTCCACGCAGACGATGAGGGAGAGCAGCCGCTCGGAGACCTCGCGGCCGAGCGGGGTGAGCGTGTAGTCGACGCGCGGCGGGTTCGTGGGCTGGGCCTCACGGTGGACCAGACCGTCGCGCTCCAGCGCGTGCAGGGTCTGGGAGAGCATCTTCTCGCTGACCCCGTCCACGCGCCGCCGCAGCTCGTTGAAGCGCAGCGAGCCCTCGTGCAGCGCGCCCAGCGTGAGCGCGCCCCAGCGGCCGGTGACGTGCTCCAGGGTGCCCCGGGAGGGACAGTTCCTGGCGAAGACGTCGAAAGCCAGGTCGTCGAAGGCCTGGTCGTCCGCCTCCGCGGTGGCCTGCGCGGGCGTCACGGCGGTCTGCGCGGCTGATTCCATACCCCGAGAGTACTCCCCAACAGCGCTAACCATAAGGTTGCACTAACCCATGGTTAGCGCTCGTGCGGTGGGTGGTGAGGCACGCCGAGGCGCGGAGACGGGGCCCGGACGGGCCCCGCGGGACCGGCTCGGTAGCCGAAGAAGTGGTGGGCCGGGTTTCTGACCTGCGGGCTTGTTGACGAACAATGCTGCGACCTGCGACTTAGCTGTCGGTGGTTGTCGGCGTTGGTCGTCGTCGGGCGCCCTCGGACGGCCCCGGGACGGACCGATCCGTTGGGGAAGCGTCTCTGGTCACTGCCGCAGTGCATGCCCGCCCTCAACGAGCGCGCCGATTGCCCGCACGAACATGTCATGGGCGTCTGCCATGGCTCGCATTTGTGCATACACCTGCTCCAATGCCGAATCGGCATCGGGTTCGCTGGACTCCCTTGCCTCTGCCGCCCAGTCGAGGTCGAGGTAGTAGTCGCGTGTGGCATCTTCTAGTGCTGTAGCGCGAGCATGGATGAGCTCGGGCCCCACGAGCTTCACGCGCTGCCGGACTTGGCGAAGCCTGAGGGCAGCCGCCGTCAGTTCGTTGAGGTCGTCCTCGGGCCTGGGGTCGCCCGGCTCCATGTCTCTGATCTTTGTACTTGTGCGGCTGGCTACCAACGCTGAATCGTCGTACGCCGTGAGGAACGCGCCGTACGCCTCAATGCGCTGCTGTCTCAACCAGTGCTCATGGTCGATCGAAGCCTGATCCTGAACCTGCTGACGGGCGGTCTCGGCGGCCTTTTCTGCTCCGATGCGGGCGCCTCGTACGGCTGCTATGCCACCCACTATGGCGCCGGCTACCGCGCCGACAGTCCCCGCAAGTCCGGCCATCAATGCCGCAGTTCCCTCATCCATGCCAAGATCGTGTCGCACCAGGCAGGCAGAGGGAATCATCGAGATCGTTTTCGGTTATCCGTTCGATAGGCGCTGGGCCCGTCAAGGTCGGCGCAGTCTCAGTGCCGAGTCAAGCCAGCGGGGCGCCGTCCCGGGTGAGAGCGGCGCCCCGTCAGGCCCTGTGTCTGACTGCCCCTCGATGCGAACTACGGGCGGGGCGGTCGCTGAGGTCATCCGGCCTGGCCACTCGGCTGTCAACGGTTTGAGACGGCTGAGTGCGGTTGGCGCGGTTGCTGTACTTCTCTGCGGTACCGCACAGAGGCTTTGAGATGTGGCCTCATCCTTGCGAGGTCGATCGCGGGGTGACGTCTACGTCGGCCCCTCCGCGCTACGCCTCGGCCAATGGTTCGTTGAAGTTCAGAGCTGACCGCCAGTGTCGTGCTCGTTGGTGGCAGACGTTGGTGTCAGCAGAGGCGGGCGCGGTTGACAGCGCTCGTGCAGCGTATTAGGCGCGTTGTCGGGGCGTCTCTGCCTGGAGCTTCTCCGCACGTTCACGCGGGTCGTACCCGGGACCGACTCCCTCGACCAATACGAGGTCTCCGCTGATGTGGTCGGCCCGCAGCCGAAGGATCTTCTGATACTCGGCGGACTCGTACCAAGCGCGGGCCTCGGCCATGCCAGGGAACTCAATCAGCACCATGCTGCCCGGCCAGCTACCTTCTACCACCGCAGTCGGCGGGCCGTGGATCAGAAAGCGGCCATGGAAGGGGTCCAGGGTGCCCTGGATCCTTTTGAGGTACTCAAGGACGTCCGGGTGGTGGCGACGGTCACGTAGGTGCGCGAACCCATATGCGGGCACGTCGGCCCCTTTCGTTCGTTCCGGTGGCAGAACGCGAACCTAGCCAGGAGCTTCGTACGCCTCAATGACTTCAGAGGTAATCGCTGGGGCGATCCCCTCAGCCCACCACTCACCCCAGCTCCCATCCCGTCCGCCGTCGACCCACACACCGTGGAGCGGGCGCGGTCCATGGCGTCCAGGTGGAGCGCGCCACTGTACGAACGACCTGGAAGCCATGGGCCGCGTCTGCTCGGCTGTGCCTGGGGCGGCGGTGGACGGGATGGGAGCTCCCCGCGCGAGCGCAAGGCGGAACACTGGCTGGCCAACATCGAGGCCGACATGTCGCGTGGTGAATACCTGGATCCCGACGCGGGCAACGTCACGTCCGAGAAGTACGCCACGTAGTGGATGGCCACGCAGATCACGGACCCGCTGAACCGGGAGTCCGTGGAAAGCCGTCTGCGGCTGCACGTGATTCCGCGCCTGGGGGCGCGTCCTCTGGCGTCGTTCACCCCGTCGCACCTGCGGCTCTGGCTGCGGACGCTGGAGGACCGAGGACTCTCCGCCGGTTGCCGGCGTGGCATCTTCACGCACGTCTCCACGGTCTTCACCGCCGCCGTGGAAGACCGGATCATCCGGACCAACCCGTGCAGCGGGCGGTCCGTTCGCGCTCCGCGTCTGGAGCCGTGCAAGGTGAAGCCGTGGCCTGCCGAACGCATCAAGGCGGTGCACTCGGCGCTGCCCGACCGCTACCAGGCCCTGGTCAACCTCGCGGCCGGGTGCGGTCTGCGTCAAGGTGAGGCGTTCGGCCTGGCGGTGGAAGACGTGGATTTTCTCGGGGGAGTGGTGCACGTCCTGCGGCAGGTCAAGCTGCTGCGACTGTCCCGGCCGGTGTTCGCTCCGCCGAAGGGTGGCAAGGAGCGTGACGTTCCTCTGCCCGAGTCCGTCGAGCTCGCGCTGGCCGGTCACCTTCAGCGCCACCCGGCCGTTAAGGTCACGCTGCCCTGGAAGACCTTGGACGGTCCTCCGGTGACGGCATCCCTGGTCTTCACCAGTCCCACGGGGCTGCCGCTGGACCGGAAGCGCTTCAACGACCGCGTATGGCGGCCAGCGCTTCGGGCAGCGGGTGTCGAGACCGGGCGGGACAACGGCATGCACGCGCTGCGGCACTTCTACGCTTCGGTGCTGCTGGACGCGGGGGAGAGCATCAAGGCTCTCACTGAATACCTGGGCCACCATGACCCCGGCTTCACGCTGTGGACGTGCACACACCTGATGCCGTCGAGCGGGACCCGGACCCGGGCCGCCGTGGATCGCGTCTTCGCGGACGACGAACCGGCGACCGACGGCCCCGGCACGGCCCAGGAGGGTGCTTGGCCGTCTGACCTGCGGCTGTCTCAGTAGCCGAAGTCCTGCGTCCACCAAGGGCCGCCGTCGCCCAGGTGCACTCCCACGCCCAGGGTCTTGAAGTCGCAGTTCAGGATGTTCGCGCGGTGGCCGGGGCTGTTCATCCAGGCCTCCATGACCGCCTCGGCGGTGGCCTGGCCGCGGGCTATGTTCTCGCCGCCGAGACCGGTGATCCCGAGGGCGGCGGCCCGGTCCCAGGGGTCCTTGCCGTCGGGGTCGGTGTGGTCGAAGAAGCTGCGCAGGGCCATGTCCTCGCTGAACACCTCGGCCAGCTTCGCCAGCGAGCTGTCCGCCGCGACCGGGTTGCAGCCGGCCTTCGCCCGCTCCTCGTTGACCAGCTGGAGGACGGCCGCCTCGGCCTGCGCCTCCGCAGAGATCTGCCCCGGAGGAGTGGTCTTCTCCTCCTTCTGCTTCGGCGGCTTGGCGGACGGCTCCTTCGTCTTATTGGAGCCCGTCTCCTTCTCCGGCTTCTTCTCCGGCTTCTCGGACGGTGTCTTCGACGGGGCCGGAGTCGCCGACGGGGAGGCCTCGCGCTGGGCGTCGCGGCTCGTGGACTGGTCCTCGCGCTGCTGCTGCGCGGCACCGTCCGTGCCGCCCTGCTGGGCGGGTGCGCCCGTGGGCGAGCCGGCGGGCACCACGGCGTCGGGGGTGCTGCCACCGCTGACGGTGTACTTGTCGCCGCCCGGCAGGACCCCGGTGGCCACCGCGGCGGTACCGATCGCGACGGCCGCGGAGACGCCGAGCAGGCCCGTCTTCACGGGCGTCGCGGCCTTCTTCTTACGACGACGCGAACCGCCCCCGCGCGACGCGGCCTGCGCGTCGGCCTCCAGGAACTCGGCGAACCCGTAGAGGTTCTCGGGCCCGTAGTGCGGCTCCTCGGTGGTGAAGCGCGAGTTCGTGACCCCGGTGGCGCGGCCCCTGGCGGCGCGGCCGGCGGCGGAGCGTCGGTGGCGTCCCATGTTCTGGCCTTCCTCGTCCTTGCGGTGTCCCTGCGTCAACGTTGGGGGGTGCCGTCAACGTTGTGATCGCCGTCTTCACGAATCCCACACGAAGGAGTGAGTTTCATATGAGATTCATTGGGTGGGGACGGTACAGCATGGCGCCAGGGGAGGGAGAGACCCGGGAGACATTGGCCCGTTAGCGTGCACCCATGAGCGAGGATGTGCGACTGGTCGCCTGGGTGCGTGGACGGGTGCAAGGTGTGGGTTTCCGCTGGTTCACCCGGGCCAGGGCCCTGGAGATCGGGGGCCTGAGTGGTTTTGCTCTCAATTTGGCCGACGGCCGGGTGCAGGTGGTCGCCGAGGGCCCCCGGGGGGCGTGTCAAGGGCTGCTGGAGTGGCTCCAGAGTGACGACACGCCCGGGCGCGTGGACGGTGTCACCGAGATCTGGGACACACCCCGCGGTGGCTACGACGGCTTCACCGTTCGCTGACGCCGACCGCGAGCAGAGCGGATCCTGAGGGATCAGGTGCGCCAGGGGCATATGCCAGGTGCATGTACAGAACAGAAATGTGCAGGTGGTTGCCAACACGGAGCCGTCATGGCAAGCTCCGCGACAGCCCTGATCCTTCGGCCCGTACGGTCAGGAGGGGCCCCGGAAACGCTGCAGCGCCGCCCGTTCAGGGGCCGCGCGCCACCGGGGTGGCCGCCAATACGGGGCGTGATCGTGTTGACCGTCAAACTTTTTGGTGAGACGCTGAAAGCCGCGCGCACCTTAGCTGTTTGGCATGGAGAACGGCAGCAAAAACTCAACAGTGCCAAGCACCACGGGTGCGAATCCCTCACGACCCACACCGCTTCGGTCGGTCACTCATTGTGGAGGACCATCCATCATGGCAAAGGCGCTTCTCGGTTACGTCGGCGGCTCCGACCCGCGACTCCTCGCCGAGATGCGACGGCTCCAGCAGCGTGTCCAGGACCTGGAATCCGAGCTCGTACGGATCCAGGCCGAGAACGACGCACTGACGGCTGCCGCTTCTCACGACTCGCTTATGGAGAGCATCGACGCACACCAGGCGGAGCCTGCGCTCACCTGATCACGCATCGCATCATCGCACCACTACGACAGCAGTGGTCGGACCGCCTGTGTCCACCACCGAGTTGTCAGATCCGCAAGGGACGCCTTCCTGAGGCGTCCCTTCTTTCTTCCCCGGCGCTTCACCGTCATCCCACCCTCTTAACGTCTGATGTGCCCTGCGTGTTCATGGGCGAAACCGCGCGCTCATGGAGTGAGACAAGGCCGAGAGGTAAAGTCCAGCGCCGTGCACCTCAAGGCCCTGACCCTCCGCGGGTTCAAGTCGTTCGCCTCGGCCACCACGCTCCGGTTCGAGCCGGGCATCACCTGCGTCGTCGGGCCGAACGGTTCGGGCAAGTCCAACGTCGTGGACGCGCTCAGCTGGGTCATGGGCGAGCAGGGCGCGAAGTCGCTGCGCGGCGGCAAGATGGAGGACGTCATCTTCGCCGGCACCACCGGCCGTCCCCCGCTCGGCCGCGCCGAGGTGTCCCTGACCATCGACAACTCCGACGGCGCCCTCCCCATCGAGTACTCCGAGGTCACCATCACGCGGATCATGTTCCGCAACGGCGGCAGCGAGTACCAGATCAACGGCGACACGTGCCGCCTCCTCGACATCCAGGAACTCCTGTCCGACTCCGGCATCGGCCGCGAGATGCACGTCATCGTCGGCCAGGGCCAGCTCGACTCCGTGCTGCACGCCGACCCCATGGGCCGCCGTGCCTTCATCGAGGAGGCCGCCGGCGTCCTCAAGCACCGCAAGCGCAAGGAGAAGGCGCTGCGGAAGCTGGACGCCATGCAGGCCAACCTGGCCCGCGTCCAGGACCTCACCGACGAACTCCGCCGCCAGCTCAAGCCCCTCGGCCGCCAGGCCGCGGTCGCCCGTCGCGCCGCCGTCATCCAGGCCGACCTCCGCGACGCCCGCCTGCGCCTCCTCGCCGACGACCTCGTCCGGCTGCGCCAGGCGCTCAGCAACGAGATCGCCGACGAGGCCGCGCTCAAGCAGCGCAAGGAGGCCGCCGAGACGGAGCTGAAGAAGGCGCTCCAGCGCGAGGCGGTCCTGGAGGACGAGGTGCGCCGGCTCACCCCGCGCCTCCAGCGGGCGCAGGAGACCTGGTACGAGCTGTCGCAGCTCGCCGAGCGGGTGCGCGGCACGATCTCCCTCGCCGACGCCCGCGTCAAGAGCGCCACCTCCGCCCCGCCCGAGGAGCGGCGCGGCCGCGACCCCGAGGACATGGAACGCGAGGCCGCCCGGATCCGGGAGCAGGAGGCCGAGCTCGAAGCGGCCCTCGAAGCCGCCGAACGGGCCCTGGAGGACACGGTCGCCCACCGGGCCGACCTGGAGCGTGAGCTGGCCCTGGAGGAGCGGCGCCTGAAGGACGTCGCCCGCTCCATCGCCGACCGCCGGGAGAGCCTCGCCCGCCTCGGCGGCCAGGTCAACGCCGCCCGCTCCCGCGCCGCCTCCGCACGCGCCGAGATCGACCGGCTCGCCGCCGCCCGCGACGAGGCCCAGGACCGTGCCGTCGCCGCGCAGGAGGAGTACGAGGCGCTGAAGGCCGAGGTCGACGGCCTCGACGCCGACGACAGCGAGCTGGCCGAACGGCACGAGGCCGCCAAGCGCGCCCTCGCCGACGCGGAGTCCGCCCTCACCGCCGCCCGCGAGGCGACCACCACCGCCGAGCGCCGCCGCGCCGCCACCCAGGCCCGCCACGAGGCCCTCGCCCTGGGCCTGCGCCGCAAGGACGGCACGGGCGCCCTGCTGGCCGCGAAGGACCGGCTCGGCGGCCTGCTGGGCCCGGCCGCGGAACTGCTGACGGTCACGCCCGGCCACGAGGTCGCCCTGGCGGCCGCGTTCGGCGCGGCGGCCGACGCGATCGCCGTGACCAGCCCCGCGTCCGCCGCCGAGGCCATCCGGCTGCTCCGCAAACAGGACGCCGGCCGGGCCTCCCTGCTGCTGGCGGGAGCGCCGGAGGACCCCGGAGCCCCCCGGAGAGAGGAGACCGGCCCGCACGGTCGCACCGCACCCGCGGACCACGGCCCCGGCGCACTCGCGGCACCCCCCTGCGGCCACTTCGCCACCGACCTGGTCCGGGGCCCCGGCGACCTCATGCCCGCCGTGCGCCGCCTGCTCCACGGCATCGTGGTGGTCGGCACCCTGGAGGACGCCGAGGACCTGGTCTACGCCCGCCCCGACCTCACCGCCGTCACCGCCGAGGGCGACCTGCTCGGCGCCCACTTCGCGCACGGCGGTTCCGCGGGCGCACCCAGCCTCCTGGAGGTGCAGGCCTCAGTCGACGAGGCGGCTGCGGAGCTGGAGGAGCTGGCCGTACGGTGCGAGGAGCTGGCCGAGGCGCAGCAGGCGGCGGTCGCCACACGCCGGGAGCGGGCCGCGCTCGTGGAAGAGCTGGGGGAGCGGCGCCGGGCGGCCGAGCGGGAGAAGTCCGCGGTGGCCCAGCGGCTCGGCCGGCTCGCCGGGCAGGCGCGGGGCGCCGCGGGAGAGGCCGAGCGGTCCACCGCCGCGGCGGCGCGGGCCCAGGAGGCGCTCGACAGGGCCGTCGAGGAGGCCGAGGAGCTGGCCGAGCGGCTGGCCGTGGCCGAGGAGATGCCGGTCGAGGAGGAGCCCGACACCTCCGTACGGGACCGGCTCGCGGCGGACGGGGCCAACGCGCGGCAGACCGAGATGGAGGCCCGGCTCCAGGTGCGCACGCACGAGGAGCGGGTCAAGGGGCTGGCCGGGCGGGCCGACTCGCTGGACCGGGCCGCGCGCGCCGAACGGGAGGCGCGGGCCAGGGCCGAGGAGCGCAGGGCGCGGCTGCGGCACGAGGCGGCCGTCGCCGAGGCCGTCGCCTCCGGCGCCCGGCAGCTGCTCGCTCACGTCGAGGTCTCCCTGGTCCGCGCCGGGCAGGAACGTGCCGCCGCCGACGCCGCCAAGGCACGCCGGGAGCAGGAGCTGGCGCGGGCGCGCACCGAGGGGCGCGATCTCAAGGCAGAGCTGGACAAGCTGACGGACTCGGTGCACCGGGGCGAGGTGCTCGGCGCGGAGAAGCGGCTGCGGATAGAGCAGCTGGAGGCCAAGGCGCTGGAGGAGCTGGGCGTCGAACCGGAGGGCCTGGTCGCGGAGTACGGCCCCGACCAGCCCGTACCCCCGTCACCGCCCGCCGAGGGCGAGGTGCTGCCCGAGGACCCGGAGCACCCCCGCAACCAGCCCAGGACGTTCCACCGCGCCGAGCAGGAGAAGCGGCTCAGGGCGGCCGAGCGGGCGTACCAGCAACTCGGCAAGGTCAATCCGCTGGCGCTGGAGGAGTTCGCGGCCCTGGAGGAACGGCACCAGTTCCTCAGCGAGCAACTGGACGACCTGAAGAAGACCCGCGCCGACCTGCTCCAGGTGGTGAAGGAGGTCGACGAGCGGGTCGAGCAGGTCTTCACCGAGGCCTACTGGGACACCGCGCGGGAGTTCGAAGGGGTCTTCAGCCGGCTCTTCCCGGGTGGCGAGGGGCGGCTGGTCCTCACCGATCCCGACAACATGCTCACCACCGGCGTCGACGTCGAGGCCCGCCCGCCGGGCAAAAAGGTCAAGCGGCTGTCGCTGCTCTCCGGCGGCGAACGCTCGCTGACCGCCGTCGCCATGCTGGTGTCGATCTTCAAGGCGCGGCCCAGCCCGTTCTATGTGATGGACGAGGTCGAGGCGGCGCTCGACGACACCAACCTCCAGCGGCTGATCCGCATCATGCAGGAGCTGCAGGAGGCGTCCCAGCTCATCGTGATCACGCACCAGAAGCGGACGATGGAGGTCGCCGACGCGCTGTACGGCGTGTCGATGCAGGGCGACGGTGTGTCGAAAGTCATCAGCCAGCGGCTGCGTTAACCGTTTTCGAGTCGGGGTAGACGGGGTCCGAGCGCGTGGTTGCCTCGGGCCCCTAACTCTGCTGCCACGGTTGCCATTTCTTCAATACTTGAACTCGATCTTCGGGTCGACTGCCTTCCTGTGGATAGTTTTCGTCCTTCGACCCCGTCTTGACTTCGAAACTTGAAGGCATAGTCTCTGCAACGTTGTTCTTACCTTCAGAGCGGAAGGTCCCCCCACGTGACCAGCACAGCGCAGGCATCCACGACAGGAGCCCGGGCAACCCATCCCGAGCACCTCTCGCACGTGATCTTCATCGCGGCGGCGGCCGCCATGGGCGGTTTCCTCTTCGGCTACGACAGCGCCGTGATCAACGGTGCCGTCGAAGCCGTCAGGGACCGCTACGACGTCGGCTCCACGGCCCTGGCCCAGGTGATCGCCATCGCGCTGATCGGCTGTGCCGTCGGCGCGGCCACCGCCGGCCGCATAGCCGACCGCATCGGCCGCATCCGCTGCATGCAGATCGCGGCGGCCCTCTTCACGGTCAGCGCCGTCGGCTCCGCGCTGCCCTTCGCGCTGTGGGACCTCGCCTTCTGGCGCGTCGTCGGCGGCTTCGCCATCGGCATGGCCTCGGTGATCGGCCCCGCCTACATCGCCGAGGTCGCCCCGCCCGCCTACCGTGGCCGGCTCGGCTCCTTCCAGCAGGCCGCGATCGTCGTCGGCATCGCCGTGTCCCAGCTGGTCAACTGGGGGATCCTCAACGCGGCCGACGGCGATCAGCGCGGTGAGCTGCTGGGCCTGGAGGCCTGGCAGGTCATGCTCGGCGTCATGGTCGTCCCGGCCGTCCTCTACGGCCTGCTCTCCTTCGCCATCCCCGAGTCCCCCCGCTTCCTGATCTCCGTCGGGAAGCACGTGCGCGCCCGTCAGGTGCTCGCCGAGGTCGAGGGCGACGGCGTCGACCTGGACGCGCGGGTCGCCGAGATCGAGTCGGCCATGCGGCGCGAGCACAAGTCGTCCTTCAAGGACCTGCTCGGCGGCAGCCTGCTGTTCAAGCCGATCGTGTGGATCGGTATCGGCCTGTCGGTGTTCCAGCAGTTCGTCGGCATCAACGTCGCCTTCTACTACTCCGCGACGCTGTGGCAGTCCGTGGGTGTCGACCCGACCGAGTCGTTCTTCTACTCCTTCACGACGTCGATCATCAACATCGTCGGCACGGTCATCGCGATGATCTTCGTGGACCGCGTCGGCCGCAAGCCGCTCGCCCTCATCGGCTCCGTCGGCATGGTCCTCGGCCTCGCCCTGGAGGCCTGGGCCTTCTCCTACGACCTCGTCGACGGCAGGCTCCCGGCGACCCAGGGCTGGGTCGCCCTGATCGCCGCCCATGTCTTCGTCCTGTTCTTCGCCCTGTCGTGGGGCGTGGTCGTCTGGGTCATGCTCGGCGAGATGTTCCCGAACAGGATCCGCGCCGCCGCCCTGGGCGTGGCCGCCTCCGCGCAGTGGATCGCCAACTGGGCCATCACCGCGAGCTTCCCGTCCCTGGCCGACTGGAACCTCTCCGTGACCTACGTGATCTACACGGTGTTCGCCGCGCTCTCCATCCCCTTCGTCCTGAAGTTCGTCAAGGAGACGAAGGGCAAGTCGCTGGAGGAGATGGGCTGAGACGCCGGCCCCCGAACCCGAGGAGCAGGGCCAAGTCCCCGCTGCCCCCGCTCCTCGTACCCCGCCGCCGCCCCGGCCCGACCACTGAGCGGACCGGGGCGGCGGTGTGCCCGTGCTCGGCGGACGGTCAGCGGTCCAGACGGTGTGCCCGCACTGCTGCGACGGTCAGCCGTCCAGGCGCTGTACCCGCACCGGGCGGACGGCCAGCCGCTCGCCGGTGTGCCCGCACCGCTGCGACGGTCAGCCGCCCAGCCGGGGCAGCACCCGCTCGGCGAACAGCCGCAGCCCCCGCCACCCCTCCTCCACCGGCATCCCGCCCGCGAGCGGATGCAGGACGTAGCTGTCGAGGCCCAGCGCCACGCACTCGTCCGGCGTGACGATCCGGTACACGCCCTCGGCGCGCAGCTCGTCCACCGTCGTCGCCCCCGACCGCACGGCCGACCGGATCCCGGCCGACTGCCACGAGGCGTACGTCCGCGCCTCGTGCAGGAAGTGCCCGCCGTACTCGGCCCACGCCCGGTCCGGGTCCTCCGCCACGTGCAGCAGCGGAGTCTCGGCCGCGGGCATCATCGTCCAGCCCTCGGTGCCGTACTCCACGAGCCGCTCCTTGTAGTACGCCTCCAGCTCCGGCAGGCGCGCGCTGGGGAAGAAGGGCAGCCCGAGCCGGGCCGCCCGCCGGGCCGCGGCCTTCGACGAGCCGCCGACCAGCAGCAGCGGATGCGGCTCGGTGGCCGGCCGGGGAGTGACGCGGACCGTGCGCCCCCGGTAGGTGAAGGGCTCACCGGTCCATGCCCGCAGCAGGGTCTCCAGCACCTCGTCCTGGAGTCTCCCCCTGCTCTTCCAGTCCACGTCGAACTGGGCGTACTCCTCCGGCCGGTACCCGATGCCCGCCACCGTCACCAGCCGCCCGCCGCTGACCAGGTCCAGGACGGCGATCTCCTCGGCCAGCCGCAGCGGGTCGTGGAGCGGGCCGATCACCGCCGACACGGTCACCGTGATCCGTCGCGTCGCCCCGAACACCGCGCCCGCGAACACGAACGGCGCCGGCAGCCAGTTGTTCTCGACGCCGTGGTGCTCCTCCGTCTGCACGGTGCTGACGCCCTGCTCGTCGGCGTACGCCGCCATCTCCACGGCGGCCCGGTAGCGGGCCCTCAGCGCGGCGCGCGTGGCGCCGGGCTCGACCAGGTTGAAACGGACGACCGTGACGGGCATGGCGACCCCCTTCGGACGGATGTGGAGGCGGACGTTAGCTGACGCATCGTCAGGGAGCCAGGGGTGTGGCGGGCCGGTGCGGCCCCGTACGGCGACCGAACGCGGCGGGGGGTGGTCGCGCATACTGGTCCCGTTATGGAAATCGTCATCCTTGCTGTAGTCATCGCCGTGGTCGTGCTCGGCGTGCTGGGCGGGCTCGTCGTCGGCAGTCGCAGGAAGAAGCCGCTGCCCCCGGCGCCCCCCACGGCACCCGACATCACCGCGCCCCCGGCCGAGCCGCACGTCGGCGACGAGGCCGAGACCCCGCGCGACGAACCGCGCCGAACGATCGAGGAGGTGGACCTCCCGGACGCCACGGCGACGGCGCCCGTCGCCGTCGAGGAACCCCCGGTCGTGGAGGTTCCCGCGATCGAGGTCCCGGAGCCGACCGCCGGCCGGCTGGTCCGGCTGCGCGCCCGGCTCTCCCGCTCGCAGAACGCGCTCGGCAAGGGGCTGCTGACCCTGCTGTCGCGCGAGCACCTCGACGACGAGACCTGGGAGGAGATCGAGGACACCCTTCTCACCGCCGACGTCGGCGTCCAGCCCACCCAGGAGCTGGTCGAGCGGCTGCGTGAGCGTGTCAGGGTGCTCGGCACCCGCACCCCGGCCGAGCTGCGCTCCCTGCTGCGCGAGGAGCTGCTCAAGATCCTCGTCCCCGAGTTCGACCGCGCGGTCAACACCGACTCGCCGCTCGACACGCCGGGCATCGTGATGGTCGTCGGCGTCAACGGCACCGGCAAGACCACCACCACCGGCAAGCTGGCCCGCGTCCTCGTCGCCGACGGCAAGAACGTCGTCCTGGGCGCCGCCGACACCTTCCGCGCCGCCGCCGCCGACCAGCTCCAGACCTGGGGCGAGCGCGTCGGCGCCCGGACGGTGCGCGGTCCGGAGGGCGGCGACCCGGCCTCCATCGCCTTCGACGCCGTCAAGGAGGGCATCGAGGAGGGCGCCGACGTCGTCCTGATCGACACCGCCGGCCGGCTGCACACCAAGACCGGCCTCATGGACGAGCTCGGCAAGGTCAAGCGGGTCGTCGAGAAGCACGCCCCGCTCGACGAGGTACTGCTCGTCCTCGACGCCACCACCGGCCAGAACGGTCTGGTCCAGGCCCGCGTCTTCGCCGAGGTCGTCGACATCACCGGCATCGTCCTCACCAAGCTGGACGGCACCGCAAAGGGCGGCATCGTCATCGCGGTCCAGCGGGAGCTGGGCGTCCCCGTCAAGCTCGTCGGCCTCGGAGAGGGCGCGGACGATCTGGCGCCGTTCGAGCCGGAGGCGTTCGTCGACGCCCTGATCGGCGACTGACCCTCACCGGACACGGACGTCCGTCGGCCGTCCTGACGAAAGCGCCCGCCCCCAGGTGCATTGGGGGACGGGCGCTTCGCCGTTCCACGGGGAGCCCGGCGCCTCTCGTGTCCGCGGGGGCGGCGGACCGGTGGTCGACGGGGCTACACCCGCGACCGGTGTGCCACGTACGCCAGGGTGCCCAGCAGCAGTCGCGCGGCCGGCGGTCTCGTCGCCGCGTCGAGGGCGGGGGAGCGGAGCCAGCGGGCGGGGCCGAGCCCGCCGCGGTCGGAGGGCGGGGCCGTGATGTGGGCGCCCGGCCCGAGACCGCGCAGGTCGAGGGCGGACGGGTCGTCCCAGCCCAGGCGGTAGAGCAGCTCCGGCAGCTCGGCGGCGGCACCGGGGGCGACCAGGAAGTGGGCGCGGCCCTCAGGGGTGGCGATCACCGGCCCGAGCGGCAGGCCCATACGTTCCAGCCGGGCCAGCGCGTGCCGCCCGGCGGACTCGGCGACCTCGATCACGTCGAACGAGCGGCCGACCGGCAGCATGATCGAGGCGCCGGGATGCCCGGCCCAGGCCTCGCTCACCTCGTCGAGGGTGGCGCCCGCGCGGACCGGGGGAGCGAAGTCGAGGGGGTGCGCGCCGGGCGCGCGACACGTCGTCCTGCCGCAGGAACAGGCGCCCGAGACCGCCCGCGCGCCGGGGACGACGTCCCATCCCCAGAGGCCGGTGAACTCGGCCACCGCCGTGCAGTCCGAGGAACGGCCGCGCCGCCCAGATCGCAACTCGCGAATGCCGCCGATCGTGAAGCCCATGCCCCCTCCAACGGGTCCGGCGCGCCGGTGGTTACGTGGCGGAGGCGAGTCGTGACGCTCCGTCCCCGCCCGGGGTGGCGCACTGCGGCACCCCCGGGTGGTGCGGCCGGAGCGCGCGCCCTTGAATGCATCGCTCCGCCGACCCCCGGCCGTCATGTGTCAAGTGAATCGCGTCCGCGGGACCGTTAGTTCATTCGAAGGGGTGGCGAATGGTGGCGTTTCTGGAATCGCCGTGGCCGGACGCGTGATCGTGGGATTACTTTGAGTGCACGGATCCTGGGGATGCACGCACTCGCGGGTATGCCGGAGGCAAGTCGTCTTTCCGTTCGAGGGGTGACAACGGACGGACGTACGGCGCGGTAACCGGCATTCTGGTAGGGCTTGGCGCACACAGCGCACAAGTGGTTTCAGGGATGGGGGCGTTCCAGTGGGCGGCAACGGCGGAAGCGGTACGAACGCTGAGAAGCGCCCGAACGAACTGCTGGGTTCGTGGTTCGTCCGCAGCGGCTGGTCCAAGGGCGAGCTGGCTCGTCAGGTGAACCGACGCGCCCGCCAGCTCGGGGCCAACCACATCTCCACCGACACCTCCCGCGTCCGGCGCTGGCTCGACGGGGAGAACCCGCGCGAGCCGATCCCGCGGATCCTGTCCGAGCTGTTCTCCGAGCGCTTCGGCTGTGTCGTCGCCGTCGAGGACCTGGGGCTGCGCGTCGCGCACCAGGCGCCCTCCGTCTCCGGCGTCGACCTGCCCTGGACGGGACCGCAGACCGTGGCGCAGATCAGTGAGTTCTCGCGCAGCGACCTGATGCTGGCGCGACGCGGCTTCCTCGGGAACTCCCTGTCCCTGGCCGCGGGCCCGGCCCTCATCGAGCCGATGCAGCGCTGGCTCGTCCCCACGCTGCCCGCCCCCCGCACCGAGCCGGAACCCTCCGCCGCGCGCCGCGGCGGCCGCCTGTCCAAACCCGAGCTGGACCTCCTGGAGTCCACCACGGTGATGTTCCGGCAGTGGGACGCCCAGTGCGGCGGCGGCCTGCGCCGCAAGGCGGTCGTCGGCCAGCTGCACGAGGTGACCGACCTCCTCCAGGAACCCCAGCCCGAGGCCACCACCCGTCGCCTGTTCAAGGTCGCCGCCGAACTGGCCGAACTGGCCGGCTGGATGAGCTACGACATCGGCCTCCAGCCCACCGCCCAGAAGTACTTCGTCCTCGCCCTGCACGCGGCGAAGGAAGCGGGCGACAAGCCCCTCGGCTCGTACATCCTCTCCAGCATGAGCCGCCAGATGATCCACCTCGGCCGGCCCGACGACGCGCTCGAACTGATCCACCTCGCCCAGTACGGCAGCCGCGACTGCGCCAGCCCGCGCACCCAGGCGATGCTGTATGCGATGGAGGCCCGCGCCTACGCCAACATGGGGCAGCCCGGCAAGTGCAAGAGGGCCGTCCGGATGGCCGAGGACACCTTCGCCGACGCCGAGGAATGGGACGACCCGGACCCCGACTGGATCCACTTCTTCAACGAGGCCGAGCTGCACGGCGAGAACAGCCACTCCTACCGCGACCTCGCCTACGTCGCCGGCCGCAGCCCCACGTACGCCTCCCTGGCCGAGCCCGTGATGCGCCGCGCGGTCGAACTCTTCGCGGCGGACACCGACCACCAGCGGTCGTACGCGCTCAACCTGATCGGCATGGCCACGGTCCATCTGCTGCAACGTGAACCCGAACAGGGCGCAGACCTGGCGCAGCAGGCCATGACCGTCGCCAGGAAGGTCCGCTCGGAGCGCCTCAACACCCGCATCCGGAAGACCGTCGACACGGCCGTACGCGATTTCGGCGACCTCGCCGAGGTCATCGAGCTCACCGACCAGCTCGCCGTGCACCTCCCGGAGACCGCGGAAGCGGTCTGACCCGGCCCGCCCCGCCCACCGCGAGGGCCCCCGACTCCGGCCGCGGCCGGCCATCCCTACTGCCCGACTCGGCTCCCCCATGCCAGGTCATCGGATGGCCGCCGCGGCCGGTCCTCCAAACGGCACACGCGAAGCCGATGCGCCGCCGGCTCCCCGCCGCGACCGGTGCGTCGTCCCCCGCACGGCCCACCGCCGGAGTTCCATCGGATACGAAGCGGCCCCCGCCGGGTCACCCGCAGGGGCCGGGCCCCGCGCGGCCCCAATCCGCCGTGACCCACGTTTCACCCGCCCGTAACGCGACATGCGGGTTCGTCACGCGCGGGAAACAATTCCCATCTCCCCGTGAAACGGTGCTGCGTCAGTCTCCTCAGCACAGTCGGCCCTCCCCGATAGCTCCCCCAGGCTTCAGCATCCGCACGGGCCGTTCCGACCATGAGGAGATACCGGCATTGAACGGCACAGATACCGGATTCGTATTGATCAGCGCGGCACTCGTCATGGTGATGACGCCGGGCCTCGCGCTCTTCTACGGCGGCATGGTCCGGGCCAAGAGCGTGCTGAACATGCTGATGATGTCCTTCATCTCGCTGGGCATCGTCAGCATCCTGTGGGTGTTGTTCGGCTACTCGCTCGCCTTCAGCGGTGACGTCGGGCACTTCATCGGCAACCTCGACGCCATCGGCCTCAAGGGCATCGACGTCACGAGCACCGTCGACAGCTTCGTCACCAACGCCAAGGGCGAACCGCACAAGATCGCCGCGTTCTCGTTCATCCTCTTCCAGATGCTCTTCGCGGTGATCACCCCGGCCCTGATGAGCGGCGCCCTCGCCGACCGCGTCAAGTTCAGCGCCTGGATGGTCTTCGTGACGTTCTGGGTCACCCTGGTGTACTTCCCGGTCGCGCACTGGGTCTGGGCGCCCGGCGGCTGGCTCTTCGACATGGGCGTCATCGACTTCGCCGGCGGTACCGCGGTCCACATCAACGCCGGTATCGGCGCGCTCGCCGCGGTCCTCGTCGTGGGCAAGCGGATCGGCTTCAGGAAGGACCCGATGCGGCCGCACAGCCTGCCGCTGGTCCTGATCGGCACCGCCCTGCTGTGGTTCGGCTGGTTCGGCTTCAACGCCGGTTCGTGGCTCGGCGTCGACGGCACCACCGCCCGCATGGCCGTCAACACGCAGATCGCGACCGCCGCGGCCATCATCGGCTGGCTGATCTACGAGCGCATCCGCCACGGCGCGTTCACCACCCTCGGTGCCTGCTCCGGCGCCGTCGCCGGCCTCGTCGCGATCACCCCGTCCGGCGGTCACGTCAACGCCTTCGGCGCCATCCTCATCGGTGTCGTCGCCGGTGCCGTCTGCTCCTGGGCCGTCAGCCTCAAGTACAAGCTCGGCTACGACGACTCCCTCGACGTCGTCGGCGTCCACCTGGTCGGCGGTGTCATCGGCACCCTGCTGGTCGGCTTCCTCGCCACCGACGGCGTGGGCGGCCTCGACCAGTTCGGCAAGCAGGCCACCGGAGCCTTCTCCGTCATGGGCTACACCTTCGTGGTGACGTTCGTCATCGCCCTCGTCATCCAGAAGACGATCGGCTTCCGCGCCTCCGAGGAGGACGAGATCACCGGCGTCGACCAGACCCAGCACGCCGAGACCGCGTACGACTTCAGCTCGGCCGCCGGCTCGCACATCTCCACCGGCGCCACGAGCACCGTCGCCGCCGCCACCCAGAGCAAGAAGGTCGAGGCATGAAGCTGATCACCGCCGTCGTCAAGCCGCACCGGCTCGACGAGATCAAGGAAGCGCTGCAGGCCTTCGGGGTGCACGGACTCACGGTCACCGAGGCCAGTGGGTACGGTCGGCAGCGGGGACACACCGAGGTGTACCGCGGCGCCGAGTACACGGTGGACCTGGTTCCCAAGATCCGGATCGAGGTGCTGGCCGAGGACGACGACGCCGAGCAGCTGATCGACGTCATCGTCAAGGCAGCCCGCACCGGCAAGATCGGTGACGGCAAGGTCTGGTCCCTCCCGGTCGAGACGGCTGTACGGGTCCGGACGGGCGAGCGCGGCCCGGACGCGCTCTGACCGCACGGAAGAACAGGAGTCGCTGGGTGACGAGTACGAACGTACGCACGGATGCAGAGGACTCGGGACCCAGCGGCTACGCGGCGGCCCGGCTGCGCCTCCTCCAGCAGGAGGCGCGGTCCGGGCCGCCGCGCCGTGCCGCCCTCGCCGAGCTGACCGACGACTGGCTCGCCGGACTCTTCGGGGCGGGCGCCGGCGAACTGCGCGGGGTCTCCCTCGTCGCCGTCGGAGGCTACGGGCGCGGCGAGCTGTCCCCCCGCAGCGACCTCGATCTGCTGCTCCTGCACGACGGGTCCGACGAGAAGGCCGTGGCCGCTCTCGCCGACCGCGTCTGGTACCCGGTCTGGGACCTGGGGCTCGCCCTCGACCACTCGGTCCGCACCCCCGCCGAGGCCCGCAGGACCGCCGCCGACGACCTCAAGGTGCAGCTGGGGCTGCTGGACGCCCGGCACCTCGCCGGTGACCTCGGGCTCACCGCGGGACTGCGCACCGCCGTCCTCGCCGACTGGCGCAACCAGGCGCCCAAACGCCTCCCCGAGCTGCAGGAGCTGTGCGCAGAGCGGGCCGAGCGGCAGGGGGAGCTGCAGTACCTCCTCGAACCCGACCTGAAGGAGGCACGCGGCGGGTTGCGGGACGCCACCGCCCTGCGCGCGGTCGCCGCCTCCTGGCTCGCCGACGCCCCGCGCGAAGGGCTCGCCGACGCCCGGCGCCGCCTCCTCGACGTACGGGACGCGCTGCACCTCACCACCGGGCGCGCCACCGACCGGCTCGCGCTCCAGGAGCAGGACCAGGTCGCGGCCGACCTGGGGCTGCTGGACGCCGACACCCTGCTGCGCCAGGTGTACGAGGCCGCGCGGGTGATCTCGTACGCCAGCGATGTCACCTGGCGTGAAGTGGGGCGCGTGCTGCGTTCGCGCGCCGTGCGGCCACGGCTGCGCGCCATGTTGGGCGGCGGGAAGCCGGTCGCCGAGCGGTCCCCGCTGGCCGAGGGTGTGGTCGAACAGGACGGCGAGGTCGTGCTCGCGCGCGCCGCCCGGCCCGAACGCGACCCGGTGCTGCCGCTGCGCGCCGCCGCCGCGGCGGCCCAGGCCGGACTGCCGCTGTCCCTGCACGCCGTACGGCGGCTCGCGGCCACCGCCCGCCCGCTGCCCACGCCCTGGCCCGCCGAGGCCAGGGAGCAGCTGGTCACCCTGCTGGGGTCCGGGCGGCCGACCGTCGACGTCTGGGAGGCCCTGGAGGCCGAGGGCCTCATCACGCGCCTGCTGCCCGACTGGGAGCGCGTCCGCTGCCGCCCGCAGCGCAACGCCGTCCACATCTGGACCGTCGACCGGCACCTCATCGAGACCGCCGTGCGCGCCTCCGCGCTGACCCGCCGGGTCCACCGGCCCGACCTCCTCCTCGTCGCCGCGCTGCTGCACGACATCGGCAAGGGCTGGCCCGGCGACCACTCCGTGGCCGGGGAGATCATCGCCAAGGACGTGGCGGCCAGGATCGGCTTCGACCACGAGGACGTGGCCGTGCTCTCCACCCTCGTCCGGCACCACCTGCTGCTCGTCGACACCGCCACCCGGCGCGACCTGGAGGACCCGGCCACCGTGCGGTCCGTGGCCGAGGCCGTCGGGTCGCCGGGCACCCTCGAACTCCTGCACGCCCTCACCGAGTCCGACGCGCTGGCGACCGGGCCGGCCGCCTGGTCGTCGTGGCGGGCCTCGCTCGTGTCCGACCTGGTCCAGCGGGTCGCCGCGCTGTTCGCGGGGGAGGTCCCGGAGGAGCCGGAGCCCGCCGCGCCCACCGCGGAGCAGGAGCGGCTCGCCATCGAGGCGTTCCGCACCGGCGGGCCCGTGCTGTCGCTGCGCGCGCAGACGGAGACGCCGGCGGACGACAAGGTCGACGAGGACAACAAGGGCGACAAGCACGACAGGAACGAGAAGGCCGACCCGGAGCCGCTCGGCGTGGAGCTCCTGATCGCCGTGCCCGACCAGCCGGGCGTCCTGCCCGCCGTCGCCGGTGTCCTCGCCATGCACCGGCTCACGGTGCGCACGGCGGAGCTGCGGGCGCTCGACCTGCCGGACGACGTCGAGGGCTCCGCCCTGCTGCTGGACTGGCGGGTCGCCGCCGAGTACGGCTCGCTGCCCCAGGCGGCCCGGCTCCGCGCCGACCTCGTACGAGCCCTGGAGGGCTCGCTGGACATCGCGGGACGGCTCGCCGAACGCGACGCCGCCTACCCGCGGCGGCGGGGCGTGGTCGCGCCCCCGCCGCGCGTCACGGTGGCCGCGGCCGCCTCCCGGCACGCCACCGTCATCGAGGTCCGCGCCCAGGACGCGCCCGGTCTGCTGCACCGCATCGGGCGGGCGCTGGAGGACGCGCGCGTGCGGGTGCGCAGCGCGCACGTCAGCACCCTCGGCGCGAACGCGGTGGACGCCTTCTACGTCACCGGCCGTGACGGCGCCCCCCTTCCGGGCGACGAGGCGGCCTCCGTGGCGCGGAAACTGGAGGAGACGCTGCGCGGCTGAACCACGGGGTCACGGGGCCGCGACCTGCTCCGTGACCCCGGGCGGGGGACCGTTGTCCACAGGGGTGGAGACCCGACCACACCCAGACAGATACCCTGGAGGGCACGTCAGACTGCCCCCGACTCCGAGGACCGACACCGCCGTGTTCGATACGCTCTCCGATCGCCTCTCAGCGACTTTCAAGAACCTGCGTGGCAAGGGGCGCCTCTCCGAGGCGGACATCGACGCCACGGCACGCGAGATCCGCATCGCCCTCCTCGAGGCGGACGTGGCGCTGCCGGTCGTCCGGGGTTTCATCAAGAACGTCAAGGAGCGGGCGCTCGGCGCCGAGGTCTCCAAGGCGCTGAACCCCGCCCAGCAGGTCCTCAAGATCGTCAACGAGGAGCTGGTCGGGATCCTCGGCGGCGAGACCCGCCGCCTGCGCTTCGCCAAGAACCCGCCGACCGTGATCATGCTCGCGGGTCTCCAGGGCGCCGGTAAGACCACCCTCGCGGGCAAGCTCGGCCGGTGGCTGAAGGAGCAGGGGCACTCCCCGCTGCTGGTCGCCTGTGACCTCCAGCGGCCGAACGCGGTGAACCAGCTGAGCGTGGTCGCCGAGCGCGCGGGCGTGGCGGTCTACGCCCCCGAGCCGGGCAACGGCGTCGGTGACCCGGTCAAGGTCGCCAAGGACTCCATCGAGTTCGCGAAGTCGAAGGTCCACGACATCGTGGTCGTCGACACCGCCGGTCGCCTGGGCATCGACCAGGAGATGATGCAGCAGGCGGCGGACATCAGGGACGCCGTCTCCCCGGACGAGATCCTCTTCGTCGTCGACGCGATGATCGGTCAGGACGCGGTCAACACCGCCGAGGCCTTCCGCGACGGCGTCGGCTTCGACGGCGTGGTGCTCTCCAAGCTCGACGGTGACGCCCGCGGTGGTGCCGCCCTGTCGATCCGCCAGGTCACCGGCAAGCCGATCATGTTCGCGTCGAACGGTGAGAAGCTCGACGACTTCGACCAGTTCCACCCGGACCGGATGGCCTCCCGCATCCTCGACATGGGTGACCTGCTCACCCTGATCGAGCAGGCGGAGAAGACCTTCAGCCAGGAAGAGGCCGCCAAGATGGCCTCCAAGCTGGCGTCCAAGAAGGGCCAGGACTTCACCCTCGACGACTTCCTGGCCCAGATGGAGCAGGTCAGGAAGATGGGCAGCATCAGCAAGCTGCTCGGCATGCTGCCCGGCATGGGTCAGATCAAGGACCAGATCAACAGCATCGACGAGCGCGACGTCGACCGCACCGCCGCGATCATCAAGTCGATGACCCCAGGCGAGCGCCAGGACCCGACGATCATCAACGGCTCCCGCAGGGCCCGTATCGCCAAGGGCTCCGGTGTCGAGGTCAGCGCGGTGAAGAACCTGGTCGAGAGGTTCTTCGAAGCCCGCAAGATGATGTCCCGCATGGCCCAGGGCGGCGGCATGCCGGGGATGCCGGGCATCCCCGGCATGGGCGGCGGCCCCGGCCGGTCCAAGAAGCAGCCCAAGAGGGCCAAGGGCAAGCAGCGCTCCGGCAACCCGATGAAGCGCAAGCAGCAGGAGCAGGAGGAGGCCGCCCGCCGGGCGGCCGCCGCCCAGGGTGGCGGTCCGGGCGGTGCCTTCGGGCTGCCGGGCCAGCAGGCCGGGCAGGACTTCGAACTGCCGGACGAGTTCAAGAAGTTCATGGGCTGACCGGTCGTCCGCGGTCGACCGGTCAGCCCGCGTTCGCGGCCGTGCACGGTCCGGGTCGCACCCATGCCACTGGGGGCGTCCTCCGCTCGGAGGACGCCCCCAGTGGCATGTCAGGAGTGGCGGCGGGCGCCGCGCGGTCGGCCGGGGGGTGTGGCCGGGCGCGCGGCGCCCGTGCCGTGCGTGGACGGCACATTCGTGGTGGTCGGTATCCGAACCGAGTGCGTGTTTCGGCCGGACGGTGCGTCGGGCTATGAGGATGGTCCTTCACTCGGCGCAGCGAGAGATGCCCTGTCCCGCTTTCTCCACACCATTCACACGTGCATCGGCCGAAAGTGTCGAAGACCTTCTCAGTGCGGGCGCTTCTCGGCCGCAAGCCCTTCCCGGCGAAGCCCTGACCGGCGAATGCCCTTCTCGGCCGAGAACGCCACGGCCGAGAACCTCTCCGCGCACCAGTGCCGGGACCGTCCCCGCGCCTCAGGGCGTCCGCGCGATCAGGTACCGGAACACGTTCGGCATCCACACCGTGCCGTCCTGGCGGCGGTACGGGTGCAGGGCCTCGGTCAGTTCCTTGTTCACCTGGACCTGGTCCGTGGCCGTGATCGCCGCGTCGAACAGTCCCGTCGACAGCAGCCCCCGCACCGCGTTGTCCATGTTCGCGTAGCCGAAGGGGCAGGCCACGCGCCCGGAGCCGTCCGGCCTGAGGCCGGCCCGCCGGGCGACTTCCTCCAGGTCGTCCCGCAGCGCGAGGCGCCGGCCTCCGCCGCCGCGCAGGGGCTCTGCCAGCTTGGCGGCGACGCTGAGCACCGTGGAGGTCGCGCAGCGCTCGGGAGGACCCCATCCCGCGAGGACCACCGGGGTGCCGCGCCCGGTGAGCGGGGTCGCGCGGGCCAGCAGCTCACCCAGACCCTCGGTGTCCCCGGCCCGACAGCCGACGGGCTCGAAGGCGGTCACCACGTCGTACGGGGGAGTGCCGGTGATCCCGGCCGCGTCCTCGGGGGCGCCCTCCACGACGCGGGCGTCGGCACGCGCGTGCGCGCCCCGTCCCCGCGGCAGCAGCCGCTCCCGCGCGAGAGCCGTCCTCTCGGGCGACGACCCGTCGACACCGGTGACCGCGGCGCCCCGCGACGCCGCCATCAGCAGTGCCAGCCCCGACCCGCAGCCGAGGCCCAGCAGCCGGGTGCCGGTGCCCACGTCGAGCCGGCGGTAGACCGCCTCGTACAGCGGGACCAGCATCCGTTCCTGGATCTCGGCCCAGTCACGCGCGCGTGCACACCGGTCCACACGGGGTGCGGCCCCCGCGCGTGGCAGTTGCTGCCGCACGAGCGTAGGTGTCATATCGAAAGCGCCCCAATCCGCCGAGAGTCGTCTCCGTGCCCGTTTTCAGGGCCCCCGTGACAGTGCGCTCGCACTCTCCCCGTATGCCAGATAACTCCGCACCCGGCGCGCCGTCCAGGGGGCGTGGACACCGGCTTGCGGACTGTCCGGGCGTGGATAAAAGAATTCACGTCCCCGCAAAGTGCCCCCGTACGATCGCGCCATGGCAAAAGCACCCGTTCTCACCCCCCGGGCCGACGACTTCCCGCGCTGGTACCAGGACCTGATCGCCAAGGCGGAACTGGCCGACAACGGTCCGGTGCGCGGCACCATGGTCATCCGACCGTACGGGTACGGGCTCTGGGAGCGGATGCAGCAGGAGATGGACACCCGCATCAAGGAGACGGGCACGCAGAACGCGTACTTCCCCCTCCTGATCCCGCAGTCCTACCTGACCAGGGAGGCCGAGCACGTCGAGGGCTTCGCTCCCGAACTGGCGGTCGTGACGCACGGCGGCGGCAAGGACCTGGAGGAGCCCGCGGTGGTCCGCCCCACCTCCGAGATGATCATCAACGAGTACTTCTCGAAGTGGGTGCAGAGCTACCGCGACCTCCCCCTGCTGATCAACCAGTGGGCCAACGTGGTCCGCTGGGAGCTGCGGCCCCGACTGTTCCTGCGCACCACCGAATTCCTCTGGCAGGAGGGCCACACGGCGCACGCGACGTACGAGGAGGCACGCGACTTCGCCGCGCACATCCACCGGCACGTCTACGAGGACTTCATGGTGAACGTCCTCGCGATGGACGTCGTCCCCGGACGCAAGACCGTCAAGGAGCGGTTCGCGGGCGCCGTCAACACCCTCACGCTCGAAGGCATGATGGGCGACGGCAAGGCCCTCCAGATGGCCACCAGCCATGAGCTGGGCCAGAACTTCGCCAAGGCCTTCACCACCCAGTACCTGTCGAAAGAGGGCAGGCAGGAGCTCGTCTGGCAGACCTCCTGGGGCTCCACCACCCGCATGATCGGCGCGCTGGTGATGATGCACGGCGACGACAACGGTCTGCGGGTCCCGCCGCGCCTCGCCCACATCCAGGCCGTCGTCCTCGCGATCAAGGGCGACGACGCGGTTCTGGCCAAGGTGCGCGAGATCGGCGACCGGCTGCGGGCCGCGGGCGTGCGCGTCCACGTGGACGACCGCACGGACGTCCCGTTCGGCCGCCGCGCCGTCGACTGGGAGCTCAAGGGCGTCCCCGTCCGCGTCGAGGTCGGCCCCCGCGACCTGGAGAACGGCACCGCTATGCTCGCCCGCCGCATCCCCGGCGGCAAGGAGGCGGTCGCCCTCGACTCCCTCGCCGGTCTGCTGCCCGCGATCCTGGAGGAGGACCAGGCGCTGCTGCTGAGGCAGTCGCGCGAGCGCCGGGAGTCCCGTACGACCGAGGTGTCGACGATCGGCGAGGCCGTCGAGGTCGCCGGTGCCGGCGGCTGGGCGCGCATCCCCTGGTCCACCCTCGGCGAGGAGGGCGAGGCGGAGCTCGCGGAGCACGCCGCGGGCGTACGGTGTCTGGTCGCCGACGACGGGTCGGTGCCCGACTCCTACGACGCACCCGGTAACGTCGCGGTCGTGGCGCGCGCTTACTAGAGCGATCCGTTCCGTCGCGAGAGCGACCGAAACGCCCCTTGCGCATCCGGCGACCTCAGGTGTCCCGGCGTGCGGACTTCGTCTACGCGCCGGGACTACGTGTCACTACGTACCGCCTTGCGTGGAGCTGCGAGGCTTCTCCGCAGATCAGCGCACCCGCCCTCGTCGGGACGCACTAGCGGCAACTGACGGGTACGTGCAAATTATTTGGGATGCCCCGGAATCGGAACACAGGGGCACTCAGGCTCGTTGTCATTACGTGAGCACGACACAGACACCACCCGTTCTCGCCGCAGAACTGGCGCAGGCGTGGGCCGACATTCAGCGGTACCACCCCGAACTGCCGGATCTTGCCGCCCCCGAGTCCCTGATCGGGGAGTCGTCGTCCGCATGCGGACACGAACTCTCCTTCGAGCGACTGCTCCATGAGGCAGTCCATGGCATCGCCGCCGCCCGCGGAGTCCGCGACACCTCCCGCGCCGGCCGCTACCACAACCGGAGGTTCCTCGCGATCGCCGAGGAACTGGGTCTCGACCACCCCGACGAACCGCATCCCAGCAGCGGCTTCTCGCTGGTCACCCTCAACCCCGAGGCGAAGCGTCGCTACCGCCCGACCATCGAGAAACTGCAGCGCGCCCTCAAGGCCCACACGGCGGCCACCTCCGCCGACACGGCCCGCAGCTTCCGGGGCCCCGCCGCCCGCCACGGCTCCTCCGGCGGAGGCGTGAGGGTCAAGGCGGTCTGCGACTGCGGACGCAACGTCCGGGTCGTCCCCTCCGTACTCGCCCAGGCCCCCATCGTCTGCGGCGGCTGCGGAAAGCCCTTCCGGATCCCGGAGGTCGTGGGCGCGGCGTGACGCGACGACGAACTGAACGGACGGCTGCTCGTGGCGGCCGTACCAGTGAGTCGTACGTCGAGCCGTACCTGGGGCCCCACATCGAGTCGCGCGTGGAGGGTGCCGTCCCGGCGGCACCCTCCACGCGCCGGTGAGTGCGACGCGCCCCTGGGGCGGTGTGCCGCTCCGGCACGGCCGCACGCGCACGGCCGCACGCGCCCCCTCGCGGCAAGCGCCGCCCGCGGGGTGTGGCAGAATGGACAGCTGTACTCGACAGCCGCACAGGACCCCTCTCTCCTCCGGCTGACGCGTCCATCGGGCACTCGGGTACCGCAACCCCACGCGGCTCTCTCGCCGTGCCCAACCACGTCAAATCCAGGAGAACCCACTCCCGTGGCAGTCAAGATCAAGCTGAAGCGTCTGGGCAAGATCCGTTCGCCTCACTACCGCATCGTCGTCGCCGACTCCCGTACCCGTCGTGACGGTCGTGCGATCGAGGAGATCGGCAAGTACCACCCGACGTACAACCCCTCGGTCATCGAGGTCGACGCGGACCGTGTCGCCTACTGGCTGGGTGTCGGCGCGCAGCCGACCGAGCCCGTGCTCGCCATCCTGAAGAAGACCGGCGACTGGCAGAAGTTCAAGGGCGAGCCCGCTCCGGCGCCGCTCCTCGTGGCCGAGCCGAAGTCCACGCGCCCGTCGTTCGAGTCCCTCGGCGGCGACGACGAGGGCAAGGGTGAGGCGATCACCCAGAAGAAGAAGGCTGAGAAGAAGGACGAGGCCGCGGCCGAGTCCTCTTCGACTGAGTCGACCGAGGCCTGAGCATGCTCGAGGAGGCTCTCGAGCACCTCGTCAAGGGCATCGTCGACTACCCCGACGACGTACAGGTCGCCTCGCGCAACCTCCGTCGCGGGCGCGTCCTCGAGGTCCGGGTCCACCCCGACGACCTCGGCAAGGTGATCGGCCGCAACGGCCGTACCGCCCGCGCCCTGCGCACCGTCGTGGGTGCCATCGGCGGCCGCGGCGTCCGTGTCGACCTCGTCGACGTGGACCACGTCCGCTGACGCAGTTCGCAGCACCGGCTCGGGCCGGGGAAGGCCATCGAGCCGTCCCCGGCCCGACGTCGTACGGTCGTCCGGACCGTCCGATCACAGGAGATCAAGCACAGTGCAGCTGGTAGTCGCACGGATCGGCCGCGCCCACGGCATCAAGGGCGAGGTCACCGTCGAGGTACGTACCGACGAGCCGGAGCTGAGGCTCGCGCCCGGCGCCGTACTGGCCACCGACCCCGCCGAGACGGGGCCCCTCACCATCGAGACCGGCCGGGTGCACAGCGGCCGCCTCCTGCTGCGCTTCGAGGGCGTCACCGACCGCAACGCGGCGGAGGCGCTGCGCAACACCCTGCTGATCGCCGAGGTGGACCCGGAGGAACTCCCCGAGGAAGAGGACGAGTACTACGACCACCAGTTGATCGACCTCGACGTGGTCACCAAGGACGGGGCCGAGGTCGGCCGGATCACCGAGATCTCGCACCTGCCCTCCCAGGACCTCTTCATCGTCGAACGGCCCGACGGCAGCGAGGTGATGATCCCCTTCGTCGAGGAGATCGTCACCGAGATCGACCTCCGGGAACAGCGCGCGGTCATCGACCCGCCGGCCGGACTGATCGACGACCGCGCGGAGATCGCGTCGTCGCGGGACGAGGCCTGATGCGACTCGACGTCGTCACGATCTTCCCCGAGTACCTCGACCCCCTGAACGTCTCCCTCGTCGGCAAGGCACGCACGCGTGGACAGCTGGACGTTCACGTGCACGATCTGCGCTCCTGGACGTACGACCGGCACAACACCGTCGACGACACGCCGTACGGCGGCGGCCCCGGCATGGTCATGAAGACCGAACCCTGGGGCGACGCGCTGGACTCCGTCCTGGCCGACGGCTACGAGACCGGCGCCCGCCGGCCCGCCCTCATCGTCCCCACCCCGAGCGGCCACCCCTTCACCCAGACCCTCGCCGTCGAACTCTCCGAGCGCCCATGGCTGGTCTTCACCCCGGCCCGCTACGAGGGCATCGACCGCCGCGTCATCGACGAGTACGCCACCCGGATGCCCGTGTACGAGGTGTCCATCGGCGACTACGTGCTCGCCGGCGGCGAGGCGGCCGTCCTCGTCATCACGGAGGCCGTCGCCCGTCTGCTGCCCGGCGTCCTCGGCAACGCCGCCTCCCACCAGGACGACTCCTTCGCGCCCGGCGCCATGGCCAACCTCCTGGAGGGCCCGGTCTACACCAAGCCGCCGGAGTGGCGCGGCCGGGACATCCCCGACGTGCTGCTCAGCGGCCACCACGGCAGGATCGCGCGCTGGCGCCGGGACGAGGCACTGAGGCGCACCACGGCCAACCGGCCCGACCTCATCGAGCGCTGCGACCCCAAGGCCTTCGACAAGAAGGACCGGGAGATGCTCTCCATCCTGGGCTGGGCCCCCGACCCCGAGGGTGAGCCCCACGGCCGATTTTGGCGTCGGCTGGAGGGCGTGGAACAATAGGCCGCTGTTGTGCGTCGTCCGGCGTGCGCCCCTGCCACAGGGGGACACGACGCCCGCCCCGACACGGACAGCTCCTCCTGGAAAACCTAGCTCCCGCCTATGACCTGTGGCATGGGCGAAGAAAGCAGACGCAATGTCTCACCTGCTCGACTCCGTCGACTCCGCGTCGCTGCGCAGCGACATCCCGGCCTTCCGTCCGGGTGACACCGTCAACGTCCACGTCCGCGTCATCGAGGGCAACCGCTCCCGTGTGCAGCAGTTCAAGGGCGTGGTGATCCGTCGCCAGGGCGCCGGTGTCCGCGAGACCTTCACGGTCCGCAAGGTCTCGTTCTCCGTCGGCGTCGAGCGCACCTTCCCGGTGCACACCCCGATCGTCGAGAAGATCGAGCTCGTCACCCGCGGTGACGTCCGTCGCGCCAAGCTGTACTACCTGCGCGAGCTGCGCGGCAAGGCTGCGAAGATCAAGGAGAAGCGCGAGAACTGAGCGCGCGCTCACGTGTCACGGAGGGGCCGGATACGATCTGGCCCCGATGGACACCGAGGCACAGCAGCACATGGAGCGCGACCGCTCCCCCCGCCCTTCCGAAGCCGGGACGTCATCCGTCCCGGCCGGTTCCGAGCAGAACTCGGACACGGAGCGGCCGGAGGGGCGGTCGCGTTTCGCATGGGTGGGCCGCGCCGCCGAGTCCGTTCCGGGTGGGCGATACACCCTGGCCGTACTGATCTGCCTGCTTTTCCTGACGCTCTTCAGCAACTTCGTGATGCAGCCGTTCCAGATTCCGAGCAGCTCCATGGAGCGTTCATTGAGGATCGGGGACCGCGTTCTCGTAAATAAGTTGGCGTACCGTTTCGGTTCTGAGCCGCGGCGAGGTGACGTCGTCGTCTTCGACGGCACCGGCTACTTCGGGAACGCCGACTACATCAAGCGCGTTGTCGGCGTGGGGGGAGATCGGGTGGTCTGCTGCGACCAGGAGGGGAGGCTTGAGGTGAACGGCCGGTCGGTCGACGAGTCGTCGTTTCTGTACCCGGGGGACAGCCCGTCGAGCGTGCCCTTCGACGTGGTCGTACCCGAGGGGCGCCTGTTCCTCCTCGGCGACCACCGCGGCGACTCCAGCGACTCCCGCGACCACCTGGGCTCCCCGGGCGGCGGCATGATCCCCCTCGACGCCGTGATCGGCCGGGCCGACTGGATCGCCTGGCCCGCGGACCACTGGACGCGTCTGCACCGCCCCGACGCCTACGGGCGCGTGCCCGCCGCCGGCGGTGCGCATGGGTAACCGTGGCAGGCCCCGCGGTGCCGTCGGCGCCCCGTCCGACAATCTGCTGCCCACCGGCAGCCGGCGAGCCGGCGGTGCCGCGCGGCCGAGCCGGGTCGAGCGGCGCAAGCTCGCCCGCAAGATCAAACGGCGCAGGCGCCGCTCGGCGGTCAAGGAGATCCCGCTCCTCGTCGGCGTCGCCGTCCTGATAGCGCTGGTCCTGAAGACCTTCCTCGTCCAGGCGTTCGTGATCCCGTCGGGCTCCATGGAGCAGACGATCCAGATCGGCGACCGCGTCCTGGTCGACAAGCTCACCCCGTGGTTCGGCTCGAAACCGACCCGGGGGGACGTCGTCGTCTTCAAGGACCCGGGCGGCTGGCTGGAGGACGAGCAGACCACGGCCACGACCGAGGACCCCATCGTCATCAAGCAGATCAAGGAGGGTCTGCAGTTCATCGGACTGCTCCCGTCCGACGACGAGAAGGACCTGATCAAACGGGTCGTCGCGGTCGGCGGCGACACCGTCAAGTGCTGCGACCTCCAGGGCCGCGTCACCGTCAACGGCATGCCGCTGGACGAGACGGCCTATGTGCACCCGGGCAACAGACCCTCCACCCAGGAGTTCCAGGTCACCGTCCCCCAGGGACGGCTCTGGGTCATGGGCGACCACCGCGAGAATTCGGCCGATTCTCGCGCCCACCAGTCGGACGACTCCAAGACGGCCCAGTTCAGCGGTACGGTCCCCATGGACTCCGTCGTCGGCAGAGCCGTGGTCATCGCCTGGCCGGTCGGCCACTGGGGGCAGTTGGAGGAGCCTGACACGTTCTCCGCCGTGCCCAGCGGGTCGACCACCGTCCTCGGCGCTTCGCATAGGGTGGCCCCCGCGGATCGAAACGGATTGATCCCCCTCCCGACCCCTGCGGAACTCCCGCTCGTTATGGGAGTGGTGGGCCTGCACCGGATGTGGCGCGGGCGGCGGTACGGCGTGAGGAGTGGATGTGGGGGATTTGGCGGTCGGCGCACGGTCCGGGCACGGTGGTTCCGAGGAGCGGCCCGAGCAGTCCGACGAGGCGGCTTCCCCGGCCGCGGAGAACGCCGTGGGTCCCGAGGGTTCCGTATCCGACGGGAGTGACCACCCGGACGGGACGGACGGCGGGGAAGGCGCCCGGACCTCGACGGACGACGGCGAGCAGAACCGGACTCCCAAGAAGAAACAGCGCTCCTTCTGGAAGGAACTGCCGATCCTCGTCGGGATCGCGCTGGTCCTCGCGCTGTTGATCAAGACCTTCCTGGTCCAGGCGTTCTCCATCCCGTCGGACTCGATGCAGAACACCCTCCAGGAGGGCGACCGGGTCCTGGTGGACAAGCTCACCCCCTGGTTCGGCTCCGAGCCGGAGCGCGGCGAGGTCGTCGTCTTCCACGACCCGGCCGGCTGGCTCCAGGGCGAGCCCACTCTGGAGCCCAACCCCGTGCAGCGGGTCCTCGGCTGGATCGGCCTGATGCCGTCCGCGGAGGAGAAGGACCTGATCAAGCGGGTCATCGGCGTCGGCGGTGACACCGTGGAGTGCAAGGGCACGGGCCCCCTGAAGGTCAACGGCAAGGCGCTGAACGAGCCGTACGTGTACCCGGGCAACACCCCCTGCACCGTCGACGACACCGGCGGCCAGTTCAAGGTGAAGGTACCCGAGGGCAAAATCTGGGTCATGGGTGACCACCGGCAGAACTCGCTGGACTCCCGCTACCACCAGAACGACAAGAACGACGGCATGGTCCCCGTGGACCACGTCGTCGGCCGCGCCATCGTGGTCGCCTGGCCGCCCACCCGCTGGTCCACGCTGCCGATTCCCGACACCTTCGACCAGAACCTGAGCGCCGCCGCCCCCGGCGCGCTCGGTCTCGCGGGCGCGGTTCCGCTGGTGCTGTGGCGTCGGCGCCGTCTCCTCGCGGCCGAGAGCCCGAGGGTTTCTGGCACGGGTACCGCCCGGTAGGGTGCCGTCCCAGATCGCCGATCATCCGTGGCTCCGTACGGCGCCCGGGCGATCGAATCTCCGACCTGGGGGAGCACTGGGATGAGCGGGACGACAGGCCGTACGGACGAGGGCCGCGGACGGCTCGGCAGCAAGCTGTCGGGGCTGGCCGTGGCCCTCGGCTGTGTGCTCTTCCTCGGCGGCTTCCTGTGGGGCGCCGTCGTCTACCAGCCCTACACGGTGCCGACCGACTCCATGTCCCCCACCATCACCTCCGGCGACCGCATCCTGGCCCAGCGGGTCGACGGCGCCGACATCCAGCGCGGTGACGTCGTGGTCTTCCGGGAGGAGGCCTGGGGCAACTCGCCCATGGTCAAGCGGGTCGTCGCGGTCGGCGGGGACACGGTCGCCTGCTGCACCGACGGCAAGCTGACCGTCAACGGCAAGAAGATCGACGAGGCGTATCTGCCGAAGGGCCAGGACGCCGAGCTGACCGGCATCCCCGAGATCACCGTCCCCAAGGGCCGCCTCTTCCTCCTCGGCGACGAACGCAGCGGCTCCCTGGACTCCACCGCCCACCTCACCGAGGCCGGCCAGGGCACGGTGCCGCGGGGCAACGTCGACGCGCGGGTGGACGCCGTCGTCTGGCCCATGGACGGCATGCTGGCCCGCCCCACCGGCTTCGAGAAACTGGGGGCGCTGTCCTCTCCCGGCCCGCTGCGACTGATCACCGCCGCGCTGGTCACGGGCATGCTGCTCGTCCTGCTCGGCGCGGCCTACGGCCCCGTGGCCAAGCGGCTCGGCGGCCGCGACCGCACGCCGACGGAGCCCGCCCGTGTCGGCTGAGCGGTCGCGTGAGCCGTTGGGAGAGCCCTCGCGCGGTGAGCCGCCGCAGCCGTCGCCCGCGCAGCCGTCGGTGTCGCCGTCCGGGGCGCCCTACGACGCCTACGGCGGTGACGACCGGGATGCCGGGAGCGCGGCCGAGGACACCTACGAGGGCGGGCTGCGCACGGTGGCCCGGGTGATCCTGCTCGATCCGCTGGACCGGATCCTCCTGCTGCACGGGCATGAACCGGACGATCCGTCGGACGACTGGTGGTTCACCCCCGGCGGCGGAGTCGAGGGCACGGAGACCCTGGAGGAGGCCGCGCTGCGCGAGCTCGCCGAGGAGACCGGGATCACGGACGCCGAGCTGGGCCGGGTCCTCTGGCGGCGCAGGTGCTCCTTCCCGTTCGCCGGGCGCCGCTGGGACCAGGACGAGTGGTACTTCCTGGCCCGTACGGCCGTCGCGCACCAGCCGCTGCCCGGCGCGGCGGGCCTGACCGAGCTGGAACGGCGCAGTGTCGCGGGAGCACGCTGGTGGACGTGCGGGGAACTCACCCGCACGCATGAGACTGTGTACCCGACCAGACTCGCCGAGCTGCTGCGCACGCTGCTCGACGAGGGTCCCCCGTCCCAGCCCGTGGTCCTCGAGACCGAAATTGTCTAGAGGCGTGCGGGCCTGGCGCACAATGGTGGGATCGCACGGCTGAAGGGGAACATGCCATGAGCGCCGAGGACCTCGAGAAGTACGAGACCGAGATGGAGCTGAAGCTCTACCGGGAGTACCGCGATGTCGTCGGTCTGTTCAAATACGTGATCGAGACCGAGCGGCGCTTCTACCTCACCAATGACTACGAGATGCAGGTGCACTCGGTGCAGGGCGAGGTGTTCTTCGAGGTGTCCATGGCCGATGCCTGGGTGTGGGACATGTACCGCCCGGCCCGGTTCGTGAAGCAGGTGCGAGTCCTCACGTTCAAGGACGTGAACATCGAGGAGCTCAACAAGAGCGATCTGGAGCTGCCCGGCAGCTGAGGCCGGGGCGGGGTGGGGCCAGCCGGCGAGTGGTGTCGTCCTTCGTGTGGCTGACGAAGTTGTCCACAATCATCGGCTTTTCCACCAAGATCCCATAGCGGACGGGAATGCCCTCAGTGTTGGCGCCGGAGGTGGTGCCGACATGGGCAACGCACGAGGAGCACTCGGCAGGTACGGCGAGGAACTGGCCGCGCGGCGGCTGGCCGAGGCCGGTATGACGGTCCTGGAGCGCAACTGGCGCGACGGCAGGACCGGCGAGATCGACATCGTGGCCAGGGACGGCGACGCACTGGTCGTCTGCGAGGTCAAGACCCGAAGGGCCGGTCCCTTCGAGCACCCGATGGCGGCCGTCACGGCCACCAAGGCGCAACGCCTGCGCGGCCTCGCCGAACGCTGGCTCCAGGAACACGGCGGAGCTCCACCGGGCGGTGTCCGCATCGACGTCGTGGGAGTCCTCCTGCCCCACCGCGGCGCACCCGTCGTGGAACACGCGAGGGGGGTGGCCTGATGGGGTTCGCCCGCACCTGCTCGGTGGCCCTCGTGGGCGTGGAGGGCGTCGTCGTCGAGGTCCAGGCGGACCTCGAACCGGGCGTGGCCGCGTTCACGCTGGTGGGCCTGCCGGACAAGAGCCTGACGGAGAGCAAGGACCGGGTCAGGGCGGCGGTGGTGAACTCCGGCGCCGAGTGGCCCCAGAAGAAGCTGACGGTGGGCCTCAGCCCCGCGTCGGTGCCCAAGGCGGGCAGCGGCTTCGACATGGCGGTTGCCTGTGCCGTCCTCGGTGCCTCCGAGCGGATCGATCCGCGCGTGCTCTCCGACATCGTGATGATCGGGGAGCTGGGACTCGACGGGAGGGTCCGCCCGGTGCGGGGCATCCTGCCCGCCGTGCTGGCTGCCGCCGGGGCCGGATACGAACAAGTGGTCGTGCCGGAGTGCTCCGCCGCGGAGGCGTCCCTGGTGCCCGGGGTTTCCGTACTGGGCGTTCGCACCCTGCGTCAGCTGATCGCCGTCCTCGCCGACGAGCCCGTGCCGGACGAGGAGCCCGACGAGGGGCGCCCGGACCCCCTGCTGGCGGGGCTGCGCATGCCGGGTACGGGTGCCGCCACCGGTATGCACACCACGGGCGCCACCCAGCAGGACCACGGGCACGACCTGGCCGACGTCGTCGGACAGGTCGCGGCGCGAACCGCGGTCGAGGTGGCGGCAGCGGGGGGACACCACCTCTTCCTGGAAGGCCCACCGGGCGCGGGGAAGACGATGCTCGCGGAGCGGCTTCCGGCCATCCTGCCGGAACTCGGTCGGGAAGAGTCCTTGGAGGTCACGGCCGTCCACTCGATCGCCGGTCTGCTGCCGGCGGGGAAGCCGCTGGTCGACACGGCGCCCTACTGCGCGCCGCACCACTCCGCGACGATGCAGGCGCTCGTTGGAGGAGGCCAGGGCGTCGCACGGCCCGGCGCGGTGTCCTTGGCCCATCGCGGGGTGCTCTTCCTCGACGAGACCCCCGAGTTCAGCAGTCAGGTGCTGGACGCCCTGCGCCAGCCGCTGGAGGCGGGGCACGTCGTGATCGCGCGCAGCGCCGGGGTCGTACGGTTCCCGGCCAAGTTCCTCATGGTGCTCGCCGCCAATCCATGCCCGTGCGGGCGTTTCTCCCGGACCGACGACCTGTGTGAATGTCCGCCCGCCTCGATCCGCCGCTATCAGGCGCGGCTGTCCGGACCGCTGCTGGACCGGGTCGATCTGCGTGTCGAGGTCGATCGGGTCACCCGGTCCGAGCTCACCCGGCGAGGCGCCCGCGGCGAGTCCACGGCGACGGTGGCGGACCGGGTGCGCGCCGCGCGGGAACGAGCCGCCCTTCGGCTGGCCGGCACGCCGTGGCGTACGAACAGCGAGATCCCCGGGCGTGAGCTGCGCAGCAGGTGGCATGCGGCGCCGGGCGCCATGGACGAGGCCGAGCGGAGCCTGGAGAGGGGCATCCTCACCGCCCGTGGACTGGACCGGGTTCTGCGGGTCGCCTGGACGATCTCGGATCTCATGGGCCACGAGCGTCCCGATGTGGCGGACGTCAACCTGGCTCTGCAACTGCGCACCGGCGTTCCGCGTGGGGTGCCCATGGCGATCGGAGCCCTGGCATGAGGCCGGAGCACCGCGACGCGTGGGTGAGCGGGTCATGAGCAGGGGCGGTGCCTCGGACGCCGAGCGGGTCCACCGGGCCTTCCTCGCCCGTGTCATCGAACCCGGGGACGAGCTCGCCGGGCGGTGGCTGCGGCAACTGGGAGCCGAGGAGACGACGCGCCGGCTCTCCGAGGGGCGCGGGCCGCTGCCGGGGGCCTCGGAGAAGCGGTGGGCGGGGCTGCGGTCCCGCGCCGCGCGCGCCGACCCGGAGGAGGACCTCGCCCGGGCCCGAGCGGCCGGCGTCAGGTTTCTGGTGCCCGGGGACATCGAGTGGCCAGGCCAGCTGGACGATCTGGGGGATGCGAGGCCGGTCGGACTCTGGGTGCGGGGCACAGCCAACGCCCGGATGTGGGCCCTGCGGTCCGTGGCCGTCGTCGGGGCGAGGGCCTGCACCGAGTACGGGGCGCACATGGCGGCCGAGCTGGGGGCCGGCCTGGCCGAGCGCGGCTGGGTCGTGGTGTCCGGTGGAGCCTACGGCGTCGACGGCGCCGCTCACCGGGGCGTGCTCGGGGCCGGCGGGGCCACGGTCGCCGTGCTGGCCTGCGGGGTGGACCGGCCCTATCCACGAGGCCATGCCCAGTTGATCAACAGGATCGCCGAACAGGGTCTCGTGGTGGGCGAGTTGCCACCGGGGGAGCACCCCACCCAGAGCCGGTTCATCCTGCGGAACAGGGTCATCGCCGCGCTCACCCGGGGCACCGTGGTCGTCGAGGCGGCCCACCGCAGCGGCGCCCTCGTCACCGCGCGGGCCGCGGGGCGGCTGGGCCGCTTCACGATGGGCGTGCCCGGACCGGCGACCTCGGCCCTGTCGGCGGGCGTCCACGAACTGCTGCGGGGTGACGCGGTGCTCGTGTCGGACGCCGCGGAGGTCGTCGAGCTGGTCGGTGACATGGGCGAGCTGGCGCCCGCCAGACGGGGCCCGGTCCTCCCACGTGACCTGCTCGAACCCGGCGCTCGACAGGTGCTCGCCGCGCTGCCGGGACGGGGTGCCGCGGATGTCGACGCGGTGGCCAGGGAGGCCGGGACGACCTTGGACGACGCGGTCGGGAGACTGTACGAACTCCGCGCACTTGGTTACGTCGAACGACACGGCGACAGCTGGAAGTTGACACGCCAGGCGATGATCTCCGTTTCTTCGGACCGGAGGCCAAGCTGACCGTGCGTGTTCGGCCGTCCGGGGGAACGTCGACAGCCTTGCCGTTTCCGGTAGTTGGGCCGGGAGCCTCCTTCGCGCGGTGTGATCGGCGCGACCTCGGGTGCCTCCCAGCGGAACGTATCTGCGCGCGGGCGATCCCTCGGCCTTCGCGCACTGCGACTCTCCAGTCACGCTACGCTCACGAGGATTCCGACTCAGACAGGCATCTCGACATCAGACCGACAGCTCACCCAGGCATCCCCAGTTCACTGCAGAACGGCACAAGGCGACGAATGCCCCAGCACACCTCCGGGTCTGACCGGGCGGCGGTACCGTCCGCCGCTCGCGGCACCGTGCGCCCGCCCGCCCCCTCGACGCTCGACGAGCTGTGGCGGACGTACAAGACGACGAACGACGAACGACTGCGCGAGCAGCTGATCCTCCACTACTCACCCCTGGTGAAGTACGTCGCGGGCCGGGTGAGTGTCGGCCTGCCGGCCAACGTCGAGCAGGCGGACTTCGTCTCCTCCGGGGTCTTCGGACTCATCGACGCGATCGAGAAGTTCGACATCGATCGGGAGATCAAGTTCGAGACGTACGCGATCACCCGGATCCGGGGCGCGATGATCGACGAACTGCGCGCGCTGGACTGGATCCCGCGCTCCGTGCGGCAGAAGGCCCGCAACGTGGAGCGGGCCTACACCACCCTGGAGTCCCGCCTCAGACGCACCCCGTCCGAGACGGAGGTCGCCGCCGAGATGGGTATCGCGGTCGATGAACTCCACTCTGTCTTCAGTCAGTTGTCGCTGGCCAACGTGGTGGCGCTGGAGGAGCTGCTGCACGTCGGGGGCGAGGGCGGCGACCGGCTGAGCCTGATGGACACGCTGGAGGACACCGCCGCGGACAACCCGGTCGAGGTGGCGGAGGACCGCGAGCTGCGGAGGTTCCTGGCGCGGGCCATCAACACGCTGCCCGAGCGGGAGAAGACCGTCGTCACGCTGTACTACTACGAAGGGCTCACCCTCGCCGAGATCGGCAACGTGCTCGGTGTGACCGAGAGCCGGGTGAGCCAGATCCACACGAAGTCGGTGCTGCAGCTGCGGGCCAAGCTGGCGAGTTTCGGCCGTTGAGCCACCGGGGGTGCCGGGGGAGCGTGACAGCGGGGGAGGGCTCGTGGAGGGCTGGAGGGGCGGCCGGTCGGGGGAAGGCACTCCCGTGGGTGGCGGTCCGTCCGTACAGTGGTTTACGTGCCAAGGATTCGAGCGGCCTCCGTGGCCGAGCACCGGTCGATGCAGCGAGCCGCCCTGCTGGACGCGGCGCGGTCCCTGCTGTCCGAAGGCGGCACCGAGGCGTTGACGTTCCCGGCGCTCGCCGAGAGCACAGGGCTGGCGCGGTCGTCCGTCTACGAGTACTTCCGGTCGCGGGCGGCCGTGGTCGAGGAGCTGTGCGAAGTCGACTTTCCTCTCTGGTCCGCGGAGGTCGAGGCGGCGATGGCGGCCGTCGACCGGCCCGAGGAGAAGGTCGAGGCGTACGTCCGCAAGCAGCTGGAGCTGGTCGGGGACCGGCGCCACCGGGCCGTGGTGGCGATCTCCGCGAGCGAGCTGGACGCGGGCGCCCGCGAGAAGATCCGCGCCGCGCACGGCGGGCTGATCGCGATGATCGTCGAGGCGCTGGCGGCGTTGGGGCAGTCGGAGCCCAGGCTGGCCGCGATGCTGCTCCAGGGTGTCGTGGACGCGGCGGTGCGGCGGATCGAGCTGGGGGCGGCGGAGGAGCCGGCCACCATCACCGACGCGGCCGTCGCGATGGCCCTGCGGGGCGTCCGGGGCTGACCCCGCCGACCTCTTCCCCGTTTTGCCTGACCGCGCCGACCCTCTTGCGCGCGGATTGCCCGACCGCGCCGACCCTCTGCGCGCGGCTTGCCCGACCGCACCGACCCTCTTCCGTGCGGGTGCCGCCCGGCGTTGCGGGGCCCGCCCTCCCCGGCCCTACGCCGGTACCGGGAGCAGGCGGGACGGGCCCCTGCGGAGCAGCCGGGGTGGGAGCAGGGACAAGGGGTTCAGGTAGGTGTCGGCTCTGCGCAGGCCCCAGTGGAGGCAGGCCGCGGGGCAGTGGGAGGGGGAGGCTTCCAGGATGCCCACGACGTCTCCCGGGGCCACCTCGTCGCCCTTTCGCACGGAAGCCCGCACCGGCTGGTAGGTCGTCCGGAGCGGCGGATCGCCCGTGTTCTCCAGCTCGACCGAGACGACTCCTCGGCCTGCCACCCGGCCCGCGAAGGACACCACGCCCGGGGCGACGGCCCGTACCGGGGAGCCGGCGGGGGCCGCCAGGTCGACGCCTCGGTGGCCGCGGGCGTAGGTGGTCGGCGGAGGCACCCACGCCCGCACCACCAGGGGGCGCAGCCCCACGGGCCATGCCCGGCCGATCGCCGGGACCGTGTCCGTCCCGCTCGCCCCACCGGACGGGGCCGGGTCACCGGGAGCGGCGTGCGGTGCCGTCGTCCACGCCATGGTCATGAGCAGTGCCATCAGCAGGGCCGGCAGCCCCGCCGACACCGCCGACCGGCTCGACCCCTGAGGCCGCACCCACCCACACCACCCCGGACGGCCAGGCCCCGGGAGCCGCTCCAGCCATCCCGGCGGCGCGAGCCCTCCACTCCACCCGTGCCACACACGCCACCCCGGCCCTTCCAGCGACACACCCCAGCCCGGCCCCGCAAGCCGTCGCGGTGGTCCCGGCCGCCTCAGCCGCTTGCGCCACCCCTCCCGGCGCGGACATTCCGGGCGGGTTTCTCGGTCGATTCGTTCGTCGGACATGCCCGAAGCCTCGCCCGAGTGCAGCGATCATGGCCGGGAACTGTGGAGTACCGGCCGGTTGTGGACATCGGCGTCACCCGGCGCCTCGCGGGTCCCGTACACTTCTGAAGGCGATCCGGGTCACCGGGTCGACTTCGCACGCCCCGGTACGTGGCCCTCAGCGGTCCGTATCAGCGCCCCTCGGTCCTCAGCGGCAACGGCGCATCGCGGGCGTCAGGCGCGAACGCCGTCCGGTGTTCGCGGCACAACCGAGAAAAACCAAGGAGAACGGCCATGGCCGTCGTCACGATGCGGGAGCTGCTGGAGAGCGGCGTCCACTTCGGTCACCAGACCCGTCGCTGGAACCCGAAGATGAAGCGCTTCATCTTCACCGAGCGCAACGGCATCTACATCATCGACCTGCTCCAGTCGCTGTCGTACATCGACCGCGCCTACGAGTTCGTCAAGGAGACCGTCGCCCACGGCGGCACGGTCATGTTCGTCGGCACGAAGAAGCAGGCGCAGGAGGCCATCGCCGAGCAGGCCACCCGCGTCGGCATGCCCTACGTCAACCAGCGCTGGCTGGGCGGCATGCTCACCAACTTCTCGACCGTCTACAAGCGTCTGCAGCGCCTCAAGGAGCTCGAGCAGATCGACTTCGAGGACGTCGCGTCGTCGGGTCTGACCAAGAAGGAGCTCCTGGTCCTCTCGCGTGAGAAGGCCAAGCTGGAGAAGACCCTCGGCGGTATCCGCGAGATGCAGAAGGTGCCCAGCGCCGTCTGGATCGTGGACACCAAGAAGGAGCACATCGCGGTCGGCGAGGCCCGGAAGCTCAACATCCCGGTCGTCGCCATCCTCGACACCAACTGCGACCCCGACGAGGTCGACTACAAGATCCCGGGCAACGACGACGCGATCCGCTCCGTCACCCTGCTCACCCGTGTGATCGCCGACGCCGTCGCCGAGGGCCTCATCGCCCGTTCCGGCGTCGCCACCGGCGACAAGGGCGAGAAGGCCGCGGGCGAGCCGCTGGCCGAGTGGGAGCGCGACCTGCTCGAGGGCGAGAAGAAGGCGGAGGAGGCCCCGGCCGCCGCCGAGGCTCCGGCCGAGGCCCCCGCCGAGGCTGCTGCCGAGACCCCGGCCCCCGAGGCCGAGCAGGCCTGACCCCGTCAGCGTCCGTCGTGTTGACGGCGGGAGCGGTGACATGAACTCCGCTCCCGCCGTTCACCCGTAGGTCAGCGCCGAGTCGGGGACCTGCATCCGGATGGGTACCGACATCCCGATGCGGATCACGGACCGCGCGGATCTCCGATCTCCCAGACTTCGAGAAAGACTCACAGACTCATGGCGAACTACACCGCCGCCGACGTCAAGAAGCTCCGCGAGCTCACCGGCGCCGGCATGATGGACTGCAAGAAGGCGCTGGACGAGGCCGAGGGCAACGTCGACAAGGCCGTCGAGGCGCTCCGCATCAAGGGCCAGAAGGGCGTCGCCAAGCGCGAGGGCCGCTCCGCCGAGAACGGCGCCGTGGTCTCCCTCATCGCCGACGACAACACCTCCGGTGTCCTGGTCGAGCTGAAGTGCGAGACGGACTTCGTCGCCAAGGGTGACAAGTTCCAGGCCGTGGCGAACGCGATCGCCGCGCACGTCGCCGCGACCTCCCCCGCCGACATCGAGGCGCTCCTCGCTTCCGAGATCGAGGCCGGCAAGACCGTCCAGGCGTACGTGGACGAGGCCAACGCCAACCTCGGCGAGAAGATCGTCCTGGACCGCTTCGCGCAGTTCGCCGACGGTTTCGTCTACGCCTACATGCACCGCACCATGCCCGACCTGCCCCCGCAGATCGGTGTCCTGGTCGAGCTGGACAAGGCCGACGCCGACCTGGCCAAGGGTGTCGCCCAGCACATCGCCGCCTTCGCGCCGAAGTACCTCTCCAAGGAGGACGTGCCGGCCGAGGTCGTCGAGTCCGAGCGCCGCGTCGCCGAGGAGACCACCCGCGCCGAGGGCAAGCCCGAGGCCGCCCTGCCGAAGATCGTCGAGGGTCGCCTCAACGGCTTCTTCAAGGACGCCACGCTGCTCGGCCAGCCGTACGCGCTCGACAACAAGAAGTCCGTCCAGAAGGTTCTGGACGAGGCCGGTGTCACCCTGAAGCGCTTCACGCGCATCAAGGTCGGCATCTGAGTCCGTACCGCGACGGACGTCCGGTCCCGATAGGGTCGGAAGCAGTCGTTCGCGTACGCCGTCGCACGCGCGCGTGTGACGGACGACAGCAGATCTGACGAGGAGGCCATTGCCGCGCATGGGATGCGAACACCACCCCACCGGCAATGGCCTTCTTCGTATGTGCGACACGTAAAGAGGCGAGATCTCCATGACCACCAAGCCCGAGAAGAGCGACGACGGCAAAGTACACGGCCGGTTTCTGCTGAAGCTGTCCGGAGAGGCGTTCTCCGGGGGCGGTGGCCTCGGCGTCGACCCGGACGTGGTGCACGCCATCGCCCGGGAGATCGCGGCGGTCGTCCGTGACGGCGCGGAGATCGCGGTCGTCATCGGCGGCGGCAACTTCTTCCGCGGCGCCGAACTCCAGCAGCGCGGCATGGACCGCGCCCGCTCCGACTACATGGGCATGCTCGGCACGGTCATGAACTGCCTCGCCCTCCAGGACTTCCTGGAGAAGGAAGGGATCGACAGCCGGGTCCAGACCGCCATCACCATGGGCCAGGTCGCCGAGCCGTACATCCCGCTGCGCGCCGTGCGCCACCTGGAGAAGGGCCGCGTGGTCATCTTCGGCGCCGGTATGGGCATGCCGTACTTCTCCACGGACACCACCGCCGCCCAGCGCGCCCTGGAGATCGACGCCCAGGCACTGCTGATGGGCAAGAACGGCGTGGACGGGGTCTACGACTCCGACCCCAAGGCCAACCCGGACGCGGTCAAGTTCGACTCCCTCGGCTACGGCGAGGTCATCACCCGCGAACTCAAGGTCGCGGACGCCACCGCCATCACGCTCTGCCGAGACAACAAGCTCCCGATCCTCGTGTTCGAGCTTCTCAAGGAGGGCAATATCGCGCGGGCCGTCAAGGGTGAGAAGATCGGCACTCTCGTCGGTGATCAGGGAAGCCGGGCCTGACCGGGTCCTTCCCCTGCCCGGGGGACGGAGCCTGACCGGGGGATGGACAATGTCCTGCCGGTCGGGAACCGTGCAGGAGCAAGACGCGACGCAGCCGGCCGCCGACGTGACCAAGTACAGCAGCCGGGCCTACTCAAGACACGCAGGAGCAAGTGGTGATCGAAGAGACCCTCCTCGAGGCCGAGGAGAAGATGGAGAAGGCCGTCGTGGTCGCCAAGGACGACTTCGCCGCGATCCGCACCGGTCGTGCGCACCCGGCGATGTTCAACAAGATCGTGGCCGACTACTACGGCGCGCTGACGCCGATCAACCAGCTGGCTTCGTTCTCCGTGCCGGAGCCGCGCATGGCCGTGGTGACCCCGTTCGACAAGAGCGCGCTGCGCAACATCGAGCAGGCGATCCGCGACTCGGACCTGGGCGTCAACCCCAGCAACGACGGCAACATCATCCGTGTGGTGTTCCCCGAGCTCACCGAGGAGCGCCGCCGCGAGTTCATCAAGGTCGCCAAGACCAAGGGTGAGGACGCCAAGGTCTCCATCCGTTCCGTGCGTCGCAAGGCCAAGGACGCCATCGACAAGCTCGTCAAGGACGGCGAGGTCGGCGAGGACGAGGGCCGCCGTGCGGAGAAGGAGCTCGACGACACCACCGCGAAGTACGTCGCCCAGGTGGACGAGCTGCTCAAGCACAAGGAAGCCGAGCTCCTCGAGGTCTGATGAACGACTCTTCCTGGGGGGCGCCGCCACAAGCCGGGTACTGGGCGCCGACCGACCGGGGACCTGTCCACGGGCACGCCCCGCCGGGTCCCCCGTACGATGCGACTGGGGCCCATCATCCGATGCAGACTCAGCCCATGCCCATCGTGCCCGACGTACCCGCGCATGGCGGAGACCAGGACGACGACCGGGGGGCCGGTCGGCAGGCCGGTCCCCTGTTCCGTGACGAGACGCCGCAGGCGCACCCCCACGGGGAGGCGCCGCAGAAGCCGGAGCCCATGCCCGACGCCCCTCGGACCGCCCCGCAGAAGAAGAGCGCGGGCCGCGACCTGAGCGCCGCCATAGGGGTCGGCGTCGGGCTCGGCGTGGTCATCGTCGCGTCGCTGTTCATCGTCAAGGCCGTCTTCGTCGGCGTCATAGCGGTCGCCGTCGTCGTCGGCCTGTGGGAGCTCACCTCGCGCCTGCAGGAACGCAGGGGCATCAGGGCGCCGCTCGTGCCGCTCGCGGTCGGCGGCGCCGCCATGGTGGTCGCCGGGTACGTGCGCGGGCCGGAGGGCGCGTGGGTGGCCACGGCGCTGACCGCGCTCGCCGTCCTCGTGTGGCGGATGACGGAACCGCCGGAGAACTACCTGAAGGACGTCACGGCGGGCGTCTTCGCCGCGTTCTACGTGCCGTTCCTCGCCACGTTCGTCGCGCTCATGCTCACCGCGGACGACGGACCGCTGCGGGTCCTCACGTTCCTGGTGCTGACCGTGGTCAGCGACACGGGCGCGTACGCCGTCGGCTGGCGCTTCGGCAAGCACAAGCTCGCCCCCCGCATCAGCCCCGGCAAGACCCGGGAGGGACTGCTCGGCGCGGTCGCCTTCGCCATGGTCGCGGGCGCGCTGCTCATGCAGTTCGTCATCGACGGCGGCGCGTGGTGGCAGGGCCTGCTCCTGGGCCTCGCGGTAGCCGCCAGCGCCACCCTCGGTGACCTCGGCGAGTCGATGATCAAGCGGGACCTGGGCATCAAGGACATGGGCACGCTGCTGCCCGGTCACGGCGGGATCATGGACCGGCTGGACTCGCTGCTGCCGACGGCCCCGGTGGTCTGGATGCTGCTGGTGCTGTTCGTGGGCTCCGGCTGACCGGAACACCCCACGGGTACGCGGTGTCGCGCGGGCCCCCGCCCTGGAGGACAGGGCGGGGGCCCGTCGCCGTGCGCCGTGGGGCAGCGGCGAGCCGAGGGCCCGTACGCCCGCGCCCGGTGGCGAGCGGGGTGATCACCCCGCTCGCCACCGGGCCGCCGCACCCCCGAGTCGCCTGATCAACGTGACAGTCGCCGTAGGGCGGTCCACTGCCGCGGTCCCGGCCCCGTCCCGAGCGGGGCCGCCGACGGCCGGCGCCCGCTCCGCTCCCGGCGCCGGCACCGCCCCCGTGCCCATGGCCCCGGCCAGCACGCCGGCCAGCGCCACCGTCCTCACGCGTCCAACGGATCCCACTCGCGCCCCCCGTTCCCGTGTGCGTCCTCCGGTATCACGCGCACCACAGGTGTTCGGTTCTCGGTGGGCGCACGTCCGTGCGATGGAGGTGTGGCCCGGGCGCCGGTGCGACGAGGGGAGTGGTGAGCCGGAGGCGGGCCGGGGGAGCGGGGCGCGGGGCCGGACCTTCGGCCGCCGGGGCAGCGGATTCGATCTGCGACACTGGGAGGGTTATGCCGAAGCCCGGAGAACTCACTTTCGTCGCCCCCCGCGGAGCCAAGAAGCCGCCGCGGCACCTTGCCGATCTCACGCCCGCCGAGCGCAAGGACGCGGTGGCGGCGATCGGGGAGAAGCCGTTTCGTGCCAAGCAGCTCTCGCAGCACTACTTCGCGCGGTACGCGCACGCCCCGGAGCAGTGGACCGACATCCCCGCGTCTGCGCGCACCAAGCTCCAGGAAGCGCTGCTTCCCGAGCTGATGACGGTCGTCCGGCATCTGTCGACGGACCAGGACACCACCCGCAAGACGCTGTGGCGGCTGTTCGACGGGACGCTCGTCGAGTCGGTGCTGATGCGGTACCCGGACCGGGTCACCATGTGCATCAGCTCGCAGGCCGGGTGCGGCATGAACTGCCCGTTCTGCGCCACCGGGCAGGCCGGGCTCGACCGGAACCTGTCCACCGCCGAGATCGTCCACCAGATCGTGGACGGGATGCGGGCCCTGCGCGACGGGGAGATCCCCGGCGGTCCCGCCCGGCTCTCCAACATCGTCTTCATGGGGATGGGCGAGCCGCTCGCCAACTACAACCGGGTCGTCGGCGCCATCCGCCGCCTCACCGACCCGGAGCCGGACGGGCTCGGGCTCTCGCAGCGCGGGATCACCGTGTCGACGGTCGGTCTGGTGCCCGCCATCCACCGGTTCGCCGACGAGGGCTTCAAGTGCCGGCTCGCCATCTCGCTGCACGCCCCCGACGACGAGCTGCGCGACACCCTCGTACCGGTCAACACCCGGTGGAAGGTGCGCGAGGTCCTCGACGCCGGATGGGAGTACACCGCGAAGTCCGGGCGGCGCCTGTCCATCGAGTACGCGCTGATCCGGGACATCAACGACCAGGCGTGGCGTGGTGACCGGCTGGGCCGGCTGCTCAAGGGCCGACCGGTGCACGTCAACCTCATCCCGCTGAACCCCACGCCCGGCTCCAAGTGGACCGCGTCGCGTCCCGAGGACGAGAAGGCGTTCGTGGAGGCCATCGCCGCCCACGGGGTGCCGGTGACCGTGCGGGACACCAGGGGCCAGGAGATCGACGGGGCCTGCGGGCAGCTCGCGGCCACCGAGCGGTAGCCGCCCGAACCGCCCACCGGCATACCCCGCTGTACGGCCCGTCGGGGTCGGGGCACGGCTCCGGGCGCGGGCGGCAGCCGTCCAGGTCACCGCTCCGGGCGCAGACGACAGCCGTCCGGGGCACGGCTCCGCTCGGCATGCGCCGACTCGCGGTCACCACCGAGGAGTCGGATTCCGGCCACGGGGTAGTGTGACCTTCGTACACATCTTCATATTCCGACAGGGGAGCGCCACAGCGCTGAGAGTGCGGCATCCAGGCCGCAGACCCTCTGAACCTCGCCCAGGTCATTCTGGGTAGGAAGTTCGGTCTTCACTCGAGCTGTTGCGCCCTGCCCGGGAACCCGCCGAGGGTCCCGGGCAGGGCCGCGTCTCTTCCTGGCCACCCCCAGGAGGACATCAGTGCACATCAGAACGTTCGTCGCCGCGGCCGTCGGCCTCGGCCTCGTCACGCTGTCCGCGTGCGGTTCGTCGTCGTCCGATGACACCGGGTCGGGCGGCTCCAGGACCGTCACCCTCGTCAGCCACGGCTCCTTCAGCTACTCCAAGGACGTGCTGAAGGCGTTCGAGAAGGAATCCGGCTACAACGTCAAGGTCCTCAAGAGCGGCGACGCCGGCCAGGCCGTCAACCAGGCGATCCTGACCAAGGACAACCCGCAGGGCGACGTCTTCTTCGGCGTCGACAACACCCTGCTGTCCCGCGCGCTCGACAACGGCCTCTTCCAGCCGTACGAGGCGAAGGGCCTCGACAAGGTCGGCGCCGCGTACCAGCTCGACAAGGAGAAGCACCGGGTCACGCCCATCGACTCCGGTGACATCTGCGTCAACTACGACAAGGCGTACTTCAGCGAGAAGAAGATCGAGCCGCCGCGGACCTTCGACGATCTGGTCAAGCCCGAGTACAAGGACCTCCTCGTCACCGAGAACGCCTCCACCTCCTCGCCCGGCCTCGGCTTCGTGCTCGGCACGGCCGCGAAGTACGGCGACGAGGGCTGGGAGGGCTACTGGAAGAAGCTCAAGGCCAACGGCGTCAAGGTCGTCGACGGCTGGGAGCAGGCCTACTACCAGGAGTTCTCCGGCTCCACCGACGGCAGGAAGGCCGGCGGCGACCGCCCGCTCGTCGTGTCCTACGCCTCCTCGCCGCCCGCCGAGGTCGTCTACGCCGAGCCGCGCCCGAAGACCGCGCCCACCGGCGTCGCCACCGGCACCTGCTTCCGGCAGATCGAGTTCGCCGGGCTGCTGAGCAACGCGCGCAACGCCGAGGGTGGCAAGGCCCTCATCGACTTCCTGATCTCCAAGAGGTTCCAGGAGGACATGCCGCTGAACATGTTCGTGTACCCGGTGGTCGACGGCGCGTCCGTCCCCGCCGAGTTCGCCGAATACGGACCGGCCGCGAAGGACCCGGAGACCATGGCGCCGGCGAAGATCGCCGAGAAGCGTGACGAGTGGGTCAAGTCATGGACCTCGCTCGTACTGAAGTAGCCGAGGAGCCCCCCGGGGCGGCGGGGGCCGAGCCCCGGCGGGGACCGCGCCGGGGCGGCGCGGCGCGGCTGGGGCTGATGGCCCTGCCCGTCGCGTTCTTCGGGGTGTTCTTCGCCTACCCGGTCGCCGCGATCGTCGTCCGGGGGCTCAGGACCGACGGGCGCGGCGCGGGCTGGCAGTTCGGGCGGATCGCCGAGGTGCTGGGGGACTCCGGGATCCGGCACGTGCTGTGGTTCACCACCTGGCAGGCGCTCGTCTCGACCGCGCTCACCCTGCTGATCGCCCTCCCCGGCGCATATGTGTTCGCACGCTTCGACTTCCGGGGCAAGGACGTCCTGCGGGCGGTCGTCACCGTGCCGTTCGTGCTGCCGACCGTGGTCGTCGGCACCGCCTTCCTGGCGCTGGTCGGGCGCGGCGGACTGCTCGACGAACTGTGGGGCGTACGGCTGGACACCACCGTGTGGGCGATCCTGCTCGCACACGTGTTCTTCAACTATGCGGTCGTCGTCCGGACCGTCGGCGGGCTGTGGGCACAGCTCGACCCGCGGCAGGAGGAGGCCGCGCGGATGCTCGGGGCGTCCCCGCTGGGCGCCTGGCGGAAGGTCACCCTGCCGGCGCTCGGTCCCGCCGTGGCCGCCGCCGCCCTGATGGTCTTCCTGTTCACCTTCACCTCGTTCGGGGTGGTGCAGATCCTCGGCGGGCCGACCTTCTCCACGCTCGAAGTGGAGATCTACCGGCAGACCTCGGAGATCTTCGACCTCGCGACGGCCGCCGTCCTGACGCTCGTGCAGTTCGTCGCGGTCGGGATGATCCTCGCCGTGCACGCCTGGACCGTGCGGCGGCGGGAGACCGCGCTGCGGCTGGTCGACGCCTCGCTCACGGCACGGCGACCGCGAGGCGCCGGGCAGTGGGCGCTGCTGGCCGGCGTCCTCGCCACGGTGCTCGCGCTGATCCTGCTGCCGCTGGGCGTCCTGGTCCAGCGGTCGTTCGACGCACCGGGACTCGGCTACTACGAGGCGCTCACCCGCGACGACAGCGGGATCTTCCTGGTGGCCCCGATCGAGGCGATCGGCAACTCACTCGCCTACGCCTGCGCCGCGACCGCCATCGCCGTCCTCGTGGGCGGGCTCGCGGCGGCCGCCCTCACCGTGCGCACCCGCCCCCGCGGCAACGGTGCGACCCCCGTCACGGACCGTCTCGTCCGGGGCTTCGACGCGCTGCTCATGCTGCCGCTCGGGGTCTCCGCCGTGACCGTCGGATTCGGTTTCCTGATCGCGCTCGACGAACCGCCGCTCGACCTGCGCAGTTCGTGGATCCTGGTGCCCCTCGCCCAGGCCCTGGTCGGCGTCCCCTTCGTCGTACGGACCATGCTGCCCGTGCTGCGGGCGGTGGACCAACGGCTGCGGGAGGCGGCGGCCGTCCTCGGGGCGTCGCCGTGGCGGGTCTGGCGCGAGGTCGACCTGCCGCTCGTCCGGCGGGCGCTGCTGGTCGCGGCCGGGTTCGCCTTCGCCGTCTCGCTCGGTGAGTTCGGGGCGACCGTGTTCATCGCGCGCGCCGACAACCCGACCCTGCCGGTGGCCGTGGCCCGGCTGCTCGGCAGGCCGGGCGACCTCAACTACGGGCAGGCCATGGCCCTTTCGACGATTCTGATGGTGGTGTGCGCGGTGGCCCTGCTGGTGCTGGAGCGCCTGCGCACCGATCGCACGGGGGAGCTGTGATGTTGCTGAGGATCGAGGGCGCGACCGTGCGCTTCGACGGGCGGCCCGTGCTCGACGACGTCCGACTGGGCGTCGCCGAGCACGAGATCGTATGCGTGCTGGGGCCGAGCGGCAGCGGGAAGTCGACCCTGCTGCGGGCGGTCGCCGGGCTCCAGCCCCTCGACGCCGGACGGGTGTCGCTCGACGGGCGCGACCAGTCGGGTGTCCCGGCGCACAGGCGCGGGGTCGGCCTGATGTTCCAGGACCACCAGCTGTTCCCCCAGCGGGACGTCGCGGGCAACGTCGCCTTCGGGCCCCGGATGCACGGCGCGGGTAAGGACGAACGCGCCGCCCGGGTGAGGGAGTTGCTGGAGCTGGTCGGGCTGCCCGGCGCCGCGCGCCGCCGGGTCGGGGAGCTGTCCGGCGGTGAGCAGCAGCGGGTCGCCCTGGCGCGGGCCCTCGCGCCACGCCCCCGGCTGCTCATGCTCGACGAACCCCTCGGCCAGCTGGACCGCTCACTGCGGGAACGACTCGTCGTCGAACTCCGGCAACTGTTCAACGAGTTGGGTACGACCGTGCTGGCGGTCACGCACGACCAGGGGGAGGCGTTCGCGCTGGCCGACCGGGTCGTGGTGATGCGCGACGGACGGATCGCCCAGTCCGGCACGCCCCTGGAGGTGTGGCAGCGTCCGGCGGACGAGTTCGTGGCCCGCTTCCTCGGCTTCGACAACGTGGTCGACGCGACGGTGACCGGCCAGGCCGCCGACACCCCCTGGGGCAAGGTCCCGGTCCCCGAGGGCTCGCCGCAGGGGCCGGGCGCGCTGCTGGTGCGGCCCGCCGGGGTACGACTGGTCGACGCCGCCGACGGGCTGCCCTGCACCGTGGCCGCGCGCACCTTCCGGGGTACCCATGTCGCCGTGCACCTCCAACCCGAGGGCGCGCCACGGCTGGAGGCGGCGTGCGCGCTGCGGGACGCCCCGGACCCCGGCGACCGGGTGGGCGTGGCCTTCGACGCCGCCGAGATCCTCGTGCTGGGGGGTGATCCGGCGGCACAGCGCCCAGCACCCCCACCACGATGACGCGTACCCGTGCTCCCCTGCCCCGTGTACCCGTGCCCGCCGGGCCCGTCACGACCGCCGGAGCACGGGCCGCACGGCCGTACGGCGACGGTCAGCGCAGGGTCGCACGGCCGTACGGCGACGGTCAGCGCAGGGTCGCACGGCCGTACGGCGACGGTCAGCGCAGGGAGGACCCGCGGCGCCGCATGCTGTAGAGCACCGCACTCACGCCGAGGGCGACCAGGACCGCCGCGACACCGGCTATGGGGCCGGTGGTGGAGTCGGCGCCGGTCTCCGCGAGGTGGGAGTCACCCTCGGGGGAGGGCAGGTTGTCGGTGCCGTTCGTACCTGCCGGTGTGTCGCTCTCCGAGGCGGACGACGCGGGGACCTTCCCTTCCTCGGCCGGTTCCTTCTCGGCGGGCTCCTGCTCGACCGACTTCCCCGACTTCCCCGACTTCCCCGGCTTCTCGGGCTTTCCTGGCTTCTCGGGCTTCCCGGAGGAGGCGGACGGGGTGTCGTCCGACTTCCCGCACGACGTGTCGGGCGCGACCAGGATCGGCAGGTCCTCGTCGACGTACTTGTCCGCCGTGATGTGGATGCGGTACTCGGCCTTCGGCTTCCAGTCCTCGTCGAAGGTGATGGTCACACCCTTGGCGGTGGAGCCCTCGATGACCTGGGTGCCGACCTTGCGCAGGTCGGCCCCGTTGAGCTCCAGGTAGACGGTGACCTCGGCCGGGACGCCCAGCGGGTCCACGTCGGTCACGCGGATGACGCCCTGGCCGCCGTCGCACTCCGCCACGGCGGAGAAGTCCTTGATGCTGCAGGCCATGGCATTGCCCGCGAGGCCGACCACGAGCGCGGCGGAGGCGGAGGCGACACCGAGACGACGCGCTGCTCGCGCGAATCGGGGAGATGTGGACACGTTTGCCCTTCACGGGAAGCACAGGGGGGTGGGGGTGACGGAGGCGCCGCCGGCGCGGCGGCTTCCCCATGTGCCTCACAGGTTTATAAGCGCGGCATAAGTACTGTCAATCCGAAGAAGTGTCCGAGCCGTTGGCTTTGCCCAGTGATGAACAGCCCACGCGTCCACTCCCGGTCGGCCGCGCCGTCCGGCCTCATCCGCGCAGTCGCTCCAGCGCCTCGGGGGCGTCCTCGATCCGGTCGACCAGCGCGATCCGGGACTCCATGGAGCGGTCACGGGCCAGGGAGCGGAGCAGGGGCCAGGTGGGCAGCCGCTCCGTCCAGTGGACGCGGTCGACCAGGACCATGGGGGTCGGTTCGCCGCGGGACTCGTAGTAGTTGGGGGTGGCGTTGTCGAAGATCTCCTGGACGGTGCCGGCGGCGCCGGGCAGGAAGACGACGCCGTGGTCGCAGCGGGCGAGGAGGCCGTCCTCGCGGGTGGCGTTGGCGAAGTACTTGGCTATGTGGGAGGCGAACGGGTTCGGCGGCTCGTGGCCGTAGAACCAGGTGGGGATGCCCACGGAGGTGCCGCCCTCGGGCCAGCGGGTGCGCACCTCGAAGGCGGCGCTCGCCCATGCGGTGATCGACGGCGTGAACGTCGGTGCCTTCGCCAGCAGTCGCAGCGCTTCGGTGAGCATCTCGCCGTCGTGCGGGGCGGCGTAGGCACCGAGGTTGGCGGCCTCCATCGCGCCCGGGCCGCCGCCGGTGGCGACCGTGAGTCCGGAGCGGGCGAGGCTACGGCCGAGGCGGGCCGCGTCGTCGTACGCCTCGGTGCCGCGGGCCATCGCGTGACCGCCCATCACCCCCACCACCCGTGCGCCCACGAGGAGTTCGTCGAGCGCGTCGGAGACGGAGTCGTCGTGGACGGCGCGCAGCGTGGAGGCGAAGATGTCCCGGTCGGCCCTGGTCCGCTGGAACCAGGCGTACGAGCGGGCGTCCGGCGTCGCCTCGTAACCGCCGTCCGCCAGGGACGCGAACAGTTCGTCGGGGGAGTAGAGCAGGCCCCGGTAGGGGTCGAACGGCAGATCCGGTACGGGCGGGAAGACCAGTGCGCCGTCGGCGCGGACCTTCGCCGCGGCGTTCTCGCGCATCGGGCAGCCGAGGAAGACGGCGCCCGCCGTGTCGGTGGCGAGCAGTTCGCGCGTACGGTCCGTCAGGTCGACGGCCTGGACGCGGTATCCGGCGAGGGTGCCACGCGCCGAGACGGTTGCGTCGAACTCCTCGATCGACTCGATCTCGCGGTCGTCGTGGTGGGCCGCATGGGCGGGCATCGTCTGCACCCGCCCATGCTAGTGCCGCGGCAGGCAACGTTCGCCCGTCGAGGAGCGGCGTCCTGCGCGTGCTCTCGGCGTGCCGGGCGCACGTCCTCGTACCTGGATGTACTCGGGCTTGTGCCCGGTGCGGCGAGAGTGCGTGCCGGGCGTCGCGACGGGGCAAACGTTGCCCGTCGCGGCACTGGGTGCGGCCGTACCGCCGGGACTCGGCCTTCGCACACCTCGGGGCTCAGTCCTGGACGACGTCGGGTTCAGCCCTGGATGACGTCGGGGTTCATCCACACGACCTCCCAGGTGTGGCCGTCGAGGTCGTCGAAGGCGCGGCCGTACATGAAGTCCATGTCCTGGACCTTCTCGGAGGCCGTGCCGCCGGCGGCGACCGCCTTCTCCACCAGTTCGTCCACCTTCTCGCGGCTCTCGGCGCTCAGACACAGCAGCACCTCGCTGGTCCGGGTCGCGTCCGCGATCTCCTTCTTGGTGAAGGTCGCGTAGAACGGCTTCGTGAGCAGCATCGCCACGATGGTGTCGCTGATCACGACGGAGGCGGCGTTCTCGTCGCTGAACTGCGGGTTGATCGAGTAACCCAGCTCCGTGAAGAACTTCTTGGAGGCGTCGAGGTCGTTCACGGGCAGGTTCACGAAGATCATCTGCTGGTACATGGGGGTCTCTCCCGTAGCGTCGGTCGGTCCGTCGTGGGTCGCGGTCCGTCGTGGTTCTCGGTCGGTTCGAGGGGGTAGACCGGGGCCGTCCGCGAAACTCATCGCCGGTCGCGGAGTTTCTTCGTACGGGTTCTCCGACCCCCTCGTGGCCGCGGACGGCCGCTGCTTCAGGAGGTCAGCGGGAGTGCCGCCAGCTCCGCGACCGTCCAGGTCAGCGGGCCGAAGACGGCGAGCAGGGCGCCCGCGCGGAGCAGGGCCGCCTGGCGGGGCAGGGCGGCGGGCGCCCCCATCCGCAGCAGCGCGGCCGTGGTGTCGGCGTGCGCCCGGCGGGCCTCGACGGCGGCCGTGGCGAGGGTGAGGACGGTGCAGCCGGCCACGACGAGCACGCCCAGCAGGGTCAGCGGACCGATCGTGGGACGCGCGCCGGAGGACAGCGTCGCCATGGCGTACGCCCCGGAGGCCACCGCGCACACCACCCCGAGTGGCCGCCCGATCCGCCGGGCCTCCGCCTGCAGCACCCGTCCCGACAGCAGTCTGAGCGCCCCCGGCCGTACGGACTGGAGCAGCCGCCCGGTGAGGTGGGTGAGCCCGGGGCCGGTGAGGGCCAGCCCCAGCGCGGTCAGCAGCCAGCCGCCGAGCACTCCGGCGGGGCTGTCGGCGAAGCCTCCGGGGAGGGCGAGGAGGGAGCCGGTGTCGGACTGCCCGGCGTAGGTCTCGACGGCGAGGCCGACGGCGAGCACGGCGACGCCCCAGGGGAGGCCGCCGGGCGCGGGGCGCGGGGCCTCAGGCTGGTCGGCCTGCGGCTGGTCGGGTCCGGCGGTCGCGGAGGTCCCCTCGTCGGGCTCCTGCTCCTCCTCGAACCTGGTCGCGCCCGCCGGTTCCCGCACCGGGCGGCCGATGTCGAAGGTGTCGTACGCCATGAAGCGCGTCCTGGGGCCCGCGGCCCTGGCCCGGGGGCCGCGGGGGCGCAGGACCAGGGCCGTCGTCACGGACGCCGCGACCGGTACCAGGGCGAGGAGGGTGAGGGCGGCCGGCAGCGGCAGGGGGCGGTCGGCGGCCAGGACGTCGGCGGCGGCACCGTCGAAGGGCATGCCGGTGAGGTCGCCGCGCAGGTGGAGGAAGACGAGCAGGGCGAGCAGGGAGCCCAGGGTGGTGGACAGGGCCGTCGTCATGGCGGAGACGGCCATGAGGCGGACCGGGCCGAGGCCGATGGCGGACAGGCCGGGGCGCGGCCGGGTGCCGGGGTCGGTGCGGGCGACCGTCACCGCGAAGTGGACCGTTGCGGCGGCGGGGGCCAGGCACCAGAGCAGCCGGAGGAGGGAGCCGGAGGAGGCGTGCGGGTGGGACAGGGCGTACCCGAGGGCGCACAGCAGCAGGAACCCCGTGCCGCCGGAGGCCGCGGCGACGAGCAGCCTGCGGAGTTGGACGACGGGGTGGGCGCGGCGGGCTAGACGGAGAGCGAGCACGCGGCCCGGCCTCCTCCCTCGGCGGCGGACGCGCGGCCCCCTTTGCCGGGGTCCCCGTCCCGTGCGGCGGCCGTCCGTCCGTCGCCCTCGGGGGCCGCGGCGGTGGTCGGCCGGTCGGTTCGGGCACCGGCCGCCGGGCCGGAGCGGGCGGCTGTCGGCTGATCGGCCTCGGTGGCGGGCCGGCCGCCGTCCCCGGCGGCGTGCCGGGCCTTGCCCACGGTGGGGGCGAGGCGCTCGCCCTCGGCGGTGTGCCGGGCGTCCCCGCGCGCGGCGGTGCGGCCCTCCTCCCGCCCTGGGGTCCGGCCCTCCTCGTGCGCGGCGGACTCGGCGTCCCCGCGCGCGGCTGGCCGGGTCTCGCCGTCGGCGGCGGACGGGAGGTGGAGCGTCCTCACGCATCGGCCGTCGAGCAGGGTCACCGTGCGGTCGGCGAGGGCGGCGGTCTCCGCCTCGTGGGTGGCGAGGACGACCGTGATCGCGTGGGAGCGGGCGGCCGTGGTGAGCGTGCGCAGGACGTGGGAGCGCTCGGCGCGGTGCAGCGGGGCGGTCGGCTCGTCGGCGAAGAGCACGGTGGGCGCGGCGACCAGGGCGCGGGCGACGACCACCCGCTGGCGCTCGGACTGCAGCAGGGTGTGCGGCCGTTTGCGGGCGGTGTCGCGGATGTCGAGGCGCTCCAGCCACTCCAGGGCGGCGGCCTTGGCGGCCCGGCGGCCCGTGCCGCGCAGCATCAGCGGGAGGGCGGTGTTCTCCCAGACGTTCAGCTCGGGGACGAGCGTGGGTTCCGGGTCGATCCAGCCGAAGCGGTCCCGGCGCAGCCGCTCGCGCGAGACCGCCCCCATGGTGTGCACGGGGATGCTGTTGAACCACACCTCGCCCTGCTGGGGCCGCAGTTGCCCGGACAGACAGCGCAGGAGGGTGGTCTTGCCGCTGCCGCGCGGACCGGTCACGGCGAGGATCTCGCCCTCCCGCACGCCCATCGACACGCCTTGCAGCGCGGGCGAGCCGTCGTGCGCGTGGGTCAGACCACGTGCCCAGAGCACGTCGTTGTCCGGCGGGGCCACCATGGGCGTACACCTCGGTTCGGATCAGGGATTGCCGTGGGGAGTCCCCCGTCCGGGGGAACGAAAGCAGGGCTGATCGGTTACCAGGCACGCTAGGCACGAGGGGTGGCGGGGCCGGACGTCACGCGGCCCGGGACGCCCCCATCTCACTCGTACGGGGGCATCCCGGGCCGTTCGCGGCGCCGGAGGGCGGTTTACAGCAGGGTCCAGGCCTCCGTCAGCGTGGCGCGCAGGATCTGCTCGATCTCGTCGAAGGTCGACTGGTCGGAGATCAGCGGCGGGGCGAGCTGGATGACCGGGTCGCCGCGGTCGTCGGCTCGGCAGTACAGACCGTTCTCGAACAGCTTCTTGGACAGGAAGCCGTAGAGGATCCGCTCGGTCTCGTCGTCGTCGAAGGACTCCTTCGTCGTCTTGTCCTTGACCAGCTCGATTCCGTAGAAGTAGCCGTTGCCGCGGACGTCGCCGACGATCGGCAGGTCGTGGAGCTTCTCCAGCGTCGAGCGGAACGCCCCCTCGTTGTCGAGGACGTGCTGGTTGAGGCCCTCGCGCTCGAACAGGTCGAGATTGGCGAGGCCGACCGCCGCGGAGACCGGGTGGCCGCCGAAGGTGTAGCCGTGCAGGAAGGTGTTGTCGCCCTTGTAGAAGGGTTCGGCTATGCGGTCGGAGATCACGCAGGCGCCGATCGGGGAGTAGCCCGAGGTCATGCCCTTGGCGCAGGTGATCATGTCCGGGACGTAGCCGAACTTGTCGCAGGCGAACGTCGTGCCGAGGCGGCCGAAGGCGCAGATCACCTCGTCGGAGACGAGCAGCACGTCGTACTGGTCGCAGATCTCGCGGACCCGCTGGAAGTAGCCGGGCGGCGGAGGGAAGCAGCCGCCGGCGTTCTGCACCGGCTCCAGGAAGACGGCCGCGACGGTCTCGGGGCCCTCGAAGAGGATCTGCTGCTCGATCTGGTCGGCGGCCCAGCGGCCGAAGGCCTCGGGGTCGTCGCCGAACAGCGGCGCGCGGTAGATGTTGGTGTTCGGGACCTTGTGCGCGCCGGGGACCAGCGGCTCGAAGGGGGCCTTCAGGGCGGGCAGGCCGGTGATGGACAGGGCGCCCTGCGGGGTGCCGTGGTAGGCGACCGCGCGGGAGATGACCTTGTACTTGGTCGGCTTGCCGACGAGCTTGAAGTACTGCTTGGCGAGCTTCCAGGCGGTCTCGACCGCCTCGCCGCCGCCGGTGGTGAAGAAGACCTTGTTCAGGTCGCCGGGCGCGTGGTGGGCGAGGCGTTCGGCCAGCTCGACGGCCTTCGGGTGGGCGTAGGACCAGACGGGGAAGAAGGCCAGTTCCTGCGCCTGCTTGAGCGCGGTCTCCGCCAGCTCGGTGCGGCCGTGGCCCGCCTGGACCACGAAGAGACCGGCGAGACCGTCGAGGTACCGCTTGCCCTTGTCGTCGTAGATGTACGTGCCCTCGCCCCGGACGATGGTGGGGACCGGGGAGTTCTCGTACGACGACATGCGGGTGAAGTGCATCCACAGGTGGTCGTACGCGGTCTTGCTGAGGTCCTTGGGGCTCACGGTTATCGCGTCCTCACGGTTATCGGGTTCCCCACATGTAGGTCTGCTTCTTGAGCTTGAGATAGACGAAGCTCTCGGTGGAGCGCACGCCGGGCAGGGTCCGGATGCGTTTGTTGATCACTTCGAGGAGGTGGTCGTCGTCCTCGCAGACGACTTCCACCATCAGGTCGAACGAGCCCGCGGTGATCACGATGTACTCGACTTCCGACATGGCCGTCAGCGCGTCCGCGACCGGGTCGAGATCGCCGTCGACGTTGATGCCGAGCATCGCCTGGCGCCGGAAACCGACGGTGAGCGGGTCGGTGACGGCGACGATCTGCATCACGCCCTGGTCCAGCAGCTTCTGCACGCGCTGGCGCACGGCCGCCTCGGACAGGCCGACGGCCTTGCCGATCGCGGCGTACGGCCGGCGGCCGTCCTCCTGCAACTGCTGGACGATGGCGAGGGAGACGGCGTCCAACTGGGGAGTGCCGTTCCGGGGCTCCTTGGAGTCCTTTCGGGGCTCGCGGGAGTCTCTGTGCTCTGCGCTTCGACTGGCCACGGGGTCACTGTGCACGAGACATCGACAGTTCCGCAAGGTCGGATCGATGAAATTCGTTGTTTACAGCTCTGTAGCTTGCGGATTTCGCAGCAAGTCTGGTGTCGGGGGTGTTGAAAACGTCGGGCGCCGGATTAGGGTGGTGTCTCAAAGGATGGACACCCCCATCTGTAACCCACATCTGGAGGGCACGGCAGTGAGCACCGAGCTGCGTCGTCTGCGTAACTACATCGACGGGGAGTTCCGCGACGCGGTCGACGGACGGACCACCGAGGTGGTCAACCCCGCGACCGGCGAGGCCTACGCGACCGCGCCCCTGTCCGGCGAGGCCGACGTCGACGCGGCCATGGCGGCCGCCGCGGCCGCGTTCCCCGGCTGGCGTGACACCACTCCCGCCGAGCGCCAGAAGGCCCTGCTCAAGATCGCGGACGCGTTCGAGGAGCGGGCCGAGGAGCTCATCGCGGCCGAGGTGGAGAACACCGGCAAGCCGATCGGGCTGACCCGGTCCGAGGAGATCCCGCCGATGGTCGACCAGATCCGCTTCTTCGCGGGTGCGGCCCGGATGCTGGAGGGCCGCTCGGCCGGCGAGTACATGGAGGGCATGACCTCGATCGTCCGCCGTGAGCCGGTCGGCGTCTGCGCCCAGGTCGCGCCCTGGAACTACCCGATGATGATGGCCGTGTGGAAGTTCGCCCCGGCGATCGCCGCGGGCAACACGGTCGTCCTGAAGCCGTCCGACACCACGCCGGCGTCGACGGTCCTGATGGCCGAGATCATGGGAGCGATCCTCCCGAAGGGCGTCTTCAACGTCATCACCGGTGACCGTGACACGGGCCGCCTGATGGTCGAGCACCCGGTGCCCGCGATGGCGTCCATCACCGGTTCCGTACGGGCGGGCATGCAGGTCGCCGAGTCCGCGTCGAAGGACCTCAAGCGGGTCCACCTGGAGCTGGGCGGCAAGGCGCCGGTCGTCGTCTTCGAGGACACCGACATCGCCAAGGCCGTCGAGGACATCTCCGTGGCCGGCTTCTTCAACGCCGGGCAGGACTGCACGGCGGCCACCCGGGTGCTGGTGCAGGAGTCGATCCACGACGAGTTCGTGACGGCGCTGGCCAAGGCCGCCGCCGACACCAAGACCGGGCAGCCGGACGACGAGGACGTGCTGTTCGGTCCGCTGAACAACCCCAACCAGCTCAAGCAGGTCTCCGGGTTCATCGAGCGGCTGCCGGCGCACGCGCGCGTGGAGGCCGGCGGCAAACAGGTCGGCGACAAGGGCTACTTCTTCGCGCCGACCGTCGTCTCCGGGCTGAAGCAGGACGACGAGATCATCCAGAAGGAGGTCTTCGGGCCGGTCATCACGGTGCAGTCGTTCACCGACGAGGCCCAGGCCGTCGAGTGGGCGAACGGCGTGGAGTACGCCCTCGCCTCGTCGGTGTGGACCAAGGACCACGGCCGGGCGATGCGGATGTCCAAGGCGCTGGACTTCGGATGCGTGTGGATCAACACCCACATCCCGCTGGTCGCGGAGATGCCGCACGGCGGGTTCAAGAAGTCCGGCTACGGCAAGGACCTCTCGGGCTACGGGTTCGACGACTACACGCGGATCAAGCACGTCATGACGTCCCTGGACTGACGCACGCGCGGTGACGCGAGCAGGGTGACGACGCCCCCGCGTCCCCGGCGGGACTGTGACCCGTCGGGGGGGCGGGGGCGGTGTCGTTGCCCGGCGCGCCGCGGGCGCGGCATGCTGCGGTGATGTTCGCAGCACGGGGCAACGGCAGCCCCCCGTCCCGTCGTTCAGTTCTGCGCGCCCTCGGCTCCGGGGCGTTGGCCGGTGCTCTCGCCGGCTGCGGGGTGCCCGCCGCGTATGTCGCGCCCGGGGAACGGGCCGCGGTGGACCGGTCGGCGCGGGAGAAACGGGTCAGCTGGGCGAACTGGCCGCTGTACATCGACACGGACGACGCGGACGCGTCACGGCGGCCGACCCTGGACGCCTTCGAGAGGCGCACCGGCATCACGGTCGACTACGTCGAGGAGATCAACGACAACGACGAGTTCCTCGGCAAGGTGGGCCCGGCGCTGATGAACCACCAGGACACCGGGCGCGATCTGATCGTGCTCAGCGACTGGATGTGCGCCCGGTTCGTACGGCTGGGCTGGGTGCAGGAGATGGACCGGGCGGCGCAGCCCAACGTCACCGCGCATCTCGATCCGCAACTGCGGTCCCCCGCCTTCGATCCGGGACGCGCGTTCACCGTGCCGTGGCAGTCCGGGATCACCGGGATCGCCTACAACCGGCGGAAGGTGGGCCGCGAGCTGCGCCGCCTGTCCGACCTGTGGGCGGACGACCTCAAGGGGCGCGTCACCCTGCTCTCCGGGCTGGACGAGGCGTTCGCGCTGCTGATGCAGGGCAACGGCGTCGACGTCACGCGCTGGACCGCCGACGACTTCCACCGGATCTGCGACCAGGTGGAGGCCCGCGTCCGCTCCGGCCACATCCGCCGCTTCACCGGCAACGACTACATCAAGGACCTCGCGTCCGGGGACGTCCTCGCCTGCCAGGCCTACTCCGGCGATGTGATCCAACTCCGGGCCGACGACCCGGACATCGCGTTCGTCGTCCCCGAGGAGGGCGCCGAGCTGTGGTCCGAGTCCCTGATGATCCCCGACCTGGCCCGGCACAAGACCAACGCGGAACGCCTCGTCGACCACTACTACGATCCCGAGGTCGCCGCCGAACTGGCCGCCTGGGTCACCTACGTCTGCCCCGTCCCCGCCGCCCGCGACGTCCTCGCCTCCGCCCCGGACGAGGAGACCGCCGCGCTCGCCGACGACCCGTTGATCTTCCCCGACGACACCATGCGGTCCCGCCTCGCGATCGCCCGCGACATCACCCCGCAGGAGCGGCCCGCGTTCGCGAAGCGGTGGAACGGGATCGTGGGGTTGTGAGGGGCCGTGCCGGCGGGGCGGGTGTCGTCTGTCGTCGGGGCCGGTGTTGTGGGGGCTTCGCGTGCGGCGCTACCTTGATACTCAACAATGCACCTAGGTGGGCAGTTGCTTATAGGTGGTGGGTCCGTCCTTCGGGGCGGCGGTGTCGAGGAGGCGTTCGGCCGGTGTCGAACGGTGGGTATCAGCGGTACGTCGCCCTGGGGGACAGCCAGACCGAGGGGGTCGGGGACGGCGACGACGTGACCGGGCTGCGGGGGTGGGCTGACCGGCTGGCCGAGCGGGTCGCCCGGCACAGTCCGGGCTTGCTGTACGCGAACCTCGCCGTGCGCGGACGCAAGGCGGGCGAGGTGCGTGCCGAGCAGCTCGCCCCGGCGCTCGCGCTGCGGCCCGACCTCGCCACCGTGGTGGCCGGCGTCAACGACGTGCTCCGCCCGAGTTGCGACCTGGGCGAGGTGGCCGGTCACCTGGAGGCGATGTTCGCCGCGCTCACCGCGCAGGGCGCCACCGTCGTGACGCTCATGTTCCCCGACGTCGGCCGGATCTCGCCGATGGCCCGCCCGCTCGTTCCTCGGGTCCTCGCGCTCAACGAGCGCATCCGCGAGGCCGCCGCACGGCACGGTGTGGTGGTGGCGGAGACGGCCGCGCACCCGGTGGCGACCGACCCGAGGCTGTGGAGCGCCGACCGGCTGCACGCGGGGCCCCTCGGCCACGACCGCATCGCGGACGCCGCGGCGTACGCGCTCGGCCTGCCCGGCAGCGACGACCGCTGGACGCTGCCCCTGCCCGCCGACGCGGCGCGGGCCTCGGGCCTGCGGGCCGTGGGCGCCGAACTGCGCTGGGCCGGGGGCTTCCTGGGCCCCTGGCTCGTCCGCCGGCTGCGCGGGCAGTCCTCCGGCGACGGCCGCGGGCCCAAGCGCCCCGACCTGCTGCCGGTCCTCGCGGCGACTCCCTGACCACGCACTCGGCTGAGCGCCGACGCGGCGCGCGGCGGGCTGTGTGCTCGGTCCCCGGTATGGGTCGCGGCGGCCAGGGGGGCAGCCCTCTGCGCGGACCGGGGCGGGGCGTGGGGACGGTCCTCGGCGGGTACCGGAGCGGGCCCGGGGTCAGTCCTCGGCGTGGAGCGCGGCCGCGCGCTGGTCGAGGCGGCGGAGCGCCATGTCGCCCCACTGGAGGTTCTCCCGCTCGAAGGACATGCCGCGCAGCAGGGTGAGGTAGGGGCCGACGCGTTCGGCCTCGGCGAAGTACGCCTCCTCCGAGCGCCCGTCGAGCAGGCGCCGGCGGAGCCGCTCGTAGCGGGCCAGCTTGGCCGTGGCCCACTCCATGCGCTCGGTGACGGCCTTGCGTACGGCCTCGATGTCGCCCGCGTCCACGCACTGCACCTTGACCATCAACTCGTCCCGGATCGCGGACGGTTTGCCGAGAGGCTCGACGGTGTAGGCGTGCACGGCCGCGCGCCCGGCGTCCGTCAGGGAGAACAGCCGCTTGTTCGGGCGGCGGCGCTGCTCGATGACACGCGCCGCGACCAGCCCTTCGGCCTCCATGCGCTCCAGTTCCCGGTAGAGCTGCTGAGGGGTCGACATCCAGAAGTTGGCGACGGACGCGTCGAACGCCTTCGCGAGGTCGTATCCGGACGCCTCGCCCTCCAACAGCGCGGCCATCACCGCGTTCCGCAGCGCCATGGCGTCCACGCTAGCAGCGCGAGCGACTGGTCAACGAGGTGACCGATCACCGCTCCTCGCCTGTGGACAAGGGGGAAGCCGCCCTCTAGCCTGCCTCTACCCTAGTCAATTTGTTCAATATGAACGAGGTGGGCTCGTGCATCCCTTCCGGAAGGCTGTCGAGAGCGGCGACATGGACGCCGTCGTCGCCCTGCTGGCCGACGACGTGGTCTTCACCAGCCCCGTCGCCTTCAAGCCGTACGCGGGCAAGCCGATCACCGCCGCGATCCTGCGGGCCGTCTCACGGGTCTTCGAGGACTTCGCCTACGTCCGTGAGATCGCCAACCCGGACGGCCGTGACCACGCCCTGGTGTTCACCGCCACCGTCGCCGGCAGGCAGCTGCAGGGCTGCGACTTCCTGCACGTCGACGAGCACGGCAGGATCGACGAGTTGACGGTGATGGTGCGGCCGCTCTCGGCTGCCCAGGCGCTCTCCGAGGCCATGGGCGCCCAGTTCGAGCGGATCGCGCGGGAGGCCGCCGCGGGCTGACGGGACGGGGGCGGCGACGCGGACGTCCTGGGGCGCGGCGACCGCCCGGCGCGCCCTCGCCGCCGGACCGCCCGGGGCGCGTGGCCCCGGGCGGTCCCCCGTCGTGCGCTCCTCAGGTGCCCGTCCTCGTCAGGCGCCGGGGAACTGGCGGATCGCGGCGAGGTCGAACTGCAGGCGGACCTTCTCGCTGACCATGGCGCCGCCCTCGGCGAGCCGCTGGTTGTAGGTCAGGCCCCACTCGGAGCGGTTGATGGTGGTCGTGCCGTCGAAGCCGACCCGCTCGTATCCGAACGGGTCGACGACATGGCCGATGTAGGTGAGTTCGAGGTCGACGGGGCGGGTGACGTTCTTGATCGTGAGGTCGCCGGTCATGCGGTAGACATCGTTGCCGACGAGCTGCACCGCCGTACTGGCGAAGCGCATCCGGGGGTAGGTCGCGGCGTCGAGGAAGTCCCGGCCGACCAGATGGGCGTCGCGTTGTTCCACGCCCGTGTCGACGGACGCGGTGGACAGCAGGATCTCGGCCTGCGAGCGGGACGGATCACGGCCGTCGAAATAGAGCCGGCTCTCGTACTGCGTGAAAGCTCCGCGCACGGTCGTCACCAGGGCGTGGCGGACGGAGAAACCGATACGGCTGTGCGCCCGGTCGATGATCCATTCTCCGGTCAGCCCCGCCAGGGCGGGATCCAGCATGCCGGTTGCGGCGAACGCCGTTGATTCGTGGGGGAGTTGTCGGGCAGTGGGGGGAGCCGGGCGGCGCAGGGACGCAGCGCGGTTGAACAGGTTCATGATTCACGTAACTACGGCAGTCGGGAAAGGGCCGCAAGCCTTCTTCAAGAGCCGCGCACACGGTCGCCACGAATTGCCCGTCGCATTCTCCTGCCTTTCCCCGTAATCCGTCGGACGGCGGGCGGGTCGCGAAAAGCGGGAAGAATCGCCTTATGGCGTCCGGAAGTGCGCGGCGCGCCGAGCGGGATGCCGTGCGGGACGCCGACGGCGGCGGGCCGAGGCTCCGCGCATGACCGGGGGGCACTTTTGAACGTGTTCAAGTATGGGCGTACGCTCCTGACATGAGCGACAGAGCCGCCCTGCTGAAGGGCATCCGTGCGTGGCTGGTCTTCTTCGTCGTCTGCCTGGTGCTGAGCGGCGCCACGGCCTTCCCGCTCGTCCACGAGCTGCGCTGGACCGAGGAGTTGATGCGGTCGCTGTCCGTCGGGGACCACCTGCCGGGGCTCATGGAGTGGATCGGGCGGGTGCGTGCCGGACTGGACGAGGCCGACGCCGAGTACCCGTTCCTGCTGTACGGCACCGACTGGCTGGCCTTCGCGCACCTCGTGATCGCGGTCGCCTTCTACGGGCCCTACCGCGACCCGGTGCGCAACATCTGGGTCGTCGAGGTCGGGATGATCGCCTGCGCGGGCATCATCCCGCTGGCCCTGATCTGCGGGCCCGTCCGGGGCATCTCCTTCTGGTGGTCGCTGATCGACATGTCGTTCGGGGTGTTCGGCGTGATCCCGCTGTACGTGGTGTGGAAACGGATCAAGCGGCTGGAGGCGCTGTCGCCGGCCGCGACGCCGGTGGCGGCCACGGCCTGAGGGGGCCGCGCCGCGTCGCGGGCCCGGAGAACTGTCATCGGCGGCCCCCACGTCCCGTCTCCACGCCGACGCCTGTCTCCCCGCGCGGAGGGAGCGCCCCGCACGGCCCGTGTGCTCTCCGCCTCAGGGGTCCCCTGCCACGGGAACGGCCGACCAGGTACGGCAGGCAGCCGGGTGAACCGAGTGAACAGGGCACGGCGACGGTGGCCCAGCGGTCCGAGCTGTGACGGCTGTGACTGCTGTGACGGCTGTGACGGCTGTGACGGCGGCGCGCCCCGGGCGCGCGGCCGTCAGGTCCCGTTCCGCAGCGCGCACAGGGTGTCGACGCGGTTCGTAGTGATGGAGTCGACCCCGAACTCCGCCAGCCGCCGCATGGAGCGACGGGTGTCCGGCGTCCACACGGACAGCAGGTAGCCGTCGCGGTGGACCCGGTCCGCGAGGGCCCGGTCCACCAGGCCGAAGCGGTAGTTGAGCCAGCGGGGGCGCACGGCGTCGAGGAGGGCCGGGCGGGGCGGGGCCAGGGTCTTCCAGGTGAGGGCGATCTCCGCGTCGGGGGCGGCGGCCCGCAGCGCGAGCATGGTGTCGGCCCCCGCGCTGTAGTACACCCGCTCCCGTGCCCCGCACTCCCGTACGACGCCCACGACCTGTCGCAGCGCCCGGGGGTCCGCCGCACCCGGCAGGTCGATCATGACCCTGCCCTCCCCGGTGGCGGCCAGCGCCTCGGCCAGCGTCGGCACACCGTCCGCCGTGAGCCCCCGCACCTCGGCGGCGGACAGCGCCGCGAGCGGCCGGTCCAGCTCCCACAGCCGCTTGAGCGTGGCGTCGTGGAGCAGGACCGGCACGCCGTCGCGGGTCGTCCGTACGTCGAACTCGACGACGTCCGCGCCCAGCGCGAGTCCCGCCCGCAGCGAGTCCAGGGTGTTCTCGCGGTGGTGGTACGGGGCGCCGCGATGGGCGACGGCGGTCACGGTGCGCAGGGGGTTCATGATGTTTCCGGTGCGGGTCAGGGGGCGAGCCAGGCCGAGGTGTAGGTGTCGATCTCGGCGGTCAGCCGGGCCTTGCCGGGCTCGTCGAGGAAGGCCGCCTCCACCGCGTTCTTCGCGAGCGCGGCCAGCCCCTGCTCGTCGAGGCCGAGCAGCCGGGCGGCGACCGCGTACTCGCTGTTGAGGTCGGTGCCGAACATCGGCGGGTCGTCGGAGTTGACGGTCACCAGGACCCCGGCCGCCACGAACTCCTTGATCGGGTGCTCGTCGAGAGTGCGGACCGCGCGCGTCGCTATGTTCGACGTGGGGCAGACCTCCAGGGCGATCCGGTGCTCGGCGAGGTACGCGAGCAGCTCCGGGTCCCGGGCGGAACTCGTGCCGTGTCCGATGCGCTCCGCGCGCAGGTCGTTGATCGCGTCCCAGACCGTCTCCGGCCCGGTGGTCTCGCCGGCGTGCGGCACGGAGTGCAGCCCGGCCGCGATGGCCTGGTCGAAGTACGGCTTGAACTGCGGCCGCGGCACGCCCACCTCGGGCCCGCCGAGCCCGAACGACACCAGGCCCTCCGGGCGCAGCCGGTCGTCGGTGGCGAGCCGGATGGTCTCGTCGGCCGACACGAGTCCCGCCTCGCCGGGGATGTCGAAGCACCAGCGCAGTACGGTCCCGAACTCGGCCTCGGCCGCCTTGCGGGCGTCCTCGATCGCGTCCATGAACGCCCGCTCGTCGATGCCGCGACGCGTCGAGGAGTACGGCGTGATGGTCAGCTCGGCGTACCGCACCTGCTGCCGGGCCAGGTCCCTGGCCACCTCGAACGTCAGCAACCGGACGTCCTCCGGGGTGCGGATCAGGTCCACGACGGACAGGTACACCTGGATGAAGTGCGCGAAGTCCGTGAACGTGAAGTAGTCCGCGAGCGCCTCGGGGTCGGTCGGCACCTGGGAGTCGGGGTGGCGGGCGGCGAGTTCGGAGACGATCCGGGGGGAGGCGGAGCCGACGTGGTGCACGTGCAGTTCGGCCTTGGGCAGGCCGGCGATGAAGGCGTGCAGGTCGCGGGCGGCGGTGCCGGCGGGCGCGGTGCGGTGGTCGGTCAAGGTTCCTCCCGGGAACGGCGTCCGGCCCGGACCGGTGGTCTTCGCCGGGGGACGCGGATGATCGGCTGATCGATGACTCGGGGGTCATCGTAGGCGGCGAGATCCTCGTCGGGGGCCCCGGGCTTTAGCATGACCGAACGTACGGCTGATGGTGCGCCGTCATCCGCAGATCCGACCGTCAGGTCGTCAGGTTGTCCGGGCGTCGGGCCGCCCGGCCATGTGGCCGCCCGGCCATGTGGCCGTCCGGCCGGCCGGTACGGCACTCCGGATCAGCGGTACGACGGGGTCGACGAGCCGCAACGTCACGACGCGGAACGGAACAGAGGGGGACCCGCGTATGCCGTCCGACGAGGCCACCACTCCGGCGACAGCCGGCCATCCCGCCGCCCCGCCGCCACACCGGGGCGGTTGGGAGGCGCCGGGGGAGGGCGCGATATCCGGGGCGGGGACCGATGCGGGTGCCGCCGGGGCGGGAGCCGCGTCCACCTCCGCGGGAGCGGAGGGAGAGGCCGCGTCCGTGGAGACGCCGCCCGCCCCTGAGGACCCCGTACCGCAGCCGGTGAGCTCTTCTCCGGGGCCCGCCGATGTCTCTCCACAGCCCTTGGGCGCCACTCCCACGCCGAAGGTCGTGCTCGACAAGCCCGAGCGTGCCGACGCGGCGGACACCGGTCGGGTGTCGCTCGACAAGCCTGCCGCTACCGCCGCGGCTGCCGGAGCGACGGACTCCGCAATGCCCGCGGCCCCCGCCGTGCAGGAGCCAGCTGCCCCTGCCGCGTGGACCCCGCCGTTCGCCACCGCGTCCGGGGCGCGCGAGCCCTTCGCGGCACCGGGGGGCGGGACGGCGTTCCCGGCGCCCGCGCCCCACCCGGCCCACCCCTTCGCCCCGCCCCCGGCCGGAACCGCCTCACCGGCGCCGGTGCCGCAGGCAGCCCACCCCTTCGCTCCCCCCGCGGCGACTCCACCCCCCGCCGCCCAGGGCCCCGCCCCGGCCCACCCCTTCGCCCCGCCCCCGGCCGGGACGACGAACTTCCCGGCGCCCGCGCCCCACGCCGCCCTCCCCTTGCCGACGTACCCGCCGACGCCGACACCGACGCCCGGCCCCGGCGCCCCCTTCGCCCCGCTGGACCCGGCCGCCCACGCCTACCCGTCGCCCCTGCCCGGCGCGACGGACGGCGCCCCCGTACCGCCCCCGCCGATCAGCCCCGACGGACCCGGGCAGTTCCCGTACGGCTACGGCTACGCGCCGTACCCGGGGGGCGGCCCCGGCCCGGCAGGGCACCCGTATGCCCCCGGCTACGGCTGGCCCCTCCTGCCGCCCCCGCCGAGCAACGGGACGGGCATCGCCTCGATGGTGCTCGGGATCTGCGCGGCGACGTTGTTCTTCATGTGGCCGCTCGCGATCCTGCTGGGCGTGATGGCGGTGATCTTCGGCGTCGTCGGCCGCGCCAAGGCGAGCCGGGGCGAGGCGACCAACCCCGGGCACGCGCTGGCCGGGATCATCTGCGGCATCGCCGGCTTCCTCATGGGCATCGGCTTCTTCGTCCTGATCGTCGTCGCTCCGGACGGCACGGACGAGTCGGACACCGACGTCTTCGACGACGGCTACGACACCTCCCTGTCGCTGGTCCTGTCCGCCGAGAACGCCCCGCCGCCTCTCGCCGCCCCCGCCGCGCCCCGCCGGTAGCGGCTACCCTGCCCGCCCCCGCAGCAGCCGCTCCCGCGCCTCCATCAGGGCGAAGCCCAGCAGGTTCGGGCCCCGCCACTGCGCGGGGTCCGCCGCGCGTTCGTCGTCCGCCGCCAGGCCGATGCCCCAGACCCGGTCGAGAGGGCTGGCCTCGACGAGGACGCGGCCCCGGGTGCCCAGGAGGTAGGCCCGCAGATCGTCGTGCGCGGCGAACTTGTGGACGCTGCCCTCGACGACGATGCCGAAGCGCTCCCGCTCCCACCGGGCCTCGTCGAAGCCGCGTACGAGGCGCCCCACCTTCTTGGCCGTCGCCGGGCTCGACGCCGCGACGGCCTCGCGCTCCGCCTCCTCGTCACCGAACAGCCGGGCCTTGGACGCCATCATCCAGTGCTCCGCCGTCGCGTACTCCACGCCGTCCACCGTGAACGGCGACGGCCACCACTGGCTCAGACAGCTCGGCCCCACCCGGCCGTCGGGCCGCGGACGGTGCCCCCAGAAATGCAGGTACCTGACCCTCGCCCCCGCCTGGACCTCGCTGATCAGCGCGTCCCAAGAATCGATCTTCAGCATGCCGCCGAGTGTGGCACCCGCCACTGACACTCCGTCCTCGATTTTCGCTTGCAACTGGACACCTGGTCGACAGATTCCGTCGCGTAACCAAATGGCAACAACGGAATCACTTGTTGATGCCCCATCCCTCTGTCAGGATCGGCACTCAAATCGAGCTGGAGCTACGCCACCCGTCCCCTGGGACACAGGGGGACAAGGCGGAGGAGAGCGACATGCAGAACCCGGGCACCGCCACCCCGGACCGATTCCCCGCGCAGGAACGCTTCACGGCCGGCGCACAGTACATCGCCGGCCGCTTCACCAAGGGCACGTCGGGTCAGACGCACGCGGTCGTGGACCCCGCCACCGGCGACGAGGTCATCACCTACGAGCTGGCCGGCACCGACGACGTGGACGCGGCCGTCGCCGCCGCCCGCCGGGCGTTCTCCGGCTGGGCGGGAGCCACGCCCGGCGAGCGGTCGGACGCGCTGCACCGGTTCGCCGGCGTGCTCGCCGACCGGGCCGAGGAACTCGCCCGCGCGGAGTCGCTCCAGTGCGGGAAGCCGCTGAAGCTCACCCGTGAGTTCGACGTCCCCGGCACCATCGACAACACCGCTTTCTTCGCGGGCGCGGCACGGCATCTCCAGGGCCAGGCGGCCGGTGAGTACTCCGGGGACCACACCTCCTACGTACGGCGTGAGCCCATCGGTGTCGTCGGCTCCATCGCGCCCTGGAACTACCCCCTCCAGATGGCCGCCTGGAAGATCCTCCCGGCGGTCGCCGCGGGCAACACGATCGTCCTGAAGCCCGCCGAGCTGACCCCGCTCACCTCGCTGCTGTTCGCGCAGGCCGCCACCGACGCCGGAATCCCGGACGGTGTGATCAACATCGTCACCGGCACCGGGAGGGTGGCCGGCGAGCACCTCGTGGGCCACCCCGACGTGGCCATGACGTCCTTCACGGGCTCCACCGCCGTCGGCAAGCGGGTCGCCGAGATCGCCACGGCCACCGTCAAGCGGCTGCACCTGGAACTCGGCGGCAAGGCCCCCTTCGTCGTCTTCGACGACGCGGACCTGGAAGCCGCCGTGCACGGCGCCGTCGCGGGCGCCCTCATCAACACCGGGCAGGACTGCACGGCCGCCACGCGCGCGTACGTGCAGCGTCCCCTCTACGAGGCGTTCGTCGAGCGCACGGCCGCCCTCATGGAGACCGTCCGGCTCGGTGACCCGTTCGCGCCCGGCACCGACCTCGGGCCGCTGATCTCGCACGTCCAGCGCGACCGGGTCGCCGGCTTCGTCGACCGGGCCCGCGGGTACGCGCGCGTGGTCGCCGGTGGCGAGGCGCCGCAGGGGGAGCTGGCGAAGGGCGCGTACTATCGTCCGACGCTCGTCGCCGACGCCGCCCAGGACAGCGAGATCGTCCAGTCGGAGATCTTCGGCCCCGTCCTCGTCGTCCTGCCGTTCGACACCGACGACGAGGGCATCCGGCTCGCCAACGACACCCCGTACGGGCTCGCCGCCTCCGCCTGGAGCCGCGACGTGTACCGGGCGGGCCGCGCCACCCGGGAGATCAGGGCCGGGTGCGTATGGGTCAACGACCACATTCCGATCATCAGTGAGATGCCGCACGGCGGCATCAAGGCGTCCGGCTTCGGCAAGGACATGTCGGCGTACTCGTTCGAGGAGTACACGCAGATCAAACACGTCATGTTCGACAATACGGCGGTCGCCAGGAAGGACTGGCACCGCACGATCTTCGGGGACCGCTAGTCAGACCGGGGACCCGGCCGCCCGACCGTCGGCCGGCCCTCGCCACCCTCCCGAAAGGGCACCTCCCGAAAGGGCATCACGCGCATGGAGCAGTACGAGCCCGACCGCCTGTCCCCGGCCCAGGTGGCCGCCATGCGGCGCAGTCTCAGGAACGGCAGGGCCGCACTGAGCCGCCGTTCGCTGCTGCGCGCCGGAACGGGCGGCGCGCTCGCCGTCGGCGCGCTCGGCACGCTGAGCGCCTGCGGCATCCCCGCGGCTAAGAACACCGCGGGCGTCTCGTCCGAGGACCGCTCGGCCAAGGAGAAGGAGATCGCCTTCTCCAACTGGACCGAGTACATGGACGTCGACGACAGCGGCAAGCGCCACCCGAGTCTGGACGCGTTCACCCGGCGCACCGGCATCAAGGTCAAGTACACCGAGGACATCAACGACAACGTCGAGTTCTTCGGCAAGATCAAGCCGCAGCTCGCCGCCGGTCAGGCCACCGGCCGCGACCTCATCTGCGTCACCGACTGGCTGGCGGCCCGGCTCATACGCTTCGGGTGGGTCCAGAAGCTCGACCAGTCCAACCTGCCGCACGCCTTCACGAACCTCTCGCAGCAGTTCCGCAGCCCCGACTGGGACCCGGGGCGGGCCCACTCCTACCCCTGGCAGGGCATCTCGACCGTCATCGCCTTCAACCGCAAGGCCCTCGACGGCGAGGAGGTGAAGTCGGTCTCCGACCTGCTCGACAACCCGAAGCTGAAGGGCCGCATAGGCTTCCTCTCCGAGATGCGCGACAGCATCGGGATGACCCTGCTCGACATGGGCAAGGACCCGGCGACGTTCTCCGACGACGACTACGACGCCGCGATCGCCCGTCTCCAGAAGGCCGTCGACAAGGGCCAGATCCGCCGCTTCACCGGCAACGACTACACCTCCGACCTCACCAAGGGCGACCTCGCCGCCTGCGTCGCCTGGGCCGGTGACGTCGTCCAGCTCAAGGCGGACAGCCCCGACGTCGACTTCGTCATCCCGGACAGTGGCTACATGACCTCGACGGACAACCTGCTGATCCCGAACAAGGCCCGCCACAAGACCAACGCCGAACGGCTGATCGACTACTACTACGAGCCGAAACCCGCCGCGGAACTCGCCGCGTACATCAACTACGTGTGCCCCGTCGACGGTGTGAGGGCGGAGCTGGCCAAGATCGACGAGGACGCGGCGAACAACCCGCTGATCATCCCCGACGCCGCCATGGCGGCCAAGTCCCACGCCTTCCGCTCCCTCACCCAGAAGGAAGAGACGGCGTACGAAGAGAAGTTCGCGAAGCTGACGGGGGCGTGACGAGGACCATGAAGACCACACAGAACAGCAGCGGTGACGTCCGCCTCACCGGCATCGGCAAGACCTACGGCTCCTTCACCGCCGTGCACCCGCTCGACCTGACCGTGCCGGAAGGTTCCTTCTTCGCCCTCCTCGGCGCCTCCGGCTGCGGCAAGACCACCACCCTGCGCATGATCGCGGGCCTGGAGGAACCGTCCCAGGGGACCGTGTCGCTGGGCGACCAGGACGTGACGCACCTCCCGCCGTACAAGCGGCCGGTGAACACCGTCTTCCAGTCCTACGCCCTCTTCCCGCACCTCGACATCTTCGAGAACGTCGCCTTCGGACTGCGCCGCCGCGGCCTCAAGAGCGTCAAGAAGCAGGTCGACGAGATGCTCGACCTGGTCCAGCTCGGCGAGCAGGCGCGCAAGAAGCCGCACCAGCTCTCGGGCGGCCAGCAGCAGCGCGTCGCCGTGGCCCGCGCCCTGATCAACCACCCCAAGGTGCTCCTCCTCGACGAGCCGCTCGGCGCCCTCGACCTCAAGCTGCGCCGCCAGATGCAGCTGGAGCTCAAGCGCATCCAGACCGAGGTCGGGATCACGTTCATCCATGTCACGCACGACCAGGAGGAGGCCATGACCATGGCCGACACGGTCGCCGTGATGAACGGTGGCCGGGTCGAGCAGCTCGGCTCCCCGGCCGACCTGTACGAGAACCCGAAGACCACCTTCGTCGCCAACTTCCTCGGCACCTCCAACCTCATCGAGGCGGAGGTCGACTCCAGGAGCGGCGAGGAGATCGTGCTGAAGGCGGGCGACGGCAAGCTCGTCCTGCCCGAGGCGCGATGCGCGGCGCCCGCCGCGGCCGGCGGCAGGGTCCTCGTCGGCATCCGCCCCGAGAAGATCACCCTGACGCACGCGGACGACGCGGGCCAGATCCCGGTCGGCCGCAACCGCATCACCGGCAAGATCGCCGCGACCAGCTTCATCGGCGTGTCCACGCAGTACGTCATCGACAGCTCGGTCTGCCCCGAGTTCGAGGTGTACGTGCAGAACGTCGAGCGCGACGCCCGCCTCGTCCCCGGTGCCGACGTCGTCCTGCACTGGAGCCCGGCCCACACCTTCGGCCTGGACGCCGCGCAGGACATCGACGCGGGTGTCGAAGAAGGGGCGGCGCTGTGATGTCGACCCTCACCGAAGCCGAGGCGCCACCGCCCACGGCGCCCGTACCCACGGCGAAGCCAGCCCGCAGACGGGGCCGCTGGACGCCGTACCTGCTCCTCGCGCCCGGTCTGATCTGGCTGGTCGTGTTCTTCGCGATGCCGATGGTCTACCAGGCCTCCACGTCCGTGCAGACGGGCTCCCTGGAGGAGGGATACCGGGTCACCTGGCACGTCGCGACCTACTGGGACGCGCTCAGCGAGTACTACCCGCAGTTCCTGCGCTCGGTGCTCTACGCCGGCACGGCGACGTTCCTGTGCCTGCTGCTGGGCTATCCGCTGGCGTACCTGATCGCGTTCCGCGCCGGGCGCTGGCGCAACCTGATCCTGATCCTGGTGATCGCGCCGTTCTTCACCAGCTTCCTGATCCGCACCCTCGCCTGGAAGACGATCCTCGCGGACGGCGGCCCGGTGGTCGGCGCCCTCAACTCGCTGCACGTCCTCGACGTCACCAGCTGGCTCGGCCTCACGGCGGGCGACCGCGTGCTGGCCACGCCGCTCGCGGTGGTCTGCGGCCTCACGTACAACTTCCTGCCGTTCATGATCCTGCCGCTCTACACCTCGCTGGAGCGCATCGACGGGCGGCTGCACGAGGCGGCGGGCGACCTCTACGCGACCCCGCTCACCACCTTCCGCAAGGTCACCTTCCCGCTGTCCATGCCCGGTGTCGTCTCCGGCACCCTGCTGACGTTCATCCCCGCCAGCGGCGACTACGTGAACGCCGAACTGCTCGGCTCCACCAACACCCAGATGATCGGCAACGTGATCCAGAGCCAGTTCCTGAGGATTCTCGACTATCCGACGGCGGCGGCCCTCTCGTTCATCCTCATGGCCGCGATCCTCATCATGGTCACGGTCTACATCCGCAGGTCCGGGACGGAGGATCTGGTTTAAATGGCCTTCCTGAACTGGCTCAAGCGGCATCTCGTCGTCATCGCGGGACTGCTCACCCTCGGATATCTGCTCCTGCCCAATGTCGTGGTCACGGTCTTCTCCTTCAACCAGCCGAAGGGCCGCTTCAACTACGAGTGGCAGGAATTCTCCACGGCTGCCTGGACCGACCCGTGCGGCGTCGCCGACCTGTGCGGCTCGCTCTCGCTCAGCCTCCAGCTCGCCGCCTGGGCGACCCTCGGGGCGACCGTCCTCGGCACCCTGATCGCCTTCGCGCTCGTCCGCTACCGGTTCCGCGCGCGGGGCGCCGTCAACTCGCTGATCTTCCTGCCGATGGCGATGCCCGAGGTCGTGATGGCCGCCTCGCTGCTCACCCTGTTCCTCAACCTGGGTGCCCAGCTGGGCTTCTGGACGATCCTCATCGCCCACATCATGTTCTGCCTCAGCTTCGTCGTCGTCGCCGTCAAGGCGCGCGTGATGTCGATGGACCCCCGACTGGAGGAGGCCGCGCGGGACCTGTACGCCGGCCCCGTACAGACCTTCCTGCGCGTCACCCTGCCGATCGCCGCGCCCGGTATCGCGGCGGGCGCGCTCCTCGCGTTCGCGCTCTCCTTCGACGATTTCATCATCACCAATTTCAACGCCGGTTCGACCGTCACCTTCCCCATGTTCGTCTGGGGTTCGGCGCAGCGCGGAACGCCCGTCCAGATCAATGTCGTCGGTACGGCCATGTTCCTCATCGCCGTACTGTTCGTGGTGGCCGGAATGGTCGTCACGAATCGCAGAAAGCGGCAGAAGGCATAACGCCGTCCGCCGGAATTCTCTGTTGGGAGTTGACATCATGGCCCCAAGCGCCATGCCCTTCCATTCCCGGGGCAACACCCCCGGACCCCCTGGCTGGACAAAGTCCCTCTCCGACGCGCAGCCGGTCCCGTACTGGCTCGAAGATCCCGGCAAGCCCCGCCCCGAGCCCGCCCTCACCGGTGCCGAGACCTGCGACCTGCTGGTCGTCGGCGGCGGCTACAGCGGACTGTGGACCGCGCTCATCGCCAAGGAGCGCGACCCCGGACGGGATGTCGTCCTGCTGGAAGGCCGTGAGGTGGGCTGGGCCGCCTCCGGACGCAACGGCGGCTTCTGCGCCGCCTCCCTCACCCACGGTCTGGCCAACGGCCTCAGCCGCTGGCCCGGCGAGATCCACAAGCTGGAGGAGCTGGGCGCCCGCAACCTCGACGAGATCGAGGCGGCGGTCGCCCGGCACGACCTCGACTGCGACTTCGAGCGCACCGGTGAGATCGACGTCGCCACCGAGACCTACCAGGCCCGGGAACTGCGCGACTGGTACGACGAGATCAGCCGCAGGGGCCTCGCCGACGGCATCGAGTTCCTCGACGCGGACGCCGTGCGCGAGCAGGTCGCCTCACCGACCTTCCAGGCCGGACTGCACGACCGCCGGGGTGTCGCCATGCTCCACCCCGCGAAGCTCGCCTGGGGCCTCAAGCGCGCCTGCCTCAGGCTCGGCGTCCGCGTCCACGAGCACACCCCCGCGCTCAGCCTGAAGGCGTACGGCGCCGGCATGGCCGTCCGTACCCCGTACGGCCAGGTCCGCGCCCGTCAGGTCGCCCTCGGCACCAACATCTTCCCCAGCCTGGTCAGGCGCGTGCGCGCGTACACCGTCCCGGTCTACGACTACGCCCTCATGAGCGAGCCGCTCACCGCCGACCAGCTGGCGTCGATCGGCTGGAAGAACAGGCAGGGGCTCGGGGACTCCGCCAACCAGTTCCACTACTTCCGGCTCTCCGCCGACAACCGCGTCCTGTGGGGCGGGTACGACGCCATCTACCCGTACGGCGGCCGGGTGCGCGCCGAGTACGACGACCGGCCGGAGACGTACGCCAAGCTCGCCGGACACTTCTTCACCTGCTTCCCGCAGCTGGAGGGCGTCCGCTTCACCCATGCCTGGGGCGGCGCCATCGACACCTGCTCCCGCTTCTCGGCGTTCTTCGGCACCGCCCACCAGGGCCGGGTCGCGTACGCGGCCGGGTACACCGGACTGGGCGTGGGCGCCACGCGGTTCGGCGCGGAGGTCATGCTCGACCTGCTCGCGGGGGAGCGCACCGAGCGCACCGAGCTGGAGATGGTCCGCAAGAAGCCCCTTCCGTTCCCGCCGGAACCGTTCGCCTGGACCGGTATCACCCTCACCAAGTGGTCCCTCGCCCGCGCCGACGCCCACGGCGGCCGGCGCAACCTCTGGCTGAAGGCCATGGACCGCCTGGGGCTGGGCTTCGACAGCTGACACCGAGCAGGATGGAGGGGGCGCACCGCAGCCCTCGCGAGCCAGGGGCGTACGCCGCGAACGGACAGGCGTACGCCCTGCTTGCGTGTCGTCATCGGATTCACCACCAAGACATGGGGGAAACCCGCGTAATGCCCGCCCCGCACCGCTGTCTGTGCTCCTGACGCGACACCGCGTCCGACGGAGCTCTACAGAGAGGAAGGTCCCGTCATGACTGGGGCCAAGACGGCGATCGAGTGGCTGGCAGCGGTGGCACCGGATCCCGACGCCTGCCGCTGGGAATGGGAACGCAACCCCCTCGGAGTCACCCTGCTCCCGGCGGGCCGGGCCTGGGACGTGCTGATTCTGCCGGGGCAGCTCGGCTACCCCACGCTGGACGTCCTGACCCGCATCATCGACCAGCCCGGGCCCGTGCTCGTCGACTTCGGCGACGACCGCATGGGCTTCTTCGTGCCCCCGGGCACCGCCTCCCGCTGGCTCGGCACCGGTGTGCGCAGCGCGGGCCGCGGCACCTGGATCGTGGTGCCCTACCCCGGCCGGACGTCCGGCGGTGTCCGCTGGCTGGTCCCCCCGGACGGCACCGGCACCCTCACCGACCCGGCCCTGCTGGAGCTGGCGATGCACGAGGCGGCGGCGGGCCTCCCCCGAGACCGGGACCGCTAGGGGGTGCGGGAGCGATGGCGCGACCAGCGGCCCAGGGCGACGAGGAGCGTCGCGCACACGCACCAGCTCGCCACGACGTCGAGCGGCCAGTGGTACCCCTGGCGCACCAGGCCGGCACCGACGCCCAGGTTGACCACGAGCGCGCCGGCGACGGCCGCGCCGCGCGCCGGGGCGCCGCGCAGCCAGGGCAGGAGCAGCAGGGCGGCGGCCCCGTAGGCGACGGCGGCGGTCGCGGTGTGGCCGGACGGGTAGAAACCCGTGCCCGGTCCCATGATCGGAGGGCCGGTGCGGGCGACCAGTTCCTTCAGGGGGACCACCCACAGCGGTACGGCCGCCATGAGCGCGGCGGCGCCGGCGGCGGGCCGCCACCAGTGGTCCGCACCGGTGGCACGCGCGCGCCACGCGACGTACGCGAGGACGAGCGCGAGCACGGGCACGGCGACCGTGACGTTGCCGAGGTCGGCGAGGAACTGCGCGGCGGGCCCGCGCCGCACGAGGGAGTCGCTGAGGCGTTCGTCCGCGCGGGCCAGCGGTCCGTGCGCGACGACCTGCCAGGTGATCAGCGCGAAGAGGAGGACCGGCGGGCCGGGAAGGAGGAGCGCGCGGAGTCCGGGGCGGCGGCCGGACGACATGGTCGGCCGCCCTCGAACAGGGGGGGTGGTTCGAGAGCGGCCGTCCGGATCGGTGTGCCGCGCGCCCCGGGGGGTTTGGGGCGAGCGGCCATCCGATCGGTGAGGAGATCCGGAGCCGGAAGCTCCGGGTGTGTGCGCGAGGGCACGACCAGGGCGAAGCTGGGGAGGCCCCGACCAGGTGTCGCCCACAGTCCCCTGTGGGCGGGGTGTATCTCTCATCTGCTCATGAACCTACGGCAGGCGGTGCGGTGACGACAGGCGAAAGCGCGACCCGACATGCACCTTGCACACCTTCTTCACGCCCTCCGACGCTTGTCCACAGGCACCGGAACCCGGGGTCGGATTCCGGTGCCGACAGGCGTGGGACGTCGGAGGCGGATGACGGGTTCCGTATGCGCGCCCCGTGCGAAGCGGGGGCCGGCAAGGGGCGCGCGGAGGGCTCGCGAAGACGGGCGAGAGGTTCGAGAGCGGCTCGCGAGGGGCTCTCGGCAGAGGCTCGGTGAAGAGGCTCGGGGAGAGGCGCGCGCACCGGGCTCAGACGCGGGTGAACGCCTGCTCGATGATGTCGAGGCCCTCGTTCAGGAGGTCGTCGCCGATGACCAGCGGCGGCAGGAAGCGCAGGACGTTGCCGTAGGTGCCACAGGTCAGGACCAGCAGCCCCTCCTGGTGGCAGGCCTTCGCCAGCGCGGCGGTCGCCTCCGGGTTCGGCTCCTTCGTCGTCCGGTCCTTGACCAGCTCGATGGCGATCATGGCGCCGCGGCCCCGGACGTCGCCGATGACGTCGAACTTCTCGGCCATGGCGGTGAGGCGGGACTTCATGATCGCCTCGATGTGCTTGGCCTTGGTGTTGAGGTCGAGCTCCTTCATCGTCTCGATGGAGCCGAGGGCGCCCGCGCAGGCGACCGGGTTGCCGCCGTAGGTGCCGCCCAGGCCGCCCGCGTGGGCGGCGTCCATGATCTCGGCGCGGCCGGTCACCGCGGCGAGCGGGAGACCGCCGGCGATGCCCTTGGCCGTGGTGATCAGGTCGGGGACGATGCCCTCGTCCTCGCACGCGAACCACTGGCCGGTGCGGCAGAAGCCCGACTGGATCTCGTCGGCGACGAAGACGATGCCGTGGTCGGAGGCGAACTTCCGCACGGCCGGCAGGAAGCCCTTGGCGGGCTCGATGAAGCCGCCCTCGCCGAGGACCGGCTCGATGATGATCGCGGCGACGTTCTCCGCGCCGACCTGCTTGGCGATCTGGTCGATGGCCTGGGCGGCGGCCTCCGGGCCCGCGTTCTCCGGGCCGGTCGGCCAGCGGTAGCCGTAGGCGACGGGCACCCGGTACACCTCGGGGGCGAACGGGCCGAAGCCGTGCTTGTACGGCATGTTCTTGGCGGTGAGCGCCATGGTCAGGTTGGTGCGGCCGTGGTACCCGTGGTCGAACACGACGACGGCCTGCCGCCTGGTGTACGCACGCGCGATCTTCACGGCGTTCTCGACGGCCTCGGCGCCCGAGTTGAACAGGGCGGACTTCTTGGCGTGGTCGCCGGGGGTCAGCTCGGCGAGGGCCTCGGCGACCGCCACGTAGCCCTCGTACGGGGTGACCATGAAACAGGTGTGCGTGAAGTCCTGGAGCTGGGCGGAGGCCCGGCGGACCACGGCCTCGGCGGAGGCGCCGACGCTCGTCACGGCGATGCCCGAGCCGAAGTCGATCAGCCGGTTGCCGTCCACGTCCTCGATGATCCCGCCGCCCGCGCGCGCCGTGAACACGGGCAGCACGGAGCCCACGCCCTGCGCGACCGCGGCGGTACGACGTGCCTGAAGCTCCTGCGACTTCGGGCCGGGGATGGCGGTGACTACGCGGCGCTCCTGCGGAAGCGGCGGAAGGGCGGTCATGGGAGCTCCCTGGTGATCGTGCGTGTGTACGACATCGGGCGTACGGGGCGGGGTCGGCGCTCGTGGCGGCCGGCGGGCGCGGGCGTTCTCGGACGCTTGCCTTCTTTTCTCGCAGGCTAGGGCGGGGACCGGAGGCTGGGCATGCTCCATGTGGGCGTTGTCGGGGATTCGTCTTGTCCGCCTTGGACATGGAGGGACCGTGGGTACGGGTGTGCGTCCCACCGCGTAAAACGGTGAGCCCGGATGAGCACCCGGCCGCGTAAACGGTGAACTCCCTTTCCGGGAGCGTTAGATTGGCTCGCTGATGGTGGACGGAACGGCTGGTCAGGGGGCAAGGCGATGAACAGCGACGGGACGCGGGACGCGCGGGGCACGCATGCGAATCCTGTGCCGCGCCCGGCGGGGTCGCCGGAGATGCCCGCGGTGCCCCCGCTGCCTCCCCTGCCCGCGGGCGTGCCCGGAGCGCCGCCCAGGCCCGACGGGAACGCGTTCCTGACCTGGCTGCGAACCCCCCGGCCGGACGCGGCGCCCGGCGTATGGCGGTTCGGCCACCGGCCGCGGCCCGAGGAGGAGCCCGAGATCGTCCCCGGCCGCCAGCTGCTCGGCGGCGCGGTCATCGCCTTCCTCGTCGGCTGGCTCATCTGGTCCCTGCTCTGGAACGGCTACCTCGGCGGCTGGTGGCTGGTACCGCTCTACGCGATGATCCCGGACTCCTGGGCCCCCGCCCACTCGTACTCCGCGGTCGTCCTCAGCTACGTCTGGTACGTCGTCGTCGCCCTGGCGATCATGATCGGCGTCGGGCGGCTCGGCCGCTGGGGCGAGGTCTGGCGCCGGTACGGCGCGCCGCGCTTCACACGGTCCCAGGAACGCCAGGTCGTCGTCCCGCCGCCCGAGCGGGACCCCGCCGAGTGGCCGCAGCTCAGGGAGGCCGGTGCCGCCGAGGTCGCCGACCGGCTCGTCGCCGAGGCGCGGGACGGGCTCATGCGGGACGTGGATCACGCTCGGATCATGCGGGCCTGGCAGGGCGTGCGCAGCGGGCGGCACAGCATGGCGACGTTCACCGGCGCGGTGCTGAAGGACGGCGCGGCGGCCTGCCTGCATCCGTCGGGGGAGCGGGACCTCCCGGGCCGGCTCGCGCAGCACGACATGGTGACCGGGCAGGTCCGGCTCGGTACGACCGCCGACGACCCCCGCAACCCGTACGCCTACCGCGGCACCGGTCTCGCCCTCGGCCCGGAACTGCTGGGCACGTCCCTGCTGGCCGTCGGGCCCGCCGGGTCGGGCAAGACCGGGGGCGTCGTGTGGCCCGTCGCCGAGTCGCTGTGCCTGCACGCGCTGGCCGGACGCGCCGCCGTGGTGGTCGTGGGCGCGGCGGGCGCGGGCCTCGGCCCGGCCGACGCGTACGACGTCGTCGTCCGCATCGGCAACCCGGAGTCCGTGTACGACCTCGACCTCTACGGCGGCACCACCGACCCCGACGAGGCGGCCGCCGTCCTCGCCGAGGCCCTCGTCGGCGACCTCGCCGACCCGCACCCCGGCGCCGACAGCCGGCGTTCGACGACCGTGCTCGCCCAGCTGCTCGGGCCGTTCCGGGCGGTGCACGGGCGGTTCCCGTCGGTGCCGCAGCTGCGGCAGCTGCTGGACGGCGCCCCCGGCCCGCTGGCCGGGCTGCGCCAGGCGCTCCAGGAGGCGGGCCAGGAGTCGCTGCTGCGGGAGCTGGACGCGCGGGAGCGGCAGCTCGGGCGCCCCGGTGACGTGGGCTCCGTCCTCGCCGACCGGGTCGCCCTGCTCGACCGGCCCGCCTTCGCGGGGTTCTTCGACACCTCCGGGCAGTCCCGGCCGTTCTCGCTCCGGGCGCTCGACCATCCCGTACGGGTCCGCATCGACCTCCCCGAGCGCGGCCACGCCGACGCCTCCCGCATCCTGGCCCGCCTGGTGCTCGCGCAGTTCACGGCGAGCGTGGCGGTACGGGAGGACCGCTCGCTGTTCGCGTGCCTGGTGCTGGACGACGCGACGGGCGTCGTCACCCCCGAGGCCGTACGCGGCATCCAGCGGCTGCGCTCCGCCAACGCGGGCACGGTCCTCACCCTGCGCACCCTCGACGACGTGCCCCGGCCGCTGCGCGGGCCGCTGCTCGGCGCGACCGGCTGCCGTATGGCGCTGTCCGGGATCACCCCGTGGGACGGCCAGGACTTCGCCGAGGTCTGGGGCAAGGAGTGGACCGAGGCGCGGGACGTCACCGACCGGCAGATCATCGCGGACTCCCCGGCGGGCAAGGCGTGGCACGCGCTGCGCCGGGTGATCACCGGGTCCGCGCCGACCGCCCGCGCCGTGACCGTGCGCCAGGTCGAGCGGGAGCGCTGGTCCGCGTCCGAGCTGGCGCACGCCGTGCCGCCCGGCCACGCGGTGCTGTCCCTGACGGACGTCCGGGGCGAGCACGCCCCGCCGCTCCTGGTGAACCTGAGGGGCTGAACGACGCGGGGCCGTCGGTAGCGCAAGGGCGTGCGGGATCAGTCGGAGGGGCGCGCGGTGACCGTACGGTGAGGCAGAATCGGTACAGGCCGTTCATACGCGGCGGCCAAAACCTCCACCGGTGAGCGCCGACCCGGCAGGGATCCCGGTGCCTGGCGCCGCTCCGAGTAGTTCCCGAACCGTTCTGAAGGCCTGATGCCCCCGACGCTCGCCTCGCTCGTCCACCACTCCGCGCTCAAGCTGACCGTGCGGGCGGGCGGGGACCGCCTGGACGTGCCCGTCCGCTGGGCCCACGTCAGCGAGCTGGCCGACCCCGTTCCGTACATGGAGGGCGGTGAACTGCTGCTGATCACCGCGCTCAAGCTGGACGCGGAGGATCCGCAGGAGATGCGGCGCTATGTACGGCGGCTGGTGGGAGCCGGAGTCGTCGGGCTCGGCTTCGCCGTCGGGGTGAACTACGAGGAGGTCCCCGAGGCGCTCGTCGAGGCGGCGGACGCCGAGGGCCTGCCCCTGTTGGAGGTGCCCCGGCGCACGCCGTTCCTCGCCATCAGCAAGGCGGTGTCGGCCGCCATCGCCGCCGACCAGTACCGGGCGGTGACGGCGGGCTTCGCCGCGCAGCGCGAACTCACCAAGCAGGCGCTGGGCGCCGGTCCCGAGGGGGTGCTCGCCGCGCTCGCCGCGCAGGTCGACGGGTGGGCCGCGCTGTACGACGCCTCCGGTGCCGTGGTGGCCGTGGCGCCCGAGTGGGCGGAGCGGCGGGCCGGGCGGCTCACCGCCGACGTCGAACGGCTGCGCGACCGGCCGGCCCCGGCCAGCGCGGTCGTCGGCGGCGAGGACCGCGTCGAGCTGCACTCCCTCGGCACCGGGCGCCGGGCCCGTGCCGCGCTCGCCGTCGGCACGGCCGCCGCGCTGGGCACCGCCGAGCGGTACGCCGTCCACTCCGCGATCGCGCTGCTGACGCTGACGACGGAGCGTTCACGCTCGTTGTACGCCGCCGAGCAGCGGATCGGGGCGGCGGTGCTGCGGATGCTGCTGGCCGGGGAGCCGGACCACGCGCGGGCCGTCGCCGGGGACCTGTACGGGGAACTGCTGGACGCGCCGTTCCGGCTGATCCTCGCGGAATCGGGCTCCGCGTCGGCGGCCCGGGCCCGCGCGGAGGGCACGGTCGGCGGTCCCGGCGCCGTCGCCGGCGGCGGTGCGACGGCCGGCGGCACCCCGAGCGGCGCCGCCGGGAGCGGCGGGGACAGCGGGCGGTACCGGGCCGCCGCGTGGGCCGCCGCGACCGCGAACGGCGATCCGCTCGGGCAGCTCGCCGAGGTCGTCGAGGCCGCGGCCGCGCGGGGCGGGGAGGCGGTGCTCGTCGTGCCCGAGGGCGAGCGGCTCGTCGTGCTCGCCGTCGACGGGGGCGCCGCGGTGGCCGCGTGCGCGGAGTTCGCGGCGGCGCTGGAAGCTGCACGGGCGGCGACCGCGCGCGGCGGCGGGGCGGGCGGGACGTCGGCTGGGGCTTCGGGTGCTTCGGGTGCCGCCTCGGCCGCGCCCGGTCCCGCGGCTTCCGGCCCCGGCTCGGGCCCGGCTCCCCTGTCCGCCTCCGCCGCGGGCGCTGCCGCGGCCTCCGCGTTCACCGAGGAGGAACTCGTCGTCGGTCTCTCCGCGCCCGCCGGGCCCATAGCGGTCTCGGCCGCGTACAAGCAGGCCGAGCAGGCGCTGTCGGTGGCGCGGCGCCGGGGTCGGTGCCTGGTCGAGCACGAGGAACTGGCGGCCGGGTCCGTGCTGCCGCTGCTCGCGGACGACGCCGTACGGGCCTTCGCGGACGGGCTGCTGCGCGCGCTGCGGGAGCACGACGCGACCGGGCGGGGGGATCTGGTCGCCTCGTTGCGGGCGTGGCTGTCTAGGCACGGGCAGTGGGACGCGGCGGCGGCGGATCTCGGGGTGCACCGGCACACGCTGCGGTACCGGATGCGGCGGGTGGAGGAGATCCTCGGGCGGTCGCTGGACGATCCAGATGTGCGGATGGAGCTGTGGCTGGCGTTGAAGGCGACGTCCGCGGCGGGGGAGTGACCGGGGTTCCTCGCCCCCGCAGCCCCTCACCGTCCCATCCCCGGGGGGGTGCGCCCCTCAGGCCCGCCAGGGGGTGGGCATGTGCGGGTGGGTGAGGGCTGGTCGCGCAGTTCCCCGCGTCCCGCAGAAAGCGAGGGCCTGCGCCCCCTAGCCTGACGGAGGAGCCGTAGGCCTTCCTCAGGGGCGCGGGGAACTGCGCGACCAGCCACGAGGCGCCCGCGCCCGCCCGCGGCGCCCGCGCCCGCCCGCGGCGCCCGCGCCCGCCCGCGGCGCCCGCGCCCGCCCGCGGCGCCCGCGCCCGCCCGCGGCGCCCCCACCCCCACCCCCTCAGGCGCCCGGTCCCGCCACCACCGCACCAAAGCGGAGCAACCCCCCGCCCCACTCATACGCGCCGGACAAACGACCCCCCGGCCTGCCGGCCCTACCGTGGAGCCGAGAAGAGGTTGTACTGACGCACCGAAGGGCCGGGAACGACTATGACCGCCACGCACGCCTTCTGGCTCGCCGGCCGCGAGGCCACCGGTGAGACCACGTTCGACGTCACGTCACCCTGGGACGACCGGCTCGTCGGCAGGGTGAGCGTGCCCACGGACGCGCAGGTCGAGGAGGCGGTCGCCGCCGCGTACGCCGTGCGGGACGAGTTCGCGGCCACCCCGGCGCACGTACGGGCCGCCGCGCTGGACCACGTCAGCCGGCGGCTGGCCGAGCGGACCGAGGAGGTCGCGCAGCTGATCTCCGCCGAGAACGGCAAGCCGATCAAGTGGGCCCGCGGCGAGGTCGGCCGTGCCGTGTCCGTGTTCCGGTTCGCGGCGGAGGAGGCCCGCCGGTTCAACGGTGGTGAGGCGCAGCGTCTCGACACCGACCTGGGCGGTCAGGGACGGCTCGCGGTCACGCGCCGCTTCCCGAAGGGCGTCGTCCTCGGCATCGCGCCGTTCAACTTCCCGCTGAACCTGTGCGCCCACAAGATCGCCCCGGCGATCGCGGCCGGTGTGCCGATCATCCTGAAGCCCGCCCCGGCCACCCCGCTCTCCGGTCTCGTCATCGGTGAGCTGCTGGCCGAGAGCGAGCTGCCCGCCGGGTCGTGGAGCATCCTCCCCGTCGCCAACGACCGCATGCCGGCCCTGGTACAGGACGAGCGGCTGCCGGTCATCTCCTTCACCGGTTCCGAGAAGGTCGGCTACGCGATCATGGACTCGGTGCCGCGCAAGCACTGCACCCTGGAGCTGGGCGGCAACGGCGCGGCGGTCGTACTCGCCGACTACGCCTCCGACGAGGACCTCGACTGGGCGGCGAACCGGATCGCGACGTTCTCCAACTACCAGGGCGGTCAGTCCTGCATCTCGGTGCAGCGGGTGATCGCGGACGCGTCGGTCTACGACCGGCTGCTGCCGCGCGTCGTGGCCGCCGTGGAGGCCCAGGTCACCGGCGACCCGTCGGACGCCGCCACCGACGTCGGCCCGCTGGTCAGCGAGGACGCCGCCAAGCGGGTCGAGGCGTGGGTCCAGGAGGCCGTCGACGCGGGCGCCACGCTGCTGACCGGGGGCAAGCGCGACGGCGCCTCGTACGCGCCGACCGTCCTCGCGGACGTGCCCGCCGACGTCACGATCTCCTGCGAGGAGGTCTTCGGCCCCGTCCTCACCCTCCAGAAGGTGGACGGGGAGGCCGCGGCCTTCGCCGCCGTCAACGACTCCAAGTACGGCCTCCAGGCGGGCGTCTTCACCCACGACCTGCAGACCGCCTTCCGCGCCCACCGCGCCCTGGAGGTCGGTGGCGTGGTCATCGGCGACGTCCCGTCCTACCGCGCCGACCAGATGCCGTACGGCGGCGCCAAGCAGTCCGGCGTCGGCCGCGAGGGCGTGCGCTACGCGATGGACGACTACACCTACGAGCGGGTGCTGGTGCTGACCGGTCTCCAGCTCTGAGTCTCCGGGCGGGCCCCGGGACCGGGGATCCGGCGATGCCGGCGCCCGCCCCCTAGCTTCTGACAATCGTTTTCATGTAGTCTGGGGTCAGATCCCGGGACGAAGGGGCCCGGCACCGATGCCTTCCGGTGCCGGGCCCCTTCTGTGTCGGCCTGCTTCCGGACCCTCAACCGGAGAAGCCGACACGCGCGAGCCGCAGCGGGCCGCGCAGTGTGAGGCGGACGTCGTGCACGCCGCCGGCGGCGACGGCGGCCCGGAGGGTCGTGTACGTGTACGGGTCCGCGGTGGGGGTGTCCAGCGCCAGGGTCGCCAGCACCGGGCCGCCGACGAGGGAGAACTCCACGCTTCCCCGGCCCGCCACCTCGACCGACACCCCGGTGACGCCCGGCCCGAAGTCGCAGCCGTTGAAGACCAGTTCGCCCGAGGCGCCGCCCAGCGGGGTCACCGCGTCGCCCGACACCTTCGTACGGTCGACGATCTCCGTGCCGCGCTGCTCGTCGAAGTCCGCCGCGTTCAGGCCGCGTTCGCGCACCGGGCGCGGCATGGACGGCTCGCCCTCGACCTCGACGGTCGTCCGGAGGCGGACGTCCTCGCTGGACGCGCCGGCCAGCACCTCGTAGGCGCCCGGCTCCAGCCGCGGGGTGCCGTGCGCCACGTCCCAGAACTCCAGGACGGACAGCGGCAGCCGGAAGGCCAGCTCGGTCGCGGCGCCGGGGGCGAGGGTGACGCGGCGGTGGCCGACCAGCTCGCGGCGCGGGCGCGGGACGGAGGGCCGCACGGCGCGGACGTAGAGCTGGGCGACCTCGTCGGCGGTCACCGTGCCGGTGTTGGTGACCGTGAAGGACACCGTCAGCTCGCCCCCGCCGCCCGGTCCCGGCCCCACGCGGGCGTCGAGGTTCCCGTACGCGAAGTCCGCGTACGACAGGCCGTGGCCGAACGGGAACAGCGGTTCGCCCTCGAAGTAGAGGTACGTCTGGCGGCCGCCGATCACGTCGTAGTCGAGGAGGTCGGGCAGGTCCGCGTCGGAGGCGTACCAGGTCTGCGGGAGGCGGCCGGCGGGGGAGACGTCACCGGCGAGGACGCGGGCCAGGGCGGTGCCTGCGGCCTGGCCGCCGTGCGCGGTCCACAGGACGGCCGGCAGATCGGCCGGGTCGACGGCGTACGGATAGGCCGAGACCAGGACCAGGACCGTGTTCGGGTTGGCGGCGCGGGCCGCCCGCAGCAGGCGCTCCTGGTGGGCGGGCAGGGCGAGGGTGGTGCGGTCCTCGGTCTCGCGGCCGTTGATGTGCGGGTCGTTGCCCGCGACCACGACCACCACGTCGGCCCCGGCTGCGGCCTCCGCCACCTCCTCCTCGCCGGGCCGCACCACGACGAGGTCGAAGACCTCCGGATTCCCGTCGGCAACCTGCACGCCGTCGGCGGCGACAGTGACGTACCGGCCCGTCCCCGTGTGCCTGAGGAGGTGACCGTTCTCGTGCGGTTCCAGCCGGAACGTCTCCTGGACCACCCAGCCGCCCGGCTGGTCGGCCGCGGCGCGGACCCGGCCGTCCTCGGCGACCGAGAGGTAACGGCCGTCCGGGGCGCGGAGGGTGAGGACACCCCCGCCCCAGTCGACCAGGGCCAGCTCGGTGCCGGTCGGGTCGGTGGTGAGCGGGGGCAGGTCCGTGCGGCCCGCGAGGAGCGCCGGGTCCAGGGCGCCCTCCGCGCCGCGCGACTCGTCGGCGGTGCCGCCGGACTCCGGGACGGCCAGGTACGCGCCGTCCGCCGTGCGCAGCCTCACCCGGTCCACGCCCTCCGCGAACGTCACGCGCTCGGCGCCGAACCGGTCGTGGAGGCCCTCCAGTGGGGTCGAGCGGTGGATGAGGGTGCCGCTGTACCAGTCGAGCTTGCACTCGTCTGCGAGCAGGCCGACGACGGCGATCCGGGCGTCCTCGGCGAGCGGCAGCAGACCGCCGTCGTTCTTCAGCAGGACGATCGCCTGCTCGGCGGCCTCCCGGGCCAGGGCCCGGTGGGCCGGGGTGTCGAAGTCCTTCACGTCGGCGTAGGGGTCGGCGCCGGGGTCGAACTCGCCGAGCCGGAAGCGGACGGAGAGCTGGCGGCGGACCGCCTCGTCGATGTCGTCCTCGGTCAGCAGGCCCCGGTCGAGGGCTCCCCGGATCCTGCCGATCATCGTCGAGTTGTCGGTGCCGTGGTCGGTGAAGCTGTCGACGCCGGCGCGCAGCGAGGCGGCGGTCGCCTCCTCGTGGGTGTCGAAGTAGTGCTCGGAGTCGACCAGGTTGGACGGGGCGCCCGCGTCGGAGCAGACCAGCAGCGGCTCGTCGGTCCAGGTGCGCAGCTGCTCCGCCAGGTAGGGGGAGACGTGGTTGGGGCGGCCGTTGACCAGGTTGTACGCGGGCATCACGCCGGCGACCGCGCCCGCCTCGATGGTCGGGCGGAAGGCCCGCAGGTCGTACTCGTGCAGGACGCGCGGGCGCACCGAGGAGGACGTCTCGGAGCGGTCGGTCTCGTTGTTGTGGGCCAGCCAGTGCTTCAGGACGGGCGCGGTGCGCCAGTACGTGGGGTGGTCGCCGCGCAGGCCCCGGGTGTACGCGGTCGCGATCGCGGAGGTCAGCGCCGGGTCCTCGGAGTAGCCCTCCTCGTTGCGGCCCCACAGGGGGTGGCGCAGGAGGTTCACCGTCGGCGACCAGACGTTGAGGCCGACGCGGTCGTCGCGCGCCCGCATGGCGCGGACCTCCGTGGAGACCGCCTCGCCGACCCGGCGGACGAGGTCCTCGTTCCAGGTGGCGCCGAGACCGACGGCCTGCGGGAACACCGTCGCCGGGCCCATCCAGGCGACGCCGTGCAGGGCCTCCTGGCCGGTGCGGAACGCGGCCACCCCGAGGCGGTCGACGGCGGGCGCGAACTGGTGCAGGAACGCGATCCTCTCGTCCGGCGTGAGCCGCTGGAGCAGGTCGTCGATGCGCTTCGCGACCGGCAGCTGCGGATCACGGAACGGCGGCACGGGCGGCGTCTGAGCGGTCACGTGGGGATCCCTTTGCGATGGAGCGGCACGGGCCTTTCGAAGCGCTTCGATGCTGATTCGACGGTGGGGTGGGTGTCAAGAGACCAAGGTGCAACAGATCCGTTTCCTCGCCGTCATACAGGGCGGGTTCGAGAAGCACGTCAGTGGTCCGTACCTCCGGGAATCTGGGAATCGACCCTTGTGCACCCCCGGTCGTTCACTTAACCTCGCAGCAACATCGAAGCGCTTCGACTGCGAAGGGACCGCTTCGTTCGCCTCCCTCTCCCTTCGCCGGTCATGGGTTCCATCGCTTCAGCACAGCCGGTCCCGCTCGAGACACCGCAGCCGACGGCCACCGCCGGGTGTCCTGGTGTGCGCCATGAAGGGTTGACGCAATGACGCCGAACTCCGCCGCCCCCTCCGCCCCGAGCCGGAGAAGCTTCCTCGCCTCCACGGCGGTCGCCACCGCCGTCGTGGCGGGAGGCGTTCCCCTGCTGTCCGCCTGCGGCGGCTCGCAGGAAGGCCGCAAGGAGGGCACGACGTCGGGCAAGGACGCCAAGAAGATCCTCCCGACGTTCGTCGCGTCGAACGTCGTGGCGCCCGACATCCCTGCGAAGAACGGCTCGGCAGCCGGTTTCACCAAGGCGATCCCCACGGCCGAGCTGAAGACCTCGGTCCCGAAGAAGCTGGGCAGCGGCGGCGGACTGAAGGTCATGGCCCCGTTCTGGGGGACACCGCCGAAGGGCGACAACCCGTACTACGCGGCGATGAACGAGGCCGTGGGGGTCGAGGTGACCTGGCAGAACCAGGACGGCGTCACCTACGACCAGAAGCTCGGCGCGGTCCTCGCCTCCACCGACATCCCCGACGTGGTCGTCGTGCCCGGCTGGAACCTGATGGGCAAGATACCCAGCGCCGTCAACGCGAAGTTCGCCGACCTCGGCCCGTACATCTCCGGCGACAAGGTCAAGGCGTACCCGAACCTCGCGGCCGTGCCCAGCGAGGCCTGGCAGCGCGGCATCTTCGGCGGCCGGCTGCGCGCGGTCCCGATGCCCGCCTCGTACGTCACGGACATCGCGCCCATGTACCGCCGGGACCTCTTCGACAAGAAGGGCTACACCGTCCCGACCAGCCCCGAGGAGTTCCTGTCCTGGGCGAAGGAGGCCACCGACGCCAAGTCGAAGATCTGGGCCTGCGACGACATGAAGTGGTCGGCGTTCAACTTCTACGGCGTCTTCCCCGGCAGCGACAAGGCGCTGTGGTGGAACATGGTCGACGGCAAACTGGTCAACCGCGTCGAGACCGACGAGTACCTCGAAGCCCTGGAGTGGACCCGCAAGCTCTACGCGGCCCGCGTGGTCCACCCGGACGCCGTCTCCGGCAAGGCGGGCGGCAACGCCCGCAACCGGTTCACCGCAGGCCAGTCCCTGGTCTTCAACGACAACATCTCCGCATGGTGGGGCTCGGTCTCCGAACAGGCCACCCAGAAGTCCGACTTCGACATGGCCGCGTTCGACATCTTCGGCGCCGACGGCGGTGACCCCACCCTGTGGGCGGTGCAGCCCGCCAACATCTTCACCTTCGTCAGCAAGAAGGCGACCGAGCAGCAGATCAAGGACTTCCTCGCCCTCTGCAACTACTGCGCCGCGCCCTACGGCACCAAGGAGTTCATGCTCACCGCCTACGGCGTCGAGGGCACGGACTACGACATGAAGAAGGGCATGCCGGTGAAGTCCACCACCGGCGTCAACGAGGTCAACGGCGCCTACGACTACACCGGCAACCCCGCCCCGTACGTCGCCTACCCCGACTTCCCCGAGGTCACCAGGGGCATCGTCGAGTGGCAGCAGCGCATGGGCGCCTTCACCGAGAAGACCTCCTTCTTCGGGCTGACCGTCACCGAACCCAACCGCTGGGCCAACCTCGCCGACAACTTCGAGCAGTTGGAGGACGACGTCGTGCGCGGGCGCAAGAAGATCAGTGACGTACAGCAGGCGGTGTCCGACTGGAAGAGCAAGGGCGGCGACGACCTGCGCGACTGGTACAAGAAGCTGCTCGACGACACCGGTTCGGCGAACTGACCCGGGGCCGAGACTAGGAGAAGGCCGTGTCCCACAGCACGGTGCCCCGGCCGAGGGCCGAGGCGAAGACGTCAGGGACGGCTCCGGTGGTGTCCGACGACACCACCGGGCCCCCGCGCAAGGACGACCGGCGTACGGGCGGACTCAGCCTCCGCCTGAGATTCCGGCGTGACCGCGCCCTGCTCCTGATGACGCTGCCGGCGGTCCTGCTGATCCTGGTCTTCAACTACATACCGATCCTCGGCAACGTGGTCGCCTTCCAGGACTACGACCCCTACCTCAGTGACAACGGCTTCGTCGCCATCTTCCAGAGCCCCTGGGTCGGCGTCGAGCAGTTCGAACGGATCTTCGCCGACTCGGACTTCTGGCACGCGGTCCAGAACACGTTCGTGCTGTTCTTCCTCCAGCTCGTGCTGTTCTTCCCCGTCCCGATCCTGCTCGCGCTGCTCATCAACAGCATCGTCAGGCCACGGGTCCGGGCGGTCGCCCAGGCGGTCATGTACCTCCCGCACTTCTTCTCCTGGGTCCTCGTCGTCACCGTCTTCATGCAGATCTTCGGCGGGGCGGGCGTCATCGCGCAGACGTTGCGCCAGCACGGCGTCGACGGCTTCGACCTGATGACCAACCCGGAGACCTTCAAGTACCTGGTCACGGTCGAGATGATCTGGAAGGACGCCGGCTGGGGCATCATCGTCTTCCTCGCCGCGCTCTCCTCCGTCTCCCACGACCTCTACGAGGCCGCCGCCATGGACGGCGCGGGCCGCTGGCGGCGCATGTGGCACATCACCCTGCCCGCCCTGCGCCCGGTGATCGCCCTCCTGCTGGTGCTGCGCGTCGGCGACGCCCTGACCGTCGGCTTCGAGCAACTGCTCCTCCAACGGCAGGCGGTGGGGGTGGAGGCATCCGACGTCCTCGACACCTATGTGTGGTGGAACGGCATCCGCAACCAGGACTTCAGCTACGCCGCCGCGGCAGGACTCATCAAGGGGGTGGTGGGCCTCGCACTGGTCCTGACCGCCAACAAGGTCGCCCATCTCATGGGCGAGCAGGGGGTGTACAAGAAATGAGCGCGCTCCTCGGCACAGCGGATGAGGAGACCGGGACCGCCGGCCGGCGGGCGCCGTCCGGCCGGCCGAGCCGCTGGGCCGCCCCGCCCCGCCCGGTCTGGGAGGAGGAACCCGCCAGGGCGGGACTCGCGGGCAAGGGCATCGCCCTGGGCTTCGCCTGCTTCGCGATCCTCTTCCCCCTGTGGATCGTCGTCGTCACCAGCCTCCAGACGAAGAAGACCATCGACGAGGCGGGCGGCCTGGTCGTCGTCCCCCGGGGCATCACCTTCGTCGCCTACCAGGAACTCCTCGGCGGCGGCCAGGTGCAGCGGGCCGCGCTGGTCAGCGTCGGCGTCACCGTCGTCGGCACCCTGTTCAGCATGACCGTCTCGGTGCTGTGCGCCTACGGGCTCTCCCGCACGGGCTCCCTCGGCCACCGCTGGATCCTGATGACCCTGCTCGCGACGATGTTCTTCGGCGCGGGCCTGATCCCGACCTATCTGCTGGTCCAGGCCCTCGGCCTCACGGACACCTATCTCGCGCTGATCCTCCCGAGCGCGGTGAGCGTCTTCAACATCCTCGTCCTGCGGTCGTTCTTCATGGGCATCTCCCCGGAACTCATCGACAGCGCCCGCATCGACGGCGCCGGCGACTGGCGCATCCTGTGGAAGATCGTGATGCCCCTGTCGAGGGCGGTCCTCGCGGTCATCGCCCTCTTCTACGCGGTGGGTTACTGGAGCGCCTGGTTCAACGCGTCCATCTACCTCACCGACCAGGACATGATGCCGCTGCAGAACGTCATGATCCAGCTCGTCCAGAAGCAGGAACGGCCCGTCGGCCTCGCCGCCCAGATCAACACGGGCCAACTCTCCCCGCTCGCCGTCCAGATGGCCGTCATGGTGATGGCCCTGCTCCCGGTCGCCGTTCTGTCGCCCTTCGTTCAGAAGCACTTCAAGAAGGGCATGCTCACGGGCGCGATCAAAGGCTGACCCGAGCCGCCCGAGAGACCCCCGCCGTGTTCGGCCGTGCCTGTCACCCGGCCGAGCACGGCGGGTCCAGCAGCCGGGTGCCCGGCTCGGCGCGGTCCCGGCCCGCCGAAGGGCGCAGCCCGTCAAGGGGCGCGGGGAACCGCGCGACCGGCCGAACACGACCCGCAGCCGCCGGCACAGCCCACCGGCCCGAGCCTCCCAGGCGCCCTCCCCCCCCACGGACACCCCCTCCCCGCACCCCACCGAGGTATGTCATGCGCACGCACCACCCGAGCCGCCGCACCCTGCTCACCGCGACCACAGCCGCAGCAGCCCTCACCACCCTCCCGGCACTCACCACCCCGGCCCACGCCACCGAGGCCCGGAGGGGCCCCACCGCCGAGGGCTACCGCTGGCGCACCGCCGTGATCGGCGGCACCGGCTTCATCACCGGCGTCCTCTTCCACCCCTCCGTGCGCGGCCTCGCCTATGCCCGCACCGACATCGGCGGCGCCTACCGCTGGGACGACCGGAGGGCCCGCTGGACCCCGCTGACCGACCACCTCGGCTGGGACGACTGGAACCTCCTCGGCGTCGAGGCGATCGCCGTCGACCCCGCCCACCCGAACCGCCTCTACCTCGCCCTCGGCACCTACACCCAGCCCTGGGCCGGCAACGGCGCGATCCTCCGCTCCGACGACCGCGGCGCCACCTGGACCCGCAGCGACCTCACCGTCAAGCTCGGCGCCAACGAGGACGGCCGGGGCACGGGCGAGCGCCTGCTCGTCGACCCCCGGGACAGCGACACCCTGTGGCTGGGCACCCGGCACGACGGCCTCCTCAGGTCGACGGACCGGGGCGCCACCTGGGCGAAGGCCCCCGGCTTCCCGGCCACGCCGAACGCGACCGGGCAGGGCGTCACCCTGCTCGTCGCCGCCGGCCGCGTCCTCTACGCCGGCTGGGGCGACGGCGACGGCACCTCCGCCACCGCCAACCTGTACCGCACGACCGACGGCACCACCTGGGAGGCCGTCCCCGGACAGCCGGCCGGCGCCTTCGCCAAGGTCCCGATCCGCGCCGCGTACGACCGGCACACGCGCGAGCTGTACGTGACGTACGCCAACGCCCCCGGCCCCAACGGCCAGTCCGACGGCAGCGTGCACAAGCTGCGCACCACCAGCGGCACATGGACCGACGTCACCCCGGTGAAGCCCGGCGGCACCACGGCCGACGGCTCCGCGGACGCCTTCGGCTACGGCGGGGTCGCCGTGGACGCCCGCCGCCCCGGCACCGTCGTCGTCTCCACCAACAACCGCTGGGCGGACGTCGACACGGTGTTCCGCTCCACCGACGGCGGCCACGGCTGGACCTCCCTCAAGGACTCCGCCGTCCTCGACGTGTCCGAGACCCCCTACCTCACGTGGGGCGAGGACCAGCCGAAGTTCGGCTGGTGGATCCAGGCCCGGGCGCTCGACCCGTACGACTCGCAGCACGTCGTGTACGGCACCGGCGCGACCCTCTACGGCACCCGCGACCTCAGGCACTGGGCGCCCCGGGTCCGAGGGCTGGAGGAGACGTCCGTGCGCCAGCTGATCTCGCCGCCCACCGGGCGGGCGCACCTGATCAGCGGGCTCGGGGACATCGGCACGATGTACCACGAGCGGCTCACGGCGTCCCCGTCGCGCGGCATGGCGACCAACCCCGTGTTCGGGTCGGCGACGGGCCTCGCGCTGGCCGCGGGGAAGCCGTCGTACGTGGTCCGCACCGGGTGGGGCGACCACGGCAACGGCGCCTCCTCGACCGACGGCGGCCGGACCTGGAAGCCCTTCGGGAGCCAGCCGGCCCTGGCCAAGGACGCGCCGGGGCCGATCGCCGTCAGCGCCGACGCCACCGTGCTGATCTGGTCCTTCGTCCACTGGGACGGCACGAGACACCCGGCCCACCGCTCCACCGACGGCGGTGCGACCTGGACCGAGGTGCCCTCCTTCCCCAAGGGCGCCACCCCGGTCGCCGACCCGGCGGACGCGACGCGCTTCTACGCCTACGACACCGGCACCGGAACGCTGTACGCCAGCACCGACGGCGGCCGCTCCTTCACCGCGGGCGCGACCGGACTGCCCTCGGGCGACAGCCAGTACAAGCTGGCCGCCGCGCCGGGACGCACCGGTGACCTGTGGCTGAGCACCAAGACGAACGGCCTGTACCGGTCCACCGACGGCGGGGCCTCCTTCACCAAGGTCGCCGGCTGCCGCGCCTCGCACGTCCTCGGCTTCGGCAAGGCCGCCCCCGGCGCCGCCTACCCGGCGATCTACCAGATCGGGGCCGTCGACAGCCTCACCGCCGTCCTGCGCTCCGACGACGGCGCGCGCACGTGGACCCGCGTCAACGACGACGCCCACCAGTGGGGCTGGACCGGCGAGGCCATCGCCGGCGACCCCCGGCTGTACGGCCGCGTCTACGTGGCGACCAACGGCCGCGGCATCCAGTACGGGGACCCGGTCCGATGACGCGGCGGCCCACCGGACCCACGCTCGCCGACGCCACCCGCGGCCGGCTCCTCTTCGGCGGCGACTACAACCCCGAGCAGTGGCCCGAGGAGGTCTGGCACGAGGACGTCCGCCTCATGAAGGATGCGGGCGTCAACTCCGTCACCCTCGGCGTCTTCTCCTGGGCGAAGCTCGAACCCCGGCCGGGGGCACGCGAGTTCGGCTGGCTGGACACCCTGATGGACCTGATGCACGAGCACGGCGTCGGGGTCGTCCTCGCCACCCCCACCTCCTCCCCGCCGCCGTGGATGGGCCGCCTGCACCCCGAGACCCTTCCGCGCGACGAGAACGGGCAGATCGAGTGGTGGGGCTCCCGCCAGCACTTCTCGCACTCCAGCCCCGTCTACCGCCGCTACGCCGCCGCCATCACCGAGGACCTCGCCGCCCGCTACGGCTCCCACCCCGCCCTCACCCTGTGGCACATCAACAACGAGTACTGCACCTACGACTGGGGCGACGAGGCCGCGACCACCTTCCGCGACTGGCTGCGCCGGAAGTACGGCACCCTCGACGCGCTCAACGAGGCATGGGGAACCGCCTTCTGGAGCCAGGGCTACGACGGCTGGCACGAGATCCTCCCGCCGCGCCGCGCCCACTACCTGCGGAACCCCACCCAGGTGCTGGACTTCAAGCGCTTCACGAGCGACATGCTCCTGGAGTGCTACGTGATGGAGCGGGACATCGTCCGCCGGCACACTCCCCACATCCCGGTCACCACCAACTTCATGCCGCTGTGGGCGGGCCAGGACACGTGGCGCTGGGCCGAGGAGGAGGACGTCGTCTCGGTCGACCTCTACCCGGACCCGCGTGACCCGCTGGGCGCCCAGCACGGCGCGCTCGTCCAGGACATGACCCGCTCGCAGGCGGGCGGCGGTCCCTGGATGCTCATGGAGCAGGCCGCCGGACCCGTCAACTGGCGGGGCGTGAACCACCCCAAGCCCCGGGGCCTGAACCGCCTCTGGTCCCTCCAGGCGGTCGCCCGCGGCGCCGACGCCGTCTGCTACTTCCAGTGGCGGCAGTCCCGGCAGGGCGCGGAGAAGTTCCACTCCGGGATGGTCGGCCACGCGGGCGAGCAGGGCCGCACCTTCCAGGAGGTCAAGCGGCTCGGCGCCGACCTCGCCGCGATCGGCGCCGAGGTGTCCGGCCGTCCCCTCACCGCCGACGTCGCCGTGCTGTTCGACTGGAACTCCTGGTGGGCCGGCGCGCAGGACGGCCGCCTGTCGTCCGAGGTGGACCTCCCCCAGGTCGTCCGGGACTGGCACCGCGCCCTGTGGGAGGCCCACCTCACCACCGCCTTCGCCCACCCCGAGCACGACCTGTCGGCGTACCGGCTCGTCGTCGTCCCCCAGCTCTACCTCCTCACGGACACGGCCGTCGACAACCTCGTCGCCCATGTCCGCGGCGGCGGCACCCTCGTCTGCGGCTTCCTGACCGGGGTCGCCGACGAGGACGACCGGGTCCGGCCCGGCGGCATGGACGCCCGGCTCCGCGACCTCCTCGGCATCCGCACCCTGCACGAGTGGTGGCCGCTGGACGCCGGGGAGGACGTCCGCTGCGACGGCTTCCGGGGCACGCTGTGGTCCGAGGAACTGGAGGCGGCCGACGCGGACGAGGTGATCGCCTACCGGGGCGGTGAACTCGACGGGCTTCCGGCGGTGCTGCGCAAGGGGCGCGCCTGGTACCTCTCCACGCTGCCCGAACCGGCCTGGCTGCGCGCGCTGCTGACCCGGATCGCCGACGGCGCCGGGGTGCGGCCGGTGCTCGACGGGCTGCCCGACGGGGTCGAGGCGGTGCGCAGGGGAGAGGTCCTCTTCCTGCTCAACCACGGCCGCGACGAGGTCACCGTCGACGTGCCGGGCACCCACCGCGACCTCCTCACGGGCACGACGGTCACCGGCTCGCTGTCCCTCGGTCGGTACGGGGCGGCGGTGCTCAAGCCATGACCGGCTCCGAGACTTCCCCCGGCGCGCACCGCTGCGACCGCTCGCCGGGGAAGCCCACGCCCCCCACAGGGACGTGGTGGAACTCCCCGCACATCCCCCCACCCATGGAAGGAAAGCCATGGCACTACGCACCCGCACCCTGAGCAGGATCGGCAAGGCCCTGCTCGCCCCCACGCTCGCGCTCGGCGCCACCGTCGGTCTCGCCGCCGCCCCCGCCTCCGCCGCCGTCTGGAACAGCTGTGACCAGTGGGGCAACACCAGCCTGGGCGGCTACACGCTCTACAACAACATCTGGGGCGGCGGCGCCGGCAGCCAGTGCATCTGGGCCAACTCCGGTACCAACTGGGGTGTCTGGGCCGACCACCCCAACACCGGCGGCATCAAGTCGTACCCCAACTCCAAGAAGGTGATCAACAAGACGATCACCTCGCTCGGTTCGCTCAACAGCAACTACAACGTCACGGTCCCGTCCTCGGGCGCGTACAACACCTCGTACGACGTCTGGGACACCGACTACGACTACGAGATCATGCTCTGGGTCAACTACAACGGCGCGGTCGGCGCGCTCGGCGACTACCAGGGCAACGTCACGCTCGGCGGCCACAACTGGAACGTCTACAAGGGCCGGGTGTACCGGAACGACGGCACGTACTGGGACGTCTTCTCCTTCCTGCGGACCGCGGACTCCACGTCCGGCTCGGTCCAGATCCTGCCCGTCCTGAAGTGGCTCAAGGACACCAAGGGCTGGATGGGCAACGAGACCATCGGTGACGTGCAGTTCGGCTTCGAGATCACCTCGTCGTCCGGCGGCCTGAACTTCCAGACCAACAACCTGACCGTCAGCAGCAGCTGAGCCGTCCGCCCGAGCCGGTGCCGGACCCCCACACGGCCCCGGCCCGGGCCCGTCCGCCCTCGCACGGGTCCGACGGGCGACGGCCGTTCAGCCGGTCCCGGCACGGAGGCGGACCAGCACGGCGGCCGGTGTGCGCGGCAGCGACACCCGCAGCACGTGCCCGTCCCGGTCCCAGACCGCCGAGCCGCCGCATTCCGCCGACGGATGCAGGATCTGCGCACGCACGTCACGGCCCGCCAGGTGCCCGACCGGCAGCGCCCGTTCCGCCTCCCCGCCGCGCCGCCACACCGACACGTACGACGGCCCGTCCGGCACCCGCAGCCCCAGCGCCAGCCACGCGTCCGTCCACCCCGGCAGACCGAGTGGCCAGAAGGGCACGGCCCGCGCCAGGTCCCCGCGGATCGCCTTGTAGGTGTCCACGGCGTCCCGGACGAGACCGAGCTGTCGCTCCGACATGCGGTTCAGATGGCCCGAGAGGTGGATGCGGCCGAGGAGCGCGCCGCCGAGGGTGAACCCGATCAGGTCGTCGTCGAACCCGGGCTGCGGGTACGCCCAGACGGCGCCCTGCTCCGGCGGGACCGCCGTCGGCGCGGCGGCGGCGATCGCCGGGAAGCGCAGCGGGTCCTGCTGGTCGCTGACGGACTGGAGCTGGGCCACGGCCAGGGTGGCACCGTCCATCCGCATGCCCCCGGAGGCGCAGTTCTCGACGACGAGCCCGGGGTGGCGGTCCAGGACGCCGGACAGCCACTCCAGGTAGGCGTGGGCGTGGCCGAGGAGCCCGGCGCCGGGGGAGAGGTCGCCGGGGGCGCACGTGCCCGGGTCGACGACGATGTTGTAGTCCAGCTTCAGATAGCCCACGCCCCAGTCGCCGACGATCCGGTCCACCGTGCCGTCGAGGTGCGCGCGGGCGGCGGGGTGGCGCAGGTCGAGCTGGTGGCGGCCCTGCTCGGTGATCCGGACGCCGTCCCGCTGGAAGAAGGCGTCCGGGGGGAGCGCCGAGGCGACCGGGCTGTGCACGCCGACGACCTCCGGCTCCAGCCACAGCCCCGGCACCATGCCGTGCTCCCGGATGCGGTCCAGCACGGCCTCGATGCCGCCGTCGGGGAAGCGGCGCGCCGAGGGCAGCCACGCGCCGACGCCGTCCCACCAGCCGCCGTCCACGGTGTCGTCGTACCAGCCGGAGTCGATGCAGAAGTACTCCGCGCCGGCGCGCGCCGCGGCGTCGATCAGCGGCAGCAGCTTCCCGGTGGTCGGGTCGCCCATCAGCGTGTTCATGTAGTCGTTGAAGACGACGGGCAGCGCGCCGTGGTCCGGATGCGGCCGTCGCACGGCCCGCCGGTACGCGGTCATGGCCGCCCACGCCGCGTCGAGCGCCGAGCCACCTCCCGACCGGGCTGCCGAAGCCTCCGCCGGGCCGCCGGCCGGACGGACTGCCGGGGCCGCCGTCGAGCCGGCACCGGAGCCGGTGCCGGTGCCGAGGCCGGCTTCGGGCGCGCCGCCCGGCGAGCCGTGCCCGGCGCCGCCCTCCGTCGCGCGGCCCCTCGCGCCGGGGCCGGCCACAGGTGCCGTGCCGGGCGCCCGGCCGGCAGCACCCTGCGCCGTGCCCGCCGACCCCGTCGCCACCGCCGCCCACACCGTGGTGAACTCCTCGCCCGGCGCCAGCCGCACCCGCCACTGGTGCGCGGCGTCCGTGGGGCCGTTCACCGCGAGGTACGTGCCGTGCGCGCGTTCGCCCAGGTCCCAGCGCCAGCCGGCCGGTGACTCGACCTGCCACACCCAGGCCCGGTCGCCGCCCCGCTCCGTCAGCGCCCCCATCGGCAGATGGCCGTCGGTGGGCCAGCTGCCGCGCCCGGTGAGGGTGAGCGCGGCCCGGCTGTCGTGCTGGTGGGCGTCGACGCTGATGTCGGCGACGGTGTCGCGCAGCGGCTCGGTGTACCAACGGCACTCGGCCAGCCAGTCGTTGCGGGCCCGGTGCACGTCGAGGACGTCGGGGGCGGGCAGCCCGCCGAGGAGGAGGCTGCTGACGGACTGCACGACCAGGGGCCGCGAGCCGTCGTTGCGCAGCCGCACCCGGGAGCGGAGCACCGGCAGCCCGGTCGGGGAGGCCAGCTCGACGAAGGCGGTCAACGCCGTTTCCGGGTCGTGGAGTTCGATGGTCAGCCGCGCCCACCCGGAAGCGCCGGTGTCCCGGTGCCCCCGGTACCCGAGCCGCGCCCCGAGGGCGGTACCGGTGAACCGGGGGCCCGACCACCCGCTGCCGTGCCCGACCGCCGTCACCTCCACGAGGGGGAGGGCGACCTCGGGGTCGACGGCGGCCCCGGCCGGGCCCAGCCGGACCAGACGCAGGGTGCCGTCCGCCGCCGCGGCGAACTGCGCACCCAGCGCCGGATGCCCCCAACTGAAGGCCGGAGAAGCAGAGTTGGAGCCGCCCGCCGTGTGGCCCGTCGTACCGGTCAAGTCGCTGCCCCTTCTGAGCCGCCCCGCTCGCACACGCCGTCCCGGCACCTCGCCGGAGACGGCCGCTCGTGTGCGTCCCTCGGTGCGTTCTCTTGACGCCCCCAGTGTGACCGGTCACAATCCTGGCATGAATGTGACCGGTCACACAAGGCGCCCCGCGAGCATCCGGGACGTGGCGACCGCCGCCGGGGTCTCGTACCAGACCGTCTCCCGGGTGATCAACGGCCACCCCAGCGTCAAGCAGTCCACCCGGGAGCGGGTGCTGGCGGCCATCGACGAGCTGGGCTTCCGCCGCAACGCGACCGCCCTGGCCCTGGCCAGCGGCCGCAGTCGCGCGGTGACCGTGCTGACCTCCAACACCACCCACTACGGCTACGCCTCGATCCTCCAGGGCATCGAGGAGGCCGCCCGCGCGGCGTCGTACGCGGTGGGGATCGGCGTCCTTGAGTCGGCGGAGGAGACGGCCGTCGCCGCCGAGGTGCAGCGGGCGGCGGACGCGGGCGGCGGGCTGATCGTGATCGCCTACGACCCGGCCGGGGTCGGCGCCCTGGCCGCCGTGCCCGCCGACCTGCCCGTCGTCGGCGTCGTCGAGACCCCGGCCACCGCGCCCGGAGGCGACCGCCCCTGGGTGTGGACCGACGACCGCGAGGCCGCCCACGCGGTCACCCGCCATCTGCTCTCCCTCGGCCACGAGACCGTGCACTACGTCGCCATCCCGTCCAGCACCCGCCGCACCAGCGCCCGCACCACCGGCTGGCGGCAGGCGCTCCGGGAGGCGGGCGCGCCCGAACCGCGCCCGGTGCAGGGGAACTGGGGCCCGGCGGGCGGTCACCGCGCCGGCCGGAAGCTGGCGGAGGACCCGTCGGTGACGGCGATCCTCTGCGGCAACGACGACCTGGCGCTCGGCGTGCTCCGCGCCCTGCACGAGAACGGCCGGTCCGTACCCGGCGATGTCAGCGTGGCCGGCTTCGACGACGCCCCGCACTCCGCCTATCTGACCCCGTCCCTGACGACCGTGCGCCTGGACTTCACCGGCCTCGGCCGGGCCGCGTTCGCCCTGCTGCACGGCGTCCTGGAGCAGTCCGCCCCGATCGCCCCGCACCGTGTCTCCGTACCGGAGCTGGTGGTCCGGGAGAGCACGGGGGCGCCGCCCGCACACACCTGACCGTTCACCCCGGCGCCGAAGCCCCGCCGCGGCCCGAGCCGTACCCGCCCGGCGGTCCGCACCTCCACCGCGGCCCCGTCCGCCCGCGCCCGTCCGCCCGTCCGCCCGTTCGCGCCCAGCGTCCCGTTCGCGTCCAGCCGTCCCGTCCCCGTGATCCCTCTCTGCCCTGAACCACCCCTTCTCGAAAGGCACGTTCATGCACAGAAGAGCTCTCCCCGCCCTGGCCCACCCGCGCGATGGCAGCCGGGCGCCAACTACGCGGACGCGGTCGGCCAGGGCGAGATGCTGCGCGGCCTCCTCAACTCCTTGCTGGTCGTGGTCCCTTCGGTGGTGCTCGTGCTCGTCCTCGGCGCGGGTGCCGCCTGGGTGTTCGCGCGCCGCGCGTCCCGGCTGGTCTCGGCGGCGTACGCGCTGTGCGTCAGCGGACTGCTGCTGCCGCCCGCCGTGATCACCGTCGTGATGGAGCTGCGCCAGCTCGGGCTCGCGGGCACCCGGCCCGGAATGATCGCCGTGTACACCGGGATGTACCTGTCCACGTCGATCTTCTTCATGACCGGGTTCATCCGCGCCATCCCGACGGAACTGGAGGAGGCCGCCCGGATCGACGGGGCCGGCCCGGCCCGGATCTTCGGCCGGATCGCCCTGCCGCTCCTGCGGCCCGTCATCGCCACCGCGACGATCATGGTGACGCTCTACGCCTGGAGCGACGTCTTCTACGCCTTCTTCGTCCTCGGCGGCGGCGACCGGGCGACCCTCCCGCTGAACCTCTACAAGGTGGCGAGCGCCCAGCTCTACCTCAACAACTGGCATCTCGTCTTCGCGTACGTCGTGGTGATGAGCCTGCCGATGGTCGCCGTGTTCCTCGTCGGCCAACGAAAGATCGTGTCCGGAATCACCAGTGGAGCCGTCAAATGACCGGAGGTCCGACCGCGTGATCACCCCCACCCGCACGCCAGCCCGTGAAAGATCCCGCATCAGGTCCCGGGCGCGAACAGCCCTGGTCACCGCAGTACTTGGAGTCACCGCCATGGCAGGCACCCTTCCCGCGACCGGGGCCCCCGCGGCCGCCGCCGCGGACCCGCAGCGCCTCACCGTCGACCTCTCCGCCTCCGAGGGACCCGTCATGCTGGGCGCCAACGGCGCGCTGTACGGCCTCAGCGACGACGGGGTGCCCAGCGACGCCGCCCTCGCCCCCCTGAAGATCACCAGCATCTCGCAGAAGCCCGAGGGCGGCGCCCAGCACCCCAACGGCGACGCGCTGACCGTCTCGAAGTCGTTCTTCCGCAACGGCGGCGGCGAGATCAACGTGATGATGCAGGACATCTACGCCAAGTGGCCCTACGAGGACCTCGGCATCGACGACTACCTCCCCAAGGTCGACCGGATCGCCACGGAGATCGCGGCCGCCCCGAACAGCGACCGCTTCGTCTACATCCCCTTCAACGAGCCGGACCAGATCTGGTACAAGCTCGACGTCGCCGACCAGGCCCAGTACGAGAAGAACCGTGACCGGTTCTTCCAGGACTGGAAGACCGTGTACCGGCGCATCCGCGCCATCGACCCCGACGCGCGGATCGCCGGCCCCAACGAGGCCGCGTACCACACGCGGCTGCTGAGGGACTTCCTCGCCTTCGCCCAGCGCGAGGACGTCCTGCCCCAGATCATGACCTGGCACGAACTGGGCTCCGGCTCGCTCCGCGACTTCCAGGGCCACTACGACGACTACCGTTCCCTGGAGCGGGAGTTGGGTATCGCCCCACTGAAGATCAACATCGATGAGTACGCCAACCGGCGCGACCTGTCCGTCCCCGGCCAGCTCGTGCAGTGGGTCTCGATGTTCGAGAGGAACAAGGTGTACGCCAACCAGGCGTACTGGGACGCCGCCGGGAACATGGACGGCAACGTCGTCCGCTCCAACATCCCCAACGGTGGCTGGTGGTTCTTCCGCTGGTACGCGGGCCTCACCGGCGACACCGTGAAGGTCACCCCGCCGCAGGCGAACACCATCGACACCCTCCAGGGCCTCGCCTCCCTCGACCCCTCCCGCCGCCAGGCCCAGGTGCTGCTGGGCGGCTCGGACGGCGACACGGACGTCGTCGTCCGCGAGGTTCCCCGGTCCCTCTTCGGCCGTACGGTCACCGCGACCGTGGCCGAGGCCGCATGGTCCGGCTACGAGGGGCAGCACGCCGCCCCCCGCGTCCTGAGCCGCACGAAGGTCCGGGTCGCCGCCGACGGCACGGTGACCGTCCCGCTGCGCGGGCTGCACAAGATGTCCGCCTACCGGATCGTCCTCACCCCCGGCGGCACCGGCACCCCGACCGCCCCCACCGTGCCCTGGACCTCGTCCCACGAGGCCGAGGACGCCGCCATCACCGACGGCAGGGTCTACACCCAGGGCACCGTGAGCAATGCCAACGGCTACGCCGCCTCCGGCACCAAGGACGTCGGCTCCCTCAACCAGGCGGGCAGCAAGATCGACTTCACGGTGACCGTCCCCGAGGACGGCACGTACGACCTGGCGATCCTCTACGGCAACCAGTCCGGCGGCCCCGCCACCCAGAAGCTGTCCGTCGACGGCGGCGACCCGGTCACGGTCACCTACCCCTCCACCGAGAACTGGACCTACCGCGCCAAGAAGGACGTCCGCGTGGAGCTGTCGGCCGGCACCCACACCCTGACCCTCGCCAAGGGAGCCGCCGAGGTCACCCTCGACCGGATCGACCTCACCGCCCGCACCGCGCCGCCCGCCGCCTCCTACGAGGCCACCCTCGCCGACATCAGCGGCAGGCCGTCGTACGACTACTCCTCGTCGGCCGGCGTCGGCACCGGCGCCCTCGTCCTCCGCCCCGGCGACAGGGCGGTCTTCGACGTGTACGCCCCGCGCGACGGCTACTACCGGGTGGTGCCCCGGGCGTCGGCGCCGGTACGGCTCGCCCTGCACGGGCAGACGGTGGCGGCGGTGCCCGGCCGTCCGCTGAAGCTGTACCTCGTCGCGGGCAACAACCGGATCGAGACGACCGCCCGGCACTCCGCCGTGCGCTCGCTCGACGTGTCCGGCGACGGCTCGACCGACGGCACCCTCTCCTACGACGGCGCCGCGGCGACCCTCGCCGGCGGGGCCAGGCTGGTCGACTCGGCGCACGCCTCCGCCGGCTCCTACATCGGCTGGCTCGGCAACGGCGCCGGCAGCACCGCCGAGTTCACCGTGGACGCGCCCACCGCCGGCCGCTACGTGCTGGTCGTCCACTACGCCCACAACGACCGCCGCGACAACGGCCACGCCTACAACACCGACATCATGTCCCGCACGGCCGACATCACCGTGGGGACCGGAGCGGCGAAGAAGGTGACGTTCAAGAACACCTGGAGCTGGGACGACTACTGGACCGTCGGCGTCCCCGTCGACCTCAGGAAGGGCGCCAACAAGGTGACCCTCGGCAACGCGGGCGCCTGGGCCCCGAACATCGACCGCGTCGAACTGGGCCGCGTCGTCGGTTAGTGCCGCGGCAGGTGACGGCTGCCCGTCGAGGAGCGGCGTTCGGTGCGTGCTCTCGGCGTGCCGGGCTGGATGTACTTGGGCTCGTGCCCGGTGCGGCGGGAGTGCGTGCCGGGCGTCGCGACGGGGCGAACGTTGCCTGACGGGGCACTGGCACCGGCCGCACGCACCCGGGACCCCCGAGGGCCCCTGCCCACCGGCGACCGCCGGTGGGCAGGGGCCCTTCCCGTCCGGGCAGGGGACCGGAGCACACCGGCCTCAGGCCCGGTCGACCTCCGCCCGCAGTGCGTCGTACTCGGTGAACACCGCCGCCACGTCCTCGCGGGTCAGCCCGTAGCGGGCCAGGTCGTACCGGTGGGGGCGGTGGCCCTTGAGGCCCGTGGCGACCTCGGGGAGTCGGGCGGCGTCGGCGTCGGTCCAGCGGGCGCCGACCGCGTCGTACAGCCTCGGGGCGCCCGACGCCGGGTCGGAGCCCAGCCAGGAGTACGGCACGTCCACCACCGCCTCGCGCGGCAGGGCGGCGCGGGCCGCGAGACCGCGCCGTACCGAGCGGCTCAGCAGGTCGAGCCAGGTGGCGCCCAGACGGTGCAGGTCCACGGTGCGGCGGGAGAGGACCATGCCCACCTCGACCAGGCTGCAGAACGAGGCGACGGCGGTCGCCGGGTCGCGGTGCGTCCACACGAGCGTGGCGTCCGGGAACACCGAGTGCAGCGCGTCGAGGTTGCCGGTGTGGAAGGGCGACTTCAGGATCCAGCGGCGGCGCGGACGGCCGTACTGGAGCACCTGGAGGGCCTGCTTCAGGTGGCGGTAGTCGGGGACGAAGTCCCGCTCGAAGTTCCAGGAGTGGTACTCCGGCAGATGGGCCTGGGACAGCGGCACCAGGGCGTGCGGCAGGAGGAACGTGCACTCCTCCGGGCCCTCGGCGGTCATGGGGTGGATCTCACGGAAGCGCGGGGCGAGCAGATGGGTGCCGGCGAGCATCCGGCGCGCCGACGTGACCGCCTTCCGCCGCTGCTCGGGCGACGGTTCGAGACCCGGGGCGAGCAGCTCCCAGAGCCGGGGACAGCGGTGGTCGCCCGAGAGGGAGAGCACACCGTGGGTGAGGGTGGTGGCGGTGCGCGGCAGGCCCACGACGAACACCGGCCGCTCGACGGGCTCCTCCTCGATCGCCGGGTGCTCGGTGATCAGCCGCCGGATCCGGGCCCGGTTGGTGAGGTGCCGGCGCACGTGCGCCTGCGCGGACTGCCAGCCGACGGGGGAGAGTCCCTCGTCCCGCGCCCACTCCCGCAGCAGGAGCCGGAACCCGTCGACGAACCCCTCGTCACCCTCCGCCTGCCCGGCCCCGGTGAGGATCCGGTCGAGGACCCGGTCCGGGTCGCGCCGGGAACCGAGCGCCGGCCGGAGTAACAGGTTGGCCAGGGTCAGGGGGAGGGGAGTGGCGGACACGGCGTGTTCCTTCCGGGTGAGGACGGGATCGGCGCCCGCCCGCGGTGGCACGGGCGCCGGTGGTCATCCTGCCGTTCCGGCGATCCCCCTCGGCTGCGGGGGTACGGCGCGGTCACCCCCCCTCCGCGTACCGGGACCGCAGCTCCGACAGCACGCCGAACGCCGCCGCCGTCAGCGGCACCGACAGCAGCATGCCGAGGACGCCGGCGATGGAGGCGCCCGCGGTGAGCGCCAGCAGGATCGCCGCCGGGTGCATCTGCACGGTCCGGCTGTGGATCATCGGCTGGAGCACGTTGCCCTCCAGGATCTGCACCGCGAACACCACACCGACCGCCCACAGCGCCGTCACCAGGCCCCGGTCGGCGAACGCCACCAGGATGGCCACCGCGCCCGACAGGAACGCGCCGAGGTAGGGGATGTACGCGCCGACGAACACCAGCGCGCCCAGACCGACAGCGCCGGGCACCTGGAGGATCAGCAGACCGACGGCGATGCAGACGCCGTCGATGAAGGCGATGATCGTCGTGCCCCGCATGAAGCCCTCGATCGCCTGGAAGGCGCGCCGGGCCATCACCTCCAGCGTCTCCCCACTGCCGCGCGGCGCGAGGGAGTGCAGCGAGGCGACCGCCTTGTCCGAGTCGCGCAGGAAAAAGAACATCAGCAGCAGCGCCAGGATCGCCATCGCGACGAACGAGCTGACCGCGCTGACCCCGGTGAGCACCCCGGAGGCCGCCGTCCCGCCGAACTTCGACAGCAGCTCCTTGGCGTTCTTCGCGAGGTCGTCCAGCGACGTCCCGGCCAGCCCGAACTCGTCGCTCAGCGACTGCGCCGCGTCCCGCAGCGAGGCGATGATCTGGTCACCGGTGTCGATGAGCGCCGCCACCACGATGTAGGCGGCGCCGCCCATCACCACGACCACGGCCGCGCACGTCAGCCCGGCTGCGAGGGACTTGTTGAACCGCATCGCCACCAGCCGCCGGTAGAACGGCCCGAGCAGCGCCGTGCCGAGCAGCGCGAGCAGCACCGGCGTGACCGCCGTCTGGAACGTCACGCAGATCCACACCCCCACCGCGACGACACCGGTGACGAGCAGCGTCAGCGTGCTCCACACCGCGACGTGCCGCGCGGGCCCCGGCAGGAAGCCCCCGGACGCCACCGGCGCCGGCGGGGCGACCGCCGGCGGCACCTCCACAGGGGCGCCGCCGGTGGTCCGTATCGTCGTCCGCGTCCGGTGCAACGGTCCGCGCGGGGGCCCGCCCCTGCGGCCCGGCCGTCCCCCGCGCACCCGGCGGGGGTCTCCCGTACGGCTGTTCATGTCCTGTCGTCTCCGCTCGTTCAGGGTCGCGCGCACCCCCTGAAGATCACGGGATGGCCGTGGCGCCCTAGCGTAGACCCGGCGTTCGAACGGCCGCCGCCCGCCTACTCGGCGACCGGCAGCACCGCCCCGTCCCGCAGGAACACCGGGATGCGCTCCAGCGGCGCGTCCACGGTGACGGACGTGCCCCCGTCGTAGGTCTGCCCGGTCCACGCGTCGGTCCAGCGGGCGCCCGCCGGGAGGTACGTCGTCCAGGTCGTCGCACCCGCCTCCAGCACCGGCGCGACCAGCACGTCCCGGCCGAACAGGTACGCGTCGTCGACCGACCAGGCCCGCTCGTCCCCGGGGAACTCCAGGAACAGCGGGCGCATGACGGGCAGACCGTCCTCATGGGCCTCCCGCATGACACGCAGGACGTACGGCTTGATGCGCTCGCGCAGCCGCAGGTACCGCTCCAGGATTGCGCCGGCCTCCTCGCCGTACGACCAGACCTCGTTGGGGCCGCCGGTCATCTCCGGGCCCAGCGGCATGCCGGGCTCGCGGAAGCCGTGCAGCCGCATCAGCGGGGAGAACGCGCCGAACTGGAACCAGCGGACCATCACCTCCCGGTACGCCGGGTCGTCCGGGTCGCCCCCGTGGAAGCCGCCGATGTCGGTGTTCCACCAGGGGATGCCCGACAGCGCCGTGTTGAGGCCCGCCGCGATCTGCCGGCGCAGGGTCGGGAAGTCGGTGCCGATGTCACCGGACCACAGGGCGGCCCCGTACCGCTGGCTGCCCGCCCAGGCCGAGCGGTTGAGGGAGACGATCTCGTCCTCGCCGGCCGCCTTCAGGCCCTCGTAGAAGGTGCGGGCGTTCTCCGCCGGGTAGAGGTTGCCGACCTCCAGCCCGGGGCCCGCCCAGTACCGCAGGTTCTCCTGGAAGCCCGGCTTCAGCTCCGGCTCGCAGGCGTCCAGCCAGAACGCCGTGATCCCGTACGGCTCCAGGTAGTTCTCCCGCACCCGCGCCCACACGAACTCCCGGGCCTCGGGGTTCGTCGCGTCGTAGAAGGCGACCTGGACGGTGGAGGCGACCTCCTTGTCGGGCCAGTCGGCGTGGGCCGTCGGACCGTACTGCGTGCCGATGAACAAGCCGCGCTGGTCCATCACCGGGTGGTTCTCCGACAGCGGTGACACCGACGGCCACACCGACACCACGAGCTTGATGCCCATCCCGGCCAGTTCCGCCACCAGGGCCGCCGGGTCGGGCCACTCGCGCGGGTCGAACTTCCACTCCCCGAGGTGCGTCCAGTGGAAGAAGTCGCACACGATCACATCGATCGGCAGGCCCCGGCGCTTGTACTCCCGTGCCACGGCGAGGAGTTCGTCCTGGGTGCGGTAGCGCAGCTTGCACTGCCAGAACCCCGCCGCCCACTCCGGGAGCATCGGCGTACGGCCCGTCACCGCGCTGTAGCGGCGCTGCGCGTCGGCCGGTTCACCCGCCGTGATCCAGTAGTCGATCTGCCGGGCCGAGTCCGCCACCCAGCGCGTCCCGTTGCCCGCGAGCTCCACCCGGCCGATCGCCGGGTTGTTCCACAGCAGGGTGTAGCCGCGGCTGGAGGTCAGCACCGGGATGCCCACCTCGGCGTTGCGCTGCACCAGGTCGAGGACCAGTCCCTTCTGGTCCAGCCGCCCGTGCTGGTGCTGGCCCAGTCCGTACAGCTTCTCGTCGTCGTACGCGGCGAACCGCTGCTCCAGCCGGTGGTGGCCGTTGCCGACCGCCGTGTAGAGGCGCGAGCCCGGCCACCAGAAGTGGGCGCGCTCCTCCGACAGCAGTTCGTGGCCGTCGGCGGTGCGCGTGAACCGGATGAGGCCCTCGGCGCTGACCTCGGCGGTGAGCGCGCCGACCGTCAGCCGCCCCTGCCCCTGCTCGATCTTGACACTGCTCTCGGTGCTCTCCACCTCGTCGAGCAGGGCGCCCGGCAGCCCGTCGAGGAGGGGGCCGCCCAGGCGGGCGCGGACCCGGACCGCGTCGGGACCCCACGGCTCGATCCGCAGGGTCTCCTGGCGTCCGCTCCACTCCAGGGCGCCGTCCCGCTCACGGAACGTGCCGACGGTGGGGGAGGACTGGGCGAGGCTGACCGCGCCCGTCGGGGTCTGGTTGTCGTTCTCGGCAGACTGATTCACGGGACGGCTCCTGGAAGGAAGGAGTGACAGGAAGCGTGGGTTCACAGGGAGCGTCGGTACGGGGGAGAAGAGACGGTCGCCGGCCGGTGGGCGATGCCCCGCCCGGCCCCCCGTCGGGTCAGCCGCCGCTCAGCGGTCCGGTGCTCGCGCGGACCGTCAGCTCGGGGGCGAGCAGGACCACTTCCTCCGTCTCCCGCCCGTCGAGCTTGGCGACGAGCTGCTCCACGGCCCGCCGCCCCATCTCCGGGGCGGGGATGGCGACCGAGGTCAGCCGCACCGACGCCTGCATGGCGACCTGCTCCGGGCAGACGGCGATCACCGAGACGTCCTCGGGGACCGCCCGGCCCTGCTGACGCAGCAGCGCGAGCAGCGGCTCGACCGCGGACTCGTTCTGCACGACGAACCCCGAGGTGCCCGGCCGTTCGTCGAAGATCCGGGCCAGCGTCGCGGCCATCGCGTCGTAGCCGCCCTCGCAGGGCCGGTGCAGCACCCGCAGCTCCAGCTCGCGTGCCCGGGACCGCAGCCCGTCGAGGGTGCGCTCGGCGAAACCGGTGTGCCGCTCGTACACCGCGGGCGCCTCGCCGATGACGGCGATCTCGCGATGGCCGAGCGTCGCCAGGTGCTCCACGCACAGCGCGCCGGTCGCCCTGAAGTCGAGGTCGACGCAGGTCAGGCCGCTGGTGTCGGCGGGCAGCCCGATGAGCACCGACGGCTGGTCGGTGTCGCGCAGCAGCGGCAGGCGCTCGTCGTCGAGCTCGACGTCCATCAGGATCATCGCGTCGGCGAGCCCGCTGCCGGTGACCCGGCGGACCGCGTCGGGGCCCTCCTCGCCGGTGAGCAGCAGCACGTCGTAGCCGTGGGTCCGGGCCGTGGTCGCCACCGCGATGGCGATCTCCATCATCACGGGGACGTACATGTCCGTCCGCAGCGGGACCATCAGCGCGATGATGTTGGACCTGCTGCTCGCCAGGGCGCGCGCCCCGGCGTTCGGGTGGTAGCCCAGCTCCTGGATGCTCTGTTCGACCCGCTGGCGGGTGCCGGCGGAGATGGACCGCTTGCCGCTGAGGACATAGCTCACCGTGCTCGCCGAGACTCCGGCGTGCTGGGCGACCTCGGCGAGGGTGACCATCCAGCTCTCCAAGCGTGTTTAAGCGCTTCGACTGCGCATGGGTTCCGTACGGGGTGATGTGAGGGTGGCTCGACAGTAGCTCGGTGGTGAGTGCGTGTCCATAGGTTGTCGAAGCGCTTCGATACCCGCTGGGCGCCCAGAAGTGTGGGGGAAGGGTGTCGTGCGGCGGGTGCGGGGTTCGCGAGGGCTCGTCGCGTGGTTCTCCGCACCCCGTTCGGGCGCCCTCGGCGGCCGGAGGTGCCGTACGTCCCAGCTTAGGGCCGGGGGGACGGCCTACGGCCGTGGCGGGCGGGCAGTGGCCGGTCGGGCGGCCAAGGTGTGGGCGGTCACCGGCGGCCGAACGCGGACGCGAGGGGTGGCGGGGGGCGTCCGGATCGGGTACCAACGATCGAGTAGCACCGCTAAGTGACCAATCAGGTACTCATCCGGTACAAGATCCCGATTCGCGGCGAGGTGAGCCTCATGTCCGCACCACCCCTCAAGAAGCCCGTCGTCACCGAACGTGAGGCCCGCCAGGTGGCGGAGGCCGCCCGCGAGCGGGACTGGCGCAAGCCCAGCTTCGCCAAGGAACTGTTCCTGGGCCGGTTCCGTCTCGACCTCATCCACCCCCACCCGCTGCCCACCGACGAGGCCGTACGGCGCGGTGAGCAGTTCCTGACCAAGCTCCGCGCGTTCTGCGAGACGCAGGTCGACGGCGCCCGCATCGAGCGCGAGGCCCGGATCCCCGACGAGGTGATCAACGGCCTCAAGGAACTCGGCGCCCTCGGCATGAAGATCGACCCCAAGTACGGCGGCCTCGGCCTCACCCAGGTGTACTACAACAAGGCGCTGGCCCTGGTCGGCTCGGCCAGCCCGGCGATCGGCGTGCTGCTCTCCGCGCATCAGTCGATCGGCGTACCGCAGCCGCTGAAACTGTTCGGCACCCCCGAGCAGAAGCAGAAGTTCCTGCCGCGCTGCGCCCGTACCGACATCAGCGCCTTCCTCCTCACCGAGCCCGACGTCGGCTCGGACCCGGCCCGGCTGGCGACGACCGCGGTGCCCGACGGGGACGACTACGTCCTCGACGGGGTGAAGCTGTGGACCACCAACGGCGTCGTCGCGGACCTCCTCGTCGTGATGGCCCGGGTGCCCAGCAGCGAGGGCCACAAGGGCGGCATCACCGCCTTCGTCGTGGAGGCGGACTCGCCCGGCGTCACCGTGGAGAACCGCAACGCGTTCATGGGCCTGCGCGGCATCGAGAACGGCGTCACCCGCTTCCACCAGGTCCGGGTCCCGGCGGCGAACCGCGTCGGCCCGGAGGGCGCGGGGCTGAAGATCGCGCTGACCACCCTCAACACCGGCCGGCTCTCGCTGCCCGCGTCCTGTGCGGCCGCCGGCAAGTGGTGTCTGAAGATCGCCCGCGAATGGTCGGCGGCCCGTGAGCAGTGGGGCAAGCCGATCGCCCACCACGAGGCCGTCGGCTCCAAGATCAGCTTCATCGCGGCCACCACCTTCGCCCTGGAGGCGGTGCTCGACCTCTCCTCGCAGATGGCCGACGAGGACCGCAACGACATCCGGATCGAGGGCGCCCTCGCCAAGCTCTTCGCCTCCGAGATGGGCTGGCGCCTCGCCGACGAACTGGTCCAGATCCGCGGCGGCCGGGGCTTCGAGACCGCGGACTCCCTGCGGGCGCGCGGCGAACGGGCCGTGCCCGCCGAGCAGATGCTCCGCGACCTGCGGATCAACCGCATCTTCGAGGGCTCCACGGAGATCATGCACCTGCTGATCGCCCGCGAGGCCGTCGACGCCCACCTGTCCGTGGCCGGAGACCTCATCGACCCCGAGAAGTCCCTCTCCGACAAGGCCAGGGCCGGGGCGAACGCGGGCGTCTTCTACGCCAAGTGGCTGCCCAAGCTGGTCGCGGGCACCGGTCAGCTCCCGCGCGCGTACGCCGAGTTCCACCCGGCGGGCCACCCCGACCTCTCGGCCCACCTGCGCTACGTCGAGCGCTCCGCCCGCAAGCTGGCCCGCTCCACCTTCTACGCCATGTCCCGCTGGCAGGGCCGGATGGAGACCAAGCAGTGTTTCCTGGGCCGGATCGTGGACATCGGCGCCGAACTGTTCGCGATGAGCGCGGCCTGCGTACGCGCCGAACTGCTGCGCGGCACGGAGGAGCACGGCCGCGAGGCGTACCAGCTCGCCGACGTCTTCTGCCGGCAGTCCCGCCTCCGCGTCGAGGAACTCTTCGGACGGCTGTGGAGCAACACCGACGACGTCGACCGCAAGGTGGTCAAGGGCGTGCTCGGCGGCGCCTACGAGTGGCTGGAGCAGGGCGTGATCGACCCCTCCGGCGACGGCCCGTGGATCGCGGACACGACACCGGGAGCGAGCGAGAAGGACAACGTGCACCGCCCCATCCGCTGACCGGCGCACGGAACGCTCCGTCGCCCCGCTCCGCCGTCCCGCTGCTCGCCGCGCTCACCGCGGGAGCCGGCGATCGCAGGGACGACGGACGGGGCGACAGGAGTCCGTGGCCCGCGTCTTCCACCCCGGCACCTCCGCCGTCGCCCTCGCCCCCACCCGCGACGAGGACGCCCTCCACCTCACGGCCCCGGCCGTGGATACGGCAACAGGCGTGGTGGAGGGCGCCCGGAAGGGCCGGCGGCCCCTCAGCAGTACGTGTCGCTGGCGTCGCGCGTCGTCCACGAGCACGAGTCGACCTTGGTCCCGCCCGCCCGCAGCAGGGTCGCCGTGTCGCTGGTGTTGTTCCACACGTAGGCCCTGCGGTTCTGGTACTTGGTCGCGCTGGTGTCGGTGCCCGAACCGGTGCGGACCTTGATGTACTTGCCCGCCCCGATCTTGATGTCCGGGAAGGTGTACTTGTGGTTGTCGGGGTCCTTCAGCACCCAGCCCTTCAGAGAGACCGCCGACGCGCCGGTGTTCCGGATCTGCACCCACTCGCCGTTGAGGCTCGTGTTGGTCCGGGTGTCCTTGCCGGGGCTGTCGAAGTACACACGGTGGATGGTGACGCCCCCCGCCGCCTCCGCCGGGCCGCTCAGCACCGTGCCGGTCAGCGCCACGGCTCCGGCGAGCGCGGGCAGGGCAGCGCGAATGCGCTTGCGCATGGTTTCCCCCCAGGGTCCTTGTTCACGATCGCCGTCATCCCGCGACGATCGGCTGATACGACTGTCGGATCAGCCGGGAAAAATTCATATCACCCCGTCTTCACGCCTGCTTCACAAACGGAGAAAGTGCATCGTCCACGGCACACCACCCGAAGTGGGTCAACGGGGGGCCGCGCGGTCCTGCCGGACACCGGATGCGGCAACAATGGGGGGATGAGTGACAGTCCCGCCCCTCTCGCCGATCCCCATCTCGTCTTCGATCCCGTCGACGGGGTCCGGGACGTGGTGATCCTCGGATCGACCGGCTCGATCGGCACCCAGGCCATCGACCTCGTCCTGCGCAACCCGGACCGCTTCCGCGTCACCGGGCTCTCCGCCGCCGGGGGGAGGGTGGAGCTGCTGGCCGAGCAGGCGCACCGGCTGCGGGTGCGGACCGTCGCCGTCGCCCGCGAGGACACCGTCCCCGCGCTGCGCGCGGCCCTGACCGCCGCGTACGGCACCGGCGAGCCGCTCCCCGAGATCCTCGCGGGCCCCGGCGCCGCCGCCGAACTCGCCGCCTCCGACTGTCACACCGTGCTCAACGGCATCACCGGCTCCATCGGCCTCGCACCCACCCTCGCCGCCCTGGAGGCGGGCCGCACCCTCGCGCTCGCCAACAAGGAGTCGCTCATCGTGGGCGGCCCGCTGGTGAAGGCCGTGGCCAAGCCCGGCCAGATCATCCCGGTCGACTCCGAGCACGCCGCCCTCTTCCAGGCCCTCGCCTGCGGCACCCGCGCCGATGTGCGCAAGCTGGTCGTCACCGCCTCCGGCGGCCCGTTCCGGGGCCGCACCAAGGCGGAACTCGCGGACGTCACCCCCGCCGACGCACTCGCGCACCCCACCTGGGCCATGGGCCCGGTCATCACGGTCAACTCCGCGACCCTCGTCAACAAGGGCCTGGAAGTCATCGAGGCGCACCTCCTCTACGACATTCCCTTCGATCGCATTGAGGTCGTCGTACACCCTCAGTCGTATGTCCACTCGATGGTTGAGTTCACGGACGGATCGACAATGGCGCAGGCCACGCCCCCGGACATGCGCGGCCCGATCGCCATCGGCCTCGGCTGGCCGCAGCGCGTCCCCGACGCCGCGCCCGCCTTCGACTGGACCAAGGCGTCCACCTGGGAGTTCTTCCCCCTCGACGACGACGCGTTCCCCTCGGTCGGCCTCGCCCGGCACGTGGGCCGGCTCGCGGGCACGGCCCCGGCGGTGTTCAACGCGGCCAACGAGGAGTGCGTGGACGCGTTCCTGCACGGCGGCCTCCGGTTCGACGCGATCATGGAGACGGTGACCCGGGTCGTCGAGGAGCACGGCACCCCCGCCACGGGAACCTCCCTGACCGTGGCGGACGTCCTCGAAGCGGAGACCTGGGCGCGCGCCCGCGCCCGTGAACTGACCGGTTCCCCAGGCAAACCCACCGAGCGGACGACCGCGGAGGCCCGTGCATGACGACCCTGATGTTCATCCTCGGCATAGTGGTCTTCGTGATCGGCCTGGCCTTCTCGATCGCCTGGCACGAACTGGGCCACTTCTCGACGGCCAAGATGTTCGGCATCCGCGTGCCGCAGTTCATGGTGGGCTTCGGCCCGACCATCTTCTCCCGCCGCAAGGGTGAGACGGAGTACGGCGTCAAGGCGATCCCGCTCGGCGGCTACATCCGCATGATCGGCATGATCCCGCCCGGTGCAGACGGCCGCCTGGAGAGCCGCTCCACCTCCCCGTGGCGCGGGATGATCGAGGACGCCCGCGAGGCGTCCTTCGAGGAGCTCCAGCCCGGCGACGAGCAGCGCCTCTTCTACACGCGCAAGCCGTGGAAGCGCGTCATCGTGATGTTCGCCGGCCCCTTCATGAACCTGGTCCTCGCCGTGGTGATCTTCGTCGGCGTGATGATGACCTTCGGCGCCAAGACCCAGACGACCACGGTCAGCAAGGTCTCCGACTGCGTCATCTCCGCCAGCGAGAACCGCACCAAGTGCAAGGAGGGTGACCAGGAGGCCCCCGCCAAGGCCGCCGGCCTCCAGCCCGGCGACAAGATCGTCGCGTTCGACGGCGCCCCCGTCACGGACTGGTCGGCCCTGCAGACCGACATCCGCGACAACCCCGGCAAGAAGGTCGTCCTCACCGTCGAGCGCGACGGCAAGCAGGTCGACATCACGCCCACCCTCATCAAGAACAAGGTCGCCCGGACCGACGGCCAGGGCGGCTACGTCGAGAACGAGTTCGTCTCCGCCGGCTGGCTCGGCTTCACCCCGGCCAGCGCGGTCGTCCCGCTCTCCTTCGGGCAGTCCGTGGACCGCATGGGCGACATGATGGAGAACGGCGTCGAGTCCCTGATCTCCCTGCCCGCCAAGATCCCCGCGCTGTGGGACGCCACCTTCGGCGACGGCGAGCGCGCCGCGGACTCGCCCATGGGCGTGGTCGGCGCCGCCCGCGTCGGCGGCGAGATCTTCACCATGGACATCCCCGCCACCCAGCAGCTCGCCAGCTTCCTCATCCTCCTGGCCGGCTTCAACCTGTCCCTGTTCCTGTTCAACATGCTCCCGCTCCTCCCGCTCGACGGCGGGCACATCGCGGGCGCCCTGTGGGAGTCGCTGCGCCGGAACACGGCCAAGGTGCTCCGCCGGCCCGACCCCGGCCCCTTCGACGTGGCGAAGCTGATGCCCGTCGCGTACGTGGTGGCCGGCGTCTTCATCTGCTTCACGCTCCTCGTCCTCATCGCGGACCTCGTGAACCCGGTGCGCATCTCCTAGGGGCGTGTTGCGAAAGGAGCGTCGTCTGCCCGAAGGGCAGGCCGGACGCCGCCGGGCAGACGGGACTTTCGGAACACGCCCTGGCCACCCCGCGTTCACGGCGGCCGGGCACCCTGGGGTGCCCGGCCGTTCCGCTGTCCCGCCCCGGCCTTCCCTTACGGGTGGGTTTACGGCCCGTGATGTGCTGGGGTCCGGGGCCGTGCCGTAATCTCGAAGCCTGGAGCCCGCCTGTTCCGGGACCCGATCCTGATCCACAACTTGGGGTTGCACAGCAGATGACTGCGATTTCTCTCGGCATGCCGTCCGTTCCGACCAAGCTCGCCGAGCGCCGCAAGAGCCGGCAGATCCAGGTCGGGTCCGTGGCGGTCGGCGGGGACGCACCGGTGTCGGTCCAGTCCATGACGACGACGCGTACGTCCGACATCGGCGCCACGCTCCAGCAGATCGCCGAACTGACGGCATCCGGCTGCCAGATCGTCCGGGTCGCCTGCCCGACGCAGGACGACGCCGACGCCCTGCCCGTCATCGCGAAGAAGTCGCAGATCCCGGTGATCGCGGACATCCACTTCCAGCCGAAGTACGTGTTCGCCGCGATCGAGGCCGGCTGCGCCGCCGTCCGCGTCAACCCCGGCAACATCAAGCAGTTCGACGACAAGGTCAAGGAGATCGCCCAGGCGGCGAACGACCACGGCACCCCGATCCGGATCGGCGTCAACGCCGGCTCCCTCGACCGCCGCCTCCTGCAGAAGTACGGCAAGGCCACCCCCGAGGCCCTCGTCGAGTCCGCCCTCTGGGAGGCCTCCCTCTTCGAGGAGCACGGCTTCCGGGACATCAAGATCTCGGTCAAGCACAACGACCCCGTCGTCATGGTCAACGCCTACCGGCAGCTCGCCGCCCAGTGCGACTACCCCCTCCACCTCGGCGTCACCGAGGCGGGCCCCGCCTTCCAGGGCACCATCAAGTCCGCCGTCGCCTTCGGCGCGCTGCTGTCCGAGGGCATCGGCGACACGATCCGCGTCTCCCTGAGCGCGCCCCCGGTCGAGGAGATCAAGGTCGGCATCCAGATCCTGGAGTCCCTGAACCTCCGCCAGCGCGGCCTGGAGATCGTCTCCTGCCCCTCCTGCGGACGCGCCCAGGTCGACGTCTACAAGCTCGCCGAAGAGGTCACCGCCGGTCTCACCGGCATGGAGGTCCCCCTCCGCGTCGCGGTCATGGGCTGCGTCGTCAACGGCCCCGGCGAGGCCCGCGAGGCCGACCTCGGTGTCGCCTCCGGCAACGGCAAGGGCCAGATCTTCGTCAAGGGCGAGGTCATCAAGACCGTCCCCGAGTCCAAGATCGTCGAGACCCTCATCGAAGAGGCGATGAAGATCGCCGAGCAGATGGAGAAGGACGGCGTCGCCTCGGGCGAACCGTCGGTGGCGGTGGCGGGCTGAGAACGCCGGGGGCGCCCCACGAGGGCTCGGGGCGCCCGGTCACGCCGCAAGGACCGCAGAGTTCGTCTCGGGGGCGCAGGCCTGCTTCCAGGGCCGCAGGCCCCTCCAGGGACGGGGGGAACAGCGCGACGAGCCACGACGGACCCGCACCCGCCGGAGCACAGGCACCCCGAGGCCGCTGGGCGCCCGGCCCGTGGCGCAGCCGCAGGGCGACCGGCCACAGCCCCGCAGGGTATCGTGCGGAAATCAGCGCAGACCAAGGGTGAGGCCCCCGCACGTGTTGACCCAGACCACCACCCGGGTCCTCGAACCGAGTGACCTGGACGCCGCACTCGCCGTCCTCGACCGCGAGCCCGTCGCGAACGCCTTCGTGGCGTCCCGCGTCCAGGTCGCCGGCCTGGACCCCTGGCGGCTCGGCGGCGAGATGTGGGGCTGGTACGAGGACGGCGCCCTCACCTCCCTCTGCTACGCCGGCGCCAACCTCGTCCCCATCTGCGCCACCCCGCGCGCCGTCCGCGCCTTCGCCGACCGCGCCCGCCGGGCCGGCCGCCGCTGCTCCTCCCTCGTCGGCCCCGCCGAACCCACCGCCCAGCTCTGGCGCCTGCTGGAGCCCAGCTGGGGCCCCGCCCGCGAGGTCCGCGCGCACCAGCCGCTGATGGTCACCGACCGGCTGCCCGACCCCGCCGAGGTCACCCCCGACCCGTACGTCCGCCGGATCCGCAAGGACGAGATGGAAACGATCATGCCGGCGTGCGTGGCGATGTTCACCGAGGAGGTCGGCGTCTCCCCGATGGCCGGGGACGGCGGCCTCCTCTACCAGGCCCGCGTCGCCGAACTCGTCGGCTCCGGCCGCTCCTTCGCCCGCCTCGACGCCGACGGCCGCGTGGTCTTCAAGGCCGAGATCGGCGCCGCCACCCCCCATGCATGCCAGATCCAGGGCGTCTGGGTGGCCCCCGAGTACCGGGGCCGGGGCCTGGCCGCGCCCGGCATGGCGGCGGTCCTGCGCTACGCCCTCGCCGACGTGGCCCCCCTGGTCAGCCTCTACGTCAACGACTTCAACACGGCGGCGCGGCGCACCTACCGCCGGGTGGGCTTCCAGGAGGTCGGGGAGTTCATGAGCGTCCTCTTCTGACGAAGGCCGACGCACCCGCGTCGCGGGCGCCGGGAACCGTACCCCGACCACATCCGACCGGCACCCCGCGCACCCCCCGAACCCCCCTGTAGCATCCGCAACATGAGCCTCGTCATCGGCCCCCTCGACCTCTCCGCCCACGTGGACGAGGCCCTGGCCGTCCAAGCCGTGGCGTTCGGTCTCGGCCCCGACGAGGTGGCCGTACGCCGCCAGATCGTCCTGCGCCACATGACCTACCCCGGAGCAAGGGCATTCGGCGCCATGGCCGGCGGCCGGCTCGTCGGGTTCGTCTACGGCATGCCCAACGACCGCACCCACTGGTGGTCCACCGTCGTGGAGCCCTACCTGCGCGCCCGCGGCCACGAGGACTGGCTGGACGACTCGTTCGTGATCACCGAACTGCACGTCCACCCCGCCTACCAGAACCGTGGGGTCGGCCGCTCCCTGATCACCACCATCACCGACAGCGCGACCGAGCCCCGTTCGATCCTCTCCGCGATCGACATCGAGAGCCCCGCCCGGGGCCTGTACCGCTCCCTCGGCTACGAGGACCTCGCCCGCCACGTCCTCTTCCCCAGCGCCCCCAGGCCCTACGCCGTCATGGGCGCCCCCCTGCCCCTGCGCCGCGGGTAGCCGCCCTCCCGTCCCGCCCGCCACCGCCGGATTTCCACGGTCCCCCGCCCCCCGGCTAACCTCCTGCCATCAACCGACCCGCAGCAGGAGTACGAGAACCATGGCGAACGCACCGGTCCAGCGCATGTCCCAGTTGATGGCGAAGACGCTGCGCGACGACCCGGCGGACGCCGAGGTACTCAGCCACAAGCTGCTGGTCCGCGCCGGCTACGTCCGCCGCACCGCCGCCGGTGTGTGGACCTGGCTGCCCCTCGGCAAGCGCGTCCTCGCCAACGTGGAGCGGATCGTGCGCGAGGAGATGGACGCGATCGGCGCCCAGGAGGTGCTGCTGCCCGCCCTGCTGCCGAAGGAGCCCTACGAGGCGACCGGCCGCTGGGACGAGTACGGCCCGGAGCTGTTCCGCCTCCAGGACCGCAAGGGCGGCGACTACCTCCTCGGCCCCACCCACGAGGAGATCTTCACGCTGATCGTGAAGGACCAGGCGTCCTCCTACAAGGACCTGCCGGTGATCCTCTACCAGATCCAGACGAAGTTCCGCGACGAGGCCCGCCCCCGCGCCGGCATCCTGCGCGGCCGTGAGTTCCTGATGAAGGACTCCTACTCCTTCGACCTGGAGGACGAGGGCCTCGCCCGGTCGTACGCCCTGCACCGCCAGGCGTACCAGAAGGTGTTCGAGCGCCTGGGCCTCGACTACCGCATCTGCGCCGCCACCGCGGGCGCCATGGGCGGCTCCAAGTCGGAGGAGTTCCTGGCCCCGGCCGGTGCCGGCGAGGACACCTTCGCGGACTGCCCGAACTGCGACTTCGCCGCCAACACCGAGGCGATCACCTACGAGTTGAAGCCGGTGGACGCGGGCGACGTGCCCGCCCTCGAAGAGATCCCCACGCCCGACACCCCCACCATCGAGACCCTCGCCGCCCACCTCGGCGTCCCGGCCTCCGCCACCCTGAAGAACCTCCTCGTCAAGGTCGACGGCGAGATCGTCGCCATCGGCGTCCCCGGTGACCGCGAGGTCGACCTGGGCAAGGTCGAGGCGCACTTCGCCCCGGCGGTCGTCGAGATGGTCACCGAGGACGACTTCGCCGCCAACCCCGGGCTGGTCCGCGGCTACGTCGGCCCGCAGGGACTCGGCGAGAAGGTCACCTACCTCGCCGACCCGCGGGTGGCCCCCGGCACCTCCTGGATCACCGGCGCCAACAAGGACGGCACGCACGCGAAGAACGTCGTCGCGGGCCGTGACTTCGAGGTCGGCGCCTACGTGGACGTCGTGGTCGTCCAGGAGGGCGACCCGTGCCCGAAGTGCGGCACCGGGCTGAGGCTGGACCGCGCCATCGAGATCGGCCACATCTTCCAGCTCGGCCGCAAGTACGCCGATGCCCTCAAGCTCGACGTCCTCGGCCAGAACGGCAAGCCCGTCCGCGTCACCATGGGCTCGTACGGCATCGGTGTCTCGCGCGCGGTCGCGGCCCTCGCCGAGCAGACCGCCGACGACAAGGGCCTGTGCTGGCCCGCCGAGGTCGCCCCGGCCGACGTGCACGTGGTCGCCGCGGGCAAGGCTCTCCAGACCGAACTCGCGCTGGAGGTCTCGGAGAAGCTGCGGGCCGCCGGCCTGCGCGTGCTCGTCGACGACCGCGCCGGGGTCTCGCCGGGCGTGAAGTTCACCGACTCCGAGCTGATCGGCGTGCCGCAGATCCTGGTCGCGGGCCGCCGCTCGGCCGAGGGCGTCCTGGAGCTGAAGGACCGCCGCACCGGCGAGCGCGAGGAGCTGACCGTCGACGAGGCGATCGCCCGCCTGACGGCCGCCTGAGCCGGGCCCCGTACGGACGGACGGGGGCGTGGGGGCTTTTCGCGCGGTTCCCCACGCCCCCGGAACGGCCCGGCGGGCCTCCTGAGCAGCACGGGGCGCGGCCCCCGCCTACCGGAGGCGTCAGGAGCGCGGGCAACCACGCGAGAAGCCCTCACCCACCCGCGGCCGCCGACGGAGACACCTGTCCACCCGCAGTCGCCGACGGAGACCCCCGTCCACCCGCGGTCGCCGACGGAGACACCTGTCCACCCGTGGTCGCCGAAGGATCCCGGCCCGTCCGGGCGGCCTCAGAGCCAGCCGGCGAACTCCAGGAGCAGCTCCGCGTCGCGCGGCCGCCCCACGCGACGGGCCCGCACCCCCGACTCCACGGCCCGGAACAGCGTCCACCCCCGCAGCCGTTCCTGGTCCACGTCCAGCGACTCGGCGAGCCTGCGCACCCGTCGCCGAGTCGTCGCCGCCCCCGACGGGGAGGCGATCAGGTCCTCCACCCGGTCCCGCACCAGCCGCGCCAGATCGAACGCGCACTCCCCGACCACCGGATCGGGCCCCACCGCCAGCCACGGCAACCGCTCCCCGGCCAGCACCTTGCTCTGCCGGAACGTCCCGTGCAGCAACCGCTCCTCGGGAGCGGCCGCGAGCAACTCCTCCCGGGCGGCGAGAGCCGCCTCGACCAGTCCCCGGACCTCACCGTCGGCGTCGGCGCCCGCACGCATCGCCTCGGCCTGCCGCCCCGTCCGCTCGGCCACGGTCTCGAACACATGCGCCTCGGGCGGCTCGACCCACAGCCGCCGCAGTGTGGCCGCCGCCTCCAGCAGCGCCTTCGCCTCGGGCAGCGACCGCACGGACAGGTCCGGGCGCAGCCGCTCCAGGAGCAGCACGCCCTGGCTGTCCCCCGGGTTCAGCAACTCCACCGCGCCGCGCCCGTCCCAGTGGGCGAGCGCCGCCCGCTCGCTCTCCGGCCGCGCCCGCTCGGGCGCCAGCTTCAGCGCGGCCGGGGTGCCGTCGATCTGCCGTACGAGCACCACCAGACTGCTGCGGCCACCGGGCGCCTGCACCCGCTCGACGGTCAACTCGCGTAGATCAATCGCCTGTCGAAGGAGACCGGGCAGCTGTGCCAGCCACTCCCGGGCGCCGTCGCCGCCGCTTCGCCGGGTCTCGTCGAGCGCCCGCACAAGCCGCTGCGGCGGTTCGAAGTCCTCGAAAGCCCTGCGCGTCATGTGCGAGTCGTTCCCTTCCAGACCGTGATCAGGTGCGCGGTGCCGCCGACGCGGTGGCTCCGGCCGCCCGCTCGGCTAGACCAGGGAAGGCTACGCTTCCGCCCCGCCACCTGACCGCCCGCACCGCCGCCTCCCGCAGCGCCTCGGCGGCCGAGGCGCGCCGGTCACCGGTCGCCGCCCGCACGAGGTCGGAGTACACCCCGGCCACCCGCTCCTCCAGCTCCACGGCCAGCCGTACGGCGGCGTCCGCGTCCGTGACCGGGAAGGGAAGCGCGTACGCAGCCGCCGATGCCTCGGGCCGGCCGTCGAGGTCCCGCACCGCCCGTGTCAGGATGTCCCGCCGGGCCCGATGGGCGTCGTACGCCTCCCGCGCCTCGCTCCGCCGCGCGTCACCGATCTTCCCGCCGACGATCCCGTACCCGTACACGGCGGCGTGCTCGGCGCCCAGCGCCGCCTGCATCGCCCTCAGCTCCGCGCCGCTCACTTCGCACCCTCCGTCAACATGTACGCGTGCCCGGCCCCCGCCGCGGCCACCGACGCCATCAGCCGGGCCAGCTCGCCCGGCACCTCCAGCAACGCCCTGCCCCGCCGGTCGGCGAGCTTCCGCTCCGCCGCGGCCAGTTCGGCGAGCGCGGCCTTCGGCTCGGCGGGCACGGGGCCGGGCCCGCCGGACGCCGAGGCCGACACCGAAGGCGACGGCGACGGCGTGGGGGACTGCGACGACGAGGGGGGCGCGGACGGCTCGGCCGCGCGCTTCCCGCCCCCGAACGCCTCCGCATGGCGGAGAGCCTCCGCCCGCAGCGGCGTCAGCAGCCCGGCCAGGTCGGGATGGGCGGCGAGCACGGCGTCGTACCGCTGCACGAGCGCCTCGCTGTCCCGCGCCGCCCCCGCCCGCGCCTTCTCGGCCACCGACGGACTCCCCCCGGCGGCATCCGGCCCCTCACCCCCGGACGAGCACCCCACGAGGAGGCCCAGACCCGCGGCCCCGGCGAGCAAAGTCCTTCTGCGCGGCCCCGACGGGGTACGCGACGGCAGGCTGAACGACACAGCAGACGTCCTAGGGGGGTTCGTACGAACAAAGGAGCGGTGTGATCACGTTACCCGGCCGGGCCCCGCGCGGGGCCCGGGGAACCGCGCGACCGGCCGCGGACAACCCGGTCGCGCCAACGGGCCATGCCCCCCGAGCACGCGGGCGGACGGCAACACCCCTGCGGAGCGGCTACCCTTTGACCTGACACGCGCCCTACCCACAACAGCACACGCGGCCGAGGAGTCACCCGGATGAGCACCACCCAGAGCGAGAGGCTGCGAGAGCTGCTGGAACCCCTCGTACGCTCCCAGGGTCTGGACCTCGAAGAGATCGCCGTGGACGCGGTCGGCCGCAAGCGGGTGCTGCGCGTGACCGTCGACTCCGACGAGGGCGCCGATCTGGACACGGTCGCCGATGTCAGCCGCGCGCTCTCGGCCAAGCTGGACGAGACGGACGCGATGGGGCAGGCGGAGTACACCCTGGAAGTCGGCACGCCGGGCGCCGAGCGCGCCCTCACCGAGCACCGCCACTACCGGCGGGCCGTGGACCGACTGGTGAGGTTCCAGCTCCGCGAGGGCGGGGAACTGATCGCCAGGATCCTGACCGTGGACGAGGACGGCCTCGACCTCGAGGTGCCCGGAGTGAAGGGCCGCAGGGCCACCACCCGCAGGCTCGCCTTCGACGAGATCGACAAGGCCCGCGTCCAGGTCGAGTTCAACCGCAAGGACAAGAAGGACATGAAGGAAGAGGAGGAGGCGTAGCCGTGGACATCGACATGAGTGCCCTGAGGGGCTTGGTGCGGGAGAAGGAGATCTCCTTCGACCTGCTCGTCGAGGCGATCGAGGCGGCCCTCCTCATCGCCTACCACCGCACCGAGGGAAGCCGCCGCCACGCGCGCGTGGAGCTCAACCGGGAGACCGGCCATGTGACCGTGTGGGCGAAGGAGGACCCCGAGGACCTGGAGGAGGGGCAGGAGGCACGCGCGTTCGACGACACCCCGTCGGACTTCGGGCGCATCGCCGCCACCACCGCCAAGCAGGTGATCCTGCAGCGTCTGCGGGACGCGGAGGACGACGCGACGCTCGGCGAGTACGCCGGCCGCGAGGGCGACATCGTCACCGGTGTGGTCCAGCAGGGCCGCGACCCGAAGAACGTGCTCGTCGACATCGGCAAGCTGGAGGCCATCCTGCCCGTGCAGGAACAGGTCCCCGGGGAGACCTACCCGCACGGCATGCGGCTCAGGTCGTACGTCGTTCGGGTGGCGAAGGGCGTGCGCGGTCCGTCCGTCACCCTTTCGCGCACGCACCCCAATCTGGTGAAGAAGCTCTTCGCCCTGGAGGTGCCGGAGATCGCCGACGGGTCCGTCGAGATCGCCGCCATCGCACGTGAGGCCGGTCACCGCACGAAGATCGCCGTCAGGTCCACCCGTTCGGGCCTGAACGCCAAGGGCGCCTGCATCGGCCCGATGGGCGGCCGTGTGCGCAATGTCATGGGCGAGCTGAACGGCGAGAAGATCGACATCGTCGACTGGTCCGACGACCCGGCCGAGATGGTCGCCAACGCGCTCTCCCCGGCCCGGGTCTCCAAGGTCGAGGTGGTGGACCTCGCGGCCCGCTCCGCGCGGGTCACGGTCCCCGACTACCAACTGTCGCTGGCGATCGGCAAGGAGGGCCAGAACGCCCGCCTCGCCGCCCGCCTGACCGGCTGGCGCATCGACATCCGGCCGGACACCGAGCAGCCGTCCGAATAGCCGGGGGCGGCCGGCGGGCGCATGATCGGGAATAGATCCAAGCCGCAGGTCGCTCAGATCACGTCAGTTATATGCGCGGCAACTGTTCGATTCTTGCCCCAAAGGGGTGAGGTCGGTGCGGGGAGGTAGACTTAGCGGTGTCTGGCCGGACGCGTGCCCGTGTATGCCCTGAACGCACCTGTGTGGGGTGCAGGCAGCGAGCGGCCAGGACCGACCTGCTGCGCGTCGTGGCGACCGAGGACGAATGCGTCCCCGATCATCGCGGTACGCTGCCCGGCCGGGGTGCGTACATCCACCCCGCCCTGGTCTGTCTCGACCTGGCGGTTCGCCGCCGGGCGTTCCCGCGGGCGCTCCGTGCCCCGGGACCGCTCGACACGGCGGCGTTGCGCCGCACCGTCGAGCAGGCAACACAGTAAGACGCGTCGCATGGAACCTCCGTGCGGCCCTGGTACCCCGCGAGTTGGAAGTAGGTCGAGATTGCGATGAGCACTCGATGAGCACGCGATGAGTACGCCCATGAAGTAGCGACGGTCCGGCGTCAACCCGGACCTAAAAGGAGCGAAGTGGCTAAGGTCCGGGTATACGAACTCGCCAAGGAGTTCGGGGTTGAGAGCAAGGTCGTCATGGCCAAGCTCCAAGAACTCGGTGAATTCGTCCGTTCGGCGTCCTCGACGATCGAGGCGCCTGTTGTACGCAAGCTGACTGACGCCCTCCAGCAGGGCAACGGTGGCGGCAAGTCCGCCCCCCGCAAGGCCGCCCCGGCCCGTCCGGCGGCCCCCTCCCCGGCGCAGGCCGCCCGTCCGGCCGCCCCGCGTCCGGGTCCGGCGGCTCCGAAGCCGCCCGCCGCGGAGCGGCCCGCGGCGCCGACTCCGGGGCCGCGCCCCGTGCCCGGCCCGAAGCCGCCGACGCCTAAGCCCGCTCCGGCCTCCCCGGCCCCGAGCGTGCCCGAGTTCCAGGCGCCCCCGTCGGCTCCCGCCGCCCCGTCCCCGCGTCCGGGCGCCCGTCCCGGCCCCGGCGCCCCGCGCCCCGGTGGCCAGCAGCGTCCGTCCGGTCCCGGCCAGGAGCGCGGCGAGCGCCAGGCGCCCCGCCCCGGCGGCCAGCGTCCCGGCGGTGCCGGTGCGCCCAAGCCCGGCGGCGCCCGTCCGGCGGGTCCGCGTCCGGGTAACAACCCCTTCACCTCCGGTGGCTCCACCGGCATGGGCCGCCCGCAGGCGCCCCGTCCCGGCGGTGCGCCGCGTCCCGGTGGCCCCGGTGCCCCCGGCCCGCGTCCGCAGGCTCCCGGCCAGGCCCCCCGTCCGCAGGGTGCGGCCGGTGGCGGTCCGCGTCCCCAGGCTCCGGGCGGTCCCCGTCCGACGCCCGGTGGGATGCCCCGTCCGCAGGGCGGTCCCCGTCCCGGCGGCGGCCCCGGCGGCCCGCGTCCGAACCCCGGCATGATGCCGCAGCGTCCCGCTGCCGGCCCGCGTCCCGGTGGTGGCGGTCCCGGCGGTCGTGGCCCCGGTGGCGGCGGTCGTCCTGGTGGCGGCGCCGGTCGTCCGGGCGGCGGTTTCGCCGGTCGTCCCGGTGGCGGCGGTGGCGGTTTCGCCGGTCGTCCCGGTGCGCCCGGTGGTGGCGGCGGTTTCGCCGGTCGTCCCGGTGGTCCGGGGGCGGGCGGCGGCGGTCGTCCCGGCTTCGGTGGCCGTCCCGGTGGTCCGGGTGCCCGTGGCGGCACGCAGGGCGCCTTCGGCCGTCCCGGCGGCCCGGCGCGTCGTGGCCGCAAGTCGAAGCGGCAGAGGCGCCAGGAGTACGAGGCCATGCAGGCCCCGTCGGTCGGCGGCGTGATGCTGCCTCGCGGCAACGGCGAGTCCATTCGCCTGTCGCGCGGTGCGTCGCTCACCGACTTCGCGGAGAAGATCAACGCCAACCCGGCGTCGCTCGTCGCGGTCATGATGAACCTCGGCGAGATGGTCACCGCGACCCAGTCCGTCTCCGACGAGACGCTCCAGCTCCTCGCCGACGAGATGAACTACACGGTTCAGATCGTCAGCCCGGAGGAGGAGGACCGCGAGCTGCTCGAGTCCTTCGACCTGGAGTTCGGCGAGGACGAGGGCGACGAGGAGGACCTGGTGGTCCGCCCGCCGGTCGTCACCGTCATGGGTCACGTCGACCACGGTAAGACCCGACTGCTCGACGCCATCCGCAAGACGAACGTCATCGCGGGCGAGGCCGGCGGCATCACCCAGCACATCGGTGCCTACCAGGTCACGACCGAGGTCAACGAAGAGGATCGCAAGATCACCTTCATCGACACCCCGGGTCACGAGGCGTTCACCGCCATGCGTGCCCGTGGTGCCAAGTCGACCGACATCGCGATCCTGGTCGTCGCGGCCAACGACGGCGTCATGCCGCAGACGGTCGAGGCGCTCAACCACGCCAAGGCGGCCGACGTCCCGATCGTCGTCGCGGTCAACAAGATCGACGTCGAGGGCGCGGACCCGACCAAGGTGCGCGGTCAGCTGACCGAGTACGGCCTGGTGGCCGAGGAGTACGGCGGCGACACGATGTTCGTCGACATCTCCGCCAAGCAGGGTCTGCACATCGACTCGCTGCTGGAAGCGGTCATCCTGACCGCCGACGCCTCGCTCGACCTGCGGGCCAACCCGAAGCAGGACGCGCAGGGCATCTCGATCGAGTCCCGCCTCGACCGCGGCCGCGGTGCCGTGGCGACGGTCCTCGTCCAGCGAGGCACGCTGCGGGTCGGCGACACGATGGTGGTCGGCGACGCGTACGGCCGTGTCCGTGCCATGCACGACGACAACGGCAACAACGTGCTCGAGGCGGGCCCGGCGACGCCGGTGCAGGTCCTCGGTCTCACCAACGTCCCGGGTGCGGGCGACAACTTCATCGTCGTGGACGAGGACCGTACGGCCCGTCAGATCGCCGAGAAGCGTGCCGCCCGTGAGCGCAACGCCGCGTTCGCCAAGCGCACGCGCCGCGTCTCCCTCGAGGACCTGGACAAGGTGCTCAAGGCCGGCGAGGTCCAGCAGCTCAACCTCATCATCAAGGGTGACGCTTCTGGTTCCGTCGAGGCCCTGGAGTCCTCCCTGCTCCAGCTGGACGTCGGCGAAGAGGTCGACATCCGCGTCCTGCACCGCGGCGTCGGTGCGGTCACGGAGTCGGACATCGACCTGGCGATGGGCTCCGACGCCATCGTGATCGGCTTCAACGTGCGCGCCGCCGGGCGTGCGCAGCAGATGGCCGAGCGCGAGGGCGTGGACGTCCGCTACTACTCGGTCATCTACCAGGCGATCGAGGAGATCGAGGCGGCCCTCAAGGGCATGCTCAAGCCGGAGTACGAAGAGGTCGAGCTCGGTACGGCGGAGATCCGCGAGGTCTTCAAGTCGTCCAAGCTGGGCAACATCGCGGGTGTTCTCATCCGCTCCGGCGAGGTCAAGCGGAACACCAAGGCCCGCCTCATCCGCGACGGCAAGGTCGTCGCGGAGAACCTCAACATCGAGGGTCTGCGTCGCTTCAAGGACGACGTCACCGAGATCCGCGAGGGCTTCGAGGGTGGTATCAACCTCGGAAACTTCAACGACATCAAGGTGGACGACGTCATCGCGACGTACGAGATGCGGGAGAAGCCGCGGGCGTAAGCCCAGGTTCATGCCGGCCGGGGGTGCGTGTGCACCGCCGGCCGGTGTGGCCGTTTTCCGGGGGCTGCCGTCCCCGGGCCCCCCTTCGAGAAGAGGGGGTGGATCGGTCGTCGTGAGACTGCCGGTCGGATGTGGCTTGTCGCGCGGTTCCCCGCGCCCCTGAGGGGATCGGGCCCGCGGCCCGCCCTTCATCCCGAAAAGCACGGGGCGCGGCCCCGGTCGCTTTTCCGGGGCGCGGGTAACCGCGCGAGGAACCACGATCCCCCCCGCGGTCGCCAACGAACCCGTACCCCCGAGTCACTGGGCGCTCGATATCCCGTCGAGCCGCACCGCGGGTTCGGGGTACGGTTCAGATGTTCCTGCCCGGACACGGCGCAGGCCATCTACCCCGGCCCGGCGGGTGAACCGGCTACACACATGTACGTGGGGACTCTGTCCTTCGACCTCCTGCTCGGCGACGTACGGTCGCTGAAGGAGAAGCGCTCCGTCGTCCGCCCGATCGTGGCCGAGCTCCAGCGGAAGTTCGCGGTGAGCGTGGCGGAGGTCGACCATATGGATCTGTACCGCCGGACCGTCATCGGCCTGGCGGTCGTCTCCGGTGACACGGGGCACCTGACCGACGTACTGGACCGGTGCGAGCGGCTGGTCGCCGGTCGTCCCGAGGTGGAACTGCTCTCGGTCAGACGGCGCCTGCACGGCGACGACGACTAGACCGGTCGCTGAGCCGGAGCGCAGGGACAATTCAAGAAGCAGCGGTAACGCAGAACGAGCTAGGAGACGGACCAGTGGCCGACAACGCGCGCGCCAAGAGGCTGGCGGACCTCATCCGAGAGGTGGTGGCCCAGAAGCTGCTGCGCGGGATCAAGGACCCGCGGCTCGGCTCACACGTCACCATCACGGACACCCGGGTCACCGGGGATCTGCGGGAGGCGACCGTCTTCTACACGGTGTACGGGGACGACGAGGAGCGGGCGGCGGCCGCCGCCGGACTGGAGAGTGCCAAGGGCATCCTCCGATCCGAGGTCGGCCGGGCCGCGGGCGTGAAGTTCACGCCGACCCTCACCTTCGTGGCCGACGCCCTCCCGGACACCGCCCGCACCATCGAGGACCTCCTCGACAAGGCGCGTACCTCCGACGCCAAGGTGCGCGAGAGCGCCTCGGGGGCGACGTACGCCGGTGACGCCGACCCGTACCGCAAGCCGGGCGACGACGAGGACGACGCCGCCGAATGACCCAGCAGCGCCAGCAGACCACCACGCCCGACGGACTTGTCATCGTCGACAAGCCGTCGGGCTTCACTTCGCACGACGTCGTCGCCAAGATGCGCGGCATCGCACGCACCCGCCGGGTCGGGCACGCGGGAACCCTGGACCCCATGGCCACCGGTGTGCTCGTCCTCGGTGTCGAGAAGGCCACCAAGCTCCTCGGCCATCTCGCGCTCACCGAGAAGGAGTACCTGGGTACCGTCCGGCTCGGCCAGACCACCGTCACCGACGACGCCGAGGGCGAGATCACGGCGTCGGTCGACGCGTCGAAGGTCACCCGCGACGCCGTCGACGCCGGGGTCGCCCGGCTGACCGGCGACATCATGCAGGTGCCGTCCAAGGTCAGCGCCATCAAGATCAACGGGGTGCGCTCGTACAAGCGGGCCCGGGACGGCGAGGACTTCGACATCCCCGCCCGGCCCGTCACCGTCTCCTCCTTCGCCGTGTACGACATCCGTGACGCGGTCGCCGAGGACGGCACCCCCGTCCTCGACCTGGTGGTGTCGGTGGTGTGCTCCTCCGGGACGTACATCAGGGCCCTCGCCCGTGACCTGGGCGCCGGCCTCGGGGTCGGCGGTCACCTCACCGCGCTGCGCCGGACCCGCGTCGGGCCGTACAAGCTGGACTCGGCCCGGACCCTCGACCAGCTCCAGGAGGAGCTGACCGTGATGCCGATCGCCGAGGCGGCCGCCGCCGCGTTCCCCCGCTGGGACGTGGACACCAAGCGGGCCCGGCTCCTGCTGAACGGTGTGCGCCTGGAGATGCCCGAGGAGTACGCGGGCGCCGGCGCCGTCGCGGTCTTCGACGCCGACGGCCGCTTCCTGGCCCTGGTGGAGCATGTGAAGGGCAAGGCCAAGAGCCTGGCCGTCTTCGGCTGAGGGCCGGAGACGGCCAGGCGGACCGAGGGCCGGGGGCCGAGGGCCGGGCGGCCTGAGGGCCGGGTCCGGCGGAGCGAGCGTGGAGCGACGGTCACGGGGCGTGCTGTTCCCGCCGCTCCACGGTCCCCCCTCGGTTCCCCCACCCAGAGGTCTATCCATCCGCCCCCGTCTCTTCACCCCTTCGTGCAGGCGCTCGGAGTGAACCCAGGGAGCGGAAGGGGGCGCGTTCGCGGAGCGGTCTGTCCTGCTGATCTTCGCTTGCCTACCGTCGGGACAGAGGTACGACGGGGAGGTCAGGGATGACGGTACGGGGCCGTCGGGCGACGGGCGACGGCCGGGCCGCGCGGGACGAGGTCCTGGTGCGGGTCGCCGATCCTGCGGGGCGGGCGCGCGGCACGGGTTTCGTGGCCGATCACAACGGCACGGTCGTCACCAGCCACGAGGCGGTGGACGGGCTGGCCCGGATCGTGCTGCACACCGCCGGGGACCGCACCTGTGTGGTGACCTCCGACGCGGTGACCCCGCTGCCCGCCCTCGATCTCGCGCTGATCCGCGCCGAGGGCCTCCGCGTCGATCCGCTGCCCTTCGCGCTGCGCCAGGAGACCGAGGTCGGCGCCTATGTCCGCATCGCCGCCGGCGGCTGGCGCGAGGCCCGCGTGCTGGGCACGGCGGACGTCACCTACACCGCGCCGGACGGCCGCCATCTCCTGCCCGACGCGCTGGAGTTGGCGATCGGGACGGCGGGCAGCGAGGCCCTGCGGCCGGGCGGGGGAGCGGCCGGCGGGCCCGTGCTCGACATGACCACCGGGACCGTGGTGGGCGTCCTCGGCACCGCGCTGGAGGCGCCCCACCGGTCCAACGGCTTCGCCGTGTCCCTGCGGGGATGGCGGGCCGTACGGCCGCTGGCCGACCTCCTCGCGCGCAACGCGGCGACCGTCCCGGCCTACGGGACCGGTCTGAACCTGGCCGGCGTCCTGGAGCTGACGGCCACCACGGTGGGATGCGACGGGCCCCGGCCGCCGGCCGGGTCCACCGTGTCGGCGGCAGCCGCCGAGCCCGTCGAACGCGAGGCGTGCGCGCGGGAGTTCGCCGACTTCACCGACGGACCGGCCACCGTCCTCGGGCTCGTCGGCGCGCCCGGCAGCGGTCGTACGACGGCACTGGCGGCCCTCGCCGCCCGGCGTGCCCGTGGGCCCGAGCCCACGCCCACGCTCTGGCTCCGGGGTGCCGACCTCCTCGCCGACGACGCGTCGGTGGCCGACGCGGCACGACGGTCACTGGAACGGGCGGGGCGGATCGTGGCCGCGTCCACCGGTACGGCACCTTCCTCCGCTTCCCCCGCGCCTGCCGACCCGTTCGGTGCTGTGGCCGACCCGTTCGTCCGCGTGGCCCGGCGGCCGGGGGCGGGCGGGCGGGCGGTGCGCTGGGGGACATCCGGCCGGAGCGGCTCGCCCGGGTCGCGGCGCAGGAGGGGCGGCCGCTGTTGCTGCTGCTCGACGGCCCTGAGGAGATGCCGCCCACCCTCGCGCACCGGCTGGCGGAGTGGACCGACGGCACGGTCGCGTGGCTGCGGGCGCACGGGGCGCGGCTCGTGGTGGCGTGCCGGGACGAGTACTGGGAGCAGGCGGGGGCGCGGTTCCCGCCGGAGACGCTGCACGGCAGCGGACCCGAGAGCGGGGGGAGGCCGCTGCCGCCGTGCGTACGGCTGGGGGAGCTGACCGAGGACGAGGCGCGCCGGGCACGGCGGCGGTACGGGATCCCGGACGGGGCGCTCGCGGGGGCCGACGCCCGGCACCCGCTCACCCTTCGGCTCCTGTCGGAGGTACGGGCGGCGCCGGCGGAGCGGCGCGCCGGGCGGCACGGCGGGGATGGCGCCCCGGCCGGAACGTCCGGCGCCGACGGGCCCGCCGGCGCGAGCGGGGGCGCGTCGGCGGGCGCGGACGCGGGTGCGTACGGGCGCGGAGGCGCCGGCGGGGGCGCGGGCGTGCCGGGGCGGGCGCGGGTGCCGGACCGGGACGAGGTGCTCGGCGCCCATCTCGACCTGGTGTGCCTGCGCATCGCGGTACGGCTCGCCGCGGTGAACGGGATGCGGGGGACGGCCGTGCGGCGGCTCGCGGCGCAGGTCTCCGGGCAGGTGCACGAGGCGGCACGGCGGTGTCTCGGGCCCGGGCAGGGCGAGCTGGACCGGGCGTCCTTCGAGGAACTGTTCCCCTGGGGTCCGGTGCCGGGACAGCGGCTCGGCGGCACCACCGGCTGGGCGTCGGCCGTGCTCACCGAGGGGCTGCTCGTTCCGGCGGGCGAGGGCTACCGTTTCGCCCACGAGGAGCTGGCCGACTGGATCCAGGGCGCCCATCTCGACGTCGACGCCGCCCTGCACGCCCTGGTGCACCGGGGCTGGACCGCGCAGGCCGGGCCCCGCCGCGGCCGGGGCACCAGGCCGTCCGAGGCACGCGTCCGGCGTGAGGCACGCCGGGCCACCCGCAACCTCCCGGTGCCCCGCCACCGCATCGGCCCCGTCGTGCACGCCCTGCTGCTGCTCGGCCGCCAGCAGGGGCCGGCCGAACTGTCGGGTCGGCTGGAGGAGTTGCTGGACGCCCTGGACGCGCTGCTGCCGGGCCGCACGGCACCCGACGAGGCGACCTGGTGGGCCACCCACCTCCTCGCCGACGTCCTGCTGAGGGTGCCCGACGCGACGCCGTACACCAGGGTCCTGCGGTTCCTCGCCGAGCGGATCGGGGCCTGGCGGATCCAGGGCCGCGGCGTACCGGCGGAGTTCGGGCCCGGCTTCTGGGAGGCGCTGCCGCTGCCCGAACCGGAACGGTTCGACCTGCTGCGCCACCTCGTCGTCGCCGACCCGCCCACCGGTGAGGGCCCGCGCTACCTGGACGCGGTCTCCCGCCTCCTCGCCGCCGACCCCGTCGGCGTGCCCCCGCAGCTGACCCGCTGGTTCCACGACGACACCCCGCTGGTCGCCACACCCGACGCGACCGTGGCCACAGCCGCGCAGGCGCTGCTGCACACCCACCGGCGGAGCGCCCTCGACGAGCTGACGGAGGCGCTCGCCGACAGCGCGCACCGGCGCGCGGACGAACTGCTCGCCGTACTGGCCGAGGAGGAGCCGTCGGCGGTCTGCCGGGCCGTGGACCGCTGGGCGCACGACGAGCGCCCCGCGCGCCGGGGCGCGGCCCTGGTGTACGCGCTGCGGACGGCGCCCCACACCCGCACGGACGCCGACCGCGCGCTGCTCCGCCACGCCGCCCTCAGCCTGCTGGCCCGTCCCGCCGACCCCACCCTGCACGGCGGGGCGCTCGCGCTGCTCGTCCGCGACCCGGTGACCAGGGCCCGCCACCTCCCGCAGGCGCTGGAACGGTTCGCGGCGGGCGACTCCCAGCTGCCCGCCGACGCCCTGCTCGCCGCCCTGCCCAGCCACCCCGACCTCGTGCTGGACGCCTTCCGCACCCGGCTGCGGACCCCCGGCGCCGACGGCGGGGCCCTGCGCACCCTGGCCGAGATCACCACTCCCGCGCTCGCCCGGCGGGTCAGCGGCCTCGTCCGGGAGATCGTGGAGCTGCGCCCGGAGACGGCCGGGCACGCCGCCGCGTACGTCGAGCGGCGGCTGCAGCAGGGTCCGGGGACGCGTGCCGCACTGTTCCCGCTGATCGGCGGGCTCATCGTCGACGGGCCCGTGCAGCTGCGGGCGGCCCTCGCGGCCGTGTTCGCCGAGCCGGGCACCGCCGCCTGCGGGCCGCTGCGCCGCGAGTTCCTCGACCTGCTGATGGCGACCGAGCGGGACCCGTCCGTCCTGGACACGCTGCTGCGGGCCGTGGCCGCCTCCCGCGTCCCCACCGGCCGTGCCACCGCGGCGGACGCCGCCGACACCAGGGAGCTGGTGCACCGGGTCGGCCTGCTCCTCGTCCGTACGCCCGAAGGGGCCACCCGTTTCGACTGGGCGCTCGTCGACCTCGCCCGCCACGTCCCCGGCTTCGCGGAGCTGGCGGCGGGCTGGCTCGGCGGCACACCGCAGGAATGGGCCGCGACGGTGGCGCCGAGCACCCGCCGGATGATCGAGAACCTGGCGGGGCGACAGGGTGTCCGGGTACCCGCCTGAGAGAGGGCCTCCACCGTGCTCCCGGTCACAGGCCGGACGCCGATGCGGGTCGACGCCCCCGGGCATGGCACCCTTAGACCTGCGTAGAGGCAACCACGGACACGGGTTCGACTAGGAGCGGTCACAGTGCAGCGCTGGCGTGGCTTGGAGGACATCCCCGAGGACTGGGGGCGCAGCGTCGTCACCATCGGTTCCTACGACGGGGTGCACCGCGGGCACCAGCTGATCCTCCGGCACGCCGTGGAGCGCGCCCGCGAGCTGGGTGTCCCCTCCGTCGTGGTCACCTTCGACCCGCACCCCAGCGAGGTGGTGCGCCCCGGCACGCATCCGCCGCTGCTCGCCCCGCACCACCGCCGTGCCGAGCTGATGGCCGAGCTGGGTGTGGACGCGGTCCTGGTCCTCCCCTTCACGACGGAGTTCTCGCGGCTCTCGCCGGCCGACTTCGTGGTGAAGGTCCTGGTCGACAAGTTGCACGCCAAGGCCGTCGTCGAGGGCCCCAACTTCCGCTTCGGCCACAAGGCCGCCGGGGACGTGCTGTTCCTCACCGAGCAGGGCAAGACGTACGACTTCGACGTCGAGGTCGTCGACCTGTACGTCACCGGTGACGCGGGCGGCGGCGAGCCCTTCTCCTCCACGCTGACCCGGCGGCTGATCGCCGAGGGCGACGTCCAGGGCGCCCGCGAGATCCTCGGGCGCCCCCACCGTGTCGAGGGCGTCGTCGTACGCGGTGCGCAGCGCGGCCGAGAGCTCGGCTTCCCCACGGCCAACGTCGAGACCCTCCCGCACACCGCGATCCCCGCCGACGGCGTCTACGCCGGCTGGCTGCACGTCGAGGGCGAGGCCATGCCGGCCGCGATCTCCGTCGGCACGAACCCGCAGTTCGACGGAACCGAGCGCACGGTCGAGGCGTACGCGATCGACCGTGTCGGCCTCGATCTGTACGGGCTCCATGTGGCGGTCGACTTCCTCGCGTTCGTGCGGGGGCAGGCGAAGTTCGACTCGCTGGAGGCGCTGCTCGTGGCGATGGCGGAGGACGTGAAGACGTGCCGTGAGCTGATCGCGGCGTACGAGGGGGAGTGACCCGCTCCCCGATCCCCTCGGGCGCCGGACCCGGCGAACAGTACGGAAGGGCCCGTACCGCGTTGTCGACGGTACGGGCCCTTCCGTATGCAGGGCCGGACTGCTCCCGCTACTGCTGCGGGGGCGCCGCGGGCGGCGGGGTCTGGCCCTGCGGGGGCGGGTACGGCCCGCCCGGAGCCGGGTGGCCGGGGTACGGCTGAGGGGCTTGGCCGGGCTGGGCGGGCTGACCCGGATACGGCTGACCCGGATAGGGCCGGCCGGGGTACGGCTGGCCCTGCTGGGGCGGGTACGGCTGCCGGCCCGGCAGGGGCTGGCCGGGCAGCGGCGGGGCGGCCACCGGGGGCGGGTTGCCGTCAGACGTCCACAGGCCGTGCGACTGCTGGTGCCGTGCGATGTCCTCGGCGACCATCGCGGCGAGCGTGAAGTACGCCTCCCGCACCTTCGGCCGCATCATGTCGAGGTCCAACTCGGCGCCGGCCGCGAGGTGTTCGTCGAACGGCACGACCACGACGCCGCGGCAGCGGGTCTCGAAGTGGTGGACGATGTCCTCCACCTTGATCATTTTGCCTGTCTCGCGCACCCCCGAGATGACCGTGATGGACCGCGCCACCAGGTCCTGGTACCCGTGCGCGGAGAGCCAGTCCAGGGTCGTACTGGCGCTGCTCGCGCCGTCCACGGACGGCGTCGAGATGATGATCAGCTGGTCGGCGAGGTCCAGCACCCCGCGCATCGCGCTGTAGAGGAGTCCGGTACCCGAGTCGGTCAGGATGATCGGGTACTGCTTGCCGAGCACGTCGATCGCACGCCGGTAGTCCTCGTCGTTGAACGTGGTGGAGACGGCCGGGTCGACGTCGTTGGCGATGATCTCCAGACCCGACGGGGCCTGTGAGGTGAACCGCCGGATGTCCATGTACGAGTTGAGGTACGGGATCGCCTGGACCAGGTCGCGGATGGTGGCACCGGTCTCGCGGCGGACCCGGCGGCCGAGCGTGCCCGCGTCCGGGTTGGCGTCGATCGCCAGGATCTTGTCCTGCCGTTCGCTGGCCAGCGTGGAGCCGAGGGCGGTGGTCGTCGTGGTCTTGCCGACGCCGCCCTTGAGGCTGATGACCGCGATGCGGTAGCAGGACAGGACGGGGGTCCTGATCAGCTGCAGCTTCCGCTGCCGCTCGGCCTCCTCCTTCTTGCCGCCGAGCTTGAACCGTCCGCCGCCGGACGTCGGCCGGCTGCTCTTCGCCTTCTGCTTCTTGCTGTTGAGCAGTCGGTCGGAGGACAGCTCCACGGCCGCCGTGTAACCGAGCGGCGCCACACCGGGGTGGGTCGGCTGCCGCTGATCGTGCTGCACCGCCTGCGGCCAGGCGGCACCGGTACGGGGGTCGACGGGGGCGGTGGGGGTGAGGGGGGTGTGGGACGCGGCCGCGTCGGCCGGGTCGACGGGGCTGCCCGCGGGGGCCTGGGGGTGGGCGGGGGCGCCGGGGTGGGGAGGGGGTGCGGGCTGGGCGGGGGCTACGGGAGCGCCGAACTGTCCGGGCTGGGGCGGGTGAGCGGGGTGGCCCGGAGTGCCGGGGGCGTTCGGGGTGCCGGGCTGTGCCGGGGGTTGGGGGAAGCCGTAGCCCGTCGGGCCGGGCTGGCCGGGGATCGGAGCGTGCGGCTGGGCGGGCCCGCCGGGCTGGGGGAACCCGTACCCGCTGTGGAGGCCGCCAGGGGTGCCCGGAGCCTGGGGCGCACCGGGGTGAGGGAAGCCGTAGCCCGAGGGCGGGGCCGGGGGCTGCGGGGTGGTGGGGGTCGGTGCGGCCGCCGGGGTGTCCGGCGCGCCGGCACCGTCGGGGGTGTGGGGAGTGCCGGGCTGGGCCTGCGGCGGCTGGGGGAAGCCGTAGCCCGCCTGCGGGGGCACGGAGGCGGCGGGCGGGAAGCCGTAGCCGGGGGTGGGCTGCAACGGGGGTGCGGTGGGTGCGGGGGTGCCGGGTTGTCCGGGGTGGGCCGGGTGACCGGGGTGGCCGGGGTGGCCGGGGTGACCGGGGTGGCCCGAAGCGCCGGGGGCACCGGGGGCGTTCGGGGTGGCGGGCTGCGCCGGGGGGTGCGGGAAGCCGTAGCCCGCCGGGGGCGGCACGTCGTTCGGGGACAGCGGGGGTGGTGGTGTGCCAGGGGTGCCCGGAGCGCTGGGGGTGCCCTGGGCGTCGGGAGCGGGAGCGCCCGGAGTACCGGGGCCGGCGGGCGCCTCCGGCGGGGCCTGCGGGTGGACCGGCTGCTGTGGGGCCGCCGGGTGTGCGGGGTCCGGGGCCGTGGGGGACGCCTGCGCGGCCGGGGCCGGCGGCGCGGACGCCGGCCACTGCGCGGCCGGTGCGGGCGCGGCGGGCTGGTACGCGGGCGGCAGCGGCGGCAGCCCGCCCTGCGGGGCCGGTGGGGGAGTCCACGCGGGAGGAGTCTGCGGTACGGCACCGGAGGCGTCCGGCGAGACGGGCACGGGCGGTGCGTCCTGCGGAGCCTCGCCCTCGGCGTTCAGGGTGGCGGGGGTGGTGGCGGCGGGCACGTCGGCGCCCGCGCCCGGTACCTGCGGGACGGCTTCCCGGGGAGCGGGGTCCTGAGGTGCGGTGTCCTGAGGTGCGGCGTTCTGAGATGCGGCGGCATCCGTCGGCTGGGCTTCTCCGGAGGCGGCGTCCGGGGTGACGGCGCCATCGGGCTGCTCGCCCTCCGCGCCCCCGGCGTCGCCGGACACCTCAGCGGCCGTCGCGCTCCCGCCGTTCACCCCGGCCGGGTCGGCCTCGCCGGACGTGTCGGCACCCGCCGAGCCCTCGGCGGTCACATCGCCCTGCTCGGACCGGCCCTCCACGGCGTCGGTCGGTTCGGCGCCGGCCGCGGCTTCCTCGGGCGCGCCCTCGTGGCTCCGGCCGTGGCCCTGAACCGGGCTCTCGACGGATCCGCCGGTCGCCGTGCCGTTCTCCGCGATCCCCTCGGCGGCACGGTCACCGTCCTCGCCGACGACCGTCACGCCCTCCGCCTCAGGCCCGGCCTCCGGTGCCTCGGCACCCGCACCCGTACCCGCGTCCCCGGCCGACGCCTCACCACCGGCGCCCGCAGCCCCGTCGACGTCCGCGTTCGTGTCAGCCTGCGCGCCGGGCGCGGCCACCTGCGCGATGTCACGCTTCAGCGCGGCGGCGGAGATCCGCATGGTCGCGCCGCTCTCGATGTCACCGCTGCCGACGTCGGCCGGGGCGGGAGCGGGCGCCGGAACAGCAGTGGGCGCCTGGGCGGGGGCAGGTCCCGGTGTGGGAGCGGCGGCCACCGGGGGCCACGGCGGGGGAGGGGTGGCGCCCGGCGGGGCCTGCGGAGGTGGCACGGGCCCGGCCGCCGGAGCGGCACCTCCCGCGCTCGCACCAGCACCAGCACCCGCAGCGGCACTCGAACCGGCGTCCCCGCTCGGCCCCGTCCCCGACTCCGGATGCGAACCCGCCCCTTGCGGCGAGGCGTTCTGGGTGTACCAGGCAGGCGGTGCGTAGTCGATGGTGAACTCGCCCGTCGTCTCGATGGCGGACTCCGCGTCGGACTGGTCATCGCCGGGCGTGGCCCAGCCCCCGCGCATCCCGTCCCGATCGCTGTTCACAGTTCCTCCTGGTGTGGTCGAGCACCCTCAAAGTCGTACCGGGGCCGACCGTTCTCGTCGTTCGAGCCGTGTCGTCCTGAACGTCGTGGTGTGCGCCCCCGCACCCAGCCTAATCACCACGCGCGTGACGACGGCAGGCCCGCCCGCCCCTCCGCGCCCGCCCGTTCCGTCACACCCTGCCCGGAGGCGGGGCCCGCATCCTCAACGGGACTGCCCCATCCGGTCCTTACCGCGATGCAAGCAGAACGAGACACCCGGAGACGGACGGTGGGGAGAGGCCCCGAGAGGGGAAACCGCGGAGCGGTGGTCGGGACAGGCGATGCGAAGGCCGCTCACGCGCAGGCGCACGCCGCCCGGCGGATGCTCGCGAGGGCGCGCCCCTGACGGTGCGCGCACCCTCAGTCCATCCGTCGGGGCGTCCCCAGCAACCCCGTCTCCGCGTCGGTCGGCTGGGTCATCACGTACTGCCGGTCGCGGTCGGCGCACCACAGCGTGACGCCGTCGGCGAGCGTCGGCAGCGACTCCACGTCCGCCCGCGGCAGCGCCATCGTGCGCCCCAACTCGGCCGCCTCGTCCGGCGAGACCCGTTGCACGCCGACGAGCCGCGCCTGACGGATGAGCCGCGGCGCCACCGGGCTGAGATACGGCAGCAGCGTCAGCACCGACTGCCAGGGCCCGGAGACCACCCGGCCGCGCGGCGGACGCATACCGCAGTCACGCACCACCAGCACCGGGTTGCCCGCCGACGCGCCCTGCGGCGGCACGCGGCCCACGTCGTACACGGTCATGCCGTTCTGCCCGCCGCCCATGGCGTGCACCATCTGCATCCACAACTGGGCCCGCCCGGTCTCCACGGCGACCCGCGCCCCCGTCGCCGCCGCGCGCAGGGCGAGGACCTGGGCCGTCCACAGACCACCGATGAGGACGACGTCGTACGGAGTGGGCCGGTTGACGCCCAGCACGGCGGGCTGGCCCTCGGCGTCCACCCCTATGACGACCCCGTCGTCGCCGATGGGCAGCGCCAGTGCGTCGAGTTGCTCGGCGGAGAGCGCGTGCCGCCCGTGCCGGGGTCCGATGAGCCCGAGCCCGGAGCGCACCCGCTCACGCACCCGCTCCCCGACGGACGCCCCGGTCGAGGCCCCGCCCGCCGCGGAACCGCCCGGCGAACCCGACACGTACCCGCCCGGCGGTTGTGTCCCCTGCGGCTGCGAACCCGCCCCGGTCGTCATCGTCATCGGGCACCCCCGAGGGGCAGCGTGGCGAGCACACCCGGCAGTTGCTCGCGGTCGAGGCGGGCGAGTCCGGTGCCCGTCCCGCGGGCGGTGTGCTCCAAGGCGCGGCGGGCCGCGACGAGTTCGTCGTCGCTGCGTCCGGTCACCCGAAGGTGCCCGGTGAGTGTCACGTCCTGCCGCTCCCCGCGGGCCAGGGTCAGGCTGAAGGTGGTGGCGAGAGCGGGCACGGCCGTCAGCGCGCCCACGAGCCGGGGGAGCGAGGACCCCGGCCCGCCCAGCTGCGGCCAGCGCCGCACCCAGTAGGTGGTGTGCCGCCGGTTGTCGCAGCGCCAGCTCCGCCCGGACTCCTCGGTCCGCCGCTGCGGTGTGTCCGTACGCCCGGCCTCCGCCGTCACCAGCGGATTGGCGCAGGAGGACGTGGCGATGGCGGCGATCAACTCCTCCTCGTCGAGCACGGTCGCCCGGAACCCGGCGCCGGTCAGCCGGCTGGCCAGGTGGTCGGCGACCCGGACGACGCACTTCTGGGCGCCCACGAGCCCGCCTCCGCGCATGGCGACGGCCTCCAGGCACAGTTCCGGGTCGAGCTTGAGGGCGATCCAGGTGATACGGACCGCGGGCGCGCCCGTCCGGGCCTGCAGCGGGGCGTAGTTGCTGACGGCCACCGACTGCTGCGGCAGGTGGATCGCGGGCGCCGGCTGGGTGTGCAGCACGACCTGCGCCGCCTCCAGCCGGATGCCGTCGACCTCCAGCGCGTCCCGCACCAGCCCCAACGGCAGCGGCCGTCGGCTCCGTTCGGCGCGCAGTGCCGTCACGTCCGCCTCGACCTGGAGGACGGCCGTCACGAAGGTGCCGTCCCCGATGATGCCGACGGGCCGGCGCTCCCGGCCGCCGTACGCGTACGTCCGCAGACTCGGGTCGCACTCGACGGCCGGCGCGAGACCCGGCTCGGTCCCCGGGCGGATCGCGGAGGCCGCCGCCCTCTTCTGCCGCACCTTCAACGCCCGTGCCGTGGCCAGCCATTCGGGCAGCGAGCGGCCCCGGCGCCGTACGAGGGCGAGGAGGACCAGCAGGACGGCGACGACGGCCGCGGGGATCAGCGCCAGCGGGCCCACCGCCCAGCCGACGAGCAGGACCGCCACGGCGATCTCCAGCAGAACGATCCGTTGCAACCGGAACGAACCGGAACGCCCCGGCCGGGACCGCGGTTGCACCGCACCCGCAGCGGCGGGCGCCGCACCGGGAGCGGACGGCCGTCCCGCAGGATGCGGCGCGGGGGCCGGGGAGCCTGGTGTCCGCGACCGCTCGCGCGACCGGGTCAACGCTCCGGAAACCCTCACTCCGTCCCCCCGTTCTGTCCACAACTCGCCGGAATTTCCCAGGCCCACGGGCCCCCGGAAGATCCAGGTACCCTACCCGCTCCACAGAGCCGTCCCCGTACCGGGCATAGTAGGGGGCCGGTCTGACGACGGAGGGCGGGGGACGGTGACCCCCGAGCGCCGATCAGGGCGAGACACGGGGAGATTCACGCACACATGGCATCTCGGCGGGACCAGCTCAACGCCTACACCTTCGCGAAGCGCCGCATGCTCGCGTCCTTCCTCCAGTCGTCCCCCGACGGTTCCGACGAAGGGGCGCCGCGCCCGCTGCGGGCCGTCCTGCCGGGCACGATCGTGGGAGTCGTCATCGTCGCGGCCTTCGGGGCGTGGGGGATGTTCAAGCCGACGGCACCGAAGGACTGGGACAAGCCAGGCGAGAAGGTGATCGTCGCCAGCGAGTCCACGACCCGGTACGTCGTCCTGGAGACGGAGAGCGGGACCGGCAGCAAGACCCAGCTCCACCCCGTCCTCAACATGGCCTCCGCCAAGCTGCTGCTCGCCACCGGCAAGGGCGAGGTCGTCACCGTCGACGAGTCCGTCCTCGACAAGGGCGACATCCCGCACGGCGTGACGATCGGCATCCCGTACGCCCCCGACCGGCTGCCCTCGGCCGAGGAGGCGGGGGCGAAGAAGCGCTGGGCGGTCTGCGAACGGCAGGGCCCCGGCGGCAGGGCCATCCAGAAGGCGGCGTTCGTCCTCGCCTCCCGCGACACGAACCGCACCGAGGGCCGGAACAAGCTGCGCGGCGGTCAACTCCTCGACGTCATCGACCCGGACGGCACCCGATACGTCGTGGACGCGGGCGGCACCGCGTACGAGCTGGTCGGCGACGACGAGTTGCTGGTGCGGGCCGTCGTCGGGTCCGCCAGCACACCGCATCGGGTGAGCCGGCAGTGGCTCGACACCCTCCACGAGGGTGACCCGATCACGTTCCCGAAGATCGAGGGCAGGCCGGGCGCCCCGGCGGACGTTCCCGGCCCGCTGAAGGACGAGGACAAGAAGGTCGGCATGGTCCTGAAGGCCAAGGACGGGACCGAGGAGCAGCACTACGTGGTGCTGCCCGACCGGGTCGCGCCCGTCTCCGCGTTCGTCGCCGAGCTGCTCCTGATCAGCAGGGAACTGGTGCCCGTCGGGCAGAGGGCCGAGGAACGCCGAGTCAGCCCCGGTCAGATCGTTCCCGGTGAGCCGTTCGGGGAGGACCGGGACTGGCCCACCCTGGAGCCGGAGGCCGTCAACGGCGCGTCCAAGGGCGGCCGGGACCGTGACACGGTCTGCGCCGTCCTGCGGGACGTCGACGGGAGGAACGGCACCACCACCCTGAGCACCTGGGCGGGCGCTGACTTCCCCGCGCCGCTGGCCACCGGCTCCTCCAGCGCCTACGTCACCCCCGGCTCCGGTCAGCTCTACCGCCAGTTCAAGGGCGAGGAGACGAAGGCGGGCGCCGTCTTCCTGGTGACCGACACCGGCCTGCGCTACGCCCTGCAGTCCAACGCGGACGGCGCCGGGGACGACGCGGGCATCGGCATCACGAAGGAGGAACGCGAGCGGCTCCGGAACGAGGCGCGGCTCGCCCAGATCCGCCTCGGCTACGGAGACCTGGACCCGGCCGTGATCCCCGCCGAGTGGTCCGCCTTCCTGCCGACGGGCCCCCGCCTGTCGACGGCGGACGCGCGCCAGCCGCAGGGATCGTGACAGGGGACCCGTTGATGCGACAGGAAAGCCGCCCCGTGCCGCCCATGCCCCCCGCGTCGCCGTTCCCTCCGGCGCCGCCCTTCTCCTCCGCGCGCCGCCGAGGTGCACGCCGCCGACCCGCCCGCGTGGCCGCCGCGACGGCCGCCGCGTTCGTCGTCACCGGCACCGCCACGGTGACGCCCGCGGCGGCGGCCTCCCCGGACGAGTGCGTCTTCGGCAGGACGACGTACGAGGGCCGCCCCTGGTCCCTCCAGCGTGTCCTCCTCGACGAACTGTGGAGCCAGTCGAAGGGCCGAGACGTAAGGGTCGCGGTGATCGACACCGGCGTCGACGTCCGCCACGAGCAGCTCGAGGACGCCGTCGACGTCTCCAGCGGCGCCAACTACCTTCCCGCCAAGGACGACGAGGGCCGGCCCCTCGACCGCGGCAAGGACGACGGCACCACGGACACGGTCGGCCACGGCACCAAGGTCGCCGGGATCATCGCGGCCCGCCCCGCGAAGGGCACGGGATTCGTCGGCCTGGCGCCCGAGGCGACCGTCATCCCCGTCAAGCAGAACGACGCGGAGGGCCACGGCACCACGAAGACACTGGTCCGGGCCATCGACCACGCCGTGGCGCAGAAGGCGGACGTCATCAACATCTCCCAGGACACCGCGAACGCCGTCGAGCCCGACGAGTCGCTGAAACGGGCGATCGACAGTGCCCTGCGGCAGGACATCGTGGTCGTGGCGTCGGCGGGCAACGACGGCCTCGGCGGCGACGACAAGAAGACCTACCCCGCGTCGTACGAGGGCGTCCTCGCGGTCGCCGCCTCGGACCGCAACAACGAACGGGCCTCCTTCTCCCAGTCCGGCGACTTCGTCGACGTCGCCGCGCCCGGCGTCGACATCGTCTCCACGGTCCCCCAGGGCGGACACTGCTCCGACAACGGCACCAGCTTCTCCGCGCCGTACGTCGCCGGGGTCGCCGCCCTCATCAAGGCCAAGCACCCCGAATGGACCGGCCCCGAGATCGTCGCTCAGATCGAGCAGACCGCCGAACGCTCCTTCGCGGGCCACGACCAGCGGGTCGGCTGGGGCGTCGTCGACCCGGTCCGCGCCCTCACGGACGACGACCGGCGGATCCGGTCCCCCGACCCGAGGGAGGGCCTCAGCGAGGCGGAGGCGCCGACCGCCGCCGAACTCCACCTGGGCGAGACGCCGCAGGAACGCAACGAGCGGTACGCCACCTACGCCCTCGGCGCGACGGCAGTCCTGGCCGCGCTCATCGCCGGGACCGCCGTGGTGGTGCGCGACGCACGCCGTCGCGCCGCCCGGAGCAAAGGCTCCGCATTCGAGTAGCAAAGGGTCCGCGCGGCCACCTGCCGGCACCGTGCCCCATTGGCAACTGACCGCTCAAAAACTCCAGTTGGATGCGATTTGCACAGTGACTACAGTGGTCCACCGAATGGGGAATGCACCGGTGTGAAGGCCACGACCACAGTTCGGGAAAGGGAGTGCGAGACATGACGGACGGGCGGAAGCTCAACAGTGAGAGCGTCTGGCTGCTGGAGAAGGGGATCATCGACCGCTACGACGACATCAAGAAGCTCCTCGGCCGCCTCCAGGGAACGATCGACATGATCGAGAAGAACTGGACGGGTCAGGGCGCGATGGCCTTCGACAAGAAGCAGACCGAGATCAACGACCACGTGGTGGCCCTCGGCCGCATGCTGGAGAAGGTACTCGAAGGCGTCAACCTCAACCGCAAGGACAAGGACAAGCTGGAGGAAGAACTCCACCAGCGGATCACCCAGATCGACGTCCAGGACCTCGGCGGCAAGTCCTCGGCCCTCAGCAGCTACTAGTTCCCGGCGGCAGCCACCACCAAGGAGACAAGGCAGTCATGACGAACGTCAACGGCGACTACCAGGACCTTGCCGTCAGGTACGGCACGCTCGACGCCCTCACCACCGAACTCGGCAACCTGGCACGCGACTTCGAGAACCAGATCCAGGCCCTGAAGGCCGACGTCGAGAAGATCGCCGAAGGCTGGGGCGGTGAGGCCCACGAGGCCTTCAAGACCCAGCACAAGGACTGGGACACCCATGCCAACGGCATCCGCGACGCCCTCATGGCCATCGGCCACCGGATCGGCGACGCCGGCGGTGACTACCGCGGCGGCGACCTCAAGGGCGCGAGCTACTTCCTGTGACCTGACCCAGCGAGCGGGTGGGCACGTCCAGCACGTCCACCCGCTGCTGTGGTCCGCCACGGTGGCCCGTCAGCAGCCCACGCGGCCCTACTCGGCCGAGTCCACGGCGAGCCCGCCGTTGTGCGGTGCCGGCTCCAGGTCGAACTCCCCGTCCCGCGCCCCGAGCACGAACGCCCGCCACTCGGCCTCGGTGTACCGCAGCACCGTCCCGGGATCGAGCGAGGAACGCATCGCGACGGCGCCGCCCGGCAGATACGCGATCTCCACCCGCTCCTCGTGCTCCTCCGTACCGGGCGCGGAGTGCCACTCCACCCCGGAGATGTCGAGGGCGTACAGCTCGTTCTTCTCCCGCTCCTTGCGTGCCTTCACGTCCTCGGCCTGAGTGCCGACCTCGGTGTCCGGTGCGTCGGTCATCCTGATGAAAACCTTCCTGACGTGCGAACGAACCGTGCGAGTCACCCTACTGCCCCGCTGTCGCAGCGGGCCTTCGGATGAGCGAAGACGGCGGCGTTCCCGGCCGCGCCGCCGCCCGCGACCTCAGCCGCCCCCCTCGTCCCACGCCACGCCCGAGCCCTTCCCGACCGGTTCCACCCGCCTCGTCCCGCCGGTGGACGCCGGGCCGTTGCACCGGACCCGGGCACGGCTCAGGACGCCGCCGACACCCCGTCACAGGGTCTCCTCCGGGACCAGGCCCGTCTGCACCAGCGGCTTGCCGCGCCGCCGCGACACGAAGATCCCCCGGCCCGCGGGCATCGGACGGGGCCGCACACCCCCGAGGAGATCGCCCTCGCCGGGATCACCCGCAAGGACGACACCCTGTGCGCCGAGTTCCTTCATCCGCTGCATGAACGGCTCGTACGACGCCCGCCCCGCGCCCGCCGTGGAACGGGCGATGATGAACCGCACCCCGACGTCACGGGCGAACGGCAGCAGCTCGGTGAGACCACTCAACGGGTTCCCGCTCGACGTGGACACCAGGTCGTAGTCGTCGATGACCACGTACACCGTCGGCCCGCGCCACCAACTGCGGTCCCGCAACTGCTGCGCGGTCACGTCGGCGGTGGGCGTGCGCCGCTTCATCAGGTCCGCGAGGGCCGTCATGTGGTGGTCCATGGCGTTGGACATCGGGATGTACTCGGCCAGGTGGGACGCCGGTGTGACATCCAGCAGGGACCGGCGGTTGTCCACCACGAACAGCTTGCAGACGTCACCCGAGTAGCGCGCGGTGAGCTGCTTGACCAGCAGCCGCAGCAGATTCGACTTCCCCGACTCGCTCTCCCCGAAGACCAGGAAGAACGGGTCCTGCTCGAAGTCCACGAAGACCGGCTCCAGGTGGTCCTCGTCGAGCCCGAACGCGACACCCTGCCGCGGGAGGCGATCACCCGGCGGCAACTGCTCCACCGGTACCCGCCGCGGCAGCAACCGCACCTGAGGGGCGCCCGGCCCCTCCCAGTGCCGCGCGACCTCGCCGGCCAGCGCGGTCGTCGCGTCCGCCAGATCCGTGTCGGAGGTCAGCCCGTCGATCCGCGGCACCGCCGCCATGAAGTGCAGCTTCTGCGGCGACAGACCCCGCCCCGGCACCCCCGTCGGCACGTTCACCGCGACCTTGCGGTCGATCTCGGAGTCCATCGGGTCGCCGAGCCGCAGCTCCAGGCGGTTCATGATGTGGTCCTTGAGGTTCGAACGGACCTCCATCGAACGGGACACGGCCAGCACCAGATGGATGCCGTACCCGAGACCCCGCGCCGCCATGTCGAGGACCACCGAGTCCAGCCCCTCGTAGTCCGTGCGGAAGGACCCCCACCCGTCGATGACGAGGAAGACGTCCCCCCACGGCTGGTCCGCGACCGCGATGTCGCCGCGGGCGCGCCGCGCCCGGAACTCCGCGATCGACGAGATGCCCTCCGCCCGGAAGTACTCCTCCCGGCGCGTCATCACGCCGTACACCTCCGCCACCGTGCGCCGCACCTTCTCCGGGTCCAGCCGCGACGCCACCCCGCCGACATGCGGCAGCCCGGCCACTGCCGACATGCCGCCACCGCCGAAGTCCAGCCCGTAGAACTGCACCTCGTGCGGTGTGTGCGTGAGCGCGAACGACGAGATCAGCGTGCGCAGCAGTGTCGACTTGCCGGACTGCGGGCCGCCGATGATCTGCATGTGGCCCGCCGCCCCGGAGAAGTCCACCCACAGCGGATCACGCCGCTGCTCGAACGGCTTGTCGACGATGCCGACCGGGACGACCAGCCGTCCCGCGCCCTCGTACCCAGGCCGGGTCAGCCCCCGGCCCTCCACCGCCGTCAGACCGGGCAGCAGCCCGTCCAGCGACGGCGGGCTGTCCAGCGGCGGCAGCCACACCTGGTGCGCCGCCGGGCCCTGCGCCTCCAACCGCCGCACGATCACGTCCAGCACCGTGTCGGCGAGCGCGTCGTCCGTGTCGGACCCGGGCTCCGTACGGGGCGGGGGCACCGCCGCGTACCGCACCGGCACCTCCGTCGCCGTGAACAGCACCGGCCGCCGGTCCACCGGCCGGGGCCCGCCGGCCGCGCCCGCGTCCGCGGCGCCCGAGCGGTACACCCCGGACACGTACGCCGCCTTGAAGCGCACCATCTCGTCCGTGCCGAACTTCAGGAACCCGGAACCCGGCACGTTCGGCAGCTCGTACGCGTCCGGCACACCCAGCGCGGCCCGCGACTCGGCGGCCGAGAAGGTCCGCAGACCGACGCGGTACGACAGGTACGTCTCCAGCCCGCGCAGCCGCCCCTCCTCCAGGCGCTGCGACGCGAGCAGCAGATGCACGCCCAGCGACCGCCCGATCCGGCCGATCTGCACGAACATCTCGATGAAGTCCGGCTTCGCGGTGAGCAGTTCGCTGAACTCGTCGATCACCAGCACCAGCGAGGGGATCGGCTGGAGCGGGGCGCCCGCCGCGCGCGCCTTCTCGTAGTCGTGGATGTTGGCGTAGTTGCCCGCGTCGCGCAGCAACTCCTGGCGGCGGTTGAGTTCGCCCCGGATCGAGTCGCCCATGCGGTCGACCAGGGTGAGGTCGTCGGCCAGGTTGGTGATCACGGCGGCGACGTGCGGCATCCGCGCCATACCGGCGAAGGTCGCGCCGCCCTTGAAGTCCGCGAGGACGAAGTTCAGGGTCTCCGAGGAGTGCGTGACCGCTAGGCCGAGCACGAGCGTGCGCAGCAGCTCCGACTTGCCGGAGCCCGTGGCGCCCACGCACAGACCGTGCGGCCCCATGCCCTCCTGCGCTGCCTCCTTCAGGTCGAGCATCACGGGCCGCCCGTCCTCGCCCACACCGATCGGCACCCGCAGCCGCTCGGCGAGCGCACGCGGCCGCCAGGTCCGGTTCGGGTCCACCGACGCCGCGTCCCCGAGGCCCAGCAGATCCGTGAACTCCAGGTTGGCGAGCAGCGGTTCGTCGTCGTCCCCGCCCGACGCCATGCGCAGCGGCGCCAACTGCCGCGCCAGCGCCTCCGCCGCCGGGTACGACAACGCGTCCGGCACCCCCTCGTAGACCAGCCCGTGCCCCGACTCCAGGCGCAGCGACCCGGGGTGCACGAGCACGGAGAGGTCGCCGCGGGAACCGCCCGGCTCACCGGGCACGATCTCGACGACGGTCACGCCCTGGAGGCCCTCTGCGGAGGCGAGGACGGAGTCCGGCGGCAGCGACACCCCGTCGAGCACGACCACGACGTGCGGCTCGTCGGGGAGCGGCGCCGCGCCGGGGTGGAAGCGGGGGCGGCCGGTGAGGCGGTGGGCCAGCAGGTCCTCCAGGTCGCGGGGGTCGCCGCCGATGAGACGGCGGCTGCCGGCGCCGTCCGCGGCACCGGGCGCCTGCACGTGCGGCAGCCACTTGGCCCACTCCCAGTGCGCCAGCGCCTCCCGCCCCGCCATGACCGCGATCACCAGGTCCGCCGGTGAGTGCAGCGCGGCCAGCGAGCCGGTCAGGGCACGCACCGACGCCCGCACGGACTCCTCCTCGCCGCCCACGGTGACACGGGAGAAGGCACGCAGCGACACCGCCATCGGCAGGTCGTCGAGGGTGTCGTGGGTGGCGAGGAAACGCTGCATGGCGCCCGCGGCCAGCGGCTCCAGCTGCTCCACCGGCGCGGTCTCCGGGGCGATCAGCGGGGTGGCGAGGGCCTGCGGGCCGAGGCCGATGCGCACCTGCGCGAAGTCCTCGTCACCCGGCCGCCGTTCCCACAGCCGGCTGCCCTCGGCGACCAGCGCCCACAACTGGTCGGGGGAGGGGTGCAGGTAGTACTGCGCGTCGCGCTGCCTGGCGGCGGTCTCGACGGCGGAGCGCCGGGCCTGCGACAGGTACAGCAGGTAGTCGCGGCGGATGTCCGCCAACTGCGTCTGGGAACCGCGGCGGTAGCGGACCACCATCGCGACGGACATGGCGATCGTCGACGCGATCATCACCATGCCCATCACCTTCATGAACGGATGGCCGCTCGTGAAGAAGAAGACCACCGAGCCGCCCATGCCGAGCGTCGGCAGCAACTGCAGCAGCACGCTCTCCTGTTGGCCGCGCGGCAACTCCGGCGGAGGCTGCAGGACGACCTCGTGCGTCGGCACCTCGGACGGCAGCGCCCTCGGTGGACGCTTCACAACGATCTGGCTCACCGCTCACCAATTCCCTTGCCGGACCCGGAGTTCCGTCCGCCGCCCCGTGTCGGGCGGACGCGGGCCGCCGCGTGATCCTACTGACCCGGGCGCCCGCCGACGGGCGGTAGGGTGCCGGTGGATTCGCGTGAGCACACGCGAATCCGGTCGGCGAAACAGGGCAATCCGCGCGATGCGCGACCGCCCGGACACCGGCGGCCGACCGCACGGACCCCTGCCCCACGCCCCGCCGGACCACCCGCGGGACGACCCGGAGGAAGGGGCGCAGGACCTTCACACCGCGGACGCGGAACCAACACCGAGGGGGAGCAGCAGGTGAGCATGACGGCCTCCGCGACGGCAGCCGGAGCGGGCGGGCCCGGCCGGTCAGCCCCGGCCGGGGCGGGCGCGGGACTGGGCTTCTGCCGGGTCACGATCGTCGCGCCCGACAGCCGGATCGACGTGGCCCTGCCGGACGACGTGCCGGTCGCCGACCTCTGCCCGGAGATCCTCCGGCTGTCCCGGCAGAGCTCCGCCGAGGGCGCCCCGGTCGGCTACCACCTCGTGCGCCGCGACGGCACGGTCCTCGACAGCGCGCGCTCCTTCGCCGCACAGCGCATTCTCGACGGCGAACTTCTCACCCTGCGGCCGTTCGCCGACTCGCTGCCCCCGGCCGTCTTCGACGACGTCTCCGAAGCGGTGGCCTCCGCCGTGACCCGCGACCACCGGCTGTGGAGCGGCGATCTGACGCGCGTCGCCGGCCTCGTCGGCGGCGGCGTCCTGCCCGTCCTGCTCGCCTTCGTCGTCTGGACCGCCGACCCGCGGCACGACATGCACAGCCGGATCGGCGTCCTCGCGGCCGTGGCCGGTGTCGTCCTCCTCGCTCTCGCCGCCGTCCGTGCCCGCGTCTACGACGACCGTGCCTCCGCCGTCGCCCTCGGGCTCGGCGCCCTGGCCAACGCGGGCGTCGGTGGCTCCGGGCTCCTCCCGCTCGCGGACGGTCAGGGCGTCGGCAGACTGCAGTTCCTGCTCGGCTGCGCGGCGGTACTGGTGGCCTCCGTCGTCCTGACCGTCTGCTCCCCGCGCGGCGACGGCCCGTTCGTCGCCTGCGTCCTTGCCTCGGCCGTCGCCATGGTCACGGTGTTCGTCGCGATCCTGCTGAGCTGGACACCCACCGAGATCGCCGCCCTGTGCGCCCCCCTCGCCGTCATGACCTTGGCCTTCCTGCCCGGCATGTCCATGCGCTTCGCCCGCCTCCCCATCGGCTACGACCCCCCGAGCACCGGCCGCGCCGCGTACGGCGCCGACCCCGCCCCGCAGGAACCGGTGGACCTGGCCCGGATCGAGGCGCGGGCACGGCGCGGCCACGAACTGCTGGTCGGGCTCGTCGGCGGCTGCGCCCTGCTCGCCGTCGCCTCCGCCGCCGTCCTCGGTTTCTCCGGCGACGTCTGGGCGCAGCTGCTGGCGTTCGCGACCGGCGCCGCCCTCCTGATGCGCGCGCAGCTCTTCCGCTACACCGCCCAGGTGGGCGCCTGCCTCGCCGCGGGGCTCGGCAGCCTCGTCCTGCTGGGCCTCGGGCTGGCCCTCGACCCTCCGCACCCGGTGATCCGCGAGGCCCTGTCCGGGGACCGCACGGCCCTGGAGATCCGCACCGTCTGGCTCGTCGTCGTCATCGCCGCGCTGTCCGCGCTGATCACCGCGATCGGCCTGATCGTGCCCCGCAGCGGCCTCACCCCCTTCTGGGGCCGCTTCCTGGAGATCTTCGAGGGTTTCGTCCTGCTCACCCTCGTCCCGCTGGCCCTGGCCGTCTTCGACGTCTACACGGCCGCCCGCGCCATGACGGGCTGACCGCGACCACGCCGACGGCACCGGCGCCGCCCGCCACGGGGCGTCCGGCGCGGCTCCCCGGGGGGCGGGCCGGACCCCGGGGAGGACCGTCCTTCCGTACTGGTACGCTGTGTGACGGCCGTCTGTGTACGCATCCCGCGGACTCCCTCCAGGGACCCCGCGAGGCAGCGCCGACGGATCCCGCCACCCGAGTCACAGAAGTCCCCCTGAGACGAAGACCAGGGGCGCTCGGTGGCATCGAAGAGACTCAGAAGGAGTATCGCGTGTCGCTCGACGCCGCTACGAAGAAGCAGATCATCGCCGAGTTCGGTACCAAGGAGGGCGACACCGGCTCCCCCGAGGTCCAGGTCGCGATGCTCTCGCGCCGCATCTCGGACCTGACCGAGCACCTCAAGACCCACAAGCACGACCACCACTCCCGTCGTGGTCTGCTGATCCTGGTCGGTCAGCGCCGCCGTCTGCTGCAGTACCTGGCCAAGAAGGACATCCAGCGCTTCCGTACGCTGGTCGACCGCCTCGGCATCCGCCGCGGTGCGGCCGGCGCCAAGTAGGACGCCGTGAAGGGAGCGGTTCCCGAAACGATCGGGGGCCGCTCCCTTTGCCGTACATACGGGACCTTGCCGTACGTGCGGAAACGTGCGGAGTGTCACCACCCCTTTGTAGTGTGGTAGCACAACGCCATATGGACGACACAGCGTGAGGACACCCGCGACGGGTGACCGCACGTGACCGAACGAGGAGAAGCGCGCCAAGCCGCCGCCGGTCCTCGGTAGTGGCCCCCGGGGCAGCGAACCCCGGGTGCTTCGATCGAAGACCGGCCCGCACCGCACGGAGCGCTTCTCCGCCACCGTCCCCCTGTCACACGGACAGCGCGGGACAAAAGACGACAAAGTAACGGAGAGATCGCTAGTGGAGAACGAGACCCACTACGCCGAGGCCGTCATCGACAACGGCTCCTTCGGCACCCGCACCATCCGCTTCGAGACGGGCCGCCTGGCCCGCCAGGCCGCCGGCTCCGCCGTGGCCTACCTGGACGACGACACCATGGTGCTGTCGGCCACCACCGCCTCCAAGAACCCCAAGGACCAGCTCGACTTCTTCCCCCTCACGGTGGACGTCGAGGAGCGGATGTACGCCGCCGGCAAGATCCCCGGCAGCTTCTTCCGCCGCGAGGGCCGCCCCTCCGAGGACGCCATCCTCACCTGCCGCCTGATCGACCGCCCGCTGCGCCCGTCCTTCAAGAAGGGCCTGCGCAACGAGATCCAGGTCGTCGCCACGATCATGGCCCTCAACCCCGACCACCTGTACGACGTCGTCGCGATCAACGCCGCGTCCGCGTCCACGCAGCTGGCCGGCCTGCCCTTCTCCGGCCCGATCGGCGGCGTCCGCGTCGCGCTGATCAACGGCCAGTGGGTCGCCTTCCCGACCCACACCGAGCTGGAGTCCGCGGTCTTCGACATGGTCGTCGCCGGCCGTGTCCTGGAGGACGGCGACGTCGCGATCATGATGGTCGAGGCCGAGGCCACCGAGGAGACCATCAAGCTGGTCCAGGGCGGTGCCGAGGCGCCGACCGAGGAGGTCGTCGCCGCCGGTCTGGACGCCGCGAAGCCCTTCATCAAGGTCCTCTGCAAGGCCCAGTCCGACCTCGCCGCCAAGGCCGCCAAGCCGACCGGCGAGTTCCCGATCTTCCTCGACTACCAGGACGACGTCCTGGAGGCCCTCACGGCCGCCGTCAAGGACGAGCTCGCCCAGGCGCTCACCATCGCCGGCAAGCAGGAGCGCGAGACCGAGCTGGACCGCGTCAAGGCGCTCGCCGCCGAGAAGCTGCTCCCGCAGTTCGAGGGCCGCGAGAAGGAGATCTCCGCCGCGTACCGCTCGCTGACCAAGTCCCTGGTCCGTGAGCGCGTCATCAAGGAGAAGAAGCGCATCGACGGCCGCGGCGTCACGGACATCCGTACGCTCGCCGCCGAGGTCGAGGCCATCCCGCGCGTGCACGGCTCCGCGCTGTTCGAGCGTGGCGAGACCCAGATCCTGGGCGTCACCACCCTCAACATGCTCCGCATGGAGCAGCAGCTCGACACCCTCTCCCCGGTGACGCGCAAGCGCTACATGCACAACTACAACTTCCCGCCGTACTCCACCGGCGAGACCGGCCGCGTCGGCTCCCCGAAGCGCCGCGAGATCGGCCACGGCGCCCTCGCCGAGCGCGCCCTGATCCCGGTCCTGCCGACCCGCGAGGAGTTCCCCTACGCGATCCGCCAGGTGTCCGAGGCCCTCGGCTCCAACGGCTCGACGTCCATGGGCTCGGTCTGCGCCTCCACCATGTCGCTGCTGAACGCCGGTGTGCCGCTGAAGGCCCCCGTCGCCGGCATCGCCATGGGCCTGATCTCCCAGGAGATCGACGGCGAGACGCACTACGTCACCCTCACCGACATCCTCGGTGCGGAGGACGCCTTCGGCGACATGGACTTCAAGGTCGCCGGCACCAAGGAGTTCGTCACCGCCCTCCAGCTCGACACCAAGCTGGACGGCATCCCGGCCTCCGTCCTGGCCGCCGCCCTCAAGCAGGCCCGTGACGCCCGCCTCCACATCCTCGACGTGATGATGGAAGCGATCGACACCCCGGACGAGATGTCCCCCAACGCCCCGCGGATCATCACCGTCAAGATCCCCGTGGACAAGATCGGCGAGGTCATCGGCCCCAAGGGCAAGATGATCAACCAGATCCAGGAGGACACCGGCGCCGAGATCACGATCGAGGACGACGGCACCATCTACATCGGTGCCGCCGACGGCCCGGCCGCCGAGGCCGCCCGCGCCACGATCAACGGCATCGCCAACCCGACCATGCCGGAGGTCGGCGAGCGTTACCTGGGCACCGTCGTGAAGACGACGACCTTCGGCGCGTTCGTGTCGCTGCTCCCGGGCAAGGACGGTCTGCTGCACATCTCGCAGATCCGCAAGCTCGCCGGCGGCAAGCGCGTGGAGAACGTCGAGGACGTCCTCGGTGTGGGCCAGAAGGTCCAGGTCGAGATCGCCGAGATCGACTCCCGCGGCAAGCTCTCCCTCATCCCCGTGATCGAGGGCGAGGAAGGCTCGGACGAGAAGAAGGACGACGGCGACAAGTGACGTCCCGTAGCTCCAAGGCGACGGCCCGCACCTCCACGGAGGCGCGGGCCGTCGCCCGTACCCAAACCCTGATCAAGGGCGCCGGCGGCATCGGCACGGTCCGCAGGACCACCCTCCCGGGCGGCCTGCGCATCGTCACCGAGACCCTGCCGTCCGTGCGCTCCGCCACCTTCGGCATCTGGGCCCACGTCGGCTCCCGCGACGAGACACCCGCGCTGAACGGCGCCACGCACTACCTGGAGCACCTGCTCTTCAAGGGCACCACCCGCCGGAGCGCGCTCGACATATCGTCCGCGATCGACGCGGTCGGCGGCGAGATGAACGCGTTCACCGCGAAGGAGTACACGTGCTACTACGCGCGCGTGCTCGACTCCGACCTGCCCCTCGCCATCGACGTCGTCTGCGACATGCTCACCGGTTCGCTGATCCGTGAGGAGGACGTCGACGTCGAACGCGGCGCCATCCTCGAAGAGATCGCGATGACCGAGGACGACCCGGGCGACTGCGTGCACGACCTGTTCGCGCACACCATGTTCGGCGACACCCCGCTCGGCCGCCCCGTCCTCGGCACGGTCGACACGGTCAACGCCCTCACCGCCGACCGCATCCGCCGCTTCTACAAGAAGCACTACGACCCCACCCACCTCGTGGTCGCCTGCGCCGGCAACGTCGACCACAACAAGGTCGTACGCCTGGTCCGCGCCGCCTTCGAGAAGGCGGGCGCCCTCACCCGCACCGACGCCACCCCGATCGCCCCGCGCGAGGGCCACCGCAGCCTCCGCACGGCCGGCCGCGTCGAGCTGATCGGCCGCAGGACCGAGCAGGCCCACGTCGTCCTCGGCATGCCCGGCCTCGCCCGCACCGACGAGCGTCGCTGGGCCCTCGGCGTCCTCAACACCGCGCTCGGCGGCGGCATGTCCTCCCGCCTCTTCCAGGAGGTCCGGGAGAAGCGCGGCCTCGCCTACAGCGTGTACTCGTACACCTCCGGCTTCGCCGACTGCGGCCTCTTCGGCGTCTACGCGGGCTGCCGCCCCTCCCAGGTCCACGACGTGCTCAAGATCTGCCGCGACGAACTGGACCAGGTCGCCGAGCACGGACTGCCCGACGAGGAGATCGACCGGGCCATCGGCCAGCTGAAGGGCTCCACCGTCCTCGGCCTGGAGGACACCGGCGCCCTCATGAACCGCATCGGCAAGAGCGAGCTGTGCTGGGGCGAGCAGATGTCCGTCGACGAGATGCTGACCCGGATCGGGATGGTGACCCCGGACGACGTCCGTGCCGTGGCCCGCGACGTCCTGGGCCGGCGCCCCTCGCTGTCGGTGATCGGCCCGCTCAAGGACAAACAGGCGTCCCGACTCCACGACACCGTCGCCTGACCCCTCCCACAAGGCCCAGAAGGAAGCAAGACAGATGAGCAAGCTGCGCGTGGCGGTCCTCGGTGCCCAGGGCCGCATCGGCTCCGAGGCGGTCAGGGCCGTCGAGGCCGCCGAGGACATGGAACTGGTCGCCGCCCTGAGCCGGGGCGACAAGCTGGAGACCCTCACCGAGCAGGGCGCCCAGGTCGCCGTCGAACTGACCACGCCCGCCTCGGTCATGGACAACCTCGACTTCTGCGTCCGCCACGGCATCCACGCGGTCGTCGGGACCACGGGCTGGACCGACGAGCGCCTCGCGCAGCTGACCACCTGGCTGGACGGCTCCCCGGAGACCGGCGTGCTCATCGCGCCCAACTTCTCCATCGGAGCCGTCCTCACCATGAAGTTCGCGCAGATCGCCGCGCCCTACTTCGAGTCCGTCGAGGTCGTCGAGCTGCACCACCCGAACAAGGTCGACGCCCCCAGCGGCACCGCCACCCGCACCGCCCAGCTCATCGCCGAGGCCCGCCGCGCCGCCGGCACGGCCCCGGCGCCGGACGCCACGGCCACGGCCCTGGACGGCGCGCGGGGCGCCGACGTCGACGGCGTCCCCGTCCACGCCGTGCGCCTGCGTGGCCTCCTCGCCCACCAGGAGGTCCTGCTCGGCGGCGAGGGCGAGACCCTGACGATCCGTCATGACTCCCTGCACCACAGCAGCTTCATGCCGGGCATCCTGCTCGGCGCCCGCCGTGTGGTGCGGACCCCGGGCCTCACCCTCGGCCTCGAACACTTCCTCGACCTGGGCTGAACGGCCGGCACCCATCATGCGCGCGAAGATCACCTACGCCGTCACGGCGGCCGTCCTGGTCGTCTACTTCGTCCTGGTCGGCAGCCGCGGGGTCATGCTCATCGAGACCGGCACCCCGGTCACGATCGCCTTCGGCGTCGCCGTCCTCGTCCTGCCCGCGATCGGCATCTGGTTCCTGTGGAAGAACACCCAGTTCGTCCGCAGGGCCAACCAGCTCGCCGCCGAGCTCGACGCCGAAGGCGGCCTGCCCGTCGACGAGTTGAAGCGCACCCCGAGCGGCCGCATCGACCGCGCCTCGGCCGACGAGGTCTTCGCGCGGCGCAAGGCGGAGACCGAGGACGCCCCGGACGACTGGCGCACCTGGTTCCGCCTCGCCGTCGCCTACCACGACGCCCGCGACACCCCGCGGGCACGCAAGGCGATGCAGCGCGCGATCGCGCTCCACGACGGCAAGCCGCTCCCGACCGCCTGACATCCCGCACACGGGTGAGGGGCCGCCCCGCACGCGGACCGGCCCCTCACCCGTTCGGTCGACTACACGGCCCGCCCGTACTCGCCGTCGCCTACCACGACGCCCGCGACACCCCGCGGGCACGCAAGGCGATGCAGCGCGCGATCGCGCTCCACGACGGCAAGCCGCTCCCGACCGCCTGACATCCCGCACACGGGTGAGGGGCCGCCCCGCACGCGGACCGGCCCCTCACCCGTTCGGTCGACTACACGGCCCGCCCGTACTCGGCCGCCCACGCCTCGATCGTGTCGGCCGCCCGGTCGAAGGCCTCCGTACGCGCCAGGAAGTCGGCGTTGTGGCTGGTCATCAGCGGCGTCACATACTCCTGGACACGGTCCCTGCGGACGAGGAGCAGCGCCTGCCCCTGCACGGACCGCGGCAGCCCGAGCCATCGCACCGGCTGCTGCACCGTGCGCACCGAGACGGCCGGGTCCCAGGACGCCGTCCGCGTCCGGAAGAAGCTCACCTGACGCACGCCCCGCGCGCTCACCCAGACGCCGACCCGCAGCAGCCGCAGGGTGCAGGCGATGATCAGCAGCGCCGCCCCGAAGCACAGCGCGCCCGCCTGCGGCGTCTCGGCCGCCGCGATGACGACCGCCGCGACCAGCACGTACGAGGCGAGCAGCAGCAGGAGCGCGGCCGTGCCGACCCGCCACGGGCCGGGACGGTAGGGCCGCCGCCAGCGGTCGCGGTCGTCGAACGGCAGCGCCTCGTCCACCGCCTGGTCGAAGGCGCGGTCGGCGGTCAGGAAGGGCAGGGGCACGGCTGATCCTCACTCAATCCACGCACAGGTTGTGCCGGGTGAGGCTACCGAGCCGGACCGGGGCCCACCACTCTCGGGGGCCGACGGTGGGCACAAGGCGGGACGACTCAGGCCATACGGCCTCCCGTCGGTGGCGGCCCGTAGAGTGGGCGCCGCCCGAGAGCAGCCATGGGAAGGACCTTCCGAGCCGTGACCGACACCCCCGCCGACGATCTCAAGCCCAGCTTCCGCAGCGATGTCACCGTCGAGCTGGTCAAGCACAGCGCGTCCGACTCCGACGTGCTGTGGGCCGCCCGCGTCTCCACCGCCGGCGAGCAGTCGCTGGACGAGCTGGAGAAGGACCCGGAACGCTCCAAGGGCCTCATCAACTACCTCATGCGGGACCGGCACGGCAGCCCGTTCGAGCACAACTCGATGACCTTCTTCATCAGCGCCCCGATCTTCGTCTTCCGCGAGTTCATGCGCCACCGGGTGGGCTGGAGTTACAACGAGGAGAGCGGCCGCTACAGGGAGCTCCAGCCCGTTTTCTACGTCCCCGACGAGTCCCGCAAGCTCGTCCAGGAGGGCCGCCCCGGCAAGTACGTCTTCGTCGAGGGCACGCAGGCCCAGCACGAGCTGGTGGGCCGGATCACGGAGGACGCGTACGTCCACGCCTACGAGGCGTACCAGGAGATGCTCGGCGCCGGCGTGGCCCGCGAGGTCGCCCGTACGGTCCTCCCGGTCGGTCTCTACTCCTCGATGTACGCCACGTGCAACGCCCGCTCACTGATGCACTTCCTCGGCCTGCGCACCCAGCACGAGCTGGCGAAGGTGCCGTCCTTCCCGCAGCGGGAGATCGAGATGGTCGGCGAGAAGATGGAGGCCGCGTGGGCCGAGCTCATGCCGCTGACCCATGCCGCGTTCAATGCCAACGGTCGCGTGGCTCCCTGATCGACAGACGGGTTTCGGCCAGGCACAGATGTGCGGGTCAGCCGAGCGAAGTGTCCGTATTGCGGCATTTCGCGAAGTTCATCTAGCCTGATCAAACGGACCCGGCACTGCTTGAACCCCCGAGCAGGCAGTGCCGGGCTCCGCATTTGTCCTGACTTTTCCCGTCCCCCGAGGGCAGACCGCGCCCTGAGCAACGAGTAGCGTGTTACCCATGGCTCCGACCTCGACTCCGCAGACCCCCTTCGGGCGGGTCCTCACCGCCATGGTCACGCCCTTCACGGCGGACGGCGCACTCGACCTCGACGGCGCGCAGCGGCTCGCCACCCACCTGGTGGACGCAGGCAACGACGGCCTGGTGATCAACGGGACCACCGGCGAGTCCCCCACCACCAGCGACGCGGAGAAATCGGACCTGGTACGCGCCGTCCTGGAGGCCGTCGGCGACCGCGCCCACATCATCGCCGGCGTCGGCACGAACGACACCCACCACAGCATCGAGCTGGCCCGCGCCGCCGAGGGGATCGGCGCGCACGGCCTCCTCGTCGTCACGCCGTACTACAACAAGCCCCCGCAGGAGGGCCTGTACCGCCACTTCCGGGCCATCGCCGACGCCGCCGACCTCCCGGTGATGCTCTACGACATCCCGGGCCGCAGCGGTGTCCCCATCGACACCGAGACGATCGTCCGCCTCGCCGAGCACCCGCGGATCGTCGCCAACAAGGACGCCAAGGGCGACCTCGGCCGCGCCAGCTGGGCCATCGCCCGCTCGGGCCTCGCCTGGTACTCCGGTGACGACATGCTGAACCTGCCGCTGCTCTCCGTGGGCGCTGTCGGCTTCGTCTCCGTCGTGGGCCACGTCGTCACCCCGGAGCTGCGCACCCTCGTCGAGGCGTACGTCTCCGGCGACGTCCAGAAGGCCACCGAGATCCACCAGAAGCTGCTCCCGGTCTTCACGGGCATGTTCCGCACCCAGGGTGTGATGACCACCAAGGCGGCGCTCGCCCTCCAGGGACTGCCCGCCGGACCGCTGCGCGCCCCCATGGTCGAGCTCTCGCCCGAGGAGACCGCCCAGCTCAAGATCGATCTTGCTGCCGGCGGGGTACAGCTCTGACACCGGACTTCGCGCGACGCGAGCCCGACATCGCACAGCGCGGCACACGACTTCACAACTGAATACGCAGGACGCGAGTGCCTGCATCCCCCTACACAACTGCTCATGCACGAACGTCACGCGCGCCACGTGCCACGGAGGCACGTGGCGCGCGTGGTGAGGAGAGTCTTTTGAGTCATCCGCATCCTGAACTGGGCTCGCCCCCGCCCCTTCCCGAGGGTGGCCTGCGGGTCACCCCGCTCGGCGGCCTCGGCGAAATCGGCCGGAACATGACCGTCTTCGAGTACGGCGGCCGACTGCTGATCGTCGACTGCGGAGTGCTCTTCCCCGAGGAGGAGCAGCCCGGAATCGATCTCATCCTGCCGGACTTCTCGTCCATCCGGGACCGTCTCGACGACATCGAGGGCATCGTCCTCACGCACGGCCACGAGGACCACATCGGTGGTGTCCCGTATCTGCTGCGCGAGAAGCCCGACATCCCGCTGATCGGCTCCAAGCTGACCCTCGCCCTCATCGAGGCCAAGCTCCAGGAGCACCGCATCCGCCCGTACACCCTTGAGGTGGCGGAGGGGAACCGCGAGCGCATCGGTCCCTTCGACTGCGAGTTCGTCGCGGTCAACCACTCCATCCCCGACGCCCTGGCCGTGGCGATCCGCACTCCCGCGGGCATGGTCGTCCACACCGGCGACTTCAAGATGGACCAGCTGCCGCTGGACAACCGTCTGACCGACCTCCACGCGTTCGCCCGGCTGAGCGAGGAGGGCATCGACCTCCTGCTCTCCGACTCGACCAACGCCGAGGTCCCGGGGTTCACCGCGCACGAGCGGGACATCTCCAACGTCCTGCGCCAGGTCTTCGCGGGCGCCCGCAAGCGCATCATCGTGGCCAGCTTCGCCAGCCACATCCACCGCATCCAGCAGATCCTGGACGCGGCCCACGAGTACGGCCGCCGGGTCGCCTTCGTGGGCCGGTCGATGGTCCGCAACATGGGCATCGCGAGGGACCTGGGCTATCTGAGGGTCCCGCCGGGTCTTGTCGTGGACGTGAAGACGCTCGACGACCTGCCCGACCACGAGGTCGTCCTGGTCTGCACGGGTTCCCAGGGTGAGCCGATGGCGGCCCTGTCCCGCATGGCCAACCGGGACCACCAGATCCGCATCGTCCAGGGCGACACGGTGATCCTGGCCTCGTCCCTGATCCCGGGCAACGAGAACGCGGTCTACCGCGTCATCAACGGGCTGACCCGCTGGGGCGCGAACGTCGTCCACAAGGGCAACGCCAAGGTCCATGTCTCCGGACACGCCTCGGCCGGAGAGCTGCTGTACTTCTACAACATCTGCCGCCCGAAGAACCTGATGCCGGTCCACGGCGAATGGCGCCATCTGCGGGCCAACGCCGAACTGGGCGCCATGACCGGCGTCCCGCACGACCGCATCGTCATCGCCGAGGACGGCGTCGCCGTCGACCTCATCGAGGGCAAGGCCAGGATCTCCGGCAAGGTCCAGGCGGGTTACGTCTACGTCGACGGCCTCTCGGTCGGCGATGTCGGGGAGCCGGCCCTGAAGGACCGCAAGATCCTCGGCGACGAGGGCATCATCTCCGTCTTCGTGGTGGTGGACGCCTCCACCGGCAAGATCACCGGCGGCCCGCACATCCAGGCCCGCGGCTCCGGTATCGAGGACTCCGCCTTCGGTGACGTCATCCCGAGGATCACCGAGGTCCTGGAGCGTTCGGCGCAGGACGGGGTCGTCGAGCCCCACCAGCTGCAGCAACTCATCCGACGGACCCTGGGCAAGTGGGTCTCGGACACGTACCGACGCAGGCCGATGATCCTGCCTGTGGTGGTTGAGGTCTGACCCTCCGTCAGCGTCTGACCGGGAGCGGGGCCCCTCGATTTGCATCGGGGCGCCCCGCTCCAGTAGGTTTACGGCTCCGCCCAGGGGGGGACCCGACGCAACTGTGCGTCAGGAGCCACCCGGACCGGGCGGGAATTCCGACTCAGAACCTCTGATAAAGTCGGAATCGCCGGAAAGGGAAACGCGAAAGTGGGAACCTGGAAAGCACCGAGGAAATCGGATCGGAAAAGGATCTGATAGAGTCGGAAACGCAAGACCGAAGGGAAGCGCCCGGAGGAAAGCCCGAGAAGTTGCTCGGGTGAGTACAAAGGAAGCGTCCGTTCCTTGAGAACTCAACAGCGTGCCAAAAATCAACGCCAGATATGTTGATACCCCGTCTCCGGCCGGTTGGTCGAGGCGAGGTTCCTTTGAAATAAACACAGCGAGGACGCTGTGAACCATCGGATCATTCCTCCGGTGGTTCCGCTCTCGTGTGTGTGCACCGGATGACCGGTAAACATTCACGGAGAGTTTGATCCTGGCTCAGGACGAACGCTGGCGGCGTGCTTAACACATGCAAGTCGAACGATGAAGCCCTTCGGGGTGGATTAGTGGCGAACGGGTGAGTAACACGTGGGCAATCTGCCCTTCACTCTGGGACAAGCCCTGGAAACGGGGTCTAATACCGGATACGACGCGCTCGGGCATCCGATGTGCGTGGAAAGCTCCGGCGGTGAAGGATGAGCCCGCGGCCTATCAGCTTGTTGGTGAGGTAACGGCTCACCAAGGCGACGACGGGTAGCCGGCCTGAGAGGGCGACCGGCCACACTGGGACTGAGACACGGCCCAGACTCCTACGGGAGGCAGCAGTGGGGAATATTGCACAATGGGCGAAAGCCTGATGCAGCGACGCCGCGTGAGGGATGACGGCCTTCGGGTTGTAAACCTCTTTCAGCAGGGAAGAAGCGAGAGTGACGGTACCTGCAGAAGAAGCGCCGGCTAACTACGTGCCAGCAGCCGCGGTAATACGTAGGGCGCGAGCGTTGTCCGGAATTATTGGGCGTAAAGAGCTCGTAGGCGGTCTGTCGCGTCGGATGTGAAAGCCCGGGGCTTAACCCCGGGTCTGCATTCGATACGGGCAGACTAGAGTGTGGTAGGGGAGATCGGAATTCCTGGTGTAGCGGTGAAATGCGCAGATATCAGGAGGAACACCGGTGGCGAAGGCGGATCTCTGGGCCATTACTGACGCTGAGGAGCGAAAGCGTGGGGAGCGAACAGGATTAGATACCCTGGTAGTCCACGCCGTAAACGGTGGGAACTAGGTGTTGGCGACATTCCACGTCGTCGGTGCCGCAGCTAACGCATTAAGTTCCCCGCCTGGGGAGTACGGCCGCAAGGCTAAAACTCAAAGGAATTGACGGGGGCCCGCACAAGCAGCGGAGCATGTGGCTTAATTCGACGCAACGCGAAGAACCTTACCAAGGCTTGACATACACCGGAAACATCCAGAGATGGGTGCCCCCTTGTGGTCGGTGTACAGGTGGTGCATGGCTGTCGTCAGCTCGTGTCGTGAGATGTTGGGTTAAGTCCCGCAACGAGCGCAACCCTTGTTCTGTGTTGCCAGCATGCCTTTCGGGGTGATGGGGACTCACAGGAGACTGCCGGGGTCAACTCGGAGGAAGGTGGGGACGACGTCAAGTCATCATGCCCCTTATGTCTTGGGCTGCACACGTGCTACAATGGCAGGTACAATGAGCTGCGAAGCCGTGAGGCGGAGCGAATCTCAAAAAGCCTGTCTCAGTTCGGATTGGGGTCTGCAACTCGACCCCATGAAGTCGGAGTTGCTAGTAATCGCAGATCAGCAGTGCTGCGGTGAATACGTTCCCGGGCCTTGTACACACCGCCCGTCACGTCACGAAAGTCGGTAACACCCGAAGCCGGTGGCCCAACCCCTTGTGGGAGGGAGCTGTCGAAGGTGGGACTGGCGATTGGGACGAAGTCGTAACAAGGTAGCCGTACCGGAAGGTGCGGCTGGATCACCTCCTTTCTAAGGAGCACCTGGCCTCTTTCGGGGGGTCCAGACGCCAGAACATCAGCGAATGTCTGATGCTGGTCGCTCATGGGTGGAACGTTGATTATTCGGCACGGTCGGGATGGATGAGAGCGCTAGTACTGCTTCGGCGTGGAACGCGAAGCTCATCGGTTGATCGTGTCGGGCACGCTGTTGGGTGTCTGAGGGTGCGAGCGTTGCTCGTCCTTCGGTGCCGGCCCCAGTGAACTCGAACCGGGTGGTTCGGGGTGGTGGGTGGTTGGTCGTTGTTTGAGAACTGCACAGTGGACGCGAGCATCTGTGGCCAAGTTTTTAAGGGCGCACGGTGGATGCCTTGGCACCAGGAACCGATGAAGGACGTGGGAGGCCACGATAGGCCCCGGGGAGTCGTCAACCAGGCTTTGATCCGGGGGTGTCCGAATGGGGAAACCCGGCAGTCGTCATGGGCTGTCACCCTTGCCTGAACACATAGGGCAAGTGGAGGGAACGCGGGGAAGTGAAACATCTCAGTACCCGCAGGAAGAGAAAACAACCGTGATTCCGGGAGTAGTGGCGAGCGAAACTGGATGAGGCCAAACCGTATGCGTGTGAGACCCGGCAGGGGTTGCGTATACGGGGTTGTGGGATCTCTCTTTCACAGTCTGCCGGCTGTGAGGCGAGTCAGAAACCGTTGATGTAGGCGAAGGACATGCGAAAGGTCCGGCGTAGAGGGTAAGACCCCCGTAGCTGAAACATCAGCGGCTCGTTTGAGAGACACCCAAGTAGCACGGGGCCCGAGAAATCCCGTGTGAATCTGGCGGGACCACCCGCTAAGCCTAAATATTCCCTGGTGACCGATAGCGGATAGTACCGTGAGGGAATGGTGAAAAGTACCCCGGGAGGGGAGTGAAATAGTACCTGAAACCGTGTGCCTACAAGCCGTGGGAGCGTCGCGTTGAGTGCTTGCACTCAACGTCGTGACTGCGTGCCTTTTGAAGAATGAGCCTGCGAGTTTGCGGTGTGTTGCGAGGTTAACCCGGGTGGGGTAGCCGTAGCGAAAGCGAGTCCGAACAGGGCGTTTGAGTAGCACGCTCAAGACCCGAAGCGGAGTGATCTAGCCATGGGCAGGTTGAAGCGGAGGTAAGACTTCGTGGAGGACCGAACCCACCAGGGTTGAAAACCTGGGGGATGACCTGTGGTTAGGGGTGAAAGGCCAATCAAACTCCGTGATAGCTGGTTCTCCCCGAAATGCATTTAGGTGCAGCGTCGTGTGTTTCTTGCCGGAGGTAGAGCACTGGATAGGCGATGGGCCCTACCGGGTTACTGACCTTAGCCAAACTCCGAATGCCGGTAAGTGAGAGCGCGGCAGTGAGACTGTGGGGGATAAGCTCCATGGTCGAGAGGGAAACAGCCCAGAGCATCGACTAAGGCCCCTAAGCGTACGCTAAGTGGGAAAGGATGTGGAGTCGCAGAGACAACCAGGAGGTTGGCTTAGAAGCAGCCACCCTTGAAAGAGTGCGTAATAGCTCACTGGTCTAGTGATTCCGCGCCGACAATGTAGCGGGGCTCAAGCGTACCGCCGAAGTCGTGTCATTGCGATATGTACCCCCAACGGGGATCGTGATGGGTAGGGGAGCGTCGTCTGCCGGGTGAAGCAGCCGTGTAAGCGAGTTGTGGACGGTTGACGAGTGAGAATGCAGGCATGAGTAGCGATACAAACGTGAGAAACGTTTGCGCCGATTGACCAAGGGTTCCTGGGTCAAGCTGATCTGCCCAGGGTAAGTCGGGACCTAAGGCGAGGCCGACAGGCGTAGTCGATGGATAACCGGTTGATATTCCGGTACCCGCTGTGAAGCGTCAAACATCGAACCAGGCGATGCTAAGTCCGTGAAGCCGCCCCGGAGCCTTCGGGTGAAGGGGAGTGGTGGAGCCGACGAACCAGACTTGTAGTAGGTGAGTGATGGGGTGACGCAGGAAGGTAGTCCATCCCGGGCGGTGGTTGTCCCGGGGTAAGGGTGTAGGACGTCGGGTAGGTAAATCCGCCTGGCATGCAGTCTGAGACCTGATGCCGAGCCGATTGTGGTGAAGTGGATGATCCTATGCTGTCGAGAAAAGCCTCTAGCGAGTTTCATGGCGGCCCGTACCCTAAACCGACTCAGGTGGTCTGGTAGAGAATACCGAGGCGTTCGGGTGAACTATGGTTAAGGAACTCGGCAAAATGCCCCCGTAACTTCGGGAGAAGGGGGGCCACGCCTGGTGAGAGCACGTGCTGCTTGAGCTGGGGGTGGCCGCAGAGACCAGCGAGAAGCGACTGTTTACTAAAAACACAGGTCCGTGCGAAGCCGTAAGGCGATGTATACGGACTGACGCCTGCCCGGTGCTGGAACGTTAAGGGGACCGGTTAGCTCACTTTCGGGTGGGCGAAGCTGAGAACTTAAGCGCCAGTAAACGGCGGTGGTAACTATAACCATCCTAAGGTAGCGAAATTCCTTGTCGGGTAAGTTCCGACCTGCACGAATGGCGTAACGACTTCTCGACTGTCTCAACCATAGGCCCGGTGAAATTGCACTACGAGTAAAGATGCTCGTTTCGCGCAGCAGGACGGAAAGACCCCGGGACCTTTACTACAGTTTGATATTGGTGTTCGGTTCGGCTTGTGTAGGATAGCTGGGAGACTGTGAACTCTGGACGCCAGTTCAGGGGGAGTCGTCGTTGAAATACCAGTCTGGTCGTGCTGGATGTCTAACCCGGGTCCGTGATCCGGATCGGGGACAGTGTCTGATGGGTAGTTTAACTGGGGCGGTTGCCTCCTAAAGGGTAACGGAGGCGCCCAAAGGTTCCCTCAGCCTGGTTGGCAATCAGGTGGTGAGTGTAAGTGCACAAGGGAGCTTGACTGTGAGACCGACGGGTCGAGCAGGGACGAAAGTCGGGACTAGTGATCCGGCGGTGGCTTGTGGAAGCGCCGTCGCTCAACGGATAAAAGGTACCCCGGGGATAACAGGCTGATCTTCCCCAAGAGTCCATATCGACGGGATGGTTTGGCACCTCGATGTCGGCTCGTCGCATCCTGGGGCTGGAGTCGGTCCCAAGGGTTGGGCTGTTCGCCCATTAAAGCGGTACGCGAGCTGGGTTTAGAACGTCGTGAGACAGTTCGGTCCCTATCCGCTGTGCGCGTAGGAGTCTTGAGAAGGGCTGTCCCTAGTACGAGAGGACCGGGACGGACGAACCTCTGGTGTGCCAGTTGTTCTGCCAAGGGCATGGCTGGTTGGCTACGTTCGGGAGGGATAACCGCTGAAAGCATCTAAGCGGGAAGCCTGCTTCGAGATGAGGACTCCCACCCACTTGATGGGGTAAGGCTCCCAGTAGACGACTGGGTTGATAGGCCGGATCTGGAAGCACGGTAACGTGTGGAGGTGACCGGTACTAATAGGCCGAGGGCTTGTCCTCAGTTGCTCGCGTCCACTGTGTTGGTTCTGAAACCACGAACAACCCCGCGTTTGTCACAGAGCGTGGTGCGGTTGATTGTTTCATAGTGTTTCGGTGGTCATAGCGTGAGGGAAACGCCCGGTTACATTCCGAACCCGGAAGCTAAGCCTCACAGCGCCGATGGTACTGCAGGGGGGACCCTGTGGGAGAGTAGGACGCCGCCGAACAATTGTTGATAGAGCTGGTCCCCGAATTTCGGTTCGGGGACCAGCTCTTTTTTGTTGTGCGTCACTTGGCGTTCACGTTGCGCGACGAGGATCCGCGCCATGGGTACCGTTGGAATGCTCAAGGCCGCAGGTGTCGGCGCCGGTGACGAGGTGGTCGTGCCGGCGTTCGGGAACCCCGAGGTCGCCCAGGCAGTGAGCCTGACAGGGGCAGTGCCGGTCTTCGCGGACATAGATCCGCTGTCGTACTGCCTGGACGCGGCGGCCGTCGAGGCCGCGGTGACCTCGCGGACCGTGGCAGTCGTTGCCGTGCACCGCTTCGGCCGGTCGGCGGACATCGTCGCACTGCACCAAGTGGGCCAGCGACACAGCCTGTTGGTGCTGGAACAAGGCGAGTCCGAGGCTCCGTACAGCGAGGTCGGGGTGCGCCGGGAGCGCGCCGCGTACCTCAGTACGAAGCTGAAAGGCGTGCGGACCCCGATCGGATGCGACGGGCACACCTTCCAGCAGTACGTCGTCCGAGTGCCGGGCAACGGGCGGCCGGACCGGGACGCGTTCGCACGGGCCGTCAAGGCCAAAGGAGTTGAGTGCAGCGTGCCGGTGAAGACCCCCGTGCACCGCATGCCGGAGTTCCGGCGCGACATACGCCTGCCCGAGACCGAGCGGGCCGCCGACGAGACGCTCGCGCTGTCCATCGGCGGGAACATGTCGCGGCGTGAGCTGCACCGGCTGGTGTCCGCCTGCAACGCGCTCGGCGGACTGCTGCAGCCGGCGTTCTGAGAGCGGTCGCCCGGCGCACCGGCTTGGTTTGGGAGCACAGCTCTGTTCGGGGTATGATCTATTCCGTTGCCGCGGGGGAAACCTCGAAAAGCGACAAGCCCCTATAGCTCAGTCGGCAGAGCGTCTCCATGGTAAGGAGAAGGTCAACGGTTCGATTCCGTTTGGGGGCTCAGCCAAGAGGCCCCGCCCATCCGGGCGGGGCCTTTCTCATGCCGGTTTCCGGTCCCCGCCCGCTCAGTCCCGCTGCAGGCCCGGAACACGCATCGCCAGGATCGCCATGTCGTCCGACGGGGCGTCCGAAGCGAAGCGTTCGACCGCGCGCATCACCCGGGCCGCGACAGCACCGGCCGTCAGACCCGTACAGGTCGTGAGGACCTCCGTGAGGCCGTCGTCGCCCAACATGCGGGTGCCCTCACGGCGTTCGGTGACGCCGTCCGTGACACAGAGCAGGACGTCACCGGGATCCAGGGTGACCGTCTGCTCGTACAGCTCCAGGTCCTCCATGACACCGAGGAGGGGCTGCGGTTCGGCGGCGGGCTCCACCGTGCCGTCCTGGCGGAGACGGAGCGGCAGCGGATGCCCGGCGCAGACGACCTTCAGGACGGCACTGCCGTCCTCCTGAGGCCACAACTCGCCGTACAGCAGGGTCAGGAAGCGGCTGCGGGCACCCTCGTCGATGATGGCGGAATTCAGGCGCTCCAGGACGGCCGGGCCGCCGTACCCCTCGCGGGCCAGCAGGCGCAGGGCATGACGGGCCAGGCCGGTGACCGCGGCGGCCTCCGGGCCCGTACCGCAGACGTCGCCGATGGCGAAGCCGTACGCACCGTCACGGATCGGGAAGAGGTCGTAGAAGTCGCCGCCCACCTCGTTGCCCTCGCCGGCCGCGCGGTAGATGACCTCGACCTCGACACCGTCGATGTCCGGAAGCTCCGGCGGGAGCAGACTCCGCTGGAGGGACTGGCTGATGGCCACGCGCTCCGAGTACAGGCGGGCGTTGTCCAGAGCCAGGGCGGCCCTGCGGGACAGGTCCTCAGCGAGCTCCAGGATCTCCTGGCGGAAGTGCTCGTCCGTCGGCTTGCCGAGCGTGAGCATGCCGATGACGCGGTTGCGGGCCACCAGAGGCAGGACGACCGTCTCCCCGCCCACCGCCGAGGCCGTCGCCAGGGTCGTGCCGATGCCCGAGCTGACCGTGGCCGGCTCGCCCAGACCCAGGCTGCGCATCGAGGTGTGCAGAGCCGCACGGTGGCCCGCCTCCGCGGGGGCCGTCCACACACGGGCACCCGGCGTCGGGATCGGCTCGGGCGGCGGGATCTTCGACAGGAGGGCCTTGAGACCGTCGATGAGGTCCTCGTCCTCGTGGAGCACGTACGAGAGGTACGGGTCGGACGCCTGGTCGGCGATCGTGTACACCGCGCACCAGGTCGCGAGCGTCGGAATCGTCATCTGGGCCATCAGGGCCAGTGTCTGGTCGCGGTCCAGGGTGCCCGCGAGAAGGTCGGAGGCCTCGACGAGGAACGACAGGGAACCGCGGCGCAGACGCTCCAGCTCACCCAGGCGGGCCGACTCGACGGCGAGAGCGATACGGTCGGCGGCGAACTGCAGGCGCAGGGCCTCCTCGTTGGAATAGCGGCTCGCGGCCTCCGCGGCGACGCCGAGGGAACCGGTGAGGCGGCCCTCGACCTTCAGCGGGACCGTGACGACCGACCGCATGCCCGTGCCGTTGAGCAGGGGGACCGCGCCGGGGACGGCCGCGAGATCGTCATGGACGGCCGGCATGCGGGCCGAGCCGTAGCGGCCGGGGCCGGCCTCCACGGGGACGCGTGCGAAGCGCTGACGGGCCGAGGGAAGACCGGTGGAGGCACGTACCTCCAGCTCGGTCTCGTCGTCGGTCGCGAGCAGCAGGAACGCGGAGTCGCCGTCGAGCATGTCGCGGGCGCGCTCCACCGTGCGCTGGAGGAGGCCGTCCAGGTCGTCCGGGGCGGGGGAACCGATGAAGACCTCGAACGGGTCCGTGGCCTGGCCGCCCTCGCCGGAGCCGCCCGAATCGCCGGTCGGGACGCGGTTCGGGGTCTGCAGGACGGCCCGCTCGTGGTCCCGTACGAGAAGGCAGACCGTGGACGGTTCGCCCGCGGCGTCACGCACCCGGAGGTGGGAGGCGTACACCGGGGTCACCCGGCCGTTGGCGCCGCGGATGCCGTAACTGCCCTCCCAGCGGGAGAGTTGGAGGGCCTCCGCGACCCCCGTGCTGGTGCCGGGGGTGTGCGGCCAGGCGGCGAGGTCGGTGAGCGGCTTGCCGATGACCTGGTCCGCGGCGTAGCCGAAGAGTTCCTCCGCGTCCTCGTTCCACGCGTTGATCGCGCCCGCGCGGTCGATCTGGACGACGGCGACGCGGACCCGGCCGTCGGCGAGGGGGAGCAGGTCGGCAGGGAGCGACGGGCCTGCGGTGCGGGTGCCCACGGGGCGGTCGGGTAGGTCGAGTTGGAACCAGACCTGCTTGTGGGTGGGGGTGTACTCGACGCCCCACCGGCCGGCCATCGCCGCGCACAACTGGAGACCGCGACCCCCCTCGCGGTCCGGGCTGCCCATGTTGACGGGGCTGGACTGGAGGGGGATCTCGCGCTCGGGGTACCTGTCGGCGACCTCGATGCGTACCCCGTCCTCCGCGCGCAGACACAGCACGTCGGCCGAGGTGCCCGCGTGGACCACCGCGTTGGTGACCAGTTCGCTGGTGAGGACCACGGCGTCGTCGACGATGTCGGCGAAGCCCCAGCCCTGGAGGGTGTCGCGGACGAACGAGCGGGCCGTCGCGACGGATCGCGAGACGGGCTCGAAACTGGCGGCCGCGCGCGCGGTGATCACAGAACTCCTTGTCCGGTTCTCGTCGTGCGAGGACCCACGACCGACCTCCTGCCGAGGCAGAGGCTGATCATCCTTCGGCCCGGGGTCCTGGGGGGCCTCCCCAGGATGCAGTCCGGTGGTCATGGTGCGGCCGCCCCTCCGATGCCTGCCCGCTCGTGCTCGTGCGCCACCGCCCAGGCCGGACAGGACCGGCATGGCTGGACAGCCGCATGCAAGGTTACTTACCTTCGCCGTCCATGCGGATGCCGGTCGTCTGTGTTTCCGCCCGGAGGTGTGCGGACCGTGTGCGAAGCTGCCGAACTGTTATGGCCTGGTTCGGCCAGGGTGAAACACTGGGCAGGAATCCAGGAGAAGGCCGGGTCGGACCGCGTTCCGCCAGCTGTACCGGAGAGTGGTGTCCGGCCCACCGAGCAGACGTATCCGCGTACGAAATAGTACGGGTGGTACGAGCAGTGCGATGCGGCCCGGTGGGGCGCAGTACGTCCAGCAGGAACGGTCGACCCTTGCGGGAGGGACACAGTGGAGTCTGGCGGAGCGACGCGAGGCACTGAGGCGCGCGCGAAAGGCGGACGGCCCCTGAACAAGCAGCGCAAACCGCGAGGCGGGACCACCACTGTGGACACGGCTGCCCTGGATCGGCTGTTGACGGCGCTGGAGGCCATGCGGGACGGCAACTTCCGCAAGCGGCTCACCGTCTCGGGTGACGGTGTCATGGCCGAGATCGCCGCCGTGTTCAACGAGGTGGCGGACCGTAATCTGCATCTCACCGGCGAGCTGTCCCGGGTGCGGCGGATGGTGGGGCGCGAGGGGAAACTCACCGAGCGGCTGGAGACGGGCGCGACCGAGGGGTCCTGGGCGGCCGCGATCGACGCGTCGAACGCCCTGGTCGACGAGCTCGTACGGCCGGTCTCCGAGGTCAGCCGGGTGCTGTCGGCCGTCGCCGAGGGTGACCTGTCGCCGCGGATGGAGCTGCGCACGCACGCCCCGGACGGGAGCGGGCATCCGCTGCGCGGGGAGTTCCTGAAGGTCGGGCGGACCGTCAACAACCTGGTCGACCAGTTGTCGACGTTCACCGACGAGGTCACGCGTGTGGCCAGCGAGGTGGGCACCGAGGGCAAGCTGGGCGGGCAGGCCCGGGTGCGCGGTATGTCCGGTTCGTGGAAGGACCTGACCGAGTCCGTCAACACCATGGCGTACCGGCTCACCGCACAGGTGAGGGACATCGCGCTGGTGACGACCGCGGTCGCCAAGGGTGATCTCTCCCGGAAGGTCACCGTCCACGTCGCCGGCGAGATGCTGGAGCTGAAGGAGACCGTCAACACGATGGTCGACCAGCTCTCCGCGTTCTCCTCCGAGGTGACGCGGGTCGCCCGTGAGGTGGGCACCGAGGGGCAGCTCGGCGGCCAGGCCGAGGTGCCGGGGGTGGCCGGGGTGTGGAAGGAGCTCACCGATTCGGTGAACACCATGGCCGGCAACCTGACGGCGCAGGTGCGGGGCATCGCCCAGGTCACCACCGCCGTCGCCAACGGCGACCTGTCGCAGAAGGTGACGGTCCCGGCGCGCGGCGAGGTCGCCAAGCTCGCCGAGACGATCAACCAGATGACCGAGACGCTGCGGATCTTCGCCGACGAGGTCACCCGGGTGGCGAACGAGGTGGGGGCCGAGGGGCGTCTGGGCGGCCAGGCGCAGGTGCCGGGTGCGGCGGGCACGTGGAAGGACCTCACCGATTCGGTGAACACGGTCTTCCGGAACCTGACGATCCAGGTGCGGGACATCGCGGCCGTCACGACCGCCGTGGCCAACGGCGACCTCTCGCAGAAGGTCACCGTCGACGTGGCCGGCGAGATGCTGGAGCTGAAGAACACCGTCAACGGGATGGTCGACCAGCTCTCCTACTTCGGTGCCGAGGTCACCCGCGTGGCCAACGAGGTGGGGGCCGAGGGGCGTCTGGGCGGCCAGGCGAAGGTGCCGGGCGCGGCCGGTACCTGGAAGGACCTCACGGACTCCGTCAACACGGCGTTCCGGAATCTCACCGGACAGGTGAGGAACATCGCGGCGGTCACCACGGCCGTGGCCAACGGCGACCTGTCACAGAAGGTCACCGTCGATGTCGCGGGCGAGATGCTCGAACTGAAGAACACCGTGAACACGATGGTGGACCAGCTGTCGTCGTTCGCGGACCAGGTGACCCGCATGGCGCGTGACGTGGGCACGGAGGGACGCCTCGGCGGCCAGGCGCGCGTGGACGGGGTGTCGGGCACCTGGAAGGAGCTCACCGACTCCGTCAACTCGATGGCCGGCAACCTCACCTCCCAGGTGCGCAACATCGCGCAGGTGACCACGGCCGTCGCCCGCGGTGACCTCTCGCAGAAGATCGACGTCGACGCGCGCGGCGAGATCCTGGAGCTGAAGAACACCATCAACACGATGGTCGACCAGCTGTCGTCCTTCGCGGACCAGGTGACCCGGGTGGCCCGTGACGTGGGCACCGAGGGCCGCCTCGGGGGTCAGGCGCACGTGCCCGGTGTCGCCGGTGTGTGGCGCGACCTCACCGAGTCCGTGAACGGCATGGCCGGCAACCTGACCGGACAGGTCCGCAACATCGCGCAGGTCGCCACGGCGGTCGCCCGCGGTGACCTCTCCCAGAAGATCACCGTGGACGCGCGCGGCGAGATCCTGGAGCTGAAGAACACGCTGAACACGATGGTGGACCAGCTGTCGTCGTTCGCGGAGGAGGTCACCAGGGTCGCCCGCGAGGTGGGCACGGAGGGCCAGCTCGGCGGTCAGGCCGAGGTGCAGGGCGTCTCCGGCACCTGGAAGGACCTCACCCAGTCGGTGAACTTCATGGCGAACAACCTGACCATCCAGGTACGCCAGATCGCCGAGGTCACGACCGCGGTCGCCAAGGGCGACCTGTCGAAGAAGATCACCGTGGACGCCAAGGGCGAGATCCTCGAACTGGTCACCACGGTGAACACGATGGTGGACCAGCTGTCGTCCTTCGCCGAGCAGGTGACCCGGGTGGCCCGAGAGGTGGGCACCGAGGGCATCCTCGGCGGCCAGGCGCACGTACCGGGCGTCACCGGCATCTGGAAGGACCTCAGCGGCAATGTGAACCTGATGGCCAAGAACCTGACCATGCAGGTGCGGAACATCTCCCAGGTGGCCGCGGCCGTCGCCAACGGCGACCTCACCCGCACGGTTACCATCGAGGCGCGCGGCGAGGTCGCGCAGCTCGCCGACACCTTCAACAGCATGGTCAAGACACTGAGCTCCTTCGCGGACCAGGTCACCAAGGTGGCCCGCGAGGTGGGCACGGACGGCATCCTGGGCGGCCAGGCGCACGTGCCGGGTGTGGCGGGTACGTGGAAGGACCTCACCGAGTCGGTGAACTCGATGGCGTCCAACCTGACCGGGCAGGTCCGCAACATCGCGATGGTCACGACCGCCATCGCCAAGGGCGATCTCACCAAGAAGATCGACATCGACGCGCGCGGCGAGATCCTGGAGCTGAAGACCACCATCAACACGATGGTCGACCAGCTGTCGTCCTTCGCCGAGGAGGTCACCCGGGTGGCCCGCGAGGTGGGCACCGAGGGACAGCTGGGCGGTCTGGCGCGGGTGCGGGACGTCGACGGCACCTGGCGTGACCTCACCGAGTCGGTGAACGAGATGGCCGGGAACCTCACCCGGCAGGTGCGCGCCATCGCGCGCGTGGCCACCGCGGTGACCCGCGGCGACCTGAATCTCAAGATCGACGTGGACGCGTCGGGCGAGATCAAGGAACTGCAGGACTACATCAACAAGATGATCGCCAACCTGCGCGACACCACGATCGCCAACCAGGAGCAGGACTGGCTCAAGGGCAACCTGGCCCGCATCTCCGCCCTGATGCAGGGCCGCCGGGACCTGGCCGACGTGGCGTCGCTGATCATGAGCGAGCTGACCCCGGTGGTCTCGGCGCAGCACGGCGCGTTCTTCCTGGCGATGCCGCTGGTGGACGGCAAGGACCTGGGGCCGGACAACGAGGACCAGTACGAGCTGCGGATGCTCGGCTCGTACGGCTACTCGATGGGCTCCATGCCGACGTCGTTCCGGCCGGGGGAGGCGTTGGTCGGGACGGCCGCGCAGGAGAAGCGCACCATCTTGGTGGAGAACGCGCCGAGCGGCTATCTCAAGATCTCTTCCGGGCTCGGTGAGGCGCCCCCGGCCCAGGTCATCGTGCTTCCGGTGCTCTTCGAGGGGACTGTGCTCGGGGTGATCGAGCTGGCGTCGTTCACGCCGTTCACGCAGATCCAGAAGGACTTCCTCAACCAGATCGCCGAGATGATCGCGACGAGCGTCAACACCATCTCCGTCAACACCAAGACGGAGGTGCTGCTGAAGCAGTCGCAGGAGCTGACCGAGCAACTGCGGGAGCGTTCCGACGAGTTGGAGAACCGGCAGAAGGCCCTCCAGGCGTCCAACGCCGAACTGGAGGAGAAGGCCGAGCTGCTGGCCCGGCAGAACCGTGACATCGAGGTCAAGAACACCGAGATCGAGGAGGCGCGGCAGGTCCTGGAGGAGCGCGCCGAGCAACTCGCCGTCTCGATGCGCTACAAGAGCGAGTTCCTGGCGAACATGTCGCACGAGCTGCGCACTCCGCTCAACTCGCTGCTGATCCTGGCCAAGCTGCTCGCCGACAACGCCGAGTCGAACCTGACGCCCAAGCAGGTCGAGTTCGCCGAGACGATCCACGGGGCTGGCTCCGACCTGCTCCAGCTGATCAACGACATCCTGGACCTGTCGAAGGTCGAGGCGGGCAAGATGGACGTCTCGCCGACCCGGATCGCGCTCGTCCAGCTCGTCGACTACGTGGAGGCCACGTTCCGGCCGCTGACCGCCGAGAAGGGCCTGGACTTCTCCGTACGCGTCTCGCCGGAGCTGCCGGCCACGCTGCACACGGACGAACAGCGGCTGCTGCAGGTGCTGCGGAACCTGCTGTCGAACGCGGTGAAGTTCACCGACTCCGGGGCCGTGGAACTGGTCATCCGGCCGGCCGGGGCGGATGTGCCGGTCGCGATCAGGGAGCAGCTGCTGGAGGCCGGCTCGCTCAGCGACCCGGACGCCGACATGATCGCGTTCTCGGTGACCGACACCGGGATCGGTATCGCGGCCAGCAAGATGAGGGTGATCTTCGAGGCGTTCAAGCAGGCCGACGGCACCACGAGCCGCAAGTACGGAGGTACGGGTCTGGGGCTGTCGATCTCGCGGGAGATCGCCCGGCTCCTGGGCGGTGAGATCTACGCCCAGAGCGAGCCCGGACGGGGCTCCACCTTCACCCTCTACCTGCCGTTGCACCCGAGCGAGCTGCCTCCGCAGGGGTACGCGGGCAACAGCCCGTCCTCGCTGGAGGCCGGGGAGCTGCTGGCCTCCGAGGCGGAACTGGGCGAGCCCGCGGAGACGCCGGCCGAGGTGAAGTCGTACCAGGAGACGCAGAACGGGGCCGCCGCGCTGTTCCGGCGCCGCCGCAGGGCCGTGCCGGCCGCCCCGTCGTCCGGGTCGGGGGCGCCCGGCGAGGGCAACGGGCAGGTGCAGGAGCACTGGGCGCAGGAGGCGGCGCCGCAGCTGCGCCGGACGGCCCGGTTCGACGGCGAGAAGGTCCTGATCGTCGACGACGACATCCGCAACGTCTTCGCGCTGACCAGCGTGCTGGAGCAGCACGGTCTGTCCGTGCTGTACGCGGAGAACGGCCGTGAGGGCATCGAGGTCCTGGAGCAGCACGACGACGTGACCGTCGTCCTGATGGACATCATGATGCCCGAGATGGACGGGTACGCGACGACCACGGCGATCCGCCGGATGCCCCAGTTCGCCGGGCTGCCGATCATCGCGCTGACGGCCAAGGCGATGAAGGGCGACCGCGAGAAGGCGATCGACTCGGGAGCATCCGACTACGTGACCAAGCCGGTGGACCCGGATCACCTGCTGGCGGTGATGGAGCAGTGGATGCGGAGCGAGTGACGGGACGGATGACGCGCGGTCACAACCGGGCGTGCGGGAGGCCCCGTTGCTGACTGAGTGTGGCCGAGGCCGTGTAGAAACGCGGGATTCGGGGAACCTTCTGGTCCCCTGCCGCGTTCCTGCTATGAGCACAGTGACATAACGGTGACAGGGTGTGGCGACGGGTGGGGTGCGGCTACGATGACCGGCACAAGGACGGGCGGCGCAAGGGAGTCGTCCTCTGGGGTGACGCCCGGCGGTGTCACCCCGGATCCTGAGGACAGGGGAGGCCCCAAGCCGGGGCGAGGAGGGCGGGCCATGGTGCAGAAGGCCAAGATCCTCCTGGTCGATGACCGGCCGGAGAATCTGTTGGCGCTGGAGGCCATCCTCTCCGCGCTCGATCAGACGCTGGTGCGGGCATCGTCCGGGGAGGAAGCGCTCAAGGCGCTGCTGACGGACGACTTCGCGGTCATTCTGCTGGACGTCCAGATGCCGGGCATGGACGGATTCGAGACGGCCGCGCACATCAAGCGGCGTGAGCGGACGCGGGACATCCCGATCATCTTCCTCACCGCCATCAACCACGGCCCGCACCACACTTTCCGGGGGTACGCGGCGGGCGCGGTCGACTACATCTCCAAGCCGTTCGACCCGTGGGTGCTGCGTGCGAAGGTGTCCGTCTTCGTCGAGCTGTACATGAAGAACTGCCAGCTCAGGGAGCAGGCGGCGCTGCTGCGAATCCAGTTGGAGGGCGGCGGCAAGGGCGCGTCGGGCGGCTCGAAGGAGCCCTCCGGCGGCATCCTCGCCGAACTCTCCGCGCGCCTGGCGGCCGTGGAGGAGCAGGCGGAGGCCCTGTCCAAACAGCTCGACGACGACTCGGCGGACGCGGCGGCGGTGGCCACCGCCGCCCACCTCGAACGCAAGCTCACCGGGCTGCGCAGGGCGCTCGACGCGCTGGAGCCGGGCGCGGGCGGGCCCGCCTCGCTGCCCTCGCAGAACTGAGCGGAGCCCCGTCGGCGCGGTGCACGGGTCCATGGCGCGTAAGTGGCCGGGGCCCGGCTCGAGTTGTGACCTGACGGCGTCAGAGCCGTGTCCGACGACAGCGACGGCGTTCCTCTGACGGCTGCGGCAGCCGTGCCCTCCATGGCCCTGCGGGGCCGCTGCTGAGAGGCCGTCAGGGACCGTCAGCTTCGGGGTACGGGACATGCGACACGAACGGGTGAAGCAGGAGGCACACGTGTCCGCTGTGGTCTCCACCGGTAACCTCACACCCATGGCCTCACGTCAGTCCGCTGCGAAGAAGTCGCCCGCGAAGAAGGCGGCCGCTCCGACGAAGGCTCCGGCGAAGAAGGCCCCCGCGAAGAAAGCCGCCGCCAGGAAGGCACCCGCCAAGAAGGCGGCGGCGAAGAAGACGGCCCCTCCGAAGCCGGCGCCCAGTCCCACCGGGGGCGTGTACAAGCTCGTACGCGCCGTCTGGCTCGGTGCCGCGCACGCCGTCGGCGCCGTCTTCCGCGGCATAGGGCAGGGCGCGAAGAACCTCGATCCGGCGCACCGCAAGGACGGCGTCGCGCTGCTGCTGCTCGCCCTCGCCCTGATCGTCGCCGCCGGCACCTGGTCCCATCTGCGCGGCCCCGTCGGTGACCTCGTCGAGATGCTCGTCACCGGGGCCTTCGGCCGGCTCGACCTGCTCGTGCCGATACTGCTCACGATCATCGCCGTACGGTTCATCCGACACCCCGAGAAGCCCGATGCCAACGGCCGCATCGTCATCGGCCTGTCCGCGCTCGTCATCGGTGTGCTCGGACAGGTCCACATCGCCTGCGGGTCGCCCGCCCGCAGCGCCGGCATGCAGCCGATAAGGGACGCCGGCGGGCTCATCGGCTGGGGCACGGCCACCCCGCTGACGTACACCATGGGCGAGGCGCTCGCCGTGGCCATGCTCGTGCTGCTCACCGTCTTCGGGCTCCTCGTCGTCACCGCCACACCGGTCAACGCGATCCCGCAGCGGCTGCGGCTCCTCGGGCAGAAGCTGGGCATCGTCGCGGCCGACGTGGAGGAGGCGTACGGCGACGACGACACGCGCTATGACGAGCAGTGGCGTGACGCGCTCCCCGCGCGCCCCCGCCGCGGGGGATCCGCCCCTCAGGAGTACGACCCGGACGGCGCCGAGCAGGAGGCCCTCTCCAGGCGCCGCCCCCGGCGTTCCGCCGTGCGCCAGCCCGACCCCGACCGGCCGCTGGACGCCGTGGACGTCGCCGCCGCGGCAGCCGCCGCCCTCGACGGGGCCGTGCTCCACGGGATGCCGCCCTCGCCACTGGTCGCCGACCTCACCCACGGTGTGAGCGCCGGTGACCGTGAGGACACCACGCCCGTGCCCGCCGCACGCACCAGGACGCCCCAGCAGGACGCCCCGGCCGGCCGTACGCCCAAGGCCCCGCAGCAGGGAACCCTGGTGCCGGACCTCACCAAGAAGGCCCCCGACGAGCCGCGTGACCTGCCGGCCCGCGCCGAGCAGCTCCAGCTCTCCGGCGACATCACCTACGCGCTGCCCTCACTCGACCTGCTGGAGCGAGGCGGCCCCGGCAAGACCCGCAGCGCCGCCAACGACGCCGTCGTCGCCTCGCTCACCAACGTCTTCACCGAGTTCAAGGTGGACGCCTCCGTCACCGGGTTCACCCGCGGCCCCACGGTCACGCGCTACGAGGTCGAGCTGGGCCCCGCCGTGAAGGTCGAGCGGATCACCGCGCTGACGAAGAACATCGCCTACGCCGTCGCCAGCCCGGACGTACGGATCATCAGCCCGATCCCCGGAAAGTCGGCGGTCGGCATCGAGATCCCCAACACCGACCGCGAGATGGTCAACCTCGGCGACGTCCTGCGCCTCGCGGACGCGGCCGAGGACGACCACCCGATGCTGGTGGCGCTCGGCAAGGACGTCGAGGGCGGCTATGTGATGGCCAACCTGGCGAAGATGCCGCACGTGCTCGTCGCGGGCGCGACCGGCTCGGGCAAGTCGTCGTGCATCAACTGCCTGATCACGTCGATCATGGTCCGCGCGACCCCCGAGGACGTGCGCATGGTCCTCGTCGACCCCAAGCGCGTCGAGCTGACCGCGTACGAGGGCATCCCGCACCTCATCACGCCGATCATCACCAATCCCAAGCGGGCCGCCGAGGCCCTCCAGTGGGTCGTGCGCGAGATGGACCTGCGCTACGACGACCTGGCGGCGTTCGGCTACCGGCACATCGACGACTTCAACGAGGCCATCAGGAACGGCAAGGTCAAGCTGCCGGAGGGCAGTGAGCGCGAGCTCCAGCCGTACCCGTACCTGCTGGTCATCGTCGACGAGCTGGCCGACCTGATGATGGTCGCGCCCCGGGACGTCGAGGACGCGATCGTCCGCATCACCCAGCTGGCCCGCGCGGCCGGCATCCATCTGGTGCTCGCCACTCAGCGGCCGTCGGTCGATGTGGTCACCGGTCTCATCAAGGCCAACGTGCCCTCGCGGCTCGCCTTCGCCACCTCCTCGCTCGCCGACTCGCGCGTCATCCTCGACCAGCCGGGCGCCGAGAAGCTCATCGGCAAGGGTGACGGGTTGTTCCTCCCGATGGGGGCGAACAAACCCACCCGCATGCAGGGCGCGTTCGTGACCGAGGACGAGGTCGCGGCGGTCGTCCAGCACTGCAAGGACCAGATGGCGCCCGTCTTCCGCGACGACGTCACCGTGGGCACCAAGCAGAAGAAGGAGATCGACGAGGAGATCGGCGACGACCTGGACCTGCTGTGCCAGGCGGCCGAACTCGTCGTCTCCACGCAGTTCGGCTCGACGTCCATGCTCCAGCGCAAGCTGCGCGTCGGCTTCGCCAAGGCCGGGCGGCTGATGGACCTCATGGAGTCGCGGGGTGTCGTCGGACCGAGCGAGGGCTCCAAGGCGCGCGACGTCCTCGTGAAACCGGACGAGCTGGACGGAGTGCTGGCCGTGATCAGGGGGGAAACCGGGGAGTAGAGGGACGCACGGGAAAGCCGCCGAGCGGGTGGAACACGTCGGGAGTACGGGTGGACCCACGGCATCCGGGTATTCGAACGTGACCCATCCGTAAGGAAATGGTGAGCAACCGTTTCCCTTCGGCGTACGTCAAGTTGGAGGAAGGGAAAGCCCCGTGCCCCATCCTCACCACCAGCAGGATGACCGGCCCTTCTGATGGCGTACAAAGACCCACCGCCCGGTTGCCCCACCCTTTCTCACCCCCCCTAGACTGAACTTCCAGCACAGGTGGCTACACGCTCGAAAGGCGCCCCGTGTCCATCGGCAACTCCCCTGACGGCAACTTCCCCGAAGACGAGCGTCCGTTCGAAGACGACCGAGACGAACGCGTGGCGGAACGCCCCTCGATCGGCCATGCCCTGCGGCAGGCGCGCATCGACGCCGGGCTGACCGTCGACGACGTCAGTAACGCCACCCGGGTCCGCATCGCCATCGTGCACGCGATCGAGCGGGACGACTTCGCCCCCTGCGGCGGCGATGTCTACGCGCGCGGTCACATCCGCTCCGTCGCGCGCGCGGTGCGCATCGACCCCGCCCCGCTGCTCGCCCAGTACGACGAGGCGCACGGCGGGCGTCCCGCGCCGACCCCGGCGGCCCCCCTGTTCGAGGCGGAACGCATCCGCCCCGAGCGCCGCGGCCCCAACTGGACCGCCGCCATGGTCGCCGCGATCGTCGCGGTGATCGGCTTCGTCGGCTTCACCGCGTTCGACAGCGGGCAGGACGACGACGCCCCCAGCCAGGCCGTCGAGGGCTCCACGCCGACCGCCGGCACGTCCCCCTCGCCCACGCCCAAGGCCGACAAGCCCGAGGCCGACCCCAAGCCGGAGCCGTCCGACAGCGCCATCGCGGCCGCGCCCCGCGACAAGGTCACCGTCCGGGTCACGGCCTCCAACGGCCGCAGCTGGATCTCCGCCAAGGACCACAACGGCCAGCTGCTGTGGGACGGCCTCCTCCAGCAGGGCCAGTCGAAGACCTTCCAGGACAGCTCCAAGATCGATCTCGTCCTCGGTGACGCCGGGGCCGTCCAGCTCTACGTCAACGGCAAGAAGATCAAGGACGAGTTCCGTCCCGGCCAGGTCGAACGCCTGACCTATACCAAGGGCGACCCGGAGGTCGGCTGACCGGAAGGGCCCGCCGCACGGGGCCGAGCGGCACGCGGAACCCGTGAGGCCCCCGGCAGGAGACCGGCCGGTCCGCACAGACGGCGCACAGGGAAACGCACGAACGGGGTTGGCCGCGATCGGCCAACCCCGTCGACGTGGGCCGTCAGTGGGACGAAGTAGTCTTGAGCCCATGCCTGAACGCCGTACCGTCGCACTCGTCACTCTTGGCTGCGCCCGCAACGAGGTGGACTCGGAGGAGCTCGCAGGCCGTTTGGAGGCGGACGGCTGGGAGCTCGTCGAGGACGCCGAGGACGCGGACGTCGCGGTCGTCAACACCTGCGGCTTCGTCGAGGCCGCCAAGAAGGACTCCGTCGACGCGCTCCTGGAGGCCAACGACCTCAAGGGTCACGGCAGAACCCAGGCCGTCGTGGCGGTGGGCTGCATGGCCGAGCGCTACGGCAAGGAGCTGGCGGAGGCGCTGCCCGAGGCCGACGGCGTGCTCGGCTTCGACGACTACGCGAACATCTCCGACCGCCTCCAGACCATCCTGAGCGGCGGCGTCCACGCCTCGCACACCCCGCGCGACCGCCGCAAGCTGCTGCCGATCAGCCCGGCCGAGCGCCAGGATTCGGCAACCGAGGTCGCGCTCCCCGGGCACGCCCCCGCCGACCTTCCGGAGGGCCTCGCCCCGGCCTCCGGCCCGCGCGCACCGCTGCGCCGCCGGCTCGACGGCTCGCCCGTGGCCTCCGTGAAGCTCGCCTCCGGCTGCGACCGCCGCTGCTCCTTCTGCGCCATCCCGTCCTTCCGCGGCTCCTTCATCTCCCGCCGCCCCTCGGACGTCCTCAACGAGACCCGCTGGCTCGCCGAGCAGGGCGTCAAGGAGATCATGCTGGTCTCCGAGAACAACACCTCGTACGGCAAGGACCTCGGCGACATCCGCCTGCTGGAGTCGCTGCTGCCCGAGCTCGCCGACGTCGCCGGCATCGAGCGGGTGCGCGTGAGCTACCTCCAGCCCGCCGAGATGCGGCCCGGCCTCATCGACGTGCTCACCTCCACCCCCAAGGTCGCGCCCTACTTCGACCTCTCCTTCCAGCACTCCGCGCCCGCCGTGCTGCGCTCGATGCGCCGTTTCGGTGACACCGACCGCTTCCTGGAACTGCTCGACACCATCCGCGGCAAGGCCCCCGAGGCCGGGGTCCGGTCCAACTTCATCGTCGGCTTCCCCGGCGAGACCGAGGCCGACCTCGCGGAGCTGGAGCGCTTCCTGAACGGCGCGCGCCTGGACGCCATCGGTGTCTTCGGCTACTCCGACGAGGAAGGCACCGAGGCGGCCACCTACGACAACAAGCTCGACGAGGACGTGGTCGCCGAGCGCCTCGCGCGCGTCTCCCGGCTGGCCGAGGAACTGGTCTCGCAGCGCGCCGAGGAGCGCGTCGGGCAGACGGTCCGCGTCCTCGTCGAGTCGGTCGACGGCGACGAGGGCGCCTACGGCCGCGCCGCGCACCAGGCGCCCGAGACGGACGGCCAGGTGCTGTTCACGAACGGCGAGAACGTGACGGTCGGCCTTATGGTCGACGCGAAGGTGGTCGGCACCGAAGGCGTCGACCTGGTGGCCGAGGTGCTTCCGGGCTCCCTCGCGCGTGCTGAGGAGGCGGCCAGATGACGGGTGTCCCGGCATCCGCGGCGGGCGGCTCCCCCGGCGCCAAGAGCGCCACGAGTGCCCAGGGCACCCCCGGTGCCCCGAGCGCTCCCGGAGACGCCAGGCCCGTGCGTGGCGGGAAGCTCGGCGCTGCCGCGGTCAACCAGGCCAGCCTCTGGAACATCGCGAACATCCTGACGATGGTCCGCCTGGTCCTCGTACCGGGCTTCGTGGTGCTGATGCTCATGGACGGCGGGTACGACCCCGCGTGGCGTGCCTGGGCCTGGGCCGCCTTCGCCGTCGCCATGATCACCGACATCTTCGACGGCCATCTGGCCCGCACCTACAACCTCGTCACCGACTTCGGGAAGATCGCCGATCCCATCGCCGACAAGGCGATCATGGGCGCGGCGCTGATCTGCCTGTCGTACCTCGGTGATCTGCCCTGGTGGGTGACGGCCGTCATCCTCGGCAGGGAGCTCGGCATCACCCTGCTGCGTTTCGTCGTCATCCGGTACGGAGTGATCCCGGCGAGCCGCGGCGGCAAGCTGAAGACCCTGGCCCAGGGCACCGCCGTCGGGATGTACGTCCTGGTCCTGGAGGGACCCCTGGCCACCCTGAGGTTCTGGGTGATGGCCGTGGCGGTCGTTCTCACCGTCGTCACCGGACTCGACTACGTGAGACAGGCCATTGTGCTGCGTCGGCACGGAATCGCCGCGCGCCAGGCCGCGACGGAGGGAGCGGAACGGTGACGTCCACGGCCGCTGACGTGCTGCGACTACTGAGGGTGAGAGGCGAGACGCTCGCCGTCGCCGAGTCGCTCACCGGCGGTCTGGTCGCGGCCGCGCTCACGGACGTACCCGGCGCCTCCCAGGCGTTCCGGGGCTCGGTCACCGCGTACGCGACCGAGGTGAAACACCGGTTGCTGGGCGTCGACGCCACCCTGCTGGACCGGCGCGGAGCGGTGGATCCGCAGGTCGCGGCCCAGATGGCGGACGGGGTCCGCAGAGCGCTCGGCGCGGACTGGGGAATTTCGACCACCGGGGTCGCGGGCCCCGCACCCCAGGACGGGCAGCCCGTCGGCACGGTCCACGTGGCCGTCGCCGGCCCCTCCGGCACGGACTCGGGCGCATCGAGTGGCGGGAAAGTGGCGTCGTTGAGGTTGAACGGCGGCCGGGCGGAAATTCGTATGGAGAGTGTACGGAGCGTACTCGCACTCCTCCTGGAGGAGCTCGCGGGCGAACAGACCGGGAACGAGCGGGCACAGGATACGGAACAGAACGGGGGGACTTGATGTTTGCAGCCCTGAGTGAACACAACAGCGCTCCCCGCACGGCCGCAGCGCAAGGCGGTACGGTGGGGCGTGAAGGATGCGGCTACACGGTCCGAGGAGGGAGCCACCGATGATTCTGCTCCGTCGCCTGCTGGGTGACGTGCTGCGTCGGCAGCGCCAGCGCCAGGGCCGTACTCTGCGCGAAGTCTCCTCGTCCGCCCGAGTCTCACTCGGCTATCTCTCCGAGGTGGAGCGGGGGCAGAAGGAGGCTTCCTCCGAGCTGCTCTCCGCCATTTGCGACGCGCTGGACGTACGGATGTCCGAGCTCATGCGGGAAGTGAGTGACGAGCTCGCCCTTGCCGAGCTGGCCCAGTCCGCAGCGGCCACCGAGCCGGTGCCAGCACCAGTGCGTCGACCCATGCTCAACTCCGTGTCGGTGGCCGGTGTGCCACCGGAGCGGGTCACGATCAAGGCGCCCACCGAAGCGGTGGACGTCGTGGCGGCGTGACAGCCGCACGTGTACGCGTGAGGTTCGGCGCGCGCCGCTGAAAGAGAAGTGCAAGCACAGCCCCGGGCGGGGCCTCCAGGGAAACCTGGGGCTCCGTCCGGGGCTTTCGCGTGGGGTGAGCGTTTCTCGTGGGGTGGGCGGCAGCAAGGTGAGCGCGGGGCGGACGGGAAGGGGCGGTGGGGGTCCCCGTTTGCCGGGGTGGGGGTGTGCGGTCATGGTGGAGGGGCGGGCTCGGGGGCGTGCGCGCGAGAAGGTCGCGCGCCCGCACACCGTCGTCAGGGGCGTGGGGCCGGCCAGGCCGTACGCCCGTCACGTCCCATCGAGAACCGGAGCGCGCCGATGTACGTCGTGAAGAGTCCCCTGTCCGACGCCGACCTCAAGACCGTCTCCGAGGCGCTGCAAGGCGCCCTGGTCGACCTCGTGGACCTGTCCCTCGTGGCCAAGCAGATCCACTGGAACGTGGTGGGACCCCGCTTCCGTACCGTCCATCTGCAGCTCGACGAGGTCGTGGACACCGCGCGACTGCACTCCGACACGGTCGCCGAGCGAGCGGCCACGCTGGGTGTGTCGCCGGACGGGCGGGCCGCGACGGTGGCCGGCAGCAGCGGCATCGGCAAGGTGCCCGACGGCTGGGTCAAGGACACCGACGCCGTGGGGACGCTGGTGGACGCGCTCGGTGCGGTGATCACCAGGATGCGGGCGCGGGTGGAGAGCACCGCGGAGGCGGATCCGGTGAGTCAGGACATCTTCATCGAGATCACGGCGGATCTCGAGAAGCACCACTGGATGTTCCAGGCGGAGAACGGATAGCACCTGGCTGTGGCTGTGGCTGTGGCTGTGGCTGTGGCTGTGGCTGTGGCTGTGGCTGTGGCTGTGGCTGTGGCTGTGGCTGTGGCTGTGGCTGTGGCCGTCGTCATGGCTGCGGCCGTGGCTGGGTCGGGCGCTCGTGGCGGGGCGGTGCGCTCCGGCGCGGTAGGTGGGTGCGCCGGGTGCGTGTTCCGGAGCGGTGCGGGGCTGCGGGGCGCGTCGGGCGCGCTGTGGATGGCGTCCCCGTGAGTGAGTCGTGCGTCCCTGTGCCGGTGGTGCGCCCTCCCCGGCCGCGTCCAGGGCGTCTAGCGTCGTTCTGGTGAGGCCCGAAGGCCTGGAGGTGGCGGCTATGCGGATAGTGCGCTGGGGGGCGTCTCTGGGGCTCGGTGCGCTGTGGTGGTGGGGAGTGCTGCGACTGGCTGTCGCGCCGGACGCCGGCGCGGTGGAGGGGGCTGTCGTGGCCGGGGGGTGGGGGTTGAGTCTCCTGCCCGTGCATTGCGTGCCGAAGGGGTACGGGAGGAGAGGAGAGCGGCGGGGCGGACGGGGTGAGAAGCGGGGTGGCGGCCTGCTGCTCGGGGTCACCACGGCATGGCGACGCCGCCGTTCGGGCGGATGATCTGACCCGTGGTGAAGGACGAGGCGTCGGAGGCGAGGTGCAGGACGGCGTGCGCGATGTCGTCGGGCTCGCCGACCCGGCCCAGCGGTGACAGACGGGCCATGAAGGACTCGGTCCGCGTCTGTGCCTCGCTGTCGTGGCGGTCGGTCATGGGGGTGCGGGTCCACCCGGGCGCCACCGCGTTGACACGGATGCCGTGCGGCCCGACCTCGGTGGCCAGCGTCTTCGTCAGCTGCACCACGGCGGCCTTGGTCACGCCGTAGCAGAGAAGCCCCGGGCCGCCGGTGTCCACCGCTCCGGAGGCCATCGTGACGATGCTGCCCCGCGTCCCGCTCGCGACCATGTGGCGGGCCGCCTCCTGGCAGGCGTACAGCACGCCCTTGAAGTTGACGTTCCACACCCGGTCGAGGTCTTCGTCCCGTGTCTCCAGTACGGGGCTGCTGTGCATGATTCCGGCGATCGCCGCCATCACGTGGAGGCTGTCGCAGGCGGCCACCGCCTGCTTGAGCCGGGCCCGGTCGGTGACGTCGACGGGGTGGCTGTGGGCGGTGCCGCCCGCCTCCTTGATCAACGTGGCCGTCTCGTGCAGGCCCTGCGCGTCGAGGTCCGCGCAGTGCACGGCCGCTCCTGCCTGGGCGAGCAGGAGGGCGGAAGCGCGGCCGATGCCGCCGGCGGCGCCCGTGACGAACGCGGTGCGGCCGGTGAGGTCGTACGCCTTGATGGGCATGCAGTGACCGTACGAGCGTTTCTGACAGGCCGTCAATTAGTTGGTGTCGGTGTCGGTGTCGGTGTCGGTGTCGGTGTCGGAGCCGGAGAGCGGGAGAGGACGCGTGGTCAGTCGGAGGTACGGCGCCGGGGGCGCGGGCGGGTCGCCCGGGGGGTGCCCGGGTCCGGGGCCGGGCCCTGCTGGCAGGTGGGGCACCAGTAGGTGGGGCGTTCGCGGGAGCCGTCGCCCTGGTCACCGGCCCGGACGGGGGTGGTGCAGCGCAGGCAGGGGCGCGGGGCGCGGCCGTACACGAACAGGTCGTGGGGGCGCAGGCCCGTGGTGTTGCGGACCGGACGGTCACGGTTGGCTTCGAGGAGCTTCTGGGCGAGAGCCGGAAGCAGGGCGGCGCGGTCCTGCGGGAGTGCGCCGACGGGCAGCCACGGGGTGACGCGGAGCAGGAAGCAGAGCTCGCTCTTGTACACGTTGCCGATGCCGGCGAGGTTGCGCTGGTCGAGGAGGGCCTCGCCGAGGGGCCGCGCGGGGTCGCTCCGGAGGTTGGCGAGGGCCAGGTCCGGGTCCCAGTCGGGGCCGAGCAGATCGGGGCCCAGGTGGCCGACGGCTCGGTGTTCGTCCGCGGTGCGCAGGAGTTCCAGGACGGGGAGGCGGTAGCCGACGGCTGTGCGGTCGAGGGTGCCGAGGATCGCGCGGATCTGGTGCGCCGGGCCTCCCGTCCAGCGTTCGGCGTTTCGGTACACCTTCCAGGAGCCGTCCATCCGCAGGTGCGAGTGCAGCGTGAGGCCGCCCTCGATACGGGTCAGCAGATGCTTGCCCCGTGGGGTGACGTCGAGGACGGTGCGGCCGGTGAGGTCGGCCGTCGCGTACTTCGGCACGCGCAGGTCGGAGCGGTGCAGCACCTTGCCGGCGAGGGCGGTGTGCAGCCGTTTCGCCGTCTGCCAGACGGTGTCACCTTCGGGCATGGGTCAAGGGTGGCATGGGGAGAGGTGGGGGGTGTGGGTGTGAGGGGGAGTGGGCGTCGGTTCCGGAGGGCGGGCGGTTGCGGGGGTGGGGCGGTTCAGGCGCGGATGCGTAGGCCGCGGGGGGTCGCGATGAAGCCTGCTGCTTCCAGGAGCGTGCCGTGGGGGGAGGTGAGGGCGGAGACGCCGTTCACGCGTTCCACGGTGACCGTGCCGAGGGAGCCGGCGCGGGCGGTGGCGGCCAGGGCCTCGGCTGCCGGGCGCAGGCGGGGGTCGTCCTGGGGTCTGGCGTCCGGGTCGGCGGGCCAGGCCAGGAGGGTCTTGCCGCCGCGTTCCATGTAGAGGGTGAGCTCGCCGTCGACGAGGACGACCAGTGAGCCCGCCTTGCGGCCCGGTTTGTGCCCCGCGTCGGTGGGCGGGTCGGGCCAGGAGAGGGCGGCTCCGTAGGCGTTGGCGGGGTCGGCGGCGGCCAGGACGACGGCACGGTTAGAGGGGGCCGCGGTGCGGGTGCGGTTCGGTGGGCCGTTCCGGCCCGGGGTGCCCGGGGTGCCCGGACGTCCTGGGACGGCGTAGCCGCCGTAGCCTCTCCCGCCGGCGTAGCCGTCATCACCGCCGGACCACGGGAGACCGGGGGCCGCGTGCGGGCGCGGGGCGGACTCGGGGGGAGCCGTCCCGGTGGGGCGCGTCGCGGTCCCCCCGAGCGCGTCGTCCGTGGTCGGGAAGGTGTCGTCGGTGAGCCAGTCGGGGAGGTCCAGGTCGCCCGCGGCGCTGGGGGAGCCGGGCGTCGGGGCAGGGGACCAGTCAGGGCCGCGGCCGTTCGGGCCTGGGCCCGGGACGGACTCGCCCCTCTCGCGGGCGTTGGCCACCGCGCGCAGGCGGTCCACCGCGCCGTCCATGGCGAACTGGGCCGCGCCGAGCCCTTCGACCACATAGCCGCGGCGGGCCTGGCCACTCTCCTCGAACACGGACAGGACGCGGTACGCCGCCGAGAAGCCGCCCTCGACGCCCTCGGCGGAGACGGCACCCCGGGTCACCACGCCGTGCCGGTCGAGCAGGGTGCGGGCGACGGCGTGCGCGCGGACGGTGGCATCGGGTTCGTGGGCGGGGAGCAGGGACCAGCGGCCCGCGACCGTCGGCGGCCCCGAACGGGACTGGGCGCGTGCCGCGGCGGTCAGGGAGCCGTAACGGCCGCGCGGGACGGTGCGCTTGGCGCGGTGGGCCGTGGATCCCGCCGTGCGGCCCGAGCCGAGCAGGGAGCGCAGGGGGGCGAGCGTGTCGTTGGTGAGGCGGCCCGACCAGGCCAGGTCCCAGATCGCGTCGGCCAGTTGGGGATCGGTGGCGTCGGGATGGGTCGTGGCGCGGACCTGATCGGCGATCTGACGGAAGAACAGGCCGTAGCCGCCGGACAGGGCGTCCAGGACGGACTGGTGGAGTGCCGTCAGCTCCAGCGGGTGCGGGGACGGGAGGAGCAGCGGGGCGCTGTCCGCCAGGTACAGCGACACCCAGCCGTCCTTGCCGGGGAGGGCACCGGCGCCCGCCCACACGACTTCTCCGGCGGCCGTCAGCTCGTCGAGCATCGCGGGGGCGTAGTGGGCGACGCGGGACGGCAGGACCAGCTTCTCCAAGGCGGACGCGGGCACGGAGGCCCCCTGCAGCTGCTCGACCGCCCTCACCAGACCGTCGATGCCGCGCAGTCCGTGACCGCCGCCCACGTGCTGCCACTGGGGCAGGAACTGGGCGAGCGCCGCGGGCGGCACCGGCTCCAGTTCGTGCCGCAGCGCGGCGAGGGAACGGCGGCGCAGTCGGCGCAGCACGGCCGCGTCGCACCACTCCTGGCCGATGCCCGCCGGGTGGAACTCGCCCTGCACGACCCGGCCGTTCGCGGCGAGCCGGTGCAGGGCACCCTCGGTGACGGCGACACCGAGCCCGAAACGGGCGGCCGCCGTGGCCGATGTGAACGGGCCGTGGGTGCGCGCGTAGCGGGCGAGGAGGTCGCCGAGCGGGTCCTTGACCGGTTCGGTGAACGCCTCCGGCACCCCGACGGGCAGAGCCGTGCCGAGGGCGTCCCGCAGGCGGCCGGCGTCCTCGATCGCCGCCCAGTGGTCGGTGCCCGCGATACGGACCCGGATGGCGCGCCGGGCCCCGGCCAGCTCGCGCGCCCACTGCGGCTCGGCGCCCCGCTCCGTCAACTCGGCGTCCTGGAGCGGCCCGAGCAGGCGGAGCAGGTCCGCGACGCCCTCGGCGTCCTTGACCCGCCGATCCTCCGTGAGCCACTGCAGCTCCTGCTCCAGCTCGGCCAGCACCTCGGCGTCGAGCAGTTCGCGGAGCTCCGCCTGGCCCAGCAGCTCCGCCAGGAGACGCGAGTCCAGCGACAGGGCCGCGGCGCGGCGTTCGGCGAGCGGTGAGTCGCCCTCGTAGAGGAACTGGGCGACGTAGCCGAAGAGGAGCGAGCGGGCGAACGGCGACGGCTCCGGGGTGGTGACCTCGACGAGGCGGACCTTGCGGGACTCGATGTCGCCCATCAGCTCGGCGAGGCCGGGTACGTCGAAGACGTCCTGGAGGCATTCGCGCACCGCTTCCAGGACGATCGGGAACGACCCGAACTCGCTCGCCACCTGAAGCAGCTGGGCCGCCCGCTGCCGCTGCTGCCACAGCGGGGTGCGCCTGCCGGGGTTGCGGCGGGGCAGCAGGAGCGCGCGGGCGGCGCACTCGCGGAAGCGGGACGCGAACAGCGCCGAGCCGCCCACCTGGTCGGTGACGATCTGGTCGACCTCGCCCTTGTCGAAGGCGACGTCCGCCGCGCCGACCGGCGCCTGCTCCGCGTCGTACTCCGTGCCGGCCTTCGTCGGCTCCATGTCGAGGAGGTCCAGGCTCATGAGGTCGGCGTCCGGCAGTCGCAGCACGATGCCGTCGTCGGCGTGCATGACCTGTGCGTCCATGCCGTACCGCTCGGACAGGCGGGCCCCGAGGGCGAGCGCCCACGGGGCGTGGACCTGGGCTCCGAAGGGCGAGTGGACGACGACCCGCCAGTCGCCCAGCTCGTCCCGGAAGCGCTCGACGACGATCGTGCGGTCGTCCGGGACGTGGCCGCAGGCCTCGCGCTGTTCGGCGAGGTAGGACAGGACGTTGTCCGCGGCCCAGGCGTCGAGGCCCGCGGCCAGCATGCGCAGGCGGGCGTCCTCCTGGGACAGGGAGCCCACCTCGCGCAGGAACGCCCCCACCGCGCGGCCCAGTTCGAGCGGGCGGCCGAGCTGGTCGCCCTTCCAGAACGGCAGGCGTCCCGGAACGCCCGGCGCGGGGGAGACCAGGACCCGGTCGCGCGTGATGTCCTCGATACGCCACGAGCTGGTGCCCAGCGTGAACACGTCCCCGACGCGCGACTCGTACACCATCTCCTCGTCCAGCTCCCCGACCCGGCCGCCGCCCTTCTTGGGGTCGGAGCCCGCGAGGAAGACCCCGAAGAGGCCGCGGTCCGGGATGGTGCCCCCCGAGGTGACCGCGAGGCGCTGCGCGCCGGGGCGGCCGGTGACGGTACCGGTGACCCGGTCCCACACCACACGCGGGCGCAGCTCCGCGAAGGCGTCGGACGGATAGCGACCGGCGAGCATGTCGAGGACCGCCGTGAACGCCGATTCCGGGAGCGAGGCGAAGGGCGCGGCCCGCCGGACCATGGCGAGCAGGTCGTCGACCTGCCAGGTGTCCATCGACGTCATGGCGACGAGCTGCTGGGCCAGCACGTCCAGGGGATTGCCGGGAATCCTCAGGGACTCGATGGAGCCGGTGCGCATCCGCTCCGTGACCACGGCCGCCTGTACCAGGTCACCGCGGTACTTCGGGAAGACCACGCCGGTGGAGACCGCTCCCACCTGGTGACCCGCGCGCCCCACGCGCTGCAGCCCCGAGGCGACCGACGGCGGCGACTCCACCTGGACCACGAGGTCCACGGCCCCCATGTCGATGCCCAGTTCGAGACTGGACGTGGCCACCACGGCGGGCAGCCGGCCCGCCTTGAGGTCCTCCTCGACCAGGGCACGCTGCTCCTTGGAGACCGAGCCGTGGTGGGCGCGGGCGAGGACCGGGGGCGCTCCCTGCGCCGGGCCCGAGCCGCCCATCAACTCGGCTGGCGAGTGGTGTTCGTCCAAGGGCTCGCCGGTGGCCCGCTCGTACGCGATCTCGTTCAGCCGGTTGCACAAGCGCTCCGCGAGGCGGCGGGAGTTGGCGAACACGATCGTGGAGCGGTGCGCCTGGACGAGGTCGGCGATCCGCTCCTCGACATGGGGCCAGATGGACGGGCGCTCCGCTCCCTCGTCGCCGTCGGCGACCGGGGAGCCGCCCAGCTCGCCCAGATCCTCCACCGGGACGACCACGGAGAGGTCGAACTCCTTGCCCGACGAGGGCTGGACGATCTCCACCCTGCGGCGCGGGGAGAGATAGCGCGCCACCTCGTCGACGGGACGCACGGTGGCGGACAGGCCGATGCGGCGGGCGGGCTTCGGCAGCAGCTCGTCGAGGCGCTCCAGGGAGAGCGCGAGATGCGCGCCACGCTTGGTGCCCGCGACCGCGTGCACCTCGTCGAGGATCACGGTCTCCACGCCCGTCAGCGCGTCACGCGTGGCCGACGTCAGCATCAGGAACAGCGACTCCGGGGTGGTGATGAGGATGTCGGGCGGCCGTGTGGCCAGGGCACGGCGCTCGGCGGCCGGGGTGTCACCGGAGCGGATGCCCACCCTCACCTCGGGCTCGGGCAGGCCCAGGCGGACGGACTCCTGGCGGATTCCGGTCAGCGGACTGCGCAGGTTCCGCTCCACGTCCACCGCGAGGGCCTTCAGCGGTGACACGTACAGCACCCGGCAGCGCTTCCTCGGGTCCGCCGGGGGCGGGGTCGACGTCAGCTGGTCCAGCGCGGCGAGGAACGCGGCCAGGGTCTTGCCGGAGCCGGTCGGGGCCACCACCAGCACGTCCGAGCCCTCGCCGATCGCCCGCCACGCCCCGGTCTGGGCCGCGGTGGGCGCGGAGAAGGCCCCCGTGAACCAGCCGCGGGTCGCGGGGGAGAAGCCGTCGAGGGCTCGATCTGCGGAGCTGACCATGCACCCATCCTGCACCCGCCCACTGACAACGGCCGTGACCTGCGGAGACGACGCCCCGGCGGGGCCGGGCCAGCGGTGTCGGCCGGGGCGGGGGAGAGCGGGCGAGGGAGCCCGGGAGGGACGGGCGGATCCGTGCCGGCCGGGCCCCCGGCCGGCCATGTGCCATCTGACCTGCACATGCCGACGGGGGCGGTCGTCGCAGGACGCAGAATGGGGGCATGGCGGGTTCGACGGAGCGGGCACGGCACTGGCAGTACGAGGAACTGCCCGGTGTCGACCTGCTGCGGGCCAGGTACGTGCGGAAGAGGTTCGTCCGGCACACCCACGAGAACTTCGTGATCGCCGCCATCGCCGACGGCGTCGAGGTCTTCCACCACGGCGGTGTCGACCAGTACGCGGGCCCGGGCACGCTGGCCCTGGTCAACCCCGACACCCCGCACACGGGCCGCGCCGGCGGCCCCGAGGGCTGGCGGTACGGCGCGGTCTACCCGTCGCCCGACGTCGTGGCCGAGATAGCCGCCGAGACCACCATGATCCGCGGCACCCCCGGCTTCACGAGCCCCGTGCTCTTCGATCCCTACGCCGTCGGCCTGGTCCACCAGGTGCTGAGGGCGGCCGACGAGGGCAACGCGCTCGCCGCCGACACCCTGCTCCGTGTCGCCGTGACCCGGCTGCTGCGCCTCAACGGAGGCCCGCTGCTCCGCCGTACCGCCAAAGCCGCCGGTGCCTCGGCAGCGGCACGCGCGCGTGCGGTGCTCCAGGAGCGGATGGCCGACCCGCCCAGCCTGGAGCGGCTCGCCGCGGACCTCGGCACCAGCCCCTTCGCCCTCCTGAGGGCCTTCCGGACCGCCTACGGGATGCCTCCGCACGCCTGGCTGACCGACGCCCGTGTCCGCAGGGCCAGGGCCCTGCTCGACGCGGGCACGGCCCCCGCCGAGGCAGCCGTCGCCGTCGGCTTCACGGACCAGCCGCACCTCAACCGCCACTTCAGCCGGATCGTGGGCGTACCACCGGGCGCGTACCAGCGGGAACGCAGAGCCGTCCCCGACGACCTGCGGGGACCCAAGGGCGGCAGGGAACACGACGACGACGGGAGCGACGCGAGCGGCAGGGGAACCGAGGGCGGCGGACGCGGGCGCAAGAACGTACAAGATTCCTGACCGCTTCCCGTCCTACCGTCCGAGGTGTGGCAGAGCAGACAGTCTTCGCAGGCATACATGACCAAGGGGGCGTCGAGCCCGAACGGGCCGTCGTCCGGGACGCCCTGGCGGTCGGGGTCGCCGTCGGACTTTCCGGTTTCGCTTTCGGCGTGACCTCGGCCGGCAGCGGGCTCAGCCTGCCGCAGACCTGTGCGTTGAGCCTCCTGGTGTTCACCGGTGCCTCCCAGTTCGCCCTGGTGGGTGCGCTCGCGGCCGGCGGCAATCCGTTCACCGCGGCGGCCGGGGCCTTCTTCCTGGGGGTGCGCAACGCGTTCTACGGGCTGCGTCTGTCACAACTGCTGGCCCTCCCGCGCGCGGTACGGCCGTTCGCCGCGCAGTGGGTGATCGACGAGACCACGGTCGTCGCCCTCGCCCAGCCCTCGCGCCGGGCAGCCCGGATCGGCTTCACCGTCACCGGGCTCAGCCTCTATCTGCTGTGGAACCTCACCACGCTCCTCGGCGCGCTCGGCGCGGAGGCCATCGGTGACACCGAGGCGTGGGGGCTCGACGCGGCCGGACCCGCCGTGTTCCTGGCGCTCCTCGCGCCCATGCTCAAGACCAGCAGGGAACGGGCCGTGGCCGGCGGCGCGGTTCTCCTGGGGCTCGGACTCCTGCCTGTGCTGCCCGCCGGGGTGCCGGTGCTCGCGGCCGCGGCAGCCGCTCCCCTCGTCCTGTGGGCGGAGGGGCGCCGCAGGAGCGGTGACCGGCAGACAGGGGACTGCCCGGGTGGCCCACAGCGCCGCCTCGACGGCCCTGAGTACGGCCCGCAGAACGACTCGAAGGGCGGCCCGGTGAACGACGCACAGCGCGACCAGCACGGCCCGCAGGGGGAGGCCCGGTGAACGTCTGGATCGCGATCGCCGTCACCGCCGTCGGCTGCTACGCCGTCAAGCTCATCGGTCTGCTGGTCCCCGAGGGCGTCCTGGAACGCCCGCTCGTCCAACGCCTTGCCGCCCTCCTCCCCGTCGCGCTGCTCGCCGCGCTCACGGCGCAGCAGACCTTCGCCGACGGACGCGCGCTCGTGCTGGACGCCCGGGCCGCGGGAGTCGCGGCGGCGGCCGTCGCGCTCCTCCTGCGCGCGCCCTTCCTGCTCGTGGTGGCGGCGGCGGTGGCCGTGACGGCGGGGGTGCGGGCGATCACCGGCTGAGGCGCGGAACGCATGGACGCGCGTGCGTGCGGGGACGCGTGCGCGTGCATGCGGGGAAGGTGGAAGGCGGACGCGGAGGCACGCGCGCGTGGGGCACGTGCCGGGATCGTGCGCCTCCGTTCATGCACGCGCGCGTACCCCCGGGCGTCCCGCCGGCCGGCTGTGCGCTCCTCAGCCGATCGACCGCCCGTACGCACGCAGCGTGCGCAGTGCCTCGATCGTCACGATCGGGCGGCTCTCCAGGGCGGTTCCCGGTGCCCACGCGCGCCAGCGGATCGGCCAGCCGCCGTCGTCGCGCTGCTCGCTTTCCAGGAAGTCGAGCGAACGGGCCATCTCCTCGTCGGTGAACCATGCGCGCGCGAGCGACTCCGGCACGTGCGCGAAGTCGAACGGGAAATGGTGCTCCCCCGGCGCGTAACCGGAGGCCACGGAATACTCCTCCAGCCGCTCCGGATCCAGCGCGGCGAGCCTCTGCTCGCGCACCAGCCGGCCGAGCCGGTCGGCGGCTGCCTGCGCGCGCGAACGGTCGGGAACCGAGTCCAGGAACGCCACGGCGGCCCGCACCTCGTAGGGGTGCGACTTCTCCAGCGTCTCGACCGCGTGCCAGCAGAAGTCGGTCGCCCGGAACAGCCACGCGTGCCAGACCTGGTTGCGGTGCAGCAGCCCGACCACGGGCCCGGTGGCCAGCAGCTCACTGGGCGGGTCGTCGACGATCGGCACGAACGGGGCCGCCGGATAGCCGCGCTGAACGGGAAGCACGGCGGGCAGGGCGCCGTCCGGGTTCGACACCGACGTCAGATAGCGGCACACGCGCTCCACCCGCTGTCCCGCACACCGTCCGATCGAGTCCAGGACCCGCAACGCGTGCCCGGTGTGCAGGGGCTGGCTCACCGGCCCGCGCAGATCCGGTTCGAGCGCGTGCCCGTATCCCTCGTCAGCGGTGCGGTAGGCGGCCAGCGCGGCCTCCACCGCGTCGGCGCTCCCATCCAGGAAGTGGTAGGCGAAGCGGCGCTGCTCCAGTACCCGGGCGGTCAGCCAGACGAACTGCTCGGCGCGGGCGAGCGGGGTGTGCGCCGGGGGAGATGAGGGGCGTGGGGATGCTCCGGTTTCGGACATGCGTCAGACCGTAGGGCGGAAAGCGGTGTCGGCAGGCCGTCCCGGCCGGGCCCACCCCCTGGGGCGGGATACTGGAGTCATGCGGTTGACGGTCTTCTGGCAGCGGATGGCGGAACACTTCGGTGAGGGGTACGCCGAAACCTTCGCGCGCGATCATGTGATGTCCGAACTCGGCGGACGGACGGTGCACGAGGCGCTGGACGCCGGTTGGGAGGCCAAGGACGTGTGGCGCGTGGTGTGCGCGACGATGGGCGTTCCTGCCGAAAACCGCTGAAAGGCGGCCGTACCGGTCGCGCCGCCGTCGCGCGCGGGACCGGAAGGCGCGGGGGCGGGGACCGATTGTCGGTGGTGTGGGCGAAACTTGGTCCGTGGCCCCCTCAGACGAGACCGCGCAGGTCGAGCCCCAGGCATCCCCCTCCGGCACGGCGCCGCCCACCGGACCCCCGGTCGGCACCGCGCCGAGTTCGGGCATGCCGCGCTGGCTGCCGCGCGCCATGGTGCTCGCGCTGTCGCTGGTCGCCGTCTTCGAACTGGGCAGTTGGGCGTTCCATCAGCTCATAGGACTTCTGGTCAACATCCTGATCGCGTTCTTCCTCGCGCTCGCGATCGAGCCCGCGGTGAGCTGGATGGCCTCGAAGGGGCTGCGCAGGGGCTTCGCCACCTTCCTCGTGTTCCTGCTCACGCTGATCGCGGTCGCCGGCTTCGTCACCCTGCTCGGCTCGATGCTCGCCGGCCAGATCATCAAGATGGTCGAGGACTTCCCGGCCTACCTCGACTCGGTCATCAGCTGGATCAACACCACCTTCCACACCGAGCTGAGGCGCGTCGACATCCAGGAGGGCCTGCTCCGCTCCGACTGGCTGAAGAGGTACGTCCAGAACAGTGCCACCGGCGTCCTGGACGTCTCCGCGCAGGTCCTCGGTGGTCTCTTCCAGATACTGACGATCGGCCTGTTCTCGTTCTACTTCGCCGCCGACGGCCCCCGGCTGCGGCGCGCGCTGTGCTCCGTGCTGCCGCCCGCCAGGCAGGCCGAGGTGCTGCGTGCGTGGGAGATCGCCGTCGACAAGACCGGTGGCTACCTGTACTCCCGCGGCCTGATGGCCCTGATCTCGGGCATAGCCCACTACGTCCTGCTGGAGTACCTGAACGTGCCGTACGCCCCCGCCCTCGCGGTCTGGGTCGGCCTGGTCTCCCAGTTCATCCCCACGATCGGCACCTACCTCGCGGGCGCGCTGCCTATGCTGATCGCCTTCACGGTCAACCCCTGGTACGCGCTGTGGGTCCTGGTCTTCGTGGTCATCTACCAGCAGTTCGAGAACTACGTGCTGCAGCCCAAGCTGACCGCCAAGACGGTGGACATCCACCCGGCCGTGGCCTTCGGATCGGTCATCGCGGGCACCGCGCTCCTCGGCGCCGTCGGCGCGCTCATAGCCATCCCGGCCATCGCCACCCTCCAGGCTTTCCTCGGGGCGTACGTGAAGCGGTACGACGTCACGGACGACCCGCGCGTCCACGGCCACCGCAGAACCGCCTCCGGCAACCTCCTCGCCCGTCTCCGGAACCGGCCGCGCGCGGAACGGGACGAGGGCGGCCCCGGAAGCGCCGTGCTCGCGCGCCTGCGGGAGCGGCTGGAGCACGGCTGGGGCGCGCGACCGTCGGACGAGGCCGCGCCGGGGGAGGCGGGACCGCAGGAAGGGGACGGTCCCCGGGGGCATGAGGGGGACGGCCCACAGGGGGGAGACGGTCCGCAGGTCCAGCGCCGGGGCGCGGGCCCCAAGGGGGGCGCCGGGTCCGAAGGCGGCACTCCGCGGGACTGACGGGCCGCCCCGACTTCGCGCGTTGTGGGGCCGCGGACCGCCTCCTGGGCGGCCGGGCTCCGGCACACGGCCGTTGCCCTCGCCGACGGACTGAATCCATCCTTCCGGAAGTCCTCCGGGGACCGCGTGGTGCGCTTGACACCAAAATCGAACATCCATTCTCATGGAGGCTCCGGCGAGCCTCTCGACGGGAAGTTCGACAGGGTTTGGGTGGAGAAGTACCCGAGTTATCCACAGGCCGGACGGGCGTCGGGGCCCATTGTCAGTGGCAGGCGTTAGCGTCTTTCACGTGAAGCGATCGACACAAGCAAATCGGGTGGAACCCATGGCAGGAACCGACCGCGAGAAGGCGCTCGACGCCGCGCTCGCACAGATTGAACGACAATTCGGCAAGGGCGCGGTCATGCGCATGGGCGAGCGGTCGAGGGAGCCCATCGAGGTCATCCCGACCGGGTCGACCGCGCTGGACGTGGCCCTCGGCGTCGGCGGCCTGCCGCGCGGCCGAGTGGTGGAGATCTACGGTCCCGAGTCCTCCGGCAAGACGACCCTGACCCTCCACGCCGTGGCGAACGCGCAGAAGGCCGGCGGCCAGGTCGCGTTCGTGGACGCCGAGCACGCCCTCGACCCCGAGTACGCGAAGAAGCTCGGCGTCGACATCGACAACCTGATCCTGTCGCAGCCGGACAACGGCGAGCAGGCCCTGGAGATCGTGGACATGCTGGTCCGCTCCGGTGCCCTCGACCTCATCGTCATCGACTCCGTCGCCGCGCTCGTCCCCCGCGCGGAGATCGAGGGCGAGATGGGCGACAGCCACGTGGGTCTGCAGGCCCGACTGATGAGCCAGGCCCTGCGGAAGATCACCAGCGCGCTCAACCAGTCCAAGACGACCGCCATCTTCATCAACCAGCTCCGCGAGAAGATCGGCGTGATGTTCGGCTCGCCGGAGACCACGACCGGTGGCCGCGCGCTGAAGTTCTACGCCTCCGTGCGTATCGACATCCGTCGCATCGAGACCCTGAAGGACGGCACGGAAGCGGTCGGCAACCGCACCCGTTGCAAGGTCGTCAAGAACAAGGTCGCGCCGCCCTTCAAGCAGGCCGAGTTCGACATCCTCTACGGCCAGGGCATCAGCCGCGAGGGCGGCCTGATCGACATGGGCGTGGAGCACGGCTTCGTCCGCAAGGCCGGCGCCTGGTACACGTACGAGGGCGACCAGCTCGGCCAGGGCAAGGAGAACGCCCGCAACTTCCTCAAGGACAACCCCGACCTCGCCAACGAGATCGAGAAGAAGATCAAGGAGAAGCTGGGCGTCGGCGTACGGCCCGAGGAGCCCGCCGCCGAACCGGGCGCGGACGCCGCGGCCTCCGTCACACCGGCCGACGACGCGAAGACGGTCCCGGCACCCGCGGCCAAGACCGCCAAGACCAAGGCCGCGGCGGCCAAGAGCTAGTCCGTGACACGCAGAACGGACTGGGGCGAGTACGCATACCCCAGTGCCCCTGAGGGCCGGGGGCGCGGGGGTGCCGGGGGACGTGCCGTGCAGGAGTTCGGCCCGTACGCCGGCGACGCCGACGAAGGAGATGTCGTCGGCCCACCGCAGGAGGTCGGACCCTCCGGCGGCGGCGCGTCCCGCGAAGGCCGTGGACGTGCCAACGGTGGACGTGCCGTCGGTGGTCGTGGTGGCGGTGCCTCACTGGACGCGGCCGGTGGGACACGCGGCCGCGGGGGGCGACGGCGCGGCTTCGGGGAGCCGGCCGGTGAACCGTATGACGACGGGGGGTCACAGGACGGGGGTTCGTCTTTCTCGTCGAGGGCCGAGAAAGGGGAGTCCTCAGGGGACCCGGCTGAGCGGGCACGGGCGATCTGCCTGCGCCTGCTCACCGGGACCCCGCGGACCCGCAGGCAACTCGCCGACGCCCTGCGCAAGCGCGAGATCCCCGACGACGTGGCGGACGAGGTGCTGTCACGGTTCGAGGAAGTCGGCCTGATCAACGACAGCGCGTTCGCGGACGCCTGGGTGGAGTCCCGCCACCACGGCCGTGGTCTGGCCCGGCGGGCACTCGCCCGGGAGCTGCGTACCAAGGGCGTCGACTCCGCGCTCATCGACGAGGCCGTCGCCCAGCTCGACTCCGACCAGGAGGAGGCTACCGCGCGTGAGCTCGTGGCTCGCAAGCTGCGCTCCACCCGTGGCCTCGACCGTGACAAACGCCTGCGCCGCCTGGCGGGCATGCTCGCCCGCAAGGGCTACCCCGAGGGAATGGCCCTTCGGGTGGTCCGGCAGGCGCTGGAGGAGGAGGGCGAGGACACGGACGGGCTGGAGGAGGGGCACTGAGGGAGGGGGCGGCGATCGCTCAGGGGGAGGGGGAGGGACAGCTCACTGCCAGTCCTCCGGACGTTCCACGTGTTCTAGGCGCAGTACCCGGCCCGTGCGGCTGTAGCGGCGGATGCGGGGAAGCGGCGGATAGTAGGCGTGCACCGAGACGGCGTGCTCCTCGGTGGACTCGTTGAGCACCTCGTGCACATGGTGGCGGCCGAAGGAACGGCCCGTGCCGCTGGGCAACTGGCGTTCGCGGTCGACACCTTCGGTGAGTTCGAGGGTCTGCCACCCGTCGGTGGGCAGCCGGGCGGCGAGGGAGTACTCCTTCAGCTCACCCGCGGCGGTGACGAACGCGCCCACCGACTCGGCGTGGTCGTGCCAGCCGGTTCCGGTGCCGGGCGGCCACCCGATGAGCCACGCCTCGCTGCCGCCGGGCCCTTCGAGCCGCACCCAGGTGCGCCCTTCGGGGTCGAGCGGAAGTGAGGCGACCAGCTCCGCGTCGGCAGCGGTCCGGCGCGCGAAGTCGAGCAACTCGGACTGCGTGGGAGCGGAGGAACCCGCGGCGGAGGAACCCGCGGCGGGGGAAGACACGGCCGGGGAAGGCACGGAGGCGGAAGCAGCGGAGGCGGAGGGTGACGAAGGGGAGGGCACGGAGGGGGAGACAGCGGGGGACGCGGAGGAGACAGCGGGGGACACAGACACGGGGACCGTCCTGGCGAATGGTTCGCGGGAGCGCACGCGCACATCTGCGGCGGCGCGCGGGGAAAGAGAGATGCGAATCAGCAGGACGGACGACACACGCAGCCCGCGTAGCGGACGAGGTCCATGTGGACCCTCCGCCACAGGCGCGTAGAGGTGTCGATCACGGTCCGGAGTACACCACGACGATCCGGACCGGTCAACCGTCCGTCACTATGTGGACACACCATGACGGACGTCGCGAGAAGCGGCCGGACGCGAGCGCGTGCCCCCTGCTTGCCGTGCCGCCACCCCACCGGCCCGCCGCGCCGCAGGCGGGCCGGTGATTCAGGGCCCCCGCCGCCTCAGCGGCCCAGCCGCTCAGTGCGATGCCGCGGTCGCCTCCGTGGACTCGGGCTGCTGCTTCGCCCCGCCCAGGGCCGCCTCCGCCGCCGCGTACAGATCGGCCGGGCGCACACCGTTCAGGGCTGTGACGAGGTGGCCGTCGGGGCGGACGAGGAGCACGGTGTGGGCGGCCGCGCCCGGGTAGCTCTCGGCCACCAGTAGCTCGGCGGAGTGCGGCAGGGCGGACACCGCCGCCGCGAGCCGGGGCATGATCCCGGCGCTCACCCAGTGCTTGCGCTCCCACACCCCGGTCCCCGGCGCGACCAGCACCACCAGCAGCGCGCCCCGCCCGAGCCGGTTCCGCAGCGGTACGAACGTGCCGTCCTCGGCGGTCACCTGGACATCGACGACCTGGGCACCCGGCGGCGTGTCGATCGGCACCTCGGAGGCAGTGTGCGGAGCCATGAGCGGTGAGTCGGTGTACGCCCCCGGCGCGCCCAGCGGGCCGCGCCCCAGGTGGGCGTCGGCGAGCAGCGCGTCGTGGCCCCGGCCCGAACCGGGGACGTAGGAACGCAGCCCCTTGCCACCGCGCAGCAGGGGCAACGCCTGGTCGGCGGCGCGCAGCCGGGCGGCGACGACCGCGCGGCGTTCCGCCTGGTAGCTGTTGAGCAGTGCCTCGTGCGGGCCGTGGTGCCAGGCCAGCGCCAGTTTCCAGGCGAGGTTGTCGGCGTCGCGGAGCCCTTCGTCCAGGCCCTGCGTACCGAGCGCGCCGAGCAGGTGGGCGGCGTCCCCGGCGAGGAGGACCCGGCCCACCCGCCACCGCCGGGCGAGCCGGTGGTGGACGGTGTGCACACCGGTGTCCAACAGTTCGTACGGCGGTGTGGAGCCCCCCGACCAGCCCGCGAGGGTCTCCCGGACACGGGTCACGAGGAGTTCGGGGGTGACGAGGTCCTTGCCCGGCGGCAGCAGCCAGTCCAGTCGCCAGATGCCGTCGTCGAGCGGACGGGCCGTCACCTCACCGCCGGAGGGGCCCGACATCCGCCACGGCGGCATGCGGTGCAGCAATGCTTCGCCCGGCCACGGGAGTTCCACGCGCAGCGCCGCCACGGCGTGCCGTTCCACGGCGGTACGGCCCGGGAAGCGGATGTCCTGGAGCTTGCGCACGGTGGACCGCGGACCGTCGCAGCCCACCAGATAACTCCCCCGCCACCAGGTGCTCTTGGGGCCGCGTGTATGAGCCGTGACCCCGGACGCCTCCTGTTCGACGGCGTCCACGCGGCTTTCCACGGCGATCTTGACGAGGCGCTCCTCGGCGATCGCCCCGCGCAGCGCGGTGGTCAGGACGTGCTGGGGGATGTGGAGCGGGGGCGGGCCGGCGGAGCCCTCGACGGTGTCCTCGGCACCGTTGCGGGAGCCCTTCGCCGCATTCCGGGCGGCGCCGTCGGGCTCCTCGGGGCCGACTTCCCCGAACCGGACCTGACGCACCGTCTGCTTGCGCCGCATCGACCGCCATCCGGTCCAGCGATATCCCCCTTCCGTGAGCGGGACGCCGGACAATCGTTCCAGCAGGGCGGCCGTGTCCTCCTGGAGCACGACCGTCCGCGCGAGCCGCTGCTCGTCCTTCCCCGGCCCCTCGTCGAGGACCACGGACGGCACGTCCTGACGCGCCAACGCCAGCGCGAGCGCAAGCCCCACGGGCCCCGCCCCGACAATGATCACCGGGTCCACGGCGCGGCGCCCCCTGCCCGCGACGGCGTCCTGGAGGACGTAGGTGAACAAGAAGTTGGAGCAGGGTGCACGATCACAGAACGTATGCAACCCATTGCCGGTGCTTGCGTCAAGTGACGGCCGAGCGCGGAGGGCCGAGGTGTACTCGGATCGCTCACGGCGTCGGCCTGTGGTGATGTGTCGGCGCCCGCCAGGGAGAGGGAATACCGGACGTGGTCGCCGACTGTCCCGGACAGCGTGGGAGGCAGTGGCATGACCGCCACTGCCTCCCACGCCGCCCGACTCGGGCGCCGTCCGGACGGATGGCACCCGACCACTCGTCAGGTGTCCCGCTTCTCCACGTACGTGCCGAGCCCGGGTGCACCGCCGCCTTCCCCGCCGGTGGCCGTCGTGCCCCCGACGGCGGCGGTCGGGATGACCGCTCCGGTCGACTTCTTGCCGCGCCGCAGCCGCTGCTCCAGCCAGCCCGCGAAGCTGGTGATGATGAAGTTCACGATGATGTAGATGATCGCCACGACGACGAAGCTCTGGACGACGTTGCCGTAGTTGGCGGCCAGTGTGCTGCGCGCGTTGAGCAGATCGGTGAACTGGAGCATCACACCACCGAGGGCGGTGTCCTTCACGATGACCACGAGCTGGCTCACGATGGCGGGCAGCATCACGGTCACGGCCTGCGGCAGCAGGATGGTGGACATCGTCTGGCCCTTGCGCAGGCCGATCGCCTGGGCCGCCTCCGTCTGCCCCTTGGGCAGGGCGAGGATGCCGGCGCGGACGACCTCGGCGAGGACCGAGGCGTTGTAGAGCACCAGGCCGGTGACGACCGCGAACATCGGCCGGTCCTCGGTGCTGACGTCCGTCGAGCGGGCGAATACCTCGTTGGCGAACAGCATCAGCAGCAGCACGGGGATCGACCGGAAGAACTCCACCACGACGCCCGCCGGAACCCGGACCCATGTGTGGTCGGACAGCCGCGCGATACCGAAGAGCCCACCCAGGGGGAGGGAGATCACCATGGCCAGGCCCGCGGCCTTGAGCGTGTCGGCGAGGCCGGGCAGCAGATAGGTGGTCCACGCCTGGGAGGTGGTGAAGGGCTCCCAGAGGCTCCACTCCAGCTGGCTCTTGTCGTCCATCTTCAGCCACACCCACCAGGCGACCAGGGCCAGCAGGATGACGAAGAGCACAGTGAGGATCTTGTTGCGCAGCTTGGCCCGGGGGCCGGGAGCGTCGTAGAGGACGGAACTCATCGCTTCACCGCCAGTCGCTTGCTCAGCCAGCCGAGGAAGAGGCCGGTGGGCAGGGTCAACACCACGAATCCGAAGGCGAAGACCGCGCCGATGAGCAGGGTCTGTGCCTCGTTCTCGATCATTTCCTTCATGAGGTAGGCGGCTTCCGCCACACCGATCGCGGCTGCCACCGTGGTGTTCTTGGTCAGCGCGATCAGCACGTTGGCCAGCGGCCCGATGACCGCACGGAACGCCTGCGGCAGCACGATGAGGCGCAGCACCTGTCCGAAGCTCAGTCCGATGGCGCGCGCCGCCTCGGCCTGACCCACGGGCACCGTGTTGATGCCGGACCGGATCGCCTCGCAGACGAACGCCGCCGTGTAGGCGACGAAGCCGAGGACGGCGAGCCGGAAGTTCTGGACCTTGAAGTCGTCGGGTGCGCCCATCGTCATGCCGAAGATGTCGGCGAGGCCGAGCGAGGTGAAGACGATGATGACGGTCAGCGGGATGTTCCGCACGAGGTTCACGTACGCGGTACCGAAGCCGCGCATCAGAGGGACCGGGCTGACACGCATGGCGGCCAGCATGGTCCCCCAGACCAGAGAGCCGACGGCCGAGAAGACGGTGAGTTTGACCGTCATCCAGAAGGCACCCAACAGGCTCGGGTCGTCATAGTTTGAAAGGAAGTCGAACACTGTCTCCCGCGCTTCCGGGTGTCTGGCGTAGGTGCAGGCGCAGCGTGCCGCCGCCCCGCCGCGCCTCACGGCGGGGCGGCGGCACGTGTGCGAGAGCCGCGGTGGTCGCGGAGTCCCGCTTACTTGACGATGTCGCCGATCTTCGGGGCGGGCTCGTTCTGGTAGCCGGCCGGACCGAAGTTCTCCTTGACCGCCTTCTCCCAGGAGCCGTCGCCGACCATCTTCTCCAGAGCGGCGTTGATCTTGTCCACGGTCGCGGTGTCACCCTTCTTGACGCCGATGCCGTAGTTCTCGTTGCTGAGCTTCAGACCCGCGAGCTTGAACTTGCCCTTGTACTGCTCCTGCGCGGCGTAGCCCGCGAGGATCGAGTCGTCCGTGGTCAGCGCGTCCACGGCGCCGCTCTGGAGGGCGGCGACGCACTCCGAGTAGCCGCTGTTCGTACGCAGCTGCGCCTTCGGGGCGATCGTGTCCTTGACGTTCTGCGCCGAGGTCGAACCGGTCACCGAGCACAGCTTCTTGCCGTTGAGGTCCGTGCCCTTGGCGATGTCCGAGTCCGCCTTCACCAGCAGGTCCTGGTGGGCGAGCAGGTACGGGCCGGCGAAGTCGACCTTCTTCGCGCGCTCGTCGTTGATCGAGTAGGTCGCCGCGATGAACTTGACGTCGCCGCGGGCCAGCGCGTTCTCACGGTCGGCGCTTTTCGTCTCCACGAAGTCGATCTGGTCGGGCTCGTAGCCGAGTTCCTTGGCGACGTAGGTGGCCACGTCCACGTCGAAGCCGGAGAACGTGCCGTCGGGCTCCTTCAGACCGAGGCCCGGCTGGTCGTACTTGATGCCGATCTTGATCTTCTTGCCGCCGCCCGAGCCGCTGTCCGAACCGCTGTCGTCGTTGTCGCCGCCGCCGCAGGCCGTGGCGGTCAGGGCGAGGACGAGGGCGGTGGCCGCTGCGGCGGAGACCTTGCGAAGCTTCATGGTGAACATCCTTTGACTGGTGAACAAGCGGACCGTCGTGGTGCGGGTGCCTGTGGCCGGGACCGGCCCCGTCGGGTGGTCAGTGGTGCAGGATCTTGGAAAGGAAGTCCTTGGCCCGGTCGCTGCGCGGGTTGCTGAAGAACTGGTCCGGCACGGCCTCTTCGACGATGCGGCCGTCGGCCATGAAGACCACGCGGTTGGCGGCCGAGCGGGCGAAGCCCATCTCGTGGGTGACCACGACCATGGTCATGCCGTCGCGGGCGAGTTGCTGCATGACCTCCAGGACCTCGTTGATCATCTCGGGGTCGAGGGCCGAGGTCGGCTCGTCGAACAGCATGACCTTCGGGTCCATGGCCAGCGCCCGGGCGATCGCGACGCGCTGCTGCTGACCACCCGAGAGCTGCGCGGGGTACTTGTCCGCCTGCGTGCCCACGCCGACCCGGTCGAGCAGGTTCCGTGCCTTCTCCTCGGCCTGCTTCTTGTCGGCCTTGCGGACCTTCAGCTGGCCCAGCATCACGTTCTCGAGCACGGTCTTGTGCGCGAAGAGGTTGAACGACTGGAACACCATGCCGACGTCGGCCCGCAGGCGGGCGAGCGCCTTGCCCTCGGCGGGCAGCGGCTTGCCGTCGATCAGGATGTCGCCGGAGTCGATCGACTCCAGCCGGTTGATGGTGCGGCACAGGGTGGACTTGCCGGACCCGGAGGGTCCGATCACCACGACGACCTCGCCCCTGGTGATCGTCAGATCGATGTCCTGGAGTACGTGCAACGCGCCGAAGTGCTTGTTGACGCTCTTCAGGACGACCAGGTCGTCGGCCGCGGGCACCGCGTCCTTGACCACCGAAACTTCGGTCATCGCTTTCTGGCTCCGTCCTCCTCGGTTTCGGAGGACAGTAGTGACCCGCGACGACCAGCGTCATTACATCTGAGGGGAAATTGAGCATAACGATCCGGTAGCAGTCGGGCACTGCGCGTAGCCGAGCCGCGCCAGGGCGTTTCGGCTGGGTAACGGAACCCCCGCGGAACCCGTACGGCCTTGACGGCGTCCTCCGTCATCGGTGTCACTGCCCATGTGGGCGGGAAGGCGGCCGGGTCCCCGCCCGCCTTCCGCCACACCTCTGAGCGCCCGGCGGCTCGTGCCCCTGCGGGTCCGGGACTCTCGCTCCCGGGAGTCCCGGGCCCGGACGTCGGGAGACCCGGCGCCGGACGGGGTGCGCGTAAGGTGGGCCAGCCGAGACCGTATGCATGACCGAACGTACGACCGTCATACGTATACCCGACCCAACCGGAGGGGGCCGGAATGAGGCTGCTCCTCGTCGAGGACGACAACCACGTCGCGGCCGCGCTGTCCGCGGTCCTGGCCAGGCACGGCTTCGACGTCACCCATGCCCGCAGCGGCGAGGAGGCCCTCCAGGCGCTCGTCCCGGAGGGCGCCGGCTTCGGCGTCGTCCTGCTCGACCTCGGTCTGCCCGACCAGGACGGCTACGAGGTCTGCGGCAAGATCCGCAAGCGCACCAGCATCCCGGTGATCATGGTGACCGCCCGCTCCGACGTGCGTTCCCGCATCCACGGCCTCAACCTCGGGGCCGACGACTACGTGGTCAAGCCGTACGACACCGGTGAGCTGCTGGCCCGCATCCACGCCGTCGCGCGGCGCCGGGTCCCCGAGGAGTCCGCGACCCCCGGCGACACCGGGCTGCGCCTCGGCCCGGTGCTCATCGAGCTGCCCACCCGGCAGGTCAGCGTGGACGGCGCGGTCGTCCAGCTGACCCGCAAGGAGTTCGATCTCCTCGCCCTGCTGGCCCAGCGCCCCGGAGTCGTGTTCCGCCGGGAACAGATCATCAGCGAGGTGTGGCGGACCAGTTGGGAGGGGACCGGACGCACCCTCGAAGTACACGTCGCCTCCCTGCGGTCGAAGCTGCGCATGCCCGCCCTGATCGAGACCGTGCGCGGGGTCGGCTACCGGCTGGTGACCCCGACGCCGTAGCGTTCCCGCGTGCGCACTCGTCTTCTTCCGCTGCTCATCGTCCTGATGGCCGCCGTGCTGCTGGCCCTCGGCATCCCGCTGGCGGTGAGCCTGGCGGCGGCGCGCCAGCAGGAGGTCGTCGTCGACCGCATCGACGACACCGCGCGCTTCGCGGCCCTCGCGCAGTTCGTCACCGAGTCCCCGACCCGGTCCCGGACCGACGACACCTCCGGCGACGGCCGCCGGGAGACCCTCCAGCGGGAGCTGGAGCAGTACCACAGTGTGTACGGCATCAAGGCCGGCGTCTTCTACCGCGACGACAACCGACGGCCCATGGCCAACGCCCCCGTGGGCTGGAACGTGCCGGAGTCCGGTGAGGGCAAGGACGCGTTCGACGAGGCGCTGCTGGGGCGGCGTCCGCACGACCCGGAGCAGGTGTGGCCGTGGCAGCGCGGCCGGCTCGTGGTCGCCTCCCCGGTCATCCGCGACGGCGACGTCGTCGCCGTGGTCGTCACCGACTCGCCCACCGGCCAGATGCGCTCCAAGATCCTGCGCGGCTGGCTGATCATCGGCGCGGGCGAGATCGCCGCGATGCTGCTCGCCCTCGGCGCCGCGCTGCGTCTGACCGGCTGGGTCCTCAAACCCGTACGCGTCCTCGACACCACCACCCACGCCATCGCCTCCGGACGGCTGAAGTCACGGGTCGCCGTCGCCAGCGGACCGCCCGAACTCAGGCGCCTGGCACGGTCGTTCAACGAGATGGCGGACAACGTCGAGGACGTCCTGGAGCAGCAGCGGGCGTTCGTCGCCGACGCCTCCCACCAACTGCGCAACCCGCTCGCCGCGCTGCTGCTGCGCATCGACCTCCTCGCCCTGGAACTGCCCGAGGGCAACGAGGAGATCGCCTCCGTCCGCACCGAGGGCAAGCGTCTCGCGCAGGTCCTCGACGATCTGCTCGACCTGGCGCTCGCCGAGCACGCCGAGTCCGATCTCCGGCTCACCGACGTGGGGGAGCTGGCCGCCGAGCGCGTCGCCTCCTGGTCGCCGCTCGCCGAGGACAAGGGCGTGACACTGGTCGGCACCTGCCCGGCCACCACCGCCTGGGTCGACCCGGTCGCCCTGTCCAGCGCCCTGGACGCGGTGATCGACAACGCCCTGAAGTTCACGCCCGCCGGTGAGCGCGTCGAGGTCGCGGTCGCCCCGAACGGCCCGGACTGCACGATCGTCGTCACCGACGGCGGCCCCGGTCTCAGCGACGACGAACTGGGACGCGTCGGCGACCGCTTCTGGCGCAGCACGGCCCACCAGAACATCAAGGGCTCGGGCCTCGGGCTCTCCATCTCCCGGGCCCTGATAGCAGCGGGCGGCGGCTCCATCGCGTACGCCCACCACCAGCCGCACGGCCTGAAGGTGACGGTGACGGTGCCACGGAACCGCCCGCAGAACTGACCGGCGCGACCGGCACGATCGGCGCGACCGGCCGGGCGGCCCCGTCTGTGGCTCTGTCCGTGGCTCTGCTGTTCTGTCTGCTGTTCTGTCTGTGGTTCGGTCTGCCGCGCTGTCGGTCGGCTACGGCTTGACGGACTGGTAGTAGCGTTTCGCGCCCTCGTGCAGCGGCAGCGGGTCGGTGTAGATCGCCGTGCGCAGGTCCACCAGCTGGGCCGCGTGGACCTTCTTGCCGATCCTGTCCCTGCTCTTGATGACCAGGCGGGTCAGCCACTGGGTCAGCCGGGGATCCGTGTCCTCACGGGTGATCAGCAGGTTCGCCACGGTGATCGTGGGCACGGTGGAGCCCCGGAGGATGGTCGGGTAGGCGTCGGCCGGCATCACGGACGCGCGGTAGTGGCTGTAGACCGAGCCCTGTTCGTGCAGCTGCGCCACGAGTGCGCTCTCGAGCGGCACGAAGCGGAACTCGTACGCGTACTTCTTCGCCAGGTCGGCGATGCCCTTCGTGGGCAGTCCGCCCGACCAGAAGAAGGCGTCGATCCTTCCCTCGCGCAGGGCGTCGGGGCCCGTCCTGATGGTGTCGCTGCGCGCCTCGATGTCCTTGTCGATGTCCAGCCCGTCGGCGGAGAGCACACGCCCCGCTATCAGCCGCACCCCCGACCCCTCGGGCCCCACGGCGACCCGCTTGCCCTTCAGGTCGGCGACCCGCTGGACGGGCGAGGTGGCGGGGACGATCAGCTGCACATAGTCGTCGTACAGACGGGCGAGGCCGCGCAGCTTGTCCGCACCGGGCTTGCCCTGGTCCACATAGGTCTGCACGGCGTCGGCGGCGGCGATGGCGAAGTCCGACTCCCCGGTGGCGACGCGGGCCACGTTCGTCTGGGATCCGTTGCTGCTCTCCAGGTCGATCCTCAGGTCGGGCATGTCCCCGCCGACGGAGTCCCGCAGCAGCTTGCCGTACTCCTGATAGACGCCCTGGGGGGCTCCGGTGCTGAGGCTGATCGTCCCGCTCGGGGGTGCCTCACGCGGCCAGAGCCACCACGCCAGCAGCCCGAGGACCACCAGAGCGGCCGCCGAGCCCAGGAGCGCGCGACGCCCGCCGATGCGGGGGAATACCTGGACCATGCGCGAGATCCTGCCAGGTCACCGGACGGGCGGCCAGGTTCGGGACCATCCGGTGCCGGGTCGTGACACGGGGTGACGCGCGCGCGGACCCGCAGGCCGCGCGCGGCGCCCACCGGCGTGCGGCTCAGCGGCGCGCCGCGGCCACCGAAGTGCGCAGTCGGTCCAGCTCCTGGTACATGACCGCGCCCGGGCACTCGGTCGCCATCCAGTCCTGGTGCCCGCTGATCTCCGGTACCTCCTTCCGCACGCCGTTGACCGGGTTCGTATACGTCACCCGGGCCAGCGGGTCCACGCCGTGCAGCCGGACCAGGGCGCGGACCAGCCGGGTGAGCGCGTCGCGGGCCGGTTCCGTCGGGCCCTGCTCGGTGAAGGTGCCGAGCAACGCGATGCCGAGGTTCCCGGAGTTGAAGCCGCCGACGTGGAAGGCGGTCACCACCTTGCCGTCCTTGTCGTGCGCGGGCATGCCGTCGTCGCCGGAGTAGCGGCCCTCGTAGACGCGCCCCTCCTCGTCGACGAGGAAGTGGTAGCCGATGTCGCCCCAGTCGTTGGTGACGGCGTGCAGCTGGTAGATCGCGCGGACGGTGGCGGCCGGGTCCGGGTCGTCGTTGGCCATGGCCGTGTGGTGCACGGTGACGGTCTGGAACGGGTAGAACGCGGTCGGCGAGTTCTCCGTGCCGTCCGCCTTGAACCGCAGCTTCTCGTCGGCGCCCCACGCGGCCCGCGAGAGGTACTCGACACCGCGGACCCGGGTCGGGTCGGTCGGCACCCGCACCTTCCGGCCCGGCCCGTGCCGGGTGTCGAGCGCGAGCGAGCGCAGACCGGTGGCGCCGTCGGGCGCCCTCAGCTCGTAGCCGGCGGCCTGGCCGGCGGCGATCAGAACGCCGCCGCCGTTGGCCACGGAGCAGCCGCCGTCGCCGAGCGGCTCCCAGGTGCCCCGGCCGCCGTCGGCGTCCCGGAGCCGGATGCCGCCGCCGGTGGTCTCGTCCGTGCTGTCCCAGGTGACACCGACGTAGCCGATGGGGAAGGCGGTCTCCACGGGCCCTTCACCGTTGGCCGCCTCGGCGCGGGTCCGGGGGAAGGTCTCGGTCGTCGTGCCGTCGCCCGTGTCGCCCGTGTCGCCCGTGTCGTCCGGGCCGGCCGCGGCGCGCTCGGAGTCGCCGGTCGCGGCCAGCACCGGCGGCGCGATCACGGCACCCGCGGCGACCGCGCCCGCGGCGACCGCGCCCGCGGCGCCGAGCAAGGTGCGTCGGGCCACGCGGGACGTGGTCCGACGGGAGGGGGAGGTGGGGGGAACGCTCACGTTCGGTCCTCGATCGCTCAGAAGGGGTACTTGAAGACTCAACGGAGGGTACGGAGTCGGGTCCCGTCCCTGACGCCACCCCCCGCGTTGCTGATGCGACGTCAGAGTCTCATGGGAGCAGGGAGGTTGGGGTGACGGGTCCCGGTGGTCGATAGGGTCGGCGGATGAGTTCCTCTCCCGCCCGTCTCGTCCGTGAGTTCCACCGCGCCTTCGGTCTCGACGTCCGTGCCGAGCCGACCGAGGTCGCACCGGAGCTGGCCGCCCACCGCGGCGAACTGCTGGCCGAGGAGGCGGCCGAGGTCGCCGAGGTGGCGGTCGGCGGCCCGCTCGACCGGCTGGCGCACGAACTCGCCGACGTCGTGTACGTGGCGTACGGCACCGCCCTCGTCCACGGCATCGACCTCGACGCGGTGATCGCCGAGATCCACCGCTCCAACATGACCAAGCTGGGTCCTGACGGCCGCGTCGCCCGCCGCGCCGACGGCAAGGTTCTCAAGGGCGACCACTACAGGGCGCCCGACGTCGCCGCGGTCCTGCGTGCACAGGGCTGGACCGGCTGAGACGGGCGTGCGCCCCACGGGTGCTGACTTCCACCGACACCTGGCGGGGGCGGCGCCCCGGTCCCGCCACGGATTCCCGGGCCCGTCGCGGATTTCCGGCGCGATCGCCGAGAGCCCTCCGAGCGGAGGCGGCGTCGTCCCGTCGGCCCCGCGCGCGGCGGGCGATCCGGGTTGTCTCGGCGGGGCGGACGCAGGGGTGGACGCTGGGGCCTGTGGGGCCTGTGGGGCCTGTGGGGCCTATGGGGCGGGCTCGTGGGGAATGTGGGGCTGGTGAGGCTGGTGAGGCTGGTGAGGGGGGAGCGCGGTCGCGACGGGGCCCGCCGAGTGCGCGCGACGGACGCTCCCGCCGTGTGAGGCGGCGGCGAGGTCGAGGCAGAGGCGTCGGCCGGGGAACCGCCGCCGGAGCCCGGCCGGGCGCACCGAGGCCGCGCCCGGCCGGGGGCACCGAGGCCGCGCCCGGCCGGGGGCACCGAGGCCGCGCCCGGACGGGGCACCGAGGCCGGGCCCGGACGGGGCACCGAGGCCGGGCCCGGACGGGGGGCACCGAGGCGCAGGACGGCGGGGGGACCCAGGGGGTGAGCGGCGAGGCGGAGTGCCCTCGGGCACCATGTCCCGCCACCTGTCTGCCCGCTTAGAGTGGTGTCGTGTCCTCAGGAAACGAAGTGGTCGCACGGAACGTGCGGCTCCTCAGAGAGCAGCGGGGTCTGTCCCTGGCCGAGCTGAGCCGGCAGGCAGGGCTCGCCAAGCAGACGCTGTCCAAGCTGGAGCAGGGTGCGGGCAATCCCACCGTGGACACCTTGTTTTCGATCTCGACGGCACTGGGCGTCCCGGTGACCAGGCTGGTGGCCGAGCGGGAGCAGGTGATGACGGTCCAGCGCGGCGCCGACGTCGTCTGGACCGAACGCGACGGGTACGCCTCCCGGGCCCTCGACCACGTCTACGGTTCCGGTGTCATCGAGAACTACCTGGTGCGCATCGAGGAACGGGGCGGAGCGAGCCGGACGGCCGAGTCGCATCCGGTGGGCACGCTGGAGCACCTCTACGTCGTCAGTGGCCGGGTGCGGGTCGGGCCCGTCGACAGCCCCGTGGAGCTGTCCGCGGGTGACTTCGTGCGCTACCCGGGCGACCGCCCCCATGCGTACGAGTCCCTGGAAGGGGAGAGTCTGGTGCACATCGTCGTCAGTGTGCCCCGCGTGCACCCCGGGACGTCGACCTCCCAGCGCACCCACGGAGACGCCCCGCGCTGACGGGCCCGCCCCCGTCAGATCAGTGCCGTCGCCTGCTGTGCCCTGGCGAGCGCCGCGACGGCCCGCGTCGCCTCGTAGGCCACCCGGCGCAGCGCCGGAGCGAACCGGGCCTTGTCGAAGCGGTGATCGGCGCCCGCGACCGAGAACGCGGCGACCGGCCGCCCGGCCGGCCCCATGATCGGCACGGCGACGCAGGTGAGGCCGTGGGCGGCCTCCTGGCGGTCGTACGCGATGCCGGTGCGCCGGATGTGGCCCAGCTCGGCACGGAAGGTGGCCGGGTCGGTGATGGTGTACTCGGTGAGCCGCGGCAGCCCAGCGAGGACGGCGGCCTCCGCGGCGTCGTGGTCGAAGGCCAGCAGCGCCTTGCCGACAGCGGTGCAGTAGGCGGGCAGCCGGGCGCCGATGCGGGAGGGGCAGCGGGTCGCGCGGTGCCCGTGGATCTTGTTGACGTACACGATGTCGGTGTCGCGCAGCACCGCGAGATGCACGGTCTCCTGGGTCAGGACGTACAGGTCGGCGAGGTGCGGCAGCAGCCGTTCCCGCAGCTGTGCCGAGACCGGGCCGTACACCCGGTCGCCGATGTCGAAGAGCCGGGCGCCCAGCCGGTAGTCGCTGCCGACGCGCTCGACCATGTCGTTGCGCTGCAGGATGCCGAGCAGCCGGAACGTCGTCGACTTCGTCAGACCGCTGCGCCGGGCCAGCTCGCTCACACCGATCTCACCGTCCTGGTCCGCGAGCGACTTGAGGAGGACCAGGGCCTTGTCCACCGCGGTCCGCTGGTCGGGCAGGACGCCGACCGGGCTGCGAGGCGGGCTGTGGGGGCGCTCTGACGTGGGGGAGTGGACAGACATGGGGGGCTCCCGGCGATGCTGGCGTGGTAACCAAAGTGGACGCGCGTCCAACATAGAAGACAGTTTCGGGGTTGTAAACGGGCCGGACCGCGCACCCATCGGACATCTCGGTGTGCCGCGCTCCGGCACACCGGCTGGGCCGCACGCCCTCACCCCGCGTCTCCTGTACCCGGGCCGGCTCCGGCCGTCCCGTGAGCCCGCCCGACGACCCCCGCGACCGCGGTGAGCCCGCCCGACGCCCCCCACGACCGCGGACGAACCGCACTCGACCGAGAACGAACAGAACGGAAGACACCGTGCGACCGAGCCGATCGCTCCGCCGCCTCGACCCGACCGACGCCGAGGAGCACCACCGATGACATCCACGCCAGCGCGGCCGATGGATCGTCTCGCCCGCGTTCCGCACCCGTCCGCCGACGTGGGCGCGTACTTCGACCTGGACAACGGGCTCGTCGACCGCACCGTCTTCAGCGACCCGTCCCTGTACCGGCAGGAACTGCGCCGCGTCTTCGCACCGAGCTGGCTGTTCCTCGCCCACGAGAGCCAGTTCCGGCGACCCGGCGACTTCTTCACCACGTACATGGGCGAGGACCCGGTCATCGTCGTCCTGGGCCGCGACCGCCGGATCCGCGCCTTCCTCAACGCCTGCCGCCACCGCGGCATGCGGATCTGCCGCGCCGACGCGGGCGCCGCCAAGGCGTTCACCTGCAGCTACCACGGCTGGTCGTACGACACCTCGGGCAAGCTCGTCAACGTCCCCAACCAGGGCGACTACCCGGACCGCTTCGAGCAGGACAGCTGGGGGCTCGTCGAGGTCGCGCAGCTCGACACCTACAAGGGGCTGGTCTTCGCCACCTTCAACCCCGAGGCACCCCCGCTCACCGAGGCGCTGGGCGGCATGACCTGGTACATGGACGCCATGCTCGACCGCGACCCGGAGGGCACCGAGGTCGTCGGCGGCGTCCACAAGTGGGTGCTGGAGGGCAACTGGAAGCTCGCCGCCGAGCAGTTCGCCTCCGACTGGTACCACGTCAACATCTCGCACGCCTCCGCGCTGATGGTCATGTCACCGAACGGCAAGGGCCCCAAGGACGGGATCGTGCAGACCCCGGGACGGCAGTACTCCGACCCGCTCGGCCACGGCCACGGCTTCCCGACCCATCCCAAGAGCCGCTTCGACGACCGGGTCGTGCACGAGTGGTACGACTACGCCGCGCTGCGCGACCGGCTGGGCGACACCCGGGTCGAGGGGCCGATGACCACGGGCCACGCCACCGTCTTCCCCAACTTCTCCTACCTCCCGGTCAACGGCTCCATCCGGGTCTGGCACCCCAAGGGACCCGACCGGATGGAGGTCTGGGCGTGGACCCTCGTCGACCGCTCGATGCCCGACGAGGTCAAGAACGCCCAACGGCTCTACAACCTGCGGACGTTCGGACCCACGGGCATCTTCGAGCAGGACGACGGCGAGAACTGGTCGGAGTGCCAGGCCACCGCCCACGGCTTCATGTCCGGCTCCCTGACCCTCAACTACCAGATGGGGCTCGGCCTCCAGGAGGAGGACGGCGTCCACCCCGGCACCACGGGGCGCCTCTACTCCGACGGCGCCGCCCGCGGGTTCTACACCCGCTGGCGCGATCTGATGAACACCCCCGCCTGGCACGAGAACCCCGGGAAGGACACCGCCTCATGAGCGACACCACCACCGGCGTCCAGGTCGCCTCCGTCGGCGACATCGAGGACGGCGAGGGGCTGCGCGTGCCCGCCGCGACCACCGGACTCGGCGCCGACATCGCCGTCTTCCACGACGGCGGCGCCTACTACGCCCTCGACGACACCTGCTCCCACGGCCAGGCGTCGCTGGCGGAGGGCTGGGTGGAGAACGGCGAGGTCGAATGCCCGCTGCACGCCGCCCGGTTCTGCCTGAAGTCGGGCGAGCCGCAGTGCATGCCCGCCACCCTGCCCGTGGCCGCCCACCGCGTCGAGGTCCGCGACGGCGCCATCTGGGTGTACCCCGGTCAGAGGGCCGCCGGATGAACGCGCCCCGGCGGATCGCCGTCGTCGGCGCGGGTCTTGCCGCCGTCTCCACGTGCGACGCCCTGCGCGCCCACGGCTACGACGGCGACCTGGTGCTGTACTCGGCCGAGCGGGGCCTGCCGTACGACCGCCCCCCGCTCAGCAAGAACGTCCTGCTCGGCAAGGACCGCCGCGAGGACGTGCTGCTGCGCCCCGAACAGTGGTACGACGACCAGCGCGTCCGGCTCCGGGAAGGCACCGTCGTCCGGGCGATCCGGCCGCGGCCCGGGGGCGTCGAACTGGCCGACGGTGTGATCGAGCCGGCCGACCGGATCGTGCTGGCCACCGGCGGCACACCGCGCACGCTGCCCGTACCCGGAGGCGCGGACCCGGAGATCCGCCTGCTCCGCACCTGGGAGGACGCCCAGTTGCTGCGCGAGCGGCTGCTGCCCGGCACCCGGGTCGCCGTCGTCGGCGCGGGGCTGATCGGGGCCGAGACCGCCGCCGTGGCCACGACGCTCGGCTGCCGGGTCACCCTCGTCGATCCGGTCGGCGTGCCGCTCGCCCCGGTCGTCGGCGACGACATCGCGACGGCGCTGCACGACCGCCACCGCGCCGAGGGCATCGACGTCGTCACCGCGGCCGTCGACCGCGTCGAGCGCCGAGGGCGACGGTTCCTGATCGGCCTGTCCGGGTACGGCGGAACGGTGGCCGCCGACACGATCGTGGTCGGCATCGGCATCCGCCCCGCCACGCAGCCGGCCGAGGCGGCCGGACTGCGCGTGGACGACGGCGTCCTCGTCGACGCCGACCGGCGCACCTCGCACCCCGCCGTCCACGCCGTCGGCGACGTCGCCCGCGAGGCCGGCCGGCGGACACGCCACGAACACTGGGAGGCCGCCCAGCGGGACGGCGAGGCCGCCGCGCGCGGCATCCTCGGCCTGCCCGCCACCGACCCGGTCGCGCCATGGTTCTGGTCCGACCGGCACGGCACCCGGCTGGAGGCGATCGGCACCATGGCGCAGGCCGAGCGGACCGTGCTGCGCGGAGCCGTCGACAGCGGCGCCTTCCTCGCCCTGGGTCTGCGCGGTGAGCGCGTGGTGGCCGCCGCGGCGATCGACCGCACCCGCGACATCAAGACGGTCCGCAGGATCATCGACCGCCGCGTCACCGTCGACCCGTCCGCACTCGCCGACGAGAGCACCGATCTGCGGAGCATGCTCACCCGCTGACCCCGGACGCGCCGGGGCCTGCCCGCCGGGCCGGGGAACGGAGGAAGGGAGTGCGACGGTCCCGGCCGCGACCACGCTGGACGCCCCCTCGCCCGCCGATCCCGCCCGAGCGCCGCTCTCCACGCGGCGGGACCGCGCGCCGGCTCCCCGCACACCGGCACGACACCGAAGCCGCCCCCGGCGCGTGCCGCACACCGGCACACCAGCTCCCCGTACCCCGTACCCCGCGCTGGAATTGACCCCGTCCGGCGCGGCCCGCAGGAGGACCAACCGATGAGCATCCCCACCCCGCAGCCGGCCGTCGAGGCGTCCGGCGTGTACGACGCCGACGTCCGGCTCTACTTCGAGACACACCGCCTCTACAGTCGCGAGGCGCAACTCCTCGACCAGCACCGCTACGCGGACTGGCTGGAACTGTTCACCGATGACCTCCACTACTGGGCGCCGGTGCGCACCAACCGGCTGCGCCGCCAGCAGGCCCTGGCCGACGGGGCGCCCGGCGAGGTCGCCATCTTCGACGAGACGAAGGCGAGCCTGGCCTGGCGCATCCGCCGGTTCGACTCCGGCATGGCCTGGGCCGAGGACCCGCCGTCGCGGACCCGACACCTGATCACGAACGTCATGGTCCACGCGGCCGACGAACCGGGGGAGTACATCGCCGAGTCGGCGTTCCTCTGCTACCGCAACCGCCTGGAACGCGAGGTCGACCTCTACGCGGGCGGCCGCACCGACCTGCTGCGCCGCGCCCCCGACGACGGACGCCTGCTGATCGCCCGCCGCACGATCCTGCTCGACCAGAACGTCCTGCTCGCCAAGAACATCAGCACCTTCCTGTGAACCGGAGAACCCACATGTCCCCCACCGAGACCGAACAACCCAAGCTGGTCGAGCATCTGGTGCACACCCCGCTCGGGGACATCGCGGTCGGCGAGAGCGGCAGCGGACCGGCGCTCGTCATGCTGCACGGCGGCGGCCCCGGCGCGAGCGCGGTCGCCAACTACCACCAGAACCTGCCCGCGCTCACCCGGCACTTCCGGGTGATCCTCCCCGACCAGCCCGGTTTCGGCGGCAGTTACCGGCCCACCGAGGAGGACCTGGACGCCCGCAGCATCACCGAGATCACCGTCGACGCGCTGCTGCGGACCCTGGACGAACTCGCCGTCGACCGGTTCCACCTGCTGGGCAACAGCCTCGGTGGCGCCGCCGCCCTCGCCACCGCGCTCCAGGTCCCGGACCGCGTGGAGAAACTCGTCCTCATGGCACCCGGCGGCGGCTGGCTCCCCTTCGGCCCCACCCCCACCGAGGGCCAGAAGGCGATGTTCCGCTACTACAACGGCGAGGGCCCCACGCTGAAGAAGATGCGGGACTTCATCGGCGTGATGACCGCCGAGCCGCGCCGCTGGGCGGACACCGCCCAGGCCCGTTACGAGGCGTCCCTCGACGAGTCCCACATCGCCTTCTACCACCGCTACAACGCGGCCTTCGCGAAACGGCACGGCATGGACCCGCTCTGGCAGCAGGTCCACCGGATCAAGGCGCCTACGCTCTTGCTCTGGGGGCGTGACGACCGGACGATCACCCTGGACGGCGCGCACCTGATGCTCAAGCAGATCCGCGACGTCCAGCTGCACGTGTTCGGCGGCTGCGGCCACTGGGTGCAGGTGGAACGGCAGGCCGAGTTCGAGCGGCTGGTCACCGACTTCCTGAAGGAGGACTGACCGTGGGTCTGGGCTGGCTGGACGGCGACGTCGCCCTCGTCACCGGCGGGGGCTCCGGCATCGGCCGGGCCGTCGCCCTGCGCTACGTGGCCGAGGGCGCCCGCGTCGCGATCCTCGGCCGGAGCGTCGCGCAACTGCAGGAGGTGGTGGCCGCCGCCGGTGACCGCGGCGACCGCGTGCTGCCCCTCACCGGCGACGTCCGCAGTCCCGAGGACCTGCACCGGGCGGTCGACATCACGGTGGAGCGCTTCGGCAAGCTGGACGTCCTGGTGCCCAACGCGGGCATCTGGGACTACCACCGCAGCGTCACCCGCCTGAGCGGCAAGGAGCTGGCCGAGGCGTTCGACGAACTCTTCGCCGTCAACGTCAAGGGATACCTGCTGGCCGTCGAGGCCGCCTGGCGCGAGCTGGTCGCGACCCGCGGATGCGTCGTGATGACCCTGTCCAACGCCTCCTTCCACACCGACGGCGGCGGCTCCCTCTACACCGCGAGCAAGCACGCCTGCCTCGGGCTGCTGCGGCAGCTCGCCTTCGAACTCGCGCCGAAGGTCAGGGTCAACGGGGTGGCCGTCGGCGGGATGCGCACCCAGCTGCGGGGCCCCGCGAGCCTCGGCCTGGAGAACCGCACCCTCGCCGCGTCCTTCGCGAGGAACGAGGCCGCCGAGGCGGCGTCGGGGGAGAAGGCACCGCCGCTGATCCCGCTGTACGACTCCAGCGTCGAGCCGGAGGACTTCACCGGCCCCTACGTCCTGCTGGCCTCCCGCACCGACAGTGCCACCATCACCGGCGCCGTGATCCCCGCCGACGGCGGCATCGCCGTACGCGGTTTCCGTTCGCCCGCCGGCGGTTCGGGTCTGTGACCCGGCACCGGCGCACCCCCTCCGTCCCGCAGCCCCGTTAAGGAGCCGACGCCATGGCCGCCGTCGACATCAGTCCCGCCGCCGCGCTCTACCGCAGAGCCCCGTACCCCGGACCCACTGCCGTGATCTACGAGGGTCACGAGATCTCCGCGACCGAACTCAGCCGCACCGTACGGGAGTTCGCGGCCGGGCTGTCCGAGCGCGGGCTCCGGCGCGGGGACCGGATCGCCTACCTCGGCCTCAACAGCGCGACGTTCCTGGAGACCCTGTTCGCCGCGGCCCACCTGGGCGCGGTGTTCGTCCCCCTCAACTTCCGGCTGGCCGCCGACGAGATCCGGCACATCCTCAACGACTGCGGCGCCCACACCCTCGTCGTCGAGGAGGGGCACCGCGCACTCGTAGAGTCCGTGCGGGCGGACATCCCCGCCCGCAGCCTGCTGCTGGCCGACACCGACCCCGAGTGCCCCGCCGCCCCGGAACCGGGCCCCGAGTGGACCCGGCTGTCCACGCTGCGCGGCGCCCACCGCCCGGTACGCGACCCGGTCGCCCTGCACGAGGGCGACCTCGCGGCGCTGATGTACACCTCCGGGACCACCGGACGGCCCAAGGGCGTCATGCTCACCCACGGCAACCTGTGGTGGAACGCGGTCAACGTCGACGCCGTCGTGGACACCCGCGCCGACGACGTGAACCTGGCCGTCGCCCCGCTGTTCCACATCGGCGGCCTCAACGCCCTGACCCTGCGCACGCTGGTGCGCGGCGGCACCGTGATCCTGCGCCGGGGCTTCGACCCCGCCCACTGCCTGGAGGACCTCGTCCAGCACCGGGTGAACTCCCTCTTCGCGGTCCCGGCCATGTACGCGGCACTCGCCCGGACGCCCGGGTTCGCCGAGGCGGACCTGAGCGCCCTGCGCTCCGCGATCGTCGCCGGTGCCCCGGTGCCACCGCAGCTGATCCGGGAGTACGGCGAGAGGGACGTGCTGCTCCAGCAGGCATGGGGGCTGACCGAGACGGCCCCGTTCGCGACCTATCTGCCGGCCCGGCTGACGCGGGAGAAGACCGGGTCCGCCGGGCTCCCGATGCCGTACACCGAGATCCGGCTGATCGACCCCGTCACCGGGGCCGGGATCGACGGACCCGACACCCAGGGCGAGATCTGTGTGCGCGGACCCAACGTGGCCGCCGGCTACTGGGACAACCCGGACGCCACCCGGGCCGCCTTCGACGACCGGGGATGGTTCCGCACCGGCGACATCGCCCACCGGGACGAGGACGGCTTCTACTACATCGTCGACCGGCTCAAGGACATGATCATCAGCGGTGGCGAGAACATCTACCCCGCGGAGGTCGAACGGGTCCTCGTGGAGCACCCCGACGTCCTGGAGGCCGCCGTCCTCGGCGTCCCGGACCCCAAGTGGGGCGAGACCGTCATGGCGGTCCTGACCTGCGCGCCCGGCGCGGAACTCACCGTCGAGGAGGTACGCGAGTTCGCCGGCCGCCGGCTGGCCCGCTACAAGCTCCCCACCAGGGTGCAGGTCGTCGAAGGGCTGCCGCGCAACGCCAGCGGCAAGCTGGACAAGCGCGAACTGCGCCGCTCGGTGACCGGGCGGCCGGCCACCGCCACCACCGCCTGACCCTCCAGCCTGCCCGCCCGGCCCCCGCACACCGGTGCCGGGGCCGCCCGACCGTGATCCCAGGAGCGGCGCCGTGGACCCACTCTCCGATTCCGTGCCGGTGCCCCCGGTACCCGCCCTCGACGGCGGCTGGGCCCTGCGGCGGCTCGAGGGATCCCCCGGTCGGGGCCCGCACCGGTACGCGGCCTCCCTCGGCGACGGACCGCAGGAGGTCCTCGTGCGCGTCCAGCGGGTCGGGCGGCACCCGCTGCGGGCCGCCTACCCCAGGGGCGCGCACGACCTCGCCGTATGGCTCGACCCGCCCGCGCCGGACCGTGCCGCCGGGCTGCTGCGCGCCCTCCCCCCGGCCCTGTTCGCCGCCGACCCGCGCTGCCGCCGGGTCGTCGCCGCGCCCGACGAGGACGACCTGCGGGGCCAGCGCCTGCTGGAGGAGGGCGGGTTCCGCCGGATCGCGGAGGCGGACCTGCCGGGCGGACCGGTCGTGCTCTTCGCCGTCGAGTCCCCCGACGTCGCGGGCCTGTCCACCGCCCTCGACGACATGCCGCACTGAGCCGAGCCGCCCTGAGACGAGCCCCACGGGCCGTCCGTGCTGTCCAGCGGCACAACTGCTAGGGCAGGCGGGCGGCCTCGGGCGACGGTTGACGTGTGCTAGCTGCAACCGCCATTTCCCAGAGCGCCACCGACCCGTTGTCGGGGCTGGTGCTGCGCGACGTACCCGATCCGGCCCCGCGGCCCGGCTGGTCACGCGTCCGCGTGGTGGCCTCGTCGCTGAACATGCACGACCTGTGGACGCTGAAGGGGGTGGGGCACCCCGCCGACCGGCTCCCGATCGTCCTCGGCTGCGACGCGGCCGGCTACGACGAGGACGGCAACGAGGTCATCGTCCACCCGGTGATCGGCGACCCCGACGCGGGCCGCGGCGACGAGACGCTCGACCCGGACCGCGCGCTGCTGTCCGAACGGCACGACGGCGCGTTCGCGGAGTTCCTGACGGTTCCCACCCGCAACCTGGTGCCCAAGCCGGACTGGCTCTCCTTCGACGAGGCCGCCTGCCTGCCGGTCGCCTGGACCACCGCCTACCGCATGCTGTTCACCCAGGCCCGCATCACCGCCGGAGACCGGGTGCTCGTGCAGGGCGCGGGCGGCGGCGTCGCCTCCGCCGCGATCCGGCTCGCGGTGGCCGCCGGCGCCGTCGTCTACGCCACCAGCCGCAGCGCCGGCAAACGCGCGGAGGCCGTCTCCTGGGGCGCCCGCGCCGCCGTGGCCCCCGGCGAGCGGCTGCCCGAACGGGTGGACGTCGTCATCGAGACGGTGGGGGAGGCGACCTGGGCGCACTCGCTGAAGGCGCTGCGCCCCGGCGGCACGGTCGTCATCGCCGGCGCGACCAGCGGCGCCAACCCGCCCGCCGACCTCGGCCGCATCTTCTACCTCCAGCAGCGCGTCCTCGGCTCCACCGGTGCCACCCGGTCCGAGATGGTCGCGATGCTGCGCCTGATGGAGGCCACGGGTGTCCGTCCGGTCATCGACCGCACGCTCCCGCTCACCGACATCCACAAGGGCTTCCAGCTCATGATCGACGGCGCCCTCACCGGGAAGCTCGTCATCCACCCGCCCGGCCCGGCACGCCCGGAATCCCGCCAGAAGTAGGGAACGACCATGACCGCAGCAGCCGTGGGGCTGTCCCACTCACCCCTCATCGGCAAGAACGATCCCGCCCCCGACGTCCTGGCCCGCGTCGACGAAGCGGTCGAGGGCGCACGGGAATTCATCCGCGCCTACGATCCCGAGCTGGTCGTCCTCTACGCCCCCGATCACTACAACGGCTTCTTCTACAAGGAGATGCCGCCGTTCTGCCTGGCCACCGAGGCCCACGCGGTGGGCGACTTCGGCACGTCGGCGGGCCCGCTGTCGGTCGACACCGCCGCCGCGAGGACGCTGGCCCAGGGCACCCTCGACCGGGGGATCGACCTCACCGTATCGGCCCGGATGACCGTCGACCACGGCTTCGCCCAGCCGCTGGAGGTGCTCTTCGGCGGCATCGACCGGGTGCCGGTGGTGCCCGTCTTCGTCAACGGCGTGGCCACGCCGCTCTGCCCCGTCGCCCGCATCCGCGCGCTCGGCACCGCACTCGGCGAGGCCGCCGCCGAACTCGGCCGCAGGACCCTGTTCCTGGCCTCCGGCGGTCTCTCCCACGACCCGCCCGTACCCGTGCTGGACGGCGCGCCCCCCAGGGTCGCCGAGGCGCTCGTCGAAGGCCACCCGCCGACGCCCGAGCAACGCGCCAAGGGTGAGCAGCGGGTGATCCGGGCCGGCCAGGAGTACGCCGCCGGCACGAGCGCGATGATCCCGATCAACCCCGCCTGGGACAACCGGCTCCTCGACCACCTGGAGAAGGGCGAACTCACGGAGTTCGACTCCTGGACCGTGGCCGCGATGGCCGCGGAGGGCGGCGGCTCCGCCCACGAGGTCCGCGCCTGGATCGCCGCCTTCGCCTCGCTCGCCGCCACCGGCCCGTACGAGATGACCTCCCGCTTCTACGAGGCGATCCCCGCCTGGATCGCCGGATTCGCCGTCGCCACGGCGCAGGGGAGGTGACCGGCATGGCAGTCCGCCCGCAGGCCATCGCCCAGGCCGCCGCCCGGCTCCTCGCCGCCTCGGACGAGGGCCGTCCCGTGGCCCCGGTCCGCGACCTGCTGGGCGAGCGGGACATCGACGCCGCCTACGCCGTCCAGCAGGAGCTGACCCGGCGCAGGCTCGCCGCCGGCGCGGTCGTCGTCGGCCGCAAGATCGGCCTGACCTCGCCCGCCGTCCAGCGCCAGCTCGGCGTCGACCAGCCGGACTTCGGCGTCCTCTTCGCCGACATGGACGTCTCGGCCGAGGCGGAGGTGCCCTCCGAGCGGCTGCTCCAGCCGAAGGCCGAGGCCGAGATCGCGTTCGTGCTGGGGGAGGACCTCGCCGACGGCCCACTCGACGCCGCCCGGGTCCGGGCCGCCGTCGAGTACGCCCTCGCGGCCCTCGAGATCGTGGACAGCCGGGTCGCCGACTGGGACATCCGGCTCACCGACACCATCGCGGACAACGCCTCCAGCGGCCTGTACGTCCTGGGCGACCGCCGCCTCGGGCTCGACGCGTTCGAGCCGCGCGAGGTCACCATGCGGATGTACGCCGACGGCGAGCAGGTCTCCGAGGGCGCGGGCTCCGCCTGCCTCGGCGACCCGCTTCACGCCCTGGCCTGGCTCGCCCGCACGGCCCGGTCGTACGGCGACCCGCTGCGGGCCGGTCAGGTCGTGCTGTCGGGGGCGCTGGGCCCGATGGTCCCGGCACCTCCCGGCACCCGTATCCACGCCGAGATCGGACCGCTGGGCACGGTCGCCGCGGCGTTCTCCGAGAAGTTCGAGAAGAGGGACGCGTGAAGAGAACCAAGGCCGCCGTCATCGGGTCCGGCAACATCGGCACCGACCTGATGATCAAGATCCTGCGTCTGTCGGACACCCTGGAGATGGGCGCCATGGTCGGCATCGACCCGGCCTCGGACGGGCTCGCCCGCGCGGCTCGACTGGGGGTCCCCACCACCCACGAGGGCGTCGACGGGCTCCTCGCCCTGCCCGGCTTCGCCGACATCGACATCGTCTTCGACGCCACCTCGGCCAAGGCGCACCTCGCCAACGCCGCCAGGCTGGCCCCGTACGGCAAGCGGCTCATCGACCTCACCCCCGCCGCGATCGGCCCGTTCGTCGTGCCGCCGGTCAACGGCGACGCCCACCTCGACGCACCGAACGTCAACATGGTGACGTGCGGCGGCCAGGCCACCATCCCCGTGGTGGCGGCCGTCTCGGCGGTGACCCCGGTCCACTACGCCGAGATCGTGGCCTCCATCGCCTCCCGGTCGGCCGGACCCGGCACCCGGGCCAACATCGACGAGTTCACCGAGACCACCTCCCGCGCCATCGAGAGCGTCGGCGGCGCCGCCCGCGGCAAGGCGATCATCGTCCTCAACCCGGCGGAGCCGCCGCTCATCATGCGGGACACGGTGTTCTGCCTGATCGGGGAGGCCGACCACGACGCCGTCCGCGCGTCGGTCACCGCCATGGCGGAGCGCGTCGCCCGGTACGTCCCCGGCTACCGGCTCAAGCAGGAGGTGCAGTTCACCCCGGTGGACCCCGGCGAACCGCTGCACACGCTGCTGCCGCCGGGTGCCGGCCCCGCCGTCACCCGGGTCTCGGTGTTCCTCGAAGTCGAGGGCGCCGCCCACTACCTGCCCGCCTACGCCGGGAACCTCGACATCATGACGTCCGCGGCCCTCCAGGTCGCCGAGTCCGTCGCCCGGCGCGCCACAGCCCCCGCGGAGGCCCGCCCGTGACCCGCAGGCTCTACATCCAGGACGTCACCCTGCGCGACGGCATGCACGCCATCCGGCACCGCATCGACCCGGCCGACGTCGGCCGTATCGCCGCCGCCCTGGACGCCGCCGGGGTGGACGCGATCGAGGTCGCCCACGGTGACGGCCTGGCCGGCGGCTCCGTCACCTACGGGCCGGGCAGCCACACCGACTGGGAGTGGATCGAGGCCGCCGCCGCACACCTCACCCGCGCCACCCTCACCACCCTCCTCCTGCCCGGCATCGGCACCATCGCCGAACTGGAGCGCGCCCACGCCCTCGGCGTCCGCTCGGTGCGCATCGCCACCCACTGCACCGAGGCCGACATCTCGGCCCAGCACATCGCCAAGGCACGCGATCTCGGCATGGACGTCGCCGGCTTCCTGATGATGAGCCACATGGCGCCGGCCGCCGAACTCGCCGCCCAGGCCCGGCTCATGGAGTCGTACGGGGCGCACTGCGTGTACGTCACCGACTCCGGCGGCCGGCTGACGCTGGACGGGGTGCGCGAGCGGGTCCGGGCCTACCGCGACGTCCTGGACCCCGTCACCGAGGTCGGCATCCACGCGCACGAGAACCTCTCCCTCTCGGTCGCCAACAGCGTGATCGCCGTCCAGGAGGGCGTCACCCGGGTCGACGCCTCCCTCGCCGGACAGGGCGCCGGCGCGGGCAACTGCCCCATCGAGGCGTTCGTCGCGGTCGCCAACCTCCAGGGCTGGAAGCACGGCTGCGACCTGTTCGCCCTCCAGGACGCGGCCGACGACCTGGTCCGCCCGTTGCGGGACCGCCCCGTCCAGGTCGACCGGGAGACGCTCACCCTCGGATACGCGGGCGCCTACTCCTCGTTCCTGCGCCACGCCGAGGCCGCCGCCGCGCTGTACGGGGTCGACGCCCGCACGCTGCTCCTGGAGGTCGGCCGCAGAGGGCTCGTCGGCGGCCAGGAGGACATGATCGTCGACATCGCGCTCGACCTGGTGGCCGGGGAGCCGCACTGACGGACCGTCCGCGTCCCCCGCCCCGCTCGCCACGGGACGGGGGACGGGCGCGGGTAACGTACCGTCAAAAACATGTACAGAGCAGGTGGTTCGGCGGGCGCGGCGCTGACACCGCACCGCCGTGCCGCGAGGCGGCACAGCGGTGCGCCGACCGATTTCCGGCCACCTACAGTCCTCCGCACAGACCCCACTGTGGTCCCGGTCACTCCATGATCCGGGCCAATCGGAGGTGAGCCGCTCCATGTCCGAAACCGTCCGCGACGCAGCAGCCCTCGGCACCGTCCCCGCCCCCGAACCACCGCCCGGGGCCCGGAAGAACGCCCCCCGCGTCGCCGCCGCCAGCCTCATCGGCACCACCATCAAGTACTACGACTTCGCCGTGTACGGCACGGCCGCCGCGCTCGTCCTGGGCCCGGCCTTCTTCCCGTCGGGCAACTCCACCGTCTCGACCCTGGCGGCGTTCCTCACCTTCGCCGCCGCCTTCCTCGCCCGCCCCGTCGGGGTGGTGCTGTTCGGGACGATCGGCGACCGGCTCGGCCGCAAGCGGGCCCTGGTGCTCTCCCTGGTGCTGATGGGCGTCGCCACCGTCGGGGTCGGGCTGCTGCCGACCTACGACACGGCGGGCGTCCTCGCGCCGGTGCTCCTGGTCGCGCTCCGGCTCCTGCAGGGCGTGAGCATGGGCGGCGAGTGGGGCGGCGCCGTGCTCCTCGCCGCCGAGCACGCCCCACCGGGGCGCAGAGCGGTGTACGCGTCCGTACCGCAGATAGGCCCGCTGCTGGGCTTCCTGCTCTCCAGCGCCGTCATCCTGCCCACCATCGGCGTCGTCGGCCGGGACGCCTTTGCCGACTGGGCCTGGCGGGTGCCGTTCGTCCTCAGCACCGTGCTCGTCGTCGTCGGGTTCTGGGTGCGCACCCGCATCGAGGAGTCCCCGGTGTTCGCGGGGCCGGCCACGGCCCGCCCGCCGGCCCCGCGCTTCCCGCTCGGCGCCCTGGTCAGGGAGTACCCCGGGCGGCTGTTGCTAGGCGTCGGAGCGGCGGTGGGCGGTTCGGCGGTCTACTACCTGGTGATCGTCTACAGCCTGTCGTACGGTCCGAAGGCGCTCGGCATCCCGCAGAACACGATGCTGGCCGCCGCCAGCGTGGCCGCCGGTGCCGCCGCGGCCGTCGTGATCCCGGTGGCCCGGCTGGCCGACCGGGTGGGCCGACGGCCGGTGATCCTGGCCGGCGCCGTCGGGTCCGTGCTGTGGGTGCTGCCCATGTTCGGCTCCCTCGGCAGCGGCGACGGGCTCCTCATCGGCGGGGCCTTCACGGTCGGCCTGATCCTGTTCATGCTGATGTTCGGCCCGATCGCGGCCTTCCTGCCGGAGCTGTTCCCGGCCCGGCTGCGCTACACGGGAGCCTCGGCGACCTTCATCCTCGCCAACACCCTCGGCGGCGGCTTCGCCCCCCTGGTCGCGACCTGGCTGAACTCCCACTGGCAGTCACCGCTCGTCCTGGGCGCCTACGCGGGCAGCCTCTGTCTGATCAGCCTGGCCTGCGTGCTGGCTCTGCCCGAGACCCGCGACCACGACTTCGCCGCCTGACGGGGACGCGGAGGGGCAACACCGCCGCCCCGGCGCCGTCGACGGCGCCGGGGCGGCAGAGCGGGGCGGGGGCATGCCCTGCGGGCGGACGGCGCCTGCGGGTCGGTGTGGTCCGGCAGGCCCTGCCCGCCGTTCTCGGCGCCGATGCCGCAGGACGGTGCCGCAGGTGCCGGCCTTCAGCCGGGGCCGAACGGACGCAGGGACCGGGTGACCGGTCCCCGCACCCGGTGACCGGGGGTCAGGTCGTTCTCGGCAGCGCCGGCGCGTCGAAGACCATCTCCAGGGTCTGGAAACGCCGCAGCACCGCGCCCGGGAAGAGCGCGGGCTCGAAGCCGGGCCGGACACGGAGGTCGGGCAGCCGGCTGTACAACTTCGCCGCGGCGACCTGTATCTCGAGCCGGGCCAGGTTCATGCCGACGCAGAAGTGGATGCCCTGGCCGAACGGCAGATCCGTCGGCAGGTTCGCCCAGTCCCGTTCGATGATGAACTCGTCCGGCCGGTCGAAGACCAGCGGATCGTGGTTCCCGGCGCTGATGACGGCGAACGCCTTCTCTCCCGGCCGGACGTCGAGGTCCCCGAGCCTGGTCGGCTTGGTGCAGGTGCGCCACAGACCCGAGATGGGCCCTTCGAACCTCAGGGACTCCGCTGCCAGGGAGCGCGCCAGCCCTTCGGGGTCGGACAGGAACCGGGCCTTCTGCTCGGGGTACCGGTCCAGCAGGTAGGCGGTGTTGCCGATCGCCCCGATCGTCGTGCCGATCCCCGCCACGTTCAGCAGCTGGATCACACGGGCGATCTCGCCGACGTCGAAGTAGTCGCCGTCCACCTGGGCGAAGGACAGCTGGGTGATCAGGTCGTCGCTGCCCGGTCCGGCCGCCCGCTTCGCCCGGATCATCCCGCCGAGGTGCTCCAGCCACTCGTTGAGCTCGCTGTTGTAGCCGCCCTCCGCCTGGCCGTCCATGGTGCCGGTGACCAGCTCCTCCATCCGCTGGGCCGCCCGCGCGTACGCGTCGCGTTCGCCCTCCGGTATGCCCAGCAGCTCGCAGATGTGGCCGGCGGCCATCCGCGCCGCGAAGTCCTCGTACATCTCGAAGGACCCCCGGTCGGCGAGTTCGTCGACGAGGTCGTCCGTGAAGCGTTCACTGAACGGGCGCATGTTCTGGATGCGCGACGCCGACAACGCCTTGACCAGAAGCTTCCGTTGGCGCGTGTGGCGCGGCGGGTCGGTCCAGCCGAGCACCTGCTCCTCGGGCGGCAGCGGCTCCTTCAGGGGCCAGATGTTCCCCAGGGCGCTGGACCACGTCTGGTGTCCGGACAGCACCTCCTTCACGCCCTCGTAGGTCGTGACCTGCACCGCGTCCAGTTCGGTGTTGCGGGCGACCGGGCAGCGGGCGCGGTCGTGGGCGAGCTCCTCCCAGGGCTCACTGGTCTTGGCCGTGTAGGGCCTGTACCGCGGTTGGACGCCCTCGACCGGTGCGTCCGCGGACCGACGGGTCATGTCGCTGTTCCTCTCAGTCGTCCTCGCCCGGGGCGAAGGTGATCGCCCGTCACGGGCGGAGGGGATGAACTCACCGCACAGGAAAGGCCAGTTGAGGCAAACTGACGCCGTCCGCCCGTGCTCCGCCTCCTTCTGTGCCGCTCCTCGGCACGAGGCGGTGACAGGGGGTCGCCCAGGTCATCTACTGGCGGCGGCCCGGTGGCACGGTTTCCCCCAGGCGCGGCACGGGTCCTGCGGACCCCCGCGGAGCACGGACGCCGCCGGCCTTCCTGTCGATCCGACCGACCTCTCCAGCCGTCGGCGCCTTCTCGGGAACCGCGGCTCGACACAACGACACGTCACGGGATGGCCCATGGACGAGATCATCGGCACGCTCCTCTCCGAGGACGTCACCTCGCCCGATGTGGCGGGCCTGCGCCTGCCGGAGTACTACCGGGGCAATGTGGTGCGCCGCGAGGACACCTCGATGTTCGAGGGGATGGACTCGAAGGCGAAGGACCCCCGCAAGTCGCTGCGGGTGCAGGAGGTCCCGACCCCGCAGCCGGGACCGGGCGAGGCCCTGATCGCTGTCATGGCGAGCGCGATCAACTACAACACGGTGTGGTCGTCGATCTTCGAACCGCTGCCGACCTTCGGCTTCCTGGAGCGCTACGGACGCTTCAGCGAGCAGGCCAGGCGGCACGACCTGCCGTACCACGTGCTGGGCTCGGACCTGGCGGGGGTGGTGCTGCGCACCGGCCCCGGCGTGAACCGGTGGCGACCGGGCGACCGGGTCGTGGCGCACTGCCTCTCCGTCGAGCTGGAGAGCCCTGACGGCCACGACGACACGATGCTCGACCCCGAGCAGCGCATCTGGGGCTTCGAGACCAACTTCGGCGGTCTGGCCGAGCTGGCGCTCGTGAAGTCCAACCAGCTCATGCCCAAACCGGAGCACCTCACCTGGGAGGAGGCCGCCTCCCCGGGGCTGGTGAACTCGACCGCCTACCGGCAGCTGGTGTCCCGCAACGGCGCCCAGCTGAAGCAGGGCGACAACGTGCTGATCTGGGGCGCGAGCGGCGGACTGGGCTCGTACGCGACCCAGTTGGCGCTCGCCGGGGGAGCGAACCCCATCTGTGTGGTGTCGTCACCGCGGAAGGCGGCCATCTGCCACTCCCTGGGCGCCGAAGCCGTCATCGACCGCAGCGCCGAGGGCTACCGGTTCTGGAAGGACGAGACCACCCAGGACCCCAAGGAGTGGAAGCGCTTCGGCAAGCGCATCCGCGAGCTGACCGGCGGCGAGGACGTCGACATCGTCTTCGAGCACCCGGGCCGCGAGACCTTCGGCGCCTCGGTGTACGTGGCGAGGAAGGGCGGCACCGTGGTCACCTGCGCGTCCACGTCCGGGTACGTGCACGAGTTCGACAACCGGTACCTGTGGATGTCGCTGAAGCGGATCGTCGGCTCGCACTTCGCCAACTACCGCGAGGCGTGGGAGGCCAACCGTCTGGTCGCCAAGGGCAGGATCCACCCGACGTTGTCGAAGGTCTACCCGCTGGAGCAGGCGGGGCAGGCCGCGTACGAGGTCCACGCCAACCTCCACCAGGGGAAGGTAGGCGTCCTCTGCCTGGCCCCGCGCGAGGGCCTCGGGGTGCGCGACCACGCCCTGCGCGCGCGGCACGTCGACGCCATCAACCGCTTCCGTGAGCAGAAGGTGTGAGGAGCCCCATGGCAACGGGGCTTCCGCACCGCGGGGCGGGGCCGGCCCGCCGTGGGCCGACCGGGGCCGGGCGCCGACGAGGGGAGGCGCCGGCAGCCCGGCCCGGTCGCCCGTGCCCCCTTCCCGGAGCACCTGCGGGGCACCTCGGGGACCGCCGAGGGGCTTGCCGGCCGAAGAGTGCCGCCGTCCGCCCGTGCTCCGCCTCCTGCCGTGCCGCCCCACGGCACGAGCCGATGACATTGAACTTTCAAAGTCATCTACTGGGGGCGGCCCGCAAGCAAGTCCCCCCTCAGGGACGGGAGCCGATCGGACAGGGCGTGGGGCGCACCGCGTAGCCGTCCGACGCGCACCCGGTTCCCGAAGCACGCCCGCCCACCTCGGACACGACCGCCCGCCTCCCTCGGACACGACCGCCCGCACGGCCGGCCCGCCGGCGTCCCGCTCCGCCTCTCGTTGAACGACACGGTCGACGATCCCCCCCCGCACGGACAGCACCCCGAGCCCGCGCAGCCCGTGGTCCCGCCGCCTGTGCCCCCGTCAGCCCGCACCCCCGGCGCGAGTCCGCGGGCCGGCTCCCTCGTCAGCCCCGGCGCGGGTTCCCGCCCGCGGCGCGGACGAACCCGTCGTCGCCCCCCACCCCTTGGACAGGAAGAGACGCGATGAACACACCGCTCGCCCGGGGTCCGGTCCGTCCCGGTGACGCCCCCGCGGCCGACGTGGCCGTCGTCGGCGCGGACGTGGCCGCCCCGAAGGGCACGCCGCGCCAGACCGTGACCGTCGGGACCGGGCCACTCTCCTTCGCCCAGGTCACCGCCGTCGCCAGGGACGGTGCGGGAGTCCGCCTCGGCGACGACGCCTTCTCGGCGCTGGAGAAGGGCCGGGCCGTGGTGCAGGAACTCGCCTCGGCGTCGACACCCACGTACGGGATATCCACCGGGTTCGGCGCGCTCGCGACCCGGCACATCCCGCCCGACCTGCGGGCCGCGTTGCAGAGGTCCCTGGTCCGCTCCCACGCCGTCGGCTCCGGGCCGGAGGTCGAACGGGAGGTCGTCCGCGCCATGATGCTGTTACGGCTCTCCACGCTCGCGACCGGGCACACCGGCGTGCGGGCCGAGACCGCGGCACGGCTCGCCGCCCTACTGTCGGCCGGGATCACCCCGGTGGTCCGCGAGTACGGCTCCCTCGGCTGCTCCGGCGACCTGGCCCCGCTCGCCCACTGCGCGCTGGCGCTCATGGGGGAGGGCGAGGTCCGCGACGCCTCGGGCACCCTCATGCCCGCCGCTGAGGCGCTCGCCGCCGCCGGCCTTCGCCCGGCCGAGCTGCACGAGAAGGAGGGCCTCGCCCTCATCAACGGCACCGACGGCATGCTGGCCCAGCTCGTCCTCGCCGTCACCGACCTGCGGCGGCTGCTCACCACCCTGGACGTCGCCGCCGCCATGTCCGTGGAGGCGCTGCTCGGCACCGACCGGGCGTTCGCGCCCGACATCCAGGCCCTGCGTCCCCACCCCGGCCAGGCCGCCTCCGCGGCCAACCTGACCGCGATCCTCGCCGGTTCGGGCGTGGTCGCCTCCCACCGCGGGCCGCACTGCACCCGCGTGCAGGACGCCTACTCCCTGCGCTGCTCGCCCCAGGTGCACGGCGCCGCCCGCGACACCGTCGCCCACGCCGCCACGGTGGCCGGTCGCGAGCTGGCCGCCGCCGTCGACAACCCGGCCGTGCTCCACGGCGACGGACGGGTGGCGTCGAACGGCAACTTCCACGGCGCGCCCGTCGCCTACGTGCTCGACTTCCTGGCCATCGCGACCGCCGACGTCGCCTCGATCAGCGAGCGCCGTACCGACCGGCTCCTGGACACCGCCCGCAGCCACGGCCTGCCGGCGTTCCTCGCCGACGACCCCGGCGTGGACAGCGGCTACATGATCGTCCAGTACACCCAGGCCGCGGTCGTCGCCGAGCTCAAGCGCCTGGCCGCACCCGCGTCGGTCGACTCCATACCGACGAGCGCCATGGCGGAGGACCACGTCTCCATGGGCTGGGGCGCCGCCCGCAAACTGCGGCGCGCCGTCGACGGCCTCACCCGCGTCGTCGCCATCGAGATCCTCACCGCCGCCCGCGCACTCGACCTGCGCGCCCCGCTGGAGCCGGCTGCCGCCACCCGTGCGGTGGTGGCCCTGCTGAGGTCCTTGGGCGCGGACGGCCCCGGCCCGGACCGGTACCTGGCGCCCGAGGTCGACCGCGCCGTCGCACTCGTCGGCTCGGGCGCGGTGCTCGACGCCGTCGAGTCGGTGACCGGAACGCTCTCATGACCGCATCGCGAGAAAGGGCGGACATGCCCGCGACCGAACACGACGACCTCATCCGCCCGCTGCCCGACCTGCTGCGCGCCCACGCGGCCGTGCGGGGGAGCAAGGTCGCCTACTCCGACGTGCGACGGGCCGTGACCTACACGGAGCTGGAACGGCGGACCGCCCGGCTCGGCGGCCACCTGGTCGCCCTCGGCCTGCCCCGGGGCGCGCGGGTGGCGATCCTGCTGGGCAACCGCGTGGAGATGGTCGAGAGCTATCTGGCCGTCAACCGCGCCGGCGGCGTCGGCGTGCCGGTCAACCCGCACTCCTCCGACGCGGAGCTGCTGCACGTGCTCACCGACAGCGACGCCCGGGTGGTGATCACCGACGCCGCGCACGCCGAGCAGGTGCGCGCATCGCTGCCGGCCGGACCGCGTCACCTCGTCGTGGCCGGCGACATCCCGGACACCCTGTCGTACGAGGACCTGGACACCCTGTCGTACGAGGACCTCGCCACCCGCGATCCGGACGTCCCCGCCCGCGACGATCTCGGCGTGGACGAGCCGGCGTTCCTGCTCTACACCTCGGGCACCACGGGCCGCCCGAAGGGTGTGCTGTCCACCCAGCGGGCCGCGCTGTGGAACGTCGCCCACTGCTACGTCCCGATGGTCGAACTCTCCCCGGCGGACACGCTGCTGTTCCCGCTGCCGCTGTTCCACACCCTCGGCCACCACCTGTGCGTGGTCGGCGTGACCGCGGTCGGCGCCACGGCCCACCTGATGCCGGGCCTCTCCGCCCCCGAGGTCCTCGACGAACTGCGCTCCCGTCCCTACACCTTCCTGGTCGGGGTGCCGACGATCTACCACAACCTGGTCCGGGCCGCCGGCGCGGAAGGGCTCACCCTGCCCGCGCTGCGGGTGTGCTTCATCGCGGGCGCGGTCAGCACGCCCGCGCTCGCCGACGCGTTCGAGGCCGCCTTCGGGGTCCGGCTCAGCGACAGCTACGGCAGCACCGAGACCAGCGGGACGATGACGGCCACCCGGCCGGACGGCGAACGGGTCCCCGGCTCGTGCGGCCTGCCGGTGCCCGGGCTCGACCTGCGGGTGGTGGACCCGGACACCGGCGCCGAGGTGCCCGTCGGTGAGGAGGGCGAGATCTGGGTCAGCGGCCCGAACGTGATGCTGGGCTACCACAACCAGCCGGAGGCCACCGCGAAGGTCCTCCGCGACGGCTGGTACCGCACGGGTGACCTGGCCCGCCGCAACGAGGCCGGGTACCTCTGGATCACCGGCCGGCGCGACGACGTCATCATCCGGGGCGGGGAGAACGTCCACCCCACCGAGATCGAGACCGTGCTCACCCGGGTGCCCGGTGTGCGGGAGGCGGCGGTGACGGCGGCGGCGGACGACGAGTTCGGCCAGGTCCCGGTGGCGCTGGTGGTCCCCGAGGGCGACGGCCTCGACTGCGCGGAACTGTTCGCGCGCTGCCGCCGGGACCTCGCCTACTTCAAGGTGCCCGTGGAGGTCCGGGCCGTGACCGCGATCCCGAGGACGGCCACCGGCAAGATCGCGCGCAAGGCGCTGACCGGACTGCCCGGCCGGCTGCTCGCGGTCGCCGGCTCCCCTCCCGGCCTGCACCTGATCGGCGCCGACGGCGACCCGAGCCCGCTCCCGGGCGTCGCCGCACCCACCGGACAGGGGCCGCTCGCCGGCCGCGACATCGTCCTGGCGGGCGACACCGGCGACCTCGCGGACCTGATCGCCCGTCACCTCGTGGGCGGTCACGGCGCCCGGGTGGACGAGCCGGCCGGCCCGGAGCCCGGCGCCACCGTCACCGTCACCGGGACGACCGTGACGGTCGCCCTCGCCGGGGCGGCTCCCACGACCCTGGTGCTGGCCGAAGGGCTGACCGACCACCGCGTCCGCAACGCCGTGGACGTCGCGCTGACCCGGCCGGGCAGCACCCTGGTCGCGGCCATGGCGTCGGGGACCGCAGCCCCGTCGGACCGACTGCCGGCCAGGGCGGACCTCACCGGGATCACCGGCACCGACCTCACCAGAACGCTCGTCGACCTCGTCGCGGGAGAGGTCGGCGGGATCGTCGGCGCCGGTGACGGCGTCGAACCGGACCGGGCCCTGCGCGACTACGGGCTCACCTCCGCGGACGCGGTCCGGCTGCGGGACCGGGTCGCCGCCGCCGTGGGGCTGCGCCTGCCCACCACCCTCGCCTTCGAGTACCCCACGGTGCGGGCGATCGCCGGGTATCTTCGGGCCGCCCTCACCGGCGCGCACGAACCCGCCGACTCCTTCGGGCCGGTGGCCGCGGGCGCCGACGACGACCCCGTCGTCCTGGTGGGCATGGCCTGCCGCTGTCCCGGCGGTGTCACCTCCCCCGAGGAACTCTGGCACCTGGTCGCCGAGGGGGTAGACGCCACCTCCGGGTTCCCCGACGACCGGGGCTGGGACCTCGACCGGCTGTTCGACCCCGCCCCCGGTCGCCGGGGCACCTCCCGCACCCGGCGAGGCGGATTCCTGCGGGACATGGCCGACTTCGACCCGGAGTTCTTCGGCATCTCCCCGCGCGAGGCGCTGGCGATGGACCCGCAGCACCGGCTGCTGCTGGAGACCTCCTGGGAAGCGCTGGAGCGCGCCGGCATCGACCCCACCTCCCTGCGCGACGCGCGCGCCGGGGTGTACGCGGGGCTGATCCACCACGACTACGTCACCGACCCCGACCGGGTGCCGCCCGAGCTGGAGGGCTACCTCGGCACCGGCACCGTCGGCGCCGCCGCCTCCGGGCGGATCTCCTACGTCCTGGGGCTGCGCGGCCCCGCCCTCACGGTGGACACCGCCTGCTCCTCGTCCCTGGTGGCCATCCATCTGGCGGCGCAGTCGATCCGCCGGGGCGAGTGCGAGTTCGCGCTCGCCGGCGGCGTCGCCGTCATGGCCACCCCGCAGACGTTCGTCGAGTACAGCAGGCAGGGCGCGCTGTCCGTGGACGGCCGGGCCAAGGCGTTCGCCGCGACGGCGGACGGAACCGGCTGGGCGGAGGGCGTGGGAATGGTCGTACTGGAACGGCTGTCCGCGGCCCGACGCGCCGGGCACCCGGTGCTGGCCGTGCTGCGGGGCTCCGCGGTGAACCAGGACGGCGCGTCCAACGGCCTGACGGCGCCCAGCGGTACGGCACAGCAGCAGGTGATCCGGCTCGCCCTCCGGGACGCCGGGCTGACCCCGTCGGACGTGGACCTGGTCGAGGCCCACGGCACCGGCACCCGGCTCGGTGACCCGATCGAGGCCGGTGCCCTGCTGGCCACCTACGGACAGGACCGCGACACCCCGCTCTGGCTGGGCTCCCTGAAGTCCAACATCGGGCACACGCAGGCCGCGGCCGGGGTCGTCGGCGTCATCAAGGTCGTCCAGGCCATGCGGCACCGCACCCTGCCGAAGACCCTCCACGTCGACGAGCCGTCGCCGCACGTCGACTGGGCGTCGGGAGACGTCCGGCTGCTCACCGAGAACATGCCGTGGCCGCAGGCGGACCGGCCGCCGCGCGCGGCCGTCTCCTCCTTCGGGGTCAGCGGCACCAACGCCCACGTGATCCTGGAGGCGCCGCCCGCGCGGCCCGCGCCGCCGCCCGCCGCCCCGGCGCAGGCCGTCGCCCTGCCCCTGTCCGGCAAGACCCCCGAGCGGCTGCGGGACTGGGCGGCCCGGCTGCTCCCGGTCGCCGAGAAGACGGCACCGGCGGACCTCGCCCACTCGCTGGCGGCCACCCGCGGCCACTTCACCCACCGTGCCGTCGTGGTCGGCGGCGACTCCGGCGAACTGCTCGCCGGGCTGCGGGCCGTCGCCGAGGGCAAGCCGGCGCGGAACGTCGTCGCGGGTGTGTCCGAGGTCGACGGAAAGGTGGCGTTCGTCTTCCCCGGGCAGGGCACGCAGTGGGTGGGCATGGCTGCCCGGCTGATGGGCGAACCCGTCTTCGCCGAATCCGTCCACGCCTGCGAACGGGCGCTCGAACCCCATGTGGACTGGTCGCTCACCGAAGTCCTGGCCGGCGACGATCCGCTGGAACGGCTGGACGTCATCCACCCCGCCCTGTTCTCGGTGATGGTGTCGCTGGCCGCCCTGTGGCGTTCCCGCGGCGTCGAGCCCGACGCGGTGCTCGGCCACTCCATGGGCGAGGTGGCCGCCGCGCACGTGGCGGGCGCGCTGTCGCTGGAGGAGGCCGCCCGCGTCGTCGTGGTGCGCAGCCAGGTCATCGCCGCGCTCGCCCCCGGCGCCGGCATGGCGTCGGTGTCCGCGTCGCGCGCACAGCTGGAGTGGCTGCTGGAACGCTGGCCGGACCGGCTCTGGATCTCCGCGCTCAACGGCCCCTCGTCCAGCGTGGTCTCCGGGGACGACATGGCGATCGGGGGACTGCTCACCGAGTGCGCGCTGGACGGTCTGCCCGCCCGCCGCGTCCGCGTCGGCGTCGCCTCGCACTGCCCGATGATGGAGCCGCTGCGCGAGGAGCTGACGGCCCGCCTCGGCGAGGTGCACAGCGTCAGCCCCGCGGTGCCGATGTTCTCCACCGTGGACCTCGACTGGGTCGGCGACTCCACGCTGGACGGCGCGTACTGGTTCCGCAACCTGCGGCAGCCCGTGCTGTTCCAGCCGGCCGTCGAGCACCTCGTCGAGCAGGGCTTCCGGGTCTTCGTGGAGCCCAGCCCGCACCCGGCGCTGACCCACGGGATCGAACAGACGCTGGAGGAGAGCGGCAGTACCGGTGTCGTCACCGGAACCCTGCGCCGCCACGACGGCGGTCCCGCGCGGTTCCTGATGTCCGCCGCGGAGCTGTACACCCGTGGCGTGCCGGGCGTGCGCCTCACCACCGGCGAAGGCCTGCCGGTTCCGCTGCCGACCACCCCCTTCCGGCGGCGGCGGTTCTGGTTCACGACCACCGGCGTGCCGACGGCGGGTACCGGCCACCCGCTCCTCGGCACGCCGGTCCAGTCCGCCCGCAGCGGCGAACGCGTGGCCGTCGGCCGTGTCTCGCCGGCCGACCAGCCGTGGCTGGCCGACCACGCGGTGAACGGCACCTGCCTCCTGCCCGGCACCGCGCTGCTGGACCTCGCGCTGCGCGCCGCGCACGACAGCGGCGGCACCGGCCTCGGTGAACTGGTCATCGAGGCCCCCCTGCCGCTGTCCCGGCAGGGCACGACCGAGCTGCAGGTCGTGGCGGACCCCGGCCGGCGCACGGTCGAGGTGTTCAGCAGGCCCGGACAGCCCGGCGCCGCCTGGCGACGGCACGCGCAGGGCACGTTCGAGGGCCCGTTCGAGAGCACCCGCCCCGAGCCGCCCGCCGGGGTTCTGCCCCCGGCCGACGCCGAGGAGATCACCGTCGACTACGCGTCACTGGCCGGGCGCGGCAACGAGTACGGTCCGGCGTTCCGGGCCCTGCGCAGGCTGTGGCGGCGAGGCGAGGAACTCTTCGCGGAACTGCGGCTGCCCGAGGGCGCGGCCGGCGGGTTCGCCGGCCCCGGACTGCACCCCGTGCTCGGCGACGCCGCCCTGCACGCCCTCGCCCTGACCCAGCCGGTCCCGGAGGGCCACATCGCGCTGCCGTTCGTGTGGCACGACGTGTGGGCCGGGGACCGTCACGCCACCCACGCCCGCGCCCACCTGGCCCCCGCCGGGCACGACGAGTTCACCGTGACCCTCACCGACGCGGAGGGCGAACCGCTGTTCCGCGGAACACTCGGCACCCGCACGGTGGCCCTGCGCGAGCTGACGGGCGCCCTGCCGACGGACTCCGTGTACCGGACGCGGTGGAGCGATCTCCCCGGCACGGCGGCGCCCGCACCGAAGTGGGCGCTGCTGGGCCCCGACCGCCGGGGGATCACCGCCGACCCGGTCGGCCTCGCCGACGCCGACGCCGTCCTGTGCACGCCGCCACCCGGCGACGTCCGCGAGGCGACGCTGGAGACGCTGTCCCACGTCCAGCAGTGGCTGGCGGCCGACCACCGGGCCGACGTCCCCCTCGTCGTGCTGACCCGCAGCGGCGACCCGGCGCACGCGGCGGCCCGCGGCCTGGTGCGGTCGGCGCAGTCCGAACACCCCGGCCGCATCGTCCAGGTCGAGACGGACGGCGACCCCCGCTCCTCGGCCCGGCTCGCCGACGCGCTGGCAGCCGGTCGGCCGCACGTGCGGATCAGCGCGGGACGGCTCCAGGCACCGGAGCTGGAGCGGGTCTCCCCGGGCCGCGGCACCCGGCCGGACCTCGGCGGCGGCACGGTGCTGATCACCGGGGGCACCGGCACGCTCGGCTCGCTGCTGGCCCGGCACCTGGTGACCGGGTACGGCGTCCGCAGCCTCCTGCTCACCAGCCGCAGCGGCGCACGGGGCGCCGAGCCGCTCATCGCGGAGCTGACCGCGCTGGGCGCCGAGGTCGCCGTCGCCGCCTGTGACGTCGCCGACCGGGGAAGTCTCGCCGCGGCCCTCGACCTGGTGCCCGGCACCCACCCCCTGGTCGCCGTCGTGCACGCGGCCGGGGTGCTCGCGGACGGGGTGGTGACCGGGATGACCCCCGAGCAGGTGGAACGGGTGCTGCGCCCCAAACTCGACGGCACGCTGAACCTGCACGAGCTGACGAAGGACACCGAACTGGCCGCCTTCGTGCTGTTCTCCTCGCTGGCCGGTGTGCTGGGAAGCCCGGGGCAGGGCAACTACGCCGCCGCGAACGGCTTCCTTGACGCGTTCGCCGAGTTCCGCAGGGCCGAGGGGCTGCCGGCCCAGTCGCAGGCGTGGGGCCTGTGGGAGGAGGCGTCCGGCATGACCGCGGTGCTGCGTGAACGGGACCGCGACGGCACCCTCCCGGACTCCACCGTGCCCATGCCCACCGAGTTCGCCCTGGCGCTGTTCGACGAGGCGCTGCGGCAGGACGACAGCGTCCTCACCCTCGCCCGGTTCGACGTCTCCAAGCTGCGCACCCGTGGGGCGCCCCCGCTGCTGCGCCGCCTCGTCCCCGCCGGACCGGCCCCGACCGCACCCGCCGTGCACCTGCGCGACCTGGCCCCGGCCGAGCGGGCGCAGCGGCTGCTGGCCGAGGTCCGCGCCGCCGCCGCCGAACTCCTCGGCCACCACGACGCGGAGGCCCTGCCCCCGGACCGGAGCCTGCACGAGTCCGGCCTGGACTCGCTCACCGCCGTCGAACTGCGCAACCGGCTGAGCGCCCTGACCGGTCTACGGCTGCCCGCCAGGCTGGTGTTCGACCACCCCGCGCCGCGGGACCTGGCCGATCACCTCCACCAGGTGCTCACCGCCCCGGTGGAGGCGGGTGCCTGAACCGAGGGCAGGGGCGGCGGCCGCGGGCCCGTGAGCCGGGACCGCGGCCGGCCCCCGCCGTCCTGCCGGCGGCGACGCGGCAGAACCCCGTAACTCTCCATGGAGGTTGTGATGTCCCAAGACACGATGGACCTGACCGGTCTGCGGGTGCTGGTGACCGGCGCGGCCGGCGGGCTCGGCCGGGCCATCGCCGAGGCCGCGCACGCGGCAGGCGCCCACCTGGTCCTGACCACGCGGACCGCCGACTCCCTGCCCCGGGCCGCCGCCGGGCTCGACGGGCCCCCCGAGGTCGTCACGGCCGTCGCCGACGTCACCAACGACGCCGAACTCGCCGCCGCCGTCAAGCTGGCGACCGAACGGCTCGGCGGCATCGACGTGCTGGTCAACAACGCGGGTGTGTCCGGCCCCGTCGGACCGGCCTGGGAGAACGGCCCCGCCGAGTGGCGGCACACCCTGGAGGTCAACCTGGAGGGCCCGCTGGCCGCCTGCCGGGCGGTGCTGCCCGGCATGATCGAGCGCGGTCAGGGGCGCGTCGTCACGATCTCCAGCCACGCGGGGCACACCCGCTGGCCGTACGTCAGCGCCTACTCCGTTTCCAAGGCGGCGGTGAACAAACTGACCGAGAACCTGGCCATCGAACTGCTGCCGCACGGGATCACCGCGTTCAGCTACCACCCGGGGATGGTGAACGTGGGCCTCGGCGCACCCGCAGGAGAGGACCAGGACGGCGACGACCCCTGGCGGCGCCGGCTCTCCTCGTGGCTCGACGCACAGCGCGAGGCCGGCCGCTTCGCTCCGCTCGACGCGGCCGTCGGCAACCTGCTGCGCCTGGTCCGGGGCGACGCCGACCCGCTCACCGGACGCTATCTGACCTACGAGGACGACATCGACGCCCTCGCCGCGGCAACCGGCCACGTCTGACACGGCGCCGGGCGCCGACGCCGCCGCCGGTGCACAGGGGCGTCCGGGTCCCCGGTGGTGGGGCGCCCGCCCGGGACGGAGCCCTCCGGGGACCGCCTACCCTTGAGCCATGACCAGCAGCAGCGACCGGAGCCCGGCAGTGGACGTTCAAGGACCCAAGAGCTACGAGATCCGCACCTACGGGTGCCAGATGAACGTCCACGACTCCGAGCGGCTGTCCGGTCTCCTGGAGGAGGCCGGGTACGTGCGCGCGCCCGACGGCGAGGGCGGCGCCGACGTCGTCGTCTTCAACACCTGCGCCGTACGCGAGAACGCCGACAACCGCCTCTACGGCAACCTCGGCCGCCTCGCCCCCGTGAAGGCGTCCCGGCCCGGCATGCAGATCGCCGTCGGCGGCTGTCTCGCCCAGAAGGACCGCGACACCATCGTCAAGAAGGCGCCCTGGGTGGACGTCGTCTTCGGGACGCACAACATCGGCAAGCTGCCGGTCCTGCTGGAGCGCGCCCGGGTGCAGGACGAGGCGCAGGTCGAGATCGCCGAGTCCCTGGAGGCGTTCCCCTCCACCCTGCCGACCCGCCGGGAGAGCGCCTACGCCGCGTGGGTCTCGATCTCCGTCGGCTGCAACAACACCTGCACCTTCTGCATCGTCCCCGCGCTGCGCGGCAAGGAGAAGGACCGCCGGACCGGCGACATCCTCGCCGAGATCGAGGCGCTGGTCGGCGAGGGGGTCTCCGAGATCACGCTCCTCGGCCAGAACGTCAACGCGTACGGCTCCGACATCGGCGACCGTGAGGCGTTCAGCAAGCTGCTGCGGGCCTGCGGGACGATCGAGGGCCTGGAGCGCGTCCGGTTCACCTCGCCGCACCCCCGTGACTTCACCGACGACGTGATCGCCGCCATGGCCGAGACGGCGAACGTGATGCCGCAGCTGCACATGCCGCTCCAGTCCGGCTCGGACACCGTCCTCAAGGCGATGCGCCGCTCGTACCGCCAGGAGCGCTACCTGGGCATCATCGAGAAGGTCCGCGCCGCCATCCCGCACGCGGCGATCACCACCGACATCATCGTGGGCTTCCCCGGCGAGACCGAGGAGGACTTCGAGCAGACGCTGCACGTGGTGCGCGAGGCCCGCTTCGCGCAGGCCTTCACCTTCCAGTACTCCAAGCGCCCCGGCACCCCCGCGGCCACCATGGAGGACCAGATCCCCAAGGAGGTCGTGCAGAGGCGCTACGAGCGCCTCGTCGCCCTCCAGGAGGAGATCTCCTGGGAGGAGAACAAGAAGCAGGTCGGGCGCACCCTTGAGCTGATGGTCGCCGAGGGCGAGGGCCGCAAGGACGGTGCCACCCGCCGGCTGTCCGGCCGCGCCCCCGACAACCGCCTCGTCCACTTCACCAAGCCGGACCAGGAGGTGCGCCCCGGTGACGTGGTGACCGTCGAGATCACGTACGCCGCCCCGCACCACCTCCTCGCCGAGGGTGCCGTCCTCGATGTGCGCCGGACGCGAGCGGGCGACGCCTGGGAGAAGCGGAACGCCGCCCCCGAGACCAAGCCGGCGGGGGTGCTGCTCGGCCTGCCGGGCATCGGCGTGCCCGAGCCGCTGCCGGTGGCCACGACGGGCGGGTGCGCAGGACACTGACGGCCCGCCGCGGGCGCCTGCGGTCCGCCCCGTGCTTCGCGCGGGGGCGACCGTTACCCTGCGGATCATGCTTGTCGCCGCCGCTGTCTGTCCCTGTCCTCCGCTGCTCGTGCCCGAGGTGGCCGCGGGGGCCGCGCCCGAGCTGGACCGTGCGCGGGAGGCGTGCGCGGACGCGCTGGGGGTGCTCGCGGCCGCCCGGCCCACCCGCCTGGTGGTCGTCGGGCCCGCCGCGCGGGACGGCAGGTTCCCGCAGGGCGCGCGCGGGTCGTTCCGCGGGTTCGGCGTGGATCTCGACGTCCGGCTCGGGCCGGGCGTGGCCGCGGAGGAGCGGCCGGAGGGCGAGCTGCCGGCGTCCCTCGCGGTGGCCGCCTGGCTGCTCGGCCGCGCCGGGCCGTCCGTCCCCGTCGAGGGCGTCGCCGTGGCGGAGGCCCTCGCCGCCGAGCGGTGTGTCCCCCTCGGGCGGGACATCGCCGGGACGGCCGAGCGGGTGGCCCTGCTGGTGATGGGCGACGCCAGCGCCTGCCGCACGCTCAAGGCGCCGGGGTACCTGGACGACCGCGCCGCCGGTTTCGACGCGGCGCTCGCCCGCGCCCTCGCCACGGCGGACGTCGCCGCGCTGAAGGCGCTGGACACGGGACTGGCGGGGCAGCTGCTGGTCTCCGGCCGCGCCCCCTGGCAGGTGCTGGCCGGCGCCGCCGAGGAGGCCGACCTGAGCGGCAGCCTGCTGTACGACGACGCCCCCTACGGCGTGGGGTATCTGGTGGCGACCTGGTCGTGACACGGCGGACGGCCGGGAGCGAGGCGCTCCGCGGCCGTCCGTCGATGTGCGGGTGTTCAGGAAGCCGGGGGCGGTGTGCCGCCGCGGCCTTCCCCGTGCGCGAGTCGGTCCATGGCGAGCTTCGCCTTGCCCGTGCCCGACTGGATCGTGTAAAGGTACGTGCCCGTGGTCCTCCGGTCGACCGCGTGCGCGGCCGTGTCGAGACGGTGCTGGATCCTCATCCTGCCCTCGTGCTTGCGGGCGAGGTCCGGGACCTTCTCCTCGGCCGGGGAGAGTCCGGCTCTCGTGCTGTGCGGAAGACCCGTGGTCCACCTTCCCGCGCGGATCATCACGTGCGGGCGCCCTCACCGGCCTCGTTGTCGGCGGCCTTCTCGGCGGTCTGCTGCTGGGGGATCTCGACGTCGTCCGCCTCGTCGGCCGCCTCCGCCGCGGCGTCCTTCGCCTCGCTCCCGGTGTCGGCTTCCGGCCGGGCGGCCTCAGCAGGTCCCTTCGCCTCGTCCGCCTCTTCCGTCCCGGCCTCGGTGGTCACCGCGGAGGTCGCCTCCGCGGCCTCCTCCGAGCCCTTCGTCTTGCGACGAAACAGCGAAAAAACGCCCATATCAACCTCAAAGCTACTCGTGCGGGTTCATTCCCGCGCCTACCCGGAGCGCCCGATTGCGTCGACCGGGTCGCCGGCACTCGAAACCGGCGCTCAGAACACGCAACACGCAACGACCCCGCCCCCCTCGCGTCACGTAGCTCGTTCGAGATGAGCCCCCGAGGTTTGCGAGACTGGGGCGGTGAGTAGCGCAGTTCCCGCCCCGCGGGTCATCGCCGTCGTCGGCCCGACCGCGGCGGGCAAGTCCGATCTGGGTGTCTTCCTGGCCCAGCGCCTCGGCGGCGAGGTCGTCAACGCCGATTCCATGCAGCTGTACCGGGGGATGGACATCGGCACCGCCAAGCTGACCCCCGAGGAGCGCGACGGGGTCCCGCACCACCTCCTGGACGTCTGGGACATCACGGTCACCGCCAGCGTCGCCGAGTACCAGCGGCTCGCCAGGGCGCGCATCGACGCGCTGCTCGCCGCGGGGCGCTGGCCCGTCCTCGTGGGCGGCTCCGGTCTGTACGTCCGGGGCGCCGTCGACAACCTGGAGTTCCCCGGCACGGACCCCGAGGTCAGGGCCCGCCTGGAGGAGGAGCTGACCCTGCGCGGGTCCGGCGCCCTGCACGCCCGGCTCGCCGCCGCCGACCCCGAGGCCGCCCACGCCATCCTGCCCAGCAACGGCCGCCGCATCGTCCGGGCCCTCGAAGTGATCGAGATCACCGGCAAGCCCTTCACCGCCAACCTGCCGGGCCACGACTCGGTCTACGACACCGTGCAGATCGGTGTCGACGTGGCCCGCCCCGAACTCGACGAACGCATCGCGGCCCGCGTCGACCGCATGTGGGACGCCGGACTGGTCGAGGAAGTGCGCGCACTGGAGGCGCAGGGGTTGCGCGAGGGGCGTACGGCGTCGCGGGCACTCGGCTACCAGCAGGTCCTCGCGGCCCTGGCCGGACAGTGCACCATGGGCGAGGCGCGTGCCGAGACCGTCCGTGCCACCAAGCGCTTCGCGCGCCGTCAGGATTCATGGTTCAGACGCGACCCGCGGGTGCATTGGCTCAAGGGGGGTGTCGCGGACCGGACGGAACTCCCGCAGCTCGCACTGGCGTTGATCGAACGACCGGTCACAGCCTGATCACGTCATGGCATCGGGTCGCCCCGGCGGTCATCCCGGCCTCCGGGAGCGTGCCATCATCGAGCTTCGATCGACCAAGTGGAGTCCGAGTTGGGAGGGCGCGTGGCGATGGAGGCCGGCCCTCGCGACACCGCACAAGGCGCGGAGCACGGCACCGCGGACGACGCGGACCAGCTGGTTACCGAGGGGTACGCACTGGACCTCGACAGCGGTCCGCTGAGCCCCGACGGGCCGGACGACCAGACGCCGGACGGCGTGACCGACGACGGACCGGAACCGGACGAGATGTCCGCCCCGGAGGTCGAGGTCGAGCTGCGCCCCCAGCGCCGGCTCCGGCTGTGGCAGCTCGCCCCCATCGTGGGTCTCGGCGCGGTCGGCTCCCTGATGTTCGCCTTCCCGCTCGCCTTCGAGTTCGGCGACGGCGGCGCGGTGGTCGCCATGCTCGGTCTGCTGATCTGCTCCACCGCCGGCGGCTGGGGCATGATGGCCGCGCGCCGTGTCGGTTACACGTGGCCCGGCCTGCCCGCGCGCGGCTCCGGGCGCCGCGCCGACTGGCGGGTCGTCCTCGGGTACGCCCTCGTCCTCGCCGCCGTGGTCGTCCTCGCCGTCTGGCGCGTGGCCCGGCTGCGCTAGCGTCCCGGCGCCCGGCGCGCACGCCGCTCCACCCCGTACGATCGAGGAATGAGCACGCGGATCGCCTTCCTGAAGGGGCACGGGACCGAGAACGACTTCGTGATCGTCCCCGACCCCGAGAACCTCATCGACCTCACCCCCGCCGCCGTCGCCGCGCTGTGCGACCGCCGCGCGGGCATCGGGGGCGACGGCGTGCTGCACGTCGTACGGGCGGCCGCGCACCCGGAGGCCGCGGACATGGCCGCCGACGCCGAGTGGTTCATGGACTACCGCAACGGCGACGGGTCGATCGCCGAGATGTGCGGCAACGGCGTCCGGGTCTTCGCCCGCTACCTCCAGCACGCCGGTCACGTCACCGAGGGCGACCTCGCCGTCGCCACGCGTGGGGGCGTGAAGAGCGTCCACATCGCCAAGGACGGCGACGTCACCGTCGGCATGGGTGCCGCACGCCTGCCCGAGGGGGACGTCACGGTGAGCGTCGGCGACCGCAGCTGGCCCGCGCGCAACGTCGACATGGGCAACCCGCACGCCGTGGCCTTCGTCGACGACCTCTCCGACGCCGGTGACCTGCACACGCCGCCGCCGTTCACCCCGGCGGCCGCCTACCCCGACGGGGTCAACGTCGAGTTCGTCGTCGACCGTGGCCCGCGCCACGTGGCGATGCGCGTCCACGAGCGCGGCTCCGGGGAGACCCGCTCGTGCGGCACGGGCGCGTGCGCCGTCGCCGTCGCCGCGGCCCGCCGCGACGGCGCCGACCCGGCCGTGACGGGCACCCCCGTCACGTACACGGTCGACGTGCCCGGCGGAACCCTCGTCATCACCGAACGGCCCGACGGCGAGATCGAGATGACCGGCCCCGCCGTGATCGTCGCCGAAGGGGAACTCGACGCCAACTGGCTCGAAAACGCCGCGCGTTGAGTCATGTGAGGCTCGACACAGTGGTATGCGGGTCCCGGACGCCACGGACGGGCGAGTCGAACCCCTGCTCAGCGGTGTGAATCCCAGGCAGGGCCGGGGTCGCGTGGCTCGAAACCGCAAACACCGGAACCTTCGCTCTAATGGGTGATCCGTTTCACGCTCGCCGAGAGGCGGTCGGGTGGGCGTGATGGGCTCGGTAGCATCAAGCACCGGCACGGACGGGGGAACGACACGATCCCTGAGCCGCCGCACGCCATGGGGCACCCGTCCGCCGGTCCACGCAGCCGGAGGTGCCCATGAGCGCGGAGGCCACGAACCCCGCCGTATCGCCCGCCCCTGCGCCGCCCGCAGCGCACCGCAGGAAGGGCCGGCCCCGTATCGACCTGCGCCGTCTGGGCCGTGCCGCGCTGCTCGGGCCGGCCACCCGCGACCGGCTGCCCGACGCCATCAGCCATGTCGCCGAGGCCCACCGCGCCCACCACCCCGACGCCGACCTGGAACCGCTGCGCCGGGCGTACGTCCTCGCCGAGTCCTCCCACCGCGGCCAGATGCGCAAGAGCGGCGAGCCGTACATCACCCACCCGCTCGCCGTGACCCTGATCCTCGCCGAACTCGGCGCGGAGACCACGACCCTGACGGCCTCCCTGCTCCACGACACCGTCGAGGACACCGACGTGACGCTCGATCAGGTGCGCGAGCAGTTCGGCGAGGAGGTGCGCTACCTCGTCGACGGCGTCACCAAGCTGGAGAAGGTCGACTACGGCGCCGCCGCAGAGTCCGAGACCTTCCGCAAGATGCTCGTCGCCACCGGCAACGACGTCCGCGTGATGTCGATCAAACTCGCCGACCGGCTGCACAACATGCGCACCCTCGGCGTGATGCGCCCCGAGAAGCAGGAACGCATCGCCAAGGTCACCCGCGACGTGCTGATCCCGCTCGCCGAACGCCTCGGCGTCCAGGCCCTCAAGACCGAACTGGAGGACCTCGTCTTCGCGATCCTCCACCCCGAGGAGTACGCCCGCACCCGCGAACTGATCGCGGACAACGCCGCCCGCGAGAGCGATCCGCTCGCCGAGATCGCCGAAGAGGTCCGCGGGGTCCTGCGCGAGGCCGGCATCCAGGCCGAAGTCCACATCCGGCCCCGCCACTTCGTCTCCCTGCACCGGGTCTCGCGAAAACGCGGACAGCTGCGCGGCACCGACTTCGGACGGCTCCTCGTCCTCGTCGGCGAGGACGCCGACTGCTACGCCGTCCTCGGTGAACTGCACACCTGTCTCACCCCGGTGGTCTCGGAGTTCAAGGACTTCATCGCCGTACCGAAGTTCAACCTGTACCAGTCGCTGCACACGGCCGTCGCCCGCGGCGACGGACAGGTCGCCGAAGTCCTCATCCGCACCCACCAGATGCACAAGGTCGCCGAGGCCGGGGTCGTCGCACTCGGCAACCCCTACGCCGCCCCCGCCGAGGACCAGACCGACGGCGAGCGGACCGACGGCGACGGCGAGCGTGTCGACCCCACCCGTCCCGGCTGGCTCTCCCGCCTCCTCGACTGGCAGCAGGCCGCGCCCGACGCCGACATGTTCTGGTCCACCCTGCGCGAGGACCTCGCCCAGGACCGCGAGATCACCGTCTTCCGGCCCGACGGCGGGACCCTGGGCCTCCCCGAGGGCGCCACGTGCGTGGACGCCGCCTACGCCCAGTACGGCGAGGACGCCCACGCCTGCATCGGCGCCCGCGTCAACGGCCGTCTGGCGACACTGAGCACGGTCCTCAAGGACGGCGACACCGTCCAGCTCCTCATGGGCCAGGACCCCGCCTCCGAGCCCTCCCGCGAGTGGCTGGAGCACGCCCACACCCCCGCCGCCCGCATCGCCATCCAGCGCTGGCTCGCCACCCACCCGTCGTCCGCCGCCGACGGACCGGACGCCCTCGACACCGAACGCAAGGACGGGACGCCCGCCCCCCGCCCCGCCCACGACGAGCCCGCCGCGCCCTCGGACACCGCGAACGCCGTGGTCGTCGCCGGCCGGCCCGAGGCGAACGTCCGCCTCGCCGGCTGCTGCACCCCCGTACCGCCCGACGAGGTCACCGGCTTCGCCGTCCGCGGGGGAGTGGTGACCGTGCACCGGGTCGAATGCGCCGCCGTGACACGCATGAAGGGCCTCGGGCGCGGTGAGATCGCCGTGCACTGGGGCGACACCACCGAGTTCCGGGTGACCCTCGTCGCCGAGTCGTTCCAGCGGCCCCACCTCCTCGCCGACCTCACCGAGGCCATCGCCCTGGAGGGGGTCGCCATCGTCTCCGCCACCGTCGAACCCCCGACCCAGCAGCGCGTCCGGCACACGTACACGGTGCAGCTCCCGGACGCCGCCCTCCTCCCCGACCTGATGCGCGCCATGCGCAACGTGGCCGGCGTCTACGACGTGGCCCGGCCCCAGCACCAGGCCGCCGCCCGCTAGCCACCCGCCCACCCGGCGGTCCGACGGTCCACCGGGCGGCCCGGCGGACCGTCGGCGCCGCTCGTTCGGGTGGGACGGCTGCGCGTCGGCGGCGCGCAGACCGGGCGCGCTGGTAGCGGTGGTCCATGCCGCTCACCCCACGCCTCAGGGCCCGCCGTACCAAGGCGGCGCTGCTCACCTCCGCCGTCTCCGTCTGCCTGATCGCCGCGGGCGCGCCCTCGCCCGCCGTCCCGCTCGGCGTCGGCGACCGCCTCTTCCCGCACCTCGGCAACCCCGGCTACGACGTGCGGTCGTACGACCTGGCCTTCACCTACCCCGGTGACAACCGCAAGCCCCTGACGGCCGTCACCACGATCGACGCCCGGACGACGTCCTCCCTGGACCGGGTCAACCTCGACTTCACCCACGGGAAGGTCGGCTCCGTCGAGGTCGACGGAGCGCCCGCCGCCTTCACCACCGCGGGCGAGGACCTGGTGATCACCCCGCGGCAGCCGCTCCCCGCGGGCAGCCGGACCCGCATCACCGTGCGGCACACCAGCGACCCCGTGTACACCGGGGACGAGGAGGGCGGCTGGGTGCGCACCGCCGACGGGCTCGCCATGGCCAACCAGGCCGACGCCGCCCACGTGGTGTTCCCCTGCAACGACCACCCCTCCGACAAGGCCCTGTTCACCGTCCGCGTCGCCGTGCCCGACGGCTACACGGCCGTCTCCAACGGGCTGGGGACCGGCACCGACCGCGGCCCCGGCACCACCACCTGGACGTACCGCACCGCACACCCCATGGCCACCGAGCTGGCCCAGGTGTCCATCGGCCGCTCCGCCGTCGTACGCCGCTCGGGACCGGACGGCCTGCCCGTCCGCGACGTGGTCCCCGCCAAGGACCGCGAGCGGCTCGAACCGTGGCTGGAGAAGACCCCGGCCCAGATCGCGTGGATGGAGCGCAAGGTCGGCCGCTACCCCTTCGAGACGTACGGGGTGCTCATCGCCGAGGCGCAGACCGGGTTCGAACTGGAGACGCAGACCCTCTCCCTGTTCGAGAGGGAGCTGTTCGTCCGCCCCGAGTACCCGAAGTGGTACGTCGAGTCGATCATGGTGCACGAGCTGGCCCACCAGTGGTTCGGCAACAGCGTCAGCCCTCGCACCTGGTCCGACCTGTGGCTCAACGAGGGGCACGCCACCTGGTACGAGGCCCTCTACGCCGAGGAGAAGGCCGGCCGCCCCATGGAGACCCGGATGAAGGCCGCCTACAGCGCCTCCGACCGCTGGCGGGCCGCCGGTGGCCCGCCGGCGGCCCCCAAGGCGCCCAAGGCCGGCCACAAGATCGGCATCTTCCGGCCGAACGTCTACGACGGGGCCGCGCTCGTGCTGTACGCCCTGCGCGAGGAGATCGGCCGCCCCGCCTTCGAACGGCTCCAGCGGGCCTGGGTCGCCGTCCACCGCGACGGCGTCGCGTCCACCGCCGACTTCCAGCGGCTCGCCACCCGGATCGCCGGACGCGACCTGGACGCCTTCTTCCAGGGCTGGCTCCACGGCGAGCGGACGCCGCCGATGCCGGGGCACCCGGACTGGAAGGCGGCACCCGCCGAGGCTTCGGCGAAGCGGAAGACGGGAAAATAACCCGCGTGACGAGACGAGGCGTGCCGTGCGACCATCTTCGAGTCGGCGGCGCGGCCCACTCCCGGTCAGCCGTGGACCGGCCCCCAGGGGCCGGCCCGAGGCCGGCCGAGGCCCTGTCCGGGAATCCCCGGGCGGCCCCGGGCGTTGTCGCCATCGACGGACCGAGATCCGTCACACCTTCGGTACCCCCATCGACGTAAGGATCCAATGACCTCCTCTTCATCCCCTTCCCAGGCCGCACAGCGCGCCTTCGCGCAGAACAACCCCGAGGGTCTTCGGGCCGATGCCCTGATGGAAGAGGACGTCGCCTGGAGCTTCGAGATCGACGGCGAGCGGGACGGCGACCAGTTCGACCGCTCCGAGCGCGCGGCCCTGCGCCGCGTCGCGGGCCTCTCCACCGAGCTCGAGGACGTCACCGAGGTCGAGTACCGCCAGCTCCGTCTGGAGCGGGTCGTGCTCGTCGGTGTCTGGACCACGGGAACCGCGCAGGACGCGGAGAACTCCCTGGCCGAGCTGGCAGCCCTCGCGGAGACGGCGGGCGCGCTCGTCCTCGACGGTGTGATCCAGCGCCGCGACAAGCCGGACGCGGCCACCTACATCGGTTCCGGCAAGGCCGGCGAGCTGCGGGACATCGTCCTCGAATCGGGCGCCGACACCGTCATCTGCGACGGTGAGCTGAGCCCGGGGCAGCTCATCCACCTCGAAGACGTCGTCAAGGTCAAGGTCATCGACCGTACGGCCCTGATCCTCGACATCTTCGCCCAGCACGCCAAGTCCCGAGAGGGCAAGGCCCAGGTCGCGCTCGCGCAGATGCAGTACATGCTGCCGCGGCTGCGCGGCTGGGGTCAGTCGCTGTCCCGGCAGATGGGCGGCGGCAAGGGCGGCGGCCTCGCCACCCGTGGTCCCGGTGAGACCAAGATCGAGACGGACCGGCGACGGATCCGCGAGAAGATGGCGAAGATGCGCCGGGAGATCGCGGAGATGAAGACCGGCCGCGAGATCAAGCGCCAGGAGCGCAGGCGGAACAAGGTTCCCTCGGTCGCCATCGCCGGCTACACCAACGCGGGCAAGTCCTCCCTGCTCAACCGTCTCACCGGCGCGGGCGTCCTGGTCGAGAACGCCCTGTTCGCGACCCTCGACCCGACCGTGCGCCGGGCCGAGACCCCGAGCGGGCGCCTGTACACGCTGGCGGACACCGTCGGCTTCGTACGGCACCTGCCGCACCACCTGGTCGAGGCGTTCCGCTCCACGATGGAGGAGGTCGGCGACTCCGACCTGATCCTCCACGTCGTCGACGGTTCGCACCCGGCGCCGGAGGAGCAGCTGGCCGCCGTGCGCGAGGTCATCCGTGACGTGGGCGCGACGAACGTGCCCGAGATCGTGGTGATCAACAAGGCGGACGCGGCCGACCCGCTGACGCTGCAGCGCCTGCTGCGGATCGAGAAGCGCTCCATCGCGGTCTCGGCCCGCACCGGTCAGGGCATCGAGGAACTGCTCGCCCTGATCGACGACGAACTGCCCCGCCCCTCGGTCGAGATCGAGGCGCTCGTGCCGTACACGCACGGCAAGCTCGTCGCCCGCGCCCACACCGAGGGCGAGGTGATCTCCGAGGAGCACACCCCGGAGGGCACCCTGCTCAAGGCCCGGGTGCACGAGGAACTGGCGGCGGACCTGGCACCGTACGTGCCGGCGCCGACCGTCTGACCCGTCACGGGGGAAGGCCCGTCCCCAGTGCCGCGACGGGCAACGTTTGCCCGTCGCGGAGCGGCGTGCGGTGCGTGCTCTCGGCGCGCCGGGCGCACGTCCTCGTACGGGATGTACTCGGGCTTGTGCCCGGTGCGGCGAGAGTGCGTGCCGGGCGTCGCGACGGGGCAGACGTTGCCTGCCGCGGCACTGGAAGGCGCCGGCCGAGGGACGGGCCTTCCCGCGTGGTGCGGACCACCGGCCCCGCTCAACTCCAACCGGTCGGCGATGACATCGGTGTCCGCGCGGCTGCTCCCCGACACGTCGGCGGCTGCCCGAAGGCGGCCGCCGGACCGTCGCCGCCCGCGGGCGTCACCGTGCGCCCGGCCTCACCGCTGGGCGAACTTCTCGCTGACCGCGTCGTAGACCCCCTGGGCCTCCTTGCCCAGCCGCGGGCCCGCCAGCCAGCCCGCGCTCACCGGGCCGATGGAGGTGTTGGACACCAGCGCCGGCTTGCCGTCCGAGCCGGTCGCCACCCAGCCGCCGCCCGACGAACCGCCGGTCATGGTGCAGCCGATGCGGTACATCGTCGGGTCGGACTCGACGAGCGAGAGCCGCCCCGGCTTGTCCGTGCACTGGTACATCGTCTCGCCGTCGTACGGGGCGCCCGCCGGGTACCCCGTCGCGGTGATGCTGTCCACCTGCGGCACGGCCGGCGCGTCGAAGTCCACCGGCAGCGCCGAGCCGACCGTCTCCTCCAGGGACTTGCCGCCGTTGCCCTCCTCCGGCGTCACATGGATGACCGCGAAGTCGTACGGCGCTCCGTCGCCGCCCTTCTGACCGCCCTGCTCGATCCACTGGTCCGAGGTCTGCGCCCAGTCACCCCACCACATGCCGTACGGGGCGACCTGCTCCTTGGTGGCGGTCGGCAACTCCGCCGCCGACAGACCGCTGTCGTTGTACGAGGGCACGAAGGCGATGTTGCGGTACCAGCCGCCCGACTTGCCGGCGTGCACACAGTGCCCGGCCGTCCACACGAGGTTGGACCTGCCCGGATTGGCCGGGTCCTTCACCACCGTCGCCGAGCAGACCATCGTGCCCTCGGGCGAGTCGAAGAAGACCTTGCCCGCCTCGGGCGCGTTCGCGTGGTACTCCGTCGGCACCGCCGCCGCCTGGACGGGCTGCGGGGTCGGGTCGGTGACGCCCTGGTCGCCGGTGAGGTCGCTCTCGTCGACCTCCTTCTCCGGCTCCTCGGCGTCCCGCATCCGGTCCGGGTCCCACAGGTCCTCGATGATCGGGTTGACGTAGTCCTCGGCCTCGCGCAGCCAGTCGTCCTTGTCCCAGTTCTTCCAGGCCCCGCCCCGCCACTTGTCGAGGTCGATCCCGTGCTCCTTGAGCTTCTCCTTGAGGTTGTCCGGGATCCGGATCTTGCCGTCGCCGCCGTTGTCCTGGGCGGACGACGACGCCTCGGCGTTCGCCGTGGTGTCCCCCGAGCCGCAGGCGGTGGCGGTGAGCGACAGGGCCGTGGCGAGACCGACCGCTGCCAGGACGGGGGAGGTTCTGCGGCGCGCGCTCCTTCCACGACGAGCGGCGAAGAGCGGGCGTATGGGTCGCATGGTCTGAACTCCCCTGGGGCGTTGACGAACTCTGTGCTGCCGAAGCGGTGCGCGTGCGGCCTCGCCGCGCGCCCGCCGCCTCCTCGTACGGCTCCGACACGCCTCGCGCTCGACTCCGTACACCTGCTTCGTCGTACGGGGCCGCCGTGCGCGCGGCCGGGTACGGGTCCGCCGAGCCGGGCGTCCCGCCGGAACGGCACCACACACTATGCGGTCCCTGTGGGGGACATCCGATGGAACGGCAACGGTTCCGTCACGGCAAGGATCTTCGCCTCACCCGCTTCCGAGTGCGTGCCGCGTCGTTGGTACGGGCGGGGACCCGCCGGTGCTCGGTGACCCCTGCCAACTCGCCTCTGAGCAGCGGGAGGAAGTGTAGTCGTGGCGGTGACCGAGTCCGCGGTGGCACCTGTGGGGGGCGAGCCCGAGGGGGCGCGCACGGGACACGACGACGAACGGGCGCCCGCACGGGGGGAGTGTGAGGGCGCGCGCTCGGCGCAGGAGGGGATCCTGCGACGGCAGGCGGCGCGCGAGTCCGCGGCGCGCACCTACGCGCGTGCCCTGCCGATCGTGCCGGTGCGGGCGCGGGGGCTGACCATCGAGGGCGCGGACGGCCGCCGTTATCTCGACTGCCTGTCCGGCGCCGGCACCCTCGCTCTCGGGCACAACCACCCGGTGGTCCTCGAAGCGATCCGCAAGGTCCTCGACTCCGGCGCCCCGCTGCACGTCCTCGACCTGGCCACCCCCGTCAAGGACGCTTTCACCACCGAGCTGTTCCGCACCCTCCCGCCCGGTCTCGCCGACCGCGCCCGGGTGCAGTTCTGCGGACCCGCCGGCACGGACGCGGTGGAGGCCGCCTTCAAACTGGTCCGGGCGGCGACCGGCCGCACCGGGATGCTCGCCTTCACCGGCGCCTACCACGGCATGACCGCCGGGGCGCTCGAAGCGTCCGGGGGCGCCGGCGACGTACGGGTCGCCCGGCTGCCCTATCCGCAGGACTACCGCTGCCCGTTCGGCGTCGGCGGCGCACAGGGAGCCGAACTCGCCGCCCGCTGGACGGAGTCCGTCCTCGACGACGCCAAGTCCGGTGTCCCGTCGCCCGCCGGGATGATCCTCGAACCCGTCCAGGGCGAGGGCGGTGTCATCCCCGCGCCGGACGGCTGGCTCCGCCGGATGCGCGCGATCACGGCCGCGCGTTCCATCCCGCTCATCGCCGACGAGGTCCAGACGGGCGTGGGGCGCACCGGGCGCTTCTGGGCGGTCGAACACAGCGGGGTCGTCCCCGACGTCATGGTCCTCTCCAAGGCCATCGGCGGCAGCCTTCCCCTCGCTGTCGTGGTCTACCGGGACGACCTCGACGTGTGGCAGCCCGGCGCCCACGCGGGCACCTTCCGCGGCAACCAGCTCGCCATGGCCGCCGGAACCGCCACCCTCGCCTACGTCCGTGAGAACGGCCTCGCCGAGCGCGCCGCGACCCTGGGCGCCCGGATGATCGCCCACCTCCGCCGCCTCACCGGCCAGTTCGCCTGCGTGGGCGACGTACGGGGGCGGGGGCTGATGATCGGCATCGAGATGGTCAACCCCGAGGCGGACCTGCCCGCCGGCGCCACCGGCCCGTACCCTCCCGCCCCGTCCATCGCCACCGCCGTCCAGCGCGAGTGCCTGCGCCGCGGACTGATCGTCGAACTGGGCGGCCGGCACGCGGGCGTCGTCCGTCTGCTGCCGCCTCTGACACTCACCGACGAACAGGCCGCCGCCGTGCTCGACCGCCTCACGGACGCGATCGCCTCCGTGGCCGCGGCCACGGCACGGGGACCGGGAGCCGTACGGCACGAGGCGGCCGTGAACCCGGGGCGCGCGACCGGCGGTTGAGCGCGCCGGCGGAGGCCGGGAGCACCGGCCGGTGCGGATGCCGCCATGCCACTTCGCCTGCCCTCTCGGCAGGCGCGCCGCCCGGACCCCGACGACGTCCCGCACCCGCCTCGTGCAACGCACGCCCGCCGCGCGCGCTCACCCCTGACCGACCCGCACGCCGCTCCCGCCGGACGACCGCGCGACCGTCCCGCCCGGTCCACCGCACGACCACCCCCGTCAGGACCACCCCCATCCAGGAATCCCTGTGACCGCGACACCCGCCTCCGAAGTCCCCACCGACGCGTCCGAGGACGACGCCCCCGCCCCACGGGCACCATTCCCCCCGGCCGAGGCCGATTCCGAGCACGTGGCCGATCCCGGGGCCGAAACCGAGCACGTGGCCGATCCCGAGGCCGTGCCGGCGGACGGGCCCTCCCGGCACCGGACCACCACCGCCGAGCACCCGCCCCTCCCCGCCGCCGACCTCCTGGACCATCCCGACCCGCGCATCGCGGCCCAGGCCGCGGCCGTCGAGAACCTGTTGCGCTGCTGGGTGCGTGAGCACGACCTCCCCCGCCCCGACGGCGCCGTCCTCCGCCTCCCCCTCCCCGCCACCGCTACGGCCCTCCTGGTGCCGATCCACTACTGGTCCCCGACCGGCTGGCACCGCTTCGGCCTTCCCCGCCTCGCCGGCGCCCCCGGGACGGCACCGCCCGCCGACGCGGTGACGGTGGCGGCGCTGCTCTCCAGAGAGGCCGCCGCAGGTCCGGGAGGGCGAGCGGCACCGCGCGGCCCGTCGGACCCCCGCGACCGGGCGGCCCCGCGCGAGGAGCCCGAGCAGCGCGAGCAGCGCGAGCAAGCGGCACCGGCTGACGGACCGGTGGCCGCGGACGACCGGTCGTTCTCCCGCTGGCAGCCCGCCCCGCTCGACGCGCTCGACCTCGTCGGCCGGGTCGCCGACTCCACCCGGCGCATCGCCCGGTTCATCGCCGAACGCCGGGCCGCGCCGGACGACGTTCCCGATCCGTTCCTCGCCGCCGAGCAGGCACTCGTCCTCGGTCACCCGCTGCACCCCACCCCGAAGAGCCGGGAAGGGCTGTCCGAGGCGGAAGCGCGGCCCTACTCACCCGAGTCACGCGGCTCCTTCCCCCTGCACTGGCTGGCTGTCGCACCCTCCGTCCTGGCGGCCGACTCGGCGTGGACCGAACGAGGCCGCGTCGTTCCCGCCGAGCAGCTGACGGCACGGCTGGCCGGGCCGGGTCTGCCGCTGCCCGACGGCTACGCAGCCCTGCCCGTCCACCCCTGGCAACTGCGCGAGGTCCTCCACCGCCCGCCCGTCGCCGCCCTCGTGAGCGCCGGGCTGCTGCGCGCCCTGGGCCCCCACGGCTCCCCGTGGCATCCCACCTCGTCCGTCCGCACGGTGCACCGCACCGCCGCCCCCGCGATGCTGAAGCTCTCGCTGGGACTGCGGATCACCAACTCCCGCCGGGAGAACCTCCGCAAGGAACTGCACCGGGGCGTCGAGGTCCACCGCCTGCTGCGCACCGGTCTGGCCAGGGAGTGGCAGGCGGTCCACCCGGGGTTCGACATCGTCCGCGACCCGGCCTGGCTGGCGGTCACCGCGCCGGGCGGTGCCCCCGTGCCCGGCCTGGACGTGGTGATCCGGCACAACCCGTTCGGCCCGGCGGACGACGCGTGCTGTGTGGCGGGGCTCGTCGCACCGAGGCCGTACGCCGACCGAACGCGAGCGGGCAGGCCATCCACGGACGGGTCCTTCACGGACGGGTCGTTCGCGGACGGGTCCTTCAGGGAAGGCCCGGACGGCCCGCACCCGGACGGCGAGCACCGGGCGTCCCGCATCCCCGGGCAGCGAGCGTGCCTCCCGGACCGGACGCCGCACCCCCTCGCCGGCCCGCCGGCGCCCGGCGACGGCGACCGTCTCCCGGAGGGGCCCGCCATGCGGTCCCGGCTCGCCGAGGTCGTCAGCCGGCTCGCCGGACGCACCGGGCGCCCCCGAGGCGCCGTCGCCGCCGAGTGGTTCCTGCGCTACCTGGAGCAGGTGGTGCGGCCCGTGCTGTGGCTGGACGGCGAGGCGGGGATCGCCCTCGAAGCCCACCAGCAGAACACCGTCCTCCTGCTGGACCCCGACGGCTGGCCCATGGGCGGGCGGTACCGCGACAACCAGGGCTACTACTTCCGCGAGTCCCGCCGTGCGGACCTCGACGCCCGACTGCCCGGCATCGGCGAGCACAGCGACACGTTCGTCCCCGACGAGGTCACCGACGAACGGTTCGCCTACTACCTCGGCATCAACAACGTGCTCGGTCTCATCGGCGCGTTCGGCTCACAGGGACTCGCCGACGAACGGCTGCTGCTCGCCGGCTTCCGCCGCTTCCTCACCGATGTGGCCACCGGGCCCGCCCGGCTGGACACCACCCTGCCGGCCCTGCTGCTCGACTCACCCGTCCTGCGCTGCAAGGCCAACCTGCTGACCCGGCTGAACGGTCTCGACGAACTCGTGGGCCCCGTCGACACCCAGTCCGTCTACGTCACCCTCGCCAATCCCCTCCACCGCTGACCCGATCACCGACGACCCCCTGCACGCCCCGAGGAACAGGACCCACCCCATCTCCTGAGAGGAGCGTCGCGTGCCTTCCACCGATGCGAGCACCCCGTCCGGCACCGACACGGGCACCACCCGGACCCCCGGTAACGAGGACACACTCGAACTGCGCCTGCCCGACGACCTGGCCGACTTCCTCGCGCAGGACGCCGGCGACCCGGAGGGTGGGGGCACCGACCCGGGCGGGGCGGCCCTCGCGGGCCAAGGGGAACTGCTGGACCAGCTCGCCGGCTGGGGACCCGCCCTCACCCCCGTGGGTACGCTCCGCCTCCTCCCCGTCCGCCTCGAACGGGACCTCGCGCTGATCACCCGCTGGATGAACGACTCCGCGGTGGCCTCGTCCTGGAACCTCGCCGGACCCGAGGCGGTGACCGCGAACCACCTCCGGGCCCAGCTCGACGGTGACGGCCGCAGCGTGCCCTGCCTCGGAGTGCTGGACGGCGCCCCGATGAGCTACTGGGAGATCTACCGGGCGGACCTCGACCCCGTCGCCCGCCACTACCCCGCCCGCCCCCACGACACCGGGGTCCACCTCCTCATCGGTCCGGTGGCCCACCGGGGGAGAGGTCTCGGCTCCGTCCTGCTCCGCGCCGTCGCCGATCTCGTCCTGGACCACCGCCCGTCCTGCGCCCGCGTCGTCGCGGAACCCGACCTGCGCAACTTCCCTTCCGTCTCCGCGTTCCTCACCGCCGGTTTCCGGTTCTCCGCGGAGGTCGACCTGCCCGACAAGCGAGCCGCCCTGATGATCCGGGACCGGCTGCTGCGCGATCTGATGTAGACCCGATCCGACGCGCATCCGCCCCGACGCCGTCGTTCCCGGTGCACCGCCCGGCCCGAACCGATTCCCGGGCGCGCCGGGCGGAACGCCGCGCACGCCGCACAGTGCCCGCTTCCCGCTCTCTCCCGACCGAGGAGAAACCGTCCTGATCCCGCGCGCCGCCCTCCTTCCCGCCCCCGCCCTCTCCGCCGTGATCACCCGTTTGTCAGTGCCGCCCCGTAGGGTGGTCGCGCTATGACGAAGCCCTCACTCCACGAACTCCTGCACGCCGCCGTCACCGCCGTCGGCGGCATGGAGCGCCCCGGCCAGGTGACCATGGCCGAAGCCGTCGCGGAGGCGATCGACGACGGCACCCATCTGCTCGTCCAGGCCGGCACCGGCACCGGCAAGTCGCTGGGCTACCTGGTGCCCGCCCTCGCGCAGGGCGAGCGCGTCGTCGTGGCCACGGCGACCCTGGCGCTCCAGCGGCAGCTCGTGGAACGTGACCTGCCGAGAACGGTCGACGCGCTGCACCCGCTGCTGCGCCGCCGCCCCGAGTTCGCCATGCTCAAGGGCCGGTCGAACTACCTGTGCCTGCACCGCCTCAACGAGGGCGTGCCCCAGGACGAGGAGGACGGCCTCTTCGACCAGTTCGAGGCGGCCGCCCCGTCCAGCAAACTGGGCCAGGACCTGCTGCGGCTGCGGGACTGGTCGCAGGAGACCGAGACCGGCGACCGGGACGACCTCACCCCCGGTGTGTCCGACCGCGCCTGGTCCCAGGTGTCGGTGTCGTCGCGGGAGTGCCTGGGCGCCTCGAAGTGCGCGTACGGCGCCGAGTGCTTCGCCGAGATGGCCCGGGAGCGCGCCAAGCTCGCCGAGGTCGTCGTCACCAACCACGCCCTCCTCGCGATCGACGCCATCGAGGGCGCCCCCGTGCTCCCGCCGCACGAGGTGCTGATCGTCGACGAGGCCCACGAACTGGTCTCCCGGGTGACCGGCGTGGCCACTGGCGAGCTGACGCCGGGCCAGGTCAACCGCGCGGTGAAGCGAGCGGCGAAACTGGTCAACGAGAAGGCCGCCGACCAGCTCCAGACCGCCGCCGAGGGCTTCGAGCGGCTGATGGAGCTGGCGCTGCCCGGACGCCTGGCGGAGATCCCGGAGGACCTGGCGTACGCGCTGATGGCGCTGCGTGACGCCGCCCGCACGGTGATCACCGCGATCGGCACCACCCGCGACAAGAACGTCCAGGACGAGGACGCCGTCCGCAAACAGGCCCTGGCCGCCGTGGAGAACGTGCACGAGGTGGCCGAGCGGATCAGCCACGGCTCCGAGTGGGACGTCGTCTGGTACGAGCGGCACGACCGCTTCGGCGCGTCCCTGCGCGTGGCCCCCATGTCCGTGTCGGGCCTGCTCAGGGAGAAGCTCTTCGCGGACCGTTCCGTCACCCTGGCCTCGGCCACACTGAAACTGGGCGGCGACTTCAACGGCGTGGGGGCGTCCCTGGGGCTGGCGCCCGAGGGCACCGAGGGGGACGATTTCCCGCGGTGGAAGGGCGTCGACGTCGGCTCGCCGTTCGACTACCCGAAGCAGGGCATCCTCTACGTCGCCAAGCATCTGTCGCGTCCCGCGCGGGACGGCGACCGCGCGGACATGCTGGACGAGCTGACGGAGCTGATCCAGGCGGCCGGCGGCCGCACACTCGGTCTGTTCTCGTCGATGCGGGCCGCCCAGCTGGCGGCGGAGGATCTGCGGGTCCGCATCCCGGAGTTCCCGATCCTCCTCCAGGGCGAGGAGACGCTGGGCGAGCTGATCAAGGGCTTCGCGGCCGACCCGAGAACCTGTCTGTTCGGCACGCTCTCGCTCTGGCAGGGCGTCGACGTGCCGGGCCCCAGCTGCCAGCTGGTCGTCATGGACAAGATCCCCTTCCCACGCCCCGACGACCCGCTGATGAGCGCCCGCCAGAAGGCCGTCGAGGAAGCGGGCGGCAACGGCTTCATGGCGGTGGCGGCCACCCACGCGGCCCTGCTGATGGCCCAGGGCGCCGGCCGCCTCGTGCGGGCGCAGGGGGACCGGGGCGTCGTCGCCGTCCTCGACCAGAGACTCGCGACAGCGCGGTACGGCAGTTATCTGAAGGCGTCACTGCCCGACTTCTGGTACACGACGGACCGCAACCAGGTGCGGAAGTCGCTCGCCGCGATCGACCAGGCGGCGAAGGCCCTCGAAGAGGCGTAGGGAGACCGGTGGCCCGCCCCCCACAGGGGACGGGCCACCGGGCACGGAAAGCCCAGGACCCCGGAACCGGCGCAGTGGATTCCGGGGCCCGGATCAGGGGCGCGGACGGGCACGGGAGCCGTCCGCCGCGAGGGGTTCAGACGCGGCGCAGGACCGCCACCACCTTGCCGAGGATGGTCGCGTCGTCACCCGGGATGGGCTCGTAGGCGGCGTTGTGCGGCAGCAGCCACACATGGCCGTCCTCGCGCTTGAAGCGCTTGACGGTCGCCTCGCCGTCCAGCATGGCGGCGACGATGTCGCCGTTCTCGGCGACCGGCTGGCGGCGGACCGTCACCCAGTCGCCGTCGCAGATCGCGGCCTCGATCATCGAGTCACCCACGACCTTCAGGACGAACAGCTCGCCGTCACCGACCAGCTGCCGCGGAAGCGGGAACACGTCCTCGACCGACTCCTCCGCCAGGATCGGCCCGCCGGCCGCGATCCGGCCGACGAGCGGCACGTACGACGCGGCGGGCTTGCCGGCGGTGTCGGTCGGCTGCGCCACGGCCTGGTCCGAGCCGCGGACCTCGTAGGCGCGCGGGCGGTGCGGGTCGCGGCGCAGGAAGCCCTTGCGCTCCAGGGCCATCAGCTGGTGCGCCACGGACGACGTGCTCGACAGGCCGACCGCCTGCCCGATCTCCCGCATGGACGGCGGGTACCCGCGGCGTTGCACGGAGTCCCTGATCACCTCGATCACCCGGCGCTGCCGGTCGGTCAGTCCGGAGCTGTCCGCCCTGATGCCTGGAGGTCGGCCGGGCAGGGCCCGCTTGGGCCCGTCATGGTTCGGAACGTCGTTCATCGCGTGCACCGGCTCGAGTCGGCCCTGGGAGCGGTCCTGGGCAGTGATGGTGGCGCTGTCTGCGGTCGTGGTCACGTCGGCCCCTCTCGATGGTCTCCCGTGCAGCACAACGGTAGTTGCTTTCGAAAGGTTGCGCCAAACACACGTTCGAGTGAAAAACGGCGGATTACCTGACGTGACCATGTGTGCAGGTGTATAGCTCGCTGCTCTCGACGGACAAAACAGCTGATTGCTGTACTCTTCACCGCCGGGGCGGAGGCACCGCAGGGGTGGAGGCTTCGTGGGCCGCTGTCGCCGCGCGGCACAGTCTGCCACTCCCCGCCCCTCCCGCCGGGTACCGGTACCCGGCTTTCTCCGGTTCCCTCACGGTCCGGTCCGTTCCGGTCCGTGACGTCCGGGCCGGGTCCGTTCCGCGACGGCCCGGACGCGCTCCGCGACGGCTCCTTCGCCTGGCGCTCGCTGGTGCGGGTGCGACACGCGCGTCGTGTGGGGATTTACGTGCCAAGCCCTACATCTAGTGCTTGGATTGCTACAACATCCCAGAAGTTGTGGTCCCCCCGGTCTGAGGGCTCAAGGTCATCCCCTATGCTTGGGGCTGCTTCCGCGGGGCCCGAGAGCCTCGTGGGGCTTTTGAGTCGTGCTGTGAGGAGGGTTGGAGTTATGCACTGTCCCTTCTGCAGGCACCCCGACAGCCGTGTCGTCGACAGTCGTACGACGGACGACGGCACGTCGATCCGCAGGCGCCGCCAGTGCCCGGACTGCTCCCGTCGTTTCACGACGGTGGAGACGTGCTCGCTGATGGTGGTCAAGAGGTCCGGCGTGACCGAACCCTTCAGTCGTACCAAGGTCATCAACGGCGTCCGCAAGGCATGCCAGGGACGGCCCGTCACCGAGGACGCGCTCGCCCAGCTCGGCCAGCGGGTCGAGGAGGCGGTGCGCGCCACCGGCAGCGCCGAACTGACCACCCACGACGTGGGGCTGGCCATACTCGGACCGCTGCAGGAACTCGACCTCGTCGCCTACCTGCGGTTCGCGTCGGTCTACCGGGCGTTCGACTCGCTGGAGGACTTCGAGGCCGCCATCGCGGAACTCAGGGAAGAGGGCAAGCGCCCCGACGCGGACGACGACGGCGTCGACCGTGCGGGCGAGGGGTGCCGGGAGGACGACCGCGGGTCCGGAGGGACTGTCCAGGTCCCCGTGCCCGCCAACGCCGCCGACTGAGGGCGGGCCGCACCTCCGGACCACCGGGACCGGATGGCCGGCGGCGATCGAAACCTGTCGCGGACGGCTGTGCGAGCCGGGTCGCGACACCAGACAGAACACCGTGTCACAGGAACAAAGTGGCACTTCAGGGCGTTTCAGCCCGACACAGGGAGGCGGCATGACAGAGACGGCGAGCGGTCCGGCACGGAGTTCCCGCGCCAAGGGCACCAAGGCGAGCAAGGGCCTGCGTATCGAGCGCATCCACACCACCCCCGGCGTGCACCCGTACGACGAGGTGGCCTGGGAGCGCCGTGACGTCGTCATGACCAACTGGCGCGACGGCTCGGTCAACTTCGAGCAGCGTGGCGTCGAGTTCCCCGAGTTCTGGTCGGTGAACGCGGTCAACATCGTCACCAGCAAGTACTTCCGGGGCGCCGTCGGCACCCCGCAGCGCGAGGTGAGCCTGAAGCAGCTCATCGACCGCATCGTGAAGACGTACCGGAAGGCCGGTGAGGACTACAAGTACTTCGCCTCGCCCGCCGACGCCGAGATCTTCGAGCACGAACTGGCCTACGCCCTCCTGCACCAGATCTTCAGCTTCAACAGCCCCGTCTGGTTCAACGTGGGCACCCCGCAGCCCCAGCAGGTCTCCGCCTGCTTCATCCTGGCCGTCGACGACTCCATGGAGTCGATCCTCGACTGGTACAAGGAAGAGGGCATGATCTTCAAGGGCGGCTCCGGCGCCGGCCTGAACCTGTCCCGCATCCGTTCCTCCAAGGAACTGCTCTCCTCCGGCGGCAACGCCTCCGGTCCGGTCTCCTTCATGCGCGGCGCCGACGCGTCCGCGGGAACGATCAAGTCGGGCGGTGCCACCCGCCGCGCCGCCAAGATGGTCGTCCTCGACGTGGACCACCCGGACATCGAGGACTTCATCGAGACCAAGGTGAAGGAGGAGGAGAAGATCCGCGTCCTGCGCGACGCGGGCTTCGACATGGACCTCGGTGGCGACGACATCACCTCCGTCCAGTACCAGAACGCCAACAACTCGGTCCGGGTGAACGACGAGTTCATGAAGGCCGTCGAAGCCGGCGGCGACTTCGGTCTGCGGGCCCGGATGACCGGTGAGGTCATCGAGCAGGTCGACGCCAAGGCGCTGTTCCGCAAGATCGCCGAGGCCGCCTGGGCCTGTGCCGACCCCGGCATCCAGTACGACGACACCATCAACACCTGGCACACCTGCCCCGAGTCCGGCCGGATCACCGCGTCGAACCCGTGCAGCGAGTACATGCACCTGGACAACACGTCCTGCAACCTGGCCTCGCTGAACCTGATGAAGTTCCTGAACGACGACGGCAAGGGCAGCCAGTCCTTCGACGTCGAGCGGTTCCAGAAGGTCGTCGAGCTGGTCATCACCGCGATGGACATCTCGATCTGCTTCGCGGACTTCCCGACCCAGAAGATCGGCGAGAACACCCGCGCCTTCCGCCAGCTCGGCATCGGCTACGCCAACCTCGGCGCCCTGCTCATGGCGACCGGCCACGCGTACGACTCCGACGGCGGCCGCGCCCTCGCCGGCGCCATCACCTCCCTGATGACCGGCACGGCCTACCGCCGCTCCGCCGAACTGGCCGCGGTCGTCGGCCCGTACGACGGCTACGCCCGCAACGCCGACGCCCACAACCGCGTCATGAAGCAGCACTCCGACGCCAACGGCACCGCCGTGCGCATGGACGACCTTGACACCCCGGTCTGGGCGGCCGCCACGGAGGCCTGGCAGGACGTGCTCCGCCTCGGCGAGAAGAACGGCTTCCGCAACTCGCAGGCCTCGGTGCTCGCCCCCACCGGCACCATCGGCCTCGCGATGTCCTGCGACACCACCGGTGTCGAGCCGGACCTTGCGCTGGTCAAGTTCAAGAAGCTGGTCGGCGGCGGCTCGATGCAGATCGTCAACGGCACGGTCCCGCAGGCCCTGCGCCGCCTGGGCTACCAGGAGGAGCAGATCGAGGCGATCGTCGCCCACATCGCCGAGAACGGCAATGTGATCGACGCCCCGAGCCTGAAGCAGGAGCACTACGAGGTCTTCGACTGCGCCATGGGCGAGCGGGCCATCTCCCCGATGGGCCACGTCCGCATGATGGCAGCGATCCAGCCGTGGATCTCGGGCGCCATCTCCAAGACGGTCAACATGCCGGAGACGGCGACCGTCGAGGAGGTCGAGGAGATCTACTTCGAGGCCTGGAAGCTCGGCGTCAAGGCGCTGGCGATCTACCGCGACAACTGCAAGGTCGGCCAGCCGCTCTCCGCCAAGACCAAGGAGTCGGAGAAGACGGAGATCACCGAGAAGGCCGAGGAAACCATCCGGACCGCGGTCGAGAAGGTCGTCGAGTACCGCCCCGTCCGCAAGCGCCTGCCGAAGGGACGGCCCGGCATCACCACGTCCTTCACCGTCGGCGGCGCCGAGGGCTACATGACCGCCAACTCCTACCCGGACGACGGTCTCGGCGAGGTCTTCCTCAAGATGTCCAAGCAGGGTTCCACCCTCGCGGGGATGATGGACGCCTTCTCCATCGCGGTCTCCGTCGGCCTCCAGTACGGCGTGCCGCTGGAGACGTACGTCTCGAAGTTCACCAACATGCGCTTCGAGCCGGCCGGTATGACGGACGACCCGGACGTGCGGATGGCCCAGTCGATCGTCGACTACATCTTCCGCCGCCTGGCGCTGGACTTCCTGCCCTTCGAGACGCGTTCCGCGCTCGGCATCCACTCCGCCGAGGAGCGTCAGCGCCACCTGGAGACGGGTTCGTACGAGCCCGCCGAGGAGGACGTGGACGTCGAGGGCCTGGCCCAGTCGGCCCCGCGGCAGACGGACCTGAAGGCCGTGGCCACGCCGCGGGCCGAGGCCGAGGCGGCCAAGCCCGCCCCGAAGCAGGCCCACACCAGCGCCGAGCTGGTGGAGATGCAGCTGGGCATCCACGCCGACGCCCCGCTCTGCTTCTCCTGCGGCACGAAGATGCAGCGGGCCGGCTCCTGCTACATCTGCGAGGGCTGCGGCTCGACCAGTGGTTGCAGCTGACACCAGTTGACGCCTTGAAGCACTGAAGGGCGGCACGGCTCATGGCTGTGCCGCCCTTCGGCGTGCGTGGCGCGGCGCGTCAGGAGGCGCGCGGGGCGCCCATCACGCGGGCGAAGGTCGCCGGGTCCTCGTCATGGCCCCGGAGGCCGGGGAGGAAGCTCCAGGAGCCGGAGCCGTCCCGGACGAACTCGGCTACGACCGCGGCCGTGGAGCCCCGGACCGAGGCGAAGTCGTCCTCGGCCAGCACGGTGTAGTCCTCGCGGATGCGCAGCGCCGGCTTGCCGACGTCACCGAAGGTCCTCGGGCTCGCCCCCTGCTGGATGGCGACGCCGATCACCACGCGCCCGTACCGGCTGTCGAGGCGGTTCAGCTCCACCGTCATCACCTCGTCCCAGCCGAAGCCCTGACCGGTCCTGCTGTCACGGTTGAGGGTGATGGTGCCGTCGGGCGAGCGGCTGTCGAAGTGCACGACGTAGGCGGGATCGCCGCTCGGGTCGGCCGCCGGGTAGGTCGCCGCGACGATGTCGAGGTCCGTGGGCGGCTGGCCGGCGGGGCTCGGATCCCACTTCAGTGACACCTCGACCTTGCGGATGCCCTTGTTGAGGCCGTTCAACAGAACTCTCCTCCCCGTTCTCCGGTGCATGAGGGCCGAACTGCTCCCCAGTCCAGGCCAGTTGCCCATCCTCCCATGCGCGCCCCGACGCTCGCCGGGGCCACGGCCCGTCGGCGAGTGACCGGCGCCACGCTCCGTGGCCTTACCATGGCGCGGTGCTGGTCAAGTGGATTCGCTGCACCGTGGTCGACCGCCGCGGCTTCGAGCGGGGGCAGCGAAAGTGGGCGGGGCTTCTGGGGGAGCCGGGATTCCGTGGACAGGGTGGGGGCTGGAGCCGGGCACGGCCGGGGGTGGCGCACATCTTCTCGTTCTGGGAGAGCCGTGCCTTCTACGACTCCTTCATGGCCCGTTCCCACGACCGCCTCGCCGCGTCGCAGGCAGGCACCCACAAGGACGCGCAGGTCAAGCTGTTCGACCACCGTTTCGACGTGAAGACCGGCTTCGAGCCGCGCTTCGGGGACGCCGACCTCGTACGGGTGGCGCACTGTCGTGTCCACGAGGAGCGGGCCGAGCACTTCGCGCTGATGCAGGAGAAGGTGTGGAACCCCGCGATGGCCGGTTCCCCGGGGATGCTGCGGGGCCTGTTCGGCGAGGCGCCGGGCCATGAGTTCCTGATCCTCTCCATGTGGCAGTCGGCCGCCGAGCACGGCAAGTACCGGGTCGAACGCATCGAGCGCCTTGCCCTGCGGGCCCAGATAGAAGCGGATGTCGCCGCGCTCGCGGGCGACATCGTGGAACTGGAACCGAGCTGGACGGTCTGACGCGAACAGGGACCTGCCTGCGCAGTTGGACATCCGAACTCGTGCCGGTGCGGGAACCGGACTGCCTGGATCCGTGTGATCTACGCCGTAGGTGACCCGGACGGGTGCTCGTTACGGCCTCGTCCCCCTTAGGGTTTTGGCATGGCACGACCACGGCGCATCGTCCTTGTCCGGCACGGCGAGTCAACGGGCAATGTTGATGACACCGTGTACGAACGCGAGCCCGACCACGCCCTCGCGCTCACCGAGCTGGGCTGGCAGCAGGCCGAGGAGACCGGCAAACGGCTCCGTGACCTGTTCGGCCGGGAGCGTGTCAGCGTCTACGTCTCCCCGTACCGCCGGACGCACGAGACGTTCCAGGCCTTCCACCTGGACCCCGAGCAGGTCCGCGTACGCGAGGAGCCCCGTCTGCGGGAGCAGGACTGGGGCAACTGGCAGGACCCCGATCAGGTCCGCCTCCAGAAGGCCTACCGGGACGCGTACGGCCACTTCTTCTACCGCTTCGCGCAGGGGGAGTCCGGGGCCGACGTGTACGACCGGGTCGGCAACTTCCTGGAGAGCCTCTTCCGCAGTTTCGAGGACCCGAACCACCCGCCGAACGTCCTGATCGTGACCCATGGGCTCGCCATGCGGCTGTTCTGCATGCGCTGGTTCCACTGGACGGTCGCCGAGTTCGAGTCCCTGTCGAACCCGGGCAACGCGGAGATGCGGATGCTCGTCCTCGGGGAGAACGGCAAGTACACCATCGACCGGCCCTTCGAGCGCTGGCGGGACCCGGAATCGTACGGCGCCACCGGTTAGAGTGGCAGGGCGATGACCGCTGACTCCTCTCCCGAAGGCCGCCTGGAGCGCGCCCTGGCCAGCCTGCGCGGCCTCGCCGTGGGGGACGCGCTGGGCTCGCAGTACTTCGTGCCGGTGAACTATCCGCTGCTCAAGCGCCGACAGACGCCGCCCGGCCCCTGGCAGTGGACCGACGACACCGAGATGGCCTGCTCCGTGGTGGCCGTCCTCGCCGCCCACCACCGGATCGACCAGGACGAACTGGCCCGCTCCTTCGCCGAGCACCACGACTTCGACCGGGGCTACGGGCCCGCGGTCAACCGTCTGCTGCGACTGGTCCGCGAGGGCGGCGACTGGCGTCGACTGGCCTCCGCCCTCTTCAACGGCCAGGGCTCGTGGGGCAACGGCGCGGCCATGCGGATCGCCCCGCTCGGCGCCTGGTACGCCGACGACCCCGAGCAGGCGACGCACCAGGCGGAGATCTCCGCGTACCCCACGCACCAGCACCGCGAGGGCGTCGTCGGAGCCATGGCCGTCGCCGCGGCCGCCGCCCTGGCGGCCGACCCCGCGGGGCCCCCGACCGCCGGGGCGCTGCTGGACGGCGTCATCGCGCTCGTCCCGAAGAGCGCCGTCGGCGCGGGGCTGCGACGGGCCCGGGACATGCTCGACTACGCCGACGCGGACACCGTCGCGGCCGTCCTGGGATGTGGCCGGCGTACGACGGCGCACGACACCGTGCCGTTCGCGCTCTGGTCCGCCGCGCGCGCCCTCGGTGACTACGAGACGGCCTTCTGGACCACCGCCCAGGCCGGCGGTGACGTCGACACGACCTGCGCGATCGTCGGGGGAGTGGTCGCCTCCGGCGGCACGCACGGGGCGCCTCCCGAGGGCTGGCTGGAACAGACGGAGCCACTGCCCGACTGGGCGCCTGTGCCGTAGCCCGGCCGGAGGGCTCCGGCAGGACGGCTGTGGGGCGACGGGACCGCTTCCCCGGGCCACAGCCGCCACAACCAACCCCCAGTGTCACAGGCGTGCCACAGAGTGGCTCTCGGCCTCCGCCATCGTCGGCGGCCCCGCATAGCCTGTCCCGCACGCCGCTGTTGATCTTGACAACGAGCGGCGCACAGACACCGGTCCACGAGCCCTCCGACGCAGCGGCATCCCGCGCGCGACGGGCGACGTGGTCCGGCCGGGGGAGGGGGACCCGTGTCCGAACCACCGTCCACGCCCGCACCGTCCGGGTCCGACGGGCCAACGCCCCAGACACGGGCCGCGGCCGAAGGACCCGGCTCGGAGGCGGTGTCCGCCGATGCGGCGGGTACGGCGTCCGCGGATTCCGCGGACGCCGCGCTCACGGCGGACGTCACGTCCCGGGGTGCCGGGTCGCAGGCGACACGGCCGGTGGCCGGGGGTGAGGCGGCCCGGTCGGCCGCCCGGTCGCAGTCGGCGCGGTCGGTCGCCGGGTCGGGGCCGGCGCGGGCAGTCGGCGGGGCCGGGACGGTGACCGGCGGGGCGGTTCCCCCGCCGCGGCGTGCGGCCGGAGCCGGTGTCGAGGAGCCCGCGCCGATCCGTACCGCGACGCTCTGGGCAGCGCTGGCGACCGGGCTGCTCAGCATGCTGCTGCTCGGGGACGGGATCGCGGTCAACCTGCTGGTCGTCGCCGTGCCCGCGACGCTCGCCGTGTACTTCGCCGGGGTACGGGCCGGCCGGCGGCCGCGCGCCTGGTCGCTCGTCTGGGGCGCGGGTGGGCTCGCCCTGCTGGTCGTGCCCTCCGTGCGGGCCGCCGAGTGGCCCTCGTTCCTCGCCGTCGTCACCGCGCTCGCGGCGGGCTCGCTCGCCCTGCACGGCGGCCGCACCTGGCCGGCCGTTCTGCTCGGCCCCCTCGGCGTGTTCACGGCGGTGGTCACCGGCCCCGCCTGGGCCTGGCAGGGGCTGCGGGAACGCGCGGGCGGCGACCGGAGCAGGGTGGGCCCGGTGCTGCGGTCGCTCGCCGTGGCCGCGGGGCTGCTGCTGGTCTTCGGCGTGCTCTTCGCCCAGGCGGACGCCGCCTTCGCCGACCTCCTCGGCGCCCTGGTGCCCGACGTCTCCACCGAGGACGGGCCCTGGCGGATCCTGCTCCTGATGCTGGGTCTCGTCGGGACGCTCGCCGCGGCCCGCACGGCCGCCGCGCCGACCCGCTGGGACCGGGTCCCGGTGCCCGCCGGCCGGGCCCGCGGCCGCGCCGAGTGGGCGCTCCCGCTGATCGGACTGATCGTCCTCTTCGCCGCCTTCAACACCGTCCAGCTCGCCGTGCTGTTCGGGGGCTACGACGCGGTGCTGGCGGAGACCGGGCTGACGTACGCCGAGTACGCCCGGCAGGGCTTCTGGCAGCTGCTCACCGCCACCCTGCTCACTCTGGCCGTGATCGTGGTGGCACTGCGCTGGGCGCCGCGCACCCGGCCGGGCGACCGCACGCTCGTACGGGCCGTGTTGGGAACCCTGTGCGCGCTGGCCCTCGTCGTCGTGGCGTCCGCCGTGCGCCGTATGGACATGTACGTGGATGCCTACGGGCTGACGCGGTTGAGGATCTCGGTGGTGGCCATGGAACTGTGGCTCGGCCTGGTCATCGTGCTCATCATGGCGGCCGGGGTGTGGGGCGCCCGTCTGCTGCCGCGGGCCGTCGCGGCCAGTGCCCTCGCCGCGGTGCTCGCGTTCGGGTTCGTGTCGCCGGACGAGCTGATCGCCGAGCGCAACGTCGAGCGGTACGAGACCACGGGCCGGTTCGACCTGGAGTACGCGAGAGGGCTGTCGGCCGACGCCGTACCCGTCCTGGACCGGCTGGAGGAGCCGCTGCGCTCGTGCGCGCTACGGGACATCGACGCCGAGCTGGACGAGGAGCGGGACACCCCCTGGTACGCCACGAGCCTGGGCGAGGCCGAGGCCCGGCGCCTCCTGGAGGAACGGCCGGTGGCGCCGGAGGTGAGGGAGCCGACGAGTGGGCCGACCTGCGGTGAGCCGGAGTGGGAGCCGGAGCCGTTCCTGCGCTGAGGGAGGCCGAGTGGGGCGATCGGCCCCCGGCGGGTCCCCCCTCCCGCCGTCCCCGCGAGGCGATGTCCTCGCGTCCAGGGCTCGCCCTGCGTCCGGTGATTCACGAATGCGACACCCTCCAGGCCGAGCGCTTCCGCACCGTGACCGTCGACCGGGTCGTCGAGCCCGCGGTGAAGCTGCCGCGGGAGGCCGTCGGGCTCGGAACCAGGCGCGGTGAGGTCCGGCCCGGCGCGTCCGACGGCTCCGTCCTCGACGCGGTTCCCGCCATGATGACGTACCCCTCGAAGCTGTGCGGAAGCGAACGGAGCGAGCGGGAAACGGCGGAGACGATCCACCAGTTGACGATGCCGCCGCCGCGCTCGCGGGACACCCGACCCGGCCCGGCCGCCGGGCCGCGGCCACCCCGGGAACCTGGGTGTCGTACGGCCTCGCGGGCGGCGTAGGCTAAGGGCGCCATGCCGTACGAACCACCCACTCACACCGTCGAGCGCTCCCTGCGCGCCACGACCGGAGCGAAGGTCATTGCCGGTGTCGACGAGGTGGGGCGAGGCGCGTGGGCCGGCCCCGTCACCGTCTGCGCGGCGGTCACCGGACTGCGCCGACCGCCCGAGGGCCTCACCGACTCCAAGCTCCTGACGGTCAAGCGCCGCGAGGCGCTCGCCGAGGAGCTGCTGACATGGGTGACGTCGCACGCACTCGGCCACGCCTCCCCGGAGGAGATCGACGACCTGGGGATGACGGCCGCACTGCGGCTCGCCGCCGTACGGGCCCTGGACGCGCTCCCGGTGCGTCCCGACGCGGTCATCCTCGACGGCAAGCACGACTACCTCGGTTCGCCCTGGCGGGTCCGTACGGTGATCAAGGGCGACCAGTCCTGTGTCGCCGTCGCGGCGGCCTCGGTGATCGCCAAGGTTCAGCGCGACAAAATGATGGCCGAACTGGGTGTCGAGCATGCAGACTTCGGTTTCGCGGCCAACGCCGGCTATCCGTCGCCCGTGCACAAGGCCGCTCTGGCGGAGCGGGGACCCACCCCGCACCACCGGTTGTCGTGGGCGTATCTTGATGCGCTGCCCCAGTGGCGGCACCTCAAGAAGGTCCGCAACTGGGTGGACGGAAGCGTTCCGGAGATCGAGGGTCAGCTCGGCTTCGATTTCTGACGGATTCGTTCGCACTCATGTGCCACCCGCCGACGCGATTCGTGGCGGCGTTTGATAGACATCAGCTCATGCCTCTCATTCCCGAGGAGCCTCAGATTCACGAGAGTGCCCAGGGTCCGCGCGCCACTCCGGCCAGCGGCCGCGTCGCGCCGACCCCCCGTCCCGTACCCGGACCCCGTCCCGCGGCCGCGCCGCGTCCCGGCCGTCCGGGTCCCGCCCGGCCGGTGCCGGCCCAGCGCGCGTCGCACACCGCGGCCAAGCCCGGGCCGTCCGCTCCGGCCGCCACCCCGCAGATCCAGCTGCTCCCGGCCTCGGCCGAGGGCGCGCTGGACGCCGCGGAGGAAGCCGTCGACCTGCTGCTGGAGTCGGGGCGCGCCCCCGGTGACGTACTGGTGATCACCACCGGTGAGCAGCACCCGTGGGCCGCCCACGAGCTGTCCTTCGGGGAGAGCGCGTACTGGGCCCAGCACGACGCGGGCGACGACGTGTTCTACGCCGACGCCTCCGCCGTCGGGCGGGCCGCGCCGCGTCCCGTGGTCGTGGTCGCCCTGAACGGCGGCACCGACGACCTCACCGCGCAGACGCTGCCCCAGGCCCTGGGGCGGGCGCGTGCGCTGCTGATCGTCTGCGGCGACCCGCAGAAGATCAACGCGGTGCTGGGCGCCGGCGTCTGAACGACCGCGGACCCTTCCGGTGGCCCGCCAGGGCACACCGGGAGCCGCGCCTGCCCGCCACGGCCCCCAGGGTGCCGTGGCGGCCACACCCCGCGACGGGACGCCTCGGCGTGCCGGCGGGGTGTTTCGCGTGCCCGCGCGCAGGACGAGCCTTGCCCGGACCGGAGCGGACCGGGCAAGGCTCGGTGGGTACGGCTGCGGGCGCCCGAGGGCGCGTGCGGGCGCGCGGGCGCCCCGCGGTGGGGGCGGGGTACGCGCGCGTGGCCCGATGCGGACCGGCACCCCGGGCCCGGTGGGGCGGAGGGCCCGAAGGCCCCCGGGTCAGCGGGCCGCCGCTCGGCGCAGTACCTCGGAGGCCACCCCGCCGGTCCGCGGTATCGGCGGCGGTGCCATGGCCGTGGCGAACGGCTCGGCCGGGGAGTCCGCGTGGGGGCGGCGGCCGCCGCGGCCCTCGCCGAGGACCTGCCAGCCGTCACGTGTCAGCGTGATGTACGCCCCGCAGCGCAGTCCGTGCAGGGTGCAGGCGTCCCGCAGCCCCCACATCCACGCTCCGTCCTCCTCCGTCCAACGCGCGTCCCCGTCCCGGCAGTACAGCAGGACCGCCGTCCGGACCGGCGCCCGCCGGCGCAGGTCGTGCGGGATGACCCGGCGTAGCTGTGCGAGGAGCGCGTTGCGGAACATCCAGCCGTCCGCCGGGGCCGGGCGCCTGATGAACGAGGCGCTCGCCCGCAGCCGTTCGTCGGGGTCCAGGACGGCGATGACCGCCGTCGCGGGCCGCGGCTGATGGCGCGCGTGCAGTCCGCTGACGACCTCCCGGGGATTTCGCAGCAGCGGAATCCCGGCGGCGGACCATTCCGCGGGCTCGAGCAACCGGTTGGCGGAAGCGGCGGACAGGTCGACAGACGTCGACATGGAGGCCGCCGAGGACGGAGCGAATCCGAAGGTCACGATCCTCCCTTCGGCTACGCGCCCACACTGCGGGCGGGGTCGGACTGGGGGAGCGCACGCCGCAGCAGAAGCCCTACCGGTTCACCGGTGGGCCGTGCGGGGAGCGGACCTCAATTCTTCCTGCCGAACTTGGTTGCGGCAACGAGCAATTGGGGCCACTGGCGGTTTTGTGGTGATCCACCGTTTATATCCCCGCCCTGTGGGAGTCGTCGGCAACGCCCCGGGTGGCGGCCGGCAACACGCTGTTGACGCGGCGATCCGGGCGGGAGACCGGCGGTGGCTGCTCGTGAGGGAGGGGTCGCGGGGGGTGAGGTGGCTGACTGTCCGAGGTATCGGGTTGCATGGGGGCATGGACACCGTGAAGCTCCGTGCCGAAGCCGACGCCATCCTCGCCGAGCTCGTCGGCGACCCCACCGGGTCGGCGAGGCTCCGGGAGGACCAGTGGCAGGCGGTGGCGGCCCTCGTGGAGGAGCGCAGGCGCGCCCTGGTGGTGCAGCGCACCGGCTGGGGCAAGTCGGCGGTGTACTTCGTCGCCACCGCCCTGCTGCGCCGCCGCGGCTCCGGTCCCACGGTGATCGTCTCGCCCCTGCTGGCGCTGATGCGCAACCAGGTCGGGTCGGCGGCGCGCGCCGGTATCCAGGCGCGCACCATCAACTCGGCCAACCCGGAGGAGTGGGAGACCATCTACGGAGAGGTCGAACGCGGTGAGGCCGACGTCCTCCTCGTCAGCCCCGAGCGCCTCAACTCCGTGGACTTCCGCGAGCACGTGCTGCCCCGGCTCGCGGCCACCACCGGTCTGCTGGTGGTCGACGAGGCCCACTGCATCTCCGACTGGGGACACGACTTCCGGCCCGACTACCGCCGGTTGAGGGCGATGCTGGCCGAACTCCGCCCCGGCGTACCGGTGCTGGCCACCACGGCCACCGCGAACGCGCGGGTGACGGCCGACGTGGCCGAACAACTGGGCACCGGCGGCGGCGAGGCCCTGGTGCTGCGAGGACCACTGGAGCGGGAGAGCCTCCGCCTCGGAGTCGTCCGCCTGCCCGACGCGGCCCACCGGCTGGCCTGGCTCGCGGAGCACCTCCGGGAACTGCCCGGCTCCGGGATCATCTACGCGCTCACGGTGGCCGCCGCCGAGGAGGCCACCGCCTTCCTGCGGCAGCGCGGCTTCGACGTGGCGTCCTACACCGGGCGCACGGAGAACGCGGACCGGCTCCAGGCCGAGGCCGACCTCCAGGAGAACCGGGTGAAGGCGCTGGTCGCGACCTCCGCCCTGGGCATGGGCTTCGACAAGCCGGACCTGGGGTTCGTGGTCCATCTCGGTTCGCCGTCCTCGCCGATCGCCTACTACCAGCAGGTGGGGCGCGCGGGGCGCGGTGTGGCGCACGCCGATGTGCTGCTGCTGCCGGGCAAGGAGGACGAGGCCATCTGGCGCTACTTCGCCGACACCGCCTTCCCGCCCGAGGCGCAGGTACGGCAGACCCTCACGGCCCTCGCCGAGGCCGGACGCCCGCTGTCGGTGCCGGCCCTGGAGACGTCCGTGGACCTCCGGCGCACCCGGCTGGAGACCATGCTCAAGGTGCTCGACGTGGACGGGGCGGTCAAGCGGGTCAAGGGCGGCTGGATCTCCACCGGCGAGCCCTGGTTCTACGACGCCGAACGGTACGCGTGGGTCGCCAAGCAGCGGGCGGCCGAGCAGCAGGCCATGCGCGACTACGTGAGCACGTCGGAGTGCCGGATGGAGTTCCTGCGCCGGCAGCTCGACGACGAGGGTGCCGCCCCCTGCGGCCGGTGCGACAACTGCGCCGGGGCCTGGGTCGACTCCTCCGTCTCGACGGACACGCTGACCAGCGCGACCCAGGAACTGGCACGCCCCGGCGTGGAGGTCGAGCCGCGCAGGATGTGGCCGACCGGGATGCCCGCCCTGGGCGTCGACCTCAAGGGCCGTATCCCCGCCGGTGAGCAGTGCTCCACCGGGCGTGCCCTGGGGCGGCTCTCGGACATCGGGTGGGGCAACCGGCTGCGCCCTCTGCTGGCCGAGAACGCGCCTGACGGACCCGTCCCCGACGACGTCCTCAAGGCCGTGGTGACCGTCCTCGCCGACTGGGCGCGCTCCCCGGAAGGCTGGGCGTCCGACGGTCCCGGCTCCGCCGCCCGGCCCGTCGGGATCGTCGCCATGCCCTCCTTGCGGCGGCCCCGGCTCGTCTCCTCGCTCGCCGAACGCGTCGCCGCCATCGGCCGCCTGCCGTACCTCGGCAGCCTCGCCTACACCGCCCAGGGCGGCGAGCACACGGGGCGGCGCAGCAACTCCGCACGGCACCTCCAGGCCCTCTCCGCCGTCCTCACCGTGCCCGACGAACTGGCCGGGGCCCTCGGCGCGGCCTCGGGCCCCGTGCTGCTGGTGGACGACTTCACCGACTCCGGCTGGACCCTCGCCGTCTCCGCCCGCCTGCTGCGCCGCGCTGGCGCCGGCCAGGTCCTGCCCCTGGTGCTCGCCACGGCGGGCTGAGCACTCCCCTCGCCCGCGCACACAGGCGGAAGTACCGGACGCGGTGAAGCGCAGGGACCATCGTCCTCGGCGAGGACCACGTCGAGGGAGCCCGCGCCCACGTCGACGCCGACCTCGACGACTTCGTGTGGCGGTTGCTGTCCACGCTGATCACCTCCGACCCCGAGGAGCAGAAGGTCGTCGAGCACCTCAGCCACGTCTACCGGCTGTGCGAGCCGTACCTGGTGGAACCGCACCAGCTGACCGTGATCGGCAGGAGCGACGCGCGGGTACCGCTGCCCACCGCGGCCGAGGCCTGAGCGGGGCCGCGCCCCGCCGCCGGCACGCCGAGCTGTATCCGTCCTCCGCCGGTGGGACGGCACGGGCTGCCGCCCCGCGGATCAAGGCCCGGTCCCCGCACAGTGACGTCATGGTCGGCTCGGGGCGGCCGGTCTCCGCCGCCGGCCAGCGGGAGGACTGAGCCGACCGCAGCCGGCGGCCGACGATTCATGGTGGGCGTGTGCGCGTCGTTCATGGCCCCATGAAAGCCGATGCCTCGGACATCGTGCGGACGAGCGGCGCGGATCTGTGGACAACTTCTGACGTGGTCATGATCTGATGACGTGGCCATGGTCGGACTTGTCCACAGGGCAAAGCGGAATTCCAAGATCCGCGAGATGGTCGCCGCATGACGAATCGCAACGAAGCGGCCGGGACCACCGGCAACAGCGACATCAGCGGGCAGAACGGATGGGTCGGGGTCGGGTGCGGGGACCCCGCCGCCGCGTACGAGGACGAGGAGCGGCGGCCCCATCCGGACCGTGACGACGCGGGGAGGCGGGCTCGGACGGAGTGTGGTGACGGGGAGCCCCGGTCGCGGGCGGACTGCGACGATGGGGTGCCCCGGGTTCGGGCGGAGTGGGATGACGGGGTGCCCCGGGTTCGGGCGGAGTGGGATGACGGGGTGCCCCGGGTTCGGGCGGAGTGGGATGACGGGGAGCCCCGGGTTCGGGCGGAGTGGGATGACGGGGTGCCCCGGGTTCGGGCGGAGTGGGATGACGGGGGACCGCTGGGTCAGGTGGAGCGTGACGACCGGGGGCTGCGGCATCAGCCCTCGCAAGGCGGGCCCGCGGGGCACGGGGCGGTGCCGGACAGGGCGGTGCCGCTCCCGGGGCACGGCGCGGGAACCGAGGGGACCGCTCCTGCCATGGGGCACGGCGCGGCCGTCGGCCCCGGTGGCGAGCAGCAGGTCACGCTGCGGACCCCGGCCGAGCTCGCCGATGCTCTGCCGTATCTCCTCGGCTATCGCCCCGAGGACAGCATCGTCCTCGTCGCACTGCACGACGGCCCGGCGAAGGGGCGGTTCGGCGGGCGCGCCCGGCTCGGGATCCCGCCCAGGACGGACGACTGGCCGTCCGCCGCGCAGCAACTGGCCCACGGACTGGTGACAGGCAGCGAGCGCCGGGGCGCCAAACCGGAGAGCATGGTCGCCTTCCTCTGTCAGGACCCGGCGGTCGGCGAGTCGGCGCGCGACGTCATGGAGCGGCTGCGACCACTGGCCCAGCTCCTGCGCAGGGCCTGCGGTGCCCTCGACGTCCCGGTGGTCGAGGCCCTGTGCATCTCGGACGGCCGCTTCTGGTCCTACTGCTGCCCGGGCAACGGATGCTGTTCCCCGGACGGGGAGTCGATGGGACTGCCCGGCACCTCCGTGCTGGCCGCCGCCGCGACCTACGCCGGCCTTCAAGTGCGCGGCACGCTCCGGGAGTTGCGGGCGCGGCTCCTGCCGTGGGAGACCGCGGCGGCGTTGTGCCAGGAGGCCGCGCTCGACACCGCCCAGGCCGCCCTGGTCCCGCGCATCCTGGAAGCGGAGAGTCGTGCCGAGGTGGCGGAGGAGACGCTCGCGGCGGTCCGGCGCGCCATGGAGCGGCTCGCGGCCGCACCGAGCATGTCCGGCGGCCTCGACGCGGACCTGCGCGACGACGAGCTGATCGGTCACGACGACGCCGCGACCATGATTCTGGGCCTCCAGGACAGGGCGACCCGGGACCGGGCCGCCGAGTGGATGGAGGGCGACGAAGCGGGCCCCGCGCTCCGGCTCTGGCGCGCTCTGGCCCGCCGTTGCGTGGGCCCCTACGGAGAGCACGCCGCAGCGCCCCTCACGCTGGTCGGCTGGGTGGCGTGGTCCACGGGTGACGAGTTGGAGGCCCGCGAAGCCCTCGCCCTGGCCCTTGCCGCCGATCGCGACTACCTCTTCGCCCGCCTCCTCCACCAGGCGTGCAACGAGGGCCTCGACCCCGAGTCGATCCGCCGTTGCCTCCGCGCGGAGCGCAGGGGACGGGAGCGGCCGACGACCACGACGGAAGCAGGCGCCGAGGGCGGACCGGAGGCAGCGGAGCAGCCGAGCGCGGCGACGCACACGGTCGCCGCGGTGCCCGGTGATGACGTGGCACCCGCGGGGAAGCCCTGCGGCACCGGCTCTCGGCGTCGGCGCCGGTCACGACCGGAGCGGAGCCCGGACACCCGCGCCGGCCGACGTGCACTCGACGGGACGGCCCAGGCCCGCCGTCCGCGTTCCACCGAGGGCACCTCACCGGGGGGTCGACGCTCGGGTCGCCCCGCCGATGGCCCCCGCGGCCGAGCACGGGCCCACCGGGGCGCAGACGGCCAGGACACGCCTCCGGAAGCGACGCATGTCGACGAGCAGCCGTGACCTGGAGCGGCTCATGTCGACGAGCGGCCGTGACCCGGGGCGAACGGCCGTGACCCGGCGCGGAGCCGTTCCGTTCACCTGAGTGGGGCGGTATCGGCGGCGGGCCCTCGCCGGCGCCCCGTCCCGCCACACCGCCACCGCCGTTCTCCACCAGGTGCCGAACGCACCCGGCCGGACGGGGCGGGCCCCATCAGACCGGTGGGACGCGGGGCCGCGAGCCCTCTCGCCCAGGCGGAGGCCGCGGGCGACGACCCCAGTGCCGTGGCACTGCTGCGCATCTGTCTGGAAGACCTGGAGGCTCTGCTGCTGCGCGATCCCGCCAACCCGTCCGACATCCACCTCGCGGCGGGCGCGCCCTGGCGCTGCGGCATGGCCCCGGCCGACGCCCTGATCGCGGCTCGCGGCGCGCATGACGCTGCCCCTCGGCACGCGTCTCGCGGCGGGCACCCTGCGTACCCTGGCCCGCACCCAACTCGGCGGCCCGGTCGCCCAGTCGGGAATGATCCCCGGTCCACGCAGGGACGCGGGTCCTCATCTGCCGCCCGGTTGCACCGGCACCGAAGCCACCCTCCTCTTCGCCGGGCTCCTGGCCGAGGCACGGCGCTGGGGATTGCCCGAGCAGGAGACGGAGGAACTGCTGCCGGTCGCCGAGCGCTGTCTGCGGTGGCTGCGGGCCACCGCCCGGGCCGGGACCTGTCTGCCCGACCCGGGCCCCGGCGGGCCGCTGCGCTGCGAGACCCCGGCGCACGCGCACCGGGCCGCGCTGCTGGGCGCCGACCTGCTCGACGCGTACGGCCGACCGGGCGGCGACGAGCTGGGGGAATGGGCGATACGGCTGCGCACCCGGTTCCCGGCGGACTTCTGGGCCGAGGACCGCGGTGGCGGCAGACCCGCTGCCGCCCGCACCCCGACGGGCGTCTCGTCGCGCACCTGGGCGCGGCCACGGTCCACCTCCTCGACACGGGACTGCTCGGCGGAGGCCGCCAGGCTCCGGGCCTGCTCGACAAGGTGCGGACCGAGCAGCTCGCGCGGCTGCTCGGAGGACCCGTTATGGACTCCGGGTGGGGGCTGCGCGGCCTCGGCGCGAAGGAAACGGCGTACAACCCGTTCGGGCATCGCAGCGGTGCCGTGCGCGTGCCGGAGACGGCGATCGCGGTCGCCGGGCTCGCGGCCGCGGGCCATGAGAAGGAGGCTGCTTCTCTGCTGCGGAGAGTGCCGGCGGCGGCCGACAGCTTCGGCCACCGGTTGCCGGAGATGTACGCGGGGGAGCAGCGCACGGCCGGCGGAGCGCCGCTGCCGCATCCGGCCGCGTGCAGACCTGCCGCGACGGCGGCGGCCTCGGCTGTGCTGCTGCTCACCACGCTCGTCGGCATCCGTCCGGACACCCCCGCCGGCACGGTGACGCTGCGTCCGGTGAGCAGCGCGCCCCTGGGCGAGATCGGCCTGACCGGCCTGCGCGTGGCCGGCGCCCCCTTCGCCGTGCGCGTCAGCAGACTGGGGCTCGCCATGGTCGAGGAAGCGGCCCACGGCCTGCAGTTGGGAGGATGACCTCGGCTCACACATGATCGACCACGCCCTGTGCGGATCTCGCGAAGATGCCGGGTGGATCATGAACCAGGTGCCGGACAGAAGCGGATCAAGGGCGGAAGCGACCACGGGAGGGAGTGTTTATCGTCAGGAAGACGACTATGATCGCGGCATGCCCTACGACCCGTCGGACTACCCGCCCTTCGCCGTCACCGTCGATCTGGTCGTGCTGACCGTCCGCCGCCACGCGCTGTGCGCGCTGACCGTGCGGCGGGGTGAACAGCCTTTCCAGGGACGGTGGGCGCTGCCCGGCGGCTTCGTACGGCCCGACGAGGATCTGGCGCAGGCCGCCGCACGGGAACTCTCCGAGGAGACCGGGCTGACCGCCCACGACCCGTCCGCCCCAGCGCAGGACAACGGAGCACATCTGGAACAGCTGGCGACCTACGGCGACCCGAAGCGCGACCCCCGGATGAGAGTCGTCAGCGTCGCCCACCTCGCGCTCGCCCCCGACCTCCCGGCACCTCGCCCGGGCGGAGACGCGAACAGCGCGCGCTGGGCGCCCGTCGAGGAGTTGCTGGCGCAGGGTGGTTACGGGCGGGACGGGGAGCCGGTGGCGCCACTGGCCTTCGACCACGCCCAGATCCTCGCGGACGGCGTGGAACGTGCTCGCTCGAAGATCGAGTACTCCTCGCTGGCGACCGCCTTCTGCCCGCCGGAGTTCACCGTCGGTGAGCTGCGCCGTGTCTACGAGGCGGTGTGGGCCGTCGCGCTCGACCCGCGCAATTTCCACCGCAAGGTGACGGGCACGCCCGGCTTCCTCGTACCGACCGGTGGCACGACCACCCGGCAGGGCGGCCGTCCTGCCCAGCTCTTCCGAGCCGGTGGCGCCACCCTTCTCAACCCGCCGATGCTCCGCCCCGAGGTCTGAGGTCCGACGGGGCGCACGCCAGGGGGCTGTGGCCTGCCCGGCGGTCGCACCCGGCTTCGCCCGCTGCCACCCCGCTGCCTCGAAGCGAGCCGCGAGGTGCCCGGAAAACCGGACATACCGCGCTATCTTGCTTCGGGTGATCCAGGCCATCGGATTGACCAGCCCCCCTCGCAAGGAGCTTCCGCCCGCCGTCGACGACGTGTCGTTCGAGGCGCACCCCGGCCATGTGACCGCACTCCTCGGGATGCCGGGTGCGGGCAGGACGACCGTGCTGAGGCTGATGCTCGAACTCCAAAAGGGCCGCGGAATCACCTACTTCAGAGGCCGTCCCCTGCACCGCGTCGCACACCCCGACCGCGAGGTGGGTGTTCTGCTCGGCGAGGTGCCGGGGCACCCGGCCCGCACGGTCCGCGGTCATCTGCGGATGCTGTGCGCGGCGGCGGGACTGCCCGCGCGGCGGGCCGACGAAGTCCTGGAGGTGGTGGGCCTGGTCGCCCTGCGCGAGGCACGGTTGAGCACCCTCTCGCGGGGCATGGACCGCCGACTCGGCCTGGCCTGTGCGCTGCTGACCGACCCGCACACCCTCGTCCTCGACGAACCCGTCCACGGGTTGTCCGTGCGCGAAGCGCGTTGGTTGCACGGGATCCTGCGGGCACACGCGACCCAGGGCGGCACCGTGCTGTTCACCACCGGCGACCCCAAGGAGGCCGCACGGATCGCCGACCGGGTGCTCACTCTCGAACAGGGCCGACTCGTCGCCGACCAGGACGTGGCCGACTTCTCCCGCACCCGCCTGCGCCCGCGCGTGGCCGTCCGCACCCCGCACGCCGCGCGGCTCGGTGCCCTGCTCACCAAGGAGGCCCGGACCGCCCGACGTTCCGTGGAGATCGTCCGCGAGGGCGGCAACAGGCTCTCGGTGTACGGCAGTACATGCGCCGAGGTCGGCGAGACCGCGTTCCGGCACGGCATCCTCGTCCACCAACTCGCGGACGAGATCGGTGACATGGGGCCGCCGGCGACGCCGGCGACGGCAGTAGCGGCCGCGACACCGGCGCCGTCGCGGCCCGCCGAGGGGGAACCGGGGGAAGACGGTGCCGGTGACTTCGCCGAGAAGCCACAGGAGCCACAGAAGCCGCAGGAGCCACAGAAGCCGCAGGAGCCACAGGAGTCGGCCGATGACGACGAGGCCGCTCCGCGAGAGCGCCGACAGCCCCGTGCGGCCGAGGCCGGTGCGTTGCCCCCGCTCCCGCCCTCCATCACCGTGCGCCCGGCGCCGAATCCCCTGCGTCCGGTGCTGTACGAGTTGCGTCGTGCCACGGGGGTCGCGACCGGTTACGTGACGGCCGCTGTGGTGATCGTCCTCTCCGCGGTCATGGCCGTGGTGCTGGCCAGGACGGGGCACACCCCGCAGCCGAGGCTCCTGGCCGCGTGGCCGCGGGAGCTTCCGCTGCCGCCCGCGGCCGTCGGGGCGGGGCTGCTCGGCGCGATCGCCTTCGGGGACGAGTTCCGGTACCCGGCGCTGGCCGTCGACCGCGGCCCCGTGCCGCGCCGGCTGGGGCTGCTCGCGGCGAAACTGCTCGTCTCGGCCGCCGCCGGGCTGCTGCTGGCCCTGCTCACCGTCGGCTGCGACCTGGAGGTGCTGTACCTGCTGCACGGACCGGAACTCACCTCGGTCCCGGGTGACTGGCTGCCACTCGGTGCGAGTTGGCTGGGGCTCGTGGTCGGGTGTGCCTGGGCGGGGGTGCTCGCAGCGGGGGTCTTCCGTTCCACCAGCGCGGGACTCGCGGCCGTGGTCGCCGTCCCCCTCCTTGTCGTCCCCCTGATGCGGAAGGCTCTGGAGGGACCGACTGTGCGACAAGCGGTCGGATTTCCGATGCGGCTGCGTGAGCTCCTGCTGACGCAGTGGCCGTTCGGGGGTGAGCGCTACGTGGAAGCGGCGGCGCAGGCGATCGCCCAACCCGAGGGCGGGGCGCTGCTGTTGTCACTGACCGCGCTGCTCGGGGCCTATCTGCTCACGACCGCGCGCGGCAGGGTCCGATGATGACCCCCCTCACCCTTTCGTGCTCACCCTCCGTGCTCTTCCGTCGCCGCACTGTGCGCAACTCCTCGTAGGACGCCCATTTCTTTCCGATAAGGCGTCAATTGCGACGGGGTGAGCGATCACCCTTTCGTGTGCTTTTCACCAAAGACCTCAAGGGAGTTGAGAACACAGCCGACAAAGGATGCGTGAGTACCCTTGCGCACACCATGATGACCGCCGCCCGCTCCGCCGACTCCGGCCTCGCCGGACCGGGCGAACTCGACCGCTACCCCTATGCCGAGCACCCCGGCGTCGACCGGGTCGGCTTCCCCTCCTGGGACGGCGCGGACCCCGAGCTGGGGCGCGTGGGCCGTCGTGCCGCCGGGAGCCGTGGACGCGGGCTCCACGGCCAACTCGTCCAGCAGCTCGGCCAGATGATCGTCTCCGGCGATCTCGGTGCCGACCGCCCGCTCGTCCCCGAGGAGATCGGCCAGCGGTTCGAGGTCTCCCGCACCGTAGTCCGTGAATCCCTCCGCGTACTGGAGGCGAAAGGGCTGGTCAGCGCCCGCCCGAACGTCGGCACGCGGGTCCGCCCGGTCAGCGACTGGAACCTGCTCGACCCGGACATCATCGAGTGGCGGGCCTTCGGCCCCCAGCGCGACGACCAGCGGCGTGAGCTGAGCGAGCTGCGCTGGACGATCGAGCCGCTCGCCGCCCGCCTCGCCGCCGGGCACGGCCGCGACGACGTCCAGCAGCGGCTCGGCGACATGGTCGAGCTCATGGGTCACGCCATGGCCCAGGGCGACGCGCTGACCTTCTCGCGCGCGGACGCCGAGTTCCACTCGCTGCTCATCCAGCTCGCCGGCAACCGCATGCTGGAGCACCTCTCCGGCATCGTCTCCGCGGCGCTCCAGGTCTCCGGCGCTCCCGCCACCGGCTGCGACCGGCCGAACGAGTCGACCCTCGTGCACCACGCCCGGATCGTCGACGCCCTCGCCGCGGGCGACGGAGGGGCGGCCGAGGCGGCCATGCGGCAGTTGCTGACGGTCCACCCCGAGGTCGAACGTGTGGTGCCGGCGCCGCGCGAGCACTGAGGGCACGCGGAGCGCGACAGGACGGACGCGGTCGCGGTGTGAGCCCTCGGCGGCCCCGGTCGGCCCGGCGAGCCGTGTGCCGCCGGACCCCGTCGGATCCTTCTGGGATTCGGCGGGGCCCGGCGGCACGACGGTCGCGTACCGCCGCCCGCAGGTGTCGGTGTCGGTGTGGTGTCAGTACCGGTGTCGATGTCGGACCGCCGTCCTCCGTCGGACGTGCCGCTCCCCGTCGGACGTACCGCTTCCCGTCGGAGCCCGGCTCCCGCCGTCCTCGACCGCCGTCGGAGCCCAGGCGGCCTCGCCCCACGGTCCGGCCTTCATCCGCCCGGACCGGTCCCCCCGGTCACCCGCAAACGGGACCGTAACGTTCCGCACCTGCGGCGGACCCCCACTGGCGAGTTCGATCGGGAATCGTGCGGGTAAACGACATATGAGCACCGGTCGTGGCCCCACCCGACCACCTCTGGTCATGTCTGACCGCTTTTGAGTGCTTACGGGGTGTGACTCGGGCCACGCAGATTGGGCGTAACGCTCGCGGGAACAACGCGATGACCTAAGAGGTGACAGCCGCGGAGGGAATACGGACGCCGTTCACGGCGCTGTGCATCTTCCCGGCCCCCGCCCGCACCGTCGGCCCATCCCCAAGCCGGTGGTCGGCTCCTGTCCGCAGTGGACGGGGCCGGAAGCCGTTTTCCAACGTTCCGAGAGGTTGTTCGTGTCGGCCAGCACATCCCGTACGCTCCCGCCGGAGATCGCCGAGTCCGTCTCTGTCATGGCGCTCATTGAGCGGGGAAAGGCTGAGGGGCAGATCGCCGGCGACGACGTGCGTCGGGCCTTCGAAGCTGACCAGATCCCGGCCACTCAGTGGAAAAACGTACTGCGCAGCCTCAACCAGATCCTCGAGGAAGAGGGTGTGACGCTGATGGTCAGTGCCGCGGAGCCAAAGCGCACCCGAAAGAGCGTCGCAGCGAAGAGTCCGGCCAAGCGCACCGCCACCAAGACGGTCGCGGCGAAGACGGTGACCACGAAGAAGGCCACCCCCGCCGCGCCGCCGGCGCCCGCGGTCGACTCCTCCGCAGAGGACGCCCCCGCCAAGAAGGCCGTCGCCAAGAAGGCGACCGCCAAGAAGGCGGCCCCCGCCAAGAAGACCGTCGCCGCCAAGAAGACGGCGGCGAAGAAGACCACCGCCAAGAAGGACGACGTCGAGCTGCTCGACGAGGAAGTCCTCGAGGAGACCCCCGGCGGCAAGCCCGGCGACGAGCCCGAGGGCACCGAGAGCGCGGGCTTCGTGCTCTCCGACGAGGACGAGGACGACGCCCCCGCCCAGCAGGTCGCCGCCGCCGGTGCCACCGCCGACCCCGTCAAGGACTACCTCAAGCAGATCGGCAAGGTCCCCCTCCTCAACGCCGAGCAGGAGGTCGAACTCGCCAAGCGCATCGAGGCCGGTCTGTTCGCCGAGGACAAGCTGTCCAACGCCGACAAGCTCGCCCCCAAGCTCAAGCGTGAGCTGGAGATCATCGCCGAGGACGGCCGCCGCGCCAAGAACCACCTCCTGGAGGCCAACCTCCGACTGGTGGTCTCCCTGGCCAAGCGCTACACCGGCCGCGGCATGCTCTTCCTGGACCTCATCCAGGAGGGCAACCTCGGTCTGATCCGCGCCGTCGAGAAGTTCGACTACACCAAGGGCTACAAGTTCTCCACGTACGCCACCTGGTGGATCCGTCAGGCGATCACCCGGGCGATGGCCGACCAGGCCCGCACCATCCGTATTCCGGTGCACATGGTCGAGGTCATCAACAAGCTCGCGCGCGTGCAGCGCCAGATGCTCCAGGACCTGGGCCGCGAACCCACCCCGGAGGAGCTGGCCAAGGAACTCGACATGACCCCGGAGAAGGTCATCGAGGTCCAGAAGTACGGCCGCGAGCCGATCTCCCTGCACACCCCGCTGGGCGAGGACGGCGACAGCGAGTTCGGTGACCTCATCGAGGACTCCGAGGCCGTAGTCCCCGCCGACGCCGTCAGCTTCACGCTCCTCCAGGAGCAGCTGCACTCGGTCCTCGACACGCTCTCCGAGCGCGAGGCGGGCGTCGTCTCCATGCGCTTCGGTCTCACCGACGGTCAGCCGAAGACCCTCGACGAGATCGGCAAGGTGTACGGCGTCACCCGTGAGCGCATTCGCCAGATCGAGTCGAAGACGATGTCGAAGCTGCGCCACCCGTCCCGCTCGCAGGTCCTGCGCGACTACCTCGACTGACCCCGTCGCGGCTCCGTCCGGGTGACGGTCCACGGCAGGCATCGAAGGCCCGGTTCCCTCGAAGGAGCCGGGCCTTCGGCGTGGGTGCGGCATGCGGGCGCCCGCCACGTGGATAACTCTGGGTGTGCAATCCATCTCCCCGAGTCAGGAGCGCGCATGCGTCCCACCATCGCCCGACTGCTGGCCCTCGCGGCCACCACGGCCGTCATACCGCTGGCCGCACCTCCGACCGCGACCGCCGACGTCGTCATCGGCGGTCACCCCGTCGCGATCTCCCAGGCGCCCTGGACGGTGGCACTGTCCAGCCGTGACCGGTTCGGGGGTACGAGAGCCGGGCAGTTCTGCGGCGGCGTCGTGGTGGGCCCCTCCACGGTCATGACGGCGGCCCACTGCCTCAGCGAGGACGTGCTCGGAGGGCCGCCGGCGCGGCTCCCCGACCTGAAGGTCATCGCGGGCCGCGCCGATCTGCGGTCGAACGAGGGCACGGAGATCCCGGTGACCGACACCTGGGTCAATCCGCGGTACGACGCCTCCTCGAACGCGGGGGACTTCGCCCTGGTCACACTGGCGACGCCGCTCCCCGAGAGTTCCGTCCTGCCGTTGGCGGAAGCCGGCGATCCGGCGTACGAGGCCGACACGGCCGCGGCCGTCTACGGCTGGGGCGACACCACGGGCGCCGGGGACTACGCGCTGAGCCTGCGGGGCGCGTCGGTGCGGGTGCTGGCCGACTCGGTGTGCGAGAGGGCCTACCCGGGCGGAGCGGAGGGCCGGTACCAGGCCGAATCCATGGTGTGCGCGGGCGAGCTGACCGGCGGCCGGGACGCCTGCCAGGGGGACAGCGGGGGACCGCTCGTCGCCCAGGGGAAGCTGATCGGCCTCGTGTCCTGGGGCAGCGGCTGCGGACTGGCCGGGAACCCGGGGGTGTACACCAGGGGCTCCTACGCGGCCCAGGTGCTGGCGGAGAGCCGCTGAGAGGTCGTCGAACGCCGTGCACCGGCGCTTCGGGCCCGTGCCTTCAGGCCCCGTACCCCGGCGCTTGACGCCGTACCCTCGGCGCGGCACCGTCACGGTGCCCCGCGCGGGCCGCGGAACGAGAGCGGGCGACCACCCCGTGTGTGCGGGAGTGGCCGCCCGGTCACCGGCCTCGAGCCGGTGTCGGCTCGTCGTTGGTGCGAAGCGTCAGCGTTCGTCGGTTTCCGCGGTGGCGGGAACGGACGTCAGCCGCTCCGTCTCGTCCTGTATCTCCGCGGCGATCTTCTTGAGCTCAGGCTCGAACTTACGCCCGTGGTGGGCGCAGAACAGCAGCTCTCCACCGCTCAGGAGGACGACGCGCAGATAGGCCTGGGCGCCGCAGCGGTCGCATCGGTCAGCGGCCGTCAGCGGGGTCGCGGGGGTCAGAACAGTAGTCACGTCGCCTCTTCTCTAGCTCGACGAGCTGTCGTACCAGGGTCAACATCCAACCAGGCCGAAAACGTTCCCGCTCGCGGCTTTTCCTCGAAAAAATCTTTCCAGGCCGGCTGTCTGTTGCCGGTTGGCGGCGAATGAGCCGTAGTGCGTGTCTTCGTGTCGTACGGGTTCGCGCTGTCTGTCGGTGGTTCTGGAGGGTGCTCTCTCGGTTGTACGGTCCTCCCGGCCGGGTTGCCGGTTGTTCAAGAGGACGTGCCCGGAGCCTAAATGGTTCATGCCTCGAAGGGAACGTGATATGTACTTCACCCCATCGAGGGATCGAACACGCATGCGAGACTGGACTACCCTGAGTTTCCAGCGAGGGTGGCGTTACAACGGCTCTACCAGGGCTCGGTACCCTCGGACCGGCAACAGAGCCGGGCCCCTTACCCAAAAGGGCCTCACCTGAAATTCAGCGAGGAGCGAACCGCGTGACCGCCGAGACGTCCGTGCCGTCCACAGCGCTGCTGACCGGAGCAGACCGGGACGGTTCCAACTACACCGCGCGGCACCTGCTCGTCCTCGAGGGGCTCGAGGCCGTGCGGAAGCGCCCCGGGATGTACATCGGCTCGACCGACAGTCGAGGCCTGATGCACTGCCTCTGGGAGATCATCGACAACTCCGTCGACGAGGCCCTCGGAGGCTACTGCGACCACATCGAGGTGATCCTCCACGACGACGCCTCCGTGGAGGTCCGGGACAACGGCCGCGGCATCCCCGTGGACGTCGAGCCCAAGACCGGCCTGTCCGGCGTCGAGGTCGTCATGACCAAGCTGCACGCGGGCGGCAAGTTCGGCGGCGGCTCCTACGCGGCCTCCGGCGGTCTGCACGGGGTGGGCGCCTCCGTGGTGAACGCCCTCTCCGCCCGCCTGGACGTCGAGGTGGACCGCAGCGGCCACACGCACGCCATCAGCTTCCGCCGCGGCGTGCCCGGCGCCTTCGCGGGCAACGGCCCGGACGCGAAGTTCGAGGCCACGGGCGGGCTGCGCAAGGCCAAGCGGATTCCGAAGACGCGCACCGGCACGCGCGTGCGCTACTGGGCCGACCGCCAGATCTTCCTCAAGGACGCCAAACTCTCCCTGGAGAACCTCCACCAGCGCGCCCGCCAGACCGCGTTCCTGGTGCCCGGCCTGACGATCGTCGTCCGCGACGAGTACGGCCTCGGCGAGGGCGGGAGCAAGGGCGAGGAGTCCTTCCGTTTCGACGGCGGCATCAGCGAGTTCTGCGAGTACCTGGCCACCGACAAGGCGGTCTGCGACATCCTCCGCTTCACCGGCGAGGGCACCTTCAGGGAGACGGTCCCCGTGCTGGACGAGCACGGCCAGATGACCCCCACCCAGGTCACCCGGGAACTCGGCGTCGACGTCGCGCTGCGCTGGGGCACCGGCTACGACTCCACTCTCAAGTCGTTCGTGAACATCATCGCCACCCCCAAGGGTGGCACCCATGTCGCCGGCTTCGAGCAGGCCGTGGCGAGCACGATGAACGAGGTGCTGCGCGCCAAGAAGATGCTCCGGGTCGCCGAGGACGACGTCGTCAAGGACGACGCCCTGGAGGGCCTGACCGCCGTCGTCACCGTGCGGCTGGCCGAGCCGCAGTTCGAGGGCCAGACCAAGGAGGTCCTCGGTACGTCCGCGGCCCGCCGCATCGTCGCACAGGTGATCTCCAAGGAGCTCAAGGCGTTCCTGACCTCCACCAAGCGGGACGCCGCCGCGCAGGCGCGGGTCGTCATGGAGAAGGTCGTCGCGGCCGCGCGGACGCGTATCGCCGCACGTCAGCACAAGGACGCGCAGCGGCGGAAGACCGCGCTGGAATCGTCGTCGCTGCCCGCCAAGCTCGCCGACTGCCGCAGTGACGACGTCGACCGCAGCGAGCTGTTCATCGTCGAGGGCGACTCGGCGCTCGGTACGGCCAAGCTCGCCCGGAACTCCGAGTTCCAGGCGCTGCTGCCGATCCGCGGCAAGATCCTCAACGTCCAGAAGTCGTCCGTGACGGACATGCTCAAGAACGCCGAGTGCGGCGCGATCATCCAGGTCATAGGGGCCGGATCCGGACGCACGTTCGACATCGACGCGGCCCGGTACGGCAAGATCATCATGATGACGGACGCCGATGTGGACGGGTCCCACATCCGGTGCCTGCTGCTGACGCTGTTCCAGCGGTACATGCGGCCGATGGTCGAGGCGGGGCGCGTCTTCGCCGCGGTGCCCCCGCTGCACCGGATCGAGCTGGTGCAGCCGAAGAGGGGCCAGGACAAGTACGTCTACACGTACTCCGACCGGGAGCTGCGGGACAAGCTGCTGGAGTACCAGAGCAAGGGTGTCCGCTACAAGGACTCCATCCAGCGGTACAAGGGCCTCGGCGAGATGGACGCGGACCAGCTCGCGGAGACGACGATGGACCCGCGCCACCGGACGCTGCGGCGGATCAACCTGTCGGACCTGGAGGCGGCCGAACAGGTGTTCGATCTGCTGATGGGGAACGACGTCGCGCCGCGCAAGGAGTTCATCTCCAGCTCGGCCGCCACGTTGGACCGGTCACGTATCGACGCGTGAGCGCCGCGCCCGCCGCGTCGGCGGGCGCACCGTCCCCGACCTGAGCCGGCCCCTGCTTCACCTGATGGGGTGAACAATCGCGAAGGGGATCGGCGAGGGTCGGCCCGGTCTGTCCATGCTTGGGCATGCAGTCAAGTACCGGCCGGTCCCGTCGTCGCGCGGGTGGTTCCGAGAGCGCGGTCGAGGGGCGAGGGGCTCCCCCGGCGGACGCGCGGTTCGATGATCCCTGGTACGACGCGCTGGCCTCCGGCTGGGGAGAGGCGGACGGCACGGGAGGAGTGCCGCCCGCTGTGCCGTCAGCCCGTGCGGAGGGCCGGGCCGCCGCCGACGTGTACGTGGAGGTGCAGCGCAGCGCCGCCTTCCAGGAGGTCCGTCGCCGGTACCGGAGATTCGTGATCCCGGGAGCCGCCGTCTTCTTCGGCTGGTACGTCGGATACGTGGTCGCGGCCACCACCGCGCCGGGCCTGATGGCGCGGCCCGTCGCGGGCGCGGTCAACGTGGCGATGCTGGCGGGGCTCGGACAGTTCCTCACGACGTTCCTGTTCACCTGGGCCTACGCGCGCCACGCGCGGCTGCGGCGGGACCGTGCGGCCCTGGATCTGCGGTGGGACACACAGGAGTTGACGCGCGGGATCGGGGGCGAGCGGTGACCGGGAACCATCAGACGCTGGCCCTGCTGCTGTTCAGCGTGTTCATCGCGATCACCCTGGGCATCACGACCTGGGTCAGTCGCAACCGGCACGGTTCTGCGGAGGAGTTCTACGCCGGCGGGCGGCTGTTCTCGCCGATGGAGAACGGTTTTGCCATCGCGGGCGACTACATGTCCGCCGCGTCCTTCCTCGGTATCTCCGGCCTCATCGCGCTCTTCGGGTACGACGGACTGCTGTACTCGGTGGGCTTCCTGGTGGCCTGGCTCGTGGTGCTGTTCCTGGTGGCCGAACTCGTACGCAACTGCGGACGGTTCACGCTCGCCGACGTCGTCGCGGCCCGGATGAGCCGGCGACCGGTCAGGATCGCGGCGGGCACCTCCTCGGTCACCGTGTCCGTGCTGTACCTGGTGGCGCAGATGGTGGGCGCGGGCACCCTCGTCGCGCTGCTGCTGGGCGGCGAGGGCGAGGCGGCACGGTCCTGGACCGTGATCGGCGTCGGCGCGCTCATGGTCGTCTACGTGTCGCTGGGCGGGATGCGGGCCACCACCTGGATCCAGATCGTGAAGGCGGTCCTGCTGATGGGCGGGGCGATCACGCTGACCGTGCTCGTCCTGATGCGGTTCCACGGCGACTTCGACCAGCTGCTGCGGACGGCCGCCGAGCGCAGCGGGCACGGGGCGGCCTTCCTCGCGCCGGGGTTGAAGTACGGCGGCGACTGGACCGCCCGCCTCGACTTCATCAGCCTCGGGCTCGCCCTGGTCCTGGGCACGGCCGGGCTGCCGCACATCCTGTCCCGCTTCTACACGGTGCCGACCGCACGCGCCGCGCGCCGCTCGGTCGTGTGGTCGATCGGCCTCATCGGCGGCTTCTACCTGATGACGATCGTGCTGGGCTTCGGCGCGGCCGCGATCGTCGGCCCGGCGGCCGTTCGAGCCTCGAACGCGGCCGGCAACACGGCCGTTCCGCTCCTCGCGCTCGACCTGGGCGGCGGAGCGGGCTCCACCGGTGGAACAGTCCTGTTCGCGGTCGTCGCGGCCATCGCTTTCGCGACGATCCTCGCGGTCGTCGCCGGCATCACCCTCGCCTCGTCCGCCTCGGTCGCCCACGACCTCTACGCCTCACTGCGGCGCCGGCGCTCCCAGCCGTACAGCGAGGTGGCCGTGGCGCGTACCGCCGCCGTCGGGATCGGGGCCGTCGCCATCGCGCTCGGGCTGCTCGCCCGCGACCTCAACGTTGCCTTCCTCGTCGGGCTGGCCTTCGCCGTCGCCGCCTCGGCCAACCTGCCCGTGCTGCTGTACTCCCTGTTCTGGCGCGGCTTCACCACCCGCGGCGCCGTGTGGTCCGTGTACGGCGGACTCGTCCCGGCGGTGGTGCTGGTGCTGCTGTCGCCGGTGGTGTCCGGCAGCCCCGAATCCCTGTTCCCCACCGTCGACTTCCAGTACTTCCCGCTGGAGAACCCGGGACTCGTCTCGGTTCCCCTGGGCTTCCTCGCCGGCTGGCTCGGCACGGTGACCTCCGCCGAACCGGCGGACGAGGCGAAGTACGCGGAGACCGAGGTGCGGTCACTGACGGGCGCCGGGGCCGTCTGACGGCCCTTCGGGGCGTCCGCCGGCGGTCTTCTCGGGCGCGTCCCCGGGTGGGTTCAGGGGCGGGTCGCCCACTCGTAGCGGTGCTCCGGGCGGCCCGCGTCGCCGTACTTGAGGGTCAGGCGGGCGCGTCCGGTGCGCTCCAGCAGCTTGAGATACCGCTGGGCGGTCTGACGGCTCAGACCGGTCCGATCGGCGATCTCCTGGGCGGACAGCGGGCCCTCGGCGGTCATCAGGGCCCGGCGCACGACCTCGGTGGTGGTGGCGGAGTGCCCCTTCGGCAGGTCCGGCTCGCCGCCCGCCGAGAGCGCGCCGAAGATCCGGTCGACCTCCGCCTGCTCGGCCTCGCCACCACCGTCCAGGGTCCGCCGCAGCTCCGCGTACGCCTCCAGCTTGGCCCGCAGCCCGGCGAACGCGAACGGCTTCACCAGGTACTGCAGGGCGCCCTGCCGCATCGCCGCCTGGACCGTCGAGACGTCACGCGCCGCCGTCACCATGATCACATCGGTCTGGTGGCCGCGCCGCCGCATCTCCTGGACGACCCTGAGACCCGTCTCGTCGGGGAGGTAGTGGTCCAGCAGGACCAGGTCCACCCGGGGCAGCTTCTCCAACTGCTCCAGCGCGTCGGCCGCGTTGTGCGCCACGCCCGCCACCCGGAAGCCGGTGACCTTCTCCACGTAGGCGGCGTTCACCCGGGCGACCCGCAGGTCGTCGTCCACGACCAGGACCTCGATCATCGCGACTCCTTCTCGGCGGCCGGGGCGGCGGCATCAGGCGCGTGCGCCGTGCCCGGTCGCGCGTCACGGCCCGCCGGCGGCTCGTCGTGCGGGCCGGCTCCCTCGTCGGGTGCCGTAGACGTAAGCGCCCGTCCGGACGATTGCGTCACCAACCCCGGCTCCGCCAGCGCCTCCGGCAGGACGACCGTGAACTCCGCGCCGCCGCCCTCCGCCTCGGTGACCCGGGCGCTGCCTCCCTGCCGTTCGGCGAGCCGGCGCACCAGGGAGAGCCCGATACCGCGCTCGCGGTGGGCCGGGGGCGTCTTGGTGGACCAGCCCTCCGTGAAGATCAACTCACGTTGACCGGGCGGGACTCCGGGCCCCGTGTCGCGGACCCGGAGGATCGCCGTGCGCCCCTCGGCCCGCAGCTCCACCTCCACGCGCGCGTGCGGGGTGCCCGCGACGGCGTCCAGGGCGTTGTCGACGAGGTTGCCGACGATGGTGACCAGACCACGTGGATCGATCAACCTGTCCGGCAGCGGGGTCCCGCCGGTGACCGTCAGGGCCACGCCGCGCTCGGCCGCGACGGTCGCCTTGCCGACCAGGACCGCCGCGAGCAGCGGATCGTGGATCTTCTCGGTGACCTGCTCGGCGGTCGCGCGATGGTCGCCGACCACCTCACCGACGAAGTCCACGGCCTCGTCGTACATCTCCAGTTCGAGCAGGCCGAGGAGGGTGTGCATCCGGTTGGCGTGCTCGTGGTCCTGGGCGCGCAGGGCGTCGATCAGACCGCGTGTGGAGTCCAGCTCGCGGCCCAGCTGCTCCAGTTCGGTGCGGTCCCGCAGGGTGGCCACGGCACCGCCGTCGTCGGTGGGCATGCGGTTGGCGACGAGGACGCGCCGGCCGCGGACGGTGAGCAGGTCGGTGCCGGTGACCCGGCCGGCCAGCACATCGGTCGTACGCCCCGGGCCGAGCGCCTCGTCGAGGGACCGGCCGACCACCTCGTCGCCGAGGCCCAGCAGACGCTGCGCCTCGTCGTTGAGGAGGCGCACGCGTCCCGCGCGGTCCAGAGCGACCACACCCTCCCGGATGCCGTGCAGCATCGCCTCGCGCTCCGCGAGGAGCCCCGCGATGTCGGAGAAAGCCAGGTCACGGGTCTGCCGGTGGACCCGTCGGGAGATCAGGTACGCCGCCAGCGCGCCGACCGCCATGGCGCCGCCCGCGTACGCGAGAAGCCCGGGAATCGCGTGGATCAGCCGGGCGCGCACATTGTCGTACTCGATACCGACGGAGACGGCCCCGACGATCCTCCCGTCGGCGTCGCGCAGGGGCACCTTGCCCCGCGCGGACCGCCCGAGGGTGCCCGAGTCGATCTCCATGACCTCGTTGCCCGCGAGGGCGCGGCGCGGGTCGGTCGAGACGAGGCCGCCGATCTCGGTGGGGTCCGGATGGGACCAGCGCACCCCGCGGTCGTCCATCACCACCACGTACTCGGCCCCGCTGGCCCTGCGGATCCGCTCCGCCTCGACCTGCACCGGCCCTTGCACGGACGGCTTGGTCGTGACCAGGTCCTCGGCGATCTGCGGCTGTGCCGCCGTGGTCTGGGCGATCGCGAGGGCGCGCCGCATCGCCTGGTCGTCCAGCTGGTCGCTGAGCGGTGCGAGGAACAGCCCGGTCGCGAGGACGGCGACACCGGCGGCGATCGCCACCTGCATCAGCAGGACCTGCGAGAACACCCGCCGCGGCATCCCGAGACGCAGGCGACGTGCGGGGGGAGTGGGGCTCATACCCATGACGGTACGTGCACGGCGTGCGCCGGACGTAGAGGGGTGTGGCGGGGATCTCAGACGGGTGTGGGGCACGTCAGGGGCGCCGAGGACGATTCCTGCCCGCGCGGCCCAGGACGATTCCGGCCCGCCCGGAGGACGGGTCCGGTGCGCAGGGCCTCACCGGCCGGCGCCGCCGGCACCAGTTCGCGTACGGCCGTCACGTCCATCCGGGCCGGAGGGCCCAGGGGTGAGCCGCAGCTCTCGGGGCGGGGCGGCTGGGACGCTCCCCGGGAGACGGTGACCGTCCAGCGGCGGCCGTCGACGTGGGCGACGGTGACCTCCCAGTGCGGGGCGGCCCCGTCCGTGCGCAGGACGGTGAGCGCGTCGGCCGCGTCCTCGCCCGTCGCCGCGCGCACCGCCAGCTCCGCCGCCTGCCCGGGACGCTCCCAGGCGGAGTTCCCGCGGCAGCCCTCGGTGACGACCCGGCCCTCCCGTACGGCGTGGAGGACCTCCTTGACGTGGTGGGCCTCGGCGCGGCCGTACACGTAGCCGGAGGGGAGGACGAGCAGGGTGGGCGAGAAGCGGTGCCCTCCCAGATGGGTGACCTCCCAGGTGCCCTCGACGCCGGAGGCGGCCAGTTCGGCGGCGAGCGGCCGGCCGAGCAGGGCGCAGCAGCGGTCGCGTTTGCCGTTGGTGCACACGAGCGCGAGCGGCTGGCCCGTGTGGGGGCGGCCCTGGAGGACCGCTTCGAAGGAGCGGGGGTCGCCGTCGCCGAGCGCGGCGAAGTCGAGGTCGAGCAGGCGCTCCGGGGCGGTCGTGGTGGCGCGGTGCAGCCAGACGTTCCCGGGGACCGTGTGCGCCACGTACACCTGGCGCTCGTGGACCTCGCGGCAGTCGGCGTGACGGCCCGGCCGCCGGATGAGCGCCACGCGGACGCCGGTGCCCTCGGTGGCGGCTTCGAGGGCACGGCCGAGCGCGGGGTCCAGGTGGCTCGACGTGAGCGCCTGGGCGCCCCAGGGGCCCGGCTGTTCCAGCAGCAGCCATGTCCTCGCCGTGGCGGCGGTCCCCGCGAGAGGCTCGGCGAGGTGTCGGGACGCGGATGTGCACGTACTCACAGAGGTGAGCCTAACCTGACTTCGGCGCGGGCGACTTCCGGCCGGGCCGAAGAGGGGAGAACCGGGGGCAGGGAGCGGTGCGTCCGGTGGGCCTCGGCGTGTGGCGTGTGCCCACCCGGGCAGTGGTCGCGGCGGGCGCACCCCCACGTACCGGCCACTGGGGCGCATCCGCAGGGGGCGCTCGCCGTACTCCTCCAGCGCATGGGCGATCCAGCCCACCGTGCGGGCGACGGCGAAGATCGTCTCGCCGGCGACCGCATCATGGATGTGCGGGTGCCGGAAACCGGCGCCATGCACACCGCGTGCCCCGCTGACAATCGTTCCCCTCCTGTGGGCTGTGTGCCCACTCGTATCCTGGGGCAGCAGGACAAGGCCGTACGAGAGCCGCGGTGTTCCGGCGAACGCCGGTGTCCGTGAGCCGTCCCGGTACGGCGGCCGGTCGCGAGCCGGCGTACGCAAGGTGTGAGAGAGGGCGCGCGTTGAGCCAGTCGTCGAGTCCGGGCCCCCGGGGTCCGCAGCAGATCCCGGTCGTGGTCCTCGCCGGGTTCCTGGGATCAGGCAAGACGACCCTCCTCAACCACCTTCTCCACCGCAGCGGCGGCACCCGCATCGGGGCCGTCGTCAACGACTTCGGGGCCATCGAGATCGACGCGATGGCGGTGGCCGGCGCGCTCGGCGACTCCACGGTGTCGCTGGGCAACGGATGTCTGTGCTGTGCCGTCGACGCCGGCGAGCTGGACGTGTACCTGGAGCGGCTGGCCGACCCCGCCACCGGCATCGACGTCATCGTCATCGAGGCCAGCGGGCTCGCCGAGCCGCAGGAACTCGTGCGGATGGTGCTCGCCAGCGAGAACCCCCGGGTCGTGTACGGCGGGCTGGTCGAGGTCGTCGACGCGGCCGAGTTCCTCGACACCAGGCAACGGCACCCCGAGATCGACCGGCACCTCGCCATCGCCGACCTCGTCGTCGTCAACAAGGTCGACCGGGCCGAGGACGGTGAGCGTGTGCTCGGACTCGTCCGGTCGCTCAGCGAGGGAGCCGCCGTCGTGGCCGCGACGTACGGGCGTATCGACCCGGAGTTCCTCTTCGACTGCCGTCCCAGTGAGGAACGCGTCGGGCAGCTCTCCTTCGACGACCTCCACCGGCACGACGACGTCCACGGGAACGACGGCGCCGACCCGCATGGCGGAGACGGCGCCACCGGCGGCCACGCCCACGAGGACCACCTCGGGCATCTGCACACCGCCTACGACAGCGTCGCCTTCGTCTCCGACCTGCCGATGAACCCCCGACGGCTGCTGGACTTCCTCGACGGCAGGTCCGACGGGCTCTACCGCATCAAGGGGTACGTCGACTTCGGCCCCCACGACACCCGCAACCGGTACGCCGTGCACGCCGTCGGGCGGTTCCTGCGGTTCTACCCCGAGCCGTGGGCGCCGGGCGACGGGCCGAGGCTCACCCAGCTCGTCCTCATCGGCACCGGCATCGACGCCGCCGCCCTCACCAAGGAGCTTCAGGCGTGCGAGGACGACGCCCCCCAGGCCGACGAGCACAGCATGTGGGGCGTCCTGCGCTACGTACCCGACCAGGAGGAGCCGGAGGCCGGCGGCCCGGAGACCTCCGACGACACCTTCTGAGGCCGGTCGGGCCGCGGCCCCCCCCGTGACGTCTTCCGTACGGGAGGGGTCGCGGCCTGCCGTCGGCCTCGATCAGACGGGTCCCGCCACCGAGGCCACGGGCTTGCCCAGGGAGACGCCCGAACCGTCGCGCCGCGGGTCCATCTCCGGCAGGTCGGCCGGAGTGCCGTTCTTCTGGGCGGCGCGGGCCGGCGTCGGGCCCGCCCAGGCGAAGGACAGACAGTCCTCGCCCTTCAGATACCGCTGGCAGCGGACGCCGCCCGTGGCCCGGCCCTTGCGCGGGTACTGGTCGAACGGGGTCAGCTTGGCCGTGGTCTGCACGGAGTCGTCCAGCGTGCCGCGCGAGCCCGCCACCGTGAGGACCACCGCGTCGGCGGCCGGGTCGACCGCGGTGAAGGAGATGACCTTCGCGCCCTCGGTGAGCTTGATGCCGGTCATACCGCCGGCCGGGCGGCCCTGCGGGCGGACCTGCGAGGCCTGGTAGCGCAGCAGCTGGGCGTCGTCCGTGATGAAGACCAGGTCCTCCTCGCCCGTGCGCAGCTCGATCGCGCCCACGATGCGGTCGCCCTCCTTGAGGGTGATGACCTCCAGCTCCTCCTTGTTGGACGGGTAGTCGGGCACCACCCGCTTGACGACACCCTGTTCGGTGCCGAGGGCGAGGCCCGGCGACGACTCGTCGAGCGTCGTCAGACAGACCACGCTCTCGCCGTCCTGGAGGGAGAGGAACTCCGCGAGCGGCGCGCCGCCCGCGAGGTTCGGGGCAGCGGCCGTGTCGGGCAGCTGGGGCAGGTCGATCACGTTCAGCCGCAGCAGACGGCCCGTGGACGTCACCGCGCCGATCTCGCCGCGGGCCGTCGCCGGGACCGCCGACACGATCACGTCGTGCTTGGTGCGCCTGGCGCCCGCGTCCGCCGCGAAGGGCTCGGCGTCGGCCGTACGGGCGAGCAGCCCCGTCGAGGACAGCAGCACCCGGCACGGGTCGTCCGCTACCTGGAGCGGAACCGCCGCCGGTGCGCCCGAGGACTCCAGCAGCACCGTACGGCGCTCGGTGCCGAACTTCTTCGCCACCGCGGCCAGTTCCCCCGAGACCAGTTTGCGCAGCTCGGCGTCCGACTCCAGGATGCGCGTCAGCTCCGCGATCTCCGCGGTGAGCCGGTCCTTCTCCGCCTCCAGCTCGATGCGGTCGTACTTGGTGAGGCGGCGCAGCGGGGTGTCCAGGATGTACTGCGTCTGGACGTCCGACAGGGAGAAGTGCTCCATCAGGCGCTCCTTGGCCTGCGCGGAGTTCTCGCTGGAGCGGATCAGACGGATGACCTCGTCGATGTCCAGCAGCGCCGTGAGCAGACCCTCGACCAGGTGCAGCCGGTCGCGCTTCTTGCCGCGGCGGAACTCCGAGCGGCGGCGCACGACGTCGAAGCGGTGGTCGAGGTAGACCTCCAGGAGTTCCTTGAGCCCCAGAGTGAGGGGCTGGCCATCGACCAGCGCCACGTTGTTGATGCCGAAGGACTCCTCCATCGGCGTCAGCTTGTAGAGCTGCTCCAGGACCGCCTCCGGCACGAAGCCGTTCTTGATCTCGATGACGAGCCGCAGCCCGTGCTGGCGGTCGGTGAGGTCCTTGACGTCGGCGATGCCCTGGAGCTTCTTCGAGCCGACCAGGTCCTTGATCTTGGCGATCACCTTCTCGGGGCCGACGGTGAACGGCAGCTCCGTGACGATGAGGCCCTTGCGGCGCGCCGTCACGTTGTCCACGGTCACCGTGGCGCGGATCTTGAAGGTGCCGCGGCCCGTCTCGTAGGCGTCCCTGACGCCGCTGAGGCCGACGATCCGGCCGCCCGTGGGCAGGTCGGGGCCCGGGACGTGCTTCATCAGCGCGTCCAGGTCCGCGTTGGGGTACCTGATCAGGTGGCGGGCCGCCGCGATGACCTCGCCCAGGTTGTGCGGCGGCATGTTGGTGGCCATCCCGACGGCGATGCCCGAGGCGCCGTTGACCAGCAGGTTCGGGAAGGCGGCGGGCAGCGCGACCGGCTCCTGCTCCTGGCCGTCGTAGTTCGGGGCGAAGTCGACCGTGTTCTCCTCGATCGACTCCGTCATCAGGCTCGTCGCGGCGGCCTGACGGCACTCCGTGTACCGCATGGCCGCGGGCGGGTCGTCGTTGCCGAGGGAGCCGAAGTTGCCGTGGCCGTCGACCAGGGGGACCCGCATCGAGAAGGGCTGGGCCATCCGCACCAGGGCGTCGTAGATCGACGAGTCGCCGTGCGGGTGCAGCTTGCCCATGACCTCGCCGACGACGCGGGCGCACTTCACATAGCCGCGGTCGGGGCGCAGTCCCATCTCGTTCATCTGGTAGACGATGCGGCGGTGCACCGGCTTCAGACCGTCACGGGCGTCGGGCAGCGCTCGGGAGTAGATGACCGAGTACGCGTACTCCAGGAAGGAGCCCTGCATCTCGTCGACGACGTCGATGTCGAGGATCTTCTCCTCGAACGCGTCGTCGGGCGGCGGGGTCTTCGTGCTGCGGCGGGCCATCGCTGCCGGCTCCTTGCTGCAAGTGAACGGACTCTGACGCGGACCATTGTGGACTGCCGCACTGACAACCCGGACACGACCCGGCATTCGCCACCGGGGCGGGTGCCCGGCGCCGCCGCGTCAACCGCGTGCGCCACCTTAACCACTGCCCGGCGGTGACGAGCGGCGGTGCCGCTCCCGGCATCCGGGGTTCTCGCTCCCGGCGCACGGCGTTCTCCGCCCTCGGCGTACGGCCGCCGGGAACTTCGCCGGGCGTCCGCACGCTTGCATACAGTGGCAGGACCGGCAGGACAACCGCGGTTCCAGCGACCGCGCTCGCCATCGAAGGGACGTACATGCCCATGGGTCACACGGCCACAGCCGAGGCAGGCTCCGAAGGCCTGACAGTGAAGGAGCACCGCCTGGACAACGGCCTGCGCGTGGTGCTCTCCGAGGACCACCTGACCCCGGTCGCCGCGGTGTGCCTCTGGTACGACGTCGGCTCCCGCCACGAGGTCGCGGGCCGCACCGGCCTCGCCCACCTCTTCGAGCACCTGATGTTCCAGGGCTCCAAGCAGGTCTCGGGCAACGGCCACTTCGAGCTGGTCCAGGGCGCCGGCGGCTCGCTCAACGGCACCACCAGCTGGGAGCGGACCAACTACTTCGAGACGATGCCCGCCCACCAGCTGGAGCTCGCGCTGTGGCTGGAGGCCGACCGCATGGGCAGCCTGCTGTTCGCGCTCGACCAGAAGAACCTGGACAACCAGCGGGACGTCGTCAAGAACGAGCGACGGCAGCGCTACGACAACGTGCCCTACGGCACCGCCTTCGAGCGGATCTTCCGGCTCGCCTACCCGGAGGGCCACCCCTACCGGCACACCCCGATCGGCTCCATGGAGGACCTGGAGGCGGCCAGCCTGGAGGACGCCCGTCAGTTCTTCCGGACCTACTACGCCCCCAACAACGCCGTCCTCTCGGTCGTCGGCGACATCGACCCGGAGCAGACCCTCGCCTGGGTCGAGAAGTACTTCGGCTCCATCCCGTCCTACGACGGCAAGCCGCAGCCGCGTGACGGCGCACTGCCCGACGTCATGGGCGAGCAGCACCGCGAGGTCATCGAGGAGAAGGTGCCCGCGCGTGCGCTGATGGCCGCCTACCGCCTCCCGGAGGACGGCACGCGCGCGTGCGACGCGGCCGACCTGGCCCTCGCCATCCTCGGCGGCGGCGAGTCCTCCCGCCTCTACAACCGGCTCGTCCGCCGCGACCGTACGGCGGTGACGGCCGGGTTCGGTCTGCTGCGCCTGGCCGGCGCCCCCTCGCTGGCCTGGATGGACGTCAAGACCTCCGGCGACGTCGAGGTGCCCGTCATCGAGGCCGCCGTCGACGAGGAGCTCGCCCGGTTCGCCGCGGAGGGCCCCACGGCCGAGGAGATGGAGCGCGCCCAGGCCCAGTTGGAGCGCGAGTGGCTGGACCGGCTCGGCACGGTCGCGGGCCGCGCCGACGAACTGTGCCGCTTCGCGGTGCTGTTCGGCGACCCCAAGCTCGCCCTGACCGCCGTCGACCGGGTGCTCGACGTGACCGCCGAGGAGGTCCAGGAGGTAGCCAAGGCCCGCCTGCGGCCCGACAACCGCGCGGTGCTCGTCTACGAACCCGTCTACGACGAGGCCGAGAGCGCGGCGACGGACGCCGACGCGACCACCGACGCGACCACCGACGAGAACGAGGAGTCGGCGAAGTGACCGAGCTCGCGACCATGGACTTCCACCCGCAGCCCCAGGCCGGCGAGGCCAGGCCCTGGGCGTTCCCGGCGCCCGAGCGCGGCATCCTGGACAACGGCCTGACGGTGCTCCGCTGCCACCGCCCCGGCCAGCAGGTCGTCGCCGTCGAGGTGCTCCTCGACGCCCCCCTGGACGCCGAGCCCGCCGGCCTCGACGGTGTCGCCACGATCATGACGAGGGCCTTCTCCGAGGGCACCGACAAGCACTCCGCCGAGGAGTTCGCCGCCGAGCTGGAGCGCTGCGGCGCCACCCTCGACTCGCACGCCGACCACCCCGGCGTCCGCCTGTCCCTCGAAGTGCCCGTGTCCCGGCTGGGCAAGGCGCTCGGCCTGCTCGCCGACGCCCTGCGGGCCCCGGCCTTCGCGGACAGCGAGATCGAGCGGCTCGTCGCCAACCGGCTCGACGAGATCCCGCACGAGACCGCGAACCCGGGCCGCCGGGCCGCGAAGGAGCTCTCCCGGCAGCTGTTCCCGGCGGACTCCCGCATGTCCCGGCCCCGCCAGGGCACCGAGGAGACGGTGGCGAGCATCGACTCCGCGGCCGTGCGCGCCTTCTACGAGCGGCACGTCCGCCCGGCGACGGCCACCGCCGTCATCGTCGGCGACCTCACCGGAGTCGACCTCGACGCGCTGCTCGGCGACACCCTGGGCGCCTGGACGGGCTCCCCGGCCAAGCCCCGCACCATGCCGGCGGTGACCGCCGACGACACCGGGCGCGTCGTCATCGTCGACCGCCCCGGCGCCGTACAGACGCAGCTGCTCATCGGCCGCGTGGGCGTCGACCGGCACGACCGGGTGTGGCCGGCCCAGGTGCTCGGCACCTACTGCCTCGGCGGCACCCTGACCTCCCGGCTGGACCGCGTCCTGCGCGAGGAGAAGGGCTACACCTACGGCGTGCGCGCGTTCGGCCAGGTGCTGCGCTCCGCGCCCGACGGCTCCGGTGTCTCGATGCTCGCCATCAGCGGTTCCGTGGACACGCCGAACACCGGCCCCGCGCTCGACGACCTGTGGACGGTGCTGCGCACCCTCGCCGCCGAGGGCCTGACGGACGCCGAGCGGGACGTCGCCGTGCAGAACCTCGTCGGGGTCGCCCCCCTCAAGTTCGAGACGGCGGCCGCGGTGGCGAGCACGCTGGCCGACCAGGTCGAGCAGCACCTGCCGGACGACTACCAGTCGACGCTGTACCGACAGCTCGCCGCCACCGGCACCGTGGAGGCCACCGCGGCCGTCGTGAGCGCCTTCCCGGTGGACCGTCTGGTGACGGTCCTCGTCGGCGACGCCGCGCAGATCGAGGAGCCGGTCAGGGCTCTCGGCATCGGCGAAGTCACCGTCGTACCGGCCGAGTAGAGAAGGCCCGCGGACGGGCGCACAACAGGGGCCCGGTGACGGAAGAGTCACCGGGCCCCTGTTTGTCCGTATTGATGGCGGAGGTTGGCCTTTGGCTCTGTGGCGTACGCCTCAAAACCCGTGATGCGTTTGTTATTCCGGTGGCGGCCCGCTTAGCGTCTGTCCGGCTGTTCGCCAGCAGTTCGCCGCACCCGCGGCACCGGACAGTCATCGCCGAGTCCCCCATGGCGCGAGCCAGGGGAGCCGGGGACCCAACCGCAGTCCCTGGGGTGAATCGGGTGCCCTTCGCGAGCGTCGCGAAACGAGGGGTGTCCGTAGGAGACCTTCCTGCTCCGAACCCGTCAGCTAACCCGGTAGGCGAGAGGGAAGGAAAGGATCAGCCACTCCATGGCGTTCACCCGCGCTCCCGGGAAGCACCGCCGTCCCGGCCGCGTGAAGCGCACGACCACGAGGACCGTGGGCGTCGCCGCTCTCACCACCACCGGTGTCGTCGGCACCGTCGCCGTCCCGGCGCTCGCCGCGGAGCCCGCTCCCGAGCAGACGGGGCTGAACCAGATCATCGTCCTCGGCGACACGGTCGCCGAGCAGGTCGACGCCCAGGCCGCCGCCCAGCAGCAGGCCGCCGAGGTGGCCGCCGTCAAGCAGAAGGCGCAGGAGGAGGCCCGCAAGGCCGCCGCCGAGAAGGCCAAGCAGGAGCGCGCCGCCGCCAAGGAGCGCGAGGAGATCAAGGCGCGTGCCGCCCGCGCCGCCGAGCGCGAGCGCCTCAACGCGTACGTCTCTCCCATCACCGGCTCCTACATCTCCACCGGCTACAAGTCCGGCGGCGCCGTCTGGTCCTCCGGCAGCCACACCGGTGTCGACTTCCACGCCGCCTCCGGCACCCCCGTCCACGCCGTGGGCGCCGGCACCGTCGTCGAGGCCGGCTGGGGCGGCGCGTACGGCAACAACGTCGTCATCAAGATGAACGACGGCACGTTCACGCAGTACGGCCACCTGTCGTCCATCGGCGTCTCCGTCGGGCAGACGGTCACCCCCGGCCAGCAGATCGGCCTCTCCGGCGCCACCGGCAACGTCACCGGCCCGCATCTGCACTTCGAGGCCCGCACGACGGCCGAGTACGGCTCGGACATCGACCCGGTCGCGTACCTGCGCTCGCACGGTGTGAACGTCTGACGAAAGCCCCCCGCTTCAGGAGGCCCCGGCTCACCGAGCCGGGGCTTTCCTTGTTCCGGGGTACCCGCTGTCCAAAAAATATCCATGGATTCCGGCCCGCCATCGGAAATTCCGGCCCGCTGCAATAGAGTCACCTGAACACACGTCGATCAAAGGCGTTTTACGGGGATTAAGGCGGAGGTCGGTCATGCGTATTCCGGCGCACTCGGTATGCACGGCGATCCGTGATGACATCGTCGCGGGTGTCCACGAGCGCGGCAGCCGTCTCACCGAGGAACTGCTCGCACGCCGGTACGGCGTGAGCCGGGTCCCGGTGCGCGAGGCGCTGCGCACGCTGGAGGCGGAGGGCTTCGTGGTGACCCGCAGGCACGCGGGCGCGTGCGTCGCCGAGCCGACCGACCAGGAGGCCTCCGACCTGCTGGAGATGCGCATGCTGCTGGAGCCCCTCGGCGCCGCCCGCGCCGCCCAGCGCCGCACGGAGGCCCATCTGAAGGTCCTGCGCGGCCTGGTCAGGCTGGGCCAGGAGCGGGCCAGGCGGGGCAACAGCGAGGATCTGCGCTCCCTGGGCGGCTGGTTCCACGAGACGCTCGCCCAGGCCTCCGGGAGCCCCGCCCTGACCTCGACGCTCGCCCAGCTGCGGCACAAGATCGCCTGGATGTACGCGGTCGAGGCGCCGGCCGATCCCGTGGAGTCCTGGGCCGAGCACGGGAGCATCGTGGACGCCGTGGCCCGCGGCGACAGCGAGCGCGCGCGGACGATCACCGCTCGGCACACCGAGCGGGCGACGTCGGCGCACCGGCTGCGCTTTCCCGGCCGGCCCGCCGCGCCGGAGCGAGGGGACGGTGTGAGGACTTCGCAACACCCCGTAAACATGCCGAGTCTGCGGCATTAACACGAGAGCCGTATACAAAGAAGACGTGAATTCGAAGGGCTTTCTTCCTGCTGCCCGCGGACGCATTTCCCGAAGCCGTGGACACGTTTACCGTCCGGCGCGCGGACGGATTCCCCCGATGTCCGTGTTCATCGCCGACGGATTTACCCGGTGCCTCGGTCCGGGGAAAGGCGAAGGGCTCGCCCGGTGTGTCGGACGAGCCCTTCAGTGCTGTTGCGAGCGGCCTTCAGGCCGGAGTCGCGCGGGTCAGACCGTCTCGGGCAGCTCCTCGAGCCCCTCGGCGACGAGCTTCGCCAGTCGGTCGAGCGCGGCGTCCGCGCCCTCGGCCTCGGAGGCGAGGACGATCTCCTCGCCGCCCTGGGCGCCCAGCCCCAGGACGGCCAGCATGGAACCGGCGTTGACGGGGTTGCCCCCGGCCTTGGCGATCGTCACGGGGATACCGGAGGCCGTGGCGGCCCGGACGAAGATGGAAGCGGGGCGGGCGTGGAGGCCCTCGGCCCAGCCGACGTTGACGCGGCGCTCAGCCATGTGATGCTGCCCTTCAGGTGTGTCTCGGGTACCTCGAAGAGGTCTAGACCGGATTGTCTAGACCAGTTTCCCATATCGTGAAGCGTCACCGGGGCGGGCCCACGGCCTGACCGCGCACCGGCTGTTGTGCTTCCCCAGACTGCCCCGCGCCGTCGTCGGACGCGAGCCGTACTCTGGGGCCCATGCAGACCTCGTCGGACCGGCATGAGTACCCCGCCCACTGGGAGGCCGACGTGGTGCTGCGCGACGGCGGCACCGCACGCATCCGGCCCATCACCGTTGATGACGCCGAGCGTCTGGTCAGCTTCTACGAGCAGGTCTCCGACGAGTCGAAGTACTACCGCTTCTTCGCGCCGTACCCTCGCCTGTCCGCCAAGGACGTCCACCGCTTCACGCACCACGACTTCGTGGATCGGGTGGGGCTCGCCGCCACCGTCGGCGGCGAGTTCATCGCCACCGTACGCTATGACCGCATCGGCGCCGACGGGATGCCCGCCTCCGCCCCCGCCGACGAGGCCGAGGTCGCCTTCCTCGTCCAGGACGCCCACCAGGGCCGCGGCGTCGCCTCCGCCCTCCTCGAACACATCGCCGCCGTCGCCCGTGAGCGCGGCATCCGGCGCTTCGCCGCCGAGGTACTGCCCGCCAACACCAAGATGATCAAGGTGTTCACCGACGCCGGGTACCAGCAGAAGCGCAGCTTCGAGGACGGCGTCGTACGCCTGGAGTTCGGCCTGGAGCCCACCGACCGCTCCCTCGCCGTGCAGCGCGCGCGGGAGCAGCGGGCCGAGGCCAGATCGGTGCAGCGGCTCCTCGCCCCCGGCTCGGTCGCCGTCATCGGCGCCGGACGCACCCCCGGCGGAGTGGGCCGCAGCGTGCTCGACAACCTCCGCGACGCGGGCTTCGTGGGCCGGCTCTACGCGGTCAACAAGGCCGTCCGGGAGAAGGAGCTGGACGGGGTCCCGGCGTACCCCTCCGTCCGTGACATCGAGGGCCCCGTCGACCTCGCCGTCGTGGCCGTCCCCGCCGCGCAGGTCCCCGAGGTCGTCGCCGAGTGCGGTGAACACGGAGTGCAGGGCCTCGTGGTGATCTCCGCCGGGTACGCCGAGAGCGGCCCCGACGGGCACGACCGCCAGCGCGAACTCGTCCGCCTGGCGCGCGCGTACGGCATGCGCATCATCGGCCCGAACGCGTTCGGCGTCATCAACACCGCCCCCGGCGTACGGCTCAACGCCTCGCTCGCCCCGCAGATGCCCCGCTCGGGGCGCATCGGCCTCTTCGCCCAGTCCGGCGCCATCGGCATCGCGCTGCTGTCCCGGCTGCACCGGCGCGGGGGAGGGGTCACCGGGGTGACGGGCGTGTCCACGTTCGTGTCGTCCGGCAACCGGGCGGACGTCTCCGGCAACGACGTCATCCAGTACTGGTACGAGGACCCCGACACCGACGTGGTGCTGATGTACCTGGAGTCCATCGGCAACCCGCGCAAGTTCACCCGCCTCGCCCGGCGGACCGCCGCGGTCAAACCGCTCGTCGTCGTCCAGGGCGCACGCCACGGGGCGGCCCCGCAGGGGCACGCGGTGCGCGCCACCCGGCTGCCGCACGCCACCGTGTCCGCGGTGCTGCGGCAGGCGGGGGTGATCCGCGTCGACACGATCACGGAGCTGGTGGACGCGGGGCTCCTGCTGGCCCGGCAGCCGCTCCCCGCGGGCCCGCGGGTCGCGATCCTCGGCAACTCGGAGTCGCTGGGGCTGCTCACCTATGACGCGTGCCTGGCCGAGGGGCTCCGTCCGCTGCCGCCGGTCGACCTGACGACCGCCGCCTCGGCGGACGACTTCCACCGGGTGCTGTCGGACGCCCTGGCCGACGACGCCTGCGACGCGGTCGTCGTGACGGCCATACCGGCGCTGGGGGAGACGTCCCCCGACGACGCGGCCCTCGCCGAGGCGCTGCGCTCCGCGGCGGCGGCGAATCCCTCGAAGCCGGTGCTCGTCGTCCACGTCGAGCTGGGCGGCCTCGCCGAGGCGCTGTCGGCCGCGGCGAGCACCGCACCCCAGGCGGCCGACAGGGCACCCGGCACCACGAGCGGCGCGTCACAGCCTGCGGCCACCCCGGCTCAGGGGGACGCGGGGCACCCCGCGGAGCGAGCGCCCGCCGCCGACGGAACGGCCACCCCGGTGGCACCCCCCACCGCGCCCGCCCGTCCCCTCGCGGCGGACGCCGCCCCGCCCGCCCCGCCCGCCGATGACCGGCTCGGCCCCGCCCGGCCCGCCGACTCGCGGCTCATCCCCGCCTATCCCGCCGCCGAGCGGGCCGTCCGCGCCCTCGCCGAGGCCGTGAAGTACGCGCAGTGGCGGCGCGAGGCGGCGGAGCCGGGCAAGGTGCCCGAGTACGAGGACATCGACGAGAAGGGCGCCGCGCGGCAGATCGACGAGCTGCTCGCGCGGGGCGAGGGGCTCGCCCTCGGCGCGGAGGACACCTGTGCCCTGCTCGGGCGGTACGGCATCCAGGTCCGGGAGGCACGTCCAGCGCCCACGCCCGACGAGGCGGTGGCGGCGGCCGAGGCGCTCGGCTATCCCGTCGCGCTGAAGACGACCGCCCCGCACCTGAGGCACCGCGCGGACCTGGGCGGCGTACGGCTCGACCTGGCGGACGAGGAGCAACTGCGGCGAGCCTACGCGGAGTTGACGCAACTGTTCGGCGGTCCGGAGGAGCTGCGTCCGGTCGTCCAGGCCATGGCCCCGCGCGGTGTCGACACGATCGTACGGACGGTGGTCGACCCGGCGGCGGGCGCGGTGCTGTCCTTCGGGCTGGCCGGGCCGGCGTCGCAGCTGCTCGGTGACATGGCGCACCGGCTGATTCCGGCCACCGAACGGGACGCCGCCTCCCTGGTCCGGTCGATCCGGACGGCACCCCTCCTCTTCGGCTGGAGAGGCTCGGCGCCGGTCGACACCGGCGCCCTGGAGGAACTGCTGCTGCGCGTCTCCCGGCTGGTGGACGATCACCCCGAGGTCGTGGCCGTCTCCCTGGAACCGGTCGTCGTCGCCCCGCACGGGCTCAGCGTCCTCGGCGCCACCGTACGGCTCGCCCGCCCACCTGCCCGCGACGACCTCGGCCCGAGAACGCTCCCGGTCTACTGACGGCGACGACCGGGGACCGGCGGTCGGCGGCTGGCGACCGGCCACCGGAGAGGGGGACACGGTCACCTCCGGCTCCGTCACCGGCCCTGCGTACGCGGCGTTCGAGGCCCGCGTCCGCCTGCGACCACATGGCCCTCCCCGAGCCCCGCGCGGCCCTCCCCGAGCCTCCGCGATGCCGTGGCCGCACCCCTCCGCCTGCCCCTCCACAGGGCTGCTCCGGGGGGCCGGACGCGAGAGGGGCACGACGGCCTGCTGTGCGAACGCCCCGGGATGCCCCTGACTGAGCCGGACCGCCCTTGCCCACGGACTAGGATGGACGTCATGGCCAAGACCAGTACGACGACCCAGGGGCTGCGCGCGGCGATCGAGCGCAGCGGCTACTACCCGGCTCTCGTGGCCGAGGCGGTGGAGGCCGCTGTCGGCGGCGAGGCCATCAAGTCGTACCTGGTCCACCAGGAGACGACGTTCGACGCGAACGAGGTGCGGCGCCATGTGACCGTCCTCGTCCTCACGGCCAACCGGTTCATCGTCAGCCACACCGACGAGCAGGCCGCGGACAGCACGTCGCCGACGCCCTACGCCACCACGTCCACCGAGTCGGTGAAGCTCGGCCGGATCTCCTCGGTCGTGGTCAGCAGGGTCGTCGCCAACCCCGAGTCGTACACGCCCGGCACCCTGCCCCGCGAGGTCGTCCTGACCATCGGCTGGGGCGCCGTCTCCCGCATCGACCTGGAGCCCGCCGCCTGCGGCGACCCCAACTGCGAGGCCGACCACGGCTACACGGGCAGCTCGACGGCGGACGACCTCAGCCTGCGCGTCAGCGAGGCCGGGGACGGCCCCGAGACCGTTCGCCAGGCCCTCGCCTTCGCGCAGTCCCTCTCCGAGGCGACCGCGGACCTCGCCCGCTGATGGCGCTGCCCACCTGGGACCACCCGGAACCCCTCGCCGTCGGCTCCGCGCCCGTCCCCGAGTACGGCGCAGGCTCGCTCGCCGACCTCCTGCCCACCCTCGCCGCGGGCATGGAGGTCCCCGGCGTGACCGCCGCGATACGGGAACTGGCGCCGGCCGACCGTGCCTGCGTCTTCCTGATCGACGGACTCGGCTGGGAGCAGCTTCGGGCGCACCCCGACGAGGCGCCCTTCATGACCTCCCTGCTGGCGTCCTCCCGCGGCGGGACCGGCCGCCCCATCACCGCCGGCTACCCCGCCACCACGGCGACCTCCCTGGCCTCCGTGGGCACCGGACTGCCCCCCGGCGCGCACGGCCTCCCCGGCTACACGGTCCGCGACCCCGACACCCGGGAGCTGATGAACCAGCTCCGCTGGCAGCCCTGGACGGCACCACACGTGTGGCAGCCGTACCCGACCGTGTTCCAGCTCGCCCACGAGGCCGGTGTGCACGCCGCGCAGGTCTCGTCGCCCGCCTTCGAGCACACCCCCCTGACCAAGGTCGCGCTGAGCGGCGGCACCTTCCACGGCCGTCTCTCCGGCGAGGACCGCATGGACCTGGCCGCCGCCCAACTGCGTGCCGGTGACCGGGCCCTGGTCTACACGTACTACTCCGAGGTCGACGGCGCCGGGCACCGCTACGGCCTCGACTCGGACACCTGGCGCGGCCAGCTCATGCACGTCGACCGCCTCGTCCAGCGGCTGGCGGAGCAACTCCCGCCGCGCAGCGCCCTCTACGTCACCGCCGACCACGGCATGATCGACATCCCCTTCGACGAACAGCACCGCATCGACTTCGACGAGGACTGGGAACTGCGCGCCGGCGTCGCCCTGCTGGGCGGCGAGGGCCGCGCCCGCCATGTGTACGCGGTACCGGGCGCCGAGTCGGACGTCCTGACCTGCTGGCGCGAGGTGCTCGGCGAGCAGTTCTGGATCGCCTCGCGGGACGAGGCCATCGCCGCGGGCTGGTTCGGGCCCACGGTGGACGAACGGGTGTACGGCCGCATCGGTGACGTCGTCGCGGCCGCCCGCGACGACGTCCTGATCATCGCCTCCGAGCGGGAGCCCAAGGAGTCGGCCATGGTCGGCAACCACGGCTCGATGACCCCGGCGGAACAACTGGTCCCGCTCCTCGAAGTCCGCTCCTGACCGTCCCGCGCGCCCGTCCCGACCGCCCCGCCGTCCCTTGCCGAAAGGTGCTCACCTCACCATGTCCGAGCTGGTGTTCTTCTCCGGAACCATGGACTGCGGGAAGTCGACGCTGGCCCTCCAGATAGAGCACAACCGCTCGGCGCGGGGCCTCCAGGGCATGATCTTCACGCGTGACGACCGCGCCGGTGAGGGCAAGCTCTCCTCCCGCCTGGGGCTGGTGACCGACGCGGTGGAGGTCGAGGACGGCCAGGACCTCTACGCGTACCTCGTCGACCACCTCTCCCAGGGGCGCCGCGCGGACTACGTCATCGCCGACGAGGCGCAGTTCCTCGCCCCCGAGCAGATCGACCAGCTCGCCCGCGTCGTGGACGACCTGGGCCTCGACGTCTACGCCTTCGGCATCACCACCGACTTCCGCTCCAAGCTCTTCCCCGGCTCCCAGCGCCTGGTCGAGCTCGCCGACCGCGTCGAGGTCCTCCAGGTCGAGGCCCTGTGCTGGTGCGGCGCCCGCGCCACCCACAACGCCCGCACCATAGGCGGCCACATGGTCGTCGAGGGCGCCCAGGTCGTCGTCGGCGACGTCAACCAGCCCGACGACATCGGCTACGAGGTGCTCTGCCGCCGCCACCACCGCCGCCGCATGACCGCGGCGACGGCCCGCGCGGGAGCCCTCTCCCCGGACGTCCTCCCGGTCGAGACGGCCTGAGCCCTCCGCCGGCCATCACCGCGCGCAGAGGTCGCCCTCGCGGGCAACGGCCCCCGCACCCGTCAGCGCTCCCACGTCCCGAACCTCAGCGCGCCATGGGCCCCCTCGGCGCTCCACGGGCCCCTCAGCGCTCCATGTGCACCAGCGCGAAGACCGCCCCCTCCGGATCCGCCACGGTGGCCACACGGCCCTGGGGGGTGTCGTGCGGCGGAGTGAGGACATGGCCGCCGAGGTCGAGGACCCGCCGGGCCGCCTCGTCGGTGTCGGTCGTCTCGAAGTACGTCAGCCAGTGCGGGCCACGGTCACGGGGGAGCGCGGTGCCCATGCCGTGGATGCCGGCGACGGGGCGGCCCCCGATGTGGAGGGTGACGTGGTCGGTGTCGGGGTCCGGTGACGCCACCGGTCTCTCCTCGTAGCCGAAGGCCACCTCGTAGAACTTGGCGACGCTCTCCGTGTCGTACGTGAGCAGCTCGTCCCAGGCGGGGGTGCCCGGAACCCCCGTGATGTCCGTGCCGAGGAGCTCCGCCGCCTGCCAGATGCCGAAGACGGCACCCGTCGGGTCCGAGCCGATCGCGAGGCGCCCCGCCTCCCCGGCGTCCAGCGGCCCGACCCCGACGGTCCCGCCGCAGTGCCGCACGGTCGCCGCCGTCCGGTCCACGTCGTCGGAGGCGAAGTACGGCGTCCACGCGATCGGAAGGTGCCGGTCCGGCGGCAGCTGCCCGATCCCCGCCACCTCGCGCCTGTCGAGCAACGCCCGCACGTACGGGCCGAGCTGCTGCGGACCGGGCTGGAACTCCCAGCCGAACAGGGCCCCGTAGAACTCCTGCGTCGCGTCCATCCCGTGCACCATCAGGCTCACCCAGCGGGGCGTGCCCGGCGGGTACGCCCCGCCGTTCGGGCCGGTCGACCCCCGTGCGTCGGTCATCGTCACTCTCTCCTCGGCCCTCGCGGCCGCGTCCGTCCGCCCCGCCGTACACGTGTACCGCGTCCACCCGCGATCACGCCCCGCGCCGATGCTCGCACCACCCGTGGTGCCGCACGCCCGCGCCGCACCGCCGCGCCCTGGCGCACGTACGTACGCGAACGGACGCGGTCGACCGTGACGCGCCGCTTTCCGCGGGGCGGACGGGTGGTGGCCGTCGACTGTACGGCATGTGTCCGATCCTGTACGCGCGGTGATCGCAACCGTCCGGCGGGCAGAGTAGCCGGACCCGGGCGAAGGAACCACCCCGTGCGCGAGGATGGGGGCCATGAACGCCATCATCACCGCATCCGACCTCGCCGAGGAGCTGGCCGGACCCCGCCCGCCCGTCCTGCTGGACGTGCGCTGGCAGTTGGGCGGCCCCCACCAGCGGCCCGCGTACGACACGGCGCACATCCCGGGGGCCGTCTTCGTCGACCTGGACGCCGAACTCGCCGGCCCGGCGGGCGAGGCCGGCCGCCACCCGCTGCCGGACCCCGAGACCTTCGGTGCGGCGATGCGGGCTGCCGGGGTGTCCGCCGACCGTCCGGTCGTCGTCTACGACGGCGGCCTCAACTGGGCCGCCGCGCGCGCGTGGTGGCTGCTCCGCTGGTCGGGCCACCCCTCCGTGCGCGTCCTCGACGGCGGTCTCGCGGCCTGGGACGGCCCTGTGACGGCCGAACTCCCCGTCCCCGAGCCGGGAACCTTCACCCCCGCCCCGGGCGCCCTCCCGCTGCTCGACGCGGACGGCGCCGCGGCGCTCGCCCGCAGCGGTCTGCTCCTCGACGCGCGGGCCGCCGAGCGCTACCGAGGCGACGTGGAGCCCATCGACCCGGTCGGCGGCCACATCCCGGGCGCCGTGTCCGCGCCCACCACCGAGAACGTGACCGCATCCGGTCACTTCCGCTCCGCCGCCGAACTCGCCGACCGATTCAAGGGACTCGGCGCGACCGCGGACACCGAGGTCGGCGTGTACTGCGGCTCGGGCGTCTCCGGCGCCCACCAGGTGCTCGCGCTGGCCGTGGCGGGCATCCCGGCCGCCCTGTACGTCGGCTCCTGGTCGGAGTGGTCACGGGACGGCAGCCGCCCGGTCGCCACCGGGCCCGACCCCCAGTGACCCGGCACTGACGGCGTGCCGCGGGGCCCGCGTCTGAACGACACGGGCCCCGTACACGTATGAGAGACCGGACCCCCACCCACGGAACCCCACGGAAACCACGGAAGAAGAACCCGGAAGCAGAAGAAAGCAGAAACGGATCGGCATGCACGACCGTCCTGCTCGCAGCCGCCGACCCCCACCCTGCTCACCGCTGTCGCCCGCTACTCCTGTTTCTTGCGGCGCGTACCGAACACGATCTCGTCCCAGCTGGGCACCGCCGCGCGCCGGCCCGGCCGTACGCCGTCGGCCTCGGCCTGCCGGTCGGTGGAGCCGATGAGCCGGTCACGGTGCCCGCCCACCGACCGCGGCGGCATCAGGACGTCCGCGTAGGCGGAACCGGCCGATGCCGCGGGCGCCGCGGACTCCTCGTCCGCCTCCTCGACGGACTCGTCCTGCGGTTCGGCGGACGGCAGTTCGGGCACCACCAGGTCGCCCCGGTAGCTGGGGACGGCCTCCAGGATGCTCGTGAGCGAGTCGCGCTCGCTCTCCTCGTCGCCCTCCGGTGGCCCGGCCGGCAGGACGGGGCGTTCCGTCTGACGGTCGCGGGGCAGCCGGGCGATCCGCGGTACGAACGGGAAGCTCGGTTCGGGCGCGCCCAGGTCGTCGGACTCCCCGATCAGGGAGCGCGCCTCGTCGTCGACAGCCTGGACCAGCCGCCGGGGCGGGTCGTACGTCCAGCTCGCCGAGTGCGGTTCGCCCGCGACCCGGTACACCAGCAGGACCTCCCAGGTGCCGTCGTCGCGGCGCCAGGAGTCCCACTGGACGGTGTCCTTCTCCGCGCCGCGGATCAACAGCCGTTCCTGGACGGCCTCGCCGAGCTGCGGGCCCGCGGCGTTCTCGCCGGGGCGGCGGACCGGGGTCTTGCGTGCCCGCTCGGCCATGAAGGCGCGCTCGGCCAGTACGGGCCCCTCGAACCGGCGTACCCGGTCGACGGGGATGCCGGCGAGCTGCGCGACCTCCTCGGCCGTGGCACCCGCGCGTATACGCGCCTGGATGTCACGGGGACGCAGATGGCTCTCGACCTCGATCTCGATCTGGCCGAGACGGGGACGGTCACCGCGTACGGCGGCACGCAGGCGCTCGTCGATCGGCAGCGTGTACTCCGTGGAATCGGCAGCCTTCAGCACCAGCCGTGTGCCGTCATTGGAGACGGCCACGACACGCAGTTCGGGCATGGGGACCTCCCGGGTGGTGCCTGCCGACGTCACGTGCGTCGCTGCTTCCGCTAGTGAGTGTGGCCTGCCCGGGTGCAGCCTGCCACAACCTTGCCTAGTTGCCCGGCGTGTCGGGCGTGGGCCCGAGGCCGCCGTTATGGCACGGTTACCTGTTTCGCAACGCTAAGTGACGAACCTCATCACCCTGTGCAACGATCCCCCTCCCGGCGGTCCTCGTGGGCCCCGGACACCCTGGCGGGAGTCCGGACCCAGGGCTCGCAACAGTACTCCATTCGGGCCACTTGCGTGGATCGGCGCGCCGCTCGCTTTCTGGTGAGAGACGGCAATCGGCCGCGGGGAAGGGGCCTTTCGTCACGCCGGGTAGGGGGAGCGCGTCACACGATCACCGGTCCGGCCGCCCGGCTACGACCCGAGGACGCGGCGCAAGTAGTCGTTCTGGAAACGCCGTTCGGGGTCGAGCCGGTCGCGCAGCGCGGTGAACTCGCCGAAGCGCGGGTAGACCTTGGCGAAGTAGTCGGTGTCCCGTGTGTGCACCTTGCCCCAGTGCGGACGCCCCTCGTGCGCCGTGAAGATCCGCTCGGCGGCCGTGAAGTACGCCTGATAGGGCGTGCCCCGGAACATGTGGACGGCGATGTAGGCGCTGTCGCGGCCGGAGGCGGTGGAGAGGGTGATGTCGTCGGCCGGCGCGGTGCGGACCTCCACCGGGAAGCTGACGCGGAGGGGGGAGCGGTCCACCATCGCCCTGAGCTCACGCAGTGTGTCCACCAGGGCCTCGCGCGGAACGGCGTATTCCATCTCCACGAAGCGCACCCGGCGCGGAGAGGTGAAGACCTTGTAGGGGATGTCGGTGTAGGTGCGCGCGGACAGGGCGCGGCTGGAGATCTGGGCGATCGCCGGGATGGTGGCGGGCACGGCCCGGCCGACCAGGTTGGCCACCTGGAAGACGCCGTTGGAGAGGAACTCGTCCTCGAACCAGCTGTTCAGCTGCGGGACGGGCTTCTCGGGGCCCGCGCTGCGGTTGTTGCGCTTGGTGTTGGTGTTGCCGGTGTGCGGGAACCAGTAGAACTCGAAGTGCTCGTTCTCGGCGTGCAGTTCGTCGAACTCGGCCAGCACCTTCTCGAACGGCATCGGCTCCTCGCGGGCCGTGAGCAGGAAGATCGGCTCCACGGCGAAGGTGATCGCGGTGACGATGCCGAGCGCGCCGATGCCGACGCGGGCGGCCGCGAAGACGTCCGCGTTCTCGGTGGCGGAACAGGTCAGGACCGAGCCGTCCGCGGTGACCAGTTCGAGTCCCCTGATCTGCGCGGCGATCGAGGCCGACTCGCGGCCCGTGCCGTGGGTGCCGGTGCTGGTGGCCCCGGAGACCGTCTGCTCCATGATGTCGCCCATGTTCGTGAGCGACAGCCCTTCGCGTGCGAGCGCCACGTTGAGTCTCTTGAGCGGGGTGCCCGCGCCCACCGTGACGGTCATGGCGTCGCGGTCGATGTCGCGTATGCCCGTCAGCAGTTGAGGGCGGATCAACACGCCGTCGGTCGCGGCGGCGGCCGTGAAGGAGTGCCCCGTGCCGACGGCCTTCACCCGGAGGTCGTCCTCGGCGGCCCGGCGCACCGCCGCGGCGAGTTCCTCGACGGTGGCAGGGGTGACCTCCCGCACGGGCCGGGCGGTCACGTTCCCCGCCCAGTTACGCCACGTGCCGCTCTTGCCGATCACTGTGGTGCTCATGGGGCCCTCCCCGCTCCGGTGCCGGCCTGCGCAGCCGGCGGTACCCGAGGAAACCGACCGCGACCGCGACGGCACCGGACACCGCCGGCACCCCGTACCCGGCGTCGGCCCCGGCCGCGTCGATCACCCAGCCGGACGCGGAGGAGCCGAGCGCGACGCCGACCGCGAGTCCGGTGCTCACCCAGGTCATGCCCTCGGTCAGTTGCGCGCGTGGTACGTGCTCTTCGATCAGGGACATGGTCGTGATCATCGTGGGTGCGATGGACAGCCCCGCCACGAAGAGCGCCACGGCCAGAAACGGCAAGTTTCCGACCAGTAGGAGGGGGATCATACTCACGGCCATCCCGCAGACGCCCAGCAGCCAGCGAAGCTCGGCCGCCCCGGAGAACCGCAGCAGCCCGAACACGATGCCGGCGAGGCAGGACCCGGCCGCGTAGACGGCCAGGACGACGCTCGCCGCGGCCTTGTGGCCCTGCTCCTCGGCGAACGCCACGGTGACCACGTCGACGGCTCCGAAGATCGCCCCGGTCGCCACGAACGTGACCACCAGCACCTGCAGTCCGGGCGAGCGCAGCGCGGAACGGCCGCGCCCCCGCTGCGCGCGCGGGTGCGGTGCGGGCTCGGTGGCCCGCTGGGCGGTCAGCCAGAACACGCCGACCGCGAGGAAGCAGGCGGCGAGCAGCGGCCCGGCCTCCGGGAACCACGCCGTCGACAGACCGATGGAGATGATCGGCCCGAAGATGAAGCAGACCTCGTCCACCACGGACTCGAACGAGTAGGCGGTGTGCAACTGCGGGGTGCCCCGGTACAGGGCCGCCCAGCGGGCCCGGGTCATCGCCCCGAGGCTTGGCACACAGCCGATGCCGGCCGAGCACACGTACAGCACCCAGTCCGGCCAGCGGAAGTGCGCGGCGAACAGCAGCCCCGCTGCCGCGGCCAGCGCGACGAGCGTCGCCGGACGCAGCACCCGCCGCTGCCCGTACTGGTCCACCATGCGGGAGATCTGCGGGCCCAGCACGGCGGCGGACAGCGCGATGGTCGCCGACAGCGCACCGGCGAGGCCGTACCGTCCCGTGAGCTGCGAGATCATCGTGACCACGCCGATGCCCATCATCGACAGCGGCATACGGCCGATGAGGCCCGCGGCGGTGAAGCCCTTGGTGCCGGGCATGGCGAACAGAGCGGTGTACGGGCTGGGCACGGCGGGTCTCCGAAAGGTGCGGGAAGCGGAGGGCACCGTTCCCTGGTCGGCGCTGTAAGGCGCGAAGGATGCCGATACAGCTTACGGGTCAGGCAAACCTAAGTCACCACCCAGAGCGGGCCGGGATCCCGGCCGTCGGTGTCGGGTGGCAGGATCGAGTCATGCCACACGCGCACGACGCCACCCCCTATGACGCCCTGCTCCTGCTCTCGTTCGGCGGCCCGGAGGGCCCGGACGACGTGATCCCCTTCCTGGAGAACGTGACGCGGGGGCGCGGCATCCCCAAGGAACGCCTCAAGGAAGTCGGCGAGCACTACTTCCTGTTCGGCGGGGTCAGCCCCATCAACGACCAGAACCGCGCCCTGCTCGACGCCCTGCGCAAGGACTTCGCCGGGCACGGCCTGGACCTGCCGATCTACTGGGGCAACCGCAACTGGGCGCCCTACCTCACCGACACCCTCCGCGAGATGGTCGCCGACGGCCGCCGCCGCATCCTGGTCCTCGCCACCAGCGCGTACGCCTCGTACTCGGGCTGCCGCCAGTACCGGGAGAACCTCGCCGACTCCCTCGCGGCCCTGGAGGCCGAGGGCCTGGAGCTGCCGAGGATCGACAAGATCCGGCACTACTTCAACCACCCCGGCTTCCTGGAGCCCATGATCGACGGGGTGATCGACTCCCTCGCCGACCTCCCCGACGACGTCCGCGACGGCGCGCACATCGCCTTCTGCACGCACTCCATCCCGAACGCCTCGGCGGACACCTCCGGCCCGGTCGAGGGCCACGGAGAGGGCGGCGCCTACGTCGAGGAGCACCTGGAGGTCTCCCGGCTCATCGTGGAGGCCGTGCGCGAGCGGACCGGCGTGGAGCACCCCTGGCAGCTCGTCTACCAGTCCCGGTCGGGAGCCCCGCACATCCCGTGGCTGGAGCCCGACATCTGCGACCACCTGGAGGAGCTGAGCGGGTCCGGCGCCCCGGCCGTCGTGATGGCGCCCATCGGGTTCGTCTCGGACCACATGGAGGTCCTGTACGACCTCGACACCGAGGCCATGGCCAAGGGCGAGGAACTGGGGCTGCCGGTGCGCCGCTCGGCCACCGTGGGCGCCGACCCGCGGTTCGCCGCCGCGATCCGCGACCTGGTCCTGGAGCGCGCGGCCGTCGAGCGGGGCCAGGACGTGACGCCCTGCGCCCTCGGCGCCCTCGGCGCGAGCCACAACCTCTGCCCGGTCGGCTGCTGCCCGGCCCGCGCCCCGAAGCCCGCCGCCGCGGGCGCCGACAGCCCGTACGCGTGAGGAGCACCGTGAACGACCAGCCGAACCGTCCGGACGGGCTGAAGGCCGAGCTGCTCGAGATCGCCCTGGAGGCGGCCCACCGCGCGGGCGCCTTCCTGCACGACGGCCGGCCCGAGGACCTCGGCGTGGCCGCCACCAAGTCCAGCGCGGTCGACGTCGTCACCGAGATGGACATCGCATCCGAGAAGCTGATCACCGCGCTGCTGGCCGAGCGCAGGCCGCACGACGGCGTGCTCGGCGAGGAGGGCGCCAGCGTCGAGGGCACCAGCGGTGTCCAGTGGGTGATCGACCCGATCGACGGCACCGTCAACTACCTGTACGGCCTGCCGAGCTGGGCCGTGTCCATAGCGGCCCGTGTGGACGGCGAGACGGTCGTCGGCGTGGTCCACGCCCCCGCGCGCGGCGAGACCTGCCGCGCGGTCCTCGGCGAGGGGGCGTACGTGAACGACCGCCCCGCGCGCGTGCGGCCCGCCCCCGCCCTGGAGCTGGCCCTGGTCGGCACGGGCTTCGGCTACCGCGCCGAGCGCCGGGCCCGCCAGGCCGACGTGCTGCGCGAGCTGATCCCCGAGGTCCGCGACATCCGGCGCGGCGGCTCGGCCGCGATCGACCTGTGCGACGTCGCCGTGGGGCGTCTGGACGCGTACTACGAGCGCGGCCTCAACGCCTGGGACTACGCGGCGGGCGACCTCATCGCCCGGGAGGCGGGCGCCCTGACCGGTGGACGTCCCGGAGAGCCCCTCTCACCCGACCTGACCGTCGCCGCCCCACCCGGCCTCTTCGAGGCCCTCCAGGCCCGCCTGGAGCAGCTCGGCGCCTGGCACGACTGAGCGCGAAGAAAGCGGGACCCCAGGCCGGCTGCCTGGGGTCCCGCTGTCGTTCGCGTGGGTCCGGATCAGACGCTGGACGCGCCGACCTCCACACCGTGGTCGGCGGCGAGGCGGTGCAGGTCGTCGAGCTCGGCCTGCTCCACTTCGACGAGGAAGTCGTCGCCCTCGTCACGAGCCCTGGTCAGGTCGGACTCGGTCGCCCTTATGCGCTGCAGAAGTCCTGCGGTGAAAGCGTCCATGCTGCGCCCCCTCGTCCTGGTCGTGGGTCGATGGCACGGGGGTGTGCCGGTTCGGAAGGGACGATCACGCTTCGTGTGGATGCCCAGCGTCACCCGTGCCGGGCGGCGTCGGTGCCGGACACCCACGCCCGCTCTGCGGAAAGCGGATCGCCGTGCACCGCGTGGTGGCGCGGCACAAGCAGAGCGTGATCGCGGGGTGTAAAGCCTGTCCTCCCCTCGCCCCCTCCGACGGAAACCTCAACCGGACGAAAAAATCCCGCATTCCCGGTCGGCCCCGGCAGGAGGTCGCCTTACCGCCGACTTACGGCCGAAAAAGGCAGGATGGAGGTCACACACCCACGAACACCCTGCCCGTGTGCGCCTTCGGCGTGCTACGCGGGTGGACACAGGAAGGACAAGCGACGTGCGCGTACTCGTCGTCGAGGACGAGCAGCTGCTCGCCGATGCGGTGGCCACCGGACTGCGCCGGGAGGCCATGGCCGTCGACGTCGTGTACGACGGTGCGGCCGCCCTGGAGCGCATCGGCGTCAACGACTACGACGTGGTCGTCCTCGACCGCGACCTCCCCCTCGTCCACGGCGACGACGTCTGCCGCAAGCTCGTCGAGCTGGGCCTGCCCACGCGCGTGCTGATGCTCACCGCGTCCGGCGACGTCAGCGACCGCGTCGAGGGCCTGGAGATCGGCGCCGACGACTATCTGCCCAAACCGTTCGCCTTCAGTGAGCTGATCGCGCGCGTGCGGGCCCTCGGCCGGCGTACGAGCGTGCCCCTGCCGCCGGTCCTGGAGCGCGCCGGGATCAAGCTCGACCCCAACCGCCGCGAGGTCTTCCGCGACGGCAAGGAGGTGCAGCTCGCGCCCAAGGAGTTCGCCGTCCTGGAGGTGCTGATGCGCAGCGAGGGCGCCGTGGTCTCCGCGGAGCAGCTCCTGGAGAAGGCCTGGGACGAGAACACCGACCCGTTCACCAACGTCGTCCGGGTCACCGTGATGACGCTGCGGCGCAAGCTCGGCGAGCCACCGGTGATCGTCACCGTGCCCGGCTCCGGCTACCGGATCTGATCGTCATGGCCGCGACCCCGGCACCCCCCGCAGCTCCCCCCAAGCCCACCTGGGACCCCCAGCGGCCGCAGGTCCCGTTCCCGTGGCTGCGCCCGACCATCCGCATACGGCTCACGCTGCTGTACGGCGGCATGTTCCTGATCGCCGGCATCCTGCTGCTGTCGATCATCTACCTGCTGGCCGCCCAGGCGATCAACACCGGCAACCAGCCGCTGTTCAAGATCATCGGCGGTAACGACATCAGCGTCTCCAGCGAGCAGTGCCCCGCCGTCAACGCCAACTCGTCGGGCAACGTCCCGCTCGCCGACTTCAACGCCGCGATCGCCAACTGCATCGACGACCAGCGCCGGGCCGCCCTGGACGCCCTGCTCAGCCGCTCGCTGCTGGCCCTGCTGGGGCTCGCCGTGATCGCGTTCGCCTTCGGCTACGCGATGGCCGGCCGGGTGCTCGCGCCGCTCGGCCGCATCACGCGCACCGCGCGCGCGGTGGCCGGGTCGGACCTCTCCCGCCGTATCGAGCTGGACGGCCCGGACGACGAGCTGAAGGAGCTGGCGGACACCTTCGACGACATGCTGGAGCGGCTCCAACGGGCCTTCACGGCCCAGCAGCGCTTCGTGGGCAACGCCTCGCACGAACTGCGCACCCCCCTCGCGATCAACCGCACGCTGCTGGAGGTGCACCTCTCCGATCCGAACGCGCCGGCGGAGCTGCAACAGCTGGGCAAGACCCTGCTGGCCACCAACGAGCGCAGTGAGCAGCTCGTCGAGGGGCTGCTGCTGCTCGCCCGCAGCGACAACCAGATCGTCGAGCGCAAGCCCGTGGACCTCGCCGAGGTCGCCACCCGCGCCGTCGACCAGGTGCACGCCGAGGCGGACGCCAAGAAGATCGAGATCCGCGGCGAGCGGGCCCCCGCGGTCGTCCAGGGCAACGGCGTCCTGCTGGAGCGGATCGCGCTGAACCTCGTCCAGAACGCCGTCCGGTACAACGTGCCGGGGCCGGGCGGCTGGGTCGAGGTGACGACGGAGCTCCAGCAGGGACAGGCGGTCCTCGTGGTCACGAACACCGGGCCCGTGGTCCCGGCGTACGAGATCGACAACATCTTCGAGCCGTTCCGGCGGCTGCGGACGGAGCGCACGGGAAGCGACAAGGGCGTGGGCCTCGGCCTGTCGATCGTCCGGTCCGTGGCCCGCGCGCACGGCGGCCACATCGCCGCCCAGCCACGTGAGGGGGGCGGTCTGGTGATGCGTGTGACCCTGCCCGTCTGAGAAAATGTGCCGGCTTCCGGGACATGTTCGCTTCACGCGGAATTTCCCGGGACGCCCATGGGTTCTGGTCAGAACAGTCGCGCACGACCGGTGTGTGATCGATCACATGGGCGATTATTCGGCCATCTACTGAGCGTGATCACGTGCCCGCCGGAACGCCGGGAACATCCGGGTTTTCGGGGGTTGAGATCACGGGAAGTACATGCTGGGGCGCCTTTGAAATGCAGCCCGAGGACCGTGTACGGTCCCGTTCGCCATCCAAGCCGATCACTCTTGAGGGGTCCGGTTGGGTGTCGATTGAGTAACAGACCTTGATGTGAGGCAAAATCTCCGCCTCAGGTCGGGCACAAGTCCGGCCTCTCACGCGTTACGTGCGCTGGAGACACCGCAGACACCCAGAGGGGGAGAGCGACATGGCAACGGATTACGACACCCCACGCAAGACCGACGACGACGTTGACTCGGACAGCCTGGAAGAACTCAAGGCGCGCCGGAACGACAAGTCGACCTCCTCGGTGGACGTCGACGAGTTCGAGGCAGCCGAGGGCCTGGAACTGCCGGGCGCCGACCTCTCGAACGAGGAACTGGCCGTCCGCGTCCTGCCCAAGCAGCAGGACGAGTTCACCTGCATGAGCTGCTTCCTGGTGCACCACCGCAGCCAGCTGGCCCGCGAGAAGAACGGTCAGCCGATCTGCCGCGACTGCGACTGAGGCAGGGTCGGCCGTGACTGGCTCGACCCCTCCCTGGAAGCGCCGCCTCCGCAAGGGGGCGGACCACGGGCCGTACCGCGGCCCTGACGGCGTGCGTGACGACGAGCGGGGCTCCTCCGATCCCGGAGCGGCCTCGCTCGAACGTACGTCGGGCACGGCGTCGGGGGGCGCCACGGATGAGCAGGGACGCCTGCCCGTACCGGTGGACACTCCGGCGCCGGTCGCCGGGCAGCGCGCGGCGGCCGTCCGGGCGGGCATCAGACAGGGCCTGAGCGTCGGGGCCCGCAAGGGCGGTGACCGCGCGCGGGCCGGGCTCGCGTACCTCACCGACCGGATCATCGACATGGCCCCGAGGATCCCCGTACGGGACCTCGCGACCCTGCGCGCCCAGTTCCCGGGCCTCGGGCCCGAACAGCTCGCCGACAAGCTCGTGGCGGGCGCCGCGAACGCGTCCTCCACCGTGGGCGCCGGAGTCGGGGCCGCCGCCATGCTGCCCACCCCGCCGGCCATGCCCGCGGAGCTGGCCGCCGAGATCACCGGCGTCGCCGCGATCGAGCTGAAACTCGTCGCCGAGCTGCACGAGGTGTACGGGGCGCGACCGCCCGGCAACCTCCGGCAGCGCAGCACCGCCTACCTCGACTCCTGGTCCAGTGAGCGAGGGATCGACGTGACCAGGCCCGCGACGATCGACGCGGCGCTCGGCGGACAGCTGAAGCGGCAGTTGCGCCAGCAGATCACGAAGCGCATGGTGCGCAACCTGCCGAACCTCATGCCGTTCCTGGTCGGTGCGGCCGTCGGCGCGTTCATGAACCGCCGGGACACCAAGCACCTCGCGGAGCGCGTCCGCAAGGACCTGCGGCGGACCCAGGTGCCCTGGGAGGCGCTGCCGGACCTCCCGGCACTGGAGAAGCCGACGGACCCCGTGGCGGTGGCCGAGCTGCCGCAGAACCCCGACGACCCCCGCCGACCGTGAGAACCGGGCGACCGTGACCGTCGGCCGACCGTAAGAATCGGGCGAGAAAACGGGCGGGAACCGGGCGAGGTGCCGGCCGGGGGAGCGGCGGTGGCCGGGAGGCCGGCGCGGCGTCTACACCGCAGCCCTCGCCGCCTCCAGGGCGGCGATCAGCCGCTGCGGCTGCCGGGTCGAGAGATACAGGTACGGCGTCGGGTCGGCCGGGTCCGTGACCGGGATGCGCAGAGCCCCCGGGACGTAGGCGCGCAGCAGCATGAACGCCCGGGTGTCGGCCTTGTACGTGCGCCAGGCGCGCGCCTCCTCGGCGTCGAGCACCTCCGGCTCGCCGAGGGCGCTCACCGGGATCTTCGCCTCGCCCGCGATCAGGGCGTCCCCCACCACGCGGATGCGGACCGAGCCGTAGGAACTGGTCACGACCGCCGCGGCGGCGGTGCCGCCGGCCAGGCCGCCGAGGAGCGGCAGGGTGCCGAAGGGCAGCAGGATCAGAGCCATGGAGACGCCGACCAGGAGGCACACCAGCCACCAGGAACGGGGCGCGGTGAGCCGTTCTTCGTACGGCGGGGCGGAGGACTGCATGGCGTCAAGCTTGGCATGGGGAGGGCCGCCCCCGGGAAATGGGGGCACCCGAGGGGAAACCCTGTCCGCCGGGACGATGGCCGGAGGCTGACGGACGGGTAAGGTCTGCGGCTGTGAGAGGTACTTCCGCGGCCCTGCAGCCCCCGGCGGACGCCACGGCGCCCGTCCGGCACCCCGAGGCGCCCGCCCCGGGCGAGCTGCTGGGCGCGCACTACGGGCAGTGTTTCGGCTGCGGTGACGAGCAGCCCCACGGGCTGCACCTTCAGGCCCGGGCCGGCGAGGGGGTCTCCCTCACCGCCGAGTTCACGGTCAAGGCCGCCCACCAGGGCGCGCCCGGCCTGGCGCACGGCGGGGTCCTCGCCACCGCCCTCGACGAGACGCTCGGCTCGCTCACCTGGCTGCTGCGCACCATCGCGGTGACCGGGCGGCTGGAGACCGACTTCGTACGTCCCGTGCCCGTCGGCGCCGTGCTGCACCTCCAGGCTGAGGTGACGGCCGTGGCCGGGCGGAAGATCTACGCGAGCGCCACCGGGCGCGTGGGCGGCCCCGACGGCCCGCTCGCCGTCCGCGCCGACGCGCTCTTCGTCGAGGTGAAGGTCGACCACTTCATCGACAACGGCCGCCAGGAGGAGATCCGGGCGGCCATGAGCGACCCGGACCAGGTCCGGCGGGCCCGCGCCTTCGAGGTGAACCCGTGAGCGGCGGACGTCCCCCCGTCGACGTGCTGATCCGGCGCGTCGACCCGGACGTTCCGCTGCCGGAGTACGCGCACCCCGGTGACGCGGGCGCCGATCTGCGGACCACGGAGAGCTGTGAACTGAAGCCGGGCGAACGGGCCGTGCTGCCCACGGGCGTGTCCATCGCGCTCCCCGAGGGTTACGCGGCCTTCGTGCACCCTCGGTCAGGTCTCGCCGCCCGCTGCGGTGTCGCCCTGGTGAATGCCCCGGGGACGGTTGATGCCGGGTACCGTGGGGAGATCAAGGTCATTGTGGTGAACCTCGACCCGCGGGAGGCCGTGGTGTTCGAGCGCTTCGACCGGATTGCCCAACTGGTCGTCCAGCAGGTCGAGAAGGTGCGCTTCCAGGAGGTGGCGGAGCTTCCCGACTCGGCGCGGGCCGAGGGGGGCTTCGGGTCCACCGGCGGTCATTCCGCGGTGGGCGGCACAACGGGTGGGAATCGATACGCTTCGGTCGTATCCGACCGGGAAGGACAGTGACGTGTTCGGACGTCGCAAGAAGAAGGGCTCCGCTGAGGACGCGGCGGACGCGGCGAGCGAGGCCGAGCAGGTCGACGGCGTAGCCGGGGAAGTCGGCGCTGAGACCGACGAGGTCGAGCGGGAGCGGGTGCGGCTGGAGCCGGAGCCGCGGCCCGACGGACCCTGGGACAGCTCCGAGGTCTCCAACCCCGGTGAGGGCCGGGTCGATCTCGGCGGTCTCTTCGTGCCCGGGGTCGAGGGCATGGAGCTGCGGGTCGAGGTCGCGGGCGACGCGATCGTCGCGGCCACCGTCGTCCTGCGCGACAGCGCGGTCCAGCTGCAGGCCTTCGCCGCTCCCAAGCGCGAGGGCATCTGGGGCGAGGTCCGCGAGGAGATCGCCACCGGCATCACCCAGCAGGGCGGCGTCATCGACGAGGTCGAGGGCCCGCTGGGCTGGGAGCTGCGGGCCCAGGTGCCCGTGCAGCTGCCGGACGGCACGGGCGGCTTCCAGGTCGTCCGCTTCGTGGGCGTGGACGGGCCGCGCTGGTTCCTGCGCGGTGTGATCTCCGGCCGTGGCGCGGTCGAGCCGCAGACCGCCGGGCTGCTGGAGCAGATCTTCCGGGACACCGTCGTCGTCCGCGGTGAGGGCCCCATGGCCCCGCGCGACCCGATCGTCCTGAAGCTCCCGAACGACGCGCAGATGGTGCCGGAAGGCGTCCAGCAGGAGGAGCAGAGCGGCTCCCGTTTCTCCGGCGGCATGGGCCAGCTGCAGCGCGGCCCGGAGATCACCGAGGTCCGCTGAACCACCGCACGGACGCACGGGCCGTACCCCCTCGGGGTGCGGCCCTTCGTCGTACCCGCCACACGAACGGGCGGTCCGCGGGACCCCGCGATCAGAGGTGGCCCGTACTGGGGTGCGGGTCTGTGGGCGCGCCCCGGTAGGCTTTTTGCCATGAGTGCTGTTCCTCGTCCAGAGAAGCCGGCGGGCCGGTTCCGGCGCATGATCGACCGGCTGTCCTCGTCCCAGGAGGACCTGGAGAGCAAGGAACTGCGGGAGGACGCGGACACCGCGGGCTGTACGCGGATCTGTGACTGCCACGACCGGCAGATCGTGACGGTTACTGGTACCTTGCGCACGGTCACGCTGCGTCCGCGGGCCGGTGTGCCGGCCCTGGAGGCCGAGCTGTTCGACGGTTCGGCCGCTCTGGACGTGGTGTGGCTCGGCAGGCGCTCCATCGTCGGGATAGAGCCGGGGCGCAAGCTGATCGCATCCGGTCGGATCTCGATGAGCCGGGGCCGTAGGGTGCTCTTCAACCCGAAGTACGAACTCAGACCGCTCGGACGGGAGTAGCCGGTGACGTCGCTCGACAAGCCGACGGAGGACGCCGCCCGCGGCGCCCAGGACACGACCGGTGTCCAGGTCGACCCCCAGGACTCCAGGGCGGTGACCGAGGCCGCGCTGTTCGAGGCCTTCGGCGGGGTGCGGGGCATGGTCGAGACCGTGCTGCCCGGCCTTCTCTTCGTCACCATCTACACGATCAACAAGGACCTGCACTCGTCGGCCCTCGCGGCCCTCGGTGTCTCCCTGCTGCTGGTCGTGGTGCGACTGGTCAGGAAGGACACCGTCAAGCACGCCTTCAGCGGTGTCTTCGGCGTCGCCTTCGGCGTGGTCTTCGCGATGATGACCGGCAACGCGAAGGACTTCTACCTGCCGGGCATGCTCTACACGCTCGGCATGGGCCTCACGTACATCGTCACCACGCTCGCGGGCGTGCCGCTGATGGGCCTGATGCTCGGGCCGGTGTTCAAGGAGAACCTCTCCTGGCGGACCCGCAACCCCGGCCGCAAGAAGGCCTACGCGAAGGCCAGCTACGCCTGGGGCGCGATCCTGCTCGGCAAGTGCGCCATCCTCTTCCCGCTGTACTGGTGGGCCGACACCGAGCAGCTCGGCTGGGTGCTCGTCGCGCTGAAGATCCCGCCGTTCCTGCTGGCCGTCTGGCTGACCTGGGTGTTCCTGGCCAAGGCGCCGGCGCCGATCGACGTGTTCGCGGAGATGGAGGCGGCCGAGCAGGCCGAGAAGGAGCGCAAGGCCGCCGAGCGTGCGGCCGCCACGGGCGACTGAACCAGCGACGAGGCCGGCGGCCGGCTCACGGGCCACGGGACGTCGGCCGGAGCACGTACGAAGGGGCGCCCGGAGATCTCCGGGCGCCCCTTCGTCGTGTCCGCCGGGTCAGCTCGTCGCGTCCTCGCGGCGCACCGACAGCAGATCCTCCAACTGCTCCTCGCGGGCCTGGGCGGCGACGAACAGGAGTTCGTCACCGGCTTCGAGGGAGTCCTCCTGGGTCGGGGTGAGGACCCGGGTGCCCCGGATGATCGTGACCAGGGACGTGTCCTCCGGCCACTCGACCTCGCCGACCTGTGTGCCGGCGAGCGCCGACTCCGGCGGGAGGGTCAGCTCGACCAGGTTGGCGTCACCGTGGCTGAAGCGGAGCAGGCGCACCAGGTCGCCGACGCTGACCGCCTCCTCGACCAGGGCCGACATCAGCCGCGGCGTCGACACGGCGACGTCCACACCCCACGACTCGTTGAACAGCCACTCGTTCTTCGGGTTGTTGACGCGGGCGACGACCCGCGGCACGCCGTACTCCGTCTTCGCCAGCAGCGAGACGACCAGGTTGACCTTGTCGTCGCCGGTCGCGGCGATCACCACGTTGCAGCGCTGCAGCGCGGCCTCGTCCAGCGAGGTGAGCTCGCAGGCGTCGGCCAGCAGCCACTCGGCCATGGGGACGCGCTCGACCGAGATCGCGGTCGGCGCCTTGTCGATGAGCAGGATCTCGTGGCCGTTCTCCAGCAGTTCGCCCGCGATCGAGCGGCCCACCGCACCGGCTCCGGCAATGGCGACCCTCATCAGTGACCGCCCTCCTCGTCGGGACCCTCGGCGAAGGAGGCCTCGACCTTCTCGACGTCGTCCGTACGCATCATCACGTGCACCAGGTCGCCCTCCTGCAGCACCGTCTGCGAGGTGGGCAGGATGGCCTCACCCAGGCGGGTGAGGAACGCGACGCGGACGCCCGTCTCCTCCTGCATCTTGCTGATCTTGTGGCCGACCCAGGTCGAGGAGGCGTGCACCTCGGCGAGCTGGACGCCCCCGGTGGGGTCGCGCCACAGCGGTTCGGACCCGGCGGGCAGCAGCCGGCGAAGCATCTGGTCGGCCGTCCAGCGGACCGTGGCGACCGTGGGGATGCCCAGCCGCTGGTAGACCTCGGCGCGGCGGGGGTCGTAGATCCTCGCCGCCACGTTCTCGATGCCGAACATCTCGCGGGCGACGCGGGCGGCGATGATGTTCGAGTTGTCGCCGCTGGAGACGGCGGCGAACGCGCCCGCCTCCTCGATGCCCGCCTCACGGAGGGTGTCGCGGTCGAAGCCGACACCCGTGACACGGCGGCCACCGAATCCCGAGCCCAGACGACGGAAGGCCGTGGGGTCCAGGTCGATCACGGCGACCGTGTGCCCCTGTTGCTCCAGGGTCTGGGCGAGGGTCGACCCCACTCGCCCGCAGCCCATGATGACGATGTGCACGACCGTCCTTCCGGTGTCAATAGCTGGTGTTCAGCCGAAACGGCAAAAACAGGGTCTCAGACCGTGGCCCAAGCTACACACGCGCGGTCCGCCAAGGGCACCCCCGTGCAGCACCCGTCAGGTGGGGGAGCGGCGACGGCTGATCCGGCGGATGCTGATCATCGTCAGGACACCGAGGCCGACGAGTGACACGAGTGCGCCGATCAGCTCCGCGGTCGCGGCCTGCATGGGGCCTCCAGAGAGGGGGGTGGGAGGGGATTCGTCATATGGACGTCAAGACGCACCCATTAGGCCTGAGGATGCGTCACGTGACGCATCTCGCAGTGACGGCCGGGGAGATTTCACCCTGGGGCCCGCCGGGATTTCACCCGGATGTGCCCAGAACCGGCCGGGGCGCTTACGATCCTCTGCGTGTCCAAACTGACCGACCTGCCCAAACGGATTCTGATCGGGCGCGCCCTGCGCAGCGACCGGCTCGGCGAAACGCTCCTGCCGAAGCGCATCGCACTTCCCGTCTTCGCCTCCGACCCGCTCTCTTCCGTGGCGTACGCACCCGGTGAGGTCCTGCTGGTCCTCTCCATCGCGGGCGTGTCGGCCTACCACTTCAGCCCTTGGATCGCCCTCGCCGTCGTCGTGCTGATGTTCACCGTGGTGGCGTCGTACCGGCAGAACGTCCACGCCTATCCGAGCGGTGGCGGCGACTACGAGGTGGCCAACACCAACCTCGGTCCCAAGGCCGGTCTCACCGTCGCCAGCGCGCTCCTCGTCGACTACGTCCTCACCGTCGCCGTGTCGATCTCCTCCGGCGTGGAGAACCTCGGCTCGGCCATCCCCTTCTTCGTCGAGCACAAGGTGCTGTGCGCGGTCGGCATCATCGTGCTGCTGACGCTGATGAACCTGCGCGGGGTGAAGGAGTCCGGCAAGCTCTTCGCGATCCCGACGTACGTCTTCGTCTTCGGTGTCTTCGCGATGATCGCCTGGGGCGCCTTCCGCGGGCTGGTCCTGGACGAGACGATGCGGGCACCCACCGCCGACCTGGAGATCAAGCCGGAGCACCAGGGGCTCGCCGGCTTCGCGCTGGTCTTCCTGCTGCTGCGCGCCTTCTCCTCCGGCTGCGCCGCGCTGACCGGCGTCGAGGCGATCTCCAACGGTGTCCCCGCCTTCCGCAAGCCCAAGTCGAAGAACGCGGCCACCACACTCGCCGCGATGGGCCTGCTCGCCGTCACCATGTTCTGCGGCATCATCGGCCTCGCCATGGCCACCGACGTACGGATGGCCGAGAACCCGGCGGTCGACCTCGTGCGCGACGGCACGCCGGTCGGCGACTCCTACGTCCAGAACCCGGTGATCTCGCAGGTCGCGGCCGCCGTCTTCGGCGACGGGACCTTCTTCTTCGTCGTGCTGGCCGCCGCCACCGCCCTGGTCCTCTTCCTGGCCGCGAACACCGCCTACAACGGCTTCCCGCTGCTCGGCTCGATCCTCGCCCAGGACCGCTACCTGCCGCGCCAGCTGCACACCCGCGGCGACCGGCTCGCCTTCTCCAACGGCATCGTGCTCCTCGCGGGCGCCGCCGGACTGCTGGTGTGGATCTACGGGGCCGACTCGACCCGTCTGATCCAGCTGTACATCGTGGGTGTGTTCGTCTCCTTCACGCTGAGCCAGACAGGCATGGTCCGGCACTGGAACCGCCATCTGCGCACCGAGAAGGACCAGGCCAAGCGGCGCCACATGGTCCGTTCGCGGGCCATCAACGCCTTCGGTGCCTTCTTCACCGGGCTCGTCCTGATCGTCGTCCTCTTCACCAAGTTCACGCACGGCGCCTGGGTCGCCCTGCTCGGCATGGTGATCTTCTACGCGACGATGACCGCGATCCGCAGGCACTACGACCGGGTCGCCGCGGAGATCGCCGCCCCCGACGGCCCCAGCGACGACGTCGTACGGCCCTCCAGGGTCCACTCCGTGGTGCTGATCTCCAAGATCCACCGCCCGACCCTGCGCGCCCTCGCCTACGCCAAGCTGATGCGCTCGCACACCCTGGAGGCACTCAGCGTCAACGTCGACCCGACCGAGACCAAGGCGCTCCAGGAGGAGTGGAACCGGCGCGGCATCGACGTACCGCTGAAGGTCCTCGACTCGCCGTACCGGGAGGTCACCCGGCCGGTCATCGAGTACGTCAAGGGGCTGCGCAAGGAGTCCCCGCGCGACGCGGTGTCGGTCATCATCCCCGAGTACGTGGTCGGCCACTGGTACGAGCACCTGCTGCACAACCAGAGCGCGCTCCGGCTCAAGGGACGGCTGCTGTTCACGCCGGGTGTCATGGTGACCTCCGTGCCGTACCAGCTGGAGTCCTCCGAGGTCGCCAAGCGGCGCGCCCGCAAGCGGCAGGAGTGGAACGCGCCGGGTTCGGTGCGGCGTGGTCCGGCGCAGGACCGGTCCGGGACGGCGGCGCAGGAGTCCCAGGAGTCCTCCGCCAAGCACGGCTGAGTCAGCGAGCGGTGTCCCCGCGAGGGCGGGGCGCCGCTCCTGTGGTCGGCGGCCGGACGGCACCCACGTAGACTGGTGGGCTGTTGTCCGGCCGTTGTCGCTTCCCTCTCTCCTGGAGTCACCCCGCCATGCAGGCAGAACCGAAGAAATCACTGGTGGGGGAGGAGTACGAGGTCGAGGTCGGCCCCGTCGCCCATGGCGGCCACTGCATCGCCCGTACGGCTCAGGGCCAGGTCCTCTTCGTCCGGCACACGCTGCCCGGTGAGCGCGTCGTGGCCCGGGTGACCGAGGGCGAGGAGGGCGCGCGCTTCCTGAGAGCCGACGCCGTCGAGGTGCTCGACGCGGCCAAGGACCGCATCGAGGCCCCCTGCCCCTACGCCGGCCCCGGCCGGTGCGGCGGCTGCGACTGGCAGCACGTCAAGCCGGGTGCCCAGCGCCGCTTCAAGGGCGAGGTCCTCGCCGAGCAGTTGCGGCGGCTCGCGGGCCTCACGCCCGAGGAGGCGGGCTGGGACGGCACGGTGATGCCGGCCGAGGGCGACAAGGTCCCGGCGGGCGAGGTCCCGGCATGGCGGACGCGAGTGCAGTACGCGGTGGACGCCTCGGGGCGCGCGGGTCTGCGCCGCCACCGCTCCCACGAGGTCGAGCCGATCGACCACTGCATGATCGCGGCGCCGGGCGTCAGCGAGCTGGGCATCGAGAAGCGGGACTGGACCGGCATGGAGTCGGTCGACGCGATCGCGGCGACGGGTTCGCAGGACCGTCAGGTGATCCTCACGCCGAAGCCCGGGGCGCGCCTGCCGATCGTGGAGCTGGACAAGCCGGTGTCGGTGATGCGGGTCGGGGAGAAGGACGGGGGCGTGCACCGCGTCCACGGGCGCCCCTTCGTCCGTGAGCGCGCCGACGGCCGCACGTACCGGGTCGGCAGCGGCGGCTTCTGGCAGGTCCACCCCAAGGCCGCGGACACCCTCGTCAAGGCCGTCATGCAGGGCCTGCTGCCCCGCAAGGGCGACACCGCGCTCGACCTGTACTGCGGGGCGGGCCTCTTCGCGGGCGCCCTCGCGGACCGGGTCGGCGAGAAGGGGGCCGTTCTCGGCATCGAGTCCGGGAAGCGGGCGGTCGAGGACGCGCGGCACAACCTCGCCGAGTTCGATCGCGTGCGGATCGAGCAGGGCAAGGTCGAGGCGGTGCTGCCGCGCACCGGGATCACCGAGGTCGACCTCGTCGTCCTGGACCCGCCCCGCGCGGGCGCGGGCCGCAGGACGGTGGAGCACCTGTCCACGCTGGGCGCCCGCCGCATCGCGTACGTCGCCTGCGACCCGGCGGCGCTGGCGCGCGACCTCGGCTACTTCCGCGAGGGGGGATACCGGGTGCGGATGCTGAGGGCGTTCGATCTGTTTCCGATGACGTCGCACGTGGAGTGTGTGGCGATACTCGAACCGGCGGGAAAGGGTTCCTGACCTGGTCTTTTTGTGCCCGGGAGGGTTCCTCGACCTGTTTCCCTCCGTGTAGCGGTTCGAGCGGACGGATCGATCTCTGAGAACTCCCTGACCTGCGAATCAAAAGCGAGGAGTCTGCATCGGCGACGCTTTCAGAGACTCTTTCGGAGATTCTTGACGCTCGGACGACGCTCGAAGCGGAAGTCCTGGGGCTGCCCAGGGGCTACTGGGCAGGCTGGGTCGAAGCGGAGGACGTCGGACACGCTCAGAGCCAGTCCTGGCTGCCGAAAGTGCGCGCCAGGAACCGCTCACGTTCTTCCGCGTCCGTGTAGGCCGCGATCTCCATCGAGGTGCCCACGAGGCGGGGCGTGACGGGCTGCGGATCGTCCATCACGGTGGCCATCACTGAAGTTCCTGCTCGGCGGCGCGCGCCCTCTTCGGCATCGCGTCGGCGGGCGCTACGTTCGCCACCAGCCCGGAGCTCCTCATCGCCTCCCGTGGGCTGACGGGACTCGCGGCGCGACGCTGCTGCCTTCCGGCAGGTGGGTCCGTAGGGATTCCGGCGCCCGAGGAAGGGCTTCAGCCCGTCGGCTCGCGGTTCTGGGATGCGATGCAGCAGGGGTGAGTGGGCCGAGGCGCTCCACGGCCGGACCGGTGCGGTCAGTGCCCGAACTGGAGACGTGTCGGCTCTTCAAGGACCCTGCCGTCGAAGTCCGCAAGTCGTGCGGCCACCGTCGCGACAGCGAAGCGCGTGGGGAGAGGGCGGCTGAGAACTTTAGGCCGCTGACGGCGCGGGTCGAGGAAAGGGATCCCATGGATGGAGTAGATGAGGCTCCGTTCTCCGGCGGTACGTCCCGGACCCCGAGAACAGTACGTTCGCGCAGGACCTTCGCGAATCGCAGGGTAACCGCCCGGAGACCGGCTGGGCCGGTGGATGGACGAGGACACGTAGGAATGCGGACAGTGATCAGTCGTAGGCTGGTGCGCGTTGGACTTCTTGCCCCGGTCGTGACCGGCTTGTTGTGTCTAGGCGCCACCAATTGTGGTGGGGGCGGAGACGGGAAGGCTGTGGCAGGGACGCAAGTGTGCGGTGGCGACGGCGTGTCCATCCAGGCGTCCAAGGTGCTGAAGGTGATCACGGGGTTGTCGCGGTTCAGGACGACGGCGGAGAAGCCGACCCTCGCGCGGGCCGCGACGGACCTTGTCGAGGCGCTTTCGGCCGACACCAGTGGGCGCGACGACGTCTGCCGCATCTACACGGCCGACGGTACGCCGGATTGCGCGATCCGAGTCACTTGAGGGCTGTGTGGCGGCCCCCGACGGGAAGTCCGCCCCAGATTTCACCGTGCTGAAGATGGGGGAGCGCACCCCGGCGGCGGCGAACAGGGAGTCGGTCCGGTTCGCGTGCCGGAGCGGCAAGTTCCCCAACTCGACGAATGCGGCTCACGTCGCCATCGGCGAGCTGGGGCATGCCGACGGAGCCCGGGGGCGACATCGATGCGTTGAAGGACGCCTATGCGACCGTGGCCCACTCCTTCTCGCTGGCCATGGCCAGGGAACTGCGCTGCGAGAAGAACGGCGGGCTCGCGGCGAAGCCCGTGCTGGATCCCGCGTAGCCGCCGGCGCTCCAAGGGGCCGTGCCCGGCTCCCCGTAACGGACGGTGCGGGGAGCTCTCCTGGCTGTTGGAGCAGGCCACCGAATCTGGTGAGCCGACCTCGGGGTAAGGCATCGCGTGTGTCCAGTGCCTGCAGCGGCCCGCCTGTCTGGAAGCGCCCCGGGGTCCACTCACCCGTCGTCCGCCACCCAGTCGCTGATGAGTGCCCAAGCTGCGGTTGCCTTCGCGGCTGGAGGCCGCGGTGGTCTCCGTGCTGCTGCACCACGTGCTGTGTGAAGACGCGTGATGTGTGCGCAACTGCGCGGAGAGGGAGGCGATCCCCTTGCATCGCAGCCACGCACACGTCGCGTCCTGAGTCGCGGATTGCTTGAACCCTCCTCTGGCCGGAGGCGGTTGATGGTGTCCTTGGGTCATGAATGAATAGAAGGCGGCGTTCCGGGGCCATGCAGGGCCCTGGGAAATCACCGCAGCCGTGGTACATAGCGTGATCATCTCGGCGTCCGCGGTGACGGCGCTGGGGAGCCTGGGAGGCGCAAATGGCGTCTCTGGGGTGAGAGACGAGGGAGACGCCTTCAGGGTGGTCTCCACCCGCCTGTTCGAGGAACTGGGGGGCGTGGAGGCGGCCCGCAGGGCGTCCCCGTAGACGAAGGCCCGCACCCTGACCCTTCCGTTCCAGTGGTCGTCGCAACACCCCAGCTCAGGGGGTGTGGTGCGTGCTGCCGGTCGGGCTGGGGCGTGCGGCGTCGTCCTGATCGATGCACCTGTGGCCGTTGCGGGGGAGGTTCTTCACCGCTGCGGCGAGCTCGACCAGGGCGACGTCGGAGGGCACTTCGGGGTCGATGACGGCTTCGGCGGCCGGCTTGCGTCCGAAGGTGGTGATGGTCTTGTCGCCCTCGCCCTGTCCGCTGTTCTTCAGTACCCAGTCCACGCCGTTGACGGTGACGCACATGTCGGTGGTGGGCAGCATCTCGGGCAGTCCGCAGCGCAAGGTGATCACGTTGTCGCCGTAGACGGCGGCGCCGGGGGAGGTGGCGGTTTTCTCGTGTCCGCCGATCTTGTCGGGGTAGCCCTCGGCCAGGTCGCGGCAGATGGCGCCTTTGGCCTGGGGGGCGCCTTCGGCCGATGGTGCTTCGGCGGGCAGGAACTGGATGGCCAGCAGGGCGGCGCCAGCCAGGGTCAGGACGCTGGCGAGGATGGGCAGGGTGCGGGAGTGCTTGGGCATGAGGGAACTGTAGGAGGCGGGTATTGCCCTCAAGTGCGCTGCCCCCCGGGCCAATACCGCCTGGTGATCGTCGAGCGTAGGCTCGGGCGGGCTCGTGCCGCAGGGGCCGCGAGCTGTTGTGGGAGGGGACCCGCAGTGTCGAGGACGATGAAGGCTGTGGTGGTGTCCGGTGCCGCGGTGGCGGTGCTGGGGGGTGTGGCCGCGCCGGTGGGGGCGGCGCCCGCGGGCAATGACCCGTACAAGAACACAGGTCTTACCAAGGTGTACGGCAAGACCGGCCTGTGTTTCTCGATGGACAACTCGAAGAAGTCCAAGGCGGCGGTGAAGCTGCGGGGCTGCAACAAGAAGTCCACGACACAGCGTTGGAACCTGAACTGGCTCAATGCGAACAAGCCGGCCGAGCGCCCGCGCTATGGGATCCAGAACCGTAAGTCGGGCAAGTGCCTGGCGCCGACGTCGAAGAAGTCGGGTGCGTCAGTGCGTCAGTACGGGTGCAACAAGAAGTCGAAGGCCCAGTGGTGGACGCTGTATGACCGGCGGATCACTTCCTACGGCTCGGGCAGGCTGGTGATGTCGGCGCAGTCGGACAAGAAGGGCTCGAAGATCACGCTGATGAAGTACTCGAACAAGACGGTGAAGCTGAAGAAGCAGGCGTTTTCGCTGATCTGGAAGAAGAACGACCCGACCGCGCTGTAACAGCCCGCATGGGGCAGGGCCCGCCCCGTACGCTGCGGGCCCTGCCCCATGTGCGGGAGCGGGTCAGGACAGGCCCCAGCGTTCGTCCTTGACGCTGCAGCCCTTCTTACCGAGCTTGAGCTTGGTGCCGCTCTTGTTGTTCGGGCTCAGGATGAACTTTTTGGACCAGAAGTTGGTGCTCCTCATGTTGTTGAGGTGAGGTTCCACAGCTCCTTGTCGTTGCCTGCGTAGCACTTCTGCTGGGCGATGGCCGATCCGGACTTCTTGCTGCCCGAGTGCAGGCATTTGCCGGACTTGCGGTTGATGATGAGGTAATAGGATTCGGAGGGTTTGCCGATCAGGACGCCTTCGATGTCCCAGCGCTGCGTGGAGTTCTTGGAGTACTTCGCCTGGCGCAGGGTGGCGCCCTTGCCGGTCTTGCCGCTCATGGTGAAGCAGGCCGCCTTGTCCTTCGCGGCGACCTTTTCGAGCCGGACGTTCTTGTGGTTGCCGCGTGCTCCGCCGGGGGAAGCCTGCGCGGCGGTGGGGGCGATCAGGGCGATGGTGGCGGCGATGAGCACTACGGTCTGAGGAGGCGGATCATGCAGGGTCCTTTACCGTTGGGGGGCAGGGCGGGAGGAGCCCCGCCGGTGGGGCCCCTCCTTGTGGCGTGGGTTGCGGGGTTCCCTACTCGATGCCGCCGTACGCCAGGCTGCCCGTCTTGCCGTACTTCCAGACGATGTAGTAGCTGCCGGCGCCGTAACTCTTGCCGACGGCGAAGGTCTCGGTTCCGTTGGCCTTGCCCTTGAGGGACTGGACCTTGGGGTCCTTGCCCTTGACCTGCTTGTAGACGGATGCGGTCCAGCGGGCGTTATTGCCCTTGATGCCGAAGTGGAAGAAGTGCTTGCCCTTCTTCACCTTGTGGGCGGCGCTTTTCTGCGTGCCCTTCTTCGTCTTCCAGCAGTCCAGCCAGCCGCCGTCGGGCCGTCGCTCGTAGCCGCACTTCGCGGCGATGTCGCCCTTGGGGGCCGGCGTGGCCGTGGCGGTGGTGGCGCCTGCGCCCAGTACACTGGCCGCTATCGCGACCGAGATGGCGGCTTTTCCTACCTGCACAGCAGCACTCCGTTCTCTGCCCTCCCCCGCTGCGGGGAAGTGTCCCTTCATGCTGCGCGGCTCGAACAGGTCGGCGGTAGTGGCTCTTTGGGCACTGCCCCTAAGGGCAGTACCCCAACGCCCAGGTGCTCCTGGAGCGTTGGGATGATGACAGGCATATTCCGTGACCGAGCGAGGATTTGACCTGTGAAGCGTTCTATCGTCTCCATTGCCGTGGCCGCCGCCGTCGTCGCCGTCGGGGGTGGCGGCATCCTTGCCGTCACGTCGATGGACGGCTCCGAGCGGACCGGATACCGCGTGTCCGACGGGGTTTTGACCATCGATGTGAAGAGCCGTCCCGATGCCCCGGACATCAAGGGGACGACGGTCGACGGGAAGCCGTTCCGGCTGTCGGACTACCGGGGCAAGACGGTCGTGGTCAACGCGTGGGCGTATTGGTGCGGGCCGTGCCGTCTGGAGATGCCCATGCTCGTCGACTACGAGAAGTCGATGAAGCGCAAGGGCGTGGTCGTGGTCGGCATCAACCACGGGAGCGGCATCGCCGCGTCCAAGGCGTTCATCGAGGAGTTCGACGTCCCCTACCCGAACCTGGATGATCCTTCGGGGAAGTCCATCCTGGACATGCCCAAGGGCGTCATCCAGTCCCAGGGCTTGCCCTTCACCTTCGTCATCGACTCCCGGCACAAGATCGCCGCCTCGCGGTCGGGGGCGATCAACCGCAAGATGCTGGAGGAGATGACCTCCTGGGCTGTGAAACCGTCAAAGAAGACTGCCGGCCGGTGACGAGGCCGGGCTCTGCTCGCCGCGGGGCGCGGTGGGGTCGAGGTGGCCGGTGGCCCAGGCGATCAGAGCCCAGGCGGCGGGGAGCTGGAGCGTGAACAGGGACAGGAGCGCGACGAAGAAAGCCCCGCCGAAGGCGGTGCCGACGCCCTCGCCGTCCGCCAGGGAGCCCGCGCTGTAGCAGATCAGGAGCGTCAGCAGGTAGAGGGAGCTATCGACGAGGATGGCCTTCCAGCGTGGCGCCGGGGGCAGGATGAGGCGGGCCGCCGTCAGCACGAGGAGGCAGGCAGCGGGGAAAAGCAGATCGCTGCTCTCGCCGTAGAGCAGCGGGTCCCAGGGACCGTCTGCGAAGGAGGCCCAGGCCCGGTCGACGACCAGGCCGATCAGCGATGAGCTGACGGTGACGTTCACGGCGTAGAAGAGGGCACTTCCCAGAGTGGCTTTGCCGAACTGGACGTTGCCGAATGTGACTTTCATGATCTTCCCTCCAGGGGCGGTCTCCCGCAGCGGGAGACCGCCCCTGGATCATCCCACCGCACCTACCGGCGGGTGTGGGCGGGGTCAGCCCTTGGCGGCGATGTTCTGGAGCTGGCAGGCCGGCTGCGAAATGCAGCGCAGGTCGAGCATCTTGTCCCGCAGGATCGTCTTCGTCTTGTACTTCTTGCCCGCGTAGTTGTACATGTACAGCTCGTGGTCCGGGGCCTGGCGGTGCTTGCCCGTCACGTGGAAGCTGCCGCTCCGCGTCATCTGGACGGTGGCGGACGCCCCGATCCCGGCCCGCTTGACACCGGACTTGGGGCAGAACGGGTCGGTGGCGTCGACGATGATGCGCACGCCGCGCTCCTTGCCGTTGTGCTTGTTCAGCGCCTTGAACTTGATTTTCTTCACGCTGGCCTTACGGGTGGCGACCAGCCTCGAGTTGGACTTCTTGTAGACGCGGGTCTTGCCGGTGAAGCGGTCCCATGTGACCTTGCCGCTCTTCCAGTCGACCGTCCCGGTGACCCCGGCGCGCGAGCCGGGGTTCTTCCCCGACTTGGAGAAGCCGCGCGCGTCCCCGGCGTACTTGTAGCCCTTGGTGTACTTGCAGCCCGAGAGCTTCTCGAGTTCCTTGGGGATGTCGGCCCAAGTCGGGCGGATGAACGAGCGCCACCGCAGCGTTGACTTGGAGTACTTGCGGGCTTTGGCCTCGATGTCCTTCGCTGTGGCGTTCAGCGCCTTGGTGGTATCGCTGCTGGGGATGGTCGCGGTCATCCCCCAGGTGTGGGTGTCCTTCTTCCCGGCCCCGATGATCCGGTAGTCCGCCTCCGTGCCGGGTATGACACTGGTGTCGCGGAAGCTCGGCTTCGACGTCGTACCGATCTTCGCGCCGTCACGGTAGACGGTGTAGGTCTTCGCGCCGGCGTCCGCCCAGGAGAGGTCCGCGAACTTCGAGGACGCTGCCCACGCAGAGCGCGCGGAAGGCTCCGAGGACCTGGCGAAGGTGGTGTCCGACACGGCCCGCTCGTCCCCGGCTTTGAGGATCTTGGTGTCCGCGCCCTGCCCTATGTGGGTGGCCAGCACGCTCACGCGCTGACCGCTGGCCGCCTTCGCCGAGAAGGTCCCCTTGGAGGCGTCGAGGGTGAACACCGCTGTTGGTGCGGACGGTTCGGGGGCGGACGGCGGCGAGGCAGCAGCCGTCGTCACGACGAGCGCGGGCATCGCGGTGAGCGCCAGGGCAACGGGCGCGGTACGGGAAAGACGCACAACAACTCCCAGCGTGATCATTTTCCGGTAAGGGAGTTGAACCGTACCCAGGCGTAACACTAGCCCGTTAGTGTCTAAGGGCTGTCCCGTAAATGATCTCTGACGTGCCTGGTGGCCTGCGGGTTTCTGCGTCACGCGGCAAGGAGGAGGTTGTGCAGGCGGGCGATGCCGAGTATGGCGTGGTGAACGCCGTCGCCTTTCAGCCGGCAGTCGCGAAGGATCTTCCAGCCCTTCATGCGGGCGAAGACGTGCTCCACGCGGGCACGGACTTTGCGGTGCGAGGCGTTGTGTTCCTCCTTCCAGGCCGGAAGTTCGCTCTGGCCTTTCTCGCGGCGGTGCGGGATGACCAGGCCGGTGCCGCGGTAGCCGCCGTCTGCGATGACGGTGGTCCTGCCGACGGCGTCTTTCGCGCCGGACAGCTCCCACGCCTTGCAGTCGTTGCGGTTGCCCGCGACCGGTCGGCCGACCGCGACGACGAGCCGGGTGTCGGCGTCGATGACGACCTGGTGGTTGGTGGAGTACCGGTAGTTCTTCGACTGCTCGGCGATGGTGTGATCGCGGGTGGGAACCAGGGTGCCGTCCACGATCAGCACGGTGTCCTTGCGGAACCGCTTGCGCGGCTGGAGCGCGAGCGCGGGCCCGAGGTGGTCGATGATGCGGTCGGCCGCCGACTTGGACACCCCGAACAGCGGGGCCAGTTGGCGCAGGGTCAGGTTCGTCCGCCAGTACGCGGCGACCAGGAGCACGCGGTCCTCCAACGGCAGGCTCCAGGGCCGGCCCTTGCGTACCGGATCCGCACCCTCACGCCGGAGCGCGGTGATCAGCTTGCCGAACTGGCGCGGGCTCAGCCCGGTGAACGGGGCTATCCAGGAGGGCTCCGACGCCGTGATCACACCAGACACGACAAGATCATCTCACTCGTGACCAGCAGTTACGGGACAGCCCTTAGTTGGGCACTGCCCCCAGGTGCACCACCACCGGCTCACCAGTTCCACCCCTTCGGCGCCCACGCCGGACCATCCCCCGGCGGCGGCTTGAGATGAGGCGGCGGCTTCGCCCGCAGCACCTCCGTATCCGGGAACGCCAGAGCGGGGAACGCCTCGGCCAGCACCGCGAGGGTTCCGGCGCGCTCCTCGGCGGGGAGTTTGACGCCATCCTTGCCTCCCGGTCAGCTCGTCGGGTCGTACCCGATGTGATCAACGAGGCTCAGGCGGAGCTGTCCCCCAGGTTCTCCCACGCCCACGGGGTGCAGACAGCGGTAGAGCCGCTTTCCCGGGGTGGGAAAGCGGCTATGAGCTGCGGTTTTCGTGGAGCGGGTGACGAGAATCGAACCCGCACTCTGAGCTTGGGAATCAATGGGACGTGCATGCATCATTGCGGGCCTGACCTGCGTAAACGCGCGCTAGTGTCCTGAGTCTTTGATTCGGTTCAGATATCCGGTGAGGCGTTCGAAGATCTCATCAGCGGTCTTCGTCCAGACGAAAGGCCTCGGGTTGTCGTTCCAGTCGGCGATCCAGGCCCGGATGTCTTTCTCCAGGGCTTGGACGTTCCTGTGGACGCCACGCCGTATGTGCTTGTCCGTCAGCAGGGCGAACCACCGCTCCACTTGATTGAGCCATGACGAGCTGGTGGGGGTGAAGTGCATGTGGAACCGAGGATGGGCCAGCAGCCACTTCTGGATCGCGGGCGTTTTATGGGTGGCGTAGTTGTCGCAGATCAGGTGGACGTCGAGATGGCCGGGGACCTCCTTGTCCAGCTTGGCCAGGAACTTCTTGAACTCCACCGCGCGGTGCCGGCGGTGGAGCGAGCTGATGACCTCGCCGGTGGCCGCGTTCAGGGCGGCGAACAGGGGCGTCACGCCGCCGCGCAGGTAGTCGTGGGTGCGGCGCTCGGGCATGCCGGGCATCATCGGCAGCACCGGTGCCGACCGGTCCAGTGCCTGGATCTGCGACTTCTCGTCCACACAGAGGACGATGGCCCGCTCGGGCGGGTCCAGGTACAGGCCGACGACATCGCGGACCTTCTCGATGAACTGCGGGTCCTTGGACAGCTTGAAGGTGTCCACCAGGTGCGGTTTGAGGCCGAAGGTCCGCCAGATCCGCGAGATGGTGGACTGGCTCAGCCCGCTGACCGCGGCCATTTCCCGTGTCGACCAGTGCGTGGCGTTCTTCGGCGTGGTCTCCAGGGTCCGCACGACCACCTCCTCGACCTTCTCGTCGCTCACCGTGCGGGGCGGGCCGGGCCGCGGCTCGTCGGACAGGCCCTGGAGCCGGTCGGCCGCGAACCGCTTACGCCACTTGGCCACCGTGACCGGGTGGACCCCAAGCTCCGCCCCCACCGCGGTGTTCGAACCGCGATCAGCGCACGCGAGCACGATCCGGCATCTCAACGCCAGAGCCTGCGAGGACGTTGCCCGCCGCGACCAGCGCAGCAACGTCTCTCGCTCCTCATCCGTCAGAACCACCTCGACCGTCGGCCGACCCATACGCGCCATGAGCCCAGCCTACTTCTACAGCGAAATAAAGACTCAGGACACTAGAGGGCAACGTGCGTACTGCGTTGGGGCGCCCGTATTGACCGTGATTACTGACCTTGAATGCGTGATGTCGTCGTAACGGATAGGTGATTCACCGCGCGGTCGACGACGGGCTGGCAGTCACCGCCGCCCGAGCGTCGAAGGGCGAGGCCAAGCACCACGCCCTGTTCAAGCGCCTGCACCGGCGCTGGGAGGACTACCTGCGCTGGGTCCACGACCTGCGGCTGCCGTTCGACAACAACCCCGCCGAACAGACGATCAGGACGGGAAAACTGCGGATCAAGGTCTCCGGATGTCTACGGCCCCTGCAAGGCGCCCAGGACTTCGCCGCGATCCGCACCTACCTCGCCACCGCGGCCCGCCAGGACCAGCCCATGCTCGACGGCCTCGTGCAAGCCATGCGAGGCAGCCCTTGGATGCCCGCCATCACCTGACACGCCGGCCCCACCGACCGGCGATCAAGCACGCCCTTCTAGGATGGCCCGGTGCCGCACTTCGAGATCGTGACAGCCGTTGCCGCACCCCCGGACCGGGTGTTCGAGGCATGCCTCGACGTGGAAGCACACACGCGGTCGATGGCCGATTCGTCGGAGCGGGCGGTCGGCGGCAGGACCCGAGGCGTACTCTCACTCGGCGACACGGTGACCTTCCAGGCCCGCCACTTCGGCCTGACCTGGCGACTCACCGCCCGCATTACGGCGTATGACCCGCCCCAGTGCTTCGTGGACGAGCAGGATGCTGGCCCCTTCAAGCGATGGCATCACAGTCATCACTTCGAGCCGGACGGCACTGGCGGCACCGTTATGAGGGACGTCATCGACTTTGCCTCGCCGTTCGGATTCCTCGGACGTGTCGCCGACCGCACTGTCCTGAGCTGGTACATGCCCCGCCTCATCAGAACCCGCAACGCTTACCTCGCCAGCGCCTTGCGCTGAGCCCAGATTGACGATCGCCACACCCTCAGGGGCGGTACAGGGTCCCGGCAGCCGCCACAGAGCCGACCGAGCCAATCCAACCAACCACCTATCCAGTTACATGTCGTCATAGTGGCTGGCGTCGGAGGCCGGTGCCGGTGAGGCAGCCATCGAGGACGTCGGGGCGGTACTGGGGCCGGCACGTCCGGCGAGTGGATCCAGGTGGGCGGGAAGTCTCCGCCCATCCACTGCATCATCGAGGTACCGGGTCCGATTGCGAACGCGGCCAGGTAGACGAGTTCGGCGAGCTGTTCCGCCTCGGCGGCGGCCCAGGTGGCGGGCACCCCTCCGTAGGAGTGGGCGGCCAGCACCACGGGGCCGCTGACCGCGTCGATCGTGTCCCGGACGACTGCGACGTCCTCCGTCAGTCCTTCGGCGGCGGCACTGTCGGGATTACTGCTCGGCAGTTGCACGGCTCGGGATTCGATGCCGCGGGCGGTGAGCCGCTCACGACGCGCCGTCAGGGCGGGGGACGCCGAGCAGTCGATCTTCAGCGGTGTCGACCCCGTCGTGATCGCCGAGGCGGTCAAGCGCCTCAACTGGCAGGGCATGCGCGCCTTCACGGAAGAGCCGGCCGCCGCGCCGGCGGACGTACCGCTGGCGTACGTCGTAGCCACCGAGGACCCGGCGCTGCCGCCCGCGGTCCAGGAGCAGTGGGCCGCGCACTGTGCCCACAGGCTTCGTGTCCCCTCCGGCCACTCGCCCCACCTGTCCCACACGGACGAGGTGGCCGCGTTCCTCGCCGAAGCGGTTGCCCGGGCTGCCACCGGCGGCTGACCACGGAGGGACCTGCACGGCCGGCGCGGGGCAGGTCGTCGCGCAGGCCCTCGTGCAGGACGGTCCGGTACAGGCCCATACGCTGGCGCGGCTTGCCCAGGTCGTACGAGGTCATCCCCGACCAAGACATGTACAGCGGCAGAGCCATGACACCGTGGTCGGCCCGCGCAACTCCGTCCAGCGACTCCGGCAGACGCCGCCGGAACCCCTCTCGGTAGAGCGCGAGCTCCTCGGTCGGGAGCGGGCCCGTGCAGGTGAGCTGGTCGTGGCGGCCTGTTCCCCCTGCAGAGGAGCTGGACTGTGGGTCATGACGCTCGTTTGACGCTCCGTGCGGCCCGCACGCGTGACAGTGAGCCGATAAACCGGCTCTGACCTGGGACTTTCCGAGAGTCGGTCAGGCCGACACTTTCCGATGACGCATCATGTGGAGTGCGTGGCGATTCTGGAGCCTGTCGAAAAGGGTCGCTGACCTGTGGGTTCGTCGGCGCGGGTGGTTGCTTCGAGCTGTTCTCCCTCGCACGGTGCACGGAGCGGGGGACCACCCGCCTGGTGTGCTCTGGGCTGCGGCTCCAGGCGTGGGCGGTGACCTGCCGTGGTCGTGGTCCCGGCGCGGTTCTCGCACGGCTGACGCTCGGATGACGCTCGTGCTGAATCCTCGTCACGCCTGGTCGCCCCCAGGGGGAGATCGGGCGTGACGAGGATTCCGTGCGCGGTGGGGAGGTCGTCGGCCGGCTGAGCCCCGCCGCCGGGGGAGGGGACCCGTGACCTCACCCCGGCCCCGCCGACCTCGCGCCCAGCACCGCGATCACGCCCCCGCCGAGCCCCGGCAGGAGCAGTTGGAAAGGCAACGCGGCCACGGGCAAGCCGGCTGCGTCCGTTCATGTGTGTTCGCTGTCGAGCGGGGTGTCACGAAGCCAGCGATGGACGCCGTGCGACAGGCAGGACCGACCGGTCCTCGACGGTTCGCTCCGCCCGGTTGATCTCGGCCCAGACGGCATCGAGGGACAGGCCGAGGGTGTCGGCGATCGCTGCGATGGTCGGGAAGGCGGGGGTGGCCACACGGCCGGATTCGATCTTCCGCAAGGTCTCCGGCGAGATGCGCGAGGCGAGCGCCACGTCCAGCATCGAGCGGCGGCCCCGGGCTCGGCGGAGCAGGGCGCCGAGGCGCTGTCCGCGTTCTACCTCGGCGGGGGTGAGCGGCAACCTGACCATGGACCCATTCTAATACCGGTATTGTTAGGCCGGGATAGTTATTGGGCACACCTGAGAGGCCTCCATGATTGAGATCCTGAACTCCGCGCGGCTTGAGCGGGCGAGGGAGACCGGCGCTCTGGTCGGAGACGTGCTGCACACACTGAAGCAGCGCAGCACGGTCGGGACGAACCTGCTGGACATCGACCAGTGGGCCAAAGAGATGATCACCGAGGCGGGAGCGCAGTCCTGCTACGTCGATTACGCGCCTTCCTTCGGGCGCGGCCCGTTCGGGCACTACATCTGCACGGCCGTCAACGACTCAGTGCTCCACGGGCGGCCTCACAACTACACGCTGGCAGACGGGGATCTGCTGACCCTCGACCTCGCCGTAGCCATGGGCGGGGTGGCCGCGGACGCCGCGATCAGCTTTCTGGTGGGCAAGGCCAGGCCCACGGAGAGCGTCGCGATGATCGAGGCGACCGAGCGTGCGCTCGCCGCCGGCATCGCCGCCGCCAAGCCCGGGGCGCGCACCGGTGATCTCTCCCACGCCATCGGCACGGTCCTCAAGGGGGCGGGCTACCCGATCAACACCGAGTTCGGAGGCCACGGCATCGGCTCGACCATGCACCAGGACCCCCACATCGCGAACACCGGACGGCCGGGCCGCGGATACAAGCTGCGCCCCGGACTGCTGCTCGCCCTGGAGCCCTGGGTGATGGCCGACACCGCCGCACTCGTCACCGACGCCGACGGCTGGACGCTGCGCAGCGCGACAGGCTGCCGGACCGCGCACAGCGAGCACACCATCGCCATCACCGACGACGGTGCCGAAATCCTCACCCTGCCCACGCAGGCGCGACCATGAGAGGGCGCTGTGGCGGCCCGGCGGGCAGGGTGTGCCGCCGTCGGTCCTCGTCGTCCTCGGCTGCCTCGGGGTTCCGGAAGGGACGCAGGCCCTGACCGGGTCCGCCGGCCCTGATGGTGAACGGATGGCGGCCCAGGAAGTCGACGTGCCGGTCCTCGGACGGGGGGAGGTGGGCCACGTCCTCATCCTCGATGTCGTGGCCCTCGGTGCGGAGCCGGGCGACGGCGGCGTCCAGCGAGCGGGTCCCCCGCGGGGCGATAGCGCCGAGGGTCGGGCCGAGGGCCGGGCCCACGTGGCCCGTGCCTGCCCGCACCATCCCTTCGGGCGGCAGCCGTCACGCCGGGCGCGCCCCCGAGGCTCCCTGAAACGTTCCGCTCCGGCTGGGTCAATATCTGTGCCCGCCAGCTGAGATTTCAATGGAACAGGCAGACAGATCCTCTACCGCTTTTAGTGGAGTGGGATTTTTCGCCGTCCGCATGCCGCTGCGGCGTGCTGCTGTCGATCTCAGTTGCAGTTGTGGTTCCCAAAACTCCAAGTGTCCTCCGGGCGGCGTCTGTGCCGTTGGGAGCGCTTTTGTTATCCGGTCTTTTTCCGGACGGGCTGATCATCGCGGCGACACGGGGTCCGCGCAGTGCGGATCCCGATGCACTGCCCCAAAGGAGAAATGACATGGCTACTGGCACCGTGAAGTGGTTCAACGCGGAAAAGGGCTTCGGCTTCATCGAGCAGGACGGTGGCGGCGCCGATGTGTTCGCCCACTACTCGAACATCGCCGCCCAGGGCTTCCGTGAGCTGCTGGAGGGCCAGAAGGTGACCTTCGACATCGCTCAGGGCCAGAAGGGCCCGACGGCCGAGAACATCGTTCTCGCCTGACGTCGACTGTCGCGTACGTGTAGCTGGGGCCCGCATCCTTCGGGGTGCGGGCCCCAGCTGCTCGCATTTTCCCGCAGTGGTCCCGGCTGCGGACGACAACCAGGAAACCCGTAGGCTCATCGCATACGGGGCACTCTTCAGGGGTGCACGCACCCCTTCATGGGTTTCATGGCGGCGGACGCCCGCACATTGCGTTGCGTCCGCTTCGCGCCACTCATTCCAGCGCCTGTGCCCGCACGGATTTTTCGTCGGTCAGATCGCTTTCGCATTCCGCCGGTCCATTCTTGCAATTCTCTCTGCTGCTCATTGCTGCGGGAATTCCTTGATATGTGCCGTATCGAGGAAGGTTCCGCATGAACCGCACACGCACGAACGACCGCTTCGCCCGCACCCGTAACGGCAGTACCGACTCCGGCAGGGGCGGCAGCCGGTTCGGCTCGTCGGCCAGGAGCCGCTCCGGCGGGCCGAGCCGCTCCGGTGGTCACGGCCGCGGGCCCGCCGCGGTCCAGGGGGAGTTCGCGCTGCCCAGGACGATCACCCCCGCGCTTCCCGCCGCGGAGGTCTTCGCCGATCTCGACATGCCCCGCGCACTGCTGGCCGCGCTCGGCTCGCAGGGCGTGACCGTGCCCTTCCCGATCCAGGCCGCGACCCTGCCGAATTCCCTCGCCGGCCGGGACGTACTGGGCCGTGGCCGCACCGGATCCGGCAAGACCCTCGCTTTCGGGCTGGCGCTGCTGGCCCGTACGGCCGGGCAGCGCGCCGAGGCCAGGCAGCCGCTGGGGCTGATCCTCGTACCCACGCGTGAACTGGCGCAGCAGGTCACCGACGCGCTCGCCCCGTACGCCCGCTCCGTGAGGCTGCGGCTGGCCACGGTGGTGGGCGGAATGCCGATCGGCAGGCAGGCGAGCGCGCTGCGCGGTGGCGCCGAGGTCGTCGTCGCCACGCCGGGACGCCTCAAGGACCTCATCGACCGTGGCGAGTGCCGGCTGAACCAGGTTTCCGTCACCGTCCTCGACGAGGCCGACCAGATGGCCGACATGGGGTTCATGCCGCAGGTCACCGCCCTCCTCGACCAGGTCCGCCCCGACGGGCAGCGCATGCTGTTCTCCGCCACTCTCGACCGCAACGTCGACCTGCTCGTGCGCCGCTACCTCAACGACCCCGTCGTCCACTCCGTCGACCCCTCGGCCGGCGCGGTCACGACGATGGAGCACCACGTGCTCCATGTTCACGGCGCCGACAAGCACACGGCCACCACCCAGATCGCCGCACGCGACGGCCGCGTGATCATGTTCCTCGACACCAAGCACGCCGTCGACAGCCTCACCGAGCACCTCCTGAACAGCGGGGTACGGGCCGCCGCCCTGCACGGCGGGAAGTCGCAGCCGCAGCGCACCCGCACGCTGACACAGTTCAAGAGCGGGCACGTCAACGTACTGGTGGCGACCAATGTCGCGGCGCGCGGCATCCACGTCGACAACCTCGACCTCGTCGTCAACGTCGACCCGCCGACCGACCACAAGGACTACCTCCACCGCGGCGGCCGTACCGCCCGCGCAGGAGAGTCCGGCAGTGTCGTCACCCTGGTCACCCCCAACCAGCGCCGCGCCCTGACTCGCCTCATGGCAGCGGCCGGCATCGTCCCGCAGACCACCCTGGTCCGCGCCGGCGAAGATGCCCTGCATCGCATCACCGGCGCCCAGACCCCCTCGGGCATCCCGGTCGTCATCACCGCACCGGTGGTCGAACGCCCCAAGAAGCGCGGCGCCACCTCACGCGGCCGGCGCCGCCCCGTCCCGGCGGCCCGCCGCGCGCCCGTACGGCAGTCCACCGCGGGTGCCGCTGCATAGAACCCTCGTGATCAGGAAGCCGGCCCAACTCCTCAGGAGGCACCCTTTGACGCTTGACCAGACGCAGTTCCGCCCGGCGAGCGCCCACCCCGCGCACGGCACGGTGGCCGACACCATGGACACGGCCGGACCGCAGGTCTGGGAGGACATGACCGTGGAGGTGGCGCTGTCCGTGATGACCGCCGCCCGTACAGGTCATCTGGCGGTCTGCGACGAGGACGGTCTGCGCACCGGCCTGGTCACCCGGGCCGGGCTCACGGCCGTCCGCGACGGCTCCGGGTACACGGACCGGATCCGCCTGCGAGACATCGCAGACGTCATCGGGCCCTTCGCCCCACCGCTGACCTCGGGGACCGACGCCGAACGTGTGATGCCCTGCCGCCGGCTCGGGGCCGCGCCCGCGGCCGACGAACACGGCACCGCTCTGAGCGCTCTCGCCCTCTCCCGCTGAACCGCCCTCACCCCACCCGGCCGTGTCTTGTCGTCTCCCGGGAGGCATCATGCGCTGTGTCGTCACCCACCTCCCGTTCGAGCTGACCAAGAGCGGCGTGGCGGAATCGACGAAGCGCGTCCGACCCGAGCCGGTCACCGGTGAGTGCGTCGTCAACGGACGACGCCACCACCCCGCCCAGCAGGTCGCCCAGGTCATCACCCGCCAGGATCGCCGTGATGTCAGCACAGGCGAAGTCCTCAGGGCCATGACCCGACTCGGCTTCACCTGCCGCCCCCGCCCCGCCGCCGCGACCGCACCCATGGCCGGCCCGTACCGGCGGGCGTCCGCACGGCTCGGCGCCCCCCTGTCCGCCTGACCCGCGGACAGGGGGGCGCCGAACCGAGCACTGAGGCCCGACCGGCGGGTGCCGGTCGGGCCTCACTGTGTGCCGTGTCCCGGTGCGTCAGTGGTCGGAGTAGCTGAAGTCGCCCACGGTCCAGGCACTGACGTCCTCGATCGCGACGCGGTACATCCCGCCCGTCTCCGGAACCCCCACGACTCCCTGCAGGATCCGGGCGACGTGGAAGTGCAGGTGCCTGGGCGGACCGTCCTGCTTCGCGGGGCTGTCGAAGACGGTGGAGAACTCGCCCAGGTCGGCGGAGTCCTTCAGCACCTCAGACACCCTCTGCCTCCACATGGCTTCTGGGGCCAGCCGACCGGTGATGACAGCACCACTGGTGACCACGGTCAGGGACATCTGATTGCTCTGCCCGGACTCCACACGGGCGGCGATGTCAACGAGCAGCTCGTCAGGCTTCGGCATGGGACCGGATGCTACGCACCGGGCCGCCCTGGTGGCTAGCGGGACGGGGCCATCGGGCAGGACGGGCGCACACGGCTCCCCTGGTGCCGCGGTCCAGGTCACGGCAGTGCGCATGTGCGGCGGCGAGCCAGGGGCGTGCTGCGCGGCATCGGGCGGCTGCTGTTCGGCTGCCGCGGGTCGGCGCTGAAGGCTGGTGCGGTGGCGCGTGCGTCGGCGGCGGCCTGTGGCACGGGCCGGCTGTGGCGTGGACGGACACCGTGTTCATCAGGGTCACCCCGGGCTGCGGATCGCTCACGCCCGGCGCTTGCCCACCCGGCCCTGTGCCCGGCCGCCACCTCACCGGAGCCGCCGTGGTCGCCGGAGGGGGCTGAGAGCGTGACGACGAGGAGTGCGCCCACGGGGTCGACGGCGTGCCCCAGACACCCGGTGACGTCCGCACGGGCACGGGTGTGCCGAGGTGGAAACCTGCCTCGGAGCCGGGAGTCACCTCCCGCCGTGCTCGGTCTTCACCCACGAGCCGTCGAGGAACGGGCTGGGCCTGCCGTGCCAGAAGACGTCCACACGGTCGCGAGCCCGGGTCGCGGCCACGAAGAGCAGGGACCTGGCTCGCTGCATCTCGTGCCGGTAGCGGGTGGGTTCACGGTCACGCAGCCGTTGGGTGAAGCGTTCGGCGAACTGCCGGATCTCGGCCCGCTCCCCGCGGCCGATGCTCTTGCCGCGCCCGGCCCGCCGGGCACGGAAGTAGTCGGTGCGGCTGCCGACCGCCTGGCCGAGGACGACCTGGGTCCACTCCTCGTGCAGGAACTCCGGGTCCCAGGTGTCCTCGCCCAGTTCGTCGCGCAGTGCGCGCCACTCGCGTACGGCCTGTCCGTCGTCGATGGCCTGCTTGCCGTTGCCGGGTTCGGCCTCGCGGACGACACGCAGCGCCAACTGGTCGACGTGACTCACGTCGACCCGGCCGAGGAGTTCCTCACCGCCCAGCTCCAGCAGCCGGGAGCGCAGGTCGGCGGCGAGGTTCTTGTTGTAGGTGGTGAGCAGGACCGGCTTGTCGTGCCCCGGGGGGAGTTGGCGGACCAGGTGGCGTACCCGGTGCAGGGCGACGACGGTCTTGCCCGTGCGGCGACTACGGGGTGCAGCCTCCGAGTGCCCTCGCGCAGGCCCCGGCACCCGGGAGGAAGGGCGGCCCGCCCTGGGGTGTGCTCCGCTACACCACCGACAGCTCGTACGTCGTCAGGACGGTGACCCGGGGGCCCGACCGGATCGCCGTCAACCGTGCCGCGGCCCGCCGGATCACCGAGCTGCCCGAGTTCCGGGGGGCGCGGGCCGGGCAGGGCGAGGCATGGCTCAGCGACTGCGCGAACGGCCCGCTCTCGGTCAGCGAGGGGGTGGGAGGTCCCACGGAGTGGCTGCGGGCGGGCAACCTCCAGCACATGACGTACGTCGTGCGGAGCCTGCCCGGCGGCTGAGCGGGCCGCCGGGTCCGGGCGCCGAACCCGGCCGCGCTGCCCGGGGTTTCAGTCGAACAGCGGTGCCAGCGCGGTCTCGCCCGCCATGATCCGCCAGGCGGGCACCCGCACCGTCCGGCTCACCGGGCCGGGCTTGGCGCCGTGGCCCCCGGAGGTCAGTCCGGTGAGCAGGTCGCCTCGCGCGTGGGTGAGCCGGAGGTGCCGTGCGGGATCGTCGCCGGGCCTCGGACCGGGGTCGATCAGCACCGCCGTGTTCTGGCCGGCGTCGGTGAACAGCAGGTCCACCGGGTGTCCGCCCACCGGCACGGCCCGCTCCAGATCGGTGACGCCCCGTCCGGTCAGATACCGCTGCAGGCGGTCGGCGAGGTCCTCGCGCGCCTCGCTCACCGGGCCGGGCGGGCCGGCCTCGGCCGCGGTGCCGCCGTCGCCCGCTCCCAGGGGTGCCGAGCGCGCGGCGAGGAGGGCCGGCAGCCCGCTCTGCTCCTGCCAGAAGGCGTGGCCGCCCACGGTGAGCAGCTGCGACTTGGCCCGGGTGACCGCCACGTTCCACAGGTTGACCTGGCTCGCGACCCAGTGTGTGGTCCGGGGCGGTGTGTTGGGCGCGGCCACCGGGCTGAGCACCATCACGTCACGCTGTCCGCCCTGGAAGGTGTGGACGGTGCCGACCCGGACCCGGTCGTCGTCCCGCCAGATCCGGGCCAGTGTCTCCTTCTGCGCCCGGAACGGCGTGACCACCCCCACCGTCGCGTCCGCCGGAAGGCCCGCCAGCAATCCGTCGACCACGCGCCGCACGGCCTCCGCCTCCGCCGCGTTCCGCCAGGACCGCCCGTCGCCGCCGCGCGCCGACGCCCCGGACGGTACGTCGACCCAGCCGAGCACCGGTGCCGGGTCGGCCGCTCCCACCGGGTCGTGTCCCGGCACCTGCCGCCGCACGTCGGTCAGCACCCGCAACCGGCCGCCGTAGCAGTGGCTGTTGACGACGTCCGCGATCCGCGGGTGGCAGCGGTAGTGCTCGTCGAGGAGCAGCGCGCCCTCGCCGTGCTGTTCGGCCGCGTGGTACGAGGAGTACACGTGGTAGGTGAGGCGGTGGTGCTCCAGTTGCGCGGCGCTCAGCCCCGCCCGCGTCCGTGCCTGCCGCTCCTGTTGCGGTGACACTCCGGGGATGTGCCCGAGCTGCATGGGGTCACCGATGATCAGTGCCCGCCGGGCCCGGAACAGCAGCGGCAGCACCGAGGGGATGGAGCACTGGCTGGCCTCGTCGATGACGACGAGGTCGAACAGCTTCGGGGTGAGTTCCAGCTGCCGCACCGAGTGGGTGCTGACGGCCCATCCCTTGACGAGGGTCATCAGGTTCTTCTGGCTGCGCTGGTAGCCGGAGCGGCGGCGGAGCGCCTGGAGCCGCTGGTTCATGAGCCCGGCGGCCCGGTCGAGGGTCTCGGCGGACAGCGCGCGGGACAGTTCCGCCGCCAGGCCGGACAGCGCCTCCGCCGTCGCCGACCGGGACGCCTTGAGTCCGTCCTCGTCCCAGTCCCTCTGTCCGCGGACGAGTTCGCGCACCTCCCGCTCCACGGTCACGATGTCGGCCAGGGACTCCAGCAACCCGGGCGGCACCGGTCGTGCCGCCGCCCACTGCGGCCACGCGGGTTGGGCCCCGTCGGGCTGCTCCGCGCCCGCCGAGACCAGTGCGGCGAGCGCACGGCCGCGCCGCCATGTCCCCAGCTGCCACCAGCGGGCCCCGGCCGTCTTCCGGGCCCGGTCCGCCCACCGGCCCAACGCTGCCGGGCCGTCCGCGTCCGCCGCCCAGGCCCCTTCGAGGAGGGGCAGGGGCAGCTCCAGTCCGGCCGCCCGCTCCTCCCGGTCGCCGAGCAGTTCCAGCAGCCGCGTCTCCTCACCGACGCGGTGTGCCGCTTCCGCCCGCAGCCGGTCGGCCGTGTCCCGGGTGTTGCGCAGTTCGCCGCCGACGGTGGCCGATCCGCGGCGCGGCGCCGGAACCGGTTCGGCGAGCAGCCGTTCCAGTTTGGCGGCCTCCCGCTCCAGTGCCTCCGCGTTGCCCGTTCGCATCAGCAGGCCGGGCGCGATGTCGTCGCAGCGCTGGGCGACGACGTTCACGGCCTCGTTGTTGGTGGAGGCGACCAGCACCGACTGTCCCGCGGCGACGCAGGTGGTGACGACCGCCGTGACGACCTCGCTCTTGCCGGTGCCGGGTGGGCCCGTCGCCACCGTCAGCGGCCGGCTCATCGCCGAGGCGATCACCTGTTCCTGGCTCTCGTTGCACGGCCCCGGAGCGACGGGGGTCACCGGGTTCGCCGAGGCAGCCGTCGTGGCCGGTGCCTGCCGGGCCCCGCCGTTCAGCAGCGCGTCCAGGGCGGTGCCCGTGATCTGCGCGGTCCGCGTGGAGATCTCCAGCAGGTTGTCCACGAGCGCCTGGGTGGCCATTGCCTCCGCACCGGACGGCACCAGCAGCACGGCCGCGTTGTGCGCGCCGGGCCGCAGTGCCTGCATGACCGTGCGGTCGCTGAGCGCGGACGGGTCCAGCGGTTCGAGTTCCGGCAGCCCCAGCTCGTCCAGCAACTCCCGGACGGCGCGCAGCATCTGGGCGTCGTTGCCCTCCTGCCAGGCCGGCTGCCAGCGGGCGACCAGGTCGGCGGCGTCGCCCGCGTCGAGGAGCTCCGAGACGACGCCGCTGTGCAGGGACGGCACGCCGCTGGGCCGCAGCACGTCCCGGCCGTTCTCGTCCGGCGCCAGCTCCATCTGCTGAATCAGCAGCGGCGCCAGCTCGACCGTCGCGCGCCGCCCCCGGCCCCCGTCACGCGAGGGGAGCGTGATCGCCGGATACCCGTACCAGTACTCCTGCCGCGTCCCCGCCCCGCCGTCCGCCCCGGCCCGCCCGTCCTGGGGCCGGGGCAGGGACCCGGGCGCGACGATGTGCGGTCCGCGGCCCGACTGGATGGTCTCCTCGCCCTGGCCCAGCAGGAAGTACTTCTCGTCGCGGCCGGCGTCCCGGTCGGGCCGCATTCCGGCCGCCGCCTGCGCGGTGAGGCAGTCCGCGTAGTACCGCAGCAGCCGCTGCGGGTCGACGCCGTCCCGGTCGTCCGCCTCGGCCAGTTCCCGGGCCTTCAGCAGCGCGGGGGAGCGCCGGGCGGCCTCGGTGGCGTCGTGGGGGAGCGCGGGCAGGCGTACGGGCCGGGCCACCGACCGGGCGAAGGGGAGGCTCCGGGTGGCCCTGATCGTGGACTTGGTGGGCCGCTGCTCCTCCGGGACGCCGTCGCGGGTCATCTGGGCGGTCAGGTAGTCGAAGAGGTCGTCCGGCGTGATCCAGCCGCCGTCCTTGATCCGGCCGTTGCGCAGCCCTTCGACGATCTCCCCGGTGAACCGGGAGGTGCCGAGGCCCGACCCGGGCGGCGCCATCGCGGAGGCCGCCTGGAGGGCGTCGGACGCGGTGATGAAGTACACGCCGGTCGGCTTCAGCAGGGTGCTCGGCGTGGGCCGGTCCGGTTCCCCCGCCGGGCCCTTGGCGGTCCAGCCCTGGACGACGGAACCACTGGAGCAGCAGTCCAGCAGCACCAGTTTGGAGGCGGCCCGGCAGGACTGGAGCATCCGCTCCAGGAACTCCGCCGGCACCGCCGTGCCCGGCAGGTCGGCGGGATCGGTGTCGCGGGTCAGGAAGTACAGCTGGCCGTCCTGCTCGCAGTACTCCCCGTGCCCGCTGAAGTAGAGCAGCGCGGTCTCGCTGGGCAGCCGGGCCTCCAGGAACGTCTCGACGGCGTGCAGCATCTCCGCGCGCGTCGGCTCGGCGGCCACCGCGCACTCGTTGTACATGCCGATCCCGGTGTTCTCCAGCACGGCCCGCATGTAGTGCAGGTCGGCCCGCACCGCCGAAAGGTTCTGGTACGCCTCGCTGTCGTACGTGGAGACACCGACGAGTAACGCGTGGCGGTCGTTGTCCGTCATCGCCGCTCAGCCCGCCGCCGTGCCGTCGCCGTCGCCGCCGTCCGCGAGGAACCGCTCGACGAGCGTGTCGTCCTCGCGGGCCTCCTTGCCGGTGATGCGCAGGACCGCCCCGTCGGGCCGCTTGACGACGAGGGTGCGCTGAGGGATCCGCGCCAGCCACACCTGCACCAGCGCGGCGACGAACGAACCGGCGCTCAGCAGCAGCCCGACGGTCTCGGCGGACGGGCCGCCCTTGTCGCCGACCCCCGCAAGGCTGCCCGGTTCGGGCAGGTCCATCCTGGCCGTGGAGTCCGCCTCCGCGAGCGCGGCGAGCAGTTCGCGTGCGTCCTTGCGGGCGCGCAGCGGGTCCTCGTCGACGACGGAGATCCGGTATCCGCTGTGGTTGTCGTGCATGGCGTTCTCGTGCTCCCCCTGGGTCCGTCGGCTCCTTGCCGGGCGAACGACACTAGCGTCCACCACTGACACCGACGGTCCAACGGGCCCTGTCCGCCCCGGCGTTGGCGTGAACACGCTTGCCGATGGCCGGGTCGCGCGCGGCTCATGCCAGGCGCAGTTCCGCCCACACCGTCTTGCCCGGCGCGCCGTCGCGCCGCGCGACTTCCCAGCGGGTCGCCAGTCCCGCGACGATCAGCAGACCCCGGCCGGACTCCGCGTCGCCCGGCGGTTCCGCGTCGGTGAGCACGGGCACGCGTTCGGTGCGGGTGTCGCTGACCTCGACGCGCACGGTGCCGGTGGCGTGGGTGAGCCGGACGTGGAAGTCCCGTCCGGCGACATGCCCGTGCCGGACGGCGTTGGCGGCCAGCTCGGCGGTGATCAGCGTGAGGGCTTCGTTGACCCGGCCGCCGTACGGGTGTCCCCACGTGTCGAGCCGGTGGGACACCAGTCTGCGGGCCAGGCGGGCGCCGCGCGGGGAGGAGGTGAACGCCATCGCGAACTCGTGCAGGGGGTGGGCCGTTTCGGCCTCGGCGCCGGGGGTGTGTACCCGGGGGGTGGAGATTCGGCTGTTCATGTGGCCCACGCTGCCGGTGCGGTCCTAGCGTGGCCGGATACGGCGCGCATACGGGCCGTCGCTGTAAGTGGCCGATGTGCGGGTGTAGGCGGGACGGAGCGTGACGGTCGGCGCGGGGGCGCGTTGGCCGAGGGAGGTGGTACGGGGATGAGTGAACCGACACGGCTGGTGGACGGGGCGTCCGGGGGCGGCGAGGGTGAGGAGCGGCATCCGGAGTCGGACGCCGGCTCCGGGGTCCTGCGGGTCTTCGGGCGCCAGTTGAAACGGTTTCGGGTGCGGGCGGGCATGGAGCGGCCCGAGTTCGGCTCGCTGACGGGGTACTCGGTGTCGACCATCGCCGCGTACGAGCAGGGGCGCCGGGTGCCGCCGCCGAGGTTCATCGACCAGGCGGACGAGGTGCTGGACGCGGGCGGGGTCCTCCAGGAGATGAAGGAGGAGGTGGCTCGGGCTCAGTATCCGGCGTTCTTCCGGGATGCGGCGAGGTTGGAGGGGGAGGCGGTTGAGCTGCACGTGTACGCGACGAAGGCTGTCCCAGGGCTCCTCCAGTCCGACGAGTACGCGCGAGCGGTGTTCACCATGTGGCGGCCGTTGCTGGCGCAGGACCTGATCGAGGAGCGGGTGGCGGCCCGTCTCGCCCGGCAGGAGATCTTCGCTCGTGTGCCACAGCCCACCATCAGCTTCGTCATCGAAGAGGCTGTGCTGAGAAGGCCACTCGGGGGTCGGGCGGTCATGCGGGGGCAGCTGGAGCAAATCCTGCTGTACGGCCAGCACCGCAACGTCGAAATTCAGGTGGTGCCCACCGACTTGGAAGAGCACGCTGGACTTGAGGGGCCGTTCACCTTGATCGAGACGCGTGACGGGCGCAGGATCGCTTACGTGGAGGGGTACAAGGACAGCCGCCTGCATACGGAACGCAGGGCGGTCCGGGAGCTTGAGGAGCAGTACGGCATCCTCAGAGCCCAAGCGCTCACCCCACGTGCGTCACTGGCCTTCGTCGAAAAGTTGCTGGGAGAACAATGAACGCCGAGAAGTCCACCGGTTCTGCGTTGGCGTGGTTCAAGAGCAGTTACAGCACGGGCTCGGGCGGGGAGTGCATCGAGGTCGCCGTCTGCCCTCGTGTCGTTCGAGTGCGCGACTCCAAGGACGTAGCTCGTCGCGGCCTTGCGGTCGATGCTGAGGCTTGGACAGCGTTTGTCGGCTTCGCTGCTCAGTGAGCGGTAGGTCTGCCCCCGGCCCTGGGTCGGGGGCAGACCTATGTGCCGCCTGGTCGACCGACTACGCGTTCGTCTTCTCGCGGACAGACGGAGTCCAGCGCCCAGCTGCGATCTCGGCGTCCAGCCGCGCCTGGAAGTGATCGTGCGCCGCCCGCATCTCGGTCTCGCGGTCGGCCTTGTAGAAGGGCGCCTGGTAGCCCTCGGGGGGCGGGGTGCGCTCCGGGTCTTCCAGGTGGGCCATGAGGCCGAGGTAGTCCTGCCATTCACCTGGCCCATCCCGCCCTGCCCGATCCGGCCGGGCAGTTCGTAACCGCCCAGCTCGCGAGGGCCGTCGGGGCTGAGGGGCGCGATGTGCACGAAGGGCCTCACCATCGGGCGGAACCGGCGTCCACGGTCACGCCAGACCACCGCCCGCCCCCGCGGGAGGCCGGTCACCGCCCATTCCCCGGCAGACCGGGGCGCACACCCCTCTTCCGGGACACGGCCCGTGATGTCGGTGCCGCCCTCTACGGTGGAGATCACCGATGCCGCCAGGGCGGTGGGGAGGGACGACGAGCGTGCGCAGGGTGCCACCGGAGATGTTCCGGTTCACGACCGGAGAGAAGGCCGACCTGTACGGGGCGGTGCTGGACGCCTTCGGCGTGGCCGGCGAGCATCTCGAAACCACGCTGGGGGCCGACGCGGTGCGCGAGCGACTGCGCCAGGTGGGCTGGGTGGCGGACGTCGACGACGCGGAACTGCACGACGCGCTCGGCCGGCTCGTGAAGTGGGACCTCCTCGACGTCGTGCACAACCACGCCGAGAACTACCGCACGGCCGAGGAGTACGAGCGGCGCAACCTCCAGTACTCGCTGACCCGCCGGGGTGAGGCGGCTCTCGCCGGAGTGCGGCACGCGCTGGAGGTGCTGGCCTCCACGGGGGCGTTGCAGACGGCCGTGCTGGAGGCCATCGCCGACCGCCTGGACGACCTGTGCCTGCTGTCCAGCGAACCCGCCTCCGCCGACCGGCGGATCTTCAGCACGCTGCGCGAGCTGGAGGCACATCTGGAAGCCCTGGTGGAGAACACCAAGGCGTTCAACGGCGAACTGCAGCGCCTCCTGCGCGCCGAGGGCGCGGACCTGGAGGTCTTCCGCGAGGTCAAGGCCGCCACCGTCGCCTATCTGCAGGAGTTCCTGGTCAACCTCGACCGGCGCGGACAGGCGGTCGCCGCCGCCGTTGCCCGGGTGGAGGAGCGGGGGACCGCCATGCTGCGCGAGCGCGCCCTGCGCGGGGCCGAACTCCCCCCGGTCGCCGGTGAGGACCCCGCGGCCGGCTGGCTGGAGAGCAGGCGGGCGCGCTGGGCGGGCCTGCGGGCCTGGTTCCTGCCGGACGACGGGGCACGGCCCCGGATCGAGCAGCTGCACGACATCGCCCGGCGCGCCATCGTCTCGCTGCTGCAGGTCCTGGAACGGATCAACGAGTCACGGCGCCGCTCCTCCAGCGCCGTACAGGACTTCCGGGAGCTGGCGCGCTGGTTCGCCGCCGCCCCGGCGGAGGAGGACCTGCACCGGCTGTGGTCGGCCGCCTTCGGACTCGGCCCGGCGCGCCACGCCCACCTCGCCCACCCGGACCCGGAGTTGATCCCGTCGTCCCGTTCCTGGTCCGAGGCCCCGCCCGTGGAGGTGTCGGCGCTGCTGCGGACCAGCGGACGGACGGAGCGCTTCACCCGCACGGCCAGGGTGCGGGACGTCACGGCCGTCAGGGCCGAGCGTGCGGAGCGGGCCCGCGCGGAGCGGGCGGAACTCGCGCGTGCCTGGCAGGCGTTGCGGACGGACGGCCCCGTGCGCCTGTCCTCCTTCGGCACCCTGGATCCCGCCGTCTTCGAGCGGCTGCTCGACCTGGTGGGCCGGGCCCTGGCCGCCCGGCCGGACACGACCGGCTCACGCCGCGCCACGACGGGGGACGGCCGGGTGGAGATCGCGCTGTCCCCGCCTCCCGACGAGCGCACCGCCGTACTGCGCACGACGAAGGGCACACTCGCCGGACCGGACTACGTCGTCCTCATCACCGCGGCGGGCGGAGCGAACCCCCTCCCCCGGCCGGGCGCCGCGCGGCGGGAGGCAGCCGGATGAGCACCCTCGCCAACCAACTCGCCGCCGCGGAACGGGAGCAGGTCGCCCGCGCCATCCGTCTCCTGCTGGCCCGGCCCCTGCTGACCGAGGCCACCGACCCGGCCGGCTTCGAACTGGTACGCCGCCGTCGCGAGCCGCTGGCCCGGTGGTTCGACTACACCTGCGGCTGGAGCCTGGTGGTGGAACCGCGCCGCGGCTACGCCCGCCTCACCAAGGTCCGCGCCGACCCGGACGGCACCCGCCCGGCCCGCAGGGCCCGTTCCGGCCGGGCCCCGTTCGACCGCCGGCGTTACGTGCTGCTGTGCGTGACCGCCGCCGAGCTGCTGTCCATGCCGATGACGACCATCGGCATGCTCGCCGACCGTGTCGTGCAGGCCACGGCGGCCGACCGGGCGCTGGCCGCGTTCGACCCGGTGCACAGGCCGGAGCGGACGGCGTTCGTCGACGTCCTGAAACTGCTGGAGTCGTACGACGTGCTGCGCGCGGTCGACGGGACCACCGAGGCGTACGTCGAGTCCGTGGAGGCGAAGGTCCTCTACCGGGTGGACACCACGCTGCTGATGCGGCTGCCCGCCGCACCCGTCGGCGCCTCCCGGCTCGCCGTGCCCCCGGACGAGGTGCCCGCGCGGTTCGGGGAACTCCTCACCGGTCTGGTGCGCGAGCGCCGCTACGGCGGCGCGGTCGCCGACGGCACGGAGGACGAGGCGCACGGCGAGCGGGCCGCCACGGACGCGCAACGCAACCTGAGGCTGCGCCACTCGGTGCTGCGCCGCCTCCTCGACGACCCCGTGCTGTACCGGACGGACCTCACCGACGACGAGCTGGCCTACGTCACCTCCCTGACCGGACGCCAGATCCTGCGCCGCTCGGTCGAGCAGGCCGGTTTCCTGCTGGAGGAACGAGCCGAGGGCTTCCTGCTCGTGGACCCGGACGGGCTCGCCACCGACGTCCGCTTCCCCGACGACACGTCCACCGCCCGGGTCGCCGCGCTGCTCCTCCTGGATCCGCTGTGTGCCGCGCCCGCGGGGCTGCTGCCCGAGCAGCTCGCCGAGGCCGGAGCGGACCTGCTGCGGCGCTTCCCGCGGTGGGCCAGGGCGTACCAGTCCGAGGACGGCGCGGCCCGGCTGTCCGACGACGCCGTACGCGTCCTGCGTGACGTCGGCCTGGCCCGCCGGACCGGGAGCCGTGTCGTCGCGTGCCCGGCCGCATACCGCTACCGCCTGACACAGACGACTAGCCAGGACCGGGACGACAAGCCCGGACCGGATGGGCACGCCGCCCCCCGGGAAGCAGGCGGCACGGCTGCCGAGGGCGTCGCCGCAGAAGGAGACCAGCAGTGAGCGTGACCGAGCTTCCCTCCCCCCGGCGGCCGGAGCCCACCGGACCGGCCGTGGCAGGGGCCGCCCGAGCGGCGGACGCCACCGGCAGCCGCTGGCGGCCCCACCGCGCCGGCATCCTCAACGTCTGGCGCTACCACGACGAGACGTTCACCTTCCACCAGGGACGCCTGCTGCTGCGCGGGCAGAACGGCTCCGGCAAGTCCAAGGCCCTGGAACTGCTGCTGCCGTTCCTCTTCGACGCCAGCCTCCGCCCGAACCGCCTGTCCACGTTCGGCGGTTCGGAACGCACCATGCACTGGAACCTGCTGGGCGAGGGCGCCTCCGGCAAGACCCGCGTCGGATACGTGTGGATGGAGTTCCGCCGCGTCGGCGACGACGGCACCGAGCGGTGGTTCGGCTGCGGGGCGCGCCTGCAGGCGAGCGTGCACACCAGCGCCGTGCACGCCGACTACTTCACCACCGGCTCCAGGATCGCCCGCCCCGGCGGTGTGCTCCTCGTCAACGACGCGGGACAGCCACTGACCCGGGCCGCCCTCGCCGAAGCCCTGCGCGACCGCGGCGACGTCCATGCCTCGGCCACCGACTACCGCACGGCCGTACGGCGTGAACTCTTCGCGGGGATGGGGGAGCAGCGTTACGAGTCGCTGCTGTCGGCGCTGCTCCAGCTGCGTCAGCCCAAACTGTCCGAGCGGCTCGACCCGTCCCTGCTCTCCACCCTGCTGTCCCGTGCCCTGCCCCCGCTGGGCGAGGGGGAGATCGCCGAACTCGCCGAGGGCTTCGAACGGCTCGACCGGCAGCGCGAACACCTCAAACGGCTCGACGACGAGGTGACGGCCGCCGAGACCGTCGCGGCCCGGCAGCGCGCCTACGCGCGGCGGGTCCTGCGCGCGAGTTCCGCCGCGCTCATCTCGGCCACCACCGAGATGGACAACCTCACCCGTGTCGCCCGCCGGAGCGCCGAGAAACTCGAACAGGCGCTGGCGGAACGCGAGTCGGCCCAGGCCCGGCGCGAGGAACAGGAGCTGCGCGCGCATGCCCTGGAGGAGACCGTCGAGGGCCTGCGCGAGAGCGACGCGTACCGGCAGGGCGAGGAACTCGACCGGCTCCGCCGCCGCACCGAAGACGTGGCAGCCGCCGCCGGGAGGCAGCGATCCGCCGCTCAGGCCGCTCAGGTCCGGTCGGAGGAGGACCAGCGGCACGCCGAGGAGGCTGCGGACCACGCCCGCGCACTGGCCGAGCACGCGCGCGAAGCCGCCGGGGAAGCACACAGGGCGGCTCGGGCAGCGGGGTTGGAGTCCATCCACCACGAGGTGAGGACGGTCCTCGACGCGGCGCATCCCGCGGTGGCCCTCCCCCACGGCACGGGACACGACCACGGCGGCCACCCGCGCACGACGGGCGAGGACGGCGCGCGACAAGCCCGTCGGCTGCTGCGCGGCGCGGACACCGCCCGACGGCAGCAGGTCACGCTCGTCACCGAGGCGATCGACGAACATGACCGCGCCGTACGCGACCGAGGCGCAGCCGAGGAACTGCTGGACCAGGCCCGCACCCGCCTCGCCGAGGCGATCGCCCGGCGGGACGAGGCGACCGCCGCCTGGGACGACGCCCTCGCCGCACAGGCGCAACGCCTCCTCGCCTGGGCCGAGCACTGCACGGAACTGCGCGTCACCGACCTCGACGCACTCGCCGCCGCAGCAGCGTCACAGGCCGAGGTGACGGCCCTGACCGAAGCCGCCGCGCGCCCGCTGGAACAGGAGATCGCCGAGGCGGAGGCCACCACCCGGGCCGCACGCCAGGGCCTGCGGGAGGAGCGGAGCCGACTGGAGGAGAAGCTACGACGGCTGATCGGTGAGACCGACCTGCCGCCCGTGCCCCCGCCCACCCGCACAGCCGTCCGTACGGCGACGGCGGGAGCACCCCTGTGGCGCGTGGTCGCCTTCCGCGAAGGCGTCCCGCTGCCCGTCCAGTCCGCGGTGGAGGCCGCACTGGAGGCGTCGGGGCTCCTGGACGCCTGGGTCAGCCCCTACGACGGAATAACGCTGCCGGGTCACGACACCCGCGCCGAGGCCGCCCTGGCCGCGACCGCCCCGGGGCCCAGCCTGCTGGAGGTGCTGAGGCCCGAGGAGGACCTCCCCGTCCCGGCCGACACCGTGACGCGCATCCTCGCCGGCATCGCCTACGGACCCACTCTGCCGGGCGGGCACCCCGCGGCCGTCTCCGCCGACGGCGCCTGGCGTCTCGCGCTCGCCACCGGGACCTGGAGCAAGCCGGAACCCGCCCACATCGGCGCCCCGGCACGCCAGCGCGCCCGGCAGCGCAGGATCGGCGAACTGACCGACCGCGTCGGCGAGACCAACGCCTCCCTCGCCGCACTGGACGACCGGCTGCGCGGCCTCGCCGCCCGCCGCGCCCGGCTGGACGCCGACCGCTCCGCCCGCCCCGACCACCTCGAACTCGACGCCCGGCGGCGCGACCGGGACCGCGCGGAGGACACCGTTGCGGCTCGGGACGACGCCGTACGTGACGTCGCCGGACGTCTGGCGCGGTGCGAGAGGCAAGTGGCGGGAGCCCTGCGCGCCCTCGACCGCCGGGCCGCCGAACACGGACTGCCCACCGACCGCGCCCGGTTGCGTACGCTCTCCGACGCCGTCGACAGGTTCCGGGACACCGCCGACAGCTGGGTGGACGCCCGGCTCGCCGCGACCGCCGCCGCCGACCGGGCCCGCCGGCGGGCCGCCCAGGCGGACCGATCGCGGGCGACCGCCGAGGAACGCGCCGGGGACGCCGCCGCCGCCGAAGCGGAGGCAACGGGGCTGAGAGCGCGCCTGGAGGCAGTGGAAGCCACCGTCGGCGCGGACTACCGGCAGATCGTCGCACGCGTCGCCGAGGCGCGCGCCGAGCTGCGCCGCTGCCGTGAGGAGGCCGGCCGGGCCGCCGACCTCCTGCTGCGTCTGGAAGGACAGGTCGGAGAACTGCGGGCCACCAGCGGCCAGGACGCCGAACGACGGGAACAGGCCGTCACGGCCCGCGACGCGGCGGCGCACCGGTTCCGGCACCTGTGCCTGGCCGGGCTGGCCGAGGACGCCGGCAGCACACCGGCACTCGACGCCGGGGACGGCACCAAGGTCACCCTGGAGGCCGCCCGCGCCACGGCGGCGACGTGGCCGGACCTCCCGCACGCCCCACGCAACCTGGGCGACGCCGCGACCCGACTGTCCGAAGCGGTCCACGAGGCCCGCCAGTGCCTCGGCACCCGTGCCGACCTGGACCTGGAACCGGACGACGACATCCAGCTCTTCACCGCCACCCTGGACGGCGTACGGGTGGGGGCGGCGGGCCTGCTCAGCACGCTCATCCAGGAGCGGGACCGCAGCCGGGACGACATCACGGCCGCCGAGCGGCGCCTGTTCGACCAGATCCTCACGGGCGACATCCGCCGTCACCTCGCGGCCCGCATCCGCCAGGCCGGTGAACTCGTCGACCGCATGAACCGTCACCTGGAGCGGGTCCGCACCGCCTCCAACGTCGCCGTCCAACTCGTCTGGGACGTCCGCCCGGACCTTCCGGACAGCACCCGCACCGCCCGTCAGCTGCTGCTCAAGGACCCCGGCCGGGTCACCGAGAGCGACCGGGAAGCCCTGCACGTCTTCTTCCGCGCCCGCATCGAGGAGGCCAAGGGCAGTGAGACGGCCGCGAGCTGGGAGGAACAGCTCGGCGAGGTGCTCGACTACACCGCCTGGCACCGCTTCACCGTCCGCCTCGACCGGGCGAACGGGACCGGCTGGCAGCCGCTGACCAAGAAACTGCACGGCGCGCTCTCCGGCGGGGAGAAGGCCATCGCACTGCACCTGCCCCTCTTCGCCGCCGTCGCCGCACACTACGAGGCCGTGCCCCTGGCACCCCGGCCGATCCTGCTGGACGAGGTCTTCGTCGGAGTCGACACGGTCAACCGCGGACAGGTCTTCGCGCTGCTCACCGCCCTCGACCTGGACCTCATGGTCACCTCCGACCACGAATGGTGCACCTACGGCGAACTGCCCGGCATCGCCGTCCACCAACTCCTCACCGGCGGGGACGACGACGCGGTCACCAGCGCCCGCTTCGTCTGGAACGGCAGCGACCTGGAAACGGGATGACCGGCACCGACGCGACGATCCCCACGGAACCGGCCCCGGGCGACGCCACCCTGCGCCGCCCGGAACTGCGCCCCCTCTGGGACACGCTCCACAGCCGCCTCTCCTCCGGCCGCCCCGTCACACGGGTGCGCCCCGGACCGCTCGACGACCTCCAGCGCGAGGCGCTCGCCGACCTCCTCGGCCTCGACCGCCTGCCGGACGCACACCCCTGCGTCCCCCTGGCCCGCCTGGAGGAGGCCGTCACCGAACTGTCCGGCCGCACCGTACGAGAAGTCGTCACCGAGCTCGTCGGCCCGCTCGGCGACAGAGCCGGCGAACGGCGCCGCCGGCAGGACGAGCGGACCCGGCTGTGGACCTGGCTGGCCGAGCACGAGACGGTGAGGGCCCAGCCGGTGCTCTCCGACTGGGCGGCCTCGTGCCGGGCATCCGGCGTGGTCGCCGGCTCGGCGGAACACACCCGTACGCTGCTCACCGACGCGCTCAGGGTGCTCGCCGAACTGCCCGGCCGGGCAGAACCCCTTCCCGTGTTCGCCGCCCGGGTCCTGGGCGGCCAGGCGCACGCACTCGACGACGGCACACCCCTGTCCGCGCTCGTCCTGCGCGCCCTGGCGACCCTGTACGACACCGTCCCTCCGCAGTCCGCCGCGCAGCGGCGCGCCCTGTGGACCCGCGCGGGAGTCGCCGACGACGAGCTGTCCGCCACCGTTCTCGTCGGCGGACTGCGCCCGGCCGGTGACGGCGTGCTCGCGCGGGTGGCCACGGCGTGCGCGGAGGCGGGTCAGGCCGCCAGTCTGACCCTCGGCCACGTCCGGCACCCGGGCGAGTTCATCCTTTCCGGGGCCCGTGCACGCGTCGTCCACGTCGTGGAGAACCCCAGCGTCCTGGCACTGGCCCTGCGCCGCTTCGGGTCCTGCTGCCCGCCGCTCGTCTGTACGTCCGGCTGGCCCAACAGCGCCGCGATCCAGCTCCTGCGCATGCTCGCGGACCACGGCGCGGATCTTCGCTACCACGGCGACTTCGACGGCGAAGGCATCCGCATCGCCGCGTACGTCCTGGACAAGACGCCCGCGCGGCCCTGGCGGATGACGGCAGCGGACTACCGTGCCGCGGTCGCCCGCCACCCGCGCGGCCCTCAGCCGGGGCGCATCACCGAGGCACCCTGGGACCGTGAGCTGGCCGAGGCCATGGCAGAGCACGGTACGGCCGTGGTCGAGGAACTGGTGGCTGACGTGTTGTTGAAGGACCTTGGCGATCCTTGGGCCTGCGGGCAAGGGCGCCTGATCTGTCGATGCCTGACCTGTCGATGACGGGGTGTCAGGCCCGTGACGACTGCCCGGGTCGGGCGGCGTCCCGCGTCGACGCGAAGTCATCGTGATCCGGTGGTCCCGGCACCGAACCGATCCGCGTATGTGGCCGTTGCAGGGAACGAAGCGCACCGTCCGGAGCCCCGAGGGCGGTGCGCGGCAGGGCCCCGAACAGGTGCCCTGCCCGACAACCACGCATACGAGAGTTCGGAGAATCACATCGTGAAGAACGTGCGCACCACCCGCCTGGCCCGCGCCGCGACAGCCGCGCTGCTGACCCTGGGCGCCGCTTTCGGTCTGGCAGCCCCGTCGGCCCAGGCTGTCGAGGGCGGAGTGATCATCGCTGCCGGGTGGGGCACCGGGATGGCCCAGGTGTGGGAGGCGACGCCCGGCGGGGCCGCCTACCGTTGCAGCGGCAGCGTCGTCGGCCCGATCAAGGTTCTCACGGCCGCTCACTGCTTCACGCCGGGTGTGCCGTACGACAACTACTACGTCGTGGTCGGCCACACCGCGAAGGGGGAGGGTACGCGCATCAGGATCGGCAACGTCAACAAGCACCGGGACCTGGCCGTCGCCAGCCTCAAGAGCGATCTGAGCGATGACCCCAACGTCCGTCACATCAACGTCACCACCACCATAGAGCCCGCTCTCGGCCAGTACGGCACGGTCCAGGGCTGGGGGAGGACGTGCCTGACCTGCACCGGCTCGCCGTACTTGAAGGAAGCGCGGGTCAGGATCGTCGACTACGGCACCGACCTGGTCGGTGGTCCCGCCTACCGGGTCTACGGCTCGCTGAAGAACGGGATACTGCGCGAAGGCGACTCGGGCGGCGCCATGATGTGGCAGGGGACCCAGGTCGGCGTCGTCTCCTCCGACGGCGGACCCAACGACCGTGACCACGCCTACATCTCCATGTTCGACGACGCCGCGGAGCGATTCCTGAGGGACATGCACGTACCGGTCAACACCGGCTGGTGACAGGCCGTCCGGCGCATCGCCCCCTGAATGCGGGGTGTGGGTACCACCCGGCACCAGGGGGCTCACACCACCGGGTCCGCTGAGCCGTCGGCCCGCCCGCGCACCCGTCGTGGGCGGGCCGACGCGTCGAGGGCGGTGGCCAAGCCGCGTCGGCTCCGCTGCCGACGGGTGCGCGAGGCCACCGCGAGGATGCGATCCGCCTGTCGGTGGCTCGGTGCGGTTCAGTGCGATTCAGCGCGGTTCAGCGTCGGACGCCGCGGGTGTGCAGGGCGATTTTCAGGGCGCGCACCGCCGAGTACGTACGGGACTTGACCGTCCCCTGGGCGATTCCGAGCACCTCCGCCGTTTCCGCGACGCTGCGGTCCTGGAAGAACATGTGGTGCAGGATCTGCCGTTGCCGAGGTGTCAGGTCGTCGAGGGCGTCGTGGACGACCTGACGCGTCAGGGTCCGTTCGACGTCGTCGTCGACGGGGACGACGACGTCGTCGAGCGTGCAGGTGCTGACGGGCCGGACGAGGCGCGCCCGGTGGTCATCGATCACCAGGTTGCGCACGACGGTGAACAGCCACGGCCGAACTCCGTCCTCCTCCTGCTGCCCCAGCAGGCCGATGTGCCGCCAGGCGCGGATCACGGCCTCCTGGAGGACGTCCTCAGCCCGGGTCCGGTCTCCGTCCAGCAGACGTGCGGCGAAGCGTACGAGCGCACTCCCGTGCTTGTCGTAGATCAGGCGGACGAAGCGTTCGCCGTCCGTGTCGCCGGCGTCGTCACGCACCCGGTGCCGCTCGTGCGGCGGTTCACCCGTTCCGCAGGCGGAAGTGCCCTGACCGGCCGTCCCGGCCCGCCCGATGACGCTGGTGGCTCCCATGGTGTCTCCCCACTGACGTCCACCGCGTCCTTCGTCGGTGGCAGGGCCAGCGTGCGGAGGACGACTTGGCGGATCCCTGTCTTCCTCTTGCCGGTTCGCCGGCCGCGGGATGAGCGGGACAGGAGGGAAAGTGAGCAGAACCGGGCAGGTGATGAGCGATGTCCGGACTGCCGAATGAACAGGTGAAAGGGTGAGGCTGGCACCGATGCGAGAGAGGTGCCACTGTGGATTTTCGTGTGCTGGGCCCATTGGAAGTACGGCGCGACGGCGAGGTACTGCGCCTCGGGCCGCCCAAGCGGCGCGCCCTGCTTCTGCGTCTCCTGCTGGAGAACGGACACACCGTCGGAGTGGAACGGCTCTGTGACGACCTGTGGAACGGCTCTCCTCCCCCCGGCGCCCGCTCTTCCGTCCACGCGCACATCAGCAGACTGCGCACCGTCCTGGAACCCGGTCGTGGGCGGCACAGGGAGCCACAGGTGCTCCGCTCCACCCCCACCGGCTACGCCCTGTCCTTCCGCTCCGAACTGCTGGACTCGGTGCGCTTCGAACGGTCCGTGCGGCAAGCGCAGGTACTGGCGGACGCAGGCCGCGTCGACGAGGCTCTGCGGGAGACCGAGCGCGCCCTGGCCATGTGGCGGGGGACACCGCTCGCCGACGCACGCGACCACCCCTTCGTCACGGGCGAGAGCGGACGGCTCCACGACGTGAAGTTGTCGGCCGAGGAGTTGCGCACCTCCCTGCTGCTCCGGGAAAGCCGGATCGTCGAGGCGATCACCAGTGCGGAACGGCTCGTCGAACGCGATCCCCTGCGCGAGGCGTCCTGGACCGTGCTCATGCGAGCTCTGTATCTGGCGGGCCGGCCCGCGGAGGCGCTCCGCCGCTACGAGGAGGTGCGGCTCCTCCTGGCCCGTGACCTCGGCGTGGAACCCGGCCCTGGGCTGCGCGACACCCAACTGGCCGTGCTGCGCCACGACATCGGGGCACTGCGCCCGCCACCCCCTCGCGTCGCAGCCGCCGTACAGAGCGGGCCCGTGCGGCGACCGGCCGGCATCCGGCCGGATCTGCCGGGCCGGGAACGTGAACTGGGACGGCTGTCCGAGCTGCTGCGCGGAGCGGCAGGCGGCCGCGCCGGATGGGCCGTGGTGACCGGGGAGCCCGGCGTGGGCAAGTCCCGGATCGTCGAAGAGGTGGCGCGGCAGGCGTGCGACACCGGCTGGCAGGTGCTGCGTACCTGGTGCGCCGAGGAGAGCCACCCGGGATCACGTGTCCTGGACCGGCAACTGGAGCCGCTCGCCGCCCAGTTGCGCAAGCTGTCCGAGAACGCGCACGTCACCGGGCCCACGCTGTGCGTCGTGGAGGATGTCCACCTCGCTTCGGACGACCTACGCGGGCTGCTCCTCACGTACGCACGGACGCTGCGGGAAGCGCCGCTTGCGGTGGTGTGCACCGTGGCGGACTTACCAGGCCCCGCCACCGAACGGTTCCTGGCCGGGCTGGCGGGACGCGGTGCCGACGTCCTGTCCCTCGCCCCGTTGACGGAAGCCGGGGTGCGGCGCGTCGTTTCCGCGGCCACGGAGGGCCCCGTACCGGGGGACGTCGCACACCGACTGCACGGACTGAGCGGCGGCAATCCCTTCCTGCTGCACCAGGTGCTCGCGCATCTGCGGCACCTCGGGCCGGCTCCGCACCCCCACGGGACCTGGTCGCGTGAGCTGCGGACCGTGCCACCGGCCGTTCGGAGCGTCGTCAGGGCCCGGCTCGCCGAACTGTCACCCGCCGCACGGCAGGTCGTGGATCGCGCGGCCGTGACCGGTGACCGGCCTGACATGCGGCTGGTGGCCCGGCTCGGCCTCATGCCGCTCGACGAGACGCTCAGCCTGGCGGACCAGGCGGTCGCGGCGCGGTTGCTGGCCTGGTCCGAGGCGACCTCGCCGTACGACAGCCAGGGCTATCACTTTCCAGCAGGACTGCTCCGGCGCGCGGTGCTCGATGAGCTGAGTCCGGCACGCCGCCGGACCCTGCACGCCGACGTGTGCCGTGCCCGGGTGATGACGGCGGTGCCGACACTGCTGGGCGGAGCACGCCCGTCGGTCGCGCAAGCAGCCGACGGGAAAGCGGTGGAGACCGAACGTGAGGTTTCGGCAGTCCCGGTCAGGTAGTCGTTCGACGGGTGGTTCAGCCCGCCGTCCCTTGGTCGCGTCGGCCGAGAACCACCTCTCGGCAACCGGCGGACCACGTGGCACGGAACCATGGGCACGCCCACGCCGCCCTACGGCCACTGCGCCGCGACCCCACCAGCGACGAGGTCCCCCGGTTCCTAGAATGTGTACGTGACAACTGACTCCGGAAGCCTGGCGAACCGCCTGCGGGCCGCGCGGAACAAGACGTTCGTGGGACGGTCCGAGGAAGTGGCCCGTTTCCGCGCCGCCCTCGACGGCGCCCAGGGTGTGGGACCGGTCCTCTACGTCCATGGGCCGGGCGGAGTGGGCAAGTCGACACTGCTGCGCCGGTTCGAGGACGAGGCGTGCCGGGCCGGCCGCCGGATCGTGTGGGTGGACGGTCACCGGGTGACCCCGTCCCCGGCCGGTTTCCTGGCCGAGACGACCGACGTCGTCGCCGGCCCGGACGTCGTACTCCTCATCGACGGGTTCGAACGCTGCCAGGGACTGGAAGGCTGGCTGCGGGACCGTTTCCTACCCGGCCTGCGCGAGGACGCCGTCGTCGTCGTGGCGGGACGCCGTCCACCGAGCGATGAATGGCTGTGCGATCTGGCCTGGAGCGATCTTCTGGAGGTGCTCCCGCTGGAGTCGCTGGACCGGTCCACGGCCGCCGCACTGCTGGAGCGCCGGGGCGTGGCTCCGGCAAGGCGCGAGGCCATCCTGGCCTTCGCGGACGGTCACCCGCTCGCGCTGAGCCTGGCCGCCTCGGTGACGCAGACCGGCACCGCGGCCGGCGCGCGGTGGACCCCCGGGCCCGACATGATCGCCAGGCTGCTCTCCGCGCTCGTGGGAGAGCTGCCCTCCCGCGACCACCGGCTCGCCCTGGAGACCGCCGCCCACGCGCTCAGCACGACCGAGGCCCTGCTGGCAGCGGTGATCGGGGAGGACCGGGCCGTCGAGATGTTCGCCTGGCTCCGGGCGCTGCCGTTCGCCGAGTACGGGCGCCAGGGCCTGTTCCTGCACGAGCTGGTCAGCGAGGTCCTGGACCAGGACTTCCGCTGGCGGGACCCCGACAGCTACGAACGGATGCACGTTCGTACCGGTCACCACCTGCTCCAGCGGGCCAGGACGGCCGCGGAGACGGAGGCGATGACCGCGATCCGCGCGCTGACCTACCTCAAGCGGTACGGGCCCATGGAACCGTACTTCAAGAAGATCGACCGGGAGGGAGACGTCTACGAGGACGTTCTGCGCCCGCGCGACCATGAGCAGGCGGTCCGGATGACCCTGGAGACGGAAGGCCCTCACTCGGCGGACATCGTCCGCTTCTGGCTGCAGGAGCAGCCCGGCGCGTTCCGCATGTACCGCAGCGCCCAGACGGGCGAACTCGTCGCTTTCATGCTGTGGTTGCGGCTGACCGACCCCGAGGTGGGAGGCAGCCTCGACCCGGTCGTCGCCCAGGCCTGGGCCGGTGTCGCGCAGCAGGGCCCGCTGCTGGCCGGCCAGCACGTGCGGATCAGCCGATTCATGATCCACCCGGGAGCCTACGGGCAGATATCGAGCGTCGGGCACCTGATGCAACTGCGCATCTGCAGCGACTGGATCCGTTCCCGTGACCTCGCCTGGTCGTTCATCACCACGCCGGACGCGGAACTGTGGGGACCGCTGATGGACCACCTCGGTCACGAGGAGATGTTCCGTACGCCGTGGGAGCACGGTCGTACCTTCACCACCTTCGCGTGTGACTGGCGGGTGACGCCCCTGGAAGTGTGGTTCGACCGGACGCAGCCGGGGGCGCTCGCCGAAGCCCCCGCCGCGCCGGAGCCCGCGGGGGCGCCGCGCAAGCCCCTGAGCAGAACGGAGTTCGACGCGGCCGTACGGCAGGCGTTGCGGGACCTGCACCGCCCCGATGCCCTGCGGGGCAGCGCCCTCTTCTCCAGCCGCCTGTGCACCCGGTTCGGCTGGACGACACGGCAGGACCCGGTGGAGTCCCTGCGCCACACGCTGGTGAGCGCCGTGGACGAGGTGCAGAGGGATGCCAGGGCGAGCAGGCAGCACCGGGCCCTCGCCGCCACCTACCTGCGCCGGACGGCCACCACCCAGGAAGCGGCCGCGGCACGGCTCGGGCTGCCGTACAGCACGTACCGCCGGCATCTGTCCCAGGGACACAAGCGGCTCTGTGACGTGCTGTGGCACTGGGAACTGGGCGGAAGTGCCGACGGGTACTCCGGTGCGGGCATGTGATCCTCATCCGGCCGCGGGCCATCGGGAGCCGCCACGGACTCGACGGCAACGGTGTCAGGACCGCCGGGCGGGCTGTGCGCGCGTCCCGCGCGCCGGCGCCCGGAGGGCTCGTCACCGGTCACGATCACGCTCGCGCGCTCCGCGTGACGCGTCACGCGGAGCGCGGGGGCGATCTCCGAACCGGTGGCCGAGCGCTCCTGACGCCGTGGCGGGACGGGCCGTGCGTCCCGCGTGGTGGGGACCCGCGCTCAGCGGGTGACCAGCAGGCCCCTGCCGCGCAGCACCCGCCGCTCCAGCGGGCTGAAGATCAGCAGGTCGATGGCGATGCCGACGAGCAGGATCAGGAAGATGGCCAGGAACACCTGCGACATGCTGGCGTTGTTCCGGCCGTTCTCCAGCAACTGGCCGAGGCCGACACCCAGATCGGGTGAGGAGGCGATGATCTCGGCGGCCATCAGCGAACGCCAGGAGAACGCCCAGCCCTGCTTCAGCCCCGCCAGATAGCCGGGAAGCGCGGCCGGCATCACGATGTGCCGGGCCTCTCTCAGCCCGGTCGCGCCCAGCGTCCGCCCGGCCCGCAGGAACAGCGGCGGGATCTGCTCGATGCCCGCGACGAGGCCGTTGGCGATGGAGGGGACCGCGCCGAGCAGGATCACGGCGTACATCATCGAGTTGTTCAGGCCCAGCCAGAGCACGGCGGGCGGCACCCAGGCCACCGAGGGAAGCGACTGCAGTCCGGACAGGATGGGGCCGACGGCGGCCCGGACGAATGTCACCCGGGCGACCAGCAGGCCGAGCGGCGTACCGATGGCGAGTGCCATCAGGAAGCCGAGCAGACCGCGTGAGACGGATGTCCAGATGTAGTCGAGGAGCGTGCCCTGCCGCCAGGCGTCGGTCACCTCGTCCCACACCGCGGACGGCGCGGGCAGCTTGTAGTCGGGGGCGACCTCGGCCCACACCAGCAGCTGCCAGACCACCAGCACCAGCGCGACGGCGGTGAGGGGCGGCAGGACCTTGCGCACCAGGGTCTCGCGCAGCGGGGTACGGCCGCTCGGCACCGATTCCAGCGCGTCGAGCCCTGCCTCCAGCCCTGCCAGTTCCTGTGTGTCCCGGGGGTCCCCGGCCGTCGACGGACCGTCCTTCGTGGTGTCGACGCGGGTGTCAGTGCCGGCCATGGCGGCGGATCTCCCTTCGCAGTTCCTCGGTGATCTCGACGGACAGCTCGGCGACCGCGCTGTCCTCGATGCGGCGCGGCTGCGGAACGCCGACCGTCCACTCCCGGGCGATGCGCCCCGGCCGCGAGGACAGCAGCACCACCCGCTGCGCCAGCTTCACCGCCTCCCGCACGTTGTGCGTCACGAACAGCACCGACAGTCCCGTCTCCCGCCACAGGTGGGTCAGCTCGTCGTGCAGGACGTCGCGGTTGATGGCGTCGAGCGCGGCGAACGGCTCGTCCATGAGCAGCAGCCGGCTGTCCTGGGCCAGCGCGCGGGCCAGTGCGACGCGCTGGCGCATGCCGCCGGACAGTTCGTGCACCCGCTTGCCGTACGCGCCCTGCAGCCGTACGAGGTCCAGCAGCCGTTCCGCCTCGGCGCGGCGCTCCGGTTTGGCGACGCCGCGCAGTTTCAGCGCGAGTTCGATGTTCCTGCCCGCGGTCAGCCACGGGAACAGCGCGTGTTCCTGGAACATCAGGGCGGGCCGGCCGTCCGTGCGGATCGAGCCCGCGGACGGCAGGTCCAGTCCCGCGACCAGGTTGAGCAGGGTGGACTTGCCGCAGCCCGAGGCCCCCAGGAGGGTGACGAACTCACCCGGCGCGACGTCCAGCGTGATGTCGTCCAGCACGAGCTGCTGTCCGCCGGGCGTGCCCGGCGCGGGGAAGGACTTCGAGACGTGCTCGATGCGGGCGGCGTACGTCACCGCCGGTGCGTCCTCGCCGGCCCCGGTGACCGTGGTGGTCATGGCCGTCACCTCCTGGGAACTCATCGTCGTCCGGCCGTGGTCACTCGGCGCCGAGACCGGCGTCGTCGACCTCGTCCTTGCCCTCGGCCTTGAGGACCTTGTTGAGCGGCGCGAGGTCGTAGATGCCCTTCAGGTCGGGCTTCTCCAGCAGACCGGCCTTCACCGCGTGCTCCGCCTCCGTGGTGAGGGTGGCGGCCAGCGGGTCGTCGAGGAAGGTGATCGACTTCCACGCCGGGTCGATGACCTCGGCGGGCAGGGCCTTGCCGGAGAGTTCCTTCAGCGCCGCGTTCGCGGAGGACTTCGCCTTCTCCGGGTTGGCGTTGATCCACGCGTTGGTCTTCACCGAGCCGCGCAGCACGGCCTCGACGACGTCCGGGTGCTCCTTCAGGAACGACTGCGACACGATGATGTTGGTGATCACGAACTTCTTGTCGGGCCACAGGTCGGCCTCGTCCAGCAGCACCTTGGCACCCTCGGCGACCAGCTTGGACGCGGTGGGCTCGGGCACCCAGGCGCCGTCGATGGAGCCGGACTTGTAGGCGTCCGGGGTGATCTTGTTGTCCGTACGGACGACGGAGACGTCGCCCGCGCCGCTTTCCGCGTCGACCTTCCAGCCCTTCTCCGCGATCCAGTTGAGGAACGCGACGTCCTGGGTGTTGCCGAGCTGCGGCGTGGCGATCTTCTTGCCCTTGACGTCGTCCAGGGACTTGATCTTCTTCGGGTTGACGACGAGCTTGACGCCACCGGAGGCCGAACCGCCGATGATGCGCAGGTTCGCGCCGTTCGACTTGGTGTAGCCGTTGATGGCGGGGGAGGGGCCGATCCAGCCGATGTCGATGGAGCCGGCGTTGAGCGCCTCGATCTCGGAGGGGCCGGCGTTGAAGGTGGACGTCTTGATCCTGGTGCCGCCGAGCTCCTTCTGGAGCAGGCCCTCCTGGACGCCGACCAGGGCGGTGGCGTGGGTGAGGTTGGGGAAGTAGCCGATCTTCACCTCGTCGGCGGAGAGCTTCTTGGCGTCTGCCGCGACCTCGGTCCGCTTGCCGTCGTCGGTGGAGGCGGAACCGTAGCCGCAGGCGGTGAGGAGCAGAGGCAGCGCGGCCACGACGGTGAGGGTGCGCAGGGTGGTGAGCGGTCTGGCGGCAGACACAGCGGTGTCCTCTCGGGGATGGGTGATCGTGGAGGTGCGAAGACGCGAGGCGTGGTGCTTGCCGGCACGCGCCGGCACTCCCGTCCTCGGACCGGGCGGCACGCATGCCGTCGCGGCCCGAGAAGGGGGACGGGGAGGGAGAGAGTCGTCGTCAGCGGGGGCGTCGGTCCCTCACCCGTCCGGCGGAGGCGGAGCGGGGGAGGGGCGCGGTGGTGCGGACGGAAGTCAGGTTCTGCGGCGTGAGAAGGGCCGACAGATGGCACTGGAGGTACGGCCGAGGTCGACGTGGCGACGCGAGGTCAGAAGGGGCAGCAACTGGCCTGAGCGATCGAGCGTACGCATGGCCACCCCCCCGTGCATTCCTAGTTTCCCTACCTGGTTGCTAGGGATAGTGGCAGAAGGCGGCGTCCACCCCAAGAGGGTGTTCGTATGGTGGACGCGGCGCTCTCGCTTGGTGAGATGGCCGGTGAGTGGCTCAGCCTGTCAGGGGTTCACCCAGGCCTCGGGGTCCTCGCTCAACTTGACAACGGAGGGGGGCAGTTGGGTCGACGCGACGTCGGCGAGCGACACGCCGTCCAGGATCTCGCGCACGTTGGACCGCAGGGCGATCCACAGGGGCAGCAGTGACTCGGCGGGGCCGGTGTAGGACAGCTCGGGCGGGCGGACGCCACGTACCGACACCAGGGGGCCGTCCACCGTGCGGATGACGTCGGCGATGCTGATGGACTCGGCGGGCCTGGCCAGCCGGTAGCCGCCGTTGCCGCCGCGCTGGCTGAGCACGAGACCGCCCCGGCGCATGTCGTTCAGGATGCTTTCGAGGAACTTGTGCGGGATGTCCTGGGCGTCGGCGATGGCCTCGGCCTTCAGTGGCCCGTCATCCGGGGACACGGCGAGCTGCAGCGCGGCACGCACCGCGTAGTCGGCCCTGGCTGAGATCCTCATGCCTGCATTATCCCGTACGGCCTTCCGCCGGTGTCCGCCGTCGGCGGGCCGCCGGGCGGAGACGGGTGTCCCCTGCCCGGCGGCCCGGGTGCTCAGGCGGCGGCGGGCGTGTAGTGGGCGGCGTCGTCGCCCTCGATGACGTGGCTGAGGCGGCCGTCGACACCGGCCGGGACGTCGCCCGCGACGGTCACCCGGTGCAGCAGGCGCGGCAGGTCGCCGTAGTCGTCGGGGGCGTAGTGCTGGGTGATGCGGTTGTCGAACAGGACGAGGTCGCCGGGCGCCCAGGCCACGCGCACGACGTTCTCGGGACGCGTGACGTACGACTGGAAGATGCGCAGCAGGTCGCGGGAGTCGGACGGACCGAGGCCCACGATGCTCTGGGCGAAGCCGCCGGTGAACAGCCCGCGCTCCCCGGTCTCGGGGTGGACGCGGACGACCGGGTGGGCGGTGCGGTACTTCCGGGAGACGAACCGCCTGCGGTGCTCGGCCGCCTTCTCGCTCTTCGGGGCGGCGTAGTCGTAGTCGTTGGTGTGCACCGCCCACAGCCTGTCCGCCAGCTCGCGCAGCGGCTCGGGCAGATCCCGGTACGCGGCGGCCGAGTTGGCGATGAGGGTGTTGCCGCCGTAGGGCGGGACCACGATGCTGCGCAGCGTGGACGCCTTCGGGGGCGTACGGACGAAGGTGACGTCGGTGTGCCACTGGTTGGCGCGGATCCCCTCGGCGCCGTCGACCGGCAGGATGTTCGGCCGGCCGTCGACGGAGGGGACCGTCGGGTGCGCGGTGGTCAGCTCACCGAAGAGGGAGGCGAAGCGGAGCTGGCCCGCGTCGTCGAGGTTCTGGTCGCGGAAGACGAGCGCCTTGTGCTCCAGGAGCGCGGAGTTGATCTCGGTGACGACGGCGGGGGCGAGGTCGGCGGAAAGATCCACGCCGAGGATCTCCGCGCCGATGCGGCCGCCGATCCTGCGGACGTCGAAGCCGGTGCTGGTGGTCATGTGCGGGTGTTCCCTTCAGGAGGTGATGGGCGGGAAGGACTCCTCGGACCCCGGCGGTCCGAGGGGAGGGCCGACGGCCCGCAGTGCGCCGGGGGTGCGGCCTCGTCCCCGGCCGATGTGCCGGGGGAGGCGGTGGCGCCGCTGGTGCCGCAGTGGGGGCTTGTCGGCGAGGACCACGTCCGTTCCGTCCTGGCCCGGGTGGCGGCGGGGCCGCCGCCGACCACCAGGACGTCCGTGGTGAGGTCGAGACCGGTCATACGGCCACTTGCTCTCGTGCGGCTGTCGCGGCCAGCCGGTTGGCGGGGCGGGCCAGGCCGTAGTTCTCGCGCAGGGTGCGGCCGGTGTACTCGGTGCGGAACAGCCCACGCCCCTGCAGGATCGGGACGACGTGGTCGACGAAGTCCGCCAGGCCGCCCGGCAGATGGGGCGGCATGATGTTGAAGCCGTCGGCGGCGCCCTGGGTGAACCACTCCTCCAACTGGTCGGCCACCTGCTCGGGGGTGCCGGCGAAGACACGGTGGCCGCGGCCGGCGCCGAGCCGGGCGATGAGTTCGCGCAGGGTGAGGCCGTCACGTCGGGCGAGTTCGGCGACGAGTGTGAAGCGGCTCTTGTTGCCGTTGATGTCGCGTTCCTCGGGCAGTTCGGGCAGTGGCCCGTCCAGCGGCAGTCCGGTCAGGTCGGTGCCGAGCATCCCGGAGAGCTGGGCGAGCCCGTACTCGGGAACCTGGAGGTCCGTCAGCTCTCGCTCCAGTGCGCGGGCTTCGGCCTCCGTGGAGCCGATCACGGGGGCGATGCCGGGCAGGACGAGCAGCTGGTCCCCGGTGCGGCCGTAGCGGGCGAGCCGGGACTTGAGGTCCTGGTAGAAGGCCTGGCCGTCGGCGAGGGTCTGCTGGGCGGTGAAGACGGCCTCGGCGTACCGGGCGGCGAACTCCTTGCCGTCCTCCGACGAGCCGGCCTGCACCAGCAGCGGGTAGCCCTGCGGGCTGCGCGGTACGTTCAGCGGGCCCTGCACCCCGAAGTACGTTCCGCGGTGGTCGATCTCCCGCACCTTGCCGGTGTCGGCGTAGATGCCGCTCTCCCGGTCGAGCAGGATCGCGTCGTCCTCCCAGCTGTCCCACAGCTTGGTGGCGACCTCGACGAACTCCCGCGCCCGCTCGTAGCGCAGCGCGTGCTCCAGGTGTTCGTCCTGCCCGAAGTTGCGGGCCTCGTTCACCGTGCCGGAGGTGACGATGTTCCAGCCTGCCCGGCCGCCGCTGAGGTGGTCCAGGGAGGCGAACTTGCGGGCGGTGTGGAAGGGCTCGTTGAAGGTGGTGGAGACGGTGGCGATCAGGCCGACGTGTTCGGTGACCGCCGCCAGGGCGGACAGCAGGGTCAGCGGTTCGAAGCCGCCGAGCGCGTTGTGCCGGACCTTCCCCCACAGGGCGAGGCCGTCGGCGAGGAACACCGAGTCGAGCAGGCCGCGCTCGGCGGTCTGCGCGAGCTGCTGGAAGTAGCGCAGGTCGGTGACCCGTTCGGGCTGGGTGCGGGGGTGCCGCCAGGCGGCGTCGTGGTGGCCGGCGTTCATCAGGAAGGCGTTGAGATGCAGCTGACGGGGTCGGGGCGCGGTCATGGGTTCCTCGGATCGGGGCGAACGAGACGGTCGGGAGACGGAGGAGAGCGGAGGGCTGAGGAGAGCGGGGGGCTGAGGAGATCGTTGGACGGAAGAGACCGGGAGAAGGAGGAGATCGGGGAGGACACCGGGGCCGAGAAGGCAGCGGGCCGACAGACAGTTGGGCCGAGAAGACAGCGGGGTGAGAAGGCGGCCGGGTCAGCCGCCGACCGGCACGCGCCAGGAGCTGAGCCGCCGCTCCACGGTCACCAGGAACTGGTTGAAGGCCACGCCGACGGCGGAGATCGTGATGATGCCCGCGTACATCTGCGGGATCGCGAAGTTGTACTGCGAGGCGTTGACCAGATAGCCGAGGCCGGCCTTGGCGCCGATCATCTCCGCGGCGACCAGCACCAGGATCGACACCGCTCCCGCCAGCCGGATGCCGGTGAACATCACCGGCACCGAGGAGGGCAGGATGACCTTCTGGAACAGCCGCGGCGCGGACAGGTCCATCGACTTCGCCAGCTTCAGCAGGGTCGGGTCGACGTGGCGGACCGCGCTGATGGTGTTGAGCAGGATCGGCCAGGTGCAGGCGTACACCACGATGGAGATCTTCGAGGTCTCGCCGATGCCCAGCAGCAGGACGAACACCGGCAGCAGGGCCAGGGCGGCGGTGTTGCGGAACACCTCCAGCAGCGGTCCGAGGAGGTCGGCGACCGGCCGGTACCAGCCGATCAGCAGCCCGAGCGGCACGGCGACGGCCACGGCGATACCGAATCCGCTGAACGAACGCGCCAGGCTGGCACGCGCGTTGTCGGCGAGCTGACCGTCGACGGCCAGTCCCCACCAGGCACGGGCGACCTCGCTGAACGGCGGCAGGAAGATCCGGTCGACCAGGCCGAGTCGCGGCGCGGTCTCCCACAGCAGGAGCAGCGCCACGATCGCTACGGACCTGGTCGCCCCCCGGACCAGCAGGTGCGGCAGGCGGCGGACGGCCCGGCGGACCCGGGCCGCCGTGGAGAGGGCTCGGCGCACTCCTGGCGGCGATGCGCCGTGGGGCGCGGGCACCCCGGACTCGGCGGCGGACGGGCCGGGGCCGGGCACGGGCTCGGCGGCGCTCACCGAGTCCGGCGCCGTGGTCTTCTCGGTGGTCGTGCCGGTGGTGAGACTCATACGGAGGCCTCCTCCTTCTCCAACTGCTGGGCCCTGGCCACCTCGTCGTGCAGCAGCGACCAGATCTCGTGCCGGTGTCGTGCGAACTCGGGACTGGAGCGCGGGTCGTCCGTCGCCGTACGGGAGCCGAGGGCGACCGGCACGATCTGCTTGATCCGGCCCGGCCTCGACGTCATGACGGCGACGCGCTGTCCCAGGTAGACGGCCTCGTCGATGCCGTGCGTGATGAAGACGACGGTCTTGCCGGTGCGCTGCCAGATGCGCAGCAGTTCGTCCTGCAGCGACTCCCGGGTCTGGGCGTCCAGCGCGGCGAACGGCTCGTCCATCAGGAGCACGTCGGGGTCGTAGGCGAGGCTGCGGGCGATCGCCACCCGCTGCCGCATCCCGCCCGACAGTTCGTGCGGGTGGCGTTCCTCGAACCCGGACAGACCGACCAGGTCCAGGAACTCCCGGGCCTGTGCGGCACGTTGACGCCGTGGGACGCCGACGGCCTCAAGGCCGAACTCGACATTGCCCTGGGCCGTGCGCCACGGCAGCAGCGCGTACTGCTGGAACACGACGCCCCGGTCCAGGCCGGGGCCGGTGACGGGTTCGCCGTCCAGCAGGATCCGTCCGCCGGTGGGCCGGGTGAGGCCGCCGAGCAGGTCCAGCAGCGTCGACTTCCCGCAGCCGCTGGGGCCGACCAGCACGACGAACTCGCCGGCCGCGATCTCCAGATCGATGCCGTCGAGGGCGGTGAACCGGCTTGTGCGTCGGGTTCCCGCGCGGTCCTTGACGGTGAAGTCCTTCCGGACGTTCTCGAACACGATCTTGGGTGTGAAGGGCTTCGTGGTGGGTTCCGGCATGGGATCAGCTCCCGCTCTCCGCGGCGGCCGAGGACTTCCGGTTGCCGTTGAACTCGTTGGTGTAGAGGTCCGACAGCGTGACCTGGCCCTTGCGGACATCACCGCGCTCGACCAGCCAGTCGATCCACAGCTGGAGTTCCTTGCCGGTGATCCGGCCGGCCGTCTCGGCGACGCCGTAGGACCGCCAGTACTTCAGCGGTGCGGTCTGCTCGTTGCGGCCGCGCTTCTCCACGATCTCCGTCATCCGGGCGATGACCTCCTCGCGCGGAGTGGAACGGGACCACTCGATGGCCCGCCCCACGGCGGTGACGAAGGTCCGGGCCGTGTCGGGGTTCTGCTCCAGGAAGCGGTCCGTCATCACATAGGTGCCGGCGCTGAACGAACCGAGCAGCTGATGGTCGGTGAACAGCGGACGGATGCCCCCGGTCGCCAGGGCCTTGTCGCGCAGGATGCCGCCGAGCACGGCCACGTCGATCTGCTTCTGACGCAGCGACTGCTCCGTGTTGACCGGAGGTACCACCAGGGGCTCGACCTTGTCGATCTCCGCCCGGGAGAGACCGCCTCGCTGCAGATAGATGTCGAGCATGGCCTCGGCGTGGGCTCCGAGGGTGTTCATCCCGACCTTCCTGCCGATCAGGTCACGGGCCGAACGGATGGGTGCGTCCTTGAGGACGTAGAAGCCGTTGTAGGCGTACTTGTCGGAGCCGTAGTAGCTGATGACGGCTTTGACCGGGGTGTTGTTCGCGGCCAGTTTGACGACTGCGCCGTTGAAGGCGCCGCCGAAGTCGATCTGGCCCGTGGCCGCGGACTGGATGTCCTGTGGCCCGCTGATGGTGTTGCCGACCCACTTCAGTCTCACGTCCTCCAGATAGCCGAGATCCTCGGCCAGTTCCGGCAACGTGACCTGTCCCGCCCAGCCCTGGTACCGGAGCGTCTTGGTCTGGCCCTTGCCGGAGGTGGCTCCGGTCGCTGTGGTGCCGCAGCTCACGGTCACCGCCGAAAGTCCGAGCAGAGAGAGGAACTGGCGTCGGGTCGATGCCGTGATGGCCATGGAAAAGGTCCTGTTCGAGCGAATGGGGAATGACGTGGAATCGGCGGACGTGCCGTCCGAGGGCGCGACAAAGTGATGCCCGCAGGGGTACTTCGGCATGAGAATTCCCCGCCGAAAGGGTGCGCGGCAGCCAAGGGCTGTCCCGCCCTTAGGCGCAAATGGAGGAGACCCCGGCCGGGGAAGGAGAACCCGGCTGGGTAAGGAGAAACCGACTGAGAATGCAAACCCTGTCAGGAGAGCCTGCGGGACATCGGTGATCTACGACAGCAGGGGCATGGTCGTAGCAGCCGGCTTCGCAGTGGAGCGGCAGAGAGCGGCGCTCGTCAGCGGGTTCGGTGGCCGACGGCACAGATGGCGCTGGCCTGACGTCGCAGATCGACGTGCAGGCGCGTGGCGAGATTCTCGAAGGGGCTCACAACCAAGAGAGTCGCAGCGAAATCCGGCCACGTCAATGTCGGTTCCGTGGATGTCTCATATCCTGAACCGCCCGACATGCACGTGAAGTGCGCCATTCACAATTGCCTGGACGTCACGGTGCATGGCGAATCCCGACCGGGGCGAGCCCGGCCGCGGGACAGTGGTCTCGTGCGTTGCCGGAAGGGGTATTCCCGCAGCAGATGCCTTGTCGCGGATCCGTCCCGGATCAATGGCGGATTCATCGCGGATCAAACGAGGATCAGTCGCGGATCCGTCGTGGATTCGCCGCAGATCCGGAGCCGGTCCTCAAGGCCGGACCGGCAGGACGAACGGAGGGTGCGCGCCGTTGAGGAAGTAGTCCCCGACGTCGCGGAGCCGGTGCGCGACGGGCTCGTACAAGGTGTGCGTTCGGGTGTTGCGCCAGAAGCGGTCGAAGCCCAGCCGCGAGGACGCGGAGCGGGCGCCGATGATGTCGAGGGCGCGGGCGGTGGACTCCTGTGCCGCCCGGGACGCGGCGGCCTCGGCCATGGCCACGAGGACGGAGGTCTCCGCGTACTCGTCGTAGGTGAGGTCCTCGCCTCGTGCCAGCCCGCCGTCCACGGCGTCCACGGCCTGAGCGGCGAGCGCGGACGCGGAGCGGGCGAGGACGGTGAGTTCTCCGTAGGCGGTCAGCACCTGTGGGTCCTGGGGGGAGCCGGCCGGCCGGTCCGGGTGCCAGGGGGAGTGGCCCGCCCTGCTGTACTCACGGGCTTCGGCGAGCACCCCCTCGGCCATGCCGAGGAGGAGCTGGACCGAGAGCAGACGCCCGACCGGCGAGGCCAGAGCGGCCAGGGGTGACAGATCGTCCTCGTCCGCGGACAGCGAGCCGAGTACGTCGTGGGCGGCGACCGGCACGGCGTCGAACTCCACGCTCCCGCCGGCCGCGAGCCGCTGGCCGAAGGTGTCGGTGTCGCCGTCGACGCGCACACCGTGACGGGCGGAGTCCACGACGACCGCGAGTGGTTCGCCGGTGTCGGCCCGCTCGGCCCGCACGGCGAGGCGGTCGGCGACCACGACCCCCGTGGCGTAGCTCTGCCGACCGTCGAGCACAAAGCCACTGCCCTTCCTGGCCAGGGTCAGCGGCAGTTCCTGACGGGCGAGACCGCCACCCCAGCACCACTGCTCCGCCGCGGACGTCCGCTCGACCCGAGCGGCGAGGGCGGGCTCGGTGAACAACCGGGCACTCCACGACAGGAAGTAGTGACAGCCGAGCACCTGAGCGATCGCGCCGTCGGCGGCGGCGATCTCCCGGACGACGGCGTAGGCCGTGGGCCAGTCCGCGCCGCCTCCGCCGAGCGCGGCCGGTACGAGGAGCGTCAGCAGTCCCGCCTCACGAAGCCCGGACACCTCGTCGAACGGGGCCTTGCCCGCCTGCTCCCTGGCCACCGCGTCCGTGGCCAGGTCGTCCGCCGTCTCCCGGGCCACCCGCAGCCAGTGCGCACGGCCGGGCCCGGTCCGGTCGGAGTCCGAGGCGGGTTCGGACGGCGCGGTGGCAACGCCCATGGCGGTGGTCTCCTCAAGGTCGGTGGCAGGGCGCGGAGCCGGTGTCCTCTTGCCGGTCGGGCACGTACTTGTAGCCCACGCGCCGTACGGTGACGATCCGGTGCCGGTGGGCTCCGCCCAGCTTGCGGCGCAGCCGTGCGATGTGGACATCCACGGTGCGGCCGTCGCCGATGTGGTCGTAGCCCCAGATGCCGGCCATCAACCGCTCACGCGAATGCACCTGGTGGGGATGGAGGACGAGATGGGCCAGCAGGCCGAACTCCAGGTAGGTGAGGTCGAGTTCGCGTCCGTCCAGCTCTGCGACACGTCGCGCGGGATCGACGCGTACGCCGCCGGCTCCGGTCTGCCGCGCGGGAGGCGCGTCCGGAGGGGCGACCGGCCGGATCAGCGGGCGTGCCACGTCCTTCGCGAACAGCCGGGCGGGATCGGTGCCCTCGGGGACGAGGACGAGGTAGCCGACGAGCGGAGCGGAACCGTCTCCCTCGTCGTCGAACTGCGCGGTGTCGCCCACGAGGCGGAGATGCCGCATGTCGGGGAGCGGCGGAGTCGCGGGAGCGGTCTGGGCCGGAAGTGCCGTGGTCATGGCGGTCGTCCTTCAGGAATGCGTCGGGCCGTCAGGCGCGCCGGTGGCTTCGTCCGACCGCCTGGGATGGGGGAGAAGGAGCGGAGTGGCACACGCGACGAGTGAGCGGTGTGCCCTCTACGCGCGACAGCAGGCGGCGCTGACGACGTGACCAAAGTCGACATGCCGACGACGAACGAGTCGCTGCTGCGTGTGGGCCATGCGCATCATCCTGCGCACCCTACGGGCAGGCCGTCAATGCTTCCCTAGTAAATCGATGGGAAATGTAGGGAACGCAACACCGTGCGTGGGCCCACGGGCCGGTGTCGCCCCGGTCCGGCATCCGGGCCGCAGTTGACGAGAAGCGAGATGTCCTGCTCAATTGGCCGCATGAATGCCGAGCAGCGCCTGGTCACCCGTGACCACATCGACTTCGGTCGGGTGTGGTCCGCGGCGTGTCGCGCCTGACGCGGCAGCGGGCCCTCTGACCGGCCCTGCTCTCCCTCGGTGACCCCGTAGCGGGCCGATTTCCTCCCTGCGCGGCACCGTTGTGCGCATCCGCCGCACGCACGCCGAACCCGCGTACGCGAACGGTCCTGCGGGACCTGACACGCACTGCCGCCGCACGACCTCGCCCGAGGTCGCTGCCCCCCGCCGTCATCCCACCTGCTCACCATCTGCCTCCCGGCACCCTGAAGCGCCGTCACATCCGGTCGCTCCGAGGGCTGCTCCGCCGTGTCCGCCCGCTGCCCACGCGGCGGCCCGGCCCCAGAGCCTTGAGGAAAGGCCATCTCCCATGCCCGTGGAATTCCTCGGCATCGCCGCCACCAACGACGGCTCCGAAACCACCCCGCGCTCCGGCGCCGCCTTCGACAAGGAGTACACGCTCCGGCTCGCCCGGGCGCACGAGGAGCACGGCTGGGACCGGGTGCTGTTCGCCTACGGTTCCGGGTCCCCGGACCCCGCGCCGGCCGCCGCGTACGTCGCGAGCAGGCTGGAGCGCCTGCAGATCCTGCTCGCCCACCGGCCCAACGTCTCCTACCCGACCTTCGCCGCGAAGACCTTCGCCACCCTCGACCGAATCAGCGAGGGCCGGCTGACCGTGCACTTCATCACCGGGGGCAACGACCGCGAGCAGGGCCGCGAGGGCGACACCCTCACCAAGGACGAGCGCTACGCCCGCACCCGCGAGTACATCCGCATCGTCAAGAAGATCTGGACCACCCACGAGCCCTTCGACCACGAGGGCGAGCACTACCGCTTCCACGACTTCGTCAGCGACGTCTTCCCCGTTCAACAGCCCCGTCCGAACGTCTCGTTCGGCGGCTCGTCCCCCGCCGCGTACGCCGCGGGCGGCGCCGAGGCCGACATCTACTGCCTGTGGGGCGAGCCGCTGGAGAGGACCGCCGAGCAGATCGAGAACGTGAAGGCCGCCGCGAAGGCCGCGGGCCGCACCGACGTGCCGCGCATTCAGGTGGCGTTCCGCCCGATCATCGCCCCGACCGAGGAGCTGGCCTGGGAGAAGGCCCATCGCACGGTCGGCGCGATCAAGGCCCGCAAGGAGAAGGGCGAGGCGGTCTCCAAGCGTCACAACGGCCACAGCCGCCCGCAGAACACCGGCTCGCAGCGGCTGCTCGCCATCGCCGAGGCGGGAGAGCGCTACGACCGCGCCCTGTGGACCCCGACCGCCGCCGCGACCGGTGGCGCGGGCAACTCCAACGCCCTGGTCGGCACCCCGGAGACGGTCGCTCAGGCGCTCCTCGACTACTACGACCTCGGCGTCGACATCCTCTCGGCCCGCGGCTACGACCTGCTGGGCGACGCGATCGACTTCGGCCGGTACGTGATCCCGATCGTCCGCGAGGAGGTCGCCAAGCGCGACGCCGCGCGGGCGGCCCGCGGCCCGCAGACCCTCGCGGCGGTGCGTGGATGACCTCCGTCGCACCACCGCCGCCGCTCTCGGCCGGGCCTGCGGTCGTTCGCGTCACCGTGTCCGACCCGCGGGTGGAACCCCTGCTGCGCGAACTCGGCGACGAGTACTCCGCCCGCTACGGCAAGGACGCGCACGCCGAACTCGCCCGGTACCCCGACGAGGAGTTCACCGCACCGTACGGAGGGGTGCTGCTCCTGCTCCTCGAACACGGCGAGCCGGTCGCGGGCGGCGCGTTCCGCCGGTACGACGAGACCACGGCCGAGCTGAAGCGGATCTGGACGCACTCGGCCCACCGCAGGCGCGGCCTGGCCCGCCGGGTCGTCGCCGAGCTGGAACGCGAGGCGAGCGCCCGCGGCTACCGGCGGATCCACCTGACCACCGGTCCGCGCCAGCCCGAGGCCCGCGGCCTGTACCTGACGACCGGCTACACCCCGCTGTTCGACACCGAGGCCGACCCGGAATCCATCGGCCCGCTGCCTTTCGAGAAGCACCTGCCCGCCGCACCACCCCAGAAAGAGGCGGCCGGCTCATGAACGACCGCGGCACCGGAACCCGTCTCCGCACGACGTGGGCACCGCCCCCTCCACGACCGGGACGGCGCGGAGCGAACCGCCCGAGCACCCATACGAGTCCCACAGGAACACCACGATGAGACCGACCACCGACACCGTGCCGCCCCGCGCGGCCGTCCCGGGCACCGGCCCCAGGGCCCCGCCCGCTCCGGACGACCCGGCCTCCCTCAAGGTCGTCCCCGCCCGTCACTACGCCCGCTGGGTGGCGGCCGTCGCCGTGATCGTGCTGGTCGGCCAGTTCGTGCACGGCCTGACCACCAACCCGGTCTGGGAGTGGGGTGTATTCCGCGACTACGTGCTGTCCGAGACGATCGTGCAGGCGGTGTGGGTCACCCTCCAGCTCACCGCGTACGCCACCGTGCGCAGTACCCCCGGTACGCGGCCCCGCACCAGTCCCCCGCACCCCCCCGCTCCCGAAGGATCCGCAATGGCCACCGTCCTGTCCGTCTCCGGAAGCCCCTCCGCCACCTCGCGTACCGCCCGCCTGCTGCGTCACCTGGACACGCGGCTCACGGCACAGGGACACCAGGTGATCCCCCTGGACGTCCGCACCATCCCCGCCGAGGCCCTGCTCGGCGCCGACTTCCGGCACCCGGCGATCGTCGAGGCGACCGAACTGTTCGCCCGCGCCGACGGAGTCGTGATCGGCACGCCCGTCTACAAGGCCGCCTACTCCGGGCTGCTGAAGTCCCTGCTGGACCTGTTGCCGCAGTACGGCCTGGTCGGCAAGACGGTCCTCCCGCTGGCGACCGGCGGGAGCACGGCGCACGTCCTGGCGATCGACTACGCGCTGCGTCCGGTGCTCAGTTCCATGGGCGCCGCGCACATCGTCCAGGGCTGGTTCACGCTCGACAAGGACCTCGCGGTGGGCGCTGACGGCACCCTGACCGTCGCGCCGGGCCCGGCCGAGGCCCTCGCACAGGTCGTCGACCAGTTCGCCGAAGCCCTCGGCAGCCGACCGGCCCCGCAGGCGGCCACCGGACGAGCCGCCTGACCCTTCGCTCGCCGTCGGCCGCGCACCGTCCGCACCTGGACGCCGCCGTGGTCCAACGCATCGCCGACCATCCGCACCTGTGGGCCTACGCACGGCGACTGGCCGCCCACCCCGCCTTCGGCATCCACCTAGACCTGGACGGCATCGCCCGCCGACACCACGCCCACTGCCGAGGGCTGGAGGCCGCAGGGGTGGCGGTGCGGAGCGTGGACTGGTCCCTGCACGGCGCGGACGCGGCCGCCGCCCGGCCCGCCCGGCGGGCTCCGGACGGCTTCACGCAACCGCAATACGCCCTCCACCTTCGCCCGTCCGGATCCGCCTAACCTGCGACGACACGGGCGCTCCCGTACCGGAGCACGGCACGGCCCGTGCGGAGCGGGACAAGGGGGCCGGACGAGCGGAGGTGACGGTGCCGTCCCCCGCAGCGACCGGCCGGCGCTCCCCGCCGTCCCACGCGCCGACCGCGTGTCCGCGTCCGCACCGTCCCACGCGCCGACCGCGTGTCCGCGTCCGCACCGGCACCCGCGCCCACCGACCGCTGAGGAGCAACACCCCGACCATGTCCGCCATCCCTCTCGGAGTCCTCGACCTCGTCCCGATCCCGTCCGGGTCCACCGCCGCACAGGCGCTGCGCAACACCATCGACCTCGCCCAGCAGGCCGAGCGTCTCGGCTACACGCGCTACTGGTTCGCCGAGCACCACCTCAACCCGGGCGTGGCCGGGACCTCTCCCGCCGTCGTGCTGGCCCTGACCGCGTCCGCGACCTCCACGATCAGGATCGGGTCCGGGGCCGTGCAGCTCGGTCACCGCACCGCCCTGTCCACCGTCGAGGAGTTCGGGCTGATCGACGCCCTGCACCCCGGGCGACTCGACCTGGGCCTCGGCCGCTCGGGCGGACGTCCCCCGGAGCGGACGGCTGGACCCCGGCCGACCACGACGCCCGTCGTCGGCGGGCGCGCTCCCAACGGTCTGCGGATCCCGCCCCGGTTCTCCTCCGAGCACCTGATCGGTTCGCCGCGTCTCCGGCTCCAGCAGCACCTGTTGCACCAGCCGGGGGCACGCCCCCAGGACTACGGTGAGCAGGTCGGCGACATCCTCGCGCTCCTGCGCGGCGACTACCGCTCCGCAGACGGCATCGAAGCGCACGCCGTCCCCGGTGAGGGCGCCGAGGTGCAGGTATGGATCCTCGGCAGCAGCGGCGGACAGAGTGCCGAGGTCGCGGGTCGCAACGGCCTGCGCTTCGCGGCCAATTACCACGTCAGCCCGGCCACCGTGCTGGAGGCGGTCGAGGGCTACCGCGCCGGGTTCCAGCCGTCCGGCCACCTCGACAAGCCCCATGTCAGCGTCTCCGCCGACGTCGTCGTCGCCGAGAACGACGCGACCGCCCGTGAACTGGCCACCGGCTACGGCCCGTGGGTCCGCAGCATCCGCACGGCCGAGGGCGCCATCCCCTTCCCGACCCCGGTCCAGGCCCGCGCGCACGCCTGGACCGAAGCGGACCGGGCCCTGGTCGCCGACCGCGTCGACACCCAGTTCGTCGGCTCTCCGGGGCGCGTCGCCGACCAGCTCGAACAACTGCAGGAGGCCACCGGCGCCGACGAGCTGATCATCACCACCATCACCCACGACCACGCCGACCGGGTGCGCTCCTACCGGCTCCTCGCAGAGGAGTGGCACCGCCGATGAGCCGGTCGTGGCCCGGTGCCCGGCGTCGTGCGGCAGCCACGTCCGCGGCCTGCCGGGCGGACCTGTCATGATCGGACACTGAACTGGAACGGCGGGCTCGGTGGAACTGTACGGACTGGTCGTCGGCCTGGTGATCGCCGTGGTGACCGCCCCCGTGGGGGTCTCGGGGGCGGTGTTCCTGCTGCCCGTGCAGCTGAGCGTGTTCGGCGTGGCCAGTCCGGCGGTCACCCCCACCAACCTGCTGTACAACGTGGTGGCCGGGCCTGGCGCCCTGCTGCGCTACCGCCGAGCGGGTCTGCTGAACAGCCCGCTGACCCGCCGCCTGGTGATCGGCACCCTGCCCGGCGTGGTCGTCGGAGCGGTGGTACGGGTGTTCGTCGTACCCGGCCCCACCGCTTTCCGGCTGCTCGTCGCCGGACTGCTGATGCCGCTGGGCCTGTGGCTGATCGTCCGCACCCTCCGGCCCGCCCCGGCCACCCCGGCGGCGGAGCCCTCCCCCCGCGCCCTCACCGGCCTGGCCCTGGCCGTCGGCGTCGTCGGCGGGGTCTACGGCATCGGCGGCGGCTCCCTCCTCGGCCCCTTCCTGGTCGGCCGCGGTATGCCCGTGCGCCAGGTCGCCCCGGCAGCCCTCGCCTCCACCTTCGCCACGTCCGTGACCGGTGCCGCGACCTTCGCGTCGCTGTCCCTGACCGGCTCCGGGAGCATCGCCCCCGACTGGTACCTCGGGCTGGCCTGCGGCCTGGGCGGGCTGATCGGCGGATACCTCGGGGCGTACCTGCAGCCCCGACTGCCCGAGACCGCCCTGCGCCTGTTGCTCGGCGCCCTCGCCGCGGCCTTCGGCGCGCTCTACGCCGTCCAGTCACTGCGATGACACCGCGGATCCCGCCTCCGGCCGCCGTTCCGTCGGCCCACGCCGCGGGCGCCGTCCGCGGGCCGGAGAAGAAGACCGGCGACCCGATGCGGTTCGTCCTCAGCCCCTGAGGGCCCAGAAAGCCCCTGAGGGCCCAGAACCTCCCGACTCCCCACCTGGAAGCCCATCTCGCGACAGCGCCTTGCGGGAGGATTTTTGCCTGTTTACTGATGTTTTGCGGCTTTCTTCAAAGCGGTGCAAGCACTTGATCGGTCGACTGTGTCAGTCGCCACAACCCCCGGTGCCCCGGAGGCGAACCGGCTCGTCGAGCGGCACCGCGAGGTCTTCGCCGCGTACTTCCCCCTCACCCGGCGGATGCAGGTCCGTCTCGGCCGCCGGCACGAGGCCGACCCGGGGTTCGCCGCCCACTACGACGGGATCCGCGCCGGTCTCGCCGGCTGGCTCCGGCAGGCGGCCGACGCCGGTGCGCGCGCCCACGGCATCGACCCGGACTCTGCGACCCGGACACCGCGACCCGGACACCGCGACCTGGGAGCAGCGCCCGGGGAGGAAGCAGGTCCCGCCGAGGCCAGGGCGGCGAGGGAGGCGGGCCGGTGAACCGCTCCGGTCGCGGCGCTACGGCTGCGGGGCGGGCTGTTCGCCCGAGCCCCGGACGATCAGACGGGTGGGGACGGTGAGGGTGCGGGCGCGGCCGCGGTCGCCGTCGAGGCGGGCCAGCGCGGTGGTCGCGGCGGCCCGGCCGAGTTCCTCCGCGTCCTGGGCGACGACGGTCAGCGCCGGTTCCAGCGCCTCGGCGAGCGCCACCTCGTCGAAGGCGACGACCGCGACCTCCTTGCGCTTGCCGCGGGCGAGTTCGGCCACTGTGCCCAGCGCCATGATGTTGTTGCCCGCGAACAGGGCGGTCGGGGGATCGCTCAGACCGAGGAGCTGCGCGGTCGCGGCCTCGGCGCCCCGCTGGTCGTGGGCGTCGGCGACTAGGGCGCGGTCGTAGGGGATACCCGCCTCCCGCAGTGCCGCGCGGTAGCCGGCCTGGCGCTCACGGCGGGTGTACAGCTTCCGGGGCAGGTCCCCGACGAAGCCGATCCTGCGGTGCCCGTGGGCGATGAGGTGGGCGACGCCCTCCTGGGCCCCGGCCCGGTTGGAGCTGACGATGCTGTCGGTGGCCAGGCCGGCTCCGGGCCGGTCGAGGAAGACCACGGGAAGTCCCGCCGCGCGGTGGGGCCTGAGGTGGGAGTGGTCGGCGCCCACGGACGGGACGACGATCAGGATGCTGACCCGGCGGGCGAGGAACTGGTCCGTGAGGGCGCGTTCCCGCTCGGGGTCGTCCGCGGAGGAGCCCATCAGCAGGGTCAGCCCGCGGTCGTCGACGGTGTCCTCGATGGCCCGCGCCACCGCCCCGAAGAACGGGTTGGCCAGGTCGGGGATGACCAGACCGATGGTGGTGTCCGGGCCGCCGACGCGGATGTGGCGGGCCATGAGGTTCGGCTGGAAGCCGAGTTTCGCCACCGCGGCCAGTACCTGTTCCCTGGTCCGCGCGGAGACGGGGCCGTCCTCGTTGAGGACCCGCGAGACCGTCTTGGCGCTGACGCCCACCTCGCGGGCGACGTCGGCCAGGGTGGGGCGGCGGTTGGCTGCCATGGAGGAAGTCTCCTGAGGGCTCTCCACTCCGGCCGCGGCCTTCGGCCGGAGACGGGAGAGCGGGGTCGAGCTGTCAAGTGGCCCGGACACCGGCGGCCTTCGCGGCCTTCGAATCCGCAACGACAGTATCTCCGGCCGCGTCGACGGTGAGTGCGCCGGTCATGATGGCGACGACCTCCGCCATCGAGTAGTCGGAGGGGTCGATCACGGCGGCCCGCCGGCCCAGCCTGTGGACGTGGACGCGGTCGGCTGTCTCGAACGTGTCAGCGTTGACTTATGTCATCGTTGACAGTGCATGGCGAGGATGATGGACTCCGCATCCAGGCAACGCCAATGCCTTCCACCCGTCACAGATCGGCAATCTACGAAGCCGTCGTCTCCGTACGGCCGGTGAGCACCCTGTCGCCGTGCCGGCCCCTTCGCCCGGTCCTTTCCGAGCCTTCTTCGAGAGAGAGCAGCCCATGAGTCCGAGTCGGATCACTGTGCTGGGAGAGTGCGTCGCGGACGCCTTCACCGAGCCGGCCCGCGCTCCCGGTGAACTCGCTCTGCGGGTCCTCCCCGGCGGCGGACCCGCGAACACGGCGGTGGCCCTGGCCCGGCTCGGGACCCCCGCCCGCTTCCTCGCCCGCCTGTCGGGGGACGTGTTCGGCCGGCTGTTCCGCGGGCACCTGGAGGCGTCCGGCGTCGACCTCTCCTGCGCCGTCGCCGCCGCGGAGCCCAGCACGCTGGCCGTGGCGGAACTGGACGCCACCGGGCAGGCCGCGTACTCCTTCCACGCCCAGAACACCGCCGACTGGCAGTGGACTTCGGACGAGCTGGCCCGGGTGGACCTGTCCGGCACGGCCTGTGTGCACACCGGCTCGCTGGCCCTGGTCCGCGAGCCCGGCGGGGCGGTGGTGGAGCGCTTCCTGGAGACGGCGGCCGAGCGGGCCACCGTCAGCGTCGACCCCAACGTCCGGCCACTGCTGGTGGACCCCGAGGTCTACCGCGCCCGGCTGGCGCGCTGGTGCGCCCTCACCGACATCCTGCGGCTGAGCTCGGACGACCTGGACCTGCTGCTGCCGGGCACGTCGCCCGAGCGGGCCTGCGACACCTGGCACGCCGCGGGGGTACGGCTCGTCGTGATCACCCTCGGCGCCGACGGCGCCCTGGCCTCGCTCGACGGCGCACGGCTGCGGGTGCCCGCGGTCGCCACCCGGGTCGTCGACACCGTCGGCGCGGGCGACTCCTTCACGGCCGGTCTCCTGCACCACCTCGGTGCCCTCGGTCTGCTCGGCGGCCGGCTGGACGGGGTCGGCCTCGACGAGGTCGCCGAGGCGTGCCGGTTCGGCGCCCGGGTGGCGGCCCTGACCTGCTCGGTCGCGGGCCCCAACCCGCCGTGGCGGGAGCAGGTGGAGCAGCCCGCGCCCGCCGCCGGGGCCTGAGCCGAGGCGCGGGCCGCGTACCCGACCCCCCATCCCCGCAACGACAAGGACACGTGAGGGTGAAGAAGAGCCTGCTCGCCGAGTTCACCGCCCGTGAGGCGGCGCGGGACGAGGTCGCCCGCATGATCGGGGAGCACGCCCGGAAGGTGCGCGAGGAGGAAGGCAACCTCGCCTTCGACGCCTGCACCAGGGCGGCCGAGCCGCGCGGCTTCTGGATCTCCGAGGTGTACCGGGACGAGGACGCCTTCCAGGGCACATCTGGACGCGCCCTACGGCGGCCCGTTCAACGCCGCGCTCGCGCCGCTCATCGAGGAGGACGCCTGCGTCCTGACGTTCCTCGACCCGCTGCCGCACCTCGACCCGCCGGTGTGACCGGTCCGGGCGCGGTGGGCCGCGGGGTGCCCCGGGCGGGTCGGTCCGGCCCGCCCGGGACGAGGTGCGCTGCCGGTCGTCCCGGGCCGGGTCAGCGCTGGGTGTAGATGAAGCCGATCTTGTCCACCTCGTCGCCCGCGCGGCCGTGGAAGCCGGCGATCTGCCAGCCCGACGGCGCCGTGCGCGTCACACACGTCGAGGTGGTGGTGCCACCGGACAGGGTGCGGCCCTGGTTGGTGGTGAACTTGGCGGAGAAGATCCGGGTGCGGCCGTCCTTCTGGCCCTGGCAGAGGGTGGCCGTGGTGAGGTACTCGCCGCTGCCCAGGGTGAGGGAGGACGCCGTGCCCCCGGTGCCGCCGTGGGCGAGCGTGGTGCCGTTCGCGAGGGTGAGGCTCAGCTGGTCCACGCGGGAACCGGCGCGCAGGGCGACGCCGGTGGCGCGGGCCCCGGCCGGCACGCTGCCGATGTCGTTGAAGTAGTTCCCGTGCGGGCCGCCGAACTGGTCGCTGAGCTGGAACGCGGCGTTGCGCGACCAGGAGAAGTCCACCGTCAGCGGGTCGTGGTCGGAGAGCATCAGACCGCCGTCGGTGAGGAACTTGGCGTGCTCGTTGTTGTAGCGCGTCGCGTTCAGCGAGACGAGCTTGCTGCCCCGGTACAGGATCTTGTCGACGACCTCGCAGGTGTTGGGCACGGTCGTCCCCGTCTGGTCGCAGACCAGGGCGTCGCTGCCCTTCGCGGGGGCCACGCCGCCCCGGATCAGCTGGACCCAGGGGTCGGTGAGGCCGTTGGCGGCGGCGAACTCGGCGATGGTGTCGCCGGAGCGGGTGTACCGGGTGTTGGTGTCGCCCATGACCACGACGGCGTTGCCCGCGGAGTGGGACGCGATGAAGTCGGTGAGCTGGCTGAGGTTGGCCCTGCGGGCGGCGAGGTCGTCGTCGTTGCTGCCCGCGTTGGTGTGCAGGTTGTAGAAGTCGACGTAGACGCCCTCGGCGAGGCGCTCGCGCATGAAGGTGAAGCCCTTGGGGGTCAGGCAGTCGCCTGAGCCGAGGGTGCAGGTGTTCCAGCGCACCCGCTCGAAGTCGTCCTCGTCGTAGGGGAGTTTCGAGAGCGTGTTGAGTCCGCTGCCGATGCCGGCGCCGCCGCTGGTGGGGGTGCGGTACGGGTGCGCGGTGTCGGCGGCGTAGAGGAGGGCGTGGTAGTTGAAGTCCTCCTGGGCGTGGACGACGTCGTACGACGCGATCCGCTGGCCGATCGTCGTGGTGCTGGACTCGCGGGGTGTCGGCGCGCTGGATATCGCCTCGGGCAGGCCCGCGACGTTGTAGCTCAGGACGTTGAAGGTGCCGGAGTCGGCGGCCGTGGCGGAGTCGGCGGCCGTGGCGGAGGGGGCGGCCACGGTGAGCCCGCCGAGGACGGCGGCCGCCGTCGTCAGGCAGGCGAGGAGTCTGCGCATGGGGAGTCTCTCCTGGGACGTGAACTGAGATGTGAACTGGGGCGTGAACGGGGGCTGGTGGTACGGGGGTGGGGCTCGTGGGTCTGGCCGGGGAAAGCGGTTGCGGGACGATCGTGGCTGAAGTTACCCCCGGTTACCCCTGTCCTGTCGAGAGTTCGGGCGGCATTCAAGGAGAGTTGCCGAGATGTACGCCCGCGTCCGGCGGCTCCATCAGGGCGTGTGATGCTGACGGCATGACAGAGAGGCGTGAGATCACGGTGGTCCACCGGCCCGGACCCGACCCCGGCGACGAGGCCGGGCTCGCCCGGCTGCTCGCGGACTACCACCTGCGGACCGAGGCGGAGAAGGGCCAGGTCGTCACCGGTGTGGAGGGGCTGCCCGACCGCTACCGGGCGGAGATCACCGATCCGCGGACCGCGTTCGCCGCCGACGCCGTGCTGCTGGCGACGAGCGGACGGACCGCCGTCGGCTGCCTCGTCGTCACCGCGCCCGTCGACGACTGCTCCGAGATCAAGCGGCTCTGGACGGATCCCGCCCACCGCGGCAGGGGCGTCGCGTCGCGCCTGATCGACGCCGCGGTGGCGCACGCCGCCGAGAACGGGGTGAGCACCCTGCGGCTGTCGGTGTGGCGCTGGCGCACCGGAGCCGTCGCCCTCTACGAGCGGTTCGGCTTCACGGTCACCGAGTCGTGGGACGCGCGCGAGCAGTTGGTGTGCATGCGGCGGGTGGTGTGAGGGGCCGGTGCGGGGGCGGCCGGGTCCGCCCCGGCCGTCGGTGCGCCGGGGGAGGTGGCCGGCGCCGGTGCCGCCGGCGCGGCAGCCCTCGCCGGCGCGTTCTCCTCAAGCTGCCCGGTGCGTCCACGACGTCCGCCGCCGACGCCGTACTTCACCGTGACCCGTACTTCACCGTGACCCGGCCGTCGACGGGTCGGTGGACGGCGTCGGCAGCGTCGAGGGCGCGTCGGTCGGGGAGGACGCACCCGGCTTCGCGGACGGCCCGGTGAACGCGTCCTCGACGGGATCGCGACCGGCGTCGGGAGCGGGCGTGGGGGTGACGGCTAAGGACGATCCCGTGTCCGGCCGCGTGGGTGGCGGCGACTCCACCCGGGGCTGTGTGGGAACGGGACTGCCGGCCGGCGGTGGGGCGAGCGGCGGCGACGGCGGCGTGCGCGTCCCGGACGAGGCGAACAGCGTCGGGACGGTGATGAGGGCGACCACCGCGCAGGTGACGGCGGTTCCGGCGGCCGCACGCAGCAGCCGCCGGCGGGCGGCGGTGCGGCGGATCGACTCGTAGCGGCCGGGCGGCGGGCCGAGATGCCCGGCGGGCGGGCGCAGGACGACGGCGAGCGGATCGTCCGGCTCGAACTCCGCCCCGTCGTCAGCGTGTGTGATCAAGGCTTCTCCTCAGGTGGGCGCGGAGCAGTTCGCGGGCCGCGTGCAGGTCGGCCTTGACGGTTCCTTCCTTGCGTCCGGTCAGGACGGACACCTCCCGGATCGGCATGTCAGCGTAGTAGTGCAGCAGGATCGGGACGCGCAGTCGCTCCGGCAGCGACTGCACCAGCAGCCGCACCGAGGGGTCGGCCTGCTCCGTGTGATCGCCCGGCGGACGCACCGCCGCCTCGGCCGTGGCCCGGTGCATCGCCCGGCGTTCCCGTTCGAGCTTGCGCCAGTGGTCCCGGACGAGGTTCGCCGCGGTGACATAGAGGAAGCCGTGGGGCTCGGCGACGGACGTCCAGCGGGCCCAGAGCCTGGTGAACGCCTCCGACGCGATCTCGTGGGCCGTCTCGTCGTCGTCGACCAGCCTGCGGCACCAGCCGGCGAGGCGGGGGTAGAGGGCGGCGAACAGTTCGGACGCGGCCTTCTCACGGGACCGTTTCAACGCTCTCCAGGGTCGTGGGCTCGTCATGCCGTGCGGGCGGTCGTCCGGGAGGAGACACAACCGGCCGCGACAGGGGCCGTACGGGTGGGCGGCGGGGGAGGAGGAACGGTCACCGCGCCCGCTCGCCCCCCTGGCCGGTGGCGCTCAGCGTGGCGAACACGATCACGTTGTCCCGGTACTCCTGGCCGGAGCGAGGGCCACCACAGGTGATGAGACGGAGTTCGGGCCGGTCCGCGTTCCCGTAGACCTCCGCCGCCGGGAAGTCGGACTTGGCGACGGTCCGCAGGCGGTCGACGGTGAACTCCGCCGTCGAGCCGTCGGCCCGGCGCGCGGTGATCCGCGCGCCGCGCCGCAGCCCTGCGAGCCTGCGGAAGACACCGTCGCCGTAGGCCCCGACGGTGACATGACCCAGGATCACCGAGGGGCCGGTCTCTCCCGGCGTCGGTGAGTGCCGGTACCAGCCCGCCCGGTCGTGCTCCGTCACCGGCGGCACCTCCACCGTCCCGTCCGCCGCCAGCCCCAGCCCCATGACCGGCGTGTCCACCCCGATGGCCGGGATCAGCAGCCTCACCGGCACGGAACGCCCCAGCGGCGACGGCGACGGCGACCCGTCCGAGGACGACGGCCGACGGGACGCGCCCGACGACCGGGGGGACGGGGCCGCGCCGGCCGGGGGAGCGCCCGAGTCCCGGCCCCCGGCCCCGCCGCTGCCCTGACAGCCGGCGAGCAGCGAGGCCGCCGCCACGGCGACGAGGGAGCGCCGGGAGAGCGCCGCGGTGGACGCAGTCACGCCGCGTCGCCCCGGCGGCGCCGGACGAGGACGAGCGCACCGGCCCCGCCGACGAGGGCCGCCACGGCGCCCGAGCCGACGAGCACGGCCCCGGTGCCGGAGCCGTCCGCCCCCGGCGCCTCACCGGTGTCGGGGGCCCCGCTCGGCACCACGGAGACCTGGCTGGGCACCGGGGACGGCTCGGTGACGTTCGCGTCCTCGGTGGGTTCGGCCGTGGCCGACTCGTCGGCGGGCCCGCCGGTGGACGGCCCCGTGGTGGGTGTGGCGGTCGCCGACCGCGGCGCGGTGGACGGGGCGGTGTCGTCGGCGACGGCGGGCAGGGCGCCCGCCAGGACGGCGGTGCAGGCCAGGGCCGCGGCACTGAGGACGGTACGGCGCATGAGTCGCTCTCTCTCGTCGGGCCGCCCGGCCGGTCAACGGGCGGGGCGGCGTTGCGGATCGAGCGGAGAGACGAGACAGCGGCCGACCCCGTTGTAAAGAGATGGCAAAGCCGGTGTCGTGGGCCGCCGCCGGTACGGCCGCCGCGGCCCGTCGGCGCCGATTCGACCGCGGCACCCGCCCCGCGTCGGACGAGGAAGACCGACTCCACGGCCACCACGACGTCCACGCCCCCGCACCACCCGGCGAAGCCGGGCGCCCCCACCCTCCGCCACGCTCGGCTCCGCTCGCGCGGGGGACCCGGGAGACCCCCATCGCGGCGGCCCACCACGCGTGGCGGCAGGGCTGGATCCGATCCGGGCCCGAGCACGTGCCTTCAGCGCACCTCTGCCGTCAGCGCACCCCTGCCGTCAGTACACGTCCCGGACGTACCGCTTCTCGTGCGCCAGCTGCTTCACGTACGCGGCGGCCTCGGCCTCGCCCAGCCCGCCGTGGGCCACGGCGATGTCCCGCAGCGCCCGGTCGACGTCCTTCGCCATCCGGGAGGCGTCGCCGCAGACGTAGAAGCGTGCGCCGTCCTGCAGCCAGTGCCACAGTTCGGGGCCGTGCTCGCGCATCCGGTCCTGCACGTACACCTTCGCCCGCTGGTCCCGCGAGAACGCGGTGTCCAGCCGGTCCAGCACCCCCGCCCGCCGCAGCTCCGCCAGCTCCTCCTCGTAGTAGAAGTCGGTGGCCCGGCGCTGCTCGCCGAAGAACAGCCAGTTGGGCGCCCGGTGGCCGAGGGCCTGCCGCTCCTGGAGGAAGCCGAGGAAGGGGGCGACCCCGGTGCCCGGACCGACCATGACCATTGGGGTCGTGGCATCGGCCGGCGGCCGGAAGTGCGGTGACCGCTGCACGAACACCGGCACCTCCCGGCCGGCCTCGCCGTCCGCGAGGAACGGCGAGCAGACCCCGCCGCGCCGCTGCCCGCGCAGGTTCTCGTACCGCACGACCGACACGGTCAGCGACACCTCGTGCGGGTCGACGAGCGGGCTCGACGAGATGGAGTACAGCCGCGGCTGGAGCCGCCTGAACACCCCGGCCCACTCGGCCGCGGAGGCCCGCGCCGCGAACTCGGCGACGACGTCCACGGCCTGCCTGCCCCACGACCACCGGGCGAGCCCGTCCTTGTTGTCGGGTCGCATCAGCTTCTTCAACTCCCGTTTGTCCCGCGTCCGTTCGGAGACGAAGCGGAGCAGGTCCGGGGTGATCCGGGTGATGTCGAGATGCCGGTGCAGCGCCTCGGCGAAGGGCACCTCGCCGACACCGGCGACCTCCACGGCGGCCGAGCCGTCCAGACCGGTCACCGCCAGCCACTCCGCGACCAGGCCCGGCGAGTTGACCGGCCGTACTCCGAGCGCGTCACCGGCCTCGTACGTGAGCCCCGTCCCCTTCGTGTCGAAGGTGAAGCGGCGTACTTCCTTGCCCGCCCCCGGCAGGCTGAGCAGCCGGTTGCCGACCAGCCGGGCGGGCGCGGGCGCGGGCCTGGCGGACCGGGGGGCCACCGGCACGGTGAGGGGGGCGGCGCCGCGCGCGGAGAGGGGAGTGGGGCCGGGCGGCGCGAGGGGCGCGGGCTGCGGGCCCGCCTCCGTGAGCCCTTGCGGGGCAGGCGTCCGCGTCCCGCTGCCGAGCGCGGTGAGCACCTGTCCGAGCCAGGCGTCCGCCGACGGCGCGTAGTCCGGCTCGCAGTCCGTGCGGGGCGCCAGCCGCACCGCGCCCAGCTCGTCGAGCCGGGCGTCCAGCCGCCGGCCGTGCCCGCAGAAGTCGTCGTACGACGAGTCCCCGAACGCCAGCACCGCGTACCGCACACCGTCCAGTCGCGGCGCCTCCCGGTCCGCGAGCGCCTCCCAGAAGCCGGAGCCGTTGTCGGGCGCGTCCCCGTCGCCGAAGGTGCTCGTGATGAGCAGCAGGTCCGCGCCGCGCGGCAGTTCGCCCGGGGCGGCCTCGTCCATGCCGACCAGCGTCGCCCGGTGTCCCGCCGCGCCCAGGTGCTCGGCGGCGGCCACCGCGAACTCCTCCGCGGTGCCCGTCTGCGAGGCCCACAGCACCACGACGTCCCGCCCCGCCGTCCCGGCCGCCGGGTCGGCCACGGGCGCCGCCGACCGCGAGTACATCCCGGCCAGTACCCCGTTCACCCACAGCGCGTGCTCGGGGCTGAACGGCGCGTCCGGCGGCAGCACGGGCACCCCGGTGACGCCGGACGCGAGCCCGGCGAGGAAGCCGGTGAGGTAATGGCGTTCGCGGGCGGAGAGCACGGGCGGGGGAGCGGGCGCGAGACCGAAGGCGTCGGCGCCGGGCGCGACCGCGGTCGGGACGAGCGCCTCGACCGCCCCGCCCCGGCCGTGACCCTGGCCCGTACGAGCCTCGACCGCGTCGGCCGCGACCGGCTGGGTCCCGGTCGGCGCCGGCGCGGGGGCCGCCACCTTCGTCAGACCCACCGCGCACACCTTCAACTCCGGCTGGAACGACAGCGGGTCCACCGCGTCGCTGGTCACCGCGTTGATGCTCAGGTACTCCCCGAACAGGTCGTTCCAGTGGAACGGCGCGAACAGGCACCCCGGCCGCACCCGGTCCGTCACGACCACCGGCAGCACGGCCCGCCCCCGCCGCGAGGCGACCTCGACGAAGTCGCCGTCGGCGAGTTCCAGCGCCTCGGCGTCCTGCGGGTGCACCTCCACGAACGGCCCGGGGTTCAGCCGGTTGAGCTTGGCGACCCTGCCCGTCTTCGTCAGCGTGTGCCACTGGTGCTGCAGCCGTCCGGTGTTGAGCACGAACGGGAAGTCGTCGTCCGGCAGTTCGGCGGGCTCCAGGTGCGGCCGCGCGTGGAACACGGCACGCCCGCTCGCGGTGGGGAACCTCAGCCCGCCGTCCGTGTCCACGTACCGGACCGGGTTCCGCGCCGGCCCGGTCTCCTCCGCGGCCGGCCACTGCACCGACGTCGACCGCAGCCGCTCGTACGTCACCCCCCGCAGGTCCCACCCGGTCTTCGGGTTCCACGCCTGCTTGATCTCCTCGAAGACCTGCTCGGCGCTGTCGTACGAGAAGCCCTTCTCGAAGCCCATCTCCCGCGCGACGGCGGCGATGATGCGCCAGTCCGCCATCGCCTCGCCCGGAGGGTCGGCGGCCGCGGACGCCAGCGTCAGGTTCCGCTCGCTGTTGACGAGGACGCCCTCGGCCTCGGTCCACAGGGCCCCGGGCAGCACGACGTCGGCGTACGCGTTGGTCTCGGTGTCGGCGAACACGTCCTGCGTGACGACGAACTCCGCGGCCTCCAGCCCCTCGATCACCGTCTTCCGGTTGGCCACGGAGGCGACGGGGTTGGTGCAGATGATCCAGCACGCCTTGATCTCGCCGTCGGCCATCCTCCGGAACATCTCGACGGTGCCCTTGCCGAAACCGTCCGGGCGCAGCGTGTCGGGCGCCAGCCCCCACAGTTCCTCGACGAACGCCCGCTCCTCGTCCACGAGCACCGACCGCTGGCCCGGCAGCCCCGGGCCCATGTAGCCCATCTCGCGCCCGCCCATGGCGTTGGGCTGCCCGGTCAGCGAGAACGGTCCGCTGCCCGGCCGGCAGATGGCGCCGGTCGCCAGATGCAGATTGACGAGGGCGTTGGTGTTCCAGGTGCCGTGCGTGGACTGGTTCAGCCCCATGGTCCAGCAGCTCGTCCACTCGGCGGCCTCGCCGATCAGCCGCGCGGCCCGCCGTATGTCCTCGGCGGCGAGCCCGGTGACGGAGGCGACGGCGTCCGGCGCGTAGTCGGCGAGGAAGCCGGGCATCGCCTCCCAGCCCTCGGTGTGGGCGGCGATGAACTCGGGATCGGTGTGCCCGTCCGCGTGCAGCAGGTGCAGCAGCCCGTTGAGCAGCGCGAGGTCCGTGCCCGGACGTATCTGCAGGAAGAGATCGGCCTTCTCGGCGGTCGCCGTGCGCCGCGGGTCGACGACGATCAGCTTCGCGCCCGCCCTGACCCGGTCCATCATCCGCAGGAAGAGGATGGGGTGGCAGTCGGCCATGTTCGAGCCGATCACCAGGAAGACGTCCGCCTTGTCGAGGTCGTCGTACGAGCCGGGCGGCCCGTCGGCGCCGAGCGACAGCTTGTATCCGGTGCCGGCGCTCGCCATGCACAGCCGGGAGTTCGACTCGATCTGGTTGGTGCGGATGAAGCCCTTGGCCAGCTTGTTCGCCAGGTACTGCGCCTCCAGGCTCATCTGGCCGGACACATAGAACGCGAACGCGTCCGGCCCGTGCTCGTCGATGATCGAGCGCAGCCGCCGGGCCGTCGCCGAGAGGGCGTCCGCCACCGGCACGGGCACCGGTTCGTCCCCCCGGTCGTCCCGCACGAGGGCCGTGGTGAGCCGGCCGGGAGCGGCCAGCAGGTCGGCGGTCGTCGCGCCCTTGGTGCACAGCCGGCCACGGTTCGCCGGGTGGGACCTGTCGCCGGTCGCCCTCAGGACCGTGCGCCGCCCGTCGGGACCCGTCCCGACGTCCAGGAGCATGCCGCAGCCGACACCGCAGTACGAGCACACGGTCCGCACCTGGGTGGTGGTGCTCTGCGGGCCCTGTGCGGCCACGGGCGGCCCCTCTCTGTCGGCGTGCGGGGTGTCCGGTCACCGCTCGGTACGGCGGTCGGACTGCTTCCGCTCAGCGTCCTGGTGGCCGCCGGGCAGGCTCGATCGTACGAATTGCCCGTTACGCCGATGTCACATGACCCGATCATGAGGGGTTACGGCCGCCACACAGCGCCCCGCGCGAGGGTGTGAGGCCGGGCCCCGGCCGAGGGGCCGACGGGGCCGCCGCGGCTGCCCTGACAGCCCGTTCGTCCACCTTCCCTGGGGGCGGTCCCGCGGCCTGTCCTGCGGCCCGTTCCACGGCCCGCTCGGCGGTACGTGTCGTTGTTGGGCCGATCGGGTGACCATGCGTAAGAATTGGTCGATGCAGTCAATCAGTGCGAGCCAGGGGGAAGGCCGGTGAACAGGGTGAACAGCCACGATGTCACCGACGAACAGTGGGAGGGGCTCGCACAGGTCGTGCCGCTGCGGGGCCGGGACGCCTGGCCGTCCGCGGTCGACCACCGGACCATTCCGGAGGCCGAGACGGAGGCCCGGCGCCGTTTCGTCGTCCTCCGCGTCAATGTCTTCGCCGATGCCCGTGACGTCGCCGAGACGCTCATGTCGGGCATCCCCGTCCTCCTCGACCTCTCCGGCGCGGAGACCGAGGTGGCCAAGCGCGTCCTCGACTTCAGCACCGGCGTCGTGTTCGGCCTCGCCAGCGGAATGCACCGCGTCGACCGCAACGTGTTCCTCCTCACGCCCCACGGGACGGAAGTCCGGGGCCTGATGGAGAACGCCGGCGTCCCCGGCGTCTGACCCCTGTCCCACGCCGGCCCGGAGCCCCGGCACCCGCCCGGTGCTCCGAGCCGGCCCCAGGTGCTGGTGCCGCGACGGGCAACGTTCGCCCCGGCGCGACGCCCGGCACGCACTCTCGCCGCACCGGGCACAAGCCCGAGTACATCCCGTACGAGGACGTGCGCCCGGCACGCCGGGAGCACGCACCGGACGCCGCTCCTCGACGGGCAAACGTCACCTGCCGCGGCACTGGGAAGCGGCCCGGCGCGCGGTGCGTCGGGTGCCCGGCGGCGAGTACCCGCGGCGGTGCCCCACCGGCCGAGAGGTGAACCGCCTCGCGTCCCTTCCCGTCGGCCTTGCCGAACTCCGCCCCGGCCCTCGCCCGGCTCGCGGTACCGGTGTGCCGGAACCCGGAGAGCGCGCCCCCACGGCCTGCCGGCGCCCCGGCGCCCCTCCGCATCCAGCACAGGCATCCCCCGCCCCCCGGCGCTCGCCGGACCCGCCTCCCGGCGCTCGCCGAACCTGCCATCCGGCGCTCTCCGTGCCCCAAGGCGCGCCCCCGCATAGAAAGCGCTCCCTCGAACGTAGGAAGATCCGCGAGGTGGAACGGTTCGTCTGACGTGGGTGTCTCTACGGTCCGCATATGACCGTGTCACCCCCGTCGCCGGTGCGGTCCGGCACCGACGCCGCCGTCCGTCCGGAGCGGCCGAGCATCACCGAACTGCGGCTCTCCGCCTACGCCGGACACCGCGGCGCCGCCGTCCCGCTCGGCCCGCTCACCCTGCTCGTGGGGCCCAGCGGCAGCGGCAAGACGACGGCGCTCAGGGCGTACGAGGCGCTCGCCCGGCTCGGCGGCGGCGCCCCCCTCGACGAGGCGTTCCCCGATCCGCACGGCTGTGTGCCCGAGCGGGCCCGCCCGGACGCCCAGCGCCGCCGCGGCTTCCGCGTCGGCTGCACCGCCGACGGCCCCGAAGGCCCCATCCGGCTCGACGTCGCCGTCCAGGCCGAACCCGAACTCCGCATCGCCGGCGAACGGTTGACCTCCGGCGGGCTGACCCTCCTGGAGACAGCGCTGGTCGACCCGGGCCGCCCCGTCGTCCAGGCCGCCTGGCACACCGCGGGCGCCTCCCCGGTCACCCGCGGCCCCCTGCCCGACGACCGCCTCGGCACCGCCCTGCTCCCCCTGCGCGTCGCCGGCAAGACCGACGGCCAGCGCCGCGTCCTCGCCGCCGCCGAGCAGATGGTCGTCGCCCTCCGCTCGGTCTTCGCCTGCGACCCCCGCCCCCGCCGCATGCGCGACGCCGTACCGCTCGGCTCCGGGCGCCTCCTGCGCGGCTGCGACAACCTCGCCGACGTGCTGTGGCGCACCCGCACGGAGTGCGGCCGACGCCACGCGCAACTGGTCGCGGCGGTCCGCGACGGCTGTGCGGGGCCGATCGCCGACCTCGTCGCCGAACCCGCCCCGGGCGGAAACGGGTTCGGCGACGCACCCGGAGCCTGCCACGGGCGCGGTACCGGCCCCGGCCTGGTGCGGGCGGTGCTCGACCGCGGTGACGGCGTACGGACGCCCCTCGCCCTGCTGGGCGACGGCGAACTGCGGTATCTCGCCCTGGCCCTCGTGCTGTTCACCGGCCCCGGCGTCCTGGAGGTCGACCCGGCCGCCGAGGTGCCGGCGGCGCTCCAGACCCTGACCGTCCTCGCCGACGGCCTCGACCGCTGCCTCGATCCCCGCCAGTGCGCCCAACTCCTAAGCGTGGCGGCCCGCATGGGCGAGCGCGGTCACATCCGGCTCGTGGGCGCGGTGAGCGACGCGTCATGCGCCGACGGGGTCCCCGGGGCGACGGTGGTACACCTGGACCGTGAAAGATCCTCAAGCCCCTGACGGACCTGAAGCCTTTGACGGACCTCAAGCCTTTGACGGACCTCAAGCCCCTGACGGGCCTGAAGCGCCCGACGCACCTGTAGCCCCCGACGGGCCCGACCTCCCGGCGCGTCTCGACGTCCCGACCCTCCAGCGTCGCCTGGCCGAGTTCGCGGCCGCCCGGAACTGGGCGCCGTACCACACCCCGAAGAACCTGGTCTCCGCCCTCAGCGTCGAGGCATCCGAACTCGTCGAGATCTTCCAGTGGCTGACGCCCGAGGAGTCGGCCCGCGTGATGTCGGACCCCGACACCGCCCACCGGGTCACCGACGAAGTCGCCGACGTCCTCGCCTACTTGCTCCAACTCTGCGAAGTGCTGGGCATCGATCCGCTGGCCGCCCTCGACGCGAAGATCGACCGCAACGAACGGAGGTTCCCGGCGCCGGAAGCCCCGTGAAACCGAGTCACCTCACCGCTAATATAACGCTCCGTAGTTGAACGGCGGTGCTCTGCCGACTTGTTATCCACAGATTTCAGGCTTCCTCTGGCTTTCTGTCTCAGTCGCCCTCACTGTGGGTAATGAACAGAGAAGAGGTCGGGTGGACGTGTGAGAGCGCGTCGGGACAGTCGGGAGCAGCGCATGGACGCGGTGCGGCTCATCTTGGCGAGCAGGCGCGCTCTGGCGGGCAGCGTCGAGGAACCTCAACTCATGGCGGAGGCGTGGCAGGCGTACGCCCTCGCGCAGGCGATCGGCAGCCGCCTGGCCGTCTCCGGGCCCCCCGAACTGCGCGGTGAGGCGCTGGGGTTGACCGAGCTGGCCGGCAGCGGCTGCGGCATACTCGGCGCCCCTCCGCTCGGAGTGGGCGATTTACGCGCCGCCCAGCTCACCGATCTGGGCGACGCCCACGACTCGCTCACCCGCCTCGGCGGCCTCCTCGGCGAGGTCGGCATCGCCCTGGTCGGCCTCGCCAGCGTCGTCGGCGAGGAGTCGACGTACTGGCAGTGCATGGAGGCGATCGACGCGGCCGACGAGGCCCGCGACAGGGTCCTCGAAATGCTCCGCCGTCTCGCCGTGCGGGACCAGGTCCTCGCGGAACGGGACGCGGCAGCAAGCTGAACCGTTTCCGCGACGGGGGAGGGGAGAAGGCGCGCGTCAGCGCGATTCCCCGCGCCGTACGGGAACCACCCCGCGGCACGACCCGGTGGCCCCGTGCCGCTCCGCGGGGTCGGTCCGACGACGTCCGGTCGGACGGCGGGGCGGGTCAGGCGGAGCCCGCGTCCTCCGTCGGAGCGGGACGCGGCGCCGACAGATCGGCGTCGAGCTGGGACAGGTCCGCGTTCAGGGCAGCCATCAACTCCTCCATCTGCTGGAGCAGACCCTTGGGCTGCGCAGGCACGGCGGCCTGCTCCGGCACGGCTTCCTGGGACATGTGACGGCCTCCTCGGCCCTCGCCCCCCCGAGGGGGCACGTGTGCGACCGCCCCGGCAGCGACCGCCGGCGACGGGTGCCGGGCGGTCCGGCTCCTCCCGGGCAACGATCACCGTTCCCGCCGGTCACTGGCGCCACCCGTCCCGTACACCGGATTGACGGATTTTCACCCGAGAGGGCACGACGGCCGTGGCCCGGACCGGTGGCGTCGAGCGACGTCCGAGCGTGCAGGATGGAGGGCATGGATCTTCGCATCTTCACCGAGCCCCAGCAGGGGGCGACCTACGACAAGCTGCTCACCGTCGCCAAGGCCACCGAGGACCTCGGCTTCGACGCCTTCTTCCGCTCGGACCACTACCTCCGCATGGGCTCCGTGGACGGCCTGCCCGGCCCCACCGACGCGTGGATCACCCTGGCCGGCCTCGCGCGGGAGACCAAGCGCATCCGGCTCGGCACCCTGATGACCGCAGGAACCTTCCGCCTGCCGGGTGTGCTCGCCATCCAGGTCGCCCAGGTGGACCAGATGTCCGGCGGCCGCGTCGAGCTCGGCCTGGGCGCGGGCTGGTTCGAGGAGGAGCACAAGGCGTACGGCATCCCCTTCCCGAAGGAGAAGTTCGCGCGCCTGGAGGAGCAGCTGGCCATCGTCACGGGGCTGTGGGCCACCGAGGTCGGCAGGACCTTCTCGTACGAGGGCACCCACTACCAGCTGACCGACTCGCCCGCCCTGCCCAAGCCCGCGCAGGCCAAGGTGCCCGTCCTGATCGGCGGGCACGGCGCGAGCCGCACCCCGCGCCTCGCCGCGCGGTACGCCGACGAGTTCAACATGCCGTTCGGCTCGCTGGAGGACAGCGAGCGGCAGTTCGGGCGGGTCCGCGAGGCCGCCGTGGAGGCCGGCCGCAAGGGCGACGACCTCGTCTACTCGAACGCGCTGGTCGTCTGCGTCGGCAAGGACGACGCCGAGGTCGCCCGCCGCGCCGCCGCGATCGGCCGCGAGGTCGACGAGCTCAGGACCAACGGGCTCGCCGGCACCCCCGCCGAGGTGGTCGAGAAGATCGGCCGCTACCAGGCCGTCGGCTCGCAGCGCATCTACCTCCAGGTCCTCGACCTCGACGACCTGGACCACCTGGAGCTGATCTCCTCGGCGGTGCAGACCCAGCTGTCGTAGCGCCCGCCCCCGGACGGCCCGGACCGCGCCCGTGCCCCGGCGCCCGGTCCGAGCCGCCCGCCCGTTCGCCCCTGGGGCCATCCTTCCGTTCGCCCTTGGGGCCGCCCGGCCTTCAGCCGCCCGCCCTCCGCTCGTCGCCCTCAGCTGAGGCGGCCCCGGAACCCGGGGCCCGCACTCAGCCGGCGGCGCGGGCGTGCACGCTGACGGCGTACCCGCCGCCCTGCTCGAACGGGGCGCCGTCCCAGGTGGCATAGCGCTCCCGGAGGGCCAGTCCGGCCCGCTCGCACCAGTCGTCGAAGTCGGTGAGTGTCACCGTCGCCTCGGGCAGCGGCAGGTGTGCCGCGTCCAGGCCCATGCCGGTGACCAGCAGCCCGCCGGGGCGCAGTACGGCGGCCAGTTGCCGGACCACGGTCGGCTCGGTGCCGGGGGCCAGCAGCGGGATGACGTTGCCGGCGGCGACCACGAGGTCGAAGTCCGGGTCCAGACCGAGGGTGTCCAGGCGGGCGAGGTCCCCGTGCAGCCATCGTGAGGCGGGTGCCTCGCGCCGTGCCACGGCCAGCATGGAGAGGTCGACGTCCACCCCCGCGCAGTGGTACCCCAGTTCGGCCAGCCGGATCGCCACCCGTCCGGTGCCGCAGCCGGCGTCGAGGATCCGGGCGCCGGGTCCCAGCAGCGCGGCGCAGAAGGACGCCTCCCCGTGGACGTCCTGGCCGGAGGCGGCGAGCCGCGCGAACCGCCGGGCGTACTCCTCCCCGCCCTGCCCGCCGGTCAGCTCAGCCCAACGATCCCGCTGCGTCGTCATGTCCCGCGTGCCCTCCGGTCGGCGTTCGTGCCGGTGTCGGGACACCGCCTCCGGGCGTCCCCACCGATCGGGGCACCGTCCCCGGCGCCCCCACCGATCGTCGCACGCGGCGGCCGACCCGACCCGCGCCGCCCCACGGGACGCCTTCCGGCGACATGCGGCCCCCGCCGGGCCGCGACCGAGCCCGTCGCGACCGAGCCCGGCACGACCGGGGCACCCGCCCGTGCCGGGGCCCCGCCCACCGGGCGGCGAACCGGCCAGGGCCCGAAAAAAACTGCCTGCCCAGAGCACGTTCTCTGTAGGTTGTACGGACACTTCCGACGACCAGAGGCCACCCCGACGTGTTCCTGACGATCAGTACCACCGGCACCCCAGAGCGCCCCGCGACCGACCTCGGCTACCTGCTGCACAAGCATCCCGACAACGCGCAGGCGTTCACCACCTCCTACGGCACGGCGCACGTCTTCTACCCGGAGGCGGGCGTCGAGCAGTGCACGGCCGCGCTGCTGCTGGAGGTGGACGCGGTGGCCCTGGTCCGGCGGGGCAAGGGCAAGGGCCGCGGCGGCGCCCCGGACGCGGCGCTCGCCCAGTACGTCAACGACCGCCCGTACGCGGCCTCCTCCCTGCTCGCCGTCGCGCTGAGCAGCGTCTTCTCCAGCGCGATGAGCGGCCGCTGCACCGCCCGGCCCGACGCCCCGGGGGAGGCCCGCCCCCTGCGCGTCGAGATACCCGCCCTGCCCGCGCACGGCGGCCCCGACCTCGTCGCCGAGCTGTTCGAGCCGCTCGGCTGGACGGTCACCGCCGAGGCGGTGCCGCTCGACACGCAGTTCCCGGAGTGGGGCGCCTCCCGCTATGTCCACCTGGTCCTGGAGTCGGAGTCCCTGACCCTGGCCGAGGCGCTGCGCCACCTGTACGTCCTGCTGCCGGTCCTCGACGACGCCAAGCACTACTGGGTGTCGTCCGACGAGGTCGACAAGCTGCTGCGGGCCGGTGAGGGCTGGCTGTCCGACCACCCGGAGCAGAAGCTGATCACCAGCCGCTATCTCTCCCGCCGCTGGTCGCTGACCCGCGAGGCCCTGGGGCGCCTGGAACTCGTACGGCTGGCCGAGGCCGACGACAGCGAGGTCGAGGAGATCGACAACGCGGTCGACGACCTGGAGGAGCCGGCGGAGACGGACGCGGCGGAGGCAGCCGAGGCGGCGCAGGCACCCCGGGGCACGGAAGGACAGGAAACCCGGGACCAGGACGGGCCCGCCCCGACCACCGACGCCGGCGCCACCACTGACTCCCTCGACGCCGACGCCGGGTCCACGGCCGCCGACAAGCCCGCCCCCCTCGCCGTCCTCCGCCGCGACGCGATCGTCGCCGCACTGAAGGACGCCGGTGCCGCCCGGGTGCTCGACCTCGGCTGCGGCCAGGGCCAGCTCGTGCAGGCGCTGCTCAAGGACCCGCGGTTCACCGAGATCGTCGGCACGGACGTGTCGATGCGCGCGCTCACCATCGCCTCCCGCCGCCTCAGGCTCGACCGCATGGGCGAGCGGCAGGCGTCGCGGGTGCAGCTGTTCCAGAGCTCCCTCGCCTACACCGACAACCGGCTGAAGGGCTACGACGCCGCCGTGCTCTCCGAGGTGATCGAGCACCTCGACCTGCCCCGGCTGCCCGCCCTGGAGTACGCCGTGTTCGGCTCGGCCCGCCCCCGGACCGTCGTCGTGACCACCCCGAACGTCGAGTACAACGTCCGCTGGGAGACCCTCCCGGCCGGCCACGTCCGCCACAGCGACCACCGCTTCGAGTGGACGCGGGAGGAGTTCCGCGCCTGGGCGGCCACGGTGGCCGAACGGCACGGCTACGACGTCGCGTTCGTCCCCGTGGGCCCCGACGACCCGGAGGTGGGGCCACCCACCCAGATGGCCGTGTTCAGCATCGGCGACGTGAACGAGAAGGAGGCGAAGGCGGCATGAGCGACACCACCGTGGAGACCGGCGTGCGGCAGGCCGCGGGGCGCGTCCTGCCCGTCACCGACCTCTCCCTCGTCGTCCTGATCGGCGCCTCCGGCTCCGGCAAGTCGACGTTCGCCCGCAGGCACTTCAAGCCCACCGAGGTCATCTCCTCCGACTTCTGCCGGGGCCTCGTCTCCGACGACGAGAACGACCAGAGCGCGACGAGGGACGCCTTCGACGTGCTGCACTACATCGCCGGCAAGCGGCTCGCCGCCGGCCGGCGCACCGTCGTCGACGCGACCAGCGTGCAGTCGGAGTCCCGCAAACAGCTCATCGACCTGGCCCGCAAGCACGACGTGCTGCCCATCGCCATCGTCCTGGACGTGCCCGAGGAGGTGTGCGCCGAGCGCAACGCGGCCCGCACCGACCGCGCCGACATGCCACGCCGCGTCATCCAGCGCCACACCCGCGAACTCCGCCGCTCGCTGCGCCACCTGGAGCGCGAGGGCTTCCGCAAGGTGCACGTCCTGCGGGGCGTCGCGGACGTCGAGAACGCCACGGTCGTCACCGAGAAGCGCTACAACGACCTCACCCACCTCACCGGCCCGTTCGACATCATCGGCGACATCCACGGCTGCGCGAACGAGCTGGAGACGCTGCTCGGCAAGCTCGGCTACGTCGACGGCGTCCACCCCGAGGGCCGTACGGCCGTCTTCGTCGGCGACCTCGTCGACCGCGGTCCGGACAGCCCGGGTGTGCTGCGCCGCGTGATGGCCATGGTCGGCTCGGGCAACGCGCTGTGCGTGCCCGGCAACCACGAGAACAAGTACGGCCGCTACCTCAAGGGCCGCAACGTGCAGCACACCCACGGGCTCGCCGAGACCATCGAGCAGATGGAGCGCGAGAGCGAGGAGTTCAGGAAGCAGGTCCGGGAGTTCATCGACGGCCTCGTCAGCCACTACGTCCTCGACGGCGGGAAGCTGGTCGTCTGCCACGCCGGCCTGCCGGAGAAGTACCACGGCCGCACCTCCGGCCGGGTGCGCAGCCACGCCCTGTACGGCGACACCACGGGGGAGACCGACGAGTTCGGGCTGCCCGTGCGCTACCCGTGGGCGGAGGACTACCGGGGCCGCGCCGCCGTCGTCTACGGCCACACCCCGGTTCCGCAGGCCACCTGGCTGAACAACACCATCTGCCTGGACACGGGCGCCGTCTTCGGCGGGAAGCTCACCGCGCTGCGCTGGCCTGAGCGCGAACTGGTCGACGTACCCGCCGAGCAGGTCTGGTACGAGCCGACGAGGCCGCTGGCCTCCGAGGCGCCCGGCGGCCACGAGGGCCGGCCGCTGGCCCTGGCGGACGTATACGGCCGGCGCGTCGTCGAGACCCGCTACGACGGCCAGGCCCGCGTCTCGATCCGCGAGGAGAACGCGGCCGCCGCGCTGGAGGTCATGAGCCGGTTCGCCGTCGACCCGCGGCTGCTGCCGTACCTCCCGCCGACCATGGCGCCGACGGCCACCTCGCACGTCGAGGGCTATCTGGAGCACCCCGCGGAGGCGTTCGCGCAGTACAAGGACGACGGGGTCGAGCGGGTCGTGTGCGAGGAGAAGCACATGGGCTCGCGGGCCGTCGCCCTGGTCTGCCGTGACGCGGACACGGTCCGCCGCCGTTTCGGGGTTGCGGGAGGGCCCACGGGCTCCCTCTACACCCGTACCGGCCGCCCGTTCTTCGACGACGAGGCCCGTACCGAGCTGGTCCTCGCGCGGGTGCGCGAGGCCATGACGGCGGCGGGGCTGTGGGAGGAACTCGACACGGACTGGGTGCTGCTCGACGCCGAGCTGATGCCGTGGTCGCTGAAGGCGTCCGGGCTGCTGCGCACCCAGTACGCGGCGGTCGGCGCCGCGTCCGGCGCGGTGTTCCCGAGGGCGCTGGCCGCCCTGGAGGGCGCGGCGGCGCGGGGTGTCGACGTGGGCGGGCTGCTGGACGGGCAGCGGGAGCGGGCCGCCGACGCGGCCGCGTTCACCGAGGCGTACCGGCGCTACTGCTGGCCCACCGAGGGCCTGGACGGGGTGCGGCTCGCCCCGTTCCAGATCCTCGCCGTCCAGGGCCGCAGCCTCGCCGCGCTGCCGCACGACGAGCAGCTCGCCCTGATCGACCGGCTCGTCGAGTTCGACGCAAGCGGACTGCTGCAGACCACCCGGCGCCTCTTCGTCGACACCGGCGACGCGGACTCGGTCCGCGCCGGCGTCGACTGGTGGCTGGAGATGACGGGCCGGGGCGGCGAGGGCATGGTCGTGAAGCCGGTCGGCGCCGTGGTCCGTACGGAGCAGGGGCGGCTGGTGCAGCCCGGCATCAAGTGCCGCGGCCGGGAGTACCTGCGCATCATCTACGGCCCGGAGTACACCCGCCCGGACAACCTGGCCCGGCTGCGCGGCCGTTTCCTCAACCACAAGAGGTCCCTCGCCCTGCGTGAGTACGTCCTCGGTCTGGAGGCACTCGACCGGCTCGCCGAGGGGGAGCCGCTGTGGCGGGTGCACGAGGCGGTGTTCGGGGTACTGGCCCTGGAGTCGGAGCCGGTCGACCCCCGGCTGTGACGCTCTCGGTGTGCCGGCCGGAAGCCCTGCCGGAAGCCCTCGTACCGGATGTGCTCGGGCTTTCGGCCGGTGCGGCGAGAGGCGCGCCGGGCGTCACGCCGCCGCGGAGATCCGTCAGAAGAGCCCTAGCCTGTGTGGCGACTTTGCGGCTGATAATGTCGCAGACAGGCGTGGCCGTGCTCCGCGTTCGAATGGTTTCAGCGGTTCCGGCACTGCTCGGGGGCAGCGATCGCAGCCAATCGCAGGCGATCGCCGCCACCCGAGTCGGTCCCATCGGTTCCATTCGAAGGTATGCGGGGTAACCCATGCGTCGCAGCGCAACGCGGTCCGGGCGAGAGCGATCGGCACTCGACGCCGCCTACGACGAGTGCCGCCGCCTGGTCCGCACGACGCGGCCCACCGAGTACGCCCTGATGGGGCTGATGCCCCCGGCGGCCCGGCCCGCCTGCTGGGCCCTGTACGCGGCGTTCGCCCACGCCGACGACCTGCTCGACGCCACCGACGGCACCCTGGAGGAACGCGCCGCCCGGCTCCATGAGTGGCGGGAGGCGCTGCGGGCCGACCTCGCCGGCGGCACCAGCGACGACCCGATCCGGCTCGCGCTGACCGATGCGGTGTGGCACTGGGGACTCGAACTGGGCGACCTGCTGGGCGCGCTGGAGGCGGTCCAGCGGGACGGCGACCGGCAGTCCGTCGCCACCTGGCAGGAGTGGCGGGAACGGGCCCACGCCCAGAACATCAGCTGGCCCGAGCAGTTCATGCGGCTGCTGGTGCGGTGCGGCCTGCCCGTGCCGGTACGGCTGCGGGACGTGCCCGGCTTCACCCGTTTCGTGGAGGGGCTGTTCCTCGCGGACATGCTCCGCGACCTGCCCGAGGACCTGGACGGGGGGCACGTCTGGTTCCCCACCGAGGTGCTCGACCGGTTCCAGGTCACCCCGGCCGATCTGATCGCCCGTCGGTGGACCCCCGCCGTCCGGCGGCTCATCGCCCACCTCACGGGGGAGGCCCGCGCCTGGCTGGAGGGTGCCCGCCGGGTCCTGCGCGGCAGTCTGCCGCTGGGGCCGGCGATCGTCCTGGACACCACCGTCGACCTGTTCACGGCGGAGCTGGACGCGATCATAGGCGCGGGCCCCGCCGCGCTGCGCCGGCCGGTACGCGTCCCCCGGCACAAGCAGTGGCGTGTCCTCGGGCCGGCCCGCGCCCGCGCCGCCGCGATCTGGCGGCTGACCCTCCCGCCCACCACGGCCACCCCCGGTGGCCGCCCGGTTCCGGGCGCCGAGGCCGACACCGCCCCCGGCACGCCCGAGTGGCAGCCGGTGCCGCTCGCCGAGCCGCCCCTGCCGCCGCGCCCGCACGCCGAGGGCGTGCGCCCGCCCGGGATCGCCCCCGCCCAGCTCCCGAACCACGTGGCCATCGTCATGGACGGCAACGGCCGCTGGGCCACCGGCCTCGGTCTGCCCCGCGACGAGGGGCACCGCGCCGGTGCGGTCGCCCTGCGCGATGTCGTCCAGGGCGCCCTGGAGGTCGGCCTGCGCCATCTGACGGTGTACGCGTTCTCCACGGAGAACTGGAAGCGCTCACCCGACGAGGTCTCCAAGCTGTTCGCCATCATGCGCGCCGAACTCCTCGACGGCGAACTGCTCCAGCACGACGTACGCCTGCGCTGGATCGGCTCCCCCGACGGTCTCCCGGACGACGTCGTCGACGTCCTGCGCTCCCAGGAGCGCGCCACCCGCCACCGCACGGGCCTGACCCTCAACATCTGCGTGAACTACGGCGGCCGGGCGGAGCTGACCCGCGCGGGCGCGGCGCTCGCCCGCGCCGCCCTCGCGGGAGACATCGACCCCTCCCGCGTCACCGAGCAGCAGTTCGCCGCGTACCTCCCGCACCACGCGATGCCCGACGTGGACCTGCTGTGGCGCACCAGCGGCGAACTCCGCATCTCCAACTTCCTGCCCTGGCACGCGCACTACGCCGAACTCCACTTCACCGACACCCCCTGGCCGGAGGTCGACCGCCGGGACCTCTGGCAGGCGTTGGAGACCTACACCCGGAGAAAGCGCCGCAAGGGAGCGGCGACCGAGACGGCGTAGCGGACCGGGAGCAGGCGAGAGGCCGGGGCGGGGCCCCTTACGGACGGGCCGGGGCGGGGCCCCTAACGGACGGGCCGGGCCGGGGCAGCGGGGGCGAGGCGAGGTCCTCATCCCAGGAGCCGCAACCGCACGTCCGCCACCCCCACCTCCACCGTCTGCCCCCACGTCAGCTCCAGCGCGTCCCCCTCCATCCCGTCCCCGAACACGATCAACCGGTCCGACTCCACGGTCATCCGCAACCGCGCCCCCGCCCCCAGCGCCCCCGCCACCAGCGACGTACCGGTCACCGGCGACGGCCACGCCTCCCGCACGAACCACAGCAGCCGCGCCTCGCCCGGCCCCGGCAGTTCCAGCCGGCTCGCCCGCTCCTGCCACACCGACCGGATCCACCCGGTCGCCCCCGTACCCGTCCCCACCAGCACCCCCGACGAGGCCTGGGACTCGACGGCACCCCTGTCGCCGTCGAGTCCCAGGCGGTACCGCGCGGTCTGGTGCCCCGCCGCGCCCAGATAGACCTCGTTGAGCGCCACCAGCCGCTGCGTGTCGTCGGCGACGGCCTCCACCATGGTCAGCTCGTCCACCGCCGCTGCCCGCGCCACCGCCGAGGCGAGCAGCTTCGCCACGTCCCCGGCCCCGTGCCGTACCAGCACCCCCGGGTTCCGCCGGGGGTCGGCGTCGACCCCGAGCACCGGCTGCCCCGCGAGGTACTTCGCGACATTGGCCACCAGCCCGTCCTGCCCGACGACGACCACGACGTCCTCGGGAGCGAACAGGAACCGGTCCAGGTCCGCGCGTTCCACGCGGGCCTGACGCCAGGTCAGCGGCACCGAGGACGTGACCTCGGCCAGCGCCCGCCGCTCCTGGCGGTGCCGCTCGGCGACCTCCTCGATGTCCCGCCCCCGTGACCTCAGGAAGAAGGCGGCCTGGCCGTGCGTGCCGTGCCGGGCCACCAGCTCCTCGTACTCGGTGGTGCGGTGGACCAGCACCACCCGTGGTGCGAGACTCACGCGCTCTCCCCGGGACCGCCCGCCCCGCCCAGCTTCGCCAGCAGCCCGGTCAGCACGTCCGGCGAGACGGTCAGGTTCTCGATGCGCGGCAGGTTCTCCGCGAGCCGTGTCCCGGTCAGCGCGTGCAGCGTCGCCGCGTCCACCTCGCCGTGCACCCGCAGCCACGCCGACTGCGCCTCCGCACGCGCCGCGCCGACGGCCCGCGCCGCCGCGGCCTCCGCCTCGGCGAGCTTGACCTGCCGGGCCGCCTCCGCCTCGGCGAGCCGGACGTTCCGCGTGGCCTCGGCCTCGGCGAGCTGCACGGTGCGCGTGGCCTCGGCCTCGGTGAGCCGCAGCGTCCGGGCCGCCTCCGCGCCCGCCCTCACGGCGTCCGCGGCGGCCTTCTCCTCGGCCTCGCGGCGCGCGTTCGTCCCCCGCTGTTCCACCAGCTGCTCCTCGCGGCGGGCGAGTTCGATCTGGCTGGCCAGCTCGTTCTCCGCGATGGCCCGTTCCCGCTCGACGGCCACGGCGCGGCGTTCGTAGGTCGCCCGGTCCGCCTCCTGCTGGATCTGCTCCCGCGCGGGCGTCCGCAACGCTCGCTCCACTTCCGGCTCGGGTCGCAGCGCCACCACACGCACGGCCACGATCTCGATGCCGGTGGCCGGCAGCCGCGGCTCGGCCGCCAGGCCGCTCGCCACCCGCTCCCGTACCGCCGCGACCCCGTCGACCAGCGCGGACGACAGCGACGTACGGGCGAGGACGTCCAGGGCGTGCTGCTGCGCCGTCTCCGTCAGCAGGGTCGACAGCTGCTCCAGGGGAGCGCCCCGCCAGGCACCCGTGTCGGGGTCGATGGAGAAGTCGAGCCGTGCGGCGGCGGTCGCCGGGTCGCTGACCCGGTAGGTCACCGTCGCCTGCACCGCCACGTCCTGGAAGTCGGACGTCCGGGCGTGGAAGGTCATCGCCAGTTCGCGGTCGTCGACGGGGACCTCGGACAGCGCGGCGGTCAGCGACCGGTACCAGAAGCTCAGCCCCGGGCCGTCGTGCACGAGTCGTCCGGAGCGGTGGTGACGGATGTGCGCGGTGGGCGCTCCGCGCAGGTGCCGCCAGCCGAACCGTCTGGTGATGTCGGCCATGAAAGATCCCCCTCGTCGTCCCCGCACACTCGTTCGCGTCAGGTGGACGATAATGGCTCCGCCCGCTTATCGTCAAGGAGACGAGATCGGAGAATCGTTTCGGCCGACCTGTGGGTGAACGCGCGCCCGAATGGTCAGGATGGAGGCATGGGATTCCATGTCGACTCCGAGGCCGGGCGGCTGCGCCGCGTCATCCTGCACCGGCCCGATCTAGAGCTCAAACGGCTCACCCCCAGCAACAAGGACCAACTCCTCTTCGACGACGTGCTGTGGGTGCGCCGGGCGCGCGCGGAGCACGACGGCTTCGCGGACGTGCTGCGCGACCGGGGAGTCGCCGTCCACCTCTTCGGCGACCTGCTGACGGACGTCATGCGCGTCCCCGAGGCCCGTGAACTCGTCCTCGACCGGGTCTTCGACGAGAAGGAGTACGGCCCGCTCGCCACGGACCATCTCCGGGCCGCCTTCGAGTCCCTGCCCCTCGGTGAACTGGTCGAGGCGCTGGTCGGCGGGATGACCAAGCGGGAGTTCCTCGACGCGCACATGGAGCCGACGAGCGTCCGCTTCCACGTCATGGAGCTGGACGACTTCCTCATCGAACCGCTCCCCAACCACCTCTTCACCCGTGACACCTCCGCCTGGATCTACGACGGGGTCTCCATCAACGCCATGCGCTGGCCGGCCCGTCAGCGCGAGACCGTCCACTTCGAGGCGATCTACCGGCACCACCCCCTCTTCCGTGGCGAGGCGTTCCACGTCTGGTCCGAGGGCCAGGCCGACTACCCCTCCACCATCGAGGGGGGCGACGTCCTCGTCATCGGCAACGGCGCCGTCCTCATCGGCATGAGCGAGCGGACCACGCCCCAGGCCGTCGAGATGCTCGCCCACAAACTGTTCGCCGCCGGCTCCGCGCGGACCATCGTCGCGCTGGACATGCCGAAGCGCCGGGCCTTCATGCACCTCGACACGGTCATGACCATGGTCGACGGCGACACCTTCACCCAGTACGCCGGGCTCGGCATGCTCCGCTCCTACACCATCGAGCCCGGCGTCGGCGAGAAGGAGCTGAAGGTCACCGACCACCCGCCGGAGCACATGCACCGCGCGATCGCCGCCGCCCTGGGGCTGAACGAGATCCGGGTGCTCACCGCCACCCAGGACGTGCACGCCGCCGAGCGCGAGCAGTGGGACGACGGGTGCAACGTCCTGGCCGTGGAGCCGGGGGTCGTGGTGGCCTACGAGCGGAACGTGACCACCAACACGCATCTGCGCAAGCGGGGCATCGAGGTGATCGAGATCCCCGGGAGCGAGCTGGGGCGGGGCAGGGGCGGGCCGCGCTGCATGAGCTGCCCGGTGGAGAGGGCGCCCGTGTGAGCGACCGGCTGGGCGGCCGGCGTGGACGCGACCCATGGCCCTGTATAGAAATGTGGAACATCGTATAGACTTCCATCCGTTCCGCAGTCCACCTGCCCCCGACCGACCCTGGAGCGTCCCCATGGCGACCGCCCTCCCCGCCCTCGCCGGGCGCCACTTCCTCAAGGAGCTGGACTTCACCGCCGAGGAGTTCCGCGGGCTGATCGAGCTGGCGGTGGAGCTGAAGGCGGCGAAGAAGGCGGGGACGGAGACCCGGAGCCTGACGGGCAGGAACATCGCGCTGATCTTCGAGAAGACCTCGACGCGCACCCGCTGCGCCTTCGAGGTCGCCGCCGCCGACCAGGGCGCCTCGACCACCTACCTCGACCCCTCCGGCTCACAGATGGGGCACAAGGAGTCCGTCCGGGACACCGCCCGCGTGCTCGGCCGGATGTTCGACGCGATCGAGTACCGCGGGGACAGCCAGGCCAACGTCGAGGAACTCGCCGCGTATGCCGGGGTGCCCGTCTACAACGGCCTCACCGACGACTGGCACCCCACGCAGATGCTCGCCGACGTGATGACCATGACCGAGCACAGTGACAAGCCGCTGGCCGGCATCGCCTTCGCCTACCTCGGGGACGCCCGCTTCAACATGGGCAACTCCTACCTGGTCACCGGCGCGCTGCTCGGCATGGACTTCCGTGTCGTCGCCCCCCGCTCCTACTGGCCCGCCGGGGAGGTCGTCGCCCGCGCCCGCAAGCTCGCCGAGATCAGCGGGGCGCGGATCACGCTCACCGAGCAGGTCGACGAGGGGGTGCGCGGCGCCGACTTCGTGGCCACCGACGTCTGGGTGTCGATGGGCGAGCCGAAGTCGGTCTGGGACGAGCGGATCGCCGCGCTCTCCCCGTACGCCGTGACCATGGACGTGCTGCGCGCCACCGGCAACCCCGACGTCAAGTTCCTCCACTGCCTGCCGGCCTTCCACGATCTGGGCACGAAGGTCGGCCGGGAGATCCACGAGAGCCATGGCCTGGACTCGCTGGAGGTGACCGACGAGGTCTTCGAGTCCGACCACTCGGTCGTCTTCGACGAGGCGGAGAACCGCCTCCACACGATCAAGGCGGTCCTGGTGGCCACCCTGGCCTGAGCCCGGCCCGGCGCAGGCCCCGGCCCCCTGCCCCGGCCTCGCCGTACCCCTGCTGGAACCGCTGGGTGTGTCGTCTAGTGGAGCCCCGGCCGCTGCTGGTGCGGCGCCGACGGGAGGCGGAACCAGACCGCCTTGCCCGAGTGCGTGGGGCGGTGGCCGCACGCCGAGCTGAGGGCCCGGATCAGCAGCAGGCCCCGGCCGTGTTCCTGCCAGGGGTCCGGCTCGTCGTACCCGGGTGCCGTGAGGTCGCCCGGCGGCGCCGGGTCCGGGTCGTGCACCTCGACCGTGCAGCCGGTCGGCAGCAGTTCGACGACCAGCTCTATCGGGCCGTCCCCCGCCGCGTGCTCCACCGCGTTCGCCACCAGCTCCGCCGTGAGCAGCTCCGCCGTGTCGCAGTCCGTCCCGTGCTCCAGGTCGGTCAGAGCCGTCCGGACCAGCGCACGCGCCACGGGCACGGCCGCGGCCGTCTGCGGCAGCGCGACGCGCCAGGAAGAGGGGGTGGAGGGCTCGTGCAAGGTGGCGGGTCCGTTCATGGAGCAGGTCATGGCTCGTCCTGCTTTCAGCGTGAGGAATGGTACGGCGCGTCCCTTCGCGGTCTTTCGCCGGGCACCGTGCGGGACCTTCGGCCCCGCTGCCGGGCGGTTTACCCCTACCGACGCCCCGCCGCGCACGGCGGAGCCCGCCGTTACGTGCTTGTCGAACGTCCGTGACCGAGTCACCGGCCCGCCGGACCGGTCGCCCCGCCCGTCACGGCTCCTTGCGTCGCCCGCCCACCCACGGCTCCCGGCTCCTTGCGTCGCCCGCCCACCCGCGGCCCCTTCGGCTGCCCACCCCACCGCCACCCCTTCGCCTATCGCGCACTCGTGACGACGGTCAGATAACGGTGATAGCTTCGTAGGAGCAGGTAAGCAGCCGCAGCGTCGCGGTAGCCCCCCGAGGAGGCCGCCCGTCATGAGTCCCTTCACCGGCTCCGCCGCCCGCACCTCCGACTGGCGACATCTGCGGTGCTCGCTCGCCGACGGCGTCGCCACGGTCACCCTCGCCCGCCCCGACAAGCTCAACGCGCTCACCTTCGGTGCCTACGCCGACCTGCGCGACCTGCTCGCCGAGCTGTCCCGGGAACGGTCCGTGCGCGCCCTGGTGCTGGCCGGCGAGGGCCGCGGCTTCTGCTCGGGCGGCGACGTCGACGAGATCATCGGCGCCACCCTCGGCATGGACACCGCCCAGCTCCTCGACTTCAACCGCATGACCGGGCAGGTCGTCCGGGCCGTCCGCGAATGCCCGTTCCCGGTGATCGCCGCCGTGCACGGGGTGGCGGCCGGCGCCGGCGCGGTCCTCGCCCTGGCCGCCGACTTCCGGGTCGCGGACCCCACCGCCCGCTTCGCCTTCCTCTTCACCCGCGTCGGCCTGTCCGGCGGCGACATGGGTGCCGCCTACCTCCTGCCGCGCGTCGTCGGCCTCGGTCACGCCACCCGCCTGCTGATGCTCGGCGACCCCGTCCACGCCGACGAGGCCGAACGCATCGGCCTCGTCAGCCGGCTCACCGGCGCGGGCGAGGCCGACGAGGCCGCCATCGCCCTGGCCCGCCGCCTCGCCGAGGGCCCCGCCCTCGCGCACGCCCAGACCAAGGCCCTGCTCACCGCCGAGCTGGACATGCCGCTCGCCGCGGCCGTCGAACTGGACGCCGCCACCCAGGCCCTGCTGATGAACGGCGAGGACTACGCCGAGTTCCACGCGGCGTTCACCCAGAAGCGCCCACCGACATGGCGAGGCCGCTGAATGCCCGCCGACCGGACGGCGCGGCCACGGGCACGGGACACCGCCGACCCGCCTGCCCGCCCCGCGGCGCGACCGGCCCCCGCCCACCCGCGGGCGCCCGCGCACCGCGGCCACCCCCACCGCATCGCGGTCATCGGCGGCGGACCGGGCGGCCTCTACGCCGCCGCCCTCCTCAAACGCCTCGACCCCACCCGCGACATCACCGTCTGGGAACGCAACGCCCCCGACGACACCTTCGGCTTCGGCGTGGTCCTCTCCGACGAGACCCTCGGCGGCATCGAACACGCCGACCCGGTGGTGTACGAGGCGCTGCGCGCGGACCTCGTGCGCTGGGACGACATCGACGTCGTCCACCGGGGCACCCGCCACACCTCCGGGGGTCACGGCTTCGCCGCCCTCGGCCGCCGCAGACTCCTGCAGATCCTCCAGGACCGCTGCCGCGCCCTCGGCGTCCGCCTCCGCTTCGGCACGGAAGCGCCCTACCCGGACTGGCTCCGCCAGACGAACGACCTGGTCATCGCGGCCGACGGTGTGCACAGTGCGACACGCGAGGCGTACGCGGCGGTGTTCCGGCCGGCCATCGAGACCCACCGCTGCCGCTACATCTGGCTGGCCGCCGACTTCGCCTTCGAGGCGTTCCGCTTCGAGATCCTGGAGACGGAACACGGCTTCATGCAGCTGCACGGCTACCCCTACTCCCGCCCGTCGCCCGACCGCCACCCCTCGACGCGGACCCCGGGGGCGCGGAACCGGCCCGACGCCTCCACCGTCATCGTCGAGATGCGCGAGGAGGTCTGGCGGGCCGCCGGCTTCGGGGAACGGGACACCGCCGAGTCCGTGGAACGCTGCGCGAAGCTGTTCTCGGACGCGCTCGGCGGACGCCCGCTGCGCTCCAACAACTCCACCTGGACGACGTTCCGCACGGTCGTCAACGAACGCTGGTCCCACGGCAACCTGGTCCTCCTCGGCGACGCCGCGCACACCGCGCACTTCTCGATCGGCTCCGGCACGAAGCTGGCCGTCGAGGACGCCCTGGCGCTGGCCGCCTGCCTGGAGGAACAGCCCGACCTCGACCGGGCGCTGGCCGCCTACGAGGAGGAGCGGCGCCCCGTCGTCGCCTCGACGCAGCGTGCCGCGCGGGCCAGCCTGGAATGGTTCGAGAACATCGGCCTGTACCGGCGTCAGCCGCCCCGCCAGTTCGCGTTCAACCTGCTCACCCGCAGCCGCCGCGTCACCCACGACAACCTCCGGCTGCGCGACGCGCACTTCACGAGCGCCGTCGAACGGGAGTTCGGCTGCCCGCCGGGCACGCCCCCGATGTTCACGCCCTTCCGGCTGCGCGGTCTGACCCTGCGCAACCGGGTCGTCGTGTCCCCCATGGACATGTACTCGGCCACCGACGGCGTCCCCGGCGACTTCCACCTCGTCCACCTGGGCGCACGGGCGCTCGGCGGCGCCGGGCTCGTGATGACCGAGATGGTGTGCGTGAGCCCCGAGGGGCGCATCACCCCCGGCTGCGCCGGACTGTGGAACGCCCGCCAGGCCGAGGCGTGGCGCCGCGTCGTCACCTTCGTGCACGACCGGGCACCCGGCACGGCCATCGGCGTCCAGCTAGGCCACTCCGGGCGCAAGGGCTCCACCAAACGCATGTGGGAGGGCATCGACGAGCCGCTGGAGGACGGCAACTGGCCCCTCGTCGCCGCCTCCCCGCTCCCGCACACCCCGGCGAGCCCCACCCCGCGCGCACTCTCCCGCGCCCAACTCACCGACATACGAGAGCAGTTCACCGCTGCGGCCGGCCGCGCCGCCCGCAGCGGCTTCGACCTCCTCGAACTGCACTGCGCGCACGGCTATCTGCTCTCCGGTTTCCTCTCCCCGCTGACGAACCGCCGCACCGACCGGTACGGCGGCCCACTCGACCGCCGGCTGCGCTACCCCCTCGAAGTGTTCGACGCGGTGCGAGCCGTCTGGCCGGAGGAACGGCCGATGACGGTCCGGATCTCCGCCACGGACTGGGCGCGGGGCGGCACGACCGCCGACGAGGCCGTGGAGATCGCCCGCGCCTTCGCCGCGCACGGGGCGGACGCCGTCGACGTCTCCACCGGGCAGGTCGTGGCCGACGAGCGCCCCGCGTACGGCCGCTCGTACCAGACGCCGTACGCGGACCGGATCCGTCACGAGGCGCGGATTCCCGTGATCGCCGTGGGCGCGATCTCGTCCTGGGACGACGTCAACTCCCTGATCCTCGCCGGCCGTACCGACCTCTGCGCCCTCGGCCGCCCCCACCTCTACGACCCGCACTGGACCCTCCACGCCGCGGCTGAACAGGGCTACGAGGGCTCGGCCGTGACCTGGCCCGACCCCTACCGGGCGGGAAGCCGCCGCCCGAACACGGGCCGGACCGACGCCCCCAGACCGCGGCTCACCCTGGGCGGCGCCCCCTGACCCCGGCGGTCGCACGGGGCCCGGTCGCACCAGGCCCGCCGACTCCCCGGCCGTCCGCCGCACGCCGGTGTGGCGGACGCTGCGCGACCGGGCCCCGGGTTCTACGCCCCGAGACCCGCGAACTCCGCCCCCGCGTCCCGCAGCCGTTCGTGCAGGGCCCGGAAGACCGCCGCCGACCGCACCCCCGGCCAGTCGGCCGGCAGCAGCGCGGCCGGCAGTCCCGGGTCGACGTACGGCAGATGGCGCCAGGAGTCCAGGACCAGCAGGTAGTCGCGGTACGCCGCCTCCGGCGGGGTGTCGGTGCGGTGCTTCCAGTCGTGCAGCACGGGCGCGTGCCGGTCGAGGAACGCCTCGTGCTGCTTGGCGATCCCGGCCAGGTCCCACCACCGCGCCACCGCCTCGGCGGTCGCCGCGAACCCCAGGTGCTCGCCCCGGAACAGCTCCACGTACGGGTCGAGCCGCAGCCGGACGAGGGTGTGCCGGGTCTCCTCGTACAGCCGGGCGGGCGCGATCCACACGCCCGGCGCGGCCGTGCCGAAGCCGAGGCCGGCGAGCCGGGAGCGCAGCACGTGCCGCTTCTGCCGCTCGGACTCCGGCACCGAGAACACGGCGAGCACCCAGCCCTCGTCCTGTTCGGGAGCCGTCGCGTAGATCCGCCGGTCGCCGTCCTCCAGGAGCTGCCGCGCGTCGTCCGACAGCGCGTACCCGGCGGCGCCCGCCGCGGTCCGGGCGGGCAGCAGCAGGCCGCGGCGTTTCAGCCGGGACACCGAGGAACGGACGGAGGGCGCGTCGACACCCACCGCGGCGAGCAGCCGGATCAGCTCGGAGACGGGCACGGGACCCGGCACCGAACGGCCGTACGCGCCGTAGAAGGTGACGATGAGCGAACGTGGAGCGTGCTGTTCGGACACGTTGATCATTTTAGGTCTTCGGTATCAGTGCTGGTCACCAGCGGTGCGCAGACGGAACCGCTGGAGTTTTCCGGTCGCCGTGCGCGGCAGGGCGTCCAGGAACACGATCTCGCGCGGACACTTGTAGGGTGCCAGCTCGGTCCTGACGAACGCGCGCAGCGCCTCGCCGTCCCGCTCGGCCCCCGCCGCGACGACCACGTACGCGACGGCGACCTGCCCGCGCGCCTCGTCGGGCCGTCCCACGACCGCCGCCTCCAGCACCTGCGGATGGCGCAGCAGGGCGTCCTCGACCTCCGGTCCCGCGATGTTGTACCCGGCGGAGACGATCATGTCGTCCGCGCGCGCGACATAGCGGAAGTACCCGTCCGGCTGACGGACATAGGTGTCGCCGGTGACGTTCCAGCCGCCGCGCACGTACTCCCGCTGCCGTTCGTCGGCGAGGTAACGGCACCCCACGGGCCCGCGCACCGCGAGCAGCCCCTGCTCCCCGTCCGGCACCGGCACCCCGTCGGCGTCCTGCACGCGCGCGTGCCACCCCGGTACGGGAACCCCGGTGGTGCCGGGCCGTACGGCGTCGTCGGCGGCGGAGATGAAGATGTGCAGCAGCTCGGTCGCACCGATGCCGTTGATGATCCGCAGCCCGGTCCGCTCGTGCCAGGCCCGCCAGGTGGCCGCCGGGAGGTTCTCACCCGCCGACACGCACCGCCGCAGCGCCGACAGGTCGTGCCCGTCCAGGTCGCCGAGCATCGCCCGGTACGCCGTCGGCGCGGTGAACAGCACCGACACCCGGTGCTCCGCGAGCGCCGGCAGCAGCTGTCTCGGGCCCGCCTGTTCGAGCAGCAGGGAGCTGGCCCCCGCCCGCATCGGGAACACGACGAGCCCGCCGAGGCCGAAGGTGAAGCCGAGCGGGGGAGACCCGGCGAACAGGTCGTCGGCCCGGGGCCGCAGGACGTGCCGGGAGAAGGTGTCCGCCACGGCCAGGACGTCCCGGTGGAAGTGCACGCATCCCTTGGGCCGCCCGGTCGTACCGGAGGTGAAGGCGATCAGCGCCACGTCCTCGGCCGCCGTGCCGACCGCCGCGAACGGCCCGTCCGGCGCGGGCAGCCGGAGCAGGTCCCGCGGCCCGTCCCCGCCGTACGTCGTGATCCTCAGCCCGGGTACCTCGGCCTTCACCAGGTCGTCCACGGAGCGGACGTCGCACAGCGCGTGCGTGACCCGCGCCAGCTCACAGACCCTCACCAGCTCGTACGGCCGCTGCTGTGCGAGCACCGTCACCGCGATCGCCCCCGCCTTGAGCACCGCCAGCCAGCAGGCGGCCAGCCAGGGCGTGGTGGGCCCGCGCAGCAGGACCCGGTTCCCCGGGACGACCCCGAGTGCGGTGGTCAGGAGATGGGCGACCCGGTCGACGCGGGCGGAGAGCTCCCCGTACGTCCAGGTCTCCCCGGCGGGCGTGCGGAAGACGGGGCGGCCGGGGTCGGTGCCACCGAGCAGTTCGGCGGCGGCGTTGAGCCGGTCGGGATAGCGCAGCTCGGGAAGGTCGAACACCAGATCGGGCCACTGGTCCGGGGGCGGCAGGCGGTCGCGGGCGAAGGTGTCGACATGGGCGGTGACCCTGGACTTCATGACGTTCGCCCCCTGCTCGGTCCCTGCGGCGGTGGACGCGCACGCGGTGGTGGACCCGCATGCGGTGGGTGGACTCGCACGTCGTGACGGGCTCGCACCTGGAGCGTATCGCCTTGGTGACGGCAGTCAACAGATCGCGATAACCTGAAGCGGCCCGATGGGGGAGAGGGGACGGCAATGACCGCATTCTCGCTCGAACCGGAGCAACTCGCCCGGTGCGCCGACCTGCGCGCCCTGGCCGCCGACCGGCTGCGCCCCCTCGCCGGGAAGGGCGAACCCGGCCGCGTCAACCGCCCCCTCGTCGCCGAACTCGGCCGACTGGGCCTGCTGCGCCGCCTGTTCACCTCCGGCGCCCTCGACCTCTGCCTGATGCGCGAGTCCCTGGCCTACGCCTGCACCGAGGCCGAGACCGCGCTCGCCCTCCAGGGGCTGGGCGCCCACCCCGTCCACGCCCACGGCACCGACACCCAGCGCGCCCGCTGGCTCCCCCGGGTCAGTGACGGCGACGCGGTCGCGGCCTTCGCGCTCAGCGAGCCCGGCGCCGGTTCGGACGCGGCGGCGCTGGAGCTGAGGGCCGAGCCCGACGGCCCCGGCCGCTGGCGGCTCACCGGAGAGAAGTGCTGGATCTCCAACGCCCCCGAGGCCGACCTCTACACCGTCTTCGCCCGCACCACCCCCGCCGCGGGCGCCCGCGGCGTCACCGCCTTCCTGCTCCCCGCCGACCGTCCCGGCCTCACCGGTACCCCGCTCGACATGCTGTCCCCGCACCCCATCGGCGCCCTCGCCCTCGACGCCGTCCCGGTCACCGCGGACGACGTCCTCGGCACGCCCGACCGGGGCTTCCGCGTCGCCATGGGCACCCTCAACCTGTTCCGCCCCAGCGTCGGCGCCTTCGCGGTCGGCATGGCCCAGGCGGCCCTCGACGCCACCCTCACCCACACCGCCCGGCGCGAGGCGTTCGGCGGGAAGCTGCGCGACCTGCAGACCGTCGCCCACCAGGTCGCCGAGATGGCGCTGCGCACGGAGGCCGCCCGGCTCATGGTCTACGCGGCGGCCACGGCGTACGACTCCGGCGCCCCGGACGTCCCCGGCCGAGCGGCGATGGCGAAGCTGCTGGCCACGGAGACCGCCCAGTACGTCGTCGACGCGGCCGTCCAACTGCACGGCGCCCGCGCGCTGCGCCGCGGCCACCTCCTCGAACACCTCTACCGGGAGGTGCGGGCGCCACGGATCTACGAAGGAGCGAGCGAGGTGCAACGGGCCGTCATCGCGAAGGAGTTGTACGCACGGACCGCGGAACGGGAGCCGTCGTCATGAGCGTCGAACGGGTGAACCCGGCCCAGCTGCCGCCGCCCACCGGTTTCTCGCACGCGGTGGTGGCCACGGGGGGCCGGGTGGTCTTCCTGGCGGGCCAGACCGCGCTCGACGTGGACGGCAAGGTCGTGGGGGAGACGCTGGTCGAGCAGTTCGAGCGGGCGCTCGGCAATCTGCTGACCGCACTGGAGGCCGCCGGCGGCACACCGGCCGACCTGGCCCGCGTCACCGTCTACGCCACGGACGTGGCCGACTACCGCGCCCATGTGTCGCGGCTCGGCCAGGTGTGGCGGCGGCTGGCGGGCCGGGACTATCCCGCCATGGCCGTCGTCGGTGTCGTCCGGCTCTGGGACGAACGGGCCCTGGTCGAACTGGACGGCTTCGCGGTCCTGCCGTAGCCCGCGGCGCGCCGGGCGGTCACGACCGGGCCGGTCCCCGGTGGCCCAGTGACCGAGTGACCGAGTGACCGAGTGACCCGGCGGTCTCAGGCGGCGACGGTGAGCCGGCTCGGGGCGACGACACGGCCGTCGGGCAGGATCTCACCGGTGTCGTCGAAGACGATCGCCCCGTTGCACAGCAGGTTCCAGCCCTGCTCGGGGTGGAAGGCCACGATGTGCGCGGCGTCGGCGTTCGTGCTGTCGGCGGCGGGGCACAGGGGCTGGTGTGAACACATGGCGCACCTCCACGTCATCGTGAGTGCCGGCGGTGAGTCACCGCCTCGCGGCACTGACGATGCCCGCCCGCGGAACGCGGCGACAAGGCGTCGCGGCGAGACGTGACAACACCCGGACGTCCTGTGACACGACGCGGACACAGCCCGGGGTGTACGGGGGACGGCGGATGCGACGCGCCGACCCAGGGGTGATGATCGCCATCGCCGCACGGTGTGGCCGGTACCTCTGTAGGCCCCGTTCAAGGAGGTCATCCATGCTCGCTCCCCACGTGCGCCGGGTGCTCGGCACGGCCGCCGGTGCCGCGCTGCTGATGTGCGCCGCCACACCGTCCGCCGGTGCCGCGGCCGAACCGTCGGAGACGGTGACGGTCGACGCCACCGGGAAGGTCGCCCCCGACGGCACCCTCACCCTGTCCGGTACCTACCGCTGCCTCGGCGGCAGCGGGCCCGTCTTCGTCTCGTCGTCGCTGCGGCAGGGCGACAGCCGGGTCCGCACGGGCGTCGGTGGCTCCACGGCGGTCTGCGACGGCGCCGACCACAGATGGACCCACACCGACAGGGCCGAGCCGGGCCGCTTCAAGCCGGGGCCGGCCCGGGTGGAGGCCACCGTCATGGAACTGTCCGTCGGGTCACTGCCGCTGCCCCGTTTCCACGCCGTCCGCCAGCAGGACGTCACCCTCGTCGAGGGCTGAGCCCCAGGACGCCCAGGACACCGAAGGCGAAGGGCACCGGCGGACTGCCGCCGGTGCCCTTCGGTCCGCCCCCGCTCCGTCCGTCCCGCGGCGGACTACTTCAGCAGGTGCACCCGCTGGGTGGTCAGGTCGTAGCGGGCGCCGACGACGGCCACCTCGCCCGTCCTCACCTTCGCGGCGAGGTCGGGCTCGGCCGCCAGCTTCGAGCGGACCAGCCGGACGTTCGCGTCGACGGTCGCCGCCACACGGGCGTCGCCCTCCACGTGGTGGTCGATCGCCGGGCGGATCTGGTCGGCCACGTACTGGATGTGGGCCGGCAGTTCCTCACCGGTGCTGTCCGCCCGGACGGCCGCCTTCACGGCACCGCAGGACTGGTGGCCGAGCACCATCACCAGCGGGATGTCCAGTTCGAGCACGCCGTAGGCGACGCTGCCGAGCACCGCCTCGTCGAGTACCTCGCCCGCGCTGCGCACGGTCATGAGATCGCCGAGCCCTTGGTCGAAGACCAGCTCCGGGGGCACGCGGGAGTCGATGCAGCCGAGGATGAGCGCGAAGGGGTGCTGACCGGTCGTCAGGGCCCTGCGGGTGGTGGCGTCCTGGTCGGGGTGCTGCTGGTGGAAGGTCCGCCACCGGCGGTTGCCCTTCGACAGTTCCCGCAGCGCCTTCTCGGGAGTGTCCGGCCGGGTGGGGGCGGCGGCCGGGGTGGAGCGTGTGGTGCGGGAGCCGGGTTCCGCCTCGGCGGGGAAGGCGCCGACCGCGAGTCCGCTGCCGAGGACGGCGGTGCCCGCGAGCGCGGCACGCAGCAGCGACCGGCGCCCGCGGGGCCGCGGGAGGGATATCGGGCCGTCGGCGGAACCTGACGCCTCGGCGTCGTCGCCCCTGTGAGGTGCTTGGTCAGAGTTCACGCGCAGGAACGTACGTCCGGGCGCACGTCTGAACGTTCGCCTTGCGGAATCATGGCCGAGCGTTGATCAGCCATGGTCGGCCGTTGAACCGTTCTTGGCCGACTGCGGGAGAGGTCTTGGACAGTCCGTCATCCGTCGTTCGCCCGGCGGGGGGAGCGCTCCCAGCGGCGCGGCGGCCCTGTCGCGGGCCGGGAGGCGCCGGGCTCAGGTGAGGTGCCCGAAGACCACCAGGTTGTCGGTGTAGTCCTTGGCCGAGCGGTCGTAGTCGCCGGCGCAGGTGATCAGCCGGACCTCGGGGCGGTTCGCGTCCGCGTACACGCGCTCGTCCGGGAAGGCGTTCTTCGCGAACGTCTCCACGTCGTCGACCACGAAGTTCGCCTTGCGCCCGTCGGCCCGTACGACATCGAAGACGTCGCCCTTGGTGAGGGTGTCGAGTCGCGCGAAGACGGCCGGGGAGGTGGCCGTGTCGACGTGTCCGGCGATGATGGCCGTGCCCGTCTCGCCCGGGGTGACGCCGCCGGAGTGCCAGCCCACCAGGTTGACGTCGTCGGGGGGCGGCGCCTCCAGCTGCCCCGTGGCGCCGATGCCCAACGGGGTGAAGGGGGCGTCGACGGAGATCTTCGGGATGTGCAGCCGCACCGGTCGCGAGCGGGGGAGGGGGCGGCTCGGACCTCGGGAGGAGGGGGAGGGCGCCGTCGCGGAGGGGGGCGCCGAGGCATGCGGGGCGTGCCGGGCGTCCGATGGCGCGGAGGCGTCGGAGCCCTCGCGGCCGAACAGGATCACGGAGACGATCAGCAGGCCCAGGGCGACCAGCATGGTCACGTTCGGGCGGTTCCCGCGGCGGGTCGGTCCGGGACCGGTGCCGCCGGGGTGGGAGGGATGGGCTGCCATTGGACACCACCTCACAAGGCACGGCAGCGGAACGGGAAGGGCGGGGGGAGCGGAATCCGGGCGGCCGGGCCGTCACACGATGCACGGTGTGACGGCCGCGGCCGCTATCGGGCCGGATATGTCGCCAGGCATGGATCAGGCCGCGCTTCCGCCGGCGTTCTTGCGGCGGAGGGCGTACACGCCGGTGCCCGCGACCGCGAGGACCGCCAGCCCGCCGGCGGTCATGGCCGGTGAGGCGAGCGCGCCGCCGCCGGTGTGCATCCCGCCACGCGGCTTGTCGTGCTCACCCTTCCAGCCGCCCTTGTCGTGGTCGCCCTTCCAGGACTCCTTGTCACTGTCCTCCTTCCACGACTCCTTGCCCTGGTCGCCGCTCTCCTCCTTCTGCTTGTCCTCCGCGCCCCAGGACTTCTCCTCCTTGCCCTCGGAGGTCCACTCGTCGTTCTGGGCCGCGGTCAGGGCGCCGCCGCCGGTGTGAACGCCGCCGCGGGGGCCGTCGTGGTGGCCGTCCTTCTCGCCCCAGGACTTCTCTTCCTTGCCCTCGGGGGTCCACTCGTCGTTCTGGGCCGCGGTCAGGGCGCCGCCGCCGGTGTGAACGCCGCCGCGGGGGCCGTCGTGGTGGCCGTCCTTCTCGCCCCAGGACTTCTCTTCCTTGCCCTCGGGGGTCCACTCGTCGTTCTGGGCCGCGGTCAGGGCGCCGCCGCCGGTGTGAACGCCGCCGCGGGGGCCGTCGTGGTGGCCGTCCTTCTCGCCCCAGGACTTCTCTTCCTTGCCCTCGGAGGTCCACTCGTCGTTCTGGGCCGCGGTCAGGGCGCCGCCGCCGGTGTGAACGCCGCCGCGGGGGCCGTCGTGGTGGCCGTCCTTGTGGTGCTCCTTGCTGTACCCCTGGTCCTCGCGGTCCCACTCGTCCCCGCCGGCGTAGGCGCCGGGGGCGGTGATGGCGAGGACGGCCGTGGCCGCCGCTGTCGCGAAAAGCATGCGGGCTGAACGCATTTGATGGTCCTTCCGCCAGGACCGGGCAGCTGGTGCTTCGTCAGCTGAAGAGACCCGGCCTTGACGTGATCAACCGTCAGTCGGATTTCCGCTCGCCACCACTCAAGGCGCTCAGCCGGGTGAACCCGGCCGTCCGCTCCCCTGCTCGACCACCCGTTCGGCTCCGGACGCACCCCCTCGGGCCGCCGGGGCGGCGGCCCGGGGGGCGGAGGAGGTGTCAGTGGTAGGCGTGGACGACGGCGTGTCCCTTGCCGCGGCCGATCATCCACTTGTTGACCGGCGTGGTGATCAGGAAGGCGACCGCGAACCCGCCGAGGAGCGCCGACCAGAACAGCCCGTCGGAGAGGTGCGCGTCCATGGCTCCCGGTGTCAGGGCGATGATCGCGTTGTCGACCAGTTCCATCACAGCGATGGAGACGGTGTCGGCGGCCAGCGCCACCTTGATCGCGCTGCGCAGGTCGAGGCCGGCGCGCCGTACGGCGAACAGGGTGAAGGAGTACCCGAACACAAACGCGAGGGCGATGGCCAGCACCATCGTCGGCGCGTTGCCCCACCGCAGGGCCGTGCCGACGGCCATCCCGAGGATCTCGCCGATGGCGCACCCGGTCAGGCAGTGCAGCGTCGCCTTCGCCGCCATGCCCCAGGAGGCCCCGCCGTGCCCGCCGTGCCCGCCGTGGCCGTCGTGGCCGTCGTGGCCGTCGTGCGGCGCCGGGTGGCCGGAGTGCCCTTCGTGTCCTCCGGGTGCGGCGTGCGCGGCGTGGTCGTGTGCGCCGACGTCGTGGTGAGTGCTGTGGTCCATGGCCGGTCATTCCCATCCTCGTCCGTGGTGGTCCGTCCTCGACACCCGGCACTCTATACCCCTGGGGGGTATATGGCCAGAGGGTGTGGGTGTCCGTTTCGCGGTCTTTCGTCGCGTGGTGCCGCGTGCCCCGCCGAGTCGGACCGCGGCCCCTTGCGTACTAAGGAGATACGTAGTGATCGACGAGCGGCGGTGGCGATGTGACGGGACACCTTCTCGGCTGGACGCTGGTGGTACTGGGAGCGGGGGCGGCCCTCGGGAGCCTCGTCCGGATGGCGTCGGCCGACGGCTGGGCCCGGTTCGAGGCGGGAGCCGAGGCCGCCATGGGCGCGGGCATGGCCGTGATGGCGGCACCCCCGACGGCACTCCACTACGGCACGTACGGCCTGTGGTGGGCGGCGGTCTTCGCCGCGCTCTGCGTCGGGGGCGTGGCCCTTGCCGTACGGCACGTCATACGGGGCGGGATGCGGCAGTTGGGGCACGGCACGCATCTCGTGATCGGCAGCGCCGCCATGGTGCTCATGACCCTGGCCGTGCCCGGTGAGAACTCCGGACCGGCCCTTGCCCTGGGCCCTTCCGGACACGGGCACGGGCACGGTGCGACGGCCGGCATGCGGGGCGTGGGCGGCGGCCACGGGGTGATCGAGGCCGCCGCGTCCTCGGGCTCCGCCGTTCTGTGGCGCGCCGCCTTCTGGGTGCTGGCCGCCTACTTCGTGGTCTTCGTGGCCCTGGCCGTACGGGCCCGTCTGCGAGGCCCGGTCACGGCGCCCGCGGCGCCCGCGACGAGGGCCCGTGACCGCCGGGCCGCCCGTACCCCCGCTCTGCTCTCGGCGCCGAACGCCCGTCTGGCCGGTCACGTCGGCATGGGCGGCTCGATGGCGACGATGCTGCTGATGATGACGGCGTGATGACGACGACGGCGCCGCACGGGCGCAGGTCGCTGCCCGGCCCGCACGAGGCCTTCGTGCGGTCGGGTGACCGGGCTCGGGTCAGGTGAGGCCGGGTGGGCAGAAGGCGAGCAGGGGCAGCAGCGGTGCCGTCACCGCCAGGGCGGCCAGGGCGGGGGACAGGGCCCGGTGGGGAGCCCGGGGCGGCCCGAGCACGCGCCGCATCCGGATCAGCACCGCCCGGCCGCCCGCCCCGAACGCGCCCCGCGGGGCCCGTGCCGCCGCCATCTCGTACATCGCGGTCGCCAGGGCCTCACGGGAGTGACCGTGCAGGGCGCGGTCGTCGGCGACCATCTCCAGCAGCAGCGCCGTCTGCTCCCGGACGTGGCGGGCCACGGGCAGCCGGCGGAAGACGGAGTGGAACGCCTCCGCGGCGGCCAGCACCAGATGGTGACGGCCCGCGACGTGGGCCTGCTCGTGCTCCAGCACGGCGCCGAGCTGTTCGGGCGTCAGCCCGCGCACGGCCCCGTCGCTGACCACGATCCTGGGCGAGCGGCCCGGCAGACAGTAGGCGGCGGGCACGGCGTACGGCAGGACGACGGCACCCAGCCGGGCCGACCGGCGCCCCACCAGATCCACCGCCCGCCGGTGCCGCGCCCGTGCCCGACGGGCCCGTACGGCATGGAAGGCGACGCTCCCCGCGAGGGCGAGCCCGAGCGCGGCGGGCAGGGCCACGGCGACCCGGGCGGCGGTCCGCGGAGCGGTACCGCTGCCGAGGACGGCGAGCCCGCAGGAGTGCGGCAGACCCGGCAGTCCCGCGTGCGGATGGCCGGCGGGCATGACCAGGTGATACGCGGTCAGCGCGACCCCCAGCGAGAACGACAGGGCCAGCGCGTGCCAGACCGCGAGGGCCGCGGCGGGCGCCCGGTGCGGCCAGTGGGCCCGCGCCAGCAGCGGCGGGGCGACGAACCCCACCAGGGCCGTGTGGGCGACCAGGGCGGGCGTCGCGTTCACGGCTTCGCCTGTCGTCCCACGGTCCGCAGGGCCTTGCGCAGGGCGGCCACCTCTTCCTCGGTCATGTTCTCCACGAAGTGGACCAGCGCGGCCGGGCGGTCCTTGCTCGCGCCCAGACCGTCCTCCATCAGCGCGGCGGCGTACGCCTCGCGGCTGCGGACGGGTGAGTAGAGCCACGCTCGGCCCTGCTTGCCGCGCAGCAACCAGCCCTTGTTGTAGAGGATGTTGGTGACCGTCATCACCGTCGTGTACGCGACGGGCCGGGTCCGGTTGATGTCGTCGACGACCTCGCGCACCGTCGCGGGGCGGTTCCACGTCCAGAGGCGATCCATGATCTCTGCTTCCAGTTCCCCCAGCCGGCGCATGACCTGACTCCCTCGCCCCACCCGACGTGCACCACCATTACGTAAGTCCATAGTAGGTTAGTAGAACTGGTGGGCCGTCCACGGGCCACCGACACCGGGCCCGCCTCGCCGGTGCCCCCGACCCGCGCCCGGCGCACCCCGACCCACCCGACAGGCAAGGGACCCATGAACCGTGCCCACGACGGGGCCGTGACCGGCCTCGGAGCGCCGCACCGCCGGCCGCGCCCGCCCCTGCGGGCCCGGGGCCTGATGGTGTGCGCCCTGCTGCTGGGCCTGCTCGGCATGCACGGTCTCGGACCGGTCCCCGCACTCCACGCCGCCGCCGGGCACGACCGCATGACGACGAGCGGGGCGCGGGGCGACAGTGGCGAGAGCGCGGCGAGCGCGGTGCACACGGGCGGCGCGGAGGTGCCCGTTCGGGTGTCGATGCCGGGGGCGTGCGGTCACGACACCGACGGCGGTGCGGGACACACGCACCACGCGGACCCGACGTGTGCGTCGGCGTCCGTCGGTCAGGCCCCGGCCGTGGTGCCGGTGCTGGTGCCCGACGTGGTGACGTGGGCCGAACGGGCGCCCGTGCGGGCGTCGATGAGGGCCTCCGGTCCCGAAGGCGGCCGCGCGCCACCCTCCCTCGCCGCACTCCAACTCCTGCGGATCTAGAGAAGCCCGCACGCCGCCGCGCGCCGAGAGGGCCGCGACGCCGTGCACCGGACACCTCTCCCTCCGGACCATCCGGCTTCCCCACCCGAACCACGTGAACGCAGGAGTACCACCATGACCGCATCCCGCGGATTCCTCCGCCGTGCCGCCCTCACCGTCACCGCCGGTGCCGCCGCCCTCGTCCTGACCGCGTGCGGCGACGACGACGGCGACCGCCACGACATGGGCTCGACGGCCTCCGAGTCCGGCTCGCCCCAGGCCGGCTCGTCCGGCGGGGCCGAGGCGGGCGGCCACAACAAGGCGGACGTCGGCTTCGCCGAGGAGATGATCCAGCACCACCGCCAGGCCGTGGACATGGCCGAACTCGCCGCCGGCCGCGCCGCCTCACAGCAGGTCAAGGACCTCGCCACCAAGATCAAGGGCGCTCAGGACCCGGAGATCGAGACGATGTCCGGCTGGCTCACCACCTGGGGGGAGAAGGTCCCCGAGGACATGGCCGGCATGGGGCACGACATGGCGTCCGGCATGCCCGGCATGATGAGCGCCGAGGACATGGCCGCCCTGGAGAAGGCTTCCGGCGCCGCCTTCGACGAGAAGTTCCTGACGCTGATGGTCGAACACCACGAAGGTGCCGTGGAGATGGCCGAGACCGAGAAGGCCGAGGGGAGGTACGGCCCCGCGATCGACCTCGCCGAGGACGTCATCACGGCCCAGACCGACGAGATCGAGCAGATGGAGAAGATGCTCGACGAGGGCTGACGTCCGGCGGACGCCGCCGGGGGTGACCGCCGCCGTCCGCCGCTCACCGTCGCCGCCTGTCGCCGGCGGTCACGCCCCCGCAATGCCGCGGCCCCCGCCGGCGCGCTGAACACGGCGCGCCGCAGGGCCGTACCCCGTGCCACACGCCCCGGCGTCGTCGGCCCCTCGGGGGCGGCCCGGGGAGGAGAAGGACAGGAGCGACCCGATGGCGGACAAGATCTTCACCGTGGACGGAATGACCTGCGGCCACTGCGCCACGAGCATCACCGAGGAGGTCGTACGCGTGCCCGGCGTCACGGCCGTGGACGTCGACGTCAGATCGGGGCTGGTGATCGTCTCGGGAGACCCGGTCGAGGACGCCGCCGTACGCGCGGCGATCGTCGAGGCGGGCTACGAGGTCGCGGAGATCGTACGCCGGACGGCGGCCTGAGCCACCTGAACGGCCGGCCCGAGCGACCCGGGCCCAGGACCTGACCGACCGGCACCGGGGCGGCCCGCGGGTCTTTCCCCCGAGGGGCGCCCCCCAGGAATCCGGTCGCCGGCATGTGGTGGCCCGGTATCCGGTCGCCCGGCCCGCCGCCGCGCTCCGCGACTCCCGGCCGGCGGCGGGCCCGGACGTGCGGCCCTCAGCTGCCCCGGATCGTCGCGCGGGCCCTCGCGCGGGCGGCGCGCAGGAAGCGGCCTTCGTCCTCTGTGGTACCGCAGCCCCTCGGGGACGGCAGCCTCACCGCCGACCCAAGGCGAGAACCGCGCCACGGCAGAGGGGCTCCGGTACGTCCCGCCGCGGTCCGACCGGGGTCGGAAAAGGTTGAAACCGCCCACACCAGACAATTCTGCGCCGATTTCGCGCCACATTATCGGAAGGGGTCGAGGAGGCTGATGCGGTGTTCCGGCGGTCTTTCGTGCGAGGAACTGCCCCACGCGCCCTCGCCGAAAGGGAACTTGAGCGTTGAAAGTCGCAATGATGTTTGCGATGATCACTTGCAGTACGTAGGGTCCATGGGGTCAGCACGCAAGACCCGGAGGGCAACGGGTCGGTGACCTACCGGCCGGTCGACCCTCTGCCCAGTCAGTGAAAACCGATCATTGTCGCTCGGTCTCTCCCGTCCCTTTCCTGAAGTGATCCGGCGGTGCGGTGGGGTTCTGCCGTGACATGAAGACAAGTGTCGCAACGGATATCCGCTGAGGTGATCACTGTCCGTCGCGACAGAAGGAAGCTGAATGCAGAAGAGAACGCGCTCCTCCGCAGAAGCAGCTCCTGCGGAGACATCCGCCACAGGAGGACCGATCGTGACCGCCTTCGACTCCGGTACGCGAGGAAAGTAGAGCAACCGCAGGCCGGTGCCGCACGGTCACTTCTTCTGCGTCATGGAGGCTTTTCACCTTGGGATTACAACGCGAGACCCGGACCACCTGGCGCGACCTGGAGTTACGGGTCCGGGCCGAGGCTCCCGAGGTCCTCGGCTACGTCAGCAGCCAGCACCGTCTCGCCCGCGAGGAGCCGGACCGGGCTGCCACGCGGATCGACATCGAAGCCGTCAGCTCCCCGTCGCGACTCGCGGAACTGACCGCGAGAGCGGCGACCGAGCGTCGTGAGTCCTACGCCGGCTGGTGGTACGGCTGCCACCGGAACGAGGACGGAGCGTTCGTCCTCGTCTCGCAGGAGGGTCACGAGTTCTCGCACGCCCTGATCACCACCGACTTCCTCACCTGGGAAATCGTCACCGCGCACGAGCACGAGCTGGGACTCGTCGTCACCCGCACCATGCGGGAACTGGTGCGCGAGCACTTCGTCGACCGCGGCGCGCTCATGCTGCACGGCGCGGCGGCCGTCCTGCCCGACGGCACCGGGGTGGTTCTCGCCGGTCCCTCCGGCGCCGGCAAGACCTCGGCCTCCGTCCAGCTCGCCCGCGCCGGCGGCCACTGCGTCGCCACCGACCGGTGCCTGCTGCTGCCCGACGGCCCGGAATGGGCCGTGGTCGGTCTGCCGCTGTCCACCCGCCTCACCCGGGAAGCGGCGGCCGGACTCGGTATCGCGCCCGGCGAGACGGACCGTCTGATCAGACACGGCGAGGCGGCCGTCCGCAGACCGGATCCCAAGGGCAAGATCTCACTCAGCAACGAGGAGATGCGGCGTCTGGCCGGAGTCGAGTTCCTGGCCTCGGCGCGGATCGACATGCTGGTGCTGCTCGACAACACGAGCGCCCCCCGGCCCCTGTCCGGCCCGCTCGCCGAGGACGAGGCCGTGGCCGCCCTGGCCGAGCACATCCTCGTGCCCGACACGGCCTACCGCGGCCGGTGGCTGTCCGCGGACGCGAGCCCCGAACCGGCCGGTGACGTCAAGGACAGGCTCGGCGAACTGGCCGCCGCCGTCCCCGCCCGGCACGCCACGTGGACACCGGCCACCTACAAGAGCGACGTTCTGGCGGCCTGGCTCGCCCCGCGCGACGGCGCCGACAAGACAGGAGACCCCTCGTGACCACCACCCCGCAGATCCGTTACAGCGCCCGTGCCGTGCTGCTGGACGAGGACGACAGGCTCCTGCTGTTCTCCAGCGTGGACGACGCCAACGGAGAGACCTTCTGGTACCCGGTGGGCGGTGGCATCAAGGAGGGGGAGTCGCCCGAGGACGCCCTGCGCCGGGAGGTCGAGGAGGAGACCGGACGCACCGAGTTCGAGATCGGCCCCCAGATCTGGTACCGGGAGGCCATCGCCTCCTGGGGCGGCAACACCTACGACTGCCGCGAGCGGTTCTACCTCTGCCGCGTCGCCCACTTCTCCGTCGACACCAGCGGCTTCAGCCAGGGGGAGATCGACACGGTCTCCGGTCACCGGTGGTGGACGCTGGACGAGCTGGACGCCGCCACGGACCGGCTGGTGCCCGCCGATCTGGCACCCCGGCTGCGCGCCGTGCTCACCGACGGCGCCCCCGCCGAGCCCGATGTCGTCGGCAGCTGAGCACGGAATCGGAGGGACCAGCACATGAGGGGACTGCGAGGACGGCCCGCCCTGGTGACCGGCGGCGCCCAGGGAATCGGCAGGGCGGTCGCCGAGCGCCTCTTCGAGGAGGGCGCCCGCGTCATGATCATGGACACGAACGAGGAGTTCGGGAAGTCCGCGGTCGCGGAACTGGCGCGGCGCCCAGGCGGTGAGCACGTCGGCTTCGTGCACGGCGACATCTCCGACGAGAGTGACGTGGTGGCCGCGGTCGAGGCGACACGGACCACGTTCGGCGGTGTCGAACTCCTCGTGAACTGCGCCGCCGCGTTCATCACGCGCGGCATCGAGGCCACCGTGGAGGAGTGGCGGCGCGTCACGGACGTCAACATCATGGGCCACGCCCTGATGGTCAAGCACAGCGCGCCCCTGATGGAGGCCGCCGGCGGCGGCAGCGTCGTCAACGTCTCCTCGATCTCCGCGCACATCGCGCAGCCCCGGTCCGTCACCTACAGCGCCACCAAGGCCGCCATCATCGGCATGACCCGGTGTATGGCCACCGACCTGGCCGAGGCGGGAATCAGGGTGAACGCGGTGAGCCCGGGCACGGTCTGGAGCGACAACCTCGCGCGCCGCTACAAGGAGAAGTACGGGGTGTCGCGCGAGGAGGCGGACGCCCGTCCGGACATCGGCGGCCGGCACATGCTGCACCGCACCGCCGACCCGGAGGAGATCGCCTCCGCCGTCGTCTTCCTGCTCTCCTCGGAGGCCGGTTTCATCACCGGTGAGAACCTCATGGTCGATGCCGGGCTCACCGTGACGTGATCTCGTCGTCCCGTGCGAGGGCCACCAGGTCCTCTTGTCCGGCGCCGCTCACCCGGCGCCGATGAATTCGTGAACCCGCACCCGCCGTAGATCTCTCCTGCTTTTTGTCCGAGAGTTTGCGGGCGGCTTCTGCTGCTATTTCCTGCTCCCTTTCCCTGCGTTTTTCGGGGGCCTGTGCGAGGTGAACCCCGAATTCGGTGCCATGCGTGATGCCGCGCGCTCGGGGATATCGCCGTCGCGTGTGGTGGAGAGATGCCCCCACGGGTTTTCGATTTTTCGATTCTCCTGGTGGATAAATGGAGTCCACTGCTATACGTTTTTCCGCAACCGGGCGGACATTGCTGGACCAGATCCATTGTTCGCACCGATCCTCGGCCGAGTGACATGCCTCAGTACGCCGAGTAATCCCTGACGATCGTCAGGTATACGTCCGGAGGAATGCATTGAGTAACAACGTGATCAGGGTCGCGCTGGCCGGCGTCGGCTCCTGCGCCTCGAGTTTCGTGCAGTCCGTGGTCCTGGACCGGGAGCGGCCCGGCCCCTCCAACGGCGTGATGCACGAGTACATCGGCGGCCACCGTCTCGGCGACGTTGAGTTCGTCGCCGCCTTCGACGTCGACGCCCTGAAGGTGGGCCAGGACCTCTCGGAGGCCGTGTACGCGGGACGCACCGCCGCCGTCCGTCACGTCGACGTGCCGCACCTGGGCGTCACCGTCCAGGCCGGCCCGCTGCTCGACGGCCTCGACGGCGCGCTCGGCGACGCCGTCGACGCCCATCCCGCCACCGCCGTCGCGACCCCGGAGTCGCTGGCCGCCGCCCTGGCCGACGCACGACCCGACATCGTGGTCTGCCTGCTGCCCACCGGCTCGACCGAGGCCGTCCAGACCTACGCCAGGGCCGCCGCCGAGGCGGGCGCGGGCTTCGTCAACGCCACCCCCGAGCCCGTCGCCAACGACCCCGCGCTGGCGGCCCTGTTCACCGATCGCGGCGCTCCCCTCCTCGGTGACGACCTGCGCAGCCACCTCGGCGCCACCACCCTGCACACCGCCCTGATCGAGCTCTTCCAGAGCCGCGGTGTCGAGGTCAAGGACAACTACCAGCTCAACGTCGGCGGCAACACCGACTTCCTGAACCTCTCCGACCCGGCCAGGTCCCGCTCGAAGCAGCTCTCCAAGCGCAGGGCCCTCGCCAACGCCGGCATCGATTCCCGCGAGGTCGCCGCGGGCCCCAACGGCTTCGTCAAGCACCTCGGCGACCGCAAGGTGTGCTTCCTGCGCATCGAGGGCGAGAGCATCATCGGCGCCCCCGTGCACATGGAGTTACGCCTGGAGGTCGAGGACAGCCCCAATGCCGCCGCGGTGCTGGCCAACGCCGTCCGCACCGCGCACAGCGCCTCCCGCCAGGGCATGGTCGGCATCATCGACCCGGTCTGCGCCTTCCTGTTCAAGAGCCCGAAGACAGGGGCCAAGGAGTCCGAGGCACTGCACGACTTCCAGGCCTTCGTGCGCAAGGCCGGCGAGCACCACGCGCTGCAGGCGGTCGACGGGAATGCCTGACGCCGCCTCCTGGCTGCCCGATCGCGACCCCGCCGTGGCCCGCGTCCTCGACCGGAGCTACGGCCTCGGCAGCCACCGGGCGTGGGCACTGAACCGGGAGAGCGTCAACACCGTCTGGCGCGTGACCACTTCGCAGGGCGAGTACGCGCTCAAGCGGCTCGGGCGGGACGTCGCCCCGCAGTGGCTGGCCTTCGAGCACGCCGCCCTGCCCCGGCTGACCGCCGCCGGTATCCCGGTCGAGGCTCCCGTGCCGACGGCGCAGGGAGGCAGCTCGGCCGTCCACGACGGCTCCGTCTGGCAACTGCGGCCCTGGCGGGAGGGCCGGCCCTTCGACGCGGACCGGCCGGGCGACATCGAACAGGCCGGTGCCTTCCTGGCGGCACTGCACCGCGTCCCGGTCGACGGGCTGCCCGCGGACGGCCAGAGCTCCACCCGCAACCTGGAGTTCTGGCTCACCACCGAGCGGCCCCCGCACGTGGCGCTGGACGAGGTCGACGAGATAGCCGCCCCGTACGTGAGCGCCGCCGTGCGCGCCCACGCCCGGCGCGCCTACACGGCGGTGCTGCGCCGGGCCCGCACCGAACTCGCCGGGTACGGCGACCTCCCCGAGGTCCTCACCCACGGCGAGGTAGCGGGCTCCAACCTGCTGTACTCCGACAGCGGGGAGCTGGCCTGCGTCCTCGACTGGGACGCGCTGCAGCTGCGCTCCCGCGTCTACGACGTGGCGCGGGCGCTGCTGTTCCTGCCCCGCAAGGCCCGCGGCAGCTTCCAGGTCCTGCCGGACCGGGCCCGTGCGGTCCTCGCCGCCGCGACCGCGCGCGAGCCGCTCACACCGGACGAACTCGCCTCCCTCGTCCCGGTCCTCGAGCTGAACTTCGTCCCGTCGCCCGACTACCTCCGGCAGGTCGCGCGGCGTGCCCCGGGCATCCTGGAGTGGTACCTCGGCTGGCGGGCCGAGGGCGCCGGCACGGTCCGCGGCATCCTCTCCGACGTCATCGCCACAGCTCCGCAGGGAACTCCGCGATGACGTGGTACGTGTGCCGCACCCCGGGGCACGCGGTGGCGCTGGACATGAGCGCCGACTCGGCCGCGTACGTCCGGGAACTGCTCGGCCCCTATGTCCGGGTCGCCACCGAACCCGGCGGTCCCGGCGACGCCCGCTGGCGGATCGGCACCGCGGACCGGAAGCGGCCGGCGGGGGAGGAGGTGGTCATCACCAGCGCCGCCGAACCCCCCACCCGGCTCTGGTACGACGGAACGACCCGCGAGGTGCTGTTCGACCCGGCGATGCCACGCTCCTTCCTGCGGCACAACCTGGTCCGGTTCACCCGCATCCTGCTGCGGCTGATGCACACCGAGGAACCGGAGGTCTTCCTGCACGCCGGGCTGGTCGCCCGGGACGACGGACACGGCGCGCTCGTACTGGGCGCGAAACGAGCGGGGAAGACCTCCACCGTCCTGTCCGCCCTGCGCCACGGGCTCCGCTTCGTCGGCAACGACGACGTCTCCGTCCGTACGGACACCGGCGGCTGGACCGGACGGGGCTGGCCCCGCCGGGTGTCCGTGCGCGGCGACACCTTCGCCGCCGTCGGGCTGCCCGGCGACACCGACCGCCTGCTCCACCCGGCGGAACTGCGCGCCCTCGCGGGCGGCCCTCCGCTGCTGGCCGAGGCACCGGTCAGGGTTCTGGTCTTCCCCCGGTTCCACCCCGAACCCGGTGTCGTGCCCCTCGGCCCGGAGGAGACCCTCGCCCGGCTCACGGCCAACGAACTGCCCACCGCGGTCAAGCACGCCGACTTCCTGCTGCCGTTCTTCGGCCCCGTCCCGCCTGCGGTCCGGCAGGACCTCCTCGCCCGCCTGGCGGCCCAGGTGCCCGGCGTCGAACTCCGGCAGGACTTCTCCGCCCTGCACGACGGAACCGCCGCGCTGACCCGGCTCCTCGACGGAGACATCCCCGTACCGGCCCCCGCCAGGGGAGAAGGGCGGAGGACATGAGCACGACCGGGAGCCGGGTGTGGGTGGTCGGCCCCTCGGGCGCGGGCAAGAGCACCGTCGCCCGCGCCCTCGCCGAGGCCCGGGGCCTGCCCCACTACGAGCTGGACGCCATGTTCTGGGCGCCCGGCTGGCAGCGGCGTCCCGAGGCGGACTTCCTCGCCGACGTCGCCGCCCTGGACCGTACCGACGGCTGGATCGCCGACGGGCAGTACGACGCGGCCCACCCGCTCCTGGAGGAACTCGCCGACACCGTCGTCTGGGTCGACCCGCCCCGCGGCGCCACCACCGCCCGGCTGCTGCGTCGCACCGTACGACGGCTGCGCACGCGGGAGGAGCTGTGGAACGGCAACCGCGAACGCCTGGGCAGCGCCCTGCAGCTCGTGCTCTGGGCCCACCGGGAGTTCCCCGCGGTCCGGCGCGCCAACACCGACCTGTTCGCCCGCATGCAGGCCCGCTCCGTGCCCTGCCTGCGGTTGCGGACCCCGCAGGACATCCGAGAACTACTCAGTAAGGAACGGGCATGACGCGACTCGCGCTCCTCGGCGGAGAGCCCCTGCTGACCCCGGCCGAGCGGCCCAAGTGGCCGAACATCACCGAGGAGGACATCGGAGCGGTCACCGCGATGCTGCGCCGCGGTGAGATCACCTACAACGGCAGCGAAGGCGAGGTCCAGGCCCTGGAGAACGGCTACCGGGAGCGTCTCGGCGCCGCCCACGCCCTCGCCGTCAACTCGGGCACGTCCGCGCTGCACTCGGCCTTCTTCGGCCTGGACCTGCGTCCCGGCGACGAGGTCATCGCCCCGGCCTACACCTTCCTCGCCACCGCCATGCCGGTCTTCACCTGCAACGGTGTCGCCGTCCTCGCCGACGTGGACCCCGACACCGGGATCCTCGACCCCGACGGGCTCGCCGCCCACCTCACGCCGCGCACGAAGGCCGTCGTGGTCACCCACCTCATGGGCTTCCCCGCCGACATGGAGCGCATCACCGCCTTCGCCCGCGACCACGGCCTCGCGGTCGTCGAGGACTGCTCCCAGGCCCACGGCGCGGAGTGCTCCGGCCGGCCGGTGGGCCGCCACGGTGATGTCGCCGCCTTCAGCCTCCAGGCCAAGAAGCAGGTCACGGCGGGCGAGGGCGGCGTTCTCGTCACCGACGACCGCAGGATCTACGAGCGCGCGGTGATGCTCGGTCACTGCATCGACCGCGGCGAGGAGGACGTCACCAGCGACGAGTACGGTGCCTTTGGCCGGACCGGCTTCGGCCTCAACTACCGCATCCACCCGGTCGGCGCGGCCCTCGCCCGGGGCGCCCTCGCCCGGCTCGACACCGTGCTGACCGGACGTGAGCGGAACTACGGACGGCTCGGCGCCCTCCTGGACGGCATCCCCGGCATCACCCCGCCGGTCCGGCAGCGGCACGTCGACCGCGTCGCCCACTACGTCAGCTACCAGCCCCTCTACGTCGCCGAGGAGCTCGGCGGCCTGCCCGTCGACGTCTTCACGGCCGCCGTCAGGGCCGAGGGCGTACCCCTGACCCGGCCCACCTCGCCTCCGCTGCACCGCGAGGCCGCCTTCCGGAGCCCGTCCTGGCACTCCGGCACGTACCACCCCGGCGACAACACCTACCGCGTGTACCGGGGCGACGAGTTCCCGGGCGTCGACGCCTACATCGCCCGCGCCCTGCGGCTGCCCACGTACTCCGACGAGCGTTTCGACCTGATGGACGCCTGGGCCGAAGGCATCCGCAAGGTCGTCACCCACGCCGAGGAACTGCGCGACCGGCACGCCGCCGGCGCCCTCGCCGCGTAGCGGCTGCCCCCTCTCGGAAGCCCGCGCCGGCCCGGTACGCCCGGTCGCGTACCGGGCCGGCACCGCACCACCGCTCCGCCCCGACACGGAGGTCATCCTTTTGTCCGTCGATAACAGCTCCCGCTCCATGCTCGCGCGCGGTCTCGGCGTCCTCCGCGCCTTCCGGTCCGGCGAGCCGGAACTCCCGCTCTCCGAGATCGCCCGCCGGGCCGACATGCCCAAGGCGACGGCCCACCGCATCATCACCGAGCTCGTCAAGGAAGGCATGCTGGAGCGCGGGGAGAAGGGACTCAGACTCGGCATGGGCCTGTTCGTGCTGGGGGCCCGGGTGCCCGGCCAGCTCATGCTCCGCGACATCGCCTTCCCGCACGCGGAACAACTGCACCGGCTCACCCACGGCAGCGCGTTCGTGTTCGTCGCCGACCCCACCGGCGCGGACGCCGCCCTGGTGGACGCCGTCCGGCGCACCCACGAACCCGGCCGCGGACTGGGCACGGAGGAGACCCGGGCCTCCGACCGGGCCGCGACGAGGGTGTTCCGGGCTTTCTGCGCGGAGGACGACGGCGTGGCCGGCCGGGGCGCGCGCGTCCGGGAGGTCGAGCCGGCCCGCGTGCGGCATCAGGGCTTCGCGGTCGTCCGCGGCGTGCCCGGCGTGGTGGGCGTCGCCGCCCCGGTCCTGACGGCATCCGGCGCGGCTGCCGGGGCACTGGCCGTCGCGGCGCCGCAGGCCGGGTTCCACGTGGGCCTGGCGGCCGCGCACCTCAAGGCCGCGTGCGCCGCCGTCTCCCTCGCCCTGCGGCGCAATCCCGAACTGGTGACCGCCTCCTGACGGTGTACGGCACCCGCCGGCCCGCCCGGCTACGGTTTCCCGGCCACGAACAGCGTGGGCAGCAGTCTGCCCGCGAGGTACTCCTCCCGGGCCGCGGTCAGGGTGTCCCGGATGAGGTCCGCCGACGCTCCTCCGTAGATGTTCGCCACGCTCCCGCGGAAGATGCGCACCACCTTCAGCCGGTCGGCGAGCAGCGCCACGGCCCAGTCCGTCAGGTCCTTCCGCTCCACGTCGCCGAAACCCGCCCGGGCCAGCTGGTCCGTCCGGTCGGTCAGCGACGTGGTGAAGAAGACACCGCGCGGATGGACCGCGCGGAACGCCTCCGAGGGCTCCTCGCCGTCCGGCGTGAGGCTCACCTCCTCGGTGAGCACCAGCAGCCCGCCGGGCCGCAGCAGCCGCGCCGCCTCACGCAGTACGGCGCCCGGGTCGGGGAAGTGCGGCATCGAGCCCGTGACCAGCACCAGGTCGAGCGAGGCGGTGGCCAGGGGCACGGCAGCGGCCGAGGCGCACAGCTCCGCCATCGTGGTGCGGCCCTGCGCTCGGCTGATCCGGGCGCTGACCTCGCAGTGCTCGGCGACGAGGTCGACACCGTAGGAGCGCCGCACCTCGACGCCCGCGGCCGCGAGCCTGTCCACGGTGTAGCGCAGCGCGCCGCCGAAACCGCTGCCCAGCTCGCACAGGTCGACTGCGCGGCCGGCGCCCAGGCGGGCGACGACGGCGCCGACCACCGCGTCGCACCCCTGTGGGCCGAAGTGACCCATCTGGTCCAGGCCCAGGAGCCCGTCGGGTCCCTGCTCGCCGGTGAACTCCACGATGGCCCGCTCGGTGTTCTCCCAGTCGTGCAGCGCGGGGAACAGGTCGCGGTGGTAGCGGTACTGGACGCCGGTCTGGTCGGGCGCCGACGGTGTCTCCGGGGTGCTCCGTGTCCCCCGAGTCCTCTTCACCGCCGGTGTCTCCCGGGTTCCGGGCGGGGCGCCGGGTTCCGTGCTCATCTCGTCCTCCTTGCGTTGCTGCCGGGGCCAGGCCCGGACGGTCGTGGAGCAGGGCGTGGGACGGTCAGGGCCTGGCCCCGGCGGCCGGTGTCCGGAACTCGTCGGGCACCGCCGAGCAGACGGCGTCCAGCAGGGCGAGCGCCTCCTCGGCGTCCTCGTCCGTGGCGACCAGCGGCGGCAGCAGCCGCAGCACCTCCGGCCGGCCCAGACAGGGCGAGACGACCAGGCCCCGGCGGCCGAGCTCCATCAGGACCTCGCCGGCGGCGGCCCGCGTCGCGAACTCGACGCCCCACAGCAGGCCCTGTCCGCGCACCGCGGTGACCAGACCGGCGTGGCGCTCCGCCAGCCGGGCCAGGCCGGAGCCGAAGACCTCCGCCAGGCGTGCGCCGCGCGGGGCGAGTTCCTCCACCACCCGCAGCGCCGCCACACCGGCCGCGGCACCGAGCGGGTGCCCGGAGAACGTGGTCGTGTGCACGAAGGGGTCCGCGGCGAGCGGCGCGTACAGCTCCGGCGTCGCCACCACGGCGGACACCGGCTGCACCCCACCCCCCAGTGCCTTGCCGAGCAGCACGGCGTCCGGTTCGAGACCGAGGCCGGTGCTGCTCAGGCGCGGGCCGCAGCGGCGCAGCCCGGTCTGCACCTCGTCGGCGATGACGAACGCGCCGTGGGCGCGGGCCGCGTCGGCCAGGGCCTTCAGGAACGCCGGGTCCAGGGGCAGTACGCCGCCCTCGCCCTGCACGGGCTCGAACAGGACGGCGGCGACCTCCTCGCCCCCGAAGGCGCCGGGTACCGCGCAGACGTCCGCGGGAATGTGGGTCACCCCGCCCAGGAGCGGCTCCAGGGACTCGCGGTAGCGGGCGTTCCAGGTCGCGGCCAGCGCGCCCAGGGACTTGCCGTGGTAGGCGCCCTCGACCGCGATCACCCGCCGGCGGCCGGTGGCCCGGCGGGCCAGTTTCAGCGCCGCCTCCACCGCGTCCGCGCCGTTCAGTCCCAGCCACACCTTCGTCAGACGGCCCGGGTCGGCCCAGTCGGCCAGCGCCCCGGCGAGCGCCGCGGTGGCCCGGTTGCCCAGGACCCGGCTGGACACCGGCATCGCGTCCAGCTCGTCACGCACCGCCGCCACCACGGCCGGGTGGCGCTGGCCCAGCAGTGTCACCGCGTAACTGCCGAAGTCGAGCGCGGCGCGGCCGTCGGAGAGGTGTATCCGCGCGCCCTCGCCCCGTGCTTCGACGGCGCCCGAGCCGTTCATGCCGTAGACGAGGGCCAGTTGCGGCGAGACGTGCCGCCGGATCGCGGTGAGCGTCTCCCGGGCCGTCCTGTCGCCGGTGTTCGCGGTCATGTGCGCGGCCGTCCTCTTCCGTGGTCCGGCGGATCGCGGACCGCACGACGCGGTGCCCCTCACGGGAGTGCCGCCGGTCGGCGGGGCGGACGGTCCGCAGCTGTCGGGACACGGTTCTAGCCCTCCGCGCGCGTCCCTGGGAAGCGGTGTTCCGGCTGCCGGAACACGCGTTGAACCCGGACAACGCCCTTGACAGGGTGATCATCCTCGCCGTCCGTATCCGAAAGGTGCACCGACGCATGGAGACCACTTCCCCCGGCGCTGCGGCGTTCCCCGAACCGGATGTCCTGGAAAGGCGCCTCGCCGCCTTCCTCGACCTGCGGGGCATGAGCAAGGACGCCGTGCTCAAGGAGGCCGACCAGGGCATGGGGACGCCGGCCCTCGCGGTGGCCGCCGGGTCGGTGCTCGCGGGCTTCGGCAACGTGCGCAGCGACCTCGATCTCCTGGTGCTCGTCGAGAACGAGAACCTCAAGCGCTTCCCCATCCAGTCCCACGAGCACGGCACGCTGATCGACATCGGCATCCGCCGGGCGAGCACCGTCCGGGACAGCGCCGCCGCGCTGACCGCCGAGCCGTGGCCGCGCTTCGAGAGCGTCACCGAGGACGCCTGGAACCACCGGCGCCGTACCCTCAGCACCGTCTCCCGGCTCGCTCTCGGACTGCCCCTCGCGGTCGTCGAGCCCTGGGACGGCTGGCACGCGGGGCTGCGCGGGCCGTGGCTCGCGGAAGTCCTGCGGGAGTGGTGGGTGGTCGAGGCGCACCGGCTCGCACAGGCCGCCCGCTGGCTGCTCGACGCCAAGCCGCTGACCGCCGCGGTCCGGGCCCGCGAGGCGGTCGTCGCCGCGCTGAACGCCCGTGCGGTCGACGGCGGGGAACTGTACTTCGCCGCCAAGTGGGCGGGCGAGAAGCTGAAGGCGCTCGGCGACCACGAGAACCTGAGGCTGCTCCGCACCGTCCTGACGCCCGCCGACCCCCGCGAGCGGGTGCCGTTCTGCCTCGACGCCGTCGAACGGCTCGTCGGCCCCGCCGGGACGCTGCACTCCGTGCTGCGCTGGGCCACCGGTGCCGGGGCCATGGAACTGGACGACCGCACGGTCGTGGACCGCTGGCAGCTGCGGGCCCTGGAGGTACGCCGGCTCGGCCTGCCGGCCGCCGACAGCGACGGCGTCGTCTGGTCGGGGCCGGCCGGCACCTCGCCCCCCGAGGATCTTCTTCCGCTCTTCACGCACAACATGGTGTGGCTCGGTGTCGCCCACCCGGCTCCGGAGGTTCCCGCGTGACACATTCCCCCACGACCGTGACCGGCGACACGGCCACCGGTCCCGCCGGCGCGTCCGCCGACCTCCGGCGGCTGCTCACCTTCCGCGGCCACGGCGCCGCCCGCCTCCTCCTGGGCTGCCGGGCCCGCCTGGAGGACGTCGAGGGCGCCGTCGCCGCCGGACAGGACGAGGTCGCCGTCCTCATGGCGTACGACCTGATCCAGCTGTCGCTGTCGATCCGCGGGCTGCGCACCGAGGGCGAGCTGATGTACGGCCACGACGAGGCCGCCTTCGATCCGTTCGCCGGCCTTCCCGCCGAGGAGGCGGAGGCCGGGACGGCGCTCGCCGCCGAAGGGCTGGACGCGACCGGTGAGCGCGGCGAGGCGTGGCTCCAGCGGCTGCGCGACCACCTCGCGGAGACCGAGGCGCAGCTCGGGTACACCGAACCGCTGCCCGACGTCCGGTCCGGCAGCGGCATGATGAAGGGCTTCAAACTCGCCCGTACCTGGCAGGCTCCGATGGACCGCGTCGGTCTGCCCCCGCTGCTGCCGGACGCCTGGACGCGCCGTGCCGACTGAGCCGGCGCCGGTGCGTGCCCCGGACCGGCCACCGGCCCTCTCCGTGCGCGGGGTCGGCAAGAGCTACGGCGGCACGATCGCCCTCGACCACGTCGACCTGGAGATCGCCGAGGGCACGATCGTGGGCCTGCTGGGACACAACGGCGCGGGCAAGACCACGCTGATGTCCCTGGTCGCGGGCCTGGTGCGGCCGGACGCCGGGGAGATCGAGGTACTGGGTCACTCCGTGGCGCGGCATCCGCGCCGGGCCCGCCGCGAACTCGGCCTGGCGCCGCAGGAACTGGGCATCTACCCGCCCCTGACGGTGCGTCAGAATCTGCAGTTCTTCGCCGAACTGGCCGGTCTGCGCGGCAAGGAGGCCCGGCGGCGCACCGAGGAGGTCGCCGAACCCCTCGCGCTCACCGGACTGATGGACCGCCCCGCGTCCCGGCTCTCCGGCGGCCAGCAGCGCCGCGTGCACACCGCGATGGCACTGATCCACCGGCCGCGGCTGGTGCTCCTCGACGAGCCCACCGCGGGTGTCGACGTGGAGACCCGGGCCCGCCTCGTCGCCCACGTACGGGAGCTGGCCGCACAGGGCACCGCCGTCTGCTACTCCACGCACTACCTCCCCGAGATCGAGGACCTCGCCGCGGACGTGGCCGTCCTGCACCAGGGGCGCGTCATCGCCCGCGGCTCCGTCGACGAACTGGTCCGGCGGCACGGCGACAGCGCCGTGGAACTGGTCTTCTCCGGCGCGCCTCCCGAACTCGACCTGCCCTGGCCGGTGACCCGGCAGGGAGAAGACACGCTCCTCGTCCGGGTGGAACAGCCCCACCTGGTCACGGCCCGGGTGCTGGCCGCCCTGGGCGACGCCGCCGTCCGGCTGTCCGCCCTGCGCGTCGTCCGCCCCAGCCTCGACAACGTCTTCCTGAGGCTCACCGCAGGGCAGCACAGCGACAACGGGGAGGACCACGCGAGCACGGACAGGATCGAGGCGGAGCAGCATGCGTGACGGGGCACTGACACGGGTCACCGCCCTCGTCCGGCAGGACGTCCGGCTGCTGCTGCGCGACCCCGCGCCCCTGGTGGTCCGCACGGTCATGCCGCTGCTCATCATGGGCTTCATGCAACCGCTGTTCCGCGCCGCCCTGCGGGCCGGCGGCGAGGCCGCCGACGCCAACGGCGCCGAACAGGGTGTCCCCGGCATGGCGGTGATGTTCCTCTTCTTCCTGGTGAACGTGGTCGGCTTCGCCATGTTCCGCGAACACGGCTGGAACACCTGGGACCGGCTGCGCGCGAGCACGGCCCGCCCGGTCGAGCTGCTGGCCGCGCGCGTCGTCGTGCCGCTGGCCGCCGCGGTGCTCCAGCTCGCCGTCATCTTCGGGGCCGGGGCGGCCCTGTTCGACCTGCGGGTGACGGGTTCCTACCTCGCCTTGGTGGTGGTGGCGCTGCCGCTGGCGCTCTGCGTGGTCATGGTGGGCATGGCGCTGGTCGCGCTGTGCCGCACGATCTCCCAGCTCAGCGTCATCGCCAACATCCTGGCCCTGGTCTTCGCGGGACTCGGCGGAGCCCTGACCCCCCAGTCGGCGATGCCGGACTGGGCGGAGCCCTTCGCTCCCGCCGTGCCCAGCCACTGGGCGATGCGCGGCTTCAACGAGGTCATCCTGCGCGGCGGCGGGGTCACGGACGTCCTGCTGCCGGCGGGCGTCCTCTGCGCCTTCACGGCCGGACTCACCGTCGTCACCCTCGTCTTCTTCCGGGCCGACCACCGCAAACTCTCCTGGTCCTGAGCCGTACGCCGCAGGATCCGGTACGCCGTCAGAGAGAGACACCCATGTCCGCGCTCGTCGTCTTCGACTGTTTCGACACCCTGCTCACGTCCCGGCCGCTGCCGGGCCCGGAACGGTTCACCGCCGTCCTCGCCGACGCGCTCGACCTGGACCCCGCGTCCGCCGGCGCCGTCGTGCACACGGTGTACGGCACCCTGTACGAGGCCATGACCGACCCGGGCGCCTCGCAGCCCGCGACCCTCGACCTGATGGAGGGCGCCCTGCGCGCCCGGGGCGCCGTCCGGGAGCGGGCCGCGGTGGAGGGGGCCCTGTGGCGAGCGCTGGGCTGCGCCGACCCCGACGGGTACACCCTGTGCGCGCCGGTCGCGGAGGCCGCGCGCCGGGCGCACGAGGCGGGTCACACGCTCCGGCTCCTGTCCAACTGCTACCTCCCCGGCACCCTGATGTGGGATCTGCTGCGCCAGGCCGAGGCGCCCGACATCTTCGACCGGGCCCTGTTCACCGCCGACGGCGGCCCGAAGAAGCCCGACGCCCGCGCGTTCCGGCGGATCGGCGAGGGCGACTTCGAGCGCCGGGTGATGGTGGGCGACTCGGCCGAACTCGACCTCGTACCCGCCGCGGCCCTCGGCTGGGACACCGTCCGCGTGACGCCCGGTGCTCCCGTGCCGGAGGCGTTCTTCACCCTGCTCGATCTGTGACGAAGATCCGGCCGAGGCCCGTGCCGGACCCGTGACGACCGGCGGAGCCGCATCCGCGTGATCTCGCGTTCCGCACAAAGAAACACCCGCTGAACCACGGCGTCCGTGCTGCCTAGAGTCGATCCGTCACGGCGAGCCGGGCACGCCGACCACCGGGCCGGCCGGTCCGTGACGGGCGAAGGGAGAACCATGGGCACGGCTGCCGAGAACACGGCAGGACACCCCGACGACGACGGCGTGCCGCCGCACCGGGCTCTGCTGGACGCCGGCTGGAGCACGGCATGGACGCCGCCCCCGCTCCGCGAGGGAGCCACCGGCGCCGAACGCATCAAGGACCTAGCCGCGGGCGGATACGCCGCGCTGCCGATCCCAGAGGACCTCGGCGGCGCCGGCGCGAACCTGGCCGAGACGGCGGCGGCGCAGCGCGCGCTCGGCAGGCTCGACCCCTCCGCCGCGGTCGCCCTGAACATGCACGCCTTCACGGTCGGCCTGATGGTCGACTACTTCGGACGCCACCGCGACACCACGTGGATGCTGCTGGAGGGCATCGCACGCTCCGGCGCCCTCGTGGCGTCCGCGTTCGCCGAGCCCGGCGGCAGCCCCAACTTCATGACCAGCCGCTCCGAGGCCGTCCCGACCGAGAAGGGCTACCGCGTCAGCGGCGTCAAGTACCCCTGCTCGCTGGCCACCACAGCCACCCTGGTCTGCCTGACGGCCCGCGTCACCGGCACCGACGAGACCATTCTCGCCCTGATCCCGAGCAGTTCGCCCGGACTGGACGCCGAGGGGGAGTGGCCCTCGCTCGGCATGCGGGACTCCGACACCGCCCGGCTGGTCCTGCGGGACGTGGAGGTCGACGACCGGCTCGTCTTCCACCGCGGCCCCGCCGACGTCATCGACGAGAACGTCACCTCCGGCATGGCCTGGTTCTCGGTGCTGCTGACCGCCACGTACCACGGGGTCCTCAGCGGCCTGCTGGACACGGCGTACCACGGGGTGAGCGTCTCGCGGCGATTCGGCCCGCGCACCGCCCTGCTCGGCCGCGCCACCCGCGAACTGCTGACCCTCGGCAGCGCCTGCCGTCAGCTCGCCGCGGACATCGACGGCGGCACCCTGGACGGAGCGGCGGCCATGGCCGCCGCGGTGGGCCTGCGCGCCACCCTCAGCGACACCCGCGACCGGGTGGTGTCCCTCCTCACCCCGGTCGTCGGCAGCCGCCTCTACGGGCGCGGACAGCAGGCGGCCGGGCTCGCGCTCGACTCGCTCGCCGCCCACCACCACCCGCCGTCCCTCCTGGTCTGCGACGAGGTCGTCGGCAGCTTCGGAACGGGGCGTGAGATCACCTTCGACCCGGCCGACTGACGCCCCGCCGCTGCCGCCGGACGCCGCGGACCCCACCCCGGGCACCACACAAGGAGACACACCACCATGCCGCATGTCGAGGTCAACCTGCCGATCAAGGCCCCGGCGGCCGAGGCCTGGGCGGCCGTCACCCGCCTCGAGGACTACGCCGCCTACATGGAGAACGTCGAGTCGGTCACCGTGATCGGCGAGACCGACACCGGGGCCCGTACCAGTGAGTGGTCCGTGCTGCTCAAGGGCTCGGTCCTGGAGTGGATCGAGTCCGACACGCTCGACCACGACGCGAGGGTCATGTCCTTCGACCAGGTCTCCGGGGACCTCGACGTCTTCAACGGGTACTGGCGCGTCGAGGACACCGGCGACGGCACCTCGGTCGTCACCTTCGTCGTCGACTTCGAGATAGGCATCCCCCTCCTCGCCGACATGCTCAACCCGGTCGCCACCAAGGCACTGCGGGAGAACGCCGAGCACATGCTGCACGCCATCGAGCGGCGGATCACGGCGCTCTCGTGACCGTGCCCGCGAGGATCCTGGTCACCGGTGCCACGGGGGCCGTCGGCAGCGCCGTCATGCGCGCGCTGCGGGCGGCCGGCCACACCCCGCACGGTGTCAGCCGCCGCGGCGGTGAGGGGGAGCACCACTCCGCCTGGCACATCGGCGCGCAGGAGCCGCCGCGGGAGCTGCGCGGCCCCTGGGACACCGTCGTCCACTGCGCCGCCGACACCCGCTGGAACCTCCCCGACGAGGACGCCGAGGACGCCAACGTCGTGCCGTTGTACGCGGTGCTCTCCCTGGCCGGCCCCGAGACCCACTTCGTCCACCTGTCCTCGTCCTTCGTCACGGGCCTCGAGGGCGACATCACCTCACCCTCGCGCGACGCCTACCGCAACTCCTACGAGTGGTCCAAGGCGCATGCCGAGCGGATCGTCCACGCCGAGCGGGACGGCGCCGACATCGTGCGCTTCCCGATCGTCATGGGGTCCCGGGCGGACGGCGCGCTCGACCGCTACAGCGGCTTCTTCTGGCTGCCCGCCGCGATGTGCAACGGCGCCGTGCCCGCGCTCGTCGCGGAGGAGAAGGGGCTGCTGGACATGGTCAGCACCGACGACGTCGCCGAGCACGTGATGCGGCTGCTCGACTCCGGTCCACCGCGGGGGCACCGGCTGTCGGTGCTCGGCCGGGGCGACGGCGCCCAGCGGGTCGGCGACGCCTTCGACACCGTTCTCCAGGCCCTGAACGACTGGCGCGCCGAGCACGACGTGACCCCGCTGGACCGGCTGCCGTACGTGACGCCCCAGCAGTGGAACCGCTTCTACCTGCCGTTCGCCGAGGAGTACCTGGACCGGGCGCAGTTGCTGAAGGTGACCGCGTTCCGCGCCTACCAGGGCTACCTGTCGGTGACCGACCCCTTCGACGTCACCGTCCGGGTCCCGGACACACGGGACGTGCTGTACCGGTCGATCCGGCGCTGGGCCGACACCCACGAGGCCTCCGCCCGCCGGACACCGCGCCCCTGGCGCGCCTGACCGTCCCCGTTCCCGCACCTCCTCCCACCTCCGCCTCATCACCCGAGAAGAGATGGCCATGCTGTCGATCGAACGAGACTCCCGCACCGTCGAGGACCTCCCCTACGAGCTCGTCGAGCGCAAGGGCGTCGGCCACCCCGACACCATGTGCGACGCCATGGCGGAGCGCATGTCCCGCTACTACTCCCAACACTGCCTCAAGGAGTTCGGCGGCGTCGCCCACCACTGGTTCGACAAGGTCACGCTGTACGGCGGCGGCGCCGACGTCGACTTCGGGCGGGGCGAGATCACCGCCCCGTACCGCGTCAAGGTGTTCGGCAAGGGCGCCTACCGCGTCGGCTCCACCGAGATCCCGGTGCACGACATCATGTTCCGCGCCGCCGCCGACGTCCTCTCCGAGGTCACCACCGGTTTCGATGCCGAGCGTCACCTGGTGGTCGAGCTCGGCATCGTCGACCACCAGGGCTCGGGCCGCGGCGTCTCCCGCTACCAGCCGGCCTCCGCGGCCGACCTGGTGCCCCTGCGGGCCCCCGGTCTCGTCTCCAACGACACCAACCTGCTGCACGGCTACGCGCCGCTGTCGCGTCTGGAGACGGTGGTGCTCGGCCTGGAGAACCTCGTCAACGGTGCCGACTTCAAGAAGCGCCACGCCGACACCGGCTGGGACGTCAAGGTCTTCGGCAGCCGCCGCCGGGACACGTTCAGCCTCGTCGTCAACATGCCGTTCCTCGCGGCCGACATCGAGACGATGGACCAGTACTGGACCCGCAAGTCCGTCATCCAGCAGGAGCTGGAGGCGTACGTGGCCTCGCTCGGCATCCACGACGTGCGGATGCTGATGAACGCCACCGACCGCAACGGCCGCCCGTACCTCACCGCGATCGGCTCCGTCGCCGACACCGGCGACGTCGGTGTCGTCGGCCGCGGCAACCGCGTCAACGGCCTCATCACCCCGATGCGCCCGATGAGCATCGAGGCGCCCGCCGGCAAGAACCCGCTCGACCACACCGGGAAGATCTACAACGTGATGGCCATGCGCCTGGCCCGCGAGGTCCACGAGCGGTTCGGCGGCCCCTCCCAGGTGCACATCTTCACCTCCAAGGAAGCCCCGCTGGAGGCCCCGGACGAGGTCGTCGTCACCTCCCCCGACGCGGACGAGACCACGCTGAGGGAACTGGTGGAGAAGACGGTCGCGAGCTCCGGCGACCTGACGGCGGAACTGATCGAGACGGGCATCACCCTGTGGTGACACCCGAGCAGGTACGCGCCCTGTCGGCCACGGCGCTGGACACCCGGCGCCGCGCCGACAGCGGCCGTCCGCAGGCGCCGGCGCCCGAGGGCGGCAGCCACGTCGCCGTCGTGGTCAAGCCCGAGGTCATGACCGCCCCGCACGCCGCCGCCATGGCGGCGGCGACGGTGGAGGCACTCGACCGTCAGGGAGTGTCCGTCCTGCGCTGCGCGGTGGTCCCGGCCGCGGACTTCGCCGCCCGCGGCGATCTGCTGCTGCACTATCCCCGCCTGCACCGGGTGGCCGTCGACGGCGTCGCCGCCCTGACCTTCGGCGCCCGTCGCGAACTCGACGCCCTGCGGGAGGGAACGGGCGTCCACGACGTCCTGTCGGCCTACGTGGCGATCGCTCACGGCGGCCTGTCGCCGCGCGCGCTGGAGGACCGCTGCCGGGCGGCAGGCATCAACAAGCTCGGCTCCGGCTCGTACGCCTCCGTCACCGAGGTGGGCGGCCGGCCGACGGTGGTCCTCAACGGCTTCCTGCCGGCCCTGGACCAGGGCTACCGCACCCCGAACGCCCTGGTCGGCCTGCTGGAGTGCCACAGCGCGCGACCCGTGGCGGAGCTGCGTGACGAGGTGCTCGGCGCGCTGCACCCGTTCCACGCCGCCCCCGGATCGCTGCGGGGCGCCCTCGGGGCCCTCGCCCGCGAGCACGGCACCGAGCTCTCGGAGGGGCGCAACGCCGTGCACCTGTCCGCGGGACACCTGGAGGGCATGTTCCAGAACTGGCGGTACTTCACCGCCGGGGACGGCGACGGCCTGGACGGCACCTCCTTCGGCCGGGCCCTGCTCCGGGCGGGCGTGGACCTGGACGCGGTGGCCGCGCTCGCCACCGACCCGGACGTCACCGACGGCACCGGGCGGACGCTGTCCCCCCACGGAGCCACCGAGAACCTGGACCGCGACGAGGCCGTCCGCCTCGTCGGACGATGGACCACCACGAAGGAGTTGGCAGGATGAGGGGCCGGGAACGAGGACTCGCCGGACGCACCGCGATGGTGACCGGCGGCGCGCAGGGCATCGGAGCGGCGGTCGTCGAGCGCCTGTGCTCCGAGGGCTGCCGGGTCCTGGTCTACGACAGGAGCGCGGAGCACGGCCGGGCCGCGGTCGAGAAGTGGACGGCCGAGGGGTACGAGGTCCACCTCGCGGTGGGCGACGTCATGGACACCGCGGCCGTCCGGGCGGCCTTGGCGGACCTCCCGGACGGCTGGGACCGGCCGACACTGCTGGTCAACCTGGCTGCCGGGTTCGTCTTCAAGGGGCTGGAGGCGACCGCGGAGGACTGGCACGCCGCGCTCGACCCGACCATCGTCGGACTCTCGCTCGTCACCCGTGAGTTCGTGGCGGGCCTCCCGGAGCGCGACGCGGACGCGGCCGTCGTCAACATGGCCTCGATCTCGGCGCACATCTCACAGAGCGGCTATCTGACGTACAACACGGGGAAGTCCGCCGTACTCGGCTTCACCCGGTGCACGGCCGAGGAACTGGCCCCGCGCGGCATCCGCGTGAACTCGGTCAGCCCGGGCACCGTCTGGAACGCCAACAACGAGCGCTTCCACCGCGAGGCCCTGGGCCTGGACCGGGCCACGGCCGAGGCGGCGCCCGAACACGGCGGGAAGTTCCTGCTGAAGCGGTTCGCCGATCCCGAGGAGATCGCGGCGCCGATCGCGTTCCTGCTCTCCGGTGAGGCGAGCTTCATCACCGGCACCGACCTGCCCGTCGACGGCGGATACCTGGCGGTGTGAGCCGGTGATCGACCTCCACACGCACCACGAGCGGTGCGGGCACGCCACCGGTTCGCTGCGCGACTACGTCACGGCGGCACTCGACATGGGCGTCAAGGTGCTCGGCCTGTCCGACCACACACCCATGTTCGCGGAGGAGGCCGACCACGCGCTGCCCCCGGTGGCGATGCCCAAGTCGGAGTTCCCCTCGTACATCGCCGAGGCACTGGCGCTGAAGGAGGAGTTCGCCCGCAGCATCGAGATCCTCGTCTCCACCGAGGCGGACTTCTTCCAAGGCCGGATGGACGCCTACTCCAGGGAGTTGGCCGGGTACCCGCTGGACTACGTCATCGGCTCCGTCCACATGTTCGAGGGCCGGGACATCTTCGACACCACCCGCTGGGAGACCGTCGAGGACAGCGAGGAGGAACTGGCCGCAGTCAAGGGACGGTACTTCCGCGCGGTGGCGGAGTGCGCGCGCTCGGGGCTCTTCCAGGTCATGGGGCACGTGGACGCCCTCAAGGGCAACCACCCGGAACTGGGGACCGTCCCCGCGCCGGCCGCGGCTGACGAGATGCTCCGGGCGATCCGCGACGCCGGTGCCGTGATGGAGGTCAACACCTCCGGCGGCACCAAGATGCACGGCGGCTGGTACCCGGAGCACGACCTCCTGGAGCGCGCCCACCACTTCGGTGTGCCCCTCACCTTCGCCTCCGACGCGCACGTCCCCGAGCGCGTCTGCGACCAGTACCCGGACGTGGTGCGCGTGCTGCACGACATCGGCTTTCGCACCTGGACGGTGTTCCGCCGGGGCGTGCCCCGCACGGTCCCCCTGGCCTGAAGCCGGTCGGCGGAGAAGTCCCGCAGACGCCGCCCCGCCCCTCCTGACTTGTGTTCTCACAGCTCAGAAGGGGTGTGGCGACGTCCTCTCCGAGGACCTTCAGATGTCCCGGAAGGTCTCGATCTGCGCCCCCACCGTGTTGAGGCGCTCCGCGAGCTCCTCGTACCCGCGGTTGATGACGTAGACGTTGCGGAGGACGGACGTGCCCTCGGCGGCCATCATCGCGAGGAGGACGACCACGGCGGGGCGCAGGGCCGGCGGGCACATCATCTCCGCGGCGCGCCAGCGGGTCGGGCCCTCGACGAGCACCCGGTGCGGGTCGAGGAGCTGGAGGCGGCCACCGAGGCGGTTGAGGTCGGTGAGGTAGATCGCCCGGTTGTCGTACACCCAGTCGTGGATGAGGGTCTTGCCCTGGGCGACGGCGGCGATGGCGGCGAAGAACGGCACGTTGTCGATGTTCAGGCCGGGGAACGGCATCGGGTGGATCTTGTCGATCGGCGCCTGGAGCTTCGACGGCCGGACGGTGAGGTCGATCAGACGCGTACGGCCGTTGTCGGCGAAGTACTCCGTCGAGCGGTCGTGGTCGAGGCCCATCTCCTCCAGGACCGCCAGCTCGATCTCCAGGAACTCGATCGGGACCCGGCGCACCGTCAGCTCCGACTCCGTGACGACCGCCGCGGCGAGCAGGCTCATCGCCTCGACCGGGTCCTCGGAGGGGGAGTAGTCGACGTCCACGTCGATGTGCGGCACACCGTGCACCGTGAGCGTGGTCGTGCCGATGCCCTCGACCCGGACGCCGAGCGCCTCCAGGAAGAAGCACAGGTCCTGGACCATGTAGTTGGACGAGGCGTTGCGGATGACGGTCACACCGTCGTGGCGGGCCGCGGCGAGCAGCGCGTTCTCGGTCACCGTGTCGCCGCGCTCGGTCAGCACGATCGGGCGGCCCGGTGTCACGGACCGGTCCACCTCGGCGTGGTAGAGCCCCTCCGTCGCGGTGATGTCCAGCCCGAACCGGCGCAGCGCGATCATGTGCGGCTCGATGGTCCGCGTACCGAGGTCGCAGCCGCCCGCGTACGGCAGCTTGAAGTGGGTCACGCGGTGCAGCAGCGGGCCGAGGAACATGATGATCGACCGGGTGCGGCGGGCCGCCTCCGCGTCGATCGCCGCCAGGTCCAGCTCGGCCGGCGGCACGATCTCCAGGTCGACGCCGTCGTTGATCCAGCGGGTGCGGACGCCGATGGAGCCGAGTACCTCCAGCAGGCGGTACACCTCCTCGATCCGGGCCACCCGGCGCAGCACCGTGCGCCCCTTGTTCAACAGGGAGGCGCACAGCAGTGCGACACACGCGTTCTTGCTGGTCTTCACATCGATCGAACCGGAGAGCCGGCGCCCGCCGACCACCCGCAGATGCATCGGACCCGCGTACCCCAGCGACACGATCTCGCTGTCCAGGGCCTCACCGATGCGAGCGATCATCTCAAGGCTGATGTTCTGGTTGCCGCGCTCGATACGGTTCACCGCGCTCTGGCTCGTCCCGAGAGCCTCCGCCAACTGCGACTGTGTCCAGCCGCGATGCTGCCGGGCGTCACGGATGAGCCTGCCGATGCGTGCGAGGTAGTCGTCGGTCATGCGGTGAGGCTATCTCAGATATGAGATGCGCATGACGTCCGGGTGGGCCGTACGGGTGGGGGTGCCCGGTGTCGCTCGTACTCCCGTGTGAGGCATGCCACTTCTCCCCCGAGGAGTAACGGATGTGTCCTCCGAACGGCGACGGGGGGTGCGGACGTCGCGCGGGCCGGGCCCGGTCGCGGTGCCCTGACGGTCCCTCACGCCAGGAGCCCTCGTGACGAACCTCCCGTCCCGCCCCTCCGGAACGCGGCCTACCACAGCCGGACCCGCCGAGATGACGGCCCGTCCGGGCCGCGTGGACCGGCGGACGGAAAGCTGCTGCGCCACCGCCGCGGCCCTGTTCGCGGCCTGCGGCACCGGCGCGCCGGCGTCCGCGGTCCACCAGTACGCGGTGGTGCACGACGGCTCCATGGCCTCCGCGGGGGTGGCGCACCTGGCCGACGGCGTACCGGACGACGAGATCGTCGCCCCGCCGCGTCGACGCCGTGAGCGGTGACGGGGTCCTTCATGCGGTCGGTGCCGCCGGCCGACGTGGCCGACGTACGGGTCCGGCGGTCGCGGAACGCGACGGCACGTCCTCGGGGCGAAGGTCCGGTGCGGGCGGCGGTGAGGACGCGGAGGGGGCCAGGCGTGCGTCGGGGGGGGCGGGTGGCCCGCCGTCAACGGGAGCGGGCCCGGCGGGAGGGACTCGCCGGGCCCGCGGGGCCGACGGGAGGGCCGGCGGGGCGATGGCCCTGGCCCGACGGCGGGCCGTACCCGGTGCGAGGGCTCGGCGCGGTTCTCGTGACCGCACCCGCTCCTCCCGCCCGCGTCACCCCCTGCGTGACCGGGTCGAGCGTGTGCGGCGCCAGCCGAAGGGGCCGGGCAGGTCCATGGAGGTCGTACGGCGTCCCGTGCTGCTGTGCGTGTGGCGTGGCCCGTGTGCGCCACCGGTGGTGATGGACCACGAGCGCTTGTTGATGTTCAGGCGTACGCCCGGGAGGATCCGGAAGCTCTTGCGAAAGGTGAGCGGCATGCAAGCCTCCCTCGAAGGGTCACTGACGCCTTCCGGATACCCCGACTCGGCGAACTGATGGCCCGACGCGCGGAGTTCGCCAGAACGCCCCGCCGTCGCCCCGCCGCCTCGTCCGGTGCCGCCCCCAGTCCGGTGTCGTCGCCCGTCGAGCCCGTCGAGCCCGTCGCGGCCTTCACGGCGCACCCGGCTCGCCCGCCTTCAGGGAGTCGCCGCCCGCCGACCCCGGACGCGGTCACGGCCGAACCGAACCCGGGCGCCGCGCCGCGCCGTGGGCCCGCGGAACCCCGAGCCCCGCGCCGCGGCCCGGTGAACGCCTGCCCGGCGGACCCCGCCCGGTCCCGCCGTCCGCGGACATTGGCACACGCCACATCCGCCCGGGCATGACCTGTCCGCGCCCATGTACTAGAGTTATCTCGACATCGAGATATCTGCCGAGGCGCACTGCGGCCGCCACCCCGGTAAGGGGTACCTAACTTAGCCTTACCTTAGCGGATCGGCCAAGGGGACGTGGCGGCAGGATGCGGTGGTACGCGCACATGGAATGAAGGAGACTGTCGTGTCGGCGAACAGCTTCGACGCCCGCAGCACGCTGCAGGTGGGCGACGAGTCGTACGAGATCTTCCGGCTGGACAAGGTGGAGGGCTCGGCTCGCCTGCCCTACAGCCTCAAGGTCCTGCTGGAGAACCTGCTCCGCACGGAGGACGGCGCGAACATCACCGCCGACCACATCCGTGCCCTCGGCGGCTGGGACTCCCAGGCTCAGCCCAGCCAGGAGATCCAGTTCACGCCGGCCCGCGTGATCATGCAGGACTTCACCGGCGTTCCCTGTGTGGTGGACCTCGCCACCATGCGCGAGGCCGTCAAGGCCCTCGGCGGCGACCCGGCGAAGATCAACCCGCTCTCCCCGGCCGAGATGGTCATCGACCACTCCGTCATCGCCGACAAGTTCGGCACGCACGACGCCTTCAAGCAGAACGTCGACCTGGAGTACGGCCGCAACAAGGAGCGCTACCAGTTCCTGCGCTGGGGCCAGACCGCGTTCGACGACTTCAAGGTCGTCCCCCCGGGCACCGGCATCGTCCACCAGGTCAACATCGAGCACCTGGCGCGCACCGTCATGGTCCGAGGCGGCCAGGCGTACCCCGACACCCTGGTCGGCACCGACTCGCACACCACCATGGTCAACGGCCTCGGTGTGCTGGGCTGGGGCGTCGGCGGCATCGAGGCCGAGGCCGCGATGCTCGGCCAGCCGGTCTCGATGCTCATCCCGCGTGTCGTCGGCTTCAAGCTGACCGGTGAGCTGACCCCGGGCACCACCGCCACCGACCTCGTGCTCACCATCACCGAGATGCTGCGCAAGCACGGTGTCGTCGGCAAGTTCGTCGAGTTCTACGGTGAGGGCGTCGCCGCCACCTCCCTGGCCAATCGCGCCACCATCGGCAACATGTCGCCGGAGTTCGGCTCGACCGCCGCGATCTTCCCGATCGACGCCGAGACGATCAACTACCTGAAACTCACCGGCCGTTCCGAGCAGCAGCTCGCGCTCGTCGAGGCGTACGCCAAGGAGCAGGGACTGTGGCTGGACCCGGCCGCCGAGCCCGACTTCTCGGAGAAGCTGGAGCTGGACCTGTCGACGGTCGTCCCGTCGATCGCCGGCCCGAAGCGTCCGCAGGACCGCATCGTCCTCGCGAACGCCGCCGAGCAGTTCAAGCTGGACGTCCGCAACTACGTCGACGTCGTCGACGAGGCCGGCCAGGAGTCCTTCCCGGCCTCCGACGCCCCGGCCGTCGCCCCGAACGGCACCCCGTCCAACCCGGTCACCGTGACCGCCCCCGACGGCTCCACCTACGAGATCGACCACGGTGCGGTGACGGTCGCGGCCATCACCTCCTGCACCAACACCTCGAACCCGTACGTCATGGTCGCCGCCGCGCTCGTCGCGAAGAAGGCCGTGGAGAAGGGCCTGACCCGCAAGCCGTGGGTCAAGACCACCCTCGCCCCGGGCTCCAAGGTCGTCACCGACTACTTCGACAAGGCGGGCCTGACCCCGTACCTCGACAAGGTCGGCTTCAACCTCGTCGGCTACGGCTGCACCACCTGCATCGGCAACTCCGGCCCGCTGCCGGAGGAGGTCTCCAAGGCCGTCAACGACCACGACCTCGCGGTCACCTCGGTCCTCTCCGGCAACCGGAACTTCGAGGGCCGGATCAACCCCGACGTCAAGATGAACTACCTGGCGTCCCCGCCGCTGGTCGTCGCGTACGCCCTCGCGGGCTCCATGAAGGTGGACATCACCAAGGACGCCCTCGGCACCGACCAGGACGGCAAGCCGGTCTACCTCCAGGACATCTGGCCGACCGAGGCCGAGGTCAACGACGTCGTCGCCAACGCCATCGGCGAGGACATGTTCTCCAAGTCCTACCAGGACGTCTTCGCGGGCGACGCCCAGTGGCAGGCGCTGTCGATCCCGACCGGCGACACCTTCGAGTGGGACCCGGAGTCGACCTACGTCCGCAAGCCCCCGTACTTCGAGGGCATGACGATGGAGACCACCCCGGTCACCGACATCGTCGGCGCCCGCGTCCTGGCCAAGCTGGGCGACTCGGTCACCACCGACCACATCTCCCCGGCCGGCGCCATCAAGGCCGACACCCCGGCCGGCAAGTACCTCACCGAGCACGGTGTGGAGCGTCGTGACTTCAACTCCTACGGCTCCCGCCGAGGCAACCACGAGGTCATGATCCGCGGCACGTTCGCCAACATCCGCCTGCGCAACCAGATCGCGCCGGGCACCGAGGGCGGCTACACCCGCGACTTCACGCAGGAGGGCGGCCCGGTCTCCTTCATCTACGACGCGTCGCAGAACTACCAGGCCGCCGGCACCCCGCTGGTCATCCTGGGCGGCAAGGAGTACGGCTCCGGCTCGTCCCGTGACTGGGCGGCCAAGGGCACCGCGCTCCTCGGCGTCAAGGCCGTCATCACCGAGTCGTACGAGCGCATCCACCGCTCGAACCTCATCGGCATGGGCGTCCTGCCGCTGCAGTTCCCGGCCGGCCAGTCGGCCGACTCGCTCGGCCTGACCGGCGAGGAGACCTTCTCCATCACCGGCGTCACCGAGCTGAACGAGGGCACCACCCCGAGCACGGTCAAGGTCACCACCGACACGGGCGTCGAGTTCGACGCGGTCGTCCGCATCGACACCCCCGGTGAGGCCGACTACTACCGCAACGGCGGCATCATGCAGTACGTGCTGCGCAACCTGATCCGCAACTGAGAGATCCGGCAGGGCAGTTGAGGGCCGCATCCCCGGCGACGGGGGTGCGGCCCTGCGCCGTGCACCGGGCGAAGGGCTCTCCGGCGTGCTCCGGGACCGGTGTCCCCGGCCGCTTCCGGCTCCCCTCCTGCGCCCACGGTTTACAACCGAACCACTTCGCGCTAGCTTCCGAAGCAGGTGGGGGGTGGGAGCGCTCCCATCCCGAGCGGCGGACCGGAACCCGCCCCTCGGGGGACCGTTCCCGCCCCGCACCACTCATGCGTACACGCACCCCCGCACAGCCACGGAACACGCATCCGTACATCCGCGTGTACGCGCCCGTACATCCGCAACGCACGCACCTGCGCACACGCACGTTCCTCAAGGCCGTACACCCAAGGAGCGTTTGTCATGCATTTGACAACATTGCGATTGAGGCTGCCCAAGCGGCATCGCGCGCTGCTGCTCGTCCTGCTGGCCCTCGTGACGACGATCCCGGCGCTCGGCCTCGTCGTCACCGCCGGCAGCGGCAAGGCGGAGGCGCACGGCACGCCGATGAAGCCCGGCAGCCGTACCTTCCTGTGCTGGCAGGACGGACTCACCGACACCGGTGAGATCAAACCGGTCAACCCGGCCTGCCGCGCGGCGCAGCAGACGAGCGGGACGACCCCGTTCTACAACTGGTTCTCGGTGCTCCGCTCGGACGGCGCCGGCCGCACCCGGGGCTTCGTCCCGGACGGTCAGCTGTGCAGCGGCGGCAACACCAACTTCACCGGGTTCAACACGCCCAGCAGCGACTGGCCGCTGACCCACCTCACCGCCGGGGCGAACGTCGACTTCTCGTACAACGCGTGGGCGGCGCACCCGGGCTGGTTCTACGTGTACATCACCAAGGACGGCTTCGACCCGACGAAGACGCTCACCTGGAACGACATCGAGGACCGGCCGTTCCTGAGCGTCGACCACCCGCCGCTGAACGGCAGCCCCGGCACCGTCGAGGCCAACTACTCCTGGCGGGGCCAGCTCCCCGCGAACAAGTCGGGCCGCCACATCATCTACATGGTCTGGCAGCGCTCCGACAGCCAGGAGACCTTCTACTCCTGCTCCGACGTCGTCTTCGACGGCGGCAACGGCGAGGTGACCGGCATCAAGCAGCCCGGCAACCCCACCGAGCCCGTACCCGGCCAGTGCTCCGCGACCCGCCGCACGACGGGCACGTGGAGCGGCGGCTACCAGTCCGAGGTCGTCGTCAAGAACACTGGTGACGTCCCGATGCTCGGCTGGATGGTCGACTGGACCCTGCCGAGCGGCCAGCGGGTCGACAGCCTCTGGAGCGGCACCGCCACCTACAGCGGACAGAACGTGATGGTCCACAACACCAACTGGAACGGCTCACTGGCCCCCGGCGCGACAGCGACCTTCGGGTACGTGGTCCAAGGGCCGGGAGGTGATTCCAGTACGACCTTGCCGTGCCGGGTGGGCTAGGGCGTGTCGGGAAAGTCCCGTCTGCCCTTCGGGTAGACGACGCTCCTTTCGAAACACGCCCTAGAAGGCTCATGAAGATCTTGGGTTCTGGCCCTGCCGTGTCAGCGGCAGGGCCAGACTCGTCATGTGGCGATGGGTGAGTGGGTCGGCGAGACGGTCGGGCCGGACGTGTGGGAGACCTGCCGGGAACTGATTCCGGCGGGGAGTGTGTTCGCGTTCCTGGCCGAGCATCGTGGCGAGCTGTTCCCGGCTGAGATGTTCACGGACATGTACCCGTCGGCGAACGGACGGCCGAGCATGCCGCCGCAGATCCTGGCCGCCGCGATCACCTTGCAGGCCCTGCACGGGCTGTCGGACTTCGAGACGGTGCAGGAACTGCGGTGCGACCTGCGGTGGAAGGCCGCATGCGGGCTGGGACTTCACGACATGGCGTTCGATCCGTCGCTGCTGGCCTACTTCCGCCGCCGGCTGGCCCGTTCCGCCCGCCCGAACCGGATCTTCGAGGCCGTGCGCGAGGTCGTGAAGGCCACCGGCGTCCTCAAGGGCAGGCACCGCCGGGCGCTGGACTCCACCGTGCTGGACGACGCGGTCGCCACCCAGGACACCGTCACCCAGATCATCGCCGCCGTCCGCGCGGTGATCCGCGAGGTCCCCGGCGCCGAAGCGGTCGCCTCTGCGCGATGCACCGCGCACGACTACACCGGCCCGGGCAAGCCCCGCATCGCCTGGAACGACGAGCAGGCCCGCGCCGAGCTGGTCGACGCACTGGTCACAGATGCCCTGCGGCTGCTGGGCCACCTGCCCGACCAGCAGCTCGGCGACAAAGCCGCGAACGCGGTGGGCATCCTGGCCCTGGTCGCCGGCCAGGACGTCGAGCCCGCCGAGGACTCCGACGGCCGCGACGGACGCTGGCGCATCACCCAAGGCACCGCCCCGAACCGGATGGTCTCCACCGCCGATCCGGAAGCCCGGCACGTGCACAAGACCCGCTCCCACCGGCAGGACGGCTTCAAGGCCCACCTGGCCGTCGAGCCCGAGACCGGCTTGTACACCGCCGTCGCCCTGCGGCCCGGCGCCGGGCCCGAACACCACGAGGCCGCCGTCGGACTGGACCTGCTTGCCGAGGAGGACACACCGGTGGACGCCTTCGGTGATACCGCCTACTCCACCGGCGACGCCCGCCAGGCCCTGCACCGGGCAGGGCACCGGCTGTTCCTCAAGCCCGCACCGCTGCGGCCCGCCGTCCCCGGCGGCTTCACCCTCGACGACTTCGCCATCGACACCACCACCGCCACCGTGACCTGCCCGGCCGGACACACCGTGGCCCTGTCCGACCCCGGCGGGCAGCACCGCCAACGCAAAGCCATCTTCGGCAACTTATGCACCGGCTGCCACCTGCGCGAGCAGTGCACCAAAGCCAGGGCCGGACGCATCCTGACCATCCGCCCGCACCACGACCTCCAGACAGCCGCCCGCCACCAGGCCACCGACCCCGCCCGGCAGGCCGACTACCGCCGCTGGCGGCCACCGGTCGAACGCGCCGTCGCCTGGCTCGTCCACCACGGCAACCGGCGCCTGCGCTACCGCGGCACCATCAAGAACGACACCTGGCTCCACACCCGGGCCGCCGCCCTCAACCTCCGCCGACTGATCAACCTCGGACTCACCCACACCAGTGGCACCTGGCACATCGCACCAGCCGGTACATGACCGGAGGGCTGTCCGGCCTGACGGCCGGACAGCCCCTCACCAAGATCTTCATGAGCCTTCTAGTGATCCGAACGGCAGGCTCCAGGGGCCGTGTGCCCCGGTGAGACTCTGAGGTGCTCGGGCGGACCGGGTGGGCGGGTGGTGCGTGCCCACCCGGTCCGTGGGCCGGGCCGGTACGGGGGAGACCGGCTCGGGGGAGGAAAGGCTCGTACGAACCCTCGACGCCGGACAACGTTGTCGAGTGGTCCGTACAAGACTCTGTCCCGTCAACGACCCCCACCGTCAGGTCAGTTGGGACCCGAAAAACCGCCGGGCCCCGCGTGTTCACCGTGTTCGCGCGCTCGGCGTCACGACAGCAGCTCCACCTCCGCGAGGGTCGCCGGGGCGTCGAGCACCAGGCGGTAGTGGCGGTAGGAGCCCGGGGCGGGGACGGAGAACGCCCGGGTCTGGCGGTCCCAGGCGAACGACTCGTCCGACCGGCGGTCCACGGTCCTCCAGGTGCCGCCGTCCGCCGAGCCCTGGAGGGTCCAGCCGGTGGGGGCCTCGGTGCGGTCGGCGGACGTCAGGGTGTACTGCACGGCCCTGGTGCGGGCCGGCACCGGCAGGTCCGCCGTCGTCAGCGTGGCCTTCGTCGACGAGGTGTCGTCGAAGAGTGCCCCGGCGCCCTCGACGGCGTCCGAGCGTGGCGACGGCACCTGGTCGTCCTTGGTGATGGACACCGGCGCGGCGCTCTCGCCCGTGCCCCACCGCGACGGCCGTGGGCCCATGTCGAACTCCAGGACCCCGCCCTTCGCGATCAGCGCGTGCGGCAGCGAAGTCGACCGCCAGGTCGTGCCGTTGACCTTCAAGTCCTGAACGTAGACGTTCCTCGCGCTGTTCTCCGGGGCCCGGACCACGAGGTCCCTGCCGTTCTCCAGATGCACCGTCGCCTTGGTGAACAGGGGTGAGCCGATGGCGTACTCGCCGCTGCCCATCACCAGCGGATAGAAGCCGAGTGCCGAGAAGAGGTACCAGGCCGACTGCTCGCCGTTGTCCTCGTCCCCGTGGTAGCCCTGGCCGATGCCGCTGCCGACGAACAGCCGGGACAGCACCTCGCGCACCTTCTCCTGCGCCTTCCACGGCTGCCCGGCCGCGTCGTACATGTAGATCGCGTGGTGGGCGACCTGGTTGGAGTGGCCGTACATGCCCATCCGTACGTCGCGGGCCTCGGTCATCTCGTGGATGACGCCGCCGTAGGAGCCGGTGAGGTCGGGCGAGGCCGTCTCAGGGGTGGAGAAGTAGGCGTCGAGCTTCCTCGCGAGCCCGGCCCGGCCGCCGTACAGGTTCGCCAGGCCCTTGCTGTCCTGGGGCGCGGTGAACGCGTAGCCCCAGCCGTTGGTCTCCGTGTAGTCGTGGCCCCAGACCCGGGGGTCGTACGCGGCGGAGTCCAGCCGCCACCTGCCGGTGCCGTCCCGGCCCTGGAAGAACCCGGCCTTCTCGTCGAACAGTTCCACGTAGTCCCGCGCCCGGTCCAGGAAGTACGCCGACTCCTCCCGGTAGCGCCTCTCACCCGTCCTCTCGTACAGGGCCCGGCCCATCCGGGCGATGCCGTAGTCGTTGAGGTAGCCCTCCAGTGCCCAGGACAGGCCCTCGTGCGTGTCGGTGCTGGTGTAGCCGAGGAAGGGGGAGGTGGCCATGCCCTTGCGGCCGACGCCCGGGTTCGGCGGGACGACCGTGGCGTTCCTGACCGCCGCCTCGTACGCCGCCTCCGCGTCGAAGTCGACGCCCTTGACGTACGCGTCCGCGAACGCCACGTCCGACGAGGTACCCGTCATCAGGTCCGCGTAGCCGGGGGAGGACCAGCGGGAGGTCCAGCCGCCGTCCTTGTACTGCTGCACGAACCCGTCGACCAGTTCGCCCGCCCGCGACGGCGTCAGCAGCGAGTAGGCCGGCCATGTCGTCCGGTAGGTGTCCCAGAAGCCGTTGTTGACGTACACCTTGCCCTCGACGATCTTCGCGCCCGTGTGCGTCGGGGTGTCCGGGCCCGGCATGGGGGAGAACGGCGAGGCGTAGCGGTGGGTCGAACCGACCTTCTCGAAGCCGGAGTTGGGGTACAGGTACAGCCGGTACAGGTTGGAGTACAGCGTGGTCAGCTGGTCGGGGGTCGCGCCCTCGACCTCCACCCTGCCGAGGAGCCGGTCCCACTGCGCCCGCGCCCGGTCCCGGACCCTCTCGAAGGCGGTGCCCGCCGGGATCTCCTGGCGCAGATTGTCCTTGGCCTGGTCGACGCTGATCAGGGAGGTGGCCAGCCGGAGGGTCACCGTCCGGTCCGCGCCCGCGTCGAAGCGGAGGTGGCCCCTCACCCCGGCGGAGTCGCCCCCGGTGACCGGCGCGTCGAACACCCCGTACACGAAGAGGCGGGTCGCGCCCGCCGACAGCCCGGACTTCACGTCCGAGAATCCCGTGACGACCCCGGACTCCTTGTCGAGTGTCAGGCCGGCCTGGTCCGTGACGTTGTCGAAGAGGACGCTCGCGTCGTCCCCCGGATAGGTGAAGCGGAGTACCGCCGCGTGGTCCGTCGGCGCCATCTCCGCCGTGACGCCGTTCTCGAAGCGGACGCCGTAGTAGTACGGCCGGGCCGTCTCGTTCTCGTGCCGGAACGCCAGCGCCCGTGCCGTGCGGCCCAGGTCGGGGGTGCCGGAGGCGGCCGACGGCATCACCTGGAAGGTCTGCCGGTCACCCATCCAGGGGCTCGGCTCATGGCTCGCGCTGAACGCCTGGACGGTCGGCAGGTTGTCCGCGTTGTTGGCGCGCGCGTAGTCGTACAGCCAGCTGAGCGAGCCCGCGTTGGTCACCGGCGTCCAGAAGTTGAAGCCATGCGGGACCGCCGTCGCCGGGAAGGCGTTGCCGCGGGAGAAACCGCCGCTGGAGTTCGTTCCCCTGGTGGTCACCGCGTAGTCGGAGAGGTGTGCCTTCGGCCGCTCGGGCGCCCGCACCCGCAGGGTCACGTCGTCGAGCCAGCCGCGGAACCTCGCCGGCCCCTTCGGCGAGTCGTACGCCACCAGGATCCGGTCCACCGTCTTCCCGGCCGCGACCGACCCGATCCGGGAGACCACGTCGTTCCACTGGTTGACGTACAGCACCTTCGCCGCGCCCTGTCCGCGCGGCGTCAGGGGGAACCCGTGCTGGTCGACGGCGCGCAGCTCACCGAGCGAGGTGCCGTCCGTGAAGACCAGGTCGACCGCGACGTGCGTGGCGTCGTAGTCGAGGTCGCCGTCCGCCATGGACGGGAAGACCCGGTACGCCAGTTCGGTGTCGCGTCCGACGGCCACGTCCACGTCGAAGACCTTGTTGTACGCGTACGCCCGGCCGTCCGCCGTGTGCCGGCCCGCGTACCGCAGCGCCCGCTTCCCGGTGAAGCCCGTGCCCGCCTTGGCGGTCGCCGACCCGCTCGGCCCCCGGTCGGTGTGGGTGCGCATCTCCTTCGGCGCGGGCGCCTGGCCGCCGCCGGTGGAGAACTGCACGTCGGCGAGTTGGGTGATGGTGGAGGCCCCGTTGTTGCGGGTGATGTCCAGCCGGAAGTGCCGGTACCCGGCGACCGCGTCGGCGGCGATGTCGTACGACCTGGTCAGATACCGCTCGGGGAAGGACTCGCCGGTGCGGGTGTCGAGGGTCCGCCACTCCTTGCCGTCGGTGGACCCTTTCAGCGTCCAGTCCTTCGGGTCGCGCCCCGCGACGTCGTTCGCCGAGGTCAGTGCGTACGTCACCACCTCGGCGGGTCGGTCGAGGTCGAACTCCAGCCAGGCGGTGGGCTGGAAGGAGAGCCACTTGGTGCCCGGCTCCCCGTCGACCAGGTTCTCCTTCACCTCCCCGCCCGAGGTGTTCTCACCGCTCGCCCTGACCTCCGTCACCCGGTCGGTGATGTTGCCGGGGATGCCGGTGGCGTAGCCGCCGTCGACGCCGGAGGCGCGGGGGGAGCCGTCGGGTGCGGTGTCGACGGTGTCGGCCCAGTCCGGAGCCGGATCCCCCGACTCGAACGAGGAGCGGAACTCCCGGTCGGCCGCCGCCGGCCGGGCCGGTAACGCGACGGCGGCCCCCTGCGAGGCCACCACCAGAGCGAACGCGGCGGCGCCGAGCGCCACCGTGGAACCCCATCCGTGCCGCATGCGCGAGCACCCTCCCTGCGCCTGATCAGCCCGCTGGACCGCGTGGACGACCACGGAACGACCAGAAGTGGACAACGTTGTCTGCCGTGTTGCGCAGGGACCAGTAGTGGTTCAAGTGACAAGTGGTGTCAAGGGTGTTGAGTGAGCCATCCGGGTCGAATGACGGGGAACTTGTGGTCGAGTGCCGTATGGACGCTCGTATTTCCGCGAGGTCTCAACTCGGAAAAGACCGACGGCCAACCTTGCATTCGATCTTGCTCCCTTGGCGGGAAGTGGACTATACCTGTCGGCGTCCGCATCGTGGTCGCACGACGGTGGACGGGCACTACCTGGGGGGAATTACCGGTGGGCGCGGACGTGTCCGCGCGCGGACCGCCGTCCCACCCCTGTTGAATCCTCACGCACGACCCCAGCTTGAACCGATCGCGGTGCCGGGAGGATCCGGTTCACCGCCTGAGTCCTGGAGAAGGCGAGGACTTGAGCATGGGATCCACGACCGCTGAGAACAACGAACCCGAGGCTTCCGGCACCACCACCGCGGAGGGTGTGGGCCGCCGCGATCTGATCAAGCGGTCCGCCGCGCTGGGCCTGATCACCGTCCCCACGATGAGCTTCCTGTCCGCCTGCGCGAGCGGCGGCGGGGGCGACGACTCCTCCGAGGGCGCCCAGGGCGAGACGTCCGAGTCCAACCCCTTCGGCGTCAAGAAGGGCAGCAAGCTCGACGTCGTCATCTTCAAGGGCGGCTACGGCGACACCTACGCCAAGGCGTGGGAGGCCGCCTTCCAGAAGAAGTGGGGCGTCACCTCCACCCACACCGGCACCCAGGAGATCACCGGCAAGCTCCAGCCCCGGTTCAACGCGGGCAACCCGCCGGACATCGTCGACGACTCCGGCGCCCAGCAGATCCCGATCGACGTCCTCTACAAGAACGACCAGCTCCTCGACCTGGCCGCGGTCCTGGACGCCCCCTCGATCGACGACCCCGCCAAGAAGGTCCGCGACACCCTCATCCCCGGCACCCTCGACGCGGGCATGCAGGAGGACAAGGTCGTCGCCCTCAACTACATCTACACGGTGTGGGGCCTGTGGTACTCCGGCAAGCTGTTCAAGGAGAACGGCTGGGAGGAGCCCAGGACCTGGGCCGACTTCCTCACCATCTGCAAGGAGGCCAAGGCCAAGGGCATCGGCGGCCTCGCCCACCAGGGCAAGTACCCGTACTACATCAACGTCGCCATCATGGACCTGATCGCCAAGACCGGCGGTCTCGACGCCATGAAGGCCATCGACAACCTCGACCCGAAGGCGTTCGTCGGCTCCGACGCGGCGAAGGCAGGCGTCGAGGCGATCTACGAGGTCGTCGAGAAGGGCTATCTGATGCCCGGCACCAACGGCCTCACCCACACCGAGTCCCAGACCCGCTGGAACCAGTACAAGGCCGTCTTCATCACCTCCGGTTCCTGGCTGGAGAACGAGCAGCTCAAGCAGACCCCGGCCGACTTCGACATGACGTTCATGCCGATGCCGCTGCTGCCCGACAGCGTGATGCCGTTCGAGGCGATCCGGGCCGGCTCCGGCGAGCCGTTCATCATCCCCGCCAAGGCGAAGAACCTGCCGGCCGCCAAGGAGTTCATGCGGATGATGCTGTCCAAGGAATGGTCGACGCTGTTCGCCAAGGAGGCGAACTCCCTGACCATCCTCAAGGACGGCGTCGACCCCGGCGTACAGCTGCGGCCCGGCACGCAGTCCACGGTCGAGGCGTCCAAGGCCGCCGGTGACAACACCTTCCGGTACCTGTACACCGAGTGGTACAGCGAGATGGACACGGCGATCCAGAACGCGTCGAACGAGCTGATGGCGAAGCGGATCCAGCCGGCCGAGTGGCTGAAGCGGGCGCAGGAGGCCGTGGACAAGCAGGCGAAGGACCCGGATTCGAAGAAGAACCGCCGGGACTGAGCGGGCCTCCGGGCGTCGTGGGGGGCTGAGTGGTGTGGTGGGCCGCGGTCCACCGTGGAAGGCATGCGCGCAGTTCCCCGCGCTCCCGAAGCGCGCGGGCCCTTCGTCTCACGGAACCCAAGGCAGGATCACGCCAATGCGCAAAGGGCAGTACCGGTTCGTCGCGGGATTCTTGATCGTCCCCGTGGCGCTCTATCTGATCTTCGTCATCTGGCCCTATCTCCAGACCTTCGGCTACTCGCTGACGGACTGGAAGGGGCAGTCCCAGACGTTCAGCTTCGTCGGGCTGGACAACTACACCGCGTTGTTCCAGGACGACATCTTCCTCCAGGCGATCTGGCACAACATCCTGTTCCTGGTGTTCATCCCGGTGATCACCATCCTGCTCGCGCTGTTCTTCGCGTTCATGCTGAACGCCGGCGGCCGTAGCCGGGCCGGCGGTGTCTCGGGGGTCGCCGGGTCGGGCTTCTACAAGATCGTCTACTTCTTCCCGCAGGTCCTGTCGCTGGCCATCCTCGCGGTGCTGTTCGGCGCCGTGTACCGCAGCGACAGCGGCGGCATGCTCAACGGCCTCCTCATGAAGCTGGGGCTGGTCGACGAGAGCGGCCCCGTCGAATGGCTGAACGAACCGAGCGTCGTGCTCTGGGCCCTGATCGCGGTCGTCGTCTGGCACGGCGTCGGCTTCTACCTGGTGCTGTTCTCCGCCGCCATGCAGGCCATCCCGAGGGACATCTACGAGGCCGCGCTGATCGACGGCGCCGGCCGCGCCCACACCTTCTTCCGGATCACCCTGCCCCTGCTCTGGGACTCCGTGCAGACGGCCTGGGTCTACCTCGGCATCGCGGCCATGGACATGTTCATCCTGGTCTCCACGATGACGGCGGGGGAGTACGGCGGCGGTCCCGATCACCACAGCGAGGTCATGGCGACGGTGATGATGCGGAACTTCCTGCTGTACGGCAAGAGCGGCTACGCCTGCGCCATGGGCGTGGTGATGCTGCTCCTCACCCTGATCGTCTCGGTGGTCATGCTGCGCGCCACCCGCCGTGAACGCATCGAGTTCTGAAGCCGGAGATGACGCAACGATGAGCGCACCCCTCAAGACCGCCTCCCCTGGCGACTCGGCCCCCATCGGTCCGGCCGTGAGCAGGGGCCCGGTCGAGCCCCGCGACGAACGCGGCGAAGGCGTCGTCCTGAACGTCTTCTCGCACGGCTTCCTCGTCCTGTGGGCCCTGATGATCGTGCTGCCGCTGCTGTGGCTGATCCTCAGTTCCTTCAGGACCGACGCCCAGATCGGCGGCTCGGCCTTCGGCTGGCCGCAGAACTGGTCCCTCGACGTGTTCTCCCGCGCCTGGGACAAGGGCATCGGCGCCTACTTCCTCAACACGGTCATCGTGCTGGTCTTCTCCGTGCCGCTGACCATGCTGTTCGGCTCGATGGCCGCGTACGTCCTGGCCCGCTACCAGTTCTGGGGCAACCGGCTGCTGTACTTCTTCTTCGTCGCCGGGGCCATGTTCCCGGTGTTCCTGGCGCTGGTCCCGCTGTTCTTCATGGTCAAGCGCCTCGACATGCTGAACAGCTACCAGGGCCTGATCCTGGTCTACGTCGCCTACTCGCTGCCGTTCACCGTGTTCTTCATGCACGCCTTCTTCCGGACCCTGCCCACGGCGGTCTTCGAGGCGGCGATCCTGGACGGGGCGTCCCACACCCGGACCTTCTTCCAGGTGATGTTGCCCATGGCGAAACCGGGCCTGATCAGCGTGGGCATCTTCAACACCCTCGGCCAGTGGAACCAGTACATCCTGCCCACCGTCCTCATGCAGCCGCAGAGCGGTGACGACCCCGAGCGCTATGTCCTCACCCAGGGTCTGGTGCAGCTGCAACAGCAGCAGGGATACGCCTCTGACCTGCCCGTTCTCTTCGCAGGTGTCACCATCGCGATGATCCCCATGCTCGTCGTCTACCTCTCGTTCCAGCGTCAGGTGCAGGCCGGCCTGACGTCGGCGACCCTGAAGTAGTCAGGAGGGCCTCCGGACGACCCCGACGTAGCGCCCCCGTGACATTTAGTGGTCAATTGGCGACGCCAGTTTCCGTCAAGGACTTGACTGCGGTAACCCGTTCAGCGGAGCTTGGAGTTCACAACTTGTAAGTGACCCGGGATCCGCGGCTTTGACCTGGGTCACGGGTGGCGGGGGCCGTCCGGCCTGGGACAGGAGTGGATGAGTCGATGGAGACTCCGGGGTCGCAGTCTTCGCTGCACCGAGCAAATCTCGAACGCGTCGTCCGGGCGGTGCGTCTCGCCGGCTCGCTCACGCAGGCCGAGATCGCCAGGACGACGGGCCTGTCCGCGGCCACGGTCTCCAACATCGTCCGCGAACTCAAGGACGGCGGAACGGTCGAGGTCACGCCCACATCGGCGGGTGGACGCCGGGCTCGCGCGGTCTCCCTCAGCGGCGACGCCGGCATCGTCATCGGCGTGGACTTCGGGCACACGCATTTGCGCGTCGCGATCGGGAACCTCGCACACCAGGTGCTGGCCGAGGAGTCCGAGCCGCTCGACGTGGACGCCTCCTCCGCCCAGGGTTTCGACCGCGCGGAGCAGCTGGTCACCCGGTTGATCGAGGCCACGGGGGTGGATCCCACGAAGATCGCGGGCGTCGGCCTCGGCGTCCCCGGACCGATCGACGTGGAGTCCGGGACGCTGGGTTCCACCGCCATCCTGCCGGGCTGGACCGGCACCAACCCGGCCGCCGAGATGCGCCACCGCCTCGGTGTCCCGGTGCACGTGGACAACGACGCCAACCTCGGTGCCCTCGGCGAGCTGGTCTGGGGCAGCGGGCGCGGGGTGCGGGACCTGGCCTACATCAAGGTGGCCAGCGGTGTGGGAGCCGGGCTGGTCATCGACGGCAAGATCTACCGGGGCCCCGGTGGCACAGCGGGAGAAATCGGGCATATTACTCTTGATGAATCCGGACCGGTCTGCCGCTGCGGAAACCGCGGTTGCCTGGAGACCTTCGCCGCCGCGCGCCATGTGCTGCCGCTCCTCCAGTCCAGTCACGGGACCGATCTGACGATGGAAGGCGTCGTGCGGTTGGCGAGGGACGGGGATCCGGGCTGTCGCCGGGTGATCGCCGACGTCGGCCGCCACATCGGAAGTGGAGTCGCCAATCTCTGCAACCTGTTGAACCCGAGCCGCGTGGTCCTCGGTGGCGATCTCGCCGAGGCCGGGGAGCTCGTGCTCGGGCCCATAAGGGAGTCGGTCGGCCGGTACGCGATCCCGAGTGCCGCACGTCAACTCTCGGTGCTGCCAGGGGCACTTGGCGGTCGTGCGGAGGTCCTCGGGGCGCTTGCGCTGGCCCTCAGCGAGATGGGCGATTCGACCCTTTTGGACGGGACCCTGACCGCGGCCACCCCTGCCTTCACTTAGAGAACGAAACACGCCGTTGCCAACCCGTTAAGGATTTACTTCTTGACGTCGCACGTGTGGCCGAGTTGACTTCCAGCCACCTCGGCCGCAGTGCTGCGGCCCGTGTCAGGGAGGCACAACCCAAATGAACGCAACGATGCGTAGAGTCGTGATCGGCGCCACCGCGGTTTCGCTGGCGCTCTCCGTGGCCGCCTGCGGCAAGGCCGGCGACGACAACGACTCGGACAGCGGCAGTGGCTCGGACAGCAAGTCCATCGGTCTGCTCCTGCCGGACAACGTCACCGCGCGCTACGAGAAGTTCGACAAGCCGTACTTCGAGGCGAAGGTCAAGGAGCTCTGCTCCGACTGTGACGTCCAGTACGCGAACGCCGCTGCCGACCCGAACAAGCAGGCTCAGCAGATGAGCACCATGGTGACCAAGGGCGTCAAGGTCATCGTCGTCTCCGCCCAGGACTCCGCCGCCATCAAGTCCTCCATCCAGTCCGCGGTGGACAAGGGTGTCAAGGTCGTCGCCTACGACCGTCTCGCCCAGGGTCCGGTCTCGGCCTACGTCTCCTTCGACAACGTCAAGGTCGGCGAGCTCCAGGGCCAGGCCCTGCTCGAGGCGCTCGGTGACAAGGCGACCAAGAAGTCCAAGGTCGTCATGATCAACGGTGACGACGCCGACCCGAACGCGGGCCAGTTCAAGGAAGGCGCCCACAAGGCGCTCGACGGCAAGGTCGACATCGCCTACGAGCAGTCCGGCCTCTGGAAGGACACCGTCGCCGCCGAGAAGATGTCCGCCGCGATCACCCAGCTGGGCGCCAAGAACATCGCCGGCGTCTACGCCGCCAACGACGGCATGGCCGGTGGTATCGCCAACACCCTCAAGGGCGCCAAGATCGGCGACATCCCGCTGACGGGCCAGGACGCCGAGCTCGCCGCCATCCAGCGGATCGTCGCCGGCACCCAGTCCTCCACGGTCTACAAGGCCTACAAGCCGGAGGCCGACACCGCCGCCGAGCTCGCGGTCGCCCTGCTCGAGGGCAAGGACGTCAAGAGCCTCGCCGACACCGAGGTGACGAGCGGCTCCGGCGACAAGGTGCCCGCCAAGCTCCTGACCCCTGTCTCGGTCACCAAGGACAACATCAAGGACACGGTCGTCAAGGACAAGCTGTACACGGTCGCGGACATCTGCACCGCCGAGTACGCCAAGGCCTGCAAGTCCGCCGGCCTGGAGTAGTCACGCCACCGCGCGTCATCCGGTCCGGGTCCCGCTGAGGGCCCGGGCCCGGACGGCCGAACGGCCCCGTGAAGCCCCGCCGGCGCCCGCCCCGCCAACAGACCCCGCTGCGGGGCGGGCGCCGGACGGAACCCGCCTTCGAGCGCGGCGGATCCAGGCATGTTCATTCTGTAAACCACCGTGCGAGGCGGGGCCCTCCCGCCGCGATCCGCACGTCACTCCGCGCACACCCCCAAGCGCGGCATCCCCGCCGGTCAGGCGGCGAAGGAGATGGTTCACGTGTCCGCTACGCCCGTGCTGGCGTTGCGCGGAGTCTCCAAGCGATTCGGTGCGGTCCAGGCACTCACCGACGTCGATCTGGAGGTCCACGCCGGAGAAGTGGTCGCCCTGGTGGGCGACAACGGCGCAGGTAAGTCGACCCTGGTCAAGACGATCGCGGGTGTCCACCCCATCGACGACGGCGTCATCGAGTGGCAGGGCAACCCGGTCAAGATCAACAAGCCGCACGACGCCCAGGGACTCGGCGTCGCGACGGTCTACCAGGACCTCGCGCTCTGCGACAACCTCGATGTCGTCGGCAACCTCTACCTCGGTCGCGAACTGCTGCACCGGGGCGTCATCGACGAGGTGACGATGGAGAAGAACTCCCGCGAGCTGCTGTCGACGCTCTCCATCCGCATCCCGAGCGTGCGGATCCCGATCGCGAGCCTCTCGGGTGGGCAGCGCCAGGTCGTGGCCATCGCCCGCGCCCTGATCGGCGACCCCAAGCTCGTCATCCTCGACGAGCCCACCGCGGCCCTCGGCGTCGAGCAGACCGCGCAGGTCCTCGACCTGGTCGAGCGGCTGCGGGAACGCGACCTCGCCGTCATCCTCATCAGCCACAACATGGCCGACGTCAAGGCGGTCGCCGACACCGTCGCCGTGCTGCGGCTGGGCAAGAACAACGGCTCCTTCCCCGTGAAGGACACCAGCCACGAAGAGATCATCGCCGCGATCACGGGTGCCACGGACAACGCCGTGACCCGTCGCGCGGAGCGGCGCACCACGGAGGCGGCAAAGTGAGTGACACGTCCAAGACCGTGAAGAGCGACCCCGCGACGACCGGCAAGGTCACCGACGGCGAGGGCGTGGTGGAGGAGCAGGACACCGTCGCTCCCGCCGACGACCCCACGGCCGCCCCGGTCACCGTCGTCGACCCGCGACTGCTGGTCCGCGAGGAGGGCCTCAAGGGCTACGTCACCGAGTTCAAGCGCAAGGTGAAGGGCGGCGAGCTGGGCTCGCTGCCGGTGGTCATCGGCCTCATCGTCATCTGGACCATCTTCCAGTTCCAGAACGATCGTTTCCTCAGCGCCGACAACCTGTCGCAGATCAGCTACTTCCTCTCGGCCACCGGCATGCTCGCCATCGGCCTGGTGTTCGTCCTGCTGCTCGGCGAGATCGATCTGTCCGTGGGCTCGGTCAGCGGTCTGGCCTCCACCCTGTTCGCCGTGCTCGCGGTGAACCAGGGCGTGAGCGCCTGGTTGGCGCTGGCTCTCGCGGTCCTCACCGGTATCGCCATCGGCGCGCTGCACGGCTGGTTCTTCGCCAAGGTCGGCGTACCGGCGTTCGTCGTCACCCTGGCGGGCTTCCTCGGCTGGAACGGCGTGATGCTGTGGCTGCTGGGTGACAGCGGCACCATCAACATCCCCTCCGACGAGGGCCCGGTCCGGCTGCTCGGCCAGAGCTCCTTCTTCATGGACCAGGCCATCATCGGCGCCTACATCCTGGCCGGTCTCGCCGTGACGCTCTCCCTCGTCGGCAACTTCGGCGAGCAGCGCCGACGCCGGGCCGCGGGTGTGCCGTTCCGGCCGACCAGCGAGATCCTGCTGCGCGTCGGCGCGCTCGCCCTCGCGTCCTTCGCCGCCGCCGCCGTGCTCAACAACGCCTCCGGTGTCTCCAACGCCCTGGTGATCTTCCTCGCCGCCCTGGTGATCGTGGACTTCGTGCTGCGGCGCACCACGTACGGCCGCCAGGTGTTCGCCGTCGGCGGCGGCATCGAGGCGGCCCGCCGGGCCGGCATCAACGTGCCGATGGTCCGGATCACCGTGTTCGCGATCTCCGGTGGGTTCGCGGCCGTCGGCGGCATGTTCTTCGCCGGTCAGACCGCGAGCGCGACGCTCTCCGCCGGTGGCGGCAACACGCTGATGCTCGCGATCGCCGCCGCCGTCATCGGTGGCACCAGCCTCTTCGGCGGACGCGGTTCGGTGTGGTCCGCGCTGCTGGGCATGCTCGTCATCCAGTCGATCCAGACGGGCCTCAACCTGCTGAACATGAACACGTCGATCCAGTACATGATCACCGGTGCGGTGCTCCTGGGCGCCGTGGTCATCGACTCCGTCTCCCGCAAGAGCCAGAAGGCGGCGGGTCGCGCGTAGGCGGTCGCCCGCGCCCGCGACGGCGCGGAGGGTGCCCGGTGCCGCAAGGTGCCGGGCACTTCTCCTTTGTGTCGGACGTTTCGTACGCGGGTACCGGTGCAGGATGGTCCACGGCCGTTGGCGTGACGCGGGTTCCCCCGCCCGGCGGTCGGCGGTGCACGCGGAAGATTAGACTTCGACGAGCCCGGTAACGCTCGAACAGCACTATTGCAAGGAGGCACGGGTGCCGCTGCTGACCCGCATCAGGGGACCGCGCGATCTGGACCGGCTCAGCCTGGAGGAGTTGGACCAGCTGGCGGAGGAGATCCGGACCTTCCTCGTGGAGGCGGTGTCGAAGACCGGCGGTCACCTCGGCCCGAACCTCGGCGTGGTCGAGCTCACCATCGCGCTGCACCGGGTCTTCGACTCGCCGAAGGACAAGGTGCTGTGGGACACGGGCCACCAGTCCTACGTCCACAAGCTCCTCACCGGCCGACAGGACTTCTCCCGGCTGAAGATGAAGGGCGGCCTGTCCGGCTACCCCTCGCAGGCCGAGTCCGAGCACGACGTCATCGAGAACAGCCACGCCTCGACGGTCCTCGGCTGGGCCGACGGCCTCGCCAAGGCCAACCAGGTGCGCAAACGCGACGACCACGTGGTCGCCGTGATCGGTGACGGCGCCCTCACCGGCGGCATGGCCTGGGAGGCGCTCAACAACATCGCCGACGCCAAGGACCGGCCCCTGGTCATCGTCGTCAACGACAACGAGCGCTCGTACGCGCCCACCATCGGCGGCCTCGCCAACCACCTCGCCACCCTGCGCACCACCGACGGGTACGAGCGGTTCCTGGCCCGCGGCAAGGACCTGCTGGAGCGCACGCCCGTCGTCGGCCGGCCGCTCTACGAGACGCTGCACGGCGCCAAGAAGGGCCTGAAGGACTTCATCGCCCCCCAGGGCATGTTCGAGGACCTCGGCCTGAAGTACGTCGGCCCGATCGACGGACACGACATCGAGGCCCTGGAGTCCGCGCTGTCGCGCGCCAAGCGCTTCGGCGGCCCGGTCATCGTGCACTGCCTCACCGAGAAGGGCCGCGGCTACCAGCCCGCCCTCCAGGACGAGGCGGACCGCTTCCACGCCGTCGGCAAGATCCACCCGGACACCGGTCTGCCGATCGCCTCCTCCGGCGCCGACTGGACCTCCGTGTTCGGCGAGGAGATGGTGAAGCTCGGCAAGGAGCGCGAGGACATCGTCGCCATCACGGCGGCCATGCTCCAGCCGGTCGGCCTCGACAAGTTCGCCAAGGCCTTCCCCGAGCGCGTCTACGACGTCGGCATCGCCGAGCAGCACGGCGCGGTCTCCGCGGCCGGTCTCGCCACCGGCGGGCTGCACCCGGTCTTCGCGGTGTACGCGACGTTCCTCAACCGCGCCTTCGACCAGGTCCTCATGGACGTCGCCCTCCACAAGTGCGGTGTGACGTTCGTCCTGGACCGGGCCGGCGTCACCGGCACCGACGGCGCCTCCCACAACGGCATGTGGGACATGTCGATCCTGCAGGTCGTCCCCGGACTGCGGCTCGCCGCGCCGCGCGACGCCGACCAGGTGCGGGCGCAGCTGCGCGAGGCCGTCGAGGTCACGGACGCGCCGACCGTGGTGCGCTTCTCCAAGGGCGCCGTCGGTCCCGCCGTGCCCGCCGTGGGCCGGGTGGGCGGCATGGACGTGCTGCGGGAGCCGGGCACCGACACGCCGGACGTGCTGCTCGTCTCCGTCGGCGCCCTCGCGCCGATGTGCCTGGAGATCGCCGCCCTCCTCGACAAGCAGGGCATCACCACCACCGTCGTCGACCCGCGCTGGGTGAAGCCGGTCGACGAGCACATGGCGCCGCTCGCCGACAAGCACCGCGTGGTCGTCACCGTGGAGGACAACTCCCGGGTCGGCGGCGTCGGCTCGGCGATCGCGCAGGCCCTGCGTGACGCGGGCGTCGACATCCCGCTGCGGGACTTCGGCATCCCGCCGCGCTTCCTCGACCACGCCTCCCGCGCCGAGGTGATGGCCGAGATCGGGCTCACCGCGCCCGACATCGCCCGCCAGGTCACCGGCCTCGTCTCCAAGCTCGACGGCCGGCTGGACGGCACGCCCTCCGAGGTCGAGCCCGCGCGCGACTGACCGCCCGACCGGGCCGTCCGGGCCGGTCCCGCCCCCCTTTACGGTGGTGGGACCGGCCCATTCGCGTGAAACCGCCCGCGTCGGGGCATACGCTCCCCCAGCTCTCGGCTTCGCTCGACCCAGGGGGACCCCCATCGCCCCCTCTCGATCACGTCGAGGACGACAAGCGTGGGAGGTACCCCTGTGAGCAGCACTCTCTTTCGGACGAAGAAGGTTGAGCAGTCCATCCTCGATACCGAGGAGCCCGAGCACGCGCTCAGGAAATCCCTGTCCGCGCTGGACCTGACGGTCTTCGGCGTCGGCGTCATCATCGGCACCGGCATCTTCGTCCTGACCGGGACGGTCGCGAAGAACAACGCCGGGCCCGCGGTGGCGCTGGCGTTCGTCGCGGCCGGTGTCGCCTGCGCGCTGGCCGCGCTCTGCTACGCCGAGTTCGCCTCCACGGTCCCCGTCGCCGGCTCCGCGTACACGTTCGCGTACGCCTCCCTCGGTGAACTGCCCGCCTGGATCATCGGCTGGGACCTGGTCCTGGAGTTCGCGCTCGGGACGGCGGTGGTGGCGGTCGGCTGGTCCGGCTACATCCAGTCGCTCATGGACAACGCGGGCTGGGAGCTGCCGGCGGCCCTGGGCAGCAGGGAGGGGGCCGACGGGTTCGGCTTCGACATCCTCGCCGCCGCGCTCGTCCTCGTCCTCACCGCCATCCTCGTGATCGGCATGAAGCTGTCCGCGCGGATCACCTCCGTCGTCGTCGCCATCAAGGTCGCCGTCGTCCTGACCGTGATCATCGCGGGCGCTTTCTTCATCGAGGGCAAGAACTACGACCCGTTCATCCCGAAGGCGCAGGCCGTCGAGGCCGGCGACAGTCTCCAGGCGCCGCTGATCCAGCTGATGTTCGGCTGGGCGCCCTCCAACTTCGGTGTGATGGGCATCTTCACCGCCGCCTCGGTGGTGTTCTTCGCGTTCATCGGCTTCGACGTCGTCGCCACCGCCGCCGAGGAGACCAGGAACCCGCAGCGCGACATGCCGCGCGGCATCCTCGGCTCTCTCATCATCTGCACCACGCTGTACGTTCTCGTGTCGATCGTCGTCACCGGCATGCAGAACTACAGCCGGCTGTCCGTCGACGCCCCGCTCGCCGACGCCTTCAAGGAGACCGGCCACCCCTGGTTCGCGGGCTTCATCAGCTTCGGCGCCGCCGTCGGCCTGACCACGGTCTGCATGATCCTGCTCCTCGGCCAGACCCGCGTGTTCTTCGCGATGAGCCGCGACGGACTGCTGCCGCGCTTCTTCTCCCACGTCCACCCGCGGTTCAAGACCCCGCACCGGCCGACGATCCTGCTGGGCGTGATCATCGCGATCGTGGCCGGCTTCACCCCGCTGACCGAACTCGCCGCCCTGGTGAACATCGGCACCCTGTTCGCCTTCGTGGTGGTCGCGATCGGTGTGATCATCCTGCGCCGGACCCGCCCCGACCTGCACCGGTCGTTCCGCACCCCGTGGGTGCCGGTCATCCCGATCCTGTCGGTGTGCGCCTCCCTCTGGCTGATGATCAACCTGCCCGCCGAGACCTGGCTGCGGTTCGCGGTGTGGATGGCCGCCGGGTTCGTCGTGTACTTCCTGTACGGCCGTTCGCACAGCCGTCTCGCCCGTCGGCGGGGGGAGACCGCGCCGGGCGACGCCGCCCCGCCGCAGGGACGCGACGCGTAGGAGCCGCCGGCCCTTCCTCCCCGCCCGACCCCGCCCGACCCCGACCCGGCGTCACCGACGGCACTCAGGGCCCCTCTCCGGTCCCGTACGGCCCCCTCCGGGCTGTGCGGGGCCGGAGCGCGTGGGCCGGCCGGCCGGGCGCGCGGGCGCCGCCCTGTCCCGTGTCAGGCGCCGCGGACCGCGCGCGGGCCCGTCACCTCGGCGCCCAGTTCCCCCACCCGGCGGCGCAGTTCGCGGTCGGCGGTGACGACGAGCGTCGCGCGGCCCCGGCCCTCCTCGGCGACCAGCTCGACGATGCGGTCGTCGCCGCTGCCGGGGGCCGAGTCGACCCGTACGCCGGGGACGGACTCCACACCGCGGGCCGCGCCCTCCACGACCATGACGAGTTCCACCGGCTCGTCCCGGCCCGGGACCCCGTCCCGGGCGAGCCGGTCCCGCAGACGCTCCGCCGCGCCCCGCCGGTCGCGCCACCAGCCGTCGGGGACGGAACCGATGACGTTCGCGGCGTCGATGATCACGAGGGTCGTCATGCTTCCCCATTGTGGCCCCGGGTGCCGACCCACGGGCCGGCGCCCGGGGCCGGACAGGGGAAGAGGGCCTCCGTCCCGGACGGAGGCCCTCTTCACGCGGCTGCGGTCAGGCGGGGACCGACGCCACGCCCGGCTCCAGGAACTTCTTGCCGTTGACCCGCTCGCTGACGCCCTCGCGGTCCAGGTACGGCGTGATGCCGCCCAGGTGGAAGGGCCAGCCGGCGCCGGTGATCAGGCAGAGGTCGATGTCCTGCGCCTCGGCGACGACACCCTCGTCGAGCATCAGGCCGATCTCCTGCGCGACGGCGTCCAGGACACGGGCGCGCACCTGCTCCTCGGTCAGGACGACGTCGCCCTGCTTCAGGAGGGCCGCGACCTCGGGGTCCAGCTCCGGCTTGCCGGAGTCGTAGACGTAGAAGCCGCGCTTGCCCGCCTTGACGACGGCCGCGAGGTTCGGGGAGACCGTGAAGCGGTCCGGGAAGGCCCGGTTGAGGGTCTCCGAGACGTGCAGACCGATCGCGGGACCGACCAGCTCCAGGAGGACCAGGGGAGACATCGGCAGGCCCAGGGGCTCCACCGCCTTCTCCGCGACGTCGACCGGGGTGCCCTCGTCGATGACGTTCTGGATCTCGCCCATGAAGCGGGTGAGGATGCGGTTCACGACGAACGCCGGGGCGTCCTTCACCAGCACCGCGGTCTTCTTCAGCTTCTTGGCGACGGCGAAGGCCGTGGCCAGCGAGGCGTCGTCGGTCTGCTCGCCGCGGACGATCTCCAGCAGCGGCAGGACCGCGACCGGGTTGAAGAAGTGGAAGCCGACGACCCGCTCGGGGTTCTTCAGCTTCGACGCCATCTCGGTGACCGACAGCGAGGAGGTGTTGGTGGCGAGGACGGCGTGCGCCGGGGCGACCGCCTCGACCTCCGCGAACACCTTCTGCTTGACCCCGATCTCCTCGAACACGGCCTCGATGACGAAGTCCGCGTCCGCGAAGCCCTCGGCCTTGTCCAGGACACCGGTGACCAGCGCCTTGAGGCGGTTGGCCCTGTCCTGGTTGATCCGGCCCTTGAGCAGCAGCTTGTCGATCTCGGCGTGGACGTAGCCCACACCCTTGTCGACGCGCTCCTGGTCGATGTCGGTCAGCACGACCGGCACCTCCAGGCGGCGCACGAACAGCAGCGCGAGCTGCGAGGCCATCAGACCGGCGCCGACGACACCGACCTTGGTGACCGGGCGGGCGAGCGACTTGTCCGGGGCGCCGGCCGGGCGCTTGCCGCGCTTCTGCACCAGGTTGAAGGCGTAGATGCCGGCGCGCAGTTCACCGCCCATGATCAGGTCGGCGAGGGCCGTGTCCTCCGCGTCGAAGCCCTGCTGGAGGTCGCCGTTCTTGGCGGCGGCGATGATGTCCAGCGCGCGGTAGGCGGCCGGGGCCGCGCCGTGCACCTTGGAGTCCGCGATGAAGCGGCCCTTGGCGACGGCCTGGTCCCAGGCTTCCCCGCGGTCGATGGCCGGGCGGTCGATGACGATCTCGCCCTTGAGGACGGACGCCGTCCACACCAGCGACTGCTCCAGGAAGTCCGCGCCCTCGAACAGCGCGTCGGCGATGCCCAGTTCGTAGACCTGGGCGCCCTTGAGCTGCTTGTTCTGGTTGAGGGAGTTCTCGATGACCACCGAGACGGCCTTGTCGGCGCCGATCAGGTTCGGCAGCAGCGTGCAGCCGCCCCAACCGGGGACCAGACCGAGGAAGACCTCGGGGAGCGAGAACGCGGGCAGGGCCGCGGAGACGGTCCGGTAGGTGCAGTGCAGACCGACCTCGACACCGCCGCCCATCGCGGCACCGTTGTAGTACGCGAAGGTCGGGACGGCGAGGGCGGACAGCCGCTTGAAGACCTCGTGGCCGCCCTTGCCGATGGCGAGCGCGTGCTCGTGCTCCTTGAGGAGCTCGACGCCCTTGAGGTCGGCGCCGACCGCGAAGATGAACGGCTTGCCGGTGATGCCGACACCGACGATCTCGCCGGCGGCGGCCTCCTGCTCGACCTGGTCGATGGCGGTGTTCAGGTTCGCCAGCGACGCCGGGCCGAAGGTGGTCGGCTTGGTGTGGTCGAAGCCGTTGTCCAGCGTGATCAGGGCGAAGCGCCCCGCGCCGAACGGCAGGTCGAGGTGGCGTACGTGCGCGCTCGTCACGACCTCGTCCGGGAACAGCTCCGAGGCCTGCTGGAGAAGCTCGGCGGTGGTGGTCACTTGTCCCCCTCGAAGTGCGGGTTCTCCCAGATGACGGTGGCGCCCATGCCGAAGCCGACGCACATGGTCGTCAGGCCGTAGCGGACGTGCGGCTGCTCCTCGAACTGGCGGGCCAGCTGCGTCATCAGACGGACGCCGGAGGAGGCCAGCGGGTGACCGAAGGCGATGGCGCCGCCGTACTGGTTCACGCGCGCGTCGTCGTCGGCGATGCCGTAGTGCTCCAGGAAGGCCAGGACCTGGACGGCGAAGGCCTCGTTGATCTCGAACAGGCCGATGTCGTCGATGGTGAGGCCCGCCTGGGCGAGGGCCTTCTCCGTCGCCGGGATCGGGCCGTAGCCCATGACCTCCGGCTCGACACCCGCGAAGGAGTACGCCACCAGGCGCATCTTCACCGGGAGACCGTGCTCGCGGGCGAAGTCCTCGCTGGCGATGATCGAGGCGGTGGCGCCGTCGTTCAGACCGGCCGCGTTGCCGGCGGTGACCCGGCCGTGCACGCGGAACGGCGTCTTCAGGCCCGCGAGGTTCTCGAGGGTCGTGCCCGGCCGCATCGGCTCGTCGGCGGTGACCAGGCCCCAGCCGGTCTCGCCGCCCTCGCCCGCGGCGGTGCGGCGCACCGAGATCGGCACCAGGTCCTGCTGGATCTTGCCGTTGGCGTACGCCTTGGCGGCCTTCTCCTGCGAGCGCACGGCGTACTCGTCGGCGCGCTGCTTGGTGATGGTCGGGTAGCGGTCGTGCAGGTTCTCGGCGGTCATGCCCATGAACAGGGCGGACTCGTCGACCAGCTTCTCGCTCACGAACCGCGGGTTCGGGTCGACGCCCTCGCCCATGGGGTGGCGGCCCATGTGCTCGACACCGCCGGCGATGGCGACGTCGTAGGCGCCGAAGGCGACGGAACCGGCGACCGTGGTGACGGCGGTCAGGGCGCCGGCGCACATGCGGTCGATGGAGTAGCCGGGCACCGACTGCGGCAGACCGGCGAGGATGCCCGCCGTGCGGCCGATGGTCAGGCCCTGGTCACCGATCTGCGTGGTCGCGGCGATGGCGACCTCGTCGATCTTCGCCGGCTCCAGACCGGGGTTGCGGCGCAGCAGCTCCCGGATCGCCTTCACGACGAGGTCGTCGGCGCGGGTCTCGTGGTAGATGCCCTTCGGGCCCGCCTTGCCGAACGGGGTGCGGACGCCGTCGACGAAGACGACGTCCCTGACGGTACGAGGCACGATGGCTCTCCTCCAGGGTGCGGGATGGCACTACTGCTGCGCGACACGCTGAGCGCGCGCTCAGGCCCATGCTACTTACGAGTAACCGGACTGCCCACCCCTGAGGGCGGGAGCGGTGAACGTCACACGCCTTCGGCGTGTTACCGCCGGTTACATGCACCCAGCTTAGGGGTGCGGGGAACCGCGCGACCAGCCCGAAACACCCTCACCGTCCCGCGATCAGGTCGCGGGGGCGGTGGATCCCCTGGGCACCAGGACGGGGGTGGCCACCGGATGGGACACGGCCTCCCCGGCGATCACCCCGAACAGCGTGCGCGCGACCTCCGCGCCGAACCCGTGCACGTCATGGCTCATCGCCGACAGGGTCGGCCGGGTGAGCCGGCACAGCTGCGAGTCGTCCCAGGCCAGCAGCGAGACGTCCGCCGGCACCCGCACCCCCATCTCCGCGGCCACCGACAGGCCCGCCACCGCCATGATGTCGTTGTCGTAGAGGATCGCCGTCGGCCGGTCCCCGTCGGGCGCGCTGAGCAGCGACCGCGTCGCCCGTGCCCCGTCCTCCCCGGAGAAGTCCGTCGTCACCTGCCGCACCCCGGCCAGCCCCAGCCGCCGCGCCGCCTCGTCGACCGCGGCCGTCCGGATGGCCGTGTGCCCCAGCAGCGCCGCACCCCCGACCCGCGCGATCCGCCGGTGTCCGAGCGCCGCGAGATAGCGCACCGCCTCCGTCACGGCGGTCGCGTCGTCCGTCCACACGGAGGTGAGCCCCCCGGTCAGGGACGGGTGCCCGACCGCGACGACGGGCATGCCGAGCCGCCGGGCCGCCGCCGCTCGCGGATCGTCCGCGCGGAAGTCCACCAGGATCGACCCGCTGACCTGCCGTCCCCGCCACCACGCGTCCTGCACCGCCGTCTCCTCGTCCACGTTCCGCACCAGACGCAGCAGCAGCGAGCAGGACCGCTCGGTCAGCACGCTCTCCACCCCGGAGACGAACTCCATGTAGAACGGCTCCAGCCCCAGCAGCCGCGCCGGCCGGCAGATCGCGAGCCCCACGACGTCCACCCGCTGGCTCGACAGCGACCGCGCCGTCAGGTTCGGTGCCCAGCCGAGCTCCCGCGCCGCCGCGAAGATCCGGTCGCGCGTGGCGTCGGACAGCCCCGGCTTGCGGTTGAACGCGAGTGAGACCGCCCCCTTGGACACTCCGGCACGCGCGGCGACGTCCTTGATCGTCACCCGGGGGGGTGTGCTCATCGGGCGGGCTCCACACAGAACAGTGCCCGTCGGACGGCCGCCTCGTCGGGCACGGCCGTCCAGCCCGTCACCCCGATCGTGACCCGCTCCCCGGGCAGCAGCGTGACCCGCCCGGTGTCGGCCCGTGCCCCCGCGTCCAGCCGGTCGGCCTGGAGCAGCAGGTCCCGCAGCAGCGTCCGCGCGGTCACGGTCACCGCCCCCGGCGTGACCTCGACGTCGAACTCCGGCCGGGGATAGGGCACGTCGAGGTCGCGTGCCGCGAAGTGCACCGCCCGCAGCCCGTCCACGTCCGCCACCAGGAACTCCTTCGGGCCCACCGGCTCCAGCCCACCGGGCACGGGCACCTCGACGACCGCGCGCGGCCCGACGGCCTGGCCGGGGACCGGGAACTCGGCGATCACCTCGCCGCCCACCGACATCCGCCGCAACCGCGGCGCGGCGGGCTCCCACACCTCGCCCGCCTGGTTCACGACGGCCAGCACCAGCGCTCCGCCCCGCTCCTGAAGCGTCACCAGCCGGTCCGCGTACAGCCGCCGCAGCTCGTGGTAGAGCGGCTTCTCCCGGCCGTCACCGTCGATCGCCGCCCAGGACGTCACCGGCCAGCAGTCGTTGAGCTGCCACACGACCGTGCCCGCGCACACCGGCCAGTGCGACCGCCAGTGCTCGACACCGGCGGCGACGGCCCGCGCCTGGTTCAGCTGCGTCAGATAGTGCCACCGGTCGAAGTCCCCCTCGGGCAGCGCGAAATGGCGGGCGAGCCCCCGCTCCAGCTTGCCGTTGCCGTCCTCCGCCTTCTGGTGGTGCAGCATCCCCGGCGAGTCGGCGGCCAGTTCCTCCCCGGCCTCGGCCAGCGCCCGCCGCAGCGTCGCGTGCGCGGGCGGCGCCTGCCAGCCGAACTCCGCCACGAACCGGGGCACGTTCGCCCGGTACTCCGCGTAGTCCTCCCGGTTCCACACCTCCCAGGAGTGGTGCGTGCCGTGCGCCGGGTCGTTCGGATGGCGGTCCCAGGACCCCGACCAGGGGCTGCCCGCCGTGTACGGCCGCGTCGGGTCCAGCTCCGCGACGATCCGCGGCAGGACGCCCAGGTAGTACCCCTCGCCCCAGGACTCCCCGGCGAGCCGCTCCTCCCAGCCCCAGTCCCGGAAGCCCCACAGGTTCTCGTTGTTGCCGTTCCACAGCACCAGCGAGGGGTGCGGCATCAGCCGGACGACGTTCTCCCGGGCCTCGGCCTCCACCTCGCCCCGCAGCGGCTGCTCCTCCGGGTACGCCGCGCACGCGAAGGGGAAGTCCTGCCAGACCAGCAGGCCCAGCTCGTCGCAGACGTCGTAGAAGTCATGGCTCTCGTAGATCCCGCCGCCCCAGATCCGTACGAGGTCGACACCCGCGCCGGCCGCCTGGGTGAGCCGTGCGCGGTAGCGGTCGCGGGTGACACGGGAGGGGAAGACGTCGTCCGGGATCCAGTTCACACCGCGCGCGAACAGCCGCTCGCCGTTGACGACGAAGGTGAACCCGGTGCCGTGCTCATCGGCCGCCCGGTCGACCTCCACGGTCCGGAACCCGATCCGGCGCCGCCACGCGTCGAGGCCCCGGCCGCCCTCCTCGTGCAAGGTCAACTCGATTTCGTACAGCGACTGTTCGCCGTACCCGCGGGGCCACCACCGCTCGACCCCGGGCACCTCCAGCCGTACGACGCCGCTCGTGCCCTCGACCTCCGCGACGGCGCTGACGCCCCCCACGCTCGCCCGGAGCCGCAGCCCCGCCTTCCCGGCCGTCCGCTCCACGTCGACGTGCAGTGCCACCCGCCCGGTCGTGCCCTCGACCGTCACCAGCGGCCGGACGCGGGCGATCCGGGCGGTCGACCAGCGCTCCAGCCGCACCGGCCGCCAGATCCCCGCCGTCACCAGGGTCGGCCCCCAGTCCCAGCCGAACGAGCAGGCCATCTTGCGGATGAACGGGAAGGGCTCGGGATACGCGTTCGGCCGGTCGCCGAGTCGCTCGCGCACCGCCTCCGCCTCGGCGTACGCGGAGGCGAACCGCACCGAGAGCCGTCCGCCCAGCCCGGTGACGTCGAAACGGTACGACCGGTGCATGTTCCGCACCGACCCCAGCAGCCGCCCGTCGAGCCGGATCTCGGCCGCGGTGTCGAGCCCGTCGAAGACCAGGTCCGTCCGGTCCCGCCCGCCCGCCGCTCCCGGCCCCGGCAGATCCACCTCGTACGTCCACTCCCGGCGTCCCACCCACGCGACCTCGGTCTCGTTGCGCCCGAGGAAGGGGTCCGGGATCAGCCCCGCCGCCAGCAGATCGGTGTGCACGCACCCGGGCACGGCGGCGGGCAGCTCCCGCCCCTCGTACCGCAGGATCCAACCCTCGGTGAGCGGGGTGGCGTCGAGCATGCGCCCTCCTAAACCGGTCCAGTCAATGACGCGGCAGCGTCGCGAAAGATTTGGGCACCCTTGGCGAGATTGGGACTTTACCGGTTCAGTGAAGGGCTGCCAGAGTGCCGAACCAGCCAACCCACCCGTGCTCGTCCGTCCCGAACGGAGCTGGTGCACATGAACCACCGAAGGACGCTCACCGGAACCCTGCTGGCCGCCGCACTCCTCGCGTCGGGCTGCACAGGCGGCGGAGGGGGCTCGAAGGCCGCCGACGCCAAGGCCCCCGACGATCCGTCGAAGGTGTCCGGAACCATCAAGGTCCTCACCCACCGCACCGACATCGTGCAGGACGGCACGATGAAGAAGTACGCGGCGGAGTTCAACAAGACCTACCCGAAGGTGAAGGTCGAGTTCGACGCGATCACGGACTACGAGGCCGAAGTCAAGATCCGCATGAACACCAAGAACTACGGCGACGTCCTCATGATCCCCGGCGTCATCAAGAAGAACGACTACCCCCGGTTCTTCGCCTCCCTCGGCACCCAGGACGAGCTCTCCAAGAAGTACCGCTTCACCGACTTCACCACGGTCGACGGCAAGGTCTACGGCCAGAGCCCCATGGGCGCGACACCCGGCTTCCTCTACAACAAGCGGATCTGGGCCGAGGCCGGCGTCACCGACTGGCCCACCACACCGGACGCGTTCCTCACCGCGCTCAAGGCCATCAAGTCCAGGACCGACGCCGTCCCGTACTACACCAACTTCGCCGCCCAGTGGCCGCTCACCCAGTGGACCTACGTCAACGGCTCGGTCAGCTGCGACACCGGCGCCACCACCGCCCTCGCCGAGGGCGACCCGTGGGGCGAGAACGGCGAACTGCGCGTCGGCGACACCCTGTTGTACGACATCGTCAAGCAGGGCCTGAGCGAGAAGGACCCGACGACCACCAACTGGGAGGAGTCCAAGCCCAAGCTCGCCAAGGGCGAGATCGCCACGGCCTGGCTCGGCAGCTGGGCGGTCATCCAGTTCCGGCAGGCGGCCGAGAAGGCCGGGGCCGACCCCGACGACATCGGCTTCATGCCGTTCCCCGCCCGCGTCGACGGCAAGGCGTGCGCGACCGCCAACCCCGACTACAACCAGGCCGTCAGCATCCACTCGAAGCACAAGGCGGCCGCCCGCGCCTGGGTCGACTGGTTCACCGACAAGTCCGGCTACGCCGAGGACAACCTGTCGATCGCGACGCTGAAGAACGCCCCGCTGCCCGAGTCGCTCCAGCCGTACGAGGAGCGGGGCGTGGAGCTGATCGAGCTCGACGACGCCAAGGGCGGCCAGGTCAAGGAGATCGACAACGCCTCGGAGGTCGGCATCTTCGCCCCCGAGTACCGTCAGGACCTCGTCGACCTCGCCCGCGGCGCCAAGGACGGCACCCTCGACGACTTCCTCGACGACCTGGGCGAGCGCTGGACCGAGGCGCAGAAGACCGTGGGTTCCTGATGCCCCCGACGCACACGACCGAGAAGGTGGCGCGGCCCCCGTCGGCCGCGCCCCGGCCCCCGGCGGCCCGGCCGGCCCCCCGCTCGGTGCGCCTGTGGCGGGGGCTCACCCCCTGGCTGTTCCTCGCCGCCCCGCTGGTCCTCCTGGTCGCCTTCACCTACGCCCCGGTCGTCAACATGCTGGCGTACAGCTTCACCGACTGGGACGGAGTCAGCCCCGAGCTGAGCTACATCGGCGCCGGCAACTACGTGGAGATCTTCACCCGCCCCGAGCTGTTCCAGGTCTTCTTCGTCAGCGGCTACTACCTGGCCGCCTCGGCGGTGCAGATCGCCCTCGCCCTCTACTTCGCGACCGTCCTCAGCTTCAACGTCCGCTTCCGGAACTTCTACAAGGGCGTGCTGTTCTTCCCGTACCTGATCAACGGCGTCGCGATCGGCTTCGTCTTCCTCTACTTCTTCCAGGACGGCGGCACTCTGGACTCGGTCCTCGCCCTCTTCGGACACGAGTCCGACCGCGCCTGGCTCGGCACTTCGACGTCCGCGAACATCTCCCTCGCGAGCGTCTCCGTCTGGCGCTACCTGGGACTGAACTTCGTGCTCTTCCTCGGCGCCATCCAGTCGATCCCGGGCGAGCTGTACGAGGCCGCCGAACTCGACGGGGCGGGCCGCTGGCACCAGTTCCGGTACATCATCGCGCCCGGCATCAAACCGGTGCTGAGCCTGAGCGTGATCCTGTCGATCTCGGGGTCCCTCTCGGTCTTCGAGATCCCGTACATCATGACCGGTGGCGCCACCGGCACCGAGACCTTCGTGATCCAGACCATCGACCTGGCGTTCCGCTTCAACAAGACCGGCCTCGCCTCGGCCGCCGCCGTGGTCCTGCTGCTGATCATCCTCGCGGTGACCTGGGTGCAGCGCCGTCTCGTCCCGGACGACAAGGTGGACCTCACATGACGCTCGCGCACCCGACCCCGGTCGTCCGCCGCCGGGTCGCCCGGACGCTCACCCACCTCTCCCTGGTCCTGGCGTCCGTGGTCGTCCTGCTGCCGCTCGCCGTGGTGTTCCTGACCTCGCTCAAGTCCGAGCAGGAGATGGCGAGGGGCAGCCGGGCGCTCGGCCTGCCCGACGACCTCCTCAACCTCCGGAACTACGCGACGGCGTTCCGGGACGGCGAGATGCTCGCCGCGTTCGGCAACACCGCCTTCATCCTGCTGTTCGCCGTCACCGGCACGGTGGTCATCGGCTCGATGGCCGCCTACGCCATCGACCGGTTCACCTTCCGCTTCCGCAAGCTGATCGTCGCGCTCTTCCTCGTCGCCACCCTGGTGCCGGGGGTGACCACCCAGGTGGCGACCTTCCAGATCGTCGACAGCTTCGGCATGTTCGACAGCCTCTGGGCGCCGATCGCGCTCTACATGGGCACCGACATCGTCTCGATCTACATCTTCCTGCAGTTCGTCCGGTCGATCCCGATCTCCCTGGACGAGGCGGCCCGCCTGGACGGCGCCAACGCGTTCACCATCTACCGGAAGATCATCTTCCCGCTGCTGAGGCCGGCGATCGCCACCGTCGTCATCGTGAAGGGCATCACCGTCTACAACGACTTCTACATCCCCTTCCTCTACATGCCCTCGGAAGACCTTGGCGTGATCTCGACATCCCTGTTCCGCTTCAAGGGGCCCTACGCCGCCCACTGGGAGACCATCTCGGCGGGAACGGTCCTGGTCATCCTGCCGACCCTGATCGTCTTCCTGGCCCTGCAGAGGTTCATCTACAACGGCTTCATGAGGGGAGCGACGAAGTAGAGGGCGACGAAGAGGCTGACCGAGCAGGGGGCGCCTCGTGACTCCCGGTGGCCCAACAGGGGCGCGGGGAACCGCGCGACCAGCCCCCACACACCCGCGCCCGCCTGCGCACCACACCGCAGGCACCCCCGAGGCGCCCCACCGCGGAGCGGCTACGCGCCCCTGCCCACCGCCGACAGCGCCCCCACCAGCACCGGTGTCACCAGCTCCACCTGCCACGCCCGCGCCCCGTAGCCCGCGAGCGCGGCGGAGACCGACTCGGCGTCAGCCATGGCCGGCGGCTCCCAGCACAGGCGCCGCACCGTGTCCGGCGTGATCAGGTTCTCCTGCGGCATGTTCAGCTGCTCCGCCAGCGCGCTGACCCCGGCCCGCGCCGCGGACAGCCGCGCGGCCGCCGCCGGGTCCTTGTCGGCCCACGCCTTCGGCGGCGGCGGCCCCGTCACCGGCTGGCCGTGGGCCGGCAGCGCGGTCTCGGGCAGCGCCTTCGCCCGGTCCACCGCCGCCTGCCACTGCTCCAGCTGCCGCCGTCCCACGCGGTGCCCGAAGCCGTTCAGCGCGGCGAGGGCCTGCGTGCCCGCCGGCAGTGCCAGGGCCGCCTCGACGATCGCCGCGTCGCTGAGCACCTTGCCCGGTGAGACGTCCCGGCGCCGCGCGATACGGTCCCGGGCCTCCCACAGCTCCCGCACGACCGCCATCTGCCGCCGGCGCCGTACCTTGTGCATCCCGGACGTGCGCCGCCACGGGTCCTTGCGGGGCTCCGGGGGCGGCGCCGTGGCGATCGCGTCGAACTCCTGGCGGGCCCATTCGAGTTTGCCCTGCCGGTCCAGCTCCTTCTCCAGCGCGTCCCGCAGATCGACGAGCAGCTCCACGTCGAGGGCGGCGTAGCGCAGCCAGGGCTCGGGCAGGGGGCGGGTCGACCAGTCGACCGCGGAGTGGCCCTTCTCCAGCACGTAGCCGAGGACGTTCTCGACCATCGCGCCGAGGCCGACGCGGGGGAAGCCGGCGAGGCGGCCGGCCAGCTCGGTGTCGAAGAGGCGGCTGGGGACCATGTCTATCTCGCGCAGACACGGCAGGTCCTGGGTGGCCGCGTGGAGCACCCACTCGGCGTCGGAGAGTGCCTCGCCGAGGCCGGAGAGGTCCGGGCAGGCGATGGGGTCGATGAGCGCGGTGCCCGCGCCCGCACGGCGCAACTGCACCAGATAGGCGCGCTGGCCGTAGCGGTACCCGGACGCGCGTTCGGCGTCGACGGCGACGGGGCCGGAGCCGGCGGCGAACGCGGCGATCACCTCGGCCAGCGTCGCCTCGTCGGCGATCACGGGCGGAATGCCGTCCCGCGGCTCCAACAAAGGGATCGGCGCCTGAGCGTCAGAAGATCCGCCGTCGTCCGGAGGGGCGCCTCCGGTGGTTCGCAGGGTGCTGTCTGCTGCGGTCTCTTGGGCGTCGGTCACCTGTCAAGGGTATCTGTGTATGGACATGGCCCGCCGACGGAACGTTCCGTCGGCGGGCCATGCAGGGGCGTAAACAAGTCATGTGTCACACGAGTCAGTGAAACTTCTCTGCGTATCGGGAGAGGCGGGGCGTCATCGAACGATCTCGACCCCCTGCCTGCCGCTCCGGCGCGACCTCAGTGGATGATCCCGGTGCGCAGGGCCACCGCGACCATTCCGGCGCGGTCACCGGTGCCGAGCTTGCGGGCGATACGGGCGAGGTGGCTCTTGACGGTGAGCGCGGACAGGCCCATCGACACGCCGATCGCCTTGTTCGACTGGCCCTCCGCGACCAGGCGCAGCACCTCGACCTCGCGGCCCGACAGCTCCCGGTAGCCGCCCGGGTGGCTCGGGGCACCCGGGGGACGGCGGTGCATACGGGCGGCGGAGCCGAGGGGCGCGGCGCCGGGACGGGTGGGCAGTCCGATGTTGGTTCGGGTGCCGGTGACGACGTATCCCTTCACGCCGCCCGCGAGGGCGTTGCGGACGGCGCCGATGTCGTCGGCGGCGGAGAGCGCGAGGCCGTTGGGCCAGCCCGCGGCTCGGGTCTCGGAGAGGAGGGTCAGGCCGGAGCCGTCCGGCAGGTGGACGTCTGCCACGCAGATGTCACGGGGGTTGCCGATGCGGGGACGGGCCTCGGCGATGGACGAGGCCTCGATGACATCGCGGACACCGAGAGCCCACAGGTGACGGGTGACGGTCGACCGGACGCGCGGATCGGCCACCACCACCATCGCGGTCGGCTTGTTCGGACGGTAGGCGACCAGGCTTGCGGGCTGCTCGAGGAGAACGGACACCAGGCCTCCTGGGGTGCGGGACGAGGGGGCCGGTTCGCCGGGCTCGTGGGGTCGTGGCCGGGACGAACCGTGCTTTCAAGGTCACAGAGGTCTTCGGCATCAAACCTCTGCTCCTTTAGAGAATGATCACGATTTGGTGAGTAACAATCCGTGCAATTCGGACGCACCTTCGATCATTCGAAGACCGAACGGTGTCGCTTCACGTCGATACGAGCCAGAAAGTGGCCGTATCGACAAAGTGATGGTGATGATCGGCGTGGCGTCGCGGCACGAAAAAGGACCGCGCCCCTCGGGGCACGGTCCTCGGACGGCGACGGGTCTCAGCGTGACTGCGGCCCCCGCCGCTGCGGCAGCGTCACCACGGCCGCGTCCCCCGGATCGACCGCGGGCGGCAGCCCGGCGATCTGGGCGAGCAGATCGCACCAGGACGCCAGGTGCGCCGCCGTGTCCGGCACGCCGCCCAGCACCTCACGCGGCGTCCAGGACGCCCGGATCTCGATCTGCGAGGCCGGGGGCCGCGCGGCGAGCCCTCCGAAGTAGTGCGAGCCGGCGCGGGTCACCGTCCCGCTCGGCTCGCCGTACGACAGTCCGCGCGACTGCAGCGCGCCGGTCAGCCAGGACCAGCACACCTCGGGCAGCAGCGGGTCGGCGGCCATCTCCGGCTCCAGCTCCGCGCGCACCAGCGTCACCAGCCGGAAGCAGCCCTGCCAGGCATCGTGGCCCGCCGGGTCGTACAGCAGGACGAGACGGCCGTCGGCCAGGTCCTCGTCGCCCTCGACGACCGCGGCCTCCAGGGCGTACGCGTAGGGGGCGAGCCGCTGCGGGGGCCGGGTGGGCTCGATCTCGATCTCCGGCCGCAGGCGGGTGGCCCTCAGCGCGTCGACCGCGGAGCGGAACGGCAACGGGGCCGTCCCACCCGCATCGCGCTCCCCCTCCTTCGCGTCGTCCATTCCGCCAGCGTCGTCCGACAGTCGTCCCTGAGCCGCAGCCATGCCGGAACAGTAAGGGGAACGGAGCCCCGGCGCAGGGCAAGACACCCGTGCGCTGGGTCACGGTCGGATCGCGCTCAGCGAACGCCGCCGGGCGTCGTCCCGGTGAGGGTGGCCGGAAACGATCGCCCGCCCGCGTTGTCCACAGCCCCGGCCGTCCCTGTCAAGCGGCCGTGCGAGACTTTGCCTCGTGAGTGCCAACGCCAGCCCCTCGGGCCACCAGCCGACCGCCACGTACGACTCCGCCTTCCTCAAGGCGTGCAGGCGCGAGCCCGTGCCGCACACACCGGTGTGGTTCATGCGGCAGGCCGGACGCTCACTGCCGGAGTACCTGAAGGTGCGCGAGGGCATCCCGATGCTGGAGTCGTGCATGCGGCCCGAGCTGGTCACCGAGATCACCCTCCAGCCGGTCCGCCGGCACCACGTGGACGCGGCGATCTACTTCAGCGACATCGTCGTCCCGCTCAAGGCCATCGGCATCGACCTCGACATCAAGCCCGGTGTCGGCCCGGTCGTCGAGCGCCCGATCCGCAGCCGCGCCGACCTCGCGCAGCTGCGCGACCTGACCCCCGAGGACGTCTCCTACGTCACCGAGGCGATCAACATGCTCACCGCCGAACTGGGCGGGACCCCGCTCATCGGCTTCGCCGGCGCCCCGTTCACCCTGGCCAGCTATCTCGTCGAGGGCGGCCCCTCCCGCACGTACGAGAACGCCAAGGCGATGATGTACGGCGACCCGGAGCTGTGGGCCGACCTGCTCGACCGGCTGGCCGAGATCACCGCCGCGTTCCTCCGCGTCCAGATCGAGGCCGGCGCCTCCGCCGTCCAGCTGTTCGACTCCTGGGCCGGCGCGCTCGCGCCCGCCGACTACCGCCGCTCGGTGCTGCCCGCCTCGGCGAAGGTCTTCCGGTCGGTCGAGCGGTACGGCGTGCCGCGCATCCACTTCGGCGTCGGCACCGGCGAACTGCTCGGTCTCATGGGCGAGGCGGGCGCGGACGTCGTCGGTGTCGACTGGCGCGTCCCGCTCGACGAGGCCGTCCGCCGCGTCGGCCCCGGCAAGGCGCTCCAGGGCAACCTCGACCCGACGGTCCTGTTCGCCGGCCCCGAGGCCGTCCGGACCAAGACCCGCGAGGTGCTCGACTCGGCCGCCGGCCTGGAGGGCCACGTCTTCAACCTGGGCCACGGCGTCCTGCCCTCCACCGACCCCGACGCGCTGACCCGCCTCGTGGAGTACGTCCACGAACAGACCGCCCGCTAGCACCTGGTCTTCCGCGGCGCGGCGCCCGCCCACCACCCGTGACCCGTGCCGTGCCCGCCTGCCCCGCAGCAGGCCGCGCGGCTCGGGCGGGGGAGGGGTGTCCGGGCGCGGCGGCCGGGCGAGCAGCATGCCCGCGACGAAGCCGACGAGGTGGGCCGCGTACGCCACCGTCCCCGCCTCGAGGGCGCCCTCGTCGGACGAGTACACCGCCTGGAGCACGAACCAGGGGCCCAGCACCGGCCACGCCGGCAGGCGCAGCGAATGTGCGGGAACCGGCCCGCCCCCGCGGTGGCGTACCCGGCCGTCTGACATGTGAACGCTCGTGCACGGTGGTGCGTATGTGTCCTCAACCGCGGATCTACGTGAGGAACAGGCGATGAACGACCGAGTCACTCCTTCGATGCACGCCACCCCCGACGGTGAGGCGGAACTGTCCCTGGTGGTGAAGCTCACCTGGGAGGACGTGGCCGCGCTCGGCCAGGAGGCCGGGCGGCTGTCCGCGCGGATGCAGCGGCCGGTGACGCTGGACGAGGCGGTGAGCCACCGGCTGCGGTCGGTGCGGGCGACCGCGGCGCACGCCAAACCGGCGACGCCGCCCACGGCCCCCGCCGCTGTGACCTCCTCCGCGTCCGTGTCGTCGCTGCCGTCGCGTCCGGGGGCGGACCAGGCGATGCAGGCCATCGACCGGATCAGCGGCAACTCGTCGGCGGGCTAGGACGACTCGTCGGCGGTTCAGTCACCCGACCTGACCGCCGTCACCGCCTTTCTCGCCGCCACCAGAACCGGGTCCCAGACCGGCGAGAAGGGCGGGGCGTAGCCCAGGTCCAGGGCTGTCATCTGTTCGACCGTCATGCCCGCCGTCAGCGCCACGGCGGCGATGTCGACGCGCTTGCCCGCGCCCTCCCGGCCGACGATCTGGACGCCGAGGAGGCGGCCCGTGCGGCGTTCGGCGAGCATCTTGACCGTCATCGGGGCGGCGCCCGGGTAGTAGCCGGCGCGGCTGGTGGACTCGATGGTGACGGCGACGAACTGCAGGCCCGCGCGGCGGGCGTCCTTCTCGCGCAGGCCCGTGCGCGCGATCTCCAGGTCGCAGACCTTGCTGACGGCGGTGCCGACGACGCCGGGGAACGTGGCGTAGCCGCCGCCGACGTTCGCGCCGATGACCTGCCCGTGCTTGTTGGCGTGGGTGCCCAGCGGGATGTGCCGTTCCCGGCCGGAGACCAGGTCGAGGACCTCCACGCAGTCGCCGCCCGCCCAGATGTCCTCGTGGCCGCGGACCCGCATCGACAGGTCGGTCAGCAGGCCCCCGTGCTCGCCCAGCTCAAGCCCCGCCGCCCGCGCCAGCTCCGTCTCGGGGCGCACCCCGATACCGAGGACCACCACGTCCGCCGGGTACTCGGCGTCGTCCGTGGCGACCGCGCGGACCCGGCCGTCGTCGCCGGTGAGGAACTTGGTGACCTCGGCGTCGTCGACCATGGTGATGCCCATGCCCTCCATGGCCCGGTGCACCAGGCGGCCCATGTCCGGGTCCAGCGTCGACATCGGCTCCCTGCCGCGGTTGACGACCGTGACCTCGTACCCCCGGTTGATGAGCGCCTCCGCCATCTCCACGCCGATGTAGCCGGCGCCGACGACCACCGCGCGGCGGCCCCCGGTGGCGGCCAGCGTGTCGAGGAGGGCCTGCCCGTCGTCGAGGTTCTGCACCCCGTGCACCCCGGGGGCGTCGACGCCGGGCAGTTCCGGGCGGACCGGGCGGGCCCCGGTCGCGATCACGAGCTTGTCGTACGACGTCCAGTACTCGTCACCGGCGTCCACCTCGCGCGCGCGGACGCGCCTGCCCTCGACGTCGATCTCCACGACCTCCGTGCGCATCCGCAGATCGATGTCGCGGGCCCGGTGCTCCTCGGGCGAGCGGGCGATCAGCCGGTCCCGTTCGGGGACGTCGCCGCCGATCCAGTACGGGATGCCGCACGCCGAGTACGAGGTGAAGTGACCCCGCTCGAACGCCACGATCTCCAACGCGTCGGGCCCTCGCAGCCTGCGCGCCTGCGACGCGGCGGACATGCCCGCCGCATCGCCCCCGACGACGACCAGGCGTTCCCTCGAACGTTCCGTACGGCTCATGTTCATGGGAACACGCTACGGCCGCCCGGCATTTCAGCTCTCCTCGCCGCCTTCCGGCTCGGCGGCCGGGGCGGAGCGGCGCGAACGGCCGGAGAAGCGGAACCACAGCAGCAGGACGAGGGCCGTGACCGCCGCGAACGGCAGGACCGCGGCGAGCGCCATGCCCAGCCAGCGGAACACCGCGACGAACGCGTTCCAGCCGCCCGCCAACGCGTCCGCGAACCCAGGCTCGTCGTCCTCGTCGGCCTTCTTCACCGCGGTCTCCGACAGCGACAGCGTGACGGTGGCGAGGCTCGTGCGGTCCTTCAGGGACTTCTGCCGGGCGAGCAGCGACTCCAGGTCCGCCTGACGCGTGCTCAACTCGCCCTCCAGCGTCACCACGTCGCTGATCCTGGTGGCCCGGTCCATCAGTTCGCGGATGCGGGCCACACTCGCCCGCTGTGTCGTGATGCGGCTCTCCACGTCCACGACCTGCTCGGTGACGTCCTCCGCCTTGGCCTTGCGCTCGATCAGCCTGCCGGTGCCCTCCAGCGCCGTCAGGACCTCCTCGTACTTCTCGGTGGGCACCCGCAGCACCACCCGGGTCCGCTCGCGGCCCTCGCCGTCGCGGGTCGTGGACTCGTCGCCCACGAACCCGCCCGCGTTCTCGGTGACCGTCCGGGCCTCGGCCAACGCCTTCGGTACGTCCTTCACCCGCACGGTCAGGCTCGCGGTGCGGATGACGTGACTCGGTCCGAGCGTCGGCGCGGAGTCGGCGGACCGGTTCCCGCGCGAACCGCCGCCGCTCCCGTCGTCGAGCGCCCCCTCCTGCCGTGCCGCGGCGCCGGCCTTGCTGTCGGCGGACATCCCGCCGTCCGAGGAGTCGTCGCCGGCGCCGCACCCGGCGAGGGCCAGCGCGGCGGCGAGGAACAGGGCGGCGAGGGCCCCGGCGGGCCGTCGGCGGGATCGGTGTGCGTGTGTCTGTGCCATGGCGGCGTACCCCCGAGGATCGTGTCCGGCTTGCCCGGTGACGCTCCTTCGACGCCACAGCCGCCCCGGACGTTCGCGGGGCCCGGTTCCGAAGCGGTCACGGTCGGGACTCGGTGGGGCCACACGGCCCTACCGGGGCCGTCGCGGGCGTCTGAGAAGGTGGACCCATGAGCGCATCACGTCCGGAAGCCGGACATGTCGTCGTCGTCGGAGCGGGGATCGCGGGGCTGGCCGCCGCGCACGCGCTGCTGGACAGAGGCGCCCGGGTGACCGTCCTGGAGGCCACGGACCGGGTCGGCGGCAAGCTGCTGCCCGGCGAGGTCGCGGGCGCCCGGGTCGACCTCGGCGCCGAGTCCCTGCTGGCGCGCCGCCCCGAGGCGATCGCGCTCGCCCGGGAGGTCGGACTCGCCGACCGGCTCCAGCCGCCCGCCACCGCCACGGCCTCCCTGTGGACGCGGGGTGCCCTGCGCCCCATGCCGAAGGGCCACGTCATGGGGGTCCCCGGCACCGCGTCCGCCCTGTCCGGGGTGCTGTCCGACGAGGGCCTCGCCCGCATCGAGCGCGACGCGGACCTGCCCCGCACGGAGGTCGGCGACGACGTCGCGGTGGGGGAGTACGTGGCGGCCCGCGTCGGCCGGGAGGTCGTGGACCGCCTGGTGGAGCCGCTTCTCGGCGGCGTCTACGCGGGCGACGCGTACCGCATCTCGATGCGCTCGGCCGTCCCGCAGCTCTACCAGGCCGCCCTGACCCACACCTCCCTCACCGAGGCCGTCCGGGAGATCCAGGACCGCGCGGCCGCCGCCCGGCAGACCGGCCCCGTGTTCATGGGCATCGAGGGCGGCGTGGGACAACTGCCGCTCGCGGTCGCGGAGTCGGTGCGGGCCCGCGGCGCCGAGATCCTCACGCGCAGCCCCGTCACGGAGCTGCGCCGCGAGAGCACCGGAGGCTGGCGCGTCGCCACCGGCGACCGGGCGCTGCACGCCGACGCCGTCGTCGTCGCCGCCCCCGCCCCCGTCGCCGCCGACCTGCTGCGCGCCGAGGCCCCCGAGGCCGCCGCCGAACTCGCCGGCGTCGAGTACGCCTCCATGGCCCTCGTCACCCTCGCCTACCGCCGCGCCGACGTCGCCCTCCCCGCGGGCAGCGGCTTCCTGGTGCCGCCGGTCGACGGGCGCACCATCAAGGCGTCCACCTTCTCCTCCCAGAAGTGGGGCTGGCTCGACGAGCAGAACCCCGACCTGCTGATCCTGCGCACCTCCGTGGGCCGCCACGGCGAGACGGAGATCCTGGCGCACGAGGACGCCCACCTCGTCGACGTCTCCCTCCAGGACCTGCGCGAGGCCACCGGCCTGATCGCCCGCCCCGTCGAGACCCGTGTGACCCGCTGGGACGACGGCCTGCCCCAGTACCCGGTAGGCCACCACGCGCGCGTGGCCCGGGTCCGCGAGCACCTCGGCAAGCTGCCCGGCGTCGCCGTCTGCGGCGCCGCGTACGACGGCGTCGGCGTCCCGGCCTGCGTCGCGAGCGCGGCGGCCGCCGTCGACCAGATCCACGGTGACCTGCGCGCTGTGCAGGACCTCACGGCCAACCCGGTGCAGAGCCTGCACGGCGGAGCGGGAGAATGAGTTCCATGAGTGACGACGCCCCCACCACCGAGTCCGGCCGTGTCCCGAACAAGGGCAAGCTGGCCAAGGACCTCAACGAGGTCATCCGTTACACGCTGTGGTCCGTCTTCAAGCTGAAGGACGTGCTCCCGGAGGACCGCACCGGTCACGCCGACGAGGTACAGGAGCTGTTCGACCAACTCGCCGCGAAGGACGTCACCGTGCGCGGCACCTACGACCTGTCGGGCCTGCGCGCCGACGCCGACCTCATGATCTGGTGGCACGCGGAGACCAGCGACCAGCTCCAGGAGGCGTACAACCTCTTCCGCCGCACCCGGCTGGGCCGCGCGCTGGAGCCGGTCTGGTCGAACATGGCGCTGCACCGCCCCGCGGAGTTCAACCGCTCGCACATCCCGGCGTTCCTCGCCGACGAGACGCCGCGCGACTATGTCAGCGTCTACCCGTTCGTGCGTTCCTACGACTGGTACCTGCTGCCGGACGAGGACCGCCGTCGGATGCTCGCCGACCACGGCAAGATGGCCCGCGGCTTCCCCGACGTCCGCGCCAACACGGTCGCCTCGTTCTCGCTGGGCGACTACGAGTGGATCCTGGCGTTCGAGGCCGACGAGCTGTACCGCATCGTCGACCTCATGCGCCACCTGCGTGCCTCCGAGGCCCGGATGCACGTCCGCGAGGAGGTCCCGTTCTACACCGGCCGCCGGAAGTCGGTCGCGGAACTGGTCGAGGGCCTGGCGTAACCCGCCGTGGTCCGCTGCGGCCCGCCTACCCGCGCCCCGGAAGGGGCGCGGGGAGCGGCGCGTCCGGGGCCGTCGCGGTCGCCCGACCGGTGGGCGGTGCGCTCACCGAGCGCGCGGCGGCGGGCTTCGGTTCCGGGCGTCCCGCGCAGGCCGCCCGCCCGTCGGGCACCCGGCCCTCCAGCAGATACGCCTCCAGATGCGCGTTGACGCACGTGTTGGGGCCGCCCGCCACGCCGTGGCTCCCGGCGTCCCGCTCGGTCACCAGCACCGACCCCCACAGCCGCCGATGCAGCGCGATCGCCCCCTCGTACGGCGCGGCCGCGTCCCGTTCCGCCGCGAGGATCAGCGTCGGCGGCAACTCGCCGGGCCCGGTGCGCACGTCCAGGGGGCGCTGCCGCGGCGCCGGCCAGTACGCGCACGGCAGGTTCGTCCACACGTTGTCCCACGTCTCGAAGGGCGCCGTCCGGGCGAGCCGGGTGTTGTCGCGGTCCCAGACCCGGAAGTCCGTCGGCCAGGGCCCGTCGTTGCACTCGACGGCCGTGTACACCGCGTTCGCGTTCTCCTGCTCGACGGCCGCCTCCGGGTACGGTCCGGCCAGCTGGACCAGCGGTTTCGCATCCCCCCGCAGATACGCGGAGAGCGCGAGCGCGCGCTGCGGCCAGTAGTCGTCGAAGTACGCGGCCTGCAGGAACGCGCTCTGCAACTGCCCCGGTCCCACCTTCCCGCCGGCCGGCCGTGCGGCCAGGCGGGCCGCCGCCCGCTCGTAGCTGCGCAGCACCTTCCGCGCGGTGTTCCCCAGCCGGTACACCTTGTGGTGCTTGGCGGCCCACCGCCGGAAGTCCGCCCAGCGCCCCTCGAACGCCGCCGACTGGTCGAGGTTGTTGCGGTACCAGATCCGCTCGGGGTCCGGGTTCACCGCCGAGTCGAAGACCATCCGGCGCACCCGCGAGGGGAACAGCGTCGCGTACAGCGCCCCGAAGTAGGTGCCGTACGACGCCCCCATGAACGTCAGCCGCTGCTCGCCGAGCGCGGCGCGCAGCACGTCGAGGTCGCGGGCGTTGTTGAGTGAGTGGTAGTGCCGCAGCGCGCTCCCGGCCCGCTGCGCGCACCCGCGCGCGTACGCCTGTGCCCGCGCGATCCGCTGCTTCTTGTATGCCGCCGAGGGGTGCGTCGGCGCGGGGCTGGGCCCTTGGTGCAGGCGCTTCGGGTCCTGGCAGGACAGCGGCGCCGACCGCCCGACGCCGCGCGGCGCGTACCCGACGAGGTCGTAGGCCGCCGCGATCCGCTTCCACTGCGGCAGGATCCCGATCAGCGGGAAGTACATCCCGGAGCCGCCGGGCCCGCCGGGGTTGAACACGAGCGCCCCCTGCCTGGGGACCTTGCCCTTGCCCCTGGCCTCGACCCGGCTGACGGTGAGGGAGATCTGCCTGCCGAAGGGCCGGGCGTAGTCGAGCGGCACCTTGACCGTCCCGCACCGCAGCAGGTCCGGCAGCCCCTCCGCCTTCGGGCACGTCCCGAACCGGATGCCCTCCGCCGCCGCCCTCCCGGCCGCGACCTCCACCCCCATGACCGCGGTGGTCCCACTCGCCGCCGGCGCGGCGGCGACACCGCTCAGCAGCACCGCCCCGACCGTCCCGTAGAGCACGGCAGCTCGCATCGCGTATCCCTCCGAAGCACGACAGCAACAAAAGTGATGTTTCGTTCGGAAGGGGGTGATGTAAAGCACCGCCCCCCGGTGTCGCCCACCGCCCGGTGGGCGACACCGGGGGGCGGTGACAGTTTCAAGTGCCGCGGCAGGCAACGTCTGCCCCGTCGCGACGCCCGGCACGCCGGGAGTACGCACCGGACGCCGCTCCTCGACGGGTAAACGTTGCCTGCCGCGGCACTAGTCCTCGCCCTCCTCGCGCGGGCCCGTCGCCGCCGGGGGGAGCGAGTAGCGCGGGGAGGGGGAAGCCGTCGGGGTGGGGGTCACCGGGACCGGGGAGCCGGGGTCGTCCAACGGGCCGGGCGGGGCCGGTGAGGTGGTGATGGGCGGAGGGCTCGCGGCGGCCGCGTCCCGGGCGATCGCGTCGTAGTCGACGAGCCCGGTGGCCTCCAGGACCTTGATGTGGTCCAGCACGGTGGTGTTGGCGTCGTCGGCGAGGTCGCGGACCAGCGAGTTGCGGGTGGTGGCGCGGACCTGGGCGACGACGGGGAACACCTTGCCGTGGGCCATGCGCGCGATGTTCGCGAACTCCCGGTCGTACTGCTCGCCGCGCGCCGCCTCCAGCGTGCTCAGCCACGCCTTCTGCTGGTCGTTCGGCTGGTTGGGCAGGGCCAGCCCGAGCCGGGACGCGACGTCGCGGACCCGCGCGTCGAGGAAGGTGTGCCCCTCGACGAGGTGCTCGCCCGCCGTCCGTACGGCCTTGGTGGTGCCCTTCGTCTGGGCCTGCTGCCCGGCGGGCAGCTCCCACAGCCCTGCCAGTCTGACCTTGGTGATGAACTCCCGGTCCAGGCCGGACAACGCCCCGTACCGCGTCGTCACGGTGGACGCGTTCAGGGTGTCGACGCCGGTTCCCGAGCGGTCGCTGTACGACCAGATCGGGAAGACCAGCGCCAGGAGCGTCGCCGTCAGTCCGGCGACGATGAGCGCTGTTCCGTTGAGCAGTCCTCTGCTGCGTCTGTCGGATCGCATGGTGCCTCCAGCTCGCGGCACCGCACGCAGGTGCGTTTCGGGTGCGGATGGGCCTACGGGACGGCATGTTACTGCCCGGTCCGCATCAACTGCCGTACGGGGAGGAAGGGTTGAGGGCGGTACAAATCGCACCGGATGGGATGTCCGGGACGTCGGACAGGTCAGGTGAAAGCGGAGTGAATAGGGTGTGAAACCCGTGTGTGGGGCGTGGATGTGTTAATCGCAGCACACCGGGGGCGCGCGAGAAGCCGCCGCGCTTCGGGCAGCGGGGCGGTGAGGGGGCGCACGGCGTCAACGGCGCAGCAGCACCCTGGCGGTCGCACGGGCCAGCCGCGCCGTGGGGCGCCGGGACAGGGGCGCCGGGCCGGAGCGCTCCAGCCACCACGCGCGCAGCGCACGCCGGGTGCCCGCGTCCTCGACCCGGTCGCCCAACAGCAGGTGCTCGGCGAAGGACAGCGCGTCGCGGCGGTAGCCGCCGGTCATCGGGTGACCCTGCGCGTACGCCACGAACGCCGGCCGGTACGACGTGCCGAGGATCTCCGGCAGTTCCGGCGCGACCTTGCCCACGACGTCCGCCCGCTTGGCCGCGAGCGCCCGGGACTGCACCCCGAGCCGTACCCGGTCGAACCCCTCGGGCACCGGCGTCCCCGCGACCAGCGCCGACAGCAGCGCGGCCTGGGCCAGCCCGAGCCGCTGCCGGGCGCCGGGCTCACCGTCGCCACCGGGTGCCCCCTCGGCGGAGACCACCGGCTCGGCCGCCGCGTCCGACACGGCGGGCGTCGCGTCCGACACGGCAGACGCCGTGGCCGGCGCGGCCGGTGTCGTGGCCGAAGCGGCGGGCTCGGTCGGCGCGGGCACGGCGCCCCCGACCCCGGCGGTCCTCAGCACCCCCCGGATCGCGTCCAGCTCGCGCTCCAGCTCGGCCGGCTCCGGGAAGTTCTCGTCGCGCTCCAGGAGGACGCCGGGTGGGGTCACCCGGGATGCCAGGTCGGCGAGGACGTCGAGGACCTGCTGGGGGACCGGGTGGGCGTGGCTGTCGTGCCAGACGCCGTCCCGCTCGAAACCGCCCGCGACATGGACGTACGCGAGGGCCTCGACCGGCAGCTCGTCCAGGGCCTTCGCGGGGTCCTCGCCCCGGTTGACGTGGTTGGTGTGCAGGTTCGCCACGTCGATCAGCAGGCGGACCCCGGTGCGGTCGACGAGGTCGTACAGGAACTGGCCCTCCGTCATCTCCTCGCCCGGCCAGTTGATCAGCGCCGCGATGTTCTCCAGGGCCAGCGGCACCGGCAGTGCGTCCTGGGCGATGCGCACGTTCTCGCACAGCACGTCCAGCGCGTCCCGGGTACGCGGCACCGGCAGCAGGTGACCGGCCTCCAGCAGCGGCGACGCGGTGAGGGCGCCCCCCGCCCGCACGAACGCGAGGTGCTCGGTGACGAGGGGCGCGCCCAGGACCTCCGCACGCTCGGCGAGGGCGCGCAGCCGCTCCTTGTCGGGGCGGTCGGCGCCGCCGAGGCCGAGCGAGACGCCGTGCGGCACGACCGTGACGCCCCGCTCGCGCAGCCGCAGCAGCGACTCGGGGAGGTGGCCGGGGCAGAGGTTCTCCGCGACGACCTCGACCCAGTCGACACCGCCGGCCCGCCCGGCCATGCGCTCGACGGCGTCCGCGATCTCCGGACGCCATCCGATCCCCGTACCCAGCTGCCTGATCCGCTCCATCGTCCCCTCCTCGGTCACGGCTGTACCCAGACCCTGTGTTCGTCTCCTCACGGCGGACCTGTGTTCCGGCGTGACGGAGTCATGGCCCCGTCGCTCGCAGCCGAACCCCGAGAAGGGGACCTTCAGAGCAACATTTGAGCTTTCGCCGGACTACTGGACCTGCGGTTCGCCCTGGTCCTTGTTCAGCTCCTCCGGGTCGGGCCGACCGGTGGGGACGAGGCCCGGCGTGGTCGGCGACGGGGTCGACTTCACATCCGGGTTGGTCGACGGCTCCGCGGCGGGCGCGGGCTGCACGATCTGCCCCGGCACCGGCGGCGGCGGGCCGGTCGGGCTCGCCGTACCGCTGACCGAGTTGTCGGCGATCTGGGCGAAGTCGATCTCCCCGGTCGCCTCCAGGATCGTGATGTGGTCGAGCACGGTCTGGTTGGCGTCGGAGGCCAGCTGGCGGACCAGGGTGTTGCGGGTGCTGTTCCGCACGGAGGCGATGGCCGGGAAGATCTTGCCGTGCGCGGCCCGCAGCAGGTTCGCCCACGTCTTGTTGTACTCGGCCTCGGTCTTGGCGGCGGTCATCTCGTCCAGCCAGCCCTGCTGCTGGGCGTTGGGCTGGTTCGGCAGCTCGACCCCCAGCTTGGCCGCGATGATCCGGGACCGCTTGTCCAGGTCGGTGTGGCCCTTGATCAGGTGGTCCGCGGCCTCCCTGACGGACTTGCTGCCGCTGCGCTCCAGGGCCTGCTGGCCGGCCGGCAGCTCCCACAGTCCCGCGAGCCGCACCCGGATGATGAGGTCGCGGTCGGAGGGGGTGAGCGGTCCCCACTGCGTGGTCACCGTGTCACCGGTGGGCACGGCCGCGGCGGCCGCCGCGTTGCGGTTGGGGTACGAGTAGAACACGGGGTAGGCGACCGCACTGACTGTGCCGACGATCGCCACGGCGACGAGGACAGAGCCCTTGGAGCGTCGCAAAGGTGCCTCCCGGAGGAAACCAACTGGTCGTTGGGGACTGAAGTCTTGCTGGGCGTGGAGTGGGGGTGGGACCGTCCGGGCCGCGCCGTCCGAGCGGCGGGCCGACGGCCACGTGCACGGGCGTACCGCGGCGGGCGGTGTCAGATCGTGCCGTTGGCGATGGCGTCGAAGTCGACCTGGCCGGTCTTCTCCAGCATCGTGATGTGGTCGAGCACGGTCTGGTTGGTGTCCGAGGCCAGTTGGCGCACCAGCGTGTTCTCGGTCATGTTCCGCACGGTGCCGATGGCCGGGAAGATCTTGCCGTGGGCCGAGCGCAGCAGGTTGGCCCAGACGCGGTCGTACTGGTCGTCGGTGGCGTTGGTCATCTGCTGCAGGAAGCCCTGCTGCTGGGCGTTGGGCTGGTTCGGCAGTTCGACGTTCAGCTGCTCCGCCACGGCCCGCACCCGCTGGTCGAGGTCCTTGTGACCCACGATCAGATGGTCCGCGGCCTCCTTGACGGCCGGACTCTTCGACCGCTGCATCGCCTGCTCGGCGGCCGGCAGCTCCCACAGTCCCGCGAGCCGCACCCTGACGATCAGGTCACGGTCGGCGGCCGTCAGCGGCCCCCACTGGGTGTTGACCGTGCCCGCCGCCATGTTGGCCTGAGCAGTGCCCGAGCGGTCGGCGTAGGACCAGACGGGGAACGCAAGCGCTCCGACGGTGACGACGAGCGCCAGGCTGGCGATGACCGAGCCATTGATACGCCGCAAAATGAGCCTCCCGGGTAATGCCAACTGGTCGTTGGGGCAGTTGCTTGGCCAGTGCCGGGAGATACGTACGCGATCGTCAGCCTGTTCAACGGCGGCCCACAGTCACCGAAAAGTCCTGCGCGCACGCGGAAACGGCGCCGGGCCGGTGGCGCGGTCCCACGGTGGGCGGGCGTGGCCCGGGGTCAGTCGCGCAGCGCCGGGTGGTCCGCGACCACCGTGCAGGAACCCGGGGCGATCTCCGTGAAGCCCGCGTCGCGGACCAGGGGGAGCCCCGAGGTGGTGAGCGCGTGCCAGCGGGCGGGGTCGGCGGTGCGGACGGCGAGCGGGAACCCGGCCTCCCGCCAGGCGGCGCGGTCCTCGTCGGAGAGGTCCCACCAGGCCAGTTGGGCACCGTGGCCCGCCTGCGCCATGGCCTTGCCCGCCGACATCTCGACCTCGGGGTTCAGCCAGAGCACCGGGAGCGCGGGATCGGTGTCGGCCGGCGGCTCCGGGTCGTCGAGGTCCGTGCCGGACACCTGCAGACGGGCCAGCTCCTTGGGCCAGCCGTCCAGCGGCACGGGCGGGAAGACCCGCACCTCCGCCGCCTTGCCCGTCACCGTGATCCCGGGCAGGGCCCCGGCCCGCCGCCACTCCGCTCCGCGCGCCCGCCGGACCACCTTGCGGATCCGGGCGTCCTGCCAGTTCCGCATCGCCTCGGCCCACTCTCCCGCCCCGACCGACCGCTCGTCGCTCAGCATCACCAGCACGGCACGCGCGGCCGTCTCCAGCGCGTCCGTGCGCGCCGGCGGCTCCGCCCGTTCGATCCGTACGACCAGCGGCAGCACGAACTGCGGCGCCTCGTCCCGGGCGGTCCGCTCGTCCCGGAAGGGACTGTCCTGCGCCACCGGTACGTCCGGCCGCGGGGCCGCCGGACCGCTGCCCCGGTCCTCTCCGGGGGCGGGAGGCGCGGCGGCATCCGGCGCCTGCGCCGACGCCGGGGCGTGGACCGGCAGGGGGAGGGAGGCCGGGTCGAGGGCGGCAGCCGGGACGGGGACGTCCGGGACAGGGGCGGGCGAAGGGACGGGGGTGGGCAGGGGAGCGGGGGTGGAGGCCGGGTCGCTGGTGGTCACGCCCCCCAGTCTGCCAGCGGCCGCCCCGCTCCGGCCGCCCGCGGGGGGCGGGGGCGAGGGAGAGGGGGACCGGGGCGGGCGCGGGGTGCGGCCCCGTTCGAGGGCCCTGTGCGCGGCGGCCGGGACGGCGCCGGCGTGCGTGCTGACGACACGGCGCGCGCCCTGGCCGGACGTCACCCGTCAGCCCGAGCAGGCCGTGCGCTCCGCCTCGCGCCACTCGCACACGGGGCACAGGGTGATCCCCCGGTGGGACTCGGGATACCCGGTCGGTTCCTGGCACAGGACACAGGCGGCGAAGGGCGGACCGGCGGCGACGGGGGCCTGCCCCGCCGTCACCGGGGCCGACGCGGAGGCCGGGGCCGGAGACGCACCCGTGGGGGTCGTCCCGGTGCCGCAGTAGTCGCTCATGTGTCCAGCGTAGGACGACGGGCAGGGAGCGCCCCGCGCGCGGGGCTCATGGCGTGGTGGCGGCGGTCGCCCCGACCAGTTCCGACACCTTCACGAGCCGGAACCCGCGCTCCCGCAGCGCGGGCACGATCATCCGCACCGCCCGCTCCGTGACGGGTGCCGTACTCCTCACGCAGTGCAGGACGACGACGGAACCGGGCCGCACGCGCTCCAGCACCTCCCGGGCGACCGCCGCCGGATCCGTGGCCGCCGTGTCCCCGCCGGCGACGTCCCACTGCACGGCCGTGACGCCGGACGCGCTGAGTGCGCGCAGCGCGCGGCGGTCGTAGCAGCCGCCCGGGAAGCGGAAGTACGGCATCGGGTCCGCCACCCCGGCCGCGCGGAACGCGGTGTAGGCCCGCTCGACGTCGGCCGCGACCCGGTCCGCCGCCAGGGTGGGCAGGCCGCGGCAGCCGGCACTGAACGCCCGGTGGCCGTACGAGTGGTTCGCCACCTCGAAGAGTGGGTCCCGTCCGATCGAGCGGGCCTGGATCGGGTACTCCTCGGCCCAGCGCCCCGTCATGAACACGGTCGCCGGCACCTTCAGCCGGCGGAGTGTCGCGATGAGCCGCGGGTTGTCGAACCGCTCGCCCGCGGCGGCCCGTGCCCCCTGCTCCTCGGTCAGGTCGGCGTCGAAGGTGAGCGCGACCGTCTTCTCGCCCCGGTCCCGCGGCCCGTGCTCGAAGACCGGCGCGAGGCCGGCCGGTCCGGGAGCGAGCGTGGGGGGCCGGGACGCCACGACCGGGTGCGGGGGCGTCCCCGTGGCGGTGGCGGTGACCACGCGGGACGAGGCCCGCGGCCCACCGCAGGCGGTCAGGGCGATTCCGAGCGCCCCGAGCGCGCAGAGTGCCCTGACAATCCGTACAGGAACGATCACGGGACGAACGTAGACGTCTCGCGCTCCCCGTTCATCCGATCACCAGCTCGTCCGCCCGGATTCCACCCCCGAAGTCACCCGCCTGGCCGACCGCGGCGGAGGCCGGGGCGCGGCGGAAGCCGGGGGTGCGGGGGACGCACGAGAGGGGGCGGGCGCCCGCAGGTGCCCGCCCCCTCTTCCGACCGGCCGGGTCGGACGCGATCCGTCACCTCACGTACGGCGCCACGGCCCCGTCACCGCGAACGTCGTGCCCGGCGTGTAGCAGTTGACGTACATCGTGCGCCCGTCGGGCGAGAACGTGACGCCCGCGAACTCGCCCCACTCGGGTTCGCCGGGCGTGCCGATGTTCTGGGCGTTGCGGGCCATGGCGTAGACGTCGCCGCGGCGGGTGACGCCGTACACGTGCTGGGCGCCGTTGCCGTCCTCGCAGACCATGAGGCCGCCGCTGGGTGCGAGGCAGATGTTGTCGGGGGACTCGCCGGGCAGCTGGACGTCGGTGTCGGGGCCGAAGACGATCACCAGGGTGAGGGTGCGGTCGTCGGGGTCGTAGCGCCAGATCTGGCCGTAGTGGTCGGCGGCGGAGCCGTCCGAGCTGCGGGCGAAGGACGAGACGAAGTAGACGCAGCGGCCGCCCCAGTAGCAGCCCTCCAGCTTCTGGGCGTGGGTGATGCCGCGGGGGCCGAAGTCCTGGTGGCGGATGGCCGTCGTGGTGGCCAGCGGGTCCGGGACGTCCACCCATTCGATCTTCTCGAAGCGGGCGCCCGTCTCCTGGATGGAGGACAGGTCGGGGACCCCGGGCACCCGCATCGCCTGCAGGCGGCCGCCCGCGCGCAGGGAACCCGGGCCGCCCTTGGGCCGCTCGGGGAGGAAGCGGTAGAAGAGGCCGAAGGGCCGCTCGAAGGCGTCCTCCGTCTCGTAGACGACGCCGCGCCTCGGGTCGACGGCGATCGCCTCGTGCTGGAAGCGGCCCATCGCCGTGAGCGGGACGGCACCGGAGCGGTGCGGATCGACCGGGTCGACCTCGAAGATGAAGCCGTGGTCCTTGGTGTAGCCGTTGGTGCCGGCCTTGTCCTCGGTCTCCTCGCAGGTCAGCCAGGTGCCCCACGGAGTGGGGCCGCCCGCGCAGTTGACGGCGGTACCGGCGATGGCGACGCGTTCGGCCAGCACGTCACCGCGGGCGTCCAGCGTCAGGGCCGTACAGCCGCCCTTGCCCGCAGGGTCGTAGGTGAGGCCCTCGACCGTGGGGACGGGGATACGCCCGGTGGCGCGGTTCTCGTGGTTGCGGACCAGGTGGACGCGGCCGTGTCTTCCGGCGAAGGCGGACATGCCGTCGTGATTGCTGGGCACGCGGCCCTCACCGGAGCGGAGCTGGTCGCCCTCGCGGGAGAGGACCCGGTAACGGAAACCTTTCGGCAGGTCGAGCAGGCCGTTCGGGTCGGGGATCAGCGGGCCGTAGCCGCTGTGGCCGAGGTCGCTCTGCGCGGCCGCTGTGCCGGCGAAGAGTTCGGACAGGGCTCCGGTGAACGCGATGCCCGCTCCCAGGGCACCGGTACGGGCCAGGGCCTGACGTCGAGTCACTGACACGGGACAACCTTCCTGTTGGCGGACAGGACGTGACCCGCCTGTGTGTATCACGGGGGTACGGCCGCGTGAACCACGCCCGGAGAAGGTGTTCCGTAGGTATCACTCGGTCGGCGTGGGGTTGTCGGGCGTGACGGGTGGGAAGGGCGGGGCGACCGGTGGGGCGTCCGGGGTCCGGTGGGGCGGAAGCACGGCCCCCGGACCGGAGAGGTCGTCAAGCCCGGGCGGGACGGCTGATCCAGGTGTGTCCGCAAGCCCGGCGGGGGAGGCCGAGCCGAACGGGTCCGGGATCTGCGCGGGGGGCGCCGCACCGTCCGGGTCCGCGAGATCCGCGCGGGGGGCGGGGGCGGCCGGGTCCTCGACCGGGGGGTTCGGGTCCCGGTGGGGCCGCGGTTCGGGGGCGCTCTCCTGCTCCGACCGGCCCCGTTCCAGGAAGCGCAGGAGCTCCACCGGGATGGGGAGGACCAGGGTCGAGTTCTTCTCCGCGGCCACCGCCATCACCGTCTGGAGCAGGCGCAGCTGGAGCGCGGAGGGCGTCTCGGCCATCTGCTTCGCCGCCTCCGCCAGCTTCTTCGACGCCTGCAGTTCGGCGTCCGCGTTGATGATGCGGGCCCGGCGTTCGCGGTCCGCCTCGGCCTGGCGGGCCATGGAGCGCTTCATCGTGTCGGGGAGGGAGACGTCCTTGATCTCGACGCGGTCGATGGTGACGCCCCACTCCACGGCCGGGCTGTCGATCATCAGCTCCAGCCCCTGGTTGAGCTTCTCCCGGTTGGAGAGGAGGTCGTCGAGGTCGCTCTTGCCGATGATCGAGCGCAGGGAGGTCTGCGCCATCTGGGAGACGGCGAAACGGTAGTCCTCGACCTGCACGACCGCGCCGGCCGGGTCGACGACCTTGAAGTACACGACCGCGTCCACGCGGACCGTCACGTTGTCGCGGGTGATGCCCTCCTGGGCCGGCACCGGCATCGTCACGATCTGCATGTTCACCTTGCGGATACGGTCGACCACGGGGACGACCATGGTGAGTCCGGGCTGTCTGGTCGCGCCGAGCAGACGGCCGAGGCGGAAGACGACGCCGCGTTCGTACTGCTTGATGACGCGGGCCGCCGCCGCGAGATAGACGGCGCCGCCGGCGGCGAGAACCGCGGCTGCCGCGATGAGTGCTTCGCCCATGACGACCGCCCCTTCGAGCCGACCGTGACGACCGCCCCCGGTCACTCTCGGTCGCCGCGTATCCGCGAAGTCGTCGTAAATCGTTGTGAATACCACGATATGCCTCGGGCGGGGACTTCGGCGAATGCCCTTCCGCGGGGGGCCCGAGCACGGCCCGACCGCGGGTGATCCATCCGTGCCCCACCTGTGGATCACCGGTGGGGCACCGGTGGGGCACGGGTGGCGCCCCGGTCGCGAGGACCGGGGCGCCGGGACGGGGGCGGGCCTGCGGGCCGCCGCCCGCCTGGTGGGGCCGTACGGGGTCAGGCTGTCGCCGAGGGGACCTTCTCCGGCTCCGGGCCCGTCATCCGCACCGGCTCGGTGCCGGTCGCGCTGTGACGTTCCGCCCAGTTCTCCAGGGCGGTGCGGCAGGCGTGGTCGAGGTGGAGCAGACCGGAGAGGTGAAGCTCGACGGGACGGTCCTGGGGCAGGGACTCCAGGCTGTCGAGGATCTTCGGCAGCCGCAGGAAGGTGGCGTTGCCGGAGAGGTAGGCCTGGACGGGGCCGGAGCCCTTGTCGATGACCTCCAGCTTGATGTGCGAGGCCTCCCAGGCCGTCTTGACGACCGCGAGGGCCAGACCGATGAGGACGCCCTCGAACATGTTCACCGCGACGATCGACACGGCGGTCGTCACCAGGATCAGCGCCTCGCCGCGGTGGCCGCGCCACAGCGAGACGACCGCGCGGAACGGGATCAGCTTCCAGCCCGCGTGGACGAGGATGCCGGCCAGGGCCGGCAGGGGTATCAGCGCGAGGGCCCCCGGCAGCAGCGCGGCGAACAGCAGCAGCCACACACCGTGCAGGACACGGGACGCCTTGGTCCGCGCCCCGGCGTGCACATTGGCGGAGCTGCGCACGATGACCGCGGTCATCGGCAGCGCGCCCAGCAGCCCGCACACCGTGTTGCCGGCGCCCTGGGCCATCAGCTCTTTGTCGTACTGGGTGCGCGGCCCGTCGTGCAGCCGGTCCACCGCCGCCGCGCTGAACAGGCTCTCGGCGGACGCGATCAGCGTGAAGGCGAGGATCGTACCGATCAGCGCCACGTCGGCCAGTCCGCCGAAGGCGTCCAGACCGGGCGGCTGGACGGAGTCCAGCAGGCCCTTCACCTCGACCTTGGCGACCGGCAGGCCGAAGGCCAGGGCGGCGACGGTGGCGAGCACGACCGCGGCGAGCGCGCCCGGCACGACCTGGACCTTCTTCGGCAGCCGTTTCCACAGCACCATCACGGCGACGGTGCCCGCGCCGAGCGCCAGGGAGGCGAGCGCGGCGGCGCTGCCCACGGCCTCCACGAAGGCGCCGGGCAGCCCCGCGATCTTGTCGAGCCCGGAGGCCGGGGCCTCCAGGCCCGCCGCCGCGTACAGCTGGCCGGCGATGATCACGAGTCCGATACCGGCCAGCATGCCCTCGACCACGGACACGGAGATCGCGCGGAACCAGCGGCCCAGCTTCAGCGCGCCCATGACGAGCTGGAGCAGACCGGCGGCGAGCACGATCACGCCGAGCGCCGGAAGGCCGAACTGGCGCACCGCCTCGAAGACCAGCACGGTCAGCCCGGCCGCCGGGCCGGAGACCTGCAGGCTGCTGCCGGGCATCAGACCGGCGACGATGCCGCCCACGATGCCGGTGATCAGGCCGAGTTCGGCCGGCACCCCGGAGGCGACGGCCACGCCCACGCACAGCGGCAGGGCGACCAGGAACACGACCAGCGAGGCGCCGAAGTCCTGGCGTATGTGGGGGAACTTGGACGTGGGGGAGGTGGGGGAGTTCATCGAGGACACCGGCCCGCCGCTCACAGGGTCTCGAACGTGTCGGTGTCCGCGCGGTGTTCGCGCACGGCTCCGGTGTGGACCTCGTAGTACCAGCCGCGCAGCCGCAGCCGGCCGTCGGCGAGGCGCTTCTCCACGCAGGGGTAGGAACGCAGCCGCAGCAGCTGGCTGAGGACGTGGTTCTGCACGCCGTCGGCGACGGTGGGGTCCTCGACCGTGCCCTGGGGGCGCGGGGTGGCGTGCGCGAGCCAGTCGCGTACGGCGGGTACGGCGTCGAGGTCGTCGCCGCGCACCAGCGCGCCGACGGCACCGCAGTGCGAGTGGCCGCAGACCACGATGTCGCTGACGCCGAGCACTTCCACGGCGTACTCGATGGTGGCCGTCTCACCGGTGGGGCGGTCGGGGGCGTACGGGGGGACGATGTTGCCGGCGGTCCGCAGTTCGAAGAGCTCGCCGGGGCGGGCGCCCGTGATCAGGGCCGGGACGACCCGCGAGTCGGAGCAGGTGATGAACAGGACCTCGGGGGACTGGCCCTCGGCCAGCCTGGCGAACTCCTCAGGGCGCTGTCCGAAGGTACGGGCGTTGTCGATGAGGGGCTGCATGATGTGGTGACTCCTCCTGGCGCGCCACGGCGGCGCGTCGGGCTTGCACGACAGATGTGGGGGGAACGCACTCCGCCGGATCAGCAGCGGAAGACCTGGAGAGCGGCCGGGGTGGGGGCCGTGCGGGATCTCGGCTGCCGGTGGTGCCGGGCCGAGGACCGTTCCGGTTCGCTGACGACCGCCGGGTTCTCCCCCTGCGACGGGCGTACGGGCGCTCCGGAAGCGGTGTGGGTGGTGGCGCGGTGCCGGTCACGGGTGCGGACAGGACCGGTCGGGTCCTCGGAATGACCGCATGCGCGGGCTGTGGCGGCCGGGTCACGCACCGGTGTGGCCGGGAGGGCCTTTCCGGGCGTGGCTTTGGCCTTGACGTGACCGAGGGTGTGCGCGGATGCGAAGGAAGTGGTGGGAGTGAAGAACTGCAGGGCGAGCAGGACGGCGGCCAGGGCCGCGATGACGGTTCGGGGCGCCGCACCTCGCAACATCAGCCTCCCCACGGTCAGTTCGTCCTGTCTCCCGGGTGCCGGCAGTTGAACGAGTTGGTCAATCAATGGTCAACCGCTGGTCAAGAAACACGTTAACCCTGCAAAGTTGTTTGCAGGGTTAACTTAACGTTTCGAGCTGAAGAGAGCCTGAAAAGCGCGGGCAGGATGGCCGGAAAAGCCCCCGGACCGGGGGAGTTGCTCCCGGTCAGGGGGCGTCGGTGTGCCGCTGAGGGCTCAGTGCCCGGCGAGTCGCCCGGCGTCACGGGCGAGGGCGGTGAGGCGGGAGATGGCCCGGAAGTACTTCTTCCGGTAGCCGCCGTTCAGCATCTCCTCGCTGAACAGCCGGTCGAAGGGCAGGCCGGAGGCGAGCACGGGTATCTCGCGGTCGTACAGCCGGTCCGCGAGCACCACCAGCCGCAAGGCGGTCGACTGGTCGGGGACGGGCCGGACGTCGGTCAGGCAGACCGCCTTCAGACCGTCCGTCAGGGCGCCGTACCGGCTGGGGTGGACCCGCGCGAGGTGCTCCAGCAGATGTGGGAAGTCGTCGAGGGAGGAGCCCTCGGTGGCGTACGCCGCCTTCGTGACCTGCTCGTCGGAGAACGGCGGCGGCGCCTCGGGCAGTCCGCGGTGGCGGTAGTCCTCGCCGTCGATGCGCTGGGCGCGGAAGTGGGCGGACAGGCCCTGGATCTCCCGCAGGAAGTCGGCCGCCGCGAACCGGCCCTCACCGAGCTTGCCCGGCAGGGTGTTCGACGTGGCGGCCAGGGCGACGCCCGCGTCCACCAGCTTGCCGAGCAGCGTGGACACCAGGACGGTGTCGCCCGGGTCGTCCAGCTCGAACTCGTCGATGCACAGCAGCCGGTGCCCGGAGAGGGTCTGGACCGTCTTCTGGAAGCCGAGCGCGCCGACCAGGTTGGTCAGCTCCACGAAGGTGCCGAACGCCTTCAGCGCGGGTTCGGCCGGGGTCGCGTGCCACAGGGAGGCCAGCAGATGGGTCTTGCCGACGCCGTAGCCGCCGTCCAGGTAGACACCGCGCGGGCCGGCCGGGACCTTGGGGGCCTTCGCCCGGCCGAAGCCGAAGAGGCCACGCCTGCCGGCGCCGGAGGCGTGGGCGCCGCCGAGACCCGCCGCGAAGCCGCTGAGGACCTGGACGGCCTCGGTCTGGCTGGGCTGGTTCGGGTCCGGGATGTACGTGTCGAAGCGCACCGAGTCGAAGCGGGGTGGCGGCACCATCTCGGCGACGAGCCGGTCGGCGGGGACGTGGGGCTCGCGGGCGCACAGGGACAGCGGAGCCGTCTCGGTCAGGGGATCGAGACCGGACACGGCGGCGGAGGACGACGACACGGTTACCGAGTCTAAGGGCCGTGCCACACTGCACGGCATGCGACGCCTGTTCCCTGTGACCGAAGAGACAGCGGCCCGGACCCCGGACGAGGCCGGTGGAGGCGCGGACGCGGCAGGCCCGCGGGTGCCCGGCGCCGGGGCCGCCGACCGGGAGTGGAGCCTCGCGGAACTGGCGGCGGCCTACGCCTATCCCGCGCCGGGGCCGGGCGGGCGGGAGCCGTGGCTGCGCGCCAACATGGTCTCCACGCTGGACGGGGCGGCCCAGCACGAGGGACGTTCGCAGCCGATCTCCAGCGACGCCGACATGCGGATCTTCGGCACCCTGCGGGGGCTCGCGGACGTGGTGGTCGTCGGCGCTGAAACGGTACGCCAGGAGGGGTACCGGCCGGCCCGCGCGCGGGACGCCTTCGCCGAGGCCCGCCGGGCCGCCGGGCAGACACCGGCCCCGGCCGTCGCGGTGGTCAGCGCCGGACTGGACCTCGACTTCGCACTCCCCCTGTTCACCTCGCCGCTCACCCCGACCCTCCTGCTCACCGGCGCGGCCGCCCCGGCCGACCGGGTGGCCGCCGCCGAGAAGGCGGGCGCGCGGGTGGTGATCGCCGGGGACGGTGCGGGCGTCGATCCCGCGCGCGCCGTGCGGGCCCTCGCCGACCTGGGGCTGACCCGGCTGCTCACCGAGGGCGGACCGCGGCTCCTCGGACAGCTGATCGCCGCCGGGGTCCTGGACGAGCTGTGCCTGACCGTGTCGCCGATGCTCACGGCGGGGGACGCCCAGCGCATCGCCGGAGGGCCCCCGATGGCGGTGCCCGAGCGGTTCGAACTGGTGTCGTTGCTGGAAGAGGCCGGGTTCCTGTTCGGTCGTTACCGTCGTACGTGAGAACGGGCGGAATCTGTCGTTCCGTTTAGTTCCCGCCGGGCACACTAGATCCCTGAGGAGCGAGGGCCGAGGGGTCCTCCCGGAAGAAGGGCGCCTGTGGTGTCGTTCACGAGCGTTTTGATGATCGAGAAGGCTCTGACGTCTGCGGACGTGGAGTTCGTCACCACCCTGCACGGCGACGAGCCGGCCTCTTTCCACGTGCTGCTCCAGCCGCGGGGCAACCAGGCCGACCGGCTGCTGCGGGCCATCGACGACCTCGCGCTCGGCGAGCTGGACGAGGCGGCGCGCGAGGGGGAGACCCCGGAGGGGGAACAGGCCCTCGACGAGGGGGAGCGGGCGCTGGAGGTGTCCCTGCAGGCGCTGCGCGCGGCCGGCAGCGAGGCGGAGGGACGGCTGATCGAGGACCATCCGCTGGACGCGCTGAAGGCGCTGGTGGAGGAGGTCGAGGCAGACGAGGTGCTGGTGCTGACCGATCCGCACTACGTGGAGGAGTTCTTCCACCGCGACTGGGCCTCCCGGGCGCGGCACAAGGTGGGGGTCCCGGTGCTGAAGCTGTTCTCCCACAGCCGCGCGTAGCCGCGACCGGTGGTCCCTGCCGATCCCGGGGGCGTATGGGCATAGGGTTGCCCTGAACCTTCGCCGTACCAGTACTGGGAGAACGCACATGGCACCCGGCCTTCCTACCGCCATGGACCGACCGCACTTCATCGGGATCGGCGGGGCCGGGATGTCGGGGATCGCGAAGATCCTCGCCCAGCGCGGCGCCAAGGTGGCCGGGAGCGACGCCAAGGAGTCGGAGACGGCGCAGGCGTTGCGCGCGCTGGGCGCGACCGTGCACATCGGCCACGCCGCGGAGCACCTCGCCGACGACGCGACGTGCGTGGTGGTGTCGTCGGCGATCCGTGCGGACAACCCGGAGCTGGCCCGCGCCGCCGACCTGGGCATCCCGGTCGTCCACCGGTCGGACGCGCTCGCCCGGCTGATGGACGGCCTGCGCCCGATCGCGGTGGCCGGCACCCACGGCAAGACCACCACCACGTCCATGCTGGCCGTGTCGCTGACCGCGCTGGGCCTGAACCCGTCGTACGCGATCGGCGGCGACCTCGACGCGCCCGGCTCCAACGCCCTGCACGGCGACGGCGACATCTTCGTGGCCGAGGCGGACGAAAGCGACCGCAGCTTCCACAAGTACGCCCCCGAGGTCGCGATCGTCCTCAACGTGGAGCTGGACCACCACGCCAACTACGCGTCCATGGACGAGATCTACGCGTCCTTCGAGACGTTCGCCGGCCGCGTCGTGCCCGGCGGCACGCTGGTGATCTCGGCCGACCACGAGGGCGCGCGGGAGCTGACCCGCCGCGTCGAGGGCCTGCGGGTCGTCACCTACGGCGAGCGCGAGGACGCCGACGTCCGGGTGCTCGCCGTCGTGCCCCAGGGGCTCAGGAGCGAGGTCACCGTCCTGCTGGACGGACAGGAGATCACCTTCACGGTCTCCGTGCCCGGACGGCACTACGCGCACAACGCGGTCGCCGCCCTGGCCGCGGGCGTCGCGCTGGGCGTCCCGGCGGCGGAGCTGGCGCCCGCCCTGGCCGCCTACACCGGCGTGAAGCGGCGGTTGCAGCTGAAGGGCGAGGCCGGCGGGGTGCAGGTCATCGACTCGTACGCGCACCACCCGACCGAGATGACGGCCGACCTGGAGGCGATGCGGGCCGCCGCCGGTGACGCGCGCATCCTCGTCCTCTTCCAGCCCCACCTGTTCTCCCGGACGCAGGAGCTGGGCACCGAGATGGGACAGTCGCTCGCCCTCGCCGACGCCTCCGTCGTGCTCGACATCTACCCGGCCCGCGAGGACCCGGTCCCGGGCGTCACCAGCGAGCTGATCATCGACGCCGCGCGCGCGGCCGGCGCCCAGGTCACGGCCGTCCACGACAAGGCGCAGGCGCCCGCGGTCGTCGCGGGAATGGCGAGGCCCGGTGATCTCGTTCTCACCATGGGCGCGGGTGACGTGACCGACCTGGGCCCGAGGATCCTGGACCGTCTTTCGCAGTGAGGGGCTGAGACCGATGGCGTACGACGTCGACAAGCCGGACGAGCAGTGGCGCGCGGAGCTGACGCCGGCGGAGTACGCGGTGCTGCGCCAGGCGGGTACGGAGCCGGCGTTCACCGGGGAGTACACCGACACCAGGACGAAGGGGGTGTACTCGTGCCGGGCCTGTGGCGCGGAACTGTTCACCTCCGAGACCAAGTTCGCGTCGCACTGCGGATGGCCGTCCTTCTACGACCCGAAGGACAGCGACGCGGTGGAACTGATCGAGGACCGGTCGTACGGCATGGTGCGCACCGAGGTCCGCTGCGCCCGGTGCGGCTCGCACCTCGGGCACGTGTTCGAGGGTGAGGGGTATCCGACCCCCACGGATCAGCGGTACTGCATCAACAGCATCTCGCTGCGGCTGGCGCCCGAGAGCGAGTGACGTCCCGGGCCCGGAGGCAGGTGTGCCCCGCGCCCCCGACCGGGGGAGCGGGGCACGCGCCGTTCAGCTGGTCAGGCGTACCGCGTCGCGGATGACCGCCGCCACTTCCTTCGGACGGGAGACGGCCACCGCGTGCGAGGCGCCCTCCAGTTCGGTGATCGTGGCGCCCGCGCGCTTCGCGGCGAAACGCTGGACCTCGGGGTTGATCGCCTCGTCGGCCGCCGCGACCACGGCCCAGGACGGCCGCGTCTTCCAGGCGGCGACCGGCGGGACCTCGGTGAACGCGGCGGTGGCCAGCGGACGCTGCGACACCGCGAGGATCCGCGTCGTCTCGGCGGGGACGTCCGCGGCGAAGATGCCCGGGAAGGCGTCCGGCGCGATGGTGACCTCGACGGCGGGCTCCCCGCCCTCGACCGGGTAGGTCCGCTCGACCAGGTTGGCGACGAGCGGGGCCAGCGGGAAGCGCCCCTGCAGCTCGCCGAGGCTTTCCCCCTCCTCCGGGACGTACGCGGCCACGTAGACCAGGCCGACGACGTTCTCGGTCGCGCCCGCCACGGTGATCAGGGCACCGCCGTAGGAATGGCCGACGAGGACGACCGGGCCGTCGATCTGGGCGGCGGCGGAGGCGATGTACGCGGCGTCGGAGGCCAGACCGCGCAGCGGGTTCGGTACGGCGACGACCGGGACGTCGTGGCTCCGGAGCTCCTCGACGACGCCGGCCCAGCTGGACGCGTCGGCGAAGGCCCCGTGCACGAGCAGGACGGTGGGTGTGGTGGACATGAGGGGTCCTCTCTCGGTGCGGGTCGGTCAGCCGGCGTGCAGCGCGGTGCGCAGGGTGCCGGTGGCCAGCGTGATCGCGGCCTCGGCGGCGTGGGTGCCGCGCAGCGCGTTGAGCATCACGAAGTCGTGGATGATGCCCTGGAAACGGACGGCGGTGACCGGGACGCCCGCCTCGCGCAGCTTGTTCGCGTACGCCTCGCCCTCGTCGCGCAGCACGTCGGCCTCACCGGTGATGACCAGCGCCGGGGGAAGCCCGTTCAGCTGCTCGGTGGTGGCGCGCAGCGGTGACGCGGTGATCTGGGCGCGCTCGGCCTCGTCGGTCGTGTACTGGTCCCAGAACCACTGCATGCCGTCGCGGCGCAGGAAGTAGCCCTCGGCGAACCGGCGGTAGGAGCTGTTGTCGAAGTTCGCGTCCGTCACTGGGTAGAAGAGGACCTGCTGGACCAGGGGCACGTCCCCGCGCTCCTTGGCCATCAGGGTCAGGGCGGCGGTCATGTTGCCGCCGACCGAGTCACCGGCCACCGCGAGCCGCGTGCCGTCCAGGTCCTTCGACGCGCCCTGCTCCACGACCCACTTGGCGACGGCGTAGTTCTGCTCGATGGCGACGGGGTAACGGGCCTCGGGGGAGAGGTCGTACTCCGGGAAGACCACGGCGGCGCCCGCGCCGACGGCCAGTTCGCGGACCAGGCGGTCGTGGGTGTGGGCGTTGCCGAACACCCAGCCGGCGCCGTGGATGTAGAGGATCACCGGCAGGGTGCCCTCGGCGCCGGCGGGCTTCACGATCCGTGCCCTGACGCTGCCCGTGGGGCCGCCCGAGACGGTGATCCACTCCTCGTCGATCTCCGGCTTCCCGATCTCGCCGGACTGCACCTCGTCGACCGCCTTGCGGCCCTCGGCGGGCGGCAGTTCGAAGAGGAAGGGGCGGTTGGCCGTCGCCTCGGCGAAGGCGGCGGCAGCCGGTTCCAGGACCGGCCGTACCGGTTCGACCGTGTCGGACATGTGTTTCTCCCGATGGTTTCGTGCGCGTGGTGCGGGTGCGTCGCCCTGCACGCTAGGACCGGGAACGCCTCAGGAATGGCCCATGAGCGCACCGGGACCTATCCCACAGCGCACGGGAAAGGGCGCTGGCAAACGGGCAGTGCGCTGTGAGTACGAATTCCGTGCGCTGCCGGGTCACCTGGGGCTCGTGGTGCGAAATACCTTCTGGGCAGACGCCGTTCAGCCGCTCTCGTCCTCAACTCCCAGGAGGTTGGCTCAAGTTGTTCACGATGCCGGTCGGTGGGCTGGTGCCCCGTGCTGTCGACGACGCGGCGGACCTCGTCGTCCGCAACGCGAGGATCCACACCGGCGACCGGGCCCGCCCGGCGGCCGAGGCGCTCGCCGTGCGCGCCGGGATCGTCACCGCCGTCGGCGACGACGGCGACGTGGCGCCCCACATCGGCCCGCGGACCCGGGTCGTCGACGCCCTCGGCCGCCGCGCCGTCCCCGGCCTCAACGACTCCCACCTGCACGTCATCCGCGGCGGCCTCAACTACGTCCTCGAACTGCGCTGGGACGGCGTCCCCACCCTCCGCGATGCCCTCGCCCTGCTGCGCGCACAGGCGGCCCGCACCCCCAAGGGGCAGTGGGTGCGCGTGGTGGGCGGCTGGTCGGCCGAGCAGTTCGCCGAACGCAGGCCGCCGACCGTCGCCGAACTGAACGCCGCCGCGCCCGACACCCCGGTGTTCGTCCTGCACCTGTACCAGTCGGCGATCCTCAACCGCGCCGCGCTCCAGGCCGCCGGGTACACCCGCGACACCCCCGACCCCAAGGGCGGCCAGATCGTCCGCGGCCGGGACGGCACCCCCACGGGCCTGCTGCTCGCCGCGCCCAGCGCCCTGATCCTCTACTCGACGCTCGCCAAGGCACCGGCCCTGGACGACGAGGACCGCAAGACCTCCACCCGGCACTTCCTCAAGGAACTCAACCGGTTCGGACTCACCTCCGCGATCGACGCCGCCGGCGGCTTCCAGAGCTTCCCCGACGACTACCGCACCGTCGCCGCACTCGCCGCGGCCGGACAGCTCACCCTGCGCATCGCCTACCACCTCTTCCCGCAGACCCCCGGCCAGGAGACGGCCGACCTGGCCCGCTGGATCGGGACGGTCCGCCCCGAGGACGGCGACGCCTGGCTGCGCCTCAACGGCGCGGGCGAGAACCTCACCTGGGCCGCCGCCGATTTCGAGAACTTCACCCAGCCGCGCCCGGAACTCACCGCCGACTACGAGACGGAATTCGAGAACGCCGTCCGGCTCCTCATGGAGAACGGCTGGGGATTCAGACTCCACGCCACCTATGACGAGACCATTCGCCGGGATCTCGCCGTATTCGAGAAACTCGCCGCCGAAGGGCTCTTCCCCGCCGGGAACAGATGGCTGTTCGACCACGCGGAGACCGTCTCCGGCAGCAGCCTGGACCGGATCGCCGCCCTCGGCGGCGCCCTGTCCGTGCAGAACCGCCTGTCCTTCCAGGGCGAAGCGTTCCGGCGCCGCTACGGCCCCGACGCCGCCGCGACCGCCCCGCCGCTCCGCGCCATGCTGGACCGCGGCCTGACCGTCGGCGCCGGCACCGACGCCACCCGCGTCTCCACCTACAACCCGTGGGTCGCCCTGCACTGGCTGGTCAGCGGCCGCACCGTCGGCGACCTGGCCCTGCGTCCGCCCCACAACCGGGTCGACCGGGCCACCGCGCTCGCGATGTTCACCACGGCGGGCGCCGCCCTCACCGGAGAGGACCACCTCAAGGGCGTGCTGCGCACCGGGTGCTTCGCCGATCTCGCCCTGCTGTCCGAGGACTACTTCACCGTGCCCGAGCCGGACATCCCGCACATCGAGTCCGTCCTGACGGTCGTCGGCGGGCGGATCGTGCACGCCGCCGCCGAGTACGAGGGACTCGACGAGGAACTCCCGCCGGTCAGCCCCGCGTGGAGTCCCGTCGCGCACCACGGCGGCTACCGGGCCACCGGCCCCGCCGGCCGGTCGGGCGCCCGCCAGGCCGAACTGCTGGGGGAGGCCGCCGCCGATTCCGCACTGCACCGGCAGTGGCGCGCCGCCCGCGGCCTCGTCCCCGGCACCGACGACGGCCCGGCCCTCGACCCCTGCTTCTCCTCCTGACCCACCCGGACTTCCTCGTCCGGTCACACCCCTCGATCACACCCCTGACAACAGAAAGGCACACAACCTCATGGCCGACATCGACGAGGTCACCGCTGCTCCCGGCCCGGACCTGCTCACCCCCGACAACTGCGCGGTCCTGTTCGTGGACCACCAGCCGCAGATGTTCTTCGGCACCGGCAGCGGCGACCGCACCGCGATCATCAACGCCACCGTGGGCCTCGCCAAGGCGGCCCGGGTCTTCGACGTGCCCGTGGTGCTGAGCACGGTGGCCGCCGAGTCGTTCTCGGGCCCCCTCCTGCCGCAGCTCGCGGACGTCTTCCCCGACCACAAGATCGTCGACCGTACGACGATGAACGCCTGGGAGGACGCCGCGTTCGTCGAGGCGGTCAAGGCCACCGGCCGCAAGAAGCTCGTCGTCGCCGGTCTGTGGACCGAGGTGTGCGTGGTCCTGCCCACGCTGTCCGCGCTCGCCCAGGGCTACGAGGTGTACGTCGTCACCGACGCCTCCGGCGGTGTCACCCCGCAGGCCCACGAGCACGCCGTCCAGCGCATGATCCAGGCCGGCGCCGTGCCCGTGACATGGGTGCAGGTGCTGCTGGAGCTCCAGCGGGACTGGGCGCGCGAGGAGACGTACGGGCCGACCACCGAGGTCGTGAAGGAGCACGCGGGCGCGTACGGCCTCGGCATCGTCTACGCACAGGCCGTCATCGGCGCCCACGCGGCCGGCTGAGAAGCACCACGGACGTCGGGAACGGGCGAGGAACGTGATGGACACCGGACTGTTGCTGCTGCGTCTCGTGGTCGGGCTCCTCATCGCCGGGCACGGGGTGCAGAAGGTCAGTTTCCTGCTGGGCGGCAACGGCCTGGCCGGCGGAACGGAGGAGTTCCGCCGCGACGGCTTCCGCGGCGGCCGGCTCACCGCGCTCGCCGCGGGCGGCGGCCAGCTGGGCGCCGGCCTGTTCCTGGCGGCCGGACTGCTCACCCCCCTGGCGGCGACGACCGCCATGGGGGTCATGACGGTCGCGAGCACCGTCAAGTGGCGCAACGGGCTGTGGGTGCAGAACGACGGGTACGAGTACCCGCTCGTCCTCGTGCTCGTGGCGGGCGTGCTCGCGCTCACCGGACCCGGCCGCTGGGCGGGCGACGAGGCGCTCGGGCTCACCCCGTGGCCGCCGTGGGTCCGCGTCGCGGCCGTGCTGCTCGGGCCCGCCGCCGGGCTCACCACCCGGGCGGTCCTGCACCGCCCTGCCCTCGCGGCGGAACCGGAGGGGGTGACGGGCCGTGCGTGAGCTGGTGACCGACGCGGTCCGCACCCTCCTGCCGCCGCGCGGGGACCGGCACGGGCCGCTGCCGCCGCTGCTGCTGGCGCTCACCGTGGTGACCGGCGTCGTCGACGCGGTCAGCTATCTGGCCCTCGGCCACGTCTTCGTCGCCAACATGACCGGCAACGTGGTCTTCCTGGGGTTCGCCCTGGCGGGCGCGGAGGGCCTGTCCGCGCTCGCGTCCGTCGTCGCGATGACCGCGTTCCTGGCGGGCGCGCTGGCCGGGGGCCGGGTCGCCGCCCGCTTCACCGCCCACCGCGGAAGGGTGCTGGCGATCGCCGTGACGGCGCAGACGACCCTCGTCGCCGCCTCCGTCCTCGTGGCCGCCCCGCTGGACGGCGACCGCGTCGACGGGCCGCTGCGCCACACCCTGATCGTGCTGCTCGGCCTCGCGATGGGGCTGCAGAACGCGGTCGTACGGCGCCTCGGTGTCCCCGACCTCACCACCACCGTGCTGACCCTCACCCTGACGGGACTCGCGGCCGACTCCACCCCGGGCGGCGGGCCGGCGCCCCGGCCCGGACGGCGGATCCTGTCCGTCCTCGCGATGTTCCTCGGCGCCCTCGCCGGGGCCCTGCTCCTGCGGCACGCCGGACTCACCGCCACCCTGGGGCTGATCCTGCTGCTGCTCGCACCGACCTGCGCGGCCGCCTGGCGCCTGGCGTGCTCCGACGCCGCGTGGACCCGCCCGCCGTCCTGACGCCCCCGCGCCACCCGAGCGGCGGCCCCCGACCCGGGGCCGCCGCTCAGTCCTTACCGGGTGAGGACGCGCCCGCCCCGGCCCGCGCCGTCCCGCCACTCGCTCGGCGACATCCCGTACGCCGCCCGGAACACCCGGCTGAAGTGCGTCGCGCTGAGGAACCCCCAACGGCCCGCCACCGAGGCGATCGTGCGGCGCCCCCGGACACCCAGCTCCAGATCGCGCCGGCACTCCTCCAGGCGGCGGCGCTGGATCCACCGGCCCACCGTCGTGCCCTCGTCCTGGAACAGCTTGTGCAGATAGCGCACCGAGATGTGGTGCGCCCCGGCGATCACCTCGGGCGACAGATCCGCGTCGGCGAGGTGCTCGTCGATGAACCGCAGGATCCGCGCCACCAGCGGCGAACGGCCGCCCGGCGGCCCGCCCGCCTCCCGGCCCAGCTGTTCCGTGGCCAGCGTGGCCAGCAGGTGCACGGCGTTCCGGGTGAGCATCTCGGCGACCAGCGGCCGGGCGGAGACCGCCGAGTCGGCCAGCTCGGACAGGAACGGCGACAGCAGCGACCCCAGCCGGGAGCCACGGGCCACCGGCGCCGCCGTCACCCGCCGCACGTCGCGCTCCTCCAGCCCCATCGCCTCACGCGGCACGAGGAACACCTTCAGCCGGCCACGGCCGGGGAGCTGCAGTAACGGCGGATGGTCCGCGTCGTAGAAGCAGATGTCACCGGGGCCCAGGGCGATGTCCGGCAACCGCTCCGGGGCGGGGGCGCCGGTCCCGCACACCCCCACGAACAGGTACTCGCCGCCGGTCCGCGCGGTCAGCCGGTACGCCGCCGGCCGCGTCGGCTCCCGGCCGGGCAGCCGCTCCGGTGCCTCGTCGAGCACGGCGATTCGCAGGGCCGGGGCCCCGAGAGTGCTGGTGTCGGAGATCATCTGTCGCTGCCTCCCGGGCCGCTCGAACACACCGTCGGTCACTGCACCCGGAGCGTAGGAAGGGACAGGTGCAAAAAGAGTGACGGCGAAGTGACGGCGGCCCGGCGGGCTCGCCGCGCAAGGGCCGAGCGGCCGATCGCGTGGGGGTGCAGGGGTCCGTCGGGAGCCGTGGTCAGGGACGGTCGATGTCCGAGGCGGGGTTGCCGTCGGGGACGGCCGCCGTGTGGGCGCGGAGCCGGTCGAGGGCGCGGCGGCGTTCCGCGGGGGAGTCGTACGCGACGGTCAGCTCGGCGGCGAAGCGGCGCAGCAGGGCGTGCTGGACGTAGCGGCCGGGGGCGTGCTCCAGGACGAGGTGGGCGTCCGCGAGTTCGTCGAGCAGCAGCCGGGTGCGGCGCGGCGGGAGGTCCGCCAGCGCGGCGGCCGCGCCGGGCGTGAGGTCCGGGCCGGGGCGCAGGGACAGCAGCCGGAACAGGCGGGCGTTGTCCGGGGGCAGCCGGCGGTAGGAGGGGTCGAGGGCGGCACGCAGGCCGGGCGTGCCCGCCGTACCGGCGAAGGCGTCGAGGCCGTCCCCCGAGTGCCGTAGCCCGGCGGCGATCGCGGAGAGCGGGACGTCCGGGCGGGCTGCGGCGCGGGCGGCGACGACGGCCAGGGCCAGCGGCAGCCGTCCGCACCGCGCGACGATCTCGGCGGCGGCCCCGGGTTCGGCGGCCGTCCTGTCCCGGCCGACGCGGCGCGCCAGGGCGGCGGCCGCGTCCGCCGCCGACGGCAGGTCCAGGTGCAGCGGACGGGCCCCCGACGCGGTCAGCCCGGACAGGGCGAGACGGCTGGTGACCAGGGTGAGGCTGCCCGGTCCCGCGGGCAGCAGCGGCCGTACCTGCTCGGTGTCCGCCGCGTCGTCGAGCAGCACGAGCAGCCGCCGTCCGGCCAGCGTGCTGCGGTAGAGCCCGGCCAGGGAGTCCACCCCGTCCGGCAGCCGTGCGGCGGGCACCCCGAGCGTGGCGAGCATCCCGCGCAGCGCCTCGGCGGGCTCCAGCGGTGGCCCGGCCGCGTCGAACCCGCGCAGCGGGACGTGGAGCAGGCCGTCCGGGAACCGGTCGGCGACCCGGTGCGCCCAGTGCGCCGCGAGGGCCGACTTGCCGATGCCGGGCATCCCGCTCACCAGCACCGTCGTGGGCGCGCCGGTGGAGGCGGCGGCCGCGTCGGTGACCCGCAGCAGGACGGCCAGCTCCGCCTCTCGGCCGACGAAGACGGGCAGGTCGGCGGGCAGCCGGGCGGGGCGGACGGGGCGGGCGGGGGTGGGGGAGGGTGCCGGGGCGGCCACGGGTACGCAGAGGGGGGCCGCGGTGGCGGCGGGCGGGGTCGCCGTGGGGACGGGGCCCGCCGGGGCCGGGCGGGGTGGCGTGGCGGGTGCCGCCGGCCGGGGACCCCACTCCTGGCGGAGCACGCGGGTGTGGGCGGCCGTCAGCTCCGGGCCGGGGGCGGTGCCCAACTCCTCGGCCAGCAGCCGCCGTACCCGCTCGTACGCGGTCAGCGCCTCTGCCTGGAGGCCGGACGCGGCGAGGGCCATGACGAGGCCCGCCTGCGCCGACTCGTCCAGCGGGTCGAGTCCGACCGCCCGGCGCAGATGCGGCAGGACCAGCTCGGAGCCGCCGCAGAGCAGCGCGGCGTCGGCGGCCATCCGCGCCGTGCGCGCCAACTCGCGTTCCAGCGCGGTGAACTCGGTGTTCTCCCGGACGGCCGCGGGGATGCCCATCGCGACCGGGCCGTGCCAGTCGTCCAGCGCGTCCACGAAGTGCCCGAGCGCCGCCTCGGACCGCCCGGTGGCCGCCGCCCGCTTGCCGCGCTTGGTCAGCGCGCGGAACCGCAGCAGGTCCACCTCGTCCTCGGCCGCCTCCAGCAGATAACCCCCGGCGCGGCGCAGCACACGGCGCCCGGGGGCGCGGGGCGGCAGCCCCGGTTCGAGGAGCCGCCGCAGCGCGCCGGCGTACCGCCGTACGACGTTCAACGCGCTGGCCGGCGCCCGTCCGGGCCAGAGCACGTCGACGATCTCGCCCGCGGGCACCGGGCGGCCCGCCCGCACCAACAGCAGCGCCAGCAGCGCACGTTGCTGGGGGAACCCGAGGTCCAGTTCCTCGTCGCCCCGGCACACCCGCAAGGGCCCCAGCACCTCGAACCGCATCGCTTCCCGCACCCCGGCCACCCCCGACCGCCACCCCTGTCCTGCCCCGCGCCGCGCACCCCGGCCCGGCGCCGCCGCCGGGCCGGCCCACCGGTCACCTCCTTCAGGGAACAGAGCCGCCGCGCCCCTGGTCAACGGGTCCTCGCCGGCGCGTTCGGGGGTGCGGCGGACCGGGGTCGTCCCGGGCGTCCCGCCGGTCACACACATCGGTCACCGGCCGTGAGGAGGGCCCTGACGTCGTCGGCGTCGGGGTGGCCGAGGGTGATGAGGATGGTGAGGGCCTGCTCCCAGGCCGCCCGGGCTCGGTCGTGGTCGCCCATCGCGCGATGGGTGTCGCCGACGTGGACGAGGGTGCTCGCCTCCAGGTACGGCACGCCCGACTGCTGGTAGAAGCCGAGCGCGTTGCCGTAGCCGACGAGGGCCTGCCGGTGGCGGCCGAGGTGGTGGTGGGCGAAGGCGATGCTGTGCCAGGTGGCCGCCTGGCCGTAGCCGTCGCCGAGGTCCTGGAGCAGGGGCAGGGCCTGGAAGCAGTGGTTCAGCGCCTCACGGTACTCGCCGAGCAGCGCGTGGTACCAGCCGACCGAGTTGAGGACGCTGGCGTGCGCGGCCGGGCGGCCGCTGCCGTGGAACAGTTCCAGGGCGAGCCGGTTGTGGCGCAGCGCGCCCGGCAGGTCGCCCGCCTGGTCGCAGATCCAGCCGAGGCTGCGGTGGGTGTCGGCCCGGCCGATGGTGTCGCCCAGCCGTGTGAAGAGTTCCAGGGCCCGGTCGAGGCGGGGCCGGGCCAGGTCGTGCAGACCCAGCCGTCCCTCGGCCCGGCCCAGCGCGCGCAGCCCTCTCGCCTCCCACGCGGGATCGCCCAGCCGCAGTGCCGCGTCGAGCGCGGTCCGCTGGGTGGCCGCCCAGTCGTGCCAGTGGCCCCGCCGGTCGAAGTACGGCTCCAGCGACCAGGCCACCAGACAGGCGACCCGGTCCCGCCCCGAGCGCACCGCCGCCTCGATCACGGCCAGCAGCACCGGGTACTCCGTCGTCAGCCACGCCAGGGCCTGCTCGTGATCGCCGAACGACTCGACGGGTACGCCCGCCGGGACCGGTCCCGGCGCCGGCGGATCCTCCTGCGGGGCGAGCACCTGCTGACCGGCGTGGGCGGCGTGCAGGTGGTACGCGTACAACCGCTCGACGGGGGTGTCGTGTTCGACGGCGACCTCCACCCTCTCGTCCCGTCGCGCCGTCGTGCCGCGCGCAGCTGCCGTGCCGCTCCCGTCGGGCGGCCCGCCGTCCGGGTCCGGTCCGGCTTCCCGCAGGAGTTCGGTCGCGTGGGCGCGGAGGAGGTCGTGGAGGGCGTAGCGGCCGGGGGCGTGCTCGTGGACGAGGTGGACGTCGGCGAGTTCGGTCAGCAGGGAGCGCGCTCGGCGCGGCGGGAGACCGGCCAGCGCGGCCGTCGCCGGCGCCGAGAAGTGCGGGCCCGGGTGCAGCGCGAGGAGCCGGAAGAGGCGGGCCGCGTCGGCCGACACGGCACTCAGGGACCACGAGAAGACCGCGCCGACGTTCGCGGACGCGTCGCTCCGGCTGAACGCGTCGAGGCTGCCGTGCGCCTCCCGCAGCTCGGCCGCGATCGCCGACAGCGCGAACCGCGGACGCGCGGCGGCGCGGGCCGCGACACACGCCAGGGCCAGCGGCAGCCCCGCGCACAGCGCGGCGATCTCGGCCACCGCCCGCGACTCACCCGTCAGGCGCGCGGTGCCCAGCCGCCGTTCGAGGAACGCCCGCGCCTGCTCGGTGTCCAGCGGCAGCAGGGTCAGCGTGTGGGCGCCGTGCGCGGACACCAGCCCGGTCAGCTGGTTGCGGCTGGTGACGATGGCCAGGCATCCGGGCGCCCCCGGCAGCAGCGGCCGTACCTGCTCGGTGTCGCGCGCGTTGTCCAGCAGCACCAGGAACCGCCGTCCGGCCAGCAGGCTGCGGTACAGCGCGGCCCGCGCGTCCACGCCGTGCGGGACCTGCTCCGGGGGTACGCCCAGCGCGTCGAGGAAGACCCGGACCGCGTCGTCCGCGCCCATCACCGCGCCCGAGGGGGTGAAGCCCCGCAGGTTGACGTACAGCTGCCCGTCGGGGAAGCGGTCGGCGACCCGGTGCGCCCAGTGCACGGCGAGCGTGGTCTTGCCGATGCCGGCCATGCCGCCGATGGCGCTGATGACGACGGTGCCGGGCGCGGAGGCCGGCACGGCCGGGGTGGGGGCGGGCGTGGGTGTGGCGCCGTGCGCGGGGGGAGGGGCCGTGGCGGTGTCGAGGAGGGCAAGCACCTCCTCCAGCTCCGCCCGGCGGCCGGTGAACGTCGGCAGGTCGTGGGGGAGTTGGGCAGGGACGGGGGCGGGCGCGGGCGCGGTTCCTGACGCCGGTGCCGGTGCCGGTGCCGGTTCCGTGGGCGTGGGTTCGGGGCCCTCCTCGGGTGCGGGCGCTGACGTGGGGGCGGCGGAGCGGCCCGCGGCGGGGGAGCGGCCTGCGGCGGGGGAGGGGGCGGGTACGGGGGGCGGGTCCACGGTCCCCGTCGACGCGTCGGCGTCCCCGGACCACGTCCGGGCGGCCTCGGGCGTGGGCTCGCGCAGGACCGCACGGTGGGCCTCCCGCAGTTCCCGTCCCGGGTCGATGCCCAGCTCGTCGGCGAGCCGCGTGCGTGCGGTCCGGTAGGCGGTCAGGGCCTCGGCCGTGCGGCCGGTGGCCGCCAGCGTGAGGATGAGCCTGGCCAGCAGGGGTTCGTCGAGCGGTGCGCCGGTCACGGCCTCCCGGAGGACGGGCAGCACCGTGTCGGGTATGCCGGCGCGCAGCGCCCCGTCGGCCGCCTCCCGTACGGCGGTCAGGCGCTCGCGGTCGAGCTGGCCGAACCCGGCCCGCTCCCGGACGTCGGCGGGAAGACCCGCGCCGGCCGGTCCGCGCCACAGCTCCAGGGCCTCGGTGAGGAGGTCCACGGCCCGTGCGGGCGCCGCGTGCTGGTCGGCGGCGGTCCGCCGCGCCTCGTCGCACAGCCGGCGGAAGCGGAGCAGGTCCAGAGTGCCGTCGTCGACCAGGAGCCGGTACCCGCCCGCCTCCCGGACGAGCCACCGGCCGACGGCACGGGTGGGCAGACCCGGCTCCAGCCACCGCCGCAACGACCCGACATGGCGGCGTATCACGTTGACGGCACTGTCCGGCGGACGCCGCCCCCACAGCACGTCGACGATCTCGCCCACCGCGACCGGTCGCCCCGCCCGTGCCAGGAGCAGCGCCAGCAGCGCCTGTTCCTGTGGGCGGCCCGGTGCCAGCTCCACGCCCGCCCGCCGTACCCGGACCGGCCCCAGAACCGCGAACCACACCGGCTCCAGTGCCAAGGAGGCCCCCTTGTATCTCGTATCTCGTATCTTCTGTGCCCCATGACGATACGTGGCCCCAAGAGTTACCCAGAGTCACACGTGAGAGGACCGGAGTCGGGCGGACTCGGGCGGAGCCGGGTGGTGGTGAGCGGCGTGGGGACGGGGGCGGGCGTCGGTGTGCCGCCGGGGCGGTTCGCCGGGCGCGGTGATACTGGTGTCAGGTCGCAGGGAAATCTCCGGAAAAGGGAGCACGTTCGGTGAACTCGGGTGGGGCGGACAGCCGTTGGCAATCGGCGGCATCGGGTGACTCGGGCGCTTCGCTCGGTTCGGGAGGCTCGTTGGGCCGGCACGCGGTCGTCGTCGGGGGCAGTGTCGCGGGGCTGCTCGCCGCGCACGTCCTCGCCGGGCACGCGCGGCGGGTGACGATCGTGGAGCGCGACCGCTTCCCCGCCGACCGGGCCGCCGACGCCGACGGGGGCACCCCCGCATCCACGGCCCCCCGGCCCGGCGTTCCGCAGAGCCGGCACCCGCACGTCCTGCTGGAGGGCGGCCAACTCGCCCTGGAGGCACTGCTGCCGGGCTTCATGGAGGAGCTGCGGGCCGCGGGCGCGCCGCGGGTGGGCATGCCGGAGGACATCGTGCAGTGGCAGAGCGGCCGCTGGTTCCGGCGGGTGCCCGCGTCGACGCACATCCACACCGGCTCGCGGGCGCAGATCGAGCGGCTGATCCGCCGCCGGGTCCTGGCCAACCCCTCCGTCACCCTCGTCGACGGCACCGAGACCGTGGGGCTGCTCGGCGACGCGTCCCGGGTGCGCGGTGTGCTGCTCCGCGAGCGCGGCGACGGTCCGCGTGGTGAACAGCGGGAGCTGGCGGCCGACCTGGTCGTCGACGCCTCCGGGCGCGGCACCAGGGCCCCGCGCTGGCTGACCGCGATCGGCGCCGAGGCGCCGCACGAGGAGACCATCGACACCGGCCTCGCCTACGCCTCCCGCGTGTACCGCGACACGAGCGGCACGCTCGGCGCCGACGCGACCGCCCCGGCCCTCGGGTTCTACGTCGTCCCCAACCCCTCCCAGCCGTACGGCGTCGTCGTCCTGCCCCTGGAGGACGGCACTCATCTGGCCACCTTCTCCGGCCTGCGCGGCGACGAACCGCCCACGGACGAGGAGGAGTTCGAGACGTACGCCAAGCGGCTCCCGCATCCGGCGGTGCACCGCTGGATGCGCGCCGCCGAACCGCTCTCCCCGGTGTCCGGCTTCCGGCGGACCGCCAACGTCCGGCGCCGCTACGACCTGCCCGGCCGCCGCCCCGCGGGCTTCCTGGCGACCGGCGACGCGCTGTGCACGTTCAACCCGATCTACGGGCAGGGCATGGCCGTCGCCGCGCTGAGCGCCGTCGCGCTGCGCGACGCCCTCACCGACTCGCGCCGTACGCCCACCACGCGCCGCGTGCAGCGGGCGTTGCTCGCCGCGTCCCGGCAGGCCTGGGACATCTCGGCCGGGGCGGACAAGAAGATGCCCGGAGCGGTCGGCAACGCCGCCGTCGTCCGGCCCGCCGACCGGGTCGCCGGGTGGTATCTGCGCCGCGTCCAGGAACGCACCCCGGGCGACCCCGTCGTGGGCCGCGCCTTCCGTGCCGCCCTCACCCTCAAGGAGCCGCTGAGCGCCCTCTTCGCCCCGGAGGTGGCCCGCGCGGTCCTCTTCGGCCCGGCCCTCCCGGCCCCCGCGGAACCACCGCTCACCCGCGACGCCGGGGAGGCCTGAAGGGCCGGCGTGGCGGACAGCACGGGGGATGCGGGGCGCGGTGACGAGTTCCCGACATCACCGTCCCGCTTCCCAACATCAGTGCCCCGCAGGTGACTTGGCGATCTCCTGCCCCATGCGTCCCTCGCCCCGCGCGCCCCCTCCCGCCCCTTGACGCAGACGGAAAGCGCTTGCCACACTCGCGGCCCGCCACATGAATCGTCCGCCGCCCCACCGTCGTACGTCCTCGGAGGCGTACGGAGTCGCCCGCCCCGGCCTGTTCCAGGCATTCGTCCCCCGCCGACCGCGCCCCGGCCCGGTCGAACCGGGTTCGACGAGGGGCGGGCCCCGCACGGTGACCGGCGGTCCCGCCTATCCCCCCACAGGAGAAGCCGAGATGGGACGCAGAGCCGCAGCCCACCCCGCCCACCGCACCGCCCCGACCGCCGGCGCCGGCACCCCTCCCCCCACCGCCGACACCGGCCTCACCGAGGGCCCCGGCCCCGCAGCGGCCACCCCAGCCGCCCTCACCTCCGCCGGCCGCCGTACGCGTGCCCTCCTCACCGCGGCCCTCACCATCGCCCTGCTGACCGGTGCCGGCACGCTGACCGCTCCCGCGAGCGCCGCGCCCGAGCCCCCGGCCGCCGAGGCCGCCGCGGCCCCGGCGGGGCCCGCCGCACCGGCCGCGGCCGCGGCGGCGTGCGGCGAGGGCTCGTACCAGGCGGAGGCCGTGCTGAGCGGCGGCACCTGGACCGCCCGGCGCGGCGGCAGCGTCACGTACACCGGTACGGACATGCGGGCAGCGGTCCAGGCCGCCGTCAACAGCCTCACCTCGGGCCGGGCCTCGAAGGAGCGGGTCGTGGTCCGCGGCTCCGGCTCCATCAGTGCCGGGTCCCGGATCTCGCTGCCCAGCTACACCGTGCTGGACGTCTGCGGCACGATCGACGTCACCGGGACCGGCTCCGGCGACCAGGCGCCGATCTACTCCCGCGGCACCCGCGACATCGAGGTCCAGCACCTCAACCTCACCGGCACCCCCCTGTACGGCGTCTTCCTGCGCAACGTGCAGAACGTCGTCCTCGGCCAGCTGGACATGCGGCTGTCGCGCGGCCTCGGTGTCCGCATCGACAACCGGGGCGACACCAGCCAGTGGACCCGCAACGTCCGCATCGACTCCGTGTACGTCTCCGGGGCGAGCAGCCACGCGGTCGAGACGTACGGCGTCGACGGTCTCACCGTCGGCACGGTGACCGCCCGCAACGTCGGGGAGTCCGGCCTGCTGCTCAACCAGACCATCAACGCCACCGTCACCAAGGTCGACGCGGACGGCGCGGGCGCCGGCACCGGGTACGCGGCGTTCCGCATGGCGAACCGCAACGGCCGGGTCGGCGACGCGTACCCGACGAACATCCGCGTCGGCGAGGTCGTCGCGCGCGGCGGCGGACGCGGCGTCTTCTGCGTCTCCGAGAGCGGCGGCGCCGTCATCGACCGCGTCAGCCTCACCAACACCGGCAACAACGCGATCCTGATCGAGAACTGCTACAACGTGAACCTCGCTGCCCAGAGCGGCACGGTCTCCGGCGGCGGTGAGATCCGGCTCGCGGCCCGCTCGGAGTTCCCCAACAACCGCGACATCACCGTGCAGAACCTCACGGTCACCAACTCGTCGATCCGGGAGAGTCCCTGCGGTGAGAACACCACGTTCCGCAACAACCGGCTGGTGAACAGCACCCAGAGCGTCTGCTGAGTCCACCCGCTCCGATCCACGGGCGCGCCCGACACCCGCTCGCGGGCGCGCCCGTACCTCCCGCTTTCGGCCGCGCCTCCGCCCTCGGCCGCGCCTGCCGCGCCTGCCGCGCCTCCGCTTGGGGCCGCGCCCCCGCGTCTGCCGCGCCCCCGCCTTCGGCCGCGGCCCCAGCGCCTGCCCAGTGGCCCGCAGCCGCCCGCGCTCGCCCATGCCCTGCCCCAAGCCGCCCGGCGCGCCTCCACGGCTCCCAGCCTCCCTTCCCTTCCCTCCCTCCCCCTCCCCTCATGACCGGCCGGACCCCGTCTTGACGTCCGTGATGTTACCGGTAACACTGCGAGGGTCCCCAGCCACGACGAGGTGGAGTGCCCGCGTGTCCGACATCTCGACCGCATCAGCCGTCAGACACCCCCAAGTGGCCCAGGAGGCAAGGGTGTTCAGCCCGGCCGCCGTGGTCGCCTCCTGTGTGGGCTTCGTGCTCATCGGCGCGCTCCAGGCGCTGTACGGGCCCGCCATCCCGGCCTTCCGCGACGAGTTCGGGCTGTCCCCGTCGGCCGCCGGGCTCGGGCTGAGCGCCCACTTCGTCGGCGGCGTCGCCGGTGTCCTGTTCTTCGACCGGCTCTACGGCAGGACCGGCAACCGGACGATCCTCGGCGCCTCGTACCTGCTGATGGCCCTCGGCGCTGCCGGTTTCGCGCTCGCCCCGAACTGGCCCGTCGGCCTCGCCGCCGCCCTGCTCGCCGGACTCGGCTTCGGCGGTATCGACTACGGCCTCAACCAGCTGTTCGCCGTCGGCTTCGGCAAGCGCTCCACGGCCATGCTGAACATCCTCAACGCCCACTTCGGCATCGGCGCGATCCTCGGCCCCGCCCTGATCGGCGCGGTCGGCGCCGAGCACTACCCGGCGGTCTTCCTCGCCTTCGCCGCCGCCAACCTGCCCCTGCTGCTGTGCCTGCGCGGCGTCCGCGACCGCGCGCCCCTGACCGCCGCCCCGGACGAGGGCGCGGCGCGGGCCGGCGGGTCCGCCCTGCGCCGCAGCCTGGCCTCGGTGCTCGGCGTGTTCGTCGCCCTGTACGTCCTGCACGTCGGCATCGAGGCCGGCGTCGGCGGCTGGGAGCCCACCCACCTGGAGACCGTCGGCTACGGCGCCGGGGTCGCCGCCACGGCGACCTCCGTGTACTGGCTGATGCTGACCGTCGGCCGCTTCCTGGTGGTGCCCGTCGCCCTGCGGTACTCCCCCCAGACGATCATCACCGTCTCCTGCGCGGGCATGACCGTCTGCCTGCTCCTCGCCGCCGTCCCCTGGCTCGCCCCGTTCGCGTACGCGGGCGTCGGCCTCTTCATCGCGCCGATCTTCCCCACCGGCCTGCCCTGGCTGAACGCCGCGGCGCCGCGGGCCCGCAGCGCCGGCGCGCTGGTCATCGCCGCGTCCATGGTCGGGGGAGTGGCCGCCGGACCCGCGCTCGGCAAGGCCATCGAATGGTCCGGCGTCCGCGCGGTGCCGCTGCTCCTGTGCGTCGTGTCGGCCCTGTGCCTGCTGGCCACCCTGTGGCTGATCCGCGCCACCCGCACAGGCGCCCCGTCCCGCTGAGCGACCTCCGTCCCCCCGTCACCCGCACGTCCCGAGCCGAAGGGAAGTCAGCCTTGCGCACGCCCGCCCTCACCACGTCCTCCGACGGTTTCCTCCTCCACGGCGAGCCGTTCCGGATCATCTCCGGCGCGATGCACTACTTCCGCATCCACCCCGACCTGTGGGCCGACCGGCTGCGCAAGGCCCGCCTGATGGGCCTCAACACGGTGGAGACGTACGTCCCCTGGAACCTCCACCAGCCCGACCCCGACAGCCCTCTCGTCCTCGACGGCCTCCTCGACCTGCCCCGCTACCTGAGTCTCGCCCGCGCCGAGGGACTGCACGTCCTGCTGCGCCCCGGCCCGTACATCTGCGCCGAGTGGGACGGCGGCGGCCTGCCCTCCTGGCTCACCACGGACCCCGACATCCGGCTGCGCACCAGCGACCCCCGCTTCACGGACGCCCTCGACCGCTACCTCGACATCCTGCTGCCGCCGCTGCTGCCCCACACGGCCGCGAACGGCGGACCCGTCATCGCCGTCCAGGTCGAGAACGAGTACGGGGCGTACGGCGACGACACCGCCTACCTCAAGCACGTCCACGACGCGCTGCGCTCCCGCGGCATCGAGGAACTGCTGTTCACCTGCGACCAGGCGGGCTCCGCCCACCACCTGGCCGCCGGGAGCCTGCCCGGCGTGCTGTCCACCGGCACCTTCGGCGGCCGGATCGAGGAGTCGCTGCGCAAGCTGCGCGAGCACCAGCCCGAAGGGCCCCTGATGTGCTCGGAGTTCTGGATCGGCTGGTTCGACCACTGGGGCGAGGAGCACCACGTCCGGGACGGCGCCGACGCCGCCGCCGACCTCGACCGGCTGCTCGCCGCGGGCGCCTCCGTCAACATCTACATGTTCCACGGCGGCACCAACTTCGGCTTCACCAACGGCGCCAACCACGACCAGTGCTACGCGCCGATCGTCACCTCCTACGACTACGACGCCGCCCTCACCGAGTCCGGCGACCCCGGCCCCAAGTACCACGCCTTCCGCGAGGTGATCGCCCGCCACGCCCCGGTCCCCGACGAGCCCGCCCCGGCCCCGTCGCCGAAACTCTCCGGCCTCACCGTCGAACTGGACCGCACAGCGCCCCTCCTGCCGTGGGCCACCGCCCACAGCGCGTCCGCCGGACGCACCGAGCACCCGCTCACCATGGAGGAGCTGGGCCAGCGCTCCGGCTACGTCCTCTACCGCAGCGCCTTCCCCGAGCCGGGCGACGGCCTGCTGCACTTCGCCGGCGGCGTCGGCGACCGCGCCCAGGTGTTCGTGGACGGCGCCCCCGTCGGCGTCCTGGAACGCGAACGCCACGACGAGACCCTCCCGCTGCGCGTCCCCCGCGCCGGCGCCACCCTGGAGGTGCTCGTCGAGAACATGGGCGGGGTGAACTACGGGCCCCGCATCGGCGCCCCCAAGGGCCTGCTCGGCCCCGTCACCTTCAACGGCACGGCCCTGCACGGCTGGGACATCCACCGGCTGCCCCTGACCGACCTGTCCACGGTGCCCTTCGCCCCGGCCGGCGAGACGGCACACGTCACCGTGCCCGCCTTCCACCACGGCACCTTCGACGTGGACGCCCCCGCCGACACCTTCCTCTCCCTGCCCGGCTGGACCAAGGGCCAGGCCTGGGTCAACGGCTTCCACCTCGGCCGCTACTGGAACCGGGGCCCGCAGCGCACCCTCTACGTCCCCGCCCCCGTCCTGCGCCCCGGCGCCAACGAACTGGTCCTGCTGGAGCTGAACGCCACCACCACCGCCCGCGCGCACTTCACCGACACGCCCGACCTGGGACCGGTGAAGCCCTGATGACGGCCCCCCACCGGCTGCGCCTGCCGGCCCAGCCCCCGCCTCCGCTGCGCGGTCATCTGCCCTTCGCGGACGTCCCCGGCGCGAGCGACCCCATCGAGGTCACCAGCCGCTGGCTCACCCGCGGCGGCCGCCCCTGGTTCCCGGTCTCCGGCGAGTTCCACTTCACCCGCTGCCCCGCCGGGGAGTGGGAGGAGGAACTGCTCAAGATGAAGGCCGGCGGGGTGACGGTCGTCGCCTCGTACGTCATCTGGATCCACCACGAGGAGACCGAGGGCGACCTCCGCTTCGACGGCGACCGCGACCTGCGGCGCTTCGCCGAACTCTGCTCCCGCCACGGCCTGGACCTCGTCCCCCGCATCGGCCCCTGGGTGCACGCGGAGGCGCGCAACGGGGGCCTGCCCGACTGGGTCCTCGCCCGCACCGGCGCGCCCCGCACCGACGACCCGGCCTACCTGGCGCCCGTACGCCGCTGGTACGCGGCCGTGGCCGAGCAGCTCCGCGGCCTGGACCGGGGCAACGGCGGCCCCGTCGTCGCCCTCCAGATCGAGAACGAGCTGTACGACCAGCCGGGCCACCTGCTCACCCTGAAGCGGACCGCCCAGGAGGCCGGACTCGCCGCCCCGCTGTGGACGTCGACCGCCTGGGGCGGCGTCCAACTGCCCCCCGACGAACTGCTGCCCCTGTACGGCGGCTACCCCGAGACCTTCTGGACCGAGGCCGACGGCGGCTGGCCCGACACCTGCCGCAAGCACTTCTTCTTCACCCACCAGCGCGACGACGAGGGCATCGGCGCCGACCTGCGCCCCACCACGGTCCGCGGCGGCGCACCGGACGCGCTCGCGGACCGCTTCCCCTGGGCCACCTGCGAGCTGGGCGGCGGCATGGCCGTGGCCTACCACCGCAGGCCACGCGTCGACGCCGCCGACATCGGCGCCCTCGGCCTCACCAAGATCGGATGCGGATCGGTGTGGCAGGGCTACTACATGTTCCACGGCGGCACGAACCCCCGGGGGCGCGCCACGTTCCTCCAGGAGTCCCACGCCACCGGCTACCCCAACGACCTGCCCCTGCTGACCTACGACTTCCAGGCCCCGCTCGGCGAGTACGGCCAGTACCGGCCCTCCTACCACGAACTCCGCCTCCAGCACCTGCTGCTGGCCGACTTCGGGCAGCTCATCGCCCCCATGAGGTCGGTCCTGCCCGAGCGGCTGCCGGCCGGCCAGGACGACCGGGAGACCCTGCGCTGGGCGGTGCGCGGCGACGGACGGTCCGGCTTCCTGTTCGTCAACAACCACCAGCCGCACGAGCCGCTGCCGGACCACACGGGCGTCTCCTTCACGGTCGACTTCCCGGACGCGCCGCCCCTCACCCTGCCGTCCACGCCGGTCACGGTCCGCCGGGGCGCGTACTTCTGCTGGCCGCTCCGGCTCGACGTGGGCGGACTGCGGCTGGAGTGGGCCACGGCGCAGGTGGTGTGCGTGGTGGACGGCGCGGCGGGACGAGCCGAGGACGGCGCTGACACCGACGCCGTCGGGCCGGTGCTGGTGCTGGCCGCGATCGACGGCATCACCCCCGAACTCGCCCTGGACGCACGGTCGGTGAAGGCGGTGCGGGCGCCCTCCGGCGACCTGACGACCGACGGCGACCGCCTCCTCGTCACCGGGCTGCGGCCCGGCACGGACGCCCTCGTCGAGGTGGACACCGCCGACGGGCGCCGCGTCGGCCTCCTCGTCCTGGACGCGGCCACGGCCCGTACCGCCTACCGGGGCCCCGCCTGGGGTGCCGACCGGCTGGTCCTCTGCGACGGCGGCGTCGTCTTCGACACCCACCGGGACGAGGTACGGGTGCACAGCCGGTCCCCGGAGCCGTCGTTCGCGGTGCTGCCCGCGCCCCCGGCGGCGCCCGTGGCCGCCCACGGCACCGTGAAGGAGACCGCGGACGGGGTGTTCACCCGCTACACCCTGGTCGCGGCGGCCGAGGGGCCCGGCGTCGCCGACGGGCCGGGCGGCTCCGAACGGACCCTGCCCGTCGCCCTCGTCCGGGCGCCAGGCGAGGCACCTCCCACCACCACCGGCGTGCTCGGTCGGGCCGGCGCCCCGGGGGACGAGCACTACGACACCGTCGCCGCCGAGTACCACGTGCCCGTGCCGGACGACCTGCCGCCCGGCACCCTGCTCCGGGTCCACTGGACCGGTGACACCGGCCGCGCCCATGTCGGGGACCGGCTCGTCGCCGACCAGTTCTACTCCGGGCGCGTCTGGGACCTCGCGGTCGACCGGCTGCGGACGGAAGGGGACCCCGGTACGGAGGGGCTGCGGTTGAGGATCCTTCCGCTGCCCGCCGGGGCGCCGGTGCACATCCCGGGCCGGACCGGCGACTCGCCGCTGCCGGCACGGATCGACCGGGTGGAGTGGCTCACCGTGCACACCCTGCCGTTCCGCGCGGGCTGACCCCGGGCACGGGAGGCCGGGGCCCGCGCCCCAGCCTCCCGTCGGACCCCCGGCGTCCCGGGCGCCGCACCTATTCTGTGAACCCCGGCGGGACCCCGTCCCGCCCTCCTGTCGACGAAGGAAGCGCCGCATGCCCCGAAGCACCACGGACGGCACCGCGGCCAACGGCGGCGCGGCCGGCGGCCCCAGACCCACCGGCAGCCGCAGCAGACGGAACTTCGCCGGCGCCCGGCCGGTGATGGACGACGTGGCCCGGCTCGCCGGCGTCTCCAAGCAGACGGTCTCCCGCGTCCTCAACGACCACCCGGCCGTACGCCCAGAGACCCGCGAGGCCGTGCGGGCCGCGATGCGGGCCCTCGGCTACCGCCCGAGCCGCAGCGCCCGTTCCCTGGCCAGCGGCCGTACCCGCATGCTCGGTGTGATCTCGTTCGACGCGGCCCGCTACGGGCCCGCGTCCACGCTCACCGCGATCAACACCGCTGCCCAGGACGCCGGCTACCTGGTCAGCTCCATCGCGCTGGACACCGCGGACCGCGACACGGTCGTCCAGGCGGTGGACCGGCTGTCCGCCGAGGGCGCCGACGGGATCATCGCCATCGCCCCCCAGCGCCCGGTGGCGACGGCGCTCGCCGCCGCCCGCCCCGACACCCCGCTGGTGATGCTCGACAACGGCCTCGGCGACGGCACCCCCGTGGTGTCCTCGGACTTCCGGGCCGGGGCACGGCTCGCCACCGAGCACCTGCTGGGCCTCGGCCACCCCACGGTCCGGCACATCGCGGGCCCCACCGGCTGGACCTCCGCCGACCGGCGTGCCGCGAGCTGGCGCGACACCCTCACCGGGGCCGGGGCCCCCGTCCACGCACCGCTCGTCGGGGACTGGAGCGCCGACTCCGGATACGCCCTGGGGCGGCGGCTCGCGGACGACCCGGACGTCACCGCCGTCTTCGTCTCCAACGACCAGATGGCCCTCGGACTGCTGCGGGCCCTGCACGAGGCGGGCCGCCGCGTCCCGGACGACGTGAGCGTCGTCGGTTACGACGACATCCCGGAGGCCGCGCATCTGCTGCCGCCGCTGACGACCGTCCGCACCGACTTCTCCGAGATCGGCACCCGGTCCCTGCGCCTGCTCCTGACCCAGCTGGACGACCCGGCCGACACGGAGGAGCCCCCGGCGCGGACCGAACAGACCGTGCCGGTGGAACTCGTCGTCCGCCGCAGCACCGGGCCGGCCCCGCGCTGACCCGGCCGCCCGGCGCCGCCCCAGGTCACGGCTTGCGGGCGATCGCCCCGTACATCGCGATGTCCTCGTCGCGGATGCCCTGCTCGCCGGTGCCGTCCGGGTGCCACTTGTGCACCTGGACGATGCCCGGCTCCACGAGTTCCAGGCCCTGGAAGAACTCGTGGGCCTCGTCGATGGTGCGCAGCCGCATCGGCATGTCGCGGGCCGCGTACTCGCGGGCGACCCGGCCCACCTCCTCCGGCGCGAACTCGGCGGTGCCGATGGTCATCGCGAGGTAGCTGCCGGACGGCAGGGGTTCGAGCAGCCGGCGCACGATGCCCACCGCGTCGTCCTCGTCCAGGACGAAGTGGACGATCGCGATCACGGTGAGCGCGACCGGCCGGGTCAGGTCGAGGGTCTCCAGGAACTCGGGGGAGCCGAGGACGGTCTCCGGGTCCTGGAAGTCGGCCTCGATGTAGGCGGTCCTGCCCTCGGGCGTGCTGGACAGCAGCCCCTGGGACAGGGTGAGGACGATGGGGTCGTTGTCCACGTAGACCACCCGCGACTCGGGGGCCACCGACTGGGCGATCTCGTGGAGGTTGGGGGAGGTGGGGATGCCGGTCCCGATGTCGAGGAACTGGCGTATGCCGGCCTGCTCGGTGAGCCAGCGCACCGCGCGGTTCATCCAGTCGCGGTTGGCGCGCATGTGGACCGGCAGGGCCGGCCACTCGCGCGCCATCGCGTCACCGGCCTCCTTGTCGGCCGGGTAGTAGTCCTTGCCGCCGAGGATGTAGTCGTAGATGCGCGCGGAATGCGCGTGCTCGGTGTCGATCCGGTCGGCCGGCCATCCGTTGTCGGGCAACGCCGCCCCTCCCATCAGGTCGTTCGGTCCAGGTGCGCGGTCGGGTGATGTCGGGGTCCGGCGTGCACCGGACCCCGGGTTCGGCAAGTGGTGCGTCAACACAGTTTCGCAGAAAGGGTGTTCACAGCAGGAAGTCGGCCGCTCCCGCCTTCACCCCGGTCAGGAACGTGGTCATCTCCCGCGGGGTGAAGACCAGCGCCGGGCCGTCCGGATCGGTCGACTGGCGTACGGCGACCCGGCCGTCGGCCAGCTTCTTCACCTCCACGCAGGCGCCGCCCGCGTCGTCGCTCCAGGGGCGGCGCCAGTCCTGGGCGCCGAGGTCGCGGGCCGGCATGCCGTTGCGTACGTCGTGGATGTCGCGGATGTCTCGTATCGAGTGGCGCACGTCCTGGGACACGTCGTGGTGCACGTCAGAGCTCCTTGCGTAGGGCGCCGAGGAGGGCCTCGGTCTTGCGGGGCGGCGCGGACTGCGCGCCCAGCCGGTCCATGGCCTCGCGGTAGACGACGACGTCGTCCCCCTTGTCGAGGTACACGGCGCCCACCAGACCGTTGAGGTACACGATGTCCGGCAACTCGGGCGCCCTGAACCGGAAGAGATGGAACGCACCGGCCCGCATCGCCGGATGCGGGCCGTTCCGGAACGGCATCAGCTGCACCGTCACGTGCGGCAGCCGGTTCATCTCGATCAGATGGTCGATCTGGGCACGCATCACGTCCGGTCCGCCCACCGGCCAGCGGAGCACCGTCTCGTCCATCACCACCCACAGCCGCGGCGGCTGCTCCCGCGCGAGCAGTTCCTGGCGGCGCATCCGCAACGCCACCCGGCGCTCGGTCGCCTCCGTCGCCGCGTGCGGATTGCCCGCGCCCAGCAGGGCGCGCGCGTACGCCTCGGTCTGCAGCAGCCCGTGCACGAACTGCGCCTCGTACGCGCGGATCTGGAGCGCCGCCTGCTCCAGGCTCAGATAGGCGGCGAACCAGTCGGGCAGGACGTCCCGGTAGGTGTGCCACCAGCCGCGCTTGTTGGCCTCGCGGACCGACTTGAGGAAGGTCTCGATCTCCTGCTGGTCGCTCACCCCGTAGACCTGGAGCAGTTTCTCCACGTCCGGCAGGCGCAGCCGGGCGACCTTGGCGGCCTCCATCCGGCGGATCGTGGAGTGGCTCACCCCGATCGCCTCACCGGCCTGCTCGAACGTGAGGCCGGCGCGGGTGCGCAGTTCCTCCAGCTGCCGGCCGAGGATCATGCGCAGTACGGAGGGGGCTCCGCCCCAGTCGGTCTCCGCGGTCACGCCCACCTCCTTGCCTCGATGACGCAGTCTGACACGATCTTGGCGCGAACGTAGACCTCCTGCGATCGTCGTTTTGCAAATTTCAACTTGCCGGTTGCGAGGTGTTGTTCACGGATGCCAGAGTGGGACCACCGCCACGGCCTCGGTGAACACTGAGGCTGCGCGGCCAGGTTGGGGGAGATGTGGCCGCAACTCAGCTCTGTGCGCCGCGAGTTGCACGACCTTTGCGGCACAGGGCGAGGCCGGCCGTGGCACCGGCACCCCCGACGGTGCGAAGAGCCCACGAAAGGCGTACGGCGATGGCTCCGCCCCTCCTCCCCCAGTCGTCGGACCGGTTACCTCCGGCCCTGTACCCACCCGCCCCGACGGCGGTCTACGAGCCCCACAGGGCGGGCGTGTTCGGGCTGCCCGCGGTGCCCGTGTCGGCGGGCGAGGCACGTAGAAGTGTCCGCGAACTGCTCGAAGGGTGGGGAGTGACCCCGGACGTCCGCGAGGACGCCCTCCTCATCACCTCCGAACTCGTCACCAACGCGCTGACCCACACCACGACCGAGTGGATCGTGTGTCGGCTGCACCTCACCGGGCAGCGGCTCCGCATCGAGGTCGAGGACCAGAACCGCGGTTCCGCCCAGCCCGCCCGACGCCGACCGGGACCCGACGACCAGAACGGACGCGGGCTCATGCTGGTCGGCATGCTCAGCAGCGACTGGGGGGTCGACGAGACCCCACAACGGTCCGGTCGCGTCGTCTGGGCAGAACTGCCGTCGGAGGGCCGGGAAACCGCCGAGCCCGCCCCTCCGACGGCCTGACCTTCCACCGGGACCCCACACAGCCCGGGGCCGCACGCCTCGGGACCGCACAGCCGGGGTTACGCTTCCCTCTGCGTACGGTGGGAGGGAAGCACGGTGAGCACCGAGTCCGAGACCGACGTCCTGGTGCTGGGCGGTTCCGGCGTCGACACCATCGTCCACGTGCCCGAACTGCCGCTGCCGTTCGCGGACAGTCATCTCGTTCCGGCCATCGAGACCAGAGCCGGACAGACCGGGGACTTCCTGGCGGTCGCCGTGCACGCCCTGGGCCTGCGCACGCACCATCTGGACCTGCTCGGCGACGACCACGAGGGCGACCTGGTGCGCGCGCTCCACCGCGACCGCGGCATCCCGCTCACCGAGGCACCCCTGCCCGGCGGCACCCGACGCGCCGTGAACCTGGTCGGCCCCGACGGGCGCCGCAGCTCGCTCTACGACGGCAGCCGCGGCCAGGAGGCCGACGAACTGCCACCACAGACCGTCCGGGCCCTCGCCCGCGCCAGCCACCACGTGCACGTCTGCATCACCGCGCCGTGCGCCGCGTCCCTGCCGCTGCTGCGGGAGACCGGGGCGAGCGTCTCGACGGACCTGCACGACTGGGACGGCGTCAACCCCTACCACGAGCCGTTCGCCCACGCGGCGGACGTGGTGTTCCTGTCGGCCGCCGCGCTCGCCGACCCGGAGGCGACGATGCGCCGGATCGCCGCACGCGGCCGGGCCCGGGTGGTCGTGGCCACGGCGGGCGCCGACGGCGCGTACCAACTGGCCGACGGTGTGCTCAGCCGTGTCCCCGCGGTGCCCCCGCCCGCGCCGGTCGTGGACTCCAACGGCGCCGGGCACGCGTTCGCGGCGGGCTACCTCTTCGGGCGCCTCACCGGCGAACCACCGCACCGGTGCGGCCTCTTCGGCGCCATCGCCGGCGCGTACGCCTGCACGGTCCCCTCGACCCGCACCGACGCGATCGGCCGCGCCGAACTCCTCGCCCGCGCCGCCGAGCTGGAGACCTGAGCGGCGCGGAGGAGTGGGCGACCGCCCCGTCGGCCCCGCCCACGAGGGCGGGGCCGTCAGTCAGAGCAGTCCGCTCGCCGCGAGCCGGGCCTCCGCCTGCGCGCGGGCCGCTTCGAGCACCGCCAGCAGGACCGTCTTGCTGGACTGGCGCTCCCGCACGTCGCACAGCACGACCGGCGTCGACGGGTCGAGGTCGAGGGCGTGGCGCACCTGCTCGGCCGTCGCCTCCCTGCGGCCGTCGAAGCAGTTGACGCCGACGGCGAACGGGATGTCGCGGGACTCGAAGAAGTCGATCGAGGCGAACGACGCGTCCAGACGGCGGGTGTCGGCGAGGACCACGGCCCCCAGCGCGCCCATCGACAGGTCGTCCCACATGAACCAGAAACGGTCCTGGCCCGGCGTACCGAACAGGTAGAGCACCAGCTCCGGGGAGATGGTGATGCGGCCGAAGTCCATGGCGACGGTGGTCGAGGTCTTCTTCTCGACGCCCGCGAGGTCGTCCACACCCACGCTCGCCGTGGTGATGCGCTCCTCGGTCTCCAGCGGGGCGACCTCACTCACCGAGCCCACCATCGTGGTCTTGCCGACACCGAAACCGCCCGCGATGAGGATCTTCAAGGCGGTGGGAAGGAGCGGCTCAGAGCTGACGGATACCATCCATCACCCTTTCGATCAGATCCACGCTCGGCTGCTCGGTCAGCGCGGGCGGGGACTGGACAATGATCAGCTCGGCGTTGAGGAGGTCGCCACAGAGCACCTTCACCACACTCACCGGCAGATCCAGCGTCCCCGCGATCTCGGCCACCGCGACGGCCCGTTCGCGACACAGCGCGAGGATCGCCATGGCCTCCGGCTCTAAGTGGTCCTGCTCCGACTCATGGGTGAACCGGGAGACCACCAGGGTGATCAGCGTGAAGTGGTGTCTGCTGTGGCGGGTGCGGCCACCGGTGATGGCGTACGGCCGGACATGACGTCCGGCCTGCTCATCGTCGAGCCATCGTGGCTCACGCATCCTGGACGTAACCGGACGGGGCCTCCACGCGTGGTGCGGCACTCAGGTACTTGCCGACCTGCTTGACCAGAGTGCCCATCTCGAACGCCATCATGCCGACGTCCACCTCCTCCGACGCGATCGCGGCCAGCCGCGCGCCCCGGCCGGCGGCCGTCACGAAGAGGAAGGCCCGCTCCATCTGGATGACGGTCTGCTGTACCTCGCCGCCGTGGAAGTGGCGTGCCACGCCCCGGGCGAGGCTGTGCATGCCGGAACCGACGGCGGACAGGTGCTCGGCGTCGTCACGCCGGATGTCCCTCGACTTTCCGATGAGAAGGCCGTCCCCGGACAGCACCACGGCGCAGCGGATCTCCGGAATCCGCTCGACGAGTCCGTCCAGGAGCCAGTCCAGCTGGGGACCGGGTTGTACCTGCTCAGTCATTGCTGAATGTTCCTCACAGTTAGTCGGCGCCAGGGGAAGCGCCGGTCAGGTGGCGCCATGGGGGGGTGCGCCGGGGGGTGGGGCGCCGGGGGGAAAGCGCCCGTCAGGTGGCGCCGGGGCCGCGCGGTGGTGCCTGCCGGTCGTCGCTGCCGTCCGGCCCGCCCGGCTCGGAGAGCCGGGCCCGCTTCAGCCCCTGCTGGATTGCGATCATGGCGCGGGCCGAGGCGTCGGGGGAGAGCCCCGCCTCGGTGTCGCCTTCCCGCAGACCGTCCGCGGCTTCCTTGCGGAGTTGCTGTGCGAGGCTCGCACCCCGGGTCCGCTGGGGCAGGACCTGGGGCGTGGTCAGGGGACCGGAGGAGGTGTCCCGGCCGGACGCGGCGCGGGAGGAGTGCCCGGTCATGGCACCCGACCCGGAGGTGGCGGGCCCGAGCCCGGCACCGCCTCCGCTTCCGTACTGGGGACCGGTCCCGGTCCCGTACTCCGTTCCGGCGCTCATCCGGGTGCCGGAACCGTACTCGGATCCGCCGCCGTACCCGGCGCCCGGACCCTGGTGTGCCGTACCGGCCGCGCCGCCCCCACCGGTCATCGTGGTGTGCGGCGTCGTGGTCTGCCCGGTGGGCACGCTGTGGTGCGGGGCGGGCTCCTGCGGGGGAGCCCAGTCGGTGGTGCCCACGGAACGGGGTGTCGGGGGCGCCGATTCTGGTGGCAGCAGACCGGCACCTCCGTAATCGGGGAACCCGCTGTGGTCCGGCATCCGTGTGTCCGTCAGCAGGTTCCCGGGGGCCGTCAGCGGGTCGGCGCCGCCGGCACCGGAGACGGCACCGGCACCGGAGACGACACCGGCACCCACACCGGCGAGCACCCCGGCACCCTGCGGCCCGGACACGTCGGAGACGGCGTGCCCGCCCCCGCCGAGCCCGGTCCGCTCACCGCCGGAGGAGGACACCGCCGCCATGTTCGACGCGGCGGCCGCCGACGTGAGCTGGTCGAGGACCGGAGAGTCCACCTCCTCCAGGAGGTCCGCCGGCAGCAGCACGACGACGAGTGTGCCGCCGTAGACCGACTCGCGCAGCTCCACCTTGACGTTGTTGCGCTCGGCGAGCCGCGCCACCACGAAGTGCCCGAGGCGCGGGTCCTCGCCCAGAGCGGTCATGTCGAGCTTCGGCGGGTGGGCGAGGAGGTGGTTCGCCTTGTGCCGCAGCTCCTCCGGCACACCCAGGCCGTGGTCCTCGACATGGATGGCCAGGCCCTTGGCGACCCTGGTGGCGCTGACGAACACCTGGGTGTCCGGCGGCGAGAAGCTGGTGCCGTTCTCGATGAGTTCGGCGAGCAGATGCGTCACGTCCGACACGGCCCGCCCGGTCAGGGCGAGCCGCCGGTCGGCCGGCTGGTTCTTGATCTTGACCCGGGTGTACGCCTCGGTCTCCGCGACCGCGCTGCGCATCACGTCGGTGATGGAGACGGGCGCGGTCATCCGGCGGGTGGGCGGCGAACCGGAGAGGATCACCAGGTTCTCCGCGTGCCGGCGGACACGCGTGGCGAGGTGGTCGACCTTGAAGATGTCCTTCAGCAGGTCGGAGTCCTCGTGCTTGCGCTCCAGGTCGTCCAGGAGCGAGATGAGGCGGTGGATCAGGATCTGCGTCCGGCGGATCAGCTGGGCGAAGACCTTCTCCGAGCCCTCCCGGCCGAGGCTCTGGCGCAGCGCGCTCTCCGCGGCGACCCGCCCCAGGTGCTCGATGGCGCCGGCCAGCCGCTCCATCTCGTCCGCCGAGGACGGGCGGGAGACGGCGAGGGAGTCGGGCTCCATCCGCTCGCCTCGCTCTATTCGGGCCAGCAGCTGCGGCAGCCAGACGTCCGACAGCTCCTCGGTCCGGCGCTGGAGGTCGGAGATCCGGCGCAGCGTGGAGCGCCGGCCCCGGGCGGCCAGCAGGGCCCCGGCGGTCAGCGCGGCCAGGGTGGCGGCGGACCCCAGCAGGGTGGCCAGGAGCAGGTCCTCGGCACGTTCCGAACCGGCGTCGGCGATGCCCCGCACGGACTCGGCGCCCAGTGACCGCAGATCACCGATGACGTCCTCGCTCGCGCCGGGCCAGGACGGTGCCTGCCGGGGCAGGGCGGTGCCCTCACCGTTGGTCACGGCGTCCTCGACGACGCCGACGGTGGTCCACTGCGCGCTGTCGGTGATCTCCCCGTAGGAGGCGGCGCCTCCGGCGGGCAGGTCACGGGCGTTGAGCGCCGAGCGGATCTCCTGCTGGATCGCCAGGTACTGGGAGAAGCGGGTGCGCCCCTGCGGGGTCAGCCTGCGTGAGGGGAGCGCGCCGGAGATCAGCGCGTCCTCGCGGGAGAGCATCTCGGTGAGCCGTACGACCGCCGTGGTGGCCTCGGTGGAGTGCGCGCGGTTCCCGTCGTCGCTGCTCACGGCGGCGCCGAACAGGTTCACCCCGGCCTGTACGGCCCCGGTGAAGTACTGGAAGGCGCCGTCGCCGTCTAGTTCCCGGTCGTCGATCGCGGACCGCCGGTCCGCCAGGTCGCCCAGCGCGCCGTCCAGCTTCTCCGCCAGGTTCCGCAGGCGGTGGGTGTCGAGCGCGTCCATGGACGCCTTGCGGTACGAGGTGACCGCGGCGTCCGTCTTCTCCCGGGCCGCGTCCAGCTTCGAACGGTCCGACCCGGCGCGGCTCGTCTGCCACACGGCGGTGAGCCGGCGCTCCTCCTGGAGGCGGGACAGCACGGTCTGCGCGGGTGCGGCGACGGAGGTCGCCCGGTCCGACTCGGCCCACAACTGGATCTGCTCGTCGACCAGTCCGGCCGCCGTGTAGCCCCAGATTCCCGTGGCGAGGACCGCGGGCACGACGAACGGCACGACGAACGAGTACCGGAGGGGTGTGCGAGAGGCGGACCGATGACGTGTCCGCCGGTCGCGGGTGCCTGGCATCTGATTCCTCGTACGACAGCGAAAATCCGATGGCGGTCAGGGGTGGCGCGTATTGTCCGACATCCCCCCTGTGCGCCGACTTGACACGCCGTCGGCAAATGTCAGCGGCCGTGTGGAACCGTATCAGGCCCCGCGCCGGACCGTCAGCATCCGCTTGACGCAACTACCCGTTCGTGGGCATGAGTTGACGAAGATCACAAAAGGGCGAGCAACTTGGGGGTGTACAGGGCGCTCGCCGATCCGATACCGGCCACCGTGTCGAAGTAGATGGACGTCAGTTCCGGGTCCTGTCGCACGGCCCGCAACAGGGACAATCGTTGCTCGTGGGGCTCCAGTCGGGCAACCCCCAGGGTCGCCTCGTACCCCGGAGTGAGAGCGGTGTCACGCTCCTCGGCGTACGCCTGGAGCGCCGCGTCGAGGGCCGCCGGGTCGCCGTCGAGACGCGGACCGGCGTGCCTCGTCAGCGATTCCGCTTGGTGAAACGCGTCAGTGATGCCGCGGGCGGTGATCGAGTCCTTGTGGTGGCCGGAGTCCCCGACCAGTGCCCAGCCGGGCCCGGCCGCCTGCCGGAAGAAGTTCTGCTGGTCGCCCGTTCCGCGCAGGCGTTCGACCGGCTCCCGGCCCGCGATCCGTTCGTACAGGGCGGGCGCGGTGGTGCGGATCTGCTCCAGGTACGCCGAGCCGGCGTCGGCGCGGATCTCGTCGAAGCGGGACTGCGGGAAGTAGGCCAGGACGAGGGTCGCGTCGTCGTTGGTGGCGACGGCCGCCACCCAGGACCCGGTGCTCTCGTACAGCTCCAACGACGCCGGAACGTCGGTGTAGTAGGCGTAGTACGCGCAGGTCAGCCGCTCGTCCTCGACGGTGAACGGGGACTTCGCGAGGTCGGCGACGGTGGAGCGCATGCCGTCGGCGCCGACGACCAGGTGGGAACGCTCGCTGAAGGGCCGGCCGTCGTGTCTGCCCTCCACGCCGACGACCCGGCCGGCGGCGTCGTGCAGCAGGCCGGTGACCACGCACTTCTCCCGGTACTCGACGCCGGACGCGACCGCCGCCTCCACCAGGACCGGGTCCAGGACCCGGCGCCGGGGCGCGTACGCGGCGCGCTGTCCCTCCACGCCGCGGGCGCAGCCCTCCAGCCGTATGTCCGCCACCTCGTAGCTCACCCGGTCGAGCGGGGGGCAGCCGGTGGCGCGCACGGCGTCGAGGAGGCCCCAGCGGGCGAGGGCGGCTACCCCCGGCTGGTGGATGAGGTGGGTGGACAGGGTGTCCGAGCCGAAGACCCCCTTGTCGAGCAGGAGGACGCGGTGGCCGGCGCGGGCCAGCAGCATGGCGGTCGGGGCTCCGGCGCAGCGCGCTCCTACCACGATGGCGTCGAACATGTGGGCCTCACTACATAGGTGAATGTCGGAAGGGGAGCGGACGCGCCGGCGGTGGGGGTGGAGGCGCCGGCGAGGGGGTGGGGACCGGCACACCACGTGCGGCCGGTCCCTCCGGGAACGCGAAAACCCCCGAGAAGCGCGTGCGGACGCCCCCTGGCCGCGTCCGGACGCCCCGGCGGAGGGGGCGGTGCGCGGTGGGTGGGGGGACCGGGCGACTTCGGGGGTTCATGGATGACGGGATCGGAGAGTCGGGTGGGGTCGGGGCCGTGGTCGAGCCGGCCCCGGGGGCGGGTGGGCGGTTCGGGTGGTCGGGTGGTCAGGTAGTCGGGTGGGCGGGGATCGGGACGGAGTGTGGACCGGGAAGGCGGGTCGGGCGGCCGGGGCCGGGAGACGGGCGGGCGGGAAGGAGAGCGTCCACTTCATCGCTCCCCAGGGGGTGGCGCGGTCGCTCCCGGTCCGGGTGAGGGTTCCGGGGAGAGCGGGGAGATGTCGGAGGGATCTGGGGAGGGTCAGCGGGGGCGGGTGAGGTCGGTGAGGAGGGCGCGGCGGTCGATCTTGCCGTTGGGGTTGAGCGGCAGCTCGTCGAGGACGGTGATCCGGCGCGGCAGCATATAGGGAGGGAGCCGGGAGCCGAGTGCGGCGAACAGCCGGCCCGGGTCGCAGCCGGTGCCGCTGACGGCGGCCTCCAGCTCCGGCTCGCCGTCGGCGGCCGGCACCGCGAGCACGACCGCCTCCCGCACCCCGTCCTGCTCCCGCAGCATCGCCTCGATCTCACCGAGTTCGATGCGATGGCCGCGGATCTTCACCTGGTGGTCGGTGCGCCCGAGGTGGATCAGCTGCCCGTCGCGCAGGGCGACCCGGTCGCCGGTGCGGTACCAGTCGGCCTCGCCGACCGTGCCGGTGCCGGCCGCGCCGCCGTCGTCGGCGGGCACGAAACGGCCCGCGTCGTTCGCCGGGTCGAGGTAGCCGGGGAAGCGCTGCGGACCGCGCATGCACAGTTCCCCGGTGTCGGCGGGCTCGCCGTCCTCGTCCAGGAGCAGGAAGTCCAGGGTGGGGAAGCACCGGCCGATCGGCGCCGTGCCGTTCGGGGTCTCGGGCCAGTCGGCGAGGTTCGCGGGGAAGCGGTAGCCGGTGCAGGAGATGGTCAGCTCCGTCGGCCCGTACAGCACGTCGAGCTCGCTGTTCGGGGCGGCCTCCCGCCACTCGCGGGCCGCGGCCAGGGACAGCGGCTCGCCGCCGAACACCGTCCACCGCAGGGTGGGCATGCTGCCCGGCTTCAGGGTGCCGAGGCGGGAGGCGAAGGTGATGAGCGACGGCACCGAGAACCAGTGCGTCAGCCGCAGGGTGTTGACGGTCTTCACCGGCGACAGCAGCTGGCTGCGGGCCGGCACCACCAGGGTCGCCCCGCCCGCCCAGGCCACGAACAGGTCGTGCACCGAGGCGTCGAAGGTCAGCTCGAACGTCTGGGACATCCGGCTGCCGGGCCCGACGCCGTACCGGGGCGCCACATGACCGAGGTTGGCGGAGATGTTCCGGTGGGTGATCGGCACGCCCTTCGGCGCCCCGGTCGAACCCGAGGTGAAGATGATGTACGCCAGGTCGTCCGGGTCCACCCGGGGCCACTCCGTGTCCGGCCGGGGCTCCGCGGCGATCGCCGCCAGCCCCGACTCGTCCAGGACGACGCGGGGCACCCCCGGGTCCCCGTCCGCGGTGTCCGTGAGGACCAGGTCCAGCTCCGCCGCCCGGACGATCCCGGCGGTGCGGCCCGCCGGGTGCTCCGGGTTGAGGGCGACCACGGTGGCCCCCGCCCGCTGGATCGCGAGGTACCCGGCGTACGCGGCGACCGAGCGGCTCGCCAGCAGCCCGATCCGCCGGGGCCGCCCACCCCCCGCCGCCGTGAGCAGCCGGGCGGCGATCCCCTCGGCGAGCCGCCGCAGCTCGGCGTAGGTCAGCCGCCGGTCCTCGACCTCCAGCGCGACCTCGTCGGCGAACTCCTCGGCGGAGCGGGCGAACCAGCCGTACAGGGTCTGCGGGTCGGCGCTCCGCCCGGACGCCGCCGGGCCGGGTCTGTGCGGATCGGACGTGCCGACCCCGGGACGGGTGCTCATCGGGCCGCGGCCTCCAACTCACGGGTCCACTCGCGTAGTTCCCCGACCGTGCGCAGGCGGCCGAACTCCTCCGGGTCGACCTCCTGGCCCGACCGCCTGGTCAGCTCCACCACGATGCGGAGCCGGGCGAGCGAGTCGATGCCGATCTCGGTCAGGGTGGAGCCGTCGTCGAAGCCGGTGCGGGCGTGCTCCCGCAGCAGCCAGGACGACAGGTCGCTCTCCAGGTCCCCGCCGCCGTCGGCGCTCTCCCCGGGCCAGTACCGCTTGGTCTGCCACGGGTAGTGGGGCAGGGGGACGTAGCGGGCGCCCTTCTTGAAGTCCTTGAACTCCTTCTCCCAGTCCACCTCCTCGCCCGCGCGGTAGCGGTCGGCGACCTCCCGGGTGGCCTGCGCGGCGTGCGCGCCCGGCGTCCCGGTGAGCGCGGCCACCAGCTCCGCGTGCGTGGCGCCGGACACCGCCATCCGGTGCTCGTGGTGGCGGCGGCGGAGCGCGGCGCTGAAGCAGATGTCCCGCACCGGGTACCCGGCGCCCGCGCCCCCGGTGTCGAGGTACTCCGCGTACGACCGGGCCAGCGCGTCCAGCGCGGCGGGCGTCCGGGCGGAGAGCGGGAGCACGTAGGTGGTGATCGACAGCGCCGCCATGAGCCTCTCCTTGAAGGTCTCCTTGGCGGGCTCGGCCTGACGCAGCACCACATGGGCGTTGAGCGCGGAGGAGCCCTGACCGGACACGCCGACGACCGCGGGACGGCCGAGGTCGGGCAGGGCCCGTGACGAGCGGGGTATCTCCAGTGGCAGCTCGTCCCAGGCGACCGCCGGGTTGGGGGTCTCCACATGGAGGCTGGCCGGGATCTCGCCGTGCTCCAGGCAGAGCACCGCCTTGATCAGCCCGGCCAGTCCGCCCGCCGCCTCCGTGTGACCGATGTTCGACTTCACCGAGCCCACCAGCAGCGGCCGTTCCGCCGGGCGCCCCTCGCCCAGCACCCGGCCGAGCGCGGTCAGCTCCAGGGGGTCGAGCACGGGGGAGCCGGAGCCGTGCGCCTCGACGTAGTCGACGTCGGCGGGGTCGATCCCGGCGTCCTCGTACGCCCAGCGCAGCACGTCGAGCTGGCCGGTGAGGGAGGGGTTGAGCACCGAGTCGCTGGTCCCGCCGTCGTTGCCGAGGGCGCTGCCCTGGATGACGGCGCGGATCCGGTCCCCGTCGGCGACCGCGTCGGCGAGGGGCTTGAGCACCACGACGGCGACGGCGTCGCTGGGCGCGTGCCCGTCGGCGCTCGCGTCACCGAACCTGCTGCGCCCGTCGGCGGACATGCCCCCGGCCGCCGTCATCACCTGGCCCTCGTCGGGGCGGAGCTTGAGGTTCACGCCGGCGACCACGGCCAGCGGGATCTCCCTGGCGCGCAGGCTCTGCACGGCGCTGTGCACGGCGGTCAGCGAGGACGAGCACGCCGTGTCCACGACCATGCTGGGGCCGCGGAGGTCGAAGAAGTGGGAGAGCCTCGCCGACAGCAGCGAGCGGAAGTTGTGCAGCTGGGCGGCGGTCACCCCGTCGGGGCCGCGCCGCAGGGCACGCTCCAGGTAGTCGGCGCGGGCGTTGCCCACGAAGACGCCGGTACGGCTGCCCGCCAGGGCGTCCGGCCGCTGGCCCGCGTCCTCCAGCGCCTCCCAGGTGGTCATCAGCAACAGGCGCTGCTGCGGGTCGAGTTCCACCGCCTCGGTGGCGGACAGTCCGAAGAACTCGGCGTCGAACTCCGCCACCTCCACATATCCGGCGCGCCTGCTGGCCAGTTTGCCGGGGCCCGGCCGTGGATCGTGCAGGGCGTCCACGTCGTAACGTTCCGGTGGGGTCTCGCTGGTGGCGTCCACGCCGTCGCGCAGCAGCTTCCACAGTTCGTCGGTCCCGGCGGCCCCCGGGAGCCGGCAGGCCATGCCGATCACTGCCACGGACCGTGCGTCCACGTCCGACTTCTTCAACGGACCTCTCCTTCGCAGTTGCGTCGATGTGCCTGTGTGATGGCGCGCTCGACCTCCGCGTGGCCCCGGGGTCGCCGAGTCCGGCGGATGTTGAGCATGTCTCAGGTTCATGAGTCTGATGTGACCACCCGAACGTCCTCGTACCGGGTCCCCCGTGGAGCAGCGGGGCGGGACGCCCTCACTCAGGCCTGTCGGGACAGGCCCCGGCACCTGTCGTCGACAGGTCCCTCACCGGAACGGCGGCCGACCGTCCCGGATGCTGTACTGCGGCGCTGTGCGCTCAGTGGATCTTGGCGCGAAAACGTCTTGGGCGGAAGGGTGTTCCAGCCCACATGTGAGTCCGGGGGCCCGTAGTCCGAACCGCACTCGCCCCACCGCTCAACACCCTCTCGTTCAGCCGGAACCACCCGCACGACCGTCGAAAACCGGACCACCGGACGATTGTCGTACGCAAAATCGTTTCCGCTCGATTGTCGTTCAAGGTTTGGCGGGAAGTGATCGCCGAAGGTTGAAACTTGGAGAATTTTGGACAGGATCCCGGGTTGGCCGACAGTGTGGGGCCCGTGAGGCAGGGGGTCCGTCAGGGCCGTCGGTGGCACCGTCCACCAAGTCAGCCTAGAGGCAGCGCCGTTGTGTGTGAGGCATCCGGGGCAGAAATTAACGGCCGTGGTCAACCGTGGAGTCCGAGATTCTGCTTTCATCTGCGGTATGGATCCCCTGACCTCATCCGACCAGGCACTCCGCGCGAGCGAACAGCGCAGGCTACGGCTGCAGGTGCTCGGCCTCAACAGCGTGGAAGCGGAAGCCACCTTCGACCGGGTGGCCCGGCTCGCCGCGAGCTTCACCGGCTCCCCCCTGGCCATGGTGAACTTCATCAACGACGAGCGGCAGATGTTCCGCGGCATGTACATCCCGACCTCGTCCTCCGGCGAGAAGGTCGGCCCCGACAGCCCGGCCATCCCCTTCGACCTGAGCGAACTGTCCCGTGAGGCGCCGGGCGACTACGGCTTCTGTCCCCATGTGGTCGCCCAGGGGTCCCAGCTCGCCCTGGACGACGTGTTCGACTACCCCAGGTTCAAGGGCAACGCCCTCGTCAACGACCTGGGCGTCCGCTCGTACCTCGGCACCCCGCTGCGCGACAACACCGGCATGATCCTCGGCACGGTCTGCGTCGCCGACTTCGAACCCCGCCAGTGGGACCGCCGGCTGCGCGAGGCCATGCAGGAGCTCTCCGAGACCCTGCTCGCCGACTTCAAGCTGCGTGACAGCCTGCTCGCCCAGCAGCAGGAGCTGTTCGCGGTCTTCGACGGCGCCCCCTTCCCCATCATGCTCACCGAGGGGCCCAGCCACCTGCTGCGCTACGCCAACGGCAAGCAGGGCCAGGCCTTCGGCATGGTCCCGCAGTTCAGTCCGGGCCGGCTCGCCCTGCCCCACCTGGACGCCGTCGGCGTCTTCAACGCCATGGACGACGCCTTCCACAGCGGCCGCGCGGCCACCCTCTCCCGCGCGCACCTCGGCACGTACGACTACCCGCAGCCCCAGGAGTTCGACTTCCTGTGCACCCCCGTGCGCACCTCGCCGGGCGCGCCCATCAGCGGTGTGCTGACGGTCGCCATGAACGTCACCGGGCAGGCCTTCGCCGGCGCCGAGCAGCAGGCCTTCGCCGCGAACGTGCAGGAGCGGTTCGAGCGGCTCGGCGCGTTCCCGGGGCAGCGGCCGTAGCCGACGGTCCGGGCCCCGGGCTCTGCTTCCGGGCACCCGTCGGCGGACCGGGCATAAGGTGTGATGAAAATCACGCCGCCCGGTCCGGTCATCGATGGAGGAAACCGGCAGATGTAGGGGCCACTTACGAGCATTCTCGGCCAAGTTCCACGGCTCCGGAATCCGGACATCTGCCGCGAGACGTCCGGCATCCCGCACCTTCCGTGTCCTCGCGGTGTGGCTGGTGAACGACCTGTCACCGGACGGCCCGAGGACCTCCCAGGGCCGCTCGCCGGGCCGTCCCGGCCGCCGCACGGTCAGCGCGGGCTCTGCCGCATCTCCCTCGGGCTCACCCCGTAGCGCCGCCGGAAGGCCGTGCTGAGGGCGCTCGCGGAGGAGAAACCGGCGGAATAGGCCAGGTCCGTGATCGACTGGTGCTCGCACTCCGCGCAGAGCAACCGGTCCCGCACCAGCCGCAGCCGTTCCTCACGGATCAGCTCACGGGGCGTGGTGCCCGCCCGCTGCAGCGCCAGCTGGATCTGCCGCAGCGACCAGCCGAGGGCACGCGCCACCGTGGTCCCCGTGAGCCCCGGGTCGGCCACGTGCTCGCGCACGTACCGGCGCACCATCGCCTCCACCTCGCCCAGCTGCCCCGGCACGTCGGGGCGGTCGTCCCCGGCGGCCAGCATGCACACCAGCTCCACCACCCGGTCGGAGACAGCGTCGAACTCCGGGTCGGTCAGCCGCTCCCGCTCCTCGTGCAGACCGGTCAGCATCCCGCCCACGATCCGGCCCAGCCCCCTGGTCAGGTCCAGCCCCGCCGTCACCGGCGCCCGGCAGCCCAGCCGGCCGTTCACCTCACGGGCCGGAACGGTGAGGATGAACGCGTCGGTGGCTTCGCTCTGCAGACACTCGAACGGCGACGCGAAGGAGACCAGCGCCCCGGTGCCCGGCGTCAGCCGCGCCTCCTCGCCGTCCTGCCGCAGCACGATCTGCCCGCCCAGCGGCAGCAGCAGCCGGTAGTCCTCGTCCGGGTCCTGCCGCACCTGGTGCGGGGTCCGGCTGTACTCGATCTGGTCCGAGCGGTACTTGACCAGTTGGTAGGTCTCGGTGCGCTGCCGGACCGTCCACCCGCGGAAGTTCTCCGCGCGGGCGTATCGGAAGCCCATCCGGGAGTGGTACGTGCCGATGTGCTCCGTCCAGAAGTCGGCCCGCTCCCGCGGATCCAGCTCCTCGGTGTCCAGCGCCTCGACGGCATAGCTTCCCGCGGGCAACGCCACTCCTCCCGTTCATCGATCCCGACGGCTTCCTCGCGCTCTCATACGATTGCTGACCGCGAAAGCTTCAACTGGTGCATGATCAAAGGCGGATGGGATTGCGGTCGGGCCGTGGGGGCACCCTAGCGCGGCAGCCGATTCCCGTGCCGTGCGGCCGGTCGATCATGTGGAAGGGAAGGTCACACGCCCCCTCACACCCCTTGCGCCACGCGTGCGCCCCGTGACAACTTCCCTGCGCGCCACGGGAAGACCCGCCGGGGCCGCAGCACTAACGTCGGGCGCTCCGTCAACCCGCGTTCACCGTCCGGGACCTGAGGACGTTCCGGGACTTGAGGACGTAAGGACTCGTGGACTCTCATGACCGATCAGATACCGCAGGCGGTGACCTGGGGCCTGGCCGCGGCGCTGCTCGCCACCGCCGTGCTCCTGCTGCGCCAGCACGGGATCACCGCGCGGCAGCGCAGACGGAACGCCGACCTGGTCCGTGAGGTCCGGGCGCGTGAGGAGGAGCTGCGCCATCTGGTCTCGGTGCGGCTGCCCGCGCTCGCCGACCACCCAGGCCAGGACGTCCCCGTCATCGGACCGCGCGACGCCCGGATCGCCGCCACCGAGTACGGCCGGCACCTGGAGAGGGTCCTCGCCCTCTTCTCCGTCGCCGTCGACCACGCCCACGCCCGCGCCGACCGCTCCGCCAAGGCCGCCCTGCAGGCGTCGATGCGCTCCATCCAGGCCCTCGCCAACGAACAGCAGATCTCCATCGCCGAGATGCAGGACCGGCACGACGACCCCGACGTCCTGCGCGACCTGCTGGAGATCGACCACACCAACGCCCAGTTCGGCCGCCGCGCCCAGGCCATCGCCGTCCTGTGCGGATCGTGGCCGGGCCGCCAGCGCGCCACCTCCCCGCTCATCGACGTCGTCCGCGGCGCCACCTCCCGCATCCGTGACTACCGGCGGATCCGGGTCAACGGCCAGATCGACATCGCGGTCGAGAGCCGCGCCGTGGAACCCGTCGTCCTCGCCCTCGCCGAACTGCTCGACAACGCCGCCCGCCACTCCCAGCCCGACACCACCGTCGAGGTCACGGTGCAGACCGTGCACAACGGCGCCTGCGTCGTCATCGACGACGCCGGCGTCGGCATGGACGCCCAGGCCGTCGAGAGCGCCGGCCGGCTGCTCGACGGACACCGGACCGTCGACGTCACCCGCCTCGGCGACCCGCCCCGGTTCGGCTTCGCCGTCATCGGCGTCCTCGCCCAGCGCTACGGTTTCAGCGTCTCCGTGGACACCCGCTCCCCCTACGGTGGCGTCCGCGCCGTGGCGCTGCTGCCGGCCGCGCTCCTCACCCACCTGGAGCCCGACACCCCCGAGTTCCCGGCCCGCCCGGCGCCCTCGCCCGAGGACATCCCCCGCCGGGCGGTCACCGAGGGCATCACCGAGGGCGGCCTGCCCAAGCGCCGCCGCCGTACCCCCAGACGGCAGGTGGCCCTGGAGCCGGAACCCTTCGACGCCGAGGAGCCGCCCGGCCGTTCCCCCGAGGAGAACGCCCGCATCATGGGCGCCTTCGCCCGCGGCACCCGCTTCGGCCGGGCCGCCGGCCGCATCCTCGACGACGACGTCATCGCCCCCGAGCCCGCCACCCCCCACGACAACGAAGGGACCCCCCACGCATGAGCGAGCCCACGAACAACGACCTGGGCTGGATGCTCGACGACGTGCTGAAGGTGCCCGAGGCGCGGCACGCCATCCTGCTCTCCGCCGACGGCATGCTCCGCGCCCACTCCGCCGGCATCGACCGCGACGACGCCGAACGCCTCGCCGCCGGCCTCTCCGGTCTGCAGTCGATCAGCCGCAGCACCGCCGAGTTCTGCGGCCCGTCCACCAGCCCCTGGCGGCAGACCCTGATCGAGTTCGGGCACGGCTACGTCTTCCTCGTCGCCGCCGGCGAGGGCGCCTACCTCGCCGTCTCCACCGGCGTCGAGGTCGACATGGAGGCCGTCACCTACCGCATGCACAAACTCGTCGACCGGCTCGGCAAGGAGCTGTCCACCCCGGCCAGGCCGGCCACGGGCAGCCGGACATGACGCCCCGCCCCCGGCCCGGCGGGCGCCTGGTGCGCTCCTACGTCGTCACCGACGGACGCGCCCGCCCCACCCGCAACACCCTGGACCTGATCACCCTGCTGACCGCCGCCGACGACCTGCCGCCGACGGGGCTGACGCCGGAGAAGCGCCGGGTGACGGAGCTGTGCCGGCACGGCGCGCTCTCCCTGGGCGAGGTCGCCGGGCACCTCGGGCTGCCGGTCAGCGTCACCAAGGTGCTGGTCGCCGACCTCATGGACAGCGGCCACATCACCACCCGCGCCCCGTCCCCCGGGTCCAGCTACCCCGACGAGCAGGGGGAACACCCCCCGACCGCCCGGCGGTTCGACGCCGCCATCCTCCAGGAGGTCCTCGATGGGCTTCGCGCCCGCCTCTGACGACGTGTATCTGCGGCCGACCGTGCGGCGCGCGCTCAAACTGCTCGTCGTCGGACACTTCGCGGTCGGCAAGACCACGTTCGTCGGCACGCTCTCCGAGATACGGCCGCTGCGCACCGAGGAGGTACTGACACAGGCAGGCGCCCTCGTCGACGACCTCGCCGGCACCCGCGACAAAACCACCACCACGGTCGCGATGGACTTCGGACGCGTCACCCTCAACCCTTCCCTGGTCCTGTACCTGTTCGGCACCCCCGGACAGCAGCGCTTCACCCGGCTCTGGGAGGACATGACCCGCGGCGCCCTCGGCGCGCTCGTCCTCGCCGACACCCGCCGGCTGTCCCACTCCTTCGACGTCATGGGCACCCTGGAGGACCTGGGGCTGCCGTACGCCGTCGCCGTCAACGACTTCGACGGCGCCCCCGTGCACGACCTGGCCGAGGTGCGCGAGGCCCTCGACCTGCTGCCCGAGACCCCGCTCGTCCGGTGCGACGCCCGCGACCCGGACTCCTCCACCCGGGCGCTGATCGCGCTCGCCGAGTACCTGCTGAGCCGCGACGCCGCACTGGAGGACGCGTGACCCCGAAGACGCCGCCCGGCCCGCCCCCGGGCTGCCCGGCCCACGAACCCCTCTACGGCCCCGACTTCGCCGCCGACCCGGCCGCCGCCTACCGGCGGCTGCGCGCACACGGCCCCACCGCCCCCGTCGAACTCGCCCCCGGTGTCCGGGCCACCCTCGTCACCTCCTACGAGGCCGCCCTGCACGTGCTGCGCAGCACCGAGACGTTCTCCAAGGACCCGCGCCGCTGGAACGACCTCGCCGACGGCACCGTCCCCCCGGACAGCCCCGTCGTCCCGATGATGATGTACCGGCCCAACGCCCTGTTCACCGACGGGGAGGAGCACCGGCGGCTGCGGGGAGCCATCACCGACAGTCTCGCCCGCGTCGAGCCCCACACCCTGCGCGGCTACGTCGAGAGCAGCGCCGACACCCTCATCGACCGCTTCGCGCCCACCGGCAAGGCCGATCTGCTCGGCGAGTACGCGCAGGTCATCCCCCTGCTCGTCTTCAACCACCTCTTCGGCTGCCCCGCCGACCACGGGCTGAGGCTGGTCGAGGGCATGTCCGGGATCTTCGACGGAGTGGACGCCGAGCGGGCCAACGAACTCCTCACCACCACCCTGTTCGACCTGGTCCGGCTCAAGCGGCGCACCCCCGGCCCCGACGTCACCTCCTGGCTGCAGGCGCACCCGGCGGCGCTCACCGACGAGGAGATGGTGCACACCCTCGTCGTCCTGATGGGCGGCGGCACCGAGCCGCAGCAGAACCTGATCGCGGGTGCCCTGCGGCTGCTGCTGTCCGACGACCGCTTCGCGGGCGAACTGTCCGGCGGCAGCCTGCCCGTCGAGGACGCGCTCGACGAAGTGCTGTGGACCGACCCGCCGATGGCCAACTACGCGGTGCACTACCCGGTCCGGGACGTCGTGTACGAGGGCGCGGCGCTGCGCGCCGGGGACCCCGTGGTGGTCTCGCTGGCCGCCGCCAACACCGATCCCGCGCTGACGGGGGACCGGCGGGCGGGCAACCGGGCCCATCTGGCGTGGAGCGCCGGCCCGCACAACTGTCCCGCCCAGAGCGAGGCCCGGCTGATCGCCTCGGTCGCCGTGGAGAAGCTCCTCGACCGGCTGCCGGACCTCGAACTCGCCGTTCCGGTCGATCAGTTGGAGTGGCGCCCGGGGCCGTTCCACCGGGCGCTCACCGCCCTGCCGGTGACGTTCCCGCCGGCGCCGATCGCGGTGGCGGCGCGGGCGGCCTCCGTACCGCCCGCGCCGGAGGTGCCGCCCGCGGCGCGTGGGACGACGGGGCGCGAGGGTGCGGGGCCGAGGAACGGGTGGGCCCGGTTGCTGTCCTGGTGGCGGGGGGAGTAGGGGCGCCCAGGAGCGCGGATGCGGGGCGTGTCGGCGGGTGCGGTGGGTGGTTCGCGCCCACGCGGCGCAGCCGCACACGTCACCGCTCCGCGCCCCTGCAGGGAACGGGCCGGCGGCCCGCCCCTTCGTCCTGAGGAGCACGGGGCGTAGCCCCGGTCGCTGCTCAGGGGCGCGGGGAACTGCGCGACAAGCCCTCACGCACCCGCACCCGCACTCACGAGCGGCGGCGACGGACCCCCGCACGGGCGAACCGCGGTCCCCTCACCCCACCCGTACCGGCAACCTCCGGTGCCCGTTGGAGATGAACGACTCCACGTACCCCAGTTCGTCCCCCGCCGCCCCCAACCGCAGGGCCGGGAACCGCTCGAACAGCGCCGGGAGCGCGATGCGCGCCTCCATCCGCCCCAGCGGAGCGCCCAGGCAGAAGTGCACCCCGTGCCCGAACGCGAGGTGCTCCTTGTCGACGCGGGTGACGTCGAAGACGCCCGCGTCCTTCCCGTGCCGTTCGGGATCGCGGCCGGCGGCGGCGTACGCGGCGAGGATCGCCTCGCCCGTGCGGATCACCACGCCCTGCGGCCCGCCCAGCGCGGCGAGGTCCAGGTCCTCCACCGCGTACCGCAGCGGCAGGCTCGCCACCGGGGCCTCGTACCGCAGGGTCTCCTCGACCACGTCGTCCCAGGTCGCCCTCCCCTCACGGACGTGCGCGAGCTGCTCGGGGTGGGTGAGCAGGGAGTGCACGGCCTGGTCGAGGAGGTTCACCGTGGTCTCGTGGCCCGCGCTGATCATCAGCACCAGAGTGTCCAGCAGTTCCTGCTCGCTCAGCCGGGCGTCGTCCTCGTCGCGGGCCGTGATCAGCCCGGTGGTCAGGTCGTCGCCGGGGGTGGCCCGCTTCGCGGCGACGAGTTCGCCGAGGACGCCGTAGAGCCGCTCGTAGGCCGCGTTCATCTCGCCGGGGTCGGCGGAGGTGTCGAAGATGCGGTCCACCAGTTCCCGCAGCTCCGGAGCCCGCTCCTCGGGCAGCCCGAACAGCTCGCTGATCACCCGGATCGGCAGGGGGTAGCAGTACTCCTCCCGCAGGTCGACGCTCCCGCCGCCGCGCAGGCCCTCCTCGACCCGGTCGAGCAGTTCCGCGGTGATCTGCTCGATGCGCGGCCGCATCGCGGCCGTCCGGCGCGCGGTGAACGCCTTGGCGACCAGGGTCCGCAGCCGTTTGTGGTCGCCGCCGTACGCGGTGAACATGTTCTGCACGGCGACCCAGGTGAACAGCGGCCACTCCGGGGTGATCTCACCGGCCGCGAACCGGGGCCAGTGGCGCCGCGCGTCCTTCGACACGCGGGGGTCGGTGAGCAGTCGCTTGAGCAGTTCGGGGCTGCTGACCGCCCACGCCTCGACGGCGGGCGGCCCCGGCAGCACCACGCGGGTCGCCGGACCGTGCGCGCGGATCCGGGCGGCCTCGCCGTGGATGTCACGGCCGGACGCGTCAATCACTAACGGGCTGGGGTTGCCCATCGGGCCCTCCTGCGGTCGGGAAACTGTCACGGCGCACCGTGGAAACCCGGTCACGCTACGGCTCCGCGGTGTCGCGGGGCGAGTTCACCGGCGACGCGCTGCGTACGGGGGCAACTTCCCTGCGCGTTCCCGCAAGTCGGGTGCGGGGGCGGCTCCTAGGATCGGGCCCACCCCCCCCTGAAGAGCCGGTGAGTGCCATGACTGTCAGCTGGGCCCCGCGCTGGATGTGCACGTACAGCCCCGAGGTGCGTACGGTGCCCGCCGGGCGCTGGTGGAACGCGGTCCGGGTGCCGGTCGCCCTCGGTGTACCGGCGCTGACGGCCCTCGGGGACGCCACGGGAGCCGTCATCAAGGACGGCTTCGGCGGGATCATGTACTGGCTGGTGCCGCCCGGTGACGGGGCCGACTGGCGGATGGCGGGCGTCCAGGTCCTCGGGGCGGGCTGCCATGTGGCGGTCCCGCCCCTGCGCCGTACCTCGGGTCCCGGCCTCTACTGGCGGGTGCCGCTCTCGCACGACCGCTACTGGACCGACACGGCCCGCCTGGGTGCTGCCCTGACCTCGGCGGCGCAGTTCCCCGCGCCCCTCTAGGGCCAATACCGGTGGTTCAGGTTGTTTTCCGGGGCGGCCTTCGGCCGAGCTCGGGCGGCACGTCGACCGTGACCGATCTCCGCGACTCGGCCCGCAGGCCTGCGGGCCGTCGCTCCAGCGGCCACGACCGACGCCGTCGTGGTCGGCCTGGGCTGCGGAGGTGTTGCGCCGCGTGTCGGCCGTCGGCCGATCGGACGGGAAACCCGCAGGCAGGACGTGGTTCCGGCGAACTCGGCCGCTGCCGACCTGTTCGCCCGGGAGCGTGGGGGGCGAGGCGGGTCCTCGTCGTCAGGCCGCCACGGGACCGCCCGGGGGCATGGTCGTCCGGCAGCCGGCGAGGAGTCGGGCGACCATGGCCCGCGCGTGCTCACGGTCGTATCCCGGGCCCAGGACGCACAGGTTGCCGACCGCTCGCATCAGTGTGTACGCGGTGACGTCCGGGTCGAACTCGCCCCGGGCCGTCGCGGCGTCGAGGAGCGTGGCGCAGGCCGGGACCAGTGTGTCGAGCATCAAGGAGTGCAGGCTCTGCAGGCTGGGGTCCTCGGACTGGAGTGCCGCCCCCAGTCCGTGCTTCGTGACGAGGAACTCCACGAACGCGTCCATCCATCGCGACAGGGCTTCGCCCGGCCTCGGCGACCCGGCGAGATCGGCGGCGAGTCGCGCGCACTCGTCCACCTGGTGCCGGTAGACGGCGACGACCAGCTCCGCCCGGGTGGGGAAGTGGCGGTACACGGTGCCCAGGCCCACGCCGGCCCGGCCGGCGATGTCGCGGATGGGCGCCTGGACGCCTTGCTCGACGAACACCTGCGCCGCGGCCGCGAGCAGGGACTGGCGGGTGCGCTCGGCGCCCGCTGCTCTGGAGCCGGCCGATCGGGACAAGATCTCACCCCTGGTTCGCGGAACATTGTTCCGCTACTGTTGGCGGAACGTCGTTCCGTCAAGTATGCGGCACGCGCCTTTCCCACAGGAAGTCCGCACATGTTCACTCCCGCGCCATCCCGGACGAAGACCGTCGCGATCAAGCCCATCACCGTTCCCACCGGTGACCGGGCGGTGCCCCTGCAGGTCAAGGTGACCGCACCGGCCGGGGGCCGCGGCCTTGCGGTCATCGTGTTCTCCCACGGCAACGCGTGGTCGATGGACGGCTACGAGCCGCTGGTCGACCGCTGGGCCGCCGCCGGCTTCGTCGTCGTGCAGCCGACCCACCTGGACTCGCGCCGCAACGCCATAGGGTTCGACGATCCGCGCTTCGGCACCATCTGGCGCGTGCGCATCGATGACCTCCACGCGGTGCTGGACCACCTCGACGCCATCCTGGCCGAGGCAGGCGACCTGATCGACCGCGCCGACCGGACGAGCGTCGCCCTCGTCGGACACTCCTGGGGAGCCCAGACCGTCGGCACCCTGCTGGGCGCCCGCGTGTTCGACGCCCAGGGCACCGCGGGCGAGGACTTCTCCCACGGCGGAGCGAAGGCGGGCGTACTCATCGCGGCGACCGGCACGGGCGACTCGCTCACGCCGTTCGCCGTCGGGCACCTGCCCTTCATGAGGCCGGACTACTCCACCATGACCACGCCGGCGCTCGTCATCGCGGGCGACAAGGACCAGTCGAAGATGTCCACGCGGGGACCGGACTGGTTCCTCGACGCCTTCGACCTCAGTCCCGCCCCCAAGCGCCTCCTCGTCGTCCCCGGCGGAGAGCACACCCTGGGCGGCATCGCCGGGGAGGCCGTGAGCGAGACCACCGACACGGACGCCGACCGGGTCGCCCTCGTCGCCGACGCCGTCACCGCGTACCTCCTCGACGCCCTCGACCGCGACCCCGATGCGTGGTCCCGCTTCCGTGCCGACACCGAAGCCGTCGAGAAGGCGTCCTTCCAGCACAAGGACTGACCCGGCCCGGTGCTGCCCCTTCCCGGCCCGTCGCGCGCCGCACGGCGGCGGGCCGGGAGGCCTCTCGCACACGCCGCGCCGGTAATGCACCGAAGCCCGGCGGCCAAAGCCAGTTCGAACGTAGCGTCGTCCGCCCGAGGGGGAGACGGGACTTTCGAAACACGCCTCGGGAGGCGCGGGGTCGTCCAGAGGGGCGCGGGGCCGTCGTACCGCGCGGCCTACGCCCCGGCGGGCCGCTCCTGCTGGTGCGGTTGCCCGGCCCGGTCACGTGCGCGGTCCTTGCGGGTGCGCCGGGGTTCCTGGTCCGGCAGCCACCCGAAGGCGAGCGTGCTGCCGACGGCGCCCATCAGCAGGCCCACGATGAACCCGCCGATGTTGGACGTGAGCCAGGTGCCCAGGGAGAGCAGGATCCCGAGGATGGAGTAGAACAGGCGCTGGGACGGGTTGAAGACGATCAGCAGCCCGCACACGATCATCAGCGAGGGCAGCAGATAGCCCGCCAGGCCCTGCATTCCGATCTTCAGGATGACGGGGAGCGGTGCCTTCATGGTCACCAGGATCTCCACGCCGCCCAGGAACAGCAGCAGCCCGCCCGCGAAGGGCCGGTGTCCTCTCCACTCCCGGAACTCGCTCACTGCGGGCAGCCCTCGCTCTGGAATCGCATGTGCAGGTCGGGCAGCTTGAAGACGGCCGCGGTGGCGGCGTAGTTGTGCTGGTACAGGTCGGTGATGGTGACCGTGTCGGCCTGCTGGCCGTAGACACCGGGGGGACCCTGCTGTCCGACCTTGTCGAACGTGCTGGAGTCACGACCGATCTCGATGTTGTTGAACGAGGCGTCGCCGCTGATGTCGTCGGAGTCGATCGCCAGGTTCTTCACGCTCACCGGTGTGGACTTGTCGCCCGCGGTGAGGACGAGCTGGATGCCGCCGAGGTCGACGCTCTGGCACAGGTTGGTCAGCTTGCCGCTCTTGACGACCGAGGTCACGACGAGCACCTGGCCGCCGGTGTCGCCCTCGTTGGGGCTGTTCTCGATCATGTGGTCCAGCGCGCCGAACTGGGCGAAGCCCTCGCCTTCGAGCTTGTCGGCGGTGACGACGAACGGCATGCCGGAGATGGCGAACTGGACGCCCAGGGCGCCCTGCGCGGTGAGGATCATCAGACCGGCGGCGACCGCTGTGGCCGGCACCGCCATCACGGCGGCGCGCTTGAGGCGGACCCGCCCGCGTCTGCCGGATGTCTCGGGACCCTCGGGTCTTTCGTTGGTGGACGCCGTGGCGTCCGAGGACGAGGCCATGTGTGCTCCCTGGACCTTAAAGTCATTGCAGATGGGGCTTCGACGGCACGTTGTCCTGGCGCGGACAGCGGTTGCGGCGCATGCCTGAGCACACCTCCCGAGGGTGCAAGGGCTTACTTGCTACGCCGCAGTAGCCAATCCGGAAGTTACCGGTGGTTACATTCAGGGGTCAAGGCGCTTGTGGCAAAAGGATGTTGGTTGTGCCGCCCCTGTGAAAGGTGAACATCTCTCACCTTTGGTTATGTCCTTCCCCGGTCTTCCGCACCCCATGTCAGGGGACTTCTCCTGCCGCCCAACTTCCTTACGCTCCCTTGACGTTGGCTCTCGCCCAGGTCTACAACTCTCCCGGGTTCACCCCGACGGATCCGTGGCGCCGGATCCGACGCGCAGCGCCCGTCACCGTCCCGAGCCCCCGTCGCCGACGGGGTGCGGGTGACACAGAAAGCGCTGCGCGGCCCGACGCGGTACCACCTCTCGCCGGTGCCGGGCACGGTCGCCTTCCCCCTCCACCGGACCGTGCCCGAATCCCGGACCCGTCGCTGTCGATCCGTCACGTACGGAGAAGGCGTGTCACGGATCGGCAGCGACCGAACGGCGCCGAGCGGCATCGCCGCGTTCCCCCGCGCGAACGATGACCGGCCCCGCGCACCCACCCGCAGTTCTCATCCTCCTGAGAAGAGGCACTCCCCATGCGTACGCGATCCCTCCTTGCCCTCGTCGCAACCACCGCCGCCCTGATGGTGTCCGCCGTCAGCCCCGCCTCCGCCGCCGACACCGTGCTGACCACCGGCGGACTCGCCGGTGACGCGGTCGCGGCCGGTGACGTCCTCAACGCCACCCTGGCCTCCGGCACGGCCGCCACGTTCCGCTCCAGCGCCACCGGCACGAGCGGTATCTCCTGTGCGGAGTCCGCCTTCAACGCCACCGTCACCGACAACCCGGCGGCGCCCGGCACGGCCACCGAGTCCGTCACCGCGCACACCTTCGGCAGCTGCACCAGCAACGTCTTCGGTGTGACCGGCGTCAACAGCATCACGGTCAACAACCTGCCCTACACGACGACCGTGACCTCCGACGGTGTCGTCACCGTCAGCCCGCAGTCCGGCTCGGTCATCCAGACCACCGTCGTCCTGCGCACCCTGCTGGGCACCATCAACTGCGTGTACCAGGCGCCCAGCATCAGCGGCACCTCCAGCAACGCCGACAACAGCATCAACTTCACCGCCCAGCCGTTCACCCGGACCTCCGGTTCGTCGCTGTGCTTCAGCACCGGCTACTTCACCGCGAAGTACTCGCCCGTCACCGACGGCAGCCAGGGCGGCGCCACGGTCTTCGTCAACTGACGCCGACCGCGCACACCCCGACCGGTCCGGCCCGCCGAGTACCCGCTGATCCGGCACACCACCGGGTACTCGCCGTCGGCCGGCCGGCCGGCCGGACCGGCCGTCACGTCACCGTCAGCGGCGCCTGCGTCCGCGGAGGAAGAGGGCGGCGCCCGTGGCGAGCACCATCGCCGCGGCGCCCCCCGCCACCAGCGGAACGGAGGTGCCGCTGTCGTCGCTCGTGGAGGCCACGGAGCTGCCGGCGACCTCCGCCCCGCCGCCGGCCGGGGTCCGCCCGGACGCCGAGGACGGCTCGCGGGAAGGGGTGGGCGTCGGTGTGGGGGAGGGCGTATCGGCCTTCGGCCTCCTGCTCGGCGCGGCCTGCCCGGAACCGTCCGGCGTCCGCTCCGCCCGCTTGCCGCCGGCGTCCGGACCGGCCTTCGTGGCCGCCGGGAACACCACGTCCGAGCACGAGTAGTAGGTGTCCACCGTGCTCGTGTTCTGCCAGATCGTGTACAGCACATGGTGGCCGGAGCGGTCGGCCGGCAGTTTCGCCGAGAAGCGGTACGAGCCGTCCCGCAGCGGCGGGTCGGTGACCGAGGCGAACGGCCGCTCGGGCAGATCGGACCAGGTGAGCGGTTTCGCCGGGTCGTACCCCGGCTTCGTCAGGAACAGCTTGAACGTCCCGGTGTGCGGGATCGTCGAACGGTACGTCAGTTTCAGCGTGCCGCCGGGCGTGAGGCGCGTCGCGGGCCAGTCGGCGCGGGCCAGGTCCAGCCCCCGGTAGGCCGCGAGACCGCCGCTGCACAGCTTCCCGTCGGGGACGATCTGCCGGTCGCGGCCGTTCACCCCGGCGATCCGCAGGTTGTCCCACGCGGTGAAGGGCGCCCCGTTCGCGGCGACGGCCGCCCGGCACGCCGCCGAGCCCGCCCGGGCGCCGCCCTCGGGCGAGCACGCCGACACCCGGCTCACCGGATCGGTCGGCGCGCCGTGCGCGGACGCGGGGGTGACGGCCGCCGCCGTGACGAACAGCGGTGCCGCCACGAGCAGCACGGCGCGACGGCGACCGGCGGCGCGCGGGGCGGGGGAGCCGGCGGCGCGCGGACCGGTGCCGGGGTGGCTGTCGGTGTGCCGCTCGGCGGTGTGCCGGTGGGTGGTGCGGTGGGCGGACAGGCGGTGCATCCGGTACGTCCGATCCATGGGGTGCGAAGGCGGGTGGTCCACCGTGTCGTACGGGACCCGGCAGGAGCGCGTTCAACGCACCCCGACCCTGTTCGACCGGTCGGATCCAGCCGCGCGCCGGGTCCCGACGGGTGCCTCGGCAAACCCGGCGAAGCGGCATATCGGCCCCGACTGCCGTACGGGATAGGGGAGTTCCTCAGAGGGGTCGAGGGTTTTCCCCGTATCCCCGTCACCAGGGCTCTGCCTACTGTGCTGCCACAGCTGAACCACAGGTAACCCCTGGTGAGCAGCTTGCGCTCCTGGCCGGCCTCGGTGCCACCCCCCTTTCTGGACCCCCCGCCGCTTCGACGACGAAGCGCCCCACTGCCGCTCCTCCCCTGACATGAGCAGGCCACGAAAGGCGAAGCCCTTGCGTACCTCCACCCCCACCACCGGACGGAAGCTCATATCCGTCGTCGCCGTCTCCGTCGCCCTGGTCGCCGGCACGACCACGTCGGTCGCCGTCGCCCAGGCCCCCACCGCCCAGGCCGACCCCGCCCCGGTCCTCGCAGGCGCCACCGAGGCCGCCCCCGGCACCGTCGCCGAGCGCCTGATCGTCGGCTACAAGTCCGGTGCGGCCGAGGCCACGTCGAACAAGGCCGCCTCCGCCGATGCCGAGGCCAAGGGCAAGGAGGCGGGCGAGAACCTCGACTTCCAGCGCCGCCTCGGCACCGGTGCCGCCCTCGTCGACCTGGGCGAGGACCTCACCCGGACGGACGTCGCCGACGTCATCGCCGAGTACCGGTCCGACCCGCAGGTCGCCTATGTCGTCCCCGACCGCCTCAACAAGCCCAAGGCCGACCCGAACGACACCGAGTACAGCAAGCAGTGGGACCTCTTCGAGTCCACCGCGGGCATGCGCGTGCCGGGCGCCTGGGACGTCACCACCGGCACCGGGGTGACCGTCGCCGTCATCGACACCGGTTACGTCGCCCACTCCGACCTGGCCGCGAACATCGTCGGCGGCTACGACTTCATCGCCGACACCGCGGTCTCCGTCGACGGCAACGGCCGCGACAGCAACCCGGCCGACCCGGGCGACTGGTACAACGCTGGCGAATGCGGCTCCGGCGTCCCCGCCAGCGACTCCTCCTGGCACGGCACGCACGTCGCGGGCACCATCGCCGCCGTCACCAACAACAGCAAGGGCATCGCCGGCATCGCGTACGGCGCGAAGATCTCCCCGGTCCGCGTCCTCGGCAAGTGCGGTGGCTACGACTCGGACATCATCGACGCCATCACCTGGGCCTCCGGCGGCACCGTCTCCGGCGTCCCGGCCAACACCAACGTCGCCAAGGTCATCAACATGAGCCTCGGTGGCGACGGCGCCTGCTCCACCGCCACCCAGAGCGCCATCAACGCCGCCGTGAACCGCGGTACGACCGTCGTCGTGGCCGCCGGCAACGAGAACGACAACGTGGCGAACCACTCGCCCGGCAACTGCAACAACGTCATCTCCGTCGCGGCGACCAACCGCTCGGGCGCCAAGGCCTCCTACTCCAACTACGGCTCGCTCGTGGACATCTCGGCGCCCGGCGGCCAGACCAGCACCGGTACCGCCAACGGCATCCTGTCCACGCTGAACGCGGGTGCGAAGACGCCGACCTCGGAGTCGTACGAGTACTACCAGGGCACCAGCATGGCCACCCCGCACATCGCGGGCCTCGCCGCCCTGCTGAAGTCGGCGAACTCCTCGCTGACCCCGGCCCAGATCGAGTCCGCGATCAAGGCCAACGCCCGCGCCCTGCCCGGCTCCTGCTCCGGCGGCTGCGGCGCGGGTCTGGCCGACGCGGCCAGGACGGTGCAGGCGGTGTCCGGCGGCTCCGACGGGGGCTCCACGGGGGGCACCACCTTCACCAACACCACCGCCGTCTCCATCCCGGACAACGGCGCGGCGATCGAGTCCTCGATCTCCGTCACCGGGCGCAGCGGCAACGCGCCCTCCACCCTCCAGGTCGGTGTGGACATCACCCACACCTACCGCGGTGACCTGGTCCTCGACCTGGTGGCTCCGGACGGTTCGACCTACCGTCTGAAGTCCTCCAGCTCCTCGGACTCCGCCGACGACGTGAACACCACCTACACGGTGAACGCGTCCGGCGAGGTCGCCAACGGCACCTGGAAGCTGCGTGTCCAGGACGTGGCGTCCGCGGACACCGGCCGGCTCAACAGCTGGAAGCTGACCTTCTGACGTCAGCCCCACTGACCGCCACCCCCCACTGCCGGCGGCCGACCGATGCGAGCGGGCATCGGCCGGCCGCCGGCCCTTTTCCCGCGGGCCGTTAGCGTAGGCGCATGTCGACGAAGAAGACCGAGAAGCCCGACGGGCCCCGCCCGGAGCGGACCGGCGGCACCGAGCCGGGGAGCACCGACGTGACCTCGCCGGGGAACGCCGACGCCTCGTCGGGGAGCACCGACGCCTCGTCGGGCAGGACCGGTGGGGGCCCCGCGCCGGTCGCGCCGGTGTGCCCCCGCTGCGGCGGGTCCGGACCGTCGGTGCGCACGGTCGCCGAGACCTGCGCCGACCCGGAGTCCCGCACCGGGGGACTGACCGACCGGCTGGCCGGCTCCCCCGGGGTGCCGTCCCGCTTCGACACCCTCCTGCACTTCGTCGAGGGCATGGTCCTCGTCGCGATGGGCGCCTATCTCGCCCGCAGCGGCCTGCAGAACGACAAGCCCGTGTACACGGTCGCCGGCTCGCTGCTCGCCGCGGCCCTGTTCGTCGGCACCCTCGCCGTGGTCCGGGGCGAGCTGCGCGAACGGAAGGCCGTCCTGCGGGGCGGGCCCCGCGCCGAAGCCCTCTGGCAGCCGGCCCACCACTGCTCCGCCTGCGACGCCGTGTTCTGCCCGGCGGGCACCCCGTGGCAGGGCGTCCTGACCCCCGAGCAGTTCCAGAAGTACGTGTGGACCGAGGCCGGCTACGGGCAGCAGCTCGACAAGAAGGTCCAGGACGTCGCCCTGCCGCCCGCGGCGACCACCGCGCCCGGAGGGACCCCCGACCGTGTCTGACGCCCCCCTCATCCACGGCACCGACCCGGCCTCCTTCGCGCACGCCGTCCTCGCCGAACGGCACCCCGCCCTCATCCGCAAGGTCCTCGACGCCACCCCCTACGGGCCCGGGCAGCGTCACGCCCTCGCGACACTGCTGCACGACGCGACCGAGGGCGTCCTCGCACCCCCGGACCACGACCCCTGGTGGGATGTCTGGGACGTACGCCGCCACGCCGGCCGGTCCTGGTTCGACCTGCCGTTCCTCGTCGCCGAGAGCTGCTTCTACCGCCTGCTCCTGCACGCCGTCGGCTTCTTCGGCCCCGGCCCCTGGCAGGGCGTCGACCCGTTCCGCCCCTTCAAGCTCGCCGAACTCGACACCCCCGAGGCGGCGGCCGAACTCGCCGCCGCCGACGCCCTCGCCGAACGGCCCCCGCACGAGCGGCTGCCGGCCCTGCTGCACGGTTCGCTCTGGGGCAACCGGGCCGACCTCGGCTTCCGCATCCAGAGCGCCGGGTCCGCGGCGGACTCCCGGCTGCTCGCGGACGACAGCGAGGAACTGCTGTCCCTGCTGTCCGGCGGCGAAACCCTCTGCCTGGTCGCCGACAACGCGGGCCGCGAACTGATCCCCGACCTCCTCCTCGTCGACGACCTCCTCGCCCGCGGCGGCGTCGAGCGCGCCGTGCTGCACCTGAAGCCGTACCCGTACTTCGTCTCGGACGCCACCACCGCCGACGCCCTCGACGCCGTACGCCACCTCGTCGCCGCGAAGAGCGCCGCCGGGGACCGCCTGTGGTCCGCCCTCGCCGACGGCCGTCTCGTGCTGCGGGCGCACCCCTTCTCGTGCGCCCCGCTGCCGTACGCGGACATGCCGGACGACCTGCGCGAGGAGTTCTCCTCCGCCGACCTCACCGTCCTCAAGGGCGACCTCAACTACCGGCGCCTGGTGGGCGACCGGCTCTGGCCGCCGACCACGTCCTTCGCCTCGGCCACCGCGTACTTCCCCGGTCCGGTGGCCGCCCTGCGCACCCTGAAGTCCGATGTGGTCACGGGCCTGGACGCCTCCACCGAGGCCGCGCTCGTGGCCGCTGAGGGGCAGCGGTGGCGCACCGGCGGAGCCCACGCGGTGATCCAGGTGAACGCCGGTACGAGCTGAGAAGTCCGGGCGTCCGTGGGCGAAGCGCCCGGATTCACGCGATGGTGTGATCATGTTCCGCCGTCCGGATGCCGGGCGCGGGCCACGGGTAGGGCCCGGCCATGACGCAGCCGTTCCGACTCCCGCACTTCTACCTGCCGTACCCCGCGCGGCTGAACCCCCACCTCGACGAGGCCCGTGCCCACACCAGCGCGTGGGCGCGGGAGATGGGCATGCTGGAGGGCTCCGGCGTCTGGGAACAGGCGGACCTCGACGCGCACGACTACGGGTTGCTCTGCGCGTACACGCACCCCGACTGCGACGGCCCGGCGCTCTCCCTCATCACCGACTGGTACGTGTGGGTGTTCTTCTTCGACGACCACTTCCTGGAACTCTTCAAGCGCTCCCAGGACCGCCCCGGCGGCAAGGCCCACCTCGACCGGCTGCCGCTGTTCATGCCGCTGGACCTGGCCACCCCCGTCCCCGAGCCGCGGAACCCGGTGGAGGCCGGGCTCGCCGACCTCTGGGCGCGCACGGTCCCGTCGATGTCGATGGACTGGCGCCGCCGCTTCGCCGTGGCGACCGAGCACCTGCTCAACGAGTCGCTGTGGGAGCTGTCCAACATCAACGAGGGGCGGATCGCCAACCCCGTCGAGTACATCGAGATGCGCCGGAAGGTCGGCGGCGCCCCCTGGTCCGCCGGCCTCGTCGAGTACGCGACCGCGGAGGTTCCCGCGGCGGTCGCCGAGTCGCGGCCCCTGCGGGTCCTGATGGAGACGTTCTCGGACGCCGTCCACCTGCGCAACGACCTGTTCTCCTACCAGCGGGAGGTCGAGGAGGAGGGGGAGAACAGCAACGGCGTGCTCGTCCTGGAGACGTTCTTCGGCTGCGACACGCAACAGGCCGCCGAGACCGTCAACGACATCCTCACCTCGCGGCTGCACCAGTTCGAGGACACCGCGCTCACCGAGGTCCCCGCGCTGGCCCTGGAGAAGGGGCTCACCCCGCCCGAGGCCGCCGCCGTCGCCGCGTACACCAAGGGCCTGCAGGACTGGCAGGCCGGCGGTCACGAGTGGCACATGCGCTCCAGCCGCTACATGAACGACGGGGCGACCTCCTCGCGCGGCCCGCTCGACCTCGGCGGCGCGCTCCTGTCCGGCCCCGCCCTGGTCACCGGGGCGGGCTTCGGCACGTCCGCCGCCGATGTCGGGGCGCTGTTCGCCTCCGCCGCCGCCGAACGGCTGCGCACCCGCGCGCACCTTCCGTACCAGAAGGTCGGACCCTCCCTGATCCCCGACTTCCACATGCCGTTCCAGGTGGCGCTGTGCCCGCATCTGGACGCCGCCCGCCCACGCCTCACCGCCTGGTCGCACGCGATGGGCATCCTCGGCGAGGGCGTCTGGGACGAGGAGCGGCTCGCCGCTGCCGACCTGCCCCTGTGCGCGGCCGGCCTCGACCCGGACGCCACCCCCGAGGAGCTGGACCTCAGCTCGCAGTGGCTGGCCTGGGGCACCTACGGCGACGACTACTACCCCCTCGTCTTCGGCCACCGCCGCGACCTGGCCGCCGCACGCCTCACGACGGCCCGGCTCTCCGACTGCATGCCCGTCGAGGGGGAGGCGGTCCCCGTCCCGGTGAACGGGATGGAGCGGGGCCTGATCGACCTGTGGGCGCGGACCACCGCGGAGATGACCCCCGACGAGCGACGCACCCTGAAGGCATCCGTCGACAAGATGACCGAGAGCTGGGTGTGGGAGGTGTTCAACCAGCTCCAGAACCGGGTCCCCGACCCGGTCGACTACCTGGAGATGCGGCGCGCCACCTTCGGCTCCGACCTCACCCTCAGCCTGTGCCGGACGGGCCACGGTCCGAAGATCCCGCCCGAGGTCTACCGCTGCGGCCCCGTCCGCTCCCTGGAGAACGCGGCCATCGACTACGCGTGCCTGATCAACGACGTGTTCTCGTACCAGAAGGAGATCGAGTACGAGGGCGAGGTCCACAACGCGATCCTCGTCGTGCAGAACTTCTTCGGCTGCGACTACCCGACCGCGCTCGGCGTGGTGCACGACCTGATGACCCAGCGCATGCGGCAGTTCGAGCACGTCGTCGCCCATGAACTCCCCGTTGTCTACGACGACTTCGAGCTGTCGGGGGAGGCCCGCGACATCATGGACGGCTATGTGGACGACCTGCGGAACTGGCTCGCCGGCATCCTGAACTGGCACCGGCAGGTCGACCGCTACAAGCCCGCCTTCCTGGCCCGGCGCGCCCACGGTTTCGTCCCCGGCCGGGTGCCGGCCCTGCCGTTCGCCCCGGCCAGGGTCGGCTGACCCTCCCGCACGGCTCCCGCCGGCAGGTGTACCCTCCGGGCCGCGGTCGGCCGCGGCCCGGAGGGCCCGCGCGCGAACGGGCCCGCGCGCGAGAGGCGCGACCGGTGTGGGGTGCGGTGAACGGCGTGAACGGCGCTGAGGGGGTGTCAGTCTCACTCTTTCGTGGCTCGTCGCGCCGTCGCGCACCGGGTAGATGTCCGCCCGACCCGAACCGCGGACCGGAGGCGCGCACCATGGAGCAGACCGCGTTGAGACCCAAGGCCAGGCCCGGCCACATGCCGGGCGGGGTCCCCGAGCAGGTCCCCGACCCTGCGTCCGACCCGGCGTCCGACGAGCACCGGCCGTCCGGGCCGGCCCGGCGACCGCACGCCGCGCCCCGTCGTGCGCGGCAGCGGGTGGCCGGCCTGGTGTTCGCCCTGGTCACCTGTGTGGTCCTGGTCCTGTCCGGCGTCGGACTCGGCGCGCTGGGCGTCACCATGAGCGGTCCGGGCGCCCTCGCGGGGGCCCCGCGGACCCCGGCCGCCTCCCCGCGTCCCGACAGCGGTGGGGTACGGCCGACCACACCGGTACCGGCCCTGGCCGCGGCCCCGGGTGGCCCGGCCCTCGCCCGCGCGACCCTCGGTGTCGAGGCCGTCGACGCCACCGGGGGCGCAGGCGCGCTCGTCGTCGGGGTGCACGTACCCGGCCCCGGCCATGCCGCGGGCCTGGTCCGGGGAGATGTCGTCCTCGCCGTCGGGGACACCCGCACCGGCTCGGCGGCCGACCTCGCGCGGGCGATCGCCGCCGCGCGCCCCGGCACCCCGGCGAAACTCCTGGTCCGCCAAGCGAACGGCGACCGCCGCCACCTCGTGGCCGTACCGGGGGTGGCCGTCTGAGCCCGCCGACCGTTCCCCGGCGGCCGTACCGGGCGGTGCTCGCCCTGGCCCCGGCGGACGACGAACCTCAGGGCGCCACCCGGAAGTGGCTCGTCAGGCGGCCCTCGTCGTCCAGGACGTGGAACGCCAGTCCGGGCGGGGCCTCCCGGTCCGCGGCCTGGTCGCCCTCCCAGGGCAGTCGGAGTGTCCACGTCACCCCCGGCCCGACGACCAGCGGGCGCCCCGCGAACGTGGTCGCGGCGGGGGTGTGGGCGTGCCCGGTGACGATGCCCGCGATCTCGGTCCGGCGCTCCAGCAGCCGGGCCAGCGCGGTGGGCCGGCCCAGTCGGTACGCGTCCGGCAGCGGGTGGTGCAGCGCCACCGGCGGATGGTGGAAGGCGAGCAGCGCCGGCCGGTCGCCGTCGAGGTCGTCGAGGGTCTCCTCGATCCAGGCGTACGTCTGCGCGTCCAGTTCGCCCTCGTCCCGCCCCGGCACGCTGGAGTCGCACATCAGTACCGCCGCGTCGTCGAAGAGGCGCACGCTGTTGACCGGCCCGTCGGTGGGCGGTTCGCCGAGCAGCGCCTTGCGGTAGGGCGCCCGGCTGTCGTGGTTGCCCGGGCAGGTGAGCACCGGGAACGGGGCGTCCCCGTCCCGCAGCCCGAGCAGGAGCGCGGCCTCCTCGTACTCGTCCTCCGTGCCGTGGTCCGCGATGTCCCCGGTCACCAGCAGCGCGTCCACCCGGCCCGGCAGGTCCCACAGCAGGTCCCGCACCCGCTCGGCCCGGCGGGTCGCCCGGTCCGTCCCGTCCAGATGCAGATCACTGATGTGCGCGAGTACGAGCATCGCCGTACGCCTCCCTTGGGCCCGCTGCCGTAATGGAACAGGTGAATCTAAGCATTAGTTCTAACGGATGGACAATCAGGAACCATTAGCCCCCCTTCCTTCTGCCGCTGTGCGCCGGGGCGCACGCGCGCCGCACCCCGCGGCCATGGGCTCGCGCACGCTGCCGCGGACGGGCAGGATGCTGCCCGTGGGGCGCGCCGCGCCCCGCCCCAGGGAACTCCGAGCACACGGAGGCATGGATGACCGGCACGTCTGGCCACGGATCCGCGCCACTGACCGCCGACGCCCCGCCCGGCCCCCTGACGCCCTTCACCGTCGACGACTACCGCGCCCGGATGCGGCGGGCCGCGCGCGCCGCGGCCGAGGCGGGCCTCGACGGGCTGCTGGTGGCGCCCGGCCCCGACCTGGTGTGGCTGACGGGGTACCGGCCGCCGGAGACCGAGCGGCTCACCCTGCTGGTGCTGCGGGACGGCGAGGACCCGGTGCTGGTGGTGCCCGCCCTGGAGGCCCCCGACGCCGAGGAGGCCCCCGGCGGCCCCGCGCTGGACCTGCGCGACTGGGCCGACGGCACGGACCCCTACGACACGGCCGTGCCCCTCCTCGGGCCCCGCGGCCGCTTCGGCGTCAGCGACAACACCTGGGCCCTGCACCTGCTCGGCCTGCAGGGGCGGCTGCCCGGCACGGCGTACGTCGGGCTGTCCGAGGCGCTGCCGATGCTGCGGGCCGTCAAGGACGCGGCGGAGCTGGAGCGGATGGCGGCGGCGGGCGCGGCCGCCGACCGGGCGTACGACGAGATCCGGCGGGTCCGCTTCGCCGGGCGCCGGGAGACCGAGGTCGCCGCGGATCTCGCCGACCTGCTGCGGCGGTTCGGGCACTCCCAGGTCGACTTCACGATCGTCGCCTCCGGGCCGAACGGCGCCAACCCGCACCACGAGGCGGGCGACCGCGTCATCGCCGACGGCGACATGGTCGTCCTCGACTTCGGCGGACTCAAGGACGGCTACGGCTCCGACACCTCCCGCACCGTCCACGTCGGCGAACCCGACGCCGAGGAACGCGAGGTGCACGACCTCGTGCGCGCCGCACAGGAGGCCGGGTTCCGCGCGGTCCGGCCCGGCGCCGCCTGCCAGGACGTCGACCGCGCGGCCCGCGCCGTCATCACCGACGCCGGGTACGGCGACCGCTTCGTCCACCGCACCGGGCACGGCATCGGCGTCACCACCCACGAGCCGCCGTACATGGTCGAGGGCGAGGAACGGCCCCTCGTGCCCGGCATGTGCTTCTCCGTCGAACCCGGCGTCTACCTGCCGGGCCGCTTCGGGGTACGCATCGAGGACATCGTGACCGTCACCGAGGACGGCGGGCGGCGCCTCAACCTCACCCCGCGCGACATCGCGATAGTGCACTGACCCCTCCGAGGAGCCCCGAACCCCCTCCCCTCCGGACGACAACGGCGCGACCATGACCCAGGCACCGACACCCACCGCGGACACCGTCCGCCGGCTGGTCCGTTCCCTGCTGAAGAACGGCGAGGGGAGGGCCGGCGGCGCGGGCGGCGACGGCCCCGACGTACGGCCCGTCACCGAGGAGGGCGGGCCGTGGACCTGGTGGGTCGGCAGCCGCCATGTGCTGCGCCTCGCCCCCGACCGGCACGCCGTCGTACGGCAGCGGCGCGAACTGCGGCTGCGCGACCTGGTCCGGCCGCACGTCGGTGTCGCCGTCCCGGTGAGCGTCGCGCACGGCGAATGGTCCGGCGGTCTCACCTGCACGCTCGACACGCGCGTCCCCGGCAGCACCGCCCCCGTGCACGACGTGTCCGCCGTCGGCGAGGACGACCTGGCCGGGCTCCTCACCGGCCTGCGCGGGGTACCGCAGCGGCAGGCGGAGGCCCTCGGGGTGCCCCGGCTGCCGCCGCGCTCCCTGGAGACCCTGCGGACGGCGGCGGGACGGGCCGCCAAGCAGCTCGCCGGGGCCGACGAGTTCGACCCGGCGCGGCTGGGGCAGCTCACCGCGCCCAACGCCGCGCAGCTCACCGCTCCCGCGGCCGTGCTGGTGCACCACGCGCTGACCGGCGAGCACCTGCTGGTCGGCGCCGACGGGCGGGTGCGGGGGGTGCTGGACTGGAGCGACGCGGCGGTCGGTGATCCCGCCGAGGACATCGCCCGCCTCGCGACGGCGGTCGGCGCGCCCGCCGCGGTCCGCGCGGCGACCCTCGCGGGGTACGGTGCCCGGCCCTGTCTGCGAGGGCTCTGGCTGGCCCGCTGCGACACGGTGGTCGCGCTCACGGCGGCCGTCCAGGGGCGGGAGGCGACCGCGCCGCTGCCCGTGCTGCGGGAGCGGCTGCGGCGGGCGTGGGAGCCGATCCTGCTGGAGCGGGTGACCGACCTGCGGGGAGAGGACTGAGGCCCGCGCGTCGCTGCGCCGGGCTCGCCCGCCGGGAGCGTCCGGGGTGCCCCGGAGCCAGGGGGGCGACTCGGAGTGTCGGGGGCGCCTCGGAACCCGTGGGCGCCCGTGGTACGGCGACCGCGGCCGTTCGCGGTCGCTCGCACAGGTCCCCGCGTCCCTGCCGGGACGGCGGAGCCGCCCGGCCCGCCGCCGCGCTGACCCTGCGCCCGCCTTCGCGGTGTCGGCCCGGCGCCGACCGTCGCCCCGCCGCGCGCCGCAGCCCCCGGCCGGCCCGCCGCCGGGGTCACGGCACCGTCAGCACCACGCAGGACTCGCCCGGCAGGGTCAGCAGGCCGTCCGGGCCCGGGGGGTTCACCGGGTCCCACGCGGCCAGGACCCGGGCCTCCGCCGTGCCCAGGGGGATGTCCGCCGGTTCCTCGCCCAGGTTGAGGGCCACCCGGACGTCGCCCCGGCGGAAACCGAACCACCGGGCGTCCTCGTCGTAGGCGACCTTGACGTCGGACAGGTCCGGGTCGGAGAGGTCGGGGTGGCTGCGGCGCAGGGCGATCAGGTCGCGGTACCAGGCCAGCATCCGCGCGTGCGGCTCGGCCGACGGCTCCGACCAGTCCAGGCACGAGCGGTCACGCGTCGCCGGGTCCTGCGGGTCCGGCACGTCCTCCTCCGCCCAGCCGTGCTCCGCGAACTCCCGGCGCCGCCCGCGCCGTACCGCCTCGGCCAGCTCCGGATCGGTGTGGTCGGTGAAGAACTGCCAGGGCGTGCCCGCGGCCCACTCCTCGCCCATGAACAGCATCGGCGTGAACGGCCCCGTGAGCGTCAGCGCCGCCGCGCACGCCAGCAGACCGGGGGAGAGCGCCGCCGACAGCCGGTCGCCCTGGGCGCGGTTGCCGACCTGGTCGTGGGTCTGGGCGTAGCCCAGCAGCCGGTGCGCCGAGACCCGCGTACGGTCCAGGGGGCGGCCGTGGGACCGGCCCCGGAACGACGAGTACGTGCCGTCGTGGAAGTACCCGCCGGTGAGGGTCTTGGCCAGACCGGCCAGTCCCGCCCGCGCGAAGTCCGCGTAGTAGCCCTGCGATTCGCCGGTCAGGGTGGTGTGCAGCGTGTGGTGGAAGTCGTCGTTCCACTGCGCGTGCAGCCCGAGCCCGCCCTCCGCGCGCGGGGTGACGAGCCGGGGGTCGTTCAGGTCGGACTCGGCGATCAGGAACAACGGCCGCCCCACCTCGGCGCCGAGCGCGTCCACGGCCGTCGACAGCTCCTCCAGGAAGTGGCACGCGCGGGTGTCCCGCAGCGCGTGCACCGCGTCCAGGCGCAGCCCGTCGAGCCGGTAGTCCCGCAGCCACGCCAGCGCGCTCCCGAGGAGATACGCCCGCACCTCGTCCGAGCCGGGCGCGTCCAGATTGACCGCGGCGCCCCAGGGCGTGTGGTGCCGCTCGGTGAAGTACGGGCCGAAGACGGGCAGGTAATTGCCGGACGGGCCCAGATGGTTGTGGACCACGTCGAGCACGACCCCGAGGCCCAGGCCGTGCGCCGCGTCCACGAACCGTTTGAGCGCCTCGGGGCCGCCGTACGGCTCGTGCACGGCCCACAGCGACACCCCCTCGTACCCCCAGCCGTGCGTCCCCGGGAACGGACACAGCGGCATCAACTCGACGTGGGTGACGCCCAGTTCCGCGAGATGCCCGAGCCGCTCGGCGGCCGCGTCCAGGGTGCCCTCGGGCGTGTACGTGCCCACGTGCAGCTCGTACAGCACGGCACCCGGCAGCCCGCGCCCCGTCCACGGCACCCGCCACCCGTACCGCCCGTGGTCGACGACGGCGCTCGGCCCGTCCGGGCCGTCCGGCTGACGGCGCGAGCGCGGGTCGGGCCGGACCGGGCCGTCGTCGACGGCGAACCCGTAGCGCGTGCCGTCCGTCGCCTCCGCCTCGGCCGTCCACCAGCCGGGGCGCTCGGGGTCGCGCTCCATCGCGTGCGTGGCGCCCTCGCGGTGGAGCGTCATCCGGTCGGCTTGCGGTGCCCACACCTCGAACTGCACGGAACGGTTCTCCCTCGGCTGCCGGTCGTGTTGGTCGGGGGACGGTCAGGAGTCGTCATGGAGCCTTCCCGTCCATCGTGCGGCAAACGAGATCGAGGCGCGCCCGGTTCGGTGTCGATCGCCGCGCGAGTCGCACGGTCGCCCGTCATGTCCGAGGATCGTCACCGTTCACGGGTTTTCTGGACACCCCGGCTCCACTGGCCGACAATCACACGCGTGACGTCGTCCTTCGAGTTCCACACGTACCCCGCGCGGCTGTCGGACGCCGAGCGCGACCGCGCGCTGAGGGTGCTCCGTGACGGCGTCGCCCTCGGTCGCCTCTCCCACGACACGTTCATCCGGCGCATGGAGCTGGCGCTCACCGCCCGTCGCTCCGACGAACTGGCCGCGCTCACCGCCGACCTGCCCGTCGAGAGCCGCTGGTCCCGGCTGGTCCTCGGCACCGTCGGGGCGGTCTCCGGCTTCGGGGTGAAACTCCGCCGGGCCTGGCAGGCCGAGCGGCTGCCCAAGCTCCAGCTGCCGCACCCGGCGAGCGGTCACGGCCTGCGCATCGGCCGCGACCCCGCCAACGGGCTCCGGCTCAGCCACGAGACGGTCTCCCGGGTGCATGCCGAACTGACCCGGCAGGGCGGCAGATGGATCCTGCGCGACCTCGGCTCCACCAACGGCACCACCGTCAACGGACGGCGCGTCATCGGCGCGGCCGTCGTCCGCGACGGCGACCAGGTCGGTTTCGGCCGCATGACGTTCCGTCTCTCCTCCGACTGACCCCGTCCGCGCCGCCACCGCAAAGCTCTGGCCTGGGATTTACGCAGCGAGTTTCCGAACGTGCCTCGGGCTCCGGGGTGTTGACGTACGTTCTCGGCCATGACTGACTGTGCGTACACCCTGCACAGCAGGTGAACCGACGGCATCACGCTCCGGGGAGGTGCGCCCTGCCACCGCTCCTCCGCTACCCGACGGTGGACGAGCTCTCCGCCCGCGCCGCGACCCTCGTCACCCGACACCCGCACCGCGCCCGGCTGCGCCGCGTGGGCACCTCACGGGCGGGCACCCCGATGTGGCTGCTGTCCGTCGGCCGGGGCACCCGCCAGGCGCTCGTCGTCGCCGGACCGCACCCCAACGAACCCGTCGGCGGCGCCACGGCCCTGCGGATCGCCGAACGCGCCCTGGCCGAACCCCGGTTCACCGAGCACGCCGACACCACCTGGAACCTGCTGCTCTGCCTCGACCCCGACGGCTCCCGCCGCAACGAGGACTGGCTGTCCGGCCCCTACACCCTCGGCCACTACTTCCGGCACTTCTTCCGCCCCGGCTTCCTCGAACAGCCCGAGTGGCTGCCCGACGGAGCGGCCGCCGCCGCCCTGCCGGAGACCCGCGCCCTGCTCGCCCTCCAGGACGAGCTGCGCCCCTTCTTCCAGTGCTCCCTGCACGGCGTCGACGTCGGCGGCGGCTTCGTCGAACTCACCCGCGACCTGCCCGGCCTCGCCGACCGGGTCGCCCGGATCGCCGAACGCCTCGCCGTACCCCGCGAACTGAGCCCGTACGACACCCTGTACTGGCCGCGCCTCGGCCCCGCCGTCTACCGGATCCCACCCCCGCGCCGCGGCGACCTGGCCGCCGCCATCACCGAGGCCGCCGTCGAGTCCACCTGGTACCACCCGCACCGCTACGGCACCCTCACCGCCGTCGTCGAGGCACCCATGTGGGGCGTCGCCGCCGTGGAGGACGCCTCGCCCCCGGCCGACGCCCCCGCGGTCCTGCGCACCGTCAGCCGGGCGCTGCGCCGCGACACCCGCCTGCTGGAGGGCATCCTCGCCCGCGTCCGCCCCTCGGTGAGCCGCGGCCCCGACGCCGCCCGGCTCCTCGCCCCGGTCGACGACTACGTACTGGTCGGCCCCGGCCTCGCCGACGCCTGGGACCCCGACGTCCACGACGCCACCGGCCGCCCCCTGCCCCCGCTCGACACCGCCCGTCTCACCACCCTCGCCATCTCCGGCCGCCGGGTCGCCCTGCGCACCGCCGGACTGCTGCACCAGCTGGTGACCCGCGCCGGACACGACCCGGCGGGCGCGCTGCCCGAGCTGAACCGGCTCCTCGACGAGTGGTGCGCCGACTACCGCGACCACTACGGGGCCCGCTGGATCCCCGTGGCCCGCCAGACGGAGTACCAGACCCGTGTCGTCCTCGCCGCGTTCGAGCTGGCCGTCCGGCGGGCCCGCGCCACACCCGCCCGCGGCGGACCGCGCGCCCCGTCCCGTTCGGGTGAGCCGGAATGGAGTTCCGAGCCCGCCGTGCCGATGCACCGGGAATGACGAACTCCACCCTCCGCGCCCTCCGGGGCTGCCTGCCGGCGGCCCTCGCCCTCCTCACCCTCGGCGCCGCCGCGCCCGCCGGCGCCGCCCTCCCGGGCAACTGGCTCTACGTCACCGTCACCCGCGGCGACGCCCGCTCCAGCGACACCCGCGGCACCCTGCTGCTGTGCGACCCGCCGCAGGGCCACGCCCGCGCCGCCGAGGCCTGCGCGGAACTGGCCGGGGCGGGCGGCGACGTCGGCCGCATCCCCCAGCGCAACGGCATGTGCGTACAGGTCTACGCCCCCGTCCGGGCCACCGCGCGCGGCGAGTGGGACGGCCGGCCCGTCGCCTACGAGCACACCTTCGCCAACAGCTGTGTGATGGCCGCCCGCACGGGCTCGGTGTTCGCCCTGTCGGGCTGACCGCGGCTCGGCGGCCGCTCAGGACCCGCCGTCACCGCGGGCGTGGGAGGCCGCCGCCAGCACCGTCCGCATCTGGTGCTCCACCTGGTCCCGCACCGGCACCCACCGCGCGCGGAACCGGTCGGCGAACGAGTCGCTCCACTCGCCGACGAGCCGCTCCAGCAGCGGCGCGCCCGGATCCCCGGCGTCCACCAGCACCCGCCGCAGCATCGCCGCCGCCCGCAGCGGCAGCCGCCGCCCGAAGGCGTCCACACTGCCGACGTACGCCCGCGACACATCGGGCGGCGGCCCCGCCACCCAGTCGCGGGCGAGCCCCGGCACCAGCTCCAGCGCCCACCGGGCGGCTCGCAGCAGCGGCCCCTCGGGGCCCGGCAGCCGGGGCAGCGCCTCGTCGAGGATCCGCTCCACCTCGCCCGCCTCGTCGAGCAGCCGCCGGGACAGCCGCCGCAGCGCCGCCGTCGGCGCCGGATGCGGGGCGGTGTCGTCGACCAGGTCGCTCGCCCACATCGGCACCTCGACGATCGCGGTGAGCCCGCCGTACCGGTGGGCGTGGTACCAGGTGCTGTGCCGCGCGTCGTCGGGCAGGCTCGGGAACGCCGCGTGCCCGGGGCCCGGCATCACGAACACCCCGGGGCCGGAGGCGGGCCAGCCCGCCGCGTCGGACGCGCTCGTCTCCACCGGTATGCCCAGCTCCGCCGCCGACTTGGCGAACGGTTCGGCCAGCCCCGGCACGTTCTTCGTCAGCTGCACCCAGCTGCCGCCGAGGTCCGTGCCGTGCAGGGTCACCTGGAGGTAGGGCCGCAGCTCGTCCAGCACCGTCAGCAGCGCCCGCGTCTCGGGCGGCAGCCGGTCCGGCGGCAGCACCGCGGGCGACCACTCCGGCTGCTCCGGCGCGGCCGGCCGGAAGAACCCCAGGTGGTAGTCGAGGAGGGTGCGCGGGGCCGGAGCCCTGTGCAGACTCGCCCCGTCCGGGTCCGCGCACAGCACGAAGTGCCAGGAGACCCCGGTCCGCAGCTCCCGGTCCCGCGCCACGCGCTCGGCGAGCGCCAGCACCGTCGAGCCGCCCGTCGGCTCGTTCGCGTGGGCGCCCGCGACGACGAGGACGGCACGCCTCGCCTGCCCGACGGACAGCAGCCGCAGCGGCCGGCCGGCCCGCGAGACACCGATTCTCCTGAGGGCGCACAGGTGCGGCCGGCGAACCGTCAGCTCCCTCGCGCGCGACTCCAGCTCCGCCAGCGTGGGATATCCGGGCTCCAACAGCAGACCCACCCCCGTCCAGTCCACCTGCGTCGACCTCACCGCGCCCGACCGGGCGGAGCGCGGGGATGCCTGCAGTGTGCGTCGGCGCACGGGGCGGATCCCAGGGGCGCCCGGAGGCATTCACGGCGACCGGCGCGGAGTTCGCCGCTACTCTGCGCCGACCCGCTCCAGCAGCGCCACCGGCAGCCCTTCGAACAGTTCAGCCACCGGTACCTCACCCGTGAACACGCGCTCCCCGCCGAGGACGTCGGCCCACCGGCCCGTCGGCAGGGCCAGCCTGGTGCCCGCCCAGCCGCCGGCCCCGGCGAGTCGCAGCGACAGCCGGGTGACCGCCGTGACCACCGCGCCGGACCGCGCGAACGCCACGCAGTGCCCGGCCGCCGGCCCCGCCGCCGCCAGCGGCGCGTACGTCGCCGCCTCACCGAACGCCTCCGGCCGGCGCCGCCGCAGCCGCAGCGCGGCCACGGTGACCCGGTGCTTGTCCGAGTCACCCTCCCGCGGGGTGAACGGCGCCCGGTTGTCCGGGTCCACCAGCGCCCGGTACTCGCCCTCCGTGCCCTGGTAGACGTCCGGCACGCCCGGCATCGTCAGCTGCACCAGGGCCGCGCCGAGGACGTTCGCGCGGATGTGGGGCGCCAGCTCGGCGCGCAGCCGCCCGGCGACCTCCGTGTCCGCCGCCGGGCCCCGCGCCACGAACGCGGCGACGGCCCGCTCGTACGCGGGGTCCTGCTCGGTCCAGGAGGTGTGCAGCCCCGCCTCCCGCACATGCTTGAGCAGCGCTCCCTCCAGGCGCTCCGCGTCGGCGGGCCCGAGCCCGAACGCCGTCTGCCACGCGGCCCACGCCACCTGCGCGTCCGGCGCCCCGGCACCGTCCCGCGTCACCTCCGCCAGCACGTCGGCCCACCGCTCGGGACACTCGCCGAGCACCGCGACCGCCGCCCGGACATCGGCGCTGCGCTTGGTGTCGTGCGTCGACAGCACCGTCCCGGTCACCGGCCAGTCCCGCTGCACGCGCGCGCAGTAGGCGTGGAAGTCCTCCGGGGGCACGGCGGGGCTGCCCGGGTTCCCGCCGACCTCGTTCGCGGACAGCAGCGGCACATAGCGGTAGAACGCCGTGTCCTCCACCGACTTCGCCCGCAGCGCGGAGGAGGTCTGCGCGAACCGCGTCCGGAACTCCAGGTGCTCCGGCGCGTCCACGAACCGCCCCAGCACCAGGTCCCGTACGACGTCGACCGCCCGTGCCTCCTCGGGCACCCTGAACGCCGTCCGCGCCTCGGCGGCGGCCTCCTCGGTGACGACCAGGGAGGCGTCCTCGCCGGCGTACGGCCGGTAGACCTCCATCCGCACGAGCAGCTCGCACAGCGCAGTGCGCAGCGCCCACGGCGCGCGGTCGCGCAGCACCGGCTCCGGGGAGCGCTCGCACAGCCCGTGCGCCACCCGGGTGAGCCGGTCCACCTCCGCGGCCAGTTCGTGCGTGAGCACCTGGTACGCGGCCCGCCGTTCGGTCGCCGCCCAGTCGCCGCCCCGGTCGGGCTCGGCGGCCGTGAACCGCCGGTACCGCTGCAGCAGCTCGCCCGCCCCCGCCGGGTCGGTGAACAGCCCGTCGACGTGCCGCAGCGCGTCGTACCCGGTGGTCCCCGCGACCGGCCAGGCCGCCGGCAGGGCCTCGCCGTCCGCGAGGATCTTCTCGACGACGGTCCACCGCCCGCCGGTGGCCCCGTGCAGCCGCCGCAGATAGGCCTCGGGGTCGGCGAGCCCGTCGGGATGGTCGACCCGCAGCCCGTCGACGACGCCGTCGTGCACCAGCTCCAGGATCTTCGCGTGGGTCGCGTCGAACACCTCCGGCTCCTCCACGCGCACCCCGATCAGCTCCGAGATGCTGAAGAACCGCCGGTAGTTCAGCTCTGTGCGGGCCAGCCGCCACCACACCGGCCGGTACCACTGCGCGTCCAGCAGCCGCGGCAGCGGCAGCTTCTCGGTTCCCTCCCGCAGCGGCAGGACGTGGTCGTGGTACCGCAGCTCCTGCCCGTCCACGACGAACTGGTCGATCTCGTCGCCCAGCGGCCCCCCGAGCACCGGCAGCAGCACCTGCCCGCCCCGCGCCTCCCAGTCGATGTCGAACCACCGCGCGTACGGCGAGCCCGGACCCTCCCGCAGCACCTCCCACAGCGGCCGGTTGTGCCGGGGCGCCATCGCCATGTGGTTCGGCACGATGTCCACGACGAGTCCCAGACCGTGCTCCCGGGCCACCCGGGCCAGCTCCCGCAGCCCCGCCTCACCCCCCAGTTCCCCGCGCACCCGCCCGTGATCGACCACGTCGTACCCGTGCGCCGACCCCGGTACCGCCTCCAGCACCGGGGACAGGTGCAGATGCGACACGCCGAGCGAGGCGACGTACGGCACCGCGTCCGCCGCGGCGGCGAACGGGAACGCGGGCTGGAGCTGGAGCCGGTAGGTGGCGCGAGGCACGGCAGACGTCATAGGGACCTACGTACCCGCCCGTGACGGATTGGAGCGCCCTGACACGCGAGGAGGCGTGGTTTTCCGGCCGCTACGCCGGCCGCCGCAGCACCGCGAGGCTCCGGTCCACCAGGGTCACCCGCTCCCCGGCGTCCACCTTCGGCCCGTCCTCGGGCACCGCGTCGTCCCGTCCCGTGTCCACGACCACCTGCCACTGCCGCCCGTGGTTGACGGGCACCACGAACTCCAGCGGCTCGGCCGAGGCGTTGACCATCAGCAGGAACGAGTCGTCGGTGATCCGCTCCCCGCGCGCGCCTGGCTCGGAGATCGCGTTGCCGTTGAGGAACACGGTCAGCGCCCCCGCGCGGGCCGAGTCCCAGTCCCGCTGGGTCATCTCCCGGCCCTCCGGGGTGAACCAGGCGATGTCCGACAGCTCGTCGTGCGTGCCCTCCACGGGCCGCCCGTGGAAGAACCGCCGCCGCCGGAAGACGGGGTGGTCCTTGCGCAGCCAGACCATCGCGCGGGTGAAGGCCGCCAGACCACTGAAGGCGTCGGCGTTCCCGTCCCCCTCGCCCTCCCCGTCGTCGCCCTCACCGGCGGCGGACGGCCAGGGCACCCAGGACAGCTCGTTGTCCTGGCAGTACGCGTTGTTGTTGCCCCGCTGCGTGCGGCCGAACTCGTCGCCGTGGCTGAGCATCGGCACGCCCTGCGACAGCATCAGCGTGGCGATGAAGTTCCGCATCTGCCGGACCCGCAGCGCGAGCACCGCGGGATCGTCGGTCTCGCCCTCGACGCCGCAGTTCCACGAGCGGTTGTGGCTCTCGCCGTCGCGGTTGTCCTCGCCGTTGGCGTCGTTGTGCTTGTCGTCGTACGAGACGAGGTCCCGCATCGTGAAGCCGTCGTGGCAGGTCACGAAGTTGATGGACGCCAGGGGGCGCCGCCCGTCGTCCTGGTAGAGGTCGGACGAGCCGGTCAGCCGCGACGCGAACTCGGCGAGGGTGCGCGGCTCACCGCGCCACAGGTCCCGCACGGTGTCCCGGTACTTGCCGTTCCACTCGGTCCACAGCGGCGGGAAGTTCCCCACCTGGTAGCCGCCCTCGCCGACGTCCCAGGGCTCCGCGATCAGCTTCACCTGGGAGACCACCGGGTCCTGCTGGACCAGGTCGAAGAACGACGACAGCCGGTCCACCTCGTGGAACTGCCGGGCCAGCGTGGCGGCCAGGTCGAAGCGGAACCCGTCCACGTGCATCTCGGTGACCCAGTACCGCAGCGAGTCCATGATCAGCTGCAGGACGTGCGGGGACCGCATCAGCAGCGAGTTGCCCGTCCCCGTGGTGTCCATGTAGTAGCGGGGGTCGTCCGTCAGCCGGTAGTACGACGGGTTGTCGAGGCCCCGGAACGACAGCGTCGGGCCCAGGTGGTTGCCCTCGGCGGTGTGGTTGTAGACCACGTCGAGGATCACCTCGATCCCCGCCTCGTGCAACGCCCGCACCGCCGACTTGAACTCCAGCACCTGCTGCCCCCGGTCGCCCCAGGAGGCGTACGCGTTGTGCGGGGCGAAGAAGCCGATCGTGTTGTATCCCCAGTAGTTGCTGAGGCCCATGTCGACCAGCCGGTGGTCGTTCACGAACTGGTGCACGGGCATCATCTCCAGCGCCGTCACCCCCAGCTCGGTCAGGTGCTCGATGACCGCCGGGTGGGCGAGCGCGGCGTACGTACCGCGCAGCTCCTCGGGGAGCCCCGGGTGCCGCATGGTGAGGCCCTTGACGTGCGCCTCGTAGATCACCGTGTGGTGGTACTCGGTGCGCGGCCGCCGGTCGTCGCCCCAGTCGAAGTAGGGGTTGACCACGACCGACGTCATCATGTGCGGGGCGGAGTCCAGGTCGTTGCGCCGCTCGGGGGCCCCGAAGTGATAGCCGTACACCTCCTCCCCCCAGCTGACGGAGCCGCTGATCGCACGCGCGTACGGGTCCAGGAGCAGCTTCGCGGAGTTGCAGCGCAGCCCCCGCTCCGGCGCGTACGGGCCGTGCACACGGAACCCGTACCGCTGCCCGGGCATCACGCCCGGCAGGTACGCGTGCCGCACGAACGCGTCCGTCTCGCGCAGTTCCACCGCCGTCTCGGAGCCGTCGTCGTGCAGCAGACACAGCTCGACTCGGTCCGCGGCCTCCGAGAAGACCGCGAAGTTGGTGCCGGCGCCGTCGTACGTGGCACCGAGCGGATACGCCTGTCCAGGCCAGACCTGCATGGATACGACTCTTCCCGTTGTCGCGCGCCGCCGGGGCGACTGTCGAAGGGAGTCTCCCCCAAAGTGGGGAACCAACGACGGCATATGTCTTTCTTGCCGCGGCGCCGTGCGTCACCCCTCTTCGGGGCGGGCACCCGGACCGGTCCACCGCCCACCCGCCCCGGAAACGGAACCGCCGTACGACAGGGGGTGGTTGAGAAACGACCTGTCCATCCGGCTGCACCGCCGCCCGCTCCCGGAGTACCCTTCCTTGATCGTTGAGTAGGGGTGGGCTCGGGTGAGCGGAAGGCGGTGCGCGGGTGGGCTCGGGAGGGCTGGAGCTGCCTCCTGGTGACGCGGGTCACGAGGGGAACTCCACGGATGTCCCGCCCGGCGCGGTGTCCCTGGCACGGCCGATGGAGACGGGATCCATCGGCCCGGAACTGGACTGGAACGCCGACGCCTGGCTCGAGGTGCGCACCCGCGCCCAGCGGGCCGGCCGCGCCTACATCTGGCTGAACCTCGTCGAGCAGCGGCTGCGCGCCGTCGTGGCCGCCGTGCTGCGCCCCATCTACGAGCCGGTCCACGGCGACGACTGGGTGGTGGCCGCCGCGGGCCCCGCCGGGCAGGAGTGGGTGCAGCGGGCCGTCGCGGTGCGCGAGGTCAGCCGCCGCAAGGGCTATCTCCTCGACCCGGCCGACGACAACGTCCTCAGCTTCCTCACCCTGCCCCAGCTGCGCGAGCTGATGGTCCAGCACTGGCCCTGCTTCGAGCCGTACGTCGACGAGCGGCGCGACGTGGAACTGGCCCTCGACGAGCTGGAGGTCACCCGCAACGTCGTCTCCCGCAACCGGGCCCTGTCCGAGGCCGTCCTCGCCCAGGCGGAGCGGGCCTCGGCGAAGCTGCTGGAGATACTCGGCGCCGGCAGCGACGTGCCCTCGGCGCGCCGGCTGCCCGTCGACGCCGTGGAGGAGCTGATCGGCGACCGGTACGCGGACGTCGTCGCCGTGCACCCCGACCGGGTGCGGCTGCTGCGGCAGTTCCCCGCCGAGGACCTCTTCGGGGGCGCCCGCCGCCTCGACGCCATCGGTATAGGACTCAACCTGCTGGTGCAGAACTTCTCCGGGCGGCGGCTGGTGCGGCTCGCCGAGTCCGGCTGCCGTGTCCGGCTGCTGTTCCTCAACCCGGCCTCCAGCGCCGTCAAGCGCCGCGAGCGGGAACTCGGGATAAAGCGGGGCGAACTCAGCCGGGCCGTCGAGATGAACATCCTGCACATGCGCCGGGTCCGTTCCCGGCTGCGCGACCCCGGGGCCTTCGAGATCCAGGTCTTCGACGAGACGCCCCGCTTCACCGCCTACCTGGTGGACGGCGACGGCTCGGACGGCATCGCCGTCGTCCAGACCTATCTGCGCCGCACCCGCGGCATGGAGGCGCCGGTGCTGGTGCTGCGTGGCGGCAACCGGGTACTGAAAGCGGACGAGAGCGGCGAAGCAGGGCTTTTCGATACGTATCGCGAGGAGTTCGAAGTGGCCTGGGCCGACTCCCGCCCGGTGTCATGAACCGCGCCACACCCCCGGAGCGGGTCCTGCGCCACACCCCCGGACCGGGTCCCGCGCCGGGCCCGGAGCGCCTGCCGGGCACCGCCGAGCGGAACGCGGTCCTCGGACTGTCAGTGGCGCGTGCGATGGTGGTGACCACTGGGGGAGAGCACCACCAAGAAGGGGGGCCGGCATGGGTTGGCACCGGCAGTTGCTGATCGGCTTCGACCTGGAGACCACCGGGACGGACCCGCGCGAGGCGCGCATCGTCACCGGTGCGGTGATCGAGGTCAGGGACGGGGAACCGGCCGGCCACCGGGAGTGGCTCGCCGACCCGGGCATGGAGATCCCGGAGGAGGCGGTGGCGGTGCACGGCATCACCAACGCCCGCGCGGCGGCCGAGGGCAGACCCGCCGACCAGGTCGCCGACGCCATCGCCGACGTCCTCGTCTCCTACTGGAAGACCGGCGTCCCCGTCGTGGCGTACAACGCGGCCTTCGACCTCACCCTCCTGTCCGCGGAGTTGCGCCGCCACGGCCTGCCGTCCCTGCGGGACCGCCTGGGCGGCCCGGACCCCGCCCCCGTCATCGACCCGTACACCATCGACCGCTGGGTGGACCGCTACCGCCGGGGCAAACGCAACCTCGAAGCGGTCTGTGCCGAGTACGGCGTCCCCCTCGACGCCGCGCACGACGCCTCCGCGGACGCCCTGGCCGCGGCCCGGCTCGCCCGCGCGATAGCCGACCGCCACCCCAAGGTGGCCGCCCTCGGCCCTGCCGAGCTGCACCGCCGTCAGATCGAGTGGTATGCCGCGTGGGCGGCCGACTTCCAAGACTTCCTCCGCCGCAAGGGCAACGCGGACGCGGTGGTCGACGCGACCTGGCCCCTGCGCGAGCCGGCGGACGAAACGGTCCGCTAGGAACCCTCCTTCCGGTGGACCCGTCATGGACGCACCACGGATCGACGCACGGACCGACCACGGACCGCCCCGGAAAGCGAGCAGCCGGATGATCTCTCTGCGCGAGACACGCGACAGCGACGTGCCCCGCTTCTGGGCGCACCAGTCCGACCCGGACGCGCAGCACGCCGCCGCCTTCACCGGCACGTACCACTACGACCGGGCGGAGTTCGACGCCCACTGGGCGCGGATCCGCGCCGACGACGGCGTCGTGCACCGCACGATCCTCGCCGACGGCGAGGTGGTCGGCCAGACAGCGGTCTACGGTCCGCCCGACGAACGCGAGGTCACCTACTGGATCGACCGCGCCCACTGGGGCCGGGGCATCGCCACCGCCGCCCTGACCGCCTTCCTGGACCTCGTCCCGGACCGCCCGCTGTACGCCCACGCGGCCGCCGACAACACCGGCTCGATCCGGGTCCTGGAGAAGTGCGGCTTCGCCGTCACCGGCCACGACCGGGGCTTCGCCCTGGCGAGGGCGGCCGAGATCGACGAGGTGACCCTCACCCTGACCTGACCTGAGTCCCGCGGTCAGAACGGGTACCAGCGCACCGTCTCGTCCCCGTCCCGCAGCGAGGCGACCCGGCGTTCGAACTCCGCCAGCGCCTTGGGGTTGCCCGGCGCGTGCTGCGCCACCCAGGCGCAGCTGGCCGTCTCCCGGGCACCGCGCAGCACGGAGCAGCCCTCCCACGCGCGGACGTCCCAGCCGTAGGCGGCGGTGAAGGCGTCGTACTCCTCGGCCGGCAGCCCGTAGCGGTCGTGGGACAGCGCCATGACGACGAGGTCGTGCTCGCGCAGATCGTCGGAGAAGGTCTCCAGGTCGACCAGGAGCGGGCCGTCGGGCCCCACATGGACGTTGCGGGGCAGGGCGTCGCCGTGGATGGGACCCGGCGGCAGATGGGGGACGAGGGCCGCGGCCGCCGCCGCGAACCCGTCGCGGCGCTCCCGCAGATACGCCGCGTCGGCCGGGTCGACGGCGTCGCCCGCGAGACGCAGCCAGCGCTCGACGCCGCCCAAGAGTTCCCGGGGCGGAAGGCCGAGGCCGGGGGAGGGCAGCGCGTGGACCAACCGCAGCAGTTCGGCCACATCGCGGGCGCCGGCCGGGCGTACGGGGTCGGGCAGCCGGTGCCACACCGTCACCGGGTGCCCCTCCACGAGCAGCGCCTCCGACGTGGCGGCCCGCACCGCGGGGACGCCCGCCCCGGCGAGCCAGGCCGCGACCCGCAGCTCACGCCGGGCCCGGTCGAGGAGTTCGGCGTCGCGGCCCACCTTGACCACGAGGTCACCGGCGGCGAACACCGCGTTCTCGCCCAGCGCGAGCAGCCGCGCGTCCCCGGCCGCGCCGGCCGGCACGCCCGACGCCGCCAGCACCTCCCGCGCCCGTGCCTCGTCCATCCGTCGCCTCCGTGTCCGGCCCTGTCCCCGCGGCCGACGCTCCCTCGCGGGAGGCCGGGTTCACGCCCTTGCCGGGTCAGTCTCGCATTCGCACTGGTCGGGCCGTGTGCGCGGTGCCTTGACGGCTGTCCTGCCCTCAGCGCCATCGCACTGCCGCTGCTGGCTGTGCGCGCCACCGGTCGCTGTCGGCGGACGGACAGCTGTTCCGTCCGGGCGCGGAAGGGAAGGTCGAGGTCTGTGTCGAGGCGGCCCGAAGCGGTCGTGCCGTGGATCGTGCACGACGGGGTGCTGCCCGGCTGGTGTCGAGGACGGCGGAACTCGGCATCACCGTCGTCGCCAGCGACCTCGGTGAACTGCGGGCCCGCCCGGAGGAGGACGGGAACCCGGTGGCGGCCCGCTACCGGCGCCGAGCGGTAATCAAGTTACACGAGACGTATCGTCTTGTTTAGCGTCGCGGTATGACCTCCCACATCGCGATGTTCTCCATCGCCGCCCACGGCCACGTGAACCCGAGCCTCGACGTCGTCCGGGAGCTGGTCGCGCGCGGGCACCGCGTCACGTACGCGATCCCGCCGGCGTTCGCCGAGAAGGTGGCCGCCACCGGCGCCGAGCCCCGGCTGTGGCACTCCACGCTGCCCGGCCCCGACGACGACCCCTCGGCCTGGGGGAGCGAACTGCTGGACCACGTGGAGCTGTTCCTCGGCGACGCGATCCAGGCCCTGCCGCAGCTCGTCGAGGCGTACCGGGGCGACGAACCCGACCTCGTGCTGCACGACATCACCGCCTACCCGGCGCCCGTCCTCGCCCACCGCTGGGGCGTCCAGGCCATCTCGCTCTCCCCGAACCTGGTCGCCTGGGACGGCTACGAGGAGGAGGTCGCCGCGCCGATGTGGGCCGAGCCGAAGAGGACCGAGCGCGGCAAGGCGTACTACGCCCGCTTCCGGGCCTGGCTGGAGGAGAACGGGATCACCGCGCACCCGGACGACTTCGCCGGCCGCCCCGCCCGCTCCCTCGTCCTCATCCCGAAGGTGCTCCAGCCGCACGCGGACCGGGTCGACGAGAGCCGGTACACCTTCGTCGGCGCCTGCCGGGGCGACGGCTCCGCGCAGGGCGGCTGGCGGCGGCCCGCCGACGCCGAGAAGGTCCTCCTCGTCTCGCTCGGCTCGGCCTTCACCAAGCAGCCGGACTTCTACCGTGAGTGCGTCCGGGCCTTCGGCGGCCTGCCGGGCTGGCACACGGTGCTCCAGATCGGACGCCATGTCGACCCGGCCGAACTGGGCGAGATCCCGCCGGGCGTCGAGGTCCGGGACTGGGTGCCGCAACTCGCCGTCCTGGAGCAGGCCGACGCCTTCATCACCCACGCGGGCGCGGGCGGGAGCCAGGAGGGGCTCGCCACCGCCACGCCCATGGTCGCCGTACCGCAGGCCGTCGACCAGTTCGGCAACGCCGACATGCTCCAGTCGCTCGGTGTCGCCCGCCACCTGCCCCGCGAGGAGGCGACGGCCGAGGCCCTGCGCGAAGCCGTGCTCGCCCTCGTCGACGACCCCGACGTGGCACGCCGGCTCCGGGGGGTGCGGGAGGAGATGGCGCGTGAGGGCGGCACCCGGCGGGCCGCCGACCTCATCGAGGCCGCCCTCCCGGCCCGGCCATAGTGAGACGATGCAGGAAAAAGCAGGACGGTTGCGTCTCTACCGTGAAGTCTCGGCGCAATTTGGGTAACGGTCCGGTTGCTTCATAACGCTCGGGTAACGCCCGGCCTGCGGGGAGAGCGCACTGATCCTGTTGCCGAGTACGACCGTTACCCCTGCCGAAAGGTTGCACAGGGCACTTCTTGTACCTCGGGTGAACAGCTCCCAAGCTGAGGTGGAACTCACTTCGAACGCCAGGAAGTTGCCCCATGCGCCGAGACATACCCGACCTCGCAGAGGTGCGCCGCGTCACTCAGAAGAAGCGCGACGCGTGGTGGACCGTGCTCCTCGTCGACCCGGTCGCCACACCGCTCGTGCGGCTCACGGCCAAGTACACGAGGATCACGCCCAACCAGCTGACCTGGGGCGCCTTCCTGCTCGGTCTGGTGTCCGCGGCGTTCTTCGCGCTGGGCGACTGGCGCTGGCTGATCGCCGGCGCCGTCGTCTACCACCTGAGCTTCATCCTCGACTGCATGGACGGCAAGGTCGCCCGGCTCACCGGCCAGGGCTCGGTGTTCGGCGCCTGGCTCGACTTCGTCTTCGACCGCATCCGGGTGGCGGCGTGCGCGGTCGCCCTGATGGCCGGGCAGTACCAGCGCACCGGCGACACCCTCTACATCTGGCTCGCCGCCGCCATCATCGGCTGCGACGCCCTGCGCTACATCAACTCCCTGGAGACCTTCAAGGTCCGCCACACCATGCGCAAGCAGATCAAGTCGCGGCTCCGCGAGGCCCGCCGCGCCGAGAACGAGCGCGAACTCGCCTTCATGGAGGACCTGCTCCGCGAGAACCCCGAGGCCGACATCGAGCAGGACCTGCGCACGGTGACCGCCGAGGCCGTCCAGACCGCCCCCAAGGCCCAGGTCGTCGACCTCCACCAGGAGTTCCGCCGCCGCTTCCCGGCCTATCTGCGGGTCCGTTCCTTCCTGCTGCGCCACCGCGTCCGTCCCCACCTGATCAGCGGCATCGAGTTCCAGATGGGTGTCTTCATGATCGGCCCGCTGGTCGACTCGGTGCTGTCGGCGACCATCGTCTCGGGTGTGCTGCTCCTCGTCTTCGAGCTGGCCATCATCTACAAACTGCTGCTGTCGACCCGGGACTTCACCCGCACGATCGACTCCTTCGACCGTGAGACGGTCGCCGGCTCGGTCACCAGGGCGGCCTGACCTTCCCCACGGCGCGGCGCGGGGGCCGGGGTGCGTCGCGCACCCCGGCCCCCGCGCGCGGGAGAGCCCGTCAGACCCGTACCGCGTCGTCCCTCCGGGGCGCCGGGGCCGGCTCCGGCGACTCGTCGTGGGTCAGGTCCGGCAGGCGGTGCAGCCACGTCGGCAGGTACCAGTTGCGCTCGCCGAGCAGGGCCATCACCGCCGGGAGGAGCACACCCCGGATGATGGTCGCGTCGATGAGCACGGCGGCCGCGAGACCCACGCCCATCTGCTTCATCGACTGCATGGACAGCGTCCCGAAGATCGCGAAGACGGCGACCATGATCACGGCGGCGCTGGTGACGACCCCCGCCGTGGTCACCACACCGTGCTGGATCGCGTCCTTCGTCGTACGGCCCCTCAACCGGGCCTCACGGATCCGCGAGACCACGAACACGTGGTAGTCCATCGACAGGCCGAACAGGATCACGAAGAGGAACAGCGGCAGCCAGGTGATGATGGCGCCCACGCCCTCCGCGCCGACCAGCGAGGCACCCCAGCCGTGCTGGAAGACCGCGACGAGGATGCCGTACGCCGCGCCCACCGACAGCAGGTTCAGCGCGATCGACGTCACCGCGACGGTCAGCGAGCGGAACGACAGCAGCATCAGACCGAAGGCGAACACCACCACGAAGGCGAAGACGGGGACGACCGCACCGGCCAGCTGGTCGTTGAAGTCCTCCGAACCGGCGACCTGCCCGGTGATCGGCGCCTCGACACCGTCCACCGTGCCGAGCGTCGCCGGACGCACCTCGTCGCGCAGCTTGTCCAGGCTCTCGCCCGCCCTGTCGAGGTCGGAGCCGCCCACCAGCGGCACGTGGACGAAGGCGAGGTTCTGCGCGTCGTGCACCTTGATCTCGACCGGGCCGCGGGAGGCACCGGAGCTGACCGCCCGCTCACGGAAGTCGGCCAGCGCCGCCTTCACCTCGGGGGAGTTGATGTCCTCGGCCCGGACGACCACCTCGGCCGGCTCGGAGCCGCCCGGGAACGCCTCGTTGAGCCGGTTGTACGTCTGCACGATCGGCAGCGAGTCGCCGAACTCCTTGTCCAGGGTGAGCTGCTCGGTCTTCATGCCGAGCGCGGGAGCCGCGACGGCGAGCAGCGCGCCGCCCGCGACGACGACCGAGACCACCGGCCGGGCGAGCACGCCCTTGAGGACGGCCGTCCAGAAGCGGCTCTCGCGGTTGACGCCGCCCCGGTTGCGGCGGAGCCTGCTCTGCGGGTGCAGGAAGGGGATCTTGCCCTTCTCGACACGCTCGCCCAGCAGCGACAGCAGTGCGGGCAGGACGGTCACCGAGCCGACCATGGCGACGGCCACGACCATCAGCGAGGCCAGGCCCATCGCCTCGAACTCGGCGAGACCGGTGAACAGCATGCCCGCCATCGCCACGCACACCGTGACACCGGAGACGATGATCGCGCGACCGCTGGTCGCGGCGGCGACCCTGAGGGCCGTCTGCGCGTCCCGGCCGGCCTCGCGCTCCTCGCGCTCGCGCCGCAGATAGAACAGGCAGTAGTCGACACCGACGGCCAGACCCACCAGCAGCATCACCGAGTTGGCGGTGTCGCTCATCGGCATCGCATGGCTGACGATGGCCATCAGACCCATCGTCGCCATGATCGCGGTGATCGCCAGCGCGACCGGCAGCAGGGCCGCCACGACCGCTCCGAACGCGATCAGCAGGATGCCGAGCGCGACGGGCACGGCGGAGTACTCGGCCTTCTGGAAGTCGTCCCCGAACGCGTCGTCGAACGTCTTCATCATGCTGGCGCCGCCGATCTCCTCGATCCGCACCGACCCGTGCTTCTCCTGCACCCCCTCGACGGCCTTCAGCACAGGCTCGATGCGCTCACCGGCGGTCTCCGACTCGCCCTTCACGTCGAACTGCACGAGCGCGCTGCGCCCGTCCTTCGAGATCGTCCGGGTGTCGTACGGCGAGGTGATGCCGCCGGCCGCGCCGGTGCCGTCGACGGCCTCGATCACCGCGTCCACGGCGGCCCGGAACTCCGCGTCCGTGGCCCTGAGCCCCTTGTCCTTCGCCTGGATCAGGACCGACTCGCTCGCCGGTTCCTCGATCCCCGCCTCCTCGACGATGTGGGCGGCGGTACTGGTCTCGCCCTTGAGCTGGTCGCTGTCCCGCACGTCCACCCGGCCCGCCGCCGAGCCGATCCCCATCGCCAGGACGACGAACAGCACCCAGATCCCGACGGCCGCCCACCGGTGCCGGGCGCTCCACCCCCCGGCCCGGGCGGCGATTCCCCGCACCCGTATGTCTCCGTTCCCCATGACGGGCAAGCCCCCTCGTATGCGGTGGCGACCCCCTGCCGCCACCTTCCGTCTCGAAGGTAGGCGCCGCATAAATCCGTCTCGTCGTACTGCCCGGTGAACCCGCGACCGGAAGCCTCCACCCCTCGGACTCCGTCCCCTCCCCACCAGGGAGGACAGCGGCCCCTTACACCTATCCCGTGTTCTCGGGGCCCCGACTCAGGGGCGCGCCCGCCCCGCCAGGGCGGACCACCGGCGCCGACCTGCCTATCGTGGGCCCATGACGACGTACGCCGCGCTGCTGCGCGGAATCAACGTGGGGGGCAGCAGGAAGGTCCCGATGGCCGACCTCCGCACCCTGCTGTCGGGCCTCGGGCACGACGCGGTGGCCACCTACCTGCAGAGCGGCAACGCGGTCTTCACCAGCGACCGCGGCGACGAGGACTCCCTCGCCGCCGAGATCACCGGCGCCCTCCGGGAACACTTCGGCTTCACCGTGGACGTCCTGGTGCGCGACCACGCCTACCTTCAGGCGGTACGGGCCGGCTGCCCGTTCCCGGCCGCCGAACTGGAGGGCAGGCAACTGCACGTCACCTACTTCTCGCACCAGGTGGCCGAGGACCGCTTCGCCGGGCTGGACCGGTCGGACTTCCTCCCGGAGGAGTTCCGGCTCGGCGACCGGGCGCTCTACCTGTACGCCCCCGACGGCCTCGGCCGCTCCGGGCTGGCGCAGGCACTGGCGAAGCCGCGCCTGGTGAAGGGCCTCATCGCCACCACCCGCAACTGGAACACCGTCGTGAAGATGGCCGAGATGACCGCGGCCGGGAGCTGACCATGCGCTACCTCGTCATCGGAGCCGGCGCGGTCGGCGGAGCCGTGGGCGGACGCCTGGCCCAGGCCGGCCACGAGGTCGTCCTCGTCGCCCGCGGCGCCCAGTACCGCGCCCTGCGCGACCACGGCCTGCGCCTGAGGACCCCGGACGGCGACCGCACCCATCCCCTCCCCACCGTGGACGGCCCCGCCGCGCTCGGCGAGCTGCGCGCCGACGACGTCCTCCTCCTCGCCGTGAAGACCCAGGACACCGAGGCGGCCCTCGCGACCTGGGGCCCCGTCCCGGTGGCCGGCGGCGGCACGGCCGCCGAGCGCCTCCCCCTGGTCTGCGCCCAGAACGGCGTGGAGAGCGCACGGCTCGCCCTGCGCCGCTTCCGGCACGTGTACGGCGTCTGCGTCTGGCTGCCCGCCACCTTCGTGGAACCCGGCGTCGTCTCGGCCGCCGGCACCCCCCTCACCGGCATGCTCCACCTCGGCCGCCACCCCCACGGCACCGACGCGACGGCCCACCGCGTCGCCGCCGACCTGGAGAGGTCCCGGTTCGAGGCCCCCGTCGTACCGGACGTCCAGCGCTGGCAGTACGCCAAGCTGCTCGGCAACCTGGGCAACGCCCTCGAAGCGCTGAGCGGCCCCGTCGACAGCGAGGAGGCCGCGGCGCTGTTCGCCCGGGTGCGCGCGGAGGGCGAACGGGTGCTCGACGCCGCGGGGATCGCGTACGCGAGCGCCGAGGAGCAGCGCAGCGCCAGGGGCGACAAGATCACCCTGGTGCCGCTGGACGGCGTCCCGCGCGGCGGCGGCTCCTCCTGGCAGTCCCTCATCCGTGGCACCGGCAGCATCGAGGCCGACCACCTCAACGGCGAGATCGTCCTGCTCGGGCGGCTGCACGGCGTACCGACCCCCCCTGAACGAGCTGCTGCAACGCCTCGCGAACACCTTCGCCCGCGAGCGCCGGCCCGCCGGTTCGATGCCGGTCGCCCACCTGCTGCGGCGGGCGGACGAGGCGGAGCGGACCGGCCGCGGTGGCGCCGGCGGCGGTGTCGCGTTTGTTCAAGAGCCGTGAGCGCGCCGTCCCTAGCGTGGGACGCATGAACAGCCACGACTCGTACCCGCACATGGTCGAATGCGCCGCCGAGGCGGCCCGTGTCGCACGGGGCGTCACGGCGGCGCAGCTCGCCCTCCCCACCCACTGCCCCGACTGGGACGTCCGCGCCCTGGTGAACCACTGGGTCCTGTACACCTCGCACGGCCTGGAACACCGCGCCCTGCGCACCCCGCTCCCCGAGGAGCTGACGCGGCGCGACTTCGCGGCCGACCCGCACTGGGCCGACGCGTACGCCGCCCAGCTGGACCGGGCGGTCGCGGCCTGGGCCGACCCGGCGCACTGGGAGGGCGACATCGACCTCGGCATGGGCCCGCTGCCGGCCGCCGACCTCGCCGGCATGATCATCAAGGAGATGGCCGTCCACGGCTGGGACGTCGCCACGGCCACCGGCCAGGAGTTCCGCGTCTCGCAGGACGCCGCCCGCTTCGTCCTCGGCGTCGTCGAGACCCACGGCGAGCTGTACCGGAAGTACGACGGCTTCGCGGCGCCGGTGCCGGTGCCGCCCGACGCCCCGCTGTTCGACCGGGCGCTGGCGTCGAGCGGCCGTGACCCGAGGGGCGGTTCACCGGCCGGCCCCGGCCAGGGAGCCGGCTGAAAACCCATGGACGGGCCGACCGGGGACGACGTACCGTCGGCTTCCACGCCCTGAGACCGACGGAAGGAGGCGAGTGCCGTGCGGTTCACACCTTTCCTGCGCTCCCTTCCCCGCTGTCCCGGCGTGTTCGACGGGGTCTGACCGGGAGCGCCCCCAGCAGCTCGTATCCCGGAGGAACCCCTCATGACCGGTACGGTCATCCGCGCGCTCACCGCGAGCGACGCCTCTCTCTTCGACGCACACCCCGACCCGCTGGGCGCCCGTGAGAGCCACCGGCGCACCCGGTTCCGCCCCGACTGGAAGCGTGTCGCCCTGCGCGACGGCGAGGTCGTCGCGCGCGGCGCCTGGTGGGGCGGGCCCGACGACCCGGAGCCCGTCAACATCAACTGGTTCGACGTCGCCGAGGGCGAGGAGGAGGCCGGCGCCGCACTCCTGCGCTCCGCCCCCTGGCAGGTCGAACTGGAGATCAACCTTCCCGGCGGCTGGCGGGAGGACCCCGCCCTGCGCGCCGCCGCCGAGGCCCGCTTCGGCGCCGCCCGCGCCGCCGGGTACGCACTCCTCGTGGAACGCTTCCTGTACCGCTGGACCCCCGAACAGGGGCTGCCCGAGCGGCCCGGACGCCTGCGGTTCCGCCCCGAGCCCGACGACGAGGTGTTCCGCGACGCGTTGCGCCGCATCCACTCCGTCACCCTGGACGCCCACGCGCTCCGGGCGATCGAGGAGGGCGGCGTGGACCTGGCCGCCCAGCAGGAGCTCGACTTCTTCCACTGGTGCCCCTCCCCGAGAAAGTGGTGGCAGGTCGCGCACACCCCGGACGGCGACCTCGCCGGCATCCACGTCCCGGCGCACAACCCCTCCGGCCCGACCGTCGGCTTCATCGGCGTGCTCCCGGAACACCGGGGTCACGGCTATGCCTACGACCTCCTCGCCGAGTGCACCCACGTCCTCGTGGAGCAGGGCGCGCAGTACGTGAGCGGGGCGACGGACCGGGGCAACTTCCCCATGGCCGCGAACTTCGCGAAGGCCGGCTTCCCCGTCGTCGGTGAACGCGTCAACTTCCACCCGGCGGACCCGGCGGCCTGATCACCGGTGGGGGCCGGGGCGCGCCGTGTTTCGGCCGCGTCCCCGGCCTGCCACCGCAGCGGATCGCCCGGCGGGGTCGTCGTGCGGCGGTCGGGGGGGGGCGGGCCGGGGTCGCCGTCGCCGGCGCGGTGGAGGTCGCGGTCGTGGCGCGGTCAGGCCGCCGTGCGCTGCCCGGCGTCCAGCGCGGCGGTGTACCGGCGCAGCAGCAGCTCGGCCAGTTCGGGGGAGGGGCCGAGCACCTCGGCCAGGACGTCGGCGCCCGCCTCGCGGGCACCGGCGGAAATCCGGTCCGGCAGCCGGCCGGGCGCGATGACGTACGGCGCCACGGCCACCTGCCGGCAGCCGAGCGCCCGCAGCTCCCGTACGGCGTCCTCCGTGCGGGGCAGCGACGCGGAGGCGAACGCGGGTCGCACGGCGCACCAACCGGTGTGCCGCCACTCCCGCGCGATTGCTGCGATCACCGCGATCGCCTCCGGGTCCGTGGACCCCGCCGAGGCCAGCACGACCCCGGTCGAGGACTTGTCGGCGGGGCTCAGGCCCGCCTCGTACAGCCGGCGTTCGAGGCCCGCCAGCAGCAGCGGCGACGGGCCGAGCACCTCCGCCTGGCGGACCCGCAGCCGGGGCGGCGCGTCCCGCAGCACTGCCGGGATGTCCGCCTTGGCGTGGAACGCGCGGGTCAGGAGCAGCGGCAGCGCCACCACGTCCTCGACGCCCTCCGCCGCGAGGGACTCCAGCACCCCCGGCACCGAGGGGACGTTGAAGTCCAGGAAACCCGTCTCCACGCGCAGCCCGGGACGCGCCGCCCGCACCCGGCGGACGAGGGCGTGCACGGTCGCGGCGTGCCGCGGGTCACGGCTGCCGTGGGCGACGACGAGGAGGACGGGGCTGCGGCTCATCGGGGTCTGGCTCCCTCAGCTCTCTTACGACGGCTCGTGGACGCGGGTCAGCGGCTCACGAGGAGACCGCGGCTGCGCAGCACCCACCGCTCCAGCGGGCTGAAGATCAGCAGGTCGATGGCGATACCGACGATCAGGATGAGGAAGATGGCGAGGAAGACCTGCGACATGCTGCTGTTGGTCCGGCCCGCCTCCAGCAACTGGCCGAGGCCCGTGCCGATGTCCGGTGCCTTGGCGATGATCTCGGCGGCCATCAGCGAGCGCCACGAGAACGCCCAGCCCTGCTTGAGGCCGGCCACGTAACCGGGCAGCGCGGCCGGCATCACGATGTGCCAGGTGCCCTTCAGCCCGGTCGCGCCGAGGGTGCGGCCGGCCCGCAGGAACAGCGGGGGCACCTGGTCGATGCCGGACACCAGACCGTTGGCGATCGACGGCACCGCGCCCAGCAGGATCACCGTGTACATCACCGAGGGCTCCAGCCCCAGCCACACCACCGCGGGCGGCACCCACGCCACCGACGGCAGCGACTGCAGACCGGAGAGAATCGGTCCGATCGCCGCGCGCACGATGCGGACCCGGGCCACCAGCAGACCCAGCGGCGTGCCGATGGCGAGCGCCGCGAGGAAGCCGAGCAGACCGCGGGAGACGCTCGTCCAGATGTAGTCGAGCAGCGTCCCCTGCAGCCAGGCGTCCTCCACCTCGCCCCACACCGCGCCCGGTGAGGGCAGCTTGTACGGCGGAGCGACCTCGGCCCAGACCAGCGCCTGCCAGACCGCGAGGGTCAGGGCGATCGCGACGACCGGGGGCAGCACCTTCTGGACGAGCACCTGACCGAGCGGCGGCCGCCCGGTCTGCACCGAGTCCAGTGCGTCGAGGCCCGCCTCCAGTCCCGCGAGGTCGTCCGAGTACTTGACGTCCCCGACGGTCCCGACGGTCCCGACGGTCTTGACGTCCTTGCCGCCCTGGACGTCCTTGCCGGAGGCGTCGCTCGCGGTCTCAGTGCTGGCCATGGCGGCGGATCTCCCTACGCAGTTCCTCGGTGATCTCGACGGACAGCTCCGCCACGGCGGTGTCCTCGATACGGCGCGGCTGCGGGATGCCCACCGTCCACTCCCGGGCCACCCGGCCAGGACGGGAGGACAGCAGCACGACCCGCTCGGCGAGCCGCACCGCCTCACGCACGTTGTGGGTCACGAACAGCACCGACAGGCCGGTCTCGCTCCAGATGCGGGTCAGCTCGTCGTGCAGCACGTCCCGGGTGATGGCGTCGAGCGCGGCGAACGGCTCGTCCATCAGCAGCAGCTTGCTCTCCTGTGCCAGCGCGCGGGCCAGGGCCACCCGCTGACGCATGCCGCCGGACAACTCGTGCACACGCTTGCCGTGCGCGCCCTTCAGCCGGACCAGCCCGAGGAGTTCCTCGGCCCGCTCGCGGCGCTCGCCCTTGGGGACCCCCCGGAGCTTGAGGGCGAGTTCGATGTTCTTGCCTGCGGTCAGCCACGGGAACAGCGCGTGCTCCTGGAACATCAGCGCGGGGCGGCCGTCCGTCGCGATGCTGCCCGCGGTCGGGGCGTCCAGCCCGGCGACCAGGTTGAGCAGCGTCGACTTGCCGCAGCCCGAGGCACCCAGGAGGGTGACGAACTCACCCGGCGCGACATCGAGCGTGATGTCGTCGAGGACGAGCTGCTGCCCTCCCGGCCCGGGGAAGGACTTCGAGACGTGCTCGATGCGGGCGGCGTGCCCGACCGCCCGGACGCTGTCGTCGGCCTTGGCGAGTGCGGTGGCCATGGTCGTCACCTCCTGGGAACTCTTCGGACTTACGGGGTTACTCGGCGCCGAGCCCGGCGTCGTCGACCTCGGGTTCGCCCGCGGCCTTGAGGACCTTGTTCAGCAGCGTCAGGTCGTAGATGCCGTCCAGCCTCGGCTTCTCCAGCAGACCCGCCTTGACCGCGTGCTCTGCCTCCGTGCTGAGGGTGGCGGCCAGCGGGTCGTCGACGAACTGGATGGACTGCCACGCCGGGTCGAGCACGTTCGCCGGCAGCGCCTTGCCGGAGTCCGCCTTGAGCTGCGCGTTCGCCGCCGCCCTGGCCTCGTCCGGGTGGGCGTGGATGTACGCGTTGGTCTTCACCGAGCCGCGCAGCACGGCCTCGACCACGTCCGGGTGCTCCTTCAGGAACTCCTGCCGCACGACGATGTTCGTGATGACGAACTTCTTGTCCGGCCACAGGTCGGCCTCGTCCAGCAGCACCTTCGCGCCCTCGGCGACCAGCTTGGACGCGGTCGGCTCGGGCACCCAGGCACCGTCGACGGCCCCGGACTTGTAGGCGTCCGGTGCGATGGAGTTGTCGGTGCGGACCACGGACACGTCGCCCTTGCCGCTCTGCGCGTCGACCTTCCAGCCCTGTTCGGCGATCCAGTTGAGGAACGCCACGTCCTGGGTGTTGCCGAGCTGCGGCGTGGCGATCTTCTTGCCCTTGACGTCCTGCAGGGACTTGATCTTGTCCGGGTCGACGACGAGCTTGACGCCGCCGGAGGCGGAACCGCCGATGATGCGCAGGTTCGCGCCGTCGGCCTTGGTGAAGCCGTTGATGGCGGGGGAGGGGCCGATCCAGCCGATGTCGATGGAGCCGCCGTTGAGGGCCTCGATCTCGGAGGGCCCGGCGTTGAAGGTCGTGTACTTCGCGCGGGTTCCGCCGAGTTCCTTCTGGAAGAGGCCCTTCTGGATGCCGACGAGCGCGGTGCCGTGCGTGAGGTTGCCGAAGTAGCCGATGCTGACGGTGTCGAGTCCGTCGATCTTCTTGGCTCCGGCGGCCACCTGGGCGACGTCGTCCTTGGGCGCCTGGGAGCCGTAGCCGCATGCGGCGAGGGTGAGGAGCGGGACGGTGGCGAGCGCCGCGAAAGCGCGCCGGACGGCGGTCGATCGGGAGGCAGGCACGGGAGGTGTTCCTCTCGTTGGCCCGGGGTCACGGCCTTGCGGGGCGTGGCCGGGTCGTCAGGAAAAAGGTCTTCGTCGCACCGGGGACGTCCGGTGGCGGGAGGGGGCGCGCATGCGGTGCGCGTACGTCAGCGCACACATCGGGCGACTCCGCCCTGCCCGCTGCCGACCCGGCCGCCCTCCTTCGCGAACGTCGCGTAGTAGTCCAGGGAGCCCATGTCAGAAGTCCCACCCGTCGTCCTCGGAGTCGTCCTTGACGGGCTCCGGGGAGGCGAAGGACTCGCCGACCATGCCGGCGGTCAGGGTCGTGCCGTCGGAGGGGTCGATCAGGATGAACGAACCGGTGCGGCGGGAGTCCGCGTAGGAGTCGACCGGCAGCGGCTCCGCCGTACGGACCTTCACCCGGCCGATGTCGTTGGCGACGAGCTGTCCCGGGTGCGGGTGCAGGGACAGGTCGTCGAGCGTGAGACGGGACGGGATGTCCTTCACGATCGCCTTCACCGTGCGGGTGCCGTGCTTGAGCAGCACCCGGTGGCCGACCGTCAGCGGCTGGTCGGCGACATGGCAGACCGTCGCCTCGATGTCCTGCGTCGTCGCGGGCGCGTCCTTGCTCGGCACGATCAGGTCGCCGCGCGAGATGTCGATGTCGTCCTCCAGCAGGAGCGTCACCGACTGCGGGGTGTAGGCGACGTCGACCGGCCTGCCCAGCACGTCGATGCCCGCGACCTTCGTCGCACGGCCCGACGGCAGCACCGTCACCGGGTCGCCGACCCGGAACGTGCCGGCGGCGATCTGCCCGGCGTACCCCCGGTAGTCCGGGTGCTCGGCGGTCTGCGGGCGGATCACGTACTGCACGGGCAGCCGGGCGTGGCAGTGCGCCAGGTCGTGGCTGACCGGCACGGTCTCCAGGTGCTCCAGGACCGTCGGACCGCCGTACCAGTCCATGTGCGCGGACGGCTCCACCACGTTGTCGCCGGCCAGCGCCGAGATCGGGATCGCGGTGACCTCGGGGACGCCCAGCTCGGTCGCGTACGCCGTGAACTCCTCGGCGATGCCCGCGAAGACCTTCTCCTCGTACGCGACGAGGTCCATCTTGTTGACGGCGAGCACCACGTGCGGGACGCGCAGCAGCGCGGCGATCGCGGCGTGCCGGCGGGTCTGCTCGACGACCCCGTTGCGGGCGTCGACCAGGATCACCGTCAGCTCGGCGGTGGAGGCACCCGTCACCATGTTGCGGGTGTACTGCACGTGGCCGGGGGTGTCGGCGAGGATGAACCGGCGCTTGGCCGTGGCGAAGTAGCGGTACGCCACGTCGATGGTGATGCCCTGCTCCCGCTCGGCCCGCAGGCCGTCGGTGAGCAGCGCGAGGTCCGGGCCCTCCTGGCCGCGGCTCGCCGAGGCGCGCTCCACGGCCTCCAACTGGTCGGTGAGGACCGACTTGGAGTCGTGCAGCAGCCGGCCGACGAGGGTGGACTTGCCGTCGTCGACGGAGCCTGCGGTGGCGAACCTGAGGAGTGTGGTGGCGGAGAGTTCCGCGGTCGTCGTCATGCTTAGAAGTACCCCTCGCGCTTGCGGTCTTCCATCGCGGCCTCGGACAGCTTGTCGTCGGCGCGGGTGGCGCCCCGCTCGGTGAGCCGGGACGCGGCGATCTCGGTGATGACCTGCTCCAGCGTGACCGCGTCGGAGTCGACGGCACCGGTGCAGGACATGTCCCCCACGGTCCGGTAGCGGATGAGCCGCCGTTCGACGGTCTCGCCCTCCTTCGGGCCGCCCCACTCGCCGGCCGTCAGCCACATGCCGGCCCGCCGGAACACGTCACGCTCGTGCGCGAAGTAGATCTCCGGCAGTTCGATGCGCTCCCGGGCGATGTACTGCCAGACGTCCAGCTCGGTCCAGTTGGAGAGCGGGAAGACCCGGACGTGCTCGCCGGGCGCGTGCCGGCCGTTGTAGAGCTGCCACAGCTCGGGGCGCTGACGGCGCGGGTCCCACTGGGAGAACTCGTCGCGCAGCGAGAACACCCGCTCCTTGGCGCGCGCCTTCTCCTCGTCGCGTCGCCCGCCGCCGAAGACCGCGTCGAACTTCTCCGACTGGATCGTCTCGGTCAGCGGCACCGTCTGCAGCGGGTTGCGGGTGCCGTCGGAGCGCTCCTTGAGGACGCCGCGGTCGATGTAGTCCTGCACCGACGCCACGTGCAGCCGCAGGTTGTGCTCGGCCACCGTGCGGTCCCGGTACTCGATGACCTCGGGGAAGTTGTGCCCGGTGTCGACATGCAGCAGCGAGAAGGGGACCGCCGCCGGGGCGAACGCCTTCAGCGCCAGGTGCAGCATGACGATGGAGTCCTTGCCGCCGGAGAACAGGATCACCGGCCGCTCGAACTCGCCCGCCACCTCGCGGAAGATGTGGACGGCCTCGGACTCCAGCGCGTCCAGGTGCGAGAGGGTGTACGGCGTGCCGGTGCCCTCGGACACGGCCCTGACGGTCGTCGTCATGCCAGACCCCTCTCGGTGAGCAGCTTGTGGACCAGCGCCGCGGACTCCTGGACCGTCTGGTCCTGCGACTCGATGCGCAGGTCCGGGTCGACGGGCGCCTCGTACGGGTCGTCGACCCCGGTCAGTCCGGAGATCTCGCCCGCCGCCTGCTTGGCGTACAGCCCCTTCACGTCGCGTTCGGAGCACACCTCGACCGGAGTGGCCACGTGGACCTCCACGTACGCGGCACCGCTCGCCGCGTGGCGCTCGCGCACCGCCTCGCGGCTGTCGGCGTACGGCGCGATGACCGGGACCAGCACCTTGACGCCGTTGCGGGCGAGCAGGTCGGCGAGGAAGCCGATGCGCTGCACGTTGGTGTGCCGGTCGGCGCGGCTGAAGCCGAGGCCGGCGGTGAGGAACTCGCGGATCTCGTCGCCGTCGAGCACCTCGACGAGGTGGCCCTCCGCGCGCAGCCGGTTCGCCAGCTCGTACGCGATGGTGGTCTTGCCGGCGCTCGGCAGACCCGTGAGCCAGACGGTGGCTCCGGTCGTCACTTGGTTCTCCTGGTTCGTCACGGGCACGGTCGCGATCACAGGTGCAGCCCGCACTCGGTCTTGGCGCTGCCGGCCCAGCGGCCGGCCCGCGCGTCCTCGCCCGGGGCGACGCGGCGGGTGCAGGGGGCGCAGCCCACGGAGGCGTAGCCGTCCATGAGCAGCGGGTTGGTGAGCACCCCGTGCTCGGCGACGTAGGCGTCCACGTCGTCCTGCGTCCAGCGGGCGATCGGGGCGATCTTGACCTTGCCCCGCTTCTCGTCCCAGGCGACGACCGGGGTGTTCGCCCGGGTCGGGGACTCGTCGCGGCGCAGGCCCGTCGCCCACGCGTCGAAGCGGGCGAGGCCCTCTTCGAGCGGTTCGACCTTGCGCAGGAAGCAGCACAGGTCCGGGTCGCGGTCGTGCAGCTTCGGACCGTACTCGGCGTCCTGCTCGGCGACCGTCCGGCGCGGGGTGATCGTGAGGACGTTGACGTCCATCACGGCCTCCACCGCGTCGCGGGTGCCGATGGTCTCCGGGAAGTGGTAGCCGGTGTCGAGGAACACCACGTCCACGCCGGGCCGGGCCCGGGAGGCGAGGTGCGCGACCACGGCGTCCTCCATGGAGGAGGTCACGCAGAACCGCGTGCCGAAGGTGTCCGCGGCCCACTGGAGGATCTCCAGGGCCGAGGCGTCCTCCAGGTCACGGCCGGCCTGCTCGGCGAGCGCCTTGACTTCGGCGCGCCGGGCGTCGTCGGGACCGGCCGGGGTGTCGTCGTCGCTCGGCGGCGCGGATGTGCCGCCGTCCGCCTGAACGGTCGTCATATGTGATCCCCTCCGCTGTCGGCTCGCCGAAGCCCCCGGGCCAGCAGCCCGAGGAACTTCAGCTGGAAGGCTCGGTTGCAGGCCCCGCATTCCCACGCGCCGTGACCCGCCTCGTTCGGGCGGAGGTCCTCGTCGCCGCAGTAGGGGCAGTGGAACGGCGCGGCTCGCTCGCTCATGACAGGGACTCCTCGTCGGCGCGGGCCACCCAGGTGGCGAACCGCTCGCCGTCCTCGCGCTCGGCTTCGAAGCGCCGCAGGACCCGCTCGACATAGTCGGGCAGTTCCTCGGAGGTGACCTTCAGGCCGCGCACCTTGCGGCCGAACCCGGCCTCCAGGCCGAGCGCGCCGCCCAGGTGCACCTGGAAGCCCTCGACCTGCTCGCCCCGCTCGTCGAGGACGAGCTGTCCCTTGAGACCGATGTCCGCCACCTGGATACGCGCGCAGGCGTTCGGGCAGCCGTTGATGTTGATGGTGAGCGGCTCGTCGAAGTCGGGGAGGCGGCGCTCCAGTTCGTCGATGAGCAAGGAGCCGCGGGCCTTCGTCTCGACGATCGCGAGCTTGCAGTACTCGATGCCGGTGCACGCCATCGTGCCGCGCCGGAACGGCGACGGGTTCACCGTGAGGTCCAGCGCCTCCAGCCCCGCGACGAGCGAGTCGACCTGGTCCTCGGTGACGTCGAGCACGATCATCTTCTGCTCGGCGGTGGTGCTGACGCGACCGGAGCCGTGGGCCTCGGCGAGGTCGGCGATCTTCGTCAGGGTGGTGCCGTCGACGCGGCCGACGCGCGGGGCGAACCCGACGTAGTAGCGGCCGTCGTTCTGCGGGTGCACACCGACGTGGTCGCGCCAGCGCTCCACGGGCTGGTCGGGGGCGGGCCCGTCGATCAGCTTGCGCTTGAGGTACTCGTCCTCCAGGACCTGCCGGAACTTCTCGGTGCCCCAGTCCGCGAGGAGGAACTTCAGCCGGGCGCGGGTGCGCAGCCGCCGGTAGCCGTAGTCGCGGAAGATCGAGATGACGCCCTCGTACACGTCGGCGACCTCGTCCAGCGGCACCCAGGTGCCGAGCCGCTGCCCGATCTTGGGGTTGGTGGACAGACCGCCGCCGACCCACAGGTCGAAGCCGGGGCCGTGCTCGGGGTGGCGGACGCCGACGAAGGCGATGTCGTTGATCTCGTGCGCCACGTCCAGCAGCGGCGAGCCGGAGATCGCGGACTTGAACTTGCGGGGCAGGTTGGAGAACGCCTTGTTGCCGATGATCCGGCGCTGGATCTCCTCCATGGCGGGCGTGCCGTCGATGATCTCGTCCGCCGCGATACCGGCGACGGGCGAACCGATGATCACACGCGGGGTGTCGCCGCACGCCTCGGTCGTGGACAGCCCCACGGCCTCCAGGCGCTCCCAGATCTCGGGCACGTCCTCGACCCGGATCCAGTGGTACTGCACGTTCTGCCGGTCGGTGATGTCGGCGGTGCCCCGCGCGAACTCCTGCGAGATCTCACCGATCACCCGCAACTGCTGCGTGGTGAGACGGCCGCCGTCGATGCGGACCCGCAGCATGAAGTACTTGTCGTCCAGCTCCTCCGGCTCCAGGATCGCGGTCTTGCCGCCGTCGATCCCGGGCTTGCGCTGGGTGTACAGACCCCACCAGCGCATCCGTCCGCGCAGGTCGTTCGGGTCGATCGAGTCGAAGCCGCGCTTGGAGTAGATCGTCTCAATGCGTGTCCGCACATTGAGACCGTCGTCGTCCTTCTTGAACTGCTCGTTGCCGTTGAGGGGGGTGAAGTGTCCGGCTGCCCACTGTCCTTCGCCACGGTGACGGCTCACCTTGCGGCGGGGCGTGGCGGAGTTCTGCGGGGTGGCGGCCATGGATGTACGTCCTTCGGACAAGTGGGTAAGCGGCTCTGACCAGCGCGTACGCGCACATGCGGGCACACCGGCAGGGGTGTGCGGCGCCTGCGCGTCATTGCGCTGGCCGAAACGGGGGAGGGGGGTGCGGCGCTGGTGCCCGGGGTCGTCTCGACCCCTCGCGGTGGGGGCGTCAGCTCACCGGACAGATGGCGCTGGACATGCGGCCGAGGTCGACGTGCCGCCGACTCACCAAGGCAATTCCAGTTCCAGACATGACGGAAGCGTGGCACGGCTCTTTAGACCGAGTCCACCTTCATCCACATGCCGGACAGGGATGTCTCGTATCGCGAGACGATGTGATGTGGGTCATGACGTGCGCGGCAATGCCCCCGGCCAGGGACCCGGCGTGGCCACGTCCGCCTCCTCCGTCACCTTGGTGTCGAACAACGTGAATCCGCGCCGCTGGTAGTTGGCCATCGCGTGCTCGCCGTCCCTGCTGCACGTGTGCAGCCACACCCGCTTCGTCGGCGGCAGCGCCGGCCACCGCTCGGCGAGGTCCCAGGCCCGTGCGGTGCCGTACGACAGCAGGTGACCGCCGATGCGCCGGCCCCGGAAGGCCGGGATCAGCCCGAAGTACACGATCTCCACGGTCCCGCCGTCCTGCGGCTCCAGCTCGACGTACCCCGCGGGCGTGCCACGGTCGTATGCGACCCAGGTCTCCACGCCGGGCTGCCGAAGGTGTTCCTGCCACCGGGCGTACGACCACGACAGCCGGTCGATCCACCGGATGTCACCGCCGACGGACGCGTAGAGGAAGCGGCTGAACTCGGGGGAGGGCACCTCGGCGCGGACGATCCGCACGTCGTCGCCCTCGGGGGCGGCGGCGGGCAGGAGGTCGCTCGGGGACGTCTGCTCCAGGGACCAGGTGGTGACGGTGCTGCGGCTGCTCATACGGCCAGGGAATCACGGCGGTCGCCCCGCGACCAAGGGCGGCCCCGGTCCACCGGACACGGGGGCCGCCCTCCCGTCAGGGCTCTCCGGTCCAGGGCCCTCCCGGGTCCGGGCCCCTCCCTAGTGCCGCGACGGGCAACGTTCGCCCCGTCGCGACGCCCGGTACGCACTCCCGCCGCACCGGGCACAGGCCCGAGTACATCCCGTACGAGGACGTGCGCCCGGCACGCCGGGAGCACGCACCGGACACCGCTCCTCGACGGGCGAACGTCACCTGCCGCGGCACTAGGGAGTGTTTCGAAAGTAGCGTCGTCTGCCCGAAGGGCAGGCCCGGCGGCGTCCGGTGCGTGCGATCGCACGGCGGAGGGTCGTCCCGATACTGGTGGTATCGGGGCGATCCCGACAACGCGGCGAGCGTGCGTGCCGGACGCCGCCGGGCAGACGGGACTTTCGAAACACGCCCTAGTCCAGGGCGCTCTCGACGTCCGACAGCCTCACCGCGTACAGCACGCGCTCGGGGACGGGAGCGGTGAGCGTCCACAGCTCGCTGGTCCCGGGCGCGTAGGAGAGAGGTCCGCCGTGCAGTCCCCAGCAGGCGTACGACTGGTGCTCCGAGGTACCGTTCGTGCAGGTGGCGGCTCGGGCGTGTTCCTCGTCCTGCCGCCACACCGTGCCGTGCCGACCCTGCTTGGCGGCGGCCTGGCTCACGTACCAGTCGCCGTCGTGGGAGAGGACGCCGCGGACGCCGGTGGCCTTCGTCTCGTACGCCTCGTCGGCCTCGACCTCGCCCTGCCGTCCGGTCGTGCCGAGCAGTCCGGCCCGGTCGGACACGGTGTCGAGGTCGTACCGCCACACGCGGGCCGCCGTGCCGCTGCCCGTCGTGAACGACTCGTTGGCGACGACGCTCGGCGGTGTCGACGTCCGGTCGAGCGAGACGGAGGTCAGACAGGGCACCCCGTCGTTGCCGCGCGCGTCGCAGGTCTCGCCGGAGGCCGGGCTGTAGGAGGCGACCGCAGGCAGCACGTACCGGTAGTGGTGGGCGGAGAAGCCCCGGTCGACCTTGCCGATCGCGTCGCTGTCGGTGACGTCGGCGCGGAGGAAGCGGTCGAGGTCGAAGACGAAGAGGGAGTCGTCGCGGTAGCCGCTGTTCTGCGGGTTCCGGGCGGTGACGATCAGCTTGTTCTCGTACCAGGCCATACCGCCGAGCCGGGAACGCACCGCCTTCAGCCCCTTGCCGTCGGCCTGCGGCACGACGAGCAGCACCCAGCGGTACTTCAGGTGCGACGGGTCGCTCGCGTCCACGAAGGCGACCCGGGCGAGGCCCTCCTCGCCGGCCGTGGTGCCGGCGTGGGTCCAGCCGGACACGATGACCTTGTTGTCGCGGGACGTGGTGACCGACTGCGGCCGCCACCGGTCGTCGACCGCGTCCGGGGCCTCCCAGCAGTACGCCCGCGCGGCCGTCGGCGCGACCGGCAGGACGCCCTTCTCCGTGACGAAGCAGTCGCTCTCGTCCCGCATGGTGTGGTTGGCGCTGCGCAGCACCTCGTCGACGCCGACCCGCCCGCCCATCCCGGCGGTGAGGGTCTCCAGCGCGGTCCGGTCGGTGAGGCTCTCCTTCAGCCGGAGTTCGTGCAGCTCGGCGGCCGAACCGACCGACGACAACCCGCCCGGCGTCTTCCCGCCCGCCGCCTGGGACGTGCTGATCAGGGTGGCCGCCGCCGTGAGCGCCAGCGCGGTCCCCGCGAGGGAAGCGCGCAGCGCACGCCCCCTTCTGCGCCGTCGGTGCCTACCGCGATGCTTCATCACAACCTCCCGGTCAGCCAACTGCCTCCTGCGAGCGGAACCTTGACGGAGGGACAGGTGGGGTGGCCTGGAAGGGATGCTACGGCAGTGGGACACGTGTCACGCCGAGGACGCGGGAAATACAGGGAGATCCCTCACCGGGGGGCCATGATCCGTTCACCGGAAGGGGGTTGTGGAGGGGGTGATCCGGCCACGGGGTGGCCGGATCAGGGGGCGGTGCGATTCCCGTGCCCCGACCGTCCTTCCCCCGGACCTGCCCCCCGACCTTCCACCCGGCCCTCCCCCGGACCTTCCACCCGGCCCGCCCGCCACGTCTGTTCGTCCCGTGCCGTCGCTCTCGCGCGTGCCACTCCCGGTGCCGCCGAGTGCGGCAGGAGGTCCAGGGGATTGTCGGGGAGGCGCACCTCGACGTCGGCCCGTTCGGTGAAACGGTAGGGCCGGTGGTCGAGGTGGGCGCCCAGGTAGCGGCGTACACGCGACATCTCGGCGCGGACGGTGACCGTGCGGGCGGGGTCGCCGAACATGTCGTCGGCGAGGGCGGAGGCGCTGCGGCCGCCCCGGTGGAGGGCGAGGAGGTACAGCAGTTCCGCGTGGCGAGGGCTCAACTCGTGGGTCCAGGAACCGGCGGAGCCGTTCACGGTGACGGTCCAGCGGCGCGGTCGGGAGACGTCGAGGCTGATACGGGTGGCCGTCGGGGCGGGCGCGGCGTCCGCGGTGGGCCGTATCAGCCAGCCGGCGGAGAGCGGTTCGACCGTGCACGGCCCCAGCGCGGCCAGCCGGCAGCGGCCCGGCGCGAGGGACTTGGGCAGCGCGAGGCGCGAGGTGTACGGCATGCCGGTCACCGCGGCCGTCCATCCGTCCCGGTCCACGGCGACCGCCGGGCCACCGACCCGGGCGAGCACCGGGGCCGCCACCGCCCGCAGTTGCTCCAGCGAGGCGAGGTGCAGGTCGCGCAGCCGGGACTGGGCCAGCTTGGCGACCGCGTCGACCAGCGCCAGCGTCGCGGGGTGCAGGGTCTCCAGGGGGCCGCTGACGTCGACCGAGCCGAGGAGCCGGCCGTCGCGCGGGTCGGTGATGGGCGCGCCGGTGCAGGTCCAGCAGTGCAGGGCCCGCACGAAGTGCTCGGAGGCGAACACCTGGACGGGGCGGCGGACCACCAGCGGTGTGCCCACCCCGTTCGTGCCGACCGTCTCCTCCCGCAGGTCCGCGCCGACCCCGAGGCCCTGTCCGTCCGCCTTGCGGAGCACCGCCGAACTGCCCTCCCGCCACAGCACCCGGGCGTCCGCGTCCGCGACCATAATGATGTGCTGCGCGGTGTCCGCCAGGGACAGCAACCCTTCGCGCAGCACCGGCAGTACGTGCCGCAGGGGAGACGTCCGGCGACGGCGCTCCACCTCGTCACGGCTCAGCAGGTCCGCCCGGAAGTCGTGGTCGGGGTCCATCCCGCTGCGCAGCATGCGGCTCCAGGACTCCTGGATCACCGGGCGGGGAGAGGTTTTCGGACGCCGTCCGGCGAGGGCCGAGGCACGGACCTCGCCGAGCACCCGTGCCGCCCGGGCGGCGTCCGTGGCGGTGAGCCGCGCGACTTCCATCGGCGAGTGCGGCACTCGTTCCTCCCGGCAGAACCGCTTCCCGGCCCGCGAGGGCCGAGGGATTTTGGGCCTGCGTGACCGGCGTTGACTACGGGGTTCATAGTCTGCCGTTCTTCCCCCACGGAGGGACTGACTCCGGCCACAGAGCGCGGACGAGTTGCAACCCCCTGCAACTCTGGCGGACGGCCGGGCCCTGCTCGACACTTGTCCAACGCCGCCCGGTGCGGCGCGTGTGCTCCGCTCGCAGGGGCCCGAGCGCGGGGGTGGTGCCGTGTCGGCGCAGCACCACCCCCGCGCCACTCGACCGGGGCCCCGCCCGGCGGGGGTCAGCCCACCGGCCGGGCCCGCTCCACCACCGAGGCCAGGTCCAGCGTGTGCGGCAGCGTGCCGAAGGCCGCGCCCCAGTCGCCGCCCAGACGGGACGCGCAGAACGCGTCCGCGACCGCCGGCGGCGCGTACCGCACCAGGAGGGCGCCCTGGAGGACGAGGGCCAGGCGCTCCACGAGCCGGCGGGCGCGGGCCTCGACACCGTCGAGGTCGGCGAGTTCGGTCAGCAGGTTCTTGATCGCCCCGTCGAGACGGTGGTCGGCGCCGCGGGCCCGGCCCACCTCCCTCAGGTACGCGTCGAGCGCCCCGGGTTCGCGCTGCAGGGCGCGCAGCACGTCCAGCGCCTGGACGTTCCCGGCGCCCTCCCAGATCGAGTTGAGCGGCGACTCCCGCAGCAGCCGGGGCATGCCCGACTCCTCGACGTAGCCGTTGCCGCCGAGGCACTCCGACGCCTCCGTCACCGCGGCCGTACAGCGCTTGGTCACCCAGTACTTGGCGGCCGGCACCGCCAGCCGCAGCAGCGCGCGCTCGCCCTCGTCGCCGTCCGGTCCCTCCGCCGCGTCGTACGCCGCCGCCAGCCGCAGCGCCAGCGTCGTCGCCGCCTCCGACTCCAGCGCCAGATCGGCGAGAACGTTCCGCATGAGCGGCTTGTCGATCAGCTTCCCGCCGAACGCCTCCCGGTACGCGCAGTGGTGAGCGGCCTGCGCCACCGCCTGCCGCATCAGCGAGGCCGCGCCCAGCGCGCAGTCCAGCCGGGTCACGGACACCATCTCGATGATCGTGCGCACGCCCCGGCCCTCGTCGCCGACCCGGCGCGCCCACGTCCCGTCGAACTCGACCTCGCCGGAGGCGTTCGACCGGTTGCCCAGCTTGTCCTTCAGCCGCTGGACGCGGAACACGTTGCGGGTGCCGTCCGCCAGCACCCGCGGCACCAGGAAGCAGGTCAGCCCGCCCGGCGCCTGGGCCAGCACCAGGAACCCGTCGGACATGGGCGCCGAGCAGAACCACTTGTGGCCCCGCAGCGCATACGTCCCGTCCTCGGCCAGCGGCCGGGCCTCGGTCGTGTTGGCGCGTACGTCGCTGCCGCCCTGCTTCTCCGTCATGCCCATCCCGAAGAGCACACCGGCCTTCCGGTCGGCGGGCCGCAGCTCCGCGTCGTAGATCGTGGACGTCAGCCGCGGCTCCCACTCGGCGGCCAGCGCCGGATCCGTGCGCAGGGCGGGCACCGCCGCGTGGGTCATCGACAGCGGGCAGCCGTTGCCGGCCTCGACCTGCGTCCAGACGACGAAGCCGGCGGCGCGCCGGACGTGCCCGGAGGGCCGCGACCAGGCGGCCGTCAGCCCCGCCGAGACGCCCTTGCCGAGCAGCCGGTGCCAGGAGGGGTGGAACTCGACCTCGTCGATCCGGTTGCCGTAGCGGTCGTGGGTGCGCAGCTTCGGCGGGTTCTCGTTGGCGAGCCTGCCCCACTCCTGGACCTGCTCCGACCCGGCCGTACGGCCGAGGCCCGACAGTTCACCGCGGGCCTCGTCGAGGACGTCCGGGGCCACATGGCGTTCGACGGCCTCCGTCAGGACCCGGTCGGCGGCGAAGACGTCATAGCCCACCAGGGGCGGAACCTGATTGGTCACTTCGTGCGTGGCTGCCATGCCAGGAACCTACCCCCCGGTACGGCGAGGGGCACCCGCATCCGGGGGTGGGCGCCCCGAGTGCGCCCCGAGTGCGCCCCGCTCGGACCACCCGTCCGAGGCGCCGCGCCCACACCACCGGCGCCGCCAGTTCACCGGGAGGTGAGGCGGGCACGCGCAGACGGATACCTTTAGGGCGTGCAGCCAGCAAGTCAGTCACCCCCACCCCCCGAGAGCCCGCACGGGCGTCTCCATCGCGCGCGTGCCCTCTACCGGAACGTCTCCAAGCGCAGGACCGCCTGGCTGCTCCTGAAGGACACCGTCAACTCCTGCATCGAGTACCGCATCCTCGGCCTCGCCGCGGAGGCGGCGTTCTTCACCCTGCTCTCGGTACCGCCGCTGCTGCTCAGCATGATCGGCCTCCTCGGCTACGTCGACGACTGGACCGGCGCCGACACCATCGCCAGCCTGGAGCTCAACCTGCTGGAGGCCTCCCGCACCGTCCTGTCCGACCGGGGCGTCCGGGAGATCGCCCAGCCCATCCTGGACGACGTGATGAAGGGCGGCCGGCCCGACGTCATCTCCATCGGCTTCCTGATCGCCCTGTGGTCCGGCTCCCGCGCGGTGAACGTCTTCATCGACACCATCACCGTCATGTACGGCCTCGACGGCGTCCGCGGCATCGTCAAGACCCGCCTGATGGCGTTCCTGCTGTTCATCGTGGCCCTGCTCATCGGCTCCGTCGCGCTGCCGCTGATGGTCGCGGGCCCCGACGCGGTGGTCCGGATCGTGCCGTGGTCGACCACCGTCGTCCAGGTCCTGTACTGGCCGGTCGTGATCGTCCTGGGGATCGTCTTCCTCACCACGCTCTACCACGTGTCGGTGCCCGTGCGCTCCCCGTGGGTGGAGGACGTGCCCGGCTCCCTCGTCGCCCTCGGCATGTGGGTCCTCGGCAGCTTCCTGCTGCGCATCTACCTCGCCGCCACGGTCGAGGGGGCCACGATCTACGGCTCCCTCGCGGCGGCCGTCGCCGTCCTGCTGTGGATCGGTGTGAGCGCCTTCGCGGTCCTGGTCGGCGCGGCCGTCAACGCCGCCATCGACCGTGTCTGGCCGGCCGCGGCCACCGCCGCCGCCCGCGCCGCCAACGAGCGCCTGCGCGAGGAGCAGGCCGCCGAGTACGTCGCCCGCGCGGCCGCCGCCCGCTCCCACGACCCCGAGGACCCCGACATGCCCTCGGAGTTCCCGGAGCGCTGGTCCCGCTTCCTGCCGCCGGAGGACGTCACCTCGCGCCTGCGGTCACCGGCGAGGAAGGGCGACGAGTAGACAAGGGCGACGAGCAGGCCCCCGGCCGCCGGACGAGTGCGGCGCAGGGGGCAGGGTCCGACAGCCCGGCCGCCTGGCCGCTCGGTCGGCCGCCCGACAGCCCGGCCGCACCAACGCGGTGCCCGCCGCGCAGGCCGGGGTGTCCCGGGCGGCGTTCGCCCGGCGCTTCCACGACCTGGTCGGGGAGCCGCCGACGGCCTCTCGCACCGCGTGGCGGCTCGCCCTTGCCGCGGACCGGCTCCGGGACACCGAGGACACCCTGGGGGCGATCGCCCGGCGGTTCGGCTACGGGCGCGCGTTCTCCCCGTCGAGCGCGTTCGAGCGGGTCCACGGGGTCAGCCCGCAGGAGCACGGGGGACGCGTACGGGACCGTACGGGACCGCCCCCGGCCACCGGCGTAACCTTTTCCCGTGTACGCGGAACGGGCGTCCCGGCCGGCCGGGGCCGTGGTGTGGACGAGGAGTCCCGGCGGTCCCGACGATACCGGCCCCGGGCGGGTCCTCCCCGACGGCTGCATGGATCTCCTCTGGAACGACGGACGGCTGCTCGTCGCCGGTCCCGACACCCGCGCGTACACCGTCGAGGGCGCCACCGGCGGCTGGGCCGGGGTCAGGTTCCAGCCGGGGGCCGCGCCCGCCTTCCTGGGCGTGCCCGCGCACGAACTGCGCGACCGGCGCGTGGCGTTGGACGACCTCTGGCCGACCCGGCTGGTCCGCGAGCTCACCGCGCGGGTGAACGCCGCCGACGATCCCGCGAACGGCCTCGAAGAGGTGGTCCTGGAGCGGGCGGCCGGGGGAGACCGGCCCGATCCGCTGCTGCGGCGCGTGGTCGCCGCGCTGGAGGCGGGCCGGCCGGTGTGGGCCACCGCCGACGAACTCGGCATCGGCGCCAGACAGTTGCACCGCCGCTCCCTCGCCGCGTTCGGGTACGGGCCCAAGACGCTGGCCCGCGTACTGCGGCTGCAGCGGGCGCTCACCCTGGCCCGCGACGGGGTGCCGTACGCGCAGACCGCGGCCCGCACCGGATACGCCGACCAGGCCCATCTGGCGCGGGACGTGAGGGAGTTGGCGGGAGTACCGCTCGGGGAACTGCTCGGCGGACGGTGACCGGCACGCCCCGGCGCGCGCCCCACCCGACACGGGCCGTCGGCGGTCCGCCGTGCGCCCGCCCCCTCCGCCGCGTCCGCTACCCGGCCGGCGGCAGCGGCGCGAAGAGGTCGACGCCGTTGCCGTCCGGGTCCAGGACCACGGCGTACCGCTGGCCCCACACCGCGTCCCACGGCTTGAGCTCGCCCCGGTGACCGGCGGCCACCAGTTCCTCGTACACCGCGTCGACCTCGGCGGGGCTGTCGCACAGCAGGGCCAGTCCGGCGCCGCCGCCCCTGCCCCGGCGCCACTCGGGGTGGAAGGACCGCACGGTCTCCTCGGTGTCGAGCATCAGCCGGAGCCCACCGGGCAGCGCCGCCTCGGCGTGCGGCTGCTCCTCGGAGCCCTCGGGGAAGGCGAAGCCGAGACGGCGGTAGAAGGTGACGGAGGCGGCCATGTCCGAGGCCACCATCCCGATCGCGTCGAGTCGTGGAGTCATACGGCCACCGTAGGCGCGCCGCACACCGCCGGTCTTGAAGGAAACGGACACGGGGGCGCGGCCAGCCGGGGGCTGTGACGGCGGAGCGCGGACACCGGGGGCAAGCGCTTGCACGCAACGGGCCCTTCGCCCTTCCTGTGGAACAACTGTGCGGCAGGATGGGGGACATGCTCCGTACCGCGCGCACTCTGCTGCCCCTGGCGTTGCTGCCGCTGCTGCTCACGGGCTGCGGGAGCGAGAAGGTCGTCGCGGTGTCCCGCGAACCCCTCGCGCCGGCCCCGGACCGGGCGCGGCTGCACGCCCGCGCCGAGGCACTCGGGCTCGCTCCGGGGCTGGTCTACGTCACCGAGTCCCCCGGATTCGCACTGGCCCGGCAGTCGGTCGGTGTGTACGGCGACGACGGTTTCTCCGCCGCCTACTGGTCCCGGCGGAGCAGCGCCCAGTTCCTGCTCCTCGTCGACCGCGGCGCGATGACCGCCGAGAACTGCCCCGAGCAGCCGCTCGGACAGGGCACCGGCGCGGCCGTCGACTGCGCGCGCGACGGCGACGCCTGGTACCGCACGTCGTCGGGGCAGCACGAGTACGCCCTCCAGCGCGGGGACCACGTCGTCCGGATCAGCGCGGCCGCGGGCGCCGTCGACCGTGATGTCCTGCGCGCCGCCGCCCGCGCCGCCCACCGCCCCACCGACGCGGAACTGGCCTGCCTTCTCCCGCCCGCGCACCACCCGGCGCCCCACGAGGGCAGGACGCCGCCCCCGCGCGACGGGTCGCCCGTCGACCGCGGCGACCTGCCCCCGGCCGGCGACGGAGCACCCGGCGACGAGGTCGGCGCGTCCGGCTGAGCGGCGGGGGAGCACAGCCACGGGCGGCCACGGGCGGCCGTCGGCGGCCGCCCGTGGCGCACCGCCCTCGGTCATCCCGTCGGGACACCTCCCTCGGCCACCCCGTGGTGACGCACGGGCACCCCGCCTTCCCGGCACGCCTGCGGGGAGGCGCCTGCGGGAAGGCCGGCTCCACGGGGCGAACGGGTGGGCTACCGGGGCGTGCCGCCCGGCTGCGGGCCGAACGCCGTCATGAACTGGTCGCGGAACTTGTCCATGCGCCAGACCGGGGTGTCCGAGGCCGGCTTGAGGCCGTCCGCCCAGCCCCAGTCCTCGATCTTCTCCAGCACCTTCGGGTCCTGCGCGACGACCGACACCGGCACGTCGTGGCTCGGGTTGTCGCCGGTGACCGTCTTGTTGGGCTGGTGGTCGCCGAGGAAGATCAGCACCGTGTCCTTCGAGCCGTACTCGGCGACGAAGTCGACGATGCTGCTCACCGAGTACTGGATGGTCTTGCGGTACTCGTCACGGACGTCGAGGGGGTCCTTCCAGACCTCCTTGGGGTCCTTGCCCTCGGCCTTCTGCAGGCCGTGGTAGACCGACCCGTCGCCGATCTCCTCCTCCGGGATCGTCCGCGGGATGGGTGCCCACGGGTTGTGGCTGGAGGTCAGGATGATCTCCGCCATCATCGGCTTGCGGCCCTCCTTGCCGTACTCCAGCTCCCGGAACGCCTTCAGGGTGTACTGGTCCGGCATGGTCGACCAGCTGAACTTCGGCCCCTGGTAACCCAGCTGGTCCGAGTCGTAGATGTGGTCGAGACCGAAGAACTTGCCCTCCGGCCACGCCTTCTGGGTGCCCGGCACGATCCCCACGGTGCGCCAGGCGCCGGTGCGGCGGAACGCCTCGGTGAGAGTGAGCCGGTCGCCCGCGACGAGGTGGTTGTAGCGCGACTGGTTCTTGATCCACAACCCGGACAGGAACGTGGAGTGGCCGAGCCAGCTGCCGGCGCCCGTGATGGGGGAGCGCAGCCAGCCGCTGCGCGACGCGTACCCGGCGTCCTTCAGCTCCTGCGTCTTCTGCGCGAGCGTCTCGCTCAGCGGCTCGCCCATCTGCGGGTTGTCGATCGCGGAGCGGCCGTAGCTCTCGATGAACGTGATCAGCACGTCCTTGCCGCGCAGCCCCGTCAGCAACTGGTCCGGCGGCACGTCGGCGAACGCGTCGACGGCGGCCTGCTTCTCGAACGCCTCGCCGTCCTTCAGTCCGTCGCGCACCGACTCGATGCGGTTCTCCACGAGCGTGGCGGCGCTGTGCGAGGCCAGCGGTACGTCCGCGACCTCCAGGGTCAGCGTGGAGCAGGTGATCCAGACGGTGCCGAGGACGAGGAGCGTACGGCTCGCGGTGTGCCGGTCGCGCTCCATCAGCCTGCTGATCCGCCGGACGGCGAAGGTCGTCAGGAACGGCAGGGCGAGCACCAGCGCGATCACGCCGACCGTCGCGGCCTGCGCCGCCGCGTTGCCGAGCGAGTCCTTCATGAACGACCGGGCGTTGTCCAGCAGGGGCCAGTCCAGCACCAGGTCGAAGGGCCGGTCGAGGGTCCAGTACGACCCCATGTCCAGCACCTTGACGATCATCAGCAGGCCGAGTACTGCGCCGATCGCCAGCACGGCCGCGCGCCGCGCCCTCGGCGGCAGCACCAGCAGCAGCGCCGCCCCGAGGATGCCCTCCGCGGGGATCCGGAGCAGTCGGCCCACCTCGAACTTCGTCATGTCGTTCGGCACGAGCAGGGCGAACACGACGAACGCGATGGCCAGTACGGTCCCGACCCGGTCAAGCACGAGGGCCCGCCGGGGATGCCGCTCCCGCCGGCCCTGGCCGTCGGCAGCCACTTCGGCACCGGGGACTTCTTGGGTCCCGGGCGTCGCCTCCGTGCCGGGCGTAGCCTCCGTCCCGGGCGTCGCCTCCGTGCCGGGCGTCGCCTCGCTCCCGGGCGCCTCCTCGGTGCCGGGCGTCGCCTCGCTCCCGGGCGCCTCCTCGGTGCCGGGTTTCTCCTCGGCCTTCGACTCCGGGTCGGACTTCACGTGCGGTTCTGGCTCGGGTTCGGGCTCGGCCTCGCCCTCCCGTTCGTCCTCGGAGTCCGCCCTCGCCGCGGACTGAGGCTCGGCTGCGGCTTCGGCTGCGGCCTCAGGCTCCGCCTCCCCCCGCGGGCCGGACTCGGCCTCGGCCTTCCCCCCGGCCCCGGCCCCCGCGTCCGGCACGGGATCCGTGTCCGCCGAAGGCGTGGACCCTTCCCCGGAGAGCGGTTTCGGCTCCGCTGCCTCGGCGGTGTTCTCGGGGGCGGTGTCGTCGTCCGGTGCTGGTGCCGGGCCCGGAAGCTGCGGAGAGCGTGTGTGCGACAACCCGAAGGTCCTTCCCTGTGGAACATGCTGGAGCTCTGTGCTGGTGGGCGGAGTGAGCCGAGGAGCGGGACCGCCCTCGCACCCGTACGCCCATCACTATGCGTACGGCGCGACGACGCCCACCGTTCACCCGCGCTCAGGCCGTCCGCAGCCCCTTCACGTGAACTCCGACACCATCCCACCCCGCGGTCAGGCCGACCGCGGCGCCCCCGTGCTGGCCCGCTCGACCAGCCGCGTCGACAACTCCGTGCGGGTGCCCTCCAGTCGGTCGCCGTCCATCATCGCGACGAGCAGCCGCAGCGCGGTCGAGGCCATCTCGGACAGTGGCTGGCGCACGGTGGTCAGGCCCGGCGTCGCCCAGCGTGCCTCCGGCAGATCGTCGAACCCCACCACACTGATGTCGTCCGGGATCCGCAACCCCCGCTCGGAAAGCGCCTCGTAGACCCCGAGCGCCATCCTGTCCGAGCAGACGAACACCGCGGTCGGCGGTTGGGGCAGGTCCAGCAGCTGGAGCATGCGATGGCGCGCGGTGGTCTCCATGAAGTTGCCGTAGCGGACGTACTCCGGCCGGTACCGGACGCCCGCGGCCACGAGCGCCGAACGGTAGCCCGCCACCCGTGCGCTGCTGCACATCTTGCGCCGGTACCCGGCGATCACGGCGACCCGCTCGTGCCCGAGGGCCAGCAGATGCTCGGTGGCGGTCATCCCGCCCTGCCAGTTGGCGGCGCCCACCGACACCACGCCCGGCGGGGGTTCGAGCACCGGGTCGATCAGGACGAACGGAACGCGGTGCTGGGCGAGCCAGGCGTACTGGGCGGGGGACAGCTCGGCCAGGTTGAACAGCACCCCCGCCGAGCCCCTGCCGGTCAGCTTGTCGAACCAGCCGCGCTCCGGGCGTGCGCCCCGGGTCCGGTTGAGGCCCGCCGAGACCACCACCTCCAGGCCCGCGTCGTGCGCCGCCTGCTCCACTCCGTGCAGCACCGCCCCCGACCAGGAACTCTCCAGCGAGTGCACCACCAGGTCGACCATGCGCGGCGGTTTCGACACCTCGAACCTGGGTCTGCGGACATAGCCGAGCCGGTCCAGCGCCTCGGTGACCCGGCGCCTGGTCTCGGGGGCCACGTCCTCCCGGCCGTTGACCACTTTCGAGGCCGTCGGTACGGACACCCCGGCCTCGCGCGCCACCACCGCCAGCGTCGGCCCGGCCGTCGCGCTCCCGCCACGCACCATCGCGACTCCACCTCTCAGGCCCGTCCCGAGGGCCGGTGAGTTTTCGAATAGCAAGCGCTCTCTACCGTAAGGCCAACTCCACACGGCGGGAAGGACGAGGGGAATCGGGGGGCCGCCCTCGCCGGCCCCCCGGAAACCTCATGCCGAGGCCGCGGCGCGATGCCGTGGGCGGGTCCCGGCGCGGGCCGGTGTGCCCGGCACGGCACGCGCCGGGACGCCCGTCACGTCCGGGTTTCCGGCAGGTCCCAGCGGGCCAGGTCGCGCAGCCACGCCGCCGCCGAACTGTCCGACGGTGCCCGCCAGTCGCCGCGCGGCGACAGGGAACCGCCGGCCAGGACCTTCGGCCCGTTCGGCATGGCCGAGCGCTTGAACTGGGCGAACGCGAAGAAGCGCCGACAGAAGTACTCCAGCCAGTGCCAGATCTCCGGCAGGTCGTACGCCACCCGCTCGCCCTCCGGGAACCCGGGCGGCCAGTCGCCCGCCTGCGCGTCCCGCCAGGCGTGCCAGGCCAGGAACCCGATCTTCGACGGCCGGTAGCCGTAGCGCAGCACGTGGAACAGGGTGAAGTCGTGCAGCGCGTACGGGCCGATCTTGGACTCCGTGGACTGGAGCTCCTCGCCGGGCACCAGCTCCGGGCTGATCTCCGTGTCCAGGATCGCCGCCAGCGTCTCGTTGGTGTCCGGGTCGAACTGGCCGCTGCTGATGACCCAGCGGATCAGGTGCTGGATCAGCGTCTTCGGCACACCGGAGTTGACGTTGTAGTGGCTCATCTGGTCGCCGACGCCGTACGTGCACCAGCCGAGCGCCAGCTCCGACAGGTCGCCTGTGCCGAGGACGATGCCGCCGCGCTGGTTGGCCAGCCGGAACAGGTAGTCGGTGCGCAGCCCGGCCTGCACGTTCTCGAAGGTGATGTCGTACACCGGCTCGCCCGAGGAGAACGGGTGGCCCATCTCCTTCAGCATCAGCCGGGCGGTCGGGGTGATGTCCAGCTCCGCCGCGGTGACCCCGAGGGACCGCATCAGCTTGTGCGCGTTGCCCTTGGTGTGCTCGCCGGTCGCGAAGCCGGGCAGGGTGAAGGCCAGGATGTCGCTGCGCGGGCGGCCCGCGCGGTCCATCGCCCGCGCGGCGACGATCAGCGCGTGCGTGGAGTCCAGGCCGCCCGACACCCCGATCACGATCTTCGGACCGCCGATCGACGCCATGCGCTGCTGGAGGCCCGCGACCTGGATGTTGTAGGCCTCGTAGCAGTCCTGGGCCAGCCGGGCGGGGTCCGACGGCACGAACGGGAACCGCTCGACCCGGCGCCGCAGCCCGAGGTCCGCGGTCGGCGGGTCGAGCCGGAACACCACCTCGCGGAACGCGCCGGTACGCCCGGACAGCGTCCGGCGGTTGTCGTCGAACGTGCCCATCCGGTGCCGGGACTGCCGCAGCTGGTCCAGGTCGACGTCGGCCACCGCGTACTGGTCGCCGTCGGGGAAGCGGTCGGTCTCGGCGAGCAGGGCGCCGCTCTCGTAGATCATGGTCTGGCCGTCCCAGGACAGGTCGGTGGTCGACTCGCCCTGGCCGGCCGCCGCGTACACGTACGCGGCGAGGCAGCGCGCCGACGCCGACCGGCACAGCAGCCGCCGGTCCTCGGCCCGGCCGACGGTGATCGGGCTGCCCGACAGGTTGACCAGGACGGTCGCGCCGGCCAGGGCCGCCTCCGCGCTGGGCGGCACCGGCACCCACATGTCCTCGCACACCTCGGCGTGCACCACCAGGCCTGGGACGTCCTCGGCGGTGAACAGCAGGTCCGGACCGAACGGCACCTCCGCCCCGGCGACCCGGATCGTCCCGCCCCGCTCGTCGTCGCCCGCGGCGATCTGGCGCTTCTCGTAGAACTCGCGGTAGTTCGGCAGGTACGACTTGGGCGCGATGCCGAGGATCCGCCCGCGGTGCACGACCACCGCGCAGTTGTAGATCCGGTGCCGGTGCCTGAGCGGGGCACCGAGGACGAGCACCGGCAGCAGGTCCGCCGACCCGGCGACCACGGTGCGCAGCGCCGTCTCGACGTCGTCGAGCAGCGCGTCCTGGAGCAGCAGGTCCTCGATCGAGTAGCCCGACAGGCACAGTTCGGGGAAGACGGCGACGGCGACACCGTCCTCCGCACAGCGGCGGGCCTGCCGCAGCACCGCCTCCGCGTTGGCGGGCGGGTCGGCGATCGCCGCGTGACCGGTGCAGGCGGCGACCCGCGCGAAGCCGTGGCTGTAGAGCGACCAGAAGTTCACCGGTTTCCTCCGTGGACACCCCGGTGTGCGACCGGGGAGGAAGTGCGCTCCTGCGGAGCAGGATGGGGAGCCGGAACGCCGTCGGGGCGAGCGGGCGTCTCCGCCGCCGGGCCGAGGGCGGACTCCAGCAGATGGATGATCTCCGAGTTGAGGGACCGCCGATCGGTCCGGGCTCGATCCACGAGACGTTCATGGAGGTCAGCGGGCAGGCGGAGAGAGATCCGCTTCTCAGGATCCATGCGGGAATGATGCCACGGTGGCATCGGGGCGGCGCCGGGGGGCCTCCGGCGCCGGCAGCTCGGCGTCCAGTGCCGCGGCCTCCGCCGGGTCGGCGTACGGGTCGGCGTACGGGTCGTACAGCGAGACGGCGAAGGCGAAGTCGAACGGCCGGAGCAGCTCCAGCAGCCGGCGGCCGACGCGGCCGACGCGGGAGGCGCCGATGGCCCCGACCCGGCGGCCCACGGCGCCGAGGGCCGCGGTCTCGGCGGGCGCGTCGTGGTGCGCCCCCGTCCTGCACTCTCCGGCACCCTCCGGTACGCCAAATGGCCGTCAAGGATCCCCCAGGACCGGAATACCGCGGGGGGATGTGGTGCTCTGATGTGCACGACGGTTCACGAGCGACGGGTGTGAGGAGCTGGTGAGCGTATGACGGCAGACCGGCCGGACCCCGTGGTCCGCACACCGTACGGAGACGTCCGCGGCAGGTACTCCTACGGGGAGGGGTACGAGGACGGGATCGCGGTCTTCCGCGGCATCCCGTACGCGGCCCCGCCCTTCGGCCCCCGACGGTTCCGCCCGCCCGAGCCGCCCGAGCCCTGGGACGGCGTGCGCGACGCGGGTGCCTTCGGGCCGACCCCGCCGAAACCGGCCTACTCGGAGGCCTTCGCCCGCTACCTGTCCGACCCCGTCGTCGCGGGCGACGACTGCCTCAACCTCAACGTGTGGACGCCGGAGCCCGGCCCCGGGGCCCGGCTCCCCGTCCTGGTCTGGATCCACGGCGGCGCACTGACCAGGGGCTCGTCGATGATCCCGGTGTACGACGGCAGCGCCTTCGCCCGCGACGGCGTGGTCCTCGTCTCGCTCAACTACCGTCTCGGCGTCGAGGGGTACGGCCTCTTCCCGGACGCCCCGCCCAACCCCGGGCTGCGCGACCAGCTCGCCGCGCTGGAGTGGGTCCGGGACGCGATCTCGGAGTTCGGCGGCGACCCCGACCGGGTGACCGTCTTCGGTCAGTCGGCCGGCGCCATCAGCATCGGCGCCCTGCTCGTGGCACCCCGCGCACGGGGTCTGTTCCAGCGGGCCGTGCTGCAGAGCGGGCCGCCGGAGGCCCTGGCCCGGGACAAGGTGCGCCGCATGGTGCGCCGGATGGCCGCGCGGCTGAAGGTGCCGGCCACGGCCGCGGCTTTCGCCGACGTGGACCGGTCCCTGCTCGCCGAGGCACAGGCGGAGGTCGGCCGGCTCAGCAGCCCGGTCCTGGGCGGCCCCGCCTTCGGCATCGTCGTCGACGGCGAGCTGGTGCCGCGCGACCCTCTGGAGGCCCTCGTCGAGGACGGCGCCGCCCACGACATCGGCCTCCTCCTGGGCTGGACCCGCGACGAGCACCGCCTCTGGCTGGTCCCCGGCGGCCTCCAGGAGCGCCTCGACCGGCTCGGCACGGTCGCCCTGGCCGGTGCCCGCGCCCGCTGCCACTGCGGCCCCGAGGTGCCCCGCCGCTACCGAGAGCTCCACCCCGACCTGAGCCCCGCCGACCTGGCCGGCCGGCTCGTCACGGACCACCTCCTCCGCGTGCCCCTGCACCGCGTGGCGGACGCCCGCCCCGCCCACGCCCCCACCCACGTCTACGAGTTCGCGTGGCCGTCGAACCTCCCCGGCCTCGGCGCCTGCCACGCCCTGGAGCTCGGCTTCGTCTTCGACACCGGAGACACCGCCGCCTCCGTGAAACTCGCCGGCGAGCACACCCCGCGCGCCCTCGCCACGACCCTGCACGACGCGTGGGTCCGCTTCGCGACGCACGGCGACCCCGGCTGGACACCCTGGGACGCCACCCACCCCGTACGGATCTTCGAAGCCCCGGACGACCGCCGCGTCGCCCTCGGCCCCTACGACCGCGAGCTGGCCCTCTGGGCGCAGGACGCGCTGCGTCCTCGCAGAACCCAGGGCGCCGGAACCTTCACGACCACCGGAGGATCCGCCCTGCCGGCTCTCCGCCGCTTCCGCCGGACCCCCTGAACCGGCGGGACGGGCGAGCCCACGGCGCGGTGCCTCCCCGCCACCGAGATCATGATCTGGGCCCCGCCCCGCCGCCACGGCCGAGGGCGGGGCGGTCAGCCGGGGAGGGCGCCGCGTACGACGCTTCGGCCGGAGTGGGCCGGGTTCCCGTTGTCCTCCTGCGCCGACACGTCGATCAGGGGGTAGCGGCCGAGGTCGATCCGCGTGGGGAGCGGCAGCGTGGCGGTGCCGTCCGGGCCGAGCACGCCCATCGCGACGAGGCGGGTGTGGGTCCGGTCCATGAGCCACACCTCGTAGTAGCCGTCCGTGCGGGGCAGACCGGTCACGGTCACCGTCACCTCGCGGTCGGCCTCGGCCCCACGGACCAGGCGAACCGTTCCGGCCGCGCGGGGCACGGCCAGCGGGGCCAGGCGGCTCGGCGGGCCCGCCTCGGCCTTCGGCGGACCCTCGTCGAGCTGCCACGCGGTGACGGCACTGCCCAGCAGCGCCCCCACGACGAGACTCGCGGCGGCCGCCAGCACGGCGGGTCGGCGCAGCCACGCACGACTGCGACCGGGACGGTGCCCCCCGCTGCCGCCGCTGTTGCCGGCACCTCCGGGTCCGTCAGAGCCGTGCAGAACAAAGGGTCGGGCAGGTGCGTCGGCTGCGCCGACCCGGCCGACCCCCGTCGTGCCGTCGTCGTTCCCCGCAGGTCGCTGCGGGGGCGTGTCCGTGTCCCTGTCCAGTTCCGCCGCGATCGCGTGCCACACCGTGTCGGGTGGGGCGGTCAGGAAGTCGTCGGTCGACACGTCCCGGGCGGCACGGACCACGCGCCGTAGCCGGCCGAGTTCCTCGCTGCAGCGCGGGCACCGGGCCAGATGGTCCCGCTGGCGCGGGGTGAAGCGGGCGTCGGCCGCGAGGGCGAGGTCGGTCAGCTCGTCCGCGTCCAGGTGCTGCGCCATGCTGCACCTCCCCTCGTCACGGCGGTCGGAGCGGCCGGGGCGGTCGGACCGGGGAGCCGGGGCCACGGTCCGTGCCGCCCGGTGTCGGGGCTCTCCTCGGCACCGGGCGTACCCCCGCGGCCGGCGGGCTCCCCGGCAGCGGCTCCTTCCCCGCTGCCGGCCGTTGTCCCGCCGTCCTCCCCGGCTCTCTTCTCTGCCTCTTCCGCCTCGTCGGCGCCGGCGGTTTCACCGTCCTCGACTGTCGCCTCCTGCTCGGCCGGCCTCCCGTCGTGTGCCGGGGCGGCGGCCGGCAGCCGGTCGGTCAGGGTCTCCTCCGCGTCGGACATGGACAGCAGCGTAGGGGGCGGGGGGACTTCGCGGGCTGGACTCATCCGGTGGGAGTGACCGGGAGCGCCGTCACCACCAAGTTCCTCTGGTAGCCGCCGCGTTCGGGGTCGAACGGGGGCGCGCAGGTGATCATCGTGAGGACCGGTCGGCCCGTCCTGGCGAACGTCGAGGCGGGCAGCTGGTCCTTGTCCACGCGGACGCGGGCGACGACCCGGTACGTGACCGGCGGCGCGTCGGTCCGCCGTACGGTCACCTCGTCGCCCGCGCGCACGTCGAAGAGGGCGGCGAAGGCGCCGAGGTCGCCCGTGCGGGAGTCCACGTGTCCCACCATGACGGCGGAACCCGAGGGCGCCCCCGGCGCGGGGCCGAAGCGGTACCAGCCGACCTTCTGGGGATCCTCCGGGATCTCGGCACTGCCGTCCGGGGCCACCCCGCGTGCCTCGACCGCGGCGTGGAGACCGACGCGCTCGATGTCGAGCCACCGCGGGGAGGCGGCGGACGCGGGCCTGGTCGGCGCGGTCGACGTGGCCGGTGCCGTCGGCGGCGAGCCTGGGTCCTCCGCCCGGACGGGCGGCGTCGCGGGGGGCGACGCGGCCGTCCGGGCGTCGAAGTCCGTGGCCGGCGGCAGGCTCTCGCGGGACGGTGCCAGCGCCAGCACCGTGGCCCCGGACACCGCCAGCAGCACGATCGCCGCGGTCCGCAGTCGCCGCCGGAGCCACGGGCCCGGACCGGTGTCAGGCACGGTTTCGGGACACCACACGGCGGGCGGTCAGCGCGCCGGCGAGGCCGAGGAGGCCGAACCCGGCGACGTACGCCGGCCATGCGTCGGCGTCGTTGGTCGCCCCGGCGTTCACACCCGAGGGAGCCGAGTGCATGCCGGTCAGGGTCTGCACCTTCAGGGCGAGGTTCTTGTCCGCGGCGCTGCCCCACGCGTAGACGATGGTGGAGGTGCCCTCCTTGAGGTCGAGGTCGGCGGGACCGATGGCGACGTCGTTGGTGCCGGCGAGCACGACGTCCGCCGAGACCGTGCCGGCGTCGACGGTCGCCGTGTCCTCCTTCGGGTTGACGAGGTCCTTGAAGACCGGTGTGCCGCCCGCCCTGACGTCGACGGCCGGAGCCGCCGCGACATGACGGACCGTCAACCGGGCCTTCCCGGCGGCCACGTCGGAGGTGTCGTTCACGTAGGCGTCCAACTGGGGAGCGCCCTCGGCGTTCAGGTGGGCGACGACGGTCGCGTTGGCCCCGGCGGGAACCTCGACCGTCTTCTGGATCGCGGGCTTGCCCTTCGGGTCCGCCCCGGCCTTGAAGACCTTCAGGTCGTACGAGCCGGCGGGAAGCGGCTGCGGGTCCGTGAGGGTGCCCGGTTTGAAGTCGGGAATCAGTTCGTCGCCGTTGGCGTACACGTCCACGTCCAGGCCCGGTACGGCGTGGAAGACGGAGACCATGGCCTTGTCGTCGTCGGCGGCGGCCGCGGTTCCGGCGCCGCCCAGGGCGAGCGCGAACAGACCGAGAGAAGCCGCTGCGGCAACAGGGGTGCGCGAGATCATGACTGGCTGTCCCTTCGACGGCCCACTCCCTGTGAGTGAGTGCACCAGGACTTCGGTGCGCGTCCCGACGGAGGATGCAGATTCTTTTGTGGGTTCTTTTGTGGTTCCTTTGCGGTCCTTTGGTCGCTCCTCCGCCGGTCCTCCGTCATTGCGCCGCCCGGTCCTTCGGCCCACGCTCCAGCGGGTCCATTTCGATGCGCTAACGCTGCACGTTGCGTCGTCGCATCGTTTCGACGGACGGTCGTCGTGTCGTAGTCCTTCGACCTCGGAGCTCAAGATGGCCACTGCTCGGCCCGACACCCACCTGAGCGCCGACGTGGAGCGCACGCGTCCGCGCGACCCCGGCCCCGACCGGGTCCACGCCCCGCTCCCGCCGCACGAGGAGACCGGCGACGACACCGAACTCGCCCGGCGGTTCCACGCCGGGGACGAGGAGGCCGTCGCCCTCGCGTACCAGCGGTGGGGCTCCCTCGTGTACACCCTCGCGCGGCGCTCCCTGAACGATCCGCGCGACGCCGAGGACGTCACCCAGCAGGTCTTCCTCGCCGCCTGGCGGGGACGCGCACGGTACCAGCCGGAGCGCGGAGCCCTGGGCGGATGGCTCGTCGGCATCACGCGCCACGCGATCGCGGACGCGCACGCGGCACGGGCCCGCCGCGCCGACATCGAGGGCATGTCCGCGGCACAGCAGGAGGAGGCCGTACGGCACTGGGGTGTCGACGAGAGCCAGGCCGCCGTCGACCGGGTCCTCGTCCTGCAGAAACTCCAGTACCTGACGCCGGTGCAGCGGCGCCTGCTCGGCATGGCCGTCTACGGAGACATGACACAGAGCATGATCGCCGAGCAGACGGGGTTGCCCCTCGGCACGGTCAAGAGCCACATCCGCAGGGCCCTGCACTCACTGCGACGGGTGATGGAACCGTCCGCCTGATCAGGGTGGGCGCGGCCGGTGGGCGGGTGGCCGGGCGGCGGGGGCGCACAGGTGGAACAGAGGGTCGGGCAGCGGCGCGCGCATCCGTACACCCGTCGGACGGGGAATACCTGACATCCCCCGAGGTCCGGGACATCGGATACGGCGCTGGAGGCACACGATGGACGCGCACGAGGAGCCCGGCACGGCCGGCGCCGGCGTGACGACCGGGGTGCTGGCGCGCAGGCTCGGCATCTCGCCCACCACCCTGCGCTCGTGGGACCGCCGCTACGGGCTGGGGCCCGCCACCAGGGTCGAGGGCCGGCACCGGCGGTGGACGGCCGAGGACGTCGCGATGGTGCGGGAGATGTGCCGGCTGACCGCCGAGGGCGTCCCCCCGGCGGAGGCGGCCCGTACGGCGAAGGCCCAGGCGGCGGCCGCCCAGGCCCTTGCGGCCGGTGCAGGAGCCGCGGCCGGGCCCGCCGCCGGCACACCTGTCGCGGGCTCGCCCTTCCGTCCCCTGGCACCGGTCAGCGAGCCGTGGCCCCCCGCGGACGCCGCGTACGAGGGCCCAGGCTCCGCGGAGACGGCCCCCGAGACCCTGGCGCCGGCGGACACCCCGTCCGTCGAGGATTCGCGCCGACGGTGCCGAGGGCTGGCCCGTGCGGCGGTCCGTATGGACGCCGAGGCCGTACAGGAGCAGATCACGGCGACGGTGGAGGCGTACGGCCTCCTGGCCGCGTGGGAGGAGGTCCTCATCCCGACGCTGCGGTACGTGGGGCGCCGATGGGAGTCCTCGGAGGACCGGTACGTGGAAGTGGAACACCTGCTGTCCTGGCACATCTCCGTGACCCTCCGCCACGCCTATGCCCGCGCCGCGGCCCGGAACAGGACCGCCGACACCCGCCCGGTCCTGCTGGCGTGCCTGCCGGGCGAACAGCACACCCTCCCGCTGGAGGCGCTCACCGCCGTACTGGCGGAGCGCGGCCGGCGCGTCCTGATGCTGGGCAGCTCGGTCCCGGTCGAGGCGCTGGAGGCCACCGTGCGGCGGGTCGCCCCGGCCGCCGTGGCCCTGTGGTCCCAGTCCCGGAGCACCGCGGACCTGCCGCTCGCCCGGCACCTCGCGGCGATCCGCTGGGGCATCCACGGCGCCCGCACCCGCAGCCACGTCCTGCTGTGCGGCCCGGGATGGGGGCTGCGCTCGGACCCCGACCTCCTGCGGCCCTTCGGGCTGGCCGACGCCGTGAGGATCATGGCCTCCGCCGGCCGCCCCGGCGACGACGCGCCGGTGGCGAGCGAGGGGCGGGTGCAGGAGTCCGTGTGATCCATGCCGGAGCCCGCGCGGGCTCCGGCGCCCGGCCCATGCCCTCGGCGCACACGTTCACGCATTCACGCGTTCGATCTGCCTGCGGGCTTGGCTCGCGCACCACGCAGCACCACCGAATACGCGCGCCACGATGTCCACCGAATGCGGGCACCACGCAGGCCCACCGAGTACGCGCACCGAGCGCAACGCATCCGCAGGCGCTCCCGGCGTGGAAGAAAAAGTGCGATATGTCCCAGAAAGGAATTCTTCCTCCCTCCCCAGGAGTGCTCATCATGGTCAAGAAGCCGTATGAGACGGACGCCCGGAGCGAGCAGCTCGTTCCGCCCGAGGAGACGCCCGCCGTCGAGGGTTCGACGGCCGAGGCCCACCGTGAACGACCGGACGGCGGCATCTGGGAGCATCCGTACCTCTGGCTGTTCCTGATCGCGCTCGGCGCCGTGCTCTTCGCCGCGTTCTTCGTCGTCCGCATGGTCACCCTGTGAGCCGAACGACTCCGTGAGCCGACCGCCGACGCTCTCCGCGTGGCCGTGAGAGGACCACAGCGGCGGGCCGCCTCCCCGGGACTCCGGGGAGGCGGCCCGCCGGTCCCGTGCTCAGTCCTGGGAGCGCATGAGCGCGGGCGTGGGTGCGGAGTCCTGGGCGGGCGTGAGGGCGCCGTCCTGGGCGGGGCCGAGGGCCGCCTGGCTCGCGCGGCGGCGGGCGGCCAGGGCCTCGCGGGCCGCCTCGCGGGGGTGGCGGCGCCGCCAGTACGGGTTGTCGTGCGGCAGCTTGCTCGACACCCGGCCGTACATGCCGAAGCAGGCGATGAGCAGCCCCATGACGAAGCTGAACATGACGTTGGACATGCCGAAGTCCAGGAAGTTGGCCGGGCGGTCCAGCACGAAGAGGTGGTAGAAGCCGCTGAGCAGGAACAGCGTGCCGACCGTCATGTTGAGCGTGGACGCGAAGTTGCCGCCGATCACGGCACCGCCGATCAGGGCGAGGCCCACGACGACCGAGATCAGACTGAGCACCCCGTTGGTGGACATCCCGGAGATCTGGGTCCCGTCCGTGTTGAAGGGGCTGAGCTGGTCCGCGAAACCCAGGCAGCCGAAGACCAGCAGGATGACACCGCACAGGCCGGCCCCGTACCGGTACACCCGGCCCAGCCGGTGGTCGACGGGGAGTTCATCGCGAAGCCTCATGACGTGTCCTCTCCTCAGTGACCGGAGGTGCCCGTCCCGCGGCGGGGCGGGCGCCGGATCGACTTTCGCCACCATTTCCGTGGATATGGGGCGTACGGTTGCAGCGTTTTCCCGGACGGGTGGACGCACGCACGGACGCATCCGGGGAACGGTCCGCACCGGAACCCTGTGCGGCGTCCCAGGCGGCCCCGGACCACCGGGGCCCAGGAGGAGAGGAGACGTCGGCATGGCCGTCCCCCACTGGCTGTTCGGCGACCAGCTCGGGCCGCACTTCCTGACCGGTCGCAGCGACACACCGGTGGTGATGATCGAGGCCCGCTCGGTCTTGCGGCGCCGCCGCTTCCACCGGGCCAAGGCGCACCTCGTGCTGTCCGCGATGCGCCACCGCGCCGCCGAACTCGGTGACCGGGTCCGCTACGTCCGCGCCGAGACCTACCGGGAGGGGCTCCGCGAGGCGGTCGGGGACGACCCGGTGACGGTATGCCACCCCACGTCGTACGCGGCGCTGCGGCTGGTGAGGTCACTGGAGTCGGTGACCGTGCTGCCCGCGCGCGGGTTCCTCGTCGCGCACGACGACTTCCGCGCCTGGGCCGACGGACACGGGGGAGGGCGGCTGCGGCAGGAGGACTTCTACCGGTGGGTGCGGCGCTCGCACGACCTGCTGATGGACGGTGACCGGCCGGCCGGCGACCGGTGGAACCACGACCACGACAACCGCGAACCCCCGCCGAAGGGCGCGCGCACCCTGGGAGCCCCGCGCCCCTACCGCCCGAGGGAGGACGAGATCGACGACGAGGTGCGCCGCGATCTCGACCGCTGGGAGCGCGAGGGCTCCGTCGCCTTCGTCGGCAGGGACGGCCCCCGCCTGTTTCCCGCCACCCGGCGCGAGGCGCTGGCGGCGCTGCGCCGGTTCGTCGAGCACCGGCTCGCCGGCTTCGGACCGCACGAGGACGCGATGCTCGCGGGGGACCCGGTGATGAGCCACAGCCTCCTCTCGTCCTCCCTCAACCTCGGCCTGCTGGACCCGGCGGAGTGCGTGGAACGCGCCGAGGACGCGTGGCGGGCGGGGCACGCCCCGGTCAACAGCGTGGAGGGGTTCGTCCGCCAGGTCGCCGGCTGGCGCGAGTACGTCTGGCAGCTCTACTGGTACTTCGGCGAGGACTACCGCCACCGCAACGCCCTGCGGCACCACGAGCCGCTCCCCGAGTGGTTCCTGGAACTGGACGCGGACGCGGTCCGGGCGCGCTGCCTGGCCACGGTGCTGGCACAGGTGCGGGACACCGGATGGACGCACCACATCCCCCGGCTGATACTGCTGGGCAGTCACGCCCTGCAGCGCGGCTGGGACCCGCTGGCGGTGACGGACTGGTTCCACCGCAGCTTCGTCGACGGCTACGACTGGGTGATGGTCCCCAACGTCGTCGGCATGTCGCAGTACGCCGACGGCGGGCGCATGACCACCAAGCCGTACACCTCCGGCGGCTCGTACGTGAACCGGATGAGCGACCTGTGCGGCGGGTGCGCGTACCGGCCCGGCGCGCGCACCGGCGACCGGGCCTGCCCGTTCACCACCGGCTACTGGGCCTTCCTGCACCGGCACCGGGCCCGTCTGGAGCGCAACCCCCGGATGGCGCAGCCGGTCCGCGGACTGGACCGGCTGGCCGACCTGGACGAGGTGCTCCAGCAGGAGGGCCGACGCGGCGACACCCCGCCCTGAGCCCTGACACGGACGACGGCGCCCCGTCCCCCGTCCCCGTCAGCCCTCCGTCCGCATGTCGCTCAGCACCTCGCGCGCGGCCCGTGCGCCGGAGGCCAGCGCGCCCTGGACGGAGCCGGTGGCGCGGTGGTCGCCGCACACGTACCGGCCCGGTGCCACGCGCGTGGTGCGGGTCAGCGGCTGCGGCGGCCTCATCGCGGGCAGCGCGTCCTCGATGTGGCGGACGGTCAGCAGGGTCCAGTCGTCCGTGCCGGTGCCGTACGCCTCCCCGAGCGCCGCGCGCACCCGCCGCTCCCGGTCCTCCCGGCTCTCTCCGTCACCGTCGAGGACCGAGGTGGCGACGAGGGCGTGGCCGGGCGGGGCGTACTCGGGGACGACATCGCTGACGACGCACGTGTTGAGGAAACGGCGCCGGGTGTCCACGAGGAGGGTCGGTTCGCCCAGGGGGGATCGCGGAGCCACGTGGTAGTACGTCGTCACGGTCCGGTAGTCGGGCAGGGCGACCTCGGGCAGCAGCCCGGGGAGGGGGCCGGGGCCGGTGGCGACCACGACCGCGCGGGCGGGGATCTCCCGGCCCCGGGCCGTCAGCGCCCCGTCGTCCGTCAGCTCCGCCACGGGGCTCTCCAGCCGCACGGTGTCCGGCGGCAGGGCCGCCGCGAGCGCCCGGGGAACCGCCCCGACGCCCTCGGTGGGCAGGCACAGGGTGCCGCGCAGCATGCTCCGCCACACCAGGTGGAACATCCGCGAGGAGGTCTCCAGGTCGTCCTCCAGGAAGACCCCCGACAGGAAGGGACGGAAGAACCGCTCGACGAACTCCTCGGAGAACCCGGCCTGCGCGAGCGCGGTACGGGTGGTGGTGTCCGCGCGCCGCTTGAGCCGGCCGGGCGGCGACAGCAGGGCGCGGGCGGACAGCAGGCCGAGCGCGGCCAGGTCACGGGGTCCGGCGAGGCGGCCCGGCAGCAGGTCGGGCAGGGTGCGGGGACGGCGGGTGGGGTCGCTGAAGCGCAGCCGGCCGGAGGGGCTGTGGACGAGGACACCGGGGGTGAAGGGCCGCAGCCTCAGGTCCCGCAGGGTGAGGCGGCGCCGCAGCTGCGGATAGGACGTGTTGACGACCTGGAACCCGCGGTCCACCACGAACCCCTCGACCCGGTCCGCCCGCATCCGCCCGCCGACCTCGTCACCGGCCTCCAGCACCCGTACGCCGACACCGGCCGCCAGCAGGTCCCGGGCGCATGCGAGACCGGCGACACCGGCCCCGACGACCAGCACGTCCGTCGCGTCCTGGGCTGGGGACACACGACCACCTCTCCCGTCCGCGGCGCGGCCCCGTGCCGCCCCTTCACCGGAGTGTTCCGCGCGGCACCGGGCCACGGATGCGTTCGCCGCGCGCACTGGGCCGGACGGGTCGGTCCGGGTCGGGTCCGGGCGTGGAGGGGGCCGGGGAGCGCGGCGGACGGCCCCCGGCCGCACCGCCGGCCGCCTCGGGCGAGCAGGCCGCGCGGAGTTCGCTGGGCGGCATGCCGTAGGCGGTGCGGAAGGCGCGGGTGAAGTCGGCGGGGCGGGGGAAGCCCCAGCGGGCTGCGATGGAGTGGATGGGCTCGGCGCGCAGTGCCGGGTCGGCGAGGTCGCGGTGGGCCCGCTCCAGCCGCTGGTCGCGGATGTACGCGGCGACCCCGACGCCCTCGGCGCGGAAGAGGGCGTACAGACGGCTGCGGGAGACGTGGTGGGCGGCGGCGATCGCGGCGGGGGTCAGTTCCGGGTCCGCGAGATGGCGGCGGACGAACGCCTTGATCCGCAGCGTCAGCGTGCGGTCGTGGGCCTCCGGCGGCATCAGCGGATCGGCGTCCAGGGTGTGGGCGAAGGCGGCGGTGACCAGGTCGGCGACGACGGTGCCCAGCCGGGGGGCGTCCTGCGGCTGGTACGGGCAGGTGTCCGCGGTCAGGTTCACCAGGAACTGCGACAGCAGCGCGCCGACCCCCTCACGGCCCGATATCGGACGCCCCACCACCTGGTCGGCCCGGCTCTCGGGCAGCGCCACCAGCGCCCGGGGGATCTCCATGCCGACGATGGTCACCGGGTCGGCGCCGGTGAAGATGTCCCACGACCGCGACGAGCTGTTGACGTGGATGTCGCTGAGCTGGTACGTGACCTCCTGTCTGCCCCAGGTGGCCCTGCCCTCTCCGCGCAGCAGCAGGGACAGGTGGTAGACCTCGGGGTCGGACTGGCGGACGAGTTTCGGTGTGCGGCGGAAGACCAGCGAGTCGAACGTCGCCGGCCACACCGTCACATCACCCAGCCCGATCAGCCGCTGGTGCACGCGGTAGTCCGCGGCACGGTCGCTGGACAGCTCCAGCGGAGCATGCGTGCGGCCCATGCGCTCCGTCCACGCGTCGAACCGGTCACCCGGAGGCAGATCCAGGGAACGGAACACCGACTCTGGCAACATCGCCGCAGTCAATCACAGCGACGCGGACCCGTGTGGACCAGGCGGTCGCCTCTCAACTGTGGCTGATGGACCGGTCGATGAGGGCGACCGCGGCGCGCGGGTCGTCGACCTCGACGACGAGGCGGTCGTAGGTCTCGGCGTCGGCGAGTTCGATCACGATCGCCTTGCCCGGGTTCTTCACCTGCCAGAAGACGCGTTCGCCGTCGCGGCGGAAGCGGCCGGCGGTGATCACGCCGGGGAGATGGGTGCCGCCGACCCGGATGCCCTTCGGCTCGCGGGCGATGCCGGGGTCGTGGGTGGCGCCGCGCACGTGGGTGAGGGGGATCTCCAGGCGGCTCTTGAGGGTCCAGAGCTTGTCGAGGCCCTGGAATTCGACCGTCAGAAGGCCGTGTTCACGATCGATGGCGATCCGTGCCATGTCAGTGCTCCTTGGGTGCGGTGGGCTGTGCGCGCAGGCGCAGGCGGGCGCCGAGGACGGTGGAGGCGAGGTGGGGGGCGGCCTCGCCGTGGGAAGGCCGGAGGGCGTCTTCCAGCGCGGTGACGGCGTCCGTGACCAGCGCGGCGACTTCCGGGTCGTGAGGGGCGCGTTCCACGGCCGCCAGGAGGAGGAGACCGGCCGCCGGGCCGCCGTCGTAGGAGGCGATGGCCGCGGTGAGGGCCTGCGCGGGGTCGGTGAGGGCGGCGACCGCCGCGACGGCCGGGCCGATCTCACGGTCGAGGTGAGCGCGCAGGGCCGCCAGGTGCAGGCTCCGCTTGGAACCGAACACCTTGTACAGACTGCCCCGGTGGACGCCGGTGGCGGTGACGAGGTCGTCCACCGACGTGCCCTCGTAGCCGTGAGCGGCGAAGAGCGCGGCCGCGGCGGTCACAGCCTGATCGGTGTCGAATGCGCGTGGTCGTCCCATGGCGCTGATCGTACGACGTTAAAGAACGATCGGTCAAGAATGATCGTTCTTGTATGCGGGAGCGTGGTGCCGCAGGCGCTGTGCGGCCGCGCCGCGAACGCGGCGGGTCCGTCCCCGCTCGGCGAGCGGCGCGAGCGCCTGGGGCGGGGCGGCGCCCGGCCCGGCCGTGGCCGTGCGCCGGCACCGGACGGACGCGGTGGTCGGCTCCTCGGGGCCCCAGGGATCGCCCGGCGAGACGGCTCGGAGCCGGTCCCACTCCCGCGGGCGGCGGGTCAGGAGGCCGTGCTCGGTGATGACGCCGCCGCCCGGGGTCTGCGGCCGGGCCGTGAACCGGGAGTCGGCCGGTACCGATCCCCCGGGGTCAGGCCAGCACCTGCGCGATCGCCGAGATCGCCTCCGGGCCCACCCGGCAGCACCCGCCGATCAGTCGGGCTCCGCCCGTCCGCCAGCCCTCGACCTCCGCCGCGGTGAACCGGGAGCGGCCGGTCCATTCCCGGGCGGACGCGTCCCATGCCTCGCCGCTGTTCGGGTAGACCACGACCGGCTTGCCGGTGACCCGTGCCGCCGTCGCCACCGCCGCGTCCACGTCCTCCGGGGCGCAGCAGTTCACGCCCACCGCGACGACCTCCTCGGCCTCCGCGGCCAGGGCGAACGCCTCCTCCAGCGGCTGCCCGGCCCGCGTGCGGTCCCCGGCCACGGTGTACGACAGCCACGCCGGCACCCCGAGCCCGCGCACGGCCCGCAGCAGCGCCTCGGCCTCGTCGGCGTCGGGCACCGTCTCCAGGGCGAGGACGTCGGGCGCGGCGGCGGCCAGCACCTCCAGGCGAGGCCGGTGGAACCGCTCCAGCTCGGCGACGCTCAGCCCGTACCGTCCCCGGTACTCGGAGCCGTCCGCCAGCATCGCCCCGTACGGGCCGACCGAGGCCGCCACCCACAGCGGCCGGCCGACGCCCTTCGCCCGCGCCCGCCGCGCCGCGTCGCGGGCCGACTCCACGCTGAGGCTGAGGAGTTCGGTGGCCCGCGCGGTGTCGATGCCGCGCTTGGCGAAGCCCTCGAAGGTGGCCTGGTAGCTGGAGGTGATCGCCACGTCGGCGCCCGCCTCGAAGTAGGCGAGGTGGGCCTCGGTGATCGCCTCCGGCCGTTCGGCGAGCAGCCGGGCCGACCACAGCTCGTCGCTCAGGTCGTGGCCGGCCGATTCGAGCTGGTTGGACATGCCGCCGTCGAGGACGAGGGGCCCGGCGGCGAGCGCCTCACCGAGAGCGGGGGAGGGGGCGGAGGAGGGGGAGGGGCTCCCCGGGGCGTTGCTGGTCATACGACGACGGTAATCGAGCCGAGGCCGTGCGCCCGAACCGAATGTGTCCACCTTGTGAACAGATTGACCACCATGTGGAACGCCGGGATACGATCACGGCCCTCCCCGTCCCACCCCTCCCCATCCCCAGGGAACCGCCATGAGCACCACGAGCACCCCCGAGGCCGCCGAGCCCGAACCCGCCCCGGCCGACGGGCCCGCAGCGGCCGACTCGGGCCCCGCCGCCGACCGGACCGCCGACTCCGCCGCCGGGACCGCCGCGCCCGGTGCCGCACCGGCCGCCGTCCTCGCGCCCGCCGGCCGCAAGTTCGGTCTCGCCGCGGCCACGGCCCTCGTCATGGGCAACATCATCGGCGGCGGCATCTTCACGCTGCCCGCCGCCGTCGCCCCGTACGGCACGGTGAGCCTGGTCGCGTTCGCCGTCCTCTCCGTGGCCGCCGTCCTGCTGGCCCTGCTGTTCGGAAAGCTGGCCAGGCGCAGCCCGGTCACCGGTGGCCTCTACGTCTACCCGCGCGACGCCTTCGGCCCCTTCGCGGGTTTCCTGTCGGCGTGGTCGTACTGGACGATGTGCTGGGTCAGCATCGCGGCCCTCGCCGTCGGCGTCGTCGGCTACGTCGACGTGCTGATACCCCTGGGCGACGGCAAGGCCGTCCTCGCGCTGGTGGCCCTGGCCGCGCTGTGGCTGCCGGCCGCCGCGAACTTCGCGGGCACCCGCTACGTCGGCGCGGTGCAGGTCGTCTCGACCGTGCTGAAGTTCGTGCCGCTGCTGCTGGTCGCCACGGTCGGCCTGTTCTTCATCGACACCGACAACTACGGCCCGTTCAACGCCTCCGGGGAGAGCGTCCCCGGCGCGATCGCCGCCTCCGCCGCCCTGCTCCTGTACAGCTTCCTCGGTGTCGAGTCGGCCGCCGTGAGCGCCGGCGAGGTCCGCGACCCCGAACGCACCGTGGGGCGCGCCAGCGTGCTCGGCACCGTGGCCTCCGCGGTGGTCTACATCCTCGGCACGGTCGCCGTCTTCGGCCTCGTCCCGCACAAGGAACTCGTCGCGTCGGGCGCCCCGTTCGCCGACGCCGTGGACTACATCGCCGGCGGGAGCTGGGGCGGCACGGTGATCGCGCTGGTCGCCGTCGCCTCGATCGTCGGCTGCCTCAACGGCTGGATCCTGCTGAGCGCGCAGATGCCGTACGCCGCCGCCCGCGACGGTCTCTTCCCGAAGCCGTTCGCCCGGCTCGGCAAGGGCGGCGTCCCCGGCTTCGGCGTCCTCGCCACCGCGGTGCTCGGCACGATCCTCATCGTCGTGAACTACGCGGACGACCCGGACACCGCGTTCCGTGTCCTCGTCCTCATCACCACGTTCACCGGCTGCGTCCCGTACCTGCTGTCGGCCGCCGCCCAGCTGTACTGGCTGGCCCGCGGCACCCGCGAGCGCGTGCGCCCCGCCGGTCTGGTCCGCGACCTGATCGTCGCCGGCCTCTCCTTCGCGTTCTCCTTCTGGCTGATCGCCGGCGCCGGCTACGCGGCCGTCTACCAGGGCGCCCTGTTCCTCTTCGCGGGCATCCCGGTCTATGTGTGGCTGCGCGGACGACAGGAGAGCCCCGAGGACGCGAACACCGTCGCCTAGGCAGGGGGACGGGGCAACCCCGGGGGACGGGGCCACCCCACCCCGGCCCGGCCCCGGCGGCGGGGCGGTCGCCGTGCGTCCTGTCCGTCCGCCGCCTTCCCCCCGGCCCTCCGGGTTCGCCGCGCTCCGTTCCTCCGCGAGCGCGCCGAACACCAAGGAGTCCCGCCGGCCGTCCCGGATCCACGCCGTGTGGCGGAGCCTGCCCTCATGCGTCATGCCGGGCTTGTTCAGCGCGCGGGCCGGGCCGGCGTTGCGCGGGTCGCACGTGGCGTGGATCCGGTGGAGGATCAACTCGGCGAATCCGAGGGCGAGAAGGCGGCGGCCGACGTCCGTGCCGATGCCCCTGCCCCGGACCCGCGGAGGCGCGACGTAGGAGATCTCGCCCTGGCCGTGGGGCGCGGCCGTGGACGTGCGGCTCGCCCATCCCCACGACGTCGTCGCCCACGCACGCCACATGTGCGAACCTCTGCCGGGGCGTGCTCGGCCAGGCCCCGGCCGCCGCCGTCACGAAGGCGCGTGTGTGTTCTTCCGTGTGGGGACCCCGGGGCTGGAAACGGCAGACCTCCGGGAGGCGGGCCCACGGGTGCACGGCCCGCCGGTCCTCCGGCGCGATCCCGGTCAGGGCCACCGAGTGCCGACTCATGGACTGATCCTGCCGACCGGGCACACGGAGAACGCCTCTCCTCGCGAACCCGGGCGGGAAACCCCGACACGACGGTCACCGTCACGGCGCTGCCGCCCCGGGTTCACCCCGTCGCCGCGCGGCGGCCGCCTCCCCGGTGCCTGTTCCGGCCGCGGCGTCGGCTCATCGGTACGGCGAGGCCGCGGAGCAGGCCGGCGGCGAGGGCGTACGGCCGGCGGCCGAGGTCGCCGTCGGCCGGCGAGTGACCTCACGACCTGCCGCTGCCGGGCCTCGGGCAGGGGGAAGTCGCTGTTCCTGATGGGGACCAGGGTCCCGGTGCTCCGCACGGTGAGCGTGCCCGTGCCGCTGAACGTGCCGTCGTAGGTGGTCTTCCCGGGCGGCACGGAGACGACCGTGTCGCCGTCGAGCCGGATGTCCCGGCCCGTCGGCCCGTCGGCGGTCACATCGCGGGGCCCGCGGCGGTCGCGGTCGGGGCACCGGGCATCAGGGCGGTGACGGCCAGGGCTCCGGCGGCCGCCGCTGTCGGGTGGACATGGCCGCCCACGACCTGGGAGACGGCCCGGACGCGGCCCGACGACAGAAACCCGGCGTCCCCTCACGGCAGAAAGCGCTCTCTCCGGTCGTGTCGGACCCGTTGACCTCCCGGGAGCGCGCCCTTACCTTTTCGCCGATCGGTGTGACCGATCTTGTGCGAAATTCCGAACGATTCTGTTCTTTTCTGTGCCGCCTCGCCACGCTCCGATGCCCCGACACCCCCCACGCAGAACCTTCAGAGAGGCAGACCGCATGAGCCGCGACCACGCCTTGCCCCTACCGCCCGACCGCCGGCTGCTGCTGAAGGGCGCCCTGGCCGCGGGCGCCCTCACCGCCCTGCCGGATGCCGCCCACGCGGCGACCGGCGGTCCGGCCGCCGCCCCGGCGGGACCGGGTGCCGCAGCCCCGTACGCCAACCCGTTGGTCCGCAACCGGGCCGACCCGCACATCCACCGCCACCGCGACGGCTGCTACTACTTCACGGCCACCGCACCCGAGTACGACCGGATCATCCTGCGCAGATCCCGCACGCTGCGCGGTCTGTCGACCGCGCCCGAGTCGGTGATCTGGCGCAAGCACGCCACCGGTGCCATGGGCGCCCACATCTGGGCGCCGGAGATCCACCACATCGACGGCAGGTGGTACGTCTACTTCGCCGCCGCGCCCGCCGAGGACATCTGGGCCATCCGGATCTGGGTCCTGGAGAACACGCACCGCGACCCGTTCCAGGGCACCTGGGTCGAACGCGGTCAGCTCAAGACCGCCTGGGAGACCTTCTCCCTCGACGCCACCACCTTCACCCACCGCGGCACCCGCTATCTGGCCTGGGCGCAGCACGAGCCAGGCGTGGACAACAACACCGCGCTCTGGCTGTCGAGGATGGCCGACCCGCTGACCCTGACCGGGCCCCAGGTCCGGCTCTCCACGCCGGAACTGCCCTGGGAGGTCGTCGGCTTCAAGGTCAACGAGGGCCCGTCGGTCATCAAGCGCAACGGCCGCCTCTTCATGTCGTACTCGGCGAGCGCCACCGACGCCAACTACTGCATGGGCCTGCTGACGGCCGACGCGGACGCCGACCTGATGAACCCCGCCAACTGGTCGAAGTCCCCGGTGCCGGTCTTCACCAGCAACGACACCACCCGGCAGTACGGGCCGGGCCACAACAGCTTCACCGTCGCCGAGGACGGCCGCACCGACGTCCTCGTCTACCACGCCCGCCCGTACAAGGACATCGTCGGCGACCCCCTGAACGACCCCAACCGCCACACCCGTGTGCAGCGCCTCGGCTGGAAGCCCGACGGCACCCCCGACTTCGGCGTCCCCGTCGCCGACACCCCCACCCCGAGCACCCGGAAGGAGAGCTGAGATGAGACGTGCCCACGCGATCCTCCTCGCGCTCTGCCTCGCACTGGCCGGCGCCCTCGTCACCGCGGGCCCGGCCCAGGCGGCACCCCAGACCATCCCCAACGGCGTCCAGTTCACCGACAGCGGCGGCAACCCCCTGCACGCGCACGGCGGCGGTGTCCTCAAGGTCGGCTCGTACTACTACTGGTTCGGTGAGCACCGCAACCCCGACAACACCTTCAAGTACGTCTCGGCGTACCGCTCGACGGACCTGAAGAACTGGGAGTTCCGCAACAACGTCCTCACCCAGGCCACCGACCCGGAGCTGGCGACCGCCAACATCGAGCGGCCGAAGGTCGTCTACAACGCGTCCACCGGCAAATTCGTGATGTGGATGCACAAGGAGAACGGCGTCGACTACAGCGAGGCCCGTGCCGCCGTCGCCGTCTCCGACACCGTCGACGGCGACTACAGCTGGCGGGGCAGCTTCCGCCCGCTCGGCCAGCACATGTCCCGCGACATCACCACCTTCGTGGACACCGACGGCACCGGCTACATGATCTCGGCGGCCCGTGAGAACTACGACCTCCAGATCTACCGGCTCACCGCCGACTACACCCAGGTCGCCGCCCTCGTCGCCGACCCCTGGCACGGCGGGCACCGCGAGGCCCCCGCCCTGTTCAAGCGGGGCGGCGTGTACTTCATGCTGACGTCGGGCGCCACCGGCTGGAGCCCCAACCAGCAGCAGTACGCCACCGCCACCAACATCGCCGGACCCTGGACCGCCATGACGAACATCGGCGACTCCACCACGTTCGGGTCGCAGACCGCGTACGTCCTGCCCGTGCAGGGCACGTCGACCACCTCGTACCTGTACATGGGCGACCGCTGGGGCAACTCCTTCGGCGGCACGGTCAACGACTCCCGCTACGTGTGGCTGCCGCTGACCTTCCCGACCTCGACCACGATGTCCCTGTCCTGGTCGCCGGAGATCACCGTCGACACGGCCACCGGCACGGTCGGCGGGACCAGCGCCACCTACAACACGCTGGTCGCGCGGCACTCCTCCAAGTGCGCCGACGTCACGAGCCAGTCGCAGTGGGCGGGCGGCCAGCTCAAGCAGTACGCCTGCAACGGCGGCAACAACCAGAAGTACTGGTTCAAGTCCGTCGGCGGCGGCTACTACCAACTGGTGACCCGCCACAGCTCCCTGTGCGTGCGGGAGAACGCGAGCACCGTGACCCAGGAGAACTGCGACTCCTCGGCGATCGACCAGCAGTGGTCCCTGACCACCACCGGCTCCTACGTGAACGTCAAGTCCCGCGCGACCGGCGAGTGCCTCGACGTGAACGGCGGGTCCACCGCCGACTCGGCCGCGATCATCACGTACACGTGCAACGGCGGCACGAACCAGCAGTGGACGCGCGGGACGTGACGGAGCCTCAGCTCAGCAGGTCGATCGCGTCGATCGCCGTCCCGGCACTGAGGTAGGAGGTCGTCCCCGACCCGCTCACCACGTTGATCCTCAGCACGTTGTACTGACCGGTGTCCGTCAGCCAGGCGGACGCCGGGACGCTGTAGGTGAACGTGTGGTTGTTGCCCCGGTAGGACCCGTTGGTCAGGGACCGCGTGTTCGGCTGGGTGGGCGGGGAGGGGATGGCCGACGTCCATCTGTCGTTGACGACGACCTGCGGGCGGCCGTTGGCGTAGGCCGTCGTCACCCCGATGCGCAGGGTGTGGGCGGCGGCGGCCTGCGCGGCGGTCAGCCTGAAGTAGACGAGGATGCCGCTGTTGACGTCCTTCCACAGGTAGCAGGGGAAGGCCGACGTCTCGGTGCCGCTGCCGATGACGACGTTGCCCGTCCAGGCGGCGGCCCGGACGTCCGACGGATGCGCGTACGTCATCAGGTCGGCGTTCTTGAAGCCGCTAGGCGTCCCGTTCCAGTCGTTGATCCGCCAGATCGCACTCGCCCTGGACGGGTCGTTCGACGACGGGATCGCGATCGAGTTGAGCGTCGTCGTCCCGCCCGCCGCGACCGACACCGAGCCGGTGTACACCGCCAGTTCGCCCTTGAAGACCGTCAGGGTGTACGTCCCCGGCAATACCCCCGACAGGGAGAAGTAACCGTCCGACGAGCGAGCCGAACCCCAGTACTGGGCCGCCGGGTTGGCGAGTCCCACGGTGTACGGGTACGCCGTGTCGCGCCCCGTGATGCCGACGCCCGCGACCCGGCCCCGGCCGCCCGCGCCCACGTACCCGGCGATGCCGAGCGCGTCCGCCCACGGGGTGGTCAGCGTGCCCGGGAACAGCGACGAGGAGGGCGCCCCGCCGTCCGTGAACGCGATGACGTACGGGCCCTGGAGCCCGAACCGCTGCTCCTCGGTCTGGTTCTGCCCGTAGTAGAGGATCTCGTACAGGCCGCCGCCGTCCGCGCTCTGGTGGCGCAGCAGCGAGCGGTAGAACGGGCCGCCGGAGGCCTTCTCGTGGTTGGAGCGCACGATCCACAGGCCCACACCGTTCGCCGACCAGCCGACGTAGTCGTAGTCGATCACCCGCAGCCGGGAGAAGTGCTTCGAGCGGGTCTGGCCGTCGGACTTGCGGAACACGTCCGACGCCTCGATGGTGGTGGGCGCGTAGGTGTAGGAGTCGGGCGCGTCGTTGAGGAACAGGCCCGCCCTGACGCGCAGGATGAAGCGGGTCGCCGACACCGAGGTGTCGGCCTTGTCGGTCCACACGTAGATGTTGTTCTCGCCGCTGCGGGCCGCGTAGTAGTGCCGCAGGGTGCCGTACGTGACGGAGACCAGGATCGTGGAGCCGGTCTGACGGATCGTCACCGTGGAGCTGCCGAGGCCGGACTCGATGTGCGAGTTCATGCCGCCGTAGCCCTGGTACTCCGTGCCCCGGTGGACGAGCGACGCCAGGTCGCCGTTGCTCTTCCTGACCTTGAAGACGAGCTGCGCGCCGGTGTCGACGACGTAGTGGGTGCCGTCGTCGCTCCAGCCGAACGCGGCGGCGCGGGCGGTACCGGCGAGCGGCCCGGCGACTGCCGCGCCGGCCGCGGCGGCGGCCGTGCCGAGGACGAAGCCGCGGCGGCCGAGCGGCTCTTGGCCGTTGGCCTGGGACATGGGGGCCTCCTCGGGAGGGGTGGGGGAGTGCGGGTGATTCGGAAGGGTGACAGTTGAATCGATTTCGCGAAAGGGCTTTCGCCGCAGGGAAGTTGGCAATCTTGTGAAAGTGGTCCGGCATCTAGAAAGCGCTTGCCAAACGGGGTACGGTCCAGCCGCCGGGTCTTGTCATCCCTCCCGAGGAGCCGCAATGAGACGTTTCACCGTCGCCGCGCTGACGGCGGCGACCCTGGGCACCGTCCTGTCGGCCGCACCCGCCCAGGCGCACCACGGCCGACCCGTCCTCGGCCCCGAGAACTGCGCCGCGAACGCCTGCCACTTCGACGTCCCCGACGGTACCTACGACGTCACCGTCCGCCTCGGCGGCGAGAGCGCCGCCGGCACGAGGATCACCGGCGAGACCCGCCGCACCCTCCTGCCCGAGACGGCGACCGCGGCCGGCCAACCGGTCGTGCGCAGCTTCACCGTGAACGTCCGCACCCCCGAGGGCGAACCCACCGGCCCCGACGGCACCCCCGGCCTCGACCTCGTCATCGGCGGCTCGGCGCCCGCGCTGGCCGACATCCGCGTGACGCCCGCCCTCCCCCGAGCTCTCGGCTCCGCTCGAGCAGGGGGGACCCCCGTGCCCCGGCAGATCTTCCTCGTCGGCGACTCCACGGTGTGCGACCAGCCCGGCGACCCGTACTCCGGCTGGGGCCAGCAGCTCCCGCAGTACCTGCGCAAGGGCCTGTCGGTCGCCAACTACGCCGACTCCGGCGAGAGCACGGTGTCCTACCTGGCCGACACGCGGCTGTGGGCCACCGTCCAGCCGCGGATCCACCGCGGTGACCTGGTGCTCGTCCAGCTCGCCCACAACGACAAGCAGACCGACGAGGCCACCTACCGCGCCAACCTGGAGACCCTCGTCGCGGGCGTCCGCGAGAAGGGCGGCAGGCCGGTCCTGGTCACCCCTATCGTGCGCCGCTGGTTCAACGCGGACGGCACCCTGAACAACAACACGGCCCTCCTCGTCAACGGCCTCGGCGTCGACCACCCGGCCGTCACCCGCTCCGTCGCCGCCGCCCACGACGTGCCGCTGATCGACCTCACCGCGAGGACGAAGGCCCTGGTCGAGTCACTGGGCCCCGAAGCCTCGAAGGCGCTCTACCTCTACAACGAGAAGCGCGACAACACCCACACCTCCGTCCACGGCGCCACCGTGTACGCCGGCCTCGTCCGCGACGAACTCGTCGCCCTGGGGCTGGTGCCCGCCGGGCGGACCAGGGTGGGATGAGCCCCTGGGGCGCCCCGACCGGAACCGGGGCGCCCCAGGTTCCACACCGACCAGGCACTCCCACCGACCCGGTCACCACGGACAGCGACGACCCAGGAAGCGTGCGCCCATGCACTCCCAGCCCGACGAGGACCGCAGCCTCAGCCCGTACACCGGCTACACCCGCGCCCACTGGGAGGCCGCCGCCGACGCGCTGCTGGCCGCCGTGGCACCGTACGCGACCGCCGACGGCGCCCTGTACGACCTCCCCGGTGACCGCACGAGCTGGTCGGGCCGCCTCTCGGACGGCCTGGAGGGCTACGCCCGCACCCTGCTCCTCGCCGCGTTCCGCAAGGACGAGAAGGCCCTCGCCCGCTACGCCGACGGACTCGCGGCCGGCGTCCAGGGGGTGTGGCCGCGCATCGAGGACCGGGGCCAGCCCCTCGTGGAGGCGGCGTCCATCGCCCTCGCGCTCCGGCTGACCCGGCCGCTGCTGTGGGACCGCCTCGACGACGGAGTGCGGCAGCGCGCGGCGGCCTGGCTCGGCGACGCGCTCACCGCCGAACCCTGGCCGTGCAACTGGGAGTTGTTCCCGGTGACCGTCGGCGGGTTCCTCGCCGAGATCGGCCACGAACCGGAGAGGTCCCGCCGGGTGATCGAGGAGCGGCTCGACCGCATCGAGCAGTGGTACCTCGGGGACGGCTGGTACACCGACGGCGACGGCCGCAAGTTCGACTACTACAACGGCTGGGCGATGCACCTCTACCCGGTGCTGCACGCCTGGCTCGCCGACGACGCACGCCTGCTCGACCTGTACGGCGGGCGTCTGTCGACCCATCTCGCCGACTACGCCGGCCTGTTCGGCGGCGACGGCGCCCCGATGCACCAGGGCCGCTCCCTGACGTACCGCTTCGCCACCACGGTGCCGCTCTGGCTCGGCGCGCTGACCGGCCGGACACCGCTCGGGCCGGGCGAGACGCGCCGGCTGGCGTCCGGCGCCCTGAGGTACTTCCTCGACCGGGGCGCCGTCGACGGCCGGGGCCTGCTGTCGCTGGGCTGGCACGGCCCCGACCCGGCCGTCCTCCAGGGCTACTCGGGCCCCGCTTCCCCGTACTGGGCGAGCAAGGGGTTCCTGGGTCTGCTGCTGCCGCCGGACCACCCGGTGTGGACGGCGCCGGAGGAGGCCGCGCCGGTGGAACGCGCCGACGCGCTGCGCCCCCTGGGCCCGCCCAACTGGCTCCTGCAGTCGACCCGTTCGGACGGTCTGGTCCGCCTCCACAACCACGGCAGCGAGGACGTCCGCTACGACCCTTACTACACGCGTCTGGCGTACTCCACGGTGACGGCGCCCGTGCCCCTGGCGGAACCCCCGTCGCGGTACGACAACAGCGTGATCGTCGACGGCGACGCCACCCGCACGGACATCGAGCCGCTCGGCGTGGGCGAGGGCTGGGCGGCGTCCCGGCACACGGCCGGCGGGGGAGTCCGCGTGACGAACCTCGTGCTCGCCCGCGGGGCGGTGGAGGTGAGGGCCCACCTGGTGGCGGGGGCGGCCCCCGGCACCCCGGTCCGCGTGACCGGCTGGGCGCCGGCCGTCGGCGTCCGCACCGACCTCCGGCCGGCCGTCGGTCTCCGGGACGCCGCCGACGACGCTCCCGGCCCGCGGGCCCTCACCGGTGAGACGACCGGCGGCACCACCCTCTTCGTGGCCCTGTCCCGTCTGACGGCCGCGCCCACCCCGACCTCCCTGGAGGACACGGTCACCGTGCGCCTCGGTGAGCAGGGCGCACTCCACGTGCGCTGGAGCGACGGCCCGGAGGTCCGGGTCCACCTGACGGACGGCGCGGTCCTCTCCGATGACCTGGAGCCGTGACGGCGCGCGCCCGGTGCGCGCACCGGGCGTGCGTCAGGGCCCCGTAGGGCACGGAGAGCCGGTCCCTGCCGTACGCGGCGACCGGTCCGGGGCGCCCGCGCCCCGCGCGGCGGCTTCCCGCGGCCAGTTCTCCAGGGCCACGTGCAGGGCCTCGATCGCCCGGTCCCAGGACGTCCGTACGTCGCGTGCCGCGCCGAAACCACCGCCCGCCTCCAGGACGCAGTACCCGTGGAAGGTGCCGCGCAGCAGGCGCACGGCGTCGGTGAGGTCGGGCTCCTCCAGGCCGTAGGCGCGGAGCATGCCGTAGGTGATCTCGGCGGTGCGGCGGAAGGCGGGCGAGGCGGCCACCAGGTCCTGGTCGACGCGGGACTGGGTGGCCGCGTACCGGCCGGGCCGCTCCAGGGCGTACGCCCGGTAGGCCCCCGCGAACGCGGCCAGCGCGTCCTTGCCGGCCCGGCCGGCCACCGCGTCCGCGATCCGCTCGATCATCTCCCCGGCGGCCAGGAACGTGACCCGGGTCCGCAGGTCCTGGAGGTTCCTGACGTGGGAGTACAGGCTGGCGTCCTTCACCCCGAACCGCCGGGCGAGCGCCGACAGCGTCACGTTCTCGAACCCGACCTCGTCCGCGAGGTCGGCCGCGGCCACGACGACCCGATCGGCCGTGAGACCGGTTCTGGGCATGGGCGACCACCTCGTGTTCCGCGCGCCTGGGGTGTGCGGGAACAGCCTAAGGGCTGTCCCGTAATCCCCGGCGGGCGCACGACGCCGGGGATTACGGGACAGCCCTTAGCTTGTTCTTTTTCTTCCGGGCTCGAATCGTGTGTCGAACTGGGTCGCTCACCTGGGGATTCGCCGGACGTGGGGGCGGCCCTCGTCTGATCCTGTGCTCCGACCAAGGTGCACGTGACCAAGACGAAGGCCGTGAGGGTGAGTCTGCTGCCTGATGCTGTACGGAGGGAAGCGTTCGCGGAGGCGTCACGCTTCCGGGACGAGTTCTACGAGTGTCTGACCGCTCGGCGCGATGAGTTGTTCGAGTTGGTGGACGCGGTGCTGTGCGCGGACGGTGCGGTGAAGTCACCGGTGGATCTGACGTTGCTGCCCGAGCACCGGCGTGGGCACGGAGCGATGTACGGCGGCTTGAATCACGGCAGGATCGACGTCGGCCAACTGCGGACAGTGCTGGCAGGGCTGCCGCTGCCGCGTTTCGATGGTGGACGCCTGGTTCTGGCGGTCGATGTGTCACCGTGGCTGCGTTCGGACGCGCCGTGCTCGGCGGAGCGGCTGTTCTGCCACGTGTATGGCCGGGCGAAGACGGCGTCGCAGTTCATTCCGGGCTGGCCCTACTCCTTTGTCGCCGTGCTGGAGCCGGGTGCCACCTCCTGGACCGCGATCCTGGACGCGGTCCGGCTGGGTCCGGTGGACGACGCGACCGCCGTCACGGCAGACCAGCTGAGAGGTGTCGTCGAGCGGCTCATGGCCGCTGGTCAGTGGCAGGCCGGGGACCCGGCCATCGTGATCGTCAGTGACGCGGGCTACGACGTGACCCGTCTGGCCTGGGTGCTGCGCGACCTGCCGGTTGAGCTGGTCGGCCGGGTCCGCTCCGACCGCGTCATGCGTCTACCGAAGCCACCGCGGATGCACGGCGTCAACGGCCGGCCGCCCAAGCACGGTCCGGAGTTCCGGTTCACCAGACCGGAGACCTGGCCGGAGCCCGCAATCACCACGATCACGGACACCAGCAACTACGGCAAGGCCGAGACCCAGGCATGGGACCGGGTCCATCCCCGGCTCACTCACCGTTCCTCGTGGCTGGACCATGAGGGCGAACTTCCCCTGGTGGAAGGGACGTTGATCCGGCTGAAGGTTGAGCACTTGTCGAAGGAACGAGATGCTCCGCCGGTGTGGTTGTGGTCCTCGAAGACCGGCGCCACCTCGGACGACGTGGACCGCTTCTGGCAGGTGTTCCTCCGCCGCTTCGACCTGGAGCACACCTTCCGCTTCGCGAAGCAGACCCTGGGCTGGACCACGCCGAAACTCCGCACTCCTCAGGCCGCGGACCGCTGGACCTGGCTCCTGATCGTCGCTCACACCCAGCTCAGACTCGCCCGGACACTCGCTGAGGACCTCCGCCGACCGTGGGAGAAACCCACCACCTCCGGCCGGCTCACCCCGGCCCGTGTCCGCCGGGGGTTCAGGAACATCCGCGCTCACCTCGCCTGCCCGAGCCGTGTTCCCAAACCTCGTGGCACCGGTCCCGGGCGGCCACCCGGCGCCAAGAACAAACGCCGGGCACCCCGCTACGACGTCGGGAAAACCGTCAAACGCCCCGAGACCCTCAAGGCCATCGGCAAGCCCGGAAGATCTTGGTAGATAAAGAACAAGCTTAGGTGAGGCGGACGCCTCTGATCCCGGCACTCCGCTGCCGAACCGGGACCACTCTCCCCGCGCCGACGCCGTGCCGACGCCGTGCCGCGCGGGCCACCGGGACGAGCCGGCGGACAACCGTGAGGGCGGCCGGGCCGCACGGCCGGGCCGCCCTCACCGTCACGGGGTCACCGCCGCTCAGCGGGCCTCGGAGAACACGAACGAGAACTCCGCCGGCTCCGCCCGCAGGTGGTACTGCGGCAGCGCGCCCGGCCCGCACGACTGCGAGCCGATGCCCATCTGACCGTGGTCCAGGTTGACCCACACCGTGTCACCGGCCCGCAGGTCGGTCAGGTGCTCGGCCGCGTCGAGCTGCTCGCTCGTCCAGCGCCGCGCGGTGAACCAGAACTCCGGGTCGCCGTCGATCCGCAGACCGCCCAGCTCCGCCCAGCGGACGTCGGGGCGGGCCCCGTTCTCCTGCGGGCGCAGGTACGGGGTCTGCAGCTCGTCGACCGAGGAGCGGTGCCGGTACAGCATGGACGCCGACTTGGTGTCGGGGTAGCCCTCGCCGGGGCCGCCGCCGTACCAGGTCACCGTGTCCGCCGAGGACAGCCCGAAGCGGATGCCGAGGCGGGGGAGCGGGACCGTCCAGTCGCCCTCCGGGTCCACCGACACGGTCAGCCGCAGCCGTGTCCCGTCCGACGTCCAGCGGTACGTCGTGCGCAGCCCGATCTCCCACGCCGCCGGCGCCACCCGGGTCCGTACGGTCAGCGCGTCCTCGCCCACCTCGACGGCGTCCAGCCGGTGGCGCATGCGGTGCAGGCCGTACTGGCGCCACAGCAGGCCGTACCGCAGTTCCGGCTGCCAGTCGGCCCCGGCGTCGTTGTCCGTGGGCGCCCGCCACACGTCCAGGCGCAGCCCGGTCACGTCGACGCCGCCGATGGTCCTCAGGGCGCCCGTGCGGGCGTCGAAGGAGGCCGGGCCGAGGTAGATCAGCTTCTCGTCCGCCGTGGGACGGTCGCCCGGCACCACGACCGGCGACGGACGCTCCACGACCGGCAGCTGGGCCCACGCCACCTGGTGGTCCCTGCGGCCCCACGCGGTGTCCTCGGCCAGCAGCGCCCGTACGGTCCACAGCGCCTCGCCCGTGGCCGCGCCGGCCGGCGGCTGCGGCAGCTTCACCTCGGCCGACTCACCGGGCCTCAGGGAGGGCACGGCGAGGACGCCGGCCTCCAGCGTCTTCCCGTCGACCTGGTACGACCACTCGAAGGCCAGCTCCGACAGGTCCGCGAAGTCGAACGCGTTGCGGACCCGGACGGTGCCGGCGGTGCCGTCGCCGTCGATGCGGACCGGCTCGATCACCTTCTTGAACTCGACCAGACCGGGGGAGGGCGTCCGGTCCGGGAAGACCAGGCCGTCGCAGACGAAGTTGCCGTCGTGCAGCTCCTCGCCGAAGTCGCCGCCGTAGGCGTAGCCCAGCTCGGGGTGCTTGACGCCGTGGTCGATCCACTCCCAGATGAAGCCGCCCTGGATGCGGTCGTGCGCCTCGAAGATCCGCTGGTAGTCGGCGAGACCGCCGGGACCGTTGCCCATGGCGTGGCCGTACTCGCACTGGATGAAGGGCAGGCCGCGGCGCTTGTGGGTGCCGCCGTCCAGCCCCCTGCCGATGCGTTCGACCTCGGCGTGGTCGGCGTACATCCGGGAGTACACGTCGGTGTCGCGGCAGTCCCAGTCGCCCTCGTAGTGCACCAGGCGGGAGCCGTCACGGCCGTGGATCCACTCGGCCATGGCGGTCAGGCCGCGTCCGGTGCCGCACTCGTTGCCGAGGGACCACATCACGACCGACGGGTGGTTCTTGTCGCGCTCGACCATCCGCGCGGCCCGGTCCAGCAGGGCCGGGGTCCAGCGGTCGTCGTCGACGGGGTTGTCCCGCCAGTTCTGCTCGGTGAAGCCGTGGGTCTCCAGGTCGCACTCGTCGATCACCCACAGCCCGTACTCGTCGCACAGGTCGAGGAAGGCGGGGTGCGGGGGGTAGTGCGAGGTGCGCACGGCGTTGATGTTGTGCCGCTTCATCAGCAGCACGTCCGCGCGCATCGTCTCCAGGTCGAGCGCGCGGCCCCGCTCCGGGTGCCACTCGTGGCGGTTGACGCCCTTGAACAGGATCGGCCGGCCGTTGACCTTGATCAGGCCGTCCTCCAGCACGACCGTGCGGAAGCCGATCCGCAGCGGGACGCGCTCGCCCGCCGTCACCAGCTCACCGTCGTACAGGCGGGGGGTCTCCGCGGTCCACGGTTCGACCGGGACGGTCACCGGCTCGCCCGTCGCGACATCGATGTCCAGGCCGGGCACGAGGACCCGGCCGTCGACGTCGGAGTCCACGCGCAGGGTGCCGGTGCCGCCCACGTGGTCGTAGGAGGCGTGCACGAAGAAGTCGAGGACGGCGCCCACCGGGCGGTGCAGCAGGGTGACGTCCCGGAAGATGCCGGGCAGCCACCACTGGTCCTGGTCCTCCAGGTAGGAGCCCGCCGACCACTGGTGGACCCGCACCGCGAGGACGTTGCCCGTGGGCTTCAGCAGCTGCCCGACGGCGAACTCGTGGGCGAGCCGCGAGCCCTTGAACTCACCGATGTCCGTGCCGTTCAGCCAGACGCGGGCGCAGGACTCCACGCCGTCGAAGCGGAGCACGGCCGAGCCGTCCGCCGGCCACCCCTCGGGCAGGTCGAAGTACCGCAGGTGGTCGCCGGTCGGGTTCTCCGTCGGTACCCGGGGCGGGTCCACCGGGAAGGGGTACAGGTGGTTGGTGTAGATCGGAGCCCCGAACGCCCCGTCGCCCTGCAGCACCCAGTGCCCCGGCACGGACACCCGGGACCAGTCCCCGGCGTCGTACCCCTCCGCGGCGAAGGAGTCGTCCTCGGCGTCGGCGGTCGGCGACAGCCGGAAGTGCCAGTCGCCGTTGAGGGACAGGGTGCGGGCGTCGGAGGACGCGTACCAGGCGCGGGGCGGCAGGGCCCCGCTGCCCGGCGACACGTCCTCGACGTAGTCGACGGACGAGGCGGTGGTGCCGGTGGTGCGGAAAGACATCGGTCTCCTTGCTGGTTCCTAGCCCTTGATGCCAGTCTGCGCGATGCCCTGCACCAGCCAGCGCTGGAGGAAGAGGAACACGAACACCAGGGGCAGGATGGATATGGCCGTGGCCATGAAGATCAGGTGGTAGGTGATGGTCTGGCCGGTCATGTAGTTCGAGAGCGCGACCTGGACGGTCCACGCACTGGGATCCTGACCGATGACCAGGGGCCACAGGAAGGAGTTCCAGCCACTGATGAATGTGATCGTCGCCATGGCGGCGAAGAAGTTCAGTGAGTTGGGTACGACGACCCGCCAGTACGCGCCCATGTAACCGAGCCCGTCCACGCGTGCCGCCTCCTCCAGCTCCTTGGGGAAGCCCAGGAAGTACTGCCGGAACAGGAAGCAGGTGAAACCACTGAAGAGGCCGGGGATGATGAGGCCGCGGTAGGTGTCGATCCAGCCGAGGGACGAGACCAGCACGAAACTGGGCACGAACGTCACGGCGGTGGGCACCATCAGGGTGCCGAGGACGGCGTAGAAGACCTTGTTGGCGTGCTTGTACGGGATGCGCGCGAGACCGTAGCCGGCCAGCGAGCAGACCAGCAGCGTGCCGAGGGTGTGCAGGACGCCCACGACCGCCGAGTTCCACATCGAGCGCGCGAAGTCGACCGACGGGTCGTCGAACGGCTTGGTGAAGTTCCCCCACTGGATCTCGGAGGGGAACCACTTCCACTCCTCACCGGTGATCTCGGGGTCCGTCATCAGCGCGTTGCGGACGATCAGGTAGAAGGGGATCAGGAAGAGGAGCGCGGCGATGCCGGTGGCGACGTAGAGACCGGTCGAGCCGATCACGCTGCCGCTGCGGACCCTGCGCGGCCTGGCCGGTGCCTCGACCCGCTCCGCCGGAGGTGTCGTCGTGGTGGTCACTTGGACTCCTCACCCCTTCCGAATCCCATGATCTTGCCCTGGAGCAGGGTGACGAGGCAGATCAGCACGGTGAGGATCAGCGCGCCCGCGCTGCCCGCGCCGTAGTCCTGGCTGTCGCCGAGGGCCTTGTAGTACAGCTCGATCAGCGGTGGCCGGCCCCAGGTGGTCTTCGACAGCAGGTTGAAGAACTCGTCGAACGCCTGGTAGGCGGCCACGAGGAGCAGCAGGATCACGGCGGTGGAGGTGGCCCGCAGCTGGGGCAGGGTGATGTGCCAGAACGTCTGCCAGCCGGGCTTCGCGCCGTCGATCGCGGCGGCCTCGTACATCTCCTGCGGGATGTTCTGCAGGGCCGCGATGAAGAGGATCATGTAGAAGCCGGCCTGGAGCCAGAGCCGCACGGTCACGATGACCAGCCAGTACCACGGCGGGTCGGGGCTGGCGAGCCACGCGGTGTTGTCGATCCCGAACAGGCCGAGGAAGGTGTTCATCATGCCGAAGCGGACACCGTTGAAGATGGACATCTTCCAGATCAGCGAGGCGGCGACGTAGCTGACCGCCGTCGGCAGGAAGAACACCGAGCGGAAGAACGCCCGCATGAACCGCAGCCGGTTCACCATCAGCGCGAGCCCGAGCGAGGTCGCCCAGGTCAGCGGCACGATGATCGCGGCGAAGACGGTGAAGGTGCCGAGCGACCCCACGAAGTCCTCGTCGGTCAGCATCACGACGTAGTTCTCGAGGCCGACGAACTTGTCGGGGGTGACGGTGAAGCGGGCCTCGAAGAACGACAGCCACAGGCTCCACAGGATCGGCGTGTAGACGAAGACGGCGAGGCCGATCAGGAACGGCCCGGTGAAGAGCCAGAAGTTGAGGGAGGGGGAGCCCCGCAGCCCCCGCCGCGGCTTGGCCGGAGCGGCCTTCGCCGGGGCGGGGCTGGAGACGCCGTCCTTGGTGATGGTCGACATGTCGTGGCTACCTGTCCCCAGGCCTATCCGAACAGCTTCTTCAGCTCGCGGTTGACCTTGGCGTCGGCCTTGGTCAGCTCCTTGTCCGGGTCACCGCCCTTGCGCACCGAGTTGGCCATGACGTCCTCCAGGGCGGTGATGCTCGCCTGGGTCCAACCGATGTTGTCGAAGTGGCCGAACTCGTTGAAGAGCTTGACGCCCTCGGCCGGCAGACCCGACTTCAGCTTGTCGGCGGACTCCGCGATCGAGGTGCGCGGCGGGATGTGGAAGCCGTAGGAGAGGGCCCAGTCCTCCTGGTACTCCTTCTGGTCGATCCACAGCCACTTCACGTATTCCTTGGTCGCCTCGACGTTCTTGCCCTTGGCGTTGACGAACATCGACCAGCCGCCGTTGTAGACGGACTGCTTGCCCGCGTCGCCGACCTTCGGGAACGGGAAGATGCCGAGGTCGTCGCCGAGCGCCTCCTGCATCTGCGGCATCGCCCACATGCCGCACCACTGCATCGCGGTCAGGCCCTGGTTGAGCGCGGCCGGGTCCCAGAAGTCGGTGGGTGCGTCGAGCAGCAGGTCACCGCTGGTGAACAGCTTGCGGAGCTGCTTGAAGCCGTCGACGACCGCGTCCGTGTGGTAGGCGATCTGGTTCTTGTCGTCCAGGTGCTGGGCGCCGGCCGACCAGATCATCGGGCTGATGACCGCGTGCAGGGTGTTGCCGAGGTAGGCGCCCTTGACCTTGCTCGTGGTCAGCTTCGCGGCGGCCTCGATCAGCTCCTCCAGCGTCTGCGGGACCTCGACGCCGGCCTTCTCGAACATCGACTTGCGGTAGAAGAAGAACTGCGGGTCGTCGATCATCCGGATGCCGTAGATCTTGCCGTCGACCGTGTGCGACTGGATGTCGGCGGGGTTGAAGTCGTCCTTGACCGGCTCGATCAGGTCGGTCAGGTCCGCCACCTGGCCGCTCTCGATCATCTGCAGCTGCGGGTGGAACTCGAAGCAGTCGGGGGCCTTGTCGGTGAGCAGCGACGCGAACAGCTTGCTCTCGAAGTTGGAGCCGGTGATCCACTGCGTGGTGACGCCTGCGTCCTTGTAGGCCTTCGCGTACCGCTTGACGGCCTGCTCGGTGCCGGCCTCGCCGTAGGCGTGGAAGTACTGCGTCAGGGCCTTGCCGGACCCGGAGCCGCCGCCTCGGCCGTTGTTGCTGCCGCACGCGGCGAGACCGCCGGCGGCGGCCAGACCCAGCGCGGCCCGCAGTGCGGTGCGGCGGTCGAAGTTCCTGTTGCTCAATGCCGACATGCTGACGTCCTTGTCTCGAGTGCGGCTCCCGGCGCTGCGCCGGTGCAGGGCTCTGCGGCTCAGTGCCAGTGGCTCAAAGAGGCTTGCGGAGCGGGACGTTAACCTTCGGCTAAGGCTTCGGCAAGGGGTTGAACGAAGTCTGTTCGAAGCGTTGTATTCGGTTCGAGCAGCCGAACGCGCGTGGTTCCGGAGGCGGTCGGGACATGTGCGAGGGCCGCCGGGTCAGGGTCCGGCGGCCCTCTGCTCATGGGGGTGTCACCGCCGCGACCAGGCCCGACGCCCGGCCGGCGCGGTGCGCACCCGTTCCCTCACGACGCCGACGCGGTACGGCTCCTCGCCGGGACGGCACGCCGGGCGGGCCGCTGGCTGAACGACGACAGCGCCCCTTCGAGGGCGAAGGTCGCGGCGCCCAGGCACACCGGGTCGGTCGGGATGGGGGACAGGACGATCTCGGCGGCGTCCAGCGGCCGGCGCAGCGAGTGCCGGGCCACGGCCTGCCGCACCTCCGCGAGGAGCGGTTCGCCGAGCGTGGCCGCGACCCAGCTGCTGAGCACGACCACTTCGGGGTTGAGCAGGTTGACCAGGTCGGCGATACCGGCACCGAGGTAACGGGCGGTGTCCCGGACGACCTTCAGCGCGACGGGGTCCCCGTCGGCCACACCCCGGGCGAGGGCGTCGATGGTCGCGGTCTGGTCCTCGGGGTGCAGCAGGGTGCTCTGCGGGGCGAGTTCCCGCAGGTGCAGCATGATGCCGGGCGCGCCGACATAGGTCTCCACGCAGCCGTGGTTGCCGCAGTGGCACAGCCGCCCGTCGAGCACGAGCGTGGTGTGCCCCCACTCCCCGGCGCTGTTGCTGACCCCCCGGTGCAGTCCGCCGCCCAGCACCAGCCCGGCGCCCACCCCCGTGCCGAGGTTCACCACGACGGCGTCCCCCCGGCCCCGGGCCGCGCCGAACCACAGCTCGGCGACCGCGCAGGCCCGCAGCGGATTGTCCAGGTAGAGCGGGTAGGCGATGTGCTCGGCGAGCAGGTCGAGCAGCGGGACGTCGTGCCAGTCCCAGTTCGGGGCGTACTCCGACACCCCACCCTCCCGGTCCACCTGGCCCGGCACGCTCACCCCGACCCCGAGCACGCGCGCACCCTCCACCCCGGCCTGGGTGACCACCGAGCCCACGGCGGCCGCGACATGGCCGACGACCTGCTCCGGCCGGCTCTCACCCGGGCGCATGTCCTCGTCCGCGCGGGCCAGCACGTTGAGCGCCAGGTCGAACAGCTCTACCCGGACATAGGTCTCGGCGATGTCGACGCCGATCAGCGCGCCGCCGGTGGTGTTGACGGCGACGAGCCCCCGGGGGCGCCCGCCGGCGGAGTCCTCGAAGCCGACCTCGGTGATCAACCGCAGGTCGAGCAGCTCCCCGACCAGCGTCGCGACCGTCGCGAGGCTCAGTCCGGTGGCCGCCGCGAGCTCCTGCCGGGACGTGGGAGACTCGGCGATGATCTGGCGCAGCACCTCGTAGCGGTTCGCGGTGCGAATGTCGCGAGACGTGCGCTTCACCGACGACATGTTCTCCTCGATCCCTCCGGGCCGTGGCGAGGCATGCGGCCCCGGCGCGGCGCAAGGCTATGACTAGGAGGGACTTTCGACAAGGGGTTAGGAAAGGGGGTTTACAAAGTGGCCGTGGCGGGCGGCGGCACATGGCCGAAGAGTGGCGGGCCGCCGCAACCCCAGGTGAGAGACCCGCCTCAGCCGCCGAGCACCTCCCGCACGAACGCGTTGCGGAACGCGCCCGCCGGATCCAGTGCCTCGGCCAGCGCACGGAATTCACCCAGCCGGGGGTACAGCTCCCGCAGCGCGGCCGCCGGAACCGTGAACACCTTTCCCCAGTGCGGCCGGGCCCCCAGCGGTGCCAGCGCCTCCTCCACCCGACCCACCACCGGCAGCACGGCCGCCGTGTCGGCGATCCACGTGAAGTGCAGCGCGACCGTGTCCCGGCCGTGGGACGGGCTGAGCCACTGGTCGTCGGCGGCCACCGTACGGACCTCGCACACCTGGAGCACGGGCGCCACCACCTCCCGCAACCCGTCCAGCGCGCGCAGCGCCCGGCCGGCCTCCGCACGCGGCAGCAGGTACTCCGACTGCAACTCCTCCCCGCTGCTCGGCGTGAACTCCGCCCGGAAGTGCGGCAGCCGCTCGTGCCACGGGCCGGGCACCCCCAGCTGCTCCGTGCAGTTCACCGACGGCATCCCCGGCACCGGGTGCACCGGCCCGGCCGCGGGCTCGGCCCACGGGAACTCCCGGACCGGCTGATCGGTGCGCCGCTTGACCCAGACCTGGTCGAAACCGGAGTGCCGCCACCGGGTGAACAGGCTCACGCTGTACGCCGCCGCCGAGACCGCCCCGAAGTCCAGCCCCGCCAGGGGGAGCGGGCCGTGCACGGTCTGGCTCACCTCGAAGGCCGGCTCCAGATCGAGGGTGAGCGCCGTGACCACACCGAGGGCGCCGAGCGAGGTCACCGCCCCGCCGAAGCGCTCGTCGCCGCGCCCCAGGACCAGCGTCGAGCCGTCCGCGAGGACCAGCTCGACCTCGCTGACGGCCGCCGCGAGCGGCCCGTTGCCGTTTCCCGAACCATGGGTGCCGGTGGCCACCGACCCCGCCACCGAGATGTGCGGCAGCGAGGCCATGTTGTGCAGGGCGAGGCCGTGGGCGTGCACCGCGCGGGCCAGCTCCGCGTACCGCACGCCGCCCCCGACCCGTACCGTCCGGGCCGCCGGGTCCACCTCGATCACCGGCGGCAGCGCGGACAGCGACAGCAGCACCCCGTCCGGGCCGGGCTCGGCGATCTCGTTGAACGAGTGGCCGCTGCCCAGCACCCGCACCCGCTCGCTGCCCGCGACCAGGGCCCGCAGCGCGTCGACCGAGCGCGGCCGGTGCAGCTCCTTCGCGCGGTACGTGATGTTCCGCGCCCAGTTGGTCAGGGTCTCGGTCGTCATGCCTGAAGTCCTCCACCGTCCGCGAGCCCGGGGGCCCATTCCCTAGGTGCGCTCATCCTCCCTGGTCCGGGCGGTCCGTTGACCCCCTCTCGCCCGCCCGCCTACGGTGTGAGAACGGTTACTGCCGTCGAGCGTCCCGACCGGAAGGCCACTTTCTTGCCCGAGCGTCCCCGTGCCGTGTTCGCCATGACCGCCGAGAACGTTCCGCTGATCTTCCCGCCGGAGGTGCTGTCCCGGCTGCGGGAGGCTGTGGACGTCGACCCCGCGCTGGTCGTCGAGCGCGCCGAGGACTTCGCCGACCCGCGCGTCCGGCCGGTGCTCGCCGCGGCCGAGGTGCTGATCACCGGCTGGGGCTGTCCCCTGATCGACGCGGCGGTGCTCGACGCGGCGCCCGCCCTGCGCACGATCCTGCACACCGCCGGCTCGGTGAAGGGCTTCGTCACGCCGGCCGTCTGGGAACGGGGCATCACGGTCTCCACCGCCGCCGACGCCAACGCCGTGCCCGTCGCCGAGTACACCCTCGCGATGATCCTGCTCGCCGGAAAGGACGTCCTCGTCCGGCGCGACCGCCTGCGCGCCGAACCGAGCCACCCCGGCTGGGGCATCGTCCCCGGCATCGGCAACCACGGCCGCCGCGTCGGCGTCATCGGGGCCTCCCGCATCGGCCGCCGTGTCATCCAACTGCTGCGCCCCTTCGACCTGCGGGTGAGCCTCACCGACCCGTACGTCGACGAGGCGGGAGCCGCTGCCCTCGGCGTGACCCTGCTGCCGCTCGACGACCTCCTGCGCACCTGCGACATCGTGACCGTCCACGCCCCCGACACCCCCGAGACCCACCGCCTCCTCGGCCGGCGCGAACTCGCCCTCATGCCCGACGGGGCCGTCCTCGTCAACACCGCCCGCGGCGCCCTGGTCGACCACGACGCGCTCATCGCAGAACTCGGCGCGGGCCGCCTCTCCGCCATCCTCGACGTCACCGACCCCGAGCCGCTGCCCGCCGACTCCCCGCTCCTCGACCTCCCCAACGCCTTCGTCACCCCCCACCTCGCCGGCTCCCAGGGCAACGAGCTCGCCCGCCTGGGCCTCTCGGTCACCGAGGAGGCCGAACGCCTCGCCGCCGGCACCCTCCCGGCCCACGCGCTCGACCGCGCCGTACTGGAACGCTCCGCGTGATGTGCGGCTCCGCGTGAGGCGGCGCTCCGCGTGACGTGCGGGCTCCGTGGGACGCGGTGCTCAGTGTGACGCGCGCGACAAGGGTGATCCCGGTCGTGGCCGCCGCGCGACCCGCTCGGGGGCCCCGCTCCCACCTCCGCCGGGCCGGAGGCATACCGTGAGGAGTCGAACGAGAGGAGAAACGGCATGGGCAGCCGCACCGCGCTGGTGGAGGACCTGATGGAGAGGTTCCCGCACGTGCCACGGGAAGCCGTCTTCAAGGAGGACCTGCTCAGGGGCGGCGTGGCCTTCGACGCCTCCGCCCTCAGCGACAACGAGAACGGCGAGGTCAAGCCGAAGTCGTACTTCATCTTCTCCTTCGACCACGGCACCCTGCCCGAACTGGGCGAGGCCGCGCTGCGCCGCCCGCCCGAGGAGATCATCCTCACCGGCGGCCCCTACGACCTGCGGCGCACCGTCGTCTCCGTACGGGTCAACCCGTCGTCGCCGTACCGCGTCGCGGCCGACGACGACGGCCTCCTCGGCCTCTACCTCGATGGCCGCCGCATCGCGGACGTCGGCGTGCCGCCGATGCCCGAGTACTACCGGCACACCCTCTCCAACGGGAAGTCCGTGATGGAGGTGGCCCCCACCATCCAGTGGGGCTACCTCATCTACCTGACCGTGTTCCGGGTCTGCCAGTACTTCGGCGCCAAGGAGGAGTGCCAGTACTGCGACATCAACCACAACTGGCGCCAGCACAAGGCCGCCGGCCGGCCGTACACGGGCGTGAAGGACGTCGACGAGGTCCTGGAGGCCCTGGAGATCATCGACCGGTACGACACCGCGAAGACCTCCACCGCGTACACCCTCACCGGTGGCGCGATCACCAAGACCGTCGCCGGACGGGACGAGGCCGACTTCTACGGCCACTACGCCAAGGCCATCGAGGAGCGCTTCCCGAACCGCTGGATCGGCAAGGTCGTCGCGCAGGCGCTGCCGCTGGACGACGTCAAGCGCTTCCACGACTACGGCGTGAAGATCTACCACCCCAACTACGAGGTGTGGGACGAGTACCTCTTCAAGATGTACTGCCCGGGCAAGGAGCGCTACGTCGGCCGCGACGAGTGGCACAAGCGCATCCTCGACTCGGCGGAGGTCTTCGGCGCGCGCAACGTCATCCCGAACTTCGTCGCAGGCGTCGAGATGGCCGAGCCGTTCGGCTTCACCACGGTCGACGAGGCCATCGCGTCCACCACCGAGGGGCTGCGCTTCTTCATGTCGCACGGCATCACGCCCCGCTTCACCACCTGGTGCCCCGAGCCCACGACCCCGCTCGGCAAGGCCAACCCGCAGGGCGCGCCGCTGGAGTACCACATCAGGCTGCTGGAGGCATACCGCGCCACGATGGACGACTTCGGTCTGTCCTCGCCCCCCGGCTACGGCCCGCCCGGCCCCGGTCACGCGGTCTTCTCGGTCAGCTCCTTCATGGACAGCCTCCCGGCGGTCGAGGGCGCCACCGAAGAGGTTACAGTCGAGTAACCGCCGTGACCGGTGAGTCGGATGGGGCTCCGGTACGTACAACTCCACAGCGGAAACCGACGTTCGGCACATCTGAACACGCGGCTTGTCAGTTGTGTGGGAAGCGTGAAAAGCTCGGGGCCGCCACAAGGTGGTCCCCTCAACTCCCTTGCCTCAGGGGTCGGTTGACCTTTCTTGTGGACTTCCCCCCTCGCTCTGTGGATGCAGGAGACCCATGCCCGACCTGCCGAAGCCCCAGGACGCCGTCGAAGCCGCGCTGTTCTCGGAGTGCTGGGACGCGGTCCTGTCGTACGCCGATCTGTGCACCTCCGGCTCGAACGCGGCGACCCAACTGGCCACCCAGGCCTTCAGCAGCGGCATGCGGGAGGCCGAGGTCCTGGAGTTCGAGGCGGGCGCCGGCCGCGGTGCGGGACGGCGGGCCCTGCGCCTGCCCCGCATACCCTTCCTCCTGACCTGGGTCAGGACCACCGCCGCCACCTGGGAGTCGGGCGGGCAGGGCCACCGGCTCGACCCCGACCTGCGCCTGTGGCTCAACTCCGACAAGGCCTTCCGCTACGCCGGACCGCCGCTGCACCGCCCCCTCGCCCTGCGCGCCCTCCGGGACATGCAGGAGCCCGACGCGGCGCTGCTGTGGCTGGCCGAGGTCGAGTCGCTGCCCCTGACGTCGGTGGCCCGCAGGCTCGGCCTGGACCCGGCCGTCGCCCGCGCCGAACTCGACCAGGTGCGCGGCCTGTTCCGCGACCGCTGCCAGCGCAACCTGGCCGACACCCCCATGGACGCCGACTGCCGCAGCTACGCGCGGCTGCTGGACGCGGTCACCCGCTCGCCCGGCACGGAGACCCCCGACGACCTCTCCCGGCACCTCGCCACCTGTGTGGAGTGCGCCGAGGCGGCCTCCTGCCTCGGGCTGCACGGCGGCGGCCTGCCCGCCGCCCTCGCCGGCGGCGTCATCGGCTGGGGCGGACTCGCCTACCTGGAGCGCCGCCGCCGCGCCGCCGAGGCGGGCCTCCTGCCCGGCCGCGCCGACTCCACCGGCACCGACCGGGGACTGTCGCCGGGCACGGAACCCCGCCCGCGGATCGGCCGCACCGGGCTGCTGGTCGGCGCCGCCGTCGTCTCCGTGCTCGCGCTCGCCGTCTCCCTCATGCAGTTCGGCGACGACGACACGGCCGTGGCCGGGGGCGGCACCACGAGCGAGTCGCCGGTCGCCCAGCGGGACCCCTCCCTCCCGCAGGCACAGCCCCGCCCGTCCGGCAAGTCGTCCGAACTGCAGAGCACCACCCGCCCGCAGGAGCCCGGCGCCGACGACGAGGACGGCGGCGACAGCAACAGCAACGAGCAACCGCAGGGCGACTCCTCGACGCCCGCCCGGGTGTCGCACGAGCCGGTCGAGCCCGGCAAGCCCTCCTCCGCGACCTGCCGCGTCCGCTACCAGGTCGACAACGAGTGGCCCGGCGGCTTCCAGGCCACCGTCACCGTCACCACCACCAAGGCCCTCGACGGCTGGCGCATCAGCTGGTCCTACGAGGGCGGCCAGCGCGTCACCCAGATGTGGGACGGCACCTTCGACCAGAACGGCTCCCGCGTGACGGCCACCGCCGCCGACTACAACAAGACGGTGGCCAAGGGCGGCACGTTCGGCGTCGGCTTCCTCGGCGCCTGGGAGAGCGACGCCAACACCGTTCCCGACGACTTCACGCTCAACGGCCGCCCCTGCAAGACGGCCGGCTGACCAGCGGGGGGCCCGGCCCGCGGGCGGGCCGGGGGACCGGCGGGTCGGCGACCGCGCCGGGGCCTCGGTCGGCCCGCCGGGCGGGCCGATTCCCGGCCGCCCGTCAATTCGATTGACGGGCCCCCGTAGGCCCCCGCTAGGGTGGGACCACCCCGCACCGCGGCCCTTTCGGCCGCCGGTGCCGACGACGAGCAGAGAACAGGAGGTGTCGACCGATGGCTGTCACGGTGACGAGCGCTGCCCGCATCCAGGAATCCATCCAGTCCACCTCCGTGGTCTCCGGCTGACACCCACAGATCTCGCCCCGCGGCGCCCCTGACGGGCCCGCGCGAGGCCGCCGGGACCACCCTTGTGAAGGGTCTCCCTTGACTTTCTCCGGCTCTCCTTCCGGTTCCGCCTCCTCTGCCTCCGCCCTCGCTCCCTACGGCTGGGACGACGCCTGGGCGGACGCCTTCGCCCCGTACGACGCCGAGGGCCTCGTCGCCGGGCGGGTCGTCCGGGTCGACCGGGGGCAGTGCGACGTCGTCACGGCAGACGGCCCGCTGCGGGCCGACACCGCGTTCGTCACCCCGCACGACCCGATGCGGGTCGTGTGCACCGGCGACTGGGTCGCCGTCGAACCTGCGGGCGACCCCCGCTATGTCCGCACCTACCTGCCCCGCCGCAGCGCGTTCGTGCGCTCCACCTCCTCCAAGCGCGCCGAGGGCCAGATCCTCGCCGCCAACGTCGACCACGCCGTCGTCGCCGTGTCGCTCGCCGTGGAACTCGACCTCGGCCGCGTCGAACGGTTCCTCGCGCTGGCCTGGGAGTCCGGGGCGCAACCCGTGGTCGTGCTCACCAAGGCCGACCTCGTACCGGACGCTGTGACGCTCGCGTACCTGGTGCAGGACGTCGAGACGACCGCCCCCGGCGTCCCCGTCATCCCCGTCAGCTCCACCACCGGCGAGGGCCTCGACGTCCTCGGCGCGGTGCTCTCCGGCGGCACCTCCGTGCTGCTCGGGCAGTCCGGCGCGGGCAAGTCGACCCTCGCCAACGCGCTGCTCGGGGAGGACGTCATGGACGTCCAGGCCACCCGCGACGTCGACGGCAAGGGCCGGCACACCACCACCACCCGCAACCTCCTCGCCCTCCCCGGCGGCGGAGTGCTCATCGACACCCCCGGACTGCGCGGCGTCGGCCTCTGGGATGCCGAGACCGGCGTCAACCAGGTCTTCGCCGAGATCGAGGAACTCGGGGCGCGCTGCCGCTTCCACGACTGCGCGCACGTCGCCGAGCCGGGCTGCGCGGTTCTCCAGGCGGTCGACAGGGGTGACCTGTCCCCGCGCCGTCTGGAGAGCTACCGCAAGCTCCTCCGCGAGAACCAGCGCATCGTCGCCAAGAGCGACGCCCGCCTGCGCGCGGAGATCCGCAAGGAGTGGAAGCGCAGGGGCGCGGCGGGCCGCGCGGCGATGGAGGCGAAGCGCGGCGGCCGTCACTAGTGCCGCGACCGGCAACGTTCGCCCCGTCGCGACGGTGGGCACGCACTCTCGCCGCACCGGGCACAAGCCCGAGTACATCCCGTACGAGGACGTGCGCCCGGCACGCCGAGAGCACGCACCGCACGCCGCTCCTCGACGGGCGAACGTCACCTGCCGCGGCACCAGCCTCCGGCACGAGGCCCCCGGAGGGCGGGCGGCAGGCCCGTCCCTCCAGGGGCCGGCCGGCCCCTGGAGCCGGCCCGGTCCACCTTGAGCGGGGCCGGGCGTCCGGCGGTGCCCACGCAGCCTGCGGCGCGGGCGAGGCCCGTCGACGTGGAGAACCGTGTCCGAATCCCGCCAGCCGAACCCTTCGTCGTCACCGAGACTGGAACCGTGGAGGACATCGAGGACACCAGGTACGAGGCCGTGCGAAGCCGGGACGCCCGCTTCGACGGCACCTTCTTCTTCGCCGTCACGACCACCGGTATCTACTGCCGCCCCAGCTGCCCCGCGGTGACCCCGAAACGGCACAACGTCCGCTTCCACCCCACCGCGGCGGCAGCTCAGCAGGCCGGGTTCCGGGCCTGCCGCCGCTGCCGTCCCGACACCACCCCCGGCTCGGCCGAGTGGAACGTCCGCGCGGACGCCGTGGCCCGCGCCATGCGCCTCATCGCGGACGGCGTCGTCGACCGCGAGGGCGTCGCCGGACTCGCCGGACGGCTCGGCTACAGCACCCGCCAGATCCAGCGGCAGCTCACCGCGGAGGTGGGCGCGGGCCCCGTCGCCCTCGCCCGCGCGCAACGAGCCCACACCGCCCGCGTCCTCCTGCGGACCACGAGCCTGCCGATCACGGAGATCGCCTTCGCCTCCGGCTTCGCGAGCGTCCGCCAGTTCAACGACACGATCCGCGCGATCTACGCGGCGACCCCCACGGACCTGCGCGCCGCACCTCCCGCGGTCCGGCGCCCGGCCACCTCCGCCCGCTCGCGTCCCGGCACCCCCACCGCCCCGGGAGGAGGCGCCCGCGCAGCCCGCGCCGCCTCCGCCGAGGGCACCGGCATCCCGTCCGCCGGTATCCCCCTGCGCCTCGCCCACCGCGGCCCCCACCAGTCCACCGCCCTGTTCGACGTCCTCGCCGCCGAGGCGATCCCCGGCGTCGAGGAACTCAGCGGCCCCCGGGGCCGCCGCACCTACCGCCGCACCCTGCGCCTGCCCTACGGCACCGGGATCGCCGAGGTCGACGAACGTCCGGGCACCGGCGGCCGCGACCGCTCGGCCCCCGCGCCCGGCCGCCCCGGCGGCTGGCTGGACGCCCGCCTCCACCTCACCGACCCCCGCGACCTCACCACCGCCGTGCAGCGGCTGCGGCGGCTCTTCGACCTCGACGCCGATCCGTACGCCGTCGACGAGCGCCTCGGCGCCGACGAGCGGCTCGCCCCGCTGGTCGCCGCCCGGCCCGGCCTGCGCTCACCGGGGGCGGCGGACCCGGAGGAGTTCGCGATCCGGGCCCTCGCCGGCCCGGCGGAAGCCGCACGCCTCGTACAGACGTACGGCAAGGCCCTGGACGCCCCGCACGGGACGCTCACCCACCTCTTCCCCGAACCGGCCGCGCTGGCCGACGCCGACACCCGCGGCCCCCTCCGCGCGCTCGCCACGGCCCTCGCCGACGGCGCCGTACGCCTCGACGTGGGCGCCGACCGCGACGAGGCCGAGGCCGCGCTGCTCGCCCTGCCCGGCATGGACCCGCGCACCGTCGCCGAGATCCGCACCCGCGCCCTCGGCGACCCGGACGTGGCCCCGCCGGACACCCCCCTGCCCGACGCCTGGCGGCCCTGGCGCTCGTACGCCCTGCGCCACCTGCACCCGGCATCCCGGAGCACCGGATGACAACGCCCCCACCAGTAACGACGACCAGACCGATGGCACCGAGGAGCACAGCCGTGAGCGCCGCACAGCGTACCTACTGCACCACCGTCGACAGCCCCGTCGGCCCCCTTCTCCTGACCGCCGACGCGTCCGGCGTGCTCACCTCCCTGTCCGTGCCGGAGCAGAAGGGCGGCCGGGTGCCGCTCCCGGAATGGCGCCACGACCCGGCACCCTTCCGGGAGGCCGTGGAGCAGCTCGCCGCCTACTTCGCCGGGGAACTCAAGGAGTTCCGGCTCCCGACGCGTGCCGAGGGCACGGAGTTCCGGCAGCGGGTCTGGGCCGCCCTCGACGACGTGCCGTACGGCGCTACCACCACGTACGGCGCCATCGCCTCCCGTATCGGCGCGCCCCGGGCCGCCGTCCGGGCCGTCGGCGGCGCGATCGGTGCCAACCCGCTGCTCATCCTCCGCCCCTGCCACCGGGTGATCGGTGCGGACGGCACCCTCACGGGTTACGCCGGCGGCCTCGACCGCAAGCGTCAGCTGCTCGGCCTGGAGGGAGCTCTCCTGGCGGAGTGAGACGGGGCGGGACGGGCGGGCCGGGGCGGGGGAGGCCGCTCAGCGGCCGAACACCGCCCCCAGCCACGCCCCGGCGATGAGCAGGCAGGCGAAGAGTTCCGCCAGCACGCTGGAGCCACCGGACCGCATGGCCGTGCGGGCGGCTGCCAGCGCCTCGCGGTGCCGGCCGAGCCGGAGCCGTTCGGAGAGGTAGATCCCGCCGACGAAGCCCGGGATCGCGCCGACCACCGGCACGAGGACGAAACCCAGGAGCGCCCCGACACCGGCGTACACCGCCATGCGGGGGGAGGCGCCGCTCAGCTCCAGGCGACGGGGAGCCAGCATCCAGCGGACCGCCCGGGACAGCAGCAGGACGGTCGTGGAGCCGACCAGCACCCACCAGGCAACCGGGCGGGGCTCCTCCAGCGCCCACCACATCACCCCGGCCCACACCAGCAAGGACCCCGGCACACCCGGCACCAGCACTCCGCACAGGCCGAGCAGCACGACCACGCCGACCAGCAGGAGTTCCCACGCTCCCATCTGCCCAGGGTGCAGGACCGCACGAGAAACCGCAGGTCAGGGAGGAGGCCTTGGTGTCGGCCGTGGCCTGGCACCGGGAGGCCGCGACCCGTCCGCCGCCGTCCCGCTCCGCGAGACGGCGCGCCCCCAGGCGGACCCGGGCGGACGGTCCCGCACCACCCCCGCGGACGCGGAACGACGGGCGCCCCCGGAGAGTCCTCCCGTCCCTCGACTCCCTTTTCTCGCACCAGAGTTCGACGTGTAATGCGACACGCCGTGCGGCCGTCGGCCCTACGAGCTGATTTTCTGGATGCCCCGTTTTCATACGGCTGTTGAGGTGGACAATTACGGGCATGAGTCAGCAGGGGGAGAGGCCGACCGGTCATGAGGACGACTGGTGGCGGCAGTTGTACGACGACGCCAGTGGGGACACGGGGCCCTCGGTCGCGGCCGATTCCCTCGACGACCGGTTCGCCTCCGCGGCGAACACGGTCGCGAACGGGCCGGCGGCGCCACCGAACGGGACGGGGCCGACCGACCCGCCGAGCGCGCGCCGACCCCGGGCCGCCGAACCGGACGGCCCCAGCGGTACGGCCACCGGAAGCACCGGCCCCGGCAGCCCCGCCGCCCCGGTCCCGACAGGACCGTCGGACCCCCCGGCCACCGGGCCCCGCCCGGACGGTGGGTCCCTTTCTGACAGGGCCTCCCGCTCGGACAGGGTCCCGCCGCAGGGCTCCCCCGACCGTCCTGGGCCTGCTCCCACCCCGGCCCCCGAGCCGTCCCCTCCGCCGCAGGACTCCGATCCCGCCACCGCCGCCCTGCGCCGCAGCGGCCTGCACCCTCAGCCGGCCCCGTGGGAGCCGCCGCCCGTCGCCTCACCACCGCCCGACGGTTCCTCGCCCGCCCACCCGCCGTCGACGGACCGCACCGCGCCGCCCGCCGAGCAGTCCCCGACCGGGCGGCAGCCCCGCGCGGGGGGCCGGCCTCCAGCCGGTGGCCGGCCCCCCGCGGACGGCCGGCTGCCGTCCGCCCCGCCGTCGGCAGCCGCCCAGCAGCCGACGGGAGACCGGACCCCGTCCGCCGAGCAGCCCCCAGCCGGTGGCCGGCCCCCGTCAGGCGGTCCGTTCGGATCCGGGGGACAGCCTCCGGCGCCCCCCGCTCAGCCCCCTTCGGCCGAGGCGCCGGAGCCCGGGGTCTTCCCACCCGGGCCGAGGCCCCCCGGGTTCCGTGCGGATGCGTCGCGTGGGCGGCCGTCCGGCGGCGCGGCCACGGGCGGCGCGGCCCTCGGCGATGCGGCCCCCGGTGGCGCGGGCACACCGCCCCGGCCGGATGCGCTGCCCGGTTCCGCCTCCCCGTCGTCGAGGCGGTCGGGGCAGCCCGGCTCGTCCTGGCCGCCGGGACCCTGGGCGCGCCCGGCCGGACCGACCCGCTCCGGAACGGGCCCGCTGACCTCCACCCCCTGGTCGCACCCCGCCCCACCTCCGGCCCCACCCCTCGTCCCGCCCCCGCCCACCGGTGCCGTACCACCCCCGCCCTCCGGGTCGGTGCCGCCCGCCCCCGACCGCCCCGCACCCGACCCCGCCGGCCCTCCGACCCCGCCCCCACCCACCGACGCCGCCCCCTTCGCGCAGCGTCCCGCCGACCCCCAGCCGGCCCTCGCCCCGCCCGGCACCCCCGCCCCGGACGCCCCACCGGAAACAGTGCCTCCCGCCCCGGACCGTCCCCCGGTCCCCGGCGCCCCGGCGGCTGCCGCCGCGCCGTCCGGTCCCGCCGCCCCCGAGCCCTCCGACGCGCGGCCCGACGCGGACGTGGACCCGCGCACCCTCCAGGCGCGGGAGGTCAGGCTCGCCACCGGGAGCCGGCCGGTGCACGTGGACCACGTGGGGTCCGGGCCGCCGACGTACGACCCGGAGCCGACCGCCCTGCCGCCGGCCGACCCGGACGATCTCGGCGACCTGGTCGCGGACACGGTGCTCGACGGGGCTTGCTACGGCGCTTGCACCCTGCGTGCCGTCTCCCTGCGCGGCGACTCGGCGCGCTACCGCGGCGAACCGCGCCGGGACGCGCTGCTGACCGCCCGGTTCGGCGTGGGCGAGCAGGCCCTGGTGCTGGTGGCGATGGCGACCGGCGGCCGGGCGACCCCGGGCGCGCACCGGGCTGCGGCCGAGGCGTGCCGGTGGATCGCGCAGGCCGTCGGGCGTAGCCACGCCCGTCTGGCGGAGGACATCAGGGGCGCCCGGCGCGGCGAGCTGAAGTCGGGGCTGCACCGTCTCACCGACCGCTGCCTCGGCAGACTCCGCGCGAGCGGGGTCGAGCAGGGGCTCGACCCGGACGAGTACACCGCGAGCCTGCGCTGTCTGCTGCTCCCGGCCGACCCCCGGTGCCGTACCCGGGTGTTCTTCGGGGTCGGGACGGGGGGACTGTTCCGGCTGCGGGGCGGGGAATGGCAGGACATCGAGCCACGGGTCGCGGAGTCCGCCGGGGCGCCGGTGGTCGGATTCGGCTCGCTGCCGCACGAGACCCCCGAGGGCGACCGGCTCACCATGGACCTCGGCATCGCGACCCCGCCGAGCCCGTACGAACCCGCCCCCGCGCCGCCCCGCGCACCCTTCCGGTTCCGTGCCTCCGTGGCCCGCGAGGGCGACGTCCTGCTCCTGTGCACCCCGGGGCTCGCCGACCCCCTGCGGGGCGAGGAACAACTCGCCGACCACCTCGCGGCCCGCTGGCGCACCGGCGAGCCGCCGGGCCTCGCCGCCTATCTCGCCGACGCCCAGGTCCGCGTCAAGGGGTACGCGGACGACCGCACGGCGGCGGCCGTCTGGGAGGCCTGACCACCGCGCCCGGCCATCGCGCCCGATCGCAGCCACACGGGCAGCGGGACCGCCGGACACGTGGGCCGCGTGGAGCGGGCGGACCGGGGTAGGCGGAGGTCGGCACGTACGGCTCCCGCCGGGCGGCCCTTGCCGGGCTGCCGTACCGGCCCGTTTGGCCCGTACCAGCGTCTGATTTCAGCCAATGAACATCATCCTCGCCGAGCGGTCCGTCCGTACTGCTGGTGCGGGGCTCGTCCGCCCGTCCCGTGCCGTCGCGACACGGCCGAATCCCCCGTCCCACGTGGAAGGTCGGCCGGGACCACGGGGTCGAATGCCGGCCGCCCGGCCGGGGCGCGCCGTCGGGTTCGCCGGTGTGTGAGGGGGTTTTCCGGGGCGGGAAGCGCTGTCTTCCGGCACCGACGGCTGGCTTGACCCTGTGCGTTTGAAGGCGTACGGAGGGTCGTTGGCGATTCGGCATGAGTGCCGCGATCCGGACCGGGCAAGGATCCCCGTGTGCGTGTTCGAGCAGGAGGGGAATCGGTCATCGGCGCGTGGGCGGGGGTCATGAAGAGGCAGGCGCGAGGAGGCGGTCCCGTGGCGATCGGGGCGTCCTCGGCGGAAGCGGTGGAGGAAGAGACCGACGACGTGCCGGCGCAGCCCGGTGCCGGTCGGCTCAGCCGCAGACTCGGGCGGGCGGATCTCCGGGCGGTGCCCGAGTCCCGCAAGGCCCTGCGGGAGTTGCTGCGGCAGTGGGGGCGGCCGGGACGATCGGAGATAGCGGAACTGCTCACCAGTGAGCTGGTCACCAACGCACTGATCCACACCGACGACGACGCGGTGCTGACCGCCACGGTCTCACCCCGCGGACTCCACGTGGAGGTGCGGGACTTCGTGGCCCGCAGGCCCCGACCGAGGACGGCGCAGACCGAGGACGGCACCAACGGCCGCGGTCTCCTCCTCGTGCAGTCCCTCGCCGACGCCTGGGGGGTACGGTCGCACGGGGTGGGCAAGTCGGTCTGGTTCGACCTCGACGGCGGCCTCACCTGAGTGCTGTCCCGTGATCCCCGGCGGGCGCACGGCGTCGGCTACGGCACCTCGCCGCGTTGTCGGAACGCCCGCATACATCCAGTATGCGGACGCTCCTCCGCCTTGCGATGCACCGTATCCGACGCCGTGCGCTGATCCACCGCGGGTTACGGGACAGCCCTCAGGGCGTGCCGCGGCGCTGGAAGCGGAAACGGACAGGGGCGCGGCTGCTGCCGCGCCCCTGTCCGATGGTGTGTCCGGACTCAGCCGAACTGCTGCTCAAGGTCCTTGAGCTTCCGCTCCAGGGAGTCCAGTCGTGGCAGGGCCATTGTGTCGTCCTCCGCGGTGAGGTCCACGGTGATCGACTTGTCAGAGCCGTTGCGCACGGGCTGCAGGGAGGGGCGGGTGCGCACGGGCAGGGGCTCCGGCGCCGATATGGCAGGCTCCGAGACCGCCTGTGCCGGGACGCGCTCCACGGTGGTGTCCACCTGGCGCTGGCCGCCGCCACCGCCACCGCCGCCACCACGGCCGGGCAGTCCGCGGTGCCCGCGGCTGATGGCCTTGAGGTGGGCACGCTCCAGACGCTCCTGCTCCCGCTTGCGTGCGCGGGTCTCCTCCTTGAGGCGCTTGTCTTCGCGCACCTCGTCCACGGCCTCGTCCAGGCTGCGCACGCCCTCCAGAAGCATGAGCGACCAGGCCCTGTACGTCTCGCGCGGAGCCCGCAGCCAGCGGACCACACGGATCTGCGGCAGCGGACGCGGCACCAGGCCCTGCTCGCGCAGCGCGGCGCGGCGGGTCTGCTTCAGCGCGCGGTCGAACAGCACCGCGGCGGACAGGGACATGCCGGCGAAGAACTGCGGGGCGCCGTCATGACCGAGGCCACGGGGCGCGTGCACCCAGTTGAACCAGGCAGCGGCGCCCGCGAACGTCCACACGAGTATGCGGGAGCCGAGAGCGGCGTCACCGTGGCTGGCCTCGCGGACCGCGAGCACCGAGCAGAACATGGCGGCGCCGTCCAGGCCGAACGGGACCAGGTACTGCCACCCGTTGGTGAGGCCCAGGTTCTGTTCACCGAACCCGACCAGGCCCCGGAAGGACAGCGCCGCGGCGACCGCGGCACAGCAGAACAGAAGGATGTAGGAGGCCGTGCCGTACAGGGCCTCCTTGCGCCGGCGGCGCTCCTCACTGCGTTCCCACGAATCCTCGGTCTTAGCGTGCTCCCCGGAGCGCTTGCCGCGCGCGAGCACCGCCACCGCCGCCAGCATGCCCAGGAGCAGTACGGCGCCCGGAAGCAGCCAGTTCAGCGATATGTCGGTCAATCTCATCAGGGGTCCCTTGCATTGGGATAGGGCGTAACGCCCGCCATAGTGGCCCAATCCTCGCGGCCCTCAGGGGGTTTCGGGGCAAGAGACCGCCAAGGAAGTGCAATGAGTGACGCCAGGCGGCATTCTGCTCGAACTGCCGCGCGAGGGACGGGAGTTGAGTGCGAGTGAGATTACCCGTTCGAGTGGTTCTACGGAAAGTTCCCGTGATGAGTGAGGAATTTGTGAACCACCTGTAACCCAACGAGGGTCCCACCCGGAGTGGATCTTACGCCACATGCCCCCGCCGATGGCCGGGGGGTCCCGTTCCGCCCCGCGGGAGACGGACCGTCAGGCGGCCGCGGGCGCCGACAGCTTGGCGATCCGATCGGCGTCGCAGGTGCGCGGGCAGGTGACGCACATGTCCTCGGGGGCCAGCGTGTAGTACATGCAGCAGCTCGCCCGCTCCCGTGTCGGCAGCGGCTCGCCGCCGGGCCCGGCCAGGTCGCGGAACCCCGCGGAGCCCACGTACGGCCGGGTCGTGCCCGGCAGCAGCAGCTCCAGTTCCCGCCGGCACCGCTCCCGCTCGTCGGGGCCGAGCAGTTCGGCGACGTACCAGATGCCCTCCACGATCTCGTCGGTCGCCATGCCCCACAGGGCGCGGCCGCGCCGCCGCATCCGCGGGCCGAAGCCGCCGAGGACCGGTTCTATGTGCTCGGCGAAGGCGGCGCGCACCTCGGCCCGCAGCGCCTCCTCGTCCGGGACCACGCGTGCGCCGGGCGCGGTGGCGGCCGGATCGCCGGGCAGGCAGCTGAACGTCTCGCCGCGGACCGCCAGCCGGCTCCGCTCCCGCTGGAACGCCACGTGCTCCGCCGGGAAGCGCGGCACCCGGCGCTCCAGGAACCAGGGGACGGTGAAGAGGAGGCACGCGTACCAGGAGTAGCGGTGCAGTCCGAAGGTGGCCACGACGTCCGGGCGTCCCGTGCGCCCGTGGTCCCGGAGGACCTGGTCCTCGTCCCACGCCAGGAACGCGTCCAGGTCCGCGCCGCCCGCCGCGAGTCCGGCGGCGCTGACCCATCCCTCCCCTTCGGGCAATGGATCCGTGGGGGAGAGTTCTGTCACGCTCATCACGGGCAGGACCTCGGTCAACCGCGCGTAGGCGGCCGTCAGGGGCGACGTGCGCGCGGGGGAGACCGGTGCCGGTGCGGAGTGGGGCATACGGGGACCGCCGTTTCGCCGTCGCTGCCAGGTAAGGCTTACCTTACCCGAGGCTCGCTCTGGGTGGTCCGGGTTTGAACTGAGGGCATGTGCGCCTATGGTGCTTAACGACCGGTAACAACCCCAGTGGTGACCAACCGCCCCCGGGCGCCGGTGGTCGCACCGGTCGGCCGCACCGCCCCACGCATGTGGACCCATGACTCGGCTCGGAGGAGGACCTGTGAACCAGGCCGGACCGCGTTCGCGCCAGGCCCCCGCCGCGAGTGCGCCGGACGCCGCCCGGCCGGCCACGGCCTACCGCGTGCCCGCGCAGCCGGGGGTGACGGACGTGGACCGGGAGCGGGGCCGCGCCGCGGCCGCCGGCCGCCGCGACACCGCCCCGACCGGTGAGGCGGGACGCCGCGACGCCGTGCCGCCGGCCGGTACGGCCCGCCGTGCGGGTGCGCCGCCGGTCGACACCGCCCGCGGTGAGCACACCCACAGTGAGACGCCCATCCCCCTCGCCCGTGGCCGCGGCAACAAGGACGACACGGAGCCCGGCGGGTCCCGGCCGCCGGGGCGTCCCGTCGTGCAGCGGGCCTCCGTACGCGGTCAGATCCTCGACGCGCTGCGGGCCGCGCTCGCCGCCGGTGAGCTGGCGCCCGGCGAGGTGTACTCGGCGCCCGCGCTCGGCGAGCGGTTCGGGGTCTCGGCGACCCCGGTCCGTGAGGCGATGCAGCAACTGGCCATCGAGGGCGCCGTCGAGGTCGTGCCCAACCGGGGCTTCCGGGTCGTGCGGCGCGGCGCCCGTGAGCTGGCCGAACTGGCGGAGGTGCGGGCGCTGCTCCAGGTGCCGGTGATCCTGCGGCTCGCGCGGACCCTGCCGGCCGGCAGCTGGGCCGAGCTGAGGCCGCTGGCCGAGGAGACGGCACGGGCGGCGTCCTCCGGATGCCGGGCGACCTACGGGGAGGCGGACCGGGCCTTCCACCGTGGGATGCTGTCGCTGGCCGGCAACGAGCAGTTGGTGCAGGTCGCGGACGACCTGCACCGCAGGAGCCAGCTGCCGCTGACCACCGGGCCCGCGGGGACGCGGATCGAGCTGATGGCCGACGCGGCGGAGCACATCGCGCTGCTGGACGCGCTGGCCGCGGGCGACCTCGAAGCCGTGGAGTGCCTCATGGGGAACCACTTCGGCGGGGTGGTCTAGGGCGTGTTGCGAAAGTCCCGTCTGCCCGGCGGCGTCTGGTGCGCACGCTCGCCGCGTTGTCGGGATCACCCCGATACCACCGGTATCCGGGGGGCGACCCTCCGCCGTGCGATCGCACGCACCAGACGCCGCCGAGCCTGCCCTTCGGGCAGACGACGCTACTTTCAAAACACGCCCTGGGCTTGTTCTTTTTCTTCCGGGCTCGAATCGTGTGTCGAACTGGGTCGCTCACCTGGGGATTCGCCGGACGTGGGGGCGGCCCTCGTCTGATCCTGTGCTCCGACCAAGGTGCACGTGACCAAGACGAAGGCCGTGAGGGTGAGTCTGCTGCCTGATGCTGTACGGAGGGAAGCGTTCGCGGAGGCGTCACGCTTCCGGGACGAGTTCTACGAGTGTCTGACCGCTCGGCGCGATGAGTTGTTCGAGTTGGTGGACGCGGTGCTGTGCGCGGACGGTGCGGTGAAGTCACCGGTGGATCTGACGTTGCTGCCCGAGCACCGGCGTGGGCACGGAGCGATGTACGGCGGCTTGAATCACGGCAGGATCGACGTCGGCCAACTGCGGACAGTGCTGGCAGGGCTGCCGCTGCCGCGTTTCGATGGTGGACGCCTGGTTCTGGCGGTCGATGTGTCACCGTGGCTGCGTTCGGACGCGCCGTGCTCGGCGGAGCGGCTGTTCTGCCACGTGTATGGCCGGGCGAAGACGGCGTCGCAGTTCATTCCGGGCTGGCCCTACTCCTTTGTCGCCGTGCTGGAGCCGGGTGCCACCTCCTGGACCGCGATCCTGGACGCGGTCCGGCTGGGTCCGGTGGACGACGCGACCGCCGTCACGGCAGACCAGCTGAGAGGTGTCGTCGAGCGGCTCATGGCCGCTGGTCAGTGGCAGGCCGGGGACCCGGCCATCGTGATCGTCAGTGACGCGGGCTACGACGTGACCCGTCTGGCCTGGGTGCTGCGCGACCTGCCGGTTGAGCTGGTCGGCCGGGTCCGCTCCGACCGCGTCATGCGTCTACCGAAGCCACCGCGGATGCACGGCGTCAACGGCCGGCCGCCCAAGCACGGTCCGGAGTTCCGGTTCACCAGACCGGAGACCTGGCCGGAGCCCGCAATCACCACGATCACGGACACCAGCAACTACGGCAAGGCCGAGACCCAGGCATGGGACCGGGTCCATCCCCGGCTCACTCACCGTTCCTCGTGGCTGGACCATGAGGGCGAACTTCCCCTGGTGGAAGGGACGTTGATCCGGCTGAAGGTTGAGCACTTGTCGAAGGAACGAGATGCTCCGCCGGTGTGGTTGTGGTCCTCGAAGACCGGCGCCACCTCGGACGACGTGGACCGCTTCTGGCAGGTGTTCCTCCGCCGCTTCGACCTGGAGCACACCTTCCGCTTCGCGAAGCAGACCCTGGGCTGGACCACGCCGAAACTCCGCACTCCTCAGGCCGCGGACCGCTGGACCTGGCTCCTGATCGTCGCTCACACCCAGCTCAGACTCGCCCGGACACTCGCTGAGGACCTCCGCCGACCGTGGGAGAAACCCACCACCTCCGGCCGGCTCACCCCGGCCCGTGTCCGCCGGGGGTTCAGGAACATCCGCGCTCACCTCGCCTGCCCGAGCCGTGTTCCCAAACCTCGTGGCACCGGTCCCGGGCGGCCACCCGGCGCCAAGAACAAACGCCGGGCACCCCGCTACGACGTCGGGAAAACCGTCAAACGCCCCGAGACCCTCAAGGCCATCGGCAAGCCCGGAAGATCTTGGTAGATAAAGAACAAGCTGGGGGCAGTCGTCGGACCCCTTCGCCGCCCGGAGGGCGGTCCTGCGGCGTCCGGCTCTCGCGTCACCAGGTCCCGTTACGGCCCGGCCCCGCGCTCACGCCGTGGCCGCCGGTGGGGCCAGTTGGCGGGCGAGCCAGGTCGGTACGCCGCCCAGCAGGCGGAAGAGGCGGCGGGCCTCCTCGCGGAGGCGGGACGCCTCCGGTTCGGGCTCGGCGTCGGCGAGTGACGCGAGCGCGGGGGCCGTACCCACCAGATAGCCCAACTCCTCGCGGATGCGCAGGGATTCGGCGAAGCCGTGGCGTGCCTCGGCCAACTCGCCCTCCCGCAGGGCGAGTCCCGCCAGATGGCGCCAGGTGAACGACTGCAGCAGCAGGTCGTCGTGGGCGGTGGCGCCGGCATGGGCGCGGCGGTAGGCGGCGCGTGCGGCCTGCGGGGCGTCGGCGAGGTTCTCCGCGAGGAGGCCCCGGCGGAAGTCGAGCAGCGCCCGGCCGGGCGCGCCCGGCGCGATCAGGGCGGCCGCCCGGCCCAGCGCGGCCCGCGCCTCGTCCGAGCGGTCACGGACGCCGAGCAGCGTGGCCGCGTACGCCAGCTGGCCCCGCTCACAGGCCGCCGCGCCCCGCTCGTCGTCGGTCCGGGCCTGCGCCTCGGCCGTGCGCAGCGCGTCCTCGGCCTCCTCCCAGCCCTGCTCGGTGTAGAGGCAGCGTTCGACGAGGAGCGCGGTGCGCTGCAGCGCGGCCCGTGGGCTGACGGGTTCGACGAGAGCGGCCGCGTCGACCCAGCACGCTCGTGAACGCAGGCGCCATACCGCGGTCTGGAGTGGATCGTCGCCGGCGGTCGTTCCGTAACCAGACATGGCGGTATGCGCCACGTTGCCCTCCCCGAGCACACCGTTGAGCCTTGAGTTGGTGGCGGCATCTCAACACGAATGGCCGGGCTGGCCAAGAGGGTGGGTGAAAGAATTCACAAAGTCATGGGGTGCGGAGGGCGCACTTCGATCTTCGTCCACCACCCCCCGTGCTCCGGGGCGTCAGCGCCAACTCGCCCCGCGCGGGCGCTAACTCATCCGCAGCGCCAGGAAGAAGTCCAGCTTGTCCTCCAGCCGGGACAGGTCCCGCCCCGTCAACTGCTCGATGCGGCCCACCCGGTAGCGCAGCGTGTTGACGTGCAGGTGGAGGCGGGCCGCGCAGCGGGTCCAGGACCCGTCGCACTCCAGGAACGCCTCCAGGGTGGGGATCAGCTCGGCCCGGTGGCGGCGGTCGTAGTCGCGCAGCGGGTCCAGGAGCCGGGCGGTGAAGGCACGGCGGACGTCGTCGGGCACGAAGGGCAGCAGCAGGACGTGGGAGGCCAGTTCCTGGTGGCCGGCCGCGCAGACCCGGCCGGGACGGGCCGCCGCCACCCGGCGGGCGTGCCGGGCCTCCTCCAGGGCGCCCCGCAGCCCTTCCGCCGAGTGCACGGCCGCGCTGACGCCGAGGGTGAGCCGCCCGTCGCCGTCGAGCCCGGCCGACAGCGGCTCCCGTACGGCCGCGAGCAGGGTGTCGGCGTGGATGCCCGACGCGGAGCCACCGGGCTCCGCCGCGACGGCGGGCAGCGGGACGAGCGCGATGGCCTCGTCACCCGTGTGGGCGACGGCGATCCGGTCCGACTGCTCGGGGCCGGTCGCCCGCGGGTCCACGAGGATCTCCTCCAGCAGCGGCTGCGCCACCGGCCCGGTGCCGATCCCCTCCGCCCGGCGCCCGCCCGCGTCCCCGGCCGCTGAGCCCTGCTCCTCCCACTCGACCCGCGCCACGACGACCTGCCAGTGCGGGGCCGCCCCGAGGCCCGGCAGCAGCACCGGCGCGGCGACCCGCAGCCGGGCCGCGATCTCGGCGGGCGCCGCACCCGCCTGCACCAGCTCCAGGACCTCCTGGGCGAGCCGGCGCCGTACCGAGCGGGCGGCGTCGCGGCGGTCCCGCTCGACGGCGATCAGCTGGGTGACACCGTGCAGCAGGTCGAGCCGCTCGGCGGGCCAGTCGCCGGCGTCCGCCTCGACCGCGAGCAGCCAGTCGGACAGCACCCTCTCGCGCGCGTCCCGGGCGGCGGCGTTCCCGGTGCGGCCCGCGCCGCCGATGGGGAACAGCGAGTACGTCGTCGTCCCGACGCCCACCCGGTGCGGCCCCCGCCGCCCCGTACGGGCCGCCGCCAGGTGCTCGCCGGCCAGCCGCGCGCACAGCTCGGCGGGCAGGGCCGGCCCCGCGCCCCTGGGTCCCGCGACGAGGCGGCCGACCGGGGAGAGGACCCAGGCCCGCAGGTCCAGGTCGGAGCCCAGCAGATCGAGGACCACGTCCGGGCCGCCGCCCGCCGGGCCGGACGTCATCATCCGGCGGTGGCGGTCCACGACGGCAGCCAGGTCCCCGGCGCGCTCGCCGGACACCTGCCGCACGACGTGCTCGGTGATCGTCGCGAAGGCCACCGACTCGTTGACCGCCAGCAGCGGCAGCCGGTGCCGGGCGCAGGCCACGACGAGGTCCTCGGGGATGTCGCCCAGCTCGGCCTCGCCGGCCGCCAGGGCGGTGACCCCGGCGCCGACGAGGATCCGGACGAAGGGTTCGGAGTCGGCGGCGTCATGGCGCCAGGCCAGGCCGGTGAGCACCAGTTCGCCGCCGGAGAGGTAGCGGCTGGGGTCCCGCAGGTCGGTGGTCATGACACCCCGTACGGTGCGGTCCAGCTCGTCCTCGCCGCCGAGCAGCCGCAGACCCAGCGCGTCGGTGTCCAGCAGTGCGCGCAGGCGCATTCTCGTCGCCGCCGTTCCTGTCTCGAAATCTGTGGTCGGTTCGCCCGGAGGGCGCCCCGGTGGCTTCCGGAGGAGGGTGGTCACCGAAGGCCGGGACACGTGCGGGGCGTGGCCTGGGACTTTCGAAAACCGACCCGTCCCGCTCCAGATGTGTGCTGCGTGTTTCCAGAGCAGAACGAGGAGGTTGCGGAGGGCCTCCGTTCATACGAATCTACAAGATGAGCCCCCTGGCCAGGCAACTCCTTCATGGTTTCCGTGACTGACCGGGGCGCGCGAGGGCGCTGTGTACTGGCATCGACCCCTCATGAACAGCACATGGACGAGCCGGGCCCGCCGCACACGATCTGGCTCGATCGGAACCACTCCGAGACGACTGAGACGAAGAAGAGAGCCGGTCAGATGGACTTCCTTCGCCCCGCCAGCTGGGAGGAGGCGCTCGCCGCGAAGGCCGAGCACCCCACCGCTGTGCCGATCGCCGGCGGCACCGACGTGATGGTCGAGATCAACTTCGACCACCGTCGCCCCGAGTACCTGCTGGACCTGAACCGCGTCGGCGACCTCTACGAGTGGGAGGTCGGCGAGGAGACGGTTCGCCTGGGCGCTTCCGTCCCCTACACCCGGATCATGGAGCACCTGCGGCCCGAGCTGCCCGGCCTCGCCCTGGCCTCGCACACGGTGGCCTCCCCGCAGATCCGCAACCGCGGCGGCGTCGGCGGCAACCTCGGCACCGCCTCCCCGGCCGGTGACGCCCACCCGGCCCTCCTCGCGGCGGGCGCCCGGGTCGAGGTGGAGTCCGTACGGGGTTCCCGGCTCATCCCGATCGACGACTTCTACACCGGCGTCAAGCGCAACGCCCTCGCCCCCGACGAGCTGATCCGCGCCGTGCACATCGACAGGGCCGACGGACCGCAGCAGTACTCCAAGGTCGGCACCCGCAACGCCATGGTCATCGCCGTGTGCGCGTTCGGGCTGGCCCTGCACCCCGCGACGCGCACCGTCCGCACCGGCATCGGCTCGGCCGCGCCGACGCCCGTCCGGGCGAAGGCCGCCGAGGAGTTCCTGAACGCGGCGCTCGACGAGGGCGGCTTCTGGGACAACGGCCGGATCATCACCCCGTCGGTCGCGAAGCAGTTCGCCGAGCTGTGCTCCGCCGCCTGCAACCCGATCGACGACGTCCGCGGCACCGCGAGCTACCGGCGGCACGCCGTCGGCGTCATGGCCCGCCGGACGCTGATGTGGACCTGGGAGTCGTACCGCGGCGACGCCGCCCGCACGGAGGGAGTCGCCTGATGCGCGTCACATTCACGGTCAACGGACGTCCGCAGGAGGCCGACGACGTGTGGGAGGGCGAGTCCCTGCTGTACGTCCTGCGGGAACGCCTGGGCCTGCCCGGCTCCAAGAACGCCTGCGAACAGGGCGAGTGCGGCTCGTGCACCGTCCGCCTCGACGGCGTGCCGGTGTGCGCGTGCCTGGTCGCCGCCGGGCAGGTGGAGGGCCGCGAGGTCGTCACCGTCGAAGGGCTCGCCGACTACGCCAAGCAGCGCGCCGAGCACGGCGGTTGCGCCTCCGGCGCGTGCGGCACCGCGGACGCCGCGGCCGGCACCCCGCTCGACGAGGCCCGGCGCCGGGCCGCCCGCGGCACCGACTCCCATACCGGCGAGGGCACCGAACTCTCCCCGATCCAGCAGGCGTTCATCGACGCCGGCGCCGTCCAGTGCGGCTTCTGCACCCCCGGACTGCTCGTCGCCGCCGACGAGATGCTGGAGCGCCACCCCAACCCGACCGACGCGGACATCCGCGAGGCCCTCTCGGGCAACCTGTGCCGCTGCACCGGCTACGAGAAGATCATGGACGCGGTCCGCCTCGCGGCCGCCCGGCAGTCCGAAGGGGTCTGATCATGGGAACCACCGGCCTGCCCACCAACATCACCCAGGGCTCCCGCACCAAGGGCGGCATCGGCGAGTCCACCCTCCGCCCCGACGGCACCCTCAAGGTCACCGGGGAGTTCGCCTACTCCTCCGACATGTGGCACGAGGACATGCTCTGGGGCCAGATCCTGCGCTCCACGGTCGCCCACGCCGAGATCGTCTCCATCGACACCGGCGAGGCCCTCGCCACCCCCGGCGTGTACGCCGTCATGACGTACGACGACCTCCCGACCGACGTGCGGAACTACGGCCTGGAGATCCAGGACACCCCGGTCCTCGCCCACGGCAAGGTCCGCCACCACGGGGAGCCCGTCGCGATCGTCGCCGCCGACCACCCGGAGACCGCGCGCCGCGCCGCCGCCAAGATCAAGGTGGAGTACCGCGAACTCCCCGTCATCACCGACGAGGCCTCCGCGACCGCGCCCGACGCGATCCTCGTCCACGACAACCGCACCGACCACCACATCGGCCACGTCCCCCACCCGAACATCGTGCACCGCCAGCCCATCATCCGCGGTGACGTCGCGAAGGCCCGCGAACGCGCGGACGTCATCGTGGAGGGCGAGTACGTCTTCGGCATGCAGGACCAGGCGTTCCTCGGCCCCGAGTCCGGGCTCGCCGTCCCCGCCGAGGACGGCGGCGTCGACCTCTACGTCGCCACCCAGTGGCTCCACTCCGACCTGCGCCAGATCGCCCCCGTGCTCGGCCTGCCCGAGGACAAGGTCCGGATGACGCTCGCCGGGGTCGGCGGCGCCTTCGGCGGGCGCGAGGACCTGTCGATGCAGATCCACGCCTGCCTGCTGGCCCTGCGCACCGGCAAACCCGTCAAGATCGTCTACAACCGTTTCGAGTCCTTCTTCGGCCACGTCCACCGCCACCCCGCGAAGCTCCACTACGAGCACGGGGCCACCAAGGACGGCAGGCTCACCCACCTCAAGGCCCGCATCGTCCTCGACGGCGGCGCCTACGCCTCCGCATCCCCGGCCGTCGTCGGCAACGCCTCCTCCCTCGGCGCGGGCCCGTACGTCATCGAGGACGTCGACATCGAGGCCGTCGCCCTCTACACCAACAACCCGCCCTGCGGCGCGATGCGCGGCTTCGGCGCGGTCCAGGCGTGCTTCGCGTACGAGGCCCAGATGGACAAGCTGGCCGCGAGGCTCGGCATGGACCCGGTGGAGTTCCGCCGGATCAACGCCATGTCGCAGGGCACCGCCCTGCCGACCGGGCAGGTCGTCGACTCCCCGGCCCCCGTCGCCGAACTCCTGCGCCGCGTCAAGGCGATGCCCATGCCCCCCGAGCAGCAGTGGCTCGCGGCGGGCGAGGCGGCCGACGTACGGGAGCTGCCGGGCGGCCTGTCCAACACCACGCACGGCGAGGGCGTCGTCCGCGGCGTCGGCTACGCCGTCGGCATCAAGAACGTCGGCTTCTCCGAGGGCTTCGACGACTACTCCACGGCCCGGGTGCGCATGGAGGTCGTCGGCGGCGAACCCGTGGCGACGGTCCACACGGCCATGGCGGAGGTCGGCCAGGGCGGCATCACCGTCCACGCGCAGATCGCCCGCACCGAGCTGGGCGTCACCCAGGTCACCATCAACCCGGCCGACACCCGGGTCGGTTCGGCCGGTTCGACGTCCGCGTCCCGCCAGACGTACGTCACCGGCGGCGCCGTGAAGAACGCCTGCGAACTGGTCCGGGAGAAGGTCCTGGAGCTGGGGCGCCGCAAGTTCGGCACGTACCACCCCGCGTGGGCCACCGCCGAACTCCTCCTGGAGAGCGGCAAGGTCGTCACCGACGCCGGCGAGGTCCTCGCCGACCTGGTGGACGTCCTCGGCGACGAGGCCGTCGAGGTCGAGGAGGAGTGGCGGCACCGGCCGACGGAACCCTTCGACCTGCGCACCGGGCAGGGCTTCGGCCACGTCCAGTACTCCTTCGCCGCGCACCGCGCCGTCGTCGAGGTCGACACCGAGCTGGGCCTGGTCAAGGTCGTCGAGCTGGCCTGCGCGCAGGACGTCGGCAAGGCCCTCAACCCGCTGTCCGTGCTCGGCCAGATCCAGGGCGGCACGACACAGGGCCTGGGCATCGCCGTCATGGAGGAGATCATCGTCGACCCGAAGACGGCGAAGGTCCGCAACCCGTCCTTCACGGACTACCTCATCCCCACGATCCTCGACACGCCGACCATCCCCGTCGACGTGCTCGAACTCGCCGACGAGCACGCGCCGTACGGGCTGCGCGGCGTCGGCGAGGCCCCCACCCTGTCCTCCACCCCGGCCGTCCTCGCGGCGATCCGGGCGGCGACGGGGCTGGAACTGAACCGGACGCCGGTACGGCCCGAACACCTGACGGGCACGGCGTGACTCCGTCGGTCCGCCGGTGAGTCCGGGGATCCCGTCTCGTCTGCGGCTGCGGGTGGTGTGTGGTCCCTCACGCGGTTCCCCGCGCCCCTGACAAGCCCAGGCGCGCCCCTTGCCGCAAAGGGGCGCGTCGGAACCGCGCGATCAGCCCCCAGCCCCCCGCGGTCGCCGACCGAACCGCACCGACCGGGCTCGACGCAAGCAACCCCACCGCCGGGCAACAGCCACACCCCACGGCCGCCCGGCACCGTTCCAGCACCGCAGGCAACCCGTTCGTCTCGGGCCGTCCCCCGGGTCGGGCGCCTTCCCAAATCCCGCGCGTAGGCCAAGCGCAGCGCGGGGGCCCCTGTGAACCTTGGGAGTAGGCCCACATGACCCAGCAGTCCCTCCATCCGAAGGACGCCGCCGCAGCGGACGACGCGGCCCCGGAACCCCGCGTCCCCGCCGGCGGGTCCTCACTCGACCGGTACTTCCGCATCACCGACCGAGGGTCGTCCGTCGCCCGGGAGGTCCGCGGCGGCGTCACCACCTTCATGGCGATGGCGTACATCCTCCTGCTCAACCCGCTCATCCTGTCCGGCCCGGACGCCGCGGGCGCCACCCTCGGCCAGAAGGCCCTGATCACGGCGACCGCTCTCGCGGCGGCCGTCAGTACCCTCCTCATGGGCTTCGTCGGCAGGGTGCCGCTCGCCCTCGCCGCGGGCCTGTCCGTCTCCGGGGTCATCGCCTCGCAGGTCGCCCCGCAGATGACCTGGCCGCAGGCGATGGGCATGTGCGTGATGTACGGCGTGATCATCATGCTGCTGGTCGTCACCGGCCTCCGCGAAATGATCATGAACGCGATCCCGCTGGCCCTCAAGCACGCGATCACCATGGGCATCGGTCTGTTCATCGCCCTGATCGGCTTCTACAAGGCCGGCTTCGTGCACCAGGGCAAGGCGACCCCGGTCACCCTCGGCCCCGCCGGTGAACTCGCCGGCTGGCCCGTCCTGCTCTTCGCGGCCACCCTCCTCGCGATCTTCATGCTCCAGGCGCGCGGTGTCCCCGGCGCGATCCTGCTCGGCATCGTCGGCGGCACCGTCCTCGCCGTCGCCCTCAACGCCCTCGGCGTCGTCGACCCGAAGCAATGGGCGGGCGGCGCACCCGAGTTGCACGGCAGCGCGGTCTCGATGCCGGACTTCTCGCTCTTCGGGCACGTCGAGTTCGGCGGCTGGGGCGACGTCGGCGCGATGACGGTCGGCATGATCGTCTTCACCCTCGTCCTCGCCGGGTTCTTCGACGCGATGGCCACCATCATCGGCGTGGGCACGGAGGCGGGCCTCGCCGACGACAAGGGCCGGATGCCCGGCCTGTCCAAGGCGCTGTTCATCGACGGGGCGGGCGGCGCGATCGGCGGTGTGGCCGGCGGCTCCGGCCAGACCGTGTTCGTCGAGTCGGCGACCGGCGTCGGCGAGGGCGCCCGTACGGGCCTGTCCTCCGTCGTCACCGGACTGTTCTTCGCCGCCTGCCTGTTCTTCACCCCGCTGACGGCGATCGTGCCCGGCGAGGTCGCGGCGGCGGCCCTGGTGGTCATCGGCGCCATGATGATGACCAACGCCCGGCACGTCGACTGGTCCGACCGCGCCACCGCGATCCCCGTCTTCCTGACGGTCGTGATCATGCCGTTCACGTACTCCATCACCGCGGGCGTCGCGGCCGGAGTCGTCTCGTACGTCGCCATCAGGCTCGCCCAGGGCCGGGCGCGGGAGATCGGCGCGTTCATGTGGGGGCTGACGGCGGTGTTCGTCGTCTTCTTCGCCCTCGACCCGATCGAGAGCTGGCTGGGCGTGCACTAGCCGGACCGGGCCCGCGGGCCGTTCGTCGAGTACCGTCCGCGCAACCGCCGCACGAAAAGGAGACCGAGAGATGCTGGACATCGCCGACGAGCTGCACCGGTGGGCCGTGCAGGGGCGCGACTTCGCCGTGGCCACCGTGGTGGCCGTCGGCGGCAGCGCCCCCCGCCGGCCGGGCGCCGCCCTCGCGGTGGACGCCGACGGCACGGCGATCGGCTCGGTCTCCGGCGGCTGTGTGGAGGGCGCCGTCTACGAGCTGTGCCGGCAGGTGCTGGAGGACGGCGAAGCCGTCCTCGAACGCTTCGGCTACAGCGACGACGACGCCTTCGCCGTCGGCCTGACCTGCGGCGGGGTCATCGACATCCTGGTGACACCGGTGCGGGTCGGCGACCCGGTCCGCCCGGTGGCCGCCGCCGCGCTCGCCTCGGCGGCGGGCGGGGAGGCGGCGGCGCTGGCCCGGATCGTCTCCGGCCCGGCGGAGCTGCGCGGCCGGGCCCTGCTGGTCCGCCCGGACGGCTCCTGGGACGGCGGCTTCGGCGGCCACCCCGAACTCGACCGCACGGTCGCCGCCGAGGCCCGCGCCCTCCTGGACGCCGGCCGCACCGGCACCCTGGAGATAGGAGAGCAGGGCTCACGCTGCGGAGCACCGCTCACGGTCCTGGTGGAGTCGTCCGTCCCACCACCCCGGATGATCGTCTTCGGCGCGATCGACTTCGCCTCCGCGCTCGTCCGGATCGGCAAGTTCCTCGGCTACCACGTGACCGTCTGCGACGCCCGCCCCGTCTTCGCCACCCGCACCCGCTTCCCCGAGGCGGACGAGATCGTCGTCGAGTGGCCGCACACCTACCTGGAGCGCACGGACGTCGACGCCCGGACCGTCCTGTGCGTCCTCACCCACGACGCCAAGTTCGACGTGCCGCTGCTGCGCCTCGCCCTGTGCCTCCCCGTCGCCTACGTCGGCGCGATGGGCTCCCGCCGCACCCACCTCGACCGCGAGCGACGCCTCCGCGACGAGGGCGTCACCGACCTGGAACTGGCCCGCCTCCGCTCGCCCATCGGCCTGGACCTGGGCGCCCGCACCCCCGAGGAGACGGCCCTGTCCATCGCCTCCGAGATCGTCGCCCACCGCCGCGGCGGCAGCGGCGTCCCCCTGACGGGGGCGCACACCCCGATCCACCACGACGGCCCGTCGTCGGACACGGCGGACATACCGAGCCTGCGGGTGTCCTGACGTCCCCTCAGGACTCGCACAACATCCTGACGCCCCCTCAGGGGTCACCCCGACTTGTGACTTGACCGCCCGGACGGCAGGGTTGACCGTCTGTCATACGACAACAGCGCGGCGGGAGCGGACAGTTGGGCACGGTGAGCGTGGGGCGCGGCTCGGGCGAGGACCTGGACGAGGGTCCCGACGGCGGCACGGGCCTGGACGGGGGCGACGGCGGCACGGGCTCGGGCCCCGGCGACGGCGAGGGCGGTGGGGGAGCCGACGGCACCCGCGACGAGCGCCGGCTGTCCGCACCCGCCACCACCCTGCTGGGCCTCTTCCTCCTGGTCGACGTGGTCGCCGTCTGCGGCGCCCTCGTGACCCTGTGGCCGGTGGTCCTGGCGACGGTCGAGCCGGGGGCGGACCCCGCGGCCACCGCCCGCTGGTCGCCCTTCGGCCTCGGCGACTGGGCGCTGACCGCGGACACGGCGATGCTGCTGGCCGTGGTGGTGTGCAGCGCGCTCGGCAGCTTCGTCCACGCGGCCACCTCGTTCGCGACGTACGTCGGCAACCGGCGGCTCTACGCGAGCTGGCTCTGGTGGTACCTGCTGCGCGCCGGCATCGGCGTGGCCCTCGCGCTCCTCGTCTACCTGCTGCTGCGCGGCGGCCTGTTCGCCGGCAGCTCCGGCGCGGGCGCCACCAACCCGTACGGCTTCTCCGGCATAGCGGGCCTGTGCGGCCTGTTCTCCAAGCAGGCCACCGACAAGCTCCGCGAGATCTGCGACACCCTCCTCAGCACCACGGGCGACGGCGACCGCGACCGCCGGGACGGCCTCGCCGCCCACCGCAACGGCGACCCGGAACCGACACCACAACATGCATCACGACATCCATCACGGCGACGGCACCACGAACGCGGAACCTCCGACGAGCGATGACATGCCCTCCAGCGACTGGGACGTCTGGCCCCCGACGAGGGCGACGGCGACGTGGCGGTCCTCCTGCGCCACCTCGGCCGTGACCCGCGCTGGAGCGCGTGACCCTGCTCCCTGCTGAACAGCACGCCTCCGGCAGCCGGGCACTGGCCGGGGCGCGCACCGCTGGAACTGCTCAGCGCCCGGAGGGCGCGCCCCGCAGCAGCCCGTCCATCGCGCGGCCGAACGTCCGCCGCGACACCCACCCGAGGGGCGGGTCGCAGAAACCCGGCAGCGGACGGACGTGCAACTCCTCACGCCACAGCACGCGCGAAGCGGCGGTGCAGTCGGCGGGGTGGTTCCCGTCCCCCCGCCCTCTCTCGGCGTGGGGCTCGTCGTACGGGTGAACCTCGATCTCGGCCCACCCCCTGACGAGGGACCCGCGCTTGACGAGCCGGCACAGCCCGGCCCGCCCCTCCTCCGGCGGCTGCCACACCACCACCTCCATCGGGTCGTCGAAGGCGAGGGGGCCGACACCGCTGCGGGCGACGAAGACCGTCCCCTCGGCGGTCGGGGGAGGGGTGCGGACGGTGATCCGGGTCAGCGGGACCACGTCGGCGTGGCGCGGCCAGTCGGTGAGGCGCTGCCAGGCCACGTCGACGGGAAGACGGGAGAGACGTTCGAGGACGAAGAGGACCACGAGCCGATCGTAGGTGAACATGCGAGGACACGGCGGACGCACCGACCCCCCCACCCTCCGGCACGTTCTCCCACGCGACGAGCACAGGGCCGCTCCGGGCGTGATCCGGTCCACTGCCCCGGCCCGTCTCGTCTCGTCCCGTCCCGTCCCGTCTCGTCTCGTCTCGTCCCGGCCCGTTCCAGTCGTCCGGTCGTGACTGCGTGTCCACCGACGTGAGACCGTGCGCGACTCCGTGGTCGCCCCCATGGGCGCGCTGGGCGGAGCCGCCGCGACCGTGGCGCTCTCCGGTCGGCCCACCGTCTACCGCCGCCCGCCCCGGGTACGGCAGCATGACCCCGTCCGCACGCCCCGCCCCGGCCGGAAGGTGCACCCGTGGACCGTGAACTGCATGTCAGGCTCGACGAGTTGCAGCGGGATCCGTATCCGCACTACGCGCGGGCGCGGGCGGCGGCGGGCCTCACGTATGTGCCGGAGCTGGACTCGTGGCTGGTGGCCCGGGACGCGGACGTGCGGGAGGTGCTGCGGCGGCCGGAGGACTTCTCGTCGGCCAACGCGCTGCGCCCCGACGTGATGCCCGCGCCCGCCGCGCTGACCGTGCTCGCCGCGGGCTTCGGCGGGCGGCAGGTCGTCGTGACCGCGGACGGGGCCACGCACCAGGCGCTGCGGGCGCCCCTCCTGCGCGGCCTGTCGCCCGCGCGGGTCGGCGCCGTCCTCCCGTACGCCGCCGAGCGGGCCGCCGCGCTCGTCGACGGCTTCGCGAAGGACGGCCGGGTCGAGCTGATGGCCGCCTACGCCGGGAAGCTGCCCGGCGACGTCATCGGGCGCCTCGTCGGGTTCGACCCGGCGGACGTACCGGCCCTGGTGCACGGAGGCCACCGGCTCGCAGAACTGCTCTTCCGGCCCCTGCCGCAGGCCGAGCAGATCGCCGCCGCCGAGGACGTGGTGGCGATGTCCCACCGTGTCGACGCGTTCGTCCGCGCCCGCCGTGCCGACCCTCGTGAGGACCTGGCCACCGAACTCATCACCTCCGTCGCCGGGCCGGGCGACGGCGAGCTGACGCTCGGCCAACGCCACGAGCTGGTGGCCCATCTGCAGAACCTGCTCCTCGCCGGGCACCTGACGACCACGGCCCTCATCGGCACGACCCTGCTGCACCTGCTGCGCCACCCCCGCCAGTGGAAGGTGCTGTGCGAGCGCCCCGACCGCGTCCCGGCCGCCGTCGAGGAGGCCGCCCGGTACGACACCGCCCTGCAGGGCTTCCGCCGGGTCACCACCCGAGCGGTCACCCTCGCGGGCACCGAACTGCCCGCCGGATCGCCGCTGTTCCTCGCCTTCGGCGGAGCCAACCGCGACGCCTCCCGCCACCCCGGCCCCGACGACTTCGACATCACCCGCACCGCCGCCGCCCGCCACCTGTCCTTCGGCCTCGGCGTCCAGGCCTGCCCCGGCTCCACACTCGCCCGCGAACAACTCCGCATCACCCTCGAACTACTGACCCGCCGGCTCCCCGGTCTGCGCCTCGCGGACGACCAGCGCGTCGTCATGCGGCCGACCCTCATCCACCGCTCCCCGGAGTCCCTCGACCTCGTCTGGTGACGTCCCCCACGGCACGGGGGAGGCCCCACGCTCCCCGCCGGCTCACACGTCCAGCACCTCCCGCGCGGCCACCGGCGCCCCCGTTTCCAGCGACCGGTTCGCCGCCAGGCCCGTCACCAGGGACCTCGCCCCGTCCACCGCGTCCGCCGCGCGGCCCAGCGCGTCGGGGGCGCGGTCCCCGAACAGGTCGGCCAGCATCCGTACGTCCCCGCCGCCGTGCCCGCCCTCGCCCGTCGCGACCTCCACCGCACGCGGCCGCTCCCAGAACCGGCGTACGAGCAGCTCGGTCCGTCCCGCCTCGTCGGCGGTCTCCGCGCCGTGCAGGACGGGGCTCGCCCCGGTGACCCGGACGTGCGGGCGGGTCCACGTCGACTCCTCCACCAGCAGCTCCAGACGGCCCTCGCTGCCGTTGAAGGCGATGCGGTAGCCCTCCCAGGGCGCGTACGCCGTCAGGTGGTACGTCAGGGTCGCCCCGGACGCGTAGCGCACGAGGACCGCCATGTCGTCCTCGATGGTGACGCCGGGCCCGAAGACGTTCCGGTCGCGGTGGTAGCCGTCCTCCCGCTCGGCGTCCAGGTAGAGCGCGCTGAGGACCGGGGAGTCCTCGAGGTGCAGCGCGAAGGGGTCGCCCTCGGCGGCGGGGGAGCCGTGGGCGCGGTCGTAGTCGCGGGCGAGACCCCGGCGCCTGCCCGCCTCGTCGCCGTAGAAGAACAGGCCGCCCTGGGCGAAGACGGTCTCGGGGCGGGTGCCGAGCCACCAGTTGACCAGGTCGAAGTGGTGGGTCGACTTGTGGACCAGCAGCCCGCCCGAGTTCGCCCTGTCGCGGTGCCAGCGGCGGAAGTAGTCGGCGCCGTGCCGCAGATCGAGCAGCCACTCGAAGTGCACCGAGCCGACCTCGCCGATCTCACCGCTCGCGAGCAGTTCCCGTATCGCCGAGTGCACAGGGTTGTAGCGGTAGTTGAAGGCGACCCGCACCTCGCGGCCCGTCCGGCGGCGCGCGTCCAGCACGCGGCGGGCGCGCTCGGCGTCGGTGGTCATCGGTTTCTCGGTGACGACGTCGCAGCCCGCCTCCAGCGCCCGCACGATGTAGTGGTCGTGGGAGCGGTCCACACCGCACACCACCACCAGGTCGACCCGCTCGCGGCGCAGCATCTCCTCGAACTCCGCGGCGGCGTAGGCGGGTACGGGTGCGCGGCCGGGGTGGTCGGCGGCGATCCAGGTGTTGTGGACGGCCATGCGGTGCGCGTTGGTGTCGCAGAGGCCGACGAGATCGATCCGGTCCGCGAAGGGGCCCGTCAGCGCCTCGGTGAACATCCGTGCGCGCGCGCCGAGTCCGACGACGGCGGCACGGCGGCTTCCCACGGAGGCGGTGCAGGGGTCTTGTTGTGACATCCGGACCTTCCCTAGGGTCTCGTGCGGGGGGTGGAAGCGCTTTCTCGTGAAAGAGGTGACCCACTCATGCCCGGAAACAGGACGGGGAAGTCCTCCGCGACGGCCGTGGTCCTCGCTCTGTGCGCGGTGCTCGGCGGCTGCTCGGACCCACCGGAGCCGGGCGGCGACGGCCGGGTCGTCCTGCGCTACACCTGGTGGGGCAACCCCGACCGGGCGGCGAGAACCCAGCAGGCCGTCGACCTCTTCGAGAAGAAGCACCCCGGCGTCGAGGTGCAGACCTCGTTCTCCGGCTACGACGCCTACAAGCAGAAGCTGGCCACCCAGGCCGCCGGCGGCGACGCCCCCGACGTCATGCAGCTCGACTACCGCATGATCGACCAGTACGCCTCCGGGGGCGTCCTGCTGGACTTCGCCGAGCAGCGGGCCGCCCTCGACACCGACGCGTTCGACACGGGACTCCTCGCCACCGGGAAGGTCGACGGCAGGCAGTTCGCGATCCCGCAGGCCCGCGGCACCGAGACCGTCGTGTACGACGCGAAGCAGTGGAAGGCCGCCGGGGTCGCCCCGCCCCAAGAGGGCTGGACCTGGAAAGACTGGGCCGACACCATGCGGGAGCTGGCACGCAGGACCGGCAGGCCGGGCGGGACGGACCCCGGCTGGAGCGAGGACGCCTTCGAGGTCTGGCTGCGCGGCCGCGGCAAGGCCCTCTACACCGAGGACCGGCGACTCGGCTTCACCGCCGACGACCTGACCCGCTACTGGACGTTCACCGACCGGCTCCGCCGGGAGGGCGCCGTCTCGCCCGCCGAGGAGACCACCCAGCTCGACGGCACGGTGGAGAACACCCCGCTCGGCCGCGGCAGGGCCCTCTCCGACAACAACTGGGACGCGCCCGCCGGCGGCTACCTCGGCCTCCTCCCCGACGGCGAGGTCGCCCTCGCGCCGATGCCCTCGGGCGAGGACGGCACACCGGGCCAGTACTTCAAGCCGTCGATGTTCCTGGGTGTGGCCGCCGACACGAGTCACCCCGAGGAGTCCGTCCGGCTCGTCGACTTCATGCTGAACGACCCCGGGGCCGCGAAGATCCTCGGCGCCACCCGCGGCATCCCCGTCAACGAGACCCTCCGCGAGGAGATCGCCCCCGACCTCAAGGACTTCGACCGGACCATCTACGACTACCAGGCTTCCCTGGAGGGCGAGTTGAAGGCGCCGCCCCAGGCGCCACCCTCCGGCGACAGCGCCCTGCAGACCACCTTCCAGCGCGACTACGACCAGGTGTCGTACGAGCGGATGTCCCCCCGGGAGGCCGCCGAGGACTACGTCACCGAGGCGAAGGCGGAGCTGAGGTCATGACCACCCCCCACACGCCGACGACCGTACGCGGCGAGGGCGCCGCACCGCCCGCCCGGCCCGCCCGCAGGCCCCGACGCGAGGGCGCCGCCTGGGTGTTCCTGTCACCGTGGGTGCTCGGCGCCTGCGTCCTGACCCTGCTCCCGATGGCCGTGTCGCTCTACCTCTCCTTCACCGACTACGACCTGTTCGACGCGCCCAGCTGGGTGGGCCTGCGCAACTACACGCAGATGTTCACCGAGGACCCCCGCTACTGGCGTTCGGTCGGGGCGACCCTGACGTACGTCGCCATCGCCGTGCCCCTGCAACTGGCCCTCGCCCTCGTCGTGGCACTGGCCCTGAAGAACATGCGGCACGGCAAGGCCTTCTACCGGTCCGCGTTCTACGCCCCGTCCCTCCTCGGCGCCTCCATGTCCATCGCCCTCGTCTGGCGGGCGATCTTCAACGACGGCGGTACGGTCGACTACCTGCTCGGCACCGGTGGCTGGGTCAACCAGCCCGGCTGGGCGCTGCTCGCGGTGGCCCTGCTGACGGTGTGGCAGTTCGGCGCCCCGATGGTCATCTTCCTCGCCGGACTCCAGCAGATCCCCGGCGAGCTGTACGAGGCCGCCGAGGTCGACGGCGCCGGGCGGTGGCGCCAGTTCCTGTCGATCACCGTGCCGATGCTGTCACCGGTGATCTTCTTCAACCTGGTCCTCCAGACCATCCAGGCCTTCCAGGTCTTCACCCCCGCCTTCGCGATCAGCGCGGGCAAGGGCGGCCCCGCCGACTCCACCCTCTTCTACACGCTCTACCTCTACGACCGCGGCTTCGTCGCCTCCCACATGGGTTACGCCTCCGCCATGGCCTGGGTCCTGCTGCTCGCCATCGGCGTGGTCACCGCCGTGCTGTTCCGGACGTCCCGCTCCTGGGTCTTCTACGCCTCCGAGGGGGACCGATGACCACGACCACGACCACGCCGGCCACCACGACCACGGCGGCCACCACCGCACGCAGGCCCTTCGCCCGGCGGCGCGTCGCCCTGCACGCCGCGTGCCTGGCCGCGCTGCTGGTCATGCTCTACCCGCTGGCCTGGCTCCTCGCGACGTCGGTGAAACCGGCGGACGAGGTCATCGCGAGCCTCGACCTGCTGCCCGGCCGTCTGGAATGGTCCAACTACGAGACGGCCCTGGACGGCGTCAACGACGTCTCGGTCGGCCGACTGCTCGGCAACTCCCTGCTGATCGCGTCCGGCGCGGTCATCGGGAACGTCCTGTCCTGCTCCCTCGCGGCGTACGCCTTCGCACGCCTGCGTTTCCGCTTCCGTGGACCGCTCTTCGCCTTCATGATCGCGACGATCATGCTGCCGCACCACGCGGTGCTGATCCCGCAGTACATCATCTTCAACCAGCTCGGCATGGTGAACACCTACTGGCCGCTGATCCTGCCGAAGTTCCTGGCCACCGAGGCGTTCTTCGTCTTCCTCATCGTGCAGTTCATGCGCGGACTGCCGAGGGAACTGGAGGAGGCGGCCCGGATCGACGGCTGTGGACCGTTCCGAAGCTTCTTCCTGGTGATCCTGCCGCTGACCCGCCCGGCCCTGATCACCACCGCCATCTTCACGTTCATCTGGACCTGGAACGACTTCTTCACCCAGCTGATCTACCTCTTCTCCCCGGAGAAGTTCACGCTGACGCTGGCGCTCAGGTCGTTCGTGGACGCGTCGAGCACCTCGGCGTTCGGCCCGATGTTCGCCATGTCGGTCATCGCGCTGCTGCCGATCGTGCTGTTCTTCCTGGCCTTCCAGCGGTTCCTGGTGGAGGGCATGGCCAACTCGGGGATCAAGGGGTGAGCGCGATGCGGACCGACCGGGAGCCCGGCGAGATCCTCGGACCGAGGATGTCGCTGTTCGCCGACGTGCTGAGCGTCGGTGTCGCCGTGGCGGTGGTGAGCCTGCCGCTGCTGACGGTGCCCGCCGCGCTGTCCACGGCGTGCGAGGTGCTGCGGGGCGTACGGGACGGGCGGCCGGTGACCGCCCGGCGGTTCCTCGGCGGGCTGCGGCGACGGCTGCGGTCCGGTGACGTCGCCGCCGGGCTCGTCACCCTCGCCGGTCTCGCCCTCCTCCTCGTCGACCTGGCGCTGGTCCCCGCGGGCCTGCCCGGCGGCCCGGCCCTCGGGCTGGTGGTCGCCGCCGTCGGCGTCTGCGCCGCCGTGGTCGGCCTGCGCGCCTGCGCCCGACACGAGTCCGCCGTCGACTGGCCGGCCGCGGTGCGCGGGGCCGCCCACGACGCCGTGCGCGACCCGGGCGGCAGCGCGCTGGTGGTGCTGGCCGTGCTGACGGCCGCCCTGTGCGCGTGGATGCTGCTGCCGCTCGCGTTCCTCGTCCCCGGTCTGCTCGCCCTCGCCCTCACCGCGATCGACGTACGCGGAGAGCGCGGGGCCACCGGGCCGACCGGGGCAACGGGGGCAGCGGGGGCAACCGAAGTGACGGGAACGCGAGGAAAAGAGGTCGCCCCCCAGGAGGGCGTGTGATGGGCTGAGGCCCGGAACTCGTCGCGCAGGACGCACGGCGCAGGACGCACGGCGCAGGACTGGGGAGCAGTGAACAGAAGGCGGCAGAAGAAGCAGTCCGAACGTCTCGTCCGGGCCGCGTCGGTCGGTGACACCGCCGCCGTCGACGCGCTGCTCCGGGCCGGTGCCTGCCCCGTCACGGCGGACGCCGACGGCACGACGCCGCTGTACGCGGCGTCCGTGCACGGGGCGGCCGACACGGTCCGCCGGCTGCTGGCCGCCGGCGCCCCGCCCGACGCCGAGAGCGGACACGGCACGGAAGGCACGCCGCTGTGCGCGGCCGCCTGCTGGGGCCACACGGACACCGTGCGCGAACTCCTCGCGCACGGCGCCGACCCCAATCTCCACGAGGACCACGGCACGGGTCGCCCCCCGCTGTACTGGGCGGAGCGCGGCCCGCACCCGGAGACGGCGGCACTGCTGCTGGCCGCGGGGGCCCACCCGCTCGACGCGACCGCGTGAGGTCGCCGCGGGTCAACTCCCCGCCGGCGGTCCCGTCGTGCCGCGGATCTCCAGCGTCGGGGTCGTCAGGACCACCTGGGCCGGGCGGGTGGGGTCCGCGATGCGGTCCAGGAGGCACTGGGCGGCGCGGCGGCCGACGTCGTGGCTGGCGTTGTCCACAGTGGTGAGCCACAGATGACGCAGCCGGGAGACATAGGTGTTGTCGTAGCCGACGAGGGACAGGTCGCGCGGCACCCGCAGACCCAGCTCCTCGGCCGCGGAGAGGGCGCCGACGCAGGACATGTCGTTGAACGCCACGATGGCGGTAGGGCGTTCGGGGGCGCTGAGCAGCCGGACCGTGGCGCGGTAGCCGCCCTCCTCCGTCAGGTCGCCGCGTTCGACGGCCGCCAGGTCGGTCAGGCCGTGCTCACGCATGACCGTCTCGAAGCTGCGGCGGCGCAGCGCGCCGACCACGCCGTCCCCCGCGATGTGCCCGATCCGGCGGTGGCCGAGCGCGATGAGGTGCTCGGTGGCGAGCCGCGCGCCCGACTGGTCGTCGCCCGCGACGACGTCGACATGGGGGAGCGTCGGCTCACGGGCCCCGGCGACCACGGTGGGCACCTGTGCGGCCGCCGAGCGCAGAGCCTGCGACGGGGGCAGGGTGCCGACCGCGATCAGGCCGTCCACCCGTAGTTCGGTGAAGGTCCGGGTGAGGTCCTCCCCGAGCCGCCGGTTGAGGTGGCCGTCGGCCAGCAGCATGCGCAGACCGTTGTCGTGCAGCCGGGAGTTCAGACCGTCCAGCAGTTCCACGAACCAGGGGTTGCGCATGTCGTTCAGGAGGACGCCGACCGTCCGGGTGCGGCGTTCGCTCAGGCTGCGCGCCGCCGCGTTCGGCCGGTAGCCCAGCTCGTCCACGGCCGCCAGCACGGCCTCCCGCTTCTCGGGGCGCACCTGCTCGGAACCGCGCAGCACCAGCGAGACCAAGGACTTCGACACGCCGGCGCGCTCGGCGACATCGCGGATCGTCGGAGGTCTCATGGTGTGGACCGTTCCACAGGGCGGGCGTCCTTGTCAAAGGGCTTGACAGGCTTGGAGGATCGCCCCCAAGGTGAGCGGCGTACGTTCTGGAACGGTCCAAAGCCGGTCCGGTGAGTCCGAAGAGGGGCAGTCATGGTGAGTGCGCTCGGTGTCGCCGTCGTGGGGTTCGGCTGGATGGGACGGGTGCACACCCAGGCGTACGCCCGCGTGCCGCACCACTTCCCGCAGCTTGCCGTACGCCCCGAGCTGGTCACCGTCGTCGAGGACGTGCCCGGTCGCGCCGAGGAGGCCGCCGAGCGGTTCGGGTTCGCGACGACCGCCCGGGACTGGCGCGAGGTCGCCGCCGACCCGCGCGTGCACGCCGTGAGCATCACCGCGCCGAACTTCCTGCACCGCGAGATCGGCGTCGCCATGGCCGAGGCCGGCAAGCACATCTGGATCGAGAAGCCCGTCGGGCTCACCGCCGCCGACGCCCGTGCCGTCGCCGACGCGGTCGCCCGGGCCGGCGTCCAGGGCACCGTCGGCTTCAACTACCGCAACGCCCCCGCCGTCGCCCACGCCCGCGAACTGATCGCCGCCGGGGAGATCGGCACCGTCACCCATGTCCGCGTCCGCCTCTTCAGCGACTACGCCGCCCACCCCGAGTCCGCCCTGACCTGGCGGTACGAGCGCGAGCGCGGCGGCAGCGGCGTCCTCGGCGACCTCGCCTCGCACGGCGTCGACCTGGCCCGTTTCCTCCTCGGCGAGATCACCGCCCTCACCGCCGACACCGCGATCTTCGTGCCGGAACGGGCCCGCCCCACGGGCGCCACCGCCGGGCACACCCGCGCCACCGGCGGGGACCTCGGCCCCGTCGAGAACGAGGACTACGTGGGCTGCCTGCTCCGCTTCGCCTCCGGCGCCCGGGGTGTCCTGGAGGCCAGCCGGGTCGCCGTCGGCGAGCAGAACACCTACGGCTTCGAGGTCCACGGCACCAAGGGCGCCGTCCTGTGGGACTTCCGCCGCATGGGCGAGCTGGGCGTCAGCCGGGGCACCGCCTACCAGGACCAGTCCGTCAGCACCGTCTTCGTCGGCCCGGGCCACGGCGCGTACGCGGCGTTCCAGCCGGGCTCCGCCAACGCCATGGGCTACGACGACCTCAAGGTCATCGAGGCCCACCACTTCCTGCGCTCCATCGCCGAGGGCACCCCGCACGGCGCCACCCTGGACGACGCCGTGCACAGCGCCACCGCCCTGGACGCCATGAGCCGCTCCGCCGAGTCCGGGGCGTGGGTGACTCTCTGAACCGGCCACCGGCCTGAGGCGCGCGCCGAGGGGAGCGCAGGTGGAAGCGCCCGCGCCGGGCGGGATCAGTCGAGGTTGTTGGCCCACAGGGACGGGGCGTCGCTCCTGACGCTGGGCACCCCGCCGTAGGTGGCGCCGTCCGCGGTCACCAGGGGTGCGGAGAGCTGGTCCTCCAGCACACCGTCGCGGATCCGCACGATCGTGCTGTCGTGGTCCGTCCCGCCGGGCTTGAACGTCCTGCCCTCGATCGCCGCCTGAAGGTAGTAGAGGGCGTACTTGGCATAGAGGTCGGCGGGCTGGGAGACCGTGGCGTCGATCTGGCCTTTGGCGATCGCCCTGAGTTCCCTGGGTGTGCCGTCGTTGGACACCACGAACACATGCCTGTGGTCGTGCCGGCCGACCAGTACGCCCTGCTGCTTGAGCACCTGGAGGGTGCCGGAGAGCGCCAGGCCGGACTGCATGTAGACGCCCTTGATGTCAGGGTGAGCCGTAAGAATCGCCTGCAGTTTCTGCGCCGCGACCGCCCCGTCCCAGTTCGTCCTCTCCCCGAAGACCTTGATCCGGGGATAGTGCTCCTTCATGCACGCGTTGAACCCCTCGGTGCGGTCGCGGCCGTTGACGGAGGCGAGGTCCCCCTCCAGCATGACGGCCTTGCCCTCGCCGTGGAGCTTGGCGCCGAGGAACCGGCAGGCCTTCTCCCCGTACGCGCGGTTGTCGGCGCGCACCACCATGTAGACGTCGCCGGTGTCGGGACGGGTGTCCAGGGTGACCACGGGGATCTTCTGCGCGGCGAGCTGCCGCAGGACGGGGGTGGTCGCGGCGGTGTTCTGGGGGGCCATGGCCACGCCCTTCACCCCGTGGATGATGAGGCTCTGCGAGTTGGTGGTGAGCTTGGCGACGTCGTTGCGCGAGTTGGTGGTCTTCAGCCTCAGCCCGAGTTCCTCGGCGAACCCGGGGGTGTACTTCATGAACGCGTTCCAGAAGTCGGAGTCCGAGCGCGGGTAGTCGACGCCCACCACCGTGCCGCTGCCGGTCCCCGAGCCGCCGCACGCGCCGAGCACGATGACGGCGAGAGCACTGACGACACCGAGGCCGATGCGGCGGATGCGACGGGTCTTCACGGCGGGTTCTCCCTTGCGAGCGGCGGCCTGCGGGAGATCGGGCGGGGTCCGGATCCCCGGGGCGCTGATGCCGGCGGGATTTCAGTCTCCGCTGCCCAATGTAGTACTCCCGTAGGTCTAGCCGCTTGACCTGCGTTTCTGGGAGCCGGGCCGAGGCGGGCCGTGGTGCCGCGGGGCCCTTCGCCGGGCGTCAGCCGCGGACGAGCAGCTGGAAGTCGAAGGAGTAGCGCGAGGCCCTGTAGATGTGGCTGCCGTACTCGACGGCCCGGCCCGTGTCGTCGTACGCCGTGCGCTGCATGGTGAGGACGGCGGCCCCCTCGGGCTCGCCGAGCCGCTCGGCCTCCTCGGGGGCGGCGATCCGGGCGCCGACCGTCTGGTGGGCGCTGTGCAGGGTGATGCCGGCGGTGCGCATCATCCGGTACAGGCCCGTCGCCTCCAGCCGCTCGGTGTCGAGGTCCAGCAGGCCCGCCGGGACGTGGTTGGAGAGGAACGCCACCGGCTGGCCGTGGGTGAGGCGGAGCCGTTCGACGAGGTGGACCTCCGCGCCCTCGGCGAGGCCCAGGGCCGCCGCGACCTCGGCGGAGGCCGGCCGGATCTCGCTCAGCAGCACCTGGGTCGTGGGCTGCTGGCCCGCCGCCTCCAGGTCGTCGTAGAGACTGCTCAGCTCCAGCGGACGCCTGACCTGGCTGTGCACGACCTGCGTGCCCACACCCCGGCGGCGCACCAGCAGGCCCTTGTCGACGAGCGACTGGATGGCCTGCCGCACCGTCGGCCGGGACAGGCCGAGGCGGCCCGCCAGCTCGATCTCGTTGCCCAGCAGGCTGCCCGGGCCCAGTGCCCCGTGCTCGATGGCGGACTCCAGCTGCCGGGCCAGCTGGTAGTACAGCGGCACCGGGCTGCTCCGGTCGACACTGAGGTCGAGCTTCTCCGTACTCCCTGTGGTCGCGCTGGTCACGGTCCGAGAGTAACCGCCCGTCCGGATGACAGGAAGCCCTGTCATTGCGTTGTCCTGACAAGCACGGCGTCCGCCGGTCCGGGAGCCGCCCGGCTCCCGGACCGGCGGCGGGCCGTGCCGCTCATGTCCCCGGGTGGAGGTGCCGGCGCCGGGCGGCGACCTCCCGGTCGTACGCCGCGCGGGCCTCGACCGCGGCCGGGCGGGCGGCGGTCTGCGCCACCGGGACGTCCCACCAGGCTTCCGCCGGGGGAGCCGTGGGCGTGGGGTCGGTCTCCACGTACACGCAGGTCGGCCGGTCCGAGGCGCGGGCCGCGGCCAGGGCGTCGCGCAGCTCCCGCACGGTCTTGGCGCGGATGACGTCCATGCCGAGGCTGGCGGCGTTGGCGGCCAGGTCCACCGGCAGCGGGGCGCCGGTGAAGGTGCCGTCGGCGACGCGGTGGCGGTAGGCGGTGCCGAACCGCTCGGCGCCCACCGACTCCGACAGCCCGCCGATGGAGGCGTAGCCGTGGTTCTGGACGAGCACCAGGTTGACGGGCAGTCCTTCCTGGACGGCGGTGACGATCTCCGTCGGCATCATCAGATACGTGCCGTCGCCGACCAGCGCCCACACGGCCGTGCCGGGCGCCGCCTGCTGGACGCCGATCGCGGCGGGGATCTCGTAGCCCATGCAGGAGTAGCCGTACTCCAGGTGGTACTGGCGGGGGCTGCGGGCCCGCCACAGCTTGTGCAGGTCGCCGGGGAGCGAACCGGCCGCGTTGATGACGACGTCGTCCTCCCCGACGACCGCGTCCAGGGCGCCCAGCAGCTGGGTCTGCGTCGGCACGGCGTGCTCGTCGGCCGGGGCGTACGCGGCCCGCACCACCTGCTCCCAGCGCTCCTTGCCCGCCCGGTACTCGGCCTCGTACGCCTCCTCCACACGGTGACCGGCGAGCGCCTCCGTGAGCGCCTCCAGACCCGACCGCGCGTCGCAGACCACGGTCCGGGCGGCCAGCTTGTGGGCGTCGTACGCGGCGATGTTGAGGTTGACGAAGCGGACGTCGGGGACCTGGAAGAGGGTGTGGGAGGCGGTGGTGAAGTCGGTGTAGCGGGTGCCGACGCCGATGACCAGATCGGCGGTGCGGGCGATGTCGTCGCAGACGGCGGTGCCGGTGTGCCCGATGCCGCCGAGGTCGGCCGGGTGGTCGTGGCGCAGCGAGCCCTTGCCCGCCTGCGTGGACGCGACCGGGATGCCGGTGGCCTCCACCAGCGCCTTGAGGGCCGCCTCCGCCTCGCTGTGGTGGACGCCGCCGCCCGCGACGAGGAGCGGCCGCCGCGCCGCGCGGATCGCCCGGACCGCCGCGGCCAGCTCCACCGGGTCGGGCGCGGGCCGCCGCACCCGCCAGACGCGCTCCGCGAAGAACTCCTCCGGCCAGTCGTACGCCTCCGCCTGCACGTCCTGCGGCAGGGCGAGGGTGACGGCGCCGGTCTCGACGGGGTCGGCGAGGACCCGCACGGCGTTCAGGGCGGCCGGGATCAGCGCCTCGGGGCGGGTGACCCGGTCGAAGAAGCGGGAGACCGGCCGCAGGGTGTCGTTCACCGACACATCGGCCTCGGTGGGGTGCTCCAGCTGCTGGAGCAGCGGGTCGGCGGTGCGGGTCGCGAAGTAGTCGCCGGGCAGGAGCAGGACGGGCAGCCGGTTGATCGTGGCGAGGGCGGCGCCGGTGACGAGGTTGGTGGCGCCGGGCCCGATGGAGGTGGTGACCGCCTGCGCGGAGAGCCGGTTCAGCTGACGGGCGTACCCGACGGCCGCGTGCACCATGGACTGCTCGTTGCGCCCCTGGTGGAACGGCATCGTCTCCTCGCCGGCCTCCAGCAGCGCCTGGCCGACCCCCGCGACGTTGCCGTGGCCGAAGATGCCCCAGGTCCCGGCGATCAGCCGGTGGCGTACGCCGTCGCGCTCGGTGTACTGCACGGACAGGAACCGCACCAGCGCCTGGGCGACGGTCAGCCGGCGGGTGGAGGGGGTGGTCATCGGGACCTCACTGGGACGAAGGGTCGGGTTGTTCGGGGGCCTGGCGCGAGTCAGGTTGCTCGGCTCGTGCCGGCGGGCTCGGGTTTCCGGGCTCGGGTTTGCGGGTGCGGGATCAGGTTCGGGTGCCGTGGCGGTTCGGTGTCCGGGGGGCTCAGAGCAGCCCGACCGCCGTGTCGACGGCGGTCTCCACGCTGCCCTCGGCGGGGTAGAGCAGGGAACGGCCCACGACCAGGCCCTGCACGGTGGGCAGCCGCAGGGCCTTGCGCCACTTCTCGTACGCGCCGTCCTGATCCTTCCCCACCTCGCCGCCGAGCAGGACGACGGGCAGGGTCGAGGTCTCCAGGACCTCGCCCATGGCGTCGGCGTCATCGGTGACGGGCAGCTTCAGCCAGGTGTACGCGGACGTGCCGCCGAGGCCCGCCGCGATGGCGACGGAACGGGTGACGGCCTCGGCGCTCAGGTCGTTGCGGACCCGGCCGTCCACACGGCGCGAGAGGAACGGCTCGACGAACAGCGGCAGTCGGCGCGCCGCCATGTCGTCGACCGCGCGGGCGGTGGAGTGGAGCGTCCGCAGGGAACCGGGGTCGTCGTAGTCGACGCGCAGCAGCAGTTTGCCCGCGTCGAAACGGAGGCGCTCGATGTCCTGGGGGCGGTGGCCGGTGAAGCGGTCGTCCATCTCGAAGGACGCCCCGGCGAGCCCGCCGCGGTTGAGGGAGCCCATGACGACCTTGTTCTCCAGGACGCCCAGGAGCAGCAGGTCCTCCAGGATGTCGGCGGTGGCGAGCACGCCGTCCACGCCGGGCCGTGACAGCGCGGTGCACAGGCGCCGGAGGAGATCGGCCCGGTCCGCCATGGCGAGGGGGTCGCCGCCGACGCCGAGGGCGCCGCGCGCCGGGTGGTCGGCGGCGACGATCATCAGACGGCCGCTGTCGCCGATCAGCGGGCGGCGGACACGGCGCGCCGCGGCTTCGGCGACGGCCTCCGGGTGGCGTGCGCGCACCGCGGCGAGGTCGGGGATGCGGATGGTCACGTGGGGCTCCGTTCCAGGGGCGCGTGCCCCCTCGGCCCCCGGGGCGCCTGATGGCTCGGGGGTGGGTGTTCGTGGGCGGGTGCGGGCGGTGTGGGGCTTCTCGCGCAGTTCCCCGCGGCCCTGGAGGGACGGGCACGCGGCCCTTCCGCAAGAGGCCAGGGGCGCGGCCCGGTCGCTTCTCCGGGGCGCGGGGCGGTGGCACACGCGGCTGCGTCGCGCGGGCGCGAGCAGCCCGCCCCTCCCGCCGGGAAACGACGGACCGGCCGTCCGAGCCGCGGCGTCATCCGGCTCTCAGCAACTCCTCCACCTCCCCTGCCGTCGGCATCGCCGAGGAGCAGGCGAGGCGGGAGGCGACGAGCGCGCCGGCGGCGTTGGCGTACCGCATGATCCGCTCCAGGTCCCAGCCGCGCAGCAGCCCGTGGCAGAGGGAGCCGCCGAACGCGTCGCCCGCGCCGAGGCCGTTGACGACCTCGACCGGCACCGGCGGCACCTCGGCGACCGTGCCGTCGCGGTGGACGGCGAGCACCCCCTTGGGGCCCTGCTTGACGACGGCCAGTTCCACCCCCGCCTCCAGCAGCGCCTCCGCGCAGGCCCGGGGTTCCCGGACACCGGTGGCGACCTCGCACTCGTCGAGGTTGCCGACGGCGACCGTGGAGTGCCGCAGGGCCTCGGCGTAGTACGGGCGGGCGGTCTCGGGGTCCTGCCAGAACAAGGGGCGCCAGTCCAGGTCGAACACGGTGGTGCCGGCCCTGTCGCGGGCCTTGAGCGCGGCGAACGTGGCGGAGCGGCTGGGCTCCTCGCTCAGTCCGGTGCCGGTGATCCAGAAGACGCGGGCCGCACGGACGGCGAAGAAGTCCAGCTCGTCGGTGTGGATCTCCAGGTCGGGGGCCTTGGGGCGCCGGTAGAAGTAGAGCGGGAAGTCGTCCGGCGGGAAGATCTCGCAGAACGTGATCGGCGTGGGGAGGCCGGCGACGGGCGTGACGAACCGGTCGTCGACGCCGAACTCCGCGAGGGCCTCGTGCAGGAACACGCCGAAGGGGTCGTCTCCCGTCCGTGTGATCACGGCGGACGTGTCGCCGAGCCGGGCCGCGGCCACCGCGACGTTCGCGGCGGACCCGCCGAGGAACTTGCCGAAGGACTCGACGCGGGCGAGCGGCACACCGGTCTGCAGCGGATACAGATCCACTCCGATGCGCCCCATGGTGATGAGGTCGAAGGACTCGGCGGACTCGGGCATGCGCGGCGCTCCTCGGGCGGGGGATGCGGGCCGGCCGGCGCCCCGGGGCGCGCCTGGGGATGCGCGTGCACGGGGACCGGAGGTACCTCAGGTGTAGGGCCCCGAGTGAGCCACTGTCAATAGTTTGTACTGACATTCGGACCTGCTCGTGAAATAATGTCTTAACAAAGTCTTGACAGCGGGGTGTGCCAGGGGTTTGATCCCGTCCCAACGAAACAGCGCAGCAGGCCTACCGGCAGAATGATCCGGACTTCAGGTCCGGGTCCGCGCGGGTGCACCGCCCGACGCTGTCCCGTTCCCTTTCCCCCTGTCGCACAGTGAGGTGCAGGAAAGATGGACCGCACGTTTCAGCCCCGCTCACGCAGAGTGGCTCCCTTCGTCGCCGTGGCCGCGGCCTCCGCGATGTTCATAGCCGGATGCTCCAGCAGCTCCGGCGGCAAGGAGGCCGAGGAGGGTGGGGCGGACGCCTCCGCTGGCAAGGCCAACACGCCGCGGATGACCGTGGCGCTGGTGACCCACGCCGGGCAGGGCGACACCTTCTGGGACATCGTCCGCAAGGGCGCCCAGACGGCCGCCGACAAGGACAACGTCAAGCTGGTCTACTCGAACGACCCGAACGCGGCGAACCAGGCCAACCTCGTCCAGAACGCCATCGACCAGAAGGTCGACGGCATCGCCGTCACCCTCGCCAAGCCCGACGCGATGAAGGACGTCATCGCCAAGGCGGAGAAGGCCGGCATCCCCGTCGTCGGCCTGAACTCCGGCATGGACGTGTGGAAGGAGCAGGGGCTGCTCTCCTTCTTCGGCCAGGACGAGACCGTCTCCGGCGAGGCCTTCGGCAAGAAGCTCAACGAGACCGGCGCCAAGCACGCGGTCTGCGTGATCCACGAGCAGGGCAACGTCTCCCTCGAAGCGCGCTGCGCCGGGGTGAAGAAGACCTTCAAGGGCAAGACCGAGAACCTCTACGTCAACGGCACGGACATGCCCTCCGTGAAGTCCACCATCACGGCCAAGCTCAAGCAGGACTCCTCGATCGACGAGGTCGTCACGCTGGGCGCGCCCATCGCCCTGACCTCCGTGCAGTCGGTCGACGACGCGAGCAGCAAGGCGAAGGTCGCCACGTTCGACCTGAACAAGGAGCTGACGGACGCCATCAAGGCGGGCGACATCGAGTTCGCCGTCGACCAGCAGCCCTACCTCCAGGGCTACCTGGCGATCGACTCCCTGTGGCTCTACAAGAACAACGGCAACTACAGCGGCGGCGGCGAGCAGCCGGTCCTGACGGGCCCGGCCTTCGTGGACAAGGCCAACGTCGACACGATCGCCAAGTACGCCGCGAAGGGCACCCGGTGATCTGAATGACCCAAGCAACGGCACCGGCGGCGAGCTCCCCCTCGCCGCCGGCTCCGCCGGCCGCCCAGAAGGACGGCCGTACCGTCGAACGTTCCCTGGGCCGACGCCTGTTGGCCCGCCCCGAGGTCGGCGCGCTGATCGCCGCGATCGGTGTGTACGTCTTCTTCTTCGCCGTCGCCCCCTCCTTCCGCGAGGCCGGATCGCTGGCGACGGTGCTCTACCAGGCGTCCGTCATGGGCATCATGGCGCTGCCGGTGGCGTTGCTGATGATCGGCGGGGAGTTCGACCTGTCCGCCGGTGTCGCGGTCACCACCTCCGCCCTGACCGCCGCGATCCTCAGCTTCCAGCTGACGGTGAACGTGTGGACGGGCGTGTTCGTCGCGCTGGCCGTGTCGCTGGCGGTGGGCGCGTTCAACGGCTGGCTGCTGATCAAGACCGGCCTGCCGAGCTTCCTGGTGACGCTGGGTTCCTTCCTGATCCTCCAGGGCTCCAACCTGGCCGTGACGAAGATCTTCACCGGCAACGTGGCCTCCGACTCGATCGCCGACATGGACGGCTTCGACCAGGCCAAGAGCGTCTTCGCCTCCGAGGTGACCATCGGCGGCGTCGACTTCAAGATCACGATCTTCTACTGGCTGGTGTTCGCGGCGATCGCCACCTGGCTGCTGCTGCGCACCAGGTTCGGCAACTGGATCTTCGCGGTCGGTGGCAGCCAGGACAGTGCGCGGGCCGTCGGCGTGCCCGTGAACTTCACCAAGGTGGCCCTCTTCATGGGCGTGGGCGCCGGGGCCTGGTTCGTGGGCATGCACCTGCTGTTCTCGTTCAACACGGTGCAGTCCAACGAGGGCGTGGGCAACGAGTTCCTGTACATCATCGCGGCGGTGATCGGCGGCTGCCTGCTCACCGGCGGCTACGGCTCGGCGATCGGCCCCGTCATCGGCGCCTTCATCTTCGGCATGGTCAACCAGGGCATCGTCTACGCCAACTGGAACCCCGACTGGTTCAAGGCATTCCTCGGCGTGATGCTCCTGATCGCCGCCCTCGTCAACTTGTGGGTCCGCCGCCAGGCGACCCGGAGGTGAACCACCCCATGACACCCACGAACCCGACCGCCGCCCCGTCCGACGCGACCCCCGCCACCGACACCCCGGTGGTGGAACTGCGCGGCGCGGGCAAGGCGTACGGCAACGTCCGCGCCCTGCACGGAGTGGACCTGGCCGTCCACCCCGGCAAGGTCACCTGCGTCCTGGGCGACAACGGCGCCGGCAAGTCCACCCTGATCAAGATCATCTCGGGTCTGCACCAGCACACCGAGGGCGAGTTCCTGGTCGACGGCGCGCCGGTCCGCTTCACCACCCCCCGCGAGGCACTGGACGCCGGCATCGCGACCGTCTACCAGGACCTGGCCACGGTCCCCCTGATGCCGGTGTGGCGGAACTTCTTCCTCGGCTCGGAGATGACGAAGGGTCCCTGGCCGATCCGCCGCCTCGACATCGAGAAGATGAAGCGGACCGCGGACGCCGAGCTGCGCAACATGGGCATCGTCCTGGACGACCTGGAGCAGCCCATCGGCACGCTCTCCGGCGGCCAGCGCCAGTGCGTCGCGATCGCCCGCGCCGTCTACTTCGGCGCCCGCGTCCTCATCCTCGACGAGCCCACCGCCGCCCTCGGCGTGAAGCAGTCCGGTGTGGTCCTGAAGTACATCGCCGCCGCCCGCGACCGCGGCCTCGGCGTCATCTTCATCACCCACAACCCGCACCACGCCTACATGGTCGGCGACCACTTCAGCGTCCTGCGCCTCGGCACCATGGAACTCTCCGCCGCCCGCGACCAGGTCACCCTGGAGGAACTCACCAACCACATGGCGGGCGGCACGGAACTCGCGGCCCTCAAGCACGAACTGGCCCAGGTGCGCGGGGTGGACGTGGACGAACTCCCCGAGGAGAAGGACCTGACGGCTCCGGCGGCTGCGGCGAAGGACGGGGCGGCCTGACGAGGGCGGCCGTGAGGCCGTGCGACGGCGAGGGGGCCACACCGTCGGCGTGGCCCCGCTCCCTCGCTGACCGGCCGTTCCGCGACCTGGTGTGAAGAGCAGTCAATTTCGGCCTGTGGAGGCGCGGTCGTCGTCCTCCGGCGCGTCCGCTGCACCCGCGCCGTGCGTCCCGAGCGTGACGGACCCCGGCCCGCCCCCTGCCGACGGCAGCGCTTGACGGGGTCCGCGAGCCCTCGTCGGGAGCGCGCGGAAGGATCAGGCACCCCTTCGTTCCGCGCTGCCGACGGATCCCCCCTACGGCTTCTTGAGCAGCACTTGGCTGGCGATCGCCTTGCTGTTCGGTTACCGGGCCGTCACCATGAGGTGTGCCGTCCGGAGCCGTACGCCGAGGAGACGCCTATGGACAGCTACGAGCAGCCTTTCGCCACGAGCGTCGTCAGGGACTTGCACGACACCTCGCTGGCTGAGGTACCGGAGTCCGCCCAAGACTCGGCTCTGGCAAGGATGCTCGGGGGAGGCGGAGAACCGGTGGCCGCCTTCCAGTCGTCGCTCTGACCGGGTCGGCCGGAATCCCCACGGGACCGTACCGGTGATCGCGGCGACGCGGCCCTTCCGTCAGTTCGTGATCAAGGTGCACAGCCGTTGCGACCTGGCGTGCGACCACTGCTACGTCTACCAGCACGCCGACCAGAGCTGGCTGAGGCGTCCGGTCACCATGTCGGACGAGACGTTCCGGCGCACGGCCGACCGGATCGCGGAGCACGCCTCCGCCCACCACCTCACCCGCGTACACGTCGTCCTGCACGGGGGCGAGCCCCTGCTCGCCGGACGGGAACGGCTGCGGCGCTTCGCCCGCACGCTGCGCTCCGCACTGCACGGCGTGGCCGAACTGGACCTGCGGATGCAGACCAACGGCCTGCGCCTGGACGACGAGTTCTGCGCGATGCTGGTGGAGCAGTCCATCGTCGCCAGCGTCTCCCTCGACGGCGACCAGAGGTCCAACGACCGCCACCGCGTCCGGCGCGACGGCTCCGGCTCCCACCGGGACGCGGTGCGCGCGGTCCGCCTCCTGAGGGCCCCGGCCCACCGCGGTGCCTTCGGCGGTCTGCTCTGCACCATCGACGTCGAGAACGACCCGGTGGACGTCTACCGCGCGCTGGCCGAGCTGAGCCCACCCGCCGTGGACTTCCTGCTGCCGCACGCCACCTGGGAGCACCCGCCCCCTCGCCCCGGCGGCGACACCGACTACGCGGACTGGCTGATCGCGGTGCACAAGCAGTGGACCGCCGACGGCATGCCGATGCGCATCCGGATGTTCGAGTCGATCAGCCGGTTGACGCGCGGCCGTGGCAGCCTCACCGAGGCACTCGGCCTGGGCAGCTCCGACCTGCTGGTGGTCGAGACGGACGGCGCCATCGAGCAGGCCGACTGGCTCAAGACGGCCTATCCGGGCGCCCCCGGGACGGGTATGCACATCGACACCCATCGCCTGGAGGAGGCCGCCGCCCACCGGGGCATCCAGGCCCGGCGGGCCGGCCTGGACGGGCTGAGCGCCCAGTGCCGTGCCTGCCCGGTCGTCTCCGTCTGCGGCGGCGGCCTCTACGGACACCGCCACCGGGCGGCCAACGGCTTCGACAACCCCTCGGTGTACTGCGCCGACCTGCTGAAGATCATCGAGTACGTCCAGGCCGCCGAGCGCGACGAGACCGACGTCCGCCACGGCTGGCACGGCCTGACATGGACCCACTTCGACGAACTCGCCGCGGGACACGGCGGCGCCGCCGCCGTACGGTCCCTCGCGGCGGCGCAGAACAGCCAGCGCCGGGCGTTGCTGGCCGCCGCCCGCCGCGCGGACGTCGGCACGGGATCCGAGGCCGGCTGGGAGGCGGTCCTCGCCCTGCCCACCGCCGCGCTGGACGTCCTGCTGTCCGAGCCGTATCTGCGCGTGTGGGCCCTCGCCTGTGGACAGTCGCTCCGCGGAGCCGACGGGCACCCGGCCGAGGCCGCCCTGTCCGCGGTCGCCCGTACCGGGGGCCGGCTGACCCTGCCGGTGCCGCTGCGGCACGGTCCCGAGGGCCCGGAGGTCCATCTGCCCGGCCTGGGACGGCTGTTGGTCGGTGCCGACAGCCCCGACCACCGGGCCGGGACGGTCACGGTGACGGCCTCCGACGCGACGGTCGTCGTGGGAGGCCGGGCCCTGGGGCACGAACGGCCACCCCCGGGCACGGTCTGGCAGCCGGTGCGCCAACTGCGCGCGGACGGCCTGGAGGTGGCCCTGGACGACGTGGACCCCTCGCGCGACTGTTACCGGTACCGGCCCCTGCCCAGACTGCCCGAGGCTGAGGTCCGACGCTGGGAGGAGATGTTCGCGGAGGCCTGGCAGCTGATCCGCGGCGCGTACCCGCACTACGCCCGGGGCATCGCCGCCGGGCTCGTCACGATCACCCCGCTCGCCCCCGATCCGTCCGGCGACGACGTGAGCGCCACCTCCCGGCACGCCTTCGGGGCGGTGGGCATCGCCCTGCCCCGCACTGCCGAGGACCTGGCGATGCTGATCATCCACGAGTACCAGCACGTCAAACTCGGCGCGATGCTGGACATGTTCGACCTCCTCGACGGTCTCGACGACCGCCGCTACCGCGTGTTGTGGCGCCCCGACCTCCGTCCCCTCGACGCCCTCGTCCAGGGGGCGTACGCCCATCTCGCGGTCGCCGACATCTGGCGGATCAGGTGCCGCCGCGGCGCCGAGGACGTCGGTGCCGCCCTGCACGAGCGGTCCCGTCCGGAGGCCGACAAGTGGCGCACGGCTGTCCTTGACGCCCTCGACGCCGTGGCCGAAACGGGCTCCCTGACCGCCCTGGGCCGCCGCTTCGTCAGAGGGCTGCGGAGCGAGGCGGAAGCACTGGGCGGTGTGGCCGAGACCGGGCCGGTCGCGGTGTAATGGTCGGCCAACTTCCTTTCCCGGCACCGGTGTCCGGTACAACTTGCTCCGGCCCCACCCCTGGCACCGGCAGTGGTTCTCGCGTTCCAATGGGTCCGGAGGAATTCCGGACCGGGAGACTCGGGGTCCTGGGAGACCCGAGGTTGGGCGCGACGGGGGAGGGAAAGGCGAGTCCATGGTTCAGGCGGCTTCTCAGACGACGCAGTCGTCGGATTCCTCCGATCCGTATGTGTTCTTCATGAGTTACGCGCGGACGCCCTACAAGGGTGCCCGAGCGAAGAAGGACTCGTCGGATCTGGCACTGGAGGAGTTCTACACGCTGTTATGCAGCAACATCATGCAGTTGACCGATCACGACGGAGAGGAATCACCGGGGTTCCTGGACCAGAGAATGGACACCGGTGTCGACTGGGAGAACCGGATCAAGCACGCTCTGGCCACCTGCCGGGTCTTCGTGCCGATCTACAACACCCGGTACTTCACCCGGGAATGGTGCGGCAAGGAATGGGACGCCTTCGCGCGGCGGCAGGAGGAGCAGCTGCGGACCCGGCCGTACACGGGCAACGCGATCGTCCCGGTCCTGTGGGTGGGGGAGCAGCACCTGACCATGCCGCCCGTGGCGGCGAAGGTGCAGTACGCCATCCCGCATCTGGGTAAGCCCTATCTGCAGGCCGGGCTCTACGGCTTCAAACAGGCAGGTCGCCGCGGCATGTACCGCAGTTCGGTGTGGTCGCTCGCCGAGATGATCGTGAAAGTGGCTCAGCAGACCAGCCTCGCACCGTGTGACGTGGAGCTGTTCAAGGACCTCCGGAACGTCTTCGAGGGGGAATAGCAGGATGCCGATGTTCTTCATGAGCTATGCGCGGGTTCCTGCTCCCCGGCACCGGGACGCGTCGCAGGACCCCAATCGCCTGGTCTTCCAGTTCTTCGACGAACTGTGCGCGGACGTGGCCCGTCACGCCGACGTGCCCCTCGACGAGGCCGGATTCGTCGAGCGGCCGGGAACGTCCAGCGAGCATGCGATCAACGCGCTCTTCGACTGCCGGGTCTTCGTTCCGCTGTATTCCAAAAGGTACTTCAGCAACCCTCAGTGCGGACGGCAGTGGACGGCCGTCACCGACGGCGCCACGCAGGGCGTACGGCCGAACATCCTGCCGGTGCTGTGGACGCCGTACTCGCCGACCGCGCTGCCCCAACGGGTCAAGGACCAGTATCCCGATGAGCCCGAGGGCATCGGAGAGGCGGCGGAGGACTACGCCCGGCAGGGGCTGCACCGGCTGCTCGACCAGCGACTCGACCTGGCGGAGAGGTCGGACCCCGAGGACGAGCAGGCGGCGACCCGGGTCGCCCAGGTGACCGACTGGCTCGCCCGGCGCATCGTCGATCTGGCCGCGAGGGTGCCCCGGCCGTCGGACGTGTCCGGCGGCCGGAACCCGGTGCGGCCCATGACGCTGGCCGGGCTGGACGACGCCTTCGCGGACCCGCCCTTCGCCTCGCCGCTGTACGTCACCGTGCTCGCCCCGACCGAGACGCAGTTACCCGTCGGCAGGGACGACGTCCTGTACGGCCCCACAGTCGCCGACTGGCGGCCCTACGGCCCGGCCGTGGGCCCGCTGGTCGACCAGATGAAGGCCACGGCCCGGAACCTCGGCTTCGAGCCCACTGTGGTCCCCTTCCACAAGATCCAGGCGGAGCTGCACAGCACGCAACTGCCGACCGCCCCGTGGATCGTCGTGGTCGACCCGTGGGCGCTGGAGAACACCCAAATGGCATACCAAGCACGGGAGTTCGACCGGGTGCGGCGGCCATGGACCGCGGTGCTGAGTACGCTGTCCGGCGACGACGCGCAGACGAAGGAACAGTCCGATCGGCTGCGCGGCCTGTTGGCGGCGCACTTTCCGCGCTTCCTCAGCGAGGGGCGAGCCGGCGAGCAGGAAGCGGTGCGAGGACTGGCGGGAGCCGACGTCTTCACGCGCTGGTTCAGCGAGTTGGCCGTGGCCACCAAGATCCGCTACTTGCGGTACATTCATTCGCAATTGTCCCGGAGTGGCGGGGTCGTCCGGGGTGATCCGGAATCCGGGCCGGACCTGCCCCGACGGCCCGACGGCGGCCGGGACGACGGGTCATCGAGCGACGGACGTCGCGTGGAGGGCAGGCCATGAGCGGCGAGGACGCGCGCAGGATCATCACGTTCTACTCGTACAAGGGCGGTACGGGAAGGACGATGGCGCTCGCCAACACGGCGTGGATCCTCGCCTCCGCCGGCAACCGGGTGCTGGTGGTCGACTGGGACCTCGACGCTCCGGGGCTGGACCGCTTCCTGCATCCCTTCCTGAGCGAGAGGCAGCTTAGGGAGACGCCCGGAGTGCTGGAACTGGTCAGCCGGTCGACGCACTTCATGGTCTCGGCGCAGAGCGGCGCCGGTGAGTCCGCGCACCAGGGCGACCCGGGGCCGGCGTACCCCGCCGTGGTCGACCTGGGGGCCTCCGACGGCATCACGCTCAACAGCTGCATCGTCCAGGTCGACTGGGACTTCCCCGAGGGCGGACACCTCTACTATCTGCCGGCCGGCACGAAGAACCAGGGCTATCTCGCGGCGTTCTCGCAGTTCGACTGGAAGCACTTCATGGAGGGCCCGCTCGCCACGAGGTTCCTCGACGGGCTGAAGCGCGAGTTCATGGAGAACTTCGACTACGTCCTCATCGACAGCCGTACCGGCCTCAACGACATCTCGGACATCTGCACGGTCAACCTCCCGCACACCGTGGTCACCTGCTTCACCCCGAGCAGTCAGAGCATCGAGGGCGCGGCCGGTGTCGCCGAACGCATCGACGGCATGCTGTACGGCAACCGGGACATCCGGATCCTGCCGGTCCCCATGCGGGTGGAGAACGCGGAGGCGGACCGGCTGGACGCGGCCCGGGGCCAGATCCAGTACCGCTTCGACCGGATCGTGCGCAAGCACATCCCCGAACGGGACCCGGAGGACTACTGGGGCAGCGTGGAGATCCCCTACCGCCCCATCTACTCCTACGAGGAGACGCTCGCTCCGTTCCGTGAGCAGCCGGGCGACCCCAAGAGCCTGCTCTCCGCCTACGAGAGGCTCACGGCGGTCATCACCGACGGCCAGGTCGACTCCATGCCCCGCATCGAGGAGTCGGTGCGCCGCAAGACCCTCGACCGGTACACCCGGCACCGCCCGCCGCGCATCTCCGACGTGTACCTGAGCTTCGTGCCCCAGGACCGGAGCTGGGCCAACTGGGCGGGCGCGGTCCTCGAACAGGCCGGATTCAAGGTCCACATGGCGCAGGAGAACCCGACCGACGGCGGCCAGGCGCGGGAGGAGATCGAGCGCGGTGTGGAGGCGGCCTCCTACACGCTCATCATCTTCTCCGAGGACTACATGAGGTCGTCCCGGTACCGCGCCACCTGGGAGGCGGTCTACGCGGAGAGCGACCGACGCACCCACCAGCTGGTCTCCATGCAGGTCGACCGGCAGGTGTCGCTGGAGCCCCCCTTCCGGGAGCAGCTCGCCGACATGACGCGCTGCAGCAACGGCGAGACCGGCCGCGCGGCCCTGCTGACCTGGTTCGGCAGGGGCGGGGAGTCGCTCGCCCGCAACCACTTCGCGGGCGCCGAGCCGAAGCTGCCGCGTTTCCCGCGGACGGAGCCCCGCGTCTTCGGCGTGCCGCTGCGCACGGAGTCCTTCACCGGCCGTACGGAGCTGCTGGAGGGCATCCGGGAGAAGCTCTGGAAGGGCGATGCGCGGGCCCTGGTCCTGAAGGGGATGGGCGGGGTGGGCAAGACCCTGCTGGCCCAGGAGTTCGCCTACCGTTACAAGAGCGACTACGACGTCGTGTGGCACATCCAGGCCGAGCAGAAGATGCTGGCGGTGGAGCGGTACGCGGGTCTGGCCGAGCATCTCGGACTGCAGGAGCGCACCAACCCGACGGACACCGGTGAGGCCGTCGCCAAGTTCCTCAACAACGGCGACAGCCAGGACAGTTGGCTGCTGATCCTGGACAACGTCCCGGAGCCCGACCATCTGCCCGAGTTCATGATGGACGGCCGGCGCGGCCACATCCTGGTCACGAGCCAGCGCGCCGAGGGCTGGGGGCGGTTCGTGGACACCATCGACGTGCCCGTCTTCGAGCGGCACGAGAGCATCGCCCACGTGCACAGCCGGCTGCCCGACTGCAGTTGGGCGGAGGCCGACCAGATCGCGGACGCCCTGGGCGACCTGCCGATCGCCATCGAACGGGCGACCGCGTTCATCGAGCAGACCAGGGCCGACGTACGCGACTACATCAAGCAGATCCAGCCCCAGGCCGCCGGCGACCCCGATGACAAGACGGTCGGGGAGGTCGTCAAGAACACCTGGGAGTTCGCGCTCGGGCAGCTGAGGGAGAAGTTCCCCCCAGCGGTGAAGCTCCTGCAGATCTGCTCGTACTACAGCGCCGAGCCGATCTCCATGGACCTGCTGGAGGGGTTCGAGGTCTCCCGTGCCCTCGGCGGTGTCCGTACGGTCTCGCGCGCGTACAAGGAGCTGAGCCGGTTCTCGCTGGTCACCGTCGACCGCAAGGCGCGGAGCGTCACGGTGCACCGGATGATGCAGGCGGCCATGCGCAAGGAGATGACCGAGGAGGAGCGAGAGGCGGCGCAGGAGGTCGTCTACCGCTCACTGATCGCCGCCAGGCCCAGCGGTGACGATCCCGAGAACCCCAACACCTGGGAGAACTACCGGATCATCTGGCCGCATCTGGGCACCCCGTGGGCCGAGACCTCCCCGGACGAGGGCATCAAGGAACTGTTCGTGGACCGGGTCCGCCAGCTGCGCCGCCGGGGCGAGCTGAGCCTGGCGATGGAGTACAGCCAGAGGCGGGTCGCCGCGTGGTCCAACGAGGGCGCGGTCGACGAACGCTGGACGCTGCACATGCGCTTCCAGATCGCCAACATTCTCCGCGCGCAGGGCAGGTACGAGGAGTCGCTCGCGCTGGACCAGGAGGTTCTGGAGCGGCAGCTCGACGTGCTCGACGACGTGGACGACCAGCACATCCTGATGACGACCAGCAGCATCGCCGCCGACCTGCGGGGTCTCGGCCGGCTGTCGGAAGCGCTGCGCTACGACGAGGAGACCTACCAGCGCTATGAGTTGATCTACGGTGAGGACCACGCGCGGACCCTGAGCGCCGCCAACAACCTCGCTGTCGCCCTGCGGTTGTCCGGGGAGTACAAGAGGGCCCGCGCCCTGGACCGCAGGACGCTGGAACTGCGTGAGGCGATCCAGCTCCACGACCACCCCCTGACCATCGAGTCGGCGGTGAACCTGGGCCGGGACCTGCGTGACTGCGGCGACTACGAGGAGTCGGTCACGCTGCTGAGCCGCGCCTACGAGCGCTGTCTGCGCAACCCGCGTCTCACGCAGGGCTCGCCGACGGTGCTGAACACGGCCAAGGGCCTGGCCGGTTCACTGAGGCGTGCGGGAAAGGCCGCGGAGGCGGAGGAACTCGTCCGCCACGTGCTGCGCAGCACACCCGAGGGGGAGAAGGGGTCCACCTCGGAGCGGTTGGTGCTGGAGATGGGTCTGGCCGGTGACCTGGCCGCGCAGGGCCGGGTCGACGAGGGGCTGGCGCTGATCCGCCGGGCTCTGCAGGACCTGAGGGACACCCTGGGGGAGATGCACTCCCACACCATCGCCTGCTCGGTCAACTACGCGGTCCTGCTGCTGGACGACAGCGCGTCCCCGCGTCCTGAGGCGGCGGCCGAGGCCAGGGACCTGCTGCGTCTGGCCCGGCAGAGGTTCGCCCAGCTCAACGGCGAGCACCACCCCTTCGTCCTGATCTGCCATGCCAATCTGGCGGTCGCGCAGGCGGCGTTGGGCAACTGGGAAGAGGCCCGCAAGGTCAGCGTCGAGGCGTACGACCTGCTCAAGGAGGTGCTGGACCCGACTCATCCGTCGACGTTGACGTGTGCGGGGAACCTCGCGGTGATCCTGAGCCATCTGGGCCGCGCCGACGAGGCCCGCAAGCAGCACAACGACACGTTGGCGGCACTCGTCAAGCGGATCGGCACCGAACACCCCCGGGTACTGACCCTCCAGTCCTGGAACCTCAGCTGCCTGGACATGGAGCCGCACCCGATCTAAGGGCTGCCCCGTAATCCGCGGTGGATCAGCGCACGGCGTCGGATGCGGTGCATCGCAAGGCGGCGGAGCGTCCGCATACTGGATGTATGAGGGCGTTCCGACAACGCGGCGAGGTGCCGTAGCCGGCGTCGTGCGCCCGCCGGGGATCACGGGACAGCACTGTGGCGTGTTGCGAAAGTCCCGTCTGCCCTGCGGCGTCCGGCACGCACGCTCGCCGCGTTGTCTGGGGTCGCCCCGACACCACCGGTATCGGGGCGACCCTCCGCCGTGCGATCACGTGCACGGCACGCCGCCGGGCCTGCCCTTCGGGGAGACGACGCAACTTTCGAAACACGCCCCAGTACTGTGACCGCCTCGCCGGGCCGGCGGTCGTGACGGTGGGATGTCGTGGTGACCACCGTTCCGGCCGCCGGCGGCGCGGTGAACGGGTCCTGCCCGTGCGGGGTGCGGCGGCCGTGCGAGTCCGGTGGTGTCAGGCTGCCTCGTCGCGCACCCAGGCCAGGACCTGGGGCAGGGCCGGCAGTGCCGCGAAGTGGGCCACGGACGGCTGCAGCACCGCTTTCGCCGTGGGGATCTTCCTGGCGAGCCAGCGGAAGTGGGAGACGGGGGCGAAGATGTCGCGTTCACCGTGCCACAGCATCACGGGCACCGTCCCGTCGATCTCCTTGAGGTCGAACCCCCAGTGCATGCGGAACGCCACCAGGTCGTCCACCCACCCCGTGGGGGCCGGCGGCTGTGCGCGCGGTCCCTCCCCCTGCTCTCCGTTGCCCACCGCGGAGAGGTAGTTCAGCAGCAACTGCCGCCGGATGCCCGCGTTCTCGACGACGACCCGGTCCTCGTCCGGCATCTCCTCACGGAGCGACGCGAGGAACAGCGCGGGATCCCGGCGGATCGTCTCCGCGTTGCGGGCCAGCAGGGAGCCCAGCGCGGTCACGTCGGGCGCGTGGGCGTCCAGCAGGTCGTAGGTCGACACATTGGACTCGGACATGCCCTCACGCCAGTCGAGGCCGTCGTCGGCGTCCGGAGGGGCGAGGGAGACCAGCGCCGCCGCACTCGCCACCTGGCTGCCGAGATTGCGTGCCGCACAGGCCAGCGCGTGGGGTGCGCCGCCGGATCTGCCGACGACCGAGTACTTCTTGAGGTCCAGGTCCTGTGCGATGGTGTTGATGTCGTCGGCGGCGTCGACGACCCTGCGGCCGGGATGACGTTCGGAGCCGCCGTATCCCGGTCGGTCGTAGGCGATCAGGCGGATGCCCAGCTTGTGGAGGTCGAAGGTGCGGGGGCGGGGCCCCAGGCGGCTGCCGGGTGTTCCGTGCAGCAGAAACACCGGGTGTGAGTCGGGATCACCCCATGTCTCATAGGTGATCGCTCGTCCACTGGACGGCGTCTTCACTGTCTTGACCACCCGATGCCCTCCCGTTGCCAGCGACTGTGGACTGGAGTGCGGGACCCCCCAGCATCGCGCAAGGGAGGCCCCGCTCCTAGTAGTTGCTCAGCCGTTCTGGCGAGGTGTGGCGATTAATGGGTATGCGTGGGCCGCTCGGCTGGTCAGGCCCCAAGGTAGTGCACCAGGCCATGGGGCGCCTGAGGAGCGAGGAAAACGTGGTGCGAAGGTGAGCGCCAGGGTGTAGGGGGCCCGTGCCCGTACTGTGCCGCTGCCGTCGTTCCGTCATGCCGGGCACCAGGCAGACGACATGATCACCCGCTCGGGCTAGTACGGAGGGTGACGAGTCGTGAGTGATGCGTATCACCGCCCGGCGGATCGCCGCGGGCGGTGTACTCCGCGTGGTCCGGGCCGGCCGGGCGAAGCCCTTCGGGTCGGGGGCGGAGCCCTTCGGGTCGGCCGGGGGAAGCCCCTCGGGTCGGCCGGGGGAAGCCCCTCGGGTCGGCCGGGGGGAGGCCCCTCGGGTGGGCCGGGGGAAGCCCTTCGGGTCGGCGGGGTGATGGCGTCGGGGGGCAGCCGGGGGATGTCGTGCGGGGCAGCCGGGTGATGTCCCGCAGCGCAGCCGGGTGATGCCGTCCGCCGGGCGGTGAGGCGTGCCCGGAGGGTCCCGTGCGGTGACTGATCCTTTCGTCGGTCAAGAGGATCTTCGGCTCTTGGGCTCTCCGTCGTCTCGTGCCACCGGGATGGGTCATGCGCATCACCTCCAACGCCCCGCCGCTCGTCGCACGCGTCACCGCGCCGCCCGCCGCGCCACCGGTCCTCGTCCCGCTGGCCGTCGTGGCGGGCGCGTTCACGCTCGCCCAACTCGTCCTCGTCCCCCCGGGGATGGGGCTGGGCTGGGACGAGTCGGTGTACGTGAGCCAGGTCAGCCCGCACGCCCCGGCCGCGTTCTTCAGCGCACCCCGCGCGCGCGGGGTTCCGCTGCTGGTCGCGCCGGTCGCCGCGTGGTCGTCGTCCACCGAGCTCCTGCGGGTCTATCTGGCGGTGCTGTCCGGCGCGGGGCTCTACTGCGGGCTGCGCGTGTGGCGCGGGCTGTTCCCCGTGCGGGTGCTGGCGCTCGCGGGCGCGGTGTTCGCCACCTTGTGGGTGACCCTCTTCTACGGCCCGCAGGCCATGCCCAACTACTGGGTCGCCGTCGGAGCGCTGGTCACGACGGGATGCTTCCTGCGGGCACGGGCGGCGCGCACAGCGCCGCGGGTGCGCCCGGTCGGCCGTACGACGCTCTGGGGCGCCGCCGCCGGCAGCGCGCTGATGGCCTGGATGCGGCCCACGGACGCCGTGTGGGTCTGCGTGCCGTTGCTGCTCCTGCCCGCCGTGGCGCGCGGGTGGCGCCTGCCCCGGCTGTCGGCGGCGATGGCGGTGGGACTCGGCACCGGCGCGGGCGCCTGGGTCGTCGAGGCCTACCTCCGTTACGGAGGGCTGGCCCGGCGGCTGGACGACGCCTCACGCATCCAGGGCGGCCTCGGCTGGAACATCGCCGTCGACGACCAGCTGCGCAGCCTCGTGGGGCGCACGCTGTGCCGCCCCTGCACCGGGGACCTGCCGCCCGTGATGATGTACGCCTGGTGGTTCGCCCTGCCCGTGCTCGCCGCGGTCGGGGCGGCCGTGGCCGTCCGGGCCCGACGCGGGGCGCCCACACTGGTCCTGCTGGCCTGCGCCACGACCGCCGCCCTGCCCTACCTCTTCTTCATCGGCTACGCCGCGCCCCGCTTCCTGCTGCCCGCGTACGCCCTGCTCGCGATCCCCCTCGCCGACGGCCTCCTCAGCCTCGTCACCGGGCCGGGCGGGGCGTGGCGGCCGGTGGCGGGGACCCTCGTGGCGCTGGCACTCGTCGCGCACCTCGGGGTGCAGTACTCGGTGCTGACACAGACCGTGGACCGCACCACCGCCGCGCGCCGCGACTGGGACCGGGTCGCCGCCGGCCTCCACCGGCTGGGCGTACGGCCGCCGTGCCTGCTCACCGGCGACAACGCCATCCCCATCGGGTTCTACGCCGGCTGCTCCTCCGCCGCCGTCCGCGGCAACAACGCCAACATCACCCGCGCCGGCATCCTGCGCACCGCCGAACGCGTCCCGGTCGCCACTCTCGTGGCGGGGGACGGCCCCCCGCCCGAGTACGCCCGCTCCTGGCCCGCCCACGAGGTCGCCGGGTTCCGGCTGCACGTGGCGCCGACGGGACCCTAGGGGAGGCCTTCCCCCGGCTGCGGGCGGCGGCAGTTCCGGTCCGCCGCGGGGTACTCCTCAGGGAGCTCCTCGACGGACTCCGGCCCCACGTGCCGCCCGTCCTCCTCGGCGACGGCCCGCGCCTCAGGCGACCGTGCTGCGCCCCACCACCGTGCCCGCCCGGTCGACGCAGATGACGTCGACGGCGACCGGGGCCCCGCGCAGGACCCTCAGGGCCTCGTCGCGGGCCGCCGTCGCCACCAGGTCGCCCAGCGGTACGCCGGCCGCCGCGCACAGCTGGAGCGCGGCGAGCCCGGTGTTGGCGGCGGCCACCTCCGCCGCCAGGGCCGCGTCGGCGCCGCCCCGCCGGGCCAGCTCGGCGAGGAGGCCCGTGTCGACCTGGGAGCGGCCGGAGTGCAGGTCGAGGTGGCCGGCGGCGAGTTTGGAGAGCTTGGCGAAGCCGCCGCAGATCGTCAGACGGTCGACCGGGTGGCGGCGGACGTACTTCAGGACCGCGCCGGCGAAGTCGCCCATGTCCAGCAGCGCGTCCTCGGGGAGCCCGTACTCGGCGACGACCGTCCGCTCCGACGTGGATCCCGTGCACCCGGCGACATGGGTCCGGCCCGCCGCCCGTGCCACGTCCACGCCCCGCCGGATGGAGTCGATCCACGCGGAGCAGGAGTACGGCACCACGATCCCGGTGGTGCCGAGGATGGACAGACCGCCCAGGATGCCGAGCCGGGGGTTCCAGGTGGAGCGGGCGATCTCCTCGCCGTGGTCGACGGAGACGGTGATCTCGACGTCGCCGCTGCCCCCGTACCGTTCCGCGACCTCGGCGACGTGCTCGCGCATCATCCGGCGGGGCACGGGGTTCACGGCCGGTTCGCCGACGGGCAGCGGCAGGCCGGGCCGGGTCACCGTGCCGACACCGGGGCCGGCCCGGAAGACGACCCCCGCCCCGGCGGGCAGCCGCCGTACCGTGGCCCGGACCAGCGCGCCATGGGTGACGTCCGGGTCGTCGCCCGCGTCCTTCACGACACCCGCCATGGCGTGCGCGTCCGTCAGCTCCTCGGCGGCGAGCGCGAACGACGGGGTCTGCCCCTTCGGCAGGGTGATCGTCACCGGGTCGGGGAACTCCCCGGTCAGCAGGGCGGTGTACGCGGCCGTCGTCGCCGCCGTCGCGCAGGCACCGGTGGTCCAGCCGGGCCGCAGCCCGGTGTGCTTGAGTTGGGCCGCGCGACCGCCCTTCGCCGTACCGGCCGACCCGGCGGCGCGCTGCTCGTCACTGCTGTTCACCAACGGACCCGGACCCCCATGCACGTACTGATACTCGGCGGAACCGCGGAGGCCCGCCGCCTCGCCGGACTCCTCCACGGCCTGCCCGGCCTGACGCTGACCAGCTCCCTCGCCGGGCGGGTCACCGGCCCGCGGCTGCCCCCGGGCGAGGTCCGCGTCGGCGGCTTCGGCGGAGCCGAGGGCCTCACCGCGTGGCTGCGGCAGCACCGGGTGGACGCGCTCATCGACGCCACCCACCCTTTCGCCGGGACCATGAGTTTCCACGCGGCGCGGGCCGCCGCCGACGCCCATGTTCCCCTGCTCGCCCTGCGCCGCCCCGGCTGGGTCCCGGCGGACGGCGACGACTGGCACGAGGCCGCGTCCCTGGCGGACGCCGCGACGCTGCTGCCCGCGCTCGGCCGGCGGGTGTTCCTCACCACCGGGCGCCTCGGCCTGGCCGCCTTCGCCGGCCTCGACGAGCTGTGGTTCCTCGTACGGTCCGTGGAGCCGCCCGACGCCCCGCACCCGCCCCGCACGGAGGTCCTCCTGGACCGGGGGCCCTTCACCCTCGACGGGGAGCGGGCACTGCTGCGCCGCCACCGCGTCGACGTGCTCGTGACGAAGGACAGCGGGGGAGCGGCCACCGCGCCGAAGCTCACCGCCGCGCGCGAGGCCGGCCTGCCCGTGGTCGTGGTCCGCCGACCCCCGGTGCCCGAGGGCGTGCCCGTGGCGACGGACCCCGAGACGGCGGCCCGCTGGATCGAGGACCACCTCACGGGCCGCTGACCGGAGCCTGCCCCGTTCCGCTCACTCCTCCTCGCACGCGAGCGCGTTGAGCGCGGCGGCGGCGATGGCGCTGCCGCCGCGACGGCCGCGGACGACGAGGTACTCCAGGCCCGAGGCGTTCGCGGCCAGCGCGTCCTTCGACTCGGCGGCGCCGACGAAGCCGACCGGGACGCCGATGACGGCGGCGGGCCGGGGCGCGCCCTCCTCGATCATCTCCAGGAGGCGGAACAGGGCGGTCGGCGCGTTGCCGACGGCGACGACCGAGCCCTCCAGCCGATCCCGCCACAGTTCGAGCGCGGCGGCACTGCGCGTGGTGCCGAGCTTCGCCGCCAGTGCGGGGACGGCGGGATCGGCGAGGGTGCACACCACGTCGTTGCCGGCGGGCAGCCGCCCGCGGGTCACGCCGCTCGCCACCATCCGGACGTCGGTGAACACGGGTGCCCCGGCGCGCAGCGCCTCGCGGGCGCGGGCCACCACCCGCGGTGAGTACGCCAGGTCCCGTACGAGGTCGACCATGCCGCAGGCGTGGATCATCCGCACGGCGACCCGGCTCACGTCGGCGGGCAGGCCCGCGAGGTCGGCCTCCGCGCGGATGGTGGCGAAGGACCGGCGGTAGATCTCGGCCCCGTCCTTCTCGTAGTCGTACGTGGTCACGGTGCTCTTCTCGCTGCCTTCGGTCGTCCTGCGGCTGTCCTGCGGGCGTCGGCGCCGGGAAGCGGGCCGCGGTGACTCCCGGCCGGGTCCGGGCGCCGGACGGCGAGCATATCCACGGCCGCCGCGGAGGGACGCCCCGCCCTCGGGCGACGCCCCTGCACACCCTCGCCGCGACCCCACGCGCACCCTCGCCGCGCCCTCACGTGCATCCTCCTCGCGTCCCACCCGCGCTTCAGCCGCTTCAGCCGCGCGGCGCCGGTCGTTCTGCCACGCTGACGGACATGACGGTGCAGAGATCCCCTCGGTTCGCGCAGTTCACCCGCCCCGACGACGTCACCCCGAAGCTGCGCGAGGAACTCACCGACTGCTGGGAGGACGTGGCCAACGCGGGCGGCGCGGTCCTCGCCGAGGAGTTCCCCCCGCTGCCGGTGAGCACGCACGACGTCGCGCCCGTCGTCGACGGCCTCGTCGGCACCCTGCATCCCGGGCGCGGCAGGCTCCTCGTCGCGACCGCCGGCGGCTCGCTCGCCGGCTGGCTGATCCTCCGCCGCGAACCGCACCCGCTCGGCGCGCACTGCGGCACGGTCAACCACGTCCAGACCCGTCCGCGCTTCCGGGGCCTCGGCATCGGCGCCGGGCTGATGCACCGCGTCCGTGACATCGCACGGGACGAGATGGGCCTGGAGCGCCTGCAGTTGTCCACCCGCGGCGGGCTGGGGCTGGAGGACTTCTACCGCAAGGTGGGCTGGGAGGAGGTCGGCCGCTGGCCCGGCGCGCTGCGCATCGCCCCCGGCGACGACCGGGACGCCGTCCTGATGAGCCTCGCCCTGTGAGCCCTTCATCCCTCCGACGCGTCCGCGCGTAACGGGGGCGGCGACGGCGTGGCCCCCTCGGGGTGACCGCCGGGGCGGGGGCGGTGGCCGTCTGCCTCCGGTGGACGGCGGCCCCCCACGGCCGTCGCGACCGGCGGCGACCGCTCCGCGGCGCAGCTGTGCGTGGCGACCGTGCCGGACGCCTGGTCCGGCACGGTCGACCGCCTTCCTCCTGCCCCGCACCCACCCCGACGCGGCCTGCACGGGCCACCCCCGGACGCCTCACCCCGGGTAGGGGCCCCGGCCGCGCGTACGGGTCCCCTCAGAACGCCGCCCGGATGATCCCCACCGTGCGTTCCAGGTGCGGCTCGGCGCGATCGGCGCGGTGCGCGACCGCCAGGTCCACGCGCGCGTCGGACCCGGTCAGGGGCAGGTACGCGACGCCGTCGAGCGCCAGCGCGGTCACCGGCTCCGGTACGACCGCGACGCCGAGGCCCCCGGCCACCAGCGTGACCAGCGTCGACGTCTCGCCGACCTCGTGCCGGACGTGCGGCTCGACCCCGGCGCCGCGCAGGAGGGCCATCACGACGTCGTACATCACCGACCGGCGGTCGGCGGAGTGCACGATCAGGTCGGTCCCGGCCAGGTCCGCCACCCGCAGCCGCTTCCGGCGGGCGAGCGGATGGTCGACCGGCACGGCGACGACGAGCCGGTCCCGGCGCAGGGCGTGCACGGTGAGCGAGGGATCCGTCGACGGCGGGCGCAGCAGCGCGACGTCGATCGCGCCGGTGCGCAGCGCCTCGACCTGGTCGGGCGCGAGCATCTCGCCGCGGAAGGAGAAGTCGACACCGGGCAGCGCCTCCGAGAGCCGCCGCGAGAGCGCGGGCAGGAGGCTGTACGTCGCCGAGCCCACGCACCCGATCGCGAGGTGCCCCACCGTCCCGGCGGCGACGCGCCGGGCGTGGTGACCGGCCTCGTCGACGTCGGCGAGGATCGCCCGCGCCCGCGCGAGATAGGCGCGGCCGGCCTCGGTGAGGTCCACCCGGCGGGTGGTGCGGCGGAGCAGCTCGACACCCAGCTCGGCCTCCAGTTGCCGGATCTGCTGGGAGAGCGGCGGCTGGGCCATGTGGAGCCGCTCGGCGGCCCGCCCGAAGTGACGCTCCTCGGCCACCGCCACGAAGTACCTCAGGTGCCGCAGATCCATATGTCGTCCCTATCAATCGGGTCGGATATGCGTACTTCAGAATATCGCGGGGCTGGATTAGCGTCCCTGCCATGAGTGCTTTCATCTACGCCGCGACGCGGACGCCGTTCGGCCGCTTCAACGGCGCGCTGGCCGGTGTCCGCCCCGACGACCTCGCCGCCGCCGCGATCACCTCGACGCTCGCGACGGTGCCCGGACTCGACCCGGCCGCGATCGACGACGTGGTGTGGGGCAACGCCAACGGCGCCGGCGAGGAGAACCGCAACGTCGGCCGGATGGCCGCGCTGCTCGCCGGGCTCCCGGTGAGCGTGCCGGGCAGCACGGTCAACCGGCTGTGCGGGTCCAGCCTCGACGCGGCGATGACGGCCAGCCGGCTGGTCGAGTCCGGCGACGCCGAGGTGGTGCTGACCGGCGGCGTGGAGTCGATGACGCGCGCCCCCTGGGTGCTGCCCAAGCCGGCGAAGGGGTTCCCGGCCGGCGACGTCACCGCGGTCTCGACGACGCTCGGCTGGCGGCTGGTCAACCCGCGCATGCCGAAGGAGTGGACGGTCAGCCTCGGCGAGGCCAACGAGCGGCTCCGGGAACGCTTCGGCATCACCCGCGAACGGCAGGACGCGTTCGCCGCCCGCTCCCACCGGCTCGCCCACGCGGCCTGGGAGTCGGGCTTCTACGACGGCCTGGTGGCGCCCGTCGAGGGCGTCGACCTCACCCGTGACGAGGGCATCCGCGCCGGCTCCACCCCGGAGGTGCTCGCCGGGCTCAAGCCGGTGTTCCGCACCCCGGAGCAGGGCGGCACCATCACCGCGGGCAACGCGAGCCCGCTCAACGACGGTGCCTCGGCGGTGCTGATCGGCAGCGAGACGGCCGCGGCGGCCATCGGCGCCGACCCGGTCGCCCGGATCGCCGGGCGCGGGGTGATGGCGCTGGAGCCGCAGGACTTCGGCTACGCGCCGGTCGAGGCGGCGAACCGGGCGCTGGCCCGCGCCGGGATCGGCTGGGACCAGGTGGGCGCGGTCGAGATCAACGAGGCGTTCGCCGTGCAGTCCCTCGCCTGCCTCGACGCGTGGAAGGTCGACCCCGCCGTCGTCAACCAGAAGGGCGGAGCCATCGCCATCGGTCACCCCCTGGGTGCCTCGGGCGGCCGTGTCCTCGGCACACTGGCCAAGGTGCTGCGGGAGACGGGGCAGCGCTACGGCGTCGCCGCGATCTGCATCGGGGTCGGCCAGGGTCTGGCCGTCGTCCTGGAGAACTGCGCCGTGACGGGGGTGAGGGCATGAGCAGGGCGGAGATCCTGCGGAGCGCCGACGAGGCGGTCGCCGGCATCGAGGACGGCTCCACGGTGCTCGTGGGCGGCTTCGGCCTGGCCGGCATGCCGTTCGACCTGATCGACGCGCTCATCCGGCAGGGCGCGAAGGACCTCACCGTCGTGTCCAACAACGCCGGCAACGGCGACGTCGGGCTCGCCGCGCTCCTCGCCGCGGGCCGGGTGCGCAAGGTGCTCTGCTCCTTCCCGCGCCAGGCCGACTCCTGGGTCTTCGACGACCTCTACCGCGCGGGGAAGGTCGAACTGGAGGTCGTGCCGCAGGGCAATCTCGCCGAGCGGATGCGCGCGGCCGGTGCCGGCATCGGCGCGTTCTACTGCCCGACCGGGGTCGGCACCCCGCTGGCCGAGGGCAAGGAGGAGCGGGAGATCGACGGCCGGAAGTACCTGCTGGAGTACCCGATCAAGGGCGACTACGCGCTGATCGGTGCCCACCGCGCGGACACGATGGGCAACCTCGTCTACCGGAAGACCGCCCGGAACTTCGGACCGGTCATGGCCACCGCCGCGACGACCACCATCGTCCAGGTCGATGAGGTCGTCGAGGCCGGGCAGCTCGACCCCGAGGCCGTGGCCACCCCGTCCATCTACGTCGACCGGATCGTCCAGGTCGAGGCCCGTCACTACACCGTGCAGGGGGCGCGATGACCACCACACCGACGACCACGCCGGACGCCGCGCCGCCGGTCGGCGCCGACCACCGGCTGTCGATGGACGAACTGGCCGCCGTCATCGCACGCGACATCCCGGCGGGCGCCTTCGTCAACCTCGGGATCGGCCAGCCCACCAAGATCGCCGACCATCTGCCGGCCGGCTCCGGTGTGGTGCTGCACACCGAGAACGGCATGCTCAACATGGGGCCGAAGGCCGAGGGAGACGTCGTCGACCCCGACCTGACCAACGCCGGCAAGGTCCCGGTGACCGAACTGCCGGGCGCGGCGTACTTCCACCACGCCGACTCCTTCGCGATGATGCGCGGCGGCCACCTCGACGTGTGCGTGCTCGGGGCGTACCAGGTCGCGTTCGACGGCGACCTCGCCAACTGGCACACCGGGGAGCCCGACGCCATCCCCGCCGTCGGCGGCGCCATGGACCTCGCCATCGGCGCCAAGGACGTCTACGTGATGATGACGCTGTTCACGCGCTCCGGTGAGCCGAAGCTGGTGCCCCGCTGCACCTATCCGCTCACCGGCGTCGGCTGCGTCAGCCGCGTCTACACGGACTGCGGGGTCTTCGACGTCGGCCCCGAGGGGGTACGGATCCGGCAGACGTACGGCGTCACCGCCGCCGAACTGGCGGAGCGCCTCGGCATCGCGCTCCCCCGGCCCGCGAACACGCTCCCGTAGGGCCGATCACGCCCGCTCCTCCGTGCCCCGGCGGGCCGCGACGGGGGCCCGGAGGGGGAGCGCGGCCGGCGCGGCGACGAGCAGCGCGACCGCCACCAGAAGCCCACTCGCCCAGATCGGCCCGAGGACCCCGGCCCGGCTGCCGAGGGCGGCAGCGGCGACGACGGGACCGGCGGCGGCGCCGACGTTGAGCGCCGCCGTCGCGTACGAGCCGGCCATGGTCGGGGCTCCCGACGCCTCGTGCAGGACGCGTGCGATCAGCGTGCCGCCCACCGCGAACGACAGGGCGCCCTGCACGCACACGAGGACGAACAGCGCGACCGGCTCCTCCGCCAGCAGCGCCAGGGCCGCCCAGCCGAGGAGCAGCAACGGCCCGCCGACCGCGAGGACGTGCCTGGGACGCCGGTCGGAGAGCCGGCCGGCGACGGTCACGCCCACGAAGGCGCCGGCGCCGAAGAGCATCAGGGCGACGGAGACCCACCACGCGCCCAGCCCGGCGGTGCCGGTCACCACGAGGGCGAGGAAGGTGAGGGCGCCGAACGTCGCCGCGTTCACCAGCGCGCCCAGCAGCATCACCAGGAGCAGCCGTGGCCGGGTCAGCCGGGACAGTTCGGTGCGGAGGGAGGGCCGGCCGGCCGTCCCGTCGCCGTCGCGCCCCGCGGGGATCCCCTTCAGGATGCCGAGGGCCGCGGGCAGACAGAGCGCGGCGACCGCCCAGAACGGGGCCCGCCAGCCGAGCGACGCGCCGAGCAGCGCCCCGCCGGGGACACCGGCGACCGTGGCCACCGTCGTGCCCGACAGCAGCACGGCCGTCGCGCGTCCCTTCCGGTCGGGCGGGACCAGCGCGGCGGCGGCCGTCAGAGCGACGGCGAGGAACCCCGCGTTCGCGACCGCGGCGACGACCCGGGTGACGAACAGGACGGCGAAGCTCGTGGTGAGGGCGCCCACGACATGAGCGCCCGCGAAGACGAGGACGAACCAGAAGAGGCCGGAGCGCGGGGGCCGGTCGCGGGTGAGCGCGGCCACCAGGGGAGCGCCGACGACCATGCCGACCGCGAAGGCCGACGTGAGGGTGCCCGCCGTCCCGACCGGGACGCCTAGATCGGAGGCGATGTCCGGCAGGAGACCGGCGAGCAGGAACTCCGAGGTGCCCATGGCGAAGACCGCCATGGCGAGCAGATACAGGGGTAGAGGCATCGAGTGGCTCCGGGTGAGGAGAGGCACGAGAGGGTCTTCTCGTCACCGCGGCCGGCCCCCGGCGCACCCTCGTCCCACCGCGTGGCGCGGTACGACGACGGGTGAGGGGTTCAGTGGGGCAGGGGGCTGACGGCGTGACCGAAAGCCCCCGCGTCATCCGACTCGGGACTCGACATGTCCGGCACGCTACCCGACCGGACCGCGACCCGGCAGCCGCGTTTCCCGGGCTTCCGCCCCGGCCCCTGTGCGACCCGAAGACGACCTCCTCCAGCCACTCGGCGGGGGTCGACCCGACGGGTGCCGGATGGGTGTGCGCGGGCCGGGCTTCCAGGCTGGGGGCATGACACACCGTGCGCGGCCCGAGGAGCCCGACACCCCCCTCGCCTCGGCGGCCGACGTACCCGGCCGTGACGTCGTCCCCCGCCGGGGCGACTTCCTGGAGTTCCTCGGTCTGGCGCTGGCGGCGGGCACCGTCGTCCTGGTCGTCGTCCGCCCGGAGGTCCCCGAGGCGCTGGTGCACGCCCTCGCCTCGGGGACGGCCGGGCTCGTCCGCTGAGCCGCCGCACGAGCACCCCCGGTCCGCCACGGACCGCCGAGGAAGGGAACCCGGTGAACACCGCATCCGCTCCGACGACGGAGGAGTCCCCCGAGACGTCGCTGTCCGCCCGGGAGACGGTCAGGGCGCTGTACGCGTACGTCCGCCCCCACCGGTGGGCCGTCGTGCTCGGCCTGCTGTGCGCCCTGGTGGGGGCCGCCGGGGCGCTGCTGCAGCCGCTGGCCACGAAGGCGCTGGTGGACCGGATGGCCTCCGGCGGGACGATCACCGGCATCCTGATCGGGCTCACCGTGCTCGTGGTGGTGGGCACCGCGGTCGAGGCGTTCGGCGCGTACGTGCTGGAGCGGACGGCGGAGTCGGTGGTCCTGGCCGCTCGACGCACCGTGGTGGGGCGGCTGTTGCGGCTGCGGATCGCGGAGTGGGAGCGGATCCCGCCGGGTGATCTGATGTCCCGCGTCACCTCGGACACGACGCTGCTGCGGGCGGTCAGCACGCAGGCGGTGGTCTCCGCGGCCACGGGCACGGTCGCCCTCGTCGCTGCGGTCGTGATGATGGCGTTCCTGGACGCCGTGCTGCTCGGCGTGACCCTCGGCGTGGTCGTGCTGGTCGGCGCGGCCCTCGCGCTGGTGATGCCGCGGATCGCGCGGGCCACCGAACGGTCCCAGCGGGCCGTCGGTGAGATCTCCGTCGCGCTGGAGCGGGCCTTCGGGGCGTTCCGCACGGTGAAGGCGTCCGGTGCCGAGGGACGGGAGACCGCCCGGGTGGAGGCGGCGGCGCGGCGGGCCTGGCGGCACGGCGTGCGGAGCGCGAAGTGGGAGTCCGCGGCGGGCTCGGCCGACGAACTCGCCGTCCAGCTGGCCTTCCTCGCGGTGCTCGCGGTCGGCGGGGCGCGCGTGGCGTCAGGGCAGATCCCGGTCTCCACCCTCATCGCCTTCCTGCTGTACCTCTTCTACCTGATGGAGCCGGTGTCGCGGCTGGTCGACGCCGTGTCCTCCTACCAGGAGGGGTCGGCCGCCGTCTCCCGGATCGCGGCCGTGGAACGCCTGGCGACGGAGCCGGTCTCCGGGCGGCAGGACGCCCCGCCCCGGCGGGCGGCGGCGGTGCCGGGCCCGGCGTCGGTCCGCTTCGAGGACGTGTCCTTCCGCTACCGGCCCGGACAGCCCTACGTCCATCACCGGGTGACCTTCGAGGTGCCGGGCGCCGGGACGACGGCCTTCGTGGGGCCGTCGGGGGCGGGCAAGTCGACGGTGTTCGCGCTCATCGAGCGGTTCCACGAGGTCACCGGCGGTCGGGTGCTCGTCGACGGCGAGGACGTACGGCACTGGTCGCTGCCCCGGCTGCGGGCCGCGATCGGGTACGTCGAGCAGGACGCCCCGGTGCTGGCCGGCACGCTCCGCGAGAACCTGGTCTTCGCGGCGCCCGGCGCGAGCGACGACGACATCGGTGACGTCCTGGCCCGGACGAGGCTCGACGCCCTCGTCGAGCGTCTGCCCCACGGCCTCGACACCCCGGTCGGACACCGCGGTTCGAAGCTGTCGGGCGGTGAGCGGCAGCGCGTGGCCGTCGCCCGCGCGCTGCTGCGCAGGCCCCGCCTGCTCCTCCTGGACGAGGCGACGTCGCAGCTCGACGCCGTCAACGAGCTGGCGCTGCGGGACGTCCTCGCGGAGGTGGCGCGGGAGACCACCGTGCTGGTGGTGGCCCACCGCCTGTCGACGGTGACGGATGCCGAGCGGATCGTCGTGATGGAGGCCGGACGGGTCCGCGCCGTCGGCACCCACGAGGAACTGGTGGCCGAGGACGCGCTGTACGCACGGCTGGCCGCCACCCAGCTCCTGGCCCCCGCCCGCTGACGCAGGCGGCGCCGAGCAGCCCGGTCGCGGCCGCCGCCGTCGGACACGTCACCGCCGCCGCACTCAGCGGGTGACGCGGCGTCACCCGTGTGTGGCGGCGGCGACCAGGGCGCTGCCCGGGGGCGTCGCGGCCGCGTCGCTCAGTCCGCGTCGGCGACGATCGAGCCGACGCGTTCGGCGAGGGCCGGGTCGCGGCGCACCAGGAGGGTCGCGTAGCCGACGGCGGCGAGCAGCGTGGCGATCGCCGCGTACGGGAACCAGTTGTACGGCGCGGGCTGGCCGGGCTTGGCGAGGTAGTAGAGCGGCACCAGGATGGCGACCGTGCCGACCGCGGGCAGCAGCAGGTGCCGTACCACCCGGAACTCCTGGGGGCGGTATCTGCGGTAGTACAGCGGCAGCGCGATGTTGGACGCCAGGTACACCAGCAGGATCAGGATGGCGCCCAGCGTCGAGGACTCGGTGAAGAAGACCACCGGGTTCATCGGGCCGCCGCCCGGCCCCAGCAGATGGCCGAGGCCCCAGCCGCCGATGATCAGCAGCGCGACGGCGGTGAAGGTGACGATCGCGTTGTTCGGGGTGCGCCGGGTGGGGTGCACATAGCCGAAGAAGGACGGCAGCAGGCCCTCCCGGCCGGCGTTGAACACGAGACGGGCCTGGGAGTTGATGCCCGCGATCAGCACGCCGAGGGTGGAGGTCAGACCGCCGAGGTAGGCGAGGAACGCCAGGGCGCCGAGGGTGTCGTCGGCCACCTCGATGAAGGGGATCCGGGAGTCGCCGAGCGCGTTCACGTCGTAGCCGAATCCGGTCACGGTGGCGTAGGCGAAGAGGATGTAGCTCACCGTCATGATGGCGACGGAGGAGAACACCGCGCGGCCGACGTTGCGCCGCGGGTTCTCCGTCTCCTCGGCGAGCGCCGCCGAGTTCTCCCAGCCGATGAACAGGTACACCGCCAGCGGGAAGCCCGCCGCCAGCCCCTTGAATCCGTCGCTGATGCGGCTGGGCAGGAACGGGTCGAAGGACAGCGCGCCCCGGTGCTCGACCAGCGCCGCCACCGAGACCACGACCAGCACGAGCATCTCGGCGCCGAAGAAGTAGCCGGCCCACTTCGTGGAGACCACCACCCCGCGCAGCATCAGCACCACCGCCAGCCCGGTGAGCAGCAGCGTCCAGATGATCCACGGCAGGTCCACGCCGGTGTAGTGGTGCAGGGTGATCTGCACGAACCCACCGGAGATCGAGACGACGCCGGCCATCGCGATGATGTAGCCCACCGCCGCCAGCAGCGCCGTGGTCACCGCGCTGACCGGCCCGAACGTCCGGCCGACGAACGTGATGAAGCTGCCCGCCGACGGGTGCGCCCGGGAGAACTCCGCCAGCGTGTTGCCGAGGAGCGCCACGGCGACGCCCGCCGCCGCGATGGTCAGCGGCGACGCCACGCCCGCGGTGGTGGCGAGGAAGGCGAAGCCGAAGAAGAAACTCATGGCCGGACCGACGTTGGCCATGGTGGCGGCGGCGATGTCCGCCATGCCGAGGACGCCGCCGCGCAGCCGCTGGGGCGCGCCGTCGGCGGGGCCCGGCGGGGACAGCGGACCGGCTCCGGGGTGGGGCATGGCGGCTACTCCTCGTGCGGTGGTGTGGCGTGGTGGGTGCGCGGGCTGTCGGCGACGGGACGGTCGGGCTGGCGGGGACCGGGTGTCAGCCGTGCCCGGAACGCTGGTGCGCCTTCACCGCCCGCACGGCCCGGTCGGTCGCGCCCCGCGCCAGTTCGGTGAGGAGCGCGGTGTGACAGCCGTTCCGCTCCCGCACCGCCTCGGGCCGTGGCGCGGGCAGCAGCAGGCACAGGCGGCCGAGCAGGTCGGCGGCGAAATCGCGGATCCCGGGACCGCCGAGCACCTCCGCGAGGTCCAGGTGGAAGCGGGTCTCCAGCTCGGCCAGGTGCTCCGGGTCGTCCGTCCTCTCCATGTCCGCCACCAGGGCGCGCAGTCCGTCCAGTCGCTCGTCCGGCACCTCGCCCGCGCCGTGCGCCACGAGGCCGCACTCCAGCAGCAGGTGGAAGGCGTCCAGCGAGGCCGCCTCCTCGGTGTCGTGCAACAGGGCGACGACGGTGTCCCAGCCCTGCGCGACGAAGGTTCCGCCGGCCCGGCCGCGCCTGCGGTCGAGCAGACCGTCCTGGCACATGCCCTCCAGTGCCCGGCGCACGGTGATCTCACTGATCCCCAGCTCCTCGGCGAGGACACCGGCGTCCGGCAGCCGGTCACCGGGACGCAGCACGCGCAGTCGGATCCGCAGCGCGATCCGCGACCGGACGAGATCGGATCCGCTCCGGCCCCCGAGGGGCAGCACACGGGTGTGTCCCACACCGGTGGCCGGGGCCGTAGGAGCGAGGCCCGGCTGGTTGTAGGGCCCGAACTTGCCCGCTGCGTTCACCACGGCGCCACCCTAACGGCCTGCTGATCGCGGCCGGGGCCCGGCGCGGGACCTGCTCCGTGGGGGCGCGGGAGGTTCCCGCGACGGGGTCGTGGTGCGGTGCATCGGTGCTCCCAGGGCGAGGGGACGTCGGCAGGGGAGGGCACGGTGGCGGATCGATGCAGAGAAAATTAGAGCAAGGTGAACAGTTAAACAAGACCCGCCCGACGGCCTGTCCACGGTCTCCCGCGGAGCGGCGCCGGTGGTCGGGTCGACGGTCATGTGATCACGCCCCTGAGCAGGGAATTCGGGCTCCGGGGGAGGTGTCGCCGGACCTCTGTGCGGTGCGCGCGGGCCGGGCGTACGAGGGTGCCGCGCCCCCGGGGGGACGTGCACGGGCGCCGGCCACCCGGCGACGGGACCCCTTGTTTTTTTAGATCGTGCTGAACTATTTTCCTGACCGCCGCCGGTACGACCGGTCCGGCAGCCACCGGGTCAGGGGCCGCGGTCCACCATGCCCTCCCCACGACCGTGATCGCCACCCGCCCCTCACCCGGCACCTCCCACGCCCGCCCCGCGGAACCCGTGCGGCGAACCCGGCCGCTCCCGCGGAACCCTCCCTCGTCCCCATCTGCCTCTGGATGTCGAGATGACCACACGTCCCCCCGTCCCCACCCTCGATCGGGCGACCAGCGCGGACGGCGCTCCCGAAGGATCCGGCCTGCGGGCCGGGCTCAAGGACCGCCACCTGTCGATGATCGCGATCGGTGGTGTCATCGGCGCCGGCCTGTTCGTCGGCTCCGGCTCGGGCATCGCCGCCGCGGGCCCCGGAATCCTGATCTCGTACGCCCTCGTCGGCGCCCTCGTCGTCCTCGTGATGCGGATGCTGGGCGAGATGGCGGCCGCCAACCCCACCTCCGGCTCGTTCTCCGCGTACGCCGACCGGGCGCTCGGCCGCTGGGCCGGCTTCACCATCGGCTGGCTGTACTGGTTCTTCTGGGTGGTGGTGCTCGCCGTGGAGGCGACCGCCGGCGCCAAGATCCTCACCGGGTGGATCCCCGCGGTCCCGCAGTGGGGCTGGGCACTGATCGTCATGGTCGTGCTCACCGCGACCAACCTCGGCTCGGTCGGCTCCTACGGCGAGTTCGAGTTCTGGTTCGCCGGGATCAAGGTCGTCGCCATCGCCGCGTTCATCGTGGTCGGCGGGCTCGCCGTCTTCGGCCTGCTGCCCGGCTCGGACCACCCGGCGACGGGCCTGTCCAACCTCACCGCGCACGGCGGGTTCCTGCCCCACGGGCCAGGGGCGATCCTCACGGGCATCCTGATGGTCGTCTTCTCCTTCATGGGCAGTGAGATCGTCACCCTCGCCGCCGGTGAGACCGAGAACCCGCGGGCCGCGGTCACCAAGGCCACCAACAGCGTGATCTGGCGGATCGCGGTGTTCTACCTGGGCTCCATCCTGGTCGTGGTGTCGCTGCTGCGCTGGGACGACCCGGCGATCCTCAAGGACGGCTCGTACGTGGCCGCGCTGAACTCCATCGGCATCCCGCACGCCGGCCAGATCATGAACGCGATCGTGCTCACCTCGGTGCTGTCCTGCCTCAACTCGGGCCTGTACACGGCGTCCCGGATGGCGTTCTCGCTCGGCCGCCGCGGCGACGCGCCGGTCCCGTTCGCCCGCACCACCGGCCGCGGTGTGCCGCGGGCGGCGATCCTGGCCTCGGTGGTCTTCGGCTTCGTGGCGGTCGCCTTCAACTACCTGTGGCCGGACACGGTCTTCCAGTTCCTGCTCAACTCCTCCGGTGCGATCGCCCTGTTCGTCTGGCTGGTGATCTGCTTCTCCCAGCTGCGGATGCGCAGGATCATCCAGCGGGAGACGCCGGACCGGCTGGTCGTCAGGATGTGGCTCTACCCGTATCTGACCTGGGCCACCATCGCGATGATCACGTTCGTCCTGTGCTACATGCTCACCGACACCGCGGACGGCGGCGGCCGCGACCAGGTGGTCCTGTCCACCCTGGTGGCCGTGGGCGTCCTGGGTGTCGCCCTGCTCCGCGACCGCCTGCGCCGCGACCGGGCGCACGACGCCGTCACCCCCTCCTGAGGTCGCTGACGCTCGAAGCGCTGCTCGGCGGCCGGGGGCGTCACCGTCCCCCGGCCGCCGGGCTCGCCGTCGTGACCCGGGGACGGGCGTGATCGACGGGGGCCGACAGACCGTGAACCGAGGAGGGTGCCGTGAGCGAACGCTGCGTCGACGCGCACGAGGTGGAGCTCGAACCCCTGCCGCTGAAGGAGGAGGACGTGCTCGCGGGACGCCCGGCCGCGGCCGCCCGGACGCTGGGGGACCTAGGGTGTGTGTCGAAAGTGGATCTTGAACGTGAGATGATCTTGCTTCGTGGCACGTGGAGATCTGACGGACGCGCAATGGGCGGTGCTGGAACCGCTGTTGCCGAAGGGCAAGAAGCCCGGACGGCCGCCGACGTGGGCCAGGCGGCAGCTGATCGACGGCATACGGTTCCGGGTCCGTACTGGCGTTCCGTGGCGGGACCTGCCCGCCGAGTACGGGCCGTGGGGCCGGGCGTACGACTTGTTCCGGCGGTGGCAGCGGGACGGCACCTGGCATCGGATCTTCACCGCGCTCCAGGCCCGGGCCGACGCGAAAGAGCTGATCACCTGGGACATCAACGTCGACTCCACGGTGTGTCGGGCCCACCAGCACGCCGCCGGGGCAAGGAAAAAGGGGAGCTGCAGAAGGAGCCGCCCGGCGGCGTCGGCGTCGAGCCCGACGACCACGGCCTCGGCCGCTCGCGCGGTGGCCTGACCACCAAGCTGCACCTGGCCGTCGAACAAGGCCAGAAGCCCATGTCCATCGTGATCACGGCCGGCCAGCGGGGCGACTCCCCGCAGTTCGAGCCTGTCCTGAACAAGATCCGCGTCCCGCGTCTTGGCCCAGGCAGGCCGCGCACCCGGCCCGATCGTGTGCGCGCCGACAAGGCGTACGCCTCCCGGAAGAACCGCGCTTACCTGCGGCAGCGCAGGATCCGCTGCACCATCCCGGACAAGGCCGACCAGGCCCGCAACCGCAAGAAACGCGGCTCGCGCGGCGGCCGACCGCCGAAGTTCGACCCGCAGGACTACAAGGCTCGGCACGCGGTCGAGTGCGGCATCAACCGCCTCAAAAGGCACCGGGCCGTGGCCACGAGGTACGACAAGCTCGCGGTCCGCTACGAGGCGACCGTACTCGTAGCGGCCATCAATGAATGGCTGTGACCAGCACATTCGATACACGCCCTAGTAGGGCTGGTTCCGAAGGTCCCGTCTGCCCGGCGGCGTCCGGTGCGCACGCTCGCCGCGTTGTCGGGATCGCCGCGATACCACCGGTATCGGGGCGACCCTCCGCCGTGCGAGCGCACGCACCGGACGCCGCCGGGCCTGCCCTTCGGGCAGACGACGCCACTTTCGCAACACGTCCTAGGCGGCACGGAGTTCGGGGTGTGGGCCCTCACGGTCGGGACCGTGCGTGACGTCGAGGTCGACGAGGTCTTCGTCGTCCTGGAGGGCGACGCGACCGTGCGCTTCGAGACCGGGGAGAGCGTCGACCTCGCACCCGGCGTCGTCGTACGTCTGCGCGCGGGGGAGCGCACCGAGTGGGAGGTGCGCTCCCCCGCTGCGGAAACTCTTCGTGGCGGCCGGCTGAGACGCCGGGCACGCCCAACCGCCCTGCCCGTCTGCCGGACGAAACCGCGCGCCGGCTCCCGACCCGGCTGAGGGCGCGCCAGGATCCGGCCATGGCCGCCTTGCGCCCTTTCGGCGCCGTGCGACGCCGCTGAGACTGCCCTGCACGGCACGGCGACACGGGGAGGGCGTGATCGTGGCTGCGCGCGGACGGGGTGCGACCGCTCGCCGCAGGCGGGCGGCGCGGCTGAAGTCGATCACCGCCGGTGGCTGCCTGGCGGGAGCCCTGCTCGTGCTGTTCTGGTCGCGGGTGTGGCCGTACGTCACGGCGGTCGTGGTGCTCGGTGGGCTCAGCGCGGCCGGCTGGTGGTGGTGGCGCACGGACCGGCTCCTGCGCGCACGGGATCGCCGCTGGCGGCGGGAAGAGGCGGTGAGGGCGGGGCACCGGACGCTCGCCGAGGTCGACGCGATGACCGGGACCGAGTTCGAGGAACTGGTCGCCGGCCTCTGCCGGCGCGACGGATGCACGGACGTGCGCAGGGTGGGCGGAGCGAACGACAACGGCGCGGACGTCGTCGCCCGACTCCCGGACGGCCGGAGCATGGTGATCCAGTGCAAGCGGTACAAGCCCACCAGCACGATCGCCAGCCGCGAACTGCGCGACCTCCTCGGCGCGAAGGTGCACTTCGGCGCCGACCTGGCCGTGTTCGTCACGACGACGCGGTTCAGCGGCCCCTCCGAGAGGTTCGCGACCCGGCACGGCATCCTCGCCGTGCACCGCGACCACCTGGGGCTGTGGAACAACGGGACCTCCCTGCTGTCGCTGAGCGCCGTGAACGGCCGCGGACAGGGCGACTCCCGGCACCGGGCCCGCTGGAAGCAGGCGTACGGGAAGTGAGCCCGGCGCCGGGCGCCGAGCGGAAAGGCCGGGGCGGCGCGCGGCGCCTCCGCCCGGCGGCCTGGGCATGTTCAAGTCCGGGGTGGGGTTTCTCGCGTTGCCCAGGTTCGTTGGTGGCTGCTGGGCACCAGCCCGTGGGGCGGCCGGACGCGGCCGGTGCTGATCGGTGTCGGCGGTGTCGTCAAGGTGGGGCTGATGCCGGTCGCCCGCCGCTTCCTCCCGGCGCCGGCAGGGGGCCGTTCCCGGCCGACCGTTCGCCGGTGGTTCGACCGGGTCAGCGCCCTCCAGCGGCTGCTGAGCGTCGCCGTCGTCCTGCTCTGCCGCCACCTCGGCGTGCCGGTGCTCCTCCCGCCGCTGGTCGCGGTGGTCGTCGGGCCGCACTTCCTGCCGTTGGCGGTCGTGTTCGAGCAGCCCCGACCGCCCGTCCCGGCCGCCCTGTCGATCGACGCGGGGGCGGTGGGCGCGACCGTCCGGCTCATCGGCGGCCCGGACGAAGGCGTCCGCCGCGCGGTGGGCCTCACGTCCGCGCTGTCCCTGTGGGGGCGTGGCGACCCGGACGGTCACGGCGACGCCATCCATCCCCGACCCGGGCCGGGCGGCGTCCCGCACGCCTGACGACAGTCCCTGGGACCCGCGCATGATCGGCGGCCCGCCTCTGTTGCTGATAGCGTGCAGTTGCACATTGATTGCAATAGTGTCGGAGGATGTTGGACATGGCGGTGTACACGCTCCCGGAGCTTCCCTACGACTACGCGGCGCTCGAACCGGTCATCAACCCGCAGATCATCGAGCTGCACCACGACAAGCACCACGCCGCGTACGTCAAGGGCGCGAACGACACGCTGGAGCAGCTGGCGGAGGCGCGGGACAAGGAGCAGTGGGGCTCGATCAACGGCCTGGAGAAGAACCTGGCCTTCCACCTGTCCGGCCACATCCTGCACTCGATCTACTGGCACAACATGACCGGTGACGGCGGCGGCGAGCCGCTGGAGAAGGATGGCGTGGGTGAGCTGGCGGACGCCATCGCCGAGTCCTTCGGCTCGTTCGCCGCGTTCAAGGCGCAGATGACCAAGGCGTCGGCGACGACGCAGGGCTCCGGCTGGGGCGTGCTCGCGTACGAGCCGCTCAGCGGCCGCCTCATCGTCGAGCAGGTCTACGACCACCAGGGCAACGTCGGCCAGGGCTCCACCCCGATCCTGGTCTTCGACGCCTGGGAGCACGCCTTCTACCTGCAGTACAAGAACCAGAAGGTCGACTTCATCGACGCGATGTGGGCCGTCGTCAACTGGCAGGACGTCGCCCGCCGTTACGCCGCGGCCAAGGAGCGCGGCGACAGTCTGCTGCTCGCCCCCTGACCGTCGGCGCCGTGACCGTGACGGCGCCCGCACCGACGTCCTGCTCGTGATCGTCTTCTCAACCTTCATGTGCAGGCGGCAGGAGGAAGGGCTCCCGCGAGGACGTGACTCGCGGGAGCCCTTCTGCCGTCCGGCCCGGCGGCACCGGGCGGGTCCTCCGCGATGCCGGGCGGTGCCTCCGCGGCGCCGGGCGGTGCGGGGCGCGGCCGGCGCCCAGTCCGTGCTCGGACGACACCGACCGCGTCGACGGCGTCGGAAGGCTCTCGGAGCCGTCCTCTCCGCACCGGGGCGTCGTGCCCGCTTCACCCGGGCGCCCTCGCACAACCATCCACTGTTTCCATGTGTCTTGGAGGTGAGTCACCCCCGTGCGAGGCGTCTCGATGTCGCTCGCGCCTTGAGGAGGAGCAGTGGGAATCCGCCGACCTGCCGTATCGGCCGCCGTGGCCGCCGCCCTGATCGGCTCGTTCGCCGTGCCGCTCGTCGCGGGCACCGCGTCCGCGAAGGACGGCGTCGCCACCGTGCGCGAGGACTTCAACGGCGACGGCCACCAGGATGTCGCCGTCGCCGCACCGGGAGCGAAGGTCGGCGGGCATGCCCTCGCCGGCTACGTCGCGGTCACCTACGGCTCCCCGCAGGGCCTCGACCCCGAGCGGACCACGGTCATCACCCAGGACACCGCCGGCGTGCCCGGTGCCTCGGGCGACAACCACGTCTTCGGCTACGCGATGATCTCCCGAGACCTGGACGGCGACGGCCTGACCGACCTGGCCGTGGTCGCCCGCGACTACCGGCCGGAGGACAACGTCAACGGATCGGTGACCGTCCTGTGGGGCCGCAGGACCGGCCTGTCCGGTGAGGGCGCCGTCCGCGTCGGCGCACCGGCGAACGCCCAGGTCGGCGACGACATCACCGCGGGCGACTTCGACGGCGACGGCCACACGGACCTGTTCATGGGCAACGGGAGCGAGTACGACTTCCACGACGTCCTCTACGGCCCCTTCGGCCGCGACGGCGTCCCCGCCCGCGCGCAGCAGGTGCAGGTGTACAGCACCGACAACTCCATCAACTCCACCGCGACGGGCGACTTCAACGGCGACGGCGTCGACGATCTCGCGACGTTCTACGTCTACGAGAACCACGCCGAGGGCGGCAAGCTGTGGCTCGGCTCGAAGGCCGGGCTGTCCACCGTCCCGCGGCGGCTGAACTCCGCGGCCGGCACCGCCGTCGCCGACTTCGACCGCGACGGTTACGCCGACCTCGCCACCCGCGTCTTCCCGAACGGCGACACCGAGGGCACCGAGGAGGACCCGGGCACCGTCAGGATCTCCTACGGTTCCGCGTCCGGCCCCAGCCAGACCCGTACGCAGACCATCACCCAGAACACGGCGGGCGTACCCGGCGTGAGCGAGAAGGGCGACCAGTTCGGCGGACGCCTGCACGCGGGCGACGCGAACGGCGACGGATACCCCGACCTGGCCGTCGGCGTCCCCGGCGAGGCGATCGGCTCCAAGTCCAGGGCCGGCGCGGTGGTGCTGCTCAAGGGCGCCAAGGGCGGGCTCACCGGCAAGGGCGCGCAGGCGTTCCACCAGGACACGACGGGAGTGCCGGGGGTCGCGGAGTCCGGCGACGTGTTCGGCGCGGCGCTGCGGTTGCTCGACATGACCGGTGACGGCAGGGCGGACCTCGTCGTGGGTGCGCCGGGCGAGAACCTGGGAAGCGTCGCCAACGGCGGCGCGGTGTGGCTGCTGCGCGGCGCGACCTCCGGCGTGACCGCCGCGAAGTCGGTCGCGGAGAACCCGACGGACCTCGGCGCCCCGGCGCCGAAGGCATGGTTCGGCGCGAACCTGAGCGGCGACAACGGTGCCGGAGTGGTGATCCCTTAGCCGAACAGCCGCCCCGCGGGACGGGCCGACGTCCGGGGACGGATCGTCGGCACCCTCTCGTAGGGGAGCCGGTGGGGACGACGAGGAGCGGGCACCGGACGGACCGTCAGTACTGTGGCGGCGTATGACCGACGCCCACACCCACACCGAGACCGACACCGAGACCGGCACCAGGACCGCGACCGAGGCCGGCGCCGAGAGCGAGATCACCGCCGGTCTGGTCCGCGACCTGCTGCGGGAGCAGCATCCGGACCTCGCGGGGCTGACGCTCCGTGAGGTGCCGGGCGGCTGGGGCAACCGGATGTGGCGCCTCGGGGAGGAGTTGGCCGTGCGCATGCAGTGCATGGACCCCACCCCGGAGCTCCTGCTGAAGGAGCGCCGCTGGCTGCCCGTGCTGGCTCCCCGCCTACCGCTTCCGGTACCGCTCCCGGTGCGGTGGGGCGAACCGTCCGCGCGCTTCCCCAAGCACTGGACCGTGATGACGTGGGTGCCCGGCGAGCCGGGGGACCTCGGCCCGATCAACCGCGGCGAGCACGCGGCCGACACGCTGGCGGGCTTCCTCCGGGCGCTCCACCGTCAGGCGCCCGCCGAGGCACCGGTCTCCACCGGCTTCGGTGCCCATCCCCGGGACTGCGCGGACGGCTTCGAGAACTTCATCCGGGCCGTCGTCCCCGACGGCCTTCCCGCCGACGTCGCCGCCGACGTCCGGGCCGTCTGGGACGACGCCGCCGCGGCCCGCCCCTGGGAGGGCCCGCCGGTGTGGGTGCACGGCGACCTCCACCCCGCGAACGTCGTCGTCTCCGACGGAACGCTCTCGGGCGTCGTCGACTTCGGCGCCCTGTGCGCCGGCGACCCGGCGTGGGACCTCGCCGCCGCGTGGGTGCTGCTGCCGGCGGGCACGGCCGCACGGTTCTTCGACACGTACGCCGACGCGGACGAGGCGGCGATCCGGCGCGCCCGCGGGCTGGCCGCCATGAAGAGCCTGTTCCTGATGCTCATGGGCCGCAACGGGGACCGGGGCCTCCCCGGCGGCAAGCCGCACTGGGGGCCCGCGGGCAGGGCGGCACTGGACCGGGTCCTGAAGGGAGTGTGACGCACGCTTCCTGCGAGCCTGTTCCCGGGCCCGGCCGCCGAGGACCATGCGGCTGTGGACGTTCTTGGCGAGGCACCGGCATGGACGACCCGGTCAAGACTGCCGGGATGCGGCAATGCGAACGGCATGTCCACGCCGCCAGGATGGGGGTGAGGGAAGCATGCGACGGAGATCTCGATGCCGGGCACCGGAAGGTGTCCGGCATCCGGCCGCCGAGGCCGTCGCGTGACACGGCGAATCGGGGGGTTGGCCATGCGCACGTTCCTGGAGGCCGCCACAGGCTTTCCGACCTTCCTGTTCACCGTCCCCCTGCTGGCGTCCCTGGGCTTCTGGCTGCTGGTCGCGGTGGGCGCCGCAGACCCCCGCACCTTCGACGGGGACGTCGACCTCGGCGCGCTGGGGCTCGGCGGTGTCCCCGTCGCGGCCGCGTTCTCGCTGTGGACGGGCTTCGCCTGGGCCGTGAGCCTCGGCGCCGTCGCCGCCCTGGAGCCACTGGCTTCCTCGGGCCCGTCGCGCGCGCTGACCGGGCTCGCCGTCCTCGCCACGGCTTCCCCGACCGCGTGGTGCGCGACCTGGGCCGTCACTCGCCTGCTGCGCCGCCCCCGCCCCCATGAATCCGACCATGTCCTTCTCCAGGACGCCGCCCCGGAGTTCCGCACCCACCGCCGGGCCGCCTGAGCGGCACGCCGGAACCGATCGCGTCGACGCCGCGCACCCCTGGGGCGGGTTGCGAAAGTCCCGTCCGCCCGGCGGCGTCCGGCACGCACGCTCGCCGCGTTGTCGGGACCGCCCCGGTACCACCGGTGTCGGGGCGACCCTCCGCCGTGCGAGCGCACGCACCGGACGCCGCCGGGCCTGCCCTTCGGGCAGACGACGCTCCTTTCGCAACACGCCCCGGCCGGCCCGTTCCCTCCCACGCCTCCTTGCCGGGGGCAGGCAGCGGTACCGGCGCGGGTCGGAGTACGCTCCTGCGACCGCGCGTCAATAAGACGTCAAGAGCACGCTCGATCAGGGGGATCCGCATGGCGGCGGGACGGGAAGCGTCCGAACGGCTGCAGGGATACGAGGCGTACCTGGAGGGATACGCCGTCATCCTCGCCGACGCCTCGGCGACGGGCCGCCGGCTCTCCCGGGAGGAGCTGGTTTCGCGCCGTGCCCTGGGCGAGCAGGCCGCCGACGCCGGGATCGGGCTGCGCGCCCTGGTCGGCGCCCACCTGGCGGCCACCCGGGCACACTGGCCCACCGCGAGCGGCGCGTCCGCGGACGACGTGCTGTCCGCCGCCGCGCAGGCCCTGGACGCGTTCGCGGAAGGGTACGAACGCGCCCAGCGGCACGCCGTGCGCAAGGAGGAGGCCGCCCGCCGGGAATTCGTCGACGACCTGCTGTACGGCCGCAGCGACCTGGGCCGCCTCGCGCAGCGCGCGGAACGCTACGGGCTGAGACTCTCCTACGAGCACGCCGTCGCCGTGGCCCGCGGCACGGCCGCCTACGAGGAGGGCGACCCGGTGCTCCGGGAGGTGGAGCGCGCCCTGATAGGCCGGTTCGGCGACCGCAGCGTCCTGCTCACCACCAAGGACGGCCGACTGGTCTGCGTCGCCCCGGGCGACCAGGACGACGTCCTCGCGTACTTCGCCAAGCAGGCGTTCGCCGCGACCGGCGGCGGTCAGGTGGGCATCGGCCGCCCGCACACCGGCCCGGCGGGCGTCGTCCAGTCGTACGAGGAGGCCCTGAACGCCCTCGACCTGGCCGAACGCCTGGAACTCGACGATCCCGTGCTGCGCGCCGCCGACCTCCTCGTCTACCCCGTCCTCACCCGTGACCGGCAGGCCATGGCCGACCTGGTGGACAGCGCGCTCGGCCCCCTGCGCCAGGCCCGCGGCGGCGCCCAGCCGCTCCTCGACACCCTCACGGCCTACTTCGACTCCGGCTGCGTCTCCGCGGAGGCCGCCCGGCGGCTGTCGCTGAGCGTGCGCGCCTTCACCTACCGCCTGGCACGCATCCACAAGCTCACCGGCGCCGACCCCTCCGATCCGGTCCACCGCTACGCCCTGCAGACCGCGGTCATCGGGGCGCGCCTGCTGGACTGGCCCGAGAAGCCCCTCTGACCTGGCCCGCGCGCGTCCGCAGTCCCGTACGAACGCCGCCGGGCGAGCCGAACGGGGCGGTCGGGGCCGCGTCGTATGGAGTGCGTCAAGGGCGCCGGGGTTGCCGTCAGGAAGGCGTCAAGGGTGGCCGAAACCGTCCGGTGGCGAGGTTTCCTCGAAAGGTCCGTTCCTGTTCGAACCTCTTCGAGGAGCTTGCGATGGCCGACGTGGCCTTCGTTGTCACCACGATCGCGGTATTCGCCCTCGTGGCTCTCGTCGCCAAGGGGGTGACGAAGCTGTGACCGCCGAGAACATCGTCGGCCTGATCGTGGCCGTCGCCCTGCTGGGCTATCTCGTCCTCGCCCTGATCTTCCCGGAGAGGTTCTGAGCACGCCCATGAGTCCCGTCCTCGCCGACGTGCTCCTGGTGACCGCGCTCGTCGGCGCGCTCGCCCTGGTGCACCGTCCCCTCGGCGACCACATGGCCGCCGTCTACTCCTCCAAGAGGCATCTGCGCGTCGAGCAGTGGATCTACCGCGCGGTCGGCGCGAACCCGGACGCGGAGATGCGCTGGCCCGCGTACCTCCGCGGGGTCCTCGCCTTCTCCGCGGTGAGTGTCCTGTTCCTGTACGTCCTCCAGCGCGTCCAGGACAAGCTGCCGCTGTCGCTCGGCTTCAAGGCGATCACCCCGGACCAGGCGTTCAACACGGCCGTGTCGTTCGTGTCGAACACCAACTGGCAGTCGTACGCGGGTGAGACGGCCATGAGCCATGTCACCCAGACCGCCGGACTGGCCGTGCAGAACTTCGTGTCGGCGGCCGTCGGCATGGCCGTCGCCGTCGCCCTCGTACGCGGCTTCGCCCGGTCCCGCACCGGCGACCTGGGGAACTTCTGGACCGACCTGGTACGCGGCGTCGTCCGCGTCCTGCTGCCGATCTCCGTGGTCGCGGCGGTCCTGCTGATCGCGGCCGGCGCCGTCCAGAACTTCGGCGACATCCACACCCTCACCACCCTCACCGGCGACAAGCAGGACGTCAGTCCCGGCGCCGTGGCCTCCCAGGAGGCCATCAAGAACCTTGGGACGAACGGAGGCGGCTTCTTCAACGCCAACTCCGCCCACCCGTTCGAAAACCCCAACGGCTTCACCAACCTGCTGGAGATCTTCCTGCTGCTGGTGATCCCGTTCTCGCTGCCGCGCACCTTCGGCAGGATGGTCGGCAACGTCAGGCAGGGCTACGCGATCGTCGCGGCGATGGGGATCATCTGGCTCCTGGCCGTGGTCGCGGTGACCTGGGTCGAGTTCGCCCATCCGGGCACCGCCTCGCAGATCGCGGGCGGTTCGACGGAGGGCAAGGAACAGCGCTTCGGCGAAGGCCCGTCCTCCCTGTTCGCGGTCTCCACGACGATGACCTCGACCGGCTCGGTCAACTCCTTCCACGACTCCTTCCAGGGGCTGTCCGGCGGTGTGCTGCTGCTCGGCATGATGCTGGGCGAGATCGCGCCCGGCGGGGTCGGCTCCGGCCTCTACGGCATGCTGATCATGGCGGTCATCGCGGTGTTCATCGCCGGTCTGATGGTCGGGCGCACCCCCGAGTACCTGGGCAAGAAGATCGGCACCCGCGAGATCAAGCTCGCCGCCTGCTACATCCTCGTCACCCCGGCCCTGGTGCTGATCGGCACAGCGCTGGCGATGGCGCTGGGCACGGGCGAGTCGTCGATGACGAACACCGGGGCGCACGGCTTCTCCGAGGTCCTGTACGCCTACACGTCCGCGTCCAACAACAACGGCTCCGCCTTCGCCGGGTTCGCCGCGAACACGGAGTACCACAACACGATGCTCGGCCTGTGCATGGCGCTCGGCCGGTTCCTGCCGATGGTGTTCGTGCTGGCGCTGGCGGGTTCGCTCGCCGGGCAGAAGCCGGTCCCGGACACGGCGGGCACTCTCCGCACGGAGAAGCCCCTGTTCACGGGCCTGCTGGTCGGAGCCATCATGATCATCACCGGTCTGACGTTCTTCCCGGCGCTCGCGCTGGGCCCGCTCGCCGAAGGGCTGGCGACATGACCACCGACACCACGAGGCAAGAGGACCCGATGTCCACGGTCACCCCGAGCCGGGCACCGCACCCCGACGCACCCACCGCGCACCGGCACCCCGACGGGCGCCTCGGAGCCGGGCTGTTCGACCCCGGGCAGCTGGCGCGGTCCCTGCCGGACGCCCTGCGCAAGCTCGATCCGCGGGTGATGATCAAGTCGCCCGTGATGTTCGTGGTGCTGGTCGGCTCGGTGGTCACCACCGTGCTCGCGGTCAGGGACCCGGGCGACTGGTTCGGCTGGACCATCACGGCCTGGCTGTGGCTGACCGTCGTCTTCGCCAACCTGGCGGAGGCGGTCGCCGAGGGCCGCGGCAAGGCGCAGGCCGACACCCTGCGCAGGGCCAAGACCGACACCGTCGCCCGGCGGCTCGCCGGGGAGACCGAGGAGCGCGTACCGGGCACCGGACTGCGCGTCGGCGACCTCGTCGTCTGCGAGGCCGGCGACATCATCCCCGGCGACGGTGACGTCGTCGAGGGCGTCGCCTCCGTCGACGAGTCCGCGATCACCGGGGAGTCGGCCCCCGTCATCCGGGAGTCCGGCGGCGACCGCAGCGCCGTCACGGGCGGGACGAAGGTGCTGTCCGACCGCGTCGTCATCAGGATCACCACCAAGCCCGGCGAGACCTTCATCGACCGCATGATCAACCTGGTCGAGGGCGCGGCCCGCCAGAAGACGCCGAACGAGATCGCGCTGAACATCCTGCTCGCGTCCCTGACCATCGTGTTCCTGCTCGCGGTGGTGACGCTGAAGCCGTTCGCGATCTACGCGGGCGCCGACAGACAGACCTCGATGATCGTGCTGACGGCTCTGCTGGTCTGTCTGATCCCGACCACGATCGGCGCGCTGCTGTCGGCCATCGGCATCGCGGGCATGGACCGGCTGGTCCAGCGCAACGTGCTGGCCATGTCCGGCCGGGCGGTCGAGGCCGCCGGCGACGTGTCGACGCTCCTGCTCGACAAGACGGGCACGATCACGCTGGGCAACCGGCAGGCGTCGGAGTTCGTGCCGGTGCGTGGTGTGACGGCCGCCGAGGTCGCCGACGCCGCCCAACTGTCGTCCCTCGCCGACGAGACGCCCGAGGGCCGCTCCGTCGTCGTCCTCGCGAAGGAGGCGTACGGGCTGCGCGAACGCCACCAGGGCGAACTGGCGGGCGCCGAGTGGATCGCCTTCACCGCGCAGACCCGGATGTCCGGCGTGGACGTCGACGGGCGAAGGATCCGCAAGGGCGCGGCCGGTTCGGTCGTCGCCTGGGTGCGGGAGCGGGGCGGCACGGTCGCGGAGGACGCGGACACGGTCGCGAGCCGGATCTCCGAGGCGGGCGGCACGCCGCTGCTGGTCGCGGTCCACGACGACCGGGGTGCCCGTGTCCTCGGTGTCATCCACCTCAAGGACGTCGTCAAGGACGGCATGCGGGAGCGGTTCGCGGAACTGCGCCGCATGGGCATCAAGACGATCATGATCACCGGTGACAACCCGCTCACCGCCAAGGCGATCGCGGACGAGGCCGGCGTGGACGACTTCCTCGCGGAGGCCACGCCCGAGGACAAGATGGCCCTCATCAAGCGGGAGCAGGCGGGCGGGAAGCTGGTCGCGATGACCGGTGACGGTACGAACGACGCCCCGGCGCTCGCGCAGGCGGACGTCGGCGTGGCGATGAACACCGGCACGTCGGCCGCGAAGGAGGCCGGCAACATGGTCGACCTCGACTCCAACCCGACCAAGCTCATCGAGATCGTCGAGATCGGCAAGCAACTCCTCATCACCCGGGGCGCGCTCACGACCTTCTCCATCGCCAACGACGTCGCGAAGTACTTCGCGATCATCCCGGCGATGTTCGCCGTCGCCTACCCGTCCCTGGACAAGCTCAACATCATGGGTCTGGCCTCGCCGGAGTCGGCGATCCTCTCCGCCGTCGTCTTCAACGCACTGATCATCATCGCCCTCGTGCCGCTCGCCCTGCGCGGTGTGCGGTACCGGCCGATGAGCGCGGACCGGATGCTCCGCCGCAACCTCGGCATCTACGGACTGGGCGGACTCATCGCCCCGTTCCTCGGCATCAAGCTCATCGACGTGCTCATCTCGTCGCTGATTCCCGGTCTGTGACTCCCTGAGAACGTGGTGAAGGACATGAACACTTCTGTGGTGAACACCGCGCGGATCCTGTGGGCCGCGCTGCGCATGCTGCTCGTCCTCACCGTGGTGACCGGTGTCGTCTATCCGCTGGTCGTGACCGGCGTCGGACAGGCCGCGTTCCACGACAGGGCGAACGGCTCGATGGTCGAGGTCGACGGCAAGGAGGTCGGCTCCAGGCTGATCGGGCAGAGCTGGAACCTGCCGGGCACCGACAGGCCCGACCCCCGGTGGTTCCAAGGGCGCCCCTCCCACAGCGGGTACGACCCGCTGGCCACCGGCTCCGGTCAGCTCGGCGCCAGCGACCCGACCCTGGTCAAGGACGTGAAGGCGGCGAAGCGGCAGGTCGCCGCGTTCAACGGCGTCGCCGCGTCCGCGGTGCCGGCCGACGCGGTCACCGGTTCGGCCTCCGCGATCGACCCGGACATCTCGCCCGCGTACGCGGGCATCCAGGTCGAGCGGGTCGCCGAGGCCAACGGCCTGCCCGTCCCGCAGGTCCGGAAGCTGGTCGAGGACCACACCCGGGGCCGCACACTCGGCTTCCTCGACCAGCCCCGCGTCAACGTGCTCGAACTCAACATCGCGCTCAGGGAACTGGCCGCCACCTGACGGCCCCGGCAGGAGGACCCCTGGTCCACCGCGCCCCGCGTCCCCGGCCGCCGTACGCCGAGCCGGGCGCCGGGCGGCCGGGGCCCTCACCAGCCGGTGAGGAGCAGATGGTTGAGGAGCAGCGCGAGTACGGCCTGAGCGGCCAGCCAGGTGCGGGGCCGGGGGAGAAGGGCTCCCGCCGCGAGCAGCCACGCCGCGAAGGGCAGCCAGATCCGTTCGGTCTCCGCCTTGCTCATCCCCGACAGGTCGGCGACGAGGAGCGCGAGGATGGCGAGGAACACCAGCAGGGCCAGGCGGGCTTCGGGGGTGTGCGACGACGTGTTCCGGACGGACGACGAGGACGCGCGTCCGGGGACCGGCCGGAGCCGCCCCCGCTCCGGCACCAGTGCCGCGGCAGGTGACGTCTGCCCGTCGAGGAGCGGCGTTTGGTGTGTGCTCCCGGCGTGCCGGGCGCACGTCCTCGTACGGGATGTACTCGGGCTTGTGCCCGGTGCGGCGAGAGTGCGTGCCGGGCGTCGCGACGGGGCGAACGTTGCCCGTCGCGGCACCAGTACCGCCGCGGCCCGCCGCAGCCCCGCCACCGTGGCCGGACCCACCACCAGCACGGTGCAGGCGAGGTTCGCCCACACCCAGTAGCCGTAGGGCCGGAACCCGCCCGCCCCTTGGTAGTAGCGTTCGACGAGCAGGTGGTACGCCTCCCACCAGTCGAAGCCCGCGAGCATGAACGCCAGCGGAACGACGGCCGCCCCCGCACACAGGAAGGGCAACGCCCTGAGCCTGTTCCGCCCGAGGACGAGGACGCCCGTCCCGATGACCGCGAACAGCGTGAGCCCGTACGACAGATAGCAGGTCAGGCCGAACAGCAGGCCCGCGCCCAGCGCGGCGGCCCTCGACCGGCGGGTCGAGCGTGCCGTCACCGCCAGGGCGACGAGGGCCGTGAACCACGCCGCGACGGCCGCGAAGTAACCGTCGGCCGACGTTCCCATCCACACCGCGGCCGGCGCGAGTACCAGGAACGGCGCCGCCCGGCGGGCCAGGGCCTCGCCGGCCAGGGCCCGCGCGGTGACGAGGACGGCGACCGCCGCGGTCGCCCCGACGGTGATGACCCACACCCCCGCCCAGGTGCCCCCGCCCAGCCCGATCCGGTCGAGGAGGACGAAGGTGAGGGTCGCGCCCGGGGGGTGTCCGGCGACGTGCGGGGGCCAGTGGTCGGGGGAGTGGAGCAGGATGTGGTTCGTGAAGTCCCGCAGGGTCGCGGGGATGTCGTGGAAGCGGTCGATGACCTGGAGGTACTCGTAGCGGGTGGTCAGCCGTCGGGCGATGCCCCGGTGCCAGCCGTCGACGAGGGCCAGGGAGAACGTCCACGCCGTGGCGGTGGCCCAGGAGGCGAGGAGCAGGGCGCGCCAGGGCAGGCGCGCGGCGACGGCGGGGCCGTGGACGACGACGACCACCGCGACGGCGAGCGCGGCCGGGGTGCCGGGGCCGACGTGGGGAAGCCAGTCGGCGTACAGGGGCGGCCAGCCGACGTGGAGGACGTCCTTCGACCGCTTGATGGCGACACCGACCAGCGCGGCCGTCAGCACGAGCACTGCGGCGCCCGCGACGGCGTACAGGTCGCGGCGGAGGTCGCGGCCGGGTTCGCGGCGCGGGCCGGTCCTGGTGTCGCCGCGCAGGTCACTGCGGAGATCACGGTTCACACGGGAACGGTAAGCCGGAGAGCGCCCGCCGGGGCCGGGCCGGCCGCGTACGTCAGGGTTTCGTCATCTTTCGCGGGCGGACGGGCGGACGGGCGGACGGGCGGACGGGCGGACGGGCGGACGGGCGGACGGGGGGTCCGGCCCGGCGACGTCCGCCACGTCACGGCCACCTCACGCCGTCCCCCGCTGCGCGTGCGTGGCGGCACCCCAGCGGGCCGGACCGGCGTGGGGCCGGATCAGCCGGATCCGCGCAGGGAGAGATCGGTGTGGGCCGACGCCGAGTCGCAGGCCCGCCGCGCGCGGCACGCGGCACGCGGCGCGCGGCGAAAGGACCGGCCGGGGCTTCCCGGCCGGTCCGCTGCCTCGGCTTCCTTCCGTACGAGCGCGGCTCGTTCGCTCCCCCCTCAGACCGCCGCGGGCAGATGCACCTCGAACCGGCAGCCGCCCGGCACGTTGGACACGGCCGCGTGCCCTCGGTGGGCCTCGACGATGCCGCGCACGATGGCCAGGCCCAGTCCGGCTCCGGCGGGCGGGGTCCGGGCATCGGTGCCGCGCCAGCCCGTGTCGAACACCCGGGGCAGGTCCTCGGGGGCGATGCCGCCGCAGCCGTCGGTCACCGCCAGCACGACACGGTCCGCCTCCCGACGGGCGGAGATCGCCACGGTGCCGTCGGCCGGAGTGCGGCGGATGGCGTTGACGAGCAGGTTGACCAGGACGCGGGACATCTCGCGGCCGTCCACCTCGACGGGCACCTGCTCCACCCCGGCGCCCACCAGGCGCACGCCGTGTTCCCGGGCCAGGGCGTCGGCACCCGCGATGGCGTCGCCGACCAGGTCGTAGACCGACATGCGGGTCGTACTCAGGGCGAGCACGCCGGCCTGGATGCGGGACAGTTCGAAGAGGTCGCTGACCATCTCGCTCATCCGCCCGACCTCGGTCCGGATGCGGCCGTGGTAGACGTGCGGGTTGTCGACCATGCCGTCCTCCAGGGCCTCGGTCATCGCCTGCAGCCCGGCCAGCGGAGTGCGCAGGTCGTGGGAGATCCAGGCCACCAGCTCACGACGGGACGCCTCCAGCGCCTGCTCCCGCTCCCGGGACGCCGCCAGCCTGGCGCTGGTCGCGGCCAGCTGACGGCTCAGCTCGGCGAGTTCCGCGGTGAGCGCGGTGGTGGGCGGGACGAAGCTGCCGTCGTCACCGAGAGCACGGGTGGCCTCCGCGAGGGCCCGGCTTCCCCGGACGACACTGCGGCCCAGCAGCAGGGCGACCGCGAAGGAGACGACGGCGGCCATGACGCAGACCATCGTCACCACCCACAGGTCGTGCTCCGACAGGAACATCGCCCAGGACACCAGCATCGTCCCGGCCAGCATCGCGGCGACCGTGACGGCCGCGACGACGGCCAGCGACAGGGCGACCGACCGGTCGCGGAGCAGCCGCAGCGCCGCCGCGCCGGTCAGCCCGGCGGCTGCCGCGCCGACAGCCGCGTACAGGGCGATGAGCAGAGTGTCACCGATCACCGTCGGCTCCTCTCCCGTGCGGGCCGTCCGACGGGGGAGGGTCGAAGCGGTACCCGACACCCCAGACGGTGTTGATGAGGCAGGGCCGGGCAGGGTCGTCCTCGACCTTCTCCCGGAGCCGCCGGACGTGCACCGTCACGGTCGACAGGTCGCCGAACTCCCAGCCCCAGACCTGCCGCATGAGTTCCTCACGGCTCGTCGCCCGGCCCGGGTGCCGCAGGAAGAACTCCAGCAGATCGAACTCCCGTGTGGTCAGCGCGAGTTCGGTACCGCTGCGGGTGGCGCGTCGTGCGGTGGGGTCCAGGGCGAGCGGACCGCTGCGCAGCCGGGGCGCCGAGGGCTCGGTCCGGGTGGCGGCCAGGCTGCCGGCGCGGCGGAGCACCGACTCCACGCGCAGCACCAGTTCGCGCGGGCTGAAGGGCTTGGTGACATAGTCGTCCGCTCCGACCTCCAGGCCGAGGATACGATCCTCCTCGTCCCCGCGCGCGGTCAGCATGATCACCGGCAGCGGTCCGTGCGCGCGTATCCGGCGGCAGACCTCCAGCCCGTCCATTCCGGGCAGCATCAGGTCCAGCACCACCAGGTCGGGTGACCGGGCGGCGGCCGTCGCCACGCCGGTCGGCCCGTCGGCGGCGACGTCGACGGCGAAGCCCGCCCGGTGCAGGTACCCCGCGACGACCTCGGAGACGGTGGGATCGTCGTCCACGACAAGTACGCGTTTCACACGACCGAGTCTCGCACCGGCGTCCCCTCGCCCGGGGAGGGCGGCCGCGGACGTCAGCGATCCGTAAGGAACGGCGATGTCAGTGATCCGTAAGGATGTCACGTCCCTTTTGTCCGCTCGGTGTTCGTAGGCTCGGTGGGGTGACCGAGACAACCCCTCCTTCCGTGGATGTCGTGCTGCCCTGCCTCGACGAGGCCGAAGCGCTGCCCTGGGTGCTGCACCGGATCCCGCCCGGCTGGCGCGCGATCGTCGTCGACAACGGCTCCACCGACGGTTCTCCCGACATCGCCCGTGCCCACGGGGCGTCCGTGGTGCACGAGCCGCGGCGCGGCTTCGGCGCGGCCTGTCACGCCGGGCTGTCCGCCGCCACGGCCGACGTGGTCTGCTTCTGCGACTGCGACGCCTCCCTCGACCCTCGCCTGTTGCCGGTCGTCGCCGGACCCGTCCTCGACGGCTCCGCCGACCTGGTGCTGGGCCGGCGCCGGCCCACCGCGCTCGGCGCCTGGCCCCTGCACGCCCGGCTCGCCAACGTCGAACTGGCCCGGCTGGTCCGCCGCCGTACCGGGCTGCGCCTGCGCGACCTGGGCCCGATGCGCGCGGCCCGCCGAGAGGCGCTGCTGGGGCTGGGCCTGAGCGACCGGCGCTCCGGCTACCCGCTGCAGATGGTGGTGCGTGCCGCCGACGCCGGCTGGCGCGTACGGGAGACGGACGTGCCGTACCACCCGCGCGCGGGCCGCTCGAAGGTCACCGGTACCTGGCGGGGCACCTGGCAGGCGGTCCGTGACATGCGTGCCGTTCTCGCCGAACCGCCGACCGCCGCCGACCGGCACTCCACCGGCCCGGACGCCCGGGTCGCGGGGGGCGCGCGATGACCGCCGTCACTGCGGCGCCCACCGTGCTGATCATCGCCAAGGAACCGGTGCCCGGCCGCGTCAAGACCCGGCTCACGCCGCCCTACACGCCCCACGAGGCGTCGGCCCTCGCCGAAGCCGCCCTCGCCGACACCCTCCGCACCGCGCTGCGGGTTCCGGCCCGGCGCCGGGTGCTCGTCCTCGACGGAACACCGGGCCCCTGGCTGCCGCCGGGCTTCGACGTCGTCCCGCAGGTGGCCGGAGGGCTGGACGAGCGGATCGCGGGCGCCTTCGCCGTCTGCGACGACGGGCCCGCCCTGCTGGTCGGCATGGACACCCCGCAGCTCACGGCCGACATGCTGGCGCTGGTCGGCGGGGGCGGCCACGACGCATGGTTCGGTCCGGCCGTCGACGGCGGCTTCTGGGCCCTCGGCCTCGCCGACCCCTCCGAGGCCGGCCCTCTCGTCCGGGGCGTCCCGATGTCCACCCACCGCACCGGCGCGATCCAGCGGCGCAGACTCGTCGAGGCGGGTCTGACGGTCCGTGACCTGCCGCTGCTGCGGGACGTCGACACCGCCTCCGACGCCGCCTCGGTGGCCCGTGTGTGTCCTTCCGGATCGGCCTTCGCCACCGTCCTGCACTCCCTCGCGGAGGTGGCCCGGTGAGCGGCGCCCTCGGCACGGACACCGCCGTAGAGCCGCACGGACGAAGCGACCCGGCGTTCCCGCCGCAGACCGGCGCCCCGCTGCCCGGCCGCCTCATCGTGCCCCCGCCGTCCGCCGACCGGTTCGCTACGTCCACGGCGCCGGGCGAGCCCTGGACGGACGACCCCTACACACAGGCCCTGCGCGCGGGGCGCGGCCCCCTGTACCTGCGCCGCCTGGGACCGCGCGCCCACGGGGAGGCAGAGCTGATTCCGCTGGAGGTGGAGCGCTGGTGCGCCGCCCCGGACGCCGCCGACACCGACGTACTGGGCCGTTGCGCGGGCCCCGTCCTCGATGTCGGCTGTGGACCGGGCCGCCTGGTGGCCGCCCTGTCCTCCCGCGGGGTCACCGCCCTCGGCGTGGACGTCAGCCCCGCCGCCGTGGCCCGAACCCGGCACCACGGCGGAACCGCCCTGCGCCGCTCCGTCTTCGACCGACTGCCCGGTGAGGGCCGCTGGGGCACCGTCCTCCTGATGGACGGCAACGTCGGCATCGGGGGCGACCCCTCGGCGCTGCTCGCCCGCCTGCACGACGTCGTCCGCCCCGGTGGCCGTCTCCTGGCCGAGGCGGCCGACGACGACGTGGACCAGCGACTCACCGTCCGCGTGGAGGACGCCCACGGCCACCACGGCCGCCCCTTCCCCTGGGCCCGGGTCGGCGCGACCGCCCTGCTCCGCGCGGCCGACACCGCCGGCTGGATCCTCACCGGCCGTTGGCGCGCCGACAGCCGTTCCTTCGTGGAACTCCACCGTGCCACGTGACCCGGACGTGTTCGCGGCGCCCCGTACGGCCTGACGGCCGAGCAGGTGGCCGTGGCCCTGCAGGTTGAGCGCCGACGACATGGTCGGCAGGTGCGGCGCTCTGGCCTCTGAAGTCATAGGGAATCGGCGGCCGGTTCTCCTCTTGACCCAGTTCATTGGCGCTGGCACACCTGGCCCAGTGACACTCTCGTCGTGGACTTCGGGAAGGCGCATCCGTCAGCACGGTAACGATCGCAGGCATGGCTCCAGGCTGCCGGCGTGCAGGGCGCCTGCGGGGACGGGTGGTGTTCTCACGGCTGACGAAAGGTCGTACTGAGCTCGGCAGGACGCACTCAGAGCCAGTCCCGCCGCTTGAAGATGACGTACAGACTCGTGCACACCACCCCCATCAGGGCGATCGCGAACGGGTATCCGAACACCCAGTGCAGCTCCGGCATGTGCGTGAAGTTCATGCCGTAGACCGTCCCGACCAGTGTCGGGGCGAAGAGGATCGCCGCCCACGAGGAGATCTTCTTGATCTCCTCGTTCTGTTCGAAGCCCGCCTCCGCCAGGGCCCGCATCTCCGCGTTCTGCTGCTGGGTCACCAGCGTCGCGTTCACCGTGAGGATGTCCGTGAGGGCCTGGCGGAAGCCGTCGACGCGTTCGCTGGTGTGGGTGACGTGGTCGGCGACGTCCCGGAGGTAGCTCTGGAGTTCGTCGTCGGTCTCGTACTTGGTGAAACCGGCCATGAGCCCGTGCAGCATCCCGACCAGCGGGCGGGTGGCGCGCTGGAACTCGACGACCTCGCGGGAGAGTTCGTAGATGCGGCGGGACACCTCCGGGTCGCCCCGGAACACCTCGGTCTCGATCTCGTCGATGTCGTTCTGCACGCCGGCGACGACCGGCACGTAGTCGTCCACCACCGCGTCGAGGATGGCGTACAGCACCGCCTCCGGGCCCAGCCTCAGCAGTTCCGGTGCCTCCTCCATGCGGCGGCGCACCGCCGAAAGGTCCGGCGCCGCGCCATGGCGGACCGTGATGACGAAGTCCGGGCCCACGAACACGTGCAGCTCGCCGAAGTCGACCTCCTCGGAGGCGTCGAGATAGCGGGCCGCGCGCAGCACGACGAAGAGGGTGTCGCCGTAGCGCTCCAGCTTGGGACGCTGATGCGCCTCCATCGCGTCCTCGACGGCGAGCGGGTGGAGGTCGAACTCCGAGGCCAGCGACAGCAGTTCCCCCTCGGTGGGGCGGGCCAGCCCGATCCACGCCATGCCCGCGGGAGCCTCCCGCAGCGCGCGGTAGGTCTCGGCGAGGGTCGCGGGTGCCGCGACGCGTACGCCGTCCTCGTACAGGACCGCCCGCACGACACTGGCGGCCCGGTCCGGCCGCTCCTGCCGCTCCGGTTCCGCCGGCCCGGGGCGGGGCGCCGGGGGTCGGCCCGCCGGCGGTGCGGGCGGGGTCAGCGCGCGGCGCCAGGCCGGTCCCCTGGTGCTCTTCGAGGCTGGGCGGGCACGTCGTTCGGCCATCGGTTCGCCTCCGGAGTCGCACATCTGTCTATGTGATCTTCGAGCAGGATATCCGGGGCAAACCGTGTGCCGGGCCCCGGCGTTCCGATACCGCTGGGGCGTCGAGGACAGAACCTGTCCGCAAGGGTCGTTAGCGTGTGGCCCATGACGAAGAAGCCGACCTCGACCGCACCCCTGCTCGGCACCCGCGCCCTCAACCGCGCCACCCTCGCCCGGCAGCTGCTGCTGCGCCGTGCCCCCGTCGCCGAGCTGCCGGTGAGCCGTGCCGTCGAGCAGCTGCTCGGGCTCCAGGCGCAGAACGTCAAACCGCCGTACTACGCCCTCGCCGCCCGGCTGGAGGGCTTCGCCCCCGAGCAGCTGTCGGCGCTGATGGCGGAGCGCGCCGTCGTCCGGATCGTCACGATGCGCTCCACCATCCACACCCACACCGCCGAGGACTGCCTCACCCTGCGGCCCCTCGTACAGCCCGCCCGCGAACGGGAACTGCACCAGTTCCGCGCGGGCCTCGTCGGCGTCGACCTCGACCGGCTCACCGCCCTCGCGCGGGAGCTGGTGGAGGACGAGCCCCGCACCCTCAAGCAGCTGCGCGAGGCCCTGCTCGTCGAGTGGCCCGACGCCGATCCGTTCGCCCTCGGCGTCGCCGCCCGCTGCCGGCTGCCGCTGGTCCAGGTCACCCCGCGCGGGCTGTGGGGCCGGAGCGGCCAGGTCGCGCTGACCACCGCCGAGCACTGGCTGGGTCGCCCCGCCGCACCCGCCCCGGCGCCCGAGACCGTCGTACGCCGCTATCTCGCCGCGTTCGGGCCCGCCTCCGTCAAGGACATGCAGACCTGGGCCGGGCTCACCCGCCTGCGCGCCGCGTTCGAACGGCTGCGCCCGGAGCTGATCACCTTCCGCGACGAGAACGGCGTCGAACTCTTCGACCTGCCCGACGCGCCCCGCCCCGACCCGCGGACCCCGGCCCCGCCCCGTCTGCTGCCCGAGTTCGACAACCTGCTCCTCTCGCACGCCGACCGCTCCCGCGTCGTCCCGCCCGACCTCAAGGGCCGCAGCTGGCAGGGCAATCAGGCGTACCGCACCTTCCTCGTCGACGGGTTCCTCGCGGGGATCTGGACGTTCGACGGGCCCGCCCTCGTCCTGGAGCCCTTCGTCCGTCTCACCGCGGAGCAGCGGACCGACCTCGTCGCGGAGGCCGAGCGCACCCTGCGGACACTGCCCGGCGCAGCCGACGACACCGGCGGCGACGCGTACGACATCCGCTTCGACACCGTCGCGAACTGAGCCGACCGGGGACGTGGAGAGGGGGCGCTGCGAACCGCTCGTGGCAGGTTCGCAACGCCCCCTGGCATCACCTGAGGACGTGCCTCAGGAGCTCATGGGCCGGCCTGCTCCGCTCCGGGGCCGCCCTGCGCGGCCACTGTGCCGGAGGAGGTGGTCAGCCGGGTGCGGACACCGGGGTACCGCGCGTCGGCGCAGCCGTGACACCAAGAAGTCATACCTGCCAGGACGCCCCAGATCATCAGGGAACCGCCGCTGTCGCCCTGGCAGGTGTCCAGGCCGCCGGACCTGTGACCGGCGCACACCATGTCGCTCGCCCCGAGGGCGGAGCCGCGGGAACCGGACCCACCGCGGTCCGCAGGGTGCCGCCGCGCAACGGGCGCTGCGAGGCGCTCGTGATCCGCGTGACGTACGGGCACGCGCTCGGGGTGGTGGTCGTACCCCCCATGACGGCCCGAGGAACGGTGCCCGCACCGGGAGCGGTCGGCAGGGCGACCGCGAAGGCCGCGGCGGTCGCCGCGGCGGCGACGATCGTCTTCCTGGCGGTCGAACCCGAACATGGGTCTCCTCGTGGGGGAGGGAGCTGCCGGTGGGGGACACGTGGGTGGGGGGCGGAGTACGGAGACCCGCGGGTACCGCCCCCGCCCGGGGGAGCCGAGCGGGGACGGTGGGCCGGTCCTTGTGCCCTGGCGTGCGGCACGGCGCCCAACGTATGACCCCGCGTGAACGGGCCCCAATGGGGGATCCCCCTAAGGGAGTTGGGGAGGGAAAACCCTCGATGACCCGGGCCCCGGTGTGAGCCTAGGCTGGAGCCGGAAGGACCCTGGCCGGTGGCAGGCCGGAGCCCCGCCTGGGCAGGGGCGCGCCAGGGTCGACGTGAAACCTTCGCACACGGGTCCCCGGGAGGGGTCGTCCACCGGTCCCGGGGAGGTCAGTTCGTACGGTGTCCCGCCGCCAGTCGCACGATGTCCACCCGCGACCGGATTCCCAGCTTCCGGTAGACGCGGGTGAGTGTCGCCTCGACCGTCTTCACGCTGATGTACAGCTTCCCGGCGATCTCCCGGTTGGTGGCGCCCTCCATCACCAGCTCGGCGACCTGCCGTTCCGTCGCCGCGAGCCCGGCGAGGGCGTCCAGCGCCGACGGGGCGATCGCGGGCTGCGGCACGGGCGCCGGGGCGGCCGCGACCTGCTCGACCTGACGCAGCCACGGCAGGGCACGGCAGCGGCGGAACAGCCGGGCCGCCTCGTCGTACGCGGCGGGACCGGGCACGGGGGCCACCCCTGGCCGCGCAGGGACACCGAGGGACTGGGGCATGGCCCGCAGACGCGCCAGGGCGTACGAGGCCCGCGCCTCCTCCAGTCCGCAGCCCAGCCTGGCCAGCCGGTCCTGAGCCGAGGTCAACTGCCGCACGGCGGCGTCGTGGTCACCCTGCGCCGCCCGCACGAGGGCCTCGGCCCGGTCCAGGACGGCGAGGATGCTCTCGCGGCCCAGGCGCATCGCCCGCTGCCGGGTGACGTCGATGACGTCCTGCGCCTCGGCGATCTCCCCGACCCGCACCAGGGCCTCGGCGAGATCGGCCTGCCAGCGGCCACGGGCCGGGTCGGTGACCCCGAGCCCCTCCTCCAACTCCCGCACCCGGCGCAGCGACCGCACGGTGCCGGCCGCGTCCCCGGCCACCAACTGGGCGTGGCCGAGCGCGCCCAGGGCACGCGAGAGGTACATCAGGTCGCCGTCCTGCTCGGCGTGCTCGGCGGCCTCCCGGGCCAGTGCCTGCGCCCGTTCCACGTCGCCGCCGGCGGCCTCGGCGAGCGAGGTGAGCATGGCGGAGGCGCCCTCGCCGATACCGGAGTCGCGGGCGAGCCCGTAGCCCTCGCGGGCGAGGTCGAGGGCCCGGCCGCAGTGCCCGGTGCGCAGTTCGATCTCGGCGAGGAAGCGCACGTAGTGCACCTCGCTCTCGACCATGCCGCGACGCCGCACCTCGCGCAGCAGCGCGGTGGCCGTGGCCCGGGCGTCGCCGAACTGGTCGCTCATCATCAGCCAGCGGAAGCGGGTCGCGCCCGCGCCGTTGTGGTGGCAGGCCAGCTTCGGGTCCTGCGGTTCCTTCAGCGCCTTCTTGATCGTCGCGGGCGCGTCCGGGTGCCCCATCAACGTCTCGACCTGCGCCTGGTGGGCGAGCGCGAGCAGCTCGGTGCGCCGGTCCCCGGCCCGCGCGGCCAGTTCCGCGGAGCACGCGGCCTCCGCGCGGCCCGCCGCGAAGTCGCCGTCGATGACCAGCGCCCGCCAGGCCAGCTGGTAGTGGACCAGGGCGAGCAGCCGGGGGTCGTCGCCCGCGTCGGCGAGGGCCTGCGGGTACACGGCGTCGACCTCGGCGATCGACTGGCCGGCCGCCTCGATCACCACCATCCAGGCGCGGACGCGCTCGGCGGGCTCGGTGGCCCGGCCCAGCACCTCGCGGGCGATGTCCCGGGCGAGGTCGTTCTCGCCGGCGGTCAGCGCGTCCTCAGCGGCCTGGAGCCGCCGCTCGTCCGACGACGGCGCCGCGTCGGCGGGGGTGTGCCGGGCCGCGAGCAGCCCCAACTCGGCGGCGACCGAGGGCGCGCCCCGGTCCCGGGCCACCGCGGCGGCCTCGCCGAGCCGGGCGGCGACCTGCGGATCGGCGCCGGTGGTGGACAGGGCCAGATGCCGGGCCCGCTCGATGGGATCGACGGCGGCCGTGGACAGCGCGGCGTGGGCGGCCCGCCGCTCCTGGGCGGTGGCCTCCGCGTACAGCGCGGCCGAGACCAGGGGGTGTGCGAAGCGCACGCCGGGGCTCTCCCGCTCCGGTGCCAGCAGGCCCAGCTCGACGGCCCGCGCGGTCTCCGCCTCGGCATCCTCCCGCCCGGCGGCGCGCAGGAGCGCCAGGGTGGGCCGGGCACCGGCGCTGGCGACGAGCAGGGTGCGCCGGGCCTCCGCCGGGAGCATGTCCAGCCGGTTCAGCACGAGGGTCCGCAGCGAGGTCGGCACCGGCAGCGGCTCCCCGGGACGGGGCGGGGTGGGGCTGTCGGCGAGGGCCCGGCCCAGCTCCAGCGCGAACAGGGGGTTGCCGCCGCTGGTGCGGTGGATGTCCCGCACGGTGGAGCGGGGCAGACCGGTGTAGCCGCGGTTCTCCAGCAGCTCGGCGACGTGGGCCCGGGACAGCGGTGTGACCCGGAGGGCCAGGGTGTCCGGCGGGGACGCGCGTAGATACCTGTCCTGCTCGTGGCCCTGGGGGTCCGTCGAGGTGCGGACCGCGCACAGCATGCGCACCGGCATCTCGCCCAGGCGGCGGGCGGCGAAGCCGAGCAGCTCGACACTGGCCGGATCCAGCCACTGCAGGTCGTCCGCGACGATCAGGACGGGGCCCTTGGCGGCCAGGGCGCGCAGCGCCGACAGGACGGCGAGGCGCAGGGCCAGGCCGTCACGCTGGAGGGTGGACTCGCCACGTCCGGTGAGCGCGGACTCCAGCGCGGTGCGCTGGGGGGCGGGCAGCTGGTCGGAGACCTCGTCGACGACGAGGCCCAGCAGATCGGTCAGGGCGAGGAACGGCAGGTGAGACTCGGACTCGGTGGCCGAGCACCGCAGGACGGTGCGGGCCGTGGTGTCGTATTCAGCGGCCAGCGCGCGCAGGACGGTCGATTTCCCGATACCTGCCGAGCCGTGCACGAGGACGCTGCCGCCGCGCGCGAGCTGCTCCCGCGCCGCGGTGAACAGCTCCTCCCTGCCTATGACCAGGTCGGGGCGGGGTCTCCCAGGCTCCTTGAAGTCCCGATGCACGGGCCACCGCTCCCCTCTGTGTGTGTCCGGGCCAATATTAGGCAACCAGTCCTTGAATTTCGGAACGCAGCGTGGTGAGGGAAATAACAGGAAGGGTACGGCATAAGGAATTTCACACGCCCGAAACATGAATCCCGAGCCGTCGCCCGGCCCGTCCCTCACCGCCCGTCCCTGACTGCCCGGCCGGTCCCTCACGGCTCGGCCCGTCCCTGATCGCGTGCGGACCGACGTACGCCGCCCATGAACGACCCGGTTCGGCCCGGCAAGGGCCGGCAGCGGCTTCCGTCCGCCCGTGCGGGCCGACGGCGGACGCCGCTCCCGCACGCATCCTCCCTCGGTCCCGGCGCGTGGCGGGCGCCCGGCGGAGTCCTACGGCAGCAGCCCCGCCCGGCGGGCCGCCACCACCGCCTCCAGGCGGGTGTGGGCCTCCAGCTTGCGCATGGCGGAGCGCAGGTAGCCCTTGACCGTCTCGGGGCGCAGACCGAGGCGGCCGGCGGTGGCCGCGTTGGTCGCGCCGAGCGCCACGCAGGACAGCACGTCCAGCTCGCGGGGGGTGAGGGCGACCCGCGGACCGGGCTTCGGGGCGGCCGGGTCGGCGCCGGCGGTGTCCGCGGCGGCGGCACCGGCCAGCCGGCCGCACACCCGCAGGAGCTCCTGCCGCAGCTCCGGGTCGTCGATGCGCGGGGCCAGCGCGCGCAGCGCCACATGCGCCTCGCGGACCTCCTCCCACGCCCCCGGCGCCCCGTCCTCCGGGGGCCGGGCCGCCGCCAGCAGATCGCGGGCCTCGTCCCGCACCACCAGGGCCTGCTCCAGGTCCCGCGCGGCCTCCATGGCCGCCCCGACCGTGCGGTCGCCCAGCGGCTGGGGCGCGCGCAGGGCGCCGTACAGCACTCCGCGCACCTCGCGCCGTACGACGACGGGGACGGCGAGGACCGAGCGGATGCCCTCGGCGGCGACGGCGGCGTCGTACTCGTGGCTGATCTGCCGGGACGAGGAGTAGTCGGTCACCCAGCAGGGGCGGGCCAGCGCCACCGCCTTGCCGCCCAGCCCGTTCCCGGAGTGCACGGACAGCCCGCTGAGCGAGGTCGTCCGGTTGCCCTGGAGTTCGCTGATGCGCAGGTGCCCGGGGCCGAGTTCGACCAGCCCGGCGAAGGCCAGCGGCAGCCCGGTGACCAGCCGTAAACGGTTCAGCGCGGCGCGCATGTCCGCCGAACCGGATGACGCAGGATCGACGGAACCGAAGGAATCCACTGCCACGAACACGCCCTTTCCCCGCGGCGCACCCCCGTTCGGGGGTGGTGAGACGCGTATCACGCATTACACGATGTCAGGCGACGGTCCGGCAATGAGGAGGACACATGTCGGCGAGGACGAGCGCCACGGAGGAGTTCCGGGCGGCCAGGGACTTCCTGCTGGCCCACCGCGAGGACTACGACACGGCCTGCAAGGGCTTCAGGTGGCCGCGCCCCGACTTCTTCAACTGGGCCCTCGACTGGTTCGACGAGATCGCACGCGGGAACGACCGCACGGCCCTGCACATCGTCGAGGAGGACGGCACCGAGACCCGGCTGACCTTCGCCGAGATGTCCGAGCGCTCCTCCCGCGTCGCGAACTGGCTGCGCGCCCAGGGCGTACGGGCCGACCACCGCGTCCTCGTCATGCTCGGCAACCAGGTCGAGCTGTGGGAGACCGCCCTCGCCGCGATGAAGCTGCGCGCCGTCGTCATCCCCGCCACCCCGCTGCTCGGCCCCGCCGACCTGCGCGACCGCGTCGAGCGGGGCCGCGTCCGGCATGTGATCGCGCGGGCCGAGGACACCGCCAAGTTCGACGAGGTTCCCGGCCGCTACACCCGGATCGCGGTGGGCGGCGCCGCGGACGGCTGGCGGCCCTACGAGGACGCGGGCGACGCCCCCGCCGCCTTCACACCGGACGGCGAGACCAACGCCTCCGACCCGCTGATGCTGTACTTCACCTCGGGCACCACCGCCCAGCCGAAGCTGGTCGAGCACACCCATGTGTCGTACCCCGTGGGCCACTTGGCGACGATGTACTGGATCGGCCTGCAACCGGGCGACGTCCACCTCAACATCTCCTCGCCCGGCTGGGCCAAGCACGCCTGGTCCAACCTGTTCGCCCCGTGGAACGCGGAGGCCACCGTCTTCATCCACAACTACACCCGCTTCGACGCGGGCCGTCTGCTGTCGGAGATGGAACGCGCGGGCGTCACCAGCTTCTGCGCCCCGCCCACCGTGTGGCGGATGCTGATCCAGGCCGACCTCACCCAGCTGCGCACCCCGCCCCGCGAGGTCGTCGCCGCGGGCGAGCCGCTGAACCCCGAGGTCATCGAGCAGGTGCGGCGGGCCTGGGGGGTCACCATCCGGGACGGCTTCGGCCAGACCGAGACCGCCGTGCAGGTCTCCAACAGCCCCGGCCAGCAGCTGAAGACCGGCTCGATGGGCCGCCCCAGCCCCGGTTACAAGGTCGTCCTCCTCGACCCCGTCTCGGGTGCCCCCGACGTCGACGAGGGTGAGATCGCGCTCGACCTGTCCGACCGCCCCGTGGGCGTGATGACCGGCTACCACGGCGACCCCGACCGCACCGCGGAGGCCATGGCGGGCGGCTACTACCGCACCGGCGACATCGGCTCCCGCGACCAGGACGGCTACATCACCTACGTGGGCCGCGCCGACGACGTGTTCAAGGCGAGCGACTACAAGATCAGCCCGTTCGAGCTGGAGAGCGCCCTGCTGGAGCACGAGGCGGTGGCGGAGGCGGCCGTCGTGCCCGCGCCGGACGCGCTGCGGCTCGCCGTGCCGAAGGCGTACATCGTGCTGGCGGCGGGCTGGGAGCCGGGCCCGGACACCGCGAAGATCCTCTTCGAGCACTCCCGGTCCGTCCTCGCCCCGTACAAGCGCGTGCGGCGGCTGGAGTTCGCCGACCTGCCGAAGACCGTGTCGGGCAAGATCCGCCGGATCGAGCTGCGCGAGGCCACCGCCGAGGGCTCGGACGCCGAGTACCGCGAGGAGGACTTCCGGTGAGCGGGCGCGGCGGCCCGGCGGGCACGTCGTCGTACGCGCACGGCACGAGCGGCACGGCCCTCCTCGGCGACACGATCGGCGCCAACCTCGACCGCGCGGTGGCCGCCTGGCCGGAGCGCGAGGTGCTCGTCGACGTGCCGTCCGGGCGGCGCTGGACCTACGCCCGGTTCGCGGCGGACGTCGACCGGCTGGCGTACGGGATGGTCGCGAGCGGCGTCGCCAAGGGCGACCGGGTGGGGATCTGGGCGGTCAACTGCCCGGAGTGGGTGCTCGTCCAGTACGCCACCGCGCGCATCGGCGCGATCATGGTGAACATCAACCCGGCCTACCGCACCCACGAGGTCGAGTACGTCCTCAACCAGGCCGGTGTCTCGCTGCTGTTCGCCTCGCTCACCCACCGGACGAGTGACTACCGGGCGATGGTGGAGCAGGTGCGCGGGAACTGCCCGCGGCTGCGGGAGACCGTGTACATCGGCGACCCGGGCTGGGACGCGCTGATCGCACGGGGCACGCCCGTCGCGTTCGAGGAGCTGTCCTGCGACGACCCGATCAACATCCAGTACACGTCGGGCACCACGGGCTTCCCCAAGGGAGCGACCCTCTCCCACCACAACATCCTCAACAACGGCTACTTCGTGGGCGAGTCGATCGCCTACACCGAGCAGGACCGGGTGTGCGTGCCGGTCCCCTTCTACCACTGCTTCGGCATGGTCATGGGCAACCTGGCCGCCACCTCGCACGGCGCCTGCGTCGTCATCCCGGCCCCGTCCTTCGACCCGAGGGCCACCCTGGACGCCGTCCAGCGGGAGCGCTGCACGTCCCTGTACGGCGTGCCGACGATGTTCATCGCGGAGCTGAACCTCCCCGACTTCGCGTCGTACGACCTGTCGTCCCTGCGCACCGGCATCATGGCGGGCTCGCCCTGCCCGGTGGAGGTGATGAAGCGGGTCGTCGCCGACATGCACATGGCCGAGGTGTCGATCTGCTACGGCATGACCGAGACGTCGCCCGTCTCCACCCAGACCCGGCGCGACGACGACCTGGAGCACCGCACCGGCACCGTCGGCCGGGTCCTCCCGCACATCGAGGTGAAGATCGTCGACCCGGCCACCGGGGTCACCCTGCCGCGGGGCACGTCGGGCGAGCTGTGCACCCGCGGCTACAGCGTGATGCTCGGCTACTGGGAGGAGCCGGAGAAGACCGCCGAGGCCGTCGACGCGGGCCGGTGGATGCACACCGGGGATCTCGCGGTGATGCGTGAGGACGGGTACGTCGAGATCGTCGGCCGGATCAAGGACATGATCATCCGGGGCGGCGAGAACATCTACCCGCGGGAGATCGAGGAGTTCCTGTACGGCCACCCGGGGATCGCCGACGTCCAGGTGGTCGGCCTGCCGCACGAACGGTACGGCGAGGAGGTCCTCGCCTGCGTCATCCCCCGCGACCCCGAGCGGCCGCCCACGCTGGAGGAACTGCGGGCCTTCTGCGAGGGGCAGTTGGCGCACTACAAGATCCCGAGCGCGCTGCGCATCCTGGACTCCTTCCCGATGACGGTGTCGGGGAAGGTCCGCAAGATCGAACTGCGGGAGCGGTACGCGGCCGAGTAGGCGGCCTCCGGGGCCGGGCCCCGCGCCGGTGCTCGCGCGCGGGCCCGGACGGGGCCCGGCGTCCGGCGCCGCGTGCGGAACCGCCGCGGCTGCCGCCGGTCACCTCCCCGCGCCGGTCGCGACCAGCCCCACCGCCGCCGCGTTCACCGGCTGCGGGGTGCCCGTGAGGTCCAGGACGAACAGGGCGACGCCCAGGCCGTCGGCGCGGTCACGGGCGTCGTCCGTGTATCCGGCGAGCGAGAAGCAGACACCGTCGCAGGACGCGGCCATCGCGGTCAGCCACAGGCATTCGACGTCACGGGGCGAGGCCGGTTCGACCAGCGGATGCACCCGCACCACGACGCCCCGCGCGGCGAGCCCGATGCCGTGCGGCTGCCGCTGGTCGGCCCGGCGGATGTCCTGGTGGCCCAGCCAGCGCAGATAGCGGGCGACGGTGGTGACCGCGTCGCGCGCGGTGCGGATGGTGACGGGCCGGAACGCGGCACGTGACGCGGTGGGCTCCGCCACGGGCGGTTCGCCCGGGTCACCTCCCCCGGTGGTCGGCGGCCGGGCGGCGGAGATGACGGGCACGCGCAGCACGGTCCCGCAGGAGCAGCCCAGCTCCGGGTGGGGCCACTGGTCCGCGCGTCCACAGCTCCCGCAGCGGACGGTGACCCAGTCGCCCTCCCAGGTGCGGTGGGTGACGCGGGTGGGGGCGGCGCGCCGGTTCAGGGGCGGTGCGACCGGGGTGCCGCACGCGCAGGGGTAGGCGGGCGCGGCGTACTCGTGCTCCCGGCCGCATTCCGTGCATCGCACCGCCATGGTCCCGCTCATGTCCCACCCCACCACCGAGTTCACCGGGTCCCGTCGCACAGTCCCCTCATCGTCCTCCAGCCGGGGGCGGGCCGGCAGGGGAACACGACGACGGGCCCGGGAGATTCGGCGGTCCCGCCCTTGACTGCCTCCACCCCGGCTCCTACATTGCTTCCATATAGCAGAAACCAGTTTCCGAAATACGGAAAACGAGGCCAACGGAAGTGCTCGCGGCGGGGCGCGACGGGAGCGCGAGTCCGGCAGCTGAAGCAGGAGTACGCAATGGCTCGTATGACCGCTGCCCGCGCGGCAGTCGAGATCCTCAAGCGCGAGGGCGTCAGCGACGCGTTCGGGGTCCCCGGCGCCGCGATCAACCCCTTCTACGCCGCCCTGGAGGCAGCAGGCGGCATCCACCACACCCTCGCCCGGCACGTCGAGGGCGCCGCGCACATGGCCGAGGGCTACACCCGCACCCACGCCGGCAACATCGGGGTCTGCGTCGGCACCTCCGGGCCCGCCGGCACCGACATGATCACCGGGCTCTACTCCGCCACCGGGGACTCCGTCCCCATCCTCTGCGTCACCGGCCAGGCACCCACCGCCGTGATCCACAAGGAGGACTTCCAGGCGGTCGACATCGCCTCCATCGCCCGCCCGGTCACCAAGATGGCGGTGACCGTCCTGGAGGGGGCGCAGGTCCCGGGCGTCTTCCAGCAGGCGTTCCACCTGATGCGCTCCGGTCGCCCCGGACCGGTCCTCATCGACCTGCCGGTCGACGTGCAGCTCACCGAGATCGAGTTCGACCCCGACACGTACGAGCCGTTGCCCGTCTACAAGCCGGCCGCGACCCGCGCCCAGATCGAGAAGGCGATGGGGATGCTCAACGCCGCCGAGCGGCCGCTGATCGTCGCGGGCGGCGGCGTCATCAACGCCGACGCGAGCGCACTGCTCGTCGAGTTCGCCGAGGTGACCGGCGTGCCGGTCGTTCCCACCCTCATGGGCTGGGGCGTCCTGCCCGACGACCACGAGCTGAACGCCGGCATGGTCGGCCTGCAGACCTCGCACCGCTACGGCAACGCCACCTTCCTCGCCTCCGACTTCGTCCTCGGCATCGGCAACCGCTGGGCCAACCGGCACACCGGGCGGCTGGACGTCTACACGGCCGGGCGCACGTTCGTCCACGTCGACGTCGAACCCACCCAGATCGGCAGGATCTTCGCCCCCGACTACGGCATCGCCTCGGACGCCGGGGCCGCGCTGGACCTCTTCGTCCGGGTGGCGCGGGAGCTGAAGGCGGAGGGCCGGCTGCCCGACCGCTCCGCGTGGGCCGCCGAGACGCAGGACCGCAGGGCCCGCCTCCAGCGCCGTACGCACTTCGACGACGTCCCGATCAAGCCGCAGCGCGTCTACGAGGAGATGAACAGGGCCTTCGGCCCCGAGACCCGGTACGTCACCACCATCGGCCTCTCCCAGATCGCCGGCGCCCAACTGCTGCACGTCCACCGGCCGCGCCACTGGATCAACTGCGGCCAGGCGGGCCCGCTCGGCTGGACCGTCCCCGCCGCGCTCGGCGTCGCCAAGGCCGACCCGGAGGCGTCCGTCGTCGCCCTCTCCGGCGACTACGACTTCCAGTTCATGATCGAGGAGCTGGCCGTCGGGGCGCAGCACAGGATCCCGTACGTCCACGTGCTGGTGAACAACTCCTACCTGGGCCTCATCCGGCAGGCTCAGCGCGCCTTCGACATGGACTTCCAGGTCAACCTGGAGTTCGAGAACGTCAACTCGCCCGAGCTGGGCGGCTACGGCGTCGACCACGTCAAGGTCGCCGAGGGCCTCGGCTGCAAGGCGATCCGGGTGACCGACCCGGCCGACCTGGGAGCCGCCTTCGAGGAGGCGAAGAAGCTCGCGGCGGAGTACCGGGTGCCGGTGGTCGTCGAGGCGATCCTGGAACGGGTCACCGACATCGCGATGTCCACGACGAACGACATCGGCGCCGTCGTGGAGTTCGAGGAACTCGCGACCGAGCCGTGGCACGCGCCGACGTCGATCAGGACGCTGAAGGTCTGATCGGAGGGCTCGTCCCGAACGGGACGGGGGCCGTGCGCCGGTGTGGCCTCGCATGACGCGAGCCGCTTTGCCACACCGCCGCACGGTCCCCGCTTCCCCCGTGCCCCCCGTTTCCCCTGGTCCCGCGAACCCCCGTGTCCCCCGTTCGCGGAACCCGCGATCCCGCGGACCCCTCGGTCCCCCCCCGTGCCCGCGAGGGCGCGTTCCCCCGTACCCACGACGGAACTCTCTCCCCGTCGAGGCCCGCCGCCCCCGTGCCGGCGGGCCTCGTGTGTCGAGGATGTGCCCGCAGCCAGGGGTAGTTGAAGCCCTTCGACAGTGGTTCAGAGGTTGATTTGAGGGTTCCGTAGCCGCGCTACGCCCCCTTGCGTAGACAGTCGGGGACGGACGCGTCCGGGGGTGAGCATGGCGGAGTTCCTGGACCGCTTCCACGCCCAGGGGGAGAACACCCTGTTCAAGGAGGCGCCCGAGGACGGGCCGGGCCGCTGGGTGATCCCGCGCGGCCGGGCCGAGACGGCACTGGGGCTGGAACGCGTCCTCCGGGACGGACGGCCGCGTCGGCATCGGGAATCCCGCCCTCGCCGCCCGGGACGTCGCCGTCTCGCCGGAGGCGCTGACCCTGCTCGCGGCCGACCGCAACGGCCGACTCGTCATCCGGGCGGCCGAGTCGCGTCGTGGCGTCGTCGCGCCGCCGGACTCGACGAGCTGCGCGCGGTGGTCGAGGACTCCGACGCCTCGAAGCGGGATCTCCAGCGGGCGGGCCCTGGAGGGCCGGCACCGGATCGTGGGCGGCCGGTTCGTCCCCTCGGGCACCTCGGGGCGCGACGCGGGGGGCCGACGAGCACGAGGGCGCCGGCCCGGCGGGTCCCGATGCCGGACTCCTCGCGGATGCGGTGGCGGTCCTCGTCCAGCCCGACCAGGTAGTCGACGGCCCGGCCCACCGCTGTGTGCACCTCAGCCCCGGGCGCCCAGGCACCGCGGTGGCGGACGATCAGGGGTGCCTGAGGCCCGTCGAGCGTTTCACATCGAGGATGTGCAGGGCGCCGTCGCCCCGTATCAGCGGGATGTCGACCTCGTCGCCCGGTGCGAGCCTGCGGTGCGCGGCCTCGTCGGCCCGACGGGAGCCGCTGCCGTTGCCACCGGTCCTGTGGCCGGGAGGGGGGCGACGGGGACCGCGGCGGCGCACGACGGTGCCGGCCCGGCGTCCCTCACGTCGAGACGGGGGCCCACGCCTTGCGCCACCGCACTGGCGTGCACGCCGCCGCGGTCCTCGCCCTGCCCGCGCGCGCCGGACCGGACGACCCCTCATCCCGGTGGTCCGGCGCGATGCGCGGGCGGTGCGTCCGTGCCAGACCTCCCTGCTGGGCGATCAGGAACCGGACGCAGTCCAGTGGTTCGGCGAGTTCGGAGAGTTCATCGAGAACGTCGGTTTCGGCGGTTTCCTCGGTTGCGTCGGGGTTCCGGTCCGCGGCGGTGCCTGGGCGCGACAGGACAGATGTCGGCGCCGCCGCGGACCGGAAGTTTGCGGAGGGGGAGAACAGGGGGGAGGCTCCGATCTCAGAGCGGGGTGCCCGAGAGGCGTTCCACGGCCCTCAGCAGGGCCGAGTGGTCCAGGCCCCCGTCGCCCTGCGCGCGCAGCGACGCCACCAGTTGGGCCACCACGGCGCCGACGGGGAGCGCGGCACCGACGCTGCGGGCGGCGTCGGTGACGATGCCCATGTCCTTGTGGTGCAGGTCGATCCGGAAGCCCGGCGTGAAGTCCCGGTTCAGGAAGTTGTCCTTCTTGCGGGTCAGTACGGTCGAGCCGGCGAGCCCGCCGTCGAGGACGTCCAGCGCGGCCCCAAGGTCCACCCCGGACTTCTCCAGGAAGACCACGGCCTCGGCGCACGCCTCGATGTTCACGGCGACGATCAGCTGGTTCGCGGCCTTCACGGTCTGTCCGCAGCCGTGCGGGCCGCACAGCACGATGGTCCTGCCGAGCGCCTCGAAGAGCGGCCGGGCCTCGGCGAAGTCGGCCTGCTCACCGCCGACCATGATGGACAGCACGGCCTCCACGGCCCCGGCCTCGCCACCGGACACGGGCGCGTCGAGGACACGGATGCCCTTGTCCTGCGCCGCCCTCGCCAGGTCGATCGAGGTCTGCGGGGTGATGGACGACATGTCGATCAGCAGGGTCCCGGCGCGCGCGTTCTCCAGGATGCCCTCGGGGCCGTACGCGACCGCCTCGACCTGCGGTGACGCGGGCACCATCGTGATGACGACGTCGGCGTCCCGCACGGCCTCCGCGACGGAGGCCGCCGCGGTGCCGCCGGCCGCCGTCAGCCGGTCGAGTTTGTCCTGCTCCAGGGTGTGGCCCGTGACGTCGTAACCCGCCTTGATCAGGTTCTCGGACATGGGGGAGCCCATGATGCCGAGTCCTATCCAGGCGACCTTGGGAAGACTGCTGCGCATGATGAGGGTGCCTCTCTGACTGCTCTGCTCCGTCTGGTCGGTGGCGCTCAGTGCGCCGCGCGGGCCTCTCGGGGAAGCCACGCGAACGCCTCGGCGCTCGGCCGGTCGCCCGGCTTGTACTCCAGGCCGACCCGGCCCTCGTAACCCGCCTCGGCGAGCTGGTCCAGGAGGTCGGCCAGAGGGAGGGAGCCCGTGCCCGGTGCGCCCCGGCCGGGGTTGTCGGCGATCTGCACATGGCCCGTCCGGTCGGTGTACCGCTCGATCACCGACGGCAGGTCCTCGCCGTTCATGGACAGGTGGTAGAGGTCCATCAGGAAACGGGCGTTGCCGAGGCCGGAGGCCCGGTTGACCTTGTCGACGACATCGACCGCGGCGGGCGCCGAGACCAGCGGGCAGAGCGGTGACTCCACCCTGTTGAGGGCCTCGACCAGCAGGATCGCGCCGACCCGGTCGGCGGCCCGCGCGGCGAGGACCAGGTTCTCCAGCGCGAGCGCGTCCTGCTCGGCGGGGTCCACGCCCTCGACGCGGTTGCCGTACAGGGCGTTGAGGGCGGTGCAGCCCACCGACCGCGCGAAGTCGGCGACCACGTCGACGTTGGCGCGGAACCGCTCCGACTCCTCGCCGGGGATCGACAGGGCGCCGCGGTCCGGGCCCGGCAGCCGGCCGGCGTAGAAGTTGAGCCCCGTCAACCGGACACCGGCGTCGTCGAGCGCGTGCCTGAGGGCGTCCAGTTCCGCCTGCCCGGGGGTGGGGGAGTCGACCCAGGGCCACCACAGTTCGACCTCCGTGAAGCCGGCCGCGGCGGCTGCCGCGGGGCGCTCCAGGAGCGGGAGTTCCGTGAAGAGGATCGACAGGTTGACGTTGAAGCGCTGCGCTGCGAATCCCATGGGGCCTCAGACGCTCCCTTCCGTGCCGCGTACGAGTAGCGCTCTCCCGTGATTCCGTATAGTGGAATCTGATTTCTGCTTAACGGAAGACTGCCGTTCATGGTCCGGGCCTGTCAAGAGGGCGCGGAAGCCGGCGCGCCGGAGGCCCCTCGAACGGCTCAGCGCGCTCCGCCGGAGGAGGCGGGAGAGCGTGAGCGGTGTGACGGTGGTGGAAGGGATGAGCCGGCACACGAGCAGAAGGAGGGCGCGATGGCGTACGGACCGGTCGACAGCGGCACGGTGGGCCCGGCCGCGGGCATGGACACCGGCCTGCCGACGGACCCGTCCCGCGGCGTGTTCGGGCAGATCACCGCCGTCGCCGACGCCGTCCTTTACGAGGGCTACCTCCTGTACCCCTACCGGCGGTCCTCCGCGAAGAACCGCGTCCGCTGGCAGTTCGGGGTGCTGTTCCCCCGGCCGTGGGTGGAGGCGGACGGCCCGGTCGTCCCCGGTGTGTCCGGCTCCGCCGACTCCTGGTACCAGCGGACCGAGGTCCTGCTGCGTGTCCGGCGACCCGGCGCCACCGTCCGGGTGAGGCTCCGTCACCTGCAGACGCAGCACAAGCAGATCGAGCAGGCCGGCCCCGACGGCGGCCACCGCCCCGTCCCGTCGCTGCGGACCGATGACGGCACCGTCCATCTGACGTTCGACGAGGCCGTTCCGCGCGAGGCCGACATCGTCGTCCCGCTGGCAGACCTGCTGCGCGGCGAGCGCACGGTCCCGGTGGAGGCGGCGGCCGGTGAGGACGTCGAACCGCTGCCGGGCCGCGCCGGGCGGGTGGTGCGCCGCCGCGAGGAGGTCAGGGCGAGCGTCGCGCTGACGGCCGAGCGGCTCGCGGACGATGTGTTCCGGCTCCGCGTGCGCACCGCGAACGCCGTCGGCGCCCTGGAGCCGCGGGCCCCGCGCGACGAGGCGCTGCGCCGGGCGCTCGTCGCCACGCACACGCTCATCGGTGGTGACGGCGTGGAGTTCGTGTCGCTGATCGACCCGCCGGCGGACCTGGCCGACCAGGCGCGGGCCTGCCGCAACGAGTTCACGTTCCCGGTCCTCGCCGACGAGCCGCCCGCCGGCCCCGTCGTGCTCTCCGCGCCGATCATCCTGCCCGACCACCCCCAGGTGGCCCCGGAGAGCCCGGGAGACCTGCACGACGCGGCGGAGATCGACGAGATCCTCACACTGCGCACCATGCTGCTGACCGACGAGGAGAAACGGGAGGCACGCGCCACCGACCCGCGGGCCGCCGCGATCCTCGACCGGGTCGACACCATGCCCCCGGAGATCTTCGCCCGCCTCCACGGCGCGGTCCGCTCCCTGACCCCGGCCACCGCGCCCTTCGGCCCGCCCCCGGCGGCAGCGTCCGCCGGTCCGGCGGCGACCGCCGTGCCTGCGGGTGCGGCGCTGACCGCCGTGCCTGCGGGTGCGGCGCTGACCGCCGTGCCTGTCGGTTCGCCCTCGGGCGCCGCGTCTGCGGGTCCGGCGTCGGCCACCGCGCCCTTCGGCCCGCCCCCGGCGGCAGCGTCCGCCGGTCCGGCGGCGACCGCCGTGCCTGCGGGTGCGGCGCTGACCGCCGTGCCTGTCGGTTCGCCCTCGGGCGCCGCGTCTGCGGGTCCGGCGTCGGCCACCGCGCCCTTCGGCCCGCCCCCGGCGGCAGCGTCCGCCGGTCCGGCGCCGACCGCCCTGTCTGCCGGCCTGAACCCGGCCGCCGCGCCTCCCGGCGGGACCCCGGCCGCCTGGCCTGTCGGCCCGAATCCGGCCGCGGCGTCTGCCGGGCCGACCCCGCCACCGGCGCCTGCCGGTCCCGCCCCGGCCGCCGCTCCCGTCGCCCCGCCCCCGGCCACGCCGATGCCGCCCCCCGCCGCCACCCCGGTGGCCTCGGCGTCCGAGCGGCCCGTCTGGTGGCAGGAGGGGGCCGACGACGGGCTCTCGCCGACCACCGAGACCGTGCTCGTCGACGGGGTCTCCGTCGGCGGCGGCAGCCGCGTACGGCTGCGGCCCCGCAGGAGCGCCGACGCCCAGGACATGTTCCTGGCCGGGCGCACCGCGGAGGTGGCCGCCGTCTTCCACGACGTCGACGGCAGCGTGCATCTCGCCGTCACCCTCGACGACGACCCCGCATCCGAACTCCACACCTGGTACGGCCGCTTCCTCTACTTCCGGCCCGACGAGCTCGAACCACTGGAGCCCGCCGCATCCCCGGACGAGCCGTCGCAACCGGCTCCCGCCGCAGCTCCGGCGCGGCACACGACGACCGACTCCGAGACCCACCGCAGCGGAGGCCGATGACATGACCACCAGCAGCAGTACCACCGACGTCAGCGACGAACCCGGCCGCGGCGAGGACCGCGAGGGCTTCGACGAGATCACGATCCTGTGGATCTCCGAGGGCATGAGCTGCGACGGCGACACCGTCTCGCTGACCGCCGCCGACCAGCCCTCCATCGAGGACGTGGTCCTCGGGCTGATCCCCGGCCTGCCGAAGGTGAACCTCGTCAACAAGGTGCTGTCCCCCAGCCTCGGCGGCGAGGACTTCCTCGCCCCCTACCGGGCGGCGGCACGCGGCGACCTGGCCCCCTTCATCCTCGTCATCGAGGGCTCGATCCCCAACCAGAACATCATCGAGGGCGACGGCTACTGGACGTCCTTCGGCAACGACCCGGAGACCGGCGAGCCGCAGACCCTCAACTGGTGGATCGACCAACTCGCCCCCAAGGCATGGGCGGTGGTCGCCGCCGGCACCTGCGCCACCTTCGGTGGCATCCACGCGATGTCCGGCAACCCCACCGGCTGCATGGGCCTCGCCGACTACCTTGGCTGGGACTACACCTCCCAGGGCGGGCTGCCCGTGGTCAACGTGCCCGGCTGCCCCATCCAGCCGGAGAACTTCATGGAGACCCTGGTCTGGGTCCTCTACCACGCGGCCGGTTCCGCGCCCCCGCCCCCGCTGGACCACATGCTGCGCCCGCAGTGGCTGTTCGGCAAGACGGTCCACGAGGGCTGCGACCGGGGCTCGTACTACGAGCAGGCCGGCTTCGCCAAGGACTACAACTCACCCAAGTGCCTGGTGAAGACCGGTTGTTGGGGGCCCGTGGTCAACTGCAACGTGCCCAAGCGCGGCTGGATGGCCGGCATCGGCGGGTGCCCGAACGTCGGCGGCATCTGCATCGGCTGCACCATGCCGGGCTTCCCCGACGCGTTCATGCCGTTCATGGACGAGCCGCCGGGCGGCACCCTGTCGTCGCTGGTCATCAAGCCGTACGGCGCGGTCATCCGCCGGCTGCGCGGCATGACCAACGAACTGGTGAACCACGAGCCCAGGTGGCGCCACAACAAGCGCAAGCTGACCAGCGGCTACAACCCGCGCTACCGCCCCTGACACCGGGCGCGGCGGGTGCCTGCCGCCACGGGCCGACCACCCCCGACCTCCCCGGCACCCACCCCACCCCCACACGACCCCACCCCCAGCACCCACCCCACCCCCCACCCACACCACGCCGACAGCGAGGGGCAGCACCGCACATGACCACCACCGAGGCCCGGCCCACCGAGCGCAAGCCGCCACAACTCGTGGACATGTCCTGGGATCCCATCACCCGGATCATCGGGAACCTGGGCATCTACACGAAGATCGACTTCGCCAACAGGGAAGTCGTGGAATGCCACAGCACCTCGTCGCTGTTCCGCGGCTACTCGGTGTTCATGAAGGGCAAGGACCCCCGCGACGCGGGCTTCATCACGTCCCGGATCTGCGGCATCTGCGGCGACAACCACACCACCTGCTCCGACTACGCCCAGCAGATGGCCTACGGCGTCAAGCCGCCCCCGCTGGCCGACTACATCGTCAACCTCGGCGAGGCGGCGGAGTACATCTTCGACCACACGATCTTCCAGGACAACCTGGTCTTCGTGGACTTCTGCGAGGCGATGGTCAAGTCCACCAACCCGGGTGTGCTGGCCCGCGCCGAGAGCACCTCGGCCCCGCGCGGCGACGTCCACGGCTACCGCACGATCGCCGACATCATGCGGGCCTTCAACCCCTTCGAGGGCGAGGTCTACAAGGAGGCCCTGAAGGTCAGCCGCATCACCCGCGAGATGTTCTGCCTGATGGAGGGGCGGCACGTCCACCCCTCCACGCTGTACCCGGGCGGCGTCGGCACGATGCCGCAGCCGACCACCTTCACCGACTACCTCAGCCGCCTCATGCGGGTCATCGACTTCGTGAAGAAGGCCGTCGCCATGAACGACGACGTCTTCGACTTCTTCTACGAGGCGTTGCCCGGCTACGAGGAGGTCGGCCGCCGCCGCGTCCTGCTGGGCTGCTGGGGCGCCTTCCAGGACCCCATGACCGTCGACTACCGCTACGAGACGATGAACACCTGGGGCAAGCAGATGTACGTCACCCCGGGCATCGTCGTCGACGGCGAACTCGTCACCAACAACCTCATCGACATCAACCTCGGCCTGCGCATCATGCTGGGCAGCTCGTACTACGAGGACTGGGTGGGCGAGAAGCCGTTCGTCACCCACGACCCGCTCGGCAACCCCGTCGACATGCGCCACCCGTGGAACCAGACCACCGTCCCGGTGCCGCAGAAGCGGGACTTCGACGACAAGTACAGCTGGGTCATGAGCCCCCGCTGGCTCGACCCGCGCACCGGCGACCACCTAGCCCTCGACACCGGCGGCGGCCCCCTCGCCCGCCTGTGGTCGACCGCGCTCAGCGGCATCGTCGACACCCCGTACGTCAAGGCCACCGGCCACAGCGTGCGCATCTCCCTGCCCAAGGGCGAGAAGCTCCCGGAGACCACCTTCGAGTGGCGCATCCCGCAGTGGAGCAACACCATCGAACGCGACCGCGCCCGGCCCTACTTCGTCGCCTACGCGGCCGCGATGGCCCTGCAGTTCCTGGAGGAGGCCATGGGGCTGGTGCGGGCCGGCGAGACCAAGGTGTTCGAGAACTTCGAGGTGCCCGACGAGGCGATCGGCTGCGGTTTCCACGAGGCGGTGCGCGGCGTCCTCTCCCACCACCTGGTGATCAAGGACAAGAAGATCGCCAACTACCACCCGTACCCGCCCACCCCGTGGAACGCCAGCCCCCGCGACAAGTTCGGCACCCCCGGCCCGTACGAGGACGCCGTCCAGGGCCAGCCGATCTTCGAGGAGAACGGGCCCGACGACTTCAAGGGCATCGACATCATGCGCACCGTGCGCAGCTTCGACCCCTGTCTGCCGTGCGGCGTGCACATGTACGTCGGCAAGGGCAAGACGCTGACCACGCTGCACTCGCCGACGTACGGGGCGAACCATGGCTGAGGCCACCGCCCCCGCGCGCCTCGCGGGCCCCGACGTCGAGGCCCGGCTGGCCCGGCTCGACGCGCTGCTGGAGGAGGTCGAGTCCGCGCCCGGCCCCGCCGCGCGCGCGGCGACCGACGCGGTACGGCTGCTCACCGAGGTCTACGGCGAGGCCCTGGCCCGCGTCCTGGACCACGCCGACGCCCCGCTCGCCGCGCGCCTCACCGACGACGAACTGCTGGGCCACCTGCTGGTGCTGCACGACATCCACCCCGAGCCCCCCGAGCAGCGGGCGGCCCGCGCCGTCGAACGCCTGCGGCCCGCCGTGCGGGAACGCGGCGGCGACGTCGAATGGGCCGGCGTCGATGGGGACGTCGCCCGGGTGCGGCTGACGTCGGGCGGCGGCTGCGGATCCGGGTGCGGCGGCGGAGGCGGCGGTGGCGACGTGAGCGACGCCGTCCGCGAGGCGGTGCTCGCCATGGCCCCCGAGCTGACGGCGGTGGAACCGGTGCCGCAGGCCCCGGCCCCCGCGTTCGTGCCGCTGACCACGCTCAAGCGCCGGGACGCCCCATGACCACCGAGGGCGCGCTGGCCCGCCTCATCCGGTCCTCGGCCGACAGCACCGCGGCGGCCGGGGCGGAACTGTGCGACCTGTGCGCCGCACCGGTCGCCGACGAGCACGCCCACCTCTACGACACCGGTCAGGCTCAGGTGCGCTGCGTGTGCGGCCCCTGCTCGGTGCTGTTCGCCGACGCCAAGGCGGCGGACGGCCACCACCGGCTCGTGCCCCGGCGCCGGGAGCGGCTGCCCCACCTGGACACCACCGTCCTGGGCGTGCCGGTCGGGCTGGTGTTCTTCGTGCCCCGGACGGACGGCACGGTCACCGCCGAGGGGCCGAGCCCCGCGGGCGCCATGCGGTGGGAGGTGGACGCCTCGGCCTGGGCACAACTGACCCGGACCTGTCCACAGCTCGCCGGCATGGAACCCGACGTGGAGGCCCTCCTCGTGAACACCGTCCACGGCCTCGACCACCACTGGATCGTGCCGATCGACGACTGCTACCGGATGGTCGCCGTCGTACGCCGCGAATGGCGCGGCCTGTCCGGCGGGGGCCGGGTCTGGCCGGCCGTCGAGGAGTTCTTCGAGGACCTCACCGAGCGGCCATGACCACGCACTCCGCGGAACCGGAGGCGAGGAAGGAGAACACCATGGGCAGCATCAGAGTGGGCCGGGCCCAGGCCAGGCCCGACACGCCCCGCCACATCACCGGCATGCACCAGGGCAACCGGGGACCGTACAAGGACCAGCAGGGACACCACGAGGACGGCACCGCCGACGCGCGCCGTTCCACCGGGATCCACTGGAAGCGGCATGACACCCTCGCGGAGACCATGCCGAACATCTCACCGGGATGAGACAGCAGGGAGTCGCCGCAATGAAGAGGTACACGTGTGAACGAACGCCCGACGCCCCCCGCGGACGCGGCGGGATGACCGGACAGCGGGTCCTGATGGCCGAGGCCGCCCTGGTCGGCGGCCTCGCCCTGGTGCTGCTCCTGTGGGAGCTGCCCAGCCTGCGGCGCGAGGCGCGGATCTGGCGGATGGCCGGCGGCTTCCGCGCCGGCCGCCGCTATCCGTGAGCCGGCCGTGCACGAACTGTCGATCGCGACCGCGATCATCGAACGGGCCGGTGACATGGCCCGCGCGGACGGCACGGACGCCGTCTCGGCGGTGACCGTCCGGGTCGGGGAGCTGGCGGGCGTCGTTCCCGACGCCCTCGGCTTCGCCTTCGAGGTGGCCCGTGACGGCACCGCCCTCGCCGGGGCCCGGCTCCAGGTCGAGCAGGTCCCCGCACAGGCCTGGTGCGGGCCGTGCGCCGAGGAGTTCGCGGTGGGCATGCCGCCGTTCTTCTGGTGCCCGCGCTGCGACCGGCCCTCCACCGAGCTGCGCAGCGGCCGGGAACTGGAGATCACCGCGATCGAGCCGGCCTCCCCCTAGGGTGTGTGTCGAAAGTGGATCTTGAACGTGAGATGATCTTGCTTCGTGGCACGTGGAGATCTGACGGACGCGCAATGGGCGGTGCTGGAACCGCTGTTGCCGAAGGGCAAGAAGCCCGGACGGCCGCCGACGTGGGCCAGGCGGCAGCTGATCGACGGCATACGGTTCCGGGTCCGTACTGGCGTTCCGTGGCGGGACCTGCCCGCCGAGTACGGGCCGTGGGGCCGGGCGTACGACTTGTTCCGGCGGTGGCAGCGGGACGGCACCTGGCATCGGATCTTCACCGCGCTCCAGGCCCGGGCCGACGCGAAAGAGCTGATCACCTGGGACATCAACGTCGACTCCACGGTGTGTCGGGCCCACCAGCACGCCGCCGGGGCAAGGAAAAAGGGGAGCTGCAGAAGGAGCCGCCCGGCGGCGTCGGCGTCGAGCCCGACGACCACGGCCTCGGCCGCTCGCGCGGTGGCCTGACCACCAAGCTGCACCTGGCCGTCGAACAAGGCCAGAAGCCCATGTCCATCGTGATCACGGCCGGCCAGCGGGGCGACTCCCCGCAGTTCGAGCCTGTCCTGAACAAGATCCGCGTCCCGCGTCTTGGCCCAGGCAGGCCGCGCACCCGGCCCGATCGTGTGCGCGCCGACAAGGCGTACGCCTCCCGGAAGAACCGCGCTTACCTGCGGCAGCGCAGGATCCGCTGCACCATCCCGGACAAGGCCGACCAGGCCCGCAACCGCAAGAAACGCGGCTCGCGCGGCGGCCGACCGCCGAAGTTCGACCCGCAGGACTACAAGGCTCGGCACGCGGTCGAGTGCGGCATCAACCGCCTCAAAAGGCACCGGGCCGTGGCCACGAGGTACGACAAGCTCGCGGTCCGCTACGAGGCGACCGTCCTCGTAGCGGCCATCAATGAATGGCTGTGACCAGCACATTCGATACACGCCCTAGTGCCGCGGCAGGCGACGTTCGCCCGTCGCGGCACTAGCCCGAGGGCCCCGCCGGCACCGGCAGGGCCCCGCCGGCACCGGCGGGGCCCTCGGGCGCTGTCGTCCCTCTCAGCAGATGCGCGGCAACTGCTCGCCGAGCGGCAGGTCCAGCACCCGCGTGCCGCCGAGGCCGGTGGCGACCACGACCATCCCCGGATGGTCGGCGACGCACTCGCCGATCAGCGTGGCCCCGGTCCCCTGCGGATGGGCGCGCATCGCGGCCAGCACCTCCTCCGCCGCCGACGGCGGCACGAAGGCCACCAGGCGGCCCTCGTTGGCGACGTAGAGCGGGTCGAGCCCGAGGAAGCCGCAGGCGTTGGCCACGGCGTCCGGCACCGGAATCGCGCGCTCCCGGAGCCGCACCCCGGTCCCGGAGGCACGGGCGATCTCGTTCAGGGACGCCGCGAGACCGCCCCGGGTGGGGTCGCGCAGCACATGGACGTCGGGGCAGACGGCGAGCATCGCCGCGACCAGGTCCGCGAGCGGCGCCGTGTCGCTGGCGACGTCCACCCCGAACTCCAGCCCCTCGCGCACGCTCATGACGGCCACCCCGTGCAGACCGATCGGTCCGCTGACGATGACCGCGTCGCCGGGCCGCGCCCGCTGCGGCCGGATGTCCACACCGTCCGGGACGAGACCCACCCCGGCGGTGGTGACGTACACGCCGTCGCCGTGCCCGGACTCCACCACCTTGGTGTCCCCCGTGGCGACGACCACGCCGGCGGTGTCGGCCGCCGCACCCAGGGCGCGGGCGATCCGGTCCACCACCGCCAGCTCCACGCCCTCCTCCAGCACGAAGGCCGCGGACAGGTATGCGGGACGGGCACCGCTCATCGCCAGGTCGTTGACGGTGCCGTTGACCGCGAGGTCACCCAGACAGCCACCCGGGAAGAACAGCGGCCGGACCACGTAGGAGTCGGTGGAGAACGCCAGCCGCGCGCCGCCCAGTTCGAGGACGGCGGAGTCGGCGAGCGAGGCGAGGACGGCGTTGCCGTAGGCGGGGGCGAAGACCTGCTCCACCAGTTCCGCCGACAGCGCGCCCCCGCCGCCGTGCCCCATGACGACGACCGGCTGGTCGCGCAGCGGGGCGGGGCAGGTCCACTGGGCGGGGTCGATCACATCGGCTCGTTCAGGCAACGGGGTTCATCTCCTCCCGCGCGACCGGAGCGGCCTGCGGTGTCGGGCCGTCGTTCATGCGGCGGTACAGGTAGTACGCCGCACAGGCGCCCTCGCTGGACACCATGGTGGCGCCGAGCGGGTTGCGCGGGGTGCAGGTGGTGCCGAACGCGGCGCACTCCGTGGGCTTGATCAGCCCTTGCAGCACCTCGCCGCTGCGGCACTCGGCCGGCTCCTCGGTGCGGATCCCGGTGACGTCGAAGCGGTGCTCGGCGTCGAACGCGCGGAACGCGTCGGTCAGCCGCCAGCCACTCGCGGGGATGCGTCCGATGCCCCGCCAGCTGCGGTCGGTGACCTCGAACACCTCCTCGATCATGCGGACGGCGGCCGGGTTGCCCTCGTCGCGCACGGCACGCGCGTAGGCGTTCTCCACCCGGTGCTCGCCGCGCTCCAGTTGGCGGACCGCGCGGCGGATGCCCTCCAGGATGTCCAGCGGTTCGAAGCCGGTCACCACGATCGGGACGCCGTACCGCTCGGCGAGCTCGGGGTACTCGGCCGTGCCCATCACGCTGCACACGTGCCCGGCCGCCAGGAAGCCCTGCACCCGGCAGGCGGGCGCCGTCATGATGGCCTCGACGGCCGGGGGCACCCGTACGTGCGACACCAGCAGGCTGAAGTTGCTCAGGCCCAGACGGCGCGCCTGGTGCACGGCCATCGCGTTGGCGGGCGCCGTGGTCTCGAAGCCGATGGCGAAGAACACCACCTCCCGGTCCGGGTGGCGGCGGGCCAGCTCCAGCGCGTCGAGCGGCGAGTACACCACGCGGACGTCGCCGCCCCCGCCCTTGACCCGGAACAGGTCCCGGTCGGTGCCGGGCACCCGGAGCATGTCGCCGAAGGAGCAGAAGATCACTCCGGGGCGCGCGGCGATCTCCAGCGCCTTGTCGATGACCTCCAGCGGTGTGACGCACACGGGGCAGCCGGGCCCGTGGATCAGCTCCACCTCGTCGGGCAGCAGACGGTCGATGCCGTGCCGGACGATCGAGTGGGTCTGCCCGCCGCACACCTCCATCAGGGCCCACGGCCGGGTGACGGTGGCACGGATCTCGTCCAGCAGCCGCCGTGCCAGAGCGGGGTCGTTGAACTCGTCGATGTACTTCACTGGGTTCCCGCCTCCTTCGCCGCCTGCTCCCAGGCGTCGCCGAACTCCTCCTCCAGCAGCCCCAGTTCCTCGAACAGCTTCAAGGAGGCCAGGGCCGACTCCTCGTCCAGCCGCTGGAGCGCGAACCCGACGTGCACGATGACGTACTCACCGACGCGCACCTCGGGCACGTACTCCAGGCACGCCTGCTTCTGCACACCGCCGAAGTCGATCAGCCCGGTACGGGGGTCGGCGCCGTCGTCGATGGACACGACCTTGCCGGGCACTGCCAAACACATGGGTCACTCCTCTTGTCGTCGGTGAGCCGCGACCACCAGCTGGCCGAGGGCCAGCCCGCCGTCGTTCGGCGGGACCTCGCCGTGCCGCAGCACCGTGAAGCCGGCCCCGGCCAGCAGCCGCGCGCACTCCTCCTCCAGCAGGGCGTTGGCGAAGACGCCGCCGCTCAGGGCGACGACGGCGAGACCGGTGTCCCGGCGGGCCCGTCCGCACCACTCCACGACGGCCCGCGCGACACCCCGGTGGAAGCGCGCCGCGAGCACGGCGGGCGGCGTGCCCCGGCGCAGATCGGCGACGAGCGCCCGCAGTACGGGTGCGGGGTCCCACACACCGTCACCGAGGCCGAAGGCGTACGCCGAGGTGTCCGCGTCCCAGGCCGAGGCCGCCGCGGCCTCCAGCTCCAGGGCGGCCTGCGCCTCGTACCCGGCCCGGTGGCACACACCGGCGAGGGACGACACGGCGTCGAAGAGACGGCCCATGCTGGAGGTCGCCACACAGGCCAGACCGCGCGTCAGCTGCCGTTCCAGCAGCTGGAGTTCTCCAGAAGTGCAGGCGGTCGTGCAGGGCAGGGAGGGGTCCCACGGCAGGCCCGCCGCCCACAGCCGGGCCAGCGCGAGGCGGCAGGGGTTCGCCACGCCCGCGTCGCCGCCGGGCAGCGGGGCCGGGGCCAGTCGGGCGAGGCGCCGCTGGCCGGCGTAGTCGGCGAGCAGGATCTCACCGCCCCAGACGGTGCCGTCGTCGCCGTAGCCCGTGCCGTCGAACGCGACACCGATGACGGGCGTCGTGCCGTCCAGGCCGTGCTCGGCCATCGCGGAGGCGATGTGCGCGTGGTGGTGCTGGACCAGCACGGGCCTGCCCCCGGCCAGCCGCGCGGCCCACCGCGCGGAGTGGTAGCCGGGGTGCCGGTCCGCGGCGACCAGCTCGGGGCTGACGCCGGTCAGGTCCCGCATCCGCCTCTCCGCCCGCCCGGCCGCGTCCAGCGTGGTCAGGTCGCCCATGTCGCCGATGTGGGGGCCGAACCACGCCTGGTCGCCCTCGCCGAGGCACAGGGCGTTCTTCAGGTCGCCGCCCACCGCGAGCGCGGGCCGCACCGGGACCGGCAGCCGCAGCGGGCGGGGCACGTACCCGCGGGAGCGGCGCAGCACCTGCTCGGTGCCGTCGGGGCGCACCCGCAGCAGGGAGTCGTCGCAGGGCGCGGCGACAGCCCGGTCATGGGCGAGCCAAGCGTCCGCGAGCCCCGCCAGCCGGGTCAGCGCCTCGTCGTCGTCCGTGACGATCGGTTCCCCCGAGCGGTTGCCGCTCGTCATCACCAGCACGCGCGGGCCCGGCGGATCGCCGGGCAGCCCGAACAGCAGCGTGTGCAGCGGGGTGTACGGCAGCATCACGCCGAGGTGCGGGCTGCCGGGTCCGACACCGGATGCGAGGACCGGCCGGTCCGCGCGCGGGCGCAGCAGGACGATGGGACGCCGGGGGCCGGTGAGCGCCCCCGCCTCGGCCGCGGAGACGTCGGCGATCCGCCGTACCGTATCGAGGTCCGCGCACATCACCGCGAACGGTTTGCCGCCGCGTGCCTTGCGGGCGCGCAGCGTGTCGACGGCCGCCGCGTCGGTCGCGTCGCACGCCAGGTGGTAGCCGCCGAGGCCCTTGACGGCGACGATCCGGCCGTCGGCCAGCAGCGCGCGGGCCGCCGCGAGGGCGTCGGCGCCGAGGGCGGGCCGGGCGCCGCCGCCCGGCGCGGGCACCAGCCGCAGCCGGGGCCCGCAGTCGGGGCAGGCGACGGGCTGGGCGTGGAAGCGGCGGTCGCCGGGGTCGCCGTACTCGCGGGCGCAGGCCGGGCACAGGGGGAAGCCGGCCATGGTGGTGACGGCCCGGTCGTAGGGCATCCCGGTGGCGATGGTGAAGCGGGGACCGCAGTGGGTGCAGGTGACGAAGGGGTGCCGGTGCCTGCGGTCGGCCGGGTCGGCCAGCTCCCGCAGGCAGTCCGCGCAGGTCGCGACGTCCGCAGGGAGTTGGGTGCGGCCCGGGGAGCGGTCGGTGGAACGGATCGTGAAGGCGTCGTCGGCGCCGGTGGCGGCCAGTTCCTCGACGCCGACGGCGGTGACGGCGGCCAGCGGCGGCGGCTCGGCGGCCAGCCGGTCGCAGAAGCGGGCGATGCCGTCCGGCGGGCCCTCCACCTCGATGAGCACGCCGTCCGCCGTGTTGCCGACGAACCCGGCCAGTTCCAGGTCGGTGGCCAGACGGTGGACGAAGGGACGGAAGCCCACGCCCTGCACCGTTCCGCGCACGGTGACGCGCCGGCGCACCGTCGAGGTGCCGTCGGTGCCACTGGTGCCGCCGGTCCCGTGCGGGGCGCGGGTGGCGGGCGCCGTCACGAGACGCGGCCGGCCGCGAGGCCGGGTGCGGCGTCCTCGTGGTGGTGCGGACGCGGCGCCAGCGGAGGCCGGTGGACGGGCGCCCCGTCCCGCACGGCGAGCACCCGCTCCAGGACGGCGTCGACGCCCTCGCCGTCGCGGGCGCACGACCGCACCACTTCCACCCCCGGGTTGACCCGCTGGACGTGGGCGAGGAAGGCGGACCCGTCGAAGCCGGCGGGCTCGGCGAGGTCGGACTTGGTCAGCACGACGAGATGGGCGGAGCCGAAGGCCGTGGGGTACTTCAGCGGCTTGTCCTCGCCCTCCGTCACCGCCATCAGGACGATCCGCAGGCTCTCCCCGAGGTCGTAGGAGGCCGGGCAGACGAGGTTGCCGACGTTCTCCACGAACAGCAGCGAGGTGTCCGCGGGCAGCCAGCTCTCCAGGTGGCCGCGCAGCTGCCGGGCCTCCAGGTGACACAGTCCGTCGGTCAGCAGCTGCTTCACCGGTGCCCCCGAGCGGGCGAGCCGACGGGCGTCGTTCTCGGTCGCCAGGTCCGCGGTGAGCGCGGCCACCGGGACGCCCCGCTCCACAGCCCGGGCCAGCACCCTGCCGAGCAGTTCGGTCTTGCCGCTGCCCGGGCTGGACAGCAGGTTGACCACGGTCACCCCGCGGCCGGTGAGGTCGTCGCGCAGGCTCGCGGCCAGCCCGTCGTTCTTCGCCAGGACGGCCTGGGTCACGTCGTCCACGGACTCGCACATGGGCACTGCTCCTCGCGGTTCTCGGGTGCGTCGGACCGCTGCCGATCCTGCGCGCCCCCGGCCGCCGGGCGGGGGAGACGGGCCGCGGGCGGGCCCCCGGATTCCTCCGGGCGGCTCAACCGGGCATCGCGGCCCGCGTCAGCGCAGGTGTCGCCGCCGGGTCGGCGAGCAGCGCCGGGACCACCGTGTGAAGCGCGGTGACGGCGCGCGCGACAGCCTCGCGCACCGTCGCGCTGACACCGGGGGCGATGTCCTCGTCGGCCTGCGGCAGCGCCTCCGGCTCGCAGGCGAGGACGAGGACGCGGGGGAGCGGCTCGTCACCGAGGTGGGCGGCCAGGGCCAGGACCTTCGCCGGGTCCATGCCGTGCGCCTCCGGCGGGGGGCCGCCGGCGGCCCGGTCGGGGAGGTCCGGTTCGATCAGCGACAGGGTGCCGGGGCGGTGGCCGCGCGCGGAGGCGTCGACGAGGACGGCGGTGTCGTAGCCGCCGAGCAGTTCGTAGGCGAGGTCCATGCCGCGGATGCCGAAGTCCCGCACCCGCGCCCCGGGCGGCAGCGGACGCCCCTCCAGGGCGCGGATCACCTCCGGGCCGAAGGCGTCGTCCCCGAGGAAGATGTTGCCGACGCCCGCCACCAGCAGCCGCGCGGTCATCGCACGCCTCCCGTCGCCAGGGGGCGGACGGAGCCGTGCGGGAGCTTGCGGACGAACGCCGAGCGCAGGGCGTGGTACGGGGCGTGCGGGTCGAAGAAGACGGCGTGCATCCGGGCGAGTTGGGCCCGCCGGTACTTCGCGAGCGGCCGCCGCTCCTCGTCCGCCCGCCGGGCCGCGGCCTTCGCGGTCCCGGGATCGCTCTGCGGCCGCGGCTTGGACGACCCGTCGGCGTACCGCCGCACGGCCGGCAGGACGGCGGCCGAGGCGGCGTCGGCTGCCTCGCCCCGGTACAGGTCGCTCCTGCCGACCTCAGGCACCGGGAAGGACTCGGCGGCCCAGACGTCACCGGCGTCCATCCCCGCCTCCGCCCGGAGCACCGTCACACCCCACCGGGTCGCGCCCTCGGTGATCGCCCGGTCCGGTGAGGACCGGCCGCGGTCGCCGGGCGGTCCCGGGTGCACGACGAGGCAGGTGTGCTCGCGCCACACCTCCTCGGGCAGCGCCGTCCTCAGCATCGGCGCGACGACCAGGTCCGGGCGCGCCGCGCGGACGGCGGCCAGGGCCGCGTCGGCGCCGTGCGAGGCCGGCACGGCGTCGACCCGGTGACCCCGGTCGGACAGTTCCGCGTGCACCCGCTGGGAGAGGCTGTCGAGCGCGCTGGCTACGAGCAGGATGTCCATGAGGGGGAATGGTGACCGGTTCCGGGAGGGCCGCGAAGGACCCCGGCGGCGTTTCGCCGGGCTCACCACCCGACGCGTGCGTCCCTCGGCGCGCCCCGGTCGCCGTTAAGGTCGTGTCCGAGCGACTGGGGCACACCATCGGTGTGACGACAGAGCGCGCGGGTCGGGTCCGAGGTCATGGGGGCGTAGTGCGATTGCGAGTGGAGTTCACCACCGAGCCGTTCGACCTGGACGAGCCGCCCCGGCACGCGGTGGTCGCCCGCGACGTCATCGAGGCCGCCGCGCTGGACGCGGTCGACGTGGGCCCCTTCGGCAACACCGCCGAGGGCGGCTCCGACGCCGTCCTCACGGCGGTCGACGCCCTGCTGCGCCGGGCCCTGGCGGCGGGCGCCACCCGGGTCTCGCTCCAGGTCAACGTGGTGGGGGAGGAGCAGGGGTGACCGCCACCGGGAACGACCCCTTCGTCGCGGCCGTCAAGCCGCTGGTCGACGCCATGGGCGGGGTCATGCTGCCGCCGGGCGAGGCCGGCCCCGACGACGTCGTGCTGTCCTGGCAGGGGGCCGACGTCGTGGCCGTCCGGCTGCCGCAGCTCGCCGAGTCGCTGGACCACATCCTCGCCGCGCTGGAGCGGGGGCACGGCAGGCCCCTCGCCGACCTCGACCGGAAGGCCAAGCAGGAGATCGTGCGGACGCTGGAGGCACGCGGCGCGTTCTCGGTGCGGCACGGCGTGGAGACCGTCGCGAGCGCGCTCGGCGTCAGCCGCTTCACCGTCTACAACTACCTGAACAGGGAGAACGCGGCCAAGGGGCGTTGACGGGCGGTTCCGTCGACTCCCGTACGCCCCGCGTCTTTTCAACAAACTGTTGACGCGGTGTCGTCGCGGGGCGTTAGCTTGCCGTAGCCAGTCCAGCACCACGGCCACGGAGGCTCCTGTGAGTTCGCGTTCCTCGGCGCCCGGCCTCGCCCGGTTCAACACCCTGGAGAGGCAAGCCGCCGTCGCCGCGCTCCACGAGGCGTGCGCCTCGGCGGAGTGGGGGCGCAGACTCCTGGCCGGCCGCCCCTACGCCACCGTCGGCGACCTCCTCGCCGCCAGTGACGCCGCCATGGCCGAGCTGACCGCCGGGGACCTGGCGGAGGCGATGGCCGGACACCCGCCGATCGGCCGACCCACGCCGGGCGACGCGACCTCCGCCCGGGAACAGCGCGGCATGGCCGGCGCCTCCGACGCGCTCAGGGCCGAGATGCTCGACCTGAACCTGGCGTACCAGGAGAAGTTCGGCCATGTCTTCCTGATCTGCGCCACCGGCCGCACCGGCGAGCAGATGCGCGACGCGGTCGCCGAGCGCATCGGCAACACCCCGGAGGAGGAACGGGAGATCGTCCGCGTCGAACTGGGCAAGATCAACCGCATCCGCCTGACCCGACTGGTCGAAGAGGACTGAGAGCAGCATGAGCACCAGCACCACGGCCTCCGTGTCCACGCACGTCCTGGACACCAGCGTCGGCCGCCCCGCCCCCGGGGTCGCCGTCCGCCTCGCCGCCCGTGAGGGACGCGACGCCGACTGGCGGGCCCTCGGCGGTTCCGCGACCGACACCGACGGCCGGTGCAGGGACCTCCCGGCGCTGCCGGAAGGGACGACCCACGTACGGCTCGACTTCGCCGTGGAGCCGTACTTCGAGACCAAGCGAGCCGAGACACAGCAGGACGCCCCCGCGCATCGGGACAGCGGTGTGTTCTTCCCCGAGGTGGTCATCACGTTCGCCGTCGAAGCCGGCGAGCACTACCACGTACCGCTGCTGCTCAACCCGTTCGGCTACTCCGTATACCGAGGGAGTTAGCACCCATGCCCATCCTTGGACAGAACCAGTACGGCAAGGCCGAGAACCGCGTCGTACGCATCACGCGGGACGGCGCCACCCACCACATCAAGGACCTGAACGTCTCCGTGGCCCTCTCCGGCGACATGGACGAGGTCCACCTCTCCGGCTCCAACGCGCACGTCCTGCCGACGGACACCACCAAGAACACGGTGTACGCCTTCGCCAAGGAGCACGGCATCGAGTCCGCCGAACAGTTCGGCATCCATCTCGCCCGGCACTTCGTGACCTCCCAGCCGGCCATCCACCGGGCCCGCATACGCATCGAGGAGTACTCCTGGGAGCGCATCGCGCACTCCGGGAAGGGCGCGCACTCGTTCGTCCGCGCGGGCCGGGAGACACGGCTCGCGCAGATCACCTACGACGGCTCGGCGTGGGAGGTCGTCTCCGGCCTCAAGGACCTCACCGTCATGAACTCGACCCACTCCGAGTTCTGGGGCTACGTCAAGGACAGGTACACGACCCTCCCCGAGGCGCACGACCGCATCCTCGCCACCGACGTCTCCGGCCGCTGGCGGTTCAACTGGACCGACGACGAGCAGCCGGCGCCCGCCTGGGACACGTCGTACGAGCAGGTCAAGCGGCACATGCTGGAGGCCTTCGCGGAGACGTACTCCCTGTCGCTCCAGCAGACCCTCTACGCGATGGGCGCCCGGATCATCGACCACCGCGGTGAGATCGACGAGGTCCGCTTCTCCCTGCCGAACAAGCACCACTTCCTGGTCGACCTCGGCCCGTTCGGCCTGGAGAACGACACCGCCGACGGAGCCGTGTACTTCGCCGCCGACCGGCCCTACGGCCTCATCGAGGCGACCGTCCTGCGGGACGGCGCCGAGGCACGCATCCCGGCCGATCTCACCAACCTCTGACGCGGACCCGGACCGTACACCGGGAGTTGGGACGAACAACGATGGCACAGCGCATCGTCATCGAGAACGCGGCGATCGCGACCGTGGACGCGCGGGACACCGAGCACGCGTCGGGCCACGTGGTCGTCGCGGACGACGTGATCGAGTCGGTCGGCGCGGGCCCGGCACCCGAGGGCCTGACGGACGTCGTCCGCCGGATCGACGCCACCGGACATCTGGTGACCCCCGGCCTGGTCAACACCCACCACCACTTCTACCAGTGGATCACCCGGGGCCTCGCCACCGACCACAACCTCTTCGACTGGCTCGTCGCGCTCTACCCGACCTGGGCCCGCATCGACGAGCAGATGACGTACGCGGCGGCCCGGGGCTCCCTCGCGATGATGGCCCGCGGCGGAGTCACGACCGCGATGGACCACCACTACGTCTTCCCGAAGGGCTCCGGCGACCTGTCGGGCTCCATCATCCGGGCGGCCCGCGAGACCGGCGTCCGCTTCACCCTCGCCCGCGGCTCCATGGACCGCAGCGAGAAGGACGGCGGACTGCCCCCGGACTTCGCCGTCGAGACTCTCGACGGGGCGCTCGCCGCCACCGAGGCGACCGTGCGCGCCCACCACGACGCCTCCTTCGGCGCCATGACCCAGGTGGCCGTCGCCCCCTGCTCGCCGTTCTCCGTCTCGACCGAACTGCTCAAGCAGGGAGCCGAGTTGGCCCGCCGCCTCGGGGTGCGGCTGCACACGCACGGCTCGGAGACGGTCGAGGAGGAGAAGTTCTGCCACGAGCTGTTCGGCATGGGCCCCACCGACTACTTCGAGTCCACGGGCTGGCTCGGCGAGGACGTGTGGATGGCGCACTGCGTCCACATGAACGACTCCGACATCGACGCCTTCGCCCGCACCCGGACCGGAGTCGCCCACTGCCCGTCCTCCAACGCCCGCCTCGCCGCCGGTATCGCCCGCGTCCCCGACATGCTGGCGGCCGGCGTCCCGGTCGGCCTGGGCGTCGACGGCACCGCCTCCAACGAGTCCGGCGAACTCCACACCGAGCTGCGCAACGCGCTCCTCGTCAACCGGCTCGGCCCCCACCGCGAAGCCGCCCTCACCGCCCGCCAGGCGCTGCGCCTTGGCACCTACGGCGGCGCCCAGGTCCTCGGCCGGGCCGCCGAGATCGGCTCCCTGGAGCCGGGCAAGCTCGCCGACCTGGTCCTGTGGAAGCTGGACACCCTCGCCCACGCCTCCATCGCCGACCCGGTGGCCGCCCTGGTCCTCGGCGCGGCGGCCCCGGTGACCCTGTCGCTGGTGGGCGGCCGGGCCGTCGTGGAGGACGGCCGCCTGCTGCACGTGGACGAGGACGCGATCGCCCGCTCGACACGGGACGAGGCCCGCCGACTGGCCCGGATCGCGGCCGGGCACTGACCCCGTCACCCCGCGCCGACGCCGCGGCGGCAGCCACGCCCGCGCGTACGGCGCCGGACTCCGGCCGAGGGGGACGGCCCTCGGCCGGACGCCGTGGACCCGAGCGGGGTCCGCGGCGCCCGTCTCCGGGGCGCACCCCCGGCGGTGCGCCCCGGAACGGTGCGGTCGGCCGTGCGGCCCCGGGCCCCGACGGCGCGCCCGTCGACGGCGGCCGGACCTCGGCACACGGGCCGGGCCTGGGCGGGTGGCCGTCCGGCCTCTCAGGAGAGTGCCGTGAGCCGCTCCCACACCTGTGTGGCCACCGTGTACGTGTCCCCGGCCGGCTCGGTGGCGAGCGGCCCCGGGTCACGGATCCAGCCGTCCTCCAGGGCGAACCAGTCGATCTTCCCCGGCGCCCGCCCCGCGGCGAGCGCGGCCCGCAGTTCCTCGAAGTACGTCGACCAGCGCAGCCGGTACAGTCCGCCGACCAGGCCCGCCCACTCCCGGTTCGCGTAGTCCCGCAGCCCCGCGTCCGCGCCCGCGCGGGTGCCCCACACGGTCAGCAGCGACAGGTTGTCGTACGCCAGCCGCTCCCGCTCGGCGTCGTCCGCCCCCCAGGCGCGCGCGTCCGCGACCCAACGGCCCAGCAGATGCCGGGAGTCGGTGGCCAGCAGCCGGTCCAGCAGCTCCATCAGGCACAGCCAGACCTCGGCCAGCTCCTTCAGCAGGGCCGCGTCCCGTGCGTCGTACGCCTCCTTGATCCGCGGCAGCAGGACGCGGCTGCGGTTGGACAGGGTCTGCCGGGCCACGTCGAGGAGGTCCCGCCGGTAGGCGGACGAGGTGCGCAACCCGGCCCGCACACGCAGCAGTTCACCCAGCGCGGGTTCCAGGTCCGCCGCCGCGTACCGGAGCTGCTTGGGCGACCAGCGGGCCGCCCGGACGACGGTGAGCGCCGGACGCGCACCGAACAGGCCGTCGGCGCCCTCGCTCCACCCGTCGGCGCGCGTGGTGCCGTAGACGGTGCGGCGCAGGATGTCCCAGGCCGCCTCGGCATGCGGGTCGCGGGCGCCGTAGCGCGCGTGCGCCCAGTCGGCGAACCAGGTTCTCAGGTCCAGCTCGCCCTCGCGCCAGGCGAGTTCGGAGAAGAGGGCGAACGCCGCCGGGTTGTTGTCCGCGGCCTCCGGCAGCAGCGCGATCCCGCGCAGCGCGCTGCCGGGCTCGGTGCGCCACTTCTCGTACAGCTCCGCCCAGTCGCGGGTGTTGGCGCCGAGGGCGGTGTGGCCGCCGAAGTTCCAGATCGAGCCGAACGCGTACGGGGTGCCGCCCCAGTCGGCCTCGCGGTCGGTGACCGTGGGGAAACGGTCGGAGAGGCCGTCGACGACGAGCATGTGCTCCTTGTCGACGGCGTCGACGAGGGCGCGCGGCGGGTTGTGCTGCCAGCCGAGGATCACCCAGGTGGCGTCGGGGTGGGACCGCCGCAGCGCCCGCTCGACGCCCTTCGCCGCGTCGGCCACGGGCACGTCGCCGGGGTCGCCGCCCTCGTGCAGCAGGTCCATCTTGTACAGGGTCGACGCCCCGCCGAACAACTGGTCCTGCGTGCGGTAGAAGGCCGCCGCGACCCGCGCGAAGGCGTCCGTGCGCGGGTCCAGCCAGTCGGGGCGGGCGAACCCCATCCACGTGCCCTGCGGGACCGTCCGCGCCCCCGGCACACGCTCGGCGAAGCCCGGCGGGACCGTGCCGAAGTAGCCGGGGAACACCGGGGTCATGCCCAGCTCGCGCACCCGGTCGGCGATCCGGCGGCCGAGCGCCGCGCGGGCGTCGAGGAGCTGCCGGGAGACGGGGGAGGGGAACGCCGACAGGTTCTGCAGCAGCCACCATGGCTGGTGCGCGGGGCCCGGGATCCACGCCCGCAGCTCCTCCTCCCCGTACCCGAACTCCTGGAACACCCGGTGATACAGCGCGTCCGCGCCGGCCTGGACGAAGATCTCGTTGTAACCGTGCAGGGCCAGCACGTCCAGCTCGCGCTCCCAGTAGGACCAGTCGAGGTAGGCGCCCGTGTAGCCGTCGTTGGTGTCGTTCAGGGCGAAGCGGTGGGGGACGTTCGCGCGCCGGGTGACGGTGCCGTCGAGACCCGGCAGGGCGCGGGGGAGGTCGGTCTGCTCGCCCGCCCAGTTGATCTCGGCGTACGCGACGTGCCGCAGGTACCAGTTCAGACCCGTGAGCCGGGTCGCCGGGGTGTCGCCGGTGACGGTGATCCGCCCGGTGCCGCCCGCGAGGTGGAAGGTGTCCCGCTCGGTCCCCCCGGCGAACGTGATCTGCCGCCAGTGGTCCGGCAGCAGCCGCCGGGCCGCCGCCGTAGCCGCCGTGTCCCCCGGCCCGTCCGCGCCGGGCGCGTCGTCCGAGGGCGTCGCGCGGGCGGGGGAGCACGCGACCGCCGCCCCCGCCGAACCGGCGGCGAAGGCGGCGAGAAGGGCACGGCGGGCGAGCGGCATGGTGTCTCCGGGTGCGAGTGGGGGTACGCCGTGGCAGGAATACCCACCGAACCGGTCCTTCCGCACCGACACACGGCCACAAGGGGGAGAACCAGCCGTGAACGGACCTGCGGGCGACGTACGCGGCGGCCACGACCACGGTCGGTCCGGGGTGTCACCGTCCGCGCCGACCGTGGTCGTGGCCGTCTGCGGATGCGCCCCGCGGCCGCGCGCCGGCCGGCCGGACGACGGTCACGCTCCGGCCGGGCCCCGGGCCGGGCTCACAGCCCGAACAGCGCTGGGTCGTCCGCCAGTTCCCTGAAGTACGCACCCGGGTCGGCGACCAGCTTGCGCGCCGTGAGGTCCATCAGGCCGCCCACACCGGTGATCTCGGCGGCCACCGTGCCGTCGGTCCTGCGGATCGTCTGCTCGATCCGGAAGGTCCTGCCCTCGCCCCAGAAGAAGACGCACGTCACCTCGACCTCGTCACCGGCGAGCAGCTCGCGCCGGTAGCGGATCGTCGTCTCCAGCGCGACGGGGCCGACGCCCCTCGCCATCAGATCGGCCTGACGGATCCCGGCGGCCTGGAGCAGCGACCAGCGCGCGTGCTCCCCGTACTGGAGGTACACGCTCTGGTTGAGGTGCCCCTGTACGTCGGTCTCGTATCCCCGGACGGTCACCGGGACGGAAAACGGCTCGGACACGACTACCCCTCGACTGCCTCAGCGGCGAACAGGACGGACGCAAGCTTACTGAGCGCTTGCTCATTGCGGGGCGGCGGTCCGGCCCCGCCCGGTCACACCTTCCTGGGGGAGGCCAGCAGATACCGCTCCCGCGTCCGCGGGTCCGTGTGCTCGCTGGGCTGCCAGCCCGCCCGCCGAAGGGTCTCGGCGCAGTCGCGCAGGGCCCCCGTGTCCGGCTCGTGCACGGCGACGGCCTCGGGCTGCGGGGTGGTCCGCACCCGGTAGCCGCCCCGTTCCGCCTCCGGGCCCGCCGGGCGGTGGCCCGCCGCTTCGAGGGCGAGCGCGGCGGCCCGTACGAGGTGCGCGCGCTCCCAGCCGCAGGGGAGGTCGGTGGCGCCGTCCGGGTTCGTCATCCGCCGCAGTTCCAGCAGTCCCTGCCAGGCGCTGTGCACCTCACGGGCCCGTGCCGGGCCGTCCCCGGCGCCCTCCTCGCCGCCCACCCGGGCCGCGAAGGCGCCCGACGCGCCGGGCTCGGGCCGAGCCGGGGCCGGGGTCGCCGCGGGCGGACCGGCCTCCCGCACGCGGTGTCCGGCCGGGGTCAGGAAGTGATCGTGCGGTGGGCGCGGGTGGCGGAACGCCAGCCCTCGCTTCACCAGCGCCGCCAACTGGGCCGGCGTACCCGTGAGCCGTCCGGTCACGGGCTCGGCGGCGTCGATGATCCGCCGCTGGACGGCGGTCGGCGGTCGGGCCACGACGGGTCTCCCTTCGCCGAGGAGCGCCGTCACGCGGGGACGGCGTGAGCCCACTCGGGGACTTCGAAGCCTACGAGGAGGGTCTGACATTCCACGCCGCGAGCACCGGACGGCCGTGCTCCGTGCCGAGCCGGCAGACCGTGCCCGTGGCGAGCTGGAACAGCGCCCCCGCGGACGCGGGCAGTCCGAGGTAGCGTGCGGTGAGGACGCGGAGGAAATGGCCGTGCGCCACGAGCACCACACAGCCCTCCGTGTTGCCGAGCGCCGCGTGTGCCTTCGCCAGTATCCGGTCGGCGCGCGCCCCGACGTCCTCGGGTCCCTCCCCGGGGTGCTCGGGCGGTCCCGGTGCCACCCCGTCGGTGAACAGGAACCAGTCGGGCCGCGTCCGGTGGATCTCCTGGGTCGTCACCCCCTCGTACGCACCGTAGTCCCACTCGGAGAGGTCCGCGTCGACCTGCGCCCCCTGCAGTCCGGCCAGCTCGGCGGTCTGGCGGGCCCGCTTCATGGGGCTGACGAACACGGCCCCGATCCGGTGCGAGGTCAGCAGCGGGGCCAGGCCGCGCGCCTGTTCCCGCCCCCGGTCGGTCAGCGGGAGGTCCGTCCAGCTGGTGTGCTGCCCGGACACCGACCACTCGGTCTCCCCGTGCCGCACAAGAAAAAGATCACCCATGTCCCACAGGCTACGAGCCCACCGCCCCGGTTCCTCGAACTCCGGCTCGCCTAGCCCCCGGAAGGCGCCGGTCCGCGGGAGCCGAGCCGGTGTGCCGTTGAGGAGTCGCGGCACGGCGGGCGCCGAGGCGCGCCCCCGGGGAGCACGGCGGCGCCGCTTCCCTGCTATTGCCGGTAGCCGCTCAGGAACCGTCCGATACGGCTGATCGCCGCGTCCAGGTCGTCCGCGTGGGGCAGGGTGAGGATGCGGAAGTGGTCGGGGGCGGGCCAGTTGAAGCCCGTGCCCTGGACGACCTGGATCTTCTCGCGCAGCAGCAGGTCGAGGACGAACTTCTCGTCGTCGTGGATCTTGTGGACCTTGGGGTCCAGGCGCGGGAACGCGTACAGCGCCCCCTTGGGCTTCACACACGACACGCCGGGGATCTCGTTGAGCTTCTCCCAGGCCACGTTCCGCTGTTCGTGCAGCCGCCCGCCCGCAGCGGTCAGGTCCCGGATGGACTGGCGGCCGCCGAGCGCGGCCTGGATCGCGTACTGGGCGGGGGCGTTGGCGCACAGCCGCATGGAGGCCAGCATCGTCAGGCCCTCCAGGTAGTCGCGGGCGTGCTGCCTGGGGCCGGTGACGACCAGCCAGCCGGAGCGGAAGCCCGCCACGCGGTACGTCTTGGACAGGCCGCAGAAGGTGAGGACGACCAGGTCGGGGGCGAGCGCGGCGGCCGAGTGGTGCACGGCGTCGTCGTACAGGATCTGGTCGTAGATCTCGTCGGCGAACACCATCAGGCCGTGGCGGCGGGCGAGGTCGAGGATGCCCTCGACGATCTCCTTGGGGTAGACCGCGCCGGTGGGGTTGTTGGGGTTGATGATGACGACGGCCCTGGTGCGGTCGGTGATCTTCGACGCCATGTCGTCGAGGTCCGGGTACCAGTCGGCCTGCTCGTCGCACAGGTAGTGCACCGCCTTGCCGCCGGCGAGGGTCGTCACGGCGGTCCAGAGCGGGAAGTCGGGCGCGGGGACGAGGATCTCGTCGCCGTCCTCGATCAGCGCCTGGACGGCCATCGACACCAGCTCGGAGACGCCGTTGCCGAGGAAGACGTCGTCGACGTCCACCGCCAGGCCGAGGGTCTGGTAGCGCTGGGCGACCGCGCGGCGGGCGGAGAGGACGCCGCGCGAGTCCGTGTAGCCGTGGGCCTGCGGCAGCATCCGGATCATGTCCTGGAGGATCTCCTCCGGCGCCTCGAAGCCGAAGAGCGCGGGGTTGCCGGTGTTCAGGCGCAGCACGCTGTGGCCCGCCTCCTCCAGCGCGTTCGCGTGCTCGATCACGGGGCCGCGGATCTCGTAACAGACCTCGCTGAGCTTGCTCGACTGCCGGAACTCCATGCGCTCTCGCCCTCCGGTTCGGTGTGTTGCTTGGTTTTACCAAGTAGGCGCTTGGAAAGTCCAACGACATGTCTAGACTGCGTCGCATGTCACCACGCCGAAGCTACGACCAGTACTGCTCCGCCGCCCGGGCGCTCGACCTCGTCGGTGACCGCTGGACCCTGCTGATCGTGCGCGAACTGCTCGCCGGGCCGCGCCGCTACACGGACCTGCACGCGGACCTGCCCGGCGTCAGCACGGACGTCCTCGCCTCACGGCTGAAGGACATGGAGCGTGACGGTCTGTCGACCCGGCGCCGGCTGCCGCCGCCGGGCGCCGCGTACGTCTACGAACTCACCGGCCGCGGACGGGATCTGCTCCCGGTGCTGCAGGCGCTGGGGGAGTGGGGCGAGGACGCGCTGGGGGAGCGCCGGCCGACGGACGCCGTACGGGCGCACTGGTCCGCCCTGCCGCTCCTGCGGCACCTCGACGGCCGCGCCGCCGGTCTCGCCGAAGTCCGCCTGGAGGAGGGGACGTTCCACCTGTGGACCGGCGCCGAGGACGGACCGGTGTACGGCGACGGCCCCGCGCCGGGCGAGCCGGACGCCCGGCTGACCCTGGACGAGGAGACCTGCGAGGCGGTGCGCAGGGGCGAACTGACCCTCCTGGACGCCGTACGGGCGGGCCGGGTCGAGGTGTCGGGGGAGGGGGCCCTGGCGAAGGAACTGCGGGAGGGGTGAGGGCCCGTGAACGCCGAGGGCCCGCCGGACCGGGAGGGTTCGGCGGGCCCTCGCGGGAGTGTCAGGCGCCCGGCGGGGGCACCCGCGTCGGGCGGCCCGAGCCCCGGGTGAGGGAGTAGCCGCCGATGCCCGCGAGGGCGGCGAGCACCGCGCCGAGCGCGGTCCACACCCAGCGGTCGCTCCACCAGCCCGACGCCCAGCCGTCGTCGGGTTCGAGGGAGGACAGCACGGCCTCGGCCGAGGAGTCCTCGTCGTCCTGCTCCGAGGTCACCGCGATGCCCGGCACGAGCGGCTGCGCCAGTGAGCCGTCGACCGCCGCGGCACCGCCGATGTCCTTGGACTCGGCGCGCACCTCGACCCCCACCGGCAGTCCGAGGTCGCCCGTGGCCAGCCGCGTCGTCGTCAGCCGGACGTAGTACGTGCCCGGCAGCGGGTCGTCGGACCACTGCTCCGACCAGGCGCGGACCGTGCGCAGCGTGCAGGACAGCTCCACGGAGGCCGCCCCCGCGTCGGCCGTGCGCGTCTGTGCCCCGTACTGGCAGGCCTGGCGGCGCCGCAGCCCGTCGTACACGTCGACCTGCCACGTCGAGGCGGACCCGGCCGCCTCCGGCAGCTTCACCGTCGCCCGCACGGTGGGGCGCCCGCCGGCGTCCGCCGGGAACGACCAGTACAGGTAGTCGCCGGTCGAGGCGCTCGCCGTCGCGGTCATCCCCTGCTCGAACTCCGCCGCCGTGCGGAAGGAGGTGCCCGCCTCGGTGGGCGCGTCACCGCTCTCCGACGGGCTCGCGGAGGGGGAGGAGTCCGCGGCCGCCGGGGAGACGGCCAGGGCCAGCATCAGCAGGGCGGCGCCCCACACACGAGTGATCCGCATCAGTTGGTCCTCCAGACCGCGACCCGCCAGCGCGACAGCCAGCCCCACAGCACACCCGCCAGGAACCCGACGAGCACCAGCACACCGAGCAGCCACCAGCCGCGGCCGAGACCGAAGGACGCCACGTCCGTGGCCTGGTCCGGACCGTCCACCACGTCGACGGTGATCTCCAGCGGCAGACCGGGCGTGGCCTTCACCCCGCCGGCCGGCGCGTAGGAGTGGGTCACCTGCAGGCACACGGTCTCGGCGGTGTCCTCGTCCTCCTCGTCCTCGGCCTCCGCCTTCGGATAGCGCAGACCCGTCGAGATGACGTCGGTACGGCCGTTGCCGGCCGCCTCGCCGCGTACGATCTCGCGGTTCTTGACGGTGACCGCGCGCAGCAGCACCCCGTAGTGCGGGTTGACGTCACGGTCCGCCGCGACGCTCACCGAGGCCCGCAGCTCCTGGCCCGGCTTCACGTCCACGCGGTACCAGCGCTGCTGGTTGAACTCCTCGCGGTCGGTGAACAGCCCGGAGGTGAGCGTGGGCGCCCCGGCGCACGCGTCGGTGCCCTCGACGGCCTTCGGCACGACCACCGGGTCGGCCGCGCGGTCCACCAACTGGTTGACCCGGTCGGTGAGTTCGTCGCGGTGCTCGATCGAGGTGTACGTGCCGCCGGTCGCCTCGGCGATACAGCTGAGCTGGACGCGCAGCTTGGCGCTCGGCACCAGGCCGAGCGTGTCGATGGTCAGGCCGATGCCCTTCGCCGCGATCTCGCGGGCCACCTCGCACGGGTCGAGCGGGGCGCAGGTGTCCTCGCCGTCGCTGATCAGGACGATGCGCTTGGTGCCCTCGCCGCCCTCCAGGTCGTCGGCCGCCTTCAGCAGCGCGGGGCCGATCGGGGTCCAGCCGGTCGGGGTGAGCGTGGCGACGGCCGTCTTCGCCTCGGTGCGGTCCAGCGGGCCCACCGGGTACAGCTGCGCGGTGTCCTTGCAGCCCGTCTTGCGGTCGTCGCCCGGGTAGTTGGCGCCCAGCGTGCGGATGCCGAGCTGGACCTCCTCGGGCGTGGCGTCCAGTACCTCGTTGAACGCCTGCTTCGCCGCGGACATCCGGGACTGCCCGTCGATGTCCTTCGCACGCATCGAACCGCTGACGTCCAGCAGGAGGTTGACCTTGGGCGCGGTGGCCGTGGTCTCGTCGGCGACGGCCGTCGACGGGACGGCGATCCCGGCCGTCAGGGCGGCGAGCAGGACGAACACCCCTGCTGCCAGCCGTTGTCTTGTGATCATCGGCGGATCCTATTGATCGGAGGGTCCGCGCTTCAAAACGAGACCGCCCGTTCACCCACCGGACGACGGCGCCCGCCGCGCGCCACCGACCGCCCCGCGTGCGGGGGGTGTCGACCTGGCCACCGGCGCGTCGACGCGCCGAGCGACGGGCCCCGCACGGTGCCGGGCGGCGCGTCCCGTACCGGGCCGGGCGGCGCGTCCCGTACGCGGTGGGCCGGACGTGCCTCACCGCAGCGGGGTCGGCAGCTCCGCCCAGATGTCACCCGGCCGCTCCGGCGAAAGACGCATCAGCGTCAACGCCTTCGTCGGTACCGGCCCCTCCGTCAGCGTGGCCAGATCGGCGGTCGGCGGGACGTCCCGCACGGCGGCGGCGAGCGCCTCGCGCAGCACGGGCGTCGAACCCGCCGTCGCCCCGAGCGTGCCCGTGATCAGTGCGCCGAACAGCTTGCGCCGCAGGGTGGTCTCGTCGTCCGTGACGATGCGGCCGGTCAGCGCGGGCGCCGCGATCCCGTGCCGGGTCAGCCGGGCCGGGCTCACGCGGATGTCGGCGAGGTCGCGGTAGACGAGCCGCACGGGGGCATCCGACGCCGAGAGCACCACCAGGAGGTTCTGGCCGTGCGCCTCCAGGGCCACCCCCAGGTCGAGCAGCCGGAGGCAGACCGTGAGCGCGAGTCGGCTGAACTCCGCCAGCCACGAGGGCGACCGGGGCAGCCCGGTCGACGCCAGGGCGGCCACCGGGACGACCCGCTCACCGCCGGCCGTGTCCGCGTACCGCTCCGGTGACTCCCGCAGCACCGCCGCCAGATCCGGGGAACCGGCGGTGACCGCGCCGAGCGTCCGCGTCACGTGCAGCAGACCGTCCGAGCGGGAGGCGACCTCCGCCATGAAGTCCGACACGATCGCCGACGTCTCGATCGAGTAGGCCGAGATGTCCCGCACCGAGGACGTCAGTCGCGCGCTCAACGCCGTCTTCACATGCGCCCCGCCGTCCACGAGGGCGAGGGTGCGCAGCGACATCAGCGGATGCGCCTCCACCACCTCGCCCGGAGGACACTTGAGCACGTGCGCCGCCTGCCACGGATGGACCGGCGCCAGCACCCGGCCGCCGTCCCGGAACCGCTCCGGCCACTCCCCGACCACCAGCGCCCCGTCCACGGGCGCCAGCCCCAGCGGCACGACCTGCCGGTGCTCGGGCCCGTAGGCGAGCTGATCGGCCGCCGAGAACCCGGGCCGGGACCGGCAGTTGGGGTGGAAGGGGTGCCCGTCCACCACCGACTGCTCCCACTCCCGGCTCGTCACCGGTTCCGCCGCCCGCTCCGGGCGTCCGGCCCGCGACAGCGCCAACGAGGCCGCGCTGTGGTCGAGTTCACCGGCGAAGGCCGCGCTGTGCGGGACCGCCAGCGCGCTCATCAGCCGCGCCGGACGGTCGTAGGGCCGCCCGTCCAGCCACACCCGCTCCACCGGCACGTCCGTGGCGTACGGGTCCACCGCCGGGCCGTGCAGCCGGCGGCCGTCCGCCAGGAGGAGCGTGACGCCGTCACCCCCGGCCGCCTCCCGGCGCGCCACCCACGGCAGCGGCTCGTGCACGAGGCCCCGCCACAGCCGCGCCAGCACAGCCGCCCGCGCGCCGGGGAGCGCCTCCGCGTACGGCCGTGTCAGCTCGGGGCGTACGGCGCCCAGCTCGGCGCCGAGCGCCGCCTCGGCATCGGACATCGGGTGACGGTCCACGGGTGGGCTCCTAGGGTGCGGGAACGGCGACGGGGGGTGCGGGCACCGCGTCGACCAGGGCGTACGACCTCTGCCCGCCCGCCTCCGCGGCGACGCGTGACGGCGCCGGTACAGGTGCCGGGACGCTCGTCGGGACACGCCACGACGAGCAGACATACTTGATCACACACGCACCGTATGCGGAACGAATGGACCCCGTGGACGCCAACCCGCCTCGCGCCGACGTCGGCGCCACCGCCGACGCCCATGCCGCCGCGCCCCTGCTGAACTGCCTCCTGCGGGAGGCCGGGGAGCCTGTCGGACCCGGCGTGCACCGCCTCGCGGCGAGCGGCCGTCTCCTGCGCGTCCGCGGCACCCGCCGCCCCACCGACCCCGAACTGCTCGGCGACGGCACCTGGCACCCGCTGACCCACGCCGAGCTCGTCGACCTCACCGCCGACGAACTCTGCCGACGCACCGGCCTGTCCAACCCCGAGCTGCCCGCCGAGATGCACGGCAGCCGCGCGGCCGTGGCCGCCTTCCTCGCGGCACGCGCGCGGGCGACGCCACCCGAGGACCCGTACCGGCGCTCCGAGCAGTCCCTGATCACCGGACACCCGTACCACCCCGCCCCCAAGGCGCGCGGCGGTGGTCCGGCCGCCGCCTGGCTGCCCTACGCGCCGGAGGCGTACGCGGGCTTCCCGCTGACGCTGCTCGGGATCCGCGAGGACACCCTCGTCGAGGAGGGCGACACCACCGCCCTCGACGCCCTGGGCGCGGCCCCGCCCGGTTACCGGCTGCTGCCCGCCCATCCCTGGCAACTCGACCTGGTGGAAAAGGAGTTGGCCGAAGCCTTCGCCGACGGCCGACTGATACGGCTGGGGCACACGGCGGGCGAGGTGTGGCCGACGGCCGCGATCCGCACGGTGTACCTGCCCGGAGGGGCCGGGGCGCACCGTCCCGGCGCGACCCCCTCCGAGCCGGACCTCTTCCTCAAGTTCAGCCTGGACGTGCGGATCACCAACGACGTGCGCCGTCTGTGGCGGCACGACCTGCTCAAGCTGCGCCGCACCGACGCGGCGGCCCGCGCGGCCCTCGCCGCGCTGCCCGACGGCGCCTGGCTGAGCGACCGCGGCTACCGCACCGCCGCCTTCGCGTTCGAGGAGCTCGCGGTCCTGGTCCGCGACGGACTGGCCGGGCAGCTCGCCCCCGGTACGACCGCCGTCCTCGGCGCCGCCCTCACCGAGGACACCGCGGCGTTCCCCGACAACCCGCTGGTCCGCACCGACGCCCCCGCCGCCTGGTGGACGGCGTATCTGCGGGCGGTCGTGCCCCCGGCCCTCGGCGCGTTCCACCACCACGGTGTCGTCCTGGAGGCACACCTCCAGAACACGCTCGTCGCCTGCGACGCCGCCGGCACCCCCGTCCAGGCCCTCTACCGGGACGCCGAGGGCGTGAAGCTCCTGCCGGACGTGACCCGCGAGGCGGGCTGGGAACGGCTGGTGTACTGCCTGTTCGTCAACAACGTCCTGGAGGTCGCGGCTGCCGTGGCCGAACACCACCCCGGTGTCGACGTGTGGGGCGCCGTACGCGCGGAACTGGAGCGGCACCGCGCGGTGCCCGGCGTCGAGGACCTCCTCGACGCGCCGACGCTGCCGGGCAAGACGAACCTGCTGCTGCGCTGGACGCGCGCCGACGGCGCGGACGCCCGCTACCTCCCGCTGCCCAACCCGTTCCGGCATGCCGACCGCTCCGGGGCGGCGTAACGTCGCGCGTGAGGGCACCCGGGTACGTCCGGCCTGCCGTGCCGCACCCGAGGGGAACCGGCGGCCGTCCGCGGCCGCCCGGCCGTGGCCCGTGACGCTGGAGGTGTCTCGTGACCGGCACGAGTGGTCCGGCCACCGCCGCCGACGTCCTGGACGCGGCGTTCGCGGAGACCGTGCGGGGCATCGGGGCGTCCATCGGCGCGCTCTACCTGCTCACGCCGGACGAGGAACTGCTGCGCCTGCATCTGCTGTGCGGCGCGCCCGCCGAGTTCGCCGTCCCCTGGGCGCGCGTCCCGGTGGCCGCGCCGGCCCCCGTGGCCGTCGCCGCCCGCGAGGGCCGCCTGGTGTGGGTGGGCAGCCAGGAGGAGATGGCCCGCTCCTTCCCGCGCACCGCGATGGTCCTGCCCTATCCGCTGGCCCTGGCCGCCGCGCCGGTCATCGGCGCCCGGCGCTGGGGGACGCTGCTGCTGATGTGGCCGACCGGCCGCCCCCCGTACATGACGGCTCGCGAGCGGGGCCACATCGAGTCCCGGTGCAGACGTCTGGGCCTGCTGCTGGACGAGGCGGAGGAGCACGGCGGCGCGCCGGCGCCCGCCGCCCTCCCTCACGTCGTGCCCGCCGGGGCCGGCCGCCCCTCCAGCAGCGAGGAGATGGCCCTGGCGGACTTCGTGGAGCGCCTGCCCGGCGGCAGCTGCGCCCTGGACCTGGAGGGGCGGTTCACCTACGTCAGCCGGGGCGCCGGCGAACTGTTCGGCCGGGAGCCCGAACAGCTGCTGGGCACCCTGCCGTGGCACGCCCTGCGCTGGCTCGACGACCCCGTCCACGAGGACCACTACCGCGCCGCGGTGATCACGCGGGAACCCCTGTCGTTCGCGGCGTGCCGACCGCCCGGCCAGTGGCTCGACATCCACCTCTACCCGGACGCCGGCGGCATCAGCGTCCGGGTCCTGCCCCGCGACAGCGCGCCCCCGCCCACGCCGCGGCCCTCCGGGGCCGCGAGCACCGCGACCCCGCCCCGCGCGGGCCGGCTGTACCAGCTCGCCCACCTGGCCGCCGCCCTCACCGAGGTCGTCGGCGTGCAGGACGTCGTCGACGTGGTCGCCGACCAGATCATGCCGGCCTTCGGCGCCCAGGGGCTGGTGCTGTCCTCCGCCGAGGCCGGGAAGCTGCGCATCACCGGCCACCGGGGCTATCCCCCCGAGGCCGTCGCCCGTCTCGACCGCCTGCCCCTGGACACCGCGTTCACCCCGGCCGGGCACGCCCTGAGCAGCGGGGTCCCCTCGTTCTACGGCACGCCCGAGGAGATGGAGCGCCGCTACCCCGGAGCGCCCGTCGCCAGCGGAAAACAGGCATGGGCCTTCCTGCCGCTGATCATCACCGGCCGCGTGGTCGGCATCTGCGTCCTGTCGTACGACAGCCCCCACGAGTTCCAGGCCGAGGAGCGGGCCGTGATGACGTCGCTCGCCGGGCTCATCGCCCAGGCCCTCGACCGCGCCCGCCTCCACGACACCAAACACGACCTCGCCCACGGCCTCCAGCAGGCGCTGCTCCCGCGCACCCTGCCCACGGTCACCGGACTGCGCATCGCCGCCCGCTATCTGCCCGCCACCCGCGGCATGGAGATCGGCGGGGACTTCTACGACCTGATCCGGTTCGGCGACACCGCCGTCGCGGCCGTCATCGGCGACGTCCAGGGCCACAACGTCGCCGCCGCCGCGCTCATGGGGCAGGTGCGTACCGGCGTCTACGCCCACGCCACCCTCGGCATACCCCCCGACGAGGTGCTCGCCCGTACCAACCGGCTCCTCACCAACCTCGGCCCCGACCTGTTCACCAGCTGCCTCTACGCCCACCTCGACCTCGGCGGCGGCCGGGTGACCCTCGCCAGCGCCGGACACCCGCCGCCCCTGCTGCGCCTGCCCGACGGCGACACCCGGCCCCTCACGGTCCCGCCCGGCCCCCTGCTGGGCATCGACCCCCACGCCGTCTACCCGGTGACGCAGATCCCGCTCACCCCGGGGACGACGCTCGCCTTCTACACCGACGGTCTCGTGGAGACACCCGGTGTCGACCTGGACGACAGCATCGCCCGCCTCGCACGGCACCTGGCGCGCGCCGACACCCGCGACCTGGACGTACTCATCGACGAGCTGGTCGAGAAGGCGGGGCCGGCCGGCCGGCGCACCGACGACATCGCGCTGCTCCTGCTGCACTACGAAGGCCACCACGAGGGCCACCGAGGGCGTCACCACGGAAGCGGCGCTTGACCTCGCGCAACGCCTCGACAGCGTCCGACACCACAGGGAACCCTGCGGTGTCGGAGAACCCGGTGCGCCCCGGGGGCCGGTGCCCCTGGGCGTCCCGGGCGCATGGCGCCCGGGACGCGTGTGGAGGGAGCCCGCGCGCTCAGCCGGCCCTGTGCTCGCGCTGGTCACGCAGCTCGTGGACGGTGGCGGTCAGGGTGCCGTCCTGCTGCTCGTAGTGCGACAGGGCGAGGCCCAGGCCGAAGAAGGTGGGCGCCCACTCGCCGACGAACAGGCCCCAGCGGTCCGCGCGGGCCAGCCCGGTGCCGCGCTCCATCTTCATGGAACCCGCCCAGGCGACGACGGTCAGGCCGATGGACGCCATGGCGGCCAGGTAGGCGTGCTCACTGCGGATGCCCATGTCGTGCATCTTCTTGACGACCATGATCGACTCCTCGTGGGTGGTGGGGGATGTCCGCTCGGCGGGCGAGTGCCCGTGACCGGGCCACCCATGCGTCGATTAGTCGGAAATGCCCGTTGTTCGAGGTCGGTCGACGGTGGTCACTCCGCGACGAGGCGCTCGATCCAGTCGGCCGCGCTGCGGCGGAAGATCCGGCGACTGTCCGCGCGCAGGAAGTCGTGGCCCTCGTTGCGCAACAGCAGCAGCTCGGCCTCCAGGCCCCGCTCGCGGGCCGCGCGCACGAACTGCTCGGACTCACCGAGCGGCACGTTCGTGTCGTGCTCGCCGTGGACGGCGAGGACCGGCACGCGCAGCGCGTCGATCCGCGTCATCGGCGACAGCGCCCGCAGCAGCTCCCGGTCGTGTTCCGGGTGACCGTACTTGTGCGCGGCCGACTCCGCGATCCACGGCTCGGTCCCCGCGTAGAACGTCGCGAAGTCCGACATGCCGCACGCCGCGACCCCCGTGCGGAACAGCTCCGGGTGCCACACCAGCGAGGCCATCACCAGGTAGCCGCCGTACGAGCGGCCCATGACGGCCAGCCGCCGCGGATCGGCGAGCCCGGCCTGGACGACGTGGGCCGCGCAGTCGGCGACGTCCTCGATCGCGGCGAACCGGCCCGTGCCGAGGTCGGCGTCCACGAACGACCGGCCGTGCCCGGAGGAGCCGCGCACGTCCGGCGCGAAGATGTCGAGGCCCCGGCCCGACAGCTCGTGGTACAGCGGGTTGAACACGGGCCGTTCCTGCTCCTCGGGCCCGCCGTGCAGATGGATCACACAGGGCGCCGGCTGCTCGGGCACCCGGCCCGGCGCCCGGTAGTACCAGCCGCTCAGCGGCAGCCCGTCCCGCGCGCGGGGCCGCAGCGGCACGGGACGCACGGGTGAACGACCCGGCGGTACGGCGTCCTCGTCGCGCGACGACCACGCGGTGCGCCGCGCGCCACCCTCGGAGAGCCACCACAGGCCGGGCCGCCGCTGCGACCCCGACAGCGCCAGCACCAGCTCCGGGCCCCCGCCGGCCCGCGCCATCCGGGTCACCACCTCGTGCGGCAGCGACACGGACCGCCGCACCCCCACGGCGGCGACGCCCGCGGCGGCCGAGACGGTGGTGACCTCCAGTTCGGAGGCCCCCCGCACGTTCCACGCCAGGGCCGCCGTGGACCCGTCGCGCCCGAACGTCAGCAGCTCCAGGCCGCACCCCTCGCGCTCCGCGGTGACGGTGATGCCCTGCTGCTCGCCGCCGGGCGCCAGCCGCACGGCGAACAGCGCGGCGAACTCGCGCGCCGCGTCGCTGCGCAGCCACAGCGTCGTCGCGTCGGGGGAGAACCGGCCGATCCACGGGTCACCGTCCGCTACCCGCAGCGCGAACGTGGTCCGCAGGTCGGCGGTGCGTACGACGAGGGCCTCGCGGCGGCCGCGCGGACCCCGGCGCACCAGGGCGAGCCGGCCGTCCTGACTGAGGTCGCACACCCGCAGCGTGGCGGCGCCGCGTTCCACCGCCAGCAGCGCCGGTGCCGCCGCGCCCGTGGGGTCGACGAGGTAGGCGGCGAGACCGCCGGCCGCCGCGCCCTCCCGGCCGGTCCGCCGGTCGCGCTCGCGGGCGGTCCCGCCCTCGCGTTCCGCGAGACGGGCGTCCGGTCCCGCGTCGCCGTAGTACGGGCCGCCCAGCAGCACGGCCCGGCCGTCCCGCACGGCCCAGCCCGGTGGGCGGGCCTGCGTGTACGTGTGCGGGTCGGCGAGGCCCGGTTCCGGGCGGGCGGGCGACTCCTCCATGTCGACCCCGGCCGGCAGGAGCACCGGCTCGGCGACGGTGACGGCGACCGCCGACCCGTCGTGCTGCCAGCAGCCGAGGTACGCGGAGCTGCCGGGCTCGGCGCCGGCGAGGACGCGTCGGCCGGTGCCGTCGGGCCGTACGCACAACACTCGGGTGTGCTCCCCGCCGCCGGGGGCGGTGGTGTAGGCGATCCAGCGGCCGTCCGGCGACCAGGCCACCTCCTTGACCGGGTGGGGGTCGGAGTCCAGCAGATGGACCTCGTCCCCGTCGACCGCGCCGGTCCACAGCTGCGGCACCCCGCCCCGGTCGCAGATGAACGCGACCTGACGGCCGCTGGGGTCCACGGAGGGGTACCAGCAGCCGTGGGACCGCAGCGGCTGCGGCGTGTCCCGTGTCCCGGCGGTCCCGGGCAGCGGCACCGGTACGGGAGCCGTCGACGCGGGGGGCGCGAGGCCGGCCGCCCCGGACCAGGTGGCCGCCGGGGCCACCGCGACCACCGCCGGGGGCGCGGTGCCGTGCTCCGGGGGCGGCCACGGCACCCCGTCGCCGGCGCCCGCGCCCGTGGGGACGCCGTCGGCAGGCGCCGCGGGAGGGTCCGACGGGGCTGCCACAACGGGGCGCGGGGCCCGGCCCCCTTGCGCCCCGGTCAGCTGATTCCGTGCGTTTGCAGCCATATCTCCAGCAAAGCTACCTGCCACAGGGCGTTCGCCCCCCGCCTCGTGCGGTGCTCGTCCGGCGCCGACAGCAGCTTGGCCACGTACGCCTCCTCGAAAACCCCGCGCGACGTGGCCTCGGGAGCCGTCAGGGCCTCGGTCACCCGGTCGAGTACCGGACCTGCCATGTGCATGATGGCGGGGACCGGGAAGTAGCCCTTGGGCCGGTCGACGACCTCCGCGGGCAGGACCTTCCGGCCGGCGGCCTTGAGGACTCCCTTGCCCCCGTCGGCGAGCTTCAGCTCCGGCGGGCACAGGGCGGCCAGCTCCACGAGTTCGTGGTCTAGGAACGGCACCCTGGCCTCCAGCCCCCAGTCCATCGTCATGTTGTCGACCCGCTTGACCGGGTCGTCGACCAGCATCACCTCGGTGTCCAGCCGCAGCGCCGCGTCCAGCGCGGTCTCGGCGCCCGGACGCGCCATGTGCTCCCGCACGAAGCGGGCGGACACGTCGTGGCCGGGCATCATGTGCGGCCGGACGATCTCCGTGAGATCGCCGTGCGAGCGGTCGGAGTACGTCTCCACGTACGCCTCGTGGGCCCGCGCCCGGGGGGCCGCGGCCATGTCCGGGTACCAGTGGTAGCCGGCGAAGACCTCGTCGGCTCCCTGGCCGCTCTGGACGACCTTGACCTCCTTCGCCACCTGCTCGGACAGCAGGTGGAAGGCGACCACGTCATGGCTGATCATCGGCTCGCTCATCGCCTCGACCGCCGCGTCCAGCGCCGTCGACACCCGGTCCGAGGGCACCATCAGCTGGTGGTGGTCCGTGCCGAAGCGCCGGGCGACAAGATCGGAGTAGGGGAACTCGTCGCCGTCGACACCGCCCTCCGACTCGAACCCCACGCTGAACGTCGAGAGGTCCGTCTGCCCCTCGTCGGCGAGCAGCGCCACGATCAGACTGGAGTCGAGGCCGCCCGACAGCAGGACGCCCACGGGCACGTCGGCGACCATGCGACGGCGAACCGCCGTGCGCAGCGCGTCGAGCACCGTGTCACGCCAGTCGTCCGCGTCGAGCGCCGCGTGTTCCGGCGCGCGGCTGTACGACGGCTGCCAGTAGCGGATGTCCCGCTCGCGGCCGTCGGGCTCCACGATCCGCACGGTGGCCGCGGGCAGCTTCCGCACCCCGCTCAGGACGGTGCGGGGCGCGGCCACCGTGGCGTGCCAGCTCATGTACTGGTGCAGCGCCACGGGGTCGAGGGAGGTGTCGACGCCGCCGCCCGCCAGCAGGGCGGGCAGCGAGGAGGCGAAGCGCAGCCGGCCCGGCGACCGGGCCAGGTACAGCGGCTTGATGCCGAGCCGGTCCCGGCCGAGCACGACCCGGCCGGTGTCCTGGTCGACGATGACGAAGGCGAACATGCCGTAGAAGTGGTCCACGCAGTCGGTGCCCCACTGCTGGTACGCCTTCAGCACGACCTCGGTGTCGGAGCCGGAGAAGAAGCGGTGGCCGAGTCCGCGGAGTTCCTCGCGCAGTTCCCGGTAGTTGTAGACGCAGCCGTTGAAGACACCGGTGATCCGGCCCGCGGAGTCGGCCATCGGCTGCGCCCCGCACTCGGACAGGTCGATGATCTTCAACCGCCGGTGGCCCAGGGCGACGGCGCCCTGCGACCAGACGCCCCTGCCGTCCGGTCCCCGTGCGGCCAGCCGGTCGGTCATGCGCTCCACGGCCGCCAGGTCCGGCCGTCCGCCGTCGAAACGGATCTCCCCGCTGAGACCGCACATCAGGCCGCACCCCCCCGCGGAGTGACGCCGGTCGTGCCCGGCGACGCATGGGCGCCCAGCGGGCACCCCTCGGTCTGATCGTTGTCGGTCCTGCTGGTGGACATGTCGAACTCCCCTTGGTCGCGGGCGGCACCGGCGCCGTGGAGCGGACCACGACCGCTCTGGGGGGCGCCCCCGTCCCGGGGCGCGGACCGGTGACCGTCCTTCCGCATGACTGCGAGGTTCAGCCCCCGATGGCTTCCACGGGTCCGGGCGCCACGGGCGCCCGGACCGGCGCACCGGCTGCCGCGACGGGCCGTCGCGCCGGGGCGGGCGCGGGGCCCCGGCCGCGGTCGCCGCGGGTCTCGGCGACGATCGTCTCCACCGCGGCGCGCAGGCCGTGGACCTCGGCGATCCGGCGCAGCCGGTGGGCGGCGTCGCCCCGGGCGAGGGCCTCCGTCATGAGCAGGCGCACCGTGTCCCAGTCGCCGCAGGCCTCCAGGGCGGGGCGCAGCCGCCGGACCATGCCGCGCAGGACGACGGGCGCGGGCGCGGCCAGCCGGGTCTCCGGATCGACCAGGGGGCCCTTCAGCCCCGTCCTGGCCGCCCGCCACACCGCCGCCCGGAGCCACTCGTGCCGGCCGTCACAGACCGGGTCCCGCCGTTCCAGGCGGAGCCGCGCGTCCTCGACGAGGGCACGGAACAGCCCGGCGACGAGCACGACCGTCTCGGGGCTCGGACAGGCGTCGCAGATCCGCAGTTCGAGGGTCCGCTGGTGGTCGGACGGTCGCAGGTCGAAATAGACCATGCCCGGGTCGCTGATCATTCCGCCGCGGATCAGGTCCGCGACGGCGGCGTCGTACTCGGCGGCCGAGGCGAAGCAGCCGACCGGCCCGGCGGTGGGCCAGCGCTGCCACAGCATGGTGCGCCAGCTGGCGTACCCGGTGTCGGCGCCCAGCCAGAACGGTGAGCTGGCGGAGAGCGCCAGCAGTGGGGGCAGCCAGGGCGAGACGGCGCACATGACCCGGACGGCCGTGTCGCGGTCGGGTATGTCCACGTGGACCTGGGCGCTGCACACGAGGTGCTCGTCGGAGACCCGCCGGTACTCCTCGGCCATGGTCCGGTACCGCGGGTCCGCCGTGGCGTCGCCCGGCGTCAGCCGCGCGAACGGCACGGTCCCGGCGGCGGCGACGGCCAGCCCGAGCGGGGAGGCCGCCGCGTCCAGCTCTCGCCGGGCCCCCGCCAGGTCGGTGCGCAGGGCCTCCAGCGAGGTGTGCACGGGGCTGTTCCACTCGACGGCCGACCGCTGGAGCTCCGGCTTGAAGCCCGGTCCGCGCAGACGGCCGAGGACCGCGTCTGCGCCCGGGACGAGTCTGCCGCTCTCCAGGTCCAGCACATGGAACTCTTCCTCAACGCCTACCCGAACGGTCACGATCTCTCCCTCTTCCGTTCCGGAGATCGCCCGCCGGGCAGGAGACCCGCGGCGACCGTTGCGCCGAGCGAGTTCCCGGCAAAAGCACAAATAAGCCTCACGATATTGCGCTTGTGTGGTGCATGAGTCTCACATGAGCGGGTACCGGCTGGGCTTCCCCCGGTGCCGGGGCTCTCCGCGGTGCCGTGCCTCTGACGACGCGGGGCCGAGCGGTCGGGGCCCGGCCGGGTCGGCGGAAGAGGGGCGCCGCCGGCGGACGGGCGGCGGCGCGCGCTTCGCGAACGCGGCGCGAAGGGGGTGGGGAGCGCCGGGTCGCGCGAGGGGTGGCCCGGCCGTCAGCGGCCCACGGGATCGCCTTCGGCGCCGTCGGCCCGCGTGCGCAGCATCACGTGGCCGCCGTGGTGCAGGGGCGTGTCCAGCTTCCACCGGGCCGCTTCGTCGCCCGTCCGGGCGTCGAAGACGTGGACCTCACCGTGGCCGCCGCGGGTGACGGCGACCCAGTCGGCGCCCGGTGAGGCGGCCACCGCGCGGCGCTGGACGCCCTCCCAGGGGGTGCCGCCGCGGCGGGGCGCGTCGTCCATGGCGGGAAGGGGGACGTGGCGGGCGGTGTCGTCGGTGTCGAGGAGGATCAGTTCGTCGCCGTCCGGGTGGATGCGGGTGAACGCGGTGTGGTGCCGGGCGAGGGCCAGCCGGAAGACCAGGCCGGGGCCCAGCTCCGTCAGGGTGGTGCGGTTCGCCTCCAGGTCGTGGCGCCATGCCTGGTTGGTCCATTCCGGCCACCGCAGCGGGTCCGCGGGGCCGCCGCGCAGCGTCGACCACAGTGTCCGCCGCCGGGGATCGAGCCGCAGGTACCAGCCCCGGGCAGGCGAGTCCCAGGGGATCGTCCGCTCCGGGACGAGCGTGTCCGCCTCGCGGCGTGCCCGGTGTGCCCCGTCGCCCGTGGCCGCGAACACATGGCCGGAGCGCGGGTCCTGGGCGTCCCCGTGTCCGTCGTCCGGCAGCGGGAGGTGGGCGTGGGGCGTGACCACGGGGCAGCCGGGCGGTGCCGCGAGCAGGTCCGCGAACCGGTGGACGGCCAGGGTGCCGGGCTCCCGGTGCCGCAGGACGACCAGCGGATCACCGTCGCCCAGCACCGTCACCCCCGGTTCGCCGACGCGCGTGCGTACCCGGGCCACGTCTCCCGTCGTGAGGTCGACGACCGTCAGCAGGTCCGACCACGGCTCGCCGTTCTCGCCCAGGCCCGTCGTGACGGCCGCCCACCGGCCGGACGGATCGCAGGCCAGGTGCTCGGCCGGCGCGGCGACCGGGATCGCGGTCTGCACCGGTTCGTCGCCGAAGGGGTCGAGCACCAGCAACTCGCCCCTGCGGTCGTCGACGCAGGCGACCCGCCCGCCCGGCAACGCCAGGAACCCGGCGTGCTCCGAGAGGTGACGGCCGGTGAGGCGGACCGTCTCGGTGCCGTCCGGCACGGTCCGTATGTGGACGGTTCCCTCCACGTGGTCGGAGACGAGCAGCAGGGCAGGGGCGGCCGTCATCGATGCCTCCATGAGAATCGGTCCTTTTGAAAACGATTATCATGTATCTTCAGGGCGTTCCGGCTCCCTGAGAAGAAGCGAGGGCATTGATGCTGCGCTCACCGTCGAGATTCGTCCGAAGCTGGGTCACCGCCGCGCTGGCGGGCTCGCTGCTGGTCGGGTGCGGCTCGTCCACCGAACCGGCGGACGGCAAGGCCGCCGCGGCCGGTCCGAAGACCGACGTCACCGTCGAACCCATCAAGGCGACGAGGGCGTTGACCGACGCGGGCGGCGTCAAGGTCTCCCTCGACAGGGAACCCGAGCGCATCGTCTGCCTGTTCGCGCTCTGCGACGACATCCTCACCGAGCTGGGCATCGTCCCCGCGGCCACGAACAGCGCGCTCCTCGCCCACCCCGACTTCCTGGGGGAGGAGAGGGCGAAGAAGGTCGACGTCATCCCCGGCGGGTTCATCGCACCCGAGGTGGAGGCGATCCTCTCCCACAAGCCCGACCTGGTGATCGGCCTGGGCGACACCCACGGCAAGCTCGCCCCGGCGCTGAAGGACGCCACCACGTTCTGGCCCATGCAGCCCGAGACGTGGCAGGACAGCGTGGGCTACCTGCGTGATGTGGCGGCCCTCACCGGCCGTACCGCCGAGGGCGAGAAGGCCGAGAAGACCTTCCGGACCAAGCTCGCCGAGGCGGAGAGGACCAGGAGCGACAAGACCGCGCTCGTCATCTACGGCAGCGACGAGAACTTCGGCGTCGCCACTCCGGAGACGGACGTGGGCGCCAGCCTGTTCCCGAAGCTCGCCGACTACCCCTGGAAGTCCCGTGGCGTGGAGGGAAGTTACAGCCTCGAAGAGATCCTCGCGGCCGACGTCGACGTGTTGTTCGTCGAGACGCTGAGCTTCGGCGAGGCGGACGGCAGGCTGTCGGAGAAGCTGGCGAAGAATCCCCTGTGGGGCAAGATCCCGGCGGTGAGGACCGGCGACGTCCACGAGGTGAACTCCGAGGTGTGGGCCAAGGGACGCGGTACTCGTTCGCTGGGCCTCGTCCTCGATGAGGCCACGGCCGCGCTGCGGTGAGCACGCCCGTCGCGACGCACACCGCAGCAGGCGACGGGGGACCGGGCCCACGGCGGTCGGCGCGCCCGGCAGGACGCCGGCAACTGCCCGTCCTGGTCGCGCTGCTGGCCGCCGCCTCGGTCTGCGCGCTGACCCTGGGGACGCCCTACGTCCCGCCGCACCGGCTGCCCGGTGCGCTGATGGACGCGGACGGCACGCTCGCCGGGATCGTCGTCACCGAACTGCGCGTGCCCCGGCTGGTGCTGGCCCTCGTCGCCGGGGCGTGTCTCGGAGCGGCGGGGCTCGTGCTGCAGGAGGCGCTGCGCAACCCCTTGGCCGTCCCCGAGATGCTGGGTGTGTCGTCCGGAGCCGCGCTCGGGGTCGCCGCGCCGCTGGTGCTGTCGGTGTCCCTCCCCGCCGCTGTCCAGCCCTTGTCGGCCCTCGGCGGAGCCGCGCTCGGCGGCGGCCTCACGCTGCTCGCCGCGGGCCTGGGGCGCAGTCCGTCCGCCGTGCTGCTCACCGGCGCCGCGGTCGCCGCCGCGTTGCAGGCCGCGCTGCTCGTGCTGATGGTGATGGCCGACCAGCTCGACCTCCAGCTGATCTACCGCTACCTGCTGGGCTCGCTCTCCGCCCGCACCTGGGACGACGTCACCGGGCTGTGGCCGTGGCTGCTCGTCGCGGTTCCGTCGCTCGTGCTGTGCGCGCCGGTGCTCTCGGTGCTGCGGCTGGGGGACGAGGACGCCCAGGCGCTGGGGGTGCGTGCCCAGCGGGCACGGCTGGCAGCACTGGCCATCGCCGTCGTGCTGATCGCGCCCGTGACGGCCGTGTGCGGGCCGGTCGCGTGGGTCGGTTTCCTCGCCCCGCACCTGGCGCGGTGGTTCAACCCCGAGGCCGACGCGGTGCGTTGGCTGCCCTGGTCGGCGGCGTGGGGTGCCGTCGTCGTGGCGGTCGCCGATGTGCCGGCCCGCCTCGCGCTCGCGCCCGTGGAGACACCGGTCGGCGCGTGGACGGCTCTGGTCGGTGTGCCCGCCGGGGTCGCCCTGCTCCGGTCGGGCGGCCGCGGGTCGGCGGCCCGGCGCCGAGCGACGGGTACCGCTGCCGCCGGCCTGCCGCCGCAGCGCGCCCCCGGCACGTCCTTCGGCCCGCCGGGGAAGGAGGGGCCTTCCACGGGGGCCGGAGGGGCTGCCCGTCGAGGGATCCCCGGTCCTTCCGGTGCCGCCGCCTCACCCGATGCGGCGGCCGGAGCGGAGGAGGACCGGTGAGACGGCGTTTCGCGGTACTCGCCGCACTCACGGTCGTATGCGCCGGTGTCGAACTGGTGGCCGGGCGAGGCATGTCCCCCGCCGCGGTCTGGGACGTCGTCGGTGGCGGCGGGGACGCGACGGAGCGGCACATCCTGCTCCAGCTCCGGCTGCCCCGTCTCCTGGTGGCCCTCGGTGCGGGGGCGTGCCTCGGCGTGGCGGGCCTCGTCCTGCAGTCGGCGCTGCGCAACCCGCTGGCCGGACCCGAGGTGACGGGTGTGACGCCGGGGGCGGTGCTCGGCGCCGTCGCGGCGACCGGCCTCGGACTTGCGGGGTGGGAGTCGCCCCTCGCCGTGGTCGTCGCCGCGTGCGGGGGCGGCTGCGCGGGGGCCGCGCTGCTGTGGCTGCTCGCCGGACGCGGCCGCGGCGACCCCGCGCAGACCGCCGTGCACGGGGTGCTGGTGTCGGCGGCGCTCGGCGGGCTCACCGCCATGGTGCTGCTCGTCGCACCGGGCGAACTCGGCAGCGTCGTGCAGTGGCTCGTCGGCACCACGGAGGGCCGGGTGTGGGAGCACTGGCACCTGCTGTGGCCGTGGGCACTGGTCTGGGGTGTCGCGGCCTGGTCGCTGGCAGGGCCGCTGACCCTGCTGCGCTGCGGGGACGACGTCGCCCTCGCCGCCGGGCTGTCCGCCGCCCGCGCCCGGGCGCTCGCCCTGCTGTGCGCGGTGGCGCTGACCGCGGGCGCGGTGGCCGCCGTGGGGGCGTTGGGGTTCGTCGGGCTGCTCGTGCCGCACCTCGCCCTGGCCGTCTTCGGCGCCGACCTGCGGGCGGCCCTCCCCGGCGCCGCACTGACGGGCGCGGCCGTGGTGTGCGGTGCGGACTCGGCGGCGCAGGTCTCCTCGCGGCTGCTGGCGGCCGCGCTGGGCTCCGGGCGGCTCACGCTGCCGGTCGGGGCCCTCACCGCCTGCCTCGGGGCCGCGCTGCTGCTGTTCGTCGTGCGCCGCGCGCCGAGCCGTTCGTTCTGATGTCGACCTAAGGACAGAGCATGACCGAGCCCGTGGGGATCCGCGCCGAGGGGGTCCACTTCGGCTATCCCGGCCAACCCGTGCTGCGCGGCGTCGACATGACTGTCGAACCGGGTGAGCTGACTGCCCTCATCGGCCTCAACGGCTGTGGGAAGTCGACCCTGCTGCGGCTCGCCGCCGGGCTGCTGCGACCGGATGCGGGACGTGTGCTGCTGGGCGGGGACGACCTCGCCGGGCTGTCCCGGCGCGCGACCGCCCGGAGGGTCGCGCTGCTGCACCAGTCGGCCCCGGCCGTCCCCGGCGTGACCGTACGGCAGCTCGTCCGGCAGGGGCGGTACGCGGCGCGCGGCCCGCTCGGCATGCTGCGCGAGGGCGACGACCCCCTCGTGCGCCGCGCACTGCGCGACGTCGGTGTGGAGCAGTGGGCCGAGCGTGAGGTCGACGGGCTGTCCGGGGGCGAGCGGCAGCGGGTGCGGCTCGCGATGGCGCTCGCCCAGGACACCCGGGTCCTGCTGCTGGACGAGCCGACCACCTACCTGGACCTGCACCACCAGCTCGACGTGCTGCAGACGGTGGTCCGGCTGCGCGAGGAGCGCGGACTCACCGTGGTGATGGTGCTGCACGACCTGGCCCACGCCGCCCGGTTCGCCGAGCGGATCGTCGCGCTGCGCGACGGCCGGGTGGTGGCCGACGGCACGCCGCGGGAGGTCGTCACGCCGGGGCTGCTCGCGGAGGTCCTCCGGGTCGCCGGCCGGGTCGGACGGGACCCCGAGGGGGGCTGGCCCGTGTGTTACCCAGATCACCCCCTCCCGGCACTAGAATATGAAAATCATATTCATTAGAGTCCTGGTGTGGCGCTCAACCGAACGCCGTATCTCCCTGATGAAGAAGGAGAGTTCATGGACACCGAGAAGGTCTTCGCGCCGATCGCCGACCCCGGTCAGCTGGCTCACGCCTCGGCCACGCACTCCAACGCCCTCGTCGAGAACCCCTTCGAGGACACCGAGGAGTAAGCGAGGGTCCCGCACCCTCGCCCGTGGGCCCGTCCGTCACTCGCGGGCGGGCCCACACCCATCCCAGCCCCCTTCCCACAGGAGGATCGACGTGTCCCGCAGCCAGCTCGCACCCGGTGTCGAGGTCGTCGCCGTGCCCGGGCGGGGTCTCGCCGTCCGTACGGCCGAGGGGGAGTTCCTCGCCGTCAGGACGGGGGACGCGGACCAGACCGCCCTGCTGTCCCGCCTCTCCGGTACGGCCGCGGGCGAGCCGCACGGCGAACTCGACCGCGTCGTCCGGGCCTTCGAGGACGCCGGGTACCTGGCGGACGGAACGCGGCGCCCGCGATGGCCCGCCGACCGCCGTGCCGTCCTGCTGCTGGGCGACCGGGTCCTGACCGAACCGCTGGCCGCGCTCCTGCGCGCGCTGGGCGCCGAGCCGCGAACGGCCGCGCACGACGGCGGGTCACCCTCCCCCGACGACCTGTCCGCCGGAGACCCCGCCGCCGTCGTGTGGTGCCTCGACGGGCCCGTACCCGAGGGTCTGTGGGACGCCGCCGACCGGCTGCCCGAGCGCGGCATCGGCTGGCTGCGCTGCCACCGCGAGGGCTGGCAGGCGTACGTCGATCCCCTCGCGGCCGCTCCCGGGGACGTCACCTCGGCCCACGTGCGCGCCCGCCGGCTCGCCGCCACCCCCGCCCACCGCGAGCTGGCCGCCTACTGGAGCGGGCCCCGTACGTCCGGCGCGCCCGTTCACCTCACCGCGCCCGCCGCGGGTCTGCTGGCCGCCCTGCTCGCCGACGACCTCAGCCGGTGGATCAGCGGCACGACCGACACGGACGGCCTGCCCGCCCGGCGCCGGCTCCGGCGCGTCGACCTGCGCACGCTGACCGTCACCGAGCACCCCGTGCTGCCCGTCCCCGACGTCGCCCCCACGCCGAAGCAGGCCGGATGACCCCGTTCACGGTGGCCGTGGAAGGCCTCGCCACCGACATCCACCTCCCGGACGGCGACGGCCCCTTCCCCGCCGTCCTCGTCCGCACCCCCTACGACCGGACACGGCACCGCGCCGAACTGCGCGGCTGGGCTCGCCGGGGGTTCGCCGCACTGGTCCAGGACGTTCGGGGGCGGCACGCGTCCCCAGGGGAGTGGCGTCCGTACGAGAACGAGACCGCCGACGGTGCGGCGACCGCCCGCTGGATCCGCCGACAGCCCTGGAACGACGGACGGCTGGTCGCCGCCGGGGCGTCCTACGCCGCTCACTGCGCCCTCGCCCTCGCGCTCGGCGCGCCCGCGGACGCCCGGCCCGACGCCGTCATCGCCGCCGTGCCCGCGCTGGGCACCGCCGAGACGGCCCGCGAACCCTCCGGCGTGGAACGGCTGCTGGCCCGCGCCGGATGGTGGGCCGCCCACGGCGACCGGCCGGACTCCGACGACAACGCCCTGGACAAGGCCCTCGCCGCCGACCCCGGCCTGCTGGCCCGTCTGCCGCTGACCGCCCTCCCCGACCGGCTCGGCCGGAGCCTGCCCTCGTGGCCGGGCCTGTGGCGGCACCGCGAACGCGGCCGGCTCCTCTCGGGAGCGGAGTGCGCCGGGATGCCCCTGCTCGCGGTGGGCGGCCACCACGACCACTTCGCCGAGGACACGGTGACGCTGTGGCGCCACTGGGGCGGTCCGTCGGCGCGGCTGCTGCTGGGACCCTGGGGGCACGGCCTGGTCGCCGAGCCCGGACCCGACGCCGATCCGGCGCACCGGGTGAGTCTCGGCGAGCTCTACGTGCGATGGGCCCGCCGCGCTCTCGCCGGGGACCTGGCGGCCGGGCGGCGCGGCGTGGTCGGCCTGGGCGGCAGCACCCTGTGGATACCCGCCGACGCAGAGGGAGAGCCCCGCTCCCAGAGCGTACGTCTGCTGCACGGCTCCTCCTTCACGGCCGATCCCCAACGCCCCGTGTCGTCCGAGGACCTGGCCGTTCCCACGGACGGTCCGCCCGACCGCTGTCTGCTGGTCACCCCGCCGCTGCCGCGTCCGCTGGACGTGGTCGGCCCCGTGGAGGTGCGGATGCGGGCCACCGCCCACACACCGTCCGCCGACTGGGCCGTCCGGCTCGTGTCACTCACCCCCGAGGGCGTGGCCCGGCGTCTCGCCGTCGGGATCGTCCGGCGCGAGGAACCACCAGGCAGACAAGCCGAGTTCACCGTGGAAATGGGCCGGCTCGCGCGACGGCTGCCCGCGGGCACCCGGCTCCGCCTGGAGATCGCCGGGCACCACTTCCCGGCCCACGCCCGCAACCCCCACACCGGCGACGACCCGGTCACCGCCACCCGGCTGCTCCCCTCGCGCCGCGAGGTCGACGCCGGGAGCGTGGCCCTCCGGCTGCCCGTGCTCCTGTCCCGTCCCACGCCCGCCCATCCCGCAGAGGAGATCCCGCGATGACGGCGCTGCCGCTGGAAGCTCTCGTCGACCCCGTCTGCGGCATCGTCCGCGACGTCAAGCCCGTCGATCACCCCGTGGGGGCACCGCCCCGCTACACGGCGCTCACCGCCGAGGTCGCCGACGCCCGCAGGCTCGGTCTGTGGCCCGCCGACCGGGTGTCGCTGGGCACCACCTTCGGCGACCCCGAGAGTGCTCGAACAGCCGCGATAGCGGAAGGCATAGAGAGATACTGCGGCAACCGGGTGCCGCCGCCCGGCCACCCCGACGCCCCCCTGCGTGCCACGGCCGCCGAACTGGCCGAGAAGGGCCTGCGGCTGTACGGACCGGACGAGCTGCCGGCCTACGCCGACTGGCAGTACGCCCGGGAGGCGTTCCCCTACCGCCCCCTCACCGCCGACACACCGTCCCTGTGGACACGCGGCACCGAACGGCTGCCCGAGGGCCGGACCGCCGAGGTCTGGGCGCCCGTCGCACTCACCCACCTCAACTGGCGCCAGGGCGAGTTGCGTGCGCTGCCGCGCACCCACCACCTCAACTACGCGGGCATCGCCACCGGGCAGGGCTTCGACGACGCGGCCGAGCGCGCTCTGCTGGAGATCGTCGAACGCGACGCGCTCGAACTGTGGTGGCACCTCGACGGCCCCGCCCGCGGCATCGACCCGGCCACCGTGCCCGGCCTCGGCGACGACCTCGCGGGATCCGCGCTCGACGTCCATCTCGTCGAGATGCCCTCGGAGTTCGCCCCCTGCATGGCAGCGCTCGTCCACGACGCCCGGCTCGGTCTGTACGCCGCCGGATTCGCCTGCAAGTACGACCCGGCCGAGGCCGCCCGCAAGGCCGTCCTCGAAGCCGTCCACACCTGGGTGTTCACCCGGGGGCTCACCGGCCCCGACGGCTGGGTGTTCCAGGCCGTCGAGGCCGGGCTGCTCGCGCGCGGGCTGTATCTGGACCACCGCGAGGACCGCCGCTACCTCGACGTGTGCGGCGAACACTTCGAGCACGTACGGGACCTGGGCGCGCACGTCCAGGTGTGGCTGGACCAACGGATGGCGCCGCAGGCCCGGCGGTTCACCGACCCCGCGCTCGGGACCGTCTCCCTCCAGGCGGTCGAGCCCGGCAGCCCGGACCGGCTGGAACGTGCCCTCCACGAGGGCGGCCACCGCGTCATGACGTTCGACCTCACCACCGAGGACGTGGCCGAGACGTCCCTGCGCGTCGCCCGGGTCCTCGTCTCCGGGCTCCTGCCCAACGCCCCCGCCGCCTTCGGCTACTTCGGCTGCCCGCGCCTGGCCGACGCCGCCGTGGCCCGCGGCTGGCGGACGACCGCGCCGAGCGCGCCGGAGGACTTCACGCTGGCTCCTCCGCCGCACATGTGAGGGACCTCCGTTCCGTGGACCTCACTCATGAGCGCGTGGACCTCGTCACCGCCCTCGCCCGCGCCCGTTCGCGCGAGCGTCCCGGCCCGGACACGTCCGCCGGTCCCGTCGTCCGCGCCTGGCCGGGGCCCGCGCACGCCCTGCCGCAGGCCGCCCCCGGGCAGCTGGACCTGGACCGGCTGCTCCGCCTCTCGCTGGCGGCCTCGGACGGCTCCGGGCGGCTGCGGCCCGCCCCCTCCGCCGGCGGGCTCCACCCGGTGGACGCCCAACTCGTCGTGGGCACCGGCTGCCCGCTGCCGCCCGGACGCTACGGCTACGACCCGCTGCGCCACCGCGCGCACCGCCTCGGTCCCGGAGCCGGCGGCCCGCTGCCCGGGGCCACCGTCGAACTCACCGTCACCCCGCGCCGCACGGTCTCCCACTACGGGCACCGGGCCTGGCCGCTGCTGCTGCTGGACACCGGACACGTCGCCGCGGCGCTGTGGCTCGCGGCCCGTGCGCTGGACACGGCCGAGCCCGTGCTCCACCTGGACGGCCCGCACGAAGGCCCGCTGGCCGCGGTGCACTTCACCCCTCACCGGCCCGGACGGGTCTCCCCGCCCGAAGGAGCGGGCCCGCCCGCGGACGTGCCTGCCCCCGGCGACCTGCCGGCGCGCCGCAGCGCCGCGCCACCGCTCACCGGCACCCCGTCGCGGGACGCTCTGCGTGCGGTGCTCGCCACCGCCGTCCGGGCGGGCGCAGGTGAGCTCGCCTGGTGCGCGGCCGTCGGCGAGCCACGGCCCGAACTGGTCGAGTCCGCCCCCGACGGCACACTGCGCAGGCTCGCGGCGGGGGAGGCCCGGCCCACGCTCGCCGCATGGGCCGCGGGCCAGGCGTGGCTCGCGGACGCGGGCGCCGTCCTCCTCGCCTACGGCTGCCCGGCCGACGCCGACGCCACGCTGATCCGCCGGACCCACCTGCGGGCCGGTTTCGCCGTCCACCTCGCCCACCTGGCCGCCGTTCGGCGCGGGCTGGCCGCCCGCCCCGTCGGCTCCTGGCAGCAGGCCGATCTGGGCGCTGCCCTCGGCGGCCCACCGGGTCGGGACTGGATCGTCCACGGCCTGGCCCTCGGCACCACCCACCCCGACGAGGAGAAGACCTCGTGATCGTCCACCCCGAGCTGCGCCGCGCCGCACGGCACGCACGGCGTCCCCTGCTCGCGGCCACCCTCCTGCAGGCGGCCGTCACCCTCACGCACCTGGCGCAGGCCGTCCTCCTGGCAGTCGCCCTGGCGGACCTGGCCCGCGGTACGACGGACCGGCTCCCGCCGCTCCTCGGCGCGGTGCTCGGCGTCGTCGCCGTACGCGCCGCACTCGACAACCGGCAACGGCGCACCGCCACCCGCGCCGGGGCCGGGGTCAGGGTCGCCCTGCGGGACGAACTCCTCGCCCACCTCGGACGGCTGGGCCCCGCCCACCTGACCACCGCCCGCGCCGGCGCCGTCCGCACCACTCTCGTCGACGGCGTGGAGGGTGTCGACGCCTATGTCTCCCGCTACCTGCCCCAGCTCCTGATCACCCTCACCGTGCCGCCCCTGCTGCTCGCGGCACTGGTGGTCGTCGCACCGGCCGCCCTCCTCGGCCTCGTCCCCGCCCTTCTGCTCGCCCTCGTCGGGCCGCGCGCCTGGGACCGGCTCCTGGCCCAGCGCGGCAGGCGACACTGGGACACCTACGAGCAACTGGGCGCCGACTACCTCGAAGCACTGCAGGGCATGCCCGCCCTGCGGGCCGCCGGCGCCGTCGGGCGCACCAGGGAGCGGCTGGAGAAGCGGTCGGCGGCGCTGCACCGGGCCACCGTCGCCAAGCTGCGCGTGTCCCTCGTCGACACCGGCCTCACCGACCTGGCCGTCCAGGGAGGCACCGTGGGCGCCGCGCTCCTCGCCTGCTGGTCGGCCGTCACCGGATCCACCACGGCGACCGGCACCTACCTGGTGCTGCTCCTGGCCTCCGAGTGCTTCCGGCCGGTCCGCGACCTGTCCCGCGAATGGCACGCCGGATACCTGGGCGTGTCGGCCGCCGACGGGATCGCGGCGCTGCGCACCGCCGAACCCGGCGTGCCCGACACGGGAACGGCACCGGCGCATTGGCCCGCCCCGCCGGAACTGCGCTTCGACAACGTCGAGTTCACCTACGACGGCGCCGCCGCACCGGCACTTCGCGGCGTCACCTTCACCGCCGAGGCGGGACGGACGACCGCGATCGTCGGCCCGTCCGGCGCCGGCAAGTCGACGCTCCTCGCCCTGCTCCTGCGCCACCACGACCCGCAGGGCGGCCGGATCACCCTCGACGGCCACGACGTGTCCGGGTACGCGCTCGACTCGCTGCGCCAGGGCATCGCCGTCGTCTCCCAGGAGACGTGCCTCTTCCACGCCACCATCGCCGACAACCTCCGTCTGGCCCGGCCGGACGCCACGGACGACGAACTGACGCGCGCGGCACGCACCGCCGGCGTCCACGACGAGATCGCCGCCCTCCCCGACGGCTACGCCACCGTCCTCGGCGAACGGGGCGCCACCCTCTCCGGTGGCCAGCGCCAGCGGCTCGCCCTCGCGCGCGCCCTGCTGGCCGACGCTCCGGTGCTCGTCCTCGACGAGGCCACCAGCGCCGTCGACGAACGCCGCGAGGCGGACATCGTCCGCGAACTGCTGGACGCCGCGGGCGGCCGGACCGTCCTGGTGGTCGCCCACCGGCTCGCCGCCGTCCGCCACGCCGAGCGCATCGTCGTCCTCGACGGCGGACGCGTGGACGCCGTCGGCGACCACACCGCCCTGGTCGAAGCGGGCGGCGTCTACGCCCGGCTCGTCAGGGCGGGCCACGTTCACGAGGAAGGGCTCGCCGCATGAGCACCACCACCGACCGCGGTACCGTCGCCGTGCCCGCGCGCGGCTCACTGCGCGCCCTGCTCCCCGCCCTCGCCGGGCACCGGGTCATGATGGCCCGCACCTGCGGTGCCGCACTCGTCGAACAGGGCTCTCTGGTCACCCTGCTGACCCTGGCCGCTCACACCGTCGGAACCGCCGTCATCGACCACCGCGCCCCCTCGGCCGGCACGGTCACCGCGCTCACCGTCCTCGTCCTTGTGCGTGCCCTCATGACCTGGCGCGAGATGGACCTCAGCCACGACCTGGCCTACCGGGTCCTCGCCGAACTGCGCGTGCGGGTCTTCGACGGGCTCGCCCGCAGCGCGCCCGCCCGCGTCGCGGGCCGCCGCAGCGGTGACCTCGCAGCCACCGCCATGGCCGACGTCGAGGCACTGGAGTTCTTCTACGCCCACACCGCCGCCCAACTCCTGGCGTCCGGTGCGGTGTTCGCGGGCGGGGCCGCTGTTCTGGCCGGGGTGGAGCCATGGCTGCTCGCGGCGGTGCTGCCGGTCGCCGCGCTGCTCGCCGCGGCGCCCTTCGCCGACGCGCGCGGACGCGCGGCGCGCGGGGCGCGCACCAGGACGGCCGCGGCGAAGCTGTCGGCCGACACCGTGGAGGCGGTGGACGGGCTGCGTGAGCTGCTCGCCTTCGGAGGGCTGGCCGAGCGGCGGCGCCGACTCGCCGGGCAGGGCCGGCGGGTGGGCCATGCACAGCGGGCCGAGGCCACGTGGGAGGCCATGGCCGCCGCGGTCCGTGAACTCCTCATCGTGCTCGCGGTCCTCGGGGTGGTGGCCGCCGCCGCACAGTCCGTGACGTCCGGGCGGCTGCACGGCGCGTGGGCCCCGGGGGCGATGGCACTGGCGTTGTCGGTGCTGGGGCCCGTCGCCGAGTCGGCCAGGGCCGTGAGCCAGGCAGTGGGCCTGCGCGCCGCGGCCGAGCGCGTCGGCGCGGCCGCGCGGGCCCCCGCTCTCGCCCCGCCGCCCGCCGCACCGCGCCCGCTCCCCTCCGGTCCGCTGGGCGTCCGGATGCACCAGGTGGGCTTCGACTACGGCGGCCGACCCGTGCTGAACGGGGTCGAACTGACAGCCCGCGCAGGGCAGACCCTCGCCCTGGTCGGTGTCTCGGGGGCCGGCAAGTCGACCTGTGCCCACCTGCTGGCCCGCTTCTGGGACCCGTCCGAGGGCGCCGTCCATCTGATACCCGGTGACGGTGAGCCCGTCGACCTACGAGACCTGAGCGATGCCGAACTCCGCCGTGCCGTCGCCGTGGTCGGCCAGGACACCCCTCTCTTCCACGGCACCCTCGCCGACAACCTGCGGCTCGCCGCGCCGGAGGCGGACGACGACCTGCTCGCCGAGACCGCCCGGCTGTGCGGCGTCGACCGCATCGCCCCCCTGGACACCCTCGTCGGCGAGCGCGGCTCCACCCTCTCCGGCGGTCAGCGCGCCCGCATCGCCCTCGCCCGCGCGCTGCTCGCCCGGCCCCGAGTCCTCGTCCTCGACGAGACCACCGCGCACCTCGACAACGCCGGCGACGCCCAACTCGCCGCCGCCCTGGGCAGGGAGCGCCGCACCACGATCGTCATCGCCCACCGCCCCGCCACCATCCGCCGTGCCGACCGCATCGCCGTCCTCGAAGCCGGCCGCATCACGGAGGAAGGCACCTGGGACGAACTCACCACCCGCCCCGACAGCGCGCTGGGCCGTGTCCTCGCCGTCACCCCGTCCTGAACCCGCACCGTCCGGTGGCAGTCCGGCGTCGATGCCGGACTGCCACCCCAGGGCGACCGAGCGGGTCCGTTGGTTGACGGCGGCTACGTCGGCGGTGGCGCCGCTGTCGACTTTGAGGGACGGGCCGCTGAGCCGGTTGGTGAGGAGGTAGTAGCCGTCGCCGGTGGGGGAGATGGCTCACTGCTGCCGGCGCGCGCCGGCGTCGGTGGAGAGCCCGCGAACGGTCGCCTACGGCCGCGGTGGGCGCAGGACGGGGACGCTGTCGCGGAACGCGGCGGCGTGCTTGTCGATCTCCTGGGGGTCCGGCTCCAGTGAGGCGGCGCTCAGCAGTTCCCGGTGGTGCTCCTCCAGTTCCGTGAGGGTGTGGACGGAGGAAGAGGTGCCGGAGGGGGAGAAGTCGACCCGGACGTCGCCGTCCTCGACGAAGAAACGGCCCGCGGCCCCACAGGTGCCGCATTCGGCGCGGTCGCCGCGCAGCACGATCAGGTCGAGGTGGCACATCGGACAGGTGCCGGGCTCCCCCAGGAACCGGACCTCGTCGTGGGGGAGCCCGAGCTGCCGGGCAACCGCGCCGCCCAGCCGCTCGGCGCGCAGCACAGCCGCCGGGTCAGTGACTATGCCGCCCAGGCCGCCGGGGGTGGGGACTTCCATCTGGTCGGCGACGGCCATGTGCAGGGGGAAGGCCAGGGCGTGCAGAGTGGGCAGCGTCAGCGTGCGCCAGTGGGGTGACGGGCAGCCACCCACGGCGATGAAGCCGGCCACGCGCGGTTTGAGAACCCGCGGGTCGGGGGCCGTGTGGAGGCCCAGAATGCCGCGAGTCTCCTGCTGCTCGGTCCGGCCGTCCTCGCGGCGGGCGAGGGCCTCACGGACGAAGACGACGTCCGTGCGCGGACCGAAGGCGCGATCGATGAGGAGCTTCAACGCGCCCGGTGCGCTGCGGGTGTAGGTGGGGGAGCTGACGATCACGCCGTCCGCGTCGAGCAGCCGGTCGCAGAACCAGGCCGCGTCGTCCCCGGTGTCCGCGGTGGCGGCGGTCACCAGGGACAGGTCGGTCAGCCGTACCATCTCGACGGCTGTCCCTTCGCGCGCGGCCGCGGTGAGCGCGGCCTTCAGCAGTACCTCGGCACTGCCGTCCTCCTGCCCGCAGGCAAGTCCGAGCAGACGCATTGACGACACCTCTCTGTGTGGTCGGGGGATGGAGGTCGGTCCGCCGGGCCACGCGGGCTCCGGCGGACCGGACGGGAGCGGATGGTGGGGCGGTCAGCCGCGCAGGGTGGCGGCCAGCCAGTCGGCGCTGCGGGTGATGATCTCGGGGAAGTGGTTCGAGAGGATCTCGTAGTGCTGGCCCGGGTACTCGACGACCTCCTTCGGGTCGGGGATCCGCTCGTACATCTCGCGGGCCTCCTCGACGGGGGCGACGGTGTCCTTGGAAGCGAGGATCATCAGGACCGGGGCCGTGATGCGTTCGGCGTAGGCGCGCACTTCCATCTCGAAGATGCGGTCGAGGGTCGAGATGGTGATCTCGTTCCGGAAGCTGGGCAGCTGGTGGATCATGTTCTCGACGAATTCCAGACCTTCCTGGTCGCTGAACATGACCGGGGCCCCCGGTTCCGGGACGCCGTGCAGGCGGATACTCGCGGCCGGCTCGCCGCGCAGCTGGGCCTGGCGGTCGGCGGGGATGAGAGCTTCCAGCTCCGCGAGCGTGTCGGCCGGTTGGAGGGTGCGCGCGCTCCAGCCGCTGACCGGGGGGATGATGCTGACGACCGCTTTGACCCGGCGGTCGGTGGCTGCCGTGAAGAGGGAGTTGGCGCCACCGATGCTGATGCCCCACAGGGCGATGCGGTCGGGGTCGATGTCCTCGCGCAGGGTCAGATGGGTGATGACGTCGCGCAGGTCCCGGCACTGCTGCCAGGGATCGAACTGCTGACGGGGTTCGCCGTCGCTGTAGCCGGTGTTGCGGTGGTCGTAGATCAGGCAGGCCAGACCGGCGTCGGTGAAGCCCTCGGCCATGGCGAACATGGATTCCGCGGGACCGCCCAGGCCGCCCTGGAGGATGGCGACGGGCGGGCGTTCGGGACCGTCGGCCGGGCGGAACAGTTTGCCCCGCAGGGTCAGTTCCGACACTCGGAACTCGATGTCTTCGGTGACAGGCATGGTTCTCCTCGTGGTGCGGCTCGTGTCGGGGAGTCGGCGATCAGGTGTGGCTGACGGGGAGGTCGTCGGGCAGAAAGTCGATGTCGGCAGCCCGCGGGTCGGCCGAGGCGCGCAGGATGGGGAAGACCTCGGCGCGCATCTCGGTCTCGTACTCGGCCACGGCCGCCGCCACAGGCGTGTCACCGTGGGCGGCGCGCTCCAGGGCCCGGGCGAGGGCCGCGGCGTCGCGCAGTGCCGTGTTGGCGCCGGAGCCGAACGAGGGAGGCATGGCGTGGATCGCGTCACCGAGCAGGGTGACACGGCCGGCCGGCCAGGGGTCTGCCGGCTGTAGGTGACGCGTGGCCACCGGGAAGATCGTCGACGCGTCGACGTGCTCGACGAGACCGGCCAGGGCGGGATCCCAGCCCCGTACCGCGGTGCGCATCAGCGCGTGCAGGGTTTCGGCGGAGCTGTGCCACAGGTCGGGAGCCCCGGCGGCGGCAGGGCTGCCGGGCGGAAGTCCGAGGTTGACCATGATGTAGGGATCGACGGGATCGACGGCGGCGCCGGGCGCCAGTTCGGCCACCGCCTCGGCGACCGGCCTGCGCGGCCGGTACACGCCGTACGCGAACATCGCGCCGTTCGGCCCCGCGGCGACGGCGAAACCGTCGAACAGTGCCTCGGGCAGGCTCGCCGCCAGATCGTCGGTCAGCGGTGCGGTGGAGTACAGGCCGCGCATTCCGGTGTCCACGACCGGAACGTCGGGCAGCAACTGCCTGCGCACGACGGAGTTGATGCCGTCGGCGCCCACCAGCACGTCCCCGGTCTCGCTCGTGCCGTCGTCGAGCAGCACCCGCACCTTCTCGCCGTCCGTCTCGAAGCCGGTGACGGTGCTGTCGTAGCGGACGATGTCCTCCAGGCCCACGCCCATGATCTGGCGCAGCGTGCGCCTGTTGACCGCTGTGTGGGGCCGCCGCGGGTCGTTGGGCGGGCCGATGTGAGGGCGGGCGCCGAGTTCGCGGGCCTGGTGGTCGAGCATGACCATGACCTCACGGCGCGGCGTCTCGCGCGAGGTCTGCATGTACAGCTCGAAGAGGTGGTCCGGCAGGCACTGCTGGAGAGCGCGGCCACCCGCGCCGTTCATGTGCAGGCGGTAGCCGGCCCGCCCGATGCCCGGCGCGCTCTCGTAGAGGGTGCAGCTGATGCCCGCGCGGCGAAGCCCCTGCGCCAGACAGAGCCCTCCGATGCCCCCGCCGGCGATCAGGACATGGAACGACGGCATTGTCGCCTCCTTGATGGGCTCGGAACACCTGCATCGATCGGTGCAGGCCCGAGGTACGAACGTCTGAGGTGGTGGCGGTACGTCTCTGACATGAGGTCCCGCCGAACCGTGTCACCACTCTTGCGTCCGCGCTGGGATCAGGGAAGCCGAAATCCCCTATGCTCGACATAGACAGGGCTGATGATCCTTTGAGGTGGGTGCCGTGACTCTGGACCTCAACCTGCTGCTGCCGCTGGACGCGCTCCTCCAGGAGCGCAGTGTGACGCGTGCCGCCGGGCGGCTCGGTCTGAGCCAGCCCACGCTGAGTGCGGCCCTGGCCCGGCTGCGCCGGCACTACGGCGACGAACTCCTCGTCAGGGTGGGCAACAGCTACGAACTGACCCCCCTGGCGGAACGACTGGTGGAACACACCGAGCAGGCCCTGAGCTGGGCGGACCGGGTCCTCCAGACGCGCCCCGACTTCGATCCCACGCAGGCCCGGCGCGAGTTCACCGTGGTCATGGCCGACTGCCAACTACCCACGTTCGGAAGGGCCTTGGCCGACCTGGTCCGCACCGCCGCGCCGAACGTGCGGCTGCGCTTCCAGCACAGCACCGAACGGGTCGTGCAGCAGGCGCTGGACAACCTGCGCACGGTGGACGCCCTCGTCCTGCCCCAGGGCATCCTGTCGAACATCCCCACCTTCGACCTGTACAAGGACCGTTGGGTGTGCGTGATGTCCGCCGACCGTGCCCCGGCCGTCCTCGGGCGGGAGGAACTGGCGCAACACCCTTGGGTGTTGCCCTATCGTCACCCGTCGCCGGTCTTCTCCCCCCTGAACCGCCTGCACGCCGAGGGCATCGAACCGCACGCGGAGATCGTCACGGAGAGCTTCCTGGCCATTCCCCACCTCGTCGCGGGGACTGACCGGATCGGCCTGATGCCCGAACGGGTCGCGATCCCCGCCTTCTCCGGACAACGGATCACCGTCGTTCAACCCGCCTTCGAGATCGGCCACTTGGTGGAGTCCCTGTGGTGGCATCCCCTCCATGAGCGGGAACCGGCCCACATATGGCTGCGTCGCATCGCCGCTCAGGCCGGCCAGGCAGTCGGGAGCGGCCCCAAGGGGTGAGGAAGTGCCCTCGGGTGGGCGGTGGTCACTGGCGCGAGAAGCTGCCGCCGGGTGCGCGGGCGTGACGTTGCTGGGCCGCTTCTCCGGCCGGGAGAACGCCGGTGGCGCGTTCCCGCGAACAGAGACAGGCTGACTCCCGCTCCGACACCGCCCTGAACCCGTTCAGCGCGACCCCCAACGGTTCGGCCGTACCGCCGACACCCGAGGCGCCAGGCGCCGTGGAGCACCACCTGCTCGGCAAGGAGACTCACCTGGCCGACTGCATCGAAGACCGCTGGATCAAGAAGAAGAGGGAACCGATCACGGGCAAGAGGGAACGAACCGCTCGCTACGGCAAGGGCTACAAGGTCGCCGGCGTACCCGGAGTCCGGGACCGTTGGAAGCCGGCGCCTGCCGAGGCCGGCGTCATTCCGCCGCGCGTCAAGGGTGCGAAGGGCCGGCAGGGGGAGGCGGCGCCGAAGGACGGCTTCCACGTGCTGTGGCACACCTGCGCCTCGATCATGCTGGAGGCGGGGGAGTCCGTGGCGACGCCGGCACGATGGCTCGGGCACTCCTCCCCGACTGTCACGCTTGGTTACTATGCTCACTTCATGCCGGAGGCCGGAAGCAAGGGGCGCACCGCCCTGGATGGACTGCCGGGGAGAGCGGGAGACGAGCATGCCAGCCGAAACTCCCCAGATTCTCCCCAGGGCTGAGCGGGGAGGTTTCCCCGGATTGCACCGCGTGGAGCTGGCCGTGAAATGTAAGGCAATGGAGCTGTGGGGCCTTTGAATGTACTGAGAGAGGTCACCGCCACCCGCTACCTTGAGCCCCTGCGCTCCGGTGGCTCGGTCCCCGGCGTCGTCGAGGCCGACGACCTGGGCACCTACGTCGTGAAGTTCACCGGCTCCGCGCAGGGCCGCAAGGCGCTGGTCGCCGAGGTGATCGTGGGGGAGCTGGCCCGAGCGCTCGGGCTGCGCTTCCCGGAGCTGGTCCTCGTCCACTTCGACCCGGCGATCGCCGACGACGAGCCCCACCAGGAGGTACGGGAGCTGCACGGGGCGAGCGCGGGACTCAACCTCGGCATGGACTTCCTGCCGGGCGCGAAGGACTTCACGCCCGAGATCGCCAAGTCCTTCCCCGTGGACCCCGCCGAGGCCGGCCGGATCGTCTGGCTCGACGCCCTCACCGTCAACGTCGACCGCACGGTCCACAGCTCGAACCTGATGGTGTGGCCCACCCTCGGCACGGTCCCCCCGCGGCTGTGGCTCATCGACCACGGTGCCGCCCTCGTCTTCCACCACCGCTGGGACGCCTCGGACCCCGCGAAGGCGTACGACTTCCGGCACCACGCCCTCGGCCACTACGCCCCCGACGTCCGCGCGGCCGACGCCGAGCTGGTGCCGAAGGTCACCGAGGAGCTGCTGCGGCGGATCGTGGCGGAGGTCCCGGACGCCTGGCTGGACGCCGAGGACGGCTTCGCGACACCCGACGAGGCGCGCGCGGCGTACGTCGACTACCTCCACGCGCGCGTGCGGGCGTCCGCATCGTGGCTCCCCACCGACTTCCCCTCCCGGGAGGAACTCGCCGCCGAGGAGGCGCTCCGCGCGGCGAGGACACAGCGAGGCCGCCCGGACTGGCTCAAACGGGTCCCCGATCTGCACGGCAAACCGGCGGCGGAACAGGATTGGTCGGTGCACCTCGGATGAGCGGCCGCGTCGAGATCGAGTACTGCACGCAGTGCGGCTGGCTGCCCCGCGCCGCCTGGCTGGCACAGGAACTGCTCACGACCTTCGAGGCGGAGCTGACGCAGCTGGCGCTGAGGCCCGGCAAGGGCGGGGTCTTCGTCGTCCGGGTCGACGACGAGGTCGTCTGGGACCGGCGCGAACAGGGCTTCCCGGAGCCCACGGCGGTCAAGCGGGCCGTACGCGACCGAGTGGCCCCGGACAAACCCCTGGGCCACTCGGACAGGTCCGGTCGGGCGGACGGCGTCAGCCCTTGAGCTGCTCGTACGCGGGCAGCGTCAGGAAGTCCGCGTAGTCCTCGTCGAGGGCGACCTGGAGGAGCAGGTCATGGGCCTGCTGCCAGTGGCCGGCGGCGAAGGCATCCTCGCCGATCTCCGCGCGGACCGCGGCGAGTTCCTCGGCGGCGATCGTGCGGGCCAGCTCGGGGGTGGCCTTCACGGATTCTCCGGCGTGCTCGAACTCGACGCCCGCGTTGATCCACTGCCAGATCTGGGAGCGGGAGATCTCCGCCGTGGCCGCGTCCTCCATCAGGTTGAAGATCGCCACGGCGCCGAGCCCGCGCAGCCACGCCTCGATGTAGCGGATGCCGACCTGGACGGCGTTGACCAGACCGTCGTAGGTGGGCCGGGCGTCGAGCGAGTCGACCGCGATCAGGTCGGCGGCCTCGACGTGGACGTCCTCACGGAGCCGGTCCTTCTGGTTCGGCCGGTCGCCGAGGACCTTGTCGAAGGACTCCATCGCGATCGGCACGAGGTCGGGGTGCGCCACCCAGGAGCCGTCGAAGCCGTCGTTCGCCTCACGGTCCTTGTCGGCGCGGACCTTCTCGAAGGCGACCTTGTTGACCTCCGGGTCCCTGCGGGACGGGATGAACGCCGCCATGCCGCCGATCGCGTGCGCGCCGCGCCTGTGGCAGGTGCGGACGAGGAGTTCGGTGTACGCCCGCATGAACGGGGCGGTCATCGTGACCGCGTTGCGGTCCGGGAGGACGAACCGGGCGCCGCCGTCACGGAAGTTCTTCACGATGGAGAACAGGTAGTCCCAGCGGCCCGCGTTCAACCCGGAGGCGTGGTCGCGGAGTTCGTAGAGGATCTCGTCCATCTCGTACGCGGCCGTGATCGTCTCGATCAGCACCGTGGCGCGGATCGTGCCCTGCGGGACGCCGACGTGGTCCTGCGCGAAGACGAACACGTCGTTCCAGAGGCGGGCCTCCAGGTGCGACTCCGTCTTCGGGAGGTAGAAGTAGGGGCCCTTGCCGAGGTCGAGCAGGCGCTGGGCGTTGTGGAAGAAGTACAGGCCGAAGTCGACGAGCGCGCCGGGCACGGGCGTGCCGTCGGCGTCGACGAGATGGCGCTCGTTCAGGTGCCAGCCGCGCGGACGCATGACGACCGTCGCCAGCTCCTCGTTCGGGCGCAGCGCGTACGACTTGCCGGTGCGCTCGTCGGTGAAGTCGATGTTCCGGGTGTACGCGTCGGCCATGTTCACCTGGCCGAGGACGACGTTCTCCCAGGTGGGGGCGGAGGCGTCCTCGAAGTCCGCGAGCCACACCCGGGCGCCCGAGTTGAGCGCGTTGATGGTCATCTTGCGGTCGGTGGGGCCGGTGATCTCGACCCGGCGGTCCTCCAGGGCGGGGGGCGACGGCGCCACCTTCCAGGAGTCGTCGGCGCGGATCGCGGCCGTCTCCGGGAGGAAGTCGAGCGTGGAGGTGCGGGCGATCTCCGCGCGGCGCTCGGCCCGGCGGGCGAGCAGCTCGTCACGCCGGGGCGTGAACCGGCGGTGCAGCTCGGCCACGAAGGAGAGTGCCGCGTCGGTGAGGATCTCCTCCTGGCGGGGCAGGGGATCGGCGTCGACGATGGCCAGCGGGGACGGCGCTGGTGCGGACATGAGCTGTCACTTCCTTCAGCGGGCGTGGCACCGGGTGTCAGTCGACCCTGGCGGGGCGGGGAGCACCCTCGGGTGCAGGGGAGCACTTCTGGTCAGTGGATACTAGTTTCCTCATGGTGGAAGTTCAATGTTTTGTTGATGTCGAGATTCTCCGGGTCGAGGGAAGGTGGCGCCGGGTGCCACTCCGCTCACGCGCCACTCATTCGAGGTGGGCGAGGTCGGCCTCGGTGTCGATGTCGTACGGCCGCGCCACGTCCCCGCACTCGACGAGCGTGATCTCCTCGGCGTGTGCCTTCAGATAGGCGCGTGCCCCCCGGTCGCCGGTGGCGGTGGCCGCGATGCCCGCCCAGTGCGCGGCGCCGAACAGGACGGGGTGGCCGCGCTCCCCGTCGTAGGCGGCGGCCACGAGCGCCCTGTCGGCGCCGGCCGGCTCGTACGCGGCGAGCACCCGGGACACGGCCCTGGGCCCGATGCCCGGCTGGTCCACGAGCGACACCAGCGCCGCCTCGGCGCCCGTCCCGGCGAGCGACTCCAGTCCGGCCCGCAGCGACGAACCCATGCCGTCGGCCCACTGCGGGTTGTCCACCAGGACGCAGCCGGGCAGTTCGGCCCGGGCGCGTACGGTCGCCGCCTCCGCGCCGAGCACCACGTGGATCCGTGTGCAGCCGGCCGCCCGCAGCGCCGCGACCGCGTGTTCGACCAGGGGGCGCCCTCGATGTGACAGCAAAGCCTTGGGCCGACCGCCCAGGCGCCGCCCCCCACCGGCGGCGAGCAGAAGGGCGGCGACCCGCGACGACTGCCCGTTGCCCTGACCGCCCTGACCGGTGGCCGGGGGGACTCCGTCGCGCCCGGTCTGCCGGTCGCCCGGGCCCGCGGCCGGCCGGTCGCCCCGCTCTCCCGTCCGGCGGTCGCCCCGGCCTGCGGCCCGTGCGTCGTCCCGGCCTGCGGGCTGCTCGTGGTCGTGCGTCATGTGCCCTGCATACCCGAACCGGCGTGTGCGTGCCCGTGATCCGGGCGTGTGCGTGCCCGTGATCCCTGCGTGCACGTCCCCGCGATCCGGAGTGCGCGTGCCCATGATCCGGGGTGCCGGGGAGTGTTCGTCGGTTGGGGAATCCCTGGGGCTGATTTTCGGTCCTCGGTGTGGCGCTCGCCACACCGTTGGCGTTTACTGGCCCGCGCCACCCCGGGCGGTCGACCGACGCCAGGGGAGGCCGGTCGTGCGACGGGGTGCGGCCGGTGCTCACGCGTGGCGGTGCGCGTGAGGGGGGAGAGCTGGGTTGCGGAGCTTGGGGCAGAGGCCAGTGACCGGCAGGGGCGAGGACGCGAGGGTGGCGGAACTGAGGACCGCCGTGTCCCGATTGCGTCGTGAACTCGCCGCGCATCCCGCCGAGTTCCCGGACCGGGGGATAGCGGAGGACGAGTTGGCCGCGCTCGCGGCGATGGTCGTGAGCGGCATCCCCGAGGTGCCGCTTCTGCGGCGGTCCCTGCTGCTGATCGCCGGGGCGATCGGTTCGGTCAGCGCGCTGTCGAGAGGCCTGGCGGAGGTGCGCACGGCGGTGGACCTCTTCGGGGAACCACCCCGCCGCTGACCGGGGCCTTTCGGCGACCGTCCCCGCCGCTCCTCCCTCCTGATCCTCTGCCGCGCCTGCTGCGCCTATTCCTCCGGCTCCCAGGCGCGGAGCAGGTCGAACAGCGCCGCGTCCCCGTCGATCCGCAAGGAGTCCGCCGGGATGCGGTCGTAGAGGAAGAGGATCAGGTCACTGACCGTGGCCCGGACGGAGACGCCGGCCGTGTCCGGGTCCTCGCCGGTGGCGGCCAGGCGGCGGGAGCGTGCGCCGTCCCCGTCGACCGTGAGGCGCCAGGAGGGGCCCTCGGTGGCGTGGAAGTCGAAGGCGGTCGGCCGGTGCGGCCAGGCGGCCGTCGTCGCGCAGCAGGTGGACAGGAACTCGTCCACACCGTCCGGCGCCACCTCGTCCGGCAGCGGCTTCGCGGCACCCAGGGAGACCTGGACGTCATAGGTGTGCACGGCCGTCTCCTGGACCCGGTGCCGGGCGACGGCACCGGAGTTCCGCGGCGACTGCGACGCGCTCCACCACGTCCAGCAGCCCTCGGCCGGGCCGGCCTCCCGCAGCGCCCCCAGCAGCATCTCCGTCGACTCGGCCAGCCAGGCCGACAGGGCCTCGCGCTCCCGGGGCGCGGTCAGCGCGGCCCGCTCGGCGACGGCCTTGGCCGGCGGACCGTCGGCGGGTCCCGCGGTGACGACGGCGGCCCAGAAGCGGTCGCCTCCGCCCAGGTGCTGCGCCAGGTCGAACAGCGTCCACTCGGGGCAGGTCGGCACGCGGGCGTCCAGGTCGGGCGCGGAGGCGACCGTGTCCCGGAACGCGATCGACCGCTCGTCGATCAGCCGCAGCAGGTCGCAGAACTCAAGTGTCATGGCCACATCGGGTGTCTATCACCGCACCCCGGCCACGGAACAACGGTTTTCACGGCACCGGACGTCAGGAACGCGTTGACGGGCGGACCGCGGGCCTGGCCCTCAACTCCCCGTGCCGGCCAGCGCCTCCGACAGCTCCGCCGCCACCTGCTGCAGCACCGGCACGATCCGTTCCGTCGCCGCCTCGGTGACGCGGCCCGCGGGCCCGGAGATGGAGATGGCCGCCGCGGTGGGCGAGTCGGGGACGGAGACGGCGAGGCAGCGGACGCCGATCTCCTGCTCGTTGTCGTCGACGGCGTACCCCAGGGCGCGCACCTCGGCGAGCGCGGCGAGGAAACCGTCGGGTGTCGTGATCGTCTTCTCCGTCGCGGCGGGCATCCCCGTACGGGACAGCAGGGCCCGGACCTCGTCGGCGGGCAGGTCGGCGAGCAGCGCCTTGCCGACGCCCGTGGAGTGGGGCAGCACCCGGCGGCCGACCTCGGTGAACATCCGCATGGAGTGCTTGGACGGCACCTGCGCCACGTACACGATCTCGTCGCCGTCGAGCAGCGCCATGTTCGCCGTCTCGCCCGTCTCCTCGACCAGCCGCGCCAGGTACGGGCGGGCCCAGGTGCCGAGCAGCCGGGACGCCGACTCGCCGAGGCGGATCAGCCGCGGGCCGAGGGCGTAGCGCCGGTTGGGCTGCTGGCGCACGTAGCCGCAGACCACCAGGGTGCGCATCAGCCGGTGGATCGTGGGCAGGGGCAGCCCGCTGCTCGCGGACAGCTCGCTGAGGCCGACCTCGCCGCCGGCGTCCGCCATCCGCTCCAGCAGGTCGAAAGCGCGCTCGAGGGACTGGACGCCGCCGCTGGACGAGGACGACCTGGAGGAGTCGGTGGTGCTGGCGCTGGACGTCGGCACGGCGCGGGTCCTTTCACGAAGGCATGCGAAGTCGCAGCCTACCGGGCAGTTCGTTGACTGCTCGCTGGCGCGTCACTATGTTCTGCCTGGCGGAATGATCCTTCCAGGAAGTGAAAATGTCCAGAGGGGGTCGGTGGGGCGCAGAGTGGGGGAGGGGGCTCTTGACGGGGATCGAACTGGAGTGAAGACTCCTTCAACAGAACGTTGAATTCCGTTACGCGGAAGTAAACCCCGCGGACGCGGAAGGGAGACGACGGCAGGACGAGAGGGGTCCGGGTGTCCGACGCTGAACTGGTGCTGCGCTCGACGCGGGTCGTCACGCCCGAGGGATCGCGCCCCGCCGCGGTCGCGGTCGCGGACGGCCGCATCACGGCCGTCCTCCCGTACGACGCCGACCTGCCCCCCGGTGCCCGCCTGGAGGACCTCGGCGACGACGTCCTGCTGCCGGGCCTGGTCGACACTCATGTGCACATCAACGATCCGGGCCGTACCCACTGGGAGGGCTTCTGGACCGCGACGCGCGCCGCGGCCGCCGGCGGCATCACCACCCTCGTCGACATGCCCCTCAACTCCCTGCCGCCCACCACGACCGTCGACCACCTGCGCACCAAGCAGCGGGTCGCCGCCGACAAGGCGCACGTCGACGTCGGCTTCTGGGGCGGGGCGCTGCCCGACAACGTCAAGGACCTGCGCCCGCTGCACGACGCCGGTGTCTTCGGCTTCAAGGCGTTCCTGTCCCCGTCCGGCGTCGAGGAGTTCCCGCACCTCGACCAGGAGCGGCTCGCCCACTCCCTCGCGGAGATCGCGGGCTTCGGCGGACTGCTCGTCGTGCACGCCGAGGACCCGCACCACCTCGACGCCGCCCCCCGGCGCGGCGGCCCCCGGTACGCCGACTTCCTCGCCTCCCGCCCGCGCGGCGCCGAGGACAGCGCCATCGCGGCCCTCATCGACCAGGCCCGCCGGCTCGACGCCCGCGTGCACGTGCTCCACCTGTCCTCCGGTGACGCGCTGCCGCTGATCGCCGCCGCCAGGGCCGAGGGCGTACGGATCACCGTGGAGACCTGCCCGCACTACCTCACGCTGACCGCCGAGGAGGTCCCGGACGGAGCCAGCGAGTTCAAGTGCTGCCCGCCGATCCGCGAGTCCGCCAACCAGGACCTGCTGTGGCAGGCGCTCGCCGACGGCACGATCGACTGTGTGGTCACCGACCACTCCCCGTCCACGGCCGACCTGAAGACCGACGACTTCGCCACCGCCTGGGGCGGCATCTCCGGCCTCCAGCTGAGCCTCGCCGCGGTCTGGACGGAGGCCCGCAGACGTGGCCACGGTCTGGAGGACGTGGTCCGCTGGATGTCGACCCGCACGGCCGCCCTCGTCGGCCTCGACCACAAGGGCGCCATCGAGGCCGGCCGCGACGCCGACTTCGCGGTGCTCGCCCCGGACGAGACGTTCACCGTCGACCCGGCCGCCCTCCAGCACCGCAACCGGGTGACGGCCTACGCGGGCAGGACGCTGTACGGCGTCGTCAGGTCCACCTGGCTGCGCGGCGAACGCATCGTCGCCGACGGCGAGTTCACCGCACCGAAGGGACGGCTCCTCACCCGCACCCCCCGATCCCCCCGCCCACGGCGGCCCACCACCGAAAGGCAGACCTGATCATCGTGACGGCGATCGTGCACTTCACCGGCGACGCGAACCCGTACGGCGGAGGTGACCCGTACGCGGACTACCGCACCGCCGACCTCCCCTTCACCCACTACGCCGACCTCGCCGACCGCCGGCTCGGCGCCGGTGTCATCGCCGCCAACGACGAGTTCTTCGCCCAGCGGGAGAACCTGCTGCTGCCGGAACGGGCCGAGTTCGACCCGGAGCACTTCGGGCACAAGGGCAAGATCATGGACGGCTGGGAGACCCGGCGCCGCCGGGGCTCCTCGGCCGACCACCCCTGGCCGGCCGCCGAGGACCACGACTGGGCGCTGGTCCGCCTGGGCGCGCCCGGCGTCGTCCGGGGCATCGTGGTCGACACCGCGCACTTCCGCGGCAACTACCCGCAGGCGGTCTCGGTCGAGGCCACCTCGGTGCCGGGCACCCCGTCGCCCGAGGAGCTCCTCGCCGCGGACGTGAAGTGGACGACCCTCGTGCCGCGCACCCCCGTCGGCGGTCACGCGGCGAACGGTTTCGCCGTCTCCGTCGAACAGCGCTTCACCCACCTGCGCGTCAACCAGCATCCCGACGGCGGCATCGCCCGCCTGCGGGTGTACGGCGAGGTCGTCCCCGACCCGGCGTGGCTGGACGTCCTCGGCACCTTCGACGTGGTCGCCCTGGAGAACGGCGGCCTGGCGGAGAACGCCTCCAACCTCTTCTACTCACCGGCCACCAACACCATCCAGCCCGGCCGCGCCCGGGTCATGCACGAGTGCTGGGAGACCCGCCGCCGCCGTGACCAGGGCAACGACTGGATCCGCTACCGCCTGGCCGCGCAGTCCGAGATCCGGGCCCTGGAGATCGACACGGCGTATCTGAAGGGCAACGCGGCGGGCTGGGCCGGTGTCTCGGTCCGCGACGGCGAGGACGGCACCTGGACGCAGGTCCTCCCGCGCACCCGCCTCCAGCCCGACACCAACCACCGCTTCGTCCTCCCCGAGCCCGCGGTCGCCACCCACGCCCGCATCGACATCTACCCGGACGGCGGCATCTCCCGCCTGCGCCTCCACGGCTCCCTCACGGACGAGGGCAGGACGAGGCTGGCGGCACGCTTCCAGGAACTGGGCGCCTGACCGCACCCGTCCGGCCGCACCGATGAGTTGCGGGCCCCCGCGGGGTCTGAGGTGATGACAACAGATCCCGCACCAGGAAGCAGGCGATCGCCATGGGCAAGCTCGTCTCGACCGTGTTCGTCACCCTCGACGGCGTCTACCAGGCCCCGGGAGGCCCCGAGGAGGACACCCGCGGCGGCTTCGAGCACGGCGGCTGGAGCTTTCCGTACGCCGACGACGACTTCGGGACGTTCGTCTCCGAGAGCTTCGGCAGGGTCGGCGCGTTCCTCCTCGGCCGCCGGACGTACGACATCTTCGCCTCGTACTGGCCGCACGTGACCGACCCGGCCGACCCCGTAGCCGGCAAGCTGAACACGCTGCCGAAGTACGTCGCCTCCACGACCCTCACCGACCCCGAGTGGACCGGAACCACGGTCATCGACGGCGACCTCGCGGACCAGGTCACCGCCCTCAAGCAACGCACCGACGGCGAACTCCAGGTGCACGGCAGCGGCGCGCTGGTCGGTTCCCTGATCGACCTCGGTCTCCTCGACACCCTGCACCTGCTCACCTTCCCGGTGGCGCTCGGCTCCGGATTCCGGCTGTTCCGGGAGGGCGCCGTACCGACGGCCTTCCGGCACGCGGGGGGCCGGATCACCGGCAAGGGCGTCTCGATCCAGACGTACGAGCGGGAGGGGCGCCCCTCCTACGGCAGCTTCGCCCTGCCGGAGGACGCCTGAGGGAGCGTCGGACCGCAGGACCCCTGAGGGGGCGTCGTACCCGAGAGCGCCCTGGTGCCGGGCCGAGGACGCCCGGCTCCTCGGCCCGCGGCGCCCGTCGCCTCGTCACCGGGCAGCAGCACCAGGAGGACTACTGCACCGCCGACCACCACGGGCGTCCTCCGACGTGGTCGGTCACGGCTGCTGACCGCCACCGGGTCACCCGTCGGGCCCCATGTCCTCCCCCCACCGGAACGGACGGCCCGACGGGCCGGGTCACCCGGGCTTCCGGCTGCCGGCCGCCGCGAACAGCGCGAGCCCCAGCACGATCAGCGCGATGCTCACGTACAGCTCGTAGCCGTCCAGGACGGCCCACCGCTGGATCACCCCCCACCTCAGCTTCCCGGTGAGTTCGTACACCAGACCGCCCGAGCCCTGCAGCAGGGCGAGGAACCCGAGGAACTCCAACAGCTTCTTCATGGCGGGGATCCTCTGCGCCGCCGGCCCCTCCCGCCCATCGGCCGCGAGGCGATGCCCGGCCGACGTCGGTAGCGACCCGTACGGCTGCGGACCACCGAAAGTCGACGAGATCACGACTTTGGTCGCGATCCGGGGCGGAGGGCGCCGACGAGGGCCCGACCCTGCGTAGATTTGTCGACCGTGAGTGGTGACCAGCCGGTGCCCGAACCACCGGCCTTCCCCGGGCGGCGCTGGCTGCTGCCGTCCGCCGTCCTCGACCCCGCCCAGGATCCCGGAAGCGGGCGTCCGCGACGGCGGCCCCGGCGCACCGCACGCGACTGGGTCGTCGACTTCACCTGCTTCCTGCTCGCCGTGGGCATCGGTCTCCTCGCCCTGGACACGGTGAACAAGGAGGCCGGCCTCCCCGACGGCTACGCCGTCCTCGACCAGGTGCTCGGCGCGCTCGCCTGCGCCGCGCTCTGGCTGCGCCGTCGCTGGCCGACCGGGCTCGCCGTCGCGATGGTCCCCGTCTGCTTCGTGTCCGCCACCGCCGGCGGGGCCGGCGTGGTCGCCCTCTTCACCCTCACCGTCCACCGGCCCTTCCGGTACGTGGCCTGGGTGGGCGGCCTCTCCCTGCTGCTGAACCCGCTCTTCTACTGGCTGCGCCCCGACCCGGACCTCTCCTACCCCTGGTCGGTCTTCCTCTCCGTCGTGCTCACCGGCGCCACCGTCGGCTGGGGCATGTTCGTGCGCTCCAAGCGACAGCTCATGCTCAGCTTCCGCGACCGCGCCCGGCGCGCCGAGACCGAGGCGGCCCTGCGGGCCGAACAGGCGCAGCGACTGGCCCGCGAGGCCATCGCCCGCGAGATGCACGACGTCCTCGCCCACCGGCTGACCCTGCTCAGCGTGCACGCGGGAGCCCTGGAGTTCCGGCCCGACGCGCCCCGCGCGGAGATCGTCCGCGCGGCAGGCGTCATCCGGGAGAGCGCCCACGAGGCGCTCCAGGACCTGCGGGAGATCATCGGCGTGCTGCGCGCGGGCGACTCCGACGACGCAGGGCGACCCCAGCCGACGCTCGCCGCGCTGGACGGACTCGTCGCCGAGTCCCGCGTGGCCGGCATGAAGGTCGTCCTCGACCACCACGTCACCGACCCCGCCGCCGTCCCCGCATCCCTCGGGCGCACCGCGTACCGCATCGCCCAGGAGTGCCTCACCAACGCCCGCAAGCACGCACCCGGCGCCGAGGTCACCGTCACGGTCTCGGGCGCCCCGCGCGAGGGACTCACCATTCGCGTCCGCAATCCCGAGCCGCCGGGGGAGGTCCCGCCCGTCCCCGGCTCCGGACAGGGGCTGATCGGGCTGACCGAGCGGGCCACCCTCGCCGGCGGCCGCCTGGAGCACGGCCCCGAGGCGGACGGCGGCTTCGAGGTGCGGGCCTGGCTGCCCTGGGACTGAGCGAACGAGCCGGCGTGCGTGGACGGCGGGCCGTCCACCATGATGGCCTGTCGACTCGATCGACACCGGGCGCCCCGGGAGGGACAGCAGCGTGCCGGTACGGGGTGGGGGTGGGGGGCGCCTCGTAGCGCGGGGGGCGCGAGGGCCGCGACACAAGCGGGCCCCGCCGCGTGGACGCGGACAACCCCGACCCGTCCGCACCCGCTGACCGGGCGCGCCCCGGGGCATGGGGCGCGCCGCTCACTCCCGCGGCACCACCCGTTGGCCCGCCGATCCGTACACCCAGGCCGACGCCTCGTCGATGAAGTCGCCGGGGAAGCCGAGGCGGAAGCCGGTCGTGTCCTCCAGGCGGACCAGGACCTCTTCCGGCAGGACCAGCCGGACCGCGCCCAGGTTCTCCGCGAGCTGTTCGGCGCGGCGGGCGCCCAGGACGGGATGGACGGCGGGGGAGTGGGCCATGGTCCAGGCGATGGCGACCTGCGCGGGAGTGGCACCGAGTTCGTCCGCGGCGGACTGCACGGCCTGCGCCACCGCGCGCTCCCGCCGACCGATGGTCTCCGCGGACAGCCGGGTCGCCGTACCCGGCGCCGGTCCGCCCGCCCGCGTGTACTTGCCGGACAGGATGCCGTTCTGCAGCGGGCTCCACGCCGCGACCGACATCCCGAACGCCTCCGCCATCGGCAGAAGTTCACGCTCGATGTCCCGGTTGAGCAGGCTGTACGGCACCTGGAGCGCCGACAGCGGGGACCAACCCCGCCACTCCGCCAGGGTGTTGGCCCGGGCCACCACCCACGCCGGGGCGTCCGAGATGCCGACGTACAGCACCTTCCCGGACCGTACGGCGTCGTCCAGCGCGCGCATCGTCTCCTCGACCGGGGTGTTCCGGTCCCAGATGTGCACCCAGTACAGGTCGATGTAGTCGGTCCCCAGGCGCCGCAGGCTGGTCTCCAGCGACAGGGCCAGGTTCTTGCGGTGGTTGCCCGCCGCGTTGGGGTCGGTGCCGTCACGCGAGACGGTGTACTTGGTGGACAGCACGAAACGGTCCCGCTGCCCCTTGAGCAGCTCGCCGACGATGCGTTCGCTCTCCCCGCCCCGGTAGTTGACGGCCGTGTCGATCACGTTGCCGCCGGCCCCGGCGTACGCGTCGAGGATGCGCGCGCACTCCGCCCGGGGCGCCCCCACCCCGCCCTGCTCACCGAACGTCATCGCGCCGAGGAACAACTCGGAGACCCGGAGTCCGGTCCGGCCAAGGAGTCGGTAACGCACCCACAACCTCCGTCAGTTGAATGCCGTACCGGCCGACACTAACGGGTCGGCGCGGCGGAAGACGGCTGTCCGTGACGGTCCGTCATTACGGTGGGGCCATGACCGACATCCGAACGGTGGGCCGATGACCCCCATCCGACTGCTGCTCGTCGACGACGACCCCCTCGTCCGGGCCGGGCTCTCCCTCATGCTGGGCGGGGCCGACGACATCGAGATCGTGGGCGAGGCCGCCGACGGCGGCGAGGTGGAAGCCCTGGTCGACCGCACCCGTCCCGACGTGGTCCTCATGGACATCCGGATGCCCACCGTCGACGGTCTCTCGGCCACCGAACGGCTCCGCCGGCGCGCGGACGCCCCGCAGGTCGTCGTCCTCACCACGTTCCACGCCGACGACCAGGTACTGCGGGCGCTGCGCGCGGGCGCCGCCGGGTTCGTCCTGAAGGACACCCCGCCCGCCGAGATCGTCGCGGCGGTACGCCGGGTCGCCGCCGGGGACCCCGTCCTGTCACCCGCCGTCACCCGCCGGCTGATGGAGCACGTCGCGGGCGCCGTCCCCGACACCCGCCGCACGACGGCCCGTTCCCGGATCGCCGCCCTCAACGACCGGGAACGCGAGGTCGCCGTCGCGGTCGGCCGGGGCGCCACCAACGCCGAGATCGCCTCCGCACTCTTCCTGAGCGTGGCCACCGTCAAGACCCACGTCTCCCGCATCCTCACCAAGCTCGGCCTCAACAACCGCGTACAGATCGCCCTGGTGACGTACGACGCGGGCCTGCTGGACGAGGACGGACGCTAGTGCCGCATCAGCCAACGTTCGCCCCGTCGTGACGCCCGGCACGCACTCTCGCCGCACCGGGCACAAGCCCGAGTGCATCCCGTACGAGGACGTGCGCCCGGCACGCCGGGAGCACGCACCAAACGCCGCTCCTCGACGGGCAAGCGTTGCCTGCCGCGGCACTGGTGCCGGCCGACCGGGGCGTCGGCCGAGCCACCCGTCCCCGCCCGTCTCCGTCCGCCGCGGGACTCCTGCCAGGCGGCCGTCCAGCGGCGGGAGGGTGTTCCGTTGCTCCCCGCGGGCACTCCCGCGGGGGCCCGTGCGTTGTGCGGGTGAGGGGGAATCATGAGGAACACGCATGTGATCGATCTGACGCGGTACGGGGCCCGGTTCACCGAGAACCCGCACCCCGTGTACGCCGAGCTGCGCGCGCTCGGTCCGGTGCACCGGGTGCGGCTGCCCGTGCCCGACGCGCAGCATGAGACATGGCTGGTCGTGGGGTACGAGGAGGCGCGGGCGGCGCTCGCCGACCCCCGGCTGTCGAAGGACGCCTCGAAGATCGGGGTCACCTTCCTCGACGAGGAGCTGATCGGCAAGTACCTGCTGGTCTCCGACCCGCCGCAGCACACCCGGCTGCGAGGGCTCATCACCCGCGAGTTCACCGCCCGCCGGGTGGAACGGCTACGGCCCCGGATCCAGCAGATCACCGACGACCTGCTCGACACGATGCTGCCGCGCGGGCGCGCCGACCTGGTGGAGTCCTTCGCCTACCCGCTGCCGCTCACCGTCATCTGCGAACTGCTCGGCGTACCCGAGCTCGACCGCGCCGCCTTCCGCGAGATGTCGACCCAGACCGTGGCCCCCACCAGCGCGGAGAGCGAGTACGACGCCTTCGTCCGACTCGCCGCCTATCTGGGCGAGTTGATCGAGGACAAGCGGTGTTCGCCGCCCGCCGACGACCTGCTGAGCGCGCTGATCCGCACGACCGACGAGGACGGCGACCGGCTCTCGCCGGACGAACTGCGCGGCATGGCCTTCATCCTGCTCATCGCCGGCCACGAGACCACCGTCAACCTGATCACCAACGCCGTGCACACCCTGCTCGCCCACCCCGGCCAACTCGCCGAGGTCCGGGCCGACACGAGTCTCGTGGACGCGGTCGTCGAGGAGACCCTGCGCTACGAGGGCCCCGTGGAGAACGCGACGTTCCGCTTCGCCGCCGAGCCGCTCGTCATCGCCGGCACCCCCATCGCGGCGGGCGATTCCGTGCTGGTGGGTCTGGCCGCCGCCGACCGCGACGACAGCCGCTGTCCCGCCGCCGACCGCTTCGACATCCACCGCGACACCCGCGGCCACCTCGCCTTCGGGCACGGCATCCACTACTGCCTGGGCGCGCCCCTGGCCCGGCTGGAGGCGCGCGTCGCCCTGCGCACCCTCCTCGACCGCTGCCCCGACCTCGCCGCGGACGGCCAGCCGGGCCCCTGGCTGCCGGGCATGCTGATACGTGGCGTACGCAGCCTCCCGGTCCGCTGGTGAGTACGCTCTCACCGCCCGCGCACGCCGCCCCCGAGCCCCGCAGGAGAACCCGACCATGCTGCGCACCGCGGAGATCACGGCGGCCCTCACCCTCCCACCGGGCGGCAAGGAGAGCCATCAGCTGTACTGGGGGCCCACCCTGGAGTTCAGCCTGGACTGCTTCGTCTGCGAGCGGCTCGGCCGCACCACGTTCTTCGAGCGCGGAGCCGAGAAGGCCCGGTGCTCCGGCACCCGCAGCGGCCTGGGCCGGCATCACGCGCCGGCCCGCATCACCGCCTTCGACAGCACCTCCGGCGACGAACGGCTCGCGGTGCGGATCCTGGTCGACTTCTGGTGGGTGCCCTTCGAGGACGGCCGCGACGGCCGCCGCTCCGCTGCCCCGACCAGCCACCCCTGGGTGCGGCTGCACCTCGGCTCCTACTGCCACGAGACCGGGGAGTCCGGCACGTCCGGCATCCAGACCAACGTGAGCCGCCCGTGGGACCTCCGCTGCGACGACTGCGACCAGATCCTGGCCACCGACACCCGGACCCCGGCGGTACGCCTCCTCGTGTGACCCACCGGGGGCGACTCAGTCGCGACCACCCGGGATCTCGCCCAGGTTCACCGGCCGGTGCTCCCGGCGCGACAGCTCGCACGCCTCGGCGACCCGCAGCGCCTGCAGTGCCTCGCGGCCGTCGCAGGGGTTGGCCCGCTCGCCGCGCACCACCTCGACGAACGCGGCGACCTCGGCCTCGTACGCGGCGGCGAAACGTTCCAGGAAACCGGTCCACGGCTTGTCGGCGGGCGGCGGCCCGGCCGGCTCGGTGGACGCGACCGGCGTACGGTCGTCCAGCCCGACCACCACGGTGTCCAGCTCCCCGGCCAGCTCCATGCGGACGTCGTAGCCCGCCCCGTTCACCCGCGCCGCCGTCGCCGTGGCGAGGGTGCCGTCCTCCAGCGTCAGCACCGCCGCCGCCGTGTCCATGTCGTGCGCCTCCCGGAACATCGGGTGCCCGGCGTCCGACCCCGTGGCGTACACGGTGACGACCTCGCGTCCCGTCACCCAGCGCACGGCGTCCAGGTCGTGGATCATGCAGTCCCGGAAGATGCCCCCGGACAGCGGCAGGTACCCGGCGGGCGGTGGTGTCCGGTCGGCGCTCAGCGCCCGCACGGTGTGCAACCGTCCCAGCCGGCCCGAGCGCACGGCCGCACGGGCGGTGACGTAGCCGGAGTCGAAGCGTCGCTGGAAGCCCATCTGCAGCACGGTTCCGGCGGCGTCGACCTCGGCGAGCGCGTTTAAGGTGCCCTGCAGGTCCACGGCGACGGGCTTCTCGCAGAACACCGGGAGACCCGAGCGTGCTGCCCGACCGATCAGTTCGCCGTGGGCCGACGTGGCGGTCGTGATGACCACCGCGTCCACCCCCCAGGTGAAGATCTCGTCCACTCCCGGTGCGACCGTCTCGCCCAGGCGGTCCGCGAGGTCATGGGCCCGAGCCGGGTCGACGTCCGTGACGATCAGGGAGCCGACATCCCGGTGACGGCTGAGCGCGGCCGCGTGAATCGTCCCGATTCGACCCGCTCCGATGAGTCCGATGCGCATGGGAAACAAAGTGCGGTCGCACCCGCCACCGTGTCAATGCTTTGTCCGGACAACCGAACGACGCGGCTTCCCGTCATCCTGCGCCGGGGCTACGCTCGGGCCGTGCCGAAACCAGAAGTGGATCCGACCGTGTCGCTCCAGCTCAGCGTCGACCGCAGCAGCCCGGTCCCGCTCTACTTCCAGCTGTCGCAGCAACTGGAGGCCGCGATCGAGCACGGCGAGCTGACCCCGGGCAGCCTGCTGGGCAACGAGATCGAGCTGGCCGCCCGCCTCGGCCTGTCCCGCCCGACCGTCCGCCAGGCCATCCAGTCCCTCGTCGACAAGGGCCTCCTCGTCCGCCGCCGCGGCGTGGGCACGCAGGTCGTCCACAGCCAGGTCAAGCGCCCCCTGGAGCTGAGCAGCCTCTACGACGACCTGGAGGCCGCCGGCCAGCGACCCGAGACCCGGGTCCTCCTCAACACCACGGTCCCCGCCTCCGCCGAGGTCGCCGCCGCCCTCGCCGTCCCCGAGGGCGCGGAGGTCCACCGCATCGAGCGACTCCGTCTGGCCCACGGCGAGCCCATGGCCGCCCTCTGCAACTACCTCCCGACCGGCCTGCTGGACCTCGACTCCCCCCAGTTGGAGTCGACGGGCCTGTACCGGCTGATGCGCTCCGCGGGCATCACCCTGCACAGTGCCCGCCAGACCATCGGCGCCCGCGCCGCCACCGCCGCGGAAGGCGAACGCCTGACCGAACCCGAGGGCGCGCCCCTGCTGACCATGCAGCGCACCACGTTCGACGACACGGGCAGGGCGGTCGAGTACGGCACCCACGTCTACCGGGCCTCCCGCTACTCCTTCGACTTCCAGCTGCTGGTGAGGGCGTAGCGTCCGCCGGGGTGGGGGCCCGGTGCCGGTTCCCTCCCCGGTCCCCGCACACCCGCACCCGAGAAACAAAGAGGCGGCACCCCCCGCCCCCACGCCGCACCGAGCGGAGCGCTAAGGCAGAATCGGCCCGATGAGCACTTACCGCGACTTCACCCACCGCGGCTCCGCGCGGGCCACCGTCCTGCGTACCGTCGGCACGCGCGAGCGCCGCTCGCACCTGACGGCGCCCCGCGTCCCCACCGTCGGCATCGACATCGGCGGTACGAAGGTGATGGCGGGCGTCGTGGACGCCGACGGCAACATCCTGGAGAAGCTCCGCACGGAGACCCCGGACAAGTCCAAGAGCCCCCAGGTCGTCGAGGACACGATCGTGGAGCTGGTGCTGGACCTCTCCGACCGGCACGACGTGCACGCCGTCGGCATCGGCGCCGCCGGGTGGGTCGACGCGGACCGCAACCGTGTGCTGTTCGCCCCGCACCTGTCCTGGCGCAACGAACCGCTGCGCGACCGGCTCGCGGGCCGCCTCGCCGTGCCCGTGCTGGTCGACAACGACGCCAACGCCGCCGCCTGGGCCGAGTGGCGCTTCGGCGCCGGCCGTGACGAGGACCACCTGGTCATGATCACACTCGGCACCGGCATCGGCGGCGCGATCCTGGAGGACGGCCAGGTCAAGCGCGGCAAGTTCGGCGTCGCCGGGGAGTTCGGCCATATGCAGGTCGTGCCCGGCGGTCACCGCTGCCCGTGCGGCAACCGCGGTTGCTGGGAGCAGTACAGCTCCGGGAACGCGCTGGTCAGAGAGGCCCGCGAGCTGGCCGCCGCGGACTCCCCGGTCGCGTACGGGATCATCGAGCACGTCAAGGGCAACATCGGCGACATCACCGGGCCGATGATCACCGAGCTGGCCCGCGAGGGCGACGCGATGTGCATCGAACTGCTCCAGGACATCGGCCAGTGGCTCGGCGTCGGCATCGCCAACCTAGCCGCCGCCCTCGACCCGTCCTGCTTCGTCATCGGCGGCGGAGTCTCGGCCGCCGACGACCTCCTCATCGGCCCCGCCCGCGACGCCTTCCGCCGCCACCTCACCGGCCGCGGCTACCGCCCCGAGGCCCGCATCGCCCGCGCCCAGCTCGGCCCCGAGGCCGGCATGGTGGGCGCCGCCGACCTCGCCCGTCTCGTGGCCCGCCGCTTCCGCCGCGCCAACCGCCGCCGCGTCGAGCGGTACGAGCGGTACGCGCGCTACGTGGAGGGCCGCCGCACCACCCAGGACACCGCGTGACCGCCTCCGTGCCCCGCCAGGGCACCTCACCCGAGGAACCCGGGCAGCCCGCCGAGGACCGCCGCCACAGGATCCGCCGGCGCGCGCTCACCCTGGCGATCATCGTGCTGCTCATCGGTGTCCCCGCCGGCTACCTGGTGATCTCCGCGAACCAGAGCCGGGACAGCGGCAAGGACAAGGAGGAGAAGTACTCGGCGACCGGCCTCACCGCGCACTGGCCCTCACGGCTCCAGCAGCGCCTCTACCAGGTCCCGATCCCGCCGTACTCGAAGCACGTCGCCTACTACGAGACGAACAACTGGCGCACCAGCCGCCTGTACGTGCAGTTCTACACGAGCAACGAGGGCCTCGAACGCTTCCTCGACCAGATCGGCACGCGCACGGCGGCGCTGAAGGAGGGCGAGATGGCCGTCCACGCCCGCGACCGGCGGATCGTGGGATGGGACTTCGGCGGCCCCGGCCCCTGGTACGGCCTCGTCAACAAGCAGAAGAGTCCCGCGCCCACCCACGACATCGTCGTGAACCGGTCCGACCCGGAGCATCCGATGGTGTACCTGGTGTCCCGAACCGTGCCTTGACCTGCACGTATCCGGGGTCCGAGCGGGCTCGCGCACGGTCGGCGGGACCGAATGTCAGACCCCGCCCGTAGAGTCGGAGACAGCTGATCGGAGCCGGGGACGGCTCATCCGACCATGGGCGGGGAGGTGACCGGACACATGAGGGACACGGCTGTTCCCGAGGCCGACGGGACCGTCCGCGCTGCCGACGCGGCCGTGCTCACGACACCGGCCGCCACCGACCCCCGCACCGTCCCGGTGCGGCTGGCCGCCGTCTTCCTGCCGGCGCCCCTGCCCCGCCACGGCCGGGTCGCCTTCTGGGACCCCGACAGCGACACACCGCCGCCGGGCCGCACCGAGGACCTCACCGTCGTCCGGCGGCACGGCGCCACCGGCGTCCGCAGGGGCACCGCCCCCGCGCTGTCCCTGTCCGTCGCCGAGGCCCTGCCCCTGCTCTCCCGGGCCCGCCGCGATCCCGCGGCCCACCCCGCCACGGCCTGCTGGGGTGCCGCCGCCCTGCACGCGCTGCGGCTCGTGGCCCGGGGGCGCCTCCTGCCGGGGCTCACCGCCGACGGGTTCGACGCCTGGCGGGCCGGCCCCCTCGACCCCGGTGACATCGCCCACCTCAGGGCCGTCGCCGCCGCGCTGCCGTACGAGGGCCACGCGGTCCCGTTGCCCGGCAAGGGCCCTCTCCGGCTGCCCGACCCGGAAGCGCTGATCCGGTCCTTCCTGGACGCCGTCGCCGACACCCTGCCCCGCGGCCCGGCCGCGCCGTACGTCTCCGGCACACCCTTCGCGGCGAGCACCGGCCAGCGGCTTCCCGGCGCCCGCGACTGGGCCGCCGAGGTCGCCGCCGGCCTGGACGCGGGCGTACGGATCTCCCTGCGCCTGGACCTGTCGGCGTACGACCTGTTCGACGACAGCGAGGGTGGCCGCCGGGCCGGAGCGGCCGTCGTCCAGGTGCACAGCCTCGCCGACCCCACCCTGGTCGTCGACGCGGCGGCGCTGTGGGCGGGCGACGCCGACGAGGCGTTCGGGCCCCGCGCACGGGTGGACGCCGCCCTCGCCGTGCGTCGCGCGGCCCGCGTCTGGCCTCCCCTGGACCGCCTCGCCGACCGGGACGTCCCCGACGTCCTCGCGCTCTGCGAGGAGGAACTGTCCGACCTCCTCGGCGTGGCCGCGACCCGGCTGGCCGCGGCCGGGGTCGCCGTGCACTGGCCCCGCGACCTCGCCCAGGACCTGAGCGCCCGCGCCGAGGTCCGCCCGGCCCCCGGCTCGGCCACGGACGGCACGGGCTTCTTCGAGAGCGAGGAACTGCTCAGCTTCCGCTGGCAGTTGGCGCTCGGCGGCGACCCGCTCACCGACGCCGAGATGGACGCCCTGGCCGAGGCCCACCGCCCGGTCGTCCGCCTGCGCGACCAGTGGGTCCTCGTCGACCCCGCTCTCGTCCGCAAGGCCCGCCGCCGTGAACTGGGCCTGCTCGACCCGGTGGACGCCCTGTCCGCGGCCCTCACCGGCACGGCCGACGTGGACGGCGAGACCGTGGAGGCGGTCCCGGTGGGCGCGCTGGCCGCGCTCCGCGACCGGCTGACCGCCGGTGTCGCCCCGGTCGAACCGCCCCCGGGCCTCGCGGCCACCCTCCGCGACTACCAACTCCGGGGGCTGGCCTGGCTGGACCTCATGACCTCCCTCGGCCTCGGCGGGTGCCTCGCCGACGACATGGGCCTCGGCAAGACCGTCACGGTCATCGCCCTGCACCTGCGCCGGGCCCGCACCGAACCCACCCTCGTCGTCTGCCCCGCCTCCCTGCTGGGCAACTGGCAGCGCGAGATCACCCGCTTCGCCCCCGGCGTGCCCGTCCGCCGCTTCCACGGCCCCGACCGCACCCTGGACGACCTCGGCCCCGGCTTCGTCCTCACCACCTACGGCACGATGCGCTCGACGGCACCCCGACTCGCCGAGCAGCGATGGGGTATGGTCGTCGCCGACGAGGCCCAGCACGTGAAGAACCCCTACTCGGCGACGGCGAAGGCCCTGCGCACCATCCCGACACCCGCCCGGGTCGCCCTCACCGGCACCCCCGTGGAGAACAACCTCTCCGAACTGTGGGCCCTCCTCGACTGGACCACCCCCGGCCTCCTCGGCCCCCTGAAGTCCTTTCGCTCCCGCCACGCCCGCGCCGTGGAGAACGGCGAGGACGAGGAGGCCGTGACCCGTCTCGCCCGGCTGGTCCGCCCCTTCCTGCTCCGCCGCAAGAAGTCCGACCCCGGTATCGTCCCCGAACTCCCGCCCAAGACCGAGACCGACCACCCCGTCCCCCTCACCCGGGAGCAGGCAGCGCTCTACGAGGCCGTCGTCCGCGAGTCACTGCTGGCCATCGAGACGGCCGACGGCATCGCCCGCCGCGGCCTGGTCCTGAAACTGCTGGGCGCCCTGAAACAGATCTGCGACCACCCGGCGCTGTATCTGAAGGAGGAGCCGACCACCCACGGCGAGCGCCTGTCCGCCCGCTCCGGCAAACTCGCCCTCCTCGACGAACTGCTGGACACCCTGCTCTCCGAGGACGGGTCGGCCCTCGTCTTCACCCAGTACGTCGGCATGGCCCGCCTGATCACCGCGCACCTCGCCGCCCGCGCGATCCCCGTCGAACTGCTCCACGGCGGCACCCCGGTCAAGGACCGCGAGGAGATGGTGGACCGTTTCCAGAGCGGCGCGACCCCCGTCCTGGTCCTCTCCCTGAAGGCGGCCGGCACCGGCCTGAACCTCACCCGCGCCGGCCATGTCATCCACTTCGACCGCTGGTGGAACCCCGCCGTCGAGGAACAGGCCACCGACCGCGCCTACCGCATCGGCCAGACCCAGCCCGTGCAGGTCCACCGCCTCATCACCGAGGGCACCGTCGAGGACCGCATCGCCGAGATGCTCGAAGCGAAGCGTGCCCTCTCCGACGCCGTCCTCGGCACCGGCGAGGCGGCCCTCACGGAACTCACCGACCGCGAACTGACCGACCTCGTCTCGCTGCGGAGGTCGACATGAGTGCCTCCGGCCCTCCCGCCCCCCGCCCGGCGGACGCCGCCCGCCAGGCGCTGCGCGCGGCCCGCGCACGGGCAGTGCGCGGCGAGGACCGGGAGGAGACCACGACCACACCGGGGCCGACCGGCGGGGGCGCGGTGACTGGTGGCGGCGCGGTGGCGGGGCGCCGTGCCGGGGAGACGCCGGGTGCGCAGACATCGGGTGCGGAGGGGACGGGCGACACGGGTGACGCCAGGACGCCGGGGCCCGTGCCGGCCCGCCTCGGGGAGGAGCCGGGGAGCGGCGGCACGGCGGCAGCGTCGGCCGGGAGCGCTGCCGCCGGGGCGCGGAGTGCCCGGCCGGGCGACGCGGCTCGGGCAGCGCTGTGGCGGGCCGTGGACGCCGGGGTGGCGGCCTCGACCGAGGAACCGCAGGCGGAGCGCGCAGCACGCGCCCCGGAGGCGCCGCGCGCTCGTGGGACTGCTGGGACTGCCGCATCGGGCGGTGCCCGGCCCGGTGACGTCGCCCGTGCCGCGCTGCGCGCCGCTCGGAGCGCGGCGGAGCGGGCCCGTGCGGAGGCCGAGGCGGAGTCCACGGCCAAGGCCGATGCCGCGGCCAAGACCGATGCGAAGGCGAAGACCGACGCGGAGTCCGCGGCCAGGACCGATGCCGCGGCCAAGACCGATGCGAAAGCGAAGGCCGTCGCCGAGGACATGGCCAGGACCGATGCCGATGTGGAGGGAGCCGCGCCCGTGGACCCGCCCCACGGTCGGCGCACCGGCAGGCACGAGGGGCCCGGCCGCAGCGCGGACCGGGGTGAGGGACCCCGCCCGGTCCGGGACGTACGCGCCGTGATCGCGGGTGCCTTCGAACCGCCCACGGAGGACCACGCGCCGACGCGCGACCTCACCTCCGCCGAGGCCCCGCGGGCCCGCAGCCGAGCCCGCGCCGAATCGCCCGTCCGAGGCGAAGCCCTGGCCGGTGACCGGTATGGTTCCCACGCCGTCGACCACCCCGGTGATCCCCGGTCCGCAGGTGCCGCCGCCATGCCCCGCGTTCCCGGCACCATGGCAGCTCCCTCCCGTGACGGCGAACTCCGGCGTACCTTCCGGGCGTTCCCGCCCCGGACCTCCGGTGGGGAGGCGTTCGCGGAGAGCTGGTGGGGGAACGCCTGGGTGACGGCGTTGGAGGAGGGCGCCCTGGACGCGGCCCGGCTCGTGCGGGGGCGGGCGTACGCCGACAAGGGCCACGTGGACGCGATCACGGTCACGCCGGGGCTGGTGCTGGCGTACGTCCACGGCAGCCGCCCCCGGCCCTACCGCGTGCAGGTCCGGCTGCGGACGCTGGACGACGACGAATGGGACCGTTTCCTGGACACGGCGGCCGAACGTCCCGCCGACATCGCCGCCCTGCTCGACAAGGAACTCCCTCAGTCCCTTGCCGGTGCCGGTGCCGGTGCCGGTGACGCGCCCGCGTCCGGCGGCCGGAGCTGTCGCGGGGCGCGCCTGCTGCCCGGACCGGGGGAGTTGGAGCCCCACTGCAGTTGCCCGGACCGGGGGCATCCCTGCAAGCACGCGGCGGCGCTGTGCTATCAGACGGCGCGGCTCCTGGACGAGGACCCGTTCGTCCTGCTGCTTCTGCGCGGCCGGGGCGAGCGGGAGTTGCTCGACGCGCTGTCGCGGCGCAACGCCGCGCGGGCGGCGCGTGCCGCGCAGGAGCAGCGGCCCGCGGCACTCCCCGGTGTCCGGGCGAGCGAGGCCCTCGCCCCGCGCGTGCTTCCGCCGCTGCCCGCCCCGCTGTCCCCGCCCCCGCACCCGGAGCAGCCCCCGGTGTATCCGGGGGCGCCCGGCGGCCCGGACCCGCTCGCGCTGGACCAGTTGGCCACCGACGCGGCGGCCCGGGCGCACGCGTTGCTCACCACCGGGCGGGACCCGGTCGCCGAGCTGACGCTCTGGCAGGACGCGGTACGGCTGGCCGCCGCGCGCCCCGGCTCCGGTCTGACCGCCGCCACCCGCGCCCTGTACTCGTCGCTGGCCGCCGCCACCGGGCGTACCCCGGCCGACCTGGCCCGCGCCGTCGCCGCCTGGCGCCAGGGCGGCCTCGAAGGGCTCGTCGTCCTGGAGGAGCCCTGGGACCCGCCGGCGGGCCGCTTCGACCGTGCCCGCCCGCTGCTCCTCGCCGCCGACCTGCCGCCGTTCCGCCCGTGGCGCAACCACCTCACCCACCCCCTCGGCCACGTCCAACTCCGCCTCGGCCGGGACGGTCTGTGGTACGCCTACGAGTCCGAACCGGGCCACGACGACTGGTGGCCGAGAGGCATCCCCGACCTCGACCCGGTCGGAGCCCTGACGGGCCTGGGGCCGACCGACGCCCTCTGAAGCCCCACCAACTCCGAGACCCCTACGCCTACCGAGCGCTCCACGAGATTCCAGCCCTCCACGACCCGTCACGCCCCCCCGCGACTTCCTCGCCCGCCCCACTTGTTCGCCCGCCCCCGACATCGTCGCGCGCGGCAGACCGCCCCCGAGCCGCGCCATCGCAGTGGGTGGGCTGCCCGACCGCTGGTGCTGGGCACCGTGGTGACGGTGCCAAAGTCGAGCACAGCGCAGTGGAGCCTCCGCCGGCGAGGAGACCTGGCGCCCCGGCAACGGGTGGGCCCTGCTCTGCGACTGACCCCTCCCAACAGACATGGGGCCGTCTTCCACACCGGGTGGTGTGGAAGACGGCCCCATTCGCCTCGGCGCGAACATTCCAGCCGTAGTGCCGTTCTGCGCACGGTTGTTGAGTCCGGTACGGCTGGGGCGTCGTCGCTTGTGCCTACTCGGTGCGCCGAAGCCGCCGAACGTGGCAAGCCGATCCGGCGTGGGGTTCCGCGTATGTCTCGGGGGGCGAATTCCTCGGTGGGTGTGTAACGTTCGGCGCCCCTTCCGTCTCTGAAGGCGCTGTGACCACGACGCCGGGTCACAGCGACCACCGAACAGAAACGGAAACTCCCATGTGCCGCAGCAAGCGCCGCAGCCCTGCCCTCTGGATCATCACCGCATTGGCCGTCGTGGCCGTGGCCGTCGGCCTCTGTCTCTTCCAGCCGTGGCGGGCGTTCACCACGGTCCGGGTGGACGAGGCACCGCCGGCCGCCGTCGCCGCGGAGCGGTCGCTGAGCGGTACGTTCGTCTCACACGGGCACGAGACCAGCGGCTCGGTGACGGTTCTGGAGTCCGCGGACGGGGCGCGGACGCTGCGTCTGTCGGACCTGCGCACGTCCGACGGCCCGGCACTGCACGTATGGCTCAGCGACCAGCCTGTCCAGGGCGACGGCGGCAACCTCGACGGCGGTCAGCACATCGACCTCGGCTCGCTGAAGGGCAACGAGGGCAACCAGAACTATGCGATCCCGGCGAGCGCCGACCTCGGAAGGTTTTCCACGGTGACGATCTGGTGCGAACGCTTCAGCGTGTCCTTCGGCGCGGCCGAACTGGACCGGGCGGCCTGACGGATGTCCGGACCGGTTCACGGCCGTCGCCAGTCCCGGAACGCGGTGAGCAACAGGCCCCGGGCCTCGTCGGAGATGGCTTGCGGAGTCAGCTCGCCCGTCGTGGCGATCGTCTGCCGGAACTGGTCCAGATACACCTCGCACTTGGAGCACTCGGCCAGGTGTCCCACAAAGCGATGCTCGTCCTCCTCGGACAGGGCACCGTCCAGAAAAGCAGTCACCAGCTCCACGAACTCGTCGCAGTTCACGCTTGCCCCCTCCCGACAGCGACCTCATGCGTTTCCGACAGATACTTCTCCAACTTGCCGCGCAGCAGGGCCCTTGCCCGATGCAGCAGTACACGCTGGTTCCCGGGCGAGATCTCCAGCAGGGAGCACACCTCCTCGGAGCCGTACCCCTCGACGTCGCGCAACGTGATCACGGTGCGCAGGCGGGGCGGAAGCCCGTCTATCGCCTCCTCGATCACACCGCGGACCTCACCACGCAGCACATGGTCCTCCGGAAAGTGCCAGGGGCGCGGCTCCTGTCCCACGGCCCAGTGCCCGGCATACGGCTCACCACGGCCGCGGAACCGTGCGGGATCCACCGTCGGGCCCTCCTCCTCCGCCAGGAGATCACCGAAGGGAACGGTCCTGCTCTCCTTCGTGCCGCGCGCCTTGGCGGTGTTCACCAGTATCCGGTAGACCCACGTCTTCAGACTCGAGCGCCCCTCGAAGTCGCCGATACCCTTGATGACCGCCAGCCAGGTGTCCTGGACGGCCTCCTCGGCGGAGTCCCTCGTCGACACGAACGACATCGCGACCCGCAACATGCCACCGCACCAACTGTCCAGCACCAGCGCGAAGGTCCGCTCGTCACCGTCACGCAATCGCTGTACCAGGACCTCGTCCGGGGGCAGTTCGCGTACGCCCGCCATCGTCTCTCCTCATGGCTGTCAACGGGGAGCCTCAGCCTACGGGGTGGGCCAGAGGCCCATGCGTGCCAGTCATGCCCGTCAACCGGCTTGAACGAGAAAGCTGTTCCCGAATCCCACAGTGAGCCCGCAGCAGTCCGATCTCCCGGCGGCGTTCGATCACCGAGATGACCATGGTGTCGGCGCTGCCGACCCCGCCGACCAGCAGAGCGACGAGGGCCAGTCCCAGGAAAGGCGCGCAGGCGGTGCTCCAGGTCTGCTGTCCGGCGGTCAGGGCGTCCTAGGGGCGGCTGACGGTGACCGGGCCGGGCAGCTCCGGACGGACCGTCGCGGGCAGGACCTGGCTGACGGCCTCGATGTGCTCCTCCTCGGCCTTGACGCAGATGACCGTCGGAGGACCATCGAAGCCCAGTTCGGCCCTTGCGGGATCTGCGGCGTGCCGCTGCCGGTCGGCGTGCATGGCTGTCTCCTCCTGTGCTGATCGGGCGTCACGGTCACGGTCGCCGCATGGGACGCGCCCGACGTGTCTGCGGACCCTGTGCGACTCCGCCAGATACTCGGCAGCCTCGTCTCCAACGCGGTCCGTCACACCACGCCGACGACACCATCACGCTGAGCGCCCGGGGCGAGGGCCCCTCGGTGACCGTCGACGTGGCGGACACCGGTTCCGGGATTGCTCCGGGGCACCTGCCGCACGTCTTCGACCGCTTCTGGCGCGCGGACGAGTCCCGCAATCGCAGCATCGGCGGCAGCGGCCTCGGCCTGCCGATCGCACGCCAGCTCACCGGGGCGCACGGAGGCACGCTGACCGTCACCAGCGCCCCGCCCACGGCACCGTGTTCACGGTACGGCTGCCCTGACAGCGGCCCGGATCCTACCCGGTCGGTGCCCGCAGCCAGGGCATCGGGTCCACGTACTGCCCGTCCAGGAGAACCTCGAAGTGCAGGTGGGGCCCCGTGGACAGGCCCGTGGAACCGACCCGGCCGACCGGAGAGCCCACCGACACCGACTGCCCCGGGGTCACCAGGACCGCGGACAGCTGGCTGTAGGTCGTCTCCAGCCGTTTGCCCCCGATGGTTCCGTGGTGGATCACCACACGATTTCCATACGCGGGAGTCATTCCGGCGAACTCCACCCGGCCGGCGCGCGCGGCGGACACCAGCGCCCCTCGCGGCCCGCCGAAATCCGCTCCCGTGTGCAACTTGGTCACTCCGGTGAGCGGATGTTCGCGCGTCCCGAAGGCCGAGGTGACGGTGGGGGTGTGAAGGGGAGCGGACATGAGCGCCGAAGCGGTCGGGCCCCCGGTCGCTTCGGGGTTCTGCCGCACGAGCGACTCGTACTGCGCAAGCCGCGCCTCGACCTCGTCGAGGACATCACGGGCGGCGGCCGGAACCCCGCCCGCTCGGGCCACCGCGTCCGTACCCAGGGTGTGAGCGGCGAGAGTCAGGTCGACGAGGTCCCCGTTGACGGTGCCGCGTGTCCTGAGGGCGGTCACCTCTCGCACGAGCGAGCAGTCCTGTCGGCCCAGTGCCATGATCGCGTCCACCGGATCGTGTGGCGAGGAACGTCCGTTGCCGTCGTCGTCGCGGCCCCATTTCTTCCACTGGGCGTCGGTGAAGCGCGCGATGCCCTGCCGCGACACGCTCGGGGTGTCGTCGTTCCACCCGGAGAGCCGGTCGATCTGGGCGGCGAGAACCGCGGACGTGACCACCGGGCAGTCGTGGGTGGCCTCGCGCAGCCAGGGGACGTAGGAGCCGTTGACCTTGCCACCCACCGTGTCCGTGACGCCGGACCCACCGGACGGACCCGGGGACAGGTGATCGGTCCGCAGAGCCAGGAACGTCGACACTCCGGCCACCGCGACCAGGCTCGGCATGACGACGAGCGTGAAGGGGTCGGGGCCACGTCGGCGCGGACGTCGATCGGCACGATCGGCACGACTCGGCGCGCCTTCGCCGACCGCTGGTTCGTCCGCGTCCTGTTCCTTGACGAGGAAAGTACCTTCCGTCACGCTCCGAGCCTAGCGATCAAGCGCCGCCGCATCACAGGACCCTGCGGTCAAGGCCATTGCCCCAACGCGCACCCGCCACGGGACTCCCCGGCCTCTCACGCGAGGGAGAGCAGGCTCGACGCGTCGGCGCCGTGCAACACGGTCCGGGATCCGGGCCCGATGGCGGTCGGCGCCGGCCCGTGACTCCGTACCCTGCCCGATCCCGCTGCCACGCACCCGGCACAGGCGGGTGTGCCGGGTCCGCTGCCCTTTCGTGAGGACCGTTCGGCCCACCACACGGCACGCTGATACGTCCGCCCGGACCTTCCGTCGTCCACCGCGCGAAAGGCAGATTGCCGTGGGGTTCTCCCGGGCTGCCCGGGGTCGTCACACGCGACACCCCTCAGCGCCCTTGACCGTCGCACCGAGGAGAGACCGGACGTTGCCCACACACCACCGGGCCCCTGCCAAGGCGGACGCCTCGGGCGCCGCAGCCGCGCGCGGGTGCAAGAGGTCCTCCGTCCCGACGAGGGCACGGGCCGTGCTCGCCCTGCAGCAGAGCGCGGGCAACGCGGCCGTCAGCCGTGCGGTGACCGTCCAGCGGGCACCGGGCGGCGCACAGCAACAACGACCGCAGCAGCAACCCCCACCACAGGTGCCCGGCCAGATCGCCCCGCTGATCGCCAGACTCGAACGCGATCTGAGGACCTACGACGGGTTCCGCCTTCATCACGAGAGGGCCATCGTGAGCGGGGACTACTGGAACAGCAGGACTCCGGAAAACCTGCTCACGTGGTGCACGCACATCCAGCAGCTCTTTCAGCAGCTCGACGCCTGGAGAGCCGCCGATCCCGCGGTCGAGCGGTGGTACACCGCCTCCCCGGCGCTGCCCCCCGCGCGCGGCCAGATCGCAGGCCACCTCAAGCGCTACACCGAACAGACACAGAACTACGGCTACTTCCTGATGTACCACTTCGGACGGATGTGGCACGAACCGCAGATGCGGGGACAGCGATTCAACGGCTCCTATCTCGGCCACTTCGCGTCCCTGTCCGCCGAGACCAGACATACCCTGGAGACCGACCTCGACGTGAACGCCGAGCGGGTGCAGCACCACCTCGGCGGCTCCCAGGACCCGTCATGGGTGGACAGCAAGCGCGCGGAGATCGAGGCCTGCCTGCGGCGGTGTGTGCTGCGGCACTACTCACCGGCCGACCGCGTCGAGAGCATCATGGGCACAGCGCAGGCCCCCCGGCCGCATCCCGCCCTGAAGTCAGCCGCGATCCTGGAGAAGGAGCCGACGCCGTTCCAGCACAACACCGGCGGCTTCGATTTCGCGGACCTGACCAATCACGGTTTCGTCTTCTTCTACATCGAGCAGGCTGGTGCGGGTTTCCGCGGCAGCCGCTTCGGCGGCCCCGATCCCGCCCGCATCACCCTCCCCATCAGCATGCTGGAACAGTTCAACGGCTGGGTGATGCAGAACGACTTCCTCGACCGGGAGTTCCCCACCATCCGCGCCACCGATCAAGGGGAGATGCTCTCCTACACCCGCAAGCCGGACGCCGCACAGAAACAGGACGCATATCTTTCGGTTCCGGCCAAGTCCCCCGAGGGACAACTGAAGAACGCGGTGCACGAGACCAAGGCGCTCTACGCAGCTGCCGAGGAGCGTGTCCAGCGGGTGGCCAAGACCTCCGAGCAGGTGGGTCGGCTGGCCGAGCTGGGAGGCAAACCTGACGTCCTGATCAGGAAAATGCGGCAGCTCATGCGGCAGGAGAAGGCGCTGCGGGACGAAGTGGCGAAGATCGACCAGACGAAACTTGGCGAACTGCAGCAGCGACGCGCGAGCGCTCTCGACACCTCCAAGAAGTACTCGCGCCACGTGCGCATCCACCGGCCGGCCGACACGCCGGCGATGACCGGGCACACCGAGTACCCCGGTCCCGCGAGCCGGACCGTCCGCGAGGAGAGGGCCCGGTCGAACGTGCTCGTCGGCGGCGACATCATCCCGGGGCTGGCCCAGCGCTGTGTCGTCGAGATCGCCCGCATCCAGCGCCAGCAGCCGGCTGTGGGCGCCCGGCTCCGCGCCATGTCGGGCGACGAGCTGATCAACGTGCTGCTCAAGGACTTCGTCCGGCCACAGGCGATGCTGCAGAAGACGGTCCCCTTCACCCGCGCGGACGTCGAGTTCAAGAACCCGCGCCCCTGAGAGGGCGTTCCGGCCGTCTCCTGTCGCGACCTCGTTCGGTTCGGGTGCGGAAGCCTTGGCGGGTGAGGCATCCGATGCGGCTGCGGGTGACGTTCACAGCCGGGTTGCCAAGTCGACGAGAGGTTCCGCAGTTCGTGGACCCGGACTGCATGGACTCCCTCCGGAGTCCGGGAAGACCGTGCAGACCAACCGAGGAAGGCACATGTACGCAACAGACAAAGACGAGAACACCGCCAAGGCCGCACCCGGGGGCGTCCCCCACCGCCGCCCCGAGACTCAGGACGGCAGACCGCCGCTCCACGCGCTGCAGCGCAGTGCGGGCAACGCCGCGGTCGTCCAGTTCCTCCGCCGGTCCGACGGCGCCCAAGGGCAGAATCGCCACCGGCACGGGGCCGGTTGCGGCCACTGGACAGCACAGCCCGAGATCCAGCGCGCCGCCGTCCACGATGTCCTGCGCGAGGGCGGCCGTCCCCTGGACGACGCCACCCGCAGCGACATGGAAGCACGGCTCGACGCCGACTTCTCCGACGTCCGTATCCACACCGGCGGCGCCGCCCAGGCGTCCGCGGCGGAGCTGGGTGCCCGTGCCTACACCTCCGGCAACCACGTGGTCATCGGGGCCGGCGGCGCGGACAAGCACACCCTGGCCCATGAGCTGACCCACGTCATCCAGCAGCGCTCGGGCCCCGTGGCCGGCACGGACCGCGGCGACGGACTGCGCGTGAGCGATCCGTCCGACCGCTTCGAACGTGAGGCCGAGGCGAACGCCGTCCGTGCCCTGTCCGGGAGCGTACCGGTGAGCCGTGCGGTGCAGCGGGCCGATGCCGCGTCGGCGCGAGCCGACGGGGCGCCGCAGGTGCAGCGGATGGAAATGATCAAGAAGCAGGTCAGCGCCGCAGTGAGCATCTTCGGGCTCCGCAGGGACGAGGTCGCTCCTGGCACCCCCCGTCAGAAGGCTGCCCAGTACATCCGCGACATGCTGAAGGAGCAAGGGCTCGAGGGTAAGGACACGGTGGGCTCGAGTGTCGCCGATGCCATCGACGGCATCAGGACGGTGGCGGGTGAACACGGGGCCCGGGACATCCACACCGTGTTCATGCGGCCCGAAATGGCGGAGCTGTACGCGATCCCCAACAACGACCCGCGCGCGAAGGAGGCACACGAGAAGATCGCCGAGCAGGAGCTGGCGTACTGGCGGGCGCAGCACCAGGCGAAGCCGACGAGGGGCACACAGATCGCGATCGGCGTGGACGTAAAGACCCGTGCGGGCCTGCAGAGAACGGTCGGCGGCACCACCTCGTACATGCGCCAGTTCCAGGAAGCCTTCCGCAAGGACATGGGCGACGAATGACCGTGGCCGTTCGAGGCGCCGGACGGCGACGAGGAGTCGTTGCCGGTCGCGGAACTGTCCGAACGGCCACCTGGTTCTGCGCGGATGGCGTCCCGCCGGGTGGTGTAGCCGATCAACGGACCGGAACTCGCAGGCCACGCCGGGTACTTCGACCGGCTGGGGCACTCCCGGCGCCTGATCGGGCCACTTCGCGTGCCGGGCCAACGGGGAGATCAGCGCGAGCCGGGTACCGGAGGGCGAAGCGCATGATCGCCTACACCACCTCGCGGGACGCGACCTCTGCGCGATTCGCTCCTTCGTCGCGCGGGTGCGATGTCCTCCGGTGCTCGGCTGCCGCCCCCGGCGGCGACGAACAGCAGGGTCACGGACATCGACCGCGCACTCGGATCCAGCACCCGTGACGAGGCCGCCCCCACGGCCGAGGCTGTTCGGCGGAATCCGAGGCTGCTGATGCACCGCTACGCCGTCACCGGGCACCCTGCTTGTTCTTCCTGTTGTGCTTCTTGATGCCGGAGTGCAGGTCATTGGGGTTGTTCGGCACCAACAGGTTTCGGCCGGGCGGGCTGTGGCCGGTGGCGGCCCTGTGTACCCCGATTGCGAAGTCGGTGCAGTTGTAGCGCATCAGGTTGTATTCCCGGTTCTGGTTCTCCTGGATATACTTCTGGGCTTTCGAGAACTGTTTCTGCGTGAGGGGCACCGACAGTTCGGTGGTCGCGTCTCTCGGATCGTCATAGTCCGTCCTTACTTCCCCGGGAACGCTCTGGTGCGGCGCGTCCTGATTGATCTCTCCATTCTTGGGGTAAAAGCCCGCAGAGAACTCGAACTTGTTGTCCTTGTAGAACGCTACCCAGGAGTGACCGACCCGCTGAAAGTAGTTCGCGTCACGGAAACTGGCATTCTTTCGCACCAGAACGCGCAACGTGATGAGGCCGTCCCCGGCCTCCTGCTCCTGCTCCTGCTGCGCAGCCTCCGTCCGGGGTCCGCCTGCCGACTCCCCGGCCACCGGCACCCGGATCCTGCTGAGCCCGCCTTCCTCGTTCCACTCCCAGCCAGGCGGTGGCGCGACGCGCTGACCGGCCGCGGCCGCGTCGGCCCAGTCGGGCACCCGTTGGACGACCTGAGCGGCGGCGGGCACGACAGCACCGGCTCCGCGCCGCACGGGCTGCGCCGTGAACTCCTCGCCGGCGTGTGCCGGAGCGGTCCTGATCCGCTGCACGGGCGCCGCCTCGGTGGGCGCGGGGCCGGACATGACACGGCGGGCGTTCTCCTCCGCAGCGCGCTCGAAGCGGTCGGAGGGGTCCGAGACGCTGAGTCCGGAGCCGTTGTCGGTCCCCGCGACCGGTCCTTGACGCTGTTGGACGACGTGCGTCAGCTCATGGGCCAGGGTGTGCCGGTCCGCACCGCCGGAACCGATGACGATGTGGTTGCCGGAGGTGTAAGCGCGGGCCCCCACGTCGGCCGCTGAACGCTGGGCGGCCGGCCCGGTGTGCAGCCGTACGTCGGAGAAGTCCGCCCCGAGACGGGCTTCCATGTCGGTGCGGGTGGCGGGGTCGAGCGGCTGCCCAGGGGCGCGCAGCACACTCTGCACCGTCCGCTGGACGGACATCCGGGCCGTCCCTGTGTCTGCCGCACGGTCCGTGCGGATCGTCCGCGCGACAGCGGCATTGCCGGCCGACCGCTGGAGGTGGTGCAGGACCGCGGAAATCGTGGGCGGCGAACCGCCCGCTCCGGCCGTCGGACGACCGGCGGTGGGCGGGACGGCGGAACGCGAGGAGGCGCGGTCCAGCGCCTCCTCGCGATGCGAATGCTGCACTGCCACTGATGCTCCCGGGCCCGCGCGGACATGACCGACCACCAACATCGACCGAATGTCTCTGCGTGCCCAGAGCCGAGGGGCCAGGAATTCGCGCAGCCCGGTGCCGAAGGAGGGGCAGCCGACTCTCATGGCCGGGTGCCCGCCTATGCTGGGGACGTGGCGGCGAGATCGAGGCAGGGGACGGGGCTGCGGCCCGATGCCGCGCGCAATCGGGCCCGGATTCTGCAGGTCGCCCGTGAGCGAGTCGCCGCTGGTGACAACTCGCTGCAGCTGAACGTCATCGCCCGGCTCGCCGGGGTGGGCGTCGGCACGGTCTACCGGCACTTCCCCGACCGCCACGCTCTGATCGAGGCGCTCTCGGTGGAACGCTTCCGGGAACTGGTGGAACAGGCGCGGGCGGCGTCCTCGGCCGAGGACGCGCTGGAGGGGCTGCGCGGACTGCTGCGGTTCACGCTCGACCTCGCTCTGGACGATCCCGACTTCGCGACCGTGCTGTCGTCCGCGGGCGACGCGCGCGCCCGGACCTCGCAGATGAAGGCCGAGCTCGATGAGGCGGTAGCCGTTCTGCTCGACCGGGCCCGGCTGGCCGGTGTGATCCGGGGCGGTGTCGAGGCGGACGATGTGCGCCGCCTGCTGTGCGGTGTGGAGCACGCGGTGCGCTCCGGGGAAGGGGAACGCCGCGAGCTGTATCTCGGGGTTCTGCTGGAAGGGCTCCGCCCGCCGCGCTGACACCGCGGCAGTCGTCCCCGGCGTCCTCACACGCAAACGGATACTAATCCGGTTGCTGTAGCATGCCCACGAAAAAACGGATAGCTATCCGATTCCATGGGGCCACGCAGGGAGCAGATCCATGAGCAGATCCATGAGCGCGCGGGCAGTGGTGACGGCGGGTACCGGAGGCATCGGGCTGGAGACGGCGAAAGGCCTCGCGGAGCGCGGGTACGCCGTCACCGTGGTCGGCCGCGACGCCGAGCGCGGTGCGCGCGCCGTCGAGGAAGTGGCGTCGGTCGCGACCGCAGCGGCGCCATGCTTCGTGGCGGCCGACCTCGCCTCACTGGAGGAGGTGCGGGCCCTGGCCGGGCGACTGGCCGCCGAGGGCCCCTTGCGGGTGCTCGTGAACAACGTCGGCGCGATGTTCGACCGGCGCCGCCAGAGCGTCGACGGTGTCGAGGCGTCCTTCGCCGTCAACCATCTCTCGCCCTACCTGCTGACCGAACTGCTGCTGGAGCAGTTGCGGGCGGGCGCACCGAGCCGGATCGTCAACGTCACCTCCGGCGCGGTCGGCCTTGCCAACCGCACCTTCGATTCCGTGGAACCGCCGGGCGGCTACTACGGGTTCCACTGGTACGGCCGGGCCAAGCTCGCCCATCTCGTCTACACCCTGTATCTGGCCGAGAGCCTTCGCGGCACCGGGGTGACGGTCTTCGCCGCGGACCCGGGCGGCGCCGCGACCTCCATGACGAACGGCACCATGACCTCACCGAGGATCGTCTCCCCGCCGCTGCGTCTGCTGTGGCCACTGGTACGCCGGAAGTTCGAACGCTCCACGGCCGGCCCCGCCTCCCTGGCCGCCCGGTCGTCCGTCTTCGCAGCCACTGACGCGTCCCTCGACGGGCGGACCGGGGTGCTCATCGGGCCCGGGGCCGCGCCGGTGCCCGTGCCACGCGGCGCCCGAGACCCACGGGCCGTCGAGAACGTCCTCAGGCTCAGCCGGCAACTGGCTCCCCGGTGAGGCGGCGGGGCCGGTATCCCCGCCGCTCCCGTCAGCGAACGGCCCGCAGCCCGACTCCCCTGCCGGTGTCCACCAGCAACTGGTCCAGCGCGCCGGACAGTTCCGTGCGTCGTCGGATGCCGAGTTTGCGGTAGGCGTTGGTCAGATGGGTTTCGACGGTGCGCCGAGCCAGGTGCAGGAGCTCGCCGATCTCGGCGTTCGTGCGGCCTGCCGCGGCGAGTTCGACGATGCGGCGTTCGCTGTCGGTCAGTGCGGCCTGCCCGCCGGGCGGTGCGGTGCGGCGGCGGGCGCCGCACTCGCGCAGGGCGTTCTCGGCCAGGCCGCGAAGGCGTACCGCGCCGATGCGTTCGGCTCGGTCCGCCGCTTCGCGCAGCGGGTCACGGGCCCGGGTCCGCTCCCCGGCTGCGGCCAGTTGACGGCCCTGGGCGACCAGTGCCTGGATCAGGTCCGTCGCGGCCGGGGTGTCCCGCAGTAACCGCACCGCCCGGTCGGTCAGTTCGAGGCCGTACCGGCCCCCGGTGGCGGTGCCCAGAACGCGCAGGCAGCGGCCCAGCCTGCGCGGCGTGTTCCAGACCTCGGCGAATCCCATCTCCTCCTGGGCCAGCGCGACGGCGTCGTCGGTTCTGCCCAGGGTCAGCAGGCATTCGGCCGCGGCGGTCCGCCAAGGGGTGACGATCGGGCTCACCACGTCCCGGGCCGACTGGCGCCGCCCGCACTCCTGGAAGTCCTCGAGCGCGCCGACCGGGTCGTCGCACGCCGCGCGCAGGCGCCCCCGCGCGAAGTGCAGGGCGGGCCGTTCCCACGAGTCGGGTGCGTCCCTCGGGTCGCAGCGGTCCGCGAGCGCGACGGCCTGCTCCAGACAGCCGGTTTCGGCCAGGGCGACGATGGTGAGAGACTCCGTGTGCCCGGGCCTTCCCGCGGCGCCGGGGCCGGCGGCCCGACGTGAGTCGAGTTCGGCCAGGAGGCCCGGGTAGTCGCCGCGTGCGGCGAAGATCTCCGCCTGGATGTCCAGGAGGGTGGAGTGCACGGGATGCAGGAGCGAGGCACGCTGCTCGGCCAGGCCGCGCCGGACCAGGCGCTCCGCCTCGTCCAGTTCGTCGGCCCACAGGGCGACGACCGCGGCCGCCGCGATCAGAACGGCTTGGGCCAGGGGATCGACGGGCTCCCGCAGCATGTCCCGGACCCGGGCCAGTGCGGTCCTGGCCGAGAGCAGCCCGGCGGTCGACTCGTACTGCGTCGCCAGCGCCCGCCCGGCCGGATCCGCCGACTCGGGCGCGCGCGCGGCCTCTGCACGGAACCGGCCGTACACCTCGCGCCGTAGGGCCTGGTCCCGGTCGGACACCAGCATGGACACGCTCCGCAGCGCGGCTGCCAGCCCCGGCTCGGCCGCCAGACTCTCCTCCACGGAGGCCAGCGCGGTCAGAGCCGCCCGCACCTCTCCCCGTCCGGCCAGTGCTGTGCCGAGTGCGATCGCCGAGCGAGCCCGGTCGCGGGGCTCGTCGGACAGCCGGGTGGCCTCGGTGAGCCGGGGTATGCCGGCCGCCGGGAAGGCCGCGTATTCGAGGGACCCCAGCTGGGTGAGGACGGTGGCCTGCCGGGCCGGTGGCAGTGCCTCGCCCAGCGCGCGGCGCAGGAGGGCGACGGCGTCGGCGGTACGGCCCTTACCGACCGCACGCGCCGCGGCGTCCAACAGGACATCGGCGGCCCAGGCGCCGACGGGCGCGGGCGCCGACAGCAACTGCCCCGCCACGGCCTCGGTACTCGCGCCGTGGCGCAGCATCGCTTCTGCCGCCCTGCTGTGGGACGCGCCTCGCATGTCGCCGGACCAGCCGCTCAGCACCGCGTCACGCAGCAGGGGGTGGGCATAGCGGGGGCGCCCCTCCGGGTCGGGACGCAACAGCCCCAGGTGGGTCATGGCGGTGAGCCAGCCGCGGACCCTGGAGGGATCCGAGTCCGTCATCCCGGCGAGCAGGCCTCCGTCGCCGTCCTCGTGGCCGCCGTCGGGACCGTTCACGACGGCGAGCGCCCGCGCGACCTCCGTGGATTCGGCGCCGGCGCACTCCAGCCACCAGGAGACGGCCGCCGGGAAGGCGCCCGGATACAGGGCGGCACACGACTCCGGAAGACCTGCTGCACTCGGGCCCTGCCCGCGCAGGTCGTCCAGCAGCGCCCGCAGGAACAGCGGGCTGCCCGCGCCGGCCCGCACCACGTCGTCCACCCAGGCATCGGGAGCCGCGCCGTCGACGGCCGAACGGACCAGCCGCGCCGACGCGCTCGCGCGGAGCGGGGCCAGGGTGTGGGTGCGGACGACGCCGGGCGGGAGCGCGCGGTCCAGGCCGGGGTCGGGCGGCCCGACGTCGTACTGGCTGCGCTCGGTCGCCACCAGCAGCACCGGCAGGCGCTCCACCAGCCGGGCCGCTTCGACGAGCCAGCCGCGCGAGGTGCTGTCGGCCAGGTGGACGTCGTCGATGGCCATGAACAGCGGTGCCGCTTCCGTCCAGGTGAGCAGGGCACGCCACAGGCGCGCGGCCCGTTCCCGGTGCGCGGCCGGATCGGTACTGCCGGCGTCCGCGGGATCCAGGACGGGGTACGCCAGCTCCGGGCTATCGCTGAGCAGTTGGCACACCGCGGTCAGCGGGGCGAGCGGCTCGGTCGAGCAGCGCACCCGCAGCACCTGCATGCCCCGGGCGGCGGCGTGCCGGGCCGCCGCTTCGAGGAGAGCGCTGCGGCCGGTGCCGGTGGCGCCCTTCAGCAGCACCAGGCGCCCTGAGCCGGAGCAGGCACGCCTTGCCTCCGCGGCCACTGTCGCGAGGCCCGCCTCACGCTCGAGAAGGGGCTCCGGTACCGGCATGACTGCCTCCTGCGGTCGTGGACGTGCCGTGGTGGACACATCGAGCGCCTCGTGGTTCTCCACGATTGTCCGTGCGCGGCAGGTACAGAAATGTTTCACCCGTCATGAAATCTGTAAGGCAGATCACAGAGGAGCATGGAGCGAAGTGAGCGGCATGTCGGGCACCTCGGACACCGGTTCGGCCGGGACCACGGGCAGGGAACCGGACGGTCCCGGGTACCGGATCGGCGTCGTGGTCCACGCGCGGGACCCCATCTCCGCGGCGGGGACGGTCAGTCAGCTGCGGCAGCATCCGGTGATCGACCTTCGTGACGAGGCCCGGCCCGGAGCCGGGGCCGTGGCCGTGCTGGTCGAGGAGGCACCGGACGAGACGACCTTCGCGCGGCTGCGCCGACTCGTGCGCGGAGAGGGCGCCCGCACCGTCCTTGTGGTGAGCGCGCTTCGGGAGAGTGAACTCCTCGCGGTCATCGAGTGCGGTGTCGGAGCCGTCGTCTGGCGTCACGAGGCGACTGCACAGCGGCTGTTGCAGGCCGTCATCGCGGCGTCGCAGGGCGACGGCGACCTGCCCGCCGATCTGCTCGGCCGGCTGATGAGCCAGGTGCGAACGCTCCAGCGCTGCGTCGCGGGAAACACCGGCGCCCGCGTGACGGGGCTGACGGCACGCGAGGCGGACGTCCTGCGGCTGGTCGCCGAGGGACTGGACACCACGGAGATCGCCGCCAAGCTCGCGTACTCCGAACGTACCGTCAAGAACGTGGTGCACGGGCTGACCACCCGCCTCCACCTGCGCAACCGGGCGCATGCCGTCGCCTATGCCCTGCGGGAGGGTTTCATCTGACCGCGAGGGCAACGACGCACGGCCGCCCGGACACGCCGCTCCACCCCGGCATCGTCCCTCCCGTGCCTGGGCGACTGGGGCGCGGACGCGAAGAATCGGACGCACACGCCCGTTCGGCGGACTCGACGGAGCGGCATGGCGGTACCTGAGCCAGGAACGGGAGACGACGGTGATCCACGAGGTGGACGAGGTCATCGAACGGCTGCTTAAAGGGGGCGCGTTGGCCGGTTCCGGCATCGACGTCTCCTTCGAGGCCCCGACCCGCGACTGGACCGCCCGACGCAACACCACCGCGGTCAACGCCTACTTGTACGACATCCGTGAGGACGTGCGGCGGCGGCACCGCGGCTCGGCCCCGGTCGAGGACGGCCGGGGAATCGTGCTGAAGCGGCGCCAGCCGCCGCGCTGGTTCCGGCTGTCGTACCTCGTCACGGCCTGGACGAAGCAGCCGAAGGACGAACACCGACTGCTCTCGGCAGTGTTGGCGACCCTGCTTCCCCGTGAGCTCATGCCCGCCGACGAACTTCCAGGCGCGCTGGGTAAGTTGGGCTTGTCGATGCCCCTCACGGTCGCCGGTCTCCAGACCGAGGCGCGGTCGTTGGCGGAGATCTGGTCCGCGCTCGGCGGTGAACTCAAGCCGTCCCTGGACCTGGTGGTGACCGCGCCGTTCCCGGCCTATCCCGAGTACGACGTCGGGCCACCGGTCACGGAGGGTGCCGCCGTGCGGGTACGCGCGGTCGACGGCGGCGCTGAGGACTCGCCGGAGCGGCGGCACCGGCCGCGCCAGGTGGCGCAGGCCGTGGCGGCCAGGGCGGCCGCACGTGGCCTGCCGGGCGAACACGGGTCGAACGCGGCGGCGGCCGGCCACCCGGATCCGGAGCGGGCACAGAAATGACCCCGTACACCTCCGCGCCCTCCGAAGACGCGCCGCCGTACTCCGGCGACCCCGTACCGGACGTCTCCCGCGCGCTGCTCGCCCGGCTGGACCTGATCCGCGACCGGGCCGCCGTGCTGGTGGAGCGGCGCAGCGCCACCGACCCCACCGCGGGCGACCCACTGCGCGGCATGTACCTCACCGAGGACGCGGTAAGGCACCTGCTGGGTCGCGCCGACGCGGAGCCGGCCGACAGCCGGGGCGCGGCGGAGCCTGCGGACGCGCCGACCCCCGCGGCCACGACGGCGGCCGCCGACCGGCTGGCGCTCCTCGTGGAGCGGCACGCGCTCACCGAACTGGACACCGCCCTGCTCCTGATCGCCCTGGCGCCCGATGTCGACCGCGTCTTCGAGGCGCTGTACGGATACCTGAACGACGACGTGAGCCGCCGCCGAGCCACCACCGGACTCGCTCTCGACGTGTGCGGGGCACCCGTGCACCTGGCGTGGGCCCGGGCCAGGTTCCATCCGTCGGCCCCGCTGCGCGCGCTCGGACTGGTCGAGGTCGAGGAACCGGAACGGCCCTTCCTCAGCCGGACGTTGCGCGTCCCCGACCGCCTCGTGGCTCATCTGCTGGGCGACGACACCCCGGACGCCGCCCTCGCCGCGTACCTGCGCCCGCTCGACGAGCCCTCGGGCCCCTACGACGAGGAGTTCACCCACAAACTCGCCGCACGCCTGAGCGCCGGCCCAATGGTCGCCTACCTGCGCGAACGCCGCCCGGGTGACGGACCGGCCCTCGCCGCGGCGGCCCTGCGCGCGGCGGGACTCGACGCCCTCCACGTCATCCACTCCGGTGATGTGCCGCGCCCGGCACTGCTCCGCGAGGCCCGGCTGCGCCGCTGCGCCCTCGTCGTGTCAGAACTCCCCGACGATCCGGCCCCACTGATACGGGAGTTGACCACCCCCGACATCCCGGTGCTGTTCGTCGGCGAGCGGCCCTACGATCCCCAGTGGTGCGACCGCGACCCACTGGTCCTGGAGGTGCCGCGCCGCTCGGCGGGGGCCGGGGCCGAGTGGTCGGCCGCGCTCGGCGAGCCACCGGCGTTCGACCTGGCGGCGGCCGTGGCGCCGTACCGTCTCGGCGCCGACGGGATCGCCCGGGTCGCGCGAGCCGCGCGGGAAGTCGCCGCGTTCGAGGGCACCCCCATGACCGCAGCCCACCTGCGCCTCGCCGCCCGCCAGCAGTCCGCGTCCGGTCTGGAGCGGCACGCCCGCCGGATCAGGCCCGACGTCGGCTGGGCGGACCTCGTCCTGCCGGACCAGCCGCTGGCCCAGCTGCGTGAACTGGCCCTGCGCGCCCGCCACCGCGACCGGGTCCTCGGCGACTGGCGGCTCAGCGCGGGCGGCGGGCGGGGCCGCGGCGTGCTGGGGCTCTTCGCCGGCGAGTCCGGCACCGGAAAGACGCTGTCGGCCGAGGTCGTCGCCGCCGAACTGGGCCTCGACCTCTACGTCGTCCAGCTCTCCTCGACCGTCGACAAGTACGTGGGCGAGACCGAGAAGAACCTGGAGCGGATCTTCACCGAGGCCGACCGCACCGACGCCGTCCTGCTGTTCGACGAGGCCGACGCCGTCTTCGGCCGACGCTCCGAGGTCAAGGACTCGCACGACCGCTACGCCAACATGGAGAGCGCCTATCTGCTGCAGCGCCTGGAGTCGTTCGACGGTATCGCGCTGCTGACCACCAATCTGCGGGCCAACATCGACGAGGCGTTCACCCGGAGACTGGACCTGGTAGTCGACTTCCCGTTCCCCGACGCGCGGCAGCGACTGGCGCTGTGGCGGCACAGCCTGGCCGGGGTGCCGTGTGCGGCGGACGCCGACCCGGGCGGGTGCGCCCGCGACTTCGAGCTGGCCGGCGGGTCGATCCGCAGCGCCGTCGTCACCGCGGCCTACGCAGCCGTCGGCCGCGGAGAACCGGTCACCACGGCCGACCTGCTGGAGGGGGCCCGCCGCGAGTACCGCAAGGCGGGCCGCCTGGTGCCGGGGGAGGGCGGCTGGTAGCGGACGCGGTCCTCAGGGGTGGACGATCGTCCAGTTCGGGACGGTCGGGTTGACGATCTGCCACCTCTGGGCCTCGCCCTCGACGCAGTCCCTGATGACGAGCCTGTCGGGGTTCCCCGCGACGCTGGTGCCCCCCATGTCCAGGCAGGAACCGTGGCTGGCGAAGTTGCGGATCCAGTAGGTGTCCTCGTCCTGTTGGTCGAGCCACCACAGCTGGTTGTCCTCGGTGGTTCCGTTGCAGCCGTACGTGAACACCGCGCTGGCCGCGGGCTTGGCCCCCGTCCCGTTGAGGTCCATGCAGAGCCGGCCCCTGACCTGGCGTATCTGGAAGAGGGCGGTGTCCCCGGGGCCGCCCTTCGGTTGCACCACCTCGACGTTCCAGCGTTCGTTCTTCCCGGAGCCCGGGTCGCAGGTGTTCACCGTGACCAGATCGCCCCGCTCGGGCTCGGCGACGCCCGGGACGTCCGCGCACCGCTTGACCGACCTGAGTCTGAGCAGGACGTTCTTCACGGTCCGCTGGCCGGTCTCCTCCTCGGCGGTCGGGGAGGTGGCTTCGCCTCCGCCGCTTCCCCCGCCTTCCTTGCCGCCGCCTCCGCCTTTGCCGCCCTGCGGGGCGTCGTCGGGAGCCTCCTCCAGCGGCGGTTCGGCGGTCGGCTCCGAGCCGGGCGGCGAAGGCTCGCCGGCCACGTCGGTCTTCTCGGCGTCGGGCGGTGGCAGGGTGCTGACGCCGGCTTTCTGGAGCTGCTCCACGGCCGCGGTGCGGACCTGCGGTTTGTACGCGATCCAGAGCATCACGAAGGTGATGACCAGGGCCAGGGCGACGCCCAGGGAGGTGGCGAGCCAGCCGGGCAGGAACCCCCGCTGGACATAGGTGCCGTCGACCTCCAGCGGCGTCGTCCCCGACCGTTGCACGGTCAGCGTGTAGGGACGCCGCTGCTTCGAGCCGAACCAGATGATCTGGCGCGGCTTGAGCGTCGCCCGCACGAACGCGGCACGGCCCGGCTCGATCTGCACGTTGCCCGGAACGATGTCGTACGACAGTTCGTCACCGTTGTCGCCACCGCTGACGGACGCCGTCAGGGAGGTGTTGCCGAGATTGTCGACGGCGAGCCTGGGCCGTCCGCGGAGGCGGCCCTTGACGGTGGGCGGCACCAGCTCCGCGTGGACCTCGCTGAACGGGGTGATGGTGAGGTTGCCCTCGGGGACGGTGACCGCCTCGGGATGCTCGGTCGGCGTGATGCGTACGGCGTACGGGTTGGGGCCCGCTGTCGCGTCGGGTGTGCGCGGCGGCGCGAACGTCAGCTCCACCGTCCCCGTGGTCCCTGGATAGAGCCGGAGCGTCGCCGGTTCCACGGTCGTCCACGGTGCGGTGTCGCCGACCGCCTCGAAGCGGTACTCGTCGACGACGTCACCGGTGTTGCGCAGCCGCAGCCGCACGGTGGTGGTGCTGCCCGGGTCCACGGTTGCGGAGGCGGGTTCCAGGGAAGTCCATAGGCTCACGCAGCGACGCTACGCGGACGCACCGAGCGCCGGTCAGAGGCCGTGGGGCAGCCTTCGCTGCCCTAACGGGCACGGCGAGCCGGGGCCCTGGCCGGGCCGGGCGGGTCCGCGGAGCGTCGATCCCGGCGGGCAGCCGCGCGGGCAGCGGCGCGGGCAACGCCGCTGCCCTCCAACAGGCACCCGAGGACGTTGCCGGTGACCGGCCCGCGACCGACGCTTGGTGACGACCTGTCGTGAACCCCGAGGAGAGCCGAGCATGCCGTCCTACCTGTCGCCGGGCGTCTACGTCGAGGAGGTGGCCAGCGGCTCCCGCCCCATCGAGGGGGTGGGCACCTCGGTGGCGGCCTTCGTGGGTCTCGCGCCGACCGGCCCGCTCAACAAGCCGACGCTGGTGACCAACTGGACCCAGTACGTCGCGTCCTTCGGCGACTTCACCGAGGGGTACTACCTGGCGCACAGTGTCTACGGCTTCTTCAACAACGGCGGTTCGGCCGCTTACGTCGTCCGGGTCGGCGGCGTCCACGGAGGCACGTCCGGCGACCCGGCCGCCCCCGCTGCGGCGTTGAAGGGCTCCACGACCCCCGCGGTGCTGCCGCCGGGCGAGCCGCAGCGACTGGGCACCTTCACGGTGACGGCCGCCGCTCCCGGTTCGCTGAGCGTCGAGGTGGCCGACCCGGAGGGCGACGGCCCCGCCGAGCGGTTCAGGCTGATCGTCAAGGACGGCGGCAAGGTCGCCGAGACCTTCGACGTGACCGCCAAGAAGGGCGGCCGCAACTACGTCGTCACGCAGGTGAAGGAGCAGTCCAGGCTCATCACCGTGCAGGAGGCGGCGCCCGCCGCACAGTTGGCCCGGCCCGAGAACCAGACGGTGGCCCTGCCGGCCCCGGCCCCCGCGCCGCTCGCCCCGTCCGGGACGGACACCGCGCATCCCGGCCCCGCCGAGTACCTCGGCGACTCCGCCGACCGCACCGGCTTCGGTGGTCTGGAGGCGGTGGACGAGGTCTCGATGGTCGCGGTTCCCGACCTGATGGCCGCCTACCAGCGTGGCGCGATCGACCTGGAAGCGGTCAAGGCCGTGCAGCTCGGACTGATCGCGCACTGCGAGCTGATGGGCGATCGCGTCGCCGTCATCGACCCGCCGCCTGGCCTGAATGCCCATCAGGTCCGCGTCTGGCGCCAGGAAACGGCTGGCTACGACTCCAAGTACGCGGCCCTGTACTACCCCTGGATCAAGGTGTTCGACCCGGCCACCGGCCAGTCCCGGACGATGCCTCCGAGCGGCCACATCGCCGGGATCTGGGCCCGCAACGACTCCGAGCGCGGTGTGCACAAGGCGCCCGCGAACGAGATCGTGCGCGGCGCGGTGGACCTGGAGATGCAGATCACCCGCGGCGAACAGGACCTGCTCAACCCCGTCGGCGTCAACTGCGTCCGCGCCTTCCCGGGACGGGGTATCCGGGTCTGGGGTGCCCGCACGCTCTCCTCCGACCCGGCCTGGCGGTACCTGAACGTGCGCCGCTACTTCAACTACCTGGAGGAGTCGATCCTGATCGGCACCCAGTGGGTGGTGTTCGAGCCCAACGACCAGCACCTGTGGGCCCGGATCCGGCGCAACATCTCCGCCTTCCTCGTCAACGAGTGGCGCAACGGCGCCCTCTTCGGCTCCCGGGCCGAAGAGGCCTACTACGTCAAGTGCGACGAGGAGACCAACCCGCCGGAGTCGGTCGATCTCGGCCGGGTCGTCTGCGAGATCGGCATCGCACCGGTCAAGCCGGCCGAGTTCGTGATCTTCCGGCTGGCCCAGTTCTCCAGCGGCAGCGGGGAGCTGGAGGAGTAACGGACGACCACCCGTCCCCCCGCACCGCAAGTAGCAAGCAGCAAGTACCCCTCGGAAGGACAGAGCACGGATGAGTCTGCAGCCGGGTGACGCCCTCACCTCACACAATTTCGGCCTCCAGATCGACGGCGTGATGGTGGAGTACCTCGCGGAGGTCAGCGGCCTCAGCCTCGAACAGGACGTCATCGAGTACCAGCAGGTCTCGTCGCAGGGCAGGGCGGTGACGAAGAAGCTGCCGGGTGTGAAGAAGGCGGGCACGTGCACCGTGGTCCGCGGTATGACGCAGTCGGCCGCCTTCAACCAGTGGATCAGCGAGTCGGTCGCCGGCAACATGGGCAGCGCCCGCAAGAACGCCACCATCCTGGTGATGGACTACCAGGACAACCCCGTCAAGCGCTACAACATGCGCAACGCCTGGTGCAGCAAGGTCGACACCAGCACGGTGAAGGCCGGTGAGGCCGCCGCGCTCACCGAGACCGTGACCATCACCTTCGAAGAACTGGTCATCGAGTGATGCGTCGTTCGGCACGCGGGGCGGGGGCGACGATCGCCGGGCCGGACCCGGCAACGGATACGGTCCCGGCCGCCGGAGCCGTACCGGAGGAGGCCGTGGCGGCGACGCTGCCGGGGCGGCAGACCGGCGCTCCGGCCACCGCCCCGGCAGCACAGCGGCTGCTCACGGAGTTCGCCTTCGAGCTGCCCCGCGGATTCGTCGACGAGGCCGGAGTCGTGCACCGGGAGGGAACCATGCGGCTCGCGACCGCGCGGGACGAGCTGATCCCGCTGCGGGACCTGCGGGTGCAGGAGAACCCGGCCTACCTGTCGGTGGTACTGCTCGGCCGGGTGATCACCCGGCTGGGCACGCTGGCGGTGGTGCACGACGGGGTGGTGGAGAACATGTTCGCCTCCGACCTCGCGTTCCTCCAGGACTTCTACCGGCAGGTCAACGCCGAGGGCCACACCCGGGCTGGGGTCACCTGCCCGCACTGCGAGCAGCCGTTCGAGGTCGAACTCGGCGGGAGCCGCCTGGGGGAATCGTGACGTACGCGACCGACCGGCTGCACGAGGAGATCGCGTACATCGCCTACCACTTTCACTGGAACCTGGAGGAGATCCTGGACCTCGAACACCGTGACCGCCGCCGGTACACCGAGCAGATCGCCGGGTTCGTCGCCCGTGCCTCGGCGGAGGGGTGACGGCGTGGGACTTCTCGATCGGCTGAGGAACTCCCTGACAGGGGAACCGGCAAAGGGCCGGGAGCGGTCGACGGCCACGGCGGAACCGGACACCGGAGCGGTCCGGCCCGCTCGCGAGACGCCCCGGCCCGCCGGATGGCCCTCGCTGCCCGCCATCCAGCGGGCGATCACCGGCACGGCCGGGACGGTCGCGGACGCGGGGTTCGGCGGTCGGCTGACCACCTGGCGCAACCCGTCGTTCAGCGGCGGAATGTCCCACGCCGTGCTCGACGACGCGCCGGGGGGCCTGGTCAAGGACGCGCTCACCGCGTCGGCGGTACCCGGCGCCGGGCTCGAACTGCCCGCTCTCGCCCTGCCCGTGGTGGCCTACGGCGAGACGCCCGGTCGTTCCACCGTCGCCGCGCCGGTCCCGCGGGCGGCCCTTCCGGTCCCGGTGCCCCGCCCGACCGGCGTCGGCGTGACCCCGGCAAGACCCTCACCCATCCCACCGACCACACTGGCCAGCGCCCGGCACACGCCCCCCGTGCAGCGCCGGGCGCTGGAGGTGGCCCGCCGGGCGGCGCCGGCCGGGACGGCGTCCGCTGCCGGAGAGCAGGGTGCTCCGGCGCCCTCTTCCGGAGGCAGAGGTGTCGTGGTCCCGGGCCCGGACCCCTCGGACGGTCCCGCCCCGGCCACGGCTCCGGCGGCGGGTGCGTCCCGCTCCCCGAGCGCATCGTCGGCCACCGGCCGGCGGAGTGCCTCCACCCTGGGCCAGGAGTCCGCCGGTGACCCGCTCCGGACCCCGGATCCTGACGTGCCGTCGCCCGGAGGGCCGGCCACCGTCCAGCGGCGTGCGGTGGCGGGGCGTACGCCTGTGGCGGGGTCCGGGCGGGCGGCTGCCGCGGGCTCGCTTCGGGTGCCGGTTGCTGACGGTGAGCCGGCTTCTGTCCAGCGGAGTGCGGTGGCGGGGCGTACGCCCGCCGTGGGCTCGGCACAGGAGTCGTCCAGCGGCTCGGGCCCGGTTCCCGTCGCCGGTGTGTCCGCCGCCCCCGCGCCGGGAAGGGCGCCGTCGGCCGGTGCGGCGGGGCCGGTTCAGCGGAGCGCGACAGGTCGGACAGAGAGTACCCCGGCCGATTCGGCGGCCTCGGACCTCGATCCGGCTCCCGATACCCGTGTGGCCCGCGCGACCACGCCCGGGAACGAACCAACAGCGGGTACGACGACCCCGGTCCAGCGAAACGCTGTCCACGGGGCTGCCGGGGCCAGGCCCCCGTCTTCGGCGTCCGTCGGCTCCGCCTCGGCATCCGCGACCGCGTCCCCCCACACATCATCAGCCGGTCGGCAGGCCCCCGCAGGGCCCGGTCCCATCGGCCGCGTGCGGCGCGCGGGACTCGGCACACCGACGTCCGGTGGCCCGGCTCCGGCGGCGCCCGCGCCCGCACCCGTGCCAGGGGAGCGGCCGAATGCCCGGCCCGCCGACCAGGCGACTCCCCCGGTTACTCCGCCATCCGGTACGGCGGCCCCGATCCAGCGCAGTGTGCCCGTCAGCCGGCGCAGTGTGCCCGTCAGTACGAGCACCCGGACAGAACCGCCCACGGCACCGACCCATGCCGTACGGGGCGCGGAACTCGGCACGCCGACGTCCGGCGGCCCGGCCCGGGTGGCGGCCGAGGGTGTGGCCGTGTCCCGCGACACGCCATCAGCCGGTCAGGCCGCTCCGGTCCAGCGCCGTGCTGTCGACGACGTGCGGCGCGCGGAACTCGGCACGCCGACGTCCGGCGGCCCGGCCCGGGTGGAGGCCGAGGGTGTGGCCGTGTCCCGCGACACGCCATCAGCCGGTCAGGCCGCTCCGGTCCAGCGCCGTGCTGTCGACGACGTGCGGCGCGCGGGACTCGGCGCGCCGATAGCCGCCGACTCGGCCTCGGTCCCGGTCCTGTCGGCGGCCTCCGAGCCGTTGTCCGGGCGGCCCGGCAACGCTGCCACGTCCCGGAGCTCCTCGGCACCCACTGGGCAACCCTCGGTCCAGCGGACCGCCGTCGGCGGCGGGACACAGGCAACACCCGGTCTCCCGCTGCCCACCGCCCCGACACCAGAGCCCACGCCGACAACGGGCCAAGGCCAGCAGGCGCACACGGCTCCAGCCGTCGGCACGACCCCGATTCAGCGGAGCACTGCCGACGTCATGCGGTTTGCCGGACCGGCCCCGGACGGGGCCAGGGCACCGACGCGCCCGACACCGGGCGGGCAGACAAGCGTGCCGATCAGCGCCGCCGCCCTCACCACCGAGCCGGACGGGGGCCACGCCGGAGAACCCCACCAGCAGACGCCGCGTGTACCCCGCACCGTCCAACGCGCGGTGAGCGGATCGGAGCGCCCGCCATCGGGCACCCCGCACGAAACCCACCGCACCGGAACACCCCTCCCCGCACCCGCGCCACCAACACGGCCGCACAGGCCCGGACACGCCGTTCAACGTGGTGCCACTCCAGGCGCACCCGTCGTGTCCGAACACGATCCAGACCACCGGACGAGGAAGACCGGTGGAGGTACGGGCCACCCCCAGCCCGTGCCTCCACCCTTGCGTGCGCTCACTCCCGAGCGAGCGCTGACCTCCACCGTCCCGCCCACACCGGTCCCCGTTGCCCCACACCACCGACAGGCCGGGGCAGCCGTACCACTGCGCCGCGCCGTTCCCGGTCCGACGCTGCAGCGCGCCCTCGCGCCAGGCGCCGACGCCGCTGCCCTTGCCCGCCCGCCTCACGAACAGGGCGGGGGAGCCGCCCCTCCGCCACGCACTGCCGCGCATCCAACAGTCCAGCGCACCCCCGTCCCCGTCATCGGCTCTCCCACGCCTGCCGTCCCTTCACGTAAAGGTCCCGTGCTCCCTGCTCTCCCCGCCGCGAATCCAGCAGTCCAGCGCGCCCTCACCCCGATCACCGATTCCCCTTCCCCCACCGTCCCGCCGGGCATGGTTTCCTCCGCCCCCGCCCTCCCCGTCCAGCGCATGACCGCTGCCACGTCTGCGGTGACCCCCCGCACCGACCACCACCCCGCCCGTCTCCCCAGCGGCGGGGAACGCCGACAGACCGGGACCGGCCCCACACCCACAAACCACCCGGCCCTGACCCCGTACGGCGATCCTGAGCCGTACGCCCGGCGTTTCGCCGTTCAACGGCTCGCTCACCACGAGCCGGAAACGCGCGGCGACGCGGTTCCGGTCCGGTCGGCAGGTTCACGCGCACCCGTACGACCGCCCATCGGCGGCGTCCCCGTCTCCGCACAGCGTGTCCCGATGCCCGTCGTCACGCCCGTACCGCGAGAGCCCACCACCCCCGTCATGCCGGTGCAGCGCTTCCCGTCCACCCCGCACGTGCCGCCGGTCACCGGTCCAGCGCCGGCTCCCGCACCTGCGCCGAGCCCTCCGGTCGTTCAGCGCGCCCCCGAACCGGGGCCGCACAGGACATCCGCCGCACCCACCTCGCGCAGAACGCCCCCGTCGCCTTCGAGGCACACCGACTCCCCGCCGTCCATGGCCGGTCCGACCGGTCGGACCCCGGCGCCCGGCCCCGCCTTCGACCCCCGTTCCCTGACCGACTTCCAGCTCGACGACCTGACGCACCGGCTCGTCGGCCGGATCACACGGCACCTGCGTACCGAACTCCGGCTCGACCGCGAGCGTGTCGGAAGGCTCCGAGATCCGCGCGACTGACCCGCCCCCGTCCCCGCCCCACGGCTCGACCGACCGGTTCCGCCCCAGAAAGGCCCACCCGATGCCCCGCGATCTCGACCCGGGATCCACCGTCTTCTTCACGCTCACCATCGACGGCGAAAGCCTCGGCTACTTCAACGGGTGCGAAGGGCTGGCCTCCACCGTGGAGATCGAGCAGCGCCAGGAGGGCGGGAACAACGGGTTCGTCTGGCAGCTCCCGTCCCGGGTGACGTTCTCCACGATCCGCCTGACCCGGCCCCTGACCCCGGACACGGCGAAGGTCGCGGCCTGGATCTCCTCCGTGAGCACGGGCATCACCCGGCCCACCGGCCAGATCGCGGCACTGCGCGCGGACGGCTCGGAGGTGGCGCGCTGGGGGCTGATCGACGTGCTGCCGGTCAGCTGGCAGGGGCCCTCCCTCGATCCGGCGAGTCCCGCCGTGGCGACGGAGGTTCTGGAAATCACGCATCACGGGTTCACGGACTAGGGGCGAGTGCACATGGCAGGCAAGGCAGGAAGAGGCGGCGCGGGGAAGAGCCTGGTGCGGGCCTCGCTGGCCATTCACGAGCCGCCGGTCGGCCGCAGCACCACCCCGGGCGTGCTGATCAGGAACTTCACCTTCGGGTTCAACCCGTCCCAGCTGGCGCTCAGTCGGCAGGCGCAGTGGAAGAGCACCCCGACCGCCGCGGTACGCGACGGTTCCGTACCGGAGTTCATGGGGCCCGAGCCACGGCAGATGACGGTGGAGATCTTCCTGGACTCCTCTGACGACCCGGGCGGCAGCACCGTGCTGAAGAAGGTGGAGGCGCTGTTCTCGTGCTGCGAGGTGACCGCGAAGAGCATCGCCGCCAAGCAGCCCTCCACCCCCTGGGTCGTCTTCCAGTGGGGATCCTTCTCGACGGCCCGCTTCACCGCCTACGTCTCCTCCGTCGACGCCGCCTACTCGCTGTTCGGTACGACAGGAGTGCCGATCCGGGCCGTCTGTCAGGTGCGGCTGCACGAGATCCCCAGCCGGACCAGGGGACAGAACCCCACCTCGGGAGCGCTCACCGCGCGGCGGGTGCACCGCGTCGTCGCGGGCGACACCCTGCAGTCGCTGGCGTGGCGGGAGTACGGCGACGCGAACGTCTGGCGGGCGATCGCCGAGGCCAACGGCATCGACGACCCGTCCCGGCTGCGGACCGGCACGGAAGTGGTGCTTCCGGCGGCCGAAGAGGTGGGCGGTCACTGATGGCGCAGGCGTCCTTCTCCAACGTCGTCCATGTCTCGATCGGCGGCGGCAGGCTCCCGGACCACATCGCCGACGATCTCGTCGGGGCGTGGGTGGACCTCGGCGCCGGCGTCCCCGGCGCGTTCCGGCTCACCTTCCGGGACCCGCACGGCCTGCTGCTCGGCGAGCTGAACGTGCGGTTCGGCACCGAGGTGGTGGTGGCGCCGGTCTCGGACAGCCAGGGCGCGGCATCCCCGCTGCTCACCGGCGAGGTGACCGGCATGGAGACCGACTACGACGGCACCGGCACGTTCACCGTGATCCGCGGATACGACCTGGGCCACCGTCTGATGCGGCAGCGCCGGGTCGCCGCGTACCGCAACCAGACCGCCGCCGACATCGCCCGCAGACTGGCCGCGCGCAGCGGCATCGCGATCGGCAGGGTGCAGTCGACCAGGACGGTCTACGAGTTCATCAGCCAGTCGAACGTCACCGACTGGGACTTCCTCTCCCGGCTCGCCGACGAGAACGGCATGGTGATGTCGCTGGACTCCCGGGGCGGGTTCCAGTTCGTGGAGGCGGCGCCGGCGTCCGGAGCCCCGCCGACCAGCACCGACGGCGACAAGAGCCCCTTCGTGCTGCACGCCGGGCAGGACGTGCTGCGCTGCCGGGCCGCGGTCACCTCCGCGGACCAGATCGGCAAGGTCGAGTCGCGGGGCTGGGACGTCACCACGAAGAAGACGCTCACCTCCATGGCACCCACGACGAGCACACCGGCCGTCCTCATCGGCACCACTCCGGGCGCCGCCGCCTCAGCGTTCCCGGCCGGGAAACTGGTGGAGACCGAGACGCCGTACGACCGCCAGTCCGAGGTCGGCCACGCCGCCGACGCGCTCGCCGGCGACATCGCCTCCTCCTTCGCCGAGCTGGAGGTCACCGTGCGCGGCAACCCGAAACTGCGCCCCGGTGTGCCGGTCACGCTCAGGGACGTGGGTGGCCCCTTCGAGGGCAAGTACACGGTCACCTCCGTACGGCACGTCTTCGGCGACGACAGCCACTACCAGACCTGGGTGACCGTCAGCGGCCGGCAATGGCGTTCCCTGTACGGGCTCGCCTCCGGCGCCGGCGGCACCGCCGCGCCAAGGCTGCCGAGCGTGGCCAACGCCCTGGTCACCGACGTACAGGACCCGCTGAGGCAGGGCCGGGTGAAGCTGCGGTTCCCGTGGCTGGACGACACCTACGTCAGCGACTGGACCCGCACCGTGCAGTGGGGCGGCACGTCGGGCGGCGGGATCTTCCCGCTGGACGTCGGCGACGAGGTGCTGGTGGCCTTCGACCGAGGCGCCCTGGACCATCCTTTCGTCATCGGCGGCCTCTACAACGGCCGGGACATGCCGACGCCTGTCCCGGACGTGCCCCTGCACGACGGACTGCGGCAGAAGGCCATCCGGCACACGCTGTCCGACCGGGACGGGAACCGGGTGGACCTGCTCAGCCAGACCACCGGCGCCCGCCGGCAGGGCGTGCGCGTCGCGAGCGGCGACGGCCGGCTCACCATCAACCTCGACCGGACGAAGACCGAGATCACGGTGGACAGCAAGGGCTCCGTCACCATCAAGGGCGGCCGGTCGGTGTCGGTGGAGGCGGGCACGGACCTCACCCTGAGCGCGCGGCGGGCCCTGACCATCAAGAGCGGCGGGCCCCTCACCCTCCAGGGCCGGGGTCTGGTCAACCTCAAGTCGCTCGCCGGTGCCGTCAACGTGGACGCGCTGGGCGCGCTCAGCCTCAAGGCGGCGGGCGCGGCAACGGTCACCGCGGGAGGGACCGTCCAGGTCAACGCCGCCGCCAACGTGGGCATCCGGGCCGCCACGCTCATGCTGCAGGGCGCCGTGCTGGTCAACAACAAGCCGTATCCGATCCCGTGACGGCGGGAGTCCGGTGCGGTCCGCGCAGTACACGAGAGTCGTCGGGTTCGTGAAGTCCATGAGGTTCGTGAAGTTCGTCAGGAGCGGGAGAGGGCGGGTGGTCTGCTGATGGCCGAGCAGTTCGTCGGGGCCGGCTGGGCGTTCCCCCTGCGCATCGGGCCGACCGGGGGCATCGCCCTGGTCAGCGGGGAACGGGAGATCGAGGAGGCCATCCGGCTGGTGCTGTCCACCGCGCCGGGGGAGCGGCCGATGCGGCCCGAGTTCGGCTGCGCCATCCACGACCTGGTGTTCGCGCCGGTCAACGAGGCCACCGCCGGCCGTATCCAGCACGAGGTGTACGTCAGCCTCGACCGGTGGGAGCCCCGGATCGAGGTGACCGACGTGGAGGTCACCGCGAGCACCGGCCAGGGGGTGCTCTTCATCGACGTCCGCTATGCGATCCGCGGCACCAACAACCCGCGCAGCCTGGTCTTCCCCTTCTACGTCATCCCCTCCCACGACGAGCCCGGCGACGGCGGCTCGGACATCTCCCCGGAAGGTCCCCGCTGATGGCCCTGCCCTCCCCGAACCTCGACGACCGGCGCTTCCAGCAGTTCGTCGACGACGCCAAGCGCTACATCCAGCGGCGCGCCCCCGAGTGGACCGACCACAACGTCTCCGACCCGGGCATCACCCTCGTCGAGACGGTCGCCCACATGGCGGACCAGATCGTCTACCGGCTGAACCGGGTGCCGGAGAAGAACCACGTGGCCTTCCTCGACCTGGTCGGCATCCGGCTGTTCCCCCCGTCGGCAGCCCGGACCGAGGTCACCTTCTGGCTCTCCGCCCCGCAGGAGGAGCCGGTGGTGCTGCCCGCCGGCACCGAGGTCGCCACCGCGCGCACGGAGAGCGAGGAGGCGGTCGTCTTCGCGACCGAGCGTGAACTGGTCGTCGTACCCAGCGCGTTGCGCCATCTCATGGTGCAGCGGCAGGGCGAGCCCGTCACCGACCTGACCGCCGATCTCGCCGAGGCGAAGGACGTGAGGTGTTTCGCCGAGGCCCCGCGCCCCGGTGACTGCCTGCTGCTCGGACTGGACGCCGCCGTGCCGCACTGTGCGGTGGCGCTGGGTCTGGACAGCCGGGTCGACGGTGTCGGCGTCGACCCGCGGCAGCCGCCGCTGGTGTGGGAGGCGTGGACCGAGGACGGCTGGGCTGCCTGTGAGGTGGACCGGGACGGCACCGGCGGCCTCAACCGGCCGGGCGAGACCGTGCTGCACGTTCCCGGCGGGCATGTCCTGTCCCGTACCGGCGGGCAGGAGGCCGGCTGGCTGCGCTGCCGGGTCACCGAACCGCTGCCCGGCCAGCCCTTCTACACCACCTCGCCGACCGTGCGTGCCGCCGAGGCGTTCACCCTGGGCGGCACCACCGGCGTGGTGCACGCCGAGACCGTGTACGACGAGTTTCTCGGCGAGGCCACCGGCCTGCCCGGCCAGCGGCTCCGGCTGGCCCACGGGCCCGTCGTGGGCGACGATCCGCCGGTGCTGCTGCAGACGGCCGAGGACGACGGCTGGCGGGACTGGGACGTCGTGCCCCACTTCGCCGCCTCAGGACCGCACGACCGGCACATCACCCTGGACGCCACGACCGGGGAGGTCGCCTTCGGCCCGGCGGTCCGGGAACCCGACGGCACCCTGCGCCAGTACGGGGCGGTGCCTGCGCAGGGCGCGGTCGTACGGGTGCGCCGCTACCGGGTCGGCGGCGGCCGGGCCGGGAACGTGGCCCGCGGCGCGGTACGGGTGCTGCGCACCTCCGTGCCGTACGTCTCCTCGGTCGTCAACCGGGAGGCGGCGCGGGGCGGGGTCGAGGGCGAGACGGTGGAGGAGGCCAAGATCCGGGCGCCGATCACACTGCGGGCCCAGGAGCGCGCGGTGACCCTGCGCGACTACGAGGAACTCGCGCGGCGTGCCGCCCCGGAGACGGCCCGTATCTCCTGCCTGGAGGGCGAGGAGAGCGAGCACGGAGCGTACGCGGTACGGGTGCTGGTGGTCCCGCAGGCGGTGCCGGACCCCGGCGGCAGGCTGCGATTCGAGCAACTGGTCCCCGGGGACGGCCTGTTGCGACGCATCACCCGCTTCCTCGACGAGCGCAGGCTCATCGGGACCCGGCTGGCGGTGGGGCCGCCGTTCTACCAGGGCGTGACCGTCGTCGCGACGGTGCACGCCTTCCGGGGCGTGGACGCCGACCGGGTGCGGCGGCAGGCGCAGGACGCCCTCTACCGCCACCTCGACCCGCTGACCGGGGGCGCCGACGGCACGGGCTGGCCGTTCGGCCGGCGGGTCCAGGCGGGCGAGATCTTCGCGGTGCTTCAGCGGGTGGCCGGTGTGGAACTGGTCGACGAGGTGCTGCTGCACCCGGCCGACCCGCTGACCGGGAAGCGGGGCGAGGCGACGGACCGGATCGACCTGGAACCGGCGGCGCTGGTGTTCTCCTTCGACCATCGGGTGCGTGTGATGGGGGACGGCGCATGAGTGCGAGGGGTTCCGTCGACGGGCTGAGGTCCTCCGCACCGCTCGGCGGGATGCTGCCCGCCGTGTTCGCCGACGACTACCTGGCACAGCGTTTCGTCGCGGGTCTCGACGAGGTGCTCGCTCCGATCCTGAACGTCCTGGACTGCCTGGACTCCTACTTCACCCCGGCGCTCGCCCCGGCGGACTTCACCCGCTGGCTCGGCGGCTGGGTCGGCGCCGAGACCAACGGCACGGAGCCCGAGGAGTGGCTGCGGGCCGCCGTGGCGGCCGCCGCGCATCTGCACCGGGTACGCGGCACGCGGCGCGGACTGGCCGAGACGGTCCGGCTGGCCTTCGGTGTGGAGCCGGAGATCAGCGAGAGCGGAGCCGCCGACTGGAGCGCCGGGCCACTCGGCCCCGTCCCCGGCGAGCCCCGGCCACGGCTGCACGTCACCCTGCGGCTGCCCGACCCGACCCCCGCGGACGCACACCGGCTCGACAGCCTGGTCGCCGCGGCCCGCCCCGCCCACATGCCCTACACGGTCCAGGTGACCGCCGCGGAAAGGATTCCCGAGAGATGACCACCCAGCCCCCCGCCACCGGTTCCGGCCGGGACGGGGCAGCGCGCTGCGCCGACTGCGGCACCCGGGCGGCGCCCGGCCAGTTCTTCTGCGACTCCTGCGGCGCCGTGCTGCGCTGGTCCCGCCACCTGGCGGCGCGCGGTGAGACGGCCCAGGACGCCCACGCCCGCGAGTCGGACGCCCCGCGCACCGAGGAGCCGACGTCCGGGCAGTTCGCCCCCCGGACCGGCACCGCTCGTGGAACGGGCGTCGCGCAGACCGCGGAAGCCGGCCCGGCAGCCGGGCGATCGGCCTCCCGGGCCGAAGGCGACCGGGTGCCCGCGGGTGCGGTGGGCCTGGCCGCGGACCCGGACGACCGGGACGGAAGCCGGTCGGTCGATCTCGGGGCGTCCGCGACCGGGAGCACCGAGCCGTCGCCGGGATCGGGGCGGGCCACCGGGCGGTATGCCGATGCCGAGGACAACGCGTACGCCGATGTCGCGGCCTCGTTCGGTCAGACCCCGTCGACCGCGACGCGAACCCCGGAAACGGGCGGCACCCCGTCCGGCACGCGTACCTCTGGACAGCCCGGACCGGACCCGGACCGCCCGGGCCCCGGCCGAGCGGACACCAGCGCGTCGAGCACCGAGGAGCCCGGAACGAGCGCGTCGCGCCGCAGCGAGCCGCTCACCCCGGAACCGCACACGACCGGGGTGACCGACGGCCCCACCCACACCGGCGGGGCGGAAGCCGCTTCCACCGCACCGCGTCCCCCGGCGTCCTCCGCAACCCCCGGCGCCGGAGACGACGCGGTCGCGCGGGCCAGGTCTCTGATCGTGCCGGTCGCCGACGGTGAACCCCGGGGCACCCCGACGGTGTCCGTCCCGCCCGTGCTGCCGGGCCGCCCGGTCGCAGACCGCCCGCAGGTCCGCGACCCCGGCCGGGAACCCGGTGCCGACGGCGGCATGCCCTGCACTTGGTGCGGCACGCCCAACCGGCCGGACCGGCACTACTGCGTCCTGTGTGCCATGCCGCGGTCCGGCGGCCCCGCGGTCCCCGGACGCCGCCCATGGTGGCGCCGCGTGCTGGACTTCCGTCAGCGGGAGGCACCGTGGGCCGGTGACCGGCCGCGTCTGAGGCGCAGTCTGGGCCACCTCATGACCTGGGCGCTCTGGGCGGTGCTGCTCACTCTGCTGATCACCGCCGTCGTCAACGCCGACAACGCCGTCAGCGCGGTCCGCGACCACTTCTCCAAGCGCGGCCCGGTCGGACCGGACAGCGTCGAAGCCTCGCGTTCCTATCCGCGGCACGATCCGGAACTCGCCTTCGACAAGCTCAGCAACACCTGGTGGGGCCCGGGGGTCAACCAGTCCGGTGAGGGCGAATGGGTCGAGGCCCGCTTCGACCAGCCCACCCGCCTGCTCGACGTCATCATCACCCCCGGCGTCTCCGTGCGCGCCGACGAACTCTCCGAGTCGGCCCTCCCCCGGCGCGTCGAAGCCGTGATCACCACCGCGGACGGCAGGAAGGAATCCCGCTTCCTCACCCTCGACCAGGCGGCCGGGGGCCAGCGCCGCGCCTTCCGGGCCGGCGAGGTCACCGCCGTACGCCTCATCGTGCGCTCGGCCTACGCGGCCTCCGCCGACAAACAGGTCGCCATCGCCGAGATCGAGTTCTTCGGCCCGTCCAACAGCGGCAGATCCCAGTAGCCCGGTCGTCCCGGCAAGGGGAACGACGACGGCCACCACCTGGACCCGGCCGCACCGCCGCCCGCTTCCTGAGTTTCCGGCCCGAGCCTCCGCTGAGGTCCCGAGCAGGCTTTCCCACACGGCAGATGAGTAGGTGCGCTCATGCCGGGGTTCGCAACGACCCCGAGGATGGCGGCACCACACAGACACCAGGAGCACACGATGTCCGCCATCAACATGTCCGTCGACCCGTCGCCGTCGGACGTACCGCGGCCCCCCGGCGGTACAGGCCGCTGGCTGCCCGCCGTTCTCGCGGCCGTCGTCGCCGCGGCGCTCATGGCGTCGGCGTGGGGTGCCAAGGACCCGACCACCTGGCTGCTGGAGACGGTGTGGGTGATGGTGGGCCTGCCCCTGGCGATCCTGCTGCGGCGGCGGTTCCCGCTGAGCGGCCTGCTGTGCGGTCTGCTCGCCGCGCACGCGCTGGTCCTGATCGTGGGTGGGCACTACACCTACGCGGAGGTCCCGGCCGGTGACCGGGTGCGCGACTGGTTCGGCCTGGAACGCAACCCCTACGACCGCTTCGGCCACCTCATGCAGGGCTTCGTCCCGGCGATCCTGGTGCGGGAACTCCTAGTCCGTACCTCGCCGTTGCGTGGCAGCCGCTGGCTCGCCCCGCTGGTCGGCTGCGCCTGCCTCGCCTTCAGTGCCGTCTTCGAGATGCTGGAGTGGGCGGCCGCCGTGACCGGCGGGCAGGCCGCCGACGCGCTCCTGGCCACTCAGGGCGATGTCTGGGACACCCAGTGGGACATGTTCTGCGCCCTGATCGGCGCCACCTGCTCACTGCTGTTCCTCAGCCGCCTGCACGACCGCAGCCTCACGCGCCTGCCGTTCGCGGCGAGGGACTGAACCGGTCCCTCGGTACGGCGTGGTGTGCGGAGCGAGGAGCCTCGAGGTGCCGGCCGCGGGGTGTGCTCGCGTCAGGGCGTCGGACCTGGGTTTCCATCCCGTCGATCCGCAACGTGACCTGCTCGGCCTCGGCATAGGCGAACACGTCCTCCAAGGTCCGCAGCCGCACCTCGGGCCGGTCCGGGACGGCGAACCCGTGGCTCGCGAGCAGCGGACGGATCTCACCGATCGCACGGCCGATGGTGGACGAGCCCACCTCGTAGATCACGCCCCAGGGCCTCGTGGGTGAGCCCGGTCCGCAGGCGCACCAGCGTCACCAGCAGCCGATCGACGAAAACGAACTCGTACTTCGGCCCAGCCCCGGCTTCACGCTCGCGGGCACCGCCACGCCGGTCATGGCGCCCGGACTCACACCGGGCCTCCCAGCGTGGAGCGAGCTCAGTGGCCAACTCGCCCAGATGTTGGTCCGAGACGCCGCAGAAGGCAGGATGGGACATGGCCGCGCGGGCCTGATGGGTGATCACAATCCACACGACTCACGCGGCCAGCCCCATGGCCCCACCCGTGACGAAGATCACTCGCGGGTCGGCCCATTACTTGGAGGCCATGGGAACCCGATTGAACAACCGGCCGGCGAGGTCGACCCCGGTGATCACACCGTTCTCGTCGCGGGTGAAGAAACCGCGTTGCCCCTTCAGGCCGCCGCCGGTGACGATGTATTCATCCGCGTCGCCGGGCAGCAGGCCGAGATCGGCCGGCGGGAGATCCGGGGGCAGTTCGGTGTCCGCCGCCGCACGGATCTCCGGTTTGATCCCGCAGGCGATCGTCAACCCGGCCCCATCCGTGGCGATGGTGAGCGCCATCATGTCGTTCGCGTAGCTCCCGACGACTTCCCCGGCCTGCTCCTCGTCGTAGGGAAGCGGCTCCGGGTCCCGGTCGACAACCCCGAGGTAGTGCTCGAGCGCCCACCGGACGGCGGCCTGGTTGAAGGCGAGGCCGCCGTCCGGGCCCGCGTTGGACAGCGAGACGACTGCGAAGTCGCGTTCGGGCACGATCAGCAGCTCAGCGAACTGGCCGTTGGCCGATCCACCGTGGCCGACGGTGCGAACGCCGTCCACGTCGCGCAGGAACCAGCAGATGCCGAAGGCGTCGCCGAGCGTGCTGCCCCGCAATTCGACAGTCTGCACTTGCATCTGCTGCAGGACCTCGGCGGGCAACACCTGGGCACCGTCCTGTGCGCGGCCGTCACCGAGATGGAACCGGGCCCAACGAAGCATGTCCGTCACCGAGGACGCGCAGCCCCCGCCGGGGTTGTTGCCGCGGCTGTCCTTCCACTGCCGCGCGACGGCCGGCGTCGCGTCCTCACCGACGTTGTGCCCCACCGCGAACCGCCGTGTGATGACGTCATTGGTGGCGAAGGAAGTGTGCGAAAGACCCAACGGCTCGAACAGAAGCGAGGCGATGGCCTGCTCATAGGTCAGACCCGTGACCATTTCTATGATCCGCCCAGCCAGGTTGTACCCCACCTGACTGTAGGAGGCCCGGGCACCAGGCGGCGCGATCAGCTCCGACTCGGACATCTTTGCCACATACGCGGCCAGGGCATCGTCTCCCTCGCCGGTGTCGACGCTCATCCTCCAGTCAAGGCCCGCAGTGTGGTTGAGCAGCTGCAACACGGTGATCTCCGCCGCGGCCCGCTCATCCGGGAGCACGAGCTCGGGAACATACCGGCGCACCGGCTTGTCCAGCTCGACCCGCCCCTCCGCGACCAGGCGCATCAGCGCGGTCGCCGTAAAGGGCTTCGTGACCGAGCCCAACACGAACAGCGTGTCCTGATCGACGGGCAGCGGGTTCTCGACGCTCGTCACGCCGTGGAACCCGTAGACCTCCCGGCCGTCCACCCACACCCCGACGGCAACACCAGGCACCCCGAACTTCGTCGCCGTCGCCTCAACGAACTCCGACAGCGTGTCCTGCTCATCGCTCATGACAACCCCCTCATCAAGGCAGGGGAGGGGTTCCCCTGCCTCCAGCCATGATCCTTGCCTGTCCTCGGCGTTGACCGCTAGAAGATCTGGGAAGATGCGGGGCTGTTCCGGGCAGCCGGTCGGCCCGATGTGTCGCCCACCTTGGCACCGGCCTGTCCGGCGCCACAGCTGCCGACCCGCCAGTCCAGCTGCTGAATCACCCACCAGCCGAACTCCCAGGCCGCCGCCCGGGAGAAGTCCAGGACGTCCGCGCTCCGAAGCTTGACCTGGGGTGCTTCATGGAGCCGGGACCACACCCCAGCATGGGTCCCCCAGGCGGCGCCAGCACGTGATGCCCAAACCGAAGCCGAGCTCCTGCGGCTCGTATTCCCAGGCACAATCCCGGTGAGCAACACGAACAGAGTCCTTCCCTCACGGACCTGACGGACTGGAAACAGGCGCCTTGCCGCCGCCAGTACGGCATCGCCATGCTCTTGGCCATGGGATATCGCCTATCCGCCGAGGCAACGAAAAGCGACCGTCGGGTCATCGAAATCCCGGTCCGCACAAGCGTGCACACGGGCACGTATCTCCGTCGCGTCTCCCGCCGACCACCTCGCCGACCACTCGTGATCAGGCTGTGCGACATCCCCTCGGCAACCGTCGGCGGCCCGGCCGAAGGCTGCTGATTCATCACTGGTTTCCTCCCCACCTGGAAGGGATTTCCTGCATGCACAGCAATTTCGAGGTGTGCATTGTCGGCGCGGGCCCGCGCGGGCTGTCGGTGCTCGAACGTCTGCTGGCCAATGAGCGCAACGCACCGACTCATTCGGCTGTGACCGTGCATGTGGTGGATCCGGCCGCCCCGGGTGCGGGTGCCGTATGGCGCCCTGAGCAGTCGCAGCACCTGCTGATGAACACGGTGGCTTCGCAGATCACGGTCTTCACCGACGACAGCGCGCACATCGACGGGCCCATCGAGCCGGGCCCCACCCTGTACGAGTGGGCCAAGGCTCTTGCCTTGCTGGGCGCCCCGGACGACTTCGGCACGGAGGTCATGGAGGAGGCGCGGAAGCTGGGGCCCGACTCCTATCCGACACGTGCCTTCTACGGCCACTACCTTAGAGGCTGCTTCGAGCGGATCGTGGCCTCGGCCCCGCACCATGTCACGGTACGGGTCCACCGTTCCCGCGCGGTGGCCGCCGCCGACATCCACGGTGTGCCCGGTGGGCCGCAGGGTGTGCGGCTCCAGGACGGCACTCGGCTGGACACACTGGACGCGGTCGTGCTGGCCCAGGGGCACGTCCCGTCGCGCCTGTCCTCGCGTGAAGCACGCACGGCGAGCCTGTCCCGCATTCACCACCTGACCTACATCACCCCCGCCAACCCTGCGGACCTGGACCTCAGTGGCATCAAAGCGGGCGAGAACGTACTGCTGCGAGGGCTGGGGCTGAACTTCTTCGATCACATGGCGTTGTTCACGGTGGGCCGTGGCGGCCGGATGGTACGAGAAGGCGACCGGTTGGTGTACCGGCCCTCGGGCCAGGAGCCGCGTCTGTTCGCGTTCTCCCGTCGCGGCGTGCCCTACCACGCGCGCGGGGAGAACGAGAAGGGTGCCACCGGTCGCTACTTCCCGCGCAAGCTGACCGCCGAGTACATCGCCGGTCTGCGGCGACGCGGTTCGGTCGGACAACCCGTCAACTTCACAAAGGATCTGTGGCCATTGATCTCCGTGGAGGTGCAGAGCGTCTATTACAGCGCGTTGCTGGCCTCCCGCGGAGACGCCGCGCTGCGGGAGGAATTCACGCAGGCGTTTCTCACCACGGAAACCGAAGGGGATCGGCGGGAACTGCTAGACAAGTACGGTATCCCGGCCGATCAGCACTGGAGTTGGGAGCGACTCGCGCGACCCTACGGGGAGCGCGAGTTCACCGACCGCCAGGAATTCACCGCTTGGCTGCTGGACTACTTGCGGCGCGATGTCGCCGCAGCCCGGCTCGGCAACGTCAGCGGTCCTCTGAAAGCCGCCTTGGACGTGCTGCGTGACCTGCGCAACGAAATCCGTCTCGCCGTCGACCACGGAGGTCTTGAGGGAAACTCCCACCGGGACGACCTCGAGGGCTGGTACACGCCGTTGAACGCCTTCCTGTCGATCGGGCCGCCGGCGTCCCGCATCGAGGAGATGATCGCGCTGATCGAAGCGGGTGTGCTGACCGTGACGGGTCCGGGCACTCAGGTGCGGATCGACACCACCGCCCAGGTGTACGTGGCGCACTCGACGGTGGTGCCCGGTGAAGCGGTACGCGCCCGCGTCCTGATAGAGGCACGGTTGCCCGAGCCCGACCTGCGCCGCACGGAGGACCCTCTGCTCAAGCACCTGCTGGATACGGACCAGGCGGCGCCGTACCGGATCGCGACCGTTGACGGCACCGGTTACGTGACCGGAGGACTCGCGGTCACCGAGCGGCCCTACCGGCTGCTGGACGGACGAGGCCGCCCTCACCCCCGCCGATTCGCGTACGGGGTGCCGACGGAAGCGGTGCACTGGGTGACGGCAGCGGGCATCCGGCCCGGGGTGGACTCGGTGACGCTCGGCGACTCCGACGCGATCGCCCGTGCCGTTCTCGCCCTGCCGCAGACGGCGCATGTACCGGCGGAAGTGCGTCGGGTGGACGCCGAAGGGGAGCTGTCCGGGGTGATCGTGTGACACTCACGCATACGACTCCGGCCACCGCGACGCACCTGACGGACGCCGGCCTGCTCACACCGGTGCGAGCAGGCACGCGGGTGGAGGCCGCCACCAGTGACCTGGCCTGGGTACAGGCCATGCTCGACGCGGAAGCGGCGCTCGCCCGCGCACAGGCGAAGGTGGGCACGCTCCCCGCTTCGGCGGCCGAGGTGATCACGCGAGTGGCTCGTGCCGACCGGCTCGATGTCAGAGCACTGGCGCTGGCGGCGCGGGAGACGGCCAACCCGGTGGTCGGCCTGGTGCAGGCGTTCACCGGGGTCGTCGCGGCTGAGGACCCCGAGGCAGCCGAGTACGTGCACCGGGGCTCGACCAGCCAGGATGTGCTCGACACCGGCACAATGCTCGTCGCGAGGAGGACACTCGACCTGATCCTCGCCGATCTGCGGCGTACGGCCGATGCGCTGACGGCGCTGGCGACAGCACACCGGCGGACTCCCGCCGTCGCACGTACCCTGGCGCTGCACGCCGTACCGACCACATTCGGGCTGCGAGCCGCAGGCTGGCGGCAGTTGGTGCTGGACGCAGAGGAGCGCGTCGCCCGCGTCCAGCGGAACCTCCCTGCCTCCCTGGGCGGAGCGGCGGGCACGCTGGCTGGATACCTGGAGTACGCGGCACTCGCCGAGGGGGGCACCCTGGCCGACCCGGACGGCTACGTGACACGGCTGGTGGACGCCTATGCCGGCGAAACGGGACTGGCCCGGCCGGCACTGCCCTGGCACGCGCTGCGCACACCCGTGGCCGACCTGGCCGCTGCACTGGCCTTCGCCACCGGGGCGCTCGGCAAGATCGCCGTGGACGTCCAGGCATTGGCCCGTACCGAGGTGGGCGAGGTCACCGAACCGGCTGCGTCCGGCCGCGGTGCTTCGTCGGCCATGCCTCACAAGCGCAACCCCGTGCTCGCGACGCTCGTTCGCAGTGCCGCGCTGCAAGTGCCCGCCCTCTCGGCGGCACTGGCACAGTGCCTGGTCACCGAGGACGAACGATCCGCCGGGGTGTGGCACGCGGAGTGGCCGCTGCTCCGGGACTGTCTACGGCTGACCGGTGGCGCCGCGCAGACCGCTGCGGAACTCGTGGAAGGGCTGAAGGTGCGGCCGGACCGCATGCGCTCCAACCTTGACATGACGGACAGTCAGGTGGTGTCCGAGCGGCTGGTCGCCCATCTGGCGCCGACCTTGGGCAAGGCCCCTGCCAAAGCGCTGCTGACGCGCGCCACGCAGGAAGCGCAGACCACGGGGCAACCCTTGGCCACGGTGCTCGCCCGCATGGCGGAAGTGCCCCGCTCGCTTGTGGACCGGCTGGTCACGCTGTGCGACCCGACCGACTACACGGGCGCTGCGGCCGTACTGGTGGAGCAGGCCCTGCGGCGCTGAGAAGCTGTTCTTCCTCCGGACCTCGTGCGGGTGCCTGCCGGCCACCTGAGATCAGAACTGCCCCGGGAGCCCTGGCCGTTGCCGACGCAGTGGTGGGCCTGGCCGGCGAGTTCGGCCGCCGCTTCGGGGCGCCGTAGTCGAGGGCACCATGCCTCACGGTCAACGCGACCACGGTTTCGCTCAGTTGGGAGCGGACGGTGCGCACGGGCGTGAGGTGCGCGGCGGGGCTCGCAATAAGAGTTACCCGGGTCGGTGGGCGGACAGTCCGCCGCGGTGTCAGGCCGTGGACACCTCCTGGCGCACCTCCCGGTGGTGCATGCGCCGGATCCGGGCCGGGTGAGTCAGCACGGGCTGGAGCTGGTCATGGCCGTCTGCTCGCACTTCGAGGTGCACCGCGAGCCGGTCGGAAAACGGGTGATGGCGGCGGTGATGCCGGCCGACGATGCCCTCCGAGACACGGCCGGCCGCCCGGGCTGACGACGCTGACCAGGAGGAGAGGGTGACGCGGCCGGTTGACACTCGGGTGACCGATCGGTCCGGGCAACGTTGGGCGGAGCGTGTGTACCGGCGCTCCGAGGTCCCCGGCTTGCTTCCTGCTGTCGCGCCGGGGCCATGGCAGACGTCCCATGGCCGTCACCGGCCCGGTAACCGGCCAAGGGACGTCGCAGATCAGGCGGCTTCGTCGGTGCCCCTGCAGCTGGTGAATGGCCGCCAGGACGGCCGGTCCGGATCGGCGATCGGTGATAGGCACGTCGCGGAGGGCGCGGTGGGAGAATTGCTCGAGTGATGGCAAGAACCCCCGATATCGAGAAGGCAGTCGAGGTACTGCGCACCGGCGGCCTGGTGGCCCTCCCGACCGAAACCGTCTACGGTCTGGGCGCCAACGCCGAAGATCCCGTCGCCGTTGCCCGTATCTTCCGGGTCAAAGGGCGCCCGCCGTCCCATCCGCTGATCGTCCACATCGGCGGCGCGGAGCACCTGGACGACTGGGTCCAGGAGGTGCCCGCCACCGCGCGCCTGCTGGCCGAGCACTTCTGGCCGGGACCGCTGACGCTGGTCCTGCGGCGCGGCCGACGGGTGCCGCTCGAAGCGACCGGCGGATTGGAGACGGTGGCCGTGCGCGTCCCCGACCACCCCGTGGCACAGGCGCTGCTGTCGGCCTTCGGTGGCGGTGTCACCGCTCCGTCCGCCAACCGCTTCGGCTCGGTCAGCCCCACCACCGCGGACCACGTCCGGGCGGAGCTCGGTGATGCCGTCGACTTCGTGCTGGACGGTGGCTCCTGCGAGGTGGGTGTCGAGTCGACCATCGTGGACGCCACGGGCGACATCCCGAGCATCCTGCGGCCCGGCGGGGTGACCCGCGAGGACCTCGAAGCGGTGCTGAAGTGCCCGATCACGGTCCCTTCGACGAGCCAGGTCCGCGTGCCGGGCCAGCATCCGTCGCACTACGCGCCCCGGGCGCGGGTCGTCCTCGTCGAACCGGAGAAGGTCGTCGCTGAAGCGGAGCTCGCCCAGGAGCTGGGCCACCAGGTCGGCGTCTTCCTTCCGCCCTCCCTCACCGACGCCTCCGTGAAGGTGCACGCCGTGGTGGCCCTTCCCGCCTCGACGGCTGCCTACGCACGCGGGCTGTACGGATTCCTGCGTGAACTCGACCAGCGAGGGTGCGACCTCATCATCGTGTCTTTGCCGACGGAGGAGGGGCTGGGACTGGCGATCGCCAACCGGCTGCGCCGCGCCGCCGGGCCCCGGCCCACGGTGTGACCAGCACCCACGCCGCTCGGTGTTCCCGTCGGCGCGACCAACCCTGATGGCGCCCGTGGAGTCCCTTCCGGCCGCGGCACATTCTCGGGGCAGCCGCGGCCGGGGTGGTCAGGACGCGGTGGCGACGTGCGTGTCGAGGCCGCGGGCCGCAACGAGCTGCGCGCTGCCGTCGGCCAGCCGGTAGCACAGGCCCACCACGGCGGCCTGGCCGGCGGCCACCTTCTCGGCGAGGACGCGAGAGCGGTCCAGCAGCAGGTCGACAGTGTGCCTTACGTGCTCGGCGAGGACCTCCTGTGGCTCCACCCGTCCGGCGGCTCGCGCCGCCAGCACGCTGGGGGTCACCCGCTCGACCACATCCCGGATGTAGCCGGCCGGGGCCATGCCGTCCTCCAGCGCAGCGCACGCCGCGCCGACCGCCCCGCACGAGTCGTGGCCGAGCACCACGACCAGCGGGCAGCCCAGCACGTCAACGCCGTACTCGATGCTGCCCAGCACTTCCGCCCCCACCACGTGGCCGGCGGTGCGCACCACGAACAGGTCGCCCAGGCCGCGGTCGAAGATGATCTCGGCGGCCAGCCGGGAGTCGGAACACCCGAACAGCACGGCGAAGGGCTGCTGGCCCGGGGCGATCTCGGCGCGGCGGGTGGCGTCCTGGTTCGGGTGCTCGGGGGCGTTGGTGACGAAGCGCTGGTTACCGGCCAGCAGCAGTTCGAACGCTTCCGAGGGCGTCGCAGTGGAGATATCGCTCATGGCCCGCAGCCTACGAGACGGCACCAGCCGTCGCACCGCCTGATCGCCTCGGTCATCGCCGGGGCGGCCGATCCCGACGCCTTGGGCATCATCCCCAGCCGCGACGCCAGAGCGGCCTCGGCCCGTGTCCTCAGCGCGCCACCCAGTCGCCACGCCTCCTGCGGCCAGCTGCCGCAACGCCGAATTCGACTGCCGGCTGGCTTCACCGGACGAGTTCGCTGCGACCATGGACCGTTCAGGGCTGCCCTGCGTTCGTGCCGTGGCCGACGAAGGACAGCCGGTAAGGCAGCGGCAATGACTGGCCGTCAATGCCGGTCACTAACGGGCGACTAGCCAAACCATCGTCAGCCTGCCCAGGCCAGGTTGAGCACCGGTTCGGAAGAAGCCGTCCGACAGTGATCGAGTCATGCCGTTGTGCCGAGATCAATGGGACGGTTACGCAGTGCCGTCCCGCACGGGGGTCTGACTCATGAGATCTATGACCGAAGTGTCCGGTCACGGACCTGTCGACTGCCGTTGCGGGATGCTGCCTGCCACCGAGCCACAGGGCGTGTCCCCATAGGTGCCTTGCCGAGTTTCAGGCTCCATCACGGTTCAGACCGCCCGAGCGGGCCGGTGCCATTCACCCAGCACGTCACCACGCGGGAGGCGAACCACCATGACGACCAGACAACGCAGCATCCCCTCCAGTACGGATCCTCCCGTGCGGAGCGAGGTCGTGCTGGGCGTGGACACGCATGGTGAGGTGCACGTCGCCGCCGTGATCTCCACGCTCGGGAAGATGCTGGGCACCGAGACCTTTCCGGCCACGGCGGCCGGCTACCGGCGGCTCCTCGTACGGGCACGCAGGCGGGGGACGGTGCGCCGGGCCGGTGTGGAGGGCACCGGCACCTTCGGCGCGGCCTTGTCTCGCTACCTGCTGGCGCAGCTGGTCGAGGTGTACGAGGTGAACCGCCCCGACCGCTCGGCCCGCCGGCTGCTGGGGAAGTCGGACCCGCTCGATGCCCAGGCCGCAGCGCGGGCCGTGCTCAGTGGTCGCGTCCGGGCCCGGGCCAAGTCCGGCGACGGTCCGGTGCACAGCGCCCGGATACTGAAACTCGCCAAGGACTCCGCAGTCAAAGCCCGTACCCAGGCGGTAAACCAGCTCAAAGCCGTCCTGGTCATCGCCGATCCCGCACTGCGGGAACGACTGTCCAGACTGGGCAACCGCGAGCTGTTCCGCACCTGCAGACGCCTCGGCCCAGACGATGGCGAGGACGGCGAGAGCGCGGTGGCCCAGGCCACCCACATGACCCTGAGCATGCTCGCCGAGCGCATCGAACAGCTCACCGGGCAGATCGATGAGCTGAACCAACGCCTGACCCAGCTCGTCGAACACCACTCCCCACAGTTGCTCGTACCGGTGGGCATCGGTCCGGACAGCGCCGTCACCCTGCTGATCACCATGGGAGACAATCCCGAGCGGCTGAACACCGAGGCGTCCTTTGCTGCCCTTTGCGGAGTCAGCCCCATCGAGTACTCCTCCGGCCGGTGGAGCACGCGCCGGCTCAACAACGGCGGCGACCGCCAGGCGAACGCTGCCCTGCACCGCATCGTGTCCACCCGCCTGCGCCACGACCCGCGCACCCAGGCGTACTACGAACGCCGCACCCAGGAGGGCAAGACCCGCCGTGAGAACATCCGATGCCTCAGGCGATATGCCGCCCGAGAGGTCTTCAACCTGGTCAGAACGGTACCCGCCGTTCCCCCGTTATAGGGGCGTCCGTGAGACGTGAGAGGGTCTGGGGCGTGAGCGAGACACCACCGAACACCCTGCAATACCGCTTCGACGGGCCCGAAGACGCTCCGGTCCTGATCCTCGGTCCCTCACTGGGTACCACATGGCACATGTCGTAGAAGCCGTCCACCGCCGTCCATCCAGTCCTGAGTGGGCATATATATCCCATTTCGGGATCCCGTGTCGAGAGGGTGTCCACGGGGTTTGTGACTCGCCCGTGACAGCTGGCAGCGCGACGAAGCCCCCGTCGGCTGGTGGTGTTTTGGTCCGGCTCGGCTGCGTGGCTGGCGCGGTGGTGGAGATCGCGCGCTGAGCCTCGACGTACTTGATGTGGGCTTCTTCTGTGGCGGCTTTCCGGGGGGATGCGCCTGTGGTGTGCCGCTTCGATGTCTGCAACGCGCCTGTGCTCGGAGGTAGTGCTGGCGGGCGTGATCTCCTGGGTGGTCTCCGCAGGCTGGTCTTGGGGGGGTGTTCGACGGTGTCGGTCCGTTCGCCGGCTGGGTGTGGCTGGCGGTTGCCGCGGACGTGGGCGGGCCCGCGCTGCTCGTGTCGGAGTCGGCGCGGGCCCTACTTCGGCGGTGGGCCAGTGCAGGGCGCTGACTTCGGTCGACGAGAGTGCGCGGGGGTAGACATGGACGTCGGCGACGGTAGTAGCCCTTCGACCTCGATATGCCGAACGCCTGGGCGGCGTCCTTGACGCTCGTGGTACTCCGGGTGGCACGGGTGTGCTTGAGGCTAAACGGTTCGTGCTGTAATTCGCTGTTCTGGCTGGGAATTCCTGCCAGTAGTGCCTTTAATGAACACGGCTCTGTTCGTCCTCTACTATGCTGCCGGCTCTCTATGGCTGGCCACTCACCGATCAAGGTCGCGTCGAAGACCGATTCTGGCAACCCAGAGAAGTATCGCTGCCGCAATAATTTGCAGCCCAAGGGAAACGATAGTGGCGTGGCCGATTGGATAGATCGAGGGAACCAACACGCCTGCCCCGACTATGACTAGCATAACCGGAATCCAGAGAGGATCACGCGCCCCTTTGAGCTGCCACACGGCTGCACCAGCGGAAAAAATTTCCACCAGCGCCAACGTGATCTGCAGGTAAGTCAACGGAAATTCCTATCTTCAATCAGATATCGACCCTCGATGCCGGCGGATCGAATCAATTCAGCTTGTGAGTTGGCCGTGCATCAACTTGGAATCTCGCCACATCGCATTCATTCTTGCGAAGGCGCGTCCTGCGTCATTGTATCCCTGCAACTCCACGCGCCGCACGGGAAGAGATCGTAGAGGCATAGCGGCGAGTGGCGTCAATGCACATATCGGCGCATCTTGCCAGGAGTCTCAGTCCCGATTGCGCGGAGGGGAGCGGGTGAATCACACTTGCTCCCCTCCGCTCATTGAGACGGGGATCGAGTGCTGCTAGTTAATCGGTGGGACCCCACTCGCCGTTGTCCCAGTAGCCGGCGATGGTGTAGTCGCCGAAGAAATTGATCCAGACCTTGAGTCGCGGCTGCTCGGCATACAGCCTCCAGTTCGTTGTCTTGTGCTGAACCTGGCCGTGGTAGTAGCGGTAGTAGCGACTGTAGTGGTAGTCGTACCGCCAATACGCTTCCTCAATGTAGACGCCTCCCATGAAGGAGGCTTCCAGCGTCTGGAAGATGGCTCGGATATGGCCGGGCATCGAACTGTAGAAAGAGGGCTGCCAGCCGGTGATGTGGCTGTAGCGCCCCTCGTAGTACCAGGGGGTTGTTGCGTTGCTGCACTGGCTGCCCGTGCGGTTGTCACCGCAGACGATCATGCGACCGTCGAGGTCGAATTTATTGACCGGGTCCTGGGCGGTGTAGTCGTAGGAATTCGCGCTTCCGCCGGGAAGTGGGTCAGTGCTGAGGAAGCGTCCGTTGGCGGGGTTGTAGAGGCGGGCGCCCATCAGGATGTCGCCGGTGGGTGTTTCGGCGGAGCGTTCTTTGCCGCCGAGCCAGCGGTAGCGGGTACTGCTGGTGCCGGCTATGGGATTGCCGTACTCGTCTGTGGCCGTGACGGAAACGGCCGTGTTCGGGTCGTTGGTGGGCAGAGTCATGGTGACGTCTCCGTGCAGGTTTGTGAGCTGCAGGGTGACGTCGCCGTTGCTGGAGTTGTAGGTCGCCCCCAGTGCCCCGCCGAGGTCAGGCACGTTCCTGGTGTAGGCGCCGGTGGAGGTGTCCTCGACAGTCCATGAGGGGCGGTCTGAGGCTCCGTCGTAGTGGCTGGTCTTGGAGGCGGTTTGGGTCCAGGTGCCGGAGGAGTTGGATTCGCCGGTGTAGGCGCGGAAGCGTCCGGCGGGGTCGAGTTGCCACGTGGTGCGCTGGCTTCCGCTGGTCTGCCGATAGGCGAGGTCGTTGACGTAGTAGGCGGTGGTGGTGCTGCCGGGCTCGCTGGTGGTGCGGCCGAACGCGTCGTAGGTGTAGCCGTTGTCGACGAGGCGGTCGGCGGTGTCGTAGGTGTGGGTGGTGGTGGTGCCTCCGCTGGTCGGGCAGCTGGGAGTGGTGCCGTCGGTGGTGGTGGCGCCGCGTCCTCTCGGCCCAGTCGATTCCGCAGTAGATCAAGGCATCCTCCCCATGGTGTGGGTGTTTGCGCTGGTCACGAGCGCATGCGGGCCACGCAGCGACCTAATTCCAGGACTCGGCGACAAGGCCGGTCCGCCACCTCACCAGCCGTTCGTGGCACCAGCGCGTCACACGGGCCTCGGTCTCGACGGGAGCTCGCAACGCTCGGGCGTTTCGAGAGGTCACCATGCAGCGGGCTCGCACCACCAACGTCAACGAGCAAACACGGCCTGGGGTGGCGGCGGTCACGCAGGCACGAGCGCTTCGCTCTTCGCTCAAGGCTTCTCAAGCCAGGCTTCGTGTAGGAATCCGTCCGACGCCCACGCGACCACCACCACGAGCACGGGGACTGCACGCCGCTCTATGCGGAGATCTCATTGAACCCGGTTCGCCGGAGGCGTCGCAGTCCCGTACTCGAACAGCCCGCTGGAGCGACAACCGCTCTGTGTGGGCCGCTGAAAACGAATTAGGCTTCGTGGATGTCGTCGCGTCGTTCCCATCGGATACGCAGGCGACGGAAGCCGTGCAGCCAGGCGATCGTTCTCTCGACGACGTACCGGAAGACGCCCAGGCCAGAGCCGTGTTCCTCACCTCGTTCGGCGATGACCGGGCGGATGCCGCGCTGCCAGAGCAGGCGCCGGTACTTGTCGTGGTCGTAGCCGCGGTCGGCCAGCAGGGCGTCCGGCCGCCGCCGGGGACGGCCGACGGTTCCGGCGACGGCGGGGATCTTGTCGAGCAGGGGCACCAACTGTGTGACGTCGTTGCGGTTGCCGCCGGTCAGCGACACTGCGAGCGGGATGCCTTGGGCGTCGGTGATGACGTGGTGCTTGCTGCCCGGCCGTGCGCGGTCGACCGGGCTGGGTCCGCTTTTGGGCCCCTGCGGGCCGCCCGGATGTGGGAGGAGTCGATCACCGCCCGGGACCAGTCCAGCTTCTTCGCCGACCGCAGTTGCCTGAGCAGCACCAGATGCAGTTCGTCCCACACGCCGGCCTCGTTCCAGGCGGCCAGGCGACGCCAGCAGGTCATGCCCGAGCCGAAGCCCAGCTCCTGGGGCAGGTACTCCCACTGGATGCCGGTGTGCAGCACGAACAGGATGCCGCACAGGGCCTGGCGGTCCGGTACCCGCGGCCGGCCCTCGACCAGCTTCGGCCCCGGTCCGGGCAGCAACGGCTCGATCAGCGCCCACAGTTCATCCGACACGATCCACGGCCGCGACTGACGATTCCCCACGACCAGTCCAACGAGCCGGCACGACAACAGTCACATGATCAACAACTTCTGTTAGGACCTCTTATGGGGATCGACACCGATCAGGATCACAGGCTGCTGCTTTCGCACTCGATGAGTCAGGAAGGGGAGTGCGGTGGGCACCCTGACTTGAAGTCACCGTGTCACCTTCATGCCTCTGTCGAGCCACACCGCGCGGGTGTCGGCCGGCGACGGCACGCTATTGGTGAGCCAGCCCGAGGGCGGCAAGGGGCACTGCGGGCCCGTGCCGACCGACACCCTGGACGCTACGGCTGCAGACCGAGCATCTGGGCTCGATGCAACAAGTCAGGGGCCTTGCCAACGATCAGGCGCCATCACGGTTCAGACCGCCCGAGCGGGCCGGTGCCATCCACCAGCACGTCACCACGCGGGAGGCGGACCACTATGTCGACCCGACAGAGCAGTACCTCCTCGAGCACGGATCCTCCCGGTCGGCGCGAGGTCGTACTGGGCGTGGACACGCACGGCGAGGTGCATGTCGCCGCCGTGATCTCCCCGCTCGGGAAGGTCCTGGGTAACGAGTCGTTTCCGGCCACGGCGGCCGGCTATCGGCAGCTACTCGTGTGGGCCCGCAAGCGGGGTACGGTGCGCCGTGCCGGCGTGGAGGGCACCGGCACCTTCGGCGCGGGCCTGTCCCGCCACCTGGTGACCCAGCAGATCCAGGTGTTCGAAGTGAACCGGCCCGACCGGTCGGCCCGCCGACTGCTCGGGAAGTCGGACCCGCTCGACGCGCAGGCCGCCGCGCGAGCCGTGCTCAGCGGTCGCGCCCGGGCCCGGGCCAAGTCCGGCGACGGTCCGGTGCACAGCGTCCGGATCTACAAACTCGCCAAGGACTCCGCGGTCAAGGCCGTACCCAGGCGATCAACCAGCTCAAGGCCGTCCTGGTCATCGCCGACCCCGCCCTGCGGGAGCGGTTGTCGAGCTTGGGCAATGCCGAGCTGTTCCGAACCTGCGAGACCCTCAGCCCGCCCGATGGTGGGGGAGACGAGGACGCGGTGGCCCAGGCCACCCACATGACGTTGCGCATGCTCGCCGAACGCATCGAACAGCTCAGCGGACAGATCAATGAGCTGAACCAACGCCTGACCCGGCTCGTCGAGCGTCACGCCCCACAGCTGCTCGTACCGGTGGGCATCGGCCCGGACAGTGCCGCCACTCTCCTGATCACCATGGGGGACAATCCCGAGCGGCTGAACACCGAGGCGTCCTTTGCCGCCCTTTGCGGAGTCAGCCCCATCGAGTACTCCTCCGGCCGGCGGCGCACGCGTCGGCTCAACTACGGCGGCGACCGCCAGGCCAACGCGGCCCTGCACCGCATCGTCTTCACCCGGCTGCGCCACGACCCGCGCACCCAGGCGTACTTCGAACGCCGCACCCAGGAAGGCAAGACCCGGCGTGAGATCATCCGATGCCTCAAGCGGTATGCCGCCCGAGAGGTCTTCAACCTGGTCAGACCGGTTCCCGTCACCCCCGCGTTATAGGGGCGTCCGTGAGCTTGGCGCCGAGGGACGCCACGAAGCCGTGGCCCGTTTGCCACCGCTCGATGGTCGCCTCAAGGAGGGCGCGCACAAACCCGACGAGGTCCAACTCGGGGTTGAGCAGCCACTGGATCTCGATGCCGTCAAGGAGTGCGACGAGTGCTCGGGCCTCTGGTTCGATCCGTTCCTCGCGAAGGGCGACTTGACCGGCCTCCTGAGCCTCGCGCAGGTGCATGGCGAACTCGGCTACCACCTTGTTGTACCTGGCGACAAAGAATTCCCGTGCGGGATGCTCAGGGTTCGACGCCTCCGTGGCCAGGGTCAGGAAGAGTTCGATGAAGCCACGGTGAGTCGTGTGGTATTCCATCAGCGAGCAGATGGAGCGAAAGTACTCCAGGCCCGTTCCGCTGAGCACCACCGCTTCGCGGTCCCAGTAGTCGAGGACAGCGGTGAGCAGCCCCTCCTTGTCCCCGAAGTGCTTGATCAGCGCCGCGTTGGTCACGCCGACCTCCGCTGCGATGTGGCGCAGGGACCCTGCCGCGTAGCCGTACTGGGCGAAGATTTTTGCAGCCGCCTCCACGATCTGCCGTCTGCGTTCGATGCCCTTGCGGTACGGGCCTCGTGATGACTGCGAAGCCTGTTCTGCCATAGCCAGTTGGCCCTTCCTCGTTGTGCTCCGATGGCGCAGTCCCGGCACAGTTGGTCTTGGGCGCGGTTCGCCGCTTCAGGTCCGACATCCCGGGTCGGCTTGCTGAGCAGGTATCCGCACAGCTCCCCTTCGCAGCCGCCCCGCTGCCGATGTGTCCGCCGACCCGGCAATGTGGCTCGCGGCCCGGCGAGGATGACTCCGTCTCGGCGTCGGCAGGCGGGCGACAGCGGCCGCGGGCCTGGCCTCACCGCACGCCGCGTCCCGCGACCTGTCCGTAACAAGGCGATCTGCCGCCCTCCACGCGGAGGGACACGTGTCGGCATCCCGCGTGTCTCCTCCCCTGCAGCACTCTGTCGCCGTGCCAGATCCGAACATCGCTCGCCGAACCGGGCGAAAGGGAACGGTGTCAGATCCTGTCGTTCAACCCCTTGTCCAAAAGCTACCACTCGCTTACTGTTCCGAAAAGTAAGCGAGTGGTTTCCATGTGATGCCCGCCACGTTAACCGTCTGCCTCGCGCTGTCAGCGCCGCCGGTTCAAGATCACACAGGAGTTCTTCAGGTGCCCTCATCGACTCCGACCGACACGGTCCAAGCCGTGAGCTCCCGTCTCGGCGTGGGGTTCCTGGGCGCGGGCCCGGTGACTCAGGCGATCCATCTGCCGACGCTCTCCCGACTCACCGAGTTGTTCACCGTCGCCCATGTCATGGACGTCGACGCCGATGTCGCCTCTGCGGTCGCCGCCCGAGTCGGTGCCCGGCACACCGCCTCGGTGGACGCCCTCCTCGCGGACCCGGGCGTGGAGGTTGTCGCGGTCTGCAGCCCGCACCGGTTTCACGCGGAGCAGGTCATCGCCGCCTGCCGGGCGGGAAAGAAGGCCGTGCTGTGCGAAAAGCCGTTCGCCGTCTCGGTCGAGGAGGCCGCCCAGATCTCCGCGGTGTCCGCGGAGACAGGGGTGCCGATCATCGTCGGGGCCATGCACGCGTTCGATCCAGGGTGGCTCGCAGCCGAGCAGCTGTGGGGTGACCTGCCCAAGACGGCCCACACCCTGCGCTCCTCGGTCGTGCTGCCGCCGAACGCCCGCTTCGAGGACTTCGCGACCGAGGTCATCGCCCGCCCCAGCGTCAATGAGCCCGACACCACCGACCCCGCGGTCATCGCGGCCACGCTCGCGGGCGGCATCCTCGGCCTGGCGATCCACGACCTGCCCCTCGCGCGGCGCTTCGTACCCTTCTTCGACGACCTCGCGGTCCTGCGCGCGGAGGTCGTCGAACCCGTGGGCTACGTCTTCCTTCTCCGGGCCGGCGGCCGTACCGTCGAGCTCACCGCCCAGATGTCCTCCGGCGCGAGCGCCGCATGGAAGCCCGACTGGACGTTCGAGGCCATCGGCCCGGATTCGTCGCTCAAGGTGACGTTCACACCGTCGTACGTTCAGGCCGGCTCCGCTGTCGCCGAACTCACGGCACGCGGCCGTACCACCATCGCGGGTCCGTTCGGCCACAACGGCTACGAGGGCGAGTGGCGGCGTATCGCCGGAATCCTCCGGGGCACTGATCCGGCGCCCGGCGCGCCGGCACTCATCGACGACCTGAGCTTCGCCCTCGCCATCGCCGAGGGCGCCCGGACTCACATCCTGGAGGCTGCAGCATGACCGTCGCACTCACCGTCGACCCGACGCAGGTCCCGGGACTGGCCGAGGTCACCGCCTCGCTTCCCCTCTCACTCGCCCCTGCTTCCTCGCCTGCGCAGCTCGCCGCCGTCACCGGCGCGCCCGGGTGGGCCGTTCGCGCCGAGGAGGCGATGGCCAGGGGGGCTGTGACCGTCGTCGTGGAGTCGCCCTCCGCGGACGACAGTGCCGCCCGGCTCGGGGGGGAAGCCGCCGCCCGCACCGTGCTGGGCTGGGCCTTCGCCGCCAATCCCGGCGTACTGGCAGCCGGCGACGCCGCAGGTCCGCTGCGGGAGCGGGCCGTTTTCGCCGACGCGCAGCTGCGTGTGCCTGCGGGCACCGATGTCGACGCCGCGATGCTCGACCTGCTCACCGCGACATCCCGCGTGGCCGGCGCCTTCGGCATCCGTCGGACGCTCCACCGGGACTGCGACGGATGGCATGCTGCAGGCCACCTCGACACGGGTGCCCCGTTGAGCCTCTCCGTCGTCGTGAGCAACGCAGCGCCCGCCTCGATGCGGCTGCGGCTGCTGACGGCGGACGGCAGTCTCACCGCCGCCGTTCCGGCACCGGACACGGCCGCACCGGCCGAAGTCCGGATCCTCACACCTGACGGTGAACGCCTCCTTCCCACTCTGTGGGAAACATCCCGCCGCGCAAGCTGGCGGCGGGCCGTGGCAATCGCCACGGGGGCCACCGTCTGCCGCGACGTCGCCGAACTCCACCGCATCACAGCACTGGCCGTCGCCCTGCGGGGCTGAGGTCACGCCGTTCCACCGCCGCCACTCTCCATGACGAAGGACCAGCCATGAACCCATCCCAGACCGCGTTCACCCGCCGCGGCTTCCTCGGACTCGCCGCTGCCGCCGCGGCCGCGCCCACCCTCTCCGCCTGCGGTGGCTCCTCGTCCTCCAGCAGGAACAGCATCGAGTTCTGGGACATGCCGTGGGCCACGCCCGCGTACAACACCGCAGCGAAGAAGATCACGCAGTCGTACGCCCCCGCCTCGGGCGACCGCAGAGCGAACTACCAGATCATCCAGTGGAACAACTTCTACCAGACCTTCTCCTCGGCCATCGCCTCCAAGACAGGCCCGGCCGTCTCCACCGGCGCCGGCTTCCAGGCGTTCCAGTTCGAGCAGCAGGGAGCGATCGCGCACGCGGACAACGTCATCGACGCCTTGAAGAAGAACGGCCAGTACGACGACTTCCTCCCGGGCGTCCTCGAACCGTTCAAGTCGGACAACGGCTACGTCGCCGTGCCGTGGCAGATGGACATGCGCGTGTTCTGGTACCGCAAGTCCCTGCTGGACAAGGTCGGCGCCGCTGTCCCGACCGACTGGCCCTCACTGCTCCAGGCAGGCAAGGCCCTCAAGAAGGCGGGCGCGATCGGGTTCTGCACCGGCTCCGGCGCAGGCAACAACATCGGCAACCACTTCCTCATCGCCATGATGCTCAACAACGGCGGCGGGGTCTGGACCCCCGACGGGCACTTGGACCTGCTGAACGACCGTAACGTCGAGGCCGTCGACTTCGTCCGCGAACTGGTCTCGAACGGCGTCATCGATCCGGGGGCCGTGAGCTACACGACGAACAACATGGACGCCCAGTGGAAGGACAAGCAGGCGGGCTTCGGGCTGTACGTGCTGGGCCTGCCGCAGCGCGTGGGCGACACCTCGGGGGACATCATGGCCGCGAGCCCGCTGACGGGACCGCACGGCGACAAGGCGGCCCTCGTCTTCCTGAACAACATCATGATGTACAGGAACACCCCGTCCCAGCCCTCGTCCGAGGCGTTCCTCGTCTACTACCTGGGCCGCATCAAGCAGCTGTGGCAGCAGAACCTCATGAACTCACTGCCTGTGTTCAAGTCCATCACCGCACTGCCCGAGTTCACCAAGGACGCGAACAACGTCAGGATCCTCAAGGAGTACCAGCCGATCGCCAAGACGTCCGCCGCCCGCGGCACGGCCCTCAGGGCCAACCTCGCAGTCCTCGACGGCGGCCAGGCGATCAACCAGTTCACCCAGACGGTCCTGGGTGGCAAGACGGACGCGAAGAGCGCACTGCGCACGTTCCAGTCCGGCCTGCAGTCCGTCATCACCTCCTGACGGGAGCCCCTTCCATGACCACCACGACGAACGGGCTGGCCAAGGCCCGCCGCGGTGTGACCCCCGGCGGTCCTGGCCGCGCCCCCGCGAAGCGTCATCCCACCAGCCCGCTCAGGGCACAGGCGACCAGAACGTTCTTCTGGCTCCTGCTGCCCTCGGTACTCCTGCTGGTTCTGATCAACGGCTACCCGCTGGTCTACGCTGCGATCCAGGCCACCCACAGCGGCTCGCTCATCGACGCCGGCCGCTTCGTCGGCCTGGACAACTTCACACACGTCCTGACCTCTGCGGCGTTCTGGAAGGCTGCGGAGTTCACCGTGGTGTTCACGATCGTGGGCGTGTTCGGCTCGTGGCTCGTCGGCCTCGGCCTCGCACTCCTCCTGCGCACCCGCATCCCCGCCCGCGGCGTGTTCAAGATCCTGCTGCTCCTGCCGTGGGTCGTGCCGATCGTGGTCTCCTCGACCGCGTGGAACTGGCTCGTCGCCACCCCGCAGAGCCCCGTCCCCGCCCTGTTGCACTCCCTCGGCCTGGGCACACCGCTCTTCCTCGCCGACCCCACCCTCGCTGCCGTCACGGTCTGCGTCTTCAAGGTCTGGGTCAGCTTCCCGTTCATGATGATGATGTCCGCCTCCGCGCTGGCCTCCGTCGACCCCAGCGTCTACGAGGCGGCGAGCATGGACGGAGCCGGCCGCCGGCAGCAGTTCACCAGGATCACGCTTCCGCTCATCGCACGCTCCACGTACATCTCGTGGATCCTCATGACGATCTTCTGCGTCAACGACTTCCCAACCATCTACCTGCTCACCGGTGGTGGCCCGGCCGACGCGACCAACTCACTCGTCGTGTTCGCCTATCGCACCGTGTTCCAGAACTTCCAGACCGGCCCCGGCGTGGCTGTCGCGTTCCTCATGACCGTCACCCTCGTGGTCGTCTCCGCCGTCCTGTACCGCCAGATCCGAAAGTCGAGCGTCGAATGAGCACCGTCCTGCACACCCAAGCCGCTGAAGCGGCCGACGGGGCCGCCGCAGGCGGCTCCCCCAGGCGCCGCACCGTCTTTGAGGCCGAAGTACGCGGGCGCTGGTGGCGCTTCGCCCTGATGCTCGTGATCACCGCCGTCGTCCTCGTCCCCATCGCCGTCGTGGCCGTACTCGCCTTCACCCCCGGCGCCACGAGCACGACCACCGGTTTCACACTCGAGAACTTCACCAACGTCTTCACCCAGACCCTGGCATCCACCTGGCTCGGCAACAGCCTCCTCGTCACGCTGGTCACCGTCGTCGTCTCCGTCGCGGTCGCCGCCCCGGCCGGGTACGTCCTGTCCCGCGGACGCTCAAAGGCCGTCTCGGGCTATTCCCTCCTGCTGTTCGTCATGCAGTCCCTGCCGGTCATCACCTCAGTGGTGCCCCTGTTCATCCTGTTCGCCGACCTCGGCCTGGCGGACCACCTGCTCGGCGTCATCATCGTCTACGTCGCCTCGACCATGGCCGTCGCAACCTGGATGATGGCCGCCTACTACGATTCGATCCCCGTCAGTCTGGAGGAGGCTTCCTGGATCGACGGCTGCTCGGTGTTCGGCTCCTTCCTGAGGATCGTTCTGCGCAACAGCCTGCCAGGGGTGCTCTCCACCGCGATCTTTGCATTCCTCCTCGCGTGGAACGACTACCTCGTCGCCATCGTGTTCCTGCGCACCGACGTCAACTTCACCCTGCCCATCGGCGTCGAGTCCTTCTTCCAGCAGAACACCACCGACTGGGGCTCCGTCATGGCCCTCGCCGTGGTCATGATGCTCCCGCCCGTCGCCGTGTTCGCCACCCTCAACAGGTACTTCAGCGTCGGCGGCATCGGCGGCTCCCTCGCCGGCCGCTGATCCCGAGCCCGCGCGAACCCTCTCTGCGCACCACCACTGCCGAAGGAACACTTCCCCATGGCCTGTTCAGTCCAGCTCTACACCGTCCGCAACGCCATCGCCGACGACCTTCCCGGGACCATCCGGCGCCTGGCCGAGATCGGCTACACCCAGGTCGAGCCCTACGACTTCGCACGCCTTGCCGACGCGCTGGCCGACGCGCTCGCCGAGAACGGCATCACCGCCCCGACCGGCCACGCCCCCCTGCTGTCCGGGAACCAGGACGAGATCTTCGCAGCCGCTCAGCGCCTCGGCATCGGTACCGTGATAGAGCCCTACGTCCCGGCCGAACACTGGCAGGATGCCGAGACCATCCGACACACGGCCACCAGGCTCAACCAAGCCGCCAAGAAGGCCGCCGAGCACGGCATCCGCGTCGGCTACCACAACCACGACTGGGAACTCTCCTCGAAGATCGAGGGCAGCACGGCGCTCGAGTTCTTCGCCGCCCTGCTCGACCCCGAGCTCGTCCTCGAGATCGACACCTACTGGGCCGCGGTCGGCGGCGAAGACCCCGCCGCACTGCTGGAACGGCTCGGCGGACGGGTCGTCGCGCTCCACATCAAGGACGGCCCCGTTAACACCGACGTCCGAGCCCAGCTCCCCGCAGGCCAGGGCGACATGGACATCTGGAATGTGATCGCCGCGGCGAAGTCCCTGGAGGTCCGCGTCGTCGAGTTCGACGACTACGCGGGCGACATCTTCGACGGCGTCACCGCCTCGCTGCGCTACCTCCAGGCCGGCACCCCGGCGGCGCAGGGAGCCGCGAAGTGAGCCGCCGCACGCTCGGTGTCGCAGCCATCGGGTACGCGTTCATGGGCAAGGCCCACTCACAGGCATGGCGGAACGTCCGCGCGTTCTTCGACGTACCGGCCGCCGAACAGAGAGTGCTCGTCGGCCGGGACGCCGAGCAGGTCTCGAAGGCCGCGGAGCACTACGGGTGGGCGGAATCCGCAACCGACTGGCAACAGGTCATCGGCCGCGACGACATCGACATCGTGGACATCTGCGCCCCGGGCGCGCTGCACGCCGAGATCGCGATCGCGGCCCTCAAGGCCGGCAAACACGTGCTCGTGGAGAAACCCCTGGCGAACACCATCGCCGAGTCCCAGGCCATGGCCGCGACCGCCCGGGCCGCCCGGGACAACGGGATCCAGTCGATGGTCGGGTTCAACTACCGACGCGTGCCGGCCCTTGCCCACGCCCGCCAGCTCATCGCCACCGGCCGCCTCGGCACCGTCCGCGAGGTCCACGCGTCGTACCTGCAGGACTGGCTCGCCGACGAAGCCGCGCCCATGACCTGGCGGCTTCGCAAGGAGACAGCCGGATCCGGAGCCCTGGGGGACATCGCCTCCCACGCGATCGACCAGGTCCAGTTCCTCCTCCGCGACACCGTCACCGATGTCTCAGCACGCCTGCACACCTTCACCCGCCGGCGCCCCGGTCCCGACGGGGTCGAGGACGTCACGGTCGACGACGCCGCCTGGGCCACGCTGAGCCTGGCCGGCGGAGCCGTCGCCTCCGTCCACGCCTCACGGGTGGCCCTCGGACGCAAGAACTCGCTGCGGATCGAGATCTACGGCTCCAAGGGGTCCCTGGCATTCGACCTCGAACGGCTCAACGAACTCCAGTTCCTCGACGCGACAGCGGGTCCGGCCGAAGAACAGGGCCTCCGGCGGATCCTCGTCACCGAGCCCGGGCACCCCTACATGGACGCATGGTGGCCTGCCGGCCACACGATCGGCTGGGAGCACACCTTCACCCACCAGGCCCGTGACTTCCTCACGGCCATCCGCGACGGCATCCCGCCCTCACCCTCGTTCGAAGACGGGCTGCAGGTCCAGCGCATCCTCGCCGCGATCGAGGAATCCGCCGCCACACCCGCCACCGTGCACCTGTAGAGCACGCGAAACACACCCCCGTTCCAGCCGCTGCCTCCCCCCGCAGTCCCGCTTTCGGCGAAGACCGACCACGCGAGCCGACGAACCCCCGGAGAGCACCCATGCCCCGCCCCTTCACCCTCTTCACCGGCCAATGGACCGACCTGACACTCGAGGAGGTGGCCCGGTACGCCTCCGACTGGGGCTACGACGGTCTCGAGATCGCCGTCTCCGGCGAGCACCTGGACGCCTGGCGATGGGACGACGACACCTACATCGCCGAACGCCTGGACATCCTCGAACGCCACGGCCTCGAACTCTGGGCGATCTCCAACCACCTCAAGGGCCAGGCGGTGTGCGACGACCCGATCGACTTCCGCCACCGGACCATCGTCGGCTCCCGGGTATGGGGTGACGGCGACCCCGAGGGCGTCCGGACCCGCGCCGCGGAGGAGATGAAGAACACCGCCCGCCTCGCCCGCGCGCTCGGAGCGAAAACCGTGGTCGGTTTCACCGGCTCGAGCATCTGGCACTATCTGGCGATGTTCCCGCCCGTACCGGCAGAAACCATCGAGGCCGGCTACCAGGACTTCGCCGAGCGGTGGAACCCGATCCTGGACGTCTTCGACGAATGCGGCATCCGGTTCGCCCACGAGGTCCACCCGTCCGAGATCGCCTACGACTACTGGTCCACCCAGCGCGCACTGGAAGCCGTAGGACACCGGGAGGCATTCGGCCTGAACTGGGACCCCTCCCACATGCTGTGGCAGGGCATCGACCCCGTCGCCTTCATCACCGACTTCGCCGACCGGATCTACCACGTCGACTGCAAGGACACCCGCATCCGCATGGGCAACGGCCGCGCGGGAATCCTCTCCTCCCACCTGCCCTGGGGAGATCCCCGCCGCGGCTGGGACTTCGTCTCCGCCGGCCGCGGCGACGTCCCTTGGGAAGACGCCTTCCGCGCCCTGACCGCCATCGGCTACCAGGGACCGATCAGCATCGAATGGGAGGACGCCGGCATGGACCGTCTCCACGGCGCGCCCGAAGCCCTCACCGTGCTCAAGAGGTACGACTTCGCCCCCGCCGGCGCCGCCTTCGACGCCGCCTTCGGCAAGCAGGGCTGACCTCCTGCGCGGCTGAAACAGATGCCGGCGGCTGGTGGAAGGAGCCACCCCCCCCCGACAGGTGCATTGCTCCGACTCCCGACTAGGCCGCCGAGGTCATCTTCGACCGCGGCCTCGCCGACTCGTTCCTGACGCGTCGGCAGGGCCGGGTGGGCGAGTCACGCGATCTGGGCATCGGGCTTGGCTGGCGCAGTAGCCCCGGACTTGCCGCGGAGGGGTACTTCCTCGATCAGTACGGAGGCGATCAGTGCGGCAGTTCCGATACAGGCGCCGGTGAGGAAAATCAGGTGGATGGCGTGGGCGACGTCGTGGATGTAGATGAGGCCGCGGGCTGTCTGGGTGGGGCGGGCGGTGACGGTGCCGGTGAACAGGGAGGCGAAGATGGCGATGCCGATGGAGCCACCGAGGTTGCGGAAGAGGTTGGTGGCGGCGGAGGCGGAGCCGATGTCGCGTAGTTCGACGGCGTTCTGGGCGATGGTGCTGGACATCTGCATGCACAGGCCGGTGCCGGCGCCGAGGACCACCATGTAGAGGGAGGTCAGGGTGCGGGGAGTGCCGGTGTTCATGGTGGACAGCAGTCCCATGCCGACGACCGTGAGCAGGGTGCCCAGTACGGGGAAGATCTTGTAGCGGCCGGTCGCGGTCATGACCTTGCCGGCGATGCTGGAGGTGATCAGTGTGGCGATCATCAGGGGTAGCAGCAGGAGGCCGGAGTTGGCGGCCGAGGCTCCTTGGACGACCTGCTGGTAGAGCGGCAGGTAGAGGGTCGCGCCGAACAGGGTGATGCCGCTGACGGTCAGCAGGATCGCGGCGAGGGGGAAATTGCGGTGCCCGCTGTAGATGCGCGGGGGCATCAGCGGCTCGGTGGCGCGCCGTTCGGTGACGATGAACGCGGCGAGCAGGGTGAGGGCGAGGACGGCCAGGCCGGTGGTCTGCCACGAGAGCCAGGCGTACGTGCTGCCGGCCCAGGTCGCGGCGAGCACGAACGCGGATATCGCGCCGGTCAGGAACATGATGCCGAGCCAGTCGATGGTGATCTTCGCGCGGCGCTGCGCGGGCGGGAGGCGGAGCAGCAGCCAGCACCAGGCGATGCAGATGACGCCGACGGGCACGTTGATGTAGAAGGCCCAGTGCCAGCTCAGGTGGCTGGTGACGAACCCGCCGACCAGGGGGCCGCCGAGCTGGCCGACGGCCATCACAGCGGCGGTCATGCCCTGGTACTTGCCGCGCTCTCGCGGCGGAAGCAGCGCGCCGATCAGGGAGAAGGCGCCTGCGCCCATGCCGCCCGCGCCCAGGCCCTGAATGATCCGGAAGATGATCAGCTCGGTCATCGAGCCGGCCGTGCCGCACAGCACGGAGGCCGCGATGAAGAGGGCGACCGAGGTGAGGAAGACCGTCTTGCGGTTGAACAGGTCGCCGAGCTTGCCCCAGACCGGGGTGGAGCAGGCGGTGGCCAGGGTGTAGCCGGTCACCACCCAGGACATGTGGTCCAGGCCGCCGAGGTCGGCGACGACGGTGGGCATCGCGGTGCCGACGATCAGGCCATCGAGCATCGACAGCAACAGGGCGAGCATGACGCCGAGCAGGACCCAGCGGATGTTCTTGGGCACGGTGATGCTGTCGCCAGTGCCGGCCGGTATGGAAGGGGCCGCCATGACCGATCATCCCTTTCTGTGGATCTGGCGTGAAGCGACCCGGCTATCAACGAACCGGTTCGCTACGAATGCGTTTGAGCGAGGTGTGCAGTAGGGCGGGCGCAGAGGGAGCTCGCGGTGCGGCGGCCCGTCGGCGGCCTGCGTGATGCGCCTGTGCAGGCCGCCGGGAGGGTGCTACACGTCCGTGCTGGATGCCGGTTTCGCGGCAGCGTGTACGGAGAAGCGCAGCGGGTTCCCGGAGGGGTCGTGTGTGGTCAGGCTGCGCCCTGCGCGTTGGTGCGGGTGGCCGGCGGCAGTGAGGCGTTCGGCCAGTTGCTCGATCGCCTCCGGGTTGGTGAGGAGCAGGTCGACGCAGGTGAGCCGGGCGGTGTCGGGTTCTGCGGGCGTGCCTCCGTGCGGGCTGAACCGGTTGGTGAGGACGAGGAGGCTGCGGCAGTCGCTCACGCCGACGCCGATGAACCCGTCTCCCAGACGGGCGTAGATCTCCAGGCCCAGCAGGTCGCGGTAGAACGGCTTGGTGCGGGTGAGGGCGGCGTCGGTCGCCTTGAGTTGGACGTGCCCCATCTGCGTCCCGGCCGGCAGGGGTGCGGGCGTGCTCGCGCCGGGCTCGTCGAGGAGGTCCTGCACAGCGATCGGGGTGGAGACCACGACGGGCAGGCCCTCGTCGGTCCACTGCCATTGCTCCTGCGGGCAGGCCCAGGTCACCTCTATCGTGTGGCCGTCGGGGTCGGTCACGTAGCAGGACTGGCTTACGACGTGGTCGCGCGGGTCGACGTCGAGTCCTGCGTCCAGGTGCCGCTGGGTGAAGCGGGCCACGTCCGCCCGGGTGGGCACGAGCGGGGCGAAGTGGCTGAGCCCGGGGCTGGAGGGCGGCGGCGCGATGGCCCCGGCGACCTCGTGCAGGTCGACCAGCACCCGTCCCTCCACGCCCAATTGTGCTCGCTGTGGTTCGCGATCGAGGAGGTGGAAGCCTGCGACCTGCGTGTAGTAACGCACGCTGCGTTCCAGGTCGGCCACCGTCAGCGTGACGGGGCCGAGGGTGAGTGTCTGGTCCATCCGGTAGTCGGTCATGGTCGACCTTTCATCCGTGCTGCGGCTCTCCGGGTACGGAGTGCGTGTGTTTGCCGCAGCGTGGCCTGTTGTGACTTCGTGGCCTGCTGCCGGGCAGCGCACCTCACGAAAGGCACGACGAAGCGGGTGCGGGCCGGGGCCGTCGTGTGAGAGGAGGTCGTGCGGGAGGTGTTTTCAGGAAGCTGCCGGGGCTGCGCCGTTGCGGGTCTGAGCGAGGGCGTTGCTCCAGGACAGGAGCTGGTCGAGCATCGCCGTGAGGGCGGGGCCCTGGTGGTCGCCGGGGGTGAAGGTGGCGCCGAAGTCGGCGAAGTCGGTGCGCAGATTCAAGGTGACCGTCGCGGAGACGTCCGCGAGCTGCAGGGCGCCCAGGACCGAACGCAGGGCCTCGACGGCACGCACGCCGCCGTCGACGCCGTAGGAGACGAGGCCGACGGCCTTGTTGTTCCACTCGGCGTAGACGCGGTCGAGGGCGTTCTTCAGGACGCCGGGGAAGGAGTGGTTGTACTCCGGGGTGACGAGCACGTAGCCGTCGTAGGCGGCGACGGTCGTGGCCCACTGCCGGGTGTGCGGGTGGGTGTAGCGGCCCATGGCGGGCGGGAACGGTTCGTCGATCTGCGGCAGGTCGACCTCGGCGAGGTCGATCAGGTCGTAGTCGGCGTCGCCGCGCTTTCGGGCCTGCTCCAGGACCCACTGTGCGACGCGTTCGCCGGCACGTCCGGTGCGGGTGCTGCCGAGAATGATCGCGATCTTCGTCATCGTGCCTCCGGTAGGTGGAAGAAGCAGTTGGCTGCCCGCCCCGGGGAGGGTCGTTCGGTGACCGCGCGTGATGATCCGCGCGTCGAGGACGACGCCGGTGTCGGCCCACGGGCGGGGAGTCAGAGGGCAGGGTTCAGTGGCCGGTGGCCGGGGCTCGGGGGGCGAGGAAGGAGTCGAGATGGGCGAAGACCGCCTCGGGCTCCTCGCGGATGGGCAGGTGCCCTGCACCAGGGATGAGTTCGAACCGCGCGTGGGGGAACGCCGCGGCGTAGGCGCGGCCGAAGTCCGGGGTGACGACTGCGTCGTCGGCGCCCCAGATCACCAGCACCGGGCAGGTGACGGCGGACAAGCGGGGCAGCATGCCGGCGTCTGCCATGGCCGGGCCTGCGTAGGCGCGCATGGCGGCCATCGACTGCGCCGACGGTCCGCCCTGCGGCGCCGCTCCTGCGGCCGCCGGAGCCGGTGGCCCGGCGGGCACGGTGATCTGCCGGCCGGGTATGACGGGGCCGATGGCGTCCATGAGGACGAGCCGGGAGATCCGGCCCTCGCGGTCGTCCAGGACGGTCTGGGTGGCGACCCAGCCGCCGAACGACGTGCCGATCACCGTCACGTCGTCCAGCCCGAGGTGGCCGAGCAGGTCCAGGTAGGAAGCGGCGAGTGCGGACACGCAGTCCAGATCGTCAGGCCGTACGGTGCCGTCCCAGCCCGGATGAGTGGGCGCGACCACCCTGTGGTCCGGTGCCAGGTGGTCGATCAGGGGCGCGATGCTAGAGGGGCCGGAGCCGCCGTGCAGGACGAGGACCGGGCTGCCGCAGGTGCCGGCCTCGCGCACGTCGAGGTCGAGGCCGGGCCGTACAGGGATGGTGCGCTGATGAGGTGCGGTCATGAGGTGCTCCTGGATGCCGAGGGGGGTTCGGTGGCTGAGGGCGCGGTGGCCGTGAGCGCGAGCTTCACTGGGCCGCCGGGCCGGAGGTGAAGAAGGCGACCATCTGCTCCAGGCCCTTCTCGCCGAACATCGTGTCCAGGTTGGCGGCGGACTCGGCGGCGGACTCCTCGCTGCGCGGGAAGAGGGCCTCCTCATACGCGGCCAGGGCGGCCTCGGTGTCGCCGGGACGGGCGGCGAGTGCCAGGGCGAGTTCGGCGCCGTCGAGCATGGCGAGGTTGGCGCCCTCCCCGGCGAAGGGGGACATCACGTGGGCGGCGTCACCGAGCAGCGTCACGCCCGGGGCGCGGTCCCAGCGGTGCCCGCCGCGGGGGTGCCGGGCCGGTACGCCCGCCAGGCCACCGGCCAGGCAAGAGCAAGCACCGCCAGCACCATCGACACCACGGTGCCGAGCCCCTCCGGGTCCCGTGCCCCCGGGCCCAGCGCCAGTACACCCACGACCACCAGCGCCGGCCCGATCGCCCCCGCGGCCCATCTCGCCCCCCAGCCGGACACGAGCGCGCACACCAGCGCTGTGACGAGGACCAGCGCCAGCACACCGGCCAGCAGCAGTCGACCGGACTGCGGCATCGTGCCACCCGCCTCCTCCACCGCCCGGCCCAGCGCCACCGCGAGCGCCGCCACCGCGCCGGCGAACAGGCAGTGCAGCAACAGCAGCAGCCGCACCGGCAGCGCCCGCGGCACCAGCAACGGCAGCCCGTACGCGCCGGTACGCAACGCCAGCGACCAGACCAGCACCAGCACCACGAACACCCCGGCACCGACAGCACGCACCCCGCCGTCCCACGGCTCCTCACTCGCCGCGGACACCGACTGCACCAGCCCCTCACCCAGCACGATCAGAACGAACAGCCCAAGCCGTTCAGACAGGTGCTCGACATCGGCGGCCACGACCTGCGGCTTCTGCCGCATCCTGCTCCGGGTGTGTTCGACCCGCGCGCGGGCCTCCCCGGGCGGTCGGGCGGCGCTGCGCCGCTCCTCGTGCCGAAACCATCGCATCGCGCGGACTTCAGCGCGGGCCCATTTCTGGTCAATGTCCGCCTGGAGAGTCTCGTGGGTGACGCGGACCATGACCGCCATGTCGATCAGCAGTCCCGCCGCCCACAGCCAGAGGCGGGCGTCCCCGTGCACCCACAACGACACCACCCACGGCGTGAGGCCGGCCCCCAGCTGGATGATCGGCAGATCCGCGACGATCTGCCCGCGCCCGCTAAATACCCGGGACGCGATGAGGCGCACCACGATGTAGGCGAGAGCGAAGGCACGGGCCTTCTCGTCGGACTCATGGACTCCCGGCACGGCGGACGCCATCACAGCCATCCCGAACATCGCGGCCACGACGGCCAGGACGCGCGTTCGTTCCCCCGCCACGTTCCCGTACATGGTCGCCATGACCCAGGCGAACCAGAAAGCGAGGAACAGCAGCACGTACTCACCAAGCGAGGTCCAGCTCGTCCCCTCATGCAGCAGGTGGGCCAGTTGCCCTACCCCGGCGACCGCGATCAGGTCGAAGAACAACTCCAGCCACGAGGCATGTCGCTCACCACCCTCCGGCCCGGAACCCGAGACGGGAGTACTACTCAACGAAGTCGACATAGCGAAATCTTCTCCACTGAAACGCACGTATGTGGCATATGGCGTGATGTCGCAGGCAGGGCGCGCTCCACGCGACACAGGCATGGCCCGCAACCGTGAGCTCTTTCCAGGCTGGCGGTGATGACCGCGAGTTGGACACACCTGCACATCGACGAAGCTCCTGGTAGATGGGTTCTCGACCAAGATCACCCGTGTCAGCCAGGAGCACGACTGGCTCACAACGTGATCGCGCGGGTCGGCGCCGAGTCCCGCGGGCAGGTGCCGCTGGGTGAAGCAGGCCATCTCCGCCCTGGTGGGCACGAGTGGGGCGAAGTGGCTGAGCCCAAGGCTCGACCGGGGCGGCGCGCTGGCCCGGCCACCTCGTGCAGCTCGACCAGCACCAGTCCTGCCACCCCCGGCTGGCTCGCTGTGATTGGCGATCGAGGAGGCGGAAGCCCACGACCTGCGTGTCATAACGCATGCTGCGTGCCACGTCGGCCACCGTCAGCGTGACCGGCCCGAGGGCGAGTGTCTGGCCCATCCGAATAGTCGGTCATGTTCGACCTTTCATTCGTGCTGTGCGACTCGGCGGAACGGAGCGCGTGTGCGAGCCGCAGCGTGGCGGGCTTGCGGTCCGGCTCGCAGGCGAAGCGCACCTCTTCGCCGGCACGTGATGCGGGCTGGAGCCCGGTGTCCGGGCCGGGTTGAGGTACGAGACCGTGCGATGGGACTTCAGGAAGCTGCCGGGGCTGCGCTGTTGCGGGTCTGGGCGAGGGTGTTGCTCCAGGACAGGAGCTGGTCGAGCATCGCCGTGAGGGCGGGGCCCTGGTGGGCGCCGGGGGTGAACGTGGCGCCGAAGTCGGCGAAGTCGGTGCGCAGGTTCAAGGTGACCGTCGCGGAGACGTCCGCGAGCTGCAGGGCGCCCAGGACCGAACGCAGGGCGTCGACGGCGCGCACACCGCCGTCGACGCCGTAGGAGACGAGGCCGACGGCCTTGTTGTTCCACTCGGCGTAGACGCGGTCGAGGGCGTTCTTCAGGACGCCGGGGAAGGAGTGGTTGTACTCGGGGGTCACGAGCACGTAACCGTCGTAGGCGGCGACGGTCGTGGCCCACTGCTGGGTGTGCGGGTGGGTGTAGCGGCCCATGGCGGGCGGGAACGGTTCGTCGATCTGCGGCAGGTCGACCTCGGCGAGGTCGATCAGGTCGTAGTCGGCGTCGCCGCGCTTTCGGGCCTGCTCCAGGACCCACTGTGCGACGCGTTCGCCGGCACGTCCGGTGCGGGTGCTGCCGAGAATGATCGCGATCTTCGTCATCGTGCCTCCGGTGGATGAAAGGGGTGGTCGGTTCCCCACCCCCGGTGTGGGTGGCCGGTGTGCGGCCGCGCGTGATGAGTCCCGGGGGTGCCCGCTTGCCGAGGGGCTGTGCCGGTGCCGACCTGCGGACGGGGAGTCAGAGGGCAGGGTTCAGTGGCCGGTGGCCGGGGCCCGGGGGGTGAGGAAGGAGTCGAGATGCGCGAAGACCGCCTCGGGCTCCTCGCGGATGGGCAAGTGTCCTGCGCCGGGGATGAGTTCGAACCGCGCGTGGGGGAACGCCGCGGTGTAGGCGCGGCCGAAGTCCGGGGTGACGACTGTGTCGTCGGCGCCCCAGATCACCAGGACCGGGCAGGTGACGGTGGAAAGGCGGGGCAGCATGTCGGCGTCTGCCATGGCCGGGCCTGCGTAGGCGCGCATGGCGGCCATCGACTGCGCCGACGGTCCGCCCTGCGGCGCCGCTCCTGCGGCCGCCGGAGCCGGTGGCCCGGCGGGCACGGTGATCTGCCGGCCGGGTATGACGGGGCCGATGGCGTCCATGAGGACGAGCCGGGAGATCCGGCCCTCGCGGTCGTCCAGGACGGTCTGGGTGGCGACCCAGCCGCCGAACGACGTGCCGATCACCGTCACGTCGTCCAGCCCGAGGTGGCCGAGCAGGTCCAGGTAGGCAGCGGCGAGCGCGGGTACGGAGTTCAGGTCCTCGGGCCGTGCGGTGCCCTCCCAGCCCGGATGGGTGGGCGCGAGAACTCTGTGATCCGGTGCGAGGTGGTCGATCAGGGGCGAGATGCTCAAGGGGCCGGGGCCGCCGTGCAGGACGAGGACCGGGCTGCCGCTGGTGCCGGCCTCGCGCACTTCGAGGTCGAGGCCGGGCCGTGCCGGAATGGTGCGCTGCGCAGATGCGGTCATGAGTTCCTCCTCCTGGGTGCGGGGTGCTCGGTGGCTGAGGGTGCGGCGGCCGTGAGCGCGGGCCTCACCGGGCTGCCGGGCCGGAGGTGAAGAACTCGACCATCTGCTCCAGGCCCCGCTCTCCGAACATCGTGTCCAGGCTGGCGGCGGACTCGGCGGCGGACGCCTCGCTGCGCGGGAAGAGTGCCTCCTCATACGCGGCCAGGGCGGCCTCGGTGTCGCCGGGACGGGCGGCGAGTGCCAGGGCGAGTTCGGCGCCGTCGAGCATGGCGAGGTTGGCGCCCTCCCCGGCGAAGGGGGACATCACGTGGGCGGCGTCACCGAGCAGCGTCACGCCCGGGACGCGGTCCCAGCGGTGGCCGACGGGCAGGGCGTGGATACGGCGCGGGGTGATCGTGTCCGCGTCGGCGACCAGGGCGCGAAGGCTCTCGTCCCAGTCCTCGAAGCGGGCGAGGACCGCGGCCTTGGCGGCGGCCTGGTCGGTGAAGTCGACCGTGTCCAGCCATCCCTCGTCGATCTTGACGGCGGTGTAGACGTGGAGACTGCCGTCGCTCTCCCGGTGCGCGAGGACACCGCGCTCGTGCCCCAGGGCGATGAAGAACCCGCCGCCGATGACCGCGGCGCTGCGCGGGTGGCGGGTGTCGGCGTCGAACAGGTCGGTCTCGACGAAGGAGATGCCGGTGTAGGCGGGCCAGGCGCTCGAGACCAGCGGCCTGATCCGTGACCAGGCGCCGTCCGCGCCGATCAGGAGATCGGTAGTGATGGCCGAGCCGTCGGCGAACGTCACCTCGTGACGCCCGTCGCCCAGCGCCCAGGCCCCGGTGACCTTCCGGCCCCAGTGGATCGTGCCGTCGGGCAGGGAGCCCAGCAGCAGGTCACGCAGGTCACCACGGTCCACCTCCGGCCGGCCGCCGGTGCCGTCGTCCTCCTCGGCCACGTGCACCGTGCCGTCGGGGCCGAGCAGGCGCATGGCCTGACCGCCCTCGTGGACGATCTTGAGGAAGTCGTCGTGCAGGCCGGCGGCGTGCAGGGCCTTCTGCCCGTTGTTCTCGTGGATGTCGAGCATCCCGCCCTGGACGCGGGCCGCCGCCGACGCCTCCAGCTCGAAGATCGCCGACTCGATGCCGTTGACGTGCAGGACACGGGCGGCGGTCAGGCCGCCAAGACCCGCGCCGATGATCGCGATCGGGAAATGACTGGTGCTCATGGGGGCCTCCGAAAGCAGTAGGGGAAACGCCTCGGTGCGCCGAGTCATCGCCGCCGACGCCGCAAAGCTCCTCGCAGGAGCGGCGTGCGCGACGGGGCGGCAAGAGGTTGCCTCGGCCACCCCCTCACCGTATCGAACATGTTCGTTGCGAACAAGTTCGTCACAGAGCGGCGGGTGGCGCGGAGACCTTCCGTTCCCCCGGGCGGCGTCCGCCGCCCGGGCGGGCCGCCCCGTCCCGGGCTCAGTCCACTGCGCCCGGGGCGGGTGTGCGGGTGATGCCGTTGACGAGGACGTCGAAGCTCCAGCGGATCCTGTCCGGCACCGAGCCGCCGATCAGGGCGGGCATGTGCGCGGTGATCGCCGGATGCGTGGCGGCGTCCACGGCATGCAGTGCACGCACCGTGGCGTCCCAGTCGCCCTCGGAGGCGGGGTCGTGCGCACGCGTCGAGTGCTCGGCGGCGGTGGCTGTCGCGTCCTGGAGCAGTTTGTCCACCCCCCAGGCGACCTGTTCGCGACCGGCCCCGCTTTGCGAGAGGAGGTCGAGGATGCGCTCCACCAGGCGCAGGTAGTTCTCGCCGCTCGGGCGGGCTACGAGCGCGGCCCGCGCGAGCTGCGGGTGCTCGAACAGCACCTGGGTGTACGACGCCATGACGGCACGGAGCTGCTCGCGCCAGTCCCCACCGCCGTCCCGCCCAGTCAGGTCGACCTCGCCGAGCAGGGAATCCAGAACGGCCGCATGCAGTTCCGCGGTGTTGGCGACGTACACGTACAGCGACGCCGGGCCGGTGTCCAACTCCTGCGCCAGGCGGCGCATCGTGACCTTCCCCAGCCCCTCCGCCCGCATGATCCGCACGGCGGTGTCCACAATCCAACGCCGGGACAGAGCGGGCTTCGCCGGACGCTCCCGGCGGCTGATCGGCTCTCTTCTCACAGTCATAACCCGATCGTAACGAACACGTTCGAGACGCGGGGTTGCCCGGTTCGCCTTCGGCCTTCACGGATGCTGGTTCTGGCTCGCCCATGGCCAGTGGGTTGCCCGCGCCGGGCGGAAGACCTGCCCGGGTCAGGCACGAGAGGGGGAGGGCCAGCCGCCGAACTTCCGCGCGGCCTGCTGGGCTTCCTGCTCCTGGCGCTCGCGTTCGTCGGCTTCGGGCTGCGCTTGGCCGATGGTCGTGGCCGAGTGCGACGGGACCCGCTGCCCTCATCGAATCCTCATCCGCGCCCGAAGAAGATCGCGGGCATGAAAACCGCACGCTATGTGTATTTCGACGTCCTGCGGGCTGTGGCGATGGTGCGGGTGGTGGTCTTCCACACCATCGGATACGGCGTGCTCAGTGTCGTCTTCCCAGCGATGGGGGTCATGTTCGCGCTGGCTGGTTCGCTCATGGCGCGAACTCTGGACCGGGTCGGCCCCAGGGTGGCGGTCACCGGACGGCTGCGGCGGCTGCTGCCGGTGCTGTGGGTCCTGGGTGCCATCGGGGTGTCGGTGATGGTGTGGCACGGCTGGTCGGACGCCGACTATCGGCCGTTGAATGTGAAACAGCTGCTTCTGTGGCTGCTGCCGGTCGTCGATCCGCCAGCGAGCGACTGGGGCGTGGAGTACTTCGCCGCCGTGCTGTGGTATCTGCGCACCTACCTGTGGCTTGTGCTGCTGTCGCCCCTGCTGCTGCCGCTGTTCCGGCGGTGGCCGATACCCACCCTCCTCGCTCCGCTCGCCGCGCTGCTGGTGATCGGTCTGGGATACGTGCGTCTGGAGAGCCTGGCCGGCACCGCGCTGTACGACGTGGTCACCTGGATGCCTTGCTGGCTTCTCGGTTTCGCTCACCGCGACGGGATGCTGCACCGGCTCAAGGCGCCCGTGGTTGCCGGTCTGGCTCTCCTGTCCGGCGCCCTGGCCGCGGTCTGGTATTTCCGCCATCCCTCAACTGAAATGCCGTGGGACCTCAACGCGGTCCCACTCGCCAACGTCCTGTGGTCGATCGCCTTCCTCGTGGTACTGCTGCGCTGGCGGCCGCAGATGGCCTGGCTGACGCGTACACGGCCTCTGCACCGGCTGGTGGGCGTGTTCAACGCCCGTGCGGTCACCATCTACTTGTGGCACATGCCTGCGGTCCTGGTGGCCGGTCTCCTGCTGGACAGGCTGGGGCTGGACTCGCAGGCGGCGCTCCTGGGCGCGGTCTGGCTGGTCACCGGGGTGTTCGTGCTGGCGCTGGGCTGGGTGGAAGACCTTGCCGCCCGTCGCGGCCCCCGGCTCCTGCCGGATCCCTACGGTCCGCCGCCCGCGCCGCGCCGTCACTACGATGAGGCCGGTGCGAGTACTGGTGGTGGAGGATGACGACGATCTGAGGTTCGCGGTGGCACACGCTCTGCGACGTGCCGGGTTCGCGGTCGACGAGGCCGCGGACCTGCCCGCGGCCGATGAGGCGCTGTTCGTCAATGCGTACGACTGCGTGGTCTTCGACCGCTCGTTGCCGGCTGGTGATGCCGCCGCGTTCGTGCGGGCCGGCCGCACCCGGGCATGGGACAGCCCGGTGATGTTCCTGACCGCCCGCGACACCGTTGCCGACCGGGTGGTGGGCTTCGACAGCGGGGGCGACGACTATCTTGTCAAGCCCTTCGCGGTCGAGGAGCTGATCGTGAGGGTGCGCAGCCTGTGCCGCCGAGCGGGCACACTGCGGCCACCGGTTATCCGGCTGGCCGATGTCGAGATCGACACCGCGCGACGCCAGGTGCGCCGGGCCGGTGTGCTGTTGAGCCTGACCGCCAAGGAGTTCACGGTGCTGGAGCTGCTGGCCGCACGCGCGGACCAGACCGTGACGCGTGCCGAGCTGATCGAGCGTGGCTGGGACGAGATGACCGAACCGAACTCGAACGTCGTCGATGTCCTGATCGGCCAGTTGCGCCGCAAGCTGGGAGACCCGCCGCTGATCCACACGGTCCGCGGCGTCGGGTACCGGCTGGCATGCTGAACGCCACGACGAGGATCCGCCGGCTGCGTCGGCGGCTGACGGTGCTGTTCACGCTCACGAGTACGGCGGGTCTGATCGGCCTGACGCTGTATGCCGCGCACCTCAACAACTCGCTCTGGCGTGGACAGCTCGACGACGAACTGCACCGCCGCACCAGCCGGGCCACCGCCCTGCTCGTCTACGACCCGGGCGAACGCCTCGTCTTCGACGGCCTGATAGAGGACGACGTGGACAGCAACTGCCCCGCCCTGACCGTCCTCGCCCAGCAGGCCAACGGCCCCGTACCCGTCCGCCGCCCACGGCGCCCGTGCGCCAAGGTCGCGGACAAGGACCTCGTCGCCATCGCCAGGCGGGCGACGGCCGATGTACGGCAACCGGTCGCCGCGACCGTGACCGACCAAGCCGGCCGACAGGTCCGGCTCTACGCGGAAGCCTTCCCCAACGCCGACTTCAGCGCCACCGGCGGAGCGGTCGTCGTCGCCGACGACATGTCTGCCGACATCGCCGGACATCGGCAGGTGGTCCTGCTGCTGGCAATCGCCTGCGCGGCGTTCGCCGGGTTGTCAGCACTCGCCGGGCACATGCTCTCCGGCCGGGCCATGCGGCCCGCCCTGGCCGCCCTGGCCCAGCAGGAGGCGTTCCTGGCCGACGCGGCGCACGATCTGCGCACCCCGCTCGCCACCCTCCGGGCGCTGACCGAGGGGGCGCTGCACGACGACGCCTCGCGCGGTGAGGCCCTGAGCCGCGCCGCCCGCCTCGCGGCCAGAACAGGCGACATCGTCGACGACCTGCTGACCCGCGCCCGGCTCGCCGCCGGTGTCACCCCCGTTCGCCGCGAGCCGCTGCGGCTCGACCAGCTCGTCGAATCAATCCTGGACGACACACCTACGGCCGGACACCGCATACGGGTAACGGCCCAGCCGGTCGTCGTCACCGCCGACCCGACCCTGCTCCGCCGTGCGGTGGCCAACCTGCTCGACAACGCCCTCACCCACGGCCACCAGCCCGGCGCGCCCGCGGACGTGGAGATCACCCTCACCGCCGACGGCACGATCGCCATCGACGACGACGGTCCCGGCATCGATCCCGCGCTCGCCGGTGAACTGTTCGACCGGTACCACAGCGGTGGCCATTCCACCGGCCTGGGCCTGTCGATCGCGGCATGGATCGCGCACGCGCACGGCGGCTCACTCACCGTGGGCCCCAGCGCCAGGGGCGGAGCCCGGTTCGTCCTGCGCGTGTGACCGAGTAACAAGGCCCGCCTGCCTTAAATCGCCGGGCGGGCGGAGCGGGATGACGTTGCCGGGGGCAGGCTGATCCTGACTGTCGGGGTTCCGCAGGAGGAGGACGGCCGCGGCGAGGGCCATCTGCTCCGCTCGATGCCGGGACTCGGCCTCGGCGGCCCGGGAGTCCTTGAGGGCTTCCTTCAGGCGGACGACCTCTTTGCGAAGCCGCTTTTCGACCTCGGGGGTCTGGTGCGTTTCCGCGCGGACCCGCGCGTAGAACTCCTCCTTGAGGTCGGCGTGGCGCTTTTGCAGCGCCATGCGGTGGACACCGGCTTCCGCGGCGAGCGCGACCGCGGTGAGGCTGCCGTTGGAGCTGGTGGGCTGTCCGACCAGGAGGCGGTCGATGGCCGCGCGGATGCGGGTGCGTTCGTCGAAGTGCTGTTCGTTCATGCGATGGCTTCCTCAGCGGTCTGGGCGTCGGAGTCGTGGGCGTCGGCGAGGGCGCGGAAGCGGGCGGCGGTCCGGCGGAGCCGGTTGCCCAGAGGCTCGGGCACGTTGGCTGCCTTCGCATCTAGCCGATCGGCGTGCTCTCGTGCCGCGCGTGCATGGCTGTCGGTGCGGACCGCGTTGCCGCAACCGAGTTGGCAGGCGAACTGGTTGGGTGCCGTCGCTCCGGGGTCCGGATCGCACAGGGCAGTGTCGCGCTTGAAAGCGCAGATGAGGAAGGCGTCCGGGTTGTCGAAGAGCACGAGGCCGTCGCGTTCGAGGAACTTGGCGGCGGCCTTCGGGGTGGTCAGGGCGCCTTCGAAGCTGGGCATCGAAGCCGCTCCGACGATCGCCCGCCGCGCTGCCGGTCCGGAGATCTTCTCGCCAGCTGCAGTGGCGTCGCGCAGCCGTGCCGCGGTCTGCGCGGCGGCGAGGGCGGTCTCGACGTCGAGTTCCCCGTGGAAGCCTCTGCGCTCGCGGCTGCCGTAGCCGGCGGAGGTGCGCGCATCCAGGGCGGTGCGCATGTGCCCGTACTGGATGGCGAGGGCGACCAGGCCGCCGGAGCGGCGGGCGATGTGCCAGGCCAGGGTTCTGCGCAGACGGCTCAGTCCAAGGTTGCCGTGCGGGTCCTCCGGCACCTGCTGGGCGGGCAGGCCCTGGGCGGTGGCCTCCTGGTTGATCCACGACACGAGGGCCTCGACGCGGCGATCCAGGGTGGACCGCTTCAGGGCGCCGTGGTGCTTGCGCTGGGCGACGATGTCGTGGTGGGTGGAGCTAAACAGGAGCTCGCCCTTGGGGACGATGCGTTCCAGGACACGGATGGCGTTCACGACCGGAGTGATCGCGACCCAAGGGACTGCCCGCTCCTCACCGGCGGAGACATGGTGCCCGTCGGAGTCGCGGACGTTTTTGTAGTGGTGGGATCGGATCAGATGCCGCGGCATGGAGCCGTCGGGATTCGGCTGTGGGTCGGGGCAGCAGCCGGACCGCAGCGACCGTGCTTCTTGGGGGCGCAACCCGGTCAAATACAAGATCACGATTGCGGCTGCCGTAGCCAGGTGCCGCACCAGGATCGGTGTCTCCTCGTAGTCCATGAACTCGCGCCAGGGACGCCCCTCGATCCGGCCCGTCACCGGCACCTGCATCGGGCTGGGGCCAGGCCGCTGAGCCGCAAGTCGGTAGAGCCCGAGGCGGGCGACGATGGTCTGCACCTGGGTCCGGCTGCACCCGGTGACCGCGGCGACGTAGTGGTGGGCCAGTGTGACGCCGTGCAGCCGGCTCACGGTGGCGGGCAGCGGTGCACCGGAGTTGATCAGAGGCAGCAGATAGCTCTTGAGGGCTGCCAGGCCCTCGCGGGTGGTCTTGGCGGATTTCACCTGTGCGTGCATGCGGCGGCGTTCGTCCCAGGCAGCCAGGATGTCGCCGGAGAAGTCCTCGACCAGACGGATCGACCAGGTGAGCAGAGGGCCGATCACGGTCGGATCCAGCGGCTCGGTCTTGTTCTCCCCGCCAGCCCCTCCCGTCTCGGCGGGTAGATAGTCGTCGATGCCCTCGTCCTCCCAGGGCGGACGCGTAATGCCGCAGGGGCTGGCCGAGAGCTGGTCGAAGGCCCACAGGTCCGAGAGCCAGCGCAGAATCGTCAGGGCATGACCGCGCGTGCAGCCGCTGGCGCACTTGGCGGCGTACGCCTTCCAATGCTCCATGGTGCAGTCGCTGAGCTGGGAAACGCCTTGCCGGTCGAGCCAGCGTACGAACTTCATCCACTGGATGATGTTGTCGCGCATGCTGATCACGCCGTCGCGTGTCCGGTTCTGAAAGCCGCGTTCCCGTATGTAGGTGGGGCGCAGCTCGCCGTTGATCAGGCCCCAGAGGACACGACGAACCTCGCTCCGCAAGGCAGCCGGGCACTTCCTCAGGTTGATCTTGTGGATGCTGTCCCCGGGATTGTCGGTCAGCGGCCCCAGCGACCAGATGTCGTCGCTGTAGCGGGAGTTGGGGTGGGTGTTGCCGGCGCTGATCCACCGGTCCATGACGACCGGGCTGTGTGGTTCCGGCAGGGGCAGGATGTAGGGATCGGCCTCGATGGACAGTGCGGTCGTCACGGGGCCAGGTCTCCTTCGAGCAGGTGGTCGATGATCATTCGGTCGCGGTCGGTCACCCGGCACAGTGCCGCATCCCAGGTGCTCTCGTTGACCTTTGACCGCAGGTCATCGAGTCGCTGGAGATGTTCGTCCCAGCGCTTGCGCCACAGCTTCTCGGGCCAGGTGGAGCGGAGCGAGATCAACTGTCGGCGTAGAAGCGCGAGGCGCGGGTGGTGACCGGTGTGGACCCGGGAGTTCTCACAGGACAGGCAGAGCAGGAAGTCGGCGCCACAGCCCCCGTTCGGGTCCGGCCAGGGGCTGCTGTCCTCGTCCGCGCAGTCCGCCGTCGCGGTCTCCTGGTGGGCAGCGTCGGCCGCGTCCGTCAGGCGCCCATGGAAGGTGTAGTCGCGGGCCTGTTCGAGGGCCTCCTCGGCGCCCGCCGCGATCACGTCCACGGCAGCCTTCTGGACGTTCTCGTCGGGCAGGACGTAGATACTCTCGTGGGTGCCGGGCTTGTGCTGCAGCGGCTTTCCCGTCGTGGTGACGGTCGTCCTGCGTGCGCGCTGGAAGGGCGAGCCGATGTTGTGGGACCTGGCCCAGACTCGCGCGTCGGCCTTGGACACCCCGAAGCACAGCGGGCCGACGTTCCGGGGCCGGTCCAGATTGGAGTCCACGTCGTCACGGCGCCGGTTGCGGGCGACCATCAGCAGGTCGTGGCCCGGTGACAGGGCGGCAGCCAGGGTCCGCCCGTGCTGCGTGGCTTCCAGGGCCTGGGTGATGAGCCGGCCCGGCGAGTCCGCGCCGGAGTCGGTGTAGTTCTCCGTGGCGAACCACCGGCCCTCGCCGGAGCGGCGCTTCTCCACCAGGACCTCGTAGGTGACCGTGGTCTTCTCTCCTGCGGACGGGGTGATGACGGGCACGTGCAGACGGTCGTAGACCGACAGGTTCCAGCCGTAGCGGTCGGTCATCATCACAGCCAGCGCCGTCAGCTCCGCCCGGCTCAGGAACAGCCGACCGGTCGTCTTCCCGCGGTTCTTCCCGCGCAGCAGATTCTCGGCCCGGGTGTAGACCTTCCCCTCCTTGTCCGGGTACCCGGGCAGTTCGCCCGTGGAGGCCAAGCACTCGAGGACGGACGCGACCCTCCACTCACGGCTGGTCGGATCCAGCGAGCCTGCCCGGTAGCGGTCCAGCAGCGTGGTGTTCTCCCGGATCCGCAGCAGCGCGGCCCGGAACTGCCGCTCGGCGGCCAGCAGCACCTGGTCGCGCTCCGACGGCCGGTAGGACTGCTTGGACGGCTTGCCCTTCTTCGGGACCGGGCGGGCCAGTTCTTCGGCGGCCAGGCCCTGTGCCAGCCGCGGCTCCCGCTTCAGCAGCGTACGCATCTTCGCGAGGGCCTCACGCCCGCCGGGGGTGCCCTTGTGGTTGTTGCGCCAGAGCCGGAGCGTGGCCGAGGTGAGGTCGCCGAGATCCTCGGCCGGGTGCCCCTGGTCCTTGAGGAACCGGGCGAAGACCTCCACGGACCGCCAATACGATTCGCCGCTGGAGTGGCTGTTCCACCCCATGGACTGCGCGGCGAACGCTCGCGCGAGTGAGAAGCGCATCGGCTGCGGTACGGAGATCTCGGCAAAGCCGAAGACCCGCCTGTAGCCCTCCTTGTTGACCACCGTGACCTGCAGGCCGTCGGCGGCTATTCGCTGGGTCGCCTGAAAGTCCGGCGGTGGCAGGACCGCCCGGCGGCCCCGCCCGCTCATGACGCTTCCGCGACGGGCAGGGCGTCGACCAGCACCTCGATGTCCTGGATCCCGGAGGTCTCCCGGGCCAGCCGGGCGAACAGACCGTTCAGATCCTTCGTCTCGTCCGTCTCACCGTGCTCGTCGTCGGTGTCGAAGGAGAGGATCGACTCCAGCTGCAGATGCATGACCGGGCGGAGGTAGTGCTCCTTCGTCGTCTCAACGTCTTTGTGCCCCAACAGGGTCTTCACCAGCCACCATGGGTCGCCGTAGAGCTGAGCGAAGTCGCGCCGATCCGCAGGGGTCAGCCCGTACTTCTCGTCCATCAACTCGTTGAGCAGGATCAACATGTAGAGCGCCATCGAGTGCCGCATGGAATGGGGTGTCGCGTACGGCACCTTCCCGCGGATCTCCGCGACCCGCAGCAGGCGGGATGTCTCCCGCTCCTGCGGAGTCAACAGAGCCTGCTCGCACCGTTGGTTGGCCTGCCGGAACACGGTGTTCCAGCGGTCCGGCAGCATGGGCAGGCCCTGCTCGGTCAGCCACAACCACGCCGGCTCCGGGCCCTGCGGGCCTTCGACGAACAGCCACTGCCGCTCACGCCAGTCGAGCAGGTTCAGGTCATATCGGCCTTGGACGCCGTCACGGTCGACCCAGTGGACCGTCGGGGTGAGGCCCGTCGTGACCTTCGTGATCAGCCGCATCAGCGGCAACTTCTCGTAGCGTCCCTGGGCCTGGGCCCGTTCGACTGTCCAGGCCCGCTCCGACTCCGCGTAGGCACTGACCTGACGCAATGAATCGACCGACGCGTAGAAGGTCCGGTCTCGCTTCGACCGGGACAGCGCTCGGGCCATCTGCCCGTGGCAGTAGCGGCCCGAGCGCAGCGGGCGGGACGGCACTTCGAACGTCAGCATCGCGCCGGACTCCTGCCGCCGCAGTCCCGAGCTGAGCGTGAACCCGACGAACGAGGTGTTCCGAAGCTCGGTCCGCGCGTCCCAGCCCGGCACCGGCGTTCCGTCGGGACCGAGGCCGCGAAGGCCCACGTCCTGCCAAAGACCCCAGGTACGCGGTGTCAGCCACGACACCCGCGAGCTGCGGGCGTCCGCTGCGCGGTCCGTCCGGCGCCGGCTGTCCACCGGCAACGGTGTGACCTTCGCCCACCGGTAGAGCCGCGTGAAGGCCGACGCTTCCCGGTCCCACTTCGTCCCGCTGATTCGCCTTGGGTTGAGTGACGAGTCACACCGAAATTCCCGGTACGCGCGCAAGTCGGCCTCGGTCGCTTGCCGCCACGGGATGCCGCGTCGCCACAACCAAGTCAGCAACAGCCGGATATCCAGCGCGTAATTCCGCCGGGTTTCTCGCTCCAGCGGATGGAATTCCGGGGACAGGACGAATTCCAGCAGCTCGCGATCGACCACGAAATCAGGCCGTACAAATACCGGATCGCCCGGCTGAAGGCCCACCGCGGCCACAGTTGCTGGCAGGTCGCGGACCCCCAGCACCCCCTCCTCCGGCAGCGGCCCCCACCGCTCCGGATCCGGCACGAACACCAGCCACCACTCGTCCATCTGCAACCCCTGTGAGTCCCTTGAACTCACTCAATCATCAGGGAAACACAAATGGGGATCATCCGGGAGGCCGCTTACCTCGTATGCGATGTCACCGCACTGGCATCGGCCGGTTCGGATCTCTGGGACCAGGAGGGTGACAGCCTGTTCGGGGGCTTCGGATCCGTCGGCTTGCTGACTCTCGGCCGGGTCACCGGAAGGACTGCGTGTGGTGTGGCAGATTTCGCGCTCGGTTTGTTCGGAGGGGCGGGTCGTCTCGGCCATGGATCTCCTCGAGGAAACGGGATGCGGACGGCAGGGTCGTGGAGGCTTCTAGCAGGTACAGGGATCGATGAGGGGTGGGTCTCGGCGCCCGTGAGTCGGGGTTCTGTCGGGCTCACGTATGCCGGACATAGCAGGCCGTCCCGGTCCGGCGCGCTTCAGCGCCAGCCCCATGTTTTTCGTCCGGCCGGGTCTACGGTGAAGGCACACGGCCCGGCCACTGGAACACGAGGCGGCTGTGGGGCTTGTCCAGGACATCCCCGGCGGGTAGCTGGCCGTCGGGGGTGCTAGCCGGGTGAACGGTCAGGACAGGGTCGCTTTGCTTGCCGTCGTTCGTGCGTACGTCGCGGTCCCAGGCTCTCACTGTGGCCGCCAGCTGCTCGGCGAGCTGCGGGTCGTGCTGGCCGAAGGCGTGGACGACCCACTCCCACTCCTTTTCGGCAGGGTTGTCACCGTGCCGGGTCTGGACGTGGATGAGGTAGGCCAGTGAGGCGTCGCCGAGGATCGCCGGCGCATCGCCGTCCTTCGCGATCTGGGTGACGCCCGTGCCTTTGTCCCGGTGGGCGGACAGACGGACGAAGCCTGGCAATGTGGTGGCCGCGTAGAGCTGCAGCGAGCCGAAGTAGAAGGCCGCCCCCATGGTGACCCCGGTGGCGACCTGGTGGCGCGGCCCGCGCAGCGCCTCTTCCAATCCCTTCGTCGAGGCGGGGGTGCCGTCTACGAATCGGAGCTTCAGCTCGCCGTCGAGGAGGTCCACGGCCGGGATAGGGCGGGCGTGTTCGCCCTGGGCGCGGAGGAATCCGCAGTGCGTGAACTTCCGCGCGTGCAGTACCTCGCAGCGTCGCTCGAACGCGATCGCCCGGGTGTATCCGTGGATTTCGAGGGGCAGGACTAGGGTGTGTGTCGAAAGTGGATCTTGAACGTGAGATGATCTTGCTTCGTGGCACGTGGAGATCTGACGGACGCGCAATGGGCGGTGCTGGAACCGCTGTTGCCGAAGGGCAAGAAGCCCGGACGGCCGCCGACGTGGGCCAGGCGGCAGCTGATCGACGGCATACGGTTCCGGGTCCGTACTGGCGTTCCGTGGCGGGACCTGCCCGCCGAGTACGGGCCGTGGGGCCGGGCGTACGACTTGTTCCGGCGGTGGCAGCGGGACGGCACCTGGCATCGGATCTTCACCGCGCTCCAGGCCCGGGCCGACGCGAAAGAGCTGATCACCTGGGACATCAACGTCGACTCCACGGTGTGTCGGGCCCACCAGCACGCCGCCGGGGCAAGGAAAAAGGGGAGCTGCAGAAGGAGCCGCCCGGCGGCGTCGGCGTCGAGCCCGACGACCACGGCCTCGGCCGCTCGCGCGGTGGCCTGACCACCAAGCTGCACCTGGCCGTCGAACAAGGCCAGAAGCCCATGTCCATCGTGATCACGGCCGGCCAGCGGGGCGACTCCCCGCAGTTCGAGCCTGTCCTGAACAAGATCCGCGTCCCGCGTCTTGGCCCAGGCAGGCCGCGCACCCGGCCCGATCGTGTGCGCGCCGACAAGGCGTACGCCTCCCGGAAGAACCGCGCTTACCTGCGGCAGCGCAGGATCCGCTGCACCATCCCGGACAAGGCCGACCAGGCCCGCAACCGCAAGAAACGCGGCTCGCGCGGCGGCCGACCGCCGAAGTTCGACCCGCAGGACTACAAGGCTCGGCACGCGGTCGAGTGCGGCATCAACCGCCTCAAAAGGCACCGGGCCGTGGCCACGAGGTACGACAAGCTCGCGGTCCGCTACGAGGCGACCGTCCTCGTAGCGGCCATCAATGAATGGCTGTGACCAGCACATTCGATACACGCCCTAGGCGCCCGCCCTCAGCTACCTGCTCCCGCCAGGAGGGGGAGATGTCCCAGGAGTTGTAGGTGATCACGATTGCGTCGAAGCCGCCGCGCGGTACGAGGTGTGAGGGGGCGCCGAGTGCCGCATCGCCCTGGAACGCGGTGACACGGCCGCTGCCGGCCTCTGTGGTCAACCGCCGGGTGCGGTGTACGACGTAGGGGTCGATGTCGCCGGTGACCACCCTGCCCGTGGGGCCGGCCACATGGGCGATGAGCTCGGCGTTGTAGCCGCCGGATCCCGCCTCGAACACGATCGCTCCCGGCTTCAGGCACAGGCTTTGGAGCATGTCGGCCTGGAGCCAGGCAGCGGACACCGAACTGGTCGCCTTCCCCGTCTCGTCGCGGCGGGTGACGACGGCCCGGTCGCCGCCGTCGTACGCGGTCTTCAGGGCTTTCTCGGGGACGAAGCGGTGCCGGGGCACCGTGCGCAGCGCCTGCTGTACCGGTTCGGAGGGCGCCCAGCCGCCGTCGATGACTGTCTGGGTCATCTGCTGGCGCAGCCGGACAGCTTCGGCCGGTTCGCCGGGCACGGGCGGCTGGTCGATCGCGAGCGGATAGGAGTGGACCGGTGCAAGGCCAGGAATAACCCCGGGCCAGGTCGCGCCCAGGGCCTGCGCGGCTGGAGCGAACACGGGACCGAGGCAGGCCACGGCGTGCAGGTCATGCCACTCCCACCGGTCGAACAGCTGCTGTTCTCGGTTGGCGAGGGTGCCGGACCATGCGGTGATACGGACGACCGCGGTGAGCCGCGGCACGCCGTGGCTGTCGTCGGCCAGCATCGTGACCACGTGCGCGTCCGAGGCCGAGGCGGTCAGGCCCGTCTCCTCGGCCAGTTCCCGAACCGCCGCCGCTTCGAAGGACTCCGCACCACTGGTCTTCCCGCCGGGAAGTTCCCACATGCCCCGGCGCGAGCGGCCGAGCAGGACCCGGCCGGCCTCGTCGGCGACGACCGCAAGGGCGCCTGTCACAGCCAGACCGGTGGGCGGTCGCTGCCGCTCCACCGCCCGGGTGCCGGTGTGGCACGGGCCGCGCAGGACCAGGACAGCGAGCTGGTCCGCCTCCAGCCGCTCGACGGTCTCCCAGCCTTCGGCGAGCAGGCGGACCTCGTCCTCGTCGAGGGCGATGTCCCGTCGTTCGGCCGGGGTGTGCTCGACCACGGGGGTGATGGCCACAAGCGTGCCGCCGGGCCGCAGTCGTTCACCGAGCCCGTGCAGGACGCGGCTGCGATCGCGCAGGAAGGGGTACATCAGCCGCATGGTGACCAGGTCGTAGCCGTCCTCGTGCAGATCTGCCGGGTCGTCGCGCTCGATGTCCAGGCAGATCCAGCGCACCCGCTCGACGTCGGCGTGTTCGTCCCGGGCCCGGGCGAGAGCACTGTCGGCGAAGTCGACGGCGTCCACCGTGTAGCCGAGGGAGGAAAGGTAGGCGGCCAGGCTGCCGGTGCCGCAGCCCACATCGAGCGCCCGTCCGCCGCCATCGGGAACGGGAGCGTGCTCGGCGAGCAGGGCCCGCTCGCGCTCACCGAGTTCCCGGAACCCCTTGCCGTCGGCATAGTGCTGCTGCCACTGGTCGCGGACGACGTACGCCACGGGCGTGCTCCTCAACTGCTCTTCAGCTGGTGGGTGGTGTGGTGTGCTGGTCAAAGACGGTTCGTTGCGCGGAGCCGGGCCAGGGTGCGGCGGCCTCGCTCGACGAGTTCCGGATCGCCGTGGGCGGCGCCGTATTGGATGCCGGAGACGGCATCCAATACGGACAGGACGACCAGGTGCTCTTCTTCGGCGAGGGACAGGGGGCGGCCGTAGCCGGTCATCAGGGCCTCGTGCAGGTCCGGCCGTCCGTGCCAGGCGTCGGACAAGCGGACGAAGTCCCTGACGGCCGAACCGCCTTCGCTTCTTTCGAAGTCGATCACGTACAAGATGCCCGTCGACTGCTCCCAGCGAAGGTTCCGCCGCTGGAAGTCACCGTGCGTGGGAACCCTCTCCAGGGCCGGCAGACCAGCGGCCCCCTTTGCGGTGGCACGGATGAACGCCTCGTCCCCGGGCTCCAAGTAGGCGCGTGCGCCGTCGAGGTGCCGTTCCAGCTTCTCGAGCGGCAGAGAGTCGGGGAGGGGCGGCAGTGCCGGGGCGCTGCGGTGAATGGTTGCCGCGAGCTGCCCGATGCAGTGGAAGATCCGCCGCTCCTGGTCGGGCGGGTGGACGGCGCCGTGCAGGGAGCGGCCTGGCACCGTGGTGATGACGATGGCCCGCAGTGATTCGTCGGCGGCCACCAGACGGGGTGCCAGCGGGCCCAGACGGGGAACCCAGCTGCGGTATGCGGCCAACTCGCGCTGGTGGAAGCGGTCGTTCTGGTGGATCTTGACAAACCACACCCAATCCTCGGCATCGCGTGCCCGCCACACCTGACTGCCCTTGCGTGCCCAGGAGACATCCGTCCAGCCGGTGATCCTGCCGACCGCCCGCTCGACGAAGTCCCGCACCGCGTCCTCAGGGACCGTGCTGCTTGGACCGGCGTCGGGCACGAGGCGCAGCCGGTCGACGGCCGGGGCGTAGGCGATGGGATCGCCGGGCTCCTGGAAATGCAGGGCCATCCGGGCTCCGGCCCGGTAGGCGTCCAGCCCGGCCCGGCAGTAGGCCACCATGGGCTGCGGCAGCGCGTCGAGCGGGAACCAGCCCATGGCGTCGCACCGGTCCGGCTCCATGACGCGGGGGTTGCCGCGCCAGTGCCGGACCTCGAAGAAGAACCCGACGCGTGCGCCCCCGCCGGGGGAGCGGTGGTGCACGGTGACGGCCGCGAGGATATCAGCGGGGTCGACGATGACGCCGGTCTCCTCGCTGGTCTCCCGCACGAGCGCGGTGACGACATCCTCTCCGGGGTCGAGGTGACCAGATGGGAGATGCCACAGTCCTGTCGCGTAGACGTCGCCGGCCCGCCGGGACAGGAGCACTTCGGGGCCGGCCGCGGTATCACGGACCGCGACCAGGTGCACGTCCAGCGGCTCGGTGTGCCGCCCCCCGCTCACCGGTCACCGCCGGGGCGGCGCGCGAGCAGCATGGTGAACACGGCGTCCTCGACGAGCGGTTCGCCTCGGGCGTGTTCCTCCAGCAGCAAGTGGGCCTCCTGCTCGAACCGTGCGTGCTGATCGCCGAAGAGCGCCGGGCGGGCGAAGCTCGTGCTGCGTAGATAACCGACCACGGCTGCGGGTGTCCACGTGCGGCGGACCGGGATCCGGTGCTCGCTGACGTCGCTGAACGCGGACTCGGCGAGGTCGTCCTCGTAGCGGCGCCCCGGCTCGGTGTACGCCCCAGCGGTGCCGGCCCGCCGCTCGGGGCCGAGGTAGGACTGGATGAGCCGCTGCAGATCTGCCGTCCACTGCGCTTGGTAGGTCCAGAGGCTGCCATCCCCCATGATCGCCACGCCGGCCCCGGGAGCGGTGACGCGGTCGGCCATCGTGAGGACCGCGGGGCGGGGCATCCAGTGAAACGCCCGCGCGCAGGTGACCAGGTCCGCTCGGTAGCCGTCGAACGGCGGCGTGAAGTCCTCGGCCCGCACGCAGTGGAAGCCAGCGGGACTGTCACCCAGGAGCGGGGCGAGGGTTTCAGTGGCCTCGCGGAGCATCCCTGCGTCCGGATCCACTAGGTCCAGGCGGGCCACATGGGCAAGAGCGGGGAGCAGCGCAGCTGCAACCTGCCCGGTCCCGGAGCCGAGATCGAGCACGACAGGCCGCGCGACACCTCTCACTGTGCCGGCGAGTAGGCGGACCGCTTCGGACGGGATGCCCGGCCGGTATCGGGCGTAGTCGGCCGCCGCAGAGGCGAACAGGTCCCTGGACTCTTCTTCCGGGCGGCCCCTCATGCCTGCTCCAGCAGCGCACGCAGTGCGGCGGCGTCCGCCTGGAGCTGTGCCTCGTCCTGGCGGTTTGTGTCTAGGGCCGTCCACGGGAGCGGCCCGCCTGGCGCCGGGTCGGCGTGGTCGGCGTAGCGGGGAACGATGTGGGTGTGGAGGTGGGGCACCACGTTGCCGAGGGTGGAGTAGTTCATCTTCATCGGCTGGTAGAACGCCGTCAGGGCCTTGCCGAGCGTGAGGGTGTCGGCCCAGTACGCGGCGGCGTGGGCGTCTGAGAGGTCGGTGGGCTCGGCGACGTGCGGTGCGCCGCGGTGAATGAGTACGCAGTAGCCCCGGACCTGGCCCGAGCGCCACAGGTAGGCGTTGGCCACTTCGCCCTGGTGGAGCAGGATGCCCCAGCCGATGTCTTCGGCGGCGAAGTCGTTGTCACACATGGGGCAGCCCTGGCCGTCGCGGTGGCGGAGGAATTCCTCGGACCACCCGGCCGGTCGACTGGGGCCGTCGGCGGGCGGGGGAACGGGTTGCCGTTGCTGGGTCATGGACAACTCCCGAGCGATGGAGACGTCTGGTGGGGGACGGCGGCGAGCGGGGGCAGCGTCCAGGTGAGGGCCATCCGGCCGGGACCGGAGGCGACGCGCTGCGGGTCCCCGCCGTCCGGAATATCGACCCGGTACGTGTCCGGACGGCCCGCCCGCTCCCAAGCGTCGTGGACGTTTTCGAGTTCGGCCCACACATCACGCGGCCCGTGCACGCGGACCGTGCCGTCGCCGGGGCCGGCCACCGCCCAGGAATCCTCCTCCGGGGCGACGATGGTCATCGTGTCGGCCTGGAAATCCCTGACCAAGCCCGGTGCCAGGTACGCGGCGGCGATCCAGAAGCCGTGGGCGTCATCGTCGGGCGGCGCGAGCCGGGTTGGGCGCGGTCGGCCGGGGTCGGCCTTGACCTTGGGCCGGTGGGTCACGGCGGTGAGCCACTCGTAGCCGAGCAAGGGCCGGTGGCCGCGCGGCCTGCCCGTCAGCACCGCCTGAAGCCTGCCCTTCATCGTGCGGGTGGCGCGCATCTGGCCTGGCCAGCTGGGCGTTCTGGTCACGAGCGTGGTCAGCAGCGTTCCGCCGGGGGCGAGCTGCTCCACCCAAGCCAGCGGGATGCAGGGCACGCCGATGCCGGAATGGATCCGGTCATACGGTGCCCCGGTGGTGTGTCCGTTGAGCGCGTCACCTTCGACGACCGTCGCTTCCAGCCCGAGCCGGTCCAGGTTCCGCTGGGCGAACACGCTCATGTGCGGATCGCGTTCGACCCCGGTGGCACGGCCAGGGCCCGTGATGGCAGCGGCGAGCGCCAGGGAGATCCCGGGACCTGAACCAAGGTCCAGGAACCGCTGCCCGCAGTCCAGTTGGAGGCATTGCAACACCTCGACGGTGGCAGGGGCGTAGGTGCTCATGGAGGTCATGTGGCCGCCGGTCACCGGTCCCCGGCGAAGGGCGTCCAGCGGCTCGCCGTCGCGCTGGAGCAGGATGGAGTCGCCGCTGTGGACGAGGTCGAGCCACTCCGGCTGGTCGTCGGGGTGCGAGCCGTCGAGGAGCCGCCAGTCGATCGGATCCGCGCCTGGGCCGCTGAGCCGGACGTACGCGTGGGGGAGAAGCACTTCCCGCCGCACACGCAGGAGGGCATCGCGCAGCCGCGGGTCGGTCAGCACGCCGTCGGCGACGAGGCGGTCGACCATCGCGGTGCGGGCGGCGGCCGTTGCGGCGAACAGGTCGGCGGGCATCCTCGGACGCTGGGACGTGCTCGATGCAGAACCCTCTCCTTGTTCCTGACCGGTTGGCCCTGCGGCAGTCCTTGTAGTGCTTGCACCGGGGGGTGCGGGTGTGTCCAGGATCTCGGCGCGGTGCTTGCAAGAGGAGTCCGGCTGTTGGACGGCTTCAGCACCAGGCCGGTGCGTGTCCATCTCCGGGGCGCTCACTTTTGCCGCTCCCAACCGATCTCGGTATACAGCCGGCCGGCACGAATCCCCTCGATGGCCGCTCGGGTGTAGGGAACGGTCGGCTCCGGCAGACGGTCGGCAGGCCACCAGGTCCAACGGAGGCACTTGTCCGGCTCCAGTACGTTGGGCTCGCCCGCCCATCGGCTGGGCTGGAAGAACAGTTGAACGCGCGGTACGGCGTCCTCGTGGTCGAGGAGGTGCACCGTATGCACGAGGGTGAGGTCCTCCTCGGCGACGACCAGCTTCGCCTCCTCCATCGCCTCCCGTGCGACGCAGCTCCGGGCCGGTTCTCGTTCCACATGGCCTGCGAGCACATGCCACTGGCCGCCCGCGTATGCCGAATCCGGGTGCCGCTGCCCGAGCAGCACCATGCCGTCCCGCTCCAGGTACAGGTGGCCGCCGATCACATTCAGTTCCGCGCTCACGCCGTACCACCTCCGCCCACCGCGGGATTGCGCTGTCCGTCGCCGGCGGGGGCGGCGCCGGGTGAAGGTGAGGGGGAGGGGACGGGTGGTTGCATGAGTGGATCTCCTGGAGGGGAGGGGACGGGCTTGGCTCCGGGCATCTGGCGGAGGCCGCGTAGTGGGGAGCGGTAGAGGACCATGAGGGGGACGAGGAGCAGGCAGGTGCCGACGATCAGGGTGGGCCGTACGCCGATCCGTGTCCCGAGGCCGCCAGCGACCAGGGCGGCCACCGGCCGGGCGCCTGAGGTGAGCCAGGTGCTCACGGCCTGCATGCGGGCCTGCATGTCATCGGCGGTGACGACCTGACGAATGGAGCGCTGGGTGGTTCCCGCCGCCGCGGCGCAGGCCAGCTGGAGAAACAGGGCGGCGCCGATGCCGGTCTGCCAGGCCGGGGCTGGGGAAGCGAGCAGCAGCGGGATCTGGGTGAGCGGGGTGAGCGCGAGCGCGACGAGCATCATCGGCCCGGGCCCGTACCGTCGCGCGAGGGCTGGCGCGGCAAGCGCTCCTGCTGCCGCGCCGAGGGCTCCCAGCCCCAGGACCACGCCGAAGGCGGTCGGGCTCATCGAAAGGGACTTGAGCAGGTACAGGGCCCACAGGGTGTTGAGGAGTGCCAGGGCGGCCGAGGTAGTCGCGTTGACCAGGGTCAGCGTACGCAGCCGGTGGTCACGGCTTACGTACCGCAGGCCCTCACCGATCTCGGTGTGCAGACGGTCGCTTCCTGCTCGCGCCCGGGCGGTCTCGCGAGTCTGGATGCGGGCGGTGCACCAGGCGCTGACGAGGTAGGAGCCGACGTCACCGAGCAGTGCCCGGGCCGGTCCGAGGAGCGCGGTCAGGGCGGCGCCGAGGTTGCTGCCGGCGGTGGCGGCGACGGCGAACAGGGCGCCGATACGGCTGTTGCTCCGTTGGATCAGGGACCGGTCGACCAAGCCGGGCAGGAGACTGATCGCTGCGGCATCATGCAGCACCCCTGCCGCACCCTGCACCGCAGCGACCACCATGAGCTGAGCCAGGGACAGCCTGTCCAGCGCCGCCGCTGCGGGCACGCTGGCCAGCGCGGCGGCACTGACCAGATCTCCGGTGATCATCTGCTTCCGCTTGGAGTACCGGTCGGCCAGCGCTCCGGCGTGCAGCGCCAGAAGGGCGGGCGGGAGTTGGCCCATGAACGTGATCCAGGCAACCTGGGCAGGGCTGGCATCCAGGACGAGAACGGCCAGCACGGGCAGGACCATCGCGCTGATCGAGCTGCCGGCCACACTGGCGGCCTGGCCGGTCAGGTACCGACGGAAGTCCTGGTGCCGCCACAGCGACGTCCGCCCGGCCGACGAGACGGGGTCACACGAGGAGGACATGACCTACCCCCTCGGCTCCCGTCGGGCGCACGCCCGGCACGACCGTGGATGCGTGATCGTGTTGCTCGGGCATCCCATGCACCGCGGTGTCCACGGCCGGGGCGCTGGCGCCGCGGAGCAGAAACCCCTTCCGCCGCAGAAGGGGAGCGTCACATGGATGGGGGCCGTTCAGCACATCGGCATCCGGACGGGTCAGCATGGCGGTGAGCACGATGCTCTTCCGCGGGCGTGTGCTCATGCGGATGCCTGCCGCTGTGCGTCATCGTCCCGGGCATCCGAGGAGACCTGGCACGACAGCAGCTGTCGGAACAGACCCGGTTGCTCGGCCAGCTGTTCGTATGTGCCCTCCTGCACGACCCTGCCCTCGTCGAGAACGACGATTCGGTCGGCTACGGCGACGCTGGTGATGCGGTGGGTCACCAGCAGTACCACCCGGTCCCGGGCAAGACCCCGTAGCCGCTGGAAAATCCGGTACTCGGCAAGCGGATCGAGGTTCGCGGTCGGCTCGTCAAGGACCAAAAGCCCTGCCTGGCGGAAGAACGCCCGCCCGAGAGCGATGCGCTGCCACTGGCCCCCGCTCAGTTCCTCCCCGTTGAGCCACTCGCGGGCGAGAAGGGTGTCCAGCCCGGCGCCGAGCTTGTCGACGACCTCGTCGGCCCCGGCGGCCTCACACGCCTCGCGTACCGCCGCGTCCCCACGCGCCGTGGGCTGCCCGAGGGTGATGTTCTCCCGCACCGTCAAAGGCCAACGTGCGTAGGTCTGGGGTACCAGGGCCACCTGCTGCCACAGCGCCTGCGGCTCGGCGTCGCCGGTGGGAACGCCGTCCCACAGCACCTGCCCCTCGGTGGGCAGATACAGGCCACTGATCAATTTCGACAGCGTCGACTTCCCCGAGCCGTTGAAGCCGACAAGGGCGGTGACCTCGCCCTGGCGAAGGGTGAGTGTCACGTCGGACAGAGCGTCTTGGTTCTTGCCCGCGTACCGGTGTGTGACCGACTTGATCTCGATCTTCTTCGGCGGCCCCGGGCGATGCGTGCCCCGGCGCATGCGGAACCCCCCGGCCTTGTCCAGGAAGCCGCTCCAGTCGTCCATGTACAGGCCCGTGCGCACGGCGCGCGCCCCTACCGAGACCAGACCGCGGACCGACTGGCCCACCGTCTGCAAGGCGAACACAGCCGTCCCGGCGTGTCCGACGCTGATGCGGCCGGTGGCCAGCAGCCATACGACCGCCGCCCATACGACCGCCGACCCCACGCCGCCGCACAGCGCGCCGATCAAGGACATGCGGGCCCCCTTGTCGGCGGCGGCGCGGTCCTCGCGGTTGATCCGGGCAACCGTCTGCCGGTACCGGCCGGAGAGGAAACCGGCCATGGTGCCGGCACGGATCTGGTCGGCAGCCTCCTTGGTGTAGATGTGCCAGCGCAGGATCGACAGCATCCGCAGGTCGCCGTTGCTGCGCAGATTTGCGAGGTAGCGCACACGTGCGGCGCTGACCTGGGCCAGGGCCTGCGGCAGGCTGGCCGCGACCAGAAGTGGGAGAAGGACCCAGTGCACGCCGGCCAGCACGATCGCTCCAGCGACGAAGGAGGCCGACGAGGCGATCAGGTCCTGCCCCTCGTTGATCAGGTCCCCAGTGACTTGCGCCCCGCGGTCGGCGGCTTCGCGGTCGTGGTTGAAGTCGGGCTCGTCATAGGCGCACAGCTCCACCTCGGCGCAGCCGGTGAGCAGCATCTGCTCGGCCTCGCGCGACATCAGTGGGCCCAACCGGGAAGACAACCAGGAGACGGTGATCCCCAGAAGGGCGCGTACGCCGGCGGTGCCGGCCAGCAGGGCCACAGAAGGCCACGCCTGAAGGAGCCGCTGGTAGACAGGTAGACGTCTCCGCTGGTCAGCAGGGCGGTCAGGGTGCCGCTGATGGCGACCAGGCCGAGGGCTTGCATCACGCCGGTGACGGCCTGGCACAGCAGGAGACCGATGGTCGCTCGGCGGTCGACCCGCCATGCGAGAGCCAGTGACCGGCGTACCAACTGCGGCAGCCGCCGGGCCATATAGCGCATCCTGATCGAACGGCCGGCCGCTTCATGGCTGCCCGTCAGATCGATGTACCGCATCTGCGGCTCCCTGGCAGCCGTTTCCGATGGCTCATCCGGCTCGGCTGTAGAGGACGCGTCGGGCCCGGTCGTCGGTCCGGGAGGCAACGAGGAGGGTGTGGACTCCAGCGGGGCGGTGCGCGGCCCCGGGATGTTGTCGGGTGATGCATCGGTGGGCTCACTCATGCTGCCCACCTCGTATCCGGTCGTGCTGCGCGCTGGGCAGCGGCGTCAACTTGCCGCCCGGATCGTGCGGAGCACGGGACAGCCGGCATGGGACGTTCGAATGCGGCGATGGGATTCGCAGGGACGGGCACAGGGTTCACGGAGTCCTCCAGATGGACGCACGAGGGGTACTGGTGCTCTAACAACGGCCCCCGGACGGGTCTGTCACGGGCAGATCCGGGGCAGATAGTGGACGGATGTTCTATTGGGTGGCCAGGGTCAAGCGGGCCTTGTCGTGGGTCGCGCCTGTGTCGCTCGAACAGCTGGGATAACCCTTTCGAGGTATTGCGGGGGGATCCCGTCGGGCGCGGTGGGGCATGGCAACGAGGAGCAGCGGCGGCGGTGGCGTCCGCTGCTCTCGACCTGGGGCGGGTCAGGTTCCGGTCTGCTCCAGGGCCGCGTTCCATGCGGTGAGGGCGTCGGGGCCGGAACGCAGGAGCGAGGCGACGGGATTGGTCAGGTACTCGTGCTCGACGAGGTAGAGGCCGGCGGTGCCGGCGTAGCCGGGGAACAGTTCGTTGAGGCGGGTCATCACGGTCTCCGGCGCGGCGTCGTCAGCGTCGAGGAGGCGGCGCGCAAGGATCTTGCGGTTCCACACGTCGATGCCGAAGGCGGCAGGGTCGCGGGAAGCGTGGGAGGCAATTACCGCGGCGGTGTAGGGGCCCACTCCTTTGATTTCTTGGACGGCCTCCATCAGGTTTCCGGCAGCCTTGAGGTCCTCGGTGCTGTGGTCGCGGAAGTAGGCCGCGTAGTGCGGAAGGCTTTTGGCGCGAAAGCCCAGCCGGTCCCGTTCCTTCAGCGTCTCGGGCGGAACGTGGGCGATCTCGTCTGGGGTGAACCAGGCCCGCAGCGTGATCCCGTCGAAGTGGACGAGATGGCCGTAGTGGGCCAGCAAATTGCGGGTCATCTGGGTGGTGCGGCGGATGGTGACGTTCTGCAGCAGCAGGGCGATCACGGCGATCTCGAAGTGGTCCTCCGGGCACGACTGCCGCATCCCGCCCAGGACTGCGAGTGCCTCGCGCATTGCGGGCACATGGGACGCGAGTTCCGCGAACGCCGCATGGTCTTCGTCCAACCCGTATGAAGAGATGAGCCGGCGCGTCAGCTCCTCGCGGTCGGCGGGCTTGAAGTCACCGGCGGTGTAGATGTCGGCGATCACGGTGCGGTCCTCGGCATGCAGCCGGACTCCGACCACGAGGTCGCCGACTCGGAAGGTACGCCAGCTGCAGGACTCGGTGTGGGCTTCCAGGCCGGTGGCGTAGTGGGACGGCTTCCAGAAGGTGTGCAGGGCGTTGAACGGACCGTCGCCGGTGACGGGTAGTTCGAGGGTGTCGGTGTGGTCGAGGGTGCGGGGGTTCACGTCATGCTCCCGGGTGGCGGCCGTGGGTCGCAGGGGGCCGCCGAACAGCTCGTGTTCGGCGTCGGAGACCTGCGGATCGGCCATCGTGACCGGGCCGAAGAATCTCTTCACCGGGCGCCTCCCGCAGGCCAGTTGATGGCCCGGTAGGACGGGCCGTGGGTGAGCAGGTGGAAGATGGTGGCGGTGTAGGGGTGACAGTCCGGCGACGGTCGTTCCATCGGCACCCAGACGAGCCCTTCGTGCTTGTGTGGCTCGGCGTTGTACGGCTCACCCGTCCACGACTGCGCCAGGAACACGGCGGTGATCCGGTCCAGGCCACCGTCGCAGTCATGGTGGTGGATTAGTCCGCAGAACTCCTGCTGCTCAGCAGTGATATGGACCCCTACCTCCTCCATGGCCTCGCGTCGCGCAGCGTGGTCGAGTGGTTCACCGAATTCCAGGTGGCCGCCCACGACAGTGAGCTGTCCCGGTGCGAGGGCGGCGTCCAGTGCGCGGCGTACGCACAGGGCGGCGCCGTTCGTACGGAGCAGGACCTGTGCCACGTCGGCGATCAGCTGGTGAGGCGAGTCGCTCACGGGCGGCCCTCCTGCACCAGGCGTTCTAGGGTGTGCCGACCATTGGTCACGAGGGCACCGCTGTGCCGAAAGCTATAGGTGAGGACGGAGGACGGGAGAGGTGTGGGCTGCGTCATGCCAGGTACCTCGTATCCGGTCGTGACCCGTCGTCGAGCAGAGCTGCGCGACCGGAAGTGAGGCGAAGGCTGGCGCCCGAGGAGGTAGCGGCATTTTCGAACGCAGGATGAACGAGTCCAGGGCGGCGTACGGGATGCATGGGGACTCCTCGGGGCGAGATGCGGACAGGTGATCGGGTAACGGCGGCCCTGCTGTAGCCGTAACGGGTGGAGGGGGGCGAAATCTAGAACGTGATCTCGAATATCGGGCTCTCTCCTTGTGTCGTCGGTCGAGGCGGGCTGTGATGCAGTGTTCGATCACTCATGTGGGTTGCGGTACCTCCTGCGGGGGATTGCCGGGGGGGGGCGCTTGATCAGTCATGGCGTAGCGAGGTCCGGGCGGAGGGCGATGGCGTCGCGAAGGAAGCTGCGCTTGGAGTAGAAGGTGTGCTCGGCGGCCCAACCGTGACTGGCGACGTGCTCGCAGAGCCAGCTGTCGATCCGCTTCATCTCGATGAGGATCTCGTCCTGGTCGTGGTCGAGGATGCTGCGTGAGCGGAGATACTCCAGCTCGCACTGGGAGAGCACCACGTCGGGGGCCGCCAGGAGGGCGCAGCGGTCGAGGAAGATGCCGTAGACGTGTCCGGTGCGCAGCGACTCGCACTGGATGTCGTAGCGGACGCGCTGGAAGGGCGGCATGGCCCGGACCTGGAGGTTCAGGTCTTCGCGCAGGAACGTCTCGAAGCGGTCGGGGGTGATGTCGAGGCCAGGGGTGAGTTCCTCGCGGCGGGCGAAGGCGTCCTCGGTGAACCACTTTCGCTTCAGCACGTGCCCGGCGGTGACGGTAGGGATGAAGGAGGCGTAGCCGATCTCGGGCTCGGGGCCGGTGACGTCGAACAGATGGTTCTCGGTGTGGTGGATCTGGAACTCTTCCCGGTACTCCGGACGGCAGCCTTCCAGCTTGCCGTCGCGCAGTGCCTTGAGCAGTTCCATGGACGCGGACCAGATGTCCGGTGCCGGGGCAAGGGTGTACTTGAACTCCAGCTCGGTGCCGGAGAAGTGCTTGCGGAAGTACCGCAGATGGTTGTTGAGCGCCGTACTCGACTCTGCGTGCGCCGTCAGCACGGGGTCGAACCAGTGCAGTTCCTCGACCGGGCCGTGGCCGACTGGTTCCCGGGTGGTGCGGACGAAGCAGGCGTCCTCGGGGTGGAAGCGGATCTGCGCGTACGCGTGGTAGCCGCCGCCGGGGTGTTCGGCTAGGTAGCACAGCGGCACCAGGCCGGGGGCGTCCTCGGTGCCGACCAGGCCGCGCAGGGCGGGGCCGGCGATGGCGTCGGGGAACAGTTCGCAGCCGTCGATCCTGGCCGCCCCGAGCCGGGTGCCGCCGGGGTGCAGCGCTTCGGCCGGGCATGGCCCCAGCGCGTTCCAGCGGACGATCACGGTGGTGGCCGGCCGGCATACCTCCTGCGGTGGCACCCGTACGAGCACGATCGGCTCGTCTGGTCGCCGTGGCGCGGTGCGGTTGAGGAGGTGGACGCCGCCGAGGACGACCCAGGCTCCCCGGTCCGAGGGCTGCTCATCGGGCACGCTGGTCTCCTTCGTGTGAAGCGGGTGCCACGGGTGATCGCCCTGCAGCCCGAAGGGGCCACCGGGTCGGCCGGACATGCCCGGATGGCTGCCTGCTCGTCGCTGCGACGTCCGGCCGGTTCGCCGGCCTAGGGTGGGGCGGGTGAGTCATGGTGAAGTCGGTCAGGTGATCTTGGACGAGGCTGTTGCGGATGCCCGCCTCGCCGCGTGGGAGTTCGACGGTGCACGGGCCTGGCTGGAGGAAGCCCGCCGACATCCCATGGAGCCGCTGGCGGCCGAGGTGTGGGTCACCGACCCTGCTTTCGAGCACGTCCTGCTGGTCAAGCACCGCGTGCGCGGATGGGTGCCGCCCGGTGGCAAGGTGGAGCCGGGCGAGGCGCCGCGTGCGGCGGCGGCACGAGAGCTGCTGGAGGAGACCGGCCTGCGCACCGAGTTGCTGCCCGAGCCCGCTGCCGTGGCGGTGCGTTCCTACCGGGCCGACTGGTCTCCGACGCTGGGCCTGTCCTACGCCGCGATCGTGGGACGCGACGTGCCGCTCGCCGGGGAGCAGAACCAGCCGGCGGCATGGTTCCGTCTGGATACAGGCTGGGACAGCGTCTTCCCCGAGGACCGCGAGCGGATCCGTGCGCACGCTCGCTGTCTGGCAGCCGGCCGGGCGGTCGGCTCCCGCTGAGGTAGGCCCTTGGCCGCCGTTCACAGGAGGGCCTCGATCCGGTCGAGGTCGGCCGAGGGCAGGCTGACGAGCTCAAGGTCGTGTAGGAAGCGGCACCACACCGGCTCCAGGCCGGGTTCGCGCTCGAACTCCTCACGGTCCAGGTACCCGTTGGCGTGCGCGGTGGTCCGCAGCGCGTGCTGCTGCAGCTGGGCCGGGTGGATCCACCGAGGGGCGCGGACCTCCCGGGGCGAGGGGCACAGCGACCCGGAAACCTCGGCCTGGAAGATCCACCAGTGGTGGCCGACCGGACCGCTGGGCGTGCGGTGGCAGTGGTTGGGCCGCCACTGGTCCAGCAGCAGGTGCAGGTGGGTGACGGTGAGACCGACCTCTTCGGTGACTTCGTCGCGCGCGGCCTGCTCGGGGCCGCCATGCTCGTCGACGTGGCCGGCGACCGGGGCGATTCCGGCCGGAGGAATCGCCCGCTCGAACACCAGCAGGCCGCTCGGGGAGGAGATCAGTACCCCGACGCTTGCGTGGTCACAGAGGCGGGCCCCGCCGCCGGGAGCCGGGGCGGCCGGAGTCATGCGGCGGCCTTTGGCCGTTGGGCGACGACGACGAGCCAGCTCGTCACGGCCGGGGCATCGGGGGTGGTCATGGCGTAGGCGGTGTCGAGGATCTGCATCCGCTGGGCGTGGGTGAAGTCGCCTTCGGGCCGGGCGAAGACGGGGATGGACAGCCACGCCTTCTTCTCGGCCATGGTGCTGTGCTGGGCGGTGAGCTCTGTGCCGACGATAGTCAGTCCGGCTGCGGTCAGCTGCTCGGTGACTGTTTTCAGCGGCAGCTTCGGCGGCCTGTCCGCGTCGCGCGGCGGTGGGGTGTATCCGTGGGTCTCAGCGGCGACTTGGCGGATGAGGGCGTTTAGGGAAGGCCCGGTGCGGGTTGACAGTTCGTCGGGGTGCCGGACGCCGGCGAAGCCGCCGCCGATGTTGAAGACGAAGTGCCCGCCTGGGCGCAGGATGTGGGCGACGGCTGCGAACACTGCGGCGGTGTCGGTCTTCCAGATCGCGGAGTTGCACACTACGGCGTCGGCGCTGCTGGCGTGCAGGTGGTCGGCGAGCCGTTCGGCCGGGGAGGTGATCCAGGTCAGGCGGGCGTCGGTCAGGGTGCGGCGACCGACACGCTGCATCGCGGTGGCGTTGTCGACGGAGACGACCCGAGCGCGGGCCGGGATCAGGTCGAGGATCGCGCGGGCGGTCGCGCCGGCGCCGCCGCACAGGTCGACCACCAGGCTGGCGTTGGCCAGATGGCCTCGGCGGGCAAGGTCGCGGCTGGTCGCGTCGTACATGGGGTGGGCGCGGGTGAAGGCGTTGTATGCCTCGGCGTTGCTGTCCTCGTCCCAGCCGAGGATGGCGTCCTGGGGTGCCATGTTGCTGTGGCCTCGCTTCTCAGAGCGGCCCGGCAGTGCAGGCCGGGTGTTCGGGCAGGGTCAAAAGAGCGCGGACTGTACGGCGGCGGGCGGTGAGGAGAACTGTGCGCCGAGGACGATGCGCCGGCCCTTGAGGGTGCCGAGGTCGAGCAGGTAGGGCAGTTGTTCACCGTCGCCGTCGAGGGTGGCGAGGACCTGGGAGCCGAGGCAGGAGAGCACCGTCAGTCCGTGCTCACCGGAGCGTGGGTCGTGCGGGTACAAGGCGCGCCCGGTCTTCGGCGTCCGCAGCAGTTCGCCTTCGCCGGGCGGCGTCCACGGCTCCGGTGTGGCCGGGACGTTCAGGCCGCTCAGGGCCGCGGTGGCGCGGTCGAGGTGCTGATGGTGGGCGGCGTCGGCCGGGGCGAGGTCGCGCAGCTCGGCCAGGGCCGTCAGCTTGGCCGCGGCTCGCACGGTCTGCGTCAGGCCGAGTTGGCGGGTGAGGGCATCCTCCAGGAACCGCACAGCGCGGCCGTCAGCACTCCGGGCGAGGTAGGTAGCGATCAGGGCACCCTGTTCGTCGAGGCGGGAGCGCTTACGGGGTTCGGCCGCGGTGCCGATCTTGGTGGTGCCGTCGGCGAACGTCGCCAGGTACAGCCAGTGCGGCTGGGCCATGTACGCCGCCAGGGAGTCGGGAACATGCCCGCCGGAGTGGAACCGGTGGGCGAAGCGGAAGTCGTCCCGCCCGGCGCAGGCCGGGCACTGTCCGCCGACCTCGGCCGGGGCCCGGTCAGGGCAGGCGACCGCCTCGACGCGGACGCGGTCGGCGAACCGGTACCTGCCGATGCACCACCGGCCGGTACCGCTCACCTGGTAACTCAGGCGCCTGCCCATGACCGGGGCGTAGACGAGTGGTCCGCCGGTCACGGGGGCGAGCAGAAGGCGGGGGTCTGCGCTCGCCCAGGTGATGCCGTGACAGACGTATGTCCCGCTGACGGGCAGGGCCTGGTCCATGGTGCGTTCCTTGTCGATCGGGGAGGGAGGGCCGGTTTAGACGGTCAGGCGCAGACGGTCGGCCAGGGCAGTGGAGGCGGCCTTGTAGACCTGGTCGCGGTCCAACTGGGCGACGTGCAGCGTCAGCCAGGCGCCGCGTTCCGCCTGTTCGCGCATCTGGTCCAGGACGGTGTCCTGGTAGCGGATGAAGTCCTCGTCACCGCCGCCGGCGTGGCCGGCCTCCAGGGAAGTGAACGAGCCTTTGCGGACGAGAGCCTCGCGAGCACCGATGTTCAGGAAGAACACCAGGTCCGGCTTTGTGAGATGCGCGAAGACCTGCTCGCACAGGCGGGGGGAGACCTCGGGGTTGACCGAGTACCGAGCGAGGATCTTGTGGTGCGCGTTGTCGAGGATCACGTGGGTTCCCGCGGCGAGGGCCGGCTGGATGACGCCGGTCCTGCAGGGTGTACCAGGAGGCCAGGGCAAGCAGCCAGTAGTGGTCGCCGCATGCCTGGGCGACGCTGGCGTCGCGCCGGTAGACCAGCTCGTTGAGGCGGTCGAGGTAGGCGGACAGCTCCGGGTCCCGGCGGACGTCGGTGCTGTGCTTGCCGATGAGGACTGCCGTGTGGCCGGCGTCGTTGAGGGCCTGGTGCAGGCGGGCTGCGAGGGTGGACTTGCCGGCCCCGTCACCGCCGACGAAGGTGATCAGCTTCCCGGCTGCGGTGGTGGCCGGCGTGTTCGCCGTCATCGGGATTCTCCCAGGGGGTGGGTCGGGCTGACGGTCAGGCGGCCGGTGATGATGGTGCGGATGCGGTCCACCAGGGCGGCGCGTTGGCGCAGGACGTCGCTGTGACGCTCATTGGACAGGTCGGCGGGATAGTGGGTGGCGAGGTTGTTGGAAATGACGTGGAGGTAACCGAATCTGATCCCCGCCTGGCGCGCCGCCGCCCCCATGGGGCCGATCTCCGGGTCGACGAAGGCGTACGAGGCGGTGTGCTGGGCCAGCCAGTCGCGGTTCTCCAGCAGGATCGACGGGGAGGACACGTGCAGGCCGTTGCGCACCCCGTCGTGGGCGGCGGCGTAGTCGCCGAAGAAGTCGTCCCAGCTCACCATCGCCCCGCGTACCAGGCTGGTGTTGCCGGTCGCCAGCCAGGCGTTCGGTTCGACGCCGGGGGTCAGCGAGCCGACCTTGCCGACGTAGACGACATCGCCTGCGCCGAGTTCGGCAAGGCGCGCGACGACCCGTCCGGCCACGTCTCCCCATATGCTGTGGAGGAACCCGAGGTAGACCACGCGACGGCCAGCGACTTCGGTGCGTTGCCACGCGTAGCCGGGTCCGCGGGTCCACACTCCGTTCTCGGGAGCGAGGTACTGAAGGCCCCAGCCGACGATCACCAGGTCGCCGTCCAGTTCCAGGTCGAGCGCGTCGAGCGCCGTTCGGCACTCCTCCTGCTCGGGCGGCTGATAGGTGACGGTATCGGCGGGGCGGCCGGTCATGGCCAGATACGTGGCGATGATCAGGGCGTAGTGCTGGACGTAGTCGGCTCCGGGGAAAGCCTTGACGATGAGGTCACGGCCGTGGATCTCTGCGGTGGGCCGTTCGATGTTGAACAGCTTCCCGGTCTTCTCGTACCGGGAGATCACCGCCGTGCGGTCGTAGCCGCCGATGACGCGGATGCTGTCCCAGTCCTGGTCCTGGATGAGGTGGTGGACCTTGATCTCCAGGTAGCGCAGCAGCCTCGCGTGGGTCATGGTGTGCCCGGCCGGCTCGATCGGGGCGGCGCGCAGGAGTCCGGGGGTCGGGTCGGCGAGTAAGGGCGTCATCGGTGCTCCTCGGCGATCGTCACGGTGCTGCCGGCCGCCGCGCGAACGACGGAGATGTTCTTCCGGATGAGGTCGAACCGGTCTTCGGGGATCGGGCCGAGCTTCTCGATGCGGGGCGTGGAGGGCTTCTCGTATGGCCCTTCGGGCAGCAGGGCGACGCCCATCGCGCCGAGGATGACCGGGGCTGCGCCGTCCACGGAGGAGATCCACTCGTGCTCGCGCTGCTCGATCAGCTCCAGGTGCCCGGTCCGGCCCAGACCGAGCAGCCGGTAGATGAGCAGATCGTCGACCAGGCCGCGATCCTGCAGGTAGGCGGTCGCCAACCAGCGGGTGCGGCACAGTTGCTCGTCGGGATCCGGTCGACGCGAGGCCGGCAGGGCGATGGCCCCGGCCCAGCCGCTGGTCACGAAGGCGTCGTAGGTGCGCAGCCACTCGTCGTCGTCAGCGGCGTGCAGGACCGCGCACAGCCGGAATGCGTCGCCGGACAGCTTCCGGATCTCTCGCGCGGCCTTCTCGCTCGCCTTCAAGGTCGCGGTCCCGTCCCGCATGACGTCCGGCAGGATGATCTCCCTCGCGGACACCGCCAGCGCGGCTTCGACGAGGCTTTCCACCGGCAGGGCGTAGCCTAGGTCGAAGAGCCCGTTGTCGATGATGATCTCGGCGCCGCGCTCGGCCTCGTGAGCGAAGAAGGCCCGGTAGCTCTCGTCGGACAGCACGTGCTGGGCGGCCACGTGGTGGACGCGGGCCGGCTCTTGGGCGACGAAGTTCTTCAGGTAGGCAGGCGGAGCGATGACGGAGAAGTCGATGCCCGCGGTGGTGATCACGACGCCCCCCACAGGCCGGTGGTGAGGGTGAGGAACTGCTGGGAAAGGACGGGGTCGGTGCCGAAGCGCCCGCCCGAGTGCACCGTGGTGGTGCGAGCCTCCTCCATCCGTACGCCCCGCATGCTCATGCACAGGTGCACGCCGCGCACGGCGACGGCGATGTTCTCGTGTCCGATCACGCCGTTGAGGTATTCGGCGACCTGGCGGGTGAAGCGTTCCTGGACCTGCAGTCGGCCGGCGAAGTGCTGGGCGATCCGCCCGAACTTCGACAGGCCCACCACCTCGCCATCCGGCACGTATCCGGCCGTGACCTGCAAGTTCATGGGCAGCATGTGGTGCTCGCAGAGCGACCACACGCTCATGCCGCCCACGATGACCAGCTGACCACCCAGCTGGGACTCGGTGAAGCAGGTGGCCGTTTCGGCGCCGTCCGGGGACAGGAAGGCTCTCCACCAGGCCGCGACGCGGTCCGGGGTGCCGGTCAGCCCCTCGCGGGCGGGGTTCTCGCCCAGCTCGACCAAGAGCTGGTGGATCAGGCCGGAGACCCGGCCGGTGTCGATGACCGTAGCGGGCCCGGCGACGGCAGCGGTCGGCGCCGCCGCAGGGCTGGCGATAGAGGTCGTCATGGGCGTCTCTCGTTTCCGGGGACTGGGGAACGGATGGGGCGTGGAGTCGCGTGCGGTCAGCGGCCTCGGGCGTCCGCGAAGGCCAACACGTGAAGGCGGGTGGTGAAGTGCCAGTGCCGGGCCGCGACCCCGTCCGCGAGGACCCGGGTAGTCGCGGTGATCACCTCGGGGGTGGTGCCCTCCGGCATGACCCACACCGGCGCGAGCCGGTGGGCGTCGGCCAGCTCGGCGATCCGGTCGAGGTCGTCCACCGTGGAAGCGACGAACTTGAACGCCGCCCGCCCGGAGGCCACAAACGCCTCCAGCGCGGCTGGCACGATGCTCTTGGTCTCCTTCACGCCGAAGCTGGCAAGCTTGGGCGAGACGTTGAACCGGACCCCGTCGGCCACCAGCTCGGGGGTGGGCGCGATGGTGCCGTTCGTCTCGCACTCGATCCGCTTGCCGGCTGCTATCAGTCCCCGGACGAGAGGCACCAGTCGCGCCTGCTGGATCAACGGCTCGCCGCCGGTGATCACGACCAGCTCGACCGGTGAAGACGTGGCCCAGGCCACCAGGCCCGCGACGGATTGCCTCGTCGACTCCTCGTGCGGGTCGAACCGAGACCAGTCCCAGGTGTACTTCGTGTCGCATCTCGTGCAAGTGAGGTTGCACCGGGACAGGCGGATGAACAGGGCCGGGTGTCCGCAGCTTGGGCCCTCGCCCTGAAACGTCGGCACCTCGGTACCGAAGCACTCCGCGACGATCAGGGATTCGCCTTCGGCAGCTTCCGGTTCGAGGTTGAGCGGCTTGGTTGTGGTCATTGGCCCACCACATCGAAGCGGGCCCAGCTGCTTGCGGTCTCGCGGACTAGGACGGCGACAAGGCGGCCGGGGATCTCCGATTGGAGGTTTTGAACGAACCAGCCGGCCAGGAACTGGGCCAGGCGCTCCGAGGTGGGCTCGAAGGGCAGGATCTCGTGCAGGTTGTGGTGGTCGAGCTCGGTGTCCAGGAACGACTTGAACGGGGCGAGCGCACCGAAGTCCGTGACAAAGCCGGGATCCTCCAGCGCGGATGCAGTGAGGATGACCTCAACCTCGTAGCTGTGCCCGTGCTGGCGGGAGCACTTGTGCTCATGCGGCAGCCGGGGAAGCCGATGGCCGGCCTCGAAGGCGAACTTCTTACCGATGGTGAAATTGCCGGGCGGTAGTGGAACAGCAGTGAAGCCCATTCGATTTCTCCGAGAGGTGAGGGTGTGGCTGATTCGGGCGGGGTGGGGCAGCCGCCTCTTCAGGCGGCTACGGGCTGTGCCGCCAGGTGGTTCTTCGCGGCCTTGTCCAGCACCTTGGTGAAGTGCTCGGCGCGCTCGTCGCCCTCGGCCTCCTGAGCGCGGAGGCCCCCGAAACGGGCCCAGTACCGCCGGCAGACGTCCCTCTCCATCAGCTTCGAGGCGTAGAACGGCAGACGCCCGTCCCGGACGAAGCCGAGGCGGTCGCGCAGGCTGAGCATGCAGATGAGCTGGTTGGCCTTCAGCAGCTGCATGTACTCCTCGACGTCCAGGTCCTCGGGCGTCCAGAGCTTGGCGAGGTCAGGGTTGGCGGACATCTGCGTCAGCCAGTCGAGTTGGTTGCGCGCGACGGTCGCCTCATTTCGTTCGGCCTGGTGCCGCGCGTCCTGCCTCAGCCGGGCGGCTCCGACCACGACGGTGGCGAGGGAAACCGCGGCGCCGGCAGCGAGGACGGCGGTGGTGAGCTTCATGCTTTAACGGTCCTTTCACGCAAAGTGATCTGGGGCGAGGGCGGGTCTGTGGAAGCCTGCGGGGCTCGCTGCGTCATGCGACTCCCGCTAGCACGACGGCCGGTGAGCCGCCGTCAATGCGATCCAGGGCGTACCGGCGGCGCACAGTGTCCAAAGCGACGGCGATCGGCGGCAGTCCGACGGCGGCCCTTCGCTGGTCCAGCAACTGCGGCGCACGCAGTGGGCACAGCTCCACCCCTGCTGCGCTGAGGACGAGTTGCGTCCCGAACTCTTGGGGTCGCCCGCTGTTGACCAGGGCGCGGTCGTGAAGGTGGGCCCAGTGCTGGATGCGCGCATCGCCGTCCTGGACCGCACGTTTCAAAAGGGTGGTGGCCGCCCGCTGGAAGTCGGGTTCGTCGTCGGCGTGAAGAGCGATGCTCCAGGCGGCACGTGCTGCGTCGGGGCCCACGAGACGGTGGCCGGGCCAGTCATGTTCGGCCAGGATGCGGCGCAGCACTTTGGTGTCGGCGTGCTCAGCGTGACGGTCCTGGCCGAGGTGGACGGCGTCGAGCTGGTTGCGTACGCGTCTGGCCCGGCGTGCTGCCGACTGTGCGGCGCGGGCGATGAGTTCGCGGGCGAGGTCCGGCCGCAGCGGTTCCGCGGTCCTCACGCGATACTCCGCTGGTCGGCGGCGGACTGCGGCTCGTGGACCTGGCAGCCGATGAGCGCGCTCAGCCCAGGCCGAAGCTCGGCGGTGAGTTCGAGGCGCGCGACTCGCTCATGGTGCTGTCCGGTGCCCGATCCGCGGACGTCCCAGCCCATGTCGGTGAGCCGACGAAGGAATGTGGCGATCGGATCGACGTCGAGAGGATGGCGGGCCATGGCCTCGGCCCGCACAAGCGGTACCTCGAGCCGGGCGGCGAAGTCGGAGGCCCACAGAGTGATCAGTCGGACGGTGTCATCGGAGTGACCGGGCAGGGTGTGGACGCAGTCCAGGAAGAGGCACGGGCCTTCGCCCCATCCGAGGTCGGGCCCGCGTTGCGGGATCATGCAGGCCAGCAGCAGCCCGTCCTCGAACAGTCCAGCCGGTTTCACCTGCGGGGCGCGGAACAGGGCCGGGATATCGGACCGGGCGGGTGTAGGCACGCCGCGCATGGCGAGCCAGCGCTGACGGTCCTGGACGAGGGCCGCGGCCTCGTCCCGTTCGGCGTTGGTGCGCAACGACCGCATCTCGTACACGGCCGGTAACCCTGTCGCGCACTGGCTTCGAGGCGCGGGGGAGGACTCGATGGCCGTAGAAGCGGGTGAGGCATTCACTGGCTAGCTCCGCTCTCCATCGTGGTGGCCCGCCTGGCGCCCAGCAGGCCCCACGCGTGGGCCCAGACGACAAGTTGGGTGGTGTTGGCCGCCCCGGTCTTGTCGAGCAGTTCGTCATGTGCGGCTCGCACGTCGGCGGGCGCGATCTTGGCTATGGCAGCAATGTCGCTGGGATTGCTGTGCTCAGCGACCGCCCGCAGCAACAGTTGCTGCTCTGGACTGAGTTCCGGCATTGGCCTGTCCGTTGTGGGCGGAGCGACCTGCCGGGCGTTGCACAGGAAGTGCACGATCACCGGGGGCTTGCAGCGGGGCGGGCAGTGGAGGCTCTCCCGGATGTCGCGTACGTACTGGCGGACGGTCACGGCCGACAGCCCGGTCCTCGCGGCGATCTCTTGAGGGCCAAGGCCGTCCACGAGGTGCTGGGCGACGCGCTGCTGGGTCGGGGTCAGGGGGGTGATCGGTGCGCTGGTCATCATGCGCGGGGTCACGGGTGTCTCTTTCGCGGCTGGGTTGAGGGATATCGGGTGGGGTGTCGCCGGACCCCGCGGGGGACGGGGGCCGGCGACACGGGCCCGTGCGCGGCGGCTGGATTCACGGGGCGACGCACACGGGGGCTCATGCGGCCGTCGGGTCGGGGCGGGCCCACGCCGCTTCGGCGGCGAGACGTTCTGACCACTGGATGTGGGCCTCGTCGAAGGCGGCGTCGGCGAGGCGTATGCGCTGGACTTCGCCGGTTCCGGCCGGTGGGTAGGTGAACTGGATGTCGCGCCACAGGCGCTGGAGGATGTAGTCGCCGTTGAGGGCATGGGCGCCGTGCAGCTCCATGGCGTCCTGGGTTGACTGCATCGCCCACTGGTGGCCGAGGTACTTGGCGTTGATCAGGTCGGTGTCGCAGGGCAGGCCCTGGTCGAGGAGGTGCACGGATTGATAGGCCAGGATTCGCCCGGCGCGCAGGCGGGCCTCCATGTCACCGATGCGGTCCCGCAGAACCGGCAGATCGGAGAGGGCGCCTCGGTAGCGGGAGCGCGCCTTGAGGTAAGCGGTCGAGGCGGCCACGACTGCCTCGTGTATTCCCAGGCTGACTGCGGCCAGGTTGGGACGGCCGTACAGGATGCTGCTGCTCTGCGCTACGCCCAGCCCCTGGCCGATCTCTCCGACCACGTTTTCCTCGGGGACGTGGACGTGATCGAGGTCGAGGCGGCCGGCGGAGAAGCCGTGCAGGCCGAGGCCGGGACGGTGGTCGGCGACTGAGAGCCCTCGGCGCTTGGATTCGACCATGAACGCGGTCAGCGCCTGGGAGGTGCTCACGCCTGCCTTGGCGGTCCGGGCGACCACGAGGTGGGCTCCCGCGAGGTGGCTATTCCCGATGTGGATCTTGCTGCCGGTGATCACCCATTGGTTGCCGACGTGCTCGGCGATGGTCTCGATGCCGCCGATGTGCCCGCCGGCTCGCGGTTCGGTCACGGCGATCGACAAGAGCAGTGAACCGTCCGCTACGCGGGGCAGCCAGCGGCCCTTCTGCTCGTAGGTGGCGAAGTGCAGCAGGGCGCCGACGGGGATCAGCGTGGCCTGGAGGATGGCCGCCGCAGCCGCCGAGACGCGGGCAATGCGGTGGACGAGGATGGTCTTGGCCACGTGTCCGGCGCCCAGCCCGCCGAAGGAGGACGGGACGGTGACGGCGAACCAGCGTCGTGCGGCCATCAGGTCGGCGACCTTGCGCTCCACCCTGCCGGGGGCGGCCTCCATGCGTGCGGCGCGCGGCGCGATGTGCTCGGCCGCGAAGGCGTCCGCCTCGTCCCACAGCAGTTCGTGGCGGGCGTTGAAATAGGGGCGCAGCGCCGGCGGCGGCGTGGTGGGTGTGGCGGGCATGGTCCTCTCCCTCTCCCTGGATGAAGGTCGCACGGTGGAGCGGCCGGGGATCGCCTGCGGCTCCCGGGTGGGGGGTCGTGCAACGGACTAGCGGACGGGCGCGCGGGCGATGTGGTCCATCACCCGGAAGCCGGCGTTGATGACGATGTCTCTCAGCCGTCGGGCCTCGCTCAGGGGCCGCTTCTCGGGGTCGATGACGCACACCGTGCCCAGCACGGTGCCGCTGTCGTGGATGAGCGGGGCACCGAAGTAGGAGCGGATCCCGACCGCGTCGACCACGGGGTTGCCGCTGAAGCGCGGGCTGGCGTGCACGTCGTGCAGCGGAAGGGCCTTCTTGCGGGCCATGACCTCCGGGCACCAGCCGTGGTCGCGGCTCATGGTGCGGCCGACGATGACGTACCCGCTGTCCGCGGGCGGCTGGTGCAGCCCGACGAAGGTCTGCTCCTCCAGGAAGAGGTTGACGAAGCCGTACAGGAACCCGGCTTGTGTGGCCATGTCGCGGGCCAGTTCGTCGAAGTCCTCGCTGGCAGCGGTGGGCACGCCTAGGCGATCCAGCAGCTCGTACCGCTGCGCCAGCTCGGTCGCCTGCTGGGCCTGCGGGACGGGGACGGCGGCGCCGGCGGGGAGGGATGGCCCATGGGTGACGTCCCGCATGGTACGTCGCGGCAGCGACTGCGTGAGGGGGGCGGTCTGCCGCGCGCGGTAGGGGTCGTTGGGCTGATACGACATCAGGCGTCCTGAAAGGTGGTAGTGGATGCGGGGCCAGCGGGGCTTGCCGATGCGCTCTTCAAGGCGTGGCCAACGAGGGTCAGCAGGACGCCAGCGACGTGGTTCGGATCGCGAGCGTCGCAGGTGACCACCGGCACAGAGGCGGGCAGTTCGAGGGCGGTGCGGACCTCTTCGGGGGGGTAACGATGTGCTCCGTCGAACTGGTTCACCGCGACGACGAAGGGCAGGCCGATGTCCTCGAAGAAGCCGACGGGGGCGAAGCTGCTTTCCAGGCGGCGGGTGTCGACCAGGACGACCGCGCCGACGGCTCCGCGACAAAGGTCGTACCAGAGGTCGACGAAGCGGTCCTGGCCGGGCGTGCCGAACAGGAACAATTCCATGGGCACGGGCGCGTCGGGCAGGTTGAGGCGACCGAAGTCGAAGGCGACCGTGGTGGTCTGCTTGGCCTCGACGCCCGCCAGGCTGTCCACGTCCGCGCTCGCCTCGGTCAGGTACTCCTCCGTGCTCAGCGGCGTGATCTCACTGACGGCACCCACGGCGGTGGTCTTGCCCGCGCCGAAACCGCCAGCGATTACGACCTTCAGCACGGTCGGTGAACCGGTACGCGGGCGCGACGACGGCCGCAGCACCACGGCCGGGTCACCCGGCCTGGGGGTAGGCGATGGCATCGGGCCACTTCCTCTTCAGGCCGGCAGATAGGGCCGCCAGCAGTTGTGCAGACGGACGTGCATGCGCGTCGGACGCGGCATAGGCGGTGACAGGGACGACCAGGGCGTCGGCGTCCAGGAGGTCGGAGATGAGGATCTTGACGGCGGTTACGGGACGGCCGAGTCGGCCCGCCAGCTCGGTCACCGAACGCCGGTGCTCCCGGCACAGGGCGAGGATCTCTGCGCATTCTTCGGCCTGGCCCGGGCCGGGCCGCCCGGGTCCGGCATCCAGCACCGTGTCCAGGCCGAGCAGATGCCGTGGCCGGGTGCGACCGCGCGTCAGGGTGTAGGTCCGCACGAACGTCGAATCCTCGGCCGCGCTCCTGTGTGCGGTCACCGGACCTCATCACCCGTGCCGACGCGGACGGGGATCTGCATGTAGGGGGCGAACTTCTGCACCAGGCGCCCCATCTCGAACCCGACGGTGCCGGCATCGGCGTCCATGGTCGCGATCACCGCGAGGACCGTGTCCACCACGCCTCGTTCGTTGCCGGGATGGCCCTCGAAGGCCGCGCTGCGACCGGAACTCTGGACGAAGATCAGACAGTCGTCTCGCTCGATGACGACCTGCCTCGCCGGCCTCTTCTTGTGGGTGGGACCGGTGATGTTCGCCGCGAGTGAGGCCACTCCGCTGATGGCGGCCGACAGTTCGTCCGCCCAGTCCTTGTCGACCTCGCTGTCCAGCAGCCGCAGTCCGTCCCGCGAGAGCAGGACGGCGTGCGTGACGCCCGTCGTGTCGGAGGCGAACTGCCGCAGCAGCCACGCCATGTTGTCCCGCTGTCCGCTTGCCGTTGTCTCGGTTGCGGGTGCGTCGCCGGTCACGTTGTTCATCGCGGGGTGGGTACTCATAGGGATCGCTCCAGAAAGGGGGGAAGGGCCAGCGGATGTAACGGCCACCGGGAACGTGGAGGGACGAGGTTCAGGGCCTGGGGTGCTCTGTCGAAGCGGTGGGAGAACCGGCTTGCCCGCCGGCCTGGATGCCGGTGCGGAAGGCGGCTGCGAGCCCTGGCGTCGCCTCGGTCACAGGGGCTTGCTCCCGCTCGTGTGGCGGACGGAACGTGCCGGCCTGGCGTCTACGCATGGGAAGTGCGGGTGGATCAGCAGGGTGACCTGCCTGTGCGGCTTCCGGCGCCCCTGTGGCACTGGTGCGTGGAACCTGCCCCGCTCTCGGGGTGGCTGGAGTCGCGGCAACCTGCTGCGATTGCGGCCCCAAGGGGCGGGTGTCCTGGGGCGGCGCGCCCGCATCGTCGATGGAGGGAATGGCTACCAGGAGCCGTGCCGGGATGACCACCAGGGCGGTGGTGCCTCCTGTCACGTTCTCCTGCAGGAGAACGGACAGCCCGTGCGACTGGGCGATCTTCGCGGCGACCAGCAAGCCGAGCTGTCCCGCTCGCACCTGGCCGCTGACGTCGACCTCGTCGGGGGCCTGGAGCAGGTGGTTCATCTGCGCCCGCGTCTGCGGATGCATGGGGATGGCCCGGTCCTCGACCTCGACCGCCAGCCCGTTCGCCACCCGCTGCGCACGCACCATCACCTTCGTAGCCGGATCGGAACACTCACAGGCGTTCTCGATCAGCTCAGCCAGCAGGTGCGTCAGGTCCGGACCCACATGGCCGGGAAGGCCCAGCTCCGCGCCCACGGACCCCGCCGCAACCGCCACCCGCGGATACTGCACGACCTCGGAGACGGCGCCGCGCAGCACGCTCTTGACGGGAACGGGCCGACGCACGCTGCGCAGGGACTGCCCGCCCAGCACCGCCGTGCTCTCGACCTGGCGACGCATCCGCGTCACGAGTTGATCGATCTCGAAGATCTTGGCGAGCAGCTCCGGGTCGTCGGTCAGCATCTCCAGCTGGCTCAGTGCCTCAAGCGCCTTGCCGACCAGCGCGTGCTCGCGCATGGCCAGGCGACGCAGCACTTCCAGGAGTACGACGGACTGGGACTCGTCGTGCACCCGTATCAGCGACGCGATGGCCTGCACCTGGAGGGCACTCAACGCCTTGTTGATCTCGACGTTCGGACTGGCCGATGGTGGCACCTGCAGGTCCGGCAGCGGCGGCCGTCCCCCGCGGCACAGCTCGTCTGCCGACCACTGCACCGACTTTTCGACGGCCGCCGCGGCTCCTGCGATCGCTGCCAGTGCCGCTGCCTGGGCATGCTCCGCAGCCGTCTGCACGGCCCCTGCAGCCGTTCGCGCTCCGCGAGCCGCCAGCGTGGCGACTCCCGCCAGTCCGCAGACCAGGCCGGCGAGGAGCCAGCCGGGGCCCACCGCGGACACCGACCAGAGGATGAAGGCGGCACCCAGCAGTGCGGCAAGGAGCACTAGGGGCAGTGCGACGGCGCGGTGGACATGGTGCAGCGTGAACGCGTCGATCTGAGGCCGCCGTCGGCGGTGGCCGGCGGCGGCTGGCCCTGCCGCAAAGGCGCTGTCAGGCATGGGAATCCTCGTCAGGGTGGGGGTGGCTAGGCGTGCTGCGGCGTCAGGTCTGCGCAGGTCTGGTGTGTGCTGCGTGCGGTCGAGCTGGGTGACGGAGACGCGACCGCGCTGCGGTGGGGGGACTGTGTCGCCAGGAGTTGAAGGAGCCGGGCGCTCTGGATCAGCCCCATGTGGCTGAACGCCTGCGGGAAGTTGCCGAGCTGGCGCTGCTGGACGGGGTCGTACTCCTCTGCCAGGAGGCCGAGGTCGTTGCGCAGTGCGAGGAGGCGTTCGAACAGGGCGTGGGCCTCGTCGAGGCGGCCGGTCAGGGCCAGGGCGTCGACGAGCCAGAAGGAGCAGAGGACGAATGCGCCCTCGTCTCCAGTCAGACCGTCCATCCCGGTGTGGTCTCCGATGGTCGGGTATCGGCGTACGAGTCCGTCTGACGTGGAGAGTTCACGACGCACTGCGTCCACGGTGCCGATGACGCGCGGGTCGTTGGGCGGCAGGAAGCCAACGCGGGGGATCAGCAGTGTGGCGGCGTCGAGTTCCTGGGAACCGTAGGACTGGGTGAAGGTATTGCGCACCGAATCGAAGCCCCGGGTGCAGACCTCGTGGTGGATGGTTGCCCGCAGCTCGATCAGGGGGGCCAGCTCGATGTCGAGCGCGCCGGCTTCGGCCAGGCGGATGGTGCGGTCGATCGCCACCCAGGCCATCACCTTGGAGTGGACGAAGTGCCGGCGGGCCCCGCGGATCTCCCAGATCCCCTCGTCGGGCTCCCGCCAGCGTTGTGCCAGGTGCTCGACGAGCCGCTGGTGCAGAACCGAGGTGTCGGCGCAGTGGGCCACGCCGCTCTCGTGCGCGAGGTACAGGGTCTCGATCACCTCGCCGTACACGTCGAGCTGGAGCTGGTCTGCCGCCCCGTTCCCGACCCGCACCGGCGTCGAGCCCTCGTACCCGGGCAGCCAGGGCAACTCGCGTTCCCGTAGATCACGCTCCCCGGTGATCGCATACATGATCTGCAGATTTTCTGGGTCGCCGGCCACGGAACGCAGGAGCCAGCGTCGCCATGCCTGCGCCTCCTGCCGGTAGCCGGTCCCCAGTAACGCGGCCAGGGTCGTGGCGGCGTCCCGCAGCCAGGTGTAGCGGTAGTCCCAGTTGCGTCGGCCGCCGATCTGCTCGGGCAGCGAGGAGGTCGGCGCGGCGACGATCCCGCCGCTCGGGCGGTAGGTCAGTGCCTTCAGCGCGATCAAGGAACGGACCACGGCCTCACGGTAGGGGCCCTCGTAGGTGCACTGCTGCGTCCAGTCCTGCCAGAAGGCGAGCGTCTCGGTGAGCGCCGTGTGCGGGTCGGGGATCTCCGGAGCCAGTGCGTGGGACGGGCACCAGCTGAGCACGAACGCCACGCTCTGCCCGGCGCGGATGGCAAAGGCACTGACGACGACGCCGTCCTTCTCCACCTGCGGGACGCAGGTGTCGACCCACAGCGCGTCCGCGCCGGCCTCCGCGACCATGCGCTCACCGGCCTCATGGATCCATGGGCTGACACTGCCGTATCCCGGCCGCGGACGCATGGCCGAGACCATCGCAACCTCGCCGGCCAGACCCTCGACGATCCGGATCACCTGCGGTGCCCCGTCGCGCGGCGGCATGAAGTCCAGGACGCGGACCGACCCGGCAGGTGTGCGCCAGATCGATTCGAGGACGAGCGAGTCACCGCGGTACCGGCGCTCGGCGACCGCTCCGGGCCCGGAGCGGCCAGGCGCGGCCGGGGCGATCTGCCAGGTGCCGTGCTTGTGCGTGCCGAGCAGGCCGGCGAAGACGGCCGACGAGTCGAACCGGGGCAGGCACAGCCAGTCGATCGAACCGTCATCGCAGACGTGGGCACTGGTCTGCATGTCGCCGATCAGGCCGTACTGCTCGATGCGCGGGAGGCGTTTCATCGTGTGGGTCTCCGTAGTCCCCGTGGACCCGGGGGTGGCTTCGGGGCCGCCGTGGCGGCCGGGAAGTGTCGGTGAGAGAGGCACGGTGGTAACCGGATCGGGGGAAGTCTGTTCTGCCTCGGCGGGGGATCCACGTCCCGTGGAGGGATGCGGCCGCTTACTCGATCACCACGAAGAGCCAGCCACACCATGGGACCGAGAATCAGCGCGATCAGAACTGCCCCGGCGGCGGTCATGTCCGGGGCACCGACGCGGCCAGAACCACGCAGGCGAGGGCGAGAGCGAAGACCGCGCCGCGCAGCACGTTGATCGGCGGCTGCCACCAGCGCCGTCTCTGGACCGGCTTCGCAGGGGCCACGTCGTGGGCCCGCACGGCAGCGACAAGGTCTTGGGTTGCCTCGGCCAGCCTGACCAGATGGACCCTGCTGGGCATGTAGCCATCAGTGAGGCCGCCCGAGCAGAGCTGCTGCGCACGGAGCAGGGCTGGCTCTTGCGAAGGCGTCAGGGCCCCGAGCTGGCTGACGTGTCCTCGCAGCCGCAGTGCGAGGTCCTCCACATCGGCGGCAGTATCGGGTAACGGCGAGTCCTCGCCCAGCACGAGCGCCACCGTTTCCGTCGCGGAGGCCGCCGGGTCCCGTCGCAAGATGGGCTCACCAAGGGCGTGGTTTCTCCGACCCTGATCACTGAGTTGGCACGCCCGGCGAAGGGCCAGCGAGGGACGCATGACGCAACTCCTAGATGAATCCAGCCAACTTGAGCGAGGAACGCTGTGCACCGCAGGCGACTGAGGTGCAAGGTGAGTGATCCTGCGGCTACGTTGAGCGAACCGCGAATCCCTGTCAGGGGGTATGCCTACGCGGCCCTCAAGGCCGTCAAAGGCGTCAAAGATCATTTCGGAGCCGAGGGGCAGTACATGGCCCGTGAGAGAAACGTCGCCCTTGCCGCGCTCCTGCGCGAAGCGGGCTGGTCCCAGCCCCAAGCAGCCGCCGCGGTCGCTCGCGTTGCCGCGGAGAGCGGTGTACGCGAACTGGAGGCCATTTCCCGCTCCCACATCGCCATGTGGGTCCAGGGCACGAAGCCCAGTGGACGAGCGCCTCATATCCTGCGTGAGACGCTGTCCCGCAGGCTCGGCCGACGCCTCACCCTCGCTGACCTCGGACTGGAAGATGGACCGACAGGCCCCACTGACAGTAGTTCTGACTGGAGCGTCGACCCTCTGACTGTGCTGGCCGAGCTGGGAAGCGACGATCTGCACATGCACCGACGCAAGCTGTTGGCTACCACCGCGTACTCGGCCGCCGGCCTCGTCCTGCCTGCCTCTCCATGGTGGGCAGCCGCCCCGGCCGCGGCGGCCTCGCGCTATGCAGTCTCCTCCCGGCTGGTGACTCAGGCTGACATCGACGACGTCCGCAAGCTGACCACCTTCTACTCCGCGAGGGACCAGCAGCGCGGTGGAGCCTCGGGGCGCTCGGCCCTGGCCGGCCATCTTCGCGACGAAGCGGTGCCGCTCCTGGGCAGCAGGTTCCGAACGGAACAGCACCGCCGGGATACGTACTCGGCCGTGGCAGAGATGACCTACCTCGCCGGCTGGATGGCCTTCGACGCCTCCGAGCATCGAACCGCCCAGCGCTACCTCACCCTCGCCGCACGCCTTGCGGCCGAAGCCGCAGACGGACCGCTGGGCGGCCACATCCTGCGTGCCCTCGCCCACCAAGCAGTCGACCTCGGGCACCCACGCAGAGCGCTCGACCTGGCTGACGCCTCGATGTCCCGCACCCACTACGGCCAGGCCAGCTCGCGGGAGAAGGCCCTGCTCGCGGTAGTCCATGCCCGCGCCCTGGCCTCCGGCGGCGACCGCCGCGGCAGTCTCGCGGCCATCAGTCGCGCGGAGAGGGACCTCGCACGTGCCGATAACGAGGATGCCCCCGACCGCGTCAGCTTCTTCCAGGAAGCCTCCCTCGCCCACGAGACTGCCTGTGCCTTGCGGGACCTGGGAAATCCTCTCGACGCGGAGTTGCATTTCCAGCGCAGCGTCGCCACCCGCCGGCGGCAGCAGTATGCCCGTACACACAGTGTGACCCTCGGCTACCTCGGTGCCGTCCAGGTCCAGCAGGGACGCCTCGATGAGGCATGTGGTACCTGGGGACAAGCACTGGACGCCATGGCTGGCGTCCAGTCCGGCCGCGCCCGCGACGTCATCGTCCGCATGCAGAGCGACCTCTCGCCTGTTCGGCAACGTGGTGGCCGCCACGTCGCCGAACTGGACCGCCGGGCGCGGGAAATGCTGCGCGCCATAGGCTGACCACAGGGCAGGTCCGCAGCTATTGACGGCAGCTGCTGAACACGCGCCCCCGTTAGAGAGGAACGAGCGCCGATGGCAACGTACGAGGTCGAATCGATCGCAACGGTTGTCGGGGGCCACACCCGCGTCCAGGACGATTACCAGGGTGGAGTCGAGTCGATCATCCGACTCAACCAGGCGTACCCCCTCGAGACGCTGCAGGGAATCGAAGAGTTTTCCCACCTGACGGTGACCTGGCTCTTCCACCTGGCGCGACCGGAAGATGTTCAGCTCCACGCACGCAGCCCCCGGGGGAATCCGGACTGGCCGCCGACCGGTACCTTCGTCCACCGCAACCATCGGCGTCCCAATCAACTGGCGATCAGCTACCCGCGGCTGCTCAAGGTCGAGGGGCGGGACCTGTTGGTCACCGATCTCGACGCTGTAGACGGAACGCCCGTGATCGACTTGGCACCGTACTTCGAACAGATGGGGCCTCGTGGCCCGATCCGTCAGCCCGCCTGGCCCGGCGAGATGCTCGAACCGAATTACTGGGCGAAGGCAAGCGAACGGCCCTCGGAGCGCCCTGTATGACAGAAGCGACTGAGCTGCCCAGCTTGCCATTTGCATCGTCGGGAACCAACTGGAGGTCTGGCTCAAGCTGCAGCCCTCGCGTCTCGGAACTCACACCACGTCTCCTCGCCGCTGCTCTCCCATGCGTCTGAGATCGCATCGACCAGCCGGATCCCGCGCCCCGATTCGCCGTCGGGTCCGGCTTCCTTGAGCACAGCGGGCGCCGGGTTGTGGTCGGTTACCGAGACACGCACCACGTCGACGGCCACCGTGATGCGGAGCACGACTTCGCCCTCACCGTGGACCACGGCGTTGGTGACCAGCTCCGAAACGGCCAGTACGACGAACCCCGCCACCGGCTCCGAAACCCGGCACCGCCGCAGGAACGCCCTGGCTATGCGCCGCATCTCCCCGACCTTCGCGAGGTCGGGGAGAAGGGCCGCCTGACAGGCATGGGATGCCGCCGGTACCTCTGCCCTCTCCCATGCGCCGGGCTCGTCTTCCTGAACTGGCCTGACGCATGACGCGCCGGCTGTAGCCGCACAGCTACGGATGCCCCCGCCGGGCGGGGCCGCCTCTTGGAGCCTGGTCATGTGGGCTATGGCACCGTGCGGCGACGCCGTCGACCAGGGGAATCCAGAGGGGGAAAATTATGTCAAGGGGGAAACTGGAGGGGGGAATTGAGGCCATGATTGGATTCCGCCCACCAACAGAGGTCACACTCATGCCAGACCCGTTCGCCGACCTGCTCCTCCGGCTTCGGCAGGAGGCGGGCCGGACACAGGAGGAGCAGGCGGAGGCGATCAACGCTGTCTCCGGCCGGGACACCATGACCCGCCGAGAGATCAGCCGTTATGAGAACTTCGAGAACATTCCTACCAACCACACAATCGGCCACATCGCGGCGGCCTGCGGTGTCCCCTTCGAGGAACTACAGCGAGAGGCCAAGGCCGCCCGCGCTCGGAAGAGAAAGGGGCATGCCGATGCAGGGGAGGACCAAGACGCCGTGAAGCGTCGCACGCTCCTGGGTAGCGCCACTATCGGCGTGAGCGTGGCCGCCGAGCCGTGGGGGCGCCTCGCCTTCGCCCTCAGCAAGGGGACCAAGATCGATTCGCCCGCTGCCGCCGCGCTCATCGACCGAGCCGCTGAACTGCACGTCCAGGAACTCAACCTCAGCGCGCGGCGGCTACAAAAAACGGTCGAGTCGCATCTTGACGCGATCACTACGGCCCTGCCTCGTGCAGGCGAACACGAAGGCGCTCTCACCATCGCCGCCGGGGAAACCGCCGCTCTGGCCGGTTGGGTGGCCTGGGACCTGGGGGAGCACGACAAAGCCAACGCCTACTACAAAGTCACGTCGCAGTGCGCGGCGGCTGCCGGGCATCCTCCACTCCGAGCCCTGGCCCTGACCTACAGCAGCTACGGCGCTTTGACGCCAAAGGCGAAGATGGAGTTCCTCTCCCAAGCCGCCAACGACGTGCGAGGCCACGGAAACGCTACTGCTGCCGCCTGGGTTCTCGGTAGGCACGCGGAAGAAGCTGCGGCGGCCGGCGACGAGGTGGGGGCGCTCCAGGCGTTAGACCGAGCGCGCTTCGCCTACGATTTCGCGGACCACACCAGCGAGCAGGCATGGGTCAGGTTCGTGACCCCATACCGCATGGACTCGTTGGCCCTGTCCGTGTACGGCCAGCTGAGGCGCCCCGAGCTCACGTCCACAGCTGATACCGCGGTCGACCGCCTCGGAGACGGGCTACCGGACGGGGGCGTCGTAGTCCTCGGTGATCTGGCGTCGGCCCTACTGCGTGGGGGTGACGTCGACCAAGGCATCTACGTGGCCCGCCAGTTCGCTGCGGCGGCACAGGCCAAGCCCAACACCATGGGCAAGGAGCGGGCGGCGGCTATTGCAGTGTTGCTCCCTGACAGCGAGCACGAACTTGCCGTTCATTTCCGGCGGTTCGCATGATCCACCTCGGGTGGCACGCGGCAAGCCCAGGGCACCAACGTCGCCGACGCCCGGCCCGTGGCTCCTCAGTCGGATTCCGTCTCCTCGAAGACCCAGGACAGGTACGCCTCCGACCCGCCGGTTACGGGCAGTGTGATCCATTGGGGGACGTCGTACGAGTGCTTCTCGTGCACCCACGCTTCTAGCGCGGGAAGACGGTCCGTCGTAGTCATATACGAGATGCGCCACTCCCGCGCCGCCTCGACCTTCCCCTTCCACCAGTAGAAGGCGGTGATTGGCGCATCGATGTGAACTCCCGCTGCCAGCTTGCTCTCGACCGCACCTCGGGCCAGCATCGTCGCCTGCCCCTCGTCGTCGCTGGTCGTCTGAGCAATCACAATATCGTGGGCCATGCAACTACCTCTCCAGCTCGGGTACCGCGACCCTACCCAGCCGTCCAGGGCACACCGAGGGCCGGTCGCCACCTCTCAAGGCGAGTGAGGGCTCGACCACGACCTGTACCAGTCAAGTGACGGCGGGCCATGCGGGGTGGCGCGTCGCTTCGGCACTGCGGTGGCAGGTTCTCATCAACGAGGTCGTGCGGCTGCATTATGCAGGCGCCGGGCCCGTGCGCTTCACAAGCCCGCGACAGGAGGACTTGCTGGCTGTCGGCGGGCATTCGCTCACGGCAGACGAGAAATAGGACCACAGGACTGGATACCTCCGTCCGGACCATGTCAACGTACAACGTCCCGGAAAACACCAGGCCAGGATGTGCAGATGCTCCACTGCGGCCCAGGTTGCGAAATGCCTTGGAATCCTGCACCCGTGTGACTGCCTTGCTGGCAGGGCTCCTACTTGGGGAGGTCCGCCTGTCTGACCCCGCTATTCGATCCGCTCGCTTCACTGCACCCGCTCTTTATACCCGCGGCGCGTCTGAACGCCTGGTACAGCCAGGCAGCCGGCGACTACGGGACCCTTTCCGCCGGGCTGTACGTCTGCCTTTGCGTGGCTGGCCTGTTCGGCGAGGGCTATCGCAGCGTCAGTGCCGCCCTCGCATACCGTGCGGCACGTCTTGGCGCCGCAACACGGCAAGTGGCACTCGCCATCAGGACGAGCGACTCGCTGCCCGGAATCTCGACCGCCTCACCGATGACGGTCTGCTGGTGCTCGCCACGGACGGCGCGCACCTGGTTGCGCGTCGGCTGGCCCTGGCTGCGGCGGGCCTAAGAAGTTGTTGCCTTTCCGGACTTGAGGACTGCGTTTCTGCTGGTGGGGCATAGGTCGGCGGTCTCTTGGGAGTAGTGGCGTGTCGTGTTGTCGCTGCCCGGGAGGTCGTGGATGCCGTCGGTTGTTGGACTGCTGGAACAGTACGAGCTCGCTGCTCGCCGTCGCGTCGACGGGCTGCGGGAGGAGGCCGACCGAATCCAGGCCGAGTTGGCCGCGGCCGAGCAGGAGTGGCAGGAGTGGGTGATCGCCCGCAGGCGAGTCGGTGACGTGCTGACTCCGGACACCGGCACCGCGGCCGTGGAGGTCGTCCAGGAAACGCGGGACACGGATGCGCAGGCGGTCGTCCGGGACGCGGCGAAGCCGAAGTCGCAGGTGCCCGTGTGGCGTGAAGGTCTGGCCTGGTCGGTGTTGTCGGCGGACTACCAGCGCATTCTGCAGGTGGCAGCCGACCGGGCCCGGCTCGGGCAGGGGCCGGTGACCTGCCAGGAGATGGCCGCCGCCTTCGGCATGGACGTGGTGCCGGCAAGGGTGGAGGCGCTCCGGTCGAAGGCGAAACGCCTGGTCGCGCGCGGCTGGCTGGCCGAGCCGGCCGCGGGCCGGTTCACGCCCGCCCGCGGTGTGGCCGGGCCAGGCGGCGGCTCATGACCATGGTCATCGACCAGTAGATGACCGCCTCGGCACTGGCGGTGCGGCGCTCGTAGTCGCGGGCCAGGCGGCGGCTGCGCATGAGATGGGCGAAAAGACGCTCGACGATCCACCGCTTGGGCAGCACCACGAAGCCGCGCATGTCATCGCTGCGTTTGACGATCACCAGCACCAGCGCGAAGGCGGCCAGGCAGTGCTCGACGAGGCTGCCGGTATAGCCGCCGTCGGCCCAGACGAGGGCGAGGCGGTGGTGCACGGCGGCCACCTGGGCCAGCAGGACCTGCGCGGCGGTGCGGTCGCCGACATCCGCAGCCGTGACCATCACACCCAGCAGCAGGCCGAGGGTATCGACCACGACGTGCCGCTTGCGCCCGTTGATCTGCTTGCCGCCGTCGTAGCCACGGCTGTCGGCACCGACGACGGCGTCCGCCTTGATGGACTGCGAGTCGATGACCCCGGCCGTCGGCTCCGTATCCCTGCCCAGCTTCTCGCGAACCCTGGCGCGCAGCCGGTCGTGGAACTCGCTGACCAGGCCATGGTCGCGCCAGCGGCGGAAGAAGGCGTAAATCCGGTCCCACGGCGGGAAGTCGACCGGCATCGCCCGCCACTTGATTCCGTTGTCCACGAGATAGCGGATCGCGTCCAGCATCGCACGGTGGCAATACCCCTCCGGCCGGCCGCCCCGCCCGCGCATCCAGCCCGGCACCGGCAGCAGTGACCGGACCTCGGCCCACTCCGCGTCCGTCATGTCCGTCGGGTACCGGCGCTGCCGTTCGGGCTGGTCGGCCGCGTTGCCGTACACGTGCGCGAGGCAATCACACGATGGAGCAGCCGAGTTGGACTGCCCTGCCATCGACACGGAAGACTGCGGCACCGGGGCCTCCTGCTGCTCTATGGATTCGACACCCACGAGCTGTTCAGGAGGCCCCGTCCTCATGCCCCGGCCACGGCCAGATCACCCGACCGGGAAACCGCGTTCGACCGCCACCGCTCAAGATCGAAAAGACAACACTCTCTAAGCAGATGCCGCCTTCGTGATGCGGTGCGCAACATAGACGACGATCGCCGGTTAGCAAAACCGGCGATCGTGAGGTTCCTTGAGGACGTTCGCATGCGCGGCTGTGCTTGGTGGCGGAGCTGCAGCGAACTCAGCAGCCCGTGAAACGGAATGGCACTGGTCTGGTGCTAGCCAGATGATCCGGCGCCCTGCTCGTGCAGGTCCCCTTGAAGGAGAGTGAGTACCCCCTGTCCGTTCCGATCAAGAAGCTTCCACCCAACTCCAGGGGACAGGTGCGCTACCGGTTCGTAGTCGACGTAGGCATCGACCCTGCCACCGGGAGGCGCAAACAGCTGACTCGTACGTTCGCCACTCTCAAGGAGGCGAAGGCTGAGTACGCGCGCATCACCAACCGCCGCGAGGAAGGGACGTTCGTACCGCCCAACCAGATAAATGTAAATGAGTGGCTTGATCAGTGGCTGGCCATGAAGGCAGAGGATCTGGAAGAGACCACTATTTACAACTATCGGGTTACCCTCGATCGAGTTCGGGGGAGGCTGGGGCGCATCCGGCTTCAAGAACTCACCGAGGAAGATGTAGAAAATTGGATGCACTGGGCGTTGAAGCATGGGCGGGTACGCGGTGACAAAGCAGGTACTCCGCTTGGAGTGACCAGCGTGGAGATGAGTCTCGCCCGATTGAAGGACGCCCTGAATCGAGCCGTTACGCGTCGGCTAGTAACCATGAATGTAGCCCAACATGTGACCATCCCACGTAGGGCACGTAAAGAAGAGCGAAAGAAGAAGCAGGAGGTGAAGCCGTGGAACGTGCAGGAGATTCAGACGTTCATTCACGGTGTCCGGACAGAACGGCTTTACGCTGCTCTCTTGCTGTCCCTCATGGGTCTACGTCCGGCTGAAGTCTGCGGACTCCGATGGGAAGACGTGGACTTGGAAGCCGCCACGATCACCATAGCCAACACGCGGACAATGATGGGGAATCGGTACGTTGTGGAGAAGGACACCAAGTCCCTGGCCGGGGAACGGGATCTTCCTTTGCCGGCACCGGTGCTGGCTGCCCTCAAGTCGTTCAGGGCTCTCCAAGCCAAGGAGAAGCTCGTCCTCGGTGAGGCTTACTCGGATTCCGGATACGTCGTGGTGCACGAGACCGGGGAAGCCTTCACGATCAAGCAGCTCCGCAGACGCGCATACCGGCTCATGGAGATCCTTGAACTCCGCAGAGTGCGCCTCTACGACGCTCGCTCCTCCTGCCTCACATACCTCGCCAACAAAGGCGTGCCGGATCACATCCTTGCCCGGTGGGCCGGACACACGAACGTCAAGACCACCAAGAAGTGGTACGTGAAGCCGGACGTGGAGGACCTCCGCGGAGCCGCCACAACGTGGGACGGCCTGCACGGTGCTGCGACGGAGGGGCAAGCGTGACTCAGGCGGCCTGCCGATTGAGCGACCCGCCCAGCCGTATGGCAGTCAAATCGAGTGGCCCCGGCCGCTGCTGGCTGTGGACCAGCGACGGCAAGGGGGGAGGGGCGGCCAGGCTACGGCCAACGTCTCCCCTCCTGCGAGGCAAGGCAGAGCTTGCCCGCCGTGTGGTGTTCGGGCTGTTCGTCGGTGAATCCCGGAAGGTTTTCAGGTGCGTCATGCCGATCCTTGGGGACGGCACTACATGCTTTGCTGCAAACCAGACCGTCTGGAAGCCGTGCCGAGGGTGGGAAGCTGTGCGGCGCAGGGATTGGGAGGGTGCGCGAGCCGGGAGGACGCACTGTCCCCACGGTCAGGCGTGCACATCGAAGTACCCGTACGTGGACCATGAGGGTCTTGGCGGTGCCGGGCGTGCCGCGCCGCGAGGGTCACGAGCCGCTGGGTTCACCTGGCCGTGTGAGATTTCGTGAGACGTGAGAGGGTCTGGGGCGTGAGTGAGACACCCCCGAACACCCTGCAATACCGCTTTGACGGGCCAGAAGACGCTCCGGTCCTGATCTTGGGTCCCTCACTGGGTACCACATGGCACATGTGGGACCGGCAGATCCCCGAACTGACCAGGCAGTGGCGGGTCTTCCGGTTCGACCTGCCGGGCCACGGCGGTGCGCCCGCGTACCCCGGCGGTTCGGTCTCCGAACTGGCCGCCCGGCTGCTGGCCACGCTGGACGCGGTCGGTGTGCAGCGCTTCGGCTACGCGGGCTGCGCGCTCGGCGGCGCCATCGGCGCGGAACTCGCGCTGCGCCACCCCGGCCGCATCGCCTCGCTCGCGCTGATCGCCGCCTCGCCGCGCTTCGGCACGGCCGACGAGTTCCGCCAGCGCGGAGTGATCGTACGGACGAACGGTCTCGACCCGATCGCCCGGACATCCCCGGACCGCTGGTTCACCGCCGGGTTCGCGGCGGCGCAGCCCGCGATCACCGAGTGGGCCGTGCAGATGGTCCGCACCACCGATCCCGGCTGCTACATCGCCGCCTGCGAGGCCCTCGCCTCGTTCGACGTCCGCGCCGAGCTGGGCCGTATCGGCGTCCCCACCCTGGTCCTCGTCGGCTCCGACGACCAGGTCACCGGGCCCGCCGAGGCCCGTACGCTCGTCGCCGGCATCCCCGACGCCCGGCTCGCCGTCGTCCCGAGCGCCTCGCACCTGGTGCCCGTCGAACAGCCGGCCGCGGTCACCGACCTCCTCGTCCGGCACTTCTCGACGGCCTGGCAGCCGGCGTACGACTCGACCACGGGTCAGGTCGCCATCCCGGTGGCGCCCGCCAAGCCGGTCCTCGCGGTCCCGGTGCCGCAGCAGAGCGGCCCCGTGGCCGAGATCGCCCCGGCCGCGGTCCAGCCGGAGGCGGCGGGAAGGCCGGACCCGTACGACGCCGGGCTCAAGGTCCGCCGCGAGGTCCTCGGCGACGCGCACGTCGACCGGGCGCTGGCCACGGCGGACGAGTTCTCCGGGGACTTCCAGGAGTTCATCACCCGCTACGCGTGGGGTGAGATCTGGGACCGGCCGGGCCTCGACCGCCGCTCCCGCAGTTGCGTGACGCTCACCGCCCTCGTCGCCGGCGGTCACCTCGACGAACTCGCCTTCCACACCCGCGCCGCCCTCCGCAACGGGCTCACCCCGGACGAGATCAAGGAAGTCCTCCTCCAGGCCGCCGTCTACTGCGGCGTCCCCGCGGCGAACAGCGCCTTCAAGGTCGCCCAGCAGATCATCCGGGAGGAGACCACCCCCGAGGAATGACCCGGCCGCGGGCCCGCAGAATCGGCGATCGGGCCCGCAGGACCTGCGTCGTCGTGCCCGTAGGACCTGCGTTCGGGCCCGCACGGCCGGCGTTCGGGCCCGGGGAGGCACCGGTGTGCGGACCCTCGGGTGTCCCGCGGGGGCAGGATGGAACCATGACCATGAAGCTCACGAAGAAGTCGCACGCCTGCGTCCGTCTGGAGAAGGACGGACGCACGCTCGTCATCGACCCCGGCGGGTTCAGCGAGGAGGACGCGGCGGTCGGCGCGGACGCGGTCCTGGTCACGCACGAGCACCCCGACCACTTCGACGAGGGACGGCTGCGCACGGCCCTGGAGGGCAACCCGGCCGCCCAGATCTGGACCCTGCGCTCCGTCGCCGAGAAGATCTCCGCCGCGTTCCCCGGCCGGGTGCACACCGTCGGCCACGGCGACACGTTCACCGCCGCCGGCTTCGACATCCAGGTGCACGGCGAGCTGCACGCCGTCATCCACCCGGACATCCCCCGCATCACCAACGTCGGCTACCTCGTCGACGGCGGCCGGGTCTTCCACCCCGGCGACGCCCTGACCGTCCCCGGCCACGCCGTGGAGACGCTGATGCTCCCCGTGATGGCCCCATGGAGCAAGATCTCCGAGGTCATCGACTACGTCCGCGAGGTCGAGCCGCAGCGCGCCTACGACATCCACGACGCCCTCCTCACCGACCTCGCCCGCCCGATCTACGACCGCCAGATCGGCGCCCTGGGCGGCGCCGAGCACCTCCGCCTCGCCCCCGGCGCCTCGGCGGACGTGTAGGGGCCCGGGGCGGAGAACCGGGCGGGACGGCGTTGTCGGACCCGCCCGGTAAGTTGTGGGGCATGCGTATCGCCACCTGGAACGTGAACTCGATCACCGCCCGCCTCCCGCGGCTCCTCGCCTGGCTGGAGACCAGCGGCACGGACGTGCTGTGCCTCCAGGAGGCCAAGATCGCCGAGGACGCCTTCCCCTTCGACGCGCTGCGCGAGAGGGGCTACGAGGCCGCGGTGCACGCCACCGGCCGGTGGAACGGCGTGGCGGTGATCTCCCGCGTCGGCCTGGAGGACGTCGTCAAGGGCCTGCCCGGCGACCCCGGCTACGACGGCGCCGTGGAGCCCCGCGCGATCTCCGCCACCTGCGGCCCGGTCCGCGTCTGGTCGGTGTACGTGCCGAACGGCCGCGAGGTCGACCACCCGCACTACGCGTACAAGCTCCAGTGGTTCGAGGCCCTGAAGGCCGCCGTCGCCGACGACGCCGCCGGCAGCCGCCCCTTCGCCGTCATGGGCGACTACAACGTGGCCCCCACGGACGACGACGTGTTCGACGTCGCCGCCTTCGAGGGCGCCACCCATGTCACCCCCGCCGAGCGCGCCGCCCTCGCCTCCCTCCGCGAGGCCGGCCTCTCCGACATCGTCCCGCGCCCCCTCAAGTACGAGCACCCCTTCACGTACTGGGACTACCGCCAGCTGTGCTTCCCCAAGAACCGCGGCATGCGCATCGACCTCGTCTACGGCAACGAGCCGTTCGGGAAGGCCGTGAAGGACGCGTACGTGGACCGCGAGGAGCGCAAGGGCAAGGGCGCCTCGGACCACGCGCCCGTCGTGGTCGACCTGGACGTGTAGCGGCCCCGCGCACCTCGGCTCAGAGCAGCCGCAGATCCACCGACTCGGCCAGCGCGGCGAGGCCCGCCTCGCCCGGATGCAGATGGTCCCCGCTGTCATGCGCGGGGAGCATCCGCGCCGGCCGGTCGGGGTCGCGCAGCACCCGGTCGAAGTCCAGCACCCCGTCGAACGCGTCGCTGCCCCGTATCCACTCGTTGACGGCGACCCGGTGGGCGTCCACGGCGGCCGTGCAGCGGGCCTCGCCCTCGCACGGCGCGATCGTCGCCACCAGCATCCGCAGCCCGCGCGCGTGGCCTCTGGCGGCGATCTTCCGCAGCCCGTCGACGACCTGGTCCGCGGTGCCGCCCCAGCGGATGTCGTTGACGCCCTGGAAGACGACGGCGGTCCGGGCGGACGTCTGCGCGAGGACATCGCGGTCGAAACGGTGGACGGCGCTGACACCGCCCGTGTCCGTGGAGACGCCGTCGCCGGGGTAGCGGTCGGTGACCACCCGGTTCGCGGAGATCCCCTGGTTGAGGACCCCGTAGCGGGGGACCGCGTCCTGCTGCCGCAGCCGGTCCGCCAGGACGTCCGGCCAGCGGCGGTTCGCGCCCGCCGTCGTCCGCTCCCCGTCGGTGATCGAGTCGCCGAGGAGGACCACCGACCCCGGCCCACCGCCCACGTCGACGCCCGTCAGCAGCGGCCACGTCGTGATCGTCGACGTGTAGGGCGCCGCCGAGCCGTCGCCCGCGTGATCGCCCGGCTCGCTGACGTACGAGATCTGCTGGGCCAGCCGGTGCACGGGCGCGGCCGGCACCGTGCCGGGCAGATGGAAGCTGACCAGCAGATCCGCGTCCGGCGGCACCTCGAAGCCCAGCGGATCACTGAACGCCTGCGCGCCCGCCGGGATGTCGGTGCCGGCCCGGCCCCGGAACGACAGCGGCACCGGCGTGCCCACGGCGGCGGCCCCCTGCCCCCGCAACGCCACCGTCGCGCTGCCGACCCGTACCGGCGCCGACGCGAACGTGTTGTCGAGCCGGATCCGGACCCGGGGCCCGCCCGCCGAGGTGTGCACGACCAGCCGCAGGGTCCGGTCGGTCCACGGCCCGACCGCCGTGTAGCCGGAGGTGGAGGCCGCCCAACTGCCGGTCCAGCCCCGTGACTCGGGCCGCACCGACAGGGCGAACACATGCAGGTCCCGGTCGCGCGGCAGCGTCACGGAAACCACCTGACGGCCACGCGCCAGGGGCACGGTCACGACGTACAGCCGCGCCTTCTCGGCGAGTTGACCGCCGGGTGTGTTGATGTGGGGGAGGGCGACGGCCTTGGTGGCGAGCGGGCCGGTGCGCCAGTCGGGGGCGGTCAGCCGGTACGAGGAACGGGCGCCGCCGGTGTAGCGGACCGTCCCGGTGCCGCTCGCGTCGGCGCCGCCCGTCGCGGCGACCAGGAAGGCGAGGGCGTCGCCCCTGCCGCGCACCCGGACGGACTGGCCGTCGGCCCGTACGTTGTCCGCCTCGCCCGGGGCGCGGTCCGGCCAGGTCAGACGGGCGCCCTGGACGGTCAGCGCACCGCCCGGAGTCCAGCCGGCGGCCGTCAGGTCCCGAGCCGACAGCGAACCGCCCGAGCCGTCGAAGTCGGCCTCACCGGGCCGCGCGTCGTCACTGACCGCCCGGTTGTCGAACAGCCGCGCAAGCGGGACCGGTTCACCCGCCCCGGCGGCGGCACGGGCCGAGGCGACGGGCGCGACCCCCGCCAACAGGCCCAGCACGACGGCGGTTCCCCAGACGCGTCGGCGCACGCGGCGACCCTCCCGTTCCCCTCATGACGACGGATGCGCCACGAAACTAAAGAGGCGTCAGAGACCCGTCAATGAGGCAGGCGCGAACCAGGCGTGAACTCCGGGCGAACAGGCGATCCCCGCGCGCCTGTGGTGCGCAGGGCGGTGCGAATGACACGCTGACCGCATGCACATCCCTTTCCTGGGTCACTGGCGCAAGAAGCACGGTCCCGCCCCGGGAGTCGCGGTGCTGTCCGCCGGCGAGGACGAGGGGGACGACAACGACCGGGAACGTCACGAACGCATCGCCGAACTGCTCTCCGAATGCGAGCTGCTGCGCGCCCAGGCCCAGCAGGCCGGGGTCGAACTCGACGACTCGGCCGACTCGTTGGAGGCCCTCGACCAACTGGTGCCGCGCTGGCGCGACGACGAGGAGACCGCCGCCTGGCTGGGCAACGACGCGGGGCTCTACCTCGGTACCGTCGTCGTCCGCACCGTCGCGGGCGCCCGCTGGGAGATCCGGCCCAACGGCCGGCCCGCGGTGCGGCTGGCCTCCGGGCGGGAGATCGACGTGGTCGAGGCCGGACACGAGTGGGCCGACAACGGCGCACCGGAACTCTCGCAGCTGTACGCCGAGATCGCGGAAGGGTGAGCGGAGGCGGGAAGCGGTGGGGGGAGGCGGAGGTGCGGTGAGCCACCCCGGGACTCCGGCCCCGGCCGGCCCAGGCTCCGGCAGACGGGCTTCGCCCGCTCGGCCGCCAACCGTGTCGTCTTCATGGCCGACGGGCGCATCGTCGAGGGCCGCACGCCCGACGAGTTCTGCACGAATCCGAAGAGCGACCGGTCCGAGGACTTCCTCTCCAAGATCCTCACACACTGACCGCCGCCGCTGGACCGGGCGCGGGCCTCGACTACGATGAGCGGTTCCTCCACTTGGGGGTGACCGAGGCCGAGGACTCCATCCCGGCCGCACAAGGGGACGCTGCTGCCAGGCGCGCAGTGGCCAGGGGCCAGGCCCGCCCGGCGGCAGCCGGAGATCACTGCTCGCGCAGCGGGATCGACACGTACGACGGGTCGTTCGGCGGCGAGGAGAAGGTCAGCTGCGCGCCGGACGGGTTGTGCTCGATGTAGAGCGGGTCGACCGTGTCGACGACCAGGGCGAGACGGTGGCCCGCCGGGACGTCGTAGGCCGTGGAGAACAACTCCAGGTCCACGCCGAACGGCTTGCCGGGCGTCTCGCCGTGGAAGGTGTACGGCGCGTGGCTGACCAGCTTGCCGAGGCCGAGCGGGCCCACGTCGTACAGATGGGCGACGAGGGTGCCGCTCTCCTTGGTGGCCGTCACCGTGGTGTGCACTGTGGCGGTGCCCCGCACCTGCTGCGTGGACCGGTACTTCTCCGACTGCCACACGGCCGCCCAGCGGCGCGGCAACAGCGGGATCGAGGCCACGGGCGGCAGTTGGGCGACCTGGTCGAGGATGCCGGACAGGAAGACGACCCCGCCGTTCGCGCCCGAGTCGACGTTCGCGTGGATCGTGATGCCACTCGCGAGGGCGATCTTCTTGCGGGTGGCGGAGACCGACTTCCAGTCCGGGTAGCCCTCGAAGGCGCCGCCGGTACGGGACTTGAGCTGGACGGGCTGCTCGTCCTCGATGCCGCCTGCCTGGCCCCGCAGATGGTGGTCGAACCACCGCCGGGTGTCCGTCCACACGTCGTTGGGCAGCCCGAACAGGCCCGTCAGTTCGGTGGTGGCGTGGTCGCCGGGGCGCAGTTCCAGCCGCTTGGGGCCGGTGAGCTTCTCGTAGAAGTCGGCGTACTGGTTGGGCGGGAAGATCGAGTCGCCCCAGCCGTTGGCGAGCATGACGGCCGTGCCGTTGGCGTTGATGGCGTCCACATAGGTCGCGGGGGAACGCTTCTTCCCCCAGTCGACCATGTCCTGCTCCTTGGTCAGGTCGGACGCGTAGAAGTTCTTGAAGATCTCCTTCAGTTCCGGGCCCGGACGGCCCGTGATCCGGCCGGCGCCGTCCAGCAGTCCGGCCGCCTGGAGGTGCTGGGTGCGCCCGGAGTAGATGGAGTCGATGAGGTCGGCCCAGCCGCTGAGCGCGGCCACCGCCTTGACCCGCTTGTCGTGCGCGGCGGTGAGCAGGCTGATGCCCGCGCCGTAGGAGAGCCCCGCCATGCCCACGCGGCCCGCGTCGGCCGGGGTGTGGGCGAGGGCCCAGTCGATCACCTTGGAGGCGTCGGCTATGTCCGGTGGCCCGGCCACTTCTATGTACCCGCCGGACTCCCAGAAGCCCCGGGCGTTGTAACCGACCACGACGTAACCGGCCCTGGCGAGCTGCTGGGCCTGGGCCAGGTACTCGACCTGCGGCAGCCCCCAGCTCGTGGGAAGCACCAGCAGCGGGTAGGTGCGCGAGGTGTCGGCGGGGGCGACAACGTTGGCCTTGAGGATCGTGCCGCCGTCGCCCGTGATGTCGACGAAGCGGGTGGTGGGGGAGTTGACCGAGGCCGCCTGGGCGGCGGGGGCCAGTCCGAGGGCCGTACCGGCGGCCAGGGCGGCCGACACGGCGCCCACGGTGGTCGTGCGCAGGGCCCGGGCCGTACGCGATGTCGTGCCGTGCGGGTGTCTCACGGGTCGCTCCTCACTCGTGTCAGTGCAAAGTGACCCGACGGTAACCGCCGTGACTTACCGGGGGTAACTCCTCGGTGGGTCACGTGACGGTAACGGTTGGCGTGAACACGTCGACCTGGTTCGCCCCTGCCGTCCTACGGGGCCCGGTGCGAGGTCTTGGGGGCCGGGAGCGCCGCCGGTGGGGTCTGCGCGGCGCGGGTGACGTCGCCGACCAGCTCGACGACATCGGGGCCGTACGCCTGGGAGTTGACGACCTTCAGCAGGAGGACGAAGCTGCCGGTGCCGTACTTGCGGTGGAGCCGCTCGTGGTGGCGGGCGAGGTAACGGGTGGCCGCCTGGTTCGTGATGGCCCGCTGGCCGCAGAACAGGAAGACGGGCCGCGCCTGGTCGGGCTGGCCGGTGGTGAGCCGGGCCAGCAGGACGTGCTCGGTGACACCGGGCTCCAGCCGGTAGGTGTCGTCGCCGATCTGGAAGGCCGCCCGGTCGGGGCCGGGCTCGGGATCGGTGTTGAAGCGTATGCCGGGCAGCATGGCCCCGATGTGCGCGGCCATCCGGCGGTTGGAGGAGGGCCCGCCCACGCAGAACTCGGTGCGTTCGCCGAAGCCCTGCCGGGCCGCGTCCTGCGTGATCATCTGGGCGTGCGCACCGCAGTCCTTGATCAGGGCGGACAGCTCCAGCAGCGCGAACACGTCGAAGCGGTGCACCGCCATGTCCGCGCTGGACGGATCGCGGTTGACCACCAGCAGCGACTCGGAGTTCTCGGGCAGTCCGAAGAACGCCTGCTTGCGGCGGAGCCTGCGCTTCCAGAGGTAGGTCCGGACGAACCAGCCCAGCGAGGCACTGAGGCCCGCCGCGATCACGCCGAGGACGATATTGCGCACGTCGTCATTCATGGCCGCGCATGGTAGCGGGCGCGACCGACCACTGTCCGAATCCGTGTCCGATTCCGTGGCCGGCTCCGCCCCGCAGCGCGCTCGGCCACCTGTGCGGATCCACCCGTCTGCCGCCCCGTCGACCGCGGGTGACGGGGCGGCCGGTTGGCCGAGACGCCGCTGACGGCGGGACGGTGGCCACGTTAGTCTGCGCGAACGGTCGTTGACTGGAGGTACTGATGCGTCTGCGTCGCCCTGTCGCGCGGAAACTGACGGTTCTTGCGGCGGTGTCCGCCGTGGTGTCGGTGGGGGCGGCGGCGCCGCCGACGTCCACCGCGACGGACCCCGTCGAGAAGGTGCCGGTCGCCGTCGGACACGGCGGTGCGGTCGCGAGCGTCGACCCCGACGCCTCCGCCGCCGGGATCGAGGTCCTCAGGAAGGGCGGCAACGCCGTGGACGCCGCCGTCGCGACGGCAGCCGCCCTCGGCGTCACCGAGCCGTACTCGGCGGGCATCGGCGGAGGCGGCTACTTCGTCTACTACGACGCCGCGTCCCGCAGGGTGCACACCATCGACGGCCGCGAGACGGCGCCGCTCAGCGCCGACGACACCCTCTTCCTGGAGAACGGCACACCCGTCCCGTTCGCCGAGGCCGTGACGAGCGGACTGAGCGTCGGCACGCCCGGCACGCCCGCCACCTGGGGGACCGCGCTGCGCAGTTGGGGCAGCAGGCCGCTCGCCCGACTGCTCAAGCCCGCCGAGCGCCTCGCCCGCGACGGCTTCACCGTCGACGCCACCTTCCGCGCCCAGACCGCCGCCAACGAGGCCCGGTTCCGCACCTTCCCCGCCACCGCCGACCTCTATCTGCCCGGTGGTCGGCTGCCCGAGGTCGGCTCCACGCTGAAGAACCCCGATCTGGCCCGCACCTACGCCGAGTTGGGCCGCAAGGGCGTCGGAGCGCTCTACAAGGGCGACATCGCCCGGGACATCGTCGCCACCGTCAACAAACCACCCGTCGACCCCGCTTCGGACTACCACGCCCGCCCCGGCGACCTGACCACCGCCGACCTCGCCGCGTACCGCACCAAGAAGCAGGCGCCCACCAAGGCGTCGTACCGCGGACTCGACGTGTACGGCATGGCCCCCTCCTCCTCCGGCGGCACCACGGTCGCCGAGGCGCTCAACATCCTGGAGCGCACCGACCTGTCGAAGGCGAGCGACGTCCGGTACCTGCACCGCCTCATCGAGGCGAGCCGTGTGTCGTTCGCCGACCGGGGCCGCTGGGTGGGCGACCCCGCCTTCGAGGACGTACCGACGAAGGAACTGCTGTCGCAGCGGTACGCCGACTCCCGCGGCTGCCTGATCAAGGACGACGCGGTGCTCACCAGCCCCGTCGCCCCCGGCGACCCGCGCCGCCCCGCGGCCTGCTCCGCCGGCGGAACGGCCGCGCCCACCACCTATGAGGGTGACAGCACGACCCACCTCACCGTCGCCGACAAGTGGGGCAACGTCGTCTCCTACACCCTCACCATCGAGCAGACCGGCGGCAGCGGCATCACCGTGCCCGGCCGGGGATTCCTGCTCAACAACGAGCTGACGGACTTCTCCTTCACCCCCGCCAGCCCGGCCGTGCACGACCCGAACCTGCCGGGGCCGGGCAAGCGGCCCCGCTCGTCGATGTCACCGACGATCGTGCTGGACAAGCACGGCAGGCCCGTGGTGGCGCTCGGCTCGCCCGGCGGCGCTACCATCATCACCACCGTGCTGCAGACCCTCACCGGCTTCCTCGACCGTGGCCTGCCGCTGGTCGACGCCATCGCCGCGCCCCGTGCCAGCCAGCGCAACCAGACCACCACCGAACTCGAACCGGGTCTGTGGAACAGCCCCCTGAAGGGACGGCTCGAAGCCATCGGGCACGGGTTCCGGCAGAACCCCGAGATCGGCGCGGTCGCCGGTGTCCAGCGGCTGCCGAACGGCACGTGGCTGGCCGCCGCCGAGACGGTTCGCCGCGGCGGCGGCTCGGCCATGGTGGTCCACCCGACGCGCTGAACCGCGTCTCGACCCCGGGAGCGGGCGGCGTCGTACGGAGGTGAGCCGCCGCCCGCTCCCGGGCCGGCTCATGACCCCCGTGGCGCCCCACCGCTCGGTCAGTACCCGCGGTCCCGTCGCCGTGACGGCCACCGTGTGTACCACGTGGGCGGCGCGGAAACCGTCGTCCGTGCGCAGGGTCCAGCCGTCCGGGGGCGCGTGGTACCCGTCCTTGCCGCCGCCGGTCAGCATCGGCTCGATCGCGAGCACCAGGCCGTGCCGCAGGGGCAGGCCGCGTCCCGGCGAACCCTCGTTCGGGACGGACGGGTCCTCGTGCATGCGGCGGCCGAGGCCGTGGCCGCCGAAGCCGTCGGGGACGCCGTACCCGGCGGCACGGCACACGGAGCCGACGGCGCGGGCGATGTCGCCGATGCGGTTGCCCACGGCGGCAGTCGCGATGCCCGCCTCCAGTGCCCGCTCCGCGGCCTCGGTCATCCGCAGGCCGCCCGGGCGCGGCTCGCCCACGACGAAGCTGATCACCGAGTCCCCGGCCCGGCCGCCGAGGTGGGCGCCGCAGCCGATGGAGACGAGGTCGCCGTCCCGCAGCCGGCAGGAGATCGGGATGCCGTGCACGATCGTGTCGTTCACCGAGGCGCAGATCACCGCCGGGAACGGGGTCGGCGCGCCCGCCCCACGACCCGCCCGGCCTCGTACATCGCGTTCATGGACGCGTCTGTCTGCAGTTCCATCAAGCCGATTACTATACCGGTCGGCGCCCATTCCCGTACCGGTTCCCCGGCGGGGGCGGCAGTAGGATGAACGCATGGTGCGCACCCCCCTGACCCCCGAAGAGCGCGAACGCGGCGAGCGGCTCGGCCGGTTGCTGCGGGAGGCCCGCGGCGGTCGCAGCATGGCCGAGATCGCCGCGGGCGCGGGCATCTCCGCGGAGACCCTCCGCAAGATCGAGACCGGCCGCGCCCCTACCCCGGCCTTCTTCACGATCGCCACCCTGGCCCGCACGCTCGGCCTCTCCATGGACGAACTCGCCGGACGCTGCGCATCGGTGGAGGCGGAGCCGCCGGCGGCCGTGGCCTGAGCCCGCCGAGGCCCGCCGGGGGGCGTCCATCCGCGCCGGTACCGTCGCCCGCGCCCGGCGGGGCCGCGCGGGGGTGCGGGTGCGTGCGTGGTGCGGGTGTGCGCCCCTGCGTGCGTCCCTGCCTCCCTGTGTGTGGCCGGAGTTCGTCCCCGCGTGGCCTGAATCCCTCACGCACGGCCATCGGGCGGTCGCACACGGCACACTGCGTCCGGTCCGAAAACTCCGCGTAGCCTCCCTGTAACACGGCTGGTGTTCCCTGGCGGACCGGGGCACTCCAGTCTGCCGGGGAGCGTGCGATGGCTGTGGATCAACTCCCTGGAGAAGTACGGGAGTTCGCGGTTTATCTGAACAAGCTGATGACGAAGCTGGACCAGGGCGCCGGTTGGTGCGCCGTCTTCTGGCGGCGCGACCCGGACGGCATGCGGGCCTGCCTCGACGGTCTGGAGGTCCCGCCCTGGGACGTCGTCGAGGCGCTCATGCACGACCTGCACACCGCGTACGGTCCCGCGGCCGCGGCCCAGGAGACCGAGCGGGCCCGCGCCCTGCACAGCGCCTCGCTCGCCGCGTACGACGCCCGGCCCGGCGGCCGTGACGCCCTCGGCGACCGGTTCGACGTCATGCTGCGCGAGCAGCGCCGCGCCGCCGAGCGCGCCGCCGAACTCGACCGCCGCCTCCGTGCCGCCACCACCCGGGAGGAGGCCGAGTCGCTCCGCCTCGACCTGGCCTGGGCCCGCGACGACCACGAACGGGCCACCGCCCGCTGCGCCGAACTGCGCGCCCGGATGGAGGACCTCGACCGTCGCGCCCCGCACCTGCCTGTGCGGGGCGCGACGCGCTTCCCGGACAGCCACCCCGCCACCGATGTCTCCCCGGCCGCGGAGACGGACGTGCGTGGGCCGTGGATGGCGCCCCCCGGCGGCCGCACCGACCGTCCGTACGCTGGCCCGGAGCGCACGGACCCGGCGCGCTCGCACGACGGCACGCCGGTGGACCGGACCGACCACGCGGCCCCCACGGGCGAGGACGACACCGGCGCTGCCCGCCCGGTCGCGTCCGCCTCCCACGGCCCCGCGTCCGAGTCCGCCCCGCAGACCGGGGCGGCGGCGTCCAAGAAGAGGGCCAAGCGGCGCCCCCGTGGTGGTGCCCGGTTCGCCGGGGCCGTGGAGGCGGAGGAGGTGGAGGAGGCGCCCGTCGTCGTGCCGGAGCGCGCGCCCGCGCAGTCGGCGGCGCCCACGGCACGCGTGCCCCGGGGCGCGCGCTACGCCGGGGTCGCCGAGCAGGCCGTGCCGCCGCAGCGGACGGAGCGCCCGACCCGGCAGGCGCTGGACGACGGGGCGCGGCGGGAGGTCGCCGCGACCGTCGAGCTGCTGCTGCGGCTGCGTACGGAGGGCCGCAGCGGAGAGGCGCACGCCCTGCTCGTGGAGGTCGCCCACGGGCCCGCCGCCCGTTTCCCCCTGCTCGCCGCTGACATGTACCGGGCAGGGCTGGGGGCCGACTGGGCCACCTTGCTCTGGGAGGCCGCCTCGCTGCCCGTCGGCCGGCTGGTCGACGTCGTCGACGCCCTGAACGCCGTGGGGCGCGGCACCGACGGCGAGCAGATGCTGCGGCAGGGCGTCGCACGGCCCGCCGAGGAGATCGGCCTGGCGGTGCTCGGGCTCACCGAGGAGGGGCGCGAGCCACAGGCGCGCGCGCTGCTCGACGCGTACGTACGCATTCGTACGCCCGAGGAGGCGGCGCGCGTCGCGGAGACGCACCCGCAGCGGCTGACCCGTCTGGTCGGGGAAGCGGCCCGAGCCGTGTCGGAGGACCGCCACCGGGACGTGGCGCACGCCCTGCGCGTCGCCGGACTCGTCTGACCCCCACGGTGAGCCGCGGCCGACCGGCCGTCGGCGCCGGACGCGGAGGCGATCACCCACTGGAGTGCGAAACGTGATCGACTCGACCGGTTAACGGCGATGGTCTTGCCCAGCCCGTCGGCGAGGCTTACTTTCAAGCCTCTACGGCCTGCTTCTACGGGCGTAGAGGCTCTCTGACGTCCCGGTCGAAGGAGCAGCTGACATGGCCAACGTCGTACGCGCCGCCCTCGTCCAGGCGACCTGGACCGGTGACACGGAATCCATGGTCGCCAAGCACGTGGAGCACGCCCGCGAGGCGGCCCGGCAGGGCGCCAAGGTGATCGGCTTCCAGGAGGTCTTCAACGCGCCGTACTTCTGCCAGGTGCAGGAGCCGGAGCACTACGCCTGGGCGGAACCCGTGCCCGACGGCCCGACCGTCACACGGATGCGGGAGCTGGCCCGCGAGACCGGCATGGTGATCGTCGTCCCGGTCTTCGAGGTCGAGCAGCCCGGCTTCTCCTACAACACCGCCGCCGTGATCGACGCGGACGGCTCCTACCTCGGCAAGTACCGCAAGCACCACATCCCGCAGGTCAAGGGCTTCTGGGAGAAGTACTACTTCAGGCCCGGGAACCTCGGCTGGCCGGTCTTCGACACCGCCGTCGGCAAGATCGGCGTCTACATCTGCTACGACCGCCACTTCCCGGAGGGCTGGCGCCAGCTCGGTCTGAACGGCGCCCAGCTCGTCTACAACCCCTCCGCCACCCACCGGGGCCTCTCCTCCCACCTGTGGCGGCTCGAACAGCCCGCCGCGGCCGTCGCCAACGAGTACTTCGTCGCCGCGATCAACCGCGTCGGCGTGGAGGAGTACGGCGACAACGACTTCTACGGCACCTCGTACTTCGTCGACCCGCGCGGCCAGTTCGTCGGCGACCCGGCGAGCGACAAGGACGAGGAACTCGTCGTACGGGACCTGGACTTCGACCTGATCGAGCAGGTACGCACGCAGTGGGCGTTCTACCGGGACCGCAGGCCGGACGCGTACGAAGGACTCGTGCGGCCCTGACGTGGGCACGTACAGCCCTGACCCGCCACACCCGTACCGCAGTGAAAGGAGTGGTGCAGCCGTGACCGACGAACTGCTCGGCCGCCACAAGGCCGTGCTGCCCGACTGGCTCGCGCTCTACTACGCGGACCCGCTGGAGATCACCCACGGTGAGGGCCGTCACGTCTGGGACGCCGCAGGCACCAGGTACCTCGACTTCTTCGGCGGCATCCTCACCACGATGACGGCGCACGCGCTGCCCGAGGTCACCAAGGCGGTGACCGAGCAGGCCGGGCGGATCATCCACTCCTCCACGCTCTACCTCAACCGGCCCATGGTGGAACTGGCCGAACGCATCGCCCAGATGTCCGGCATCCCCGACGCCCGGGTCTTCTTCACCACCTCCGGCACCGAGGCCAACGACACCGCCCTGATGCTGGCGACGACGTACCGGCAGAGCAACCAGATCCTGGCGATGCGCAACAGCTACCACGGCCGCTCCTTCAGCGCCGTCGGCATCACCGGCAACAAGGGCTGGTCACCGACGTCGCTGTCCCCGCTCCAGACGCTGTACGTGCACGGCGGCGTCCGCACCCGAGGCCCCTACGCCGACCTCGGTGACGCCGACTTCATCGCGGCCTGCGTCGCCGACCTGGAGGACCTGCTCGGCCACGTCCGGCCGCCCGCCGCGCTGATCGCCGAGCCGATCCAGGGCGTCGGCGGCTTCACCTCACCCCCGGACGGCCTGTACGCGGCCTTCCGCGAGGTGCTCCAGCGGCACGGCGTGCTCTGGATCGCCGACGAGGTGCAGACCGGCTGGGGCCGCACCGGCGACAACTTCTGGGGCTGGCAGGCGCACGGGCAGAACGGGCCGCCCGACATCATGACCTTCGCCAAGGGCATCGGCAACGGCATGTCGATCGGCGGTGTCGTCGCCCGCTCCGAGGTCATGAACTGCCTCGACAGCAACTCCATCTCCACCTTCGGCGGCACCCAGATCACCATGGCCGCCGGCCTCGCCAACCTCAACTACCTGGTCGAGCACGACCTCCAGGGCAACGCGCGCCGCGTCGGCGGACTGCTCATCGAGCGGCTCCGGGCGATCACGGCACAGGTCCCCGAAGTGCGGGAGGTCCGCGGCCGGGGCCTGATGATCGGTGTCGAGCTGGTGAAGCCGGGCACCGAGGAGGCCAACCCGGACGCGGCCGCCGCCGTCCTCGAAGCCGCCCGCCGCGAGGGCCTGCTGATCGGCAAGGGCGGCGGCCACAACACCAGCGCCCTGCGCATCGCGCCCCCGCTCTCCCTGACCGTCGCCGAGGCGGAGGAGGGCGCCGACGCCCTCGAACGGGCTCTGCGGAGCATCCAGTAGCAGCACCGGAGCAGGATCTGAGGAACGCCCCATGAGCACCGCCCTGGAACCCGCCCTGTCGGTACGCCAGGTCCTCACCCTGGACCGGGTCCTCGCCGGAGAGCCCGAGGTGGTGGCCGGGGCCGGCCAGCTCGACCGGCCCGTGCGCTGGGTGCACGTGGCCGAGGCCCCCGACGTGGGCGTCATGCTCACCGGGGGCGAGATGGTCCTCACCACCGGCGTCCTCCTCGCCGGCGACGAGGAGGCGCAGGCCGAGTACATCCGCTCCCTGCACCGCGCGGAGGCCGCGGCGGTCGTCCTCGGCCTCGGCCGGGCCTTCCCGACGCCGCCCGACGTGATGCGCCGGGCGGCGGACCGCTGCGGACTGCCCATGGTGGTGCTGCACCGGCCGTTCCCGTTCGCCGAGCTGACGGAGGAGGTCCAGTCCCGGCTCGTGAGGCGGAAGTTCGCCGCCGTGAGCCTGTCCGAGTCCGTACGGACCGCGCTGACCGGCCTCATCACGGCCGGCGCCCCGCTGCAACGACTGCTGGACGAGATCGCCCACCACGCGGGCTGCCCGCTCGTCGTCACCAATCTCGCCCACCGCGTCCTCGCCACGGCCGGGGAGCGGCCCGCCGTCGACGACGTGCTGCGCGACTGGGAGCGCATCTCCCGGCAGGCGGGCGGCACCGAGGGCGACGGCTGGATCCGCGCCGAACTGGGCGGACGCGGAGAGCGCTGGGGCCGGATCGTGCTGTGCGGCTACCGCGGCGACACCGCCACCGGACGGCTCCTCGCCGACCGGGCCGCCGAGGCACTCGTCCTGCACCGCATGCTCGGCGGCACCGCGCACAGCTGGGAGGAGCAGTCCGCGCAGAGCCTGCTGACCGACCTGGTCTCCGGCGTCGTACCGGCCCGGCAACTGCTGCCCAGGGCGCGGGCGGCCGGACTGCCCGTCAACCGCCGCACCTTCGTGCCGCTCGTCGTGCGCGACATCGACCCGGCCCCGCTCGACCGCGTGCTGCGGATGCTCGGGCTCTCCGGGCTCGTCGCCGAACTCGCCGAGGGCGCGACCGCCGTCCTGCTGAGCCTCGCCCGGGACCAGGACGCGCAGGCGCTCACCGCGCACTTCGCGACCCGGCTGCGCTCGGAGTCCGGGGCGCGCCGGACGGTCGTGGCGGCGGCCGAGCCGCGTATCACCTTCGAGGAGGTCCCGGCGGGCCTGCGCGAGGCACAGCACGTGGCCGACGCCGTCGCCCAGTCGGCGACCGGGCTGGACCTGCCCGCCGTCGTACGGCTGCGCGACGTCCATCTGCGGGGCCTGATCCGGCTGCTGCGGGACGACCCGCACGTCCAGGCATTCGCCGAGCGGGAGCTGGACGGGCTGCTGTGCGGCGACCGGCATGCCGAGCAGGACCTGCTGCCGGTCCTGCGGACCTATCTCGCCACCGGCCGCAACAAGTCCCACACCGCCCAGCTGCACCACGTCAGCCGGCCCGCCCTGTACCGCCGTCTCGAAGCCATAGAGGCCCGCCTCGGCGTCGACCTCGACGACTTCGAGCAGGCCGCGTCCGTGCACATCGCCCTCCTCGCACACGACGCGCAACAGGGCTGAAACATGCGAGGACCTGGGAAAACGGCGGTGAAACATGCCTCCACGAAGAGGTGACACGGTGGAACGCCGAGCGGCTCCAGACGTGACACCGTGCAACTCAAACCCGATCGTCGGGCTTCCTAGTCTCGCTTCACACCGAGCGACCGGAGGTCCCGATGAGCAGAGTCATCCGCGCAGCCATCTTCCAGACGGCCTGGACCGGCGACAAGGAATCGATGATCCAGGTCCACGAGCAGGCGGCCCGCGACGCGGCCGCACAGGGCGCTCAGGTCATGTGCTTCCAGGAACTGTTCTACGGCCCCTACTTCTGCCAGGTCCAGGACAAGGCGTTCTACGAGTACGCGGAGGCGGTCCCCGACGGGCCGATCGTCAGGCGCTTCCAGGCGCTCGCCAGGGAGCTGAACCTCGTCCTGGTGCTGCCGATGTACGAGGAGGAGCAGCCGGGCGTCCTCTACAACACGGCCGCCGTGATCGACGCGGACGGCACGTACCTCGGCAAGTACCGCAAGCACCACATCCCGCAGGTGCCCGGCTTCTGGGAGAAGTTCTACTTCCGCCCCGGCAACGCGGGCTGGCCCGTCTTCGACACCGCGGTCGGGAAGATCGGCGTGTACATCTGCTACGACCGTCACTTCCCGGAGGGCTGGCGGGCGTTGGGCCTCGGCGGAGCGGAGATCGTCTTCAACCCGTCGGCTACCTCACGCGGTCTGTCCCGCTACCTGTGGCAGCTGGAGCAGCCGGCGTCGGCCGTCGCCAACGAGTACTTCATCGGCGCGATCAACCGGGTCGGCGTCGAGGACCTCGGCGACAACGACTTCTACGGGACGTCCTACTTCGTCGACCCGGAGGCCCAGTTCGTCGGCGAGGTGGCGAGCGACAAGGAGACCGAACTGGTCGTCCGCGACCTGGACATGGCCAAGCTCCGCGAAGTCCGCGACCGCTGGCAGTTCTTCCGCGACCGCCGCCCGGACGCGTACGGCCCGCTGACGGCTCCGTAGCGAGGCCACCCCGCGCCCCCGCGCTTCTCCCGGGGCGCGGGGCGGCACCCTGCGGCCGCCCGCCGCGTGGGCGCGACCAGCCACGAACGACCGGCACTTTCCCGACAACCGAACGGAGCGTGACCGAATGAGCGGCCGCACAGTCATCCGCGGCGGTCTCGTCATCACAGCCTCGGACGAGATCCACGCCGACGTCCTGATCGAGGACGGCCGGGTCGCCGCCCTCGCGTCGAGCGGTACCCCGGCCGCCGAGGCCTGGGTGGCCGACCGGGTCCTCGACGCCACCGGCAAGTACGTCATCCCGGGCGGCGTCGACGCCCACACCCACATGGAGCTGCCCTTCGGCGGCACGTTCGCCTCGGACACCTTCGAGACCGGCACGCGGGCCGCCGCCTGGGGCGGCACCACGACCATCGTCGACTTCGCGGTGCAGAGCGTGGGCCACACCCTCCGCGAGGGCCTCGACGCCTGGCACGCGAAGGCGGAGGGCAACTGCGCCGTCGACTACGGCTTCCACATGATCGTCTCCGATGTGAACCAGGAGACGCTCAAGGAGATGGACCTGCTGGTCGAAGAGGGCGTCACCTCCTTCAAGCAGTTCATGGCCTACCCGGGCGTCTTCTACAGCGACGACGGCCAGATCCTGCGCGCCATGCAGCGCTCCGCCGACAACGGCGGCCTGATCATGATGCACGCGGAGAACGGCATCGCGATCGACGTCCTCGTCGAACAGGCGCTGGCCCGCGGCGAGACCGACCCGCGGTACCACGGCGAGGTCCGCAAGGCGCTCCTCGAAGCGGAGGCCACCCACCGGGCCATCAAGCTCGCCCAGGTCGCGGGCGCTCCCCTGTATGTCGTGCACGTCTCGGCGATGGAGGCGGTCGCCGAGCTGGCCAAGGCGCGCGACGAAGGGCTCAACGTCTTCGGCGAGACCTGCCCGCAGTATCTGTTCCTGTCCACCGACAACCTCGCCGAGCCGGACTTCGAGGGCGCCAAGTACGTGTGCAGCACGCCCCTGCGGCCGCGCGAGCACCAGGCCAAGCTGTGGCAGGGCCTGCGCACCAACGACCTCCAGGTGGTCTCCACCGACCACTGCCCCTTCTGCTTCGTCGGGCAGAAGGAACTCGGCCGGGGCGACTTCTCCAAGATCCCCAACGGTCTGCCGGGCGTCGAGAACCGGATGGACCTGCTGCACCAGGCCGTCGTCGACGGGCACATCTCGCGCCGCCGCTGGATCGAGATCGCGTGCGCGACCCCGGCCCGCATGTTCGGCATGTACCCCCAGAAGGGCACGATCGCGCCGGGAGCCGACGCGGACATCGTCATCTACGACCCGCACGCCGAGCAGGTCATGTCCGCCGAGACCCACCACATGAACGTCGACTACTCGGCGTACGAGGGCAGGCGCACCACCGGCCGGGTCGAGACGGTCCTCTCGCGCGGCGAACTCGTCATCACCGAGCGGGAGTACACCGGTCGCGCCGGGCACGGCGTCTACACCCCCCGCTCCACCTGTCAGTACCTCAACTAGGAGCGGAGCAGATGGACTTCGGACTCGTCCTGCAGACCGACCCGCCGGCCTCGCGTGTCATCGAGCTGATGAAGCGCGCCGAGGACAACGGCTTCACCTACGGCTGGACCTTCGACTCCGCCGTGCTGTGGCAGGAGCCGTTCGTCATCTACAGCCAGATCCTGTCCCGGACCACGAAACTGAAGGTCGGTCCGATGGTCACCAACCCGGGCACCCGCACCTGGGAGGTGACCGCCTCGACCTTCGCCACGCTCAACGACATGTTCGGCAACCGCACTGTCTGCGGCATCGGCCGCGGCGACTCCGCGATGCGCGTCGCGGGCCGCACCCCGAACACCCTGGCCCGCATCAGCGCCGCCATGAAGGTCATCCGCGCCCTCGGCTCCGGCGAGGAGGCCGACCTCGGCGGCACGGTGATCCGTTTCCCCTGGATCAAGGAGGACGCCGAACTCCCGGTCTGGATGGCCGCGTACGGCCCCAAGGCCCTGAAGATGACGGGGGAGGAGGCCGACGGCTTCATCCTCCAGCTCTCCGACCTGTACCTCACCGAGTACATGGTCAAGGCGGTCAAGGACGCGGCCGTCGCCGTCGGGCGCGACCCGTCCGAGGTGAAGATCTGCGTGGCCGCCCCCGCCTACGTCACGGAGGACGACTCGCCGGAGGCGCTCGCCCACGCCCGTGAGCAGTGCCGCTGGTTCGGCGGCATGGTCGGCAACCACGTCGCCGACCTGGTCGCCAAGTACGGCGAGCACTCCGCGGCCGTACCGGAGGAACTCACGGACTACATCAAGGCCCGTGAGGGGTACGACTACTCCCACCACGGACGGGCCGACAACCCCGACACGGCGTTCGTCCCCGACGAGATCGTCGACCGGTTCTGTGTCATCGGTACTCCCGAGGCGCACATCGCGAAGCTGAACGCGCTGCGGGACCTGGGCGTCGACCAGTTCGCCGTGTACGACATGCATGACGCGCAGGAGCGGGTGATCGACGTGTACGGCTCCACGGTCATCCCCGCGCTCACCGGCTGACCGGGGATTCCTTCCCGGGCCGGCTCCTGCCACCATCCGGAACGCTCCACTCCATCACGACCCCCCACACCTTGACTCCCTCCCCGCTCCCCCGGGGAGGGCCCAGGGCCCGCACGGCCTTTCTCTCCCGTCCCGCCTCCTTGATTGGCCTGCCCATGACCGAAACAGTCCCCCCGGGGTCGCCGATGGCTCAGTCCACCGACTCGTCCGGCCGGATCGAGCTGCCCCCCGGGGCCTTCCCCGCCGACAGTCCCTTCGCCAACGAGGACCTGCGTCCCGTACCCGTCGCCGAACGCAAGTGGACGACGTACAACTTCGCGGCGCTGTGGATCTCCATGGCCCACTGCATCCCCAGCTGGACCCTGGCCTCCGGCCTGGTCGCCCTCGGCATGGACTGGAAGCAGGCCGTCTTCACCATCGCCCTGGCCAACGTCATCGTGCTGCTGCCGATGCTGGCCACCGGACACGCCGGACCCAAGTACGGCATCCCGTTCCCGGTGCTGGCCCGCGCGTCGTTCGGTCTGCGCGGTGCGAACATACCGGCCATGATCCGTGCGGCCGTGGCCTGCGGCTGGTTCGGCATCCAGACCTGGATCGGCGGCAGCGGCATCTTCGCCCTCGGCTCCAAGCTCACCGGCGGTCAGTGGGAGACCGCGGGGAAGATCGCCGGCAACCCCTGGCCGCTGTGGCTCTGCTTCCTCCTCTTCTGGGCGCTGCAGATCGCGATCATCTACCGGGGCATGGACTTCCTGCGGCACTTCGAGAACTGGGCCGCGCCCTTCGTGATCGTCGGCGCCTTCGTGCTGCTGATCTGGATCGCGGTCAAGGCGGACGGGTTCGGCGCGCTGCTGGACCAGCCGTCCAAGCTGGGCTGGGGCGCCGACTTCTGGCCGGTCTTCTTCCCCTCGCTCATGGGCATGATCGGTTTCTGGGCCACCCTCTCGCTCAACATCCCCGACTTCACCCGCTTCGGTTCCAGCCAGAGGGCGCAGACCTGGGGGCAGTCGCTGGGGCTGCCGACGACGATGACGCTCTTCGCGATCCTCGCCGTCCTCGTCACCTCCGGCTCCGAGGCCGTCTACGGCGAGGCGATCTGGGACCCGGTCACCCTCGCCGCCAAGGCCGACAGCACGTTCGGTCTGCTCTTCGCGCTGATCACCGTGCTGATCGCGACGGTCTCCGTGAACATCGCGGCGAACGTGGTCTCACCGGCGTACGACCTGGCGAACCTCGCGCCGAAGCTCATCAACTTCCGTACGGGCGCCCTGATCACCGGTGTCGTCGGCATCCTGATCTTCCCGTGGAAGCTGATCTCCACGCCCGAGTTCTACATCTTCACGTGGCTCGGCGTGGTCGGCGGACTGCTCGGCACGGTCGCGGGCATCCTCATCGCCGACTACTGGATCATCCGCCGTACGGTCCTGCACCTCGCGGACCTGTACACGGCGGGCGGCCGCTACTGGTACTCCGCCGGCTGGAACTGGCGGGCCATCGCCGCGTTCCTGGTGGGCGGTGTCCTCGCGGTCGGCGGCTCGTACTCGACCGTGTCCGCCGAGGGGGTCTCCTCGGGTCCGTTCCCCGAGGACGGCCTCATCCCCTTCCTCAAGCCGCTCGCCGACTACGGCTGGGCGGTGGGCCTCGCCGCCTCGATGCTGGTGTACGTGGCGCTGATGGCGGGGGAGCGGGAGAAGGCGAGAGCGACGGTCTGAGCGCCCCCGGACGGTGACGGCGGTGGCCGCGCCGGAGACGTGCCCCTACCGGGCGCGCTCCAGCGCGGCCACCGCTTCCTTCGCCGCCTTGATGGCACCCTTGTTGATCTCGTCGGTGCTCGGCGCCTTCTGCGACTCGAAGTCGCTGCCGTTGTAGGTGACGACCACCAGGGCGTTCGCCACGCGTGCGTACACCACGCCCTCGCGGGTCTGCTGCTTGTCCTCGGTGGTGAGGTTCACGACGGAGTAGGCCGCGTCACCGAGACCAGGCACCGCGCCACCGCCGCTCTTCTGCGACATCCGCTCCTTGAAGGTGGTTTCGGCCTTCGCGTCCGTTGGGTGAATCTCGTACGAGATGTCCAGCCAGCGGTAGTCGTACCCCTTCAGGGCGTTCCAGGAGCAGGTGCGGCGTACCGACTCGTCGGTCGACGCTATCTCCTTGCCGGCGGGCTTGGCGCCCGGAACAAGGGATGTGACCGATTTCGCCGTGACGGCGCCGCAGGGCGAGGGCGCCTTCGCATAGGTCTTGGTCGCGGCGGACGCGGCCGGCGCGGACTCGGAGGTGGAGATGGGCCCGGACGCGGTCTCCGCCGCGGACTCCTTGCCCGCCGGGCCCTGGTCCGACGAACCGGACGACAACGCCCAGCCTGCCGTGGCGAGTACGGCGACCGGAAGCAGACGCACGGTGAGGGCGAGCGGCAGAGGGAGATCACGCACAGCGCACTTCTCGGGGTCGTGGCGGCGGTACCGCCGGTCGGTGGGGTACGTCAGTGTCACACGACTGCCGGTGGGGCGAAAGTGTGACCTCGCTCCGTGTGTACGTGGTGACCGGCCCTCACCGTTCAGTCGCGCCGCGACTTTCCGGAGCCCCGGCTTCCGTCCGACGCGCGTGCCGGGATCGGATCCATGCTCCCGACACTCCGCCGCACCGCCTCCCGTGTGCCCCTGTCCGCCGCGCTGGTCCTGGCCGCCGGCGGCTGCGGACTGGGGGCGGACGACCCCGTCTTCACCACCGCCTACTTCGCCGACCCCGCCGAGGTGCCGGACGAGTTCGACGCGGCGGGGCTCACGTGCGAGGGTCAGTACGGGGTGGAGGGCGTCGCCTGGCTCATGGGGGACGTGCAGGAGTGGCTCGACGACCCCAGGCGCAGAGAGGCCGTCCTGGCGGCGACCCGGCGCGTCGAGTCGGAGCCGTCGCTGCTCGGCGCGAGCGGGCATGTGCTCACCGTGGGGCGGCGCGCGTGACGCGGACGGCGAACGACCGTGTGCCGTACGCACGTCCGAGGGTGGCACGGGGTGCTGCGTACGATCGGCGGACGACCGTCGTGCTGTGAGGAGTCCGCCCGTGTTCACCACCCGACCGACGCTCCAGGGCACCTTCGGCATGGTGTCCTCCACGCACTGGCTCGCGTCGCAGTCCGCGATGGCCGTCCTGGAGGACGGCGGCAACGCCTACGACGCGGCCGTCGCCGCCGGGTTCGTCCTGCACGTCGTCGAGCCGCACCTCAACGGGCCCGCCGGGGAGGTTCCCCTCGTCCTCGCGACGGCGGACGGCGAGGTCCGGGTCCTGTGCGGACAGGGCGTGGCGCCCGCCGGGGCGACGATCGAGCACTACCGGGGACTCGGGCTGGACCTCGTCCCCGGCACGGGCCCCCTGGCGGCCGCCGTGCCCGGCGCGTTCGACGCGTGGATGCTCCTGCTGCGCGACCACGGCACCAAGGACCTCGCCGACGTCCTGAAGTACGCCATCGGGTACGCGCAGGACGGGCACGCGCCCGTGGAGAACGTCGGGGCGGCCGTCGAGTCGGTGCGCGACCTCTTCGAGAAGGAGTGGGTGTCGTCGGCGGAGGTGTACCTCCCCGGCGGCCGGGCGCCCCGCCCCGGCGAGCTGCTGCGCAACCCCGCCCTCGCCGCGACCTGGCGGCGGCTGCTCGCCGAGGTGGAGGGGGCGGGCGACCGCGTGTCCCGCATCGAGGCGGCGCGGGAGGTGTGGCGGTCGGGCTTCATCGCCGAGGCCCTGGTGCGGCAGGCCGGGCGGCCCACCCTGGACACCAGCGGCGAACGCCACACCGGCACCCTCACCCTGGACGACCTGGCCGGCTGGTCCGCCACCTACGAGTCCCCGGCGACCTACGACTGGAACGGCTGGACCCTGTGCAAGGCCCGCCCCTGGAGCCAGGGCCCGGTGCTCCTCCAGCAACTCGCCCTGCTGCCGGACGAACTGCCCGCGTACGAATCCGCCGACTACGTGCACCTGCTCATCGAGGGCTGCAAGCTCGCCATGGCGGACCGCGAGGCCTGGTACGGCGACGCGGCGCCGGTGCCGCTGACCGAGCTGCTGTCCGACGCCTACAACGCCGAGCGGAGGGCCCTCGTCGGCGACACGGCCTCGTACGACCTGCGGCCCGGCAGTCCCGGCGGACGCACCCCGCGGCTGAGCGCCCACGCGCGCGTGGTGGCCACCGACTACGTCGGCTTCGACCCCCTGGGGGCCGGCGAGCCCACGGTCGGCGGCGCCCGCGCCGGCATCGGCGAACCGACGGTCGCCAAGAGCCCGCTGTCCCCCGTGCCGGGGGAGCCCGCGATCGCGGCGGACGGCAGCACCCGGGGCGACACCTGCCACCTGGACGTCGTCGACCGCTGGGGCAACATGGTCGCCGCCACGCCCAGCGGGGGCTGGCTCCAGTCCAACCCCGTCGTGCCCGAACTGGGCTTCCCGCTCGGCACCCGGCTGCAGATGACCTGGCTCGACGAGGGACTGCCGAACTCGCTCACGCCCGGCCGCCGGCCCCGCACCACGCTCACCCCCTCGCTGGCACTGCGCGACGGGGTGCCCGTGATGGCGTTCGGCACGCCCGGCGGCGACCAGCAGGACCAGTGGCAGCTCCACTTCTTCCTCGGCGTCGCCCTGCGCCCACCGGTCCGCGGCGGCCTCGACCTCCAGGGCGCCGTCGACGCCCCGAACTGGCACAACGACAGCTTCCCCGGCTCGTTCTACCCGCGCGGCATGCGCCCCGGCAGCGTCACCGTCGAGTCCCGCATGCCCGCCGAGGTCGTCGCGGAACTCCGCCGGCGCGGCCATGACGTCACCGTCGGCGAACCCTGGTCCGAGGGCCGTCTCTGCGCGGTCGCGCGCGATCCCGGGACCGGCGTGCTGTCGGCGGCGGCCAACCCGCGGGGCATGCAGGGATACGCGGTCGGGCGCTGAGCGGGAGCCCCCGCCGGGCGGCACCGGACCCGCTGTTCATGGTGATTCCATGCGGAGTGCACCCTCCCGGTAGGGATTGTCAGTGGTGCGTGCTGTCATAGGGGCATGATCGAAGACAGTGAAACCATCGACGAGTTTCTCGCCCGGCACGCCTCCGACGTCGAAGAAGCGATGCGCAAGGCCGCCGCCGCCGAGATCATGCCGCGCTGGCGGCAGCTCGCCGAGCACGAGGTCGACCAGAAGAACGGCCCCCACGACCTCGTCACCGACGCCGACCGCAAGGCCGAGCTGTATCTGACGCGGGCGCTGCCCGCGCTGCTGCCCGGCTCCGTGGTGGTCGGCGAGGAGGCGGTCCACGCCAACCCCGCGTCGTACGAGGCGATCCGCGGCGACGCGCCGGTCTGGATCGTCGACCCGGTCGACGGCACCCGGCAGTTCGTGCGCGGCGAGCCCGGCTTCTGCACGCTCGTCGCCCTCGCCCTGGACGGCGTGGTGCGCGCCTCCTGGACGTACGCGCCCGCGCTGGACCTGCTCGCCCTGGCGATACGGGGCCGGGGGGCCACGCTGGACGGAGAGCCGCTGCACGCCGGCTCACCCGAGCCCGGCCGCGACCTCGACGTGGCCACCTCCCACCCGGACTACACCACGCAGGAGCAGAAGGCAGCGCTGCTGGGCCTGTGGACGCAGGGCGTCGCCCCCCGTCCGTGCGGGTCGGCGGGGCTGGAGTACCTCGCCATCGCCCGAGGACGACTGGACGCGGTCGCGTTCTCCTGGGAGGCGGCCTGGGACCACGCGGCGGGTCTCCTCCTCGTCGAGGAGTCCGGCGGCGCCCATCTGACCCTCGCCGACGAGCCCTTCCGGATCACCGGCGGCAACGCCCTGCCGTTCACCGCGGCGCGGGACGCGGCCACGGCTCGCCGGGTGCGGGGGTTGCTGACGGCCGGAGCCTGAGCCGGCCGCTGCCGCGTGAACGTGCCGGGCGGACGGCCGTCGGCGGGGACGGGCCGCCGCCGGGGACGCGAACTCTCGCTCGGTGATCGGTCCGGCCTCCGCCCGTCCGGCGGCGTCGGCGGCCCACCCGTGCCATGGCTGTCGGTGGTCGGGCATATCCTGAGCGCAGGTTCGCCGCCGAGCGGAAACCCGTTCGCGGCGCTCGATGGCCATCGGCTGACGAAGGGGTCCGACGTGCCGGCGATGCTCGACGCGGTGGTGGTGGGGGCGGGGCCGAACGGCCTGACGGCTGCCGTGGAGCTGGCCCGCCGCGGATTCTCCGTGGCGGTCTTCGAAGCCAGGGACACGGTCGGCGGTGGTGCCCGCACCGCCGAGCTGACCCTGCCCGGCTTCCGGCACGACCCCTGCTCGGCGGCCCACCCCCTGGGCGTCAACTCGCCCGCGTTCAACGCCATGCCCCTCGCGCGCTACGGCCTGGAGTGGCTGCACGCCGAGCTGCCCATGGCGCACCCGTTCCTGGACGGCTCGGCGGCGGTGCTGTCGCGTTCGGTGGGGGAGACGGCCGCGTCGTTCGGGCCGCGGGACGCGGGCGCCTACCGCCGACTGGTCGAGCCCTTCCTGCCCACGTGGGACACCCTGGTGCGGGACTTCATGTCGCTGCCGCTGTCGGCGCTGCCCCGCGACCCGGTCACCCTCGCCCGCTTCGGCCTCGCCGGGCTGCCGCCCTCCACCTGGCTGATGCGCCGCTTCAAGGACGAGAAGGCCAAGGCGCTGTTCTCCGGGCTGGTCGCGCATGTCATCGCCCCGCTCGGCGGGCTCGCCACCGGCGCGGTGGGCCTGGTCTTCGCGCTGGCCGCGCACGCCGCCGGCTGGCCCGTCGCCCGCGGTGGCTCCCAGGCCGTCTCCGACGCGCTCACCGCCTACCTGAAGGACCTCGGCGGCACCGTCCACACCGACTACGAGGTCAAACGGCTCGACGACCTGCCGCCCGCGCGCGCCTACGTCTTCGACACCTCGCCCACCGCCCTCGCCCGGATCGCCGGCTTCGGGAACTTCTACGCGTCGTACCGGTACGGCGCGAGCGTCTTCAAGATCGACTACGCGCTGGACGGCCCCGTCCCCTGGACCGCCGAGGCGGCGCGCACCGCGGGCACGGTCCAGGTCGGGGCGAGCAGGGCGGAGATCAGCACCGCCCTGGACGCGGCCTCCCGGCACGGCCACGCCCCCGACCGGCCGTTCCTCATCACCGTGCAGCCCAGCCTCGTCGACCCCACCCGCGCCCCCGAGGGCAAGCACGTCTTCTGGGCGTACGGCCACGTCCCGAACGGCTGGACCGGAGACTTGACGGACGCCGTGGAGCGCCAGCTGGAGCGCTTCGCACCGGGGTTCCGCGACCGGGTCCTCGCCCGCGCCACCGCGGGCCCGCCCGAACTCGCCGCGCACAACGCCAACTACGTCGGCGGTGACATCGCCTGCGGTGCCGCCTCCGGCCTGCAGTTGCTGCTCCGGCCCAGGCTCACCCTGCAGCCGTACCGCACCCCGCACCCGGCCGTGTTCATCTGCTCGTCGGCCACCCCGCCCGGCCCCGGAGTACACGGAATGTCGGGGCACAACGCGGCCAAGGCGGTGTGGCGCAGACTGCGTCAGGAACACTGAACGCCCATAGCGCACAAGGGTGTTCACCGATAGGCGGTATCAAGTCACAAAACGACAAAGGTCTTCACGTTTTCTCCACATGAATGTGCAAGCGGCAGGGGTAAGTTGCCGCCATGAAAGATCGGAGAGGGGATATCCGCTCCGGTTCACGGCCTGCCGTGCGCCTCGCGGATCTCGCTCAACTCGTACGTGCACCGGCCGCGTTGAGCGTGCCGGGTGACATCCTCGCCGGCGCCGCCGCCGCGGGACGCCCGCTCAGCGGTCCGACGCTGGGAGTCATGGGATCGTCCGTCTGCCTCTATTGGGCCGGTATGGCTCTCAACGACTACGCCGACGCCACGATCGACGCCGTCGAACGCCCCGAGCGGCCCGTCCCGTCGGGCCGCGTGCCCCGCGCCACCGCCCTCGCCGTCGCCGGCGCGCTCACCGCCGCGGGCCTGGGGCTCGCCGCCGCCTCGGGCGGCCGCCGCAGCTTCCTGGGAGCGCTGCCGCTGACCGGCGTGATCTGGGCCTACGACCTGAAGCTCAAGTCCACCCCCGTGGGAGCGGCCGCGATGGCCTCGGCCCGCACCCTGGACGTCCTCGCCGGCGCCCTGGCCGCCGCCCGCCCGGGCGGAGCCGGCACGGCACTGCTGCGCGGCGCCGCCCCGGCCGCGCTCGTCGGCGCCCACACGTACACGCTGTCCGCCCTGAGCCGCCACGAGATCTCCGGCTCCCGGGCCCGCGTGCCCGCGTCGACCCTCGCCGCCGCCACGACCACCGCCCTCGCGACGGCGCTCCCCGCCGTCCGCGCGGCGATCGCCTCCGCCCGGACCCGCACGGCGGCGCCGTCCCCGGGCCACACGGCCGGTGCCGCCCCCCAGCGGCTCCCGCGGCGCCCCGGCAGCCGTCCCACCACGCGCTCGGCCCTCACCCGGGCCGCCGTCGTCGGCGCCGGGGCTCTCGCCTACCTCGGCACCTACGGCACCGCCCAGATCCGCGCCGTACGGGAGCCGTCGGGCGAGAACGTACGGCGGGCCGTCGGCGCCGGGATCGTCGGATTCCTGCCCCTGCAGACGGCGCTGACCGCGCGCAGCGGAGCCACGCTCGCGGCGGCCGCCCTCGGCGTCGCCCACCCCCTCGCCCGGCGGCTCGCCCGCCGTGTCTCCCCCACCTGAACCACCCCCAGGACCAGCACAGACCTCCGCAGGAGGAACGCCGGCATGACCGTGCCCCCCACCCCCCTCCGATTCGGTTACGGCACCAACGGCTTCACCAACCACCGCCTCGGCGACGTCCTCACCGTCCTCGCCGACCTCGGCTACGACGGCGTGGCCCTCACCCTCGACCACGGGCACCTCGACCCGTACGCCCCCGACCTGCCCCGACGCGTCGCCGAGATCGCCCGGGACCTCGACCGGCACGACCTCGACGTGACCGTGGAGACCGGCGCGCCCTACCTCCTCGACCCCTGGGGCAAGCACCAGCCGACCCTGATGTCCGACGCGGCCGAACACCGGATCGACCTGCTGCGGCGCGCCGTACGCATCGCCGCCGACCTCGGCTCGCCCACCGTCCACCTGTGCAGCGGCCCCGCCCCGCACGACGGACTCCCGCCGGCGGACGCCTGGAAGCGGCTCGCGGCGGGCGTCGAGACCGTCCTGGAGACCGCCGAGGAGTACGGCGTCTCCCTGGCCTTCGAGCCGGAGCCGTACATGTTCGTCGACACCGTCGAACGCTGCCTCGAACTGGCCGAACTCGTCGGCGGACACGAGATGTTCGGGATCACCCTCGACGTGGGGCACGCCCACTGCGTGGAGGAGCGGACCGTCCTGGAGTGCGTGCGGCTCGCCGCGCCGCGCCTGCTCAACGTGCAGATCGAGGACATGCGGCGCGGCGTCCACCAGCACCTCGAACTCGGCGCGGGCGAGATCGACTTCCCGCCCGTGCTCGCCGCCCTGCGGAACCTCGGACACCGCGGACTGGTCTCCGTGGAGATCCAGGGCGGCTCCCTCGACGCCCCCGACGTGGCCCGCCGCTCCCTCGACTTCCTGCGCGCCGCGTCGGCCTGACCCCCTCCGCCCTCCCTCCCTTTTCCTCGGGTTCCCCTCCCTCCCCCCCACCGGAGGCTGTTCCGCCATGGCGACCCTCGGCATGCCCGCGTCTGTGCCCCCCGACCCCCGCACCGTCCTCTCCCGCCACCCACTCGAACCGGCCGCCCGCTCCTGGCTCACCGACGCGGAGGCACGGATCGCCGCCCGGCCCGACGCCGTGCGGGCCCTGTTCCCCACCGCCCGCCGACACTGCGGACGCGCCCGGCTGGACGCCCACTGGACCGCCGACGAGGCCGCCCGTGCCGTCCTGCTCACCGCCCTGCCCCTCACCGGCGCACCCCTCGCAGCCGAACTGGCGGGCCTCTTCCGCCACGGCGACCCGGCCGAACAACGGGCCGTCCTGCGGGCCCTGCCCCTCCTCGACACCGCCACCGGGGCCGGCGGCGAACCCCTCGCCGACCTCGCCCTCCCCCTGGTCCGGGAGGCGCTGCGCGGCAACGACAGCCATGTCATCGAGGCCGCCCTCGGACCGTACGGGGCGGCGCGGCTCCCCGACGCGGAGTACCGGCAGGCCGTGCTCAAGTGCGTGTTCCAGGAGATCCCGCTCGATCGCGTAGCCGGACTCGACACCCGCGCCGACGCCGAACTCGCCCGGATGCTCGCCGACTTCGCACACGAGCGGGTCGCCGCCGGCCGGGACGTCCCGCACGACATCTGGCCCTTCGTCCGCGCCCACCCCGCACGCGCCGCCCTCACCGAGCGGCTCACCGCCGAGACACGGGCCGCCGCGCCCGAACGCCGCGAGGCAGCCGAACGCGCGCTGAAGGCGCTCCGGTAGCCCGAGCCCCGCGCGACGCCACCGAACCCGCCCCGCTCCCCGAAGAACCCGAGGAAGACCACGACGTGCGCATCTTCGACCCCCACATCCACATGACCTCCCGCACCACCGACGACTACGAGGCGATGCACGCGGTCGGGGTCCGCGCGGTCGTCGAACCGGCCTTCTGGCTCGGCCAGCCCCGTACCTCCCCCGACAGCTTCTACGACTACTTCGACGCCCTGCTGGGCTGGGAGCCGTACCGGGCCGCCCAGTTCGGCATCCAGCACTTCTGCACCATCGCGCTCAACCCGAAGGAGGCCAACGACCCGCGCTGCCGTCCCGTCCTGGACGAACTGCCCCGCTACCTCGCCAAGGACCGGGTGGTCGCGGTCGGTGAGATCGGCTACGACTCCATGACCCCGGAGGAGGACGAGGCGCTCGCCCTCCAGCTGGGGCTCGCCGTGGAACACGGCCTGCCCGCGCTCGTGCACACCCCGCACCGCGACAAGGCCACCGGCACCCGCCGCACCCTGGACGTCGTACGGGAGTCGGGCATCGCCCCCGAACTCGTCCTCCTCGACCACCTCAACGAGCTGACCGTCGGCATGGTCCTCGACAGCGGCAGCTGGGCCGGGTTCTCGATCTACCCACGGACCAAGATGAGCGAGGACCGCATGGTCGCCATACTCCAGGAGCACGGCACCGACCGGATACTCGTCAACTCGGCCGCCGACTGGGGACGTTCGGACCCGCTGAAGACCAGGAAGACCGCTGACGCCATGCGCGCCGCCGGCTTCGACGACGACACCGTGGACAAGGTCCTCTGGCGCAACCCCGTCGCCTTCTACGGACAGAGCGGCCGTCTGGACCTCGACGAGCCCAAGCCCGACGAGGAGTCGAGCTTCCAGGGCAACTCCGTCCGCCGCGGCGGGGAGTGAGCGCCCGGCCATGCGATTCCGGCACCCCGACGGCACCCCCGTCCACCTCGGCTACTGCAGCAACGTCCACCAGGCGGAGGACCTCGACGGCGTCATCGGCCAGCTCGCCGCGTACGCCGAACCCGTGCGCGAACGTCTCGGCGCCGACCGGCTCGGCATCGGCCTCTGGCTCGCCCGTGACGTGGTGACCCGGCTCGTCGACGACGAGGACGAGGTGAGGCGCCTCAAGGGCGAGCTCGCCGCCCGCGGCCTGGAGACCGTCACGCTCAACGCCTTCCCCTACGCGGGTTTCCACCGCGAGGTGGTCAAGAAGGACGTGTACCTGCCCGACTGGGCCGACGAGGCCCGGCTGCGCCACACCCTCGACTGCGCCCGCGTGCTCGCCGCGCTCCTCCCCGACGACGTGGAACGGGGGAGTGTCTCCACCCTCCCCCTCGCCTGGCGGACGCCCTGGCCCCCGGACCGTGCCGAGACCGCCCGCCGAGCCCTGGACCGGCTCGCCGCCGGACTCGCCGCGATCGAGTCCGACACCGGCCGCCGCGTCCGTGTCGGCTTCGAACCGGAGCCCGGCTGCGTCGTGGAGACCACCGCCCAGGCCGTACGGGAGCTGCGCGGACTCGACCCCGAGCGGCTCGGCGTCTGCCTCGACGCCTGCCATCTCGCCGTGCAGTTCGAGGAACCGGGGGCCGCCCTCGCCCGCCTCGCGGACGCCGGGCTCGCGGTGGTCAAGCTGCAGGCGTCCTGCGCCGTCGAGGCCGCCGACCCCGCCGATCCCGCGGCCCGCGCGGCCCTGCGGCGCCTCGCGGAGCCGCGGTTCCTGCACCAGACCCGTACGGCGTCCGCGCCCGGGGCCCCCGTCCACGCCGTCGACGACCTGCCGGACGCCCTCGACGGCGGCCTGCCCACCGGCACCGGGCCCTGGCGCGTCCACTTCCACGCCCCGCTGCACGCCGACCCCGAGCCGCCGCTGCGCACCACCGCCGACCAGCTGACCGCCGTCCTCGCGGGGCTGCTCGGCGGCACCTCCGTCCACTGCGACCACATCGAGGTCGAGACCTACACCTGGTCCGTCCTCCCCGAGCCGCCCGCCGACCTGGCGGGCGGCATCGCCGCCGAACTCACCTGGGCCCGCGACCGGATGACCGGACTCGGCCTCAAGGAGGACCACCAGTGAGCACCCCACCCACGGGCCCCCGATCCACGGGCACGCCACCTACGGACACGCCCCCCACCGGCCCCCGATCCACGCGCACGCCCTCCGTGAGTCCGTCGTCGGCCGGCACCCGCCCGGCGGGCGCACCGTCCGCGCGGCGGCTCGTCGTCCTCGACGTCGTCGGTCTCACCCCCAAGCTGCTGCGGCACATGCCCGCCGTCGCCGCCCTCGGCGAGCGCGGCTTCCGGGCCCGCCTCGACCCGGTCCTGCCCGCCGTGACCTGCACGGTCCAGTCCACCTTCCTCACCGGCGAACCCCCGTCAGGGCACGGCGCGGTCGGCAACGGCTGGTACTTCCGCGACCTCGGCGAGGTCCTGCTGTGGCGGCAGCACAACGCGCTCGTCGGCGGCGAGAAGATCTGGGACACGGCCCGCAGGACCGCCCCCGGCTACAAGGTCGCCAACATCTGCTGGTGGTACGCGATGGGCGCCGACGTCGACCTCACCGTCACCCCCCGCCCCGTCTACTACTCCGACGGCCGCAAGGAACCCGACTGCTACACCTGGCCGCCGTCCCTGCACGACGAACTCACCGACCGGCTCGGCCCGTTCCCGCTGTTCACCTACTGGGGCCCCAACGCCGGGATGCCCTCCACCCAGTGGATCCTCGGCGCCGCCCGCCAGGTCTTCGACGAGCACCGGCCCGACCTCACCCTCGTCTACGTCCCCCAACTCGACTACGAGCCCCAGCGGTCCGGCCCCGACTCGCCCGCGACGGCCGAGAGCGCGCGCCGGCTCGACGAGGCGCTGCGCCCGCTGATCGACCACTTCCTGCGCGAGGGCGCCACCGTCGTCGCGCTCAGCGAGTACGGCATCACCCCCGTCTCCCGCCCCGTCGACATCAACCGCGCGCTGCGCCGCGCCGGACTCCTCGACGTGTACACCCAGGACGGCATGGAGTACCTCGACCCGTGGACGTCACGGGCCTTCGCCGTCGCCGACCACCAGATCGCCCACGTCTACGTCCGCGACCCGGCCGACACCGCCGACGTCGCCAAGGTCCTCGCGGGACTCGACGGCGTGGACGCGGTGCTGGACGCCGAGGGCAAGAAGGCCCACGGCCTGGACCACGAACGCTCCGGCGACCTGGTCGCCGTCGCCGACCCCGACGCCTGGTTCACGTACTACTACTGGCTCGACGACGCGCGCGCCCCCGACTTCGCGCGCCAGGTCGAGATCCACCGCAAGCCCGGCTACGACCCCGCCGAGCTGCTGTACGACGACACCGTCCCGGCGGTGAGGCTCCGCGCGATCGGCCAGGTGGCCCGCAAGAAGCTCGGGCTCCGCTACCGCATCAGCACCGTCCCGCTGGACCCCTCCGGAGTGAGCGGCAGCCACGGCCGGCTGCCCGCCGACCCCGACGACGGCCCGGTCCTGCTGTGCTCCGCGCCGGACGAGGCACGCGAGGCGTACGCCGCGACCGAGGTCAAACGGCTCCTGCTGACCCTCGCGGGCCTCCCCGCCACCGGCGCCGCCCTCCGCCCCACCGCCCTGCGGCCCAGCGACCCCCACCCCACCGACACTCCGGCCCCCGTCGACGACGCGGCCACGGGGAACGCCCCCGGGCCGGGCGACGCCCCGCACCCCACCGACGCCCCCCGCACCGGCACCGACGCGACCTAGGAAACGGCACACAGCGATGACCACGCACCCCCCACTCCCCACCGCCCGACCCCTGCTCGACCCCGCCCCCGAGTACGCCAAGTGGCAGGCGGAGGAACCGATCCGCCGCGTGGCGCTCTGGGGCGACAGCAGCCCCTGGGTGATCACCCGGCACGAGCACGCCCGCGCGGTGCTCTCCGACGCCCGCTTCAGCTCCGACGGCACCCGCCCCGGCTACCCGACCATGCGCCCCCAGCCGACACCGCGCACCCCCGGCCAGATCTTCATGATGGACGGCCCCGACCACAACCGGCTGCGCCGCATGCTCATCAGCGACTTCACCCACCGTCGGGTCGAGGCGCTGCACCCCCGCGTCACCCGGCACGTCGGGAACCTGATCGACGCGATGACGGCCGACGGGGCCACCGAGGCGGACCTCGTCGAGGCGTACGCCCTGCCGCTGCCGTCGCTCGTGATCTGCGAACTGCTCGGCGTGCCCTACGAGGACCACGCCTTCTTCCAGCGCCAGTCCCGGACCTTCCTCACCATCGGCACCAGCCCGCAGGAGGCGATGGCCGCCCGCGCCGAGCTGTACCGCTACCTCGGCGAGCTGCTCGCGCGACGGGCCGAGGAGCCCGCCGACGACCTGCTCTCCCGGCTCGCGACGGAGCGGGTCGCCACCGGTCAGGCGACGGTGGAGGAGGCCGTCGGGATCTCCTTCGTCCTGCTCCTCGGCGGCCACGAGACCACCGCCAACATGATCGCCCTGTCGACCGTGGCCCTGCTGCGCGACCCGGCGCAGCTCGCCGCGCTGCGCGCCGACCCCACGCTGTGGCCGGGCGCGGTGGACGAACTGCTGCGGTACCTCACGGTGGTGCACTCCGGCATGCGCAGGGTCGCCACCGAGGACGTGGAGGTGGGCGGTGTCCTCATCCGCGCCGGTGAGGGCGTCATCGTGCCCCTCCAGGCGGCCAACCGGGACCCGGACGTCTACCCCGAACCGGACCGCCTCGACGTCACCCGCGACGCGTCCCGGCACCTCGCGTTCGGGCACGGGGCCCACCACTGCGTCGGCGAGTCCCTCGCCCGCGCCGAACTGGGCATCGCCCTGCCCGCGCTGTTCGACCGGCTGCCGGGGCTGCGCCTGACGGCCGACCCGGAGGACTTCGCCCAGCCCCTGAGCCCGGTCCACGGGGTGCGGTCCCTGCCGGTGGCCTGGTGACCCACGGGCCGGCCGGCGCCGGGGCGGAGCACGGACGGCTGCTGCTATAGAGGTGGTCATGACCACCATCACCCTTGTCCAGGGGGACATCACCCAGCAGTCCGTCGACGCCATCGTGAACGCCGCGAACTCCTCCCTCCTCGGCGGGGGAGGAGTGGACGGCGCCATCCACCGGCGCGGCGGCCCCGCCATCCTGGAGGACTGCCGCAGGCTTCGCGCCTCGCACTACGGCAAGGGCCTGCCCACGGGGCAGGCGGTCGCCACCACGGCCGGCGCGCTGAACGCCCGATGGGTCATCCACACGGTGGGCCCGGTGCACAGCCAGAGCCTGGACCGGTCCGCCCTCCTCGCCTCCTGCTACCGCGAATCCCTGCGCGTGGCCGACGAGTTGGGCGCCCGCACGGTCGCCTTCCCCGCCGTCTCCGCCGGCATCTACGGCTGGCCCCTGGACGACGCCGCCCGCATCGCGGTGGAGACGGTCCGCGCCACCGAGACAGCGGTGGAGGAGGTCAGGTTCGTCCTGTTCGACGAACGCGCGTACGACGCGTTCGCGGCGCGGGTCGACTGAGCGCCCTCCTGCAGGCGCTTCTCCTGGGCGCGCGACACGGCGGACACGGACGGTCGAACGGGCGAGCGGTCCCGCACGCTGTCGCGGGGCGGCTGAAGCGGCTGGTCAGCGGCGCCGGACGCGGCGGCGAAGAGGCGGCGAAGGGCCGACGCCGATCGGCTCGGCGCCGCCTCGGAGGTGCTGGTGCCCCGGAGCGGCACGCTCGACCGCATGGATTCGGGCGGTGTACTCACCCCGCTGTCGCGTGAGTCGACCACGCCGGCGCGGCTGGAGGGCGACCGACTCGCACCGGCCGCGGCCGCCCGGCACGCGAAAGCCGTGCGGAGGGCCCACACCACCGTGCGGGAGCGACTGCGGACCCTGCGCGCCGCCACACCGGCCGCGCCCCACCGCGCGCCCGCCACCCCGTAGCGCGCCCACGCCCGTCACAGCTCACCGCGCGCCCGCCACCCCGTAGCGCGCCCCCGCGGCGGCCGATCCGGTCTCAGTCACCCTCCGGCGCGTCGCTGATCCCCAGCCGCAGGTGCTCGACGTGGTACACGGCCTGGTCCAGCAGCTCGGCGACATGGTGGTCGTGCAGCGCGTACACCACCGAACGGCCCCGGCGCTCACCCACCACGAGCCCCAGGTTCCGCAGCAGGCGCAGCTGGTGGGAGCACGCGGACTGCTCCATGCCGACCTCGGCGGCCAACTCGGTCGCCGGGAGCGGGCCTTCGCGCAACCGGGCCAGGATCAGCAGCCGGGACGGCGTGGACAGGGCCTGGAGGGTGGTGGCGACCTTCGCGACGTTGCCCGCGTCCAGGCGCACACGGGGGGTGGCGTCCTGCGCGGCGGCGGTTACGGCTCCATGACCCATGGCGAGTATCTTACTCATCGTACATGAAGGCATGAATGAGTCTTCATGTGTTCCTGTATGGTGGCCGGGTGTCTGCCACTCTCGCCCCGTCACCGGTCCGCCGTGCGCCCGCGTCGACGGCACCCCGCCGCCGCACCCGCGTCCTCGCCCTCCCCGAGGCGCGCTGGGCCCTGGCGTCGACCGTCGCCTTCCTCCTCGCCCTCCCGCTGGACCTCGCCGGCGCCTCCGCCTGGCTGTACGGCCCGCTCTACCTCGTCGCCTACGCGGCCGGCGGCTGGGAGCCCGCCCTCGAAGGGCTGCGGGCGCTGCGCGAGAAGAGCCTCGACGTCGACCTGCTGATGATCGTCGCCGCGCTCGGAGCAGCCGCGATCGGCCAGGTCCTCGACGGCGCCCTGCTGATCGTCATCTTCGCCACCTCCGGCGCGCTGGAGGCCCTCGCCACCGCCCGCACCGCCGACTCCGTACGCGGCCTGCTCGACCTCGCGCCCACCACGGCCACCCGGCTGTCACCGGACGGCGCCGAGGAGACCGTGCCGACCGACCGGCTCGCCGTCGGCGACACGGTGCTGGTCCGCCCCGGCGAACGCATCGGCGCCGACGGCCGGGTCCTGGAGGGCGAGAGCGAGGCCGACCAGGCGACCATCACCGGTGAACCCCTGCCCGTGCCCAAGGCGCCGGGCGACGAGGTCTTCGCCGGCACCCTCAACGGCAACGGCGCCCTGCGTGTCCGCGTGGAACGCGACCCGGCCGACTCGGTCATCGCCCGCATCGTCGGCCTCGTCGAGGAGGCGTCCCGCACCAAGGCGCCCACCCAGTTGTTCATCGAGAAGGTCGAACAGCGGTACTCCGTCGGGGTCGTCGTCGCCACCCTCGCCGTCTTCGGCATCCCGCTGGCCTTCGGGGAGAACCTCACCGAGGCCCTGCTCCGGGCCATGACCTTCATGATCGTCGCCTCGCCCTGCGCGGTCGTGCTGGCCACCATGCCACCGCTGCTCTCCGCCATCGCCAACGCCGGCCGGCACGGCGTCCTCGTCAAGTCGGCCGTCGCCATGGAACGGTTGGGCGAGATCGACGTCGCCGCGCTCGACAAGACGGGCACGCTCACCGAGGGCACGCCCGAGGTCACCGCCGTACGGCCGCTTCCCGGCTCCGGGCTCGACGAGGACAGGCTGCTCGCGCTGGCCGCGGCCGCCGAGCACCCGAGCGAGCACCCGCTGGCCCGCGCGGTGGTCGCCGCGGCCGCTGCACGAGGGCTGCGCCCGGCCGCCGCCGCGGACTTCATGGCCACACCGGGGCGGGGGGTGCGCGCGACCGTCGAGGGGTCCGTGATCACCGTCGGCCGACCGGGCGAGTACGCCGACGCCGCCGGCGATGTCCTCGATGCCGCGGTCGATGGCGATGTCCCCGACGCGGCGGCTCTCGGCGGCGAAGTCCTCGGCAGTGCGGTCCCGGGCGGTGCTGCCTCCGGTGGTGACGCCGCCCGTCGCCGGGACTCCGGAGGGACGACCGTCGTCGTCGCGCGGGACGGGGCCGCCGTCGGGCTGCTCACCCTCACGGACCGTGTGCGTCACGACGCGTCCGCCGCCGTCGCCGGGCTCACCGCGGTGACCGGTACCGCGCCCGTCCTGCTGACCGGGGACGATCCGCGCACCGCCGCGCGGGTGGCCGACGGCACCGGGATCACCGATGTCCGGGCCGGGCTGCTGCCGCAGGACAAGGTGACGGCCGTACGGGCGTTGCAGGGCGCCGAGGGCCGCAGGGTGCTGTTCGTCGGGGACGGGGTCAACGACGCTCCGGCGCTTGCCGCGGCGCACTCCGGGGTGGCGATGGGCCGCGCCGGGTCCGACCTGGCGCTGGAGACGGCGGACGCGGTGGTCGTGCGGGACGAGCTGGTCGCGATCCCGGCCGTGGTGCGTTTGTCACGGGCGGCCCGGCGGCTGGTGGTGCAGAACCTGGTGATCGCGGGCGTGTGCATCGCCGTGCTGGTGGTGTGGGACCTGGTGGGGCATCTGCCGTTGCCGCTCGGCGTCGCCGGGCACGAGGGGTCCACGGTGCTCGTGGGCCTCAACGGACTGCGGCTGCTGCGGGAGAGCGCCTGGCGGCGGGCCGCGGGGTAGCTGCACCCGCGGGGGCAGGGGAGTCCGCGGCGCGTCGCGCGGTGCGCCCGTCCCCCGAAGGCCGCAGGCGGTGCCGGGGCAGCCGCCACCTCGATGTCGGATTCTCGCCAGCCCCGCCCCCTCCCGTGCTCGATGCTTGAGCCATGCGGAACGGGATGTACAGGGACGTGGAGCGGTGCGTGCGGGCCGTGCAGTCGAAGGACGCGCGGTTCGACGGGTGGGTGTTCACCGCCGTGCTGACCACCCGGATCTACTGCCGGCCGAGCTGTCCGGTGGTGCCGCCGAAGCCGCGGAACATGACGTTCTACCCGAGCGCGGCGGCCTGCCAGCAGGCCGGGTACCGGGCGTGCAAGCGGTGCCGGCCCGACACGAGCCCCGGATCACCGGAATGGGACCGGCGGGCCGACCTCGCGGCGCGGGCCATGCGGCTCGTGGCGGACGGCGTCGTCGACCGGGAGGGCGTGCCGGGGCTGGCCCGGCGGCTCGGGTACAGCACCCGGCAGGTCGAGCGGCAGCTGCTGGCGGAGCTGGGGGCGGGGCCGCTCGCCCTCGCCCGGGCGCAGCGCTCGCAGACCGCCCGGCTGCTGATCGAGACGACCGCGCTGCCCATGGCCGAGATCGCGTTCGCCGCCGGCTTCGCCTCGATCCGGACGTTCAACGACACCGTGCGGGAGGTCTTCGCGCTCTCACCCAGCGAACTGCGGGAACGGGCCGCGAGGCGGGCCGGGACCAGGGCCGTGCCGCCCGGCGGCCCCGCCGGCACACCGGGCGTCCTGGCCCTGCGCCTGCCCTTCCGGGCCCCGCTCAACCCCGACAACCTCTTCGGACACCTAGCCGCGACCGCCGTCCCCGGCGTGGAGGAGTGGCGCGACGGCGCGTACCGGCGCACGCTCCGGCTGCCGTACGGGCACGGCATCGTCGGCCTCACCCCGCGCCCCGACCACATCGCCTGCCGGCTCACCCTCAGCGACCTGCGGGACCTGCCCGTCGCCATCAGCCGCTGCCGCCGCATGCTGGACCTGGACGCCGACCCGGTCGCGGTGGACGAGCAGTTGCGTGCGGATCCGGCGCTGGCCCCGCTGGTCGACAAGGCGCCCGGCCGCCGGGTGCCGCGCACCGTCGACGAGGCCGAGTTCGCCGTACGGGCGGTGCTCGGCCAGCAGGTCTCCACCGCCGCCGCCCGCACCCATGCGGGCCGTCTGGTCCTCGCCCACGGCGAACCCGTCGACGATCCCGAGGGCGGCCTCACCCATCTCTTCCCCTCACCCGAGGCGCTCGCCGCCGTCGACCCCGGGACCCTGGCGATGCCCCGCACCCGCCGGACGACCCTGACCACGCTGGTCGGGCGGCTCGCCGGGGGCGAACTGCGCCTGGGGGTGGACAGCGACTGGGCGGAGACCCGCGCCCGCCTCCTCGACCTGCCCGGCTTCGGCCCCTGGACCACCGACGTCATCGCCATGCGCGCCCTCGGCGACCCCGACGCCTTCCTCCCCACCGACCTCGGCGTCCGGCGCGCGGCGGCGCACATGGGCCTGCCGTCCACCCCGGTCGCGCTCACCGCCCGCGCCGCGGCCTGGCGGCCCTGGCGGGCGTACGCGGTCCAGTACCTGTGGGCTACGGACAGTCACCCCATCAACTTCCTTCCCGCATGAGCCCCTTGAAGGACACGGCATGAAGCAGCACACAGTCACCGACAGCCCCTACGGCCCCCTCACCCTCGTCGCCGACGACGGCGTGCTGTGCGGTCTCTACATGACCGGGCAGCGCCACCGCCCGCCGCAGGAGACCTTCGGCCCGCGCGACGACACCCTCCTCGCCGAGGCGAAGGAGCAACTGGCCGCCTACTTCGCGGGCGAGCTGCGGCAGTTCACCCTCGCGCTGCGCCTGCACGGCACCGGGTTCCAGCGCGGTGTGTGGGAGCAGCTCGCGCGGATCCCCTTCGGTGAGACCCGCTCGTACGGTGAGCTCGCCGACGCCCTGGGCAGCCCCCGGGCGTCCCGCGCGGTCGGCCTCGCCAACGGCAGGAACCCCGTCGGGATCATCGTGCCCTGCCACCGCGTGGTCGGCTCCGACGGCAGCCTCACCGGGTACGGCGGCGGTCTGGACCGCAAACGGCGCCTGCTCGCCTTCGAACAGGGCACAACGCTGTTCTGACCCCCTACCCGGCGACCGACGGCCCCGCCCGGCGACCGGGGCCCCGTCCGGTTCGGCCGCTCAGCCGCCCACGGCGGCGACCCTGCGCAGCAGTTCCGGCAGCGCGGTGCCGATCGGCTCCCGGACGACCTCGTCGGCCAGCTCGTCGTACGGGGTGGGCTCGGCGTTCACGATGATCAGCCGGGTCGAGGCGCTCACCGAACATCACCGTCGCCGACTTCAGCACGCCCCCGCACGCCAGGCACGGCGGGTCGTCCTCACCGGCGTCGACGCGGGCGAGCGCGTCCTCCATCGGCGTACGGGCGTGACACGCGGTGCACACCACGGACCGCGCCGTGCCGTGCAGTTCGACGACCTTGCGGGCCGGCATCCCGGCCAGCTGGTGCAGCCCGTCCACGTTCTGCGTGATCACCCGCACCGGCACCCCGGACCGCTCCAGCTCGGCCACCGCCAGGTGCGCCGCGTTCGGCCGGGCGTTGAGCGTCCGGTTGTCACGCCGCATCCGCCACGAGCGCCGGCGGATCTCCGGATCACCCATGTAGTACTCGTACGTCACCAGCTTCTCCGCCTCCGGGTCCGTACGCCACAGCCCGTTCGGGCCGCGGTAGTCGGGGATACCTGAGTCGGTGGAGACACCGGCGCCGCTGAGCAGGGCGACGAGGGGCTTCTTCATGGGGCCGAGGGTAGGTCGCCCGGCAGCGCGGGACCAGCGGAAATCGGGGTGCGCCCCCGGCCGAAGGCCCGTGCCCCCGGCCCGCGCCCCCGGCCCGGTCCGAGGTCCCCGGCCGGAGGGGCACGCGGAACACGGAGGGCGGTCAGACGGCGATGCCGTAGGCGCGGTCGTAGTGCTGGGCGACCAGGAGGCCGGAGGGGTCGCAGGCGAGCTGCCAGTCGTTGACGCCGGTCTCCACTCCGTCGGTGAAGTTCCACAGCAGCCGGCCGCGGGCGGCGTCGATGGCGTAGAAGCCGTTCCTGTTCTTGTAGGCGGGCACGTAGACCGCGCTCGGCCCGGCGGTCACCGGTAGGTCGACGTTGAGTCGCGGGGTGGCGCAGAACCAGCGCCGGGAGCCGGTCGCGGCGTTGAACGCGTGGACGCCGGAGGGATCGGTGCCGGTGACGTACACCGTGTTGCCGTGGGCCCCCAGCGAGGCGAACTGGCCGTCTTCGGGACTCACCCGCCAACGCACCTTGCCCGTCGCGAGGTTGAGGGCCTGAAGCTCCCGGCCGATGGCGAACACGGTCCGGTCGAGGACGGCGAGGTGCGGCCGCAGGTCGTAGCCGACGGGGTGTCGCCACACGACGCCGGAGCTGCCGGTGTCGCGGGCCGTCACATTGCGCAGACCGTCGGCGTAGACGAAGTACCCGGGGATGATCACCGGGGCGAGCCGGATACCGACGTCCTCCGGGCTGATGGGGATGACCTCGGCGCGGCGGCTCGCGAGGTCGACGCCGAAGACGGTGTCCGTGGACGTCGTGCCCCCCTGCTCGCCGGATTCCCGCTGGAGCCGGACGCCGATGACGGAGATGAAGCGGGCGTCGACGGCGCCGAGAAGCGTGGTGAACCGGAAGTCCGGCCCGAAGTCGATGGTGAACCGCTCCGAGCCGTCGGCCGGGTCCACGCCGATCACCGTCGAGCCCTCGCCCAGCGCGACCACCGCGTCGAACGTCAGCACCGCCGGGGTGGGGGACTGGCTGATGCCGGTGTAGACCCACGTGGGCCGGCTGCCGTCCCTGAGGTCGAGACTGAGCAGGTCACCCGGCCGGGTCTTCACCAGGGCCGCCCCCTTGTGGAACACGGCCGGCGCCTGCAGCAACGGGTCGCCCCGGTACACCCAGGCCGGCTCGGGGGCCGGACCGAGCGGCTGCGCCCCCCGCCCGCCCGGCCTCCCCCGCCGCGACAGGAACACGGCGCCCCCGACGGCCGCCGCGGTGGCCGAGGCGGCCGTCGCGGCGAGCACTGTACGCCGCGACGGCCCCGACCGGTCGGGCACCCGCCGGTGCCCGGTCGATGCCGCGCGGTAGGGCTCCGGCTGCCCGGGGGAGCCGTCGGCGTGGGCTCCCGGTGCCCCGGCGCCGCGCTGCTCGTCGGGGGCCTTCCCCCCGTCCGGGTGGGCGGAGTGGTCACAGCCCCCCGCCTCGCACGCCACCGGCCCCCCGGAGCCGTACGGGGCCCGCTCGGGAGCACAGGGATCGGGACCTGAGGCGTACGGGGCCCGGTCCGAGGCGCGGGACGCCGGATCGGAGGCGTAGGGGGCCCGGTCCCCGGCGCAGGGCCCCGCGTCCTGCGCCTGGTCGCCGCCCGCCCTGTCCCGGCGGTACGGGTACGGCTCGGGGGCGTCCCCGCAGGCGGGGTCGGTGAGCACGTCGTCCGGCGCGGTGGCGAACATCGCGACCGCCGCCGCGCGCAGGGCGATCGACGCGGTCACCGACGGCGGCAGCCAGCCCTCGCCCGTCACCTGCTCCACCCCGCCCGGCGCGCACGCGGCGGCCAGCTTGTCCGGGGTGATCCGCAGCCGCGGGTCCTTGGTGAGGCACAGGCTGATGATCTTGTCGAGCGGATCCGGCACGCCCGACAGGTCCGGCGGACTGTGCACGACCTGGTAGAGGAGCGTGGCAGCCGCCGTCCCGCTGAACGGGGCGTGCCCGGTCGCGGCGTACGTGAGCACGGACCCCAGGGAGAAGACGTCGCCCTCGGGACCCAGCGGCTCACCCGTGGCCTGCTCGGGACACATGTACTCGAAGGACCCGAACAGCGCCCCCGAGCGGGTGAGGTCGTACCCGTCGGCGGCGCGGACGATGCCGAAGTCGATGACCCGCGGACCGTCGGCGGCCAGCAGGACGTTGGACGGCTTCAGATCGCGGTGCACCAGCCCGGCGGCCTGCACCGAGATCAGCGCCTCGGCGATGCCGGCGCCCAGCGTCAGTACCGACTCCACCGGTAGCGGCCCGTGCTCGGAGACCGCCTCCGCCAGGGTGGGGCCCGCGATGTAGTCGGTGGCCAGCCAGGGGACCGGGCCGTCCGGGTCGGCGTCCACCACGGGTGCCGTGTACCGGCCGCCCAGGGCCCCCGCGGCCTCCACCTCACGCCGGAAACGAATCCGGAAGTTCCTGTCGCCCACCAGCTCCGGGCGGATGGCCTTGACCGCGACGAACCGCCCCTGAGGAGTGCGCGCCAGGTAGACCCGCCCCATCCCGCCCGCGCCGAGCCGGGCCGCGAGCCGGTGGGGACCCAGTACCTCGGGGTCGTCAGGGCCAAGTGGTTCCATGACCTCAGCTGCCTGTTCTCGGTCAGTACGGGCGGGAGACGGCCCGCGGTGGGGGGAGACTGGCGTGTCGGGCGGACCCCGTACGACCGCTCCCCGGAGCCCCGCATCCTGCCGGAGCCGTGGCCCGCGCCCGGGATGCCGGTCCTGGACCCCGAGTGCCGCCCCCGGTTCCGGAACGGACGGCACTGGGCGGTCGCCCGGACGGGGTCTGCGGTCAGCCTAGAGGCCGAAGCATCCCGCGGGCAGCTTTTTTCGGCCAACACTTTAATTTTCCATCAACCGTGGCGGACGCCCTTCTCGCCTTCTGTGCAAGACCAGTTGACCGTAGGTCAGCTGACTCCTGTCACCGGCAGGCCGTGCGAGAGCGGGCGGCCGTGGCGCATTGTCGACGGTCGTTCAGCCGACCCGGATCCCGTTCTCCAGCTCCACCGGACCGGTGCCGTCCGCCAGCGCGTCGAGCGCGGCGAGCACCCGGCGGCCCAGTGCCCCCGGCAGATGGCCGGTCAGTTCGGCCCGCGGCACCAGCCGCCACGACAGCAACTCCTCCTCCTGCAGCCGGATACGGGCCAGCTCGCCCTCGCCGACCGTCCCGCCGTCGTACAGGTACGCCACCTGCGGCGGCCGCCCCGCGACGTGCACCCAGTCCACGGCGAGCAACCGACCGGGCTCGATGTCGAGGCCGATCTCCTCGGCGGTCTCGCGCCGCGCGCCCCGCCGGGGCGTCTCCCCGTCGTCCGACTCGATCGTCCCGCCCGGCAGCGCCCACCCCTCGCGGTAGTTGGGCTCCACGAGCAGGACCCGCCCCTCGGCGTCGCGGAGGATCACGGCGGCGCCCGCGAGGACCTTCGGGAGGCTCGCGATGTACGCGGCGAAGTCTTGAGCGGTCATCCGGAAAGCCTAGAGCGCGCCCACCCTCACGCCGAAGTCCGCGCCAACCGCACCGTCCGCTCGGCGAGTTCGGTGATCCGCACCCCGTCGAAGCCGAACACGGCGCTGCGCACGGTGTCCTCCAGCGGGTCCTTCCAGCGGTCCGGGATGGCCGCCGCCCCGCACAGCACCCCCGCCACCGAACCGGCCGTCGCGCCGTTCGAGTCGGTGTCCAGGCCGCCGCGCACGGTCAGCGCGACGGTGCGGGTGAAGTCGCCGTCGCCGTACAGGAGCCCGGCGGTGAGCACCGCCGCGTTCGGGACGACATGGATCCAGTGCGTCCCGGCGGTCTCCTCGGCCACCGTCGTGAGCGTGTCGTCCCAGGCCACCCCCGCCTCGTGCAGCGCGGCGACCCGCCGCACGGTCCGCGCGAGCCGGCTGCTCGCCGGGATCACGGTCAGCGCCTGCTCCACGGCCTCCCGCACGGTCCCCGCCGTGAACGCCGCCGAGACCAGCGCCGCCGCCCACATCGCCCCGTACACACCGTTCCCGGTGTGCGACAGGACCGCGTCCCGGCGGGCCAGCGAGGCCGCGCGGCGGGGCGCGCCCGGACTGGTCCAGCCGTGGACGTCGGCGCGGATGAGGGCGCCGATCCAGTCCTGGTACGGATTGTCGTAGGTGGCGGTCAGCGGAGGCTTCAGACCGTTGGCCAGGTTGCGGTAGGCGGCCCGCTCCGCCGTGAACGTCTGCAGATACGGCAGCCGCAGCAGCCACAGGTCGCCGACCTGCTCGGTGGTGAAGTCGAAGCCGTGCGTCTCCAGCAGGTCCAGCCCGAGGATCGCGTAGTCGACGTCGTCGTCGCGGCAGCTGCCGTGCACACGGCCGCGCACGCACTCCCGCCACTCGGGGCGCAGCGCGAGCCGGTCCCCCTCGTCGGCCGGCTCCGGCAGGTAGTCGGTGAGGGGCAGCGCGTCGGCGCGGCGCAGGTAGCGGTCGATGCGCTCCCGCGTCCAGTGGTCGCCCCGCTCGACCGGCTTGCCGAGCATGTTGCCCGCGATCCGGCCCAGCCAGCCTCCGTGCACACGGTCGGCGAGTTCGCTGCCCACAGGGGTCATGACGAAAGGTCTACCCAATTCCGCGGACCGCCGCTCGGTGAACGCGTGGGCACACGGCGCGTCGTGTTCGAGGGGCGGGACGGGGCATGACGGAGGGGCCCCGCTGAGGTTAGGGTCACTGCGGCGCGACTGCCTTGACATGTGCAAGGCCCGATGAGCGAGGGGAACACAAGGTGGCGAACGCCGCTGTGGACGGGACGGACACCGGCACGGGGATCCCGCGGGTACTGATCGCCGCGGACAAGTTCAAGGGCACGCTCACCGCCGTCCAGGTCGCCGAGCGGGTGACGGCCGGTCTGCACCGGGTCCTGCCCGGCCTGCAGGTCGAGGCGCTGCCGGTGGCCGACGGGGGAGACGGCACGGTGGCCGCCGCGGTCGCCGCCGGATTCACCCGCCACGAGGTACGGGTGACCGGCCCGCTGGGTGAGCCCGTCACCGCCGCGTACGCGTTGCGCGGCGACACCGCCGTGGTGGAGATGGCCGAGGCGAGCGGGCTGCAGTTGCTGCCCCCGGGGGGCTTCGCGCCGCTCACCGCCTCCACGTACGGCTCCGGGGAGCTGTTGCGCGCCGCCCTAGACGCCGGCGCCCGCACGATCGTGTTCGGGGTGGGCGGCAGCGCCACGACGGACGGCGGCGCGGGCATGCTCGCCGCCCTGGGCGCGCGCTTCCTGGACGCGGCGGGCGAGCCCGTCGGGCCGGGCGGCGGCGGACTGCGCGACCTGGTGACGGCGGACCTGTCGGACCTGGACCCCCGGTTCGCCTCCCTCGACCTCGTCCTGGCGAGCGACGTCGACAACCCGCTGACGGGTCCCAAGGGGGCGCCCGCCGTGTACGGCCCGCAGAAGGGCGCGAGCCCCGAGGACGTGACGGTCCTCGACGAGGCGCTGGCGCACTTCGCGGCGGTCCTGGAGAAGTCCCTCGGCGACCGGGCCGCCGAGCTCGCCCGCGCGCCCGGCGCGGGCGCCGCGGGCGGCGTCGGCTACGGCGCCCTTGTCCTCGGCGCCCGCTTCCGCCCCGGCATCGAGGTGATGCTCGACGTCCTCGGCTTCGCGCGGGCCCTGGACCGGGCCACGCTGGTGATCACCGGTGAGGGGTCCCTCGACGAGCAGACGCTGCACGGCAAGGCGCCCGCGGGGGTCGCCGCGGCCGCACGGGCCGCGGGCAAGGAGGTCGTGGCGGTCTGCGGCCGCCTGGTCCTGCCCCCGGAGGCGCTGGGCCGCGCGGGCATCCGCCGGGCGTACCCCCTGACGGAGGTCGAGCCGGATGTACGGCGCTGCCTCGCCGACCCGGGCCCGATCCTGGAGCGGGTGGCCGAGGGGATCGCCCGGGACTTCCTGACCTGACCCGCCCCCATCCGACGCGCCCCCATCCGACCCGACGCCGTCCGACGCGAGCCGGCCCGATCGATCCGTCAGGGCAGCCGGATCAGACTGCCGTCGAGTTCGCGGAAGCAGCTGCCGCTGCCGAGGCCGTCCACCGTGCCGTTCCTGAACCACAGCTTCGAGAACTGGTGGACGTTCTTCGCCGTGGTCTCCCGGACCATGGGGTGGCCCGGCCACTCGAAGCAGAACATCAGCTTCCGGTGCCGCCGATGGCCTTGTAGACCTCGGGGACGGAGAAGAACGGGCCGTCGGGCATCGGCGTGCGTGTGACGGCGCTGGAAATCACCCCCTCTTCCACCGTGCACCCCTCCCTCACCATCAGCGATCGTGCCCGCACGCTAGGTAGTTTGCCCTGTCAAGCGCAACGCGCGGACACCTTTGAACGGAAAAACAGGTGTGGCCCGAGCCGGGAGGGCTCGGGCCACACCTGTCGGTGGCGGAGGGGGTCAGGGCAGCTGGGCCGCCCGCGCCTCACGCCGGTTGTCGCGGAAGTTGTTCACCCGGCGGGCCGTGGCGAACAGGGGGATGACCGCGCCCATGACGAGCTGCAGGGCGCAGCCGGCCTGGAGCAGGAACTGGCCGCCGGGGGCGGCGAAGGCCCACGCCGCCAGCAGACCCATGGAGAGGACGATCCAGGAGAGCATCGCGACCGCGAGGACACCCCGCGGCTTCGGGTACTCGACCCGGCTCACCATCAGCCACGCCGTGCCGAGGATCGCCAGGAGCGTCGCCTCGAACGGCAGCTCCAGGAGCACGATCGACACCACGGTCAGCGCGCCGAACGGCGACGGCATGCCCTGGAACGTGCCGTCCTTCACCGTCACGCAGGAGAATCTCGCGAGCCTCAGCACCACGGCCAGCAGGACGACGATCGCACCGACCGCGGCCACCCGCTGGTGCGCGTCGTTCGCGACCATGCCGTAGACGAGGACGAAGTACGCCGGCGCCAGGCCGAAGCTGATCAGGTCGGAGAGGTTGTCCAGCTCCGCGCCCATCGGCGAGGAGCGCAGCTTGCGCGCCACCAGACCGTCGAACAGGTCGAAGATCGCCGCGCAGAGCATCAGGATGACCGCGGTGGCCGCGCTGTGGCGGGCCATGCCCGTCTCCTGGCTGCCGGTGAGGTGCGGGATCAGGATGCCCGTGGTGGTGAAGTACACCGCCATGAAGCCGCACGTGGCGTTGCCCAGGGTCAGGGTGTCCGCTATCGACAGGCGCAGCGACAGCGGCATCTCCTCCGCGTCGTCCTCCGCCTCGTCGACCTCCGGCACCCAGTCGGTGGCCGGGCTCGTCTTCCCGGCCTGTGTATCAGGATCAATCACGGTCAATGCGAGTCACCCCAGCCACGGTCTTCTGCCCCACCTCGACGTCGACCTCCACACCCTCGGGCAGGTAGATGTCGACCCGCGAACCGAAGCGGATCAGCCCGATCCGGTCACCCTGCTCGACCTTGGTGCCCTCGGGAACGTACGGAACGATGCGGCGAGCCACGGCGCCGGCGATCTGGATCATCTCGATGTCACCGAGTTCGGTGTCGAAGTGCCAGACGACGCGCTCGTTGTTCTCGCTCTCCTTGTTGAACGCCGGGACGAACCCGCCCGGGATGTGCTCGACGGACGTCACCGTGCCGGAGAGCGGCGCGCGGTTCACGTGGACGTTGAGCGGGCTCATGAAGATCGCGACGCGGGTCCGGCCGTCCTTCCACGGCATGATGCTCTGCACCACTCCGTCGGCGGGCGAGATGACCCGGCCCTGGGCGATCTCACGCTCGGGGTCGCGGAAGAACCACAGCATGCCCGCCGCCAGCGCGGTGGCGGGGACGGCCACGGCCCGGGCGACGCCGGAGCGGCGCGAGCGGGCGAGGCTGAGTGCTGCGGTGGCGACGGTCGGGAGAAGCCACGGCGATGCTCCGCGCGCGAGCCGTACGCCAGCGAGGCTGTCGCGAGGTGCAGAGGTTTGGCTGTGGGGCATGGATGACCTTCGTAGCGGATGATGCCGCGCGGTGACAGGGGACGGCGGCTTTCCGGGGATCGTACCGGTCGCGGGCCGCAACTGGGCAAGCCAGGAAGCCGAGTCGACGGCCGAACAGCGCTGACGGGGTGTGATCTTCTTCTCGAAGAAAACACCCCGAACCAGACATTCGACCCTGGACTAGCCCTGGAATCGATACTCCTCGAGAAGCCGGCGACCGATGATCATTTTCTGGATTTCGGCGGTACCTTCACCGATGAGCAGCATCGGGGCCTCACGGTAGAGGCGCTCGATCTCGTACTCCTTGGAGAAGCCGTAGCCGCCGTGGATCCGGAAGGCGTCCTCGACGACCTCCTTGCAGTATTCGGAGGCGAGGTACTTCGCCATCCCTGCTTCGAGGTCGTTTCGTTCGCCCGAGTCCTTTTTGCGTGCTGCGTTCACCATCATGGCATGGGCGGCCTCGACCTTGGTAGCCATCTCGGCCAGCTTGAACTGGATCGCCTGGTGCTGCGCGATCTGCTTGCCGAAGGTGTGGCGCTGCTGGGCGTACCGAACACCCAGCTCGAACGCACGCTGAGCGACACCGCAGCCACGGGCGGCGACATTCACCCGGCCCACCTCGACACCGTCCATCATTTGGTAAAACCCTCGGCCGGTGGTGCCGCCCAGGACACGATTGGCCGGAATGCGCAGTCCGTCCATGATGAGTTCGGTCGTGTCGACGCCCTTGTAGCCCATCTTGTCGATCTTCCCGGGAATGGTGAGGCCGGGCCGGACCTCTCCGAAGCCGGGCTCCTTCTCGACCAGGAAGGTCGTCATCGACTTGTGCGGCGCCGTGCCCTCGGGGTGTCCTTCGTCACTTCGTACGAGGACGGCGACCAGTGTTGACGTCCCGCCGTTCGTCAGCCACATCTTCTGACCGTTCAGGACGTAGTCGTCGCCGTCCTTGACCGCCTTCGATGTGATCGCCGACACATCCGAGCCGAGCGCCGGCTCCGACATCGAGAAGGCGCCGCGGACCTCGCCGGCCGCCATGCGCGGCAGGAAGTACTCCTTCTGCTCCTCGGTGCCGTGCTGCTTGAGCATGTACGCCACGATGAAGTGCGTGTTGATGATCCCGGACACGGACATCCAGCCGCGGGCGATCTCCTCCACGCACAGCGCGTACGTGAGGAGGGACTCGCCCAGACCCCCGTACTCCTCGGGGATCATCAGACCGAACAGACCCAGCTCCTTGAGCCCGTCGACGATCGCTTGCGGGTACTCGTCGCGGTGCTCCAACTCGGTCGCGACCGGGATGATCTCCTTGTCCACGAAGTCGCGGACGGTGGACAGGATCTCCTGCTGGACGTCCGTGAGGCCGTGGGTCTGGGCGAGTCGCGCCATGGCTACTTCTCCGTCTTCTCCGAAGGGGCGGTCGGCTCCGGGCGGCCGGGCTGCTCACCGCCGCGCTCCTTGATATACGTCTCGGTGGGCACCATCACCTTGCGGCGGAAGACGCACACGAGGGTGCCGTCCTGCTTGTAGCCCTTGGTCTCGACATGGACGATGCCGCGGTCGTTCTTCGACTTCGACGGCCATTTGTCCAGCACGGTCGTCTCGCCGTAGATCGTGTCGCCGTGGAAGGTCGGCGCCACGTGCCGCAGCGACTCGATCTCCAGGTTCGCGATCGCCTTGCCGGAGACGTCCGGGACGGACATGCCCAGCAGCAGCGAGTAGATGTAGTTGCCGACGACGACGTTCTTGCCGAAGTCCGTCGTGCTCTCGGCGTAGTTCGCGTCCATGTGGAGCGGGTGGTGGTTCATGGTGAGCAGACAGAAGAGATGGTCGTCGTACTCCGTGACCGTCTTCCCGGGCCAGTGCTTGTAGACGGCCCCGACCTCGAACTCCTCGTAGGTGCGTCCGAACTGCATCGCGCTCAGGCCTCCGGGATCTCGAACTTCGACGTCCGGGTCATGCCCGCCGCCCGCCCCTTGCCGGAGATGACCAGCGCCATCTTGCGGCTGGCCTCGTCGATCATCTCGTCGCCGAGCATCGCCGAGCCCTTCTTGCCGCCCGCCTCGGACGTGTAGTAGTCGTACGCGTCCAGGATCAGCTCGGCGTGGTCGAAGTCCTCCTGGGAGGGCGAGAAGATCTCGTTGGACGCCTCGACCTGGCCCGGGTGCAGCACCCACTTGCCGTCGAAACCGAGGGCGGCCGCACGCTGGGCGACCTCACGGTAGCCCTCGACGTTGCGGATCTGCAGGTAGGGGCCGTCGATCGCCTGGAGGTCGTTGGCGCGGGCGGCCATCAGGATCTTCATCAGGATGTAGTGGTAGGCGTCCGCCGGGTAGCCGGGCGGCTGCTCGCCCACGACCAGCGACTTCATGTTGATCGACGCCATGAAGTCGGCCGGGCCGAAGATGATCGTCTCGACGCGCGGGGAGGCCTGCGCGATCTCGTTGACGTTGTTCAGACCCTGCGCGTTCTCGATCTGCGCCTCGATGCCGATCCTGCCGACCTCGAAGCCCATCGTCTTCTCGATCTGGGTGAGCAGGAGGTCGAGGGCGACGACCTGCTGGGCCGTCTGCACCTTCGGCAGCATGATGCAGTCGAGGTTCTGGCCGGCCCCCTCGACGACCGTCACGACATCGCGGTACGTCCACTCCGTCGTCCAGTCGTTGACCCGCACGACCCGTGTCTTGCCGGTCCAGTCGCCCTCGTTGAGGAACTTGACGATGGTGTGCCGCGCCTCGGGCTTGGCGAGGGGGGCACACGCGTCCTCCAGGTCGAGGAAGACCTGGTCCGCCGGGAGGCCCTGCGCCTTCTCCAGGAAGCGGGGGTTCGAGCCCGGTACGGCCAGGCAGGAACGCCGCGGGCGGAGACGGTTGAAGGGGTGCGCGGCGGAGCCGCTCGCTGGAAGGGCGGTGGCGGGCGACGGGCGGGCGGTCATGCGGGGACCTCCAGGGGGTCGAGCTTGTTGGCCTTGCGGATCTCGTCGACGATACGGCCGATGATCCCGGTGATGTCGAAGTCCTTCGGGGTGAACACGGCGGCCACTCCGGCGGCCCTGAGCTGCTCGGCGTCGGCGTTCGGGATGATCCCGCCGGCGATCACCGGGATGTCGGTGGCGCCGGCCTCCCGCAGCCGCTCCAGGACGTCGGGGACGAGCTGCGCGTGCGACCCGGAGAGGATGGACAGCCCCACCGCGTGCACGTCCTCGGCGAGGGCCGCGTCCACGATCTGCTCGGGCGTGAGCCGGATGCCCTGGTAGACCACCTCGAACCCGGCGTCACGGGCCCGCACGGCGATCTGCTCGGCCCCGTTGGAGTGCCCGTCCAGCCCCGGCTTGCCCACCAGGAAGCGGAGCTTGCCGACCCCGAGGTCCCCCGCGGTCAGCTCCACCTTGCGGCGGACCCCGGACAGTGCCGAGCCCTCCTCGGCCGCGACCGCGACCGGGGCGGAGGAGACACCGGTCGGGGCGCGGAACTCACCGAACACCTCACGCAGGGCCCCGGCCCACTCGCCGGTCGTGACCCCGGCGCGGGCGCACTCCAGGGTGGCCTCCATGAGGTTGTCGGTGCCCTTCGCGGCCTCCTTGAGCCGTTCCAGCGCCTTGCAGGGGCGCGGGTGGTTGAAGGGCGGCTGGTAGCGCGTGTCCCGCCAGTGCTGGAGGGAGGCGATGACCCGGGCCTCGACGGCCGGGTCGACCGTCTGGATCGCGGTGTCGAGGTCGGCGGTCAGGGGGTTCGGCTCGGTCGTCTCGAAGATGTTGACGCCGACGATCTTCTCCTGGCCGGACTCGATCCGGGCCCGGCGCTCGGCGTGCGAGGCGACGAGCTGCGACTTCAGATAGCCGGACTCGACGGCGGCCATCGCGCCGCCCATCTCCTGGATCCGCTCGATCTCGGCGAGCGACTCCTCGACCAGCGCGGCGACCTTCGCCTCGATGACGTGGGAGCCGTCGAAGATGTCCGCGTACTCCAGCAGGTCGCTCTCGTGCGCCAGCACCTGCTGGATGCGCAGCGACCACTGCTGGTCCCACGGCCGGGGCAGGCCCAGCGCCTCGTTCCAGGCGGGCAGCTGCACGGCCCGCGCACGGGCGTCCTTCGACAGCGTCACGGCCAGCATCTCCAGCACGATCCGCTGGACGTTGTTCTCGGGCTGCGCCTCGGTCAGCCCGAGGGAGTTGACCTGGACGCCGTACCGGAAGCGGCGCTGCTTGGGGTTCTCGATGCCGTACCGCTCGCGCGTGATCCGGTCCCAGATCCGCCCGAACGCCCGCATCTTGCACATCTCCTCGATGAAGCGGACGCCCGCGTTCACGAAGAAGGAGATGCGGGCCACGACGTCCCCGAACTTCTCCTCGGGCACCTGCCCCGAGTCGCGTACGGCGTCGAGAACCGCGATCGCGGTGGACATCGCGTACGCGATCTCCTGGACCGGTGTGGCGCCCGCCTCCTGCAGGTGGTAGCTGCAGATGTTGATCGGGTTCCACTTCGGGATGTGGGAGACCGTGTACGCGATCATGTCCGTCGTCAGCCGGAGTGAGGGCTCCGGCGGGAAGACATGGGTTCCCCGCGACAGGTATTCCTTGACGATGTCGTTCTGGGTCGTGCCCTGGAGCCTGGTGATGTCGGCACCCTGCTCCTCGGCGACGACCTGGTAGAGCGCCAGCAGCCACATGGCGGTGGCGTTGATGGTCATCGAGGTGTTCATCTGCTCCAGGGGGATGTCCTGGAACAGCCGGCGCATGTCACCGAGGTGCGCGACCGGCACGCCGACCCGGCCGACCTCGCCGCGGGCGAGGATGTGGTCGGAGTCGTAGCCGGTCTGCGTCGGCAGGTCGAACGCCACCGACAGACCGGTCTGGCCCTTGGCGAGGTTGCGCCGGTACAGCTCGTTGGACGCCTCCGCCGTGGAGTGGCCGGCGTACGTGCGCATGAGCCACGGCCGGTCCTTTTCCCTCTGCGGCCGGGCCTGGGAGCGCTGGGTGCCCGCGTCGACGTTCCTCGGTCCGCGGTCGCTGCGCTCCCTTGCCTGCGTCTCTTCCACCGTGTCGAGCAGCGGCTCCGCCGCGGGGGGCGCGCCCTCAGGCGCAGCCGCGGGCTGACGCTCAGTCATCTGTGCTCCCGGGTGTCTCAGATGTTCCGGAACCGGTTGATGGCGTCGATGTGCTGGTCGCGCTTGGCCTGGTCGCGCACGCCCAGCCCCTCCTCGGGGGCCAGGCAGAGCACGCCGACCTTGCCCTGGTGGAGGTTGCGGTGCACGTCGTACGCGGCCTGACCGGTGTCCTCCAGGGAGTACACCTTCGACAGGGTCGGGTGGATCTTGCCCTTCGCGATCAGCCGGTTGGCCTCCCAGGCCTCGCGGTAGTTGGCGAAGTGCGAGCCGATGATCCGCTTCAGCGACATCCACAGGTAGCGGTTGTCGTACTCGTGCATGTAGCCCGAGGTCGACGCGCAGGTGGTGATGGTGCCGCCCTTGCGGGTGACGAACACCGAGGCGCCGAAGGTCTCGCGGCCGGGGTGCTCGAAGACGATGTCGATGTCCTCGCCGCCGGTCAGCTCGCGGATGCGCTTGCCGAAGCGCTTCCACTCCTTGGGGTCCTGGGTGGTCTCGTCCTTCCAGAACCGGTAGCCCTCGGCGGTGCGGTCGATGATCGCCTCGGCGCCCATGGCCCGGCAGATCTCCGCCTTCTGCGGCGAGGAGACGACGCAGACCGGGTTGGCGCCGCCCGCGAGCGCGAACTGCGTGGCGTAGGAGCCGAGTCCGCCGCTGGCGCCCCAGATCAGGACGTTGTCGCCCTGCTTCATGCCGGCGCCGTTGCGGGAGACGAGCTGCCGGTACGCGGTGGAGTTGACCAGACCCGGGGCGGCGGCCTCCTCCCAGCTGAGGTGGTCCGGCTTCGGCATCAGCTGGTTGGACTTGACCAGCGCGATCTCGGCGAGACCGCCGAAGTTGGTCTCGAAGCCCCAGATGCGCTGCTCGGGGTCGAGCATGGTGTCGTTGTGGCCGTCGCTGGACTCCAGTTCGACGCTCAGGCAGTGCGCGACGACCTCGTCACCGGGCTGCCAGGCGTTGACGCCGGGGCCGGTGCGCAGGACGACGCCGGCGAGGTCGGAGCCGATGATGTGGTACGGCAGGTCGTGGCGCCTGGCCAGCTCGCTGGTGCGGCCGTAGCGCTCCAGGAACCCGAAGGTCGACAGCGGCTCGAAGATCGAGGTCCACACCGAGTTGTAGTTGACCGAGGAGGCCATCACGGCCACCAGGGCCTCGCCCGGGCCCAGCTCCGGCAGTGGAACCTGGTCGAGGTGGATCGACTTGCGCGGGTCCTTCTCGCGGGTCGTCATGCCCGCGAACATCTCCGTCTCGTCCTTGTGCACGGTGATCGCGCGGTACGACTCGGGGAGCGGCAGGGCGGCGAAGTCGGCGGACGTGGACTCCGGCGACTGGATCGCGTCCAGGATTTCCTTCACGGTGGTGCCTCCGGCGACGAGCGTCCGGGGAAGGACGCTGTTGAGGGTTACGTCGGGGTACTGCGGTTCTGTTCCGGTGGTGCCGTCGGTTCGGCGGAGGGGTGGTGCTCTCGGCGGCGCTTTGTGGCGCGGAAGGGTGCCTGTGACGCAGGCGTCCGGACGCGCAGGCACGTGGCCCGCGGGGACAGTCGGCGTACGGGTTCCCGCTGTTCGCCGGCCGCCCGGACACCCTCAACGTATGGCACGCCGTGTCACCCCGCAAGGCACCGAGTGCCAGAAAGTTCGCTCAGGTGAAATCTTTACGCAACACCTGAGCGATGATCGATCAGACGGGGGCGTAAAAGGGCCTCTGACGTGCCAAAACGGCCACCCGGTGGGGTGGCCGTCATCACAGTTACCGATCGGTAAAGGGGGGTTTCGAAGGCCCCGCGGGAGCTGTCAGCGGTCCCGGAGGGCCTCCTCGATGGTGCGCATGACCTCGTCGAGGGGGGCGTCCGTGCGGGCGACGGTCACCAGGACCTCGCCGTGGGTGGAGGCCGTCGCGGCGGCCCGCTCCGGGGTCATGGAGCGGCCGGCGCCGATGCCGGTGCCGAAGGTCCTGCGGACGATGGCGAACGCGTGGTCGAGCTGGGTCTCCACGTCGCCCTGGCCGCCGGAGCGGAGCCAGCGGCGCAGGACGTGGTTGTGGGCGGTGACGACCGCCGACGCGGCGACCTCGGCGAGCAGCGGGTCGTCGTTGCCGTCGTCGACATGGGCGTGCTCGTCGAAGTGACCCAGCAGATAGCGGGTGAAGAGGCGCTCGTAGCGGGCGACGGAGGCGATCTCGGCCTCGCGCAGGGTGGGGACCTCGCGGGTGAGCTTGTAGCGGGCGACCGAGATCTCGGGCCGCGCCGCGTACATCTTCATGACTTCCTTGATGCCCCGGCACACCGTGTCGAGCGGGTGCTCGTGCGCCGGTGCCGCGTTGAGCACCGCCTCGGCGCGGATCAGGGTGTCGTCGTGGTCCGGGAAGATCGCCTCTTCCTTGGAGCGGAAGTGGCGGAAGAAGGTGCGGCGGGCGACCCCGGCCGCCGCCGCGATCTCGTCGACGGTGGTCGCCTCGTACCCCTTGGTCGAGAACAGCTCCATGGCCGCGGCCGCCAGTTCCCGGCGCATCTTGAGCCGTTGGGCGGCGGCACGACTGCCCGCGGCACTCTCCGGCGCGTCGGGCGTAACTGGTGTACGTGAGGACCTGGCGGGCTGGGACATGCCCCGAACGTACTGCATGCGCGCGGGAGAGTGCGCAGGTCCACCGATTCCCCCGCCCCGCGAGGGCGGGGGAGTGCGGGTGCCGGAGGGCACGGACCGGCCGCCCGGGGTGAGCAGTCCGCCCCAGTCCGTGCCCTCGGGGAGCCAGTCGCCCGGCCGCTCAGCGCTTGGCATATTCGCGGAAGCCGCGGCCGGTCTTGCGGCCGAGGCAGCCCGCGGCCACCAGGTGCTCCAGCAGTGGCGCGGGGGCGAGTCCCGGGTCGCGGAACTCGCGGTGCAGGACCTTCTCGATGGCCAGCGAGACGTCCAGCCCCACCACGTCCAGCAGTTCGAACGGACCCATCGGGTAGCCGCCGCCCAGCTTCATCGCCGCGTCGATGTCGTCCAGCGTGGCGTAGTGCTCCTGCACCATCTTGATCGCGTTGTTCAGGTACGGGAACAGCAGCGCGTTCACGATGAACCCGGCCCGGTCGCCGCAGTCCACCGGGTGCTTGCGGATGGTGCCGCACAGTTCGCGGACGGTGGCGTGCACGTCCTCGGCGGTCAGGACCGTGCGGACCACCTCGACCAGCTTCATCGCGGGCGCCGGGTTGAAGAAGTGCATCCCGATCACGTCCTGCGGGCGCGAGGTGGCGCGGGCGCAGGCCACGACCGGCAGCGAGGACGTGGTGGTGGCGAGGATCGCCCCCGGCTTGCAGACCTTGTCGAGGGTCGCGAACAACTGCCGCTTGACCTCCAGGTCCTCCGCCACCGCCTCCAGCGCCAGATCGACGTCCGCGAACGCGTCGTACGAGCCCGCCGGGGTGATCCGGTCCAGGGTCTCGGCGGCCGCCTCGACCGTCATCCGGCCCTTGTCCACCGACCGCGACAGCGACTTGCCGATACGGGCCTTGGCGGCCTGCGCCTTCTCCTCGCTGCGCGCGGCCAGGACGACCCGGTGGCCGGCCCTGGCGAACACCTCGGCGATCCCGGACGCCATGGTCCCGGAGCCCGCGACACCGACCGAGCGGACCGTGCGCCCGGGGGCCGTGGCGACCCCCTCCAACGGCGTCAGCGCGTCCCGCACGACGGTCGCGGAGCCGGGCGCCTCGTAGGTGTAGAAGCCGCGCCCCGACTTGCGGCCCGTCAGGCCCGCCTCGCTGAGCTGCTTGAGGATGGGCGCCGGCGCGTGCAGCCGGTCGTGCGAGGCCGCGTACATGGCGTCCAGGACCGTACGGGCGGTGTCGATGCCGATCAGGTCGAGCAGCGCCAGCGGGCCCATCGGCAGCCCGCAGCCGAGCCGCATCGCCGCGTCGATGTCCTCACGGGAGGCGTACTTGGCCTCGTACATGGCGGCCGCCTGGTTGAGGTAGCCGAACAGCAGTCCGTCGGCGACGAAACCGGGTCGGTCGCCGACCGCGACGGGCTCCTTGCCCAGGTCCAGCGCGAGGTCGGTGACGGCCGCGACGGCCTGCGGCGCGGTCAGCACCGAGGAGACGACCTCGACCAGCTTCATCGCGGGCGCCGGGTTGAAGAAGTGCAGCCCCAGCACCCGCTCCGGACGCGCGGAGTCGGCGGCCAGCCGGGTCACCGACAGGGCGTTGGTGCCGGTGGCGAGCACCGTCTCGGGCCGCACGATCGCGTCCAGCTCCCGGAAGACCTGCTGCTTGATGTCGTACGACTCCGGCACCACCTCGATCACCAGGTCGGCGTCGGCGGCGGCCCGCAGGTCGGTGAAGGTGCGGAAGCGGGCGAGGGCGTCACCGCGTTCCCGCTCGGTGATCCGCCCGCGGGCCACGGCACGCTCCGTCGAGGACTCCAGCGCCGCGACGGCCCGTGCGGCGGCCGCCTCGCTGATGTCGATACCGATGACCTCGCGGCCGGCCCGGGTCAGCACCTCGGCGATGCCGGTGCCCATGGTGCCGAGGCCGACGACGGCGACCGTGGTGAGAGGGGACTGCTGGGACAGGGGCGAGTCGGACAGGGGAGCGGCCATCGCGGGACTCCAGGGATGAGGGTGACGACTGAGGAAGCGCCCGGGTACGCCGAGGAGGCGCGACCAGCGCGTGGAGTGCGGGTGCTGCCGGGCTGCGAGCGCACACGCCCGGTGCCGCGGCCGTGGGCGTGCACACGCCCGGGCGGAGCGGCTGAACCGACCGGCCCTGTCCCGAGGCCGAGTCGCACTGCGGTACTGCGCGTACAGAACCGACTGCGCTCACGACGGCCGCGTCACCAGACCGTCGAAGCGAACACGAGTGGGTAACTCGCTCGTCTGAGCTTAACCGGTGGGTAACGAGCGCGCCAGGGGTTCGTCTTGGTGATGTAGGTCCCTGCGGCCGGGCCCCGCCCGTAATCTCGACGGTATGGACGAAGCGTTGCGATCGCTCACGGAGCGTGTGCGGAACGAGTCGGGCGGAACGGCCGGCTGCGAACGGCTCCTCGCCACCGAGGACACCGACGAACTGGCCGCCGTGCTCACCGAACCCGGACAGCCCCTGTGGGCCCGCGAGGTGGCCGCCTTCCGGCTCGGGGTGGCGGGGGACCGGCGGGCCTTCGAGGCGCTCGTGCTGCTCCTCAACCACCGCGACCCGCCCCGCTGCGCCTCGGCCGCCCACGCCCTGGCCCGGCTCGGCGACCCCCGCACCGCCCGCGCGGCCGCCGCCCTCGCCACCAACGAACTGCGCGTCGCCTACGCCCTCCACCCGGTCCGCCTGCTCGTCGAGCTCCGCGCTCCCGAGGCCGTGCCCGCGCTGATCACCACCCTCGAACGCCGGCTCACCCCGCACGACCCCTACCGCCGGGTGGCCCTGGCGTGCGTGGAAGGTCTCGGGGCGCTCGGCGACGCCCGGGCCAGAGGGGTCCTCGGAGAGGCGCTCGCACACCCGGCTCTGGCGGAGGCCGCGGTGCACGCCCTGGCCAGGATCCCGCGACAGCGCTGACGCCCCGCGGGGCGTCGCCGGGCGCGCGAGGGGCGTCGCGCGACTCCCGCGCCGCTCAGGGGGTGCTGCCGCCGGGCCCCGTCCGGAGGGCGTACCGCAGTTCCGGTATCTCCACCCCGTCCACCTCGAACGGCTCCTCGGTGCCGTCCGGCGCGAAGCCGTGCCGCTCGTAGAAGCGGCGGGCCCGGACGTTCTCCTTGAGCACCCACAGGAGCACCCGGGGGTGCCCGGCGGTCCGGCAGCGGTCGAGCGACGCCCGCAGCAGCGCACCGCCGACGCCGCCCCCGAGGTGGCCCGGTCGTACGTAGAGCGCGTACAACTCGGCGTCCCCGGTGCGGGCGTCGCCCTCCCGGTACGGTCCGTACGCCGCCCAGCCCAGTACCTCCCCGGCGCGCTCGGCGACCAGGTCGACCACCGGGTTGCCCGGCTTGAGGAGCAGGGCGCGCCGCTTCTCGGCGTCCGCGGTCACGTCCAGCCCGTCGAGGTAGGACCGCGGGACGAGCCCCGCGTAGGCCGTGCGCCAGCCGCCGACCCGGATCTCGGCGACGGCACGGCAGTCAGCCACGGTCATGTGCCTGACATGAAGGTCCTGAAGATCGTCCATGGGGCAGCAGCCTAGGCGCACGCCCGCTGCGGGGAGCGGGGATCTCCCCGCTCCCCGACAGGGCCGCCGGGCCGGGTCAGCCGCGGAAGCCCAGCAGGCCGTGCAGGGTCGAGCCGCGGGACGCCGCGGACGCCGCCTTGGCCTTCCGCGGCTTGGGGTCGGGCAGCCTCTTGCACACCGCGTCGACCTCGCCGGTGCCGCGCGGCACCGTGCCGTCGGTCAGATAGGCCGTCAGATGCCGGTCCAGGCAGGTGTTCCCGCTGAGGGTGATGCCGTGGTTCCCACCGCCCTCCTCGACCACGAGGCTGGAGCGGCGCAGCAGGTGGTGGGTCATGACGCCGCCCTCGTACGGGGTGGCGGCGTCGTCGGTGGCCTGGAAGAGCAGGACCGGGGGCAGCGCGTCGTTGGAGACGTCCACCGGGTCGAGGGACGCCGTGGGCCAGAACGCGCACGGCGCGTTGTACCAGGCGTTGTTCCAGGTCATGAAGGGTGCCTTCCGGTACACCTCCCAGTTGTCCTCGCGCCAGCGGTCCCAGTCGCGCGGCCAGCGCGCGTCACGGCACTGCACCGCGGTGTAGACGCTGTAGCCGTTGGCGCCGCCGGCGTCGACGGCGCCGAAGTTCTCGTACGCCTCGACGAGCGGGTCGTCGTCCTTCTTGTTCACGAACGCCGCGAACGCGGCGGCGAGATCGGGCCAGTAGCCGTTGTAGTACCCGCCGGGCATGAAGGTGTCCTCCAGTTCGGAGGCGCCCACCTTCCCGTCCGCGGGCTTCCTGGCCAGCGCCGAGCGCATCGCGTACCACGCGTCCTCGACCTCGCGCGGATCGGTGCCGAGCCGGTAGGTCCGGTCGTGCCGGGCGATCCAGGCCATCAGCGCCCGGTGGCGGTCGTTGAACGCGTGGTCCTGCAGGAGGTTGTTGTCGTACCAGACCCCGGTGGGGTCGACGACCGAGTCCAGCACCGCGCGCCGTACCCGGTCCGGGTGGAGCTTGGCGTACACGGCGCCCAGATAGGTGCCGTACGAGTACCCGAAGTAGTTGATCCTCCTCGCGCCGAGCGCCGCGCGGATGGCGTCGATGTCCTCGGCCGCGCTCACCGTGTCGATGTACGGCAGCACGTCCCCGTACTTCGCGGCGCACGCCCGGGCGAAGTCCTCGGCGCGCTTCAGGTTCGCCTTCTCCGTCTTGCCGGTGGTCGGCAGGGAGTCGGGGCGCACCGGCGCGAACTGGGCCGGCCGGCAGTTCAGGGCGGGCTTGCTGTGACCGACGCCGCGCGGGTCGAAGCCGATGACGTCGTACTGCGCGGCGACCTTCTTCGGCAGGGAGGAGGCGAGGTAGCCCGCCAGGGTGAGTCCGCTGCCGCCGGGGCCGCCGGGGTTGACCAGCAGCGGGCCCTGGTACTTCTTCGCGGTGTGCGGCACGCGCGACAGGGCGAGCGTGATCTTCCTGCCCCCCGGGTCGGCGTGGTCCAGCGGCACCTTCAGGGAGGCGCACTGGAGGGTCGGATACGCGCTGGTGGCGCACTTCTTCCAGGAGAGCTTCGCCACCGGTGCGGCCGCGGGGCCGCCGCTCGCGTCGGCGGGGACCGCCGTGACCATCCCGGCCAGCACAGCGGCGGCACCGCACAGGGCGGTCGCGCGTTTCTTCATCTGTCAGGTCTCCCAGGACGGAGGATGTCGAGCCGTGCACGCCACGGCCTGTGGTCGCATCGTCCCGGAGTGCGGGCACGGAAGAACCCGGTCTGTCACATCTTGACCCGATCGGCGACGAAGGAGCGCCCGGATGACCCCGAACCGGTCAGGCTCGGTCCGTCAGAGAAGCGTCAGTTGGGTGGGTGCCGTCTGCGGGGCCCGCTCCGCCGGGGCCGGAGCGGGCGGAGGGGTCCTCCTCGGCAGTCCCGCGTGCCGCGGGCCGATGCCGAACTCCTCGGCCAGTTCGTGGACCTGACGGGTCACCTGCCGCTGGTACCACTTCGGCGCGTACGCCCCCTCCGCGTACAGCCGCTCGTACCGTCGTACGAGATGGGGGTGATGGCGCTCCAGCCAGGCCATGTACCACTCGCGGGCACCCGGCCGCAGATGCAGCACCAGCGGTGTCACGGAGGTCGCCCCGGCGGCGGCGATCGCCCGTACGGTCTCGCGCAGCCGGTCCGGGTGGTCGCTGAGGAAGGGGAGCACGGGTGCCATCAGTACCCCGCAGCCGATGCCGTGGCCGGCGAAGGCCCGCACGACGTCCAGGCGGCGCTCCGGGGCGGGCGTGCCCGGCTCGACCGTGCGCCACAGCTCCGGGTCGGTGAAGCCGACGGAGACGGAGACGCCCACCTCGGTGACCTCGGCGGCCTGCCGGACGAGGTCGAGGTCGCGCAAAATCAGCGTGCCCTTGGTCAGGATCGAGAACGGGTTCGCGTGGTCGCGCAGGGCGGCGATGATGCCCGGCATCAGCCGGTAGCGGCCCTCCGCGCGCTGGTAGCAGTCCACGTTGGTGCCCATCGCGATGTGCTCGCCGCGCCAGCGCGGTGAGGCCAGCCGGCGGCGCAGCAGCTCCGGCGCGTTGACCTTCACCACGATCTGGGAGTCGAAGTCGTGGCCCGTGTCGAGGTCCAGGTAGCTGTGGGTCCTGCGGGCGAAGCAGTAGACGCACGCGTGCGTGCAGCCCCGATAGGGGTTCACCGTCCACTCGAACGGCATCCGTGAGGCCCCGGGGACCCGGTTCACGATCGAACGCGCCCGGATCTCGTGGAAGGTCATGCCCCGGAACTCGGGCGTGTCGAACGTGCGCGTCGTCACCGCCTCCGCGCCGAAGAGCGCGGCGTCCCGGGCCGTGACGGGGTTCTCGGCCAGATGGTCCCAGCGCATGGACGCCTCCTCGGTCGCTCTGGCGCCAGAATAGAACACATGTTCCCATGATCGTGCGAATGGGCCTCCGGACATCGGGTGAAGGTCTCGCCGGGAGGCGTTCCTGCGGGCCCCTCACCGCCCCTGTGGCCCCCCGATTTGGGCCGTCCGGCCGGGTGGTGGTTGGCTTTCCGCACATCCCCGAGTTACCAAGTGCTGGAGGAAGTGCAATGGCGCAGGTCGAGGCCACGACGGAACGAGTCGTCGCGGCGGACGCGGAGACGGTGTTCGACACCCTGGCCGACTACAGCGGCACGCGCGGGAAGCTCCTGCCCGAGCACTTCAGCGAGTACGAGGTGCGCGAGGGCGGCGACGGCGAGGGCACCCTCGTCCACTGGCGGCTCCAGGCCACCAGCAAGCGCGTCCGCGACTGCCTCCTGGAGGTCACCGAGCCCTCCGACGGCGAACTCGTCGAGAAGGACCGCAACTCCTCCATGGTCACCGTCTGGCGGGTCACCCCCGCGGGCGAGGGCAGCTCCCGCGTCGTCGTCACCACCACCTGGCAGGGCGCCGGCGGCATCGGCGGCTTCTTCGAGCGGACCTTCGCCCCCAAGGGCCTCGGCCGCATCTACGACGCCGTCCTCGCGAACCTCGCCGCCGAGGTCGAGAAGTAGACGTCCCGCGGCACCCCGCCGCCCCCGGGCCCGGCCCAACGGGCGGTGCGCCGGGGCCTCTTGCGCCCCTCACCGGTTCGAGTGGATCTCCCTCGCGCTCACCGGGACGCCGTAACTCGTGGCCCCTACCGGCAGTTGCCGCTTGACGCGGGAACCGTGCGGTAGGTGCCACGAGGGGAGCGGTACGGATGAGCGCGACCACACTGCTGAAGGACGAACCGGCCGGCACCCCCGCACCACCGCCGCCCCCCGCGCCCCCACCGCTCGGCGCCGGCCGCGTCCGCTCGGTGTTCTTCGCCCTTCTGCTCGTGCTGCTCCTCGCCGCCCTGGAGCAGATGACCGTGGCCGTCGCGCTGCCCCGGCTCGCCGGCGCCCTGCACGGCCGGGACCGGATGCCCTGGGTCATCACCGCGTACCTGCTCGCCGCCACCGTCACGCTGCCGGTCCACGGCAGGCTCGGCGAACTGTACGGCCGCAAGGGCGTCTTCCAGTGCGCGCTCGTCGTCTTCCTGGCCGGCTCGGCCCTCGCCGGCCGGTCCCGCACCATGGACCAGCTCATCGCGTTCCGCGCGCTCCAGGGCGTCGGCGCCGCCGGTCTGATGACCGGCGTCCAGGCGATCGTCGCCGACATCGTCCCGGAGCGGCGCCGCGGCCGGTACCTCGGCGCGCTCGGCGCCGTGTTCGGCCTCGCCTCGGTCGCCGGCCCGCTCCTCGGCGGCTACCTCACCGACCGGCTCTCCTGGCGGTGGTGCTTCTACGTCAACGTGCCCGTCGGCCTGCTCGCCCTCGCCGTCGTCACCTTCGCGCTGAAGCGGCCGGCGACGGACCACCGCGGGCCCCGGCGGCGGTTCGACGTCGTCGGCGCGCTCCTGCTGGCCGTCGCCTCGACCTGCCTGGTGCTGCCCGCCGGCTGGGGCGGCACGACCCACGCGTGGGACTCCCGGGTCGTCCTCGGGCTCGGCGCCGGCGCGGTCGCGGCGACCGTCCTCCTCCTCGTCGTCGAACGGTTCGCGGCCCATCCCCTCATCCCCCCGCGACTGCTCCGGGACCCCGTCTTCGTCGTCACCGGGCTCGTCGGAACGGCCGTCGGCGCCGCGCTCTTCGGGGCGGCCGGCTACCTCCCGGCCTGGCTCCAGCTCGCCCACGGCGCCTCTGCGACGGAGGCGGGCGTCCTCATGCTGCCGATGACGGCCGGCATCGTCGCCGCGTCCGTCGTCTCCGGCCGGCTCATCGCTCTCACCGGGCACTACCGGACCTACCCCGTCCTCGGCAGCGCCCTGGCCGCCGCCGGGATGTGGCTGCTCTCCCGGCTGGAACCCGACACACCCCGGCTGCACTTCGCCCTCTGGACGGCCCTGCTGGGCGCGGGCATCGGCATGGTGATGCCGGTCCTGGTGCTCGCCGTGCAGCACTCCGCACGGCCCGAGGACGTCGGCACCGCCACCCACGCGGCCGACTACCTCCGGCACCTCGGCGGAAGCATGGCCGTCGCCCTCCTCGGCACGCTGCTGACGGCCCGGCTCACCGACCGCCTGCCCGCCTCCGCGGACGCCGGAACCACCCCCCTCGCCCACACCGCCGGGCCCGTCCGCGACCTGCCCGCCCCCCTGCGGGCCGCGTACGCCGAGGGCTGGGCCGACGTCCTGCCGCGGCTCCTCTTGTACCTCGCGCCGGTGCTCGTCCTCGGACTCCTCGTCGCCCTCTTCCTCAAGGGCGCCCCGCTGGTCGCCCACGACGGGGCACCGCACGGTGCGGTCCCCGACGAGCCGGTCCCCGGCGCCCGCACGGCGCCCGTGCCCGGCCCGCGGGACCGCCCGGCCCACGTGTCCGGCGCCGCCCCGGCCGCCCCGGTGGCCCCCGGGGTCCCGCTGTGCGGCACGGTCCGGCACCAGGACGGCACCGTCGTGCCACGGGCCGCGCTCACCCTCATCGACGACGTCGGCCGGCAGACCGGGCGCGGCGGCAGCGGCGAGGACGGGACGTACGCGCTGTCCACCCCCGGACCGGGGCCCTACGTGCTGATCGCGGCGGCCGGCGGCCACCAGCCGCAGGCGGTGGGTGTGACCGTCGGGGAACGCCCCGTCGAGATCGACATCGTGCTCGGCGGGATCGGTCGGCTCGTCGGGACCGTGCGCACCGCGGACGGCCGGCCGGTGTGCGACGCGACCGTCACCCTCACCAACGTGCACGGCGAGGTCGTGGTGACCACCCGCAGCGGCGCGCTCGGCGACTACGCCGTCAGCGATCTGCCGGCCGGCGAGTACACCCTCGCCGCCGGCGCCCGAGCCCGCCGCCCCTGCGCGCTGCCCGTCACCGTCCGGGCCGACGGCGAGACCCGGCAGGACATCGAACTCGCCGGGGGCGCCGTCCTGAAGGGCACGGTCCGCGCCGGCGGCTGCCGCCCCGTCGAGGACGCGCGGGTCACCCTCCTCGACGCCGCGGGCAACGTGGTCGACACGCTCGCCACCGGCGCCGACGGGACCTTCCGGTTCGACGACCTGTCCGTCGGCGAGTACACGGTGATCGCGACGGGATACCCGCCGGTCGCCACGGTCCTCCGGGTCGCGGGCGGCGACCGGACGGTACGGGACCTGCACCTCGGGTACACGGAGTGAGGCGGGTGCTGTGACGCGGGACCGGCACCGGCCGGAGCGCCGGGAACGACGTCGGCCGAGCACCGGGACCGGCCGCCCGCCGAGGTGCGGAAGCCCCGCGCCACGGGGGCGTGCGCGGCCGAGCGAAGCCGAACGCGTGCCGTTTCGTGCGCCGGAGGCTCCTGGTGGTCAATTCCCGTATTGGCACACCTCGCGACGCTACGCCGCCGTACGGTGGTGAGGGCGGCGCAGATCTTGCGAGTCATGGAAGAAGGGGCCTTGGCCATGGACCGTGGCACCGACACGGGCGCGAGCACCGGCCGCGGAGCGGGTGGCGACCCGGTGCGGCGGACCGCGGCCGGCCGTGTGCCCCTGGCCGTGGTCGTCGTCGACCGTGGCGGACTCGTGTCGCACTGGAGCACCGGGGCCCGGCGGCTGTTCGGCACCGTCAAGGAGGACGCGGTGGGCCGCCCCGCCCTGGACCTGCTCCCGGTGTCCGGCGCCCTCCCCGAGGAGGACGACACCCCGTCCCGCGCCGCTTACGGTCCCCACGACGGGCTCGGCCCCGGCCTGGAGTCCTCCCTCGACGGGCAGCTCTGCTACCCGTCGGCCGGACGCGCCCGGCTCTCCGTCCCCGAGGGGCCACCCGGCGCCACCAGCGCCGCCGAGACACCCGGGCCGGGACACGGTACCCGGATCGACGTCCTGTGGTGGGCCTACCCGCTCGTCGGGCCCGGCCCAGGACGCCTGCTGGTGCTGGCCGCCGACGCCGAGGCGGTGCGGGGACAGCACGACGGAGTGGCCGTCGAGCGCATCGCGCCCGGTTTCGCCCTCCACACCGACTTCCCCGGCGCCGAGGAACTCGCCCGCCGCCTCCCCGAGATCCTGCCGAGCATGAGCGTCGGCGACAGCGCCCGGATCGTCGCACAGATCCTCGAACTGGGCTATCCGATACTGGAGTTCAGCCAGAACGACCGGGTGCCCGTGACCCCCGACTGGGGTGTGCCCCGGCGCGCGGAACGGCGGCGGCGCCGCGAACGCGCCGCGCGCGCCGTCGCGCAGGGGCTGCCGGTGCCGGAGGAGCTGAAGGACGAGGGCGAGGACCTCGAGTACGCCGCCGTGCGGGAGCGTCTGGAGTTCCTGAACGAGGTGAGCGGACGCATCGGCACCTCCCTCGACCTGTCCCGCACGATCATCGAGGTCAGCAAGGCCGTCGTGCCCCGCTTCACCGATGTCGCCGGCACCTACCTGCGCGAACAGGTCGTCGCCGGGGAGGGTTTCCCCGACGGCGTGCCCGACACGACCACCATGTGGCACCGGGTGGCCGTCGAGCACACCGACGAACCCGGCCGCTGGGACGACGTCGTGCCCGTCGGCGAGGCCATGCCGTTCCCCGCGCACACCCCGTTCTTCCAGTGCATGACCACCGGCGAACCCGTCCTCGTCCCCCGGATCAGCGAGCAGATGGGGCACGCGATCGCCGCGCAGTTCGACAAGCGCGACATCCGGCCGCTGATCACGGGCCGCTCCATGCTGGTCGTGCCGCTGAAGGCGCGCAACGTGGTGCTCGGCTTCATGATCCTGCTGCGCCACCCGGAGCGCGAGGTCTTCGACGACATGGACCGCGTCACCGGCGCCGAACTCGCCGCCCGCGCCGGGCTCGTCCTCGACAACGCCCGCATGTACACCTACCAGGAGAACGTCGCCGAGACGCTCCAGGACAGCATGCTGCCCACCATCGAGGCCCACCGGACGGGCTGCGACATCGCCACCCGGTATCTGCCCGGCACCCTGCTCGGCCGGGTCGGCGGCGACTGGTTCGACTCGGTGAAACTGCCCGGCGCCCGCACCGCCCTCGTCGTCGGCGACGTCATGGGGCACGGGCTCAACTCGGCCGCGATGATGGGCCAGTTGCGCACCGCGGTCCAGACCATGGCGGCCCTCGACCTGCCGCCCGCGCAGCTCCTGCGCAACCTCGACGACCTCGCCCAGCGCCTCGGCGACACCTACCTCGCGACCTGCCTGTACGCCGTCTACGACCCGATCGCGGGCGAGCTGCACCTCGCCAACGCCGGCCACATCCCCCCGGTGCTGGTCCGCGCGGTCGACGGCCGCAGCGAACTGCTCGACCTGCCCACCGGCGCGCCCATCGGGGTCGGCGGGGTGCCCTTCGAGGCGGTGCGCGTCCGCGTCGAGCCCGGCGACCGGCTCGTGATGTGCACCGACGGGCTGGTGGAGGTGCGCGGCGAGGACATCGGCGTCGGCCTGGCCACGCTCTGCGAGTCCGCCGCGCATCCGGCCGCCTCCATGGACGCCGCCTGCGACACCATCATCCGCGCCCTCAACACCAGGGGCGGCCGCAAGGACGACGTGGCCCTGCTGATGGCCCGCCTCAACGGCGTCGAGCCGGAGGACGTCGCCGAGTGGCGCCTGGCCCCCGACCCCGTCGAGGTGGGCCGCGCCCGCGCCGCCGTCCGTGAACAGCTGTACGTGTGGGGGCTGGAGCGGCTCACGGACACCGCCGAACTGCTGGCCGGCGAACTCGTCACCAACGCCGTACGCCACGCGCGGGGCCGCCGCGTCGAACTGCGGCTGGTCCGGGGCGACACCCTGCTCTGCGAGGTCTACGACGAGGACCACACCCTGCCGACGCTGCTCAGCACCGGCCCCGCCGACGAGTACGGCCGGGGCCTGCGCGTCCTCAGCACCCTCGCCCGTGCATGGGGGACGAGCCGGACGGAGGGCGGCAAGACGGTCTGGTTCGAGCTGACCCTGCCCCGGCGCCGCTGACGACCGACACCCGACCGCGCCATCGGTGTCGTGATCCCTCCGGTGTTCCCTCTGGGACGGGCGGCCGGGTGGACGCGCGGGGGTGTGGCGCGGTGTGTGCGATCCGGATGCGTGGTGAAGGTGCGCCCCCGGTGCTTGTCCCCACGTGACGGGCGCGGTAGACCGTTCTGGGTCGTCCGTCCGGTGGGCCCGCGGTCGCATCCTGGGGGTTGGGCATGAGCGTGACGAATGGGTACCGGGACGCCTGGGAGGGGTTCTGGCGCGAGGCCCCGGACGAGACGGGAGCCGTGTTCTGGGACGCCGAACCCGCGCGGACCTCCGCCGTCCACCTGGCCCTCTTCGAGCCGCACCTCACGGCCCTGGACCTGCCCCTGGTGGACCTCGGCTGCGGCAACGGCACCCAGACCCGCTACCTCGCCGACCGCTTCGCCCGCGTCGTCGGCACCGACCTGTCGGCCGCCGCCCTCGACCACGCCCGCCGCGCCGACCCCGACGGCCGGGCCGACTACCGGCTCCTCGACGCGGCCGAAACGGCGGACGCCGACGCCCTGCGCGCGGACCTCGGCGACGCCAACGTCTATGTGCGCGGCGTCCTCCACCAGTGCGAGCCCGACGACCGCCGGCGCCTCGTGGCGACCGTCGCCACGCTGGTGGGGGAGCGCGGCCGGGCCTTCCTCGTCGAACTCTCCGAGGCCGCCAAGCCCGTGCTGATGGGCCTGGCCGGCGGTCCCGCGGGCCCGCCCGCGAAGCTCGCCCCCGTCTTCCGGCACGGCATAGCCCCCGCAGAGGTCAGCGACGCGGCCGTGCCGGAGTACCTGCGCGAGGCGGGGCTCACCGTCCTCGCCGACGGCGATCTGCCCCTGGTCACCACCGAGCACACGCCCGACGGCACCCGGATCGAACTGCCGTCGCGGTGGTACGTGGCCGGCCGGGCCTGAGCGCGGGCGCCGCACCGGCCGCGGCTGTGGGCGGCGGGAAACCGCACGTCGGCGGGGGCTCGCCGTCACGCCGGTCGGGGGCGGCGCGTAACGTGAGGCGTCATGAAGATCCTCATCAGTGCGGACATGGAGGGCGCCACCGGTGTCACCTGGCCCGCCGACGTGCTGCCGGGTACCCCGCAGTGGGAGCGGTGCCGGGCGATGTTCACGTCCGACGTGAACGCCGCCGTGCTCGGCTTCCTCGACGGCGGCGCCGACGAGGTGCTGATCAACGAGGCGCACTGGACGATGCGCAACCTGCTCCTGGAGCAGCTGGACGAGCGGGCGCAGATGCTCACCGGCCGGCACAAGGCGCTGTCCATGGTCGAGGGCGTGCAGCACGGCGACGTCGACGGCATCGCCTTCGTCGGCTACCACGCGGGCGCCGGCATGGAGGGCGTCCTCGCCCACACCTACCTCGCGAACTCCATCACCGGTGTGTGGGTGGACGGCGTACGGGCCAGCGAAGGGCTGCTGAACGCGCGGGTCGTCGCCGAGTTCGGGGTGCCCGTGGTGCTGGTGACCGGTGACGACGTGGCGTGCGAGGACGCCCTGGGGTACGCGCCCGGCGCGCTCAAGGTCGCGGTCAAGGACCATGTGTCCCGGTACGCGGCGGTGTGCCGCACCCCGGCGCGGACCGCCGCCGACATCCGCGCGGCGGCGAAGGAGGCCGCGTCGCTCGCGGTCCGGCACGAACCGGTGCGGGGCGGGCCCTTCACCGTGGCGCTGGAGTTCGACGCCGAGCACCTCGCGATGGCCGCGACCGTCGTACCGGGCGTGACCCGCACCGGCGAACGCAAGATCGCGTACACCAGCCCGACCATGTACGAGGGCATCCGCACCTTCAAGGCGGTCACGACGATCGTCTCGGCCGCGACGGAGGAGACCTATGGCTGAGCAGACGGCAACGGTGGACGAACAGGCGCTCGACGAGGTCGTCCGGTTCACCTCCGACCTGATCCGCTTCGACACCACCAACCGCGGCGGCGGCGACTGCCGCGAGCGGCCCGCCGCCGAGTACGCCGCCGCACGGCTCGCCGAGGCCGGGCTCGAGCCCACGCTCCTGGAGCGCACCGAGGGCCGGACGAACGTCGTCGCCCGGATCGAGGGCACCGACCCCTCGGCGGACGCGCTGCTCGTCCACGGTCACCTCGACGTGGTGCCCGCGCGGGCCGAGGACTGGAGCGTGCACCCGTTCTCCGGGGAGATCCGCGACGGCGTGGTCTGGGGCCGGGGCGCCGTCGACATGAAGAACATGGACGCGATGATCCTCGCCGTCGTACGCCAGTGGGCCCGCCACGGCGTACGGCCCCGCCGCGACATCGTGATCGCGTTCACCGCCGACGAGGAGGCCAGCGCCGAGGACGGCTCCGGGTTCCTCGCCGACCGGCACCCGGGCCTCTTCGAGGGCTGCACCGAGGGCATCAGCGAGTCCGGGGCGTTCACCTTCCACGACGGAGCCGGCCGGCAGCTCTACCCGATCGCCGCCGGCGAACGCGGCACCGGCTGGCTGAAGCTCACCGCGCGCGGCCGGGCCGGTCACGGCTCCAAGGTCAACCGGGACAACGCGGTGACCCGGCTGGCGACGGCGGTCGCCCGGATCGGCGCCCACGAGTGGCCCCTGCGGGTCACCCCGACCGTGCGCGCCGCCCTCACCGAGCTGGCCGCGCTGTACGGCGTCGACGCCGCGCTCGACGACCCCGAGGGCGTCGACCGGCTGCTGGAGAAGCTCGGCCCGGCCGCCGCCCTGGTCGAACCGACCGTGCGCAACAGCGCCAACCCGACCATGCTCGACGCCGGCTACAAGATCAATGTGATCCCCGGGGAGGCCGTCGGCCATGTGGACGGACGGTACGTCCCCGGGGGCGAGGAGGAGTTCCGCGCGACCCTGGACCACCTCACCGGGCCGTATGTGGACTGGGAGTTCGAGCACCGCGAGGTGGCCCTCCAGGCGCCGGTCGACTCGGTGACGTTCGCGCGGATGCGGGCCGCCGTCGAGGAGTTCGCCCCCGAAGGGCACGTGGTGCCGTACTGCATGGCCGGCGGCACGGACGCCAAGCAGTTCTCGCGCCTCGGGATCACCGGCTACGGCTTCGCGCCGCTGAAGCTCCCCGAGGGCTTCGACTACGCGGCCCTCTTCCACGGCGTCGACGAACGTGTCCCGGTGGAGGCACTCCGCTTCGGTGTCCGGGTACTCGACCGCTTCCTGAGGACGGCCTAGCGACACCGGGCCCGCCCGCCGGGCGGAGGACGAGGACGTACCGACGAGGACGTACCGACCAGGACGCGACGACGGGGCGTGACGACGGGGACGCGACGGCAGGGCCTAGGAGACGTCGGCCCGGGGAAGGCACAGACGGGGGACGAAAGGAGATGGGGGAAAAGGTGCAGACCCTGGCATACGGTTCATGGCCCTCGCCGATCGACGCGGCGCTCGCGGCCGCCCACGACGGCCACCCCGAGTTCGCGGGGTACGTCGGCGACGAGGCGTGGTGGACCGAACCACGCCCCGCCGAGGGCGGCAGGCGCACCCTCGTGCGGCGCACCCCCGACGGCACGGAGGAGCAGGTGCTGCCGGCGCCGTGGAACGTGCGCAGCCGCGTCATCGAGTACGGCGGACACCCGTGGGCCGGCGCCCTGCGGGACGGCGGACCCCTCGTGGTGTTCGTGAACTTCGCCGACCAGCGCCTCTACCGGTACGAGCCCGGCGGGGAGCCCGTCCCGCTCACCCCCGTGTCCACGGTGGGTGGCGGGCTGCGCTGGGCCGATCCGCAACTGCACACCGAGCGGGACGAGGTGTGGTGCCTCCTGGAGGAGTTCACCGGGGAGGCGCCCGCCGACGTACGGCGGGTCGTCGCCGCGGTACCGCTGGACGGCTCGGCGGCCGAGGACCGCGGCGCCGTCCGCGAGCTCTCCGACGGCGCCCACCGGTTCGTCACCGGGCCCCGGATCTCGCCCGACGGCCGACGTGCCGCGTGGCTCGCCTGGGACCACCCGCGCATGCCCTGGGACGGCACCGAGCTGATCGTCGCCGACATCACCGACGACGGCACGCTGCACGGCGCGCGGACCGTCGAGGGCGGCCCCGACGAGTCGATCGCCCAGGTCGAGTGGGCCGCCGACGGCACCCTCGTGCACTCCAGTGACCGCACCGGCTACTGGAACCTGTACCGGCGCGACCACGACGGCCACAACACGCCGCTGTGCGCCCGCGAGGAGGAGTTCGGCGGGCCGCTGTGGAAGATCGGCCTGCGCTGGTTCGCCCTGCTGGACAGCGGGCTCATCGCCGTCGTGCACGGCCGGGGCGCCACCGCGCTCGGCATCCTCGACCCCGAGACCGGCCAGATCACGGACGCGGCCGGTCCCTGGACCGAGTTCTCCCCGTCGCTCGCCACCCACGGCGGCCGGGTCATCGCCATCGGCGCCAGCCCGCGCAGCGCGTACGAGGTCGTCGAACTGGACACCGCCCCCGCGGGCTCCGGCTCCACCGGCACCCTCGCCGGCCGCGCCCGGGTCGTCGGGGCTGCGCACGTCGACCCGGTCGACCCCGCCCACTACCCCGAACCCCAGATCCGCACCTTCCTCGGTCCCGCCGGACGCGAGATCCACGCGCACGTCTACCCGCCCCACAACCCCGGCTGCCTCGCCCCCGGCACCGAACTCCCGCCGTACGTCGTCTGGGCGCACGGCGGGCCCACCAGCCGGGTGCCCCTGGTGCTCGACCTGACCATCGCGTACTTCACCTCGCGCGGCATCGGCGTCGCCGAGGTCAACTACGGGGGGTCCACCGGCTACGGGCGGGAGTACCGCAACCGGCTGCGCGAGCAGTGGGGCGTCGTCGACGTCGAGGACTGCGCGGCCGTCGCCCTCGCCCTCGCCGACGAGGGCACCGCCGACCGGTCCCGGCTCGCCATCCGGGGCGGCAGCGCCGGCGGCTGGACCACCGCCGTCTCCCTCACCACCACCGACGTCTACGCCTGCGGAACCATCCTGTACCCGGTGCTGGACCTCACCCGGTGGGGGCCGGAGGAGACCCACGACTTCGAGTCGCGGTACCTGGAGAGCCTCGTCGGGCCGCGGGACGAGGATCCGATGCGGTACGCGGAGCGGTCGCCCGCCGTGCACGCCGACCGGATCACCGCGCCCTTCCTGCTGCTCCAGGGCCTCGACGACGTGATCTGCCCGCCCTCGCAGTGCGAGCGGTTCCTGGCCCGGTTGGAGGGCGGGCGGGTGCCGCACGCGTACATCGCCTTCGAGGGGGAGGGGCACGGATTCCGGCGGGCGGAGACGATGGTGCGGGTCCTGGAGGCGGAGCTTTCGCTGTACGCGCAGGTCTTCGGGTTGAATCCTCCTGGAATCCCTACCCTGGAGCTCGCCAAGTGACGACACCCCCGCCGACCCGCCCCCCGGCCCCCGCCGTGACCCCGCTGACCCGGCCCGCCCGCCTCGCGCCCGGCGCCCGGGTGGCCGTCGTCGCCCCCAGCGGGCCGGTGCCCGAGGAGCGGCTCAGCGCAGGGCTGGACCTCCTGCGCGGCTGGGACCTCGATCCCGTCGTCGCACCGCACGCGCTCGACCGGCACCCCGACTTCGACTACCTCGCGGGCACCGACGCCGACCGGGCCGCCGACTTCCAGGCCGCCTGGTGCGACCCGTCCGTGGCCGCCGTGGTGTGCGCCCGCGGCGGCTACGGCGTGCAGCGGATGGCGGACCTGCTCGACTGGGACGCCCTTCGCGCGGCCGGGCCGAAGATCCTCGTCGGGTTCAGCGACATCACCGCGCTGCACGAGGCGTTCGCCACCCGGGCCGGACTGGTCACCCTGCACGGCCCGATGGCCGCCGGCGTCGACTTCCTCAAGAACACCCGCGCACAGGACCATCTGCGGGCCACCCTCTTCGCCCCCGAGTCGGTCCGCACGATCACCGCCGCGGACAGCACCGCCCTGGTCCCCGGCCGGGCGCGGGGCGTCCTGCTCGGCGGCTGCCTCTGCCTGCTCGCCGCGGAACTCGGCAACCCGTACGCCCGGCCGGGCGCGCGGGGCGCCCTGGTCTGCCTGGAGGACGTCGGCGAGGAGACCTACCGCCTCGACCGCTATCTGACCCAGTTGCTGCGGGCCGGCTGGTTCGACGGCGTCGCCGGGGTCCTCCTCGGCTCCTGGGCCCAGTGCGAGCCGTACGAGCGGGTCCGGGCCCTGCTCGTGGACCGCCTCGGCGGGCTCGGTGTGCCGACGGTGGAGGAGTTCGGCTTCGGCCACTGCGACGGAGCGCTGACCGTCCCGTTCGGCGTGACGGCCGAACTGGACGCCGACGCGGGCACGCTGACGCTGGACGAGCCGGCGCTGGTCTGAGCCGGCACCGGTCCCGGGCGGAGCCAGGGACACCGGGGGTGCCGGAGGCGTGCTGCCCCGCCCGGCGGGCTCCCGCCGGGCGGGGAGCGCCGCCGCGTCGCATGCTGGTCGTATGAGCCCGAAGACCACCACGTCGGACCGAGGCAGGGCCAGGGCACGCGGACCCCGGCAGTGGGGGGACATGCTGACGCCCGGCAGGGTCACCGTCGGCCTGCTCGCCGTGCTCGCTCTCGTCTTCATCTTCGAGAACACCCGGACCACCCGGATCAGACTGCTGATCCCCGAGGTCACGATGCCACTGTGGCTGGCGCTGCTCGGGACGGCGCTGATCGGAGCGGTGTGCGGGGCGTACTTCATGAAGCGCCGCTGGTGAGACGGACCACCTCACCAGGACCCCGGCCGGGCGGCGGGTGAGCGCCGGCTCGGCGTACCGTGGCGGGGTGTCCGAGAACATGCGCCCTCTCGCCGAAGGTCCCCGGGTGGGGATACGGCCCTTCACCCTCGACGACGGCCCCGAGTTCGTCGCGCGGGCACGGGAGAGCCGGGACCTGCACCACCCGTGGCTCTTCCCGCCCACCACACCCGCCGCGTACGCCACCTACGCGGGCCGGCTCATCGAGGACCCCGCCAAGGCCGGGTTCCTGGTCTGCGAGCGGGACGGCGGGGCGATTGCCGGGTTCGTCAACATCAACAACATCGTGGAGGGCGCCTTCCAGTGCGGCGCCCTCGGCTACGGGGCCTTCGCCCACGCCGCCGGCCGGGGGCTGATGGGGGAGGGGCTCCGGCTGGTCGTCGCGCACGCGTTCACCGCCCTGGGACTGCACCGGCTGGAGATCAACGTGCAGCCCGGCAACGCCGCCTCCATCGCCCTGGCCCGGCGCTGCGGGTTCCGGCTGGAGGGCTTCTCGCCCGACTTCCTGTTCGTCGACGGGGCATGGCGGGACCACGAGCGGTGGGCGCTCACGACCCGCATGTGGTCCGACCACCTGGCCGACCGCCCCTGAGAACGGCATCCGGGACGCGTACGACGACGACCGGACCGAGCCGGCCGCCCTGAAGATCCCCGTGGTCACCGTCGGGGACCTGCGCACCTGGGACCCGGTCGACCTCGCACGGGTCACCGCGCAGAGCTACGAGACGCCCGCACTCGGCGGGTTCTGGGTCCACCTCGACGCCGACGTCCTCGACCCGTCCGTCATGCCCGCCGTCGACAGCCCCGACCCCGACGGACTGCTCCCCGACGAACTGACAGCACTGCTCGGCCCGTTGGTGACGTCACCGCACTGCGTCGGCCTCAACGTCACCATCTACGACCCCGATCTGGACCTCGACGGCACCGCGGGCGCCCTGCTCACGGACATCGTGCGGTCCGTGTTCGCCGGACGCCCCCGAGGCTGAGGGGCCGTCGCGCCGCCGGCTATCCCGGCGCGCGGCGGTCGGCGTACTCGTACACCGTGCCGTCCGGGTGCACCGCGATCAGGTTGCGGCCGACTGGCGTCGGCACCGGGCCCGCCAGGACCCGGGCACCGGAGGCGGTGAGCACCCGGTTCGCCTCGTCGACGTCCTCGACCGCGAGGGTGGCGGTCACCTTCCGCAGCACCTCCAGCTCGGCCTCCGGGCCGCTCATCAGCAGGAAGCACCCCACCGCGGCGACCTGGACGCCACCGCGCTCGAAGCGCATCGCCGGTGCGCCCGAGAGTCTCTCGTAGAACGGCACCGCGGCCTCAAGGTCGTCGACGCAGATACGGAGCGTGGTTCCGAGAATCTCCATACGGAGGAGCCTAGTGCCGCGGCAGGTGACGTTTGCCCGACGGGGCAAACGTTGCCTGACGGGGCACTAGTTGGAAGTCCGCCGGGAACGGCCGCGAAGGAGATCGCCGCGGACGGCCGCGTTCGGCGGGACCGGCGGGCGGGTCCGCGTGACGGGCCTGACGCGCGGGCGCCGCGCCGACCGCGGGGCGGCGGTCGCCCGAGGGAGGCCGCCGCCCTCACGCGCACCCGGTCCGGACGACCGCACACGCACCCGGCCCGGACGTCACTCGGCCCGGACGATGGGGAGAGAAGGCACCGTCCGGGCCGAGAGTCCGGGGGAGGGGTGGGGCGGCGTCAGCCCTGGCGGAGCTGCGGCAGCACCTTCGTGCGGTAGAAGTCGAAGAAGCCGCGCTGGTCGGGACCTATCTGGCCGACGTACACGCGGTCGAAGCCCGCCTCGACGAAGGCCCGCAGCTCACGGACGTGCTCGTCGATGTCGTCGCCGCACACCGTGTTCTCGGCGACCATCTCCTCGGTCACCAGGGGTTCCAACTGCTCGAAGTGGCGGGGCGTCGGCAGGATCTGGGCCATCTCGCCGGGCAGGAACTGGTTCGGCCAGAGGCGGTGGACCGTGCGGACGGCCTCCTCGCGGTCCTGGCCCCAGCACACCTTCGTACCGCCGCTGACGAGCCTGCCGCCTCCGCCGCCCTTGCGGTACTGCGTCACCATCTCCTCGTCCGGTCCCATGGTGATGAAGCCGTCGCCGACCCGGGCGGCGAGCCCCGCGGCCTTGGGCCCGAACCCGGAGACGTCGATCGGGACGGGTTCGTCGGGGACGGTGTGGAGGCGGGCGTTCTCCACCGTGTAGTGAGGCCCGTGGTGGGTGACCTCCTCACCGGTGAACAGGCGCCGCATGATCTGGATCGACTCCTCCAGCATCTCCAGGCGCACGTTCGCCGGCGGCCAGTGCGTGCCGAGGACGTGCTCGTTGAGGGCCTCGCCCGACCCGAGGCCGAGCCTGAACCGGCCGCCGGTCATCACCGCGCTGGTCGCCGCGGCCTGCGCCACCACCGCCGGGTGGATCCGCACGGTCGGGCAGGTCACCGCCGTCTCGACCGGCAGCGACACGGCCTCCGAGAGAGCGCCGATCACCGACCACACGAACGGGCTCTGGCCCTGCGCGTCGTTCCACGGGTGGTAGTGGTCCGAGATCCACAGGCAGTCGAATCCGGCCTGCTCGGCCATCCTCGCCTGCTCGATGAGGTCAGCGGGACCGAACTCCTCGGTCGCCAGGAAGTAGCCGAACTCAGGCATGGGGGGTGTCCTCCGCGGGGGGCGGGTCAGGTCGCGGTCCGGGTACCCGCAGCCCGCGGCGGAAACCCGCGTCCTCCGGGGCCCCGCCGGTTTGGGCGCCCCTACCAGGGGGACGCGGTAGGCCCGTACGGCGCGGGGCCACCGCCCCGAGGACGAGGCCGTACACACACATCGGACCACCGAGGCCTACCCGACGAGGCCTCCACGCCTGAGGCCTCCACGACCGAGGACTCCGTACGCGCGACCCACCGGAGGCGAACCGTGAGTCGACCCCGCATCGTGATCGTCGGTGCCGGCTTCGCCGGCTACCGGACGGCCCGCACCCTGGAGCGGCTGAGCCAGGGCAAGGCCGACATCACCCTGCTGAACCCGACCGACTACTTCCTGTACCTGCCCCTGCTGCCCCAGGTCGCCGCCGGCATCCTGGAACCGCGCCGGGTCACCGTCTCCCTCACCGGCACCCTGCGCCACACGCGCCTGGTGCTCGGCGAGGCCGACGAGATCGACCTCGACGCGCGCACCGTGCGCTACGCCGACCCGGAGGGCGGCGTCGGCACCCTGACGTACGACCGGCTGGTGCTCGCCGCCGGCAGCGTCAACAAGCTGCTGCCCATCCCCGGCGTCGCCGAGCACGCCCACGGCTTCCGCGGCCTGCCGGAGGCGCTGTACCTGCGCGACCACGTGACCCGGCAGGTCGAGCTGGCCGCCGGCTCCGACGACCCCGAGGACTGCCGCTCGCGCTGCACCTTCGTGGTGGTCGGCGCCGGGTACACCGGCACCGAAGTGGCCGCCCAGGGGCAGCTGTTCACCGACCAGCTGGTGCGCGGGCAGCCCCGCTGGGAGGGTGTCCGGCCGCGCTGGATGCTGCTGGACGTCGCCGAGCGGGTGCTGCCGGAGATGGACGAGAGGCTGTCGACGACCGCCGACCGGGTGCTGCGGCAGCGGGGTGTCGACGTGCGTATGGGGACCTCCGTGCAGGAGGCGACCCCCACCGGGGTGCTGCTGACCGACGGGGAGTTCGTCGGCACCCGCACCCTGGTGTGGTGCGTGGGCGTACGGCCCGATCCACTCGCCGAGTCGCTCGGGCTGCCGATGGAACGCGGCCGGCTGCTCGTCGAGCCGACGCTCCAGGTGCCCGGCCGCCCCGAGCTGTTCGCCTGCGGGGACGCGGCCGCCGTACCGGATCTGACCAAGCCCGGCTCGTACACGCCGATGACCGCCCAGCACGCCTGGCGGCAGGGCAGGGTCGCGGCCCTCAACGTGGCCGCCTCCCTGGGCCGCGGTGAGCCGAGGCCGTACCGCCACAGCGACCTCGGTTTCGTCGTGGACCTCGGCGGGGTCAAGGCCGCCGCGAACCCCCTCGGCATCCCCCTGGCCGGGCCCGTCGCCGGAGCCGTCACCCGCGGCTACCACCTGGCCGCCATGCCCGGCAACCGCGTCCGGGTCGCCGCCGACTGGCTCCTCGACGCGGTGCTGCCCCGCCAGGGCGTCCAACTCGGCCTCGTCCGCTCCTGGTCGGTCCCCCTGGACACGGACTCCCCGGAACTGACGAAGGCACCCTCCGCCCCCGCGCGGTCCGCCGCCGACGGACACGGCGGCGCCTCCGGGAGCACGGGCACGGGCGGGAAGACCCCGGAGCCGACCGGGGCGGCCCGCGGCCGGGGGACGCCGGAGCGGACCGACACCTCCCACAAGCCCGCACCGGGTGCGGAAGGAGACTCATGAACAGCCGTCAACTGAACGAGCTGGCACAGCAGTTGCGCGTCGACAGCATCCGCTGCTCGGAGGCGGCCGGGTCCGGGCACCCCACGTCGTCGATGTCGGCGGCGGAACTGATGGCGGTGCTGATGGCGCGGCACTTCCGGTACGACTTCGAGCGGCCCGAGCACCCCGGAAACGACCGCTTCGTGCTGTCGAAGGGCCATGCCTCGCCCCTGCTGTACGCGGCGTACAAGGCGGCGGGGGCGATCAACGAGACGGAGCTGATGACCTACCGCAAGCTGGGCAGCCGCCTCGAAGGGCACCCCACGCCGCGCCGTCTGCCCTGGGTGGAGACGGCCACCGGGTCCCTCGGCCAGGGCCTGCCCGTGGCCGTCGGCATCGCCCTCGCCGGGAAGCGGCTGGACCGCACCGGCTACCGGGTCTGGGTGCTGTGCGGGGACAGCGAACTCGCCGAGGGCTCCGTCTGGGAGGCCGCCGAGCACGCCGCTTACGAGGGCCTCGACAACCTCACCGCGATCGTCGACGTCAACCGGCTCGGCCAGCGCGGCCCCACCCGGCACGGCCACGACCTGGACGCCTACGCCCGCCGCTTCGCCGCGTTCGGCTGGCACACCGTCGAGATCGACGGCCACGACGTGGACGCCGTCGACCGCGCCTACGGCGAGGCCGCGTCCACCAGGGGCCGGCCCACCGTGATCCTCGCCCGCACCCTCAAGGGCAAGGGCGTCGAGGCCGTCCAGGACCGCGAAGGGCTGCACGGCAAGCCGCTCAAGGACGCCGACGAGGCGATCGCCGAACTCGGCGGCCCGCGGGACCTCCGCGTCGAGGTGTCCGAACCGCCCGCCGCGCGGATGCTGCACGCCGTACGCACCGGGCACCCGGAGCTGCCCCGGTACGCCGTCGGCGACGAGGTGGCAACCCGTGACGCCTTCGGCCATGCGCTCGCCGCGCTGGGCGGCGCCCGCGGTGACGTCGTCGCCCTGGACGGCGAGGTCGGTGACTCCACGCGCGCCGAGTTCTTCGCCAAGGAACACCCCGACCGGTTCTTCGAGTGCTACATCGCCGAACAGGAACTCGTGGCGGTGTCGGTGGGGCTCGCGGCGCGCGGCTGGGTGCCGTTCGCCTCGACGTTCGCGGCGTTCCTCACCCGCGCCCACGACTTCGTCCGCATGGCCTCGGTCAGCGGGGCCGGCCTCAATCTCGCCGGCTCGCACGCCGGTGTCGCGATCGGCCGGGACGGGCCCTCTCAGATGGGCCTGGAGGACCTGGCGATGATGCGCTCCGTGCACGGCTCGACCGTGCTGTACCCGTGCGACGCCAACCAGACCGCCAAGCTCGTCGCCACCATGGCCGACCTGGACGGCGTGCGCTACCTGCGCACGTCCAGGGGCGCCACCCCCGTCGTCTACAGCCCGACCGAGGACTTCCCCGTCGGCGGCAGCAAGGTGCTGCGCGCCTCGGACGGCGACCGGCTGACCGTCGTCGCCGCCGGGATCACCGTCCACGAGGCGCTGAAGGCCGCCGACGCGCTGGACCGGGAGGGCATCCCGATCCGGGTGATCGACCTCTACTCGGTCAAGCCCGTCGACCGCCGCACCCTGCGGGAGGCCGCGGAGCGCACCGGCTGCCTCCTCACCGTCGAGGACCACCACCCGGAGGGCGGCCTCGGCGACGCGGTCCTGGACGCCTTCGCCGACGGGCGGCCGGTGCCCCGTCTGGTGCGGCTCGCCGTGCGGGACATGCCGGGCTCCGCCTCCCCCGAGGAGCAGCTGCGCGAGGCGGGCATCGACGCGGAGGCGATCGCGGCGGCCGGCCGCCTCCTGGTGGAGCACGCGATCGCGCCCTGACCGGCGCGCCGGGAACGGTCCGTACGGAGTGAGGAGTGGACCAGGGGGCCACACTGACCCCGCGGGTCGGCCGGCACGGCGTGGAGATCCACCGGCCCGAGAAGGTGCAGCAGAACACCCCCCGGCCACCACGAGGACGCCGTGGAACAGGCCCGCACCGACCCCCGGGCGGGGTCGACGCGCCGGGCCCGCGCCCTCGGCCCGGCCCGAAGGCGCCTGCGCGCACTGCCGGTTGAGAGCGCACGCATCCGGAGGGTTTGGTCAACGGCCGGGGGGCCACTCGGTGTTCGAGGTGGCCATGTCGAACACATCCAGCACGTCGAACACGCATCGTTCACAGAAAAGCCGGACTTCGCAGAAGGACCCGACTTCGCAGAAGGACCCGACACCGCAGGACGCGGACGAACCGGAAACGGGGCGGGAGACCTCCGGGCGTTCCCGGGACGAGGCGGCTCGGAGCCGCCCCACCCCCATGCAGGTACTGCGCCACGCGCGGGACCAGCTCGCGGAGCTGACCGGCCTGGAGGCCGAGTCCGTGTCGTCCTTCGAACGGACCGAGGACGGCTGGGCGTTGGAGGTCGAGGTCCTGGAGATGGCCCGGGTCCCCGACACCATGAGCCTGCTCGCGAGCTACCAGGTGGAGCTCGACGCCGACGGTGAGCTCACCGGTTACCGGCGCGTCCGCCGTTACGAACGCGGGAGGGCCGACGCACGCCGTTCCGGCCGCTAGGCCGTCCCGCACCGGTGTCCCCGGACACGTCCACGGACACCGGCGACTCCCTGACACCAGCAACATCCGCATTCCCCAGAAGGAGGAACGCCCGGCATGACCGTAGTCCCGGCACAGCAGTCCGGTGGTGGAGGCGGCAGCAGCGGTCTCTACGACGTTTTGGAACTGGTCCTCGACCGAGGGCTGGTCATCGACGCCTTCGTACGGGTCTCCCTCGTGGGCATCGAGATCCTGAAGATCGACGTACGGGTCGTCGTCGCGAGCGTCGACACCTATCTGCGCTTCGCCGAGGCGTGCAACCGGCTCGATCTGGAGGCCGGACCGCGCAAGGACCCCGGTCTGCCGGACCTCGTCGGTGAGATCACCGAGTCCGGTGCGCGCGGCAAGTCGAAGGGGGCGCTGTCCGGTGCCGCCGAGACGATCTCCGACGCCTTCCGGCAGGCACGCGACGACGGCCGGAGCGAGTCGCGGCCCCGGGCCCGCAAGGCCACCAGCTCGCGCAGGAGGGAGGAACAGGAGTGAGCACGTACGTCTACGGCATCACGGCGAGCTCGCACACCGCTCTCCCCGAGGGCATGGGCGGGGTGGGCGACCCGCCGTGCCCCGTGCGCATCCTCAAGGACGGCGGGCTGGCGGCGATCGTCAGTGACGCCCCCGAGGGGCTGCGGCCCAAGCGCAGGGATTTGCTCGCCCACCAGAACGTGCTGAACGAGGCGGGCGGGGGCGGCTCCGTGCTGCCCATGCGGTTCGGCAGCGTCGCCGAGGACGACGCGGCCGTCACCCATGTGCTCGCCGAGCGTGCCGAGCACTACCGGGAGCGGCTGGGAGCCCTCGACGGCAAGGTCGAGTACAACGTCAAGGCCAGCCACGACGAGCAGGGCGTGCTGCACCGAGTGATGAGTGAGAACACCGAGCTGCGGGCGCTGGCGGAGACCAACCGGAAGGCCGACGGCGGCACGTACGAGGACCGGCTGCGGCTCGGGGAGATGGTCGCCGGCGCGGTGCAGCACCGGGAGGCCGAGGACGCGGCGCAACTCCGGCGGGCGCTGGAGCGGGCTGCGACCGCGATCAGCGTGGGCCCGGACTCCACCGGCTGGCTGGCCAACGTCTCGTACCTGGTCGACCGGAAGTCGGCCGAGGTGTTCCTGGCCGCCGTGGAGGAGGTCCGCGCGAGCCATCCGCACGTCGAACTGAGGGTCAACGGTCCGCTGCCGCCGTACAGCTTCGTCGAGCCGGGCCCCGCCCAGCACGCGGAGGGGGAGGCGGCGCACTGAGCGCGCCGCGCGCACGGCGGACGAGGCCGAAGGAGGCGGGTGCGTGAGTCTGATCACCGAGGTGCTGCTGCTGCCTTTCGCACCGGTGCGCGGCAGCCTCTGGGCGGTGCGGCAGGTGCTGGCCGAGGCCGAGCGCCAGTACTACGACCCGGCGGCCGTGCGCGCCGAACTCGCCCGCCTCGAGCAGCGGCTCGACGCGGGCGAGATCGGCGAGGAGGAGTTCGACCGCTTGGAGGACGAGCTTCTGGAGCGGCTGGAGACCAGCGCGCGCAGGGGCACGGGAAACGGCGACGGGACGACATGATGAACCGAGTGGGACTGGGCCTCGCCGTAGGGGCCGGATACGTCCTCGGACGTAGGAGGAAACTGAAGCTCGCCGTCGTGGTCGGGACCATGGTGGCGGGCAAGCGGATGAACCTCGGTCCGCGGTCGATCGCGGACCTGGTGTCCCGCCAACTGCTGGACAGCGCGCAGTTCAAGGAGATCGGCGACCAGTTGCGCGGTGACCTGCGCGGCGTCGGCAAGGCGGCCGCCGGCGCCCTGGTGGAACGCCGGATCGAAGGTCTGGCGGACCGGCTGCACGGCCGCACCGCCCAGGTGCGCGACCAGCTCTCCGGAGCCGCCCCCGAGCGGTCGGAGCGCGACGAGGACGCCCACGACGACGACGCGTACGACGAGGAGGACGAGCGCGCCCGGGCGTCCGGCGCGGACGACGAGGACGGTGCCGAGTCCGGCGAGGAGGAACCGGAGCGCGGGCGGCCGGCTCCGGCGAGGAAGACCGCCGCGCGGGCCGCCGAGAAGGCCCCCGCGAAGAAGAAGGCCTCCGCGAAGAAGACCGCCGCCCCGGCCGCCGGCAAGGGCACGGCGAAGAAGGCGGCCGCCGAGAAGACGGCCGCGAAGAAGACCACCCCGGCCAAGAAGACCGCCCGCAAGGCCACCCGGTCGCGGGCCACGAGGGGAGGCGGTGGCGATGACTGAGACCCTGGGTGCGGCGACCGGCCGTGCGACGAGCACGGCGAAGGACGCGACCGACACGGCGAAGGGCGCGGCGAACGGCACCCCGCTCTCCGACCTCGCCCACAGCCCCGCCGTCGACCACCTGAAGGAGGAGGCGCGGGAGTTCCTCGCCGTGCTGGCCCAGCGGATGCTGGTCGGTCTGGGCCGCAAGCTCGGCGAGACCACCGGCAGGCTGAACGACATCGCCGACGGCAACAGCCCCGGCTTCGCCGGGCTCGCCCTGGAGGCCGGGCGCAAGCTCGCCGGGGGCAAGGGTCCGCTGCGCACCGCCCTGGAGGTGGGCGCGGGCCGGGCCAAGGACAACGTGCTGGGCGCCCTGAAGAACCTCGGCGGCAAGGGCGGCCGCGGGGGCGGGGCGGGCAGCAGGCCGACGGTGATCCTGGAGTCCGTCGACGTCGGTGTGCCCGTGCGCACCGCGTACGACCGATGGACCCGCTACCAGGACTTCAGCACCTTCGCCAAGGGCGTCAAGAGCGCAGGCCGGGCCGATGACACCCACTCCGACTGGCAGCTCAAGGTCTTCTGGTCCAACCGCAGCTGGAAGGCCCGTACGACCGAACAGGTGCCCGACGATCGGATCACCTGGACGTCCGAGGGCGCCAAGGGCACCACGAAGGGCACGGTCTCGTTCCACGCGCTCGCGGACAACCTCACGCGGGTGCTGCTGGTGATCGAGTACTACCCGAAGGGCCTGTTCGAGAAGACCGGCAACCTCTGGCGCGCCCAGGGCCGCCGCGCTCGGCTCGATCTCAAACATTTCGCCCGCTTCGTCACTCTGAAGGGTGAAGCGGAGGACGGCTGGCGCGGGGAGATCCGCGACGGCGAGGTCGTGCGCTCCCACGAGGACGTGGTGGCGGAGGAGGAGCGCGAGGAGTCCCGTGACGACTACGGGGCCCGCGACGAGTCCCAGGACGCCCACGAGGACGCCGAGGACGCCTACGAGGACGAGGAGCCCGAGGAGGGGCCGGGGGACGCCGACGAGGCCACCGACACGTACGCGGACGACGCGTACGAGGACGGTGACGACGCGTACGCGGACGACGAGGACGCGTACGAGGAGGAGCCCGAGGACGCCTACGAGGAGGAGCCCGACGGCGTGGAGGACGCGTACGAGGACGACGTCGAGGAGGACAGCGACGGGGAACCGTACGACTATGAGGACGAGGAACGGGCAGCCGGGGGCGGGAGCCGCCGGTGACCTTCCCGAGCCGAGTGCCCGAGCCGTACGGCCAGAACGGCAGCGCCAACCTCGCCGACATCCTGGAGCGTGTACTGGACAAAGGTCTGGTGATCGCGGGCGACATCCGGATCAACCTGCTCGACATCGAACTGCTCACCATCAAACTGCGCCTCGTCGTCGCCTCCGTCGACAAGGCCAAGGAGATGGGTATCGACTGGTGGGAGACCGACCCGGCCCTGTCGTCGCACGCACGCCGCGACGAACTCTCCCGCGAGAACGCAGAGTTGCGCGCCCGGCTCGCCGAGCTGGACGACGGCCGTCCCCGGCGCGGACCGGAGCCGGCCGTCGAGCGCGGCCCTGCCAGAGAGGAGCCCTCATGACCGGACTGCGCTACGTGTACGCCGTGTGCCGCCCCTTCGAGGCGCCGCTCCAGTCCCAGATCACGGGGGTCGGGGGCGCCCCTCCCCGGCTGCTGCGCCACCACGACCTGGTCGCCGTGGTCAGCGAGGTGCCCGAGCGGGACTTCGCGGAGCAGCCGCTGCGCGCCCACCTGGAGGACCTTGACTGGCTGACCGAGACCGCCCACGCCCACCAGAACGTGATCGACGCGCTCACCGTGGTCACCACGCCGCTGCCGCTGCGGCTCGGCACCGTCTTCCACGACGACAGTGGCGTACGGGTCATGCTGGAGGCCCGCGAGGAGGGCTTCCTGCGCACCCTGGACCGGCTGTCGGGCCGGGTGGAGTGGGGCGTCAAGGTGTACGCGGAACCGGAGTCCGAGGAGCAGCGGCCCCGGGAGCCGGCGAAGGCCGCCAGCGGGCGGGACTACCTGCGGCAGCGGCGGCACAGCCGGCAGGCCCACGAGGAGATGTGGGAGAAGGCCGACCGGTTCGCCCGCCGGCTGCACGAGACCCTCTCGGAACGCGCCGAGGACACCCGGCTGCACGCGCCCCAGAGTTCCGCCCTTTCCGGTGCCCCCGGCCGCAATGTGCTGAACGCGGCCTATCTGGTGCCGCGCCGGGACTCCGAGGGGTTCGTGGAACTCGTGGACCGCACGAAGAACGAGGAGCCCGGATTGCGCGTGGAACTCACCGGACCCTGGGCCGCCTATTCCTTCAGCGGCGAGGAGACCGGCCGCGCCGACTCCGACGGCATGAGCGGAGAGAACGCGTGACCGTCATAGAACGCCGGGAGGTGGCCCTCGTCGACCTGCTCGACCGGCTGCTCGCCGGCGGGGTCGTCATCGCCGGCGACCTCACCCTGCGCATCGCGGACGTCGACCTCGTCCGCATCGACCTGAACGCGCTCATCAGCTCCGTGAACGCCAATGTGCCCGCGCCCTGGGGAGGCAGCGAGTGACCGGCCGCAACCGTCTCGAACTGGAACCCGACACGGTGGAACGCGACCTGGTCAAGCTGGTCCTCACCGTCGTCGAGCTGCTCCGTCAGCTCATGGAGCGGCAGGCCGTGCGCCGGTTCGACACCGGGGAGCTCACCGAGGAGCAGGAGGAGCGCATCGGGCTCACCCTGATGCTGCTGGACGACCGGATGACCGAGCTGCGCGAGCGCTACGGCCTGCGGCCCGAGGACCTCAACCTGGACCTCGGGCCGCTCGGACCGCTGCTCCCCAGGGACTGAGCCGCCCCGCGGCGGTTCGTCAGGGTCCGGGTCCGCGGATTCCCGGATTCAGGCCGGCTTGCGGCAGAGAATCTCCCCGTGCAGTACGGCGAACCAGCCGTCCTCCTGCCGCCCCCAGTCCCGCCAGGCCGCCTCGATCGCCCGCAGTCCCTCCTCGGTGGCGTGGCCGTCCCCGGTGACCCGCTCGGCGTAGGCGGAGGCGACCGTGCGGTCCGCCCACAGCCCGCTCCACCAGGCCCGCTCCTCGGCGGTGGAGTACGTCCACGTGGAGGAGGTGGCCGTGACGTCGGTGAGCCCGGCCCGCAGGGCCCAGGACTTCAGCCGGCGCCCGGCGTCCGGCTCGCCGCCGTTGGCCCGTGCCACCCGCCGGTACAGCTCCAGCCAGTCGTCCATGCCCGCCGACGCCGGGAACCACGTCATCGCCGCGTAGTCCGAGTCGCGGACGGCGATGAGACCGCCGGGCCTGGTCACCCGCGCCATCTCGCGCAGCGCCTGCACGGGGTCGCCGACGTGCTGGAGCACCTGGTGCGCGTGGACCACGCAGAAGGTGTCGTCCGGATGGTCCAGCGCGTGGACGTCGGCGACCGCGAAGTCCACGTTGGTCAGGCCCCGTTCGGCGGCCGTGGCCCGTGCCTGGTCCAGGATGCCGGGGGCGTGGTCGACGCCGGTGACGTGCCCGTCCGGGACCAGCGCGGCGAGGTCCGCGGTGATGGTGCCGGGGCCGCACCCGATGTCCAGGACCGTCATGTGCGGTTCCAGCGAACCGAGCAGGTACGCCGCCGAGTTGGCGGCCGTCCGCCAGGTGTGCGAGCGCAGTACCGACTCGTGGTGCCCGTGCGTGTAGACGGCGGTCTCCCGTGCCTTCGGCATGGCGGTTCCCCTTCTCCAGGTCCTGGGGGAACCGTACGCGCCCATGCCGAATATTGAGACCGCCGTCTTGAATACTGGACGAGGGTGGTGGGGAGGGGAGCGGGCGGGCGGTCGGCGGACCGCCCGCCCGGGGTCAGCCGAGGGGCCGGTAGACCGTGAGGGCCTCCGGGAGCTTCTCCAGCGTCAGATCGCCGTGCACCTCGGTGACCTCGCCGTCGTACGCCAGCGGGGTGCCGGGCGTGACGCCCTCGACGCGCAGGCGGCTCACCCGGACCGCGGCGTGCGCGGGGGAGCGGGTCACCGGGCCGGCGAGGGCCGCGGCCAGCAGCCGCAGCGCCGGGCGGCGCCCGCCGTGCACCACTCGGACGTCGAGCAGCCCGTCGGCGAGGTCGAAGCGGTGCCCGGGGGCCAGGCCCAGCCGGTGGTACGTACCGTTGCCCGCGAACAGCAGCCAGATCGGGCGCGGCCGGCCCTGGAAGGTGGCCTGGAGCGGGTGCCGGTCGGAGCGCAGGACACGCACCGCCGCGATCACCCCGGCCGGCCAGCCGCCGAGCATCCGCTCCCACCGCTCGCGCTCCCGCACCAGCTCCGGGTAGACGCCCACGCTGAACGTGTTGACGAAATGGCCCTCGGTCTCGCCGGACCGGAAGTGCCCCACGTCCACCCGGACCGCCTCGCCCTGACGCACGGCGCGGCGGAGATCGCGGACGTCCTCCACCCCCAGGTCCCGCGCGAAGTGGTTGAGCGTGCCGCCCGGCAGGACGGCCAGCGGCAGGCCGTGGCGCAGGGCGACCTCGGCGGCGGCGTTCACCGTGCCGTCGCCGCCGCACACGCCGAGCACCCGGGCGTGGGCCGCCGCCTTCTCCAGCTCGGCCCGCAGGTCCTCCGGTGCGCACTCCACGGTCTGGGCGCCGGGAAGGGCGTCCCGCAGGGAGCGCACCCGGTCGGCCGTGCCGGAGGCGGTGTTGGCGACCATGACCAGGCCCTCGCCGTCCGGCAGCGCGGGCGCGTCCGCGCGCGGGCGGCCGGGGGGCGCGAGCTGGTCGCGGGTCGGCACCATGCCCCGGACGGCGTAGGCGGCGCCCACCCCGAACGCGGCACCGGCCAGGACGTCGCTCGGGAAGTGCACGCCCGTGTACACACGGGACAGCGCGACCGCGGTCGCGAGCGGGGCGACCACCGCGCCCCAGCCGCGGGACTCCAGGGCGACGCCGGTCGCGAAGGCGGCGGCGGAGGCCGAGTGACCCGACGGGAACGACGTCGTGATCGGCTGGCGCTTCAAGTGGCGCATGGCCGGGACGTTGTCCAGGACCGGGCGGGGGCGGCGCACCGTGCGCTTGCCGAGCGTATTGATCGTCACCGAGGCGAGGGCGAGGGAGGCCACGCCGCGGGCGGCGGCCCGGCGGGCCCGCGGACTGCGGGTCGCGGCGATCACGGCCGCCGTGGCGAACCAGAGGACGCCGTGGTTGGCGGCCCGGCTCAGCCTCGGCAGCATGGGGTGGGCGCCCGGCCACTCGCGGGTCGCCACCGCGTCGAAGAGGCGGCTGTCCGCGGCGAGGAAACGGTCCCGGAGGATGTGGTGGCCCGGGAGGCGGGCGGTGAGGTCGACGTCTGCGGTCATGGGACCACGGGTACCCCATGGTGCGGCGACCGTGTCAGGCGGGGGTGCGCTCCGGGGCACCCGCCGCGGCCGCGGGCCCGGCGGCGGTGCGGCAAATCGGTTTGCCTCCCGGTTCACGGGCCTCGCAGAATGCGCCGCATGGGATATCTCGAAGCGGCACACCTGGAGTACCACCTCCCCGACGGGAGGACCCTGCTCGGCGATGTGTCGTTCCGGGTGGGGGAGGGGGCCGTGGTCGCCCTCGTGGGTCCCAACGGCGCCGGGAAGACCACCCTCCTGCGGTTGATCTCCGGAGAGCTGAAGCCCCACGGGGGATCGGTCACCGTGACCGGCGGGCTCGGCGTGATGCGCCAGTTCGTGGGCTCCGTACGCGACGAGACGACCGTCCGTGACCTGCTGGTGTCGGTGGCGCAGCCCCGCATCAGGGAGGCCGCCCGCGCCGTCGACGCGGCCGAGCACCAGATCATGACCGTCGACGACGAGGCGGCCCAGCTTGCCTACGCCCAGGCCCTCTCCGACTGGGCCGAGGTCCGCGGCTACGAGGCCGAGACCCTCTGGGACATCTGCACCACGGCCGCGCTCGGCATGCCGTACGAGAAGGCGCAGTGGCGGCAGGTGCGGACCCTGTCCGGCGGCGAGCAGAAGAGGCTGGTGCTGGAGGCGCTGCTGCGCGGCACCGACGAGGTGCTCCTCCTCGACGAGCCCGACAACTACCTCGACGTCCCCGGCAAGCGCTGGCTGGAGGAGCGGCTCGCGGAGACCCGCAAGACCGTGCTGTTCGTCTCCCACGACCGGGAACTCCTCGCCCGCGCCGCCCAGAAGATCGTGAGCGTGGAACCGGGCCCCGCGGGCGCCGACGCCTGGGTGCACGGCGGCGGGTTCGACACGTACCACGAGGCCCGGCGGCAGCGGTTCGAGCGGTTCGAGGAACTGCGCCGCCGCTGGGACGAGAAGCACGCCCAGCTGAAGAAGCTCGTGCTCACGCTCCGGCAGGCCGCCGCCGTCAGCCACGAGATGGCCTCCCGGTACGCCGCCGCCCAGACCAGGCTGCGCAAGTTCGAGGAGGCCGGGCCGCCGCCCGAGCCGCCGCGCGAGCAGGACATCACCATGCGCCTCAAGGGCGGCCGTACCGGCGTACGGGCCGTCACCTGCGCCGGGCTCGAACTGACGGGGCTCATGAAACCCTTCGACCTGGAGGTCTTCTACGGCGAGCGGGTCGCCGTCCTCGGCTCCAACGGCTCCGGCAAGTCGCACTTCCTGCGGCTGCTCGCCGGTGAGGACGTGGCCCACTCGGGGCAGTGGAAGCTCGGCGCCCGGGTCGTCCCCGGACACTTCGCGCAGACGCACGCCCATCCCGAGCTGGAGGGGCGGACCCTGCTCGACATCCTCTGGAAGGAACACGCGCAGGACCGGGGTGCCGCCATGTCACGGCTGCGGCGCTACGAGCTGACCGGACAGGCCGAGCAGTCCTTCGAGCGGCTCTCCGGCGGCCAGCAGGCCCGCTTCCAGATCCTCCTGCTGGAACTCCAGGGAGTCACCGCGCTGCTCCTCGACGAGCCGACGGACAACCTCGACCTGGAGTCGGCGGAGGCCCTGCAGGAGGGGCTGGAGGCGTTCGACGGCACGGTGCTCGCGGTCACCCACGACCGCTGGTTCGCTCGTTCGTTCGACCGCTACCTCGTCTTCGGCTCCGACGGCCGGGTCCGGGAGACCCCGGAGCCGGTGTGGGACGAGCGCCGCGTGGAGCGCGCCCGCTAGTGCCGCGACGGGCAACGTTCGCCCCGGGCAAACGTTGCCTGCGGCTGCATTAGGACGCCCCCGCGGTGGGCGCCCACCGCCTGCGCGGCGCGCGTGTCACGTCCAGCGCAGCAGCGCGCCCAGCCCGCCGGCCGGTACGCCGGTCCCCGTGGCCTCGGACGCCGGGGTCACGGAGACCGCCGGGGCGTCGGCGCTCACCGTGGACCGCAGCAGGGCGTCGTCGGCCCTCGCCGACCGGGCGCGGTCCACGCCCACCCCCAGGGGCCGCAGCTGCGTACGGTGCACGGCCAGCTGGTCGGGGTCCTCACCGACCCACACCGCCCGGTGCGTGTCGGGCCCCTCGGCGCGCACCAGCAGTTCGTCGATCCGGTGCTCCCGCGCCGCCTCCACCAGCTCCGCCACGTCCTCCACGGCACCCCGGCGCCCTGCGGCGTCCGGGCCGCGCGCCGCGAGGAACCGCTCGACCTCGTCGGCGGCCCGCCGGCGGACGTGCTCGGCGCGGACCCGCGCCAGGTCCTCGTCCGGCAGCCTGCCGCCCACACCGGGCGGGGCCTGGACCACCCGGTCCAGCAGCCGCCGCGGCAGCCGGTCCCGCACGGCGCCGCGCTCCCGGTGCTCACCGACGAGAACCAGCAGGTCGGCACGGGTCTCCTCCTGGCACACGGCGAGCGCGTCGGCGACCTCCGCCACGTTGTGCTCCCAGGTGTTCTCCATCCACAGATGGAAGTGCCGCTCCGACCGGCCGGCCCCGCCGGTCCGGTGCACCGGCCACCACCCCCCGGCCGCCGGCGCGGCGCCCTCGCCGCCGAGGGCGCCGCGCAGTTCGAAGCGGGCGCCCCGCCGGTCCACGTACGCCACCACGCACACGACGTCCTCCCCGGCCAGGTCCAGCAGCGGAGCCGTACGCGGCAGCGGCGCCCAGAAGGCCAGGTCCGCCGGGGGCGGCGCGGCCAGCGTCGGATCGAGGACCACCCGCCCGTCACGGGCGAACAGCGCCCGGCCGTACGGCTCGGCGTCGTGCCGCAGCTCCTCCACCGCCCGGCGCACGGCCCGGCACGTCGCCTCGTCCGCCCCCTGCTCGGTCAGTTCACGGGTCACGGCGGCCGCCGTCAGGGACCGCTCGCCGGGCACGGACTCCGGGGGCGCGGGCGTCCCGGCGTACACGGAGGCCCAGGGCCCCGGATGTTCGTACAGTGGATGGAGGAACGCGAGATCCATGGCTCCCTCCCGGATGCCGCTCGGGGTGGCGCTCGCCGGGCGGGTACCCGGCTCTCATGGGAGGAACACCAAGATCGGGGTACCACCATGACCGGAGTGCACCCGGACCGCCTGGACGACCAGCAGCTGATGAAGGAGCTGGAGTCGATCCACCGGACCCGCCACGACACGCTGCTGCACGGGTCGGCCGACGCGCTGCGCACCCACAACGAGCGCATGGCGCTCCTGGAGGGCGAGTACCTGCGCCGTCATCCGCGGCGCCCGGTGGTCTCCGGGCGCACCCGCGAGGGCGCCCGGGACCGGGGTCCGGGGCCGTCGTGACCCGTTCGCCGTCCGACCCGGCCGGCGACGCGTCCGGCCCGGCGGAGCCCCGTCCCCTGCTCGCCCGGCACGCCGAGGCCCAGGACCTCTTCGGTGACCGGGTGCACGCCGTCCGCGACGACCAGTGGGGCGCGGCCACCCCGTGTGCCGCGTGGACGGTCCGCGACCTCGTCAACCACCTCGTCTCCGAACAGCTGTGGGTGCCGTCGCTGGTCAGGGACGGCTGCATGATCGAGGAGGTCGGCGGCACCTTCGGCGGTGACCTGCTGGGGCCCGACCCCGCCGCGTCCTGGGAAACGGCGGCCCGCTCCGCGCGGGAGGCGTTCCACGCGCCGGGGGCACTCGGCCGCACCGTCCACCTGTCCTACGGCGACACCCCGGCCACCGCGTACTGCGCGCAGATGATCGCGGACCTCGTCGTCCACGCCTGGGACCTGTCCCGCGCGATCGGCGCCGACGAACGGCTCCCCGAGCGGCTCGTGACGTTCACGACGGAGGAGGTCGCCCCGTACGCGGGCGACCTGGAGAAGAGCGGACTGTTCGCGGCGCCGGTGGAGCCGCCGGCGGGCGCCGACGCGCAGACCTCGCTGCTGTGCCTGCTCGGCCGCCGCCCCTAGCGCCGCGCGGCCCCGACACCGCGGCGGCAGCGGCGACGACACAGGGGGCGCCCGCACCGCCGTGCGAGCGCCCCCTGTGTCGCTACGGCCCGGGACCGCTGTCGTCCGGCCTCGGACCGGCTGTCGTACCCGCCTCAGACGGAGACTGTCCTGAAGACGTCGAGGAAGGTCTCGCAGAACGCCTTCAGGTCGTCGGGCTTGCGGCTGGTGACCAGTTTGTTCGGCCCGTGGTCGCAGACCTTCACCTGCTCGTCGACCCATTCACCGCCCGCGTTGCGGATGTCGGTGCGCAGGCTGGGCCACGAGGTCAGGACCCGGCCGCGGACCACGTCCGCCTCGATCAGCGTCCACGGCGCGTGACAGATCGCGGCGACCGGCCGGCCCCGCTCGAAGAACTCCCGCACGAACGAGACTGCCTGGTCGTCCATCCGCAGGACGTCCGGATTGGCCACCCCGCCGGGCAGCACCAGCGCGTCGAACGACTCGGCGGGCACCTCGCCCACCACGCCGTCCACGGCGAACGTGTCCGCCTTGTCCAGGTGCTGGAACGCCTGGACGCGGCCCGGTTTCGTCGACACCAGCACCGGCTCGTGACCGGCGTCCGCCATCGCCTGCCAGGGTTCGGTCAGTTCGATCTGCTCCACACCCTCCGGTGCGGTCAGGAATGCGATACGCATACGCGTTCGATCTCCCTTCTTCGTGATCTTCTGGGACGTCGCAGGTCGGACGGGGGTCCCGCCCAGGCCGGCTGTCCGGTTCGGCGCGGCTGAAGTCGGCGAGCGCCGAGTCCGAGTTCCGGGCGACGGCCAGATCGCCGAGGCTCACCATGCCCACCGGGTGCCCGTCCGCGACGACCGGAAGCCGCCGTACCGCGTGGTCGCGCACCAGCGCGAGCGCCGCGGACACCGCGCCGTCCGGGCCGATCACCACGGGGCCGGGGGTGCACACGGCCTGCGCGCCCACCGTCAGCGGGTCCACGCCGTCGGCGACGGCCCGCAGGGTGATGTCACGGTCGGTCAGCACCCCGATGAGCCGCTCGTCCGCGGTGACCAGGACGTTCCCGACGTCCTGCGCGCATCAGCCGCGCCGCTTCCACGAGCGACGCGTCCGGCCGGACCGCCACGACGCCCGGCGTCATGACGTCCCTGTCGACATCGGCCATGCCGGTCCGCCCCTCAGTCGCCGTCCCGGGTGCCCGCCACCGCCGTGGCGAGCTGGTGCACGGACTCGTAGCGGGCCTTCCTCGGCAGCCGCTCCAAGGGCTCGACGAGGTTGTCCGGGGCGTGCCGGTCGCGCAGGACGCGGATCAGCTCGCCGGACCGCGCCGGGAACGAGGTGCGGCCCAGAACCCGGGCCAGCTCCAGGCGCAGCGTCTCCACCCGGGCCGGAGCGCGGGTCGGTGTCACCGGCCCGCGCGCGACCTCCGGGTCGTCCTCGGCGTACGGCTCCGGGTCGTGCCACTCCTCGGTCCGGGTGGGGTGGCCGGACCGGAGCAAACCCTGCAGTTCGTGCTTCCTCTCGTCGTCGCGGTGGACGTTCAGCCGGTCGCTGCCTCGCTGCATGACTCCCCTCCAGGGTTGGCGTGGCCTCCCGCGTACCCGAGGACCCGCCGTCGACACGGGAGTTCCGGCGGCGGCCGGTTCCGTTCGCCGTACGGGCTTCCCCTTGCCGCCCGGGTTTGCCCGTCCGCGCAGGGGAGACCCGCCCTGACACCCCCCCACCGCACATTCCCTGGGGAAGGACCGGGCCCATGGCGGTGATCGCTGTGATCATTCCGATGCTGATGCTTCTCGCCGTTCTGGCGCTGGGCCGCTACGAGGAGGTGCTGCTGCCACCCGTCGAGGAACCCGACCCCGCCGAACCGGCGGTACCGGCCGGCTGACCGCCGCCTCCCGGACGCCGCGTGCGGCCCGACGGTCGGGCGCGGTGTCCGGGTCCGACCCGGCCATCCCGGAGGCGACCACAGGGCACCCGCCGCCGAGCGACGACGTCCTGCCCGTCACTTCCTGCCCGTCACCGCCTGCCCTCGGCCTCGTACTCGGCAGGAACTCCTGCACCTTCGCCTTGAAACCCTGCTTGATCATGGCCCCCGGTCCGCGTCGCCCTTGAGGACCGAGGCGGCCGTGGCCTCCATCTGCTCCCAGGTGGCGTGCGGCGCAACCGCCGGGTCGGTGAGGAACTCGACGACGGCGGGACCGTCCGCCTCCAGGGCCGCGCGCCAGCCCGCCTCGACGTCCTCCGGCTTCTCCACCCGGATGCCGGTCGGCCCCAGGGAGCGGGCGAACGCCGCGTACGGGACGTCCGGCAGCTCCTGCGAGGGCAGGAAGGACGGCTCGCCTATCGCCCGCAGCTCCCAGGTCACCTGGTTGAGATCGCGGTTGTTCCAGACGCCCACCACACGTTGCTGCCGTCCCCCGGATAGCCGAAGACGTGTTCGACTCCCCATGCGCGCAGTCTGCGCGGGATGTGGTCGGCGACATACATGGCCATACTGGACCTCCCAGGGTGTTTTTCCTCAGGCCCGAGTCACCCGGCGGGAAGGAGGGAAACCTGGGTGTGTTTGCCGCGCGTGGAGCGGGGCAGGCGCACCTCAGTGCTTCGGACAGGAGGCACGTCCGTGGGATCGGTGATCCAACCATCACGGGTGTGCCCCATATGTGCATGTCCGCACCCCCCACGGTGACCGTCCCCCCAGAGCACATCTAGGGAGCTGCGACGCACCATGCGTACTCAGGCAAGCACGAAGCACCATCCGCACGACGACGCCCCCGACACCGCTGAGGCGTTCCGCGAGCTGGCGACACTGTCCCCCGGCCCGGAACGGGACGCCCTGCGGGGACGGATCGTCGAGGCGTGGCTGCCCATGGCCGAACGGCTCGCGGGGCGGTTCCGCAGCCGCGGCGAGAGCTACGAGGACCTGCGCCAGGTCGCGGCGCTCGGCCTGGTCAAGGCCGTCGACCGCTACGACCCCGAGCGCGGCAACGCCTTCGAGAGCTATGCGGTACCCACCGTCACCGGTGAGATCAAGCGGCACTTCCGGGACCACATGTGGACCCTGCACGTGCCGCGCCGGGTCCAGGACCTGCGCAACCGGGTCCGGTTCGCCACCCAGGACCTGTCCCAGACGATCTCGGGTCGCCGCCCCACCGTGGCCGAGATCGCCGCCCACGCCAACATGAGCGAGGAGGACGTCCAGGTCGGCCTGGAGGCCCTGGAGAGCTTCACGGCGCTGTCCCTGGACGCCGAACTCCCGGGCAGCGAGGACGGCTACTCGCTCAGCGACGCGCTGGGCGCGCCCGACCCCGCGCTCGACACCGTCGTCGACCGCGAGGCGGTCAAGCCGCGGCTCGCGGCGCTGCCGGAGCGGGAGCGGGCCATCCTCTACATGCGGTTCTTCGGGGACATGACGCAGAGCCGGATCGCGGAGCAGCTGGGCATCTCGCAGATGCACGTCTCCCGGCTGATCAGCCGGTGCTGCGACCGACTGCGCGACCAGGTGATGCAGGACGCCGGCGCCCCAGCCGACTGAGATACCGGCCACGCGCCGTCCGCGCACCCGCCCCGTCACCGATGTGACCGGCCGGCCGGGCCCTGAGGGTCCCCGGCCCGCCGGTCGCCGTGAGCGGGCCGCAGGGGCGGCCTCCCGCTCGGTCCGTACGTCACCCGGAGGCGGCCATCGCGAGGGCGATGTGGCGCGACATCGTGTCCGTCGCCCGGGCCTCCGCCATCGAGAAGGCCAGGCGGGCGCCCGGTCGGAAGAGGGAGAGGACGCCCCCGACGTGCCGTTGGGGGCGGTCACCGGGACCGACAGCAGCGAGGTGACGTCGGCCCGCACGAGGACGGGGGCGCCCGTGGTGTCGTGGCCGAAGGCGCCGGGGTCCGCGGGGCGGACCTGGAGAACACGCCGCCCGCTGCACCGCGACAGCTGCGGGGCGAGCAGCACGGTCACCGACGTCGGCGCCGAACGACTCGCCGCCTACCCCCCACCCCGACCTCGCCGGGCCGGTCGCCGTCCAGCTCCGCTCGGGGGACGGCTCGATCCCGACGGCCCTGGACCGCGGGGAGCCGGTCGACGCGGCGGATCTGCCGCGTGACGAGCGGTGGCCGGACTACCGGGTCGTCGCCCTCGACGCGGGCGTCCGGTCCAGCGTCACCCTGCCGTTCCGGCGGTCGGGGCTGACGTCCCCCTCAGCCTCCACAGTTTCCGCGCCGGGGCGCTGGGGGACGTGCCGCACGGGTCCGCCCGCGCGCTCGAGGATCTCGTGGCGACGAGCATCGTCCGTGACCGTTCGTACCGGGCCGCCCCCACCGAGCCGGAACAGCTCGGCGCCGCGCTGCGTAGGCGGCCCGTCGTCGACCAGGCGTGCGGCATCGTGATGCATGTCCTCGGGTGCGACGCGGACGCGGCGTTCACGGTGCTGCGGCGTATTTCGCAGGGCACGAACCGCAAGTTGGCCGAGGTGGCCTCGGCGGTGGTGGAGAGACGGGGCAGGGGCCTGGAGCGGGAACCGGTGTCCCTGTGCGGCAACGAGGGGTGAGGGCGGGAGCGGGAGGGCGCCTCCCCCGCTCGCGTGGTCCCGCCCTGGTCGCTCGTCTGGTGTCACCCGGTCGGTGGGGCCGGTCCCGCGAATGGGGTCCGGCGGCGGGCGGGCGGCGCAGGCGCAGGGTCTGATGGGCAGGGCGGGGCGCGGTGGGCGTGCCCCGAGCCGGACCAAGGAGCCCCGCCCATGCGCCGCAGAGCCCGTGTCCTGTCCGCCGCCGCCCTGGCCGGCGCCGTGATCGGCGTCGCCGCCCCGGTCGCGTACGCGGATCCGGCGGCCGAGGTCGTCCCGGTCGCATACGCGGATCCGGCGGCCGAGGTCGTCCCGCACGATGCGGCGCCGGGCGAGACCGTCACCGTCTCCGTCTCCTGCGACCCGACCGGCGGCCCGGCCCCCGACAGCACCGACGCCAGCTCACAGGCGTTCGAGCAGGGCACCGTCCAGCTGCACCGCATCCCGGGCAACGACGACGCCGCGGGCGGGCCCTCCTACCAGGGCACCGCCCGTATCGCCCCGGCCGCCGACTTCGAGACCGGCCCGGACGGGGCTGAGGCCGGTCCGGACGGGGCTGAGGCCGGCCCGGACGCGCCGGGCGGCTCCACCGAGTGGGGCGTGGACGGCGTCTGCCCGGCCCCGCCCGGCGGTGAGCAGAAACAGTGGAGCGCCACTTACACCGTCGACCTCGGCGGCCACCACCCCACGCGTCACCCCACCGACCAGCCCACACACCAGCCCACGCACGAGCCAACACACCAGCCCACCCACGAGCCCACGCATGAGCCCACACACCAGCCCACCCACCACGACACCCACCGTCCCGCGCCGGTCCAGCGCGGAGTGCAGGCGGGCAGCGGGGGCGCCTTCACCGACTCCGTCCCGGCGATGGTCGCCGGCGGACTCCTCGTCGCGGGCGCGCTCGGCGCCGCCGTCCACCGTCTGCTGCACCGCCGGGGCCGCTGGACCCCGTGACCGCGCACGGCCGCCCCCGGCGCCACCCGGCGCGGAGCCCCCGAGGCGCGTGAGCGGGGGACCGGCGGGGCGGGGCGTGGACCTCGCGGCACGGGGTGGTACGGAGCACGCGCGGGAACGGCGGGGCACCATGGACAGCGCGGGAACGCTGAGCACCGGACAACGCGACGACACGGCGCGGAGGTACAGATGCGGCGGACGGAACCGGGAGGAGGTCCGGTGGGGTACGGCCCCGTCCGTTACGGTCCTCCGCTGCCCGACCAGGGACTGCCGCTGCTGCCCGAGCTGACCGCCGTGCTCTCGGCAGCCGCCGGCCGCCCCGACGCCGTACCCCTCGGTGGTTCCCCCGAGCTCCTGGACGCCGCCTGCGGCTACTGGGGCCGGCGCGGGCTGCCCACCACTGCCGACCGCGTCGCGGCCGCCCCCGGCGCCCCCGCCCTGCTGCTCGCGCTGACCGCCGCGATCGGCGGTGACGTCCTGCTCCCGCGGCCGTGCGCGGCCTGGTGGGAGCCGGAGGCCCGGGCGCTCGGCAGATCCGTCTTCCACGTGCCGACCCCGGCCGAGTGCGGCGGCGTACCGGACCCGTACGCGCTGCTGGAGACCGTGCGCCGGATCCGGGACGAGGGCGGTGACCCCCGGCTGCTCGTGCTGTGCGTCGCCGACGATCCGACCGCCACCGTGGCCCCGCCCGAGCTGGTCCACGAGACCGTTCAGGCCGCCGCGGGGGAAGGGCTGCACCTGGTCAGCGACGAGACCTGGCGCGACACCCTGCACGACCCGCACGACCCCGTGCTGCTCAGCCCTGCCGAGATGCTGCCGGACCGGGTCACCGTCGTCACCGACCTCGCCGGCCCCTTCCTGCCGGCGGGCTGGCCCGCCGCGATCGCCCGTTTCCCGGCCGACGGCACCGGCGGCGGACTGCGCGACCGGGTCCTCGACGTGCTCACCGCGCTCGGCGCCCGCGTCGCCACCCCGGTCGCCGCGGCCGCCGCGTACGCCCTCGCCGAGCCCGGTCCCGTCGGCGAGCGGCTCGCCGGGACGGTCCGGCTGCACGCGCGGCTGGCCGCCGCGGCGCACCGGGCCGTGATCGGAGCCGGGGCGCTCGCCCTGCCCCCGCGCGCGGGCCGGCACCTGTACGTCGACCTCGCCCCGCTGCGCCCGGCGCTCACCGTGCACGGCGTCGGCGACGCCCAGGAACTGGAGGACTTCCTCACCGCCCGGCTCGGCCTGCCCGCGCCCGGCGGGCACCGCTTCGGGGACGACCTCGGGGCGCTCCGGTTCCGTCTCTCGACGGGGCTGTTCCTCGGCACGGCCGACGAGGAGCGGACGCGCGCCCTGAACGCCCCCGACCCCCTCGGACTGCCGCAGGTGGAACGCGCGCTGACCCAGTTCGGATCGACCCTGGAGGATCTCCGATGACGAGGGTGCCCACGCCCACCGGATCGTGTCCGCGCCGCCCGGCCGCCCGTCGGCGGTCCGGACAGCGGCCTGGTCGGCGGCCCGGTCGACGCTCCTGGCAGCGGCCCGACCAGTGGTGCGGTCAGCCGTCCGGTCAGCGACGCCGGTCCTTCGACGACGCCCGGCGATGGGAGCCCTCTCGATGACGCAGCAGCCCGGGTCGACCACCCCCGCGGCCTCCTCGTCGCGCGCCTCCGCGACCCCCGCGACCCCCGAGGACACCGAGGACACCGAGGACACCGAGGACACCGACGGTCCGGCGTCCGCGGCCCGCCTCGACGCCCTGGAGCCGAGGCCCGCGCCGCCCTTCGCCGTCCCCGGGCCGCCGGCGGAGCCCGCCGAGCCCCGTCCCCTCGGTGAGCGGCGCCGCTGGCCCGCGTCCTTCGCCGACCGGCTGACCACCCCGCTGCCCGGCCTGCGGGCGCTCGCCCGCTTCGCCCGCGAGGGCTCGGTACGGCCGGGCCCCGAGGGCCTCGTCGACATCCCCCGACTGCCGTACGAGCCCGGCCCGTTGCCCCGCGTCGACGCCCGCAGCATGGCCGTCACCTGGGCGGGGCACGCGAGTTGGGTGGTGCGGATCGGCGGGCTCACCGTCCTCACCGACCCGGTCTGGTCCCGCCGTATCCTCGGCACGCCCACCCGGATCACCCCGGTCGGCGTGGCCTGGGACGCGCTGCCGCGGGTGGACGCGGTCGTCATCAGCCACAACCACTACGACCACCTGGACGCGCCCACGCTGCGCCGCCTCCCGCGCTCCACACCGGTGTTCGTGCCCGCCGGACTCGGCGGCTGGTTCCGCCGCCGCCGCTTCACCGAGGTCACCGAGCTGGACTGGTGGGAGGCGGCCGAACTCGACGGCGTCCGCTTCGACTTCGTACCGGCCCACCACTGGTCCAAGCGCACCCTCACCGACACCTGCCGCTCCCTGTGGGGCGGTTGGGTCCTCACGGCGCCCGACGGCAAGCGGGTGTACTTCGCGGGCGACACGGGCTACGGCCACTGGTTCTCCCTCATCGGCCGCCGCCACCCCGGCATCGACCTCGCGCTCCTGCCGATCGGCGCGTACGACCCCCGCTGGTGGCTCAGCGACGTCCACTGCGACCCCGAGGAGGCCGTCCGGGCCTTCCAGGACCTCGGCGCCCGCCACATGGCGCCCATGCACTGGGCCACGTTCGTCCTGTCCGCCGAACCGGTCCTGGAACCCCTCACCCGCGTACGGACGGCCTGGGAGGCGGCGGGGCTCGCGCGCGAGAACCTGTGGGACCTGCCGATCGGGGCGTCCCGTGTCCTCGCCTGAGGGGCGCGGACAACCGCCCGATCACCCACGACGGATTCCGCGGGCCGTCACGCCCTCCGGCCCCGGGCCCTCAGCGCACGAGACGCCGCCACAGGCTCGGCACCACGCTGATCAGAAGCGTCAGTAGGACCGCCGCCAGCACCCCTTCCCAGGGCTCCGCGAACAGCGACCCGCCGAGGATCCCGATCAACTGGTACGTGACCGCCCACGCCAGGCACGCCGGCAGGTTGCCCCGCGCGAACCGCCGCAACGGCATCTTCGCCAGCAGGCACGCCAGCATCACCGGGAGCCGGCCGGCCGGCACCAGCCGTGACAGCACCAGCACGGCCACCCCGTGCCCGTCGAGCTTGCGCTGGGCCTGGGCCAGCCGGTCCTCCGGGGCCCGGCGGCGGATCGCCTCCAGCCACCGCGAACCGTTCTTCGAGCCCATGCCGCGCCGCCCCAGCCAGTACAGGGCGATGTCCCCGCAGAACGCGGCCACCGACGCCACCACGAACACCATCAGCAGCGCGAACGGCGCCGTCTGGTGGAACGCCACCACCGCCGCCGAACTGACCAGCGCCCCCGTGGGCACCACCGGCAACAGCGCGCCCACCAGCACCAGCAGGAACAGCATCGGATAACCGATCGCCTGCTGCGTCGGCCCGTAGGGCAGGGGAGTGGCCACGACGGACAGCACCATCACCGGGCACCCTCCGCGACCCCGCTCGGCCCACGTCTCATTCCGCGCCCCCCGGTCGTACGCTCTCCCCGTGCTCCAGCCGGTGCACGGCCACCTCCGGCGCGCGCAGGGCGGCGAGGCGCACGAACTCCGCCCCGGGCGCGTGGAACTCATGGGGGCGCACGGCGTCCATCCCGATCGGCCAGTACGTGCCGTAGTGCACCGGAATCGCGCTGCGGGGCGCGAGCAGCGCCAGCGCCTCCGCCGCGCGCCCCGCGTCGAGATGCCCCTCCCCGAGACAGGGCCCCCAGCCGCCGACCGGCAGCAGCGCCACGTCGACCGGTCCGACCTCCTTGGGCATCGACTCGAACAGCCCGGTGTCCCCGGCGAAATAGGTCCGCGCCTCCCCCTCGACGACGAACCCGAGCGCCGGTGAGCGGTGCGGCCCGACCGGCAGGCGCCGCCCGTCGTGGCGGGCCGGCACGGCCCGGACGACCAGGTCACCGACGCCCACCTCGTCCCCGGGCGCCACCTCGGACAGCCGCAGGTGCCGCAGCCTGCGCAGCCCCGGCACCTGGCGCGGCGCCCCGCGCGGCACCACCAGCCGGGTACCCGGCGCGAGCCGGGCCAGGGACGGCACATGCAGATGATCGGCGTGCAGATGGGACACCAGCGCCACGTCCGCGTCCGCCGCCTCGGGCGGGGGCGGCGCCCCGCGGCGCCTGCGCAGATGCGCGAGCCGGCGCGTGAACAGCGGGTCCGTGAGCACGCGCGTGCCCGAGTCCTCGACCGTGCAGGTGGCGTGACCCCACCAGGTGACCTCCACCGGCACTCCGTTCGCCTCCTTCGCGCTACTCCCCCGAGCCTACGGGCTGGAGTAGGGTCTCAGGCCCGGGACCCGGAGGTGAGGGGGACGCCATGGGAGACGAGAGTGACGCCTTCGCCCTGTCCTGCCAGGAGACACCCCGCGAGCGCCCGGGGCGGACGGCGGGAGGCGGAGCGGTCGTACGGGTCGCCGCCATCGCCAGCCTGACCCCCCTGGAGGAGCTGGAGGCCGACCCCTTCCTGGTCGACTCCCGCAGCCAGCACGCCATGTGCGCCCGCTGGGCCGCCGAGCGCGGCTACGTGGTGACGCGCGAACTGCTCGTCCGCGGTCTGCGCCCCGACCACTGCGCCCTGTGGGCCGACGTCGACGCCGGCCATGTCGACCTCTTCGTCGCCCCCAGCCGCCGCGTCCTCGAACGCGCCCTCGCCTCCGTCGACGACTTCACCGCCGAGTGCGCCCGCCGCGGCGTCCGCGTCGAGACCGTCGGCCGCGCCGAACCCGCCTACGACGCCCAGATGAAGGCCCGCGTCCACCGCCGGCTGTCGATGCCGACGGCGGGCTACGACGGCCGCTGACCGCCGGGGCGCGCTCCGCGCACGCCCGTCGCCGTGCCGCCGCTGCCGCCTGCTGCGCCCTACCGCCCCCGACCAGCGTGCCCGGGCCGCACCCCGCCCCGCCTTCCGCACGCCCCGCCCCGCCTCCGTGCCCCCCTCGGTGTCACCCCCGTTCCCCCGGCCGTGTGACAGGCTGGGCCCAGGAACGTGACGTAAGGGTGGCCGGACGTGCGCGGTGAGCGTTGGCGGAGGGTGCTGAGCGGGTTCTGGCGGATGCTGGCCGTATGGGCGGTGTCGACGCTGACGATGCTGGTGCTCGCGGGACTCCTGCCCGACTTCCGGCTCCAGTCCAGCACCGGCGAGAGCGCCACCCAGATCGCCGTCACCGCCGCCCTCGGCGCGGGCGTCTTCGGTCTGCTGTCCTCGCTGGTGTGGCCGCTGCTCGTACGGGCGTTGCTGCTGGTGCCCGCCCTCGTCCTCGGCCTGCTGGTCTTCTTCCTCAACGGCTCGCTGCTCCTCCTCGCCCTGCGGATCAACCCCTCCGGCCAGGGTGAGGCCGCGCCCGAGACCGCCGTGGTCGTGGCCGCCGTGATGTCCGCGGTCGCCTCCGCCACCGGTGGCGCCCTCGCCGTCCGCGACGACGACGCCTACCGGCGCCGCCTGTACCGGCTGGCGGACCGCCGCCGCAGACACGCCGACGGCCCGCCCGGCCCCGTCGGACCCGGCACCGTCTTCCTCCAGCTCGACGGCGTCGGCCACGACGTGCTGGAGGCGGCCACCGCGAAGGGCCTGATGCCGACCGTCGCCGCCTGGCTCGGCGCGCCCGCGCCCGGCACCGGGCCCGTCCGCGCCACCCACCGGCTCACCCCGTGGCGCACGGACTGGTCCAGCCAGACCGGCGCCAGCCAGCTCGGCATCCTGCACGGCAGCAACCACGACGTGCCCGCCTTCCGCTGGTACGAGAAGGAGAGCCGGGAGGTGATGGTCTGCAACCGTCCCTCCGGCGCCGCCGAACTCCAGCGCCGCGCCATCGAGCGCACCGGCGACGGGGGCCTGCTCACCGTCGACGGCGCGAGCCGCGGCAACCTCTTCAGCGGCGGCGCCGACCAGCTCGCGCTCGTCCTGTCCATCGCCGCCCGCCGCGGCAAGCGGAACCGGTCCCGCGCCGGATACTTCGCCTACTTCTCCGACCCCGCCAACGCGGTCCGCACCGCCCTGTCCTTCGCCGCCGACGTGCTGCGCGAGATCGCCCAGTCCACCCGCGCCCGCCTGCGCGAACAGCGGCCCCGCGTCAAACGCGGCGGCCTCTACCCGTTCATCCGCGCGTTCGCGACCGTCGTCGAACGCGATGTCGTCGTCGCCGCCGTCATCGGCGACATGTTCGCGGGCCGCGCCGCGATCTACGCGGACCTCGTGGCCTACGACGAGGTCGCCCACCACTCCGGGCCGCACAGCCAGGACGCCGACAAGATCCTCGAACGCCTCGACCGGTCCATCGCCTTGATCGCGCAGGTCGCCGAGCACGCCCCCCGCGACTACCGCATCGTCCTGCTCTCCGACCACGGGCAGAGCCCCGGCGAGACCTTCCTCGGCCGCTACGGCCTCACCCTCGGCAACCTGGTCCGCGCCGGCTGCGGCCTGCCCGTACCGCGCGGGGCGGAGCGCACCCACAGCGGCGCCGAGGCCCGCTCCGCGGTCCGGGCCGCGCTGCGCATCCCCGAAGGGGAGGGTGTCGAGCGGCACCGCCCGGACCGCGGCTCCGAGCCGGTCGTGCTCGCCTCCGGCAACCTCGGCCTGGTGTCCTTCCCCGACGTGCCGCACCGGATGAGCCGGGAGGAGATCGACGCCCGCCACCCCGCCCTGCTGTCCACCCTCGCCAACCACCCCGGCATCGGGTTCGTCCTCGTCCGCAGCGAGGCGCACGGCGGCCTCGTCCTCGGCGCGCACGGCGCGGAGGTCCCCCTCGACGAACTGAGCGACGACCACCCGGGGCCGCTGGCCGGCTTCGGCCCCGGCGCCGCCGACGCCGTACGCCGCACCCACGGCTTCCCGCACACCGCCGACATCATGGTCAACTCCTGGTACGACCCCGAGGAGGGCGAGGTCCTCGCCTTCGAGGAGCAGATCGGCTCCCACGGCGGCCTCGGCGGCTGCCAGTCCCGGCCCTTCCTCCTCTCGCCCCTGGCCCTGTCCGCACCGGTCGAGGAGAAGGAGGACCTGGTCGGGGCCGAACACGTCCACCGCGTCCTCAGACGCTGGCTGAGAGAGGCCGACGGCCCTCAGATACCGGTGGGGGCGCAGGCGCCCGGCAAGGGCGCGGGGAACCGCGCGACCGACCCGGACGAACCCGCACCCGCCCACCCACAGGACCCGGCAGACGCCTAGGCACCCGGCGCCCCCTTCTCCTGCGGCCCCTGCCCTGCGGTTCGACGAGTGCGTGCCCCGGCCCGAGCCGGTACGGAGCCACACGGCCCCTCGTGCCGCCAGTCCGCCACCCCGACATCCCCCGCGCGGGACGGTACTTCCCGCCCGAGGAGGTCGCCCGCCGCACGTTCGGTGTCGTCCCCCACACCTCCGCCTCCATGAACCGGGTCCTGCCCGGCAAGGCCCCGGCGCCATCGCCTCCCACACCGGGGCTCGTGACGTACCGGCCGCGCGGGTCGTCCTCTGCGACGCGGGCCCGCACGACGCGGGCTACGTCCCGGTCACGGAGATCGCCGGACGCGTCCGCGTCCACGGGCGCGGCGGCACGGTGCTCCAGCCCGGCGTCGACCTGTTGCAGCGGGCCGACGACTTCCCGCGGGCGCGCCGCTCCTGGTCATCACCGACGGCTGGTGCGACACGCCGCGGGTACGCCGCGAGCACGCCCCTCCCCTCCCGCGGGGCGCCCGCCTGCCGTTCACCGCCCACGGCCCGGTGTTCCGCGTGCGGTGACCCGGCGCCCACCGCGGGCGCACCAACCGCCGTGTGCGCCGGAAGACTTGGAAACTCCGGCCGTCTCCTCGCGGCGCACGGCGTCGCCGGGGGTGGACGTCGGGCGGACGGGCGGTCGACCGCGGGGGGACTCCGCCCCGTCGGCTGGGTCCGGGGCGGCCCGATGTGATCGGATGGGGCCGACCCCGTTGGAACGGGACCCACGTGAAAGGAAGAACCGTGGCTACCACGCGCTCCGCACACACCGTATGGGAAGGCAACCTGCTCGAGGGCAACGGTGTCGTCACCTTCGACTCGTCCGGCGCCATCGCCGAGCAGCCGGTGACGTGGGCCGCTCGCACGCAGGAGGCGAACGGCAAGACCAGCCCCGAGGAGCTGATCGCGGCCGCCCACTCCAGCTGCTTCTCGATGGCGTTCTCGCACGCCCTCGCCGGCGCCGGCACGCCCCCCACCAAGCTCGTCACCTCCGCCGACGTGACGTTCCAGCCGGGTGAGGGCATCACCGGAATCCACATCACCGTCGAGGGCGAGGTGCCCGGTCTCGACGAGGCGGGCTTCGTCGCGGCGGCCGAGAACGCCAAGGTGAACTGCCCGGTCAGCCAGGCCCTCAAGGCGGTGCCGATCACCCTGTCGGCCAAGCTGGCCTGATCCGCGGGCTCACGGCGGCCGGACCGGTCACCCCTGAGGGGCGCTGGTCCGGCCGTCGGTGTCTCCTCAGCCGCACGCGCCGAGCCCCTGTGTCCTGACGCGGACCTCCCCCCTGCCCCATTGACAAGAGGCCGCTCAAGTTTTGTGCTGGTGGTAGGAGCCACGGGTCGGCGGGCAGGCGTGCGGGCGCGGGAGCCACGGGCGCGACCCAGGGTGGAGCCTCGCAGGAAGGGGACGGCGATGGGGCGTGCGGTCGGAATCGATCTGGGGACGACGAACTCGGTGGTCGCCGTGCTGGAGGGCGGCGACCCGACCGTCGTCACGAACGCGGAGGGCCAGCGGACCACCCCCTCCGTGGTGGCCTTCGCCAAGAACGGCGAGGTCCTCGTGGGTGAGGTCGCCAAGCGGCAGGCCGTGACGAACGTGGAGCGCACCGCGCGCTCCGTCAAACGCCACATGGGCGACGGGGCCTGGCGCTTCCCCGAGCAGGGCTCGGTGGACGGCACCCGCCTGAGGGCCCAGGAACTGTCCGCCCGCGTGCTGCAGAAGCTGAAGCGGGACGCCGAGGCGTACCTCGGCGACGACGTCACCGACGCGGTGATCACCGTCCCCGCGTACTTCGACGACTCCCAGCGGCAGGCCACCAAGGAGGCCGGGGAGATCGCCGGGCTCAAGGTGCTGCGGATCATCAACGAGCCCACGGCCGCGGCCCTCGCGTACGGCCTCGACCGGGGCGACGAGCAGACCGTCCTCGTCTTCGACCTCGGCGGCGGCACCTTCGACGTCTCGCTGCTGGAGATCGGCGACGGGGTCATCGAGGTCAAGGCCACCAACGGGGACACGCACCTCGGCGGCGACGACTGGGACCAGCGGGTCGTCGAGTACCTCGTCAAGAAGTTCAAGGGGCAGCACGGCATCGACCTCGGCAACGACAAGATGGCGCTCCAACGGCTCCGGGAGGGCGCCGAGAAGGCCAAGATCGAGCTGTCCAGCTCCTCCGAGACGTCCATCCACCTGCCGTACGTCACCGCCTCCTCCGAGGGGCCGCTGCATCTGGAGGAGCGGCTGACGCGCACCCGGTTCCAGGAGCTGACGGCCGATCTGCTCGACCGCTGCAGGACGCCGTTCCACCAGGCCGTGAAGGACGCCGGGGTCAAGCTCTCCGCGATCGACCACGTCATCCTCGTCGGCGGCTCGACGCGCATGCCCGCCGTGACCGAGCTGGTGAAGGACCTCACCGGGAAGGACCCGCACAAGGGCGTGAACCCCGACGAGGTGGTGGCCGTGGGTGCCGCGCTGCAGGCGGGTGTCCTGCGCGGCGACGTGAAGGACGTCCTGCTGCTCGACGTCACCCCGCTGTCGCTGGGGATCGAGACCCAGGGCGGCATCATGACCAAGCTGATCGAGCGGAACACCACGATCCCGACCCGGCGTTCGGAGATCTTCACCACGGCCGCCGACAACCAGCCCTCGGTCGGCATCCAGGTCTACCAGGGGGAGCGGGAGATCGCCGCGTACAACAAGAAGCTCGGCGTCTTCGACCTCACCGGGCTGCCGCCGTCGCCGCGTGGGGTGCCGCAGATCGAGGTGGCGTTCGACATCGACGCCGACGGGATCATGCACGTGTCGGCGAAGGACCTGGCCACCGGCCGTGAACAGAAGATGACCGTCACCGGGGGGTCCGCCCTGCCCAAGGACGACATCGACCGGATGATGCGGGAGGCCGAGCAGTACGCCGAGGAGGACCGGCGGCGCCGGGAGGCCGCGGAGACCCGCAACCAGGCCGAGCAACTCGTCTACCAGACCGAGCGGTTCATCCGCGACAACGAGGAGCGGGTGCCTGCCGACGTCCGGGGCGAGGTCGAGGCGGCCGCGGCCGCGCTGAAGCAGCTCCTCGACCACCCCGAGGACACGGCCGCCCTGCGGGCCGGCATCGACAGGCTCGCCACGGTGAGCCAGCGCATGGGCCAGGCGATGTACGCGACGCCGTCCGGAGCGCGGACCGAGGAACCCCGCCCCGGCCCGGATCCGGGTGCCGGGGAGGAGGGCGTCGTGGACGCGGAGATCGTCGACGACGACAGGGAACGGAGGGACGGCGCGGCGTAGCGCGGCGGGTGAGCTGTCTGCCCCCGCCCCCGCCCCCGGCCCGGTGCCGGGGGTCCGTCCGGTGCGGGATCAGTACCGGTCGCGGTACGCGCGCAGCAGCTCGCGGGTGCGTTCCGCGGAGGCCGCGTGCGCCGCCATGTGGTCCAGGACCTCCAGGTGGAGGGCGACCTCACGGCGCGAGTCGAGGTAGAGGGCGCCGGTGAGGTACTCCGTGTAGACCATGTCGGGGAGTTCCGGCTCCGCGAAGCGGAAGAGGGCGAACGGCGCGTACGTGCCCGGATGAGGGCCGGCGGCGAACTCGGCGACCTGGAGGGTCACATGGTCCTTCTCGGTGATCTCCAGCAGCCGGTCGATCTGGTCGCGCATGACCGGGGAGTGGACGCTCACCGGCCGCAGGAGCGCCGTCTCGTCCATGATCACCCACAGGTGCGGCGGGTGCTCGCGGGTGAGGAGCTTCTGCCGGGCCATCCGCAGCGACACGTGCCGCTCGATGGTGTCGGGCCCGGTCTGCCCGAGGGTGCCCGCCTCCATCACGGCCCGCGCGTACTCCTCGGTCTGGAGCATCCCGGGCACGAAGTGCGGCTCGTACTGCCGGATCAGATGCGCCGCGCCCTCCAGGCTCACGTACAGGCTGAACCAGTCGGGCAGCACGTCGTGGAACCGCTGCCACCAGCCGGGTTCGTTCGCCTCCTCGGCGAGCTTCACGAACGAGGCGACCTCGGGCTCGGCGACACCGTACGTGGTGAGCAGGACCTGCACGTACGGGATCTTCAGCGCGACGTCGGCGGTCTCCATGCGCCGTACGGTGGCCGGGGCGACCCGCAGGACGCGCGCTGCCTCCTCGCGCTTGAGCCCGGCGGCCTCGCGCAGTTCCTGGAGCCGTCTGCCGAGCACCACCTGACCGACGGTGGGCGCGGGCCGCCGCTCACTCACGCCACGCCTCCCCACACACCACACGCCACACGCCGAAGTACGCGTCCAGTCTGTCATGTTCCGGTGCCTATCTCACGAGGTCGAGCGGAACGGGAAGCCCTCGGTTCCGGTTCGCCCACGACGGCACCCACGACGGCCCCGTGACGGAACACGCCACAGCGATCCCACGGAGCAGGCGACCCCACAGAGCGAAGGACGCTGCCGAGGAGTGGGCAGCGGTGCCCCGGCGCGACCTCGGTCACGGCACTCCGGGGACCGTGTCGCGGGTCACCCGCACCGACCCGACCCGGCCCGACCCGGCGCGGCCTCCGGGCCACCGGTATGACCTCCGGGCCACCGGCATGACCTCCGAGGTACCGGCATGACCTCCGAGGTAATCGACCGCCACCGCCCCGCGCGGCAGGGTGAGGGCAGCGGGTTCCGGGCCGGCGCACTCCGGCCCGGGGCCCGGCCCCGGGGGGCCCGTACGGCCGCCCCGGCCGATCCGCCTCCCAGCCGACCGACCCCACCTCGACGGAGGGTGATGCCCCATGTCCGCGACCCCGCTCGCCGCTCTCGCCCGGACCACCGACCCCCGGACCATGCTGCGCCGCTTCCTGGCCGCGGACGCCGCCGTGACCGGGGCGAACGGGCTCGCCTACCTCGTCGCCGCCGGCCCGCTCGGCCGGTTCCTCGGGGTGGGCGCGGGCCTCCTCGCCGCACTCGGCGCGTTCCTCACGGTGTACGCGGCGGCCGTGGCCCTGCTCGCCGCCCGCGGACGCCCGCCGGCCTGGGCCGTGACCGCGGTCGTCGAGGCCAACCTCGCCTGGGCCCTCCTCAGCCTCGTCGCCCTCGCCCTGTGGCTCGGGCCGAGCACGGCGGGCGCCGTGTGGACGGTGCTCCAGGCACTGACGGTCGCCGGGTTCGCGGCGGCCCAGTACACCGCCCTGCGGGCCGCCGGCGACCGACCGGCCGCCTGATCGTCACATGACTGATGAGCCGTCACATCATCAGTGACTGAAGGTACTTGACCGTGGCAGGGTCGGCCGGGAGGAATGTCTCGATGGCCAGCTCGGCCACGGTCACGTCCATGGGCGTGTTGAACGTGGAGATCGACGAGATGAAGGACAGCACCCGGCCCGCGTGCTCGATCCGCATCGGCAGCGCGAGGGACACGCCCAGCTCCTGCCCGGGCTCCTCGTCGGCCGCGCCGGGCGGCAGCGGATACGCCGCGACCTCCTCGTACAGCGCGCGCAGCGGCTCCGAGCGGCGCAGGGCGATCTGGCGTTCCATCTGCTCCAGCAGATGACCTCGCCAGGCCCGCAGGTTGCGGATGCGGGGAGCGAGGCCCTCGGGGTGCAGGACCAGCCGCATCGCGTTCGGCGGCGGCACCAGCAGCGACTCGGGGACGCCGTCGAGGAGCATCGCGATGCCCCGGTTGGCGGCCACCACGTGGTACGTCGCGTCGAGCACCAGCGCCGGGTACGGCTCGTAGCCCTGGATCAGACGCTCCACGCCCTCGCGCAGCGCCGCCATCGACGGGTCGTCCAGCGGGGTCTGCGGATAGCGGGGCGCGTAACCGGCCGCCAGGAGCAGCGCGTTGCGGTCCCGCACCGGGACGTCCAGGTGCTCGGCGAGCCGCAGCAGCAGCTCCTCACTGGGCCGGGAGCGGCCGGTCTCCACGAAGCTGATGTGACGCGCCGACGAACCGGCCCGCAGCGCCAACTCCAGCTGACTGACCCGCCGCTGCTCCCGCCACGCCCGCAGCAGCGGGCCGGCGCCCTGCTCGGGCGGGGTACCGGGACGACGTGTGGTGCCGGAAGGGACAAGGGGCATACGTCAGAACGTAGCCGAGACGATCGAGGAGTGCGCGGTGCGGTGCGCTGCGGTGCGACCAGGGCCACGGCGGCCCGGCTGTGGCACGCTGAGAAGGACCGCACGGCTGCAGGGACGTCACGGAAGGAGCGGGCCATGCCCGTGGAACCCTTGTCGCAGAGGGAGATCGAGGACCGGCTCGCGGACCTGCCGGGCTGGTCGCTGGACGGGGACCGGATCGCCCGCACCTACCGGCTGGCCTCGCACTTCGCGGCGACCGCGATGGTCGTGCACATCGCCCGCACCCAGGAGGAGCTCGACCACCACTCCGACCTCACCCTCGGCTACGACACCGTGTCGCTGACCGTCCACACGCACAGCGCGGGCGGCGCCGTCACCGAGAAGGACTTCGAACTGGCCCGGCGGGTGGAGGAACTCGCCCCCGGCCACGGGGCGAGCTGAGCCGGTGCTCGACTACGACAAGGAGGCGGGCGACTACGACGCCCTGCGCGGCGGCGAGCCCCGCGCCGAGGCAGCCGCCGACGCCGTGCTCGGCCTCGTCCCCCGAGGTGCGCGCGACCTGCTCGACGTCGCCTGCGGCACCGGCATCGTGACCCGGCGCCTCGCCGCCGCCCGCCGCGGGACGCGGGTGACGGGTGTCGACCTCACCCCCGCTATGGCGCGCCGTGCCGCCGCCCGTCTGCCCGGCGCGATCGTCCTCGGCGACAGCCGCCGACTGCCCTTCCCCGACGACGCGTTCGACGCCGTCACCAGCGTGTGGCTCCTGCATTTGCTCGCGGACCCGGACGACGTTCGAACGGTCGTCGGTGAGTGCGCCCGCGTGCTGCGTCCGGGCGGCGTGTACATCACCACCGTCGACAAGGGGGCCGCCCACAACGTCGGCAGCGACATCGACGCCGTCCTCGCCACCCGCCCCCGCAGTCCCGCCACGGACACCGCGGCAGCCGTCGAGAAGTACGCCGACGAGCACGGGCTGCGCCCCGCGGGCGAGGCCCGCTTCCCTGGCCGCGGCCAGGGCCGCAGCCCCCGCCGCGCCCTCATGGACCTGCGCCGCGGCTGGTTCGTCACCCTGCCGCCCGGCGCCCCCCTCGCCGACGACTTCGCGGCACGTCTCGCGGCCCTCCCCGACCAGGACCGGCCCCGCCCGGACCCGGAGTTCTCGCTCCGGGCGTTCCGCAAGGGGTGACCGCGGCCGGCCGCGTACCGGACGGCGTACCAGCGCGGCTTCCACGACCGGCCGCACCGCGCCGAGGCCGTCGTGCGCCTGGCGCCCGGCACCCGGCTCACCGGCCCGCAGGGACGCGCGGTGGACGAGACGGGCCGCCGCGACGACGGCTGGACACGGGCCAGCGTCCCCGTCGAGAACCTCGACCGGGCCCACGACGAGTTCCTGCGACCCGGCACCGCGGTGGAGGTCCTGGAACCCGCCGAACTGCGCGAGCGGATCACGCGGACGGTCGCGGAACTCGCCGCGCGATACGCCCCGAGGGGCGGCAACTCCCTTGCTCCCTGCGGCGACTGAGCAAGCGGAACCCGTCTTTCCTCCCGGGAGGTACCCCCGTGCAGCACCCGCACCCGCACCACGGACGAACGATCCGCAGGGCCCGCAGAACGGTCACGGCGCTGGCGGCGGCCGCGCTGACCGCCGCCGGGCTCACCACGTTCGGCGCGCAGCCCGCCGCCGCGGCCACCGCACGCCAGGTCGAGAAACTGGACCGGGGGGTGGTCAGCGTGCACACCGACGCCGGCAACCTGGTCGGCTGGCGCTGGCTCGGCACCGACCCGGGCGACGTCTCCTTCAACGTCTACCGGGCCGGCACCAAGGTCAACACGGCCCCGATCACCGGGTCCACCAACTACTTCCACGCCGGCGCGCCCGCCCAGGCCGACTACACGGTGCGCGCTGTCGTGAACGGCGTCGAGCAGGGCGACTCCGTGCACGCGGTGCAACTGCGCACCGGCTACACCGACGTGCCGATCAGTCCGCCCGCGGGCGGCACCACCCCGGACGGGGTGGCGTACACCTACGAGGCCAACGACGCCTCCGTGGGGGACCTCGACGGCGACGGAGCCCTGGAGTTCGTCCTCAAGTGGCAGCCGACCAACGCCAAGGACAACTCCCAGTCCGGCTACACCGGCAACACCATCGTCGACGGCATCAAGCTCGACGGCACCCGGCTGTGGCGCATCGACCTGGGCCGCAACATCCGCTCCGGCGCCCACTACACCCAGTTCCAGGTGTACGACTACGACGGCGACGGCAGGGCCGAGGTCGCCATGAAGACCGCGGACGGCACGCGGGACGGCACGGGCGCCGTCATCGGCAGCGCCTCCGCCGACCACCGCAACTCCAGCGGCTACGTCCTGACCGGCCCCGAGTACCTGACCATGTTCAACGGGCAGACCGGCAGGGCCATGCAGTCCGTCGACTACGTCCCCGGACGCGGCACGGTCTCCTCCTGGGGCGACAGCTACGGCAACCGCGTCGACCGCTTCCTCGCGGGCACGGCGTACCTGGACGGCGCCCGCCCCTCGCTGATCATGGCCCGCGGCTACTACACCCGTACCGTGATCGCCGCCTGGGACTGGCGGGGCGGCTCCTTCACCCGCCGCTGGACCTTCGACACCAACTCCTCCACCAACAGCGGCAAGGGCTACGACGGCCAGGGCTCGCACAGCCTGTCCGTCGGCGACGTCGACAACGACGGCCGGGACGAGATCGTGTACGGCGCGATGGCCGTCGACGACAACGGCAACGGCCTGTGGACCACCAGGACGGGCCACGGCGACGCCCAGCACCTCGGCGACCTCGACCCCTCCACCCCCGGACTGGAGTACTTCAAGGTCTCCGAGTCCACCTCGCAACCCGCCGAGCTGTACATCGACCCCGCGAACGGCGCGGTGCGCTGGAAGCTCGCCGCCTGCTGCGACAACGGCCGGGGCGTCGCCGGGGACATCTACGCGGGCAGCGACGGCCCCGAGATGTGGTCCGCCTCCGACACCTCCATCCGCGACAAGGCCGGTGCCACGAAGGGCCGGGAGCCGTCCTCCGCCAACTTCCTCTCCTGGTGGGACGGCGACCCGGTGCGGGAACTCCTCGACGGCACCCGCATCGACAAGTACGGCCCGTCCGGCGAGACCCGCCTGCTGACCGGCTCCGGGGTCTCCTCCAACAACGGCACCAAGTCCACCCCCGTTCTCTCCGGCGACATCCTGGGCGACTGGCGCGAAGAGGTCGTCTGGCGCACCAGCGCCAACACCGCCCTGCGGATCTACTCGACCCCGGTCGAGACCGCCACCAGGATCACCACCCTCCTGCACGACACCCAGTACCGCACAGGACTGGCCTGGCAGAACACCGCGTACAACCAGCCCCCGCACACCAGCTTCTTCATCGGCGCCGGGATGCCGACCGCACCCCGGCCGACGGTCTACACCCCCTGACGGGCAGGACACGGTCACGCAGACACGAACGGGTGTAGTTTCGGCCGTCCCGCTGACGTCGGCCGGCGCAGGCGGGATCATCATGCGGCCCGCCCCGTCCAGTACGCCGTCGTCACCTCCAGGGCGGCGGCCGAGGAAGACCGCCGATGACCCTGTCCCGTGTCGCCACCGCCGCACCGGCGATCGTCATGCTCGTCGCCGCCGCCGTGATGCTGCTGTGGTGGATCCGGCACCGTGACGACGAATGACCGCCCGACGGGCGAATGACTGCCTGATGAATGGCTGCCCGATGAATGACTGTCCGACGGGCGAATGCCTGACGGACGAATGAATGAGGGCGCGCGCCCGACCGGCGCGCGCCCTCGTCGCGTCCCGCTCGGGTGTCAGGTCACCGTGCAGGACTGGTCACCGAGTCGGAAGGCGGACGGTTTTCCGTTCGTCCCCGACCAACTGCCCGTGAAGCCGAAGGCGACCGACGAGCCGGCCGCGACGTTCCCGTTCCAGGCGATGTTCCTCACCGAGACCGCCGCACCGGACTGGGTGTGCGCCGCGTTCCACAGCTGCGTGACGCTCTGACCGTTCGGGAAGGACCAGTCGAGCGTCCAGCCCGTCCACGCGCCGCTGCCGGTGTTGGTCAGCTGCACATCCGCCTGGAACCCGCCCGACCACTGGTTGGTGATCTTGTACGTCACCGCGCAGGCACCCGTCGGCTGCGGATCCGGACCGGGATCCGTGCCGCCGCCCGTGTCGGAGGTGTCGCCGTAGATGACGCCGCGCCCGTTGGTGGCGATGTACACGCGGCCGAAGACCCGCGGGTCACCCGTGATCGCCGCGCCGGTCCAGCCCCACTGATGGGCGTCGTCGTTGATCCGCGTCCAGGTGGCGCCCTTGTCGGTCGAGCGGAAGATGCCGCGCACCCCGCCGATCTTGGCGCTGGTGTACAGCGTCTGGTACGAGGCGCCCGCGGCCGCCTTGCCGAAGCCGATGGTGTCCGCCTGCGCCACGTTCGACAGCTTGGTGAACGTCGCCCCGCCGTCCATGGAGTGCCACAGCCCGTAGGCGCCGTCCGCCGCCCCGCCCGCCAGCCACACGTCGCCCTTCGTGCCGGGCAGCGCCTTGAAGCGGACGCTGTCACCGCTCGGCAGGCCGCTCGCGTTCGACGCGGTGAAGGTCGCGCCGCCGTCCGTGCTGACGTAGAACTTCCCCGACTTGAAGCCGTAGAAGGTCTTCGGGTCGACCCGGTCGGACTCCACGATCGCGCCGGCCGGTATGCCGCCGGACTCCTGCCACGACGTCCCGAAGCCCGTGGTGAACCGCACACCGGTGCCCGCCGGGCTCCACACGAAGCGGCTGCCGTCCGCGCCCGCCGCGACCGTGCCGCCGCCGCTCACCCCCGACGGATCGGTGCCCGCGAACCAGTTGGCCCCGTTGTCCGTGGAGAACGCGATGTGCGGGCCCGAGTCCAGGTTCCCCACCCGGACGACGGTGTTCGGGTTGGTCTCGGCGAAGTCCAGGCTGGTCGTCGTCGTGAAGTTCGGCTGCGTGAACATCATCGACGGGACCTTCGTCAGATCCGTGTGCCGGAAACCGCCGACGTCACCGAGCGCGCTGAGCAGCGGCGCCCCGGACGGGGGAGAGGCCAGATCGTTGACGGCCGTCTCCTCCAGGCCCCGCACCATGGGCTTCACCGTGAACTTGGTGCCGCTGTCCCAGTTGGTGAGGTTCTCGGTGCCGTAGATCGTCGCGCCCGTCCCGTACATCATGCGGTTCGAGTCGAACGGGTCGATCTCCAGCGACTCCGTCATCCAGCCCAGTTTCGGTGTCTGCTCCGGCGGCGACGGGTTCGCGCCCCACGTCAGCCACGGCGACGACGAGACGTCCATGGTGAAGCGGTTCTCCCGGTTGGGGTACGACGTGTAGTCCCATGCCTTCGTCCAGGTCGCTCCCTTGTCGGTGGAGCGGAAGATCTGGGTGTCCGGCCACCAGGAGCTGTACGCCGTCGCCATGACCGTGCCCGGCTTCTGGCGGTCCACCGTGAGACCGCTGAAACCGAAGTACGTGTCGGCCTCCGCCACCGGGCTGATGTCCGTCCAGGTCCCCGTCGCCGTCGCGTACCGGTAGAGCCGGCCCTTGCCGCCGTCGTACGGCCCGCCCGTGTCGCTGTAGGCGACGTACAGATGGCCGTTCGTCGCGTCCAGGACGCCCTTGTGGGCCAGTTGACCGGTCGGCTGCCCGGCCACCCGCGACCAGGTCGCGCCCGCGTCCGTCGACCGGTAGACCGCGTTCTCCTTGTCGGCGACCCCCACGTAGATCGTCTTCGTGGCCGTGCCCGCGCTGCCCGTCGACTCGTCGAAGGTGACCCAGACGATGCCCTGGTTGTCGCTGGAGTACCCGCTGGTGTCGGACGGGTCGGCCACGTAGTTGCCGACGTTGGGGAAGTTGGTCACCTGCGACCAGGTGGCCCCCGAGTCCGTGGACCGCCACAGCCCCTTCCCGCTGGGCGCGCCCAGATACAGCACGCTGTTCCTGTGCGGATCCACCGCCAGCCGCTCACCCATGCCGCGCCCCGGCATGTTCCCGCCCAGCTTGAACGGCAGGTTCGCCCGCTGCCAGCTCGCACCCCGGTCGGACGAGCGGTAGACGGCGCCGTTGCCCGGGTCCCAGCTGTTGGTGTAGGTACCGGCAGCCACGTACACCTTGTCCGGCTCGACCGGGTCGGAGGCGAGGCTCACCACCCCCGTGTGTCCCCAGTCGTCCCAGCCGACCGAGTCCAGCAGCGGCGTCCACGTCTTCGACGACTCCACCCAGCGGTAGGCGCCGCCGATGTCCGTGCGGGCGTACGCGAGGTTCTTCTCCTTGCGGTTGAAGACGATGCCGGGCACGAACCCGCCACCGTCGATGCGGGCGTTCTTCCACGTGTAGGTGTCGGCGGCGATCGACACCTTCCGGTCGGCCTGCCCGGCCTGCTCCGTCTGCCCGGCGGCCAGCACGGGTGGGGAGCCCGCGAGGAGGCCGGCCGCGAGGGCCAGGACGGTGGTGAGGATGCGGGTTCTTCGCACGGTGAAGTCCTCTCCTGACATGTGGGGGGAGGGATGGACGGGCGCGAACGGCCGGGCGGCCCCCTGTGCGGGTGGGGACCGCCCGGCCCAGGTCCTGCCCCCGCCGGAGCGCAGGACCTCGTACCCGGAGCTTCAGCGGGGACTTATTCGAGGAGCTCCGCGTACGAACCCATGGCCAGGGCGATGTCCGCCTGGGCCCAGAACCGGTGGTACGTGAACGACGGCGCGGCGCCACCCGCCAGATACGCCTCGATCTTCGACCAGGCCGGGTCGTCCTCGTAGAACGACCGGATCGACTCGAACGTCGACGACGAGTTGATCGTGTCGCCGTTCGGCATCGTGCCCGTCCACCCGCTCGGCACGTACACCCGGTCGTCGAACCGGTTGTAGTCCGTACGGGTCTCCGGGACGGCGACACCGAGCGCGTCCTGGTGGTGCTGCCACATCCCGTCGAGCAGCGCCTTGGCGACCCGGGCCGCGTCGGCGTCACCGGAGCGGTCGGCGTAGTACGTCAGCGTCTTGGCGTACGCGGCCGCCACGCCGACGTCGTCGGTGTAGTCGGCGACGGTGACGTGCAGCCCGCTGTTGGAGCCTGGGCTGGACGGGTTCCAGGTGTTCGGGGCGCCGGACCACTGGAGCGTGGCGGGGATCCGGTACGTCCCGTCGGGGTTGACGGTGGTCTTGGACAGCGCCCAGTCGACCCACTTGTCGAGGACCGTCTTCGCGGCGGCGTTGCCCGTCTGCTGGTAGTACTCGGCGACCCGCTCCATGGACCACGCCTGGAAGCCGAACCACTGGTTGGACGGCGGGTCGTGGTACACGGGCTTCTCGTCGTAGTACATGCCGTAGAAGGTCGGCGTACCGGCCGGCGGCGTGGCGTACCGCCCCGCCCAGCTGTTGGTGGCGCCGCCCGCGATGGCGCCCTCGTTGGACTGGAGCCAGCGGTAGAACTCGATCTGCCGGTCCAGGGACTTCGCCCAGTCCGCCTGCCCGGTCGCCGACTTGGGCTTCAGCGGGGCGTAGTTGGCGAGGGCGTACGCGGCGAGCGGGTTCTGGTAGCCGCCGTGCGCGTGGCTGGAGCCGATGCGCCAGGCCCAGCCGGCGTTGGTGTCGGTGGCGCCGCCCCACGCGTAGTACCAGGAGAGCAGGTAGAAGGAGGCGTCCTTGCCGGTGCCCGCGGGGCACGCGGTCGGACCCACGCAGTTCCCGACCTTCTTGAAGTACTTGTCGTACATCGCGTAGCGCAGGTAGTCGCCCATCTTCGCGGCCTTGCCGACGGTCGCGGAGACGTCGCCGCCCTTGCCCTGCTGCTTCGCCCAGACGTCCGCCCAGTACGCGGCCTGCACGGCGCGCGCGTCGGCGTCCGGGGCGTTGGTGAACTTCCACTGCTTGGCGTAGGACGCGTCACGGGTGAACAGGTCCAGGTACCCGTTCCTGCCGCCGTACTTGAACTGGTCACAGGTGGGCTGCGGGACGGTCTCCCACACCGACTCCTGCGGTCCGCGCTGGAAGGTGTTGATGTACGACGGGCCGGTGTCGGACGGTCCGGCCTCGCACTTGCCCGGCGAGTTGCCGTAGCCGTAGACGTTGTCCACGTCCTGCAGCCAGTGCATGCCGTAGATGTCGTCCGTGTTGTAGGCGCTCTTCAGCTCCGCGGCGATCGGGTCGGAGCCGACCGAGACCGACGTGTCCAGCTGCGCCGGGTACTCGTTCGGGGTGTCGTGCTCGGGGGCGTACGTCGCCGGCTTGCTCGCCGAGTAGAAGGAGTTGGTCGGCTGGTCGGCCTTGGTGGGGATCATGTACTTCTCCATGATCTCCCAGGCGCCGTTGAACTTGGACCAGTCGCCGGTCACCTTGCCGTACATGGCCTGGAGCCACAGCAGGTAGCTGTACGCCTCCGAGGTGGTCTCATGGCCGTGGTCCGGCGCCTCGACGATCAGCGTCTCCACCGAGTGGTACGGGATGCCCTCGGGGGAGAAGTAGCCGTTCGCCGGGTTGGTGATCTTGCCGTACAGCTCCAGGAAGCGCGCGTCGTACACCTTCGACGCCGCCAGCTGCGTCACCGTCACCGCGCCCTTGGCGTGACCGGTGGCCGTCGACTCGAAGACCGCGGCGCCCGTGCCCGAGGAGTCGGCCGTGACCGTCACCTTCTGGGCCGTGTTCCAGTTCGACGGCGTGAAGGTCAGCGACGCCCCACCGGTGACCGACAGACCCGAGTTGCCGGAGGCCCGCGCGGTCGTCACCGTCACGTTGCCCGACGGCTGCGTCGAGAGCTTCACGTCGTAGGTGCCCGTCTTGCCCTGCTGCACGCCCAGTTGCGTCGGCGAGACCACCACGGCGGGGCCCGAGGCGACCGTGATGCCGACCGGCGCGGAGTCAGCCGACGCGCCCAGGCTGTCGTACGCCTTGGCGACCAGCGAGTGACTGCCCACGGACAGACCGGTGGCCGAGAAGGTGTACGGCGCGGTCGTGTCCGTGCCCAGCAGCTTGGTGTCGTCGTAGAACTCCACCTTGGTGACGGTCGCGTTGTCCGCGGCTGCCGCGGTGGCCGCCATCGGCACCGGGTCGCCCTGCGAGAACGTGGCCCCCGCGGTCGGGCTGGTCAGCACGGTGATCGGCGGCTGGTGGGCGCCGACACACGCGGTGCCGTTGATCGAGAAGCTGGTCGGCGCGGTGTTCGTGCCGCTGTAGGTGAACTGGGCGCCGGTGCTCACCGCCGCCCCGACGGCGATGGTGCCGTTCCAGGACGCGTTCTTCGCCGTCACCGTCTTGCCGGACTGCGACCAGGTGCCGCTCCAGCCGCTGGTGAGCGTCTGGTTGCCCGCGTAGGAGTACGTCAGGGTCCAGCCGTTGATGGCCTCGGTGCCCCGGTTGGTGAGGGTCAGCTCGGCGGTGAAGCCCGAGCCCCAGTCATTGGTCTTGTAGTCGACGTTGCAGGCGACGGCCGCCGCGGCGGCGGGGGAAGAGCCCGTGCCCAGCATCGTCAGGGGAAGAGCGAGGGCCGCGACCACGGCGGTCCACAGGCGCCGCGTGGCACGGCGTCCGCGTCTGGGGTGCATGCTCTGGTTCCTTCCGTGCGGCTCTTACGAAGGTGGGGGCGGAGCGGCAACAACAAGCCTTGAACCAGTGGGAGCGCTCCCATATTGAAGAGAGGGGTGCAGGCGGTCAAGGTGCTTGAAGAGTCGAAAAGATTCGACGGCGGGCGAAAAGATTTGTGGTGGGCAATAACGCAACACCCCTGTCTTTTACCGTCACTTGGCGCTACCTTCACCAGCACCAGTGGGAGCGGTTCCACCAGTCGACGCGGCCGTCACGGCGCGTCCGATCTGCAAGGAGTCGCTCATGCGCCACCCCCCGCGTTCAGGTCTTTTACTCGTCTCCGTGACCGGGCACGTCCCGCCGGCCGGAGACGGGCCGACGGTGTCCGAGCTGCCCGGCGACAGGGTCGTCCGGCGTGCTCGCGGACGCCTGCGACCTGGGTCCGCGGCTGTGGAACCGACCCACCCCGCCCCGCGGCGATCCGCTTTTCGCCCGGGTCGGAACCGGAGGACACGGCCGGCTCCCGCCGGCCCGGCCTGAACCCCGCCCGCGACGACAGTCCCACGTCGCCGGGCGCCGGGTCGCGCGACCGTCCGCGCTGCCTCGGCGGACCGTCACCACGCACGACCCCCTACGGAACCTCCACGTACACCCCACTACGGAAGAGGAAACCCGCACTCATGAGCCGTACCAGAACAGCACTCCTCGCGGCGATGGCGCTGGTCGCCGGCGCCGCCGGGACCGCGGTGGCCGCTGTGCCGCACGACTCCGGCATCCAGGCGATCCCCTGCACCGTCGACTACAAGGTGCAGAACCAGTGGTCCACCGGCTTCACCGCCGCCGTCACGATCACCAACAACGGCGCCGCGAAGTCCTCGTGGTCCGCGAAGTGGTCGTACGCGGGCAACCAGCAGGTGGGCAACGCCTGGAACGCGAAGCTCTCCCAGAGCGGCAGTGCCGTGACGGCCTCCAACGAGACGTACAACGGGTCGCTCCCGACCGGCGGTTCGGTCAGCTTCGGCTTCAACGCCTCCTACAGCGGCTCCAACGCCGTCCCCGCGACCTTCACGCTCGACGGGGTGACCTGCAACGTCGACGACGGTGGCGGCGGCCCCACCGACCCGGGCACGCCCGGCACACGGGTGGACAACCCGTACGCCGGCGCCAAGGTGTACGTGAACCCGGAGTGGTCCGCGAACGCCGCCGCCGAGCCGGGCGGCAGCCGGATCTCCAACCAGCCCACGGGTGTGTGGCTGGACCGCACCGCCGCCATCGCGGGCGCGGGCGGCAAGATGGGGCTGCGGGCCCACCTCGACGAGGCGCTGCGGCAGAAGGGCTCGGGCGAACTCGTCGTCCAGCTCGTGATCTACAACCTGCCCGGCCGTGACTGCTCGGCCCTCGCCTCCAACGGTGAGCTTGGCCCCACGGAGATCGACAAGTACAAGACGCAGTACATCGACCCGATCAAGGCGATCCTCGCCGACCCGAAGTACGCCTCGCTGCGCATCGTCACCACGGTCGAGATCGACTCGCTGCCCAACCTCATCACCAACACCGGCAGCCGCCCGACGGCCGTGCCGGCGTGCGACGTGATGAAGGCCAACGGCAACTACGTCAAGGGTGTCGGCTACGCGCTCAACAAGCTGGGCGACGTCCCCAACGTCTACAACTACGTCGACGCCGGCCACCACGGCTGGCTCGGCTGGGACGACAACTTCGCGCCCACCGCCGCCATCATGAAGGAGGCGGCGACCGCCGAGGGCGCCACGGTGAACGACGTCCACGGCTTCATCACCAACACGGCGAACTACAGCGCCCTGAAGGAGAACAACTTCACCATCAACGACACCGTGGCCGGCAAGTCGGTCCGCGAGTCGAAGTGGGTCGACTGGAACCGCTACGTCGACGAGCTGTCCTTCGCCCAGGCCTTCCGGGCCCAGGCCGTCACCGCCGGCTTCAACTCGAACATCGGCATGCTGATCGACACCTCCCGCAACGGCTGGGGCGGCAGCGCACGGCCGACCGGCCCCGGCCCGACGACCAGCGTCGACACGTACGTCGACGGCGGGCGCTACGACCGCCGCCTCAACGCAGGCAACTGGTGCAACCAGGCCGGAGCGGGCCTCGGTGAGCGTCCGAAGGCGGCCCCGGCTGCCGGGATCGACGCCTACGTGTGGATGAAGCCCCCGGGTGAGTCCGACGGTGCCAGCTCCTCGATCCCCAACGACGAGGGCAAGGGCTTCGACCGCATGTGCGACCCGACGTACACGGGCAACCCGCGGAACAACAACAACATGTCCGGTGCCCTGGGCAATGCCCCCCTGTCCGGGCACTGGTTCTCCGCCCAGTTCCAGGAGCTGATGCGCAACGCGTATCCCGCGCTGTGAGCGGCGCCGGCTGAGCAGGCCCGCCAGGGGCGAGCGCTTCCCCCAGCTCCTGGCGGGTCCGACCGCACGACACACCCGGACGTACCGCGCCCGCCCGTCCCCGTTCGCCACGGGGGCGGGCGGACGCGGCCGTTGCGATGGCATGGTGGTGTGACGCACGTCACTAAGGCGTGCGGGGGGTGGGGCGATGAGTTCCGGACGGCACACCGGTCTTCACCGCCGTACCCCCCGAGCGAACGAGGAGACCACCCCATGCGCATCGTCATCACCGCGTTCATGAGCCTGGACGGCGTCGTGCAGGCCCCCGGCGGCCCCGAGGAGGACACCGACGGCGGCTTCGCCCACGGCGGCTGGACGCAGGACTTCTTCGACCCGGAGGTGGTCGGCGGGGCATGGGACGAGGCGCTGCGCGCGGCCGACGCGCTGCTGTTCGGGCGCCGCACCTGGCAGGCGATGGCCGGGGCCTGGCCCGGGCGCGCCGGTGACCCCTTCGCCGACCGGATCAACGCCCTCCCCAAGTACGTGGTCTCCGGCACCCTCGGCGACGACGAGCTGACGTGGAACACCACCCGCCTCCCCGGCGAGGAGGCCGTCGCCCGCGTCCGCAAGCTGCGCGAGGGCGAGGGCGGCGACCTGCTCGTCATGGGCAGCCCCAGCCTCGCCCGCACCCTCCTGCACGAGGGCCTCGTCGACGAGCTGCGCCTGATGGTCATGCCGGTGGTCCTCGGCGGTGGGAAGACGATCTTCCCCGACGGCGGCGCCAAGCACACCCTGGAACTGGTCTCCACGGTCACGAGCCCCGCCGGTGTGAACGTCTGTGTCTACCGGGCCGCCGGCCAGGGCTGAGCCCCGGAGGGTTTGCCGTTACGGCAAGGAAGATTGCCGTCCGGTGGTGTGTCGGCGCAGGCTGGCGGCAACCGGAAGAGAGGCTCACCACCATGGGACACCAGCACCAGCACGGCCAGGGCGACGGGCACGGGCATGGTCACGGGCACGGACACCACGGCCACACCGACATCGACTGGGCCGAGCTGGCCGAGCACCTGGAGGAGCAGGCGGAGCTGTTCGAGCCGCTGAACCGCCGGGCCGCCGCCTGGGTGGCCGAGCGACAGCCGGAGCCCGGTCTCGTCGTCGACGCGGGCAGCGGTCCCGGAGTGGTGAGCACGCTGCTCGCCGACACGTTCCCCGGCGCCCGGATCGTCGCCGTGGACGGCTCGGGGCCCCTGCTGGAGCGGGCCCGGTCCCGTGCGGAACGCCTCGGCGTGGCCGACCGCTTCGCCACCCTGGAGGCGGAGCTTCCCGAGGGTCTCGCCGAGTTGGAGTACCGCGCGGACGTGCTGTGGGCGAGCCGCAGCCTGCACCACCTCGGCGACCAGCGGGCCGGAATCGCCGCCTTCGCCGAGCGGCTGGCCCCGGGCGGGGTACTGGCGCTCGTCGAGGGCGGGCTGCCCGCGCGGTTCCTGCCGCGGGACATCGGCATCGGCCGCCCCGGACTCCAGTCCCGGCTCGACGCGGTCGAGGAGCTGTGGTTCGGCGAGATGCGTGCCGCCCTGCCCGGCACGGTCGCGGAGGCCGAGGACTGGCCGGGCCTGCTCACCGCCGCCGGCCTGCGCGAGGCGACCTCCCGCACCTTCCTGTTGGACCTGCCGGCCCCGGTGCCGGAGGCGGCACGCGCCCACGCCCTCACCGTCTTCCGGCGGCGCCGGGAGACCCTCGCGGAGTACGCGGACCACCTCGACCCGTCCGACCTCTCCACGCTGGACCGCCTCCTGGACCCCGACGACAAGGCGAGCCTGCACCACCGCACCGACCTGTTCGTCCTCGCGGCCCACACGGTCCATCTCGCCCGCGCGTGACGCGGGCGCGGCGGCGGTGGCCGCCCGCGGCCACACGCAACCGCCCGCCGGAGTACCTCCGGCGGGCGGGTGCGTCGGTCGCGGTGGAGCTCAGGCCACGTCGAAGGTCGCCGGGTCGGGACCGATGCGGCGGTCCTCGTTCAGCGCGCTGATCGCGGCGATGTCCTCGGTGTCCAGGGAGAAGTCGAAGACCTCGATGTTCTCCTTGATGCGGGACGGGGTCACCGACTTGGGGATGACCACGTTGCCCAGCTGGAGGTGCCAGCGCAGCACGATCTGGGCCGGGGTCCGGCCGTGCTTCTGCGCGATGGCGATGATCGCCGGAACCTCCAGCAGGCCCTTGCCCTGGCCGAGGGGCGACCATGCCTCGGTGGCGATGCCCTGCTCCGCGTGGTACTCGCGGGCGGCGTGCTGCTGGAGGTGGGGGTGCAGCTCGATCTGGTTGACCGCCGGGATGACGTCCGTCGCCTCGATCAGCGTCCGCAGGTGCTCCGGAAGGAAGTTGGACACACCGATGGCCCGTGCGCGGCCGTCGGCGTACAGCTTCTCGAACGCCTTGTACGTGTCGACGTAGGTGCCGCGGGCCGGGATCGGCCAGTGGATCAGGTACAGGTCCACGTACTCCAGGCCGAGCTTGTCCAGCGACTCGTCGAAGGCGCGGAGCGTGGCGTCGTAGCCCTGGTCGCTGTTCCAGAGCTTGGTGGTGACGAAGAGGTCCTTGCGGGGGACACCGGCGGCGGCGAGCGCCTTGCCGGTACCCCGCTCGTTGCCGTAGATCGCGGCCGTGTCGATGCTGCGGTAGCCGGCCTCCAGCGCCGTTCCGACGGCCCGCTCGGCCTCGTCGTCCGGCACCTGCCAGACGCCGAAGCCCAGCTGGGGCATCTCGACGCCGTTGTTCAGGATGATCGGGGGGACCTTGCTGCTCACGAGCTCTCGATCCTTAAAGTCGTCGGTTGGTGCTTCCCATCGTCAACGATCACGGCGCGCGATGCATTCCTGAGCGGCCCGCTCGCGCGCCGAATCGCAGAATGGCCGGAAACGGATCCGGCGGTTCCACGGTACGAGACGCCGCGTGCGCCCAGCCGGGCGGGCGCGTCCCCGGTGCGCTCACGCCCGGTACAGCGCCTCCACCTCCTTCGCGTACGTCTTCTCGATCGCCTTCCGCTTCAGCTTCAGCGACGGCGTCAGCAGCCCCTGCTCCTCGGTGAACTGGTGCGCCAGTATCCGGAAGGTGCGGATCGACTCGGCCTGCGAGACCAGGGTGTTGGCGGCGACCACCGCCCGCCGCACCTCGGTCTCCAGCTCCGGGTCGCGCACCAGGTCGGCCGGTGACAGCTTCGGCTTGCCGTGCATCTGCATCCAGTGCTCGACCGCCTCCGCGTCGAGCGTCACGAGCGCGGCGATGTACGGCCGGTCGTTGCCGACGACGACGCACTGGGCGACCAGCGGATGGTCGCGCACCCGCTCCTCCAGGATCGCCGGGGAGACGCTCTTGCCGCCCGAGGTCACGAGGATCTCCTTCTTGCGCCCGGTGATCGTGAGGTAGCCGTCGTCGTCGAGCGCGCCCAGGTCCCCGGTGGCGAGCCAGCCGTCGTGCAGGGTCTCGTCGGTGGCCTTGGGGTTGTTGAGGTACCCCTGGAAGACGTTGGGGCCGCGCAGCCACACCTCTCCGTCGTCCGCTATGTGCACGGTCATGCCCGGGATGGCCTGGCCGACGGTGCCGTACCGGGTGCGTTCGGGCGGGTTGGCCGTCGCGGCGGCCGTGCACTCCGTCAGCCCGTAGCCCTCGTAGATGTGGATGCCGGCGCCCGCGTAGAACAGGCCGAGCCGGCGGTCCATCGCCGAGCCGCCGGACATCGCGTACTTGATCCGGCCGCCCATGGCCTCCCGGATCTTCGCGTAGACGACCTTGTCGAAGAACTGGTGCTGCATCCTGAGGCCCGCCGAAGGGCCGGGGCCGACGCCCCATGCCTTCGCCTCGACCGCGTCCGCGTACTTCACGGCGACCTCGACGGCCTTCTCGAACGGGCCCGCCCTGCCCTCCCGCTCGGCCTTGCGCCGGCTCGCGTTGAAGACCTTCTCGAAGATGTACGGCACCGCGAGGAAGAACGTCGGCCTGAAGGCCGCCAGGTCCGGCAGCAGCACGGCCGCGCTGAGCTGCGGCTGGTGCCCGAACTTCACCTTGCCGCGGATCCCTGCCACCTGCACCATCCGCCCGAAGACGTGCGCCAGCGGCAGGAACAGCAGGGTCGCGGGCTCCTGGCCCCTGCGGGACTCGAACAGCGGCGCCCAGCGCTCGATGACCGTGTCCGCCTCGACCATGAAGTTGGCGTGGGAGATGACACAGCCCTTGGGGCGGCCCGTGGTGCCGGACGTGTAGATGATCGTCGCGACCGACTCCGGGGTGACCGCCCGCCGGTGCCGGTGCACCACCTCGTCGTCGAGCTGGGCGCCCGCCTCGTACAGCTCCTGGACGGCGCCCGCGTCCAGCTGCCACAGCCGGCGCAGCTGCGGCAGCCGGTCGATGACCGTGGCGATGGTCATCGCGTGGTCCTCGTGCTCGACCATCGCGGCCGTGCACTGGGAGTCGTACAGCATCCAGAAGACCTGCTCGGCGGAGGAGGTCGGGTAGACGGGGACGACCTGGGCGCCGACCGTCCACAGGGCGTGGTCGAACAGGGTCCACTCGTAGCGGGTGCGGCACATGATGGCGACCCGGTCACCGAAGCGGACCCCCTGCGACAGCAGGCCCTTGGCCAGCGCCAGCACCTCGTCGCGGAACTCGGCGGAGGTCACGTCGCGCCACTCGCCCCGCTCGTCCTTGCGGCCGAGCGCGATGTACGTCGGATCCTCCTGGGCGTACTCGAAGACGACGTCGGCCAGGCCGCCCACCGGCGGCGCCGACGCCAACGGAGGGTTGGTGAACTCGCGCAAACCCGCTCCTCGTGGCGCTCCGCACAGCGCGTGAAAGCTACCTCACCGGGAGCCGGGACGGGAGGGGAAACGGAGGGGACGAATCGGCGAGATCAGTACGAGCGGGCGGCGGCGAAGCAGTGCAGAAGCACAGAGTCCGGGCAGAACGCCTTACGGGACGGTAGGTTTCGGCACCGTAATCTCCACCGAATCTGTACGACCCGGTTACGGCCGCCGCCGGGGCCGGGTCGCGCCGCTTCACGTCCGGCCCCGGCGGCTCCGGTCACACGGACCGACATCACTTCCAGCGCAGTCGCGCCCCGGTCCGTCACACCCCGCGGGCCCGGCCGCGGAGGCGGTCGCCGCCGGAGAGGATCGCCGCGGCGAGTGCGTCCGCCGCGCTCGTCGCCGCTCCCGGCCGCCGTCCGTGCACGAGAACGAAGTCGACCTCGCCCAGCTCCGGCAGGCCCGCCCGCTCGGGGACCCGGACCAGACCGGGGGGCACCAGACGGCGGGAATGCGCCATCACGCCGAGGCCCGCGCGGGCGGCGGCGATCAGGCCGTTGAGACTGCCGCTGGTGCAGGCCACCCGCCAGGCCCGGCCCTCCCGCTCCAGCGCCTCCAGCGCCAGCGCGCGGGTGATGCCCGGCGGCGGGTAGACGATCAGCGGCACCGGGCGGTCGGGGTCCAGGCGCAGCCGCTCCGCGCCGACCCACACCAGCCGGTCCGTCCAGACCGGCTCGCCGCGCGGGTCCTGCGGGCGCCGCTTGGCCAGCACCAGGTCGAGCTTGCCCGCCGCCAGCCGCTCGTGGAGCGTGCCGGACAGCTCGACCGTCAGCTCCAGGTCGACCTCGGGGTGGTCGTGCCGGAAGCCCTCCAGGATCTCCGGCAGCCGGGTCAGCACGAAGTCCTCCGACGCGCCGAAGCGCAGTCGGCCGCGCAGCCGGGTCCCGGTGAAGAACGCCGCCGCCTGCTCGTGCACCTCCAGCAGGCGGCGCGCGAACCCCAGCATCGCCTCGCCGTCCTCCGTCAGCTCCACCGAGTGCGTGTCGCGGGTGAACAACTGCCGGCCGGTCGCGTCCTCCAGGCGGCGTACGTGCTGGCTGACCGTGGACTGGCGCAGCCCCAGCCGCCGGGCCGCCTGCGTGAAGCTCAGTGTCTGCGCCACGGCGAGGAAGGTCCGCAGGTGTGTGGGGTCGTACATGAGGGGCACCCTAGCTTCGGTCATCACGGAACGCGATGACAGTCAGAGCCGTATGACGGATTCCCGATCACGGGGCGGGAGAGGACGATGAAGAGGGGCCGTCCGGCCCCGTCGCACTTCCGATCGAAAGCACGTGGAGCACCGTGAATCGCCTGCGCCGGCCGAGTTCGATGCCGATCGACCCGTACGTCCTGCTGCTGCTCGGGACGGTGGGCCTCGCCGCGCTCCTCCCGGCGCGGGGCACGGCCGCCGAGGTCGCCTCCGGCGCGGCCACGGCCGCGATCGCGTTCTTGTTCTTCCTCTACGGAGCCCGGCTCTCCACCCGTGAGGCCCTGGACGGCCTGAAGCACTGGCGGCTGCATGTCACGGTCCTGGCCTGCACGTTCGTCGTCTTCCCACTGCTCGGGCTGGCCGCCCGGGGCCTCGAACCGGTGTTCCTGAGCCACTCCCTCTCCATGGGACTGCTCTTCCTCACCCTCGTCCCGTCGACCATCCAGTCGTCGATCGCGTTCACCTCGATGGCCCGCGGAAACGTTCCCGCCGCGATCTGCGCGGGCTCCTTCTCCTCCCTCGCCGGCATCGTCATCACCCCCCTGCTCGCGGCGAGCCTGCTCGGCGGCAGCGTGGGCGGCTTCTCCGCCGACGCGCTCTGGAAGATCGTGCTCCAGCTGCTGGTGCCGTTCGCCGCCGGGCAGCTCGCCCGCCGCTGGATCGGAGGCTTCGTCGCCCGGCACAAGCGGGTTCTCGGCCTCGTCGACCGCGCCTCGATCCTCCTCGTCGTCTACGTCGCGTTCAGCGAGGGCATGGTGCGCGGCATCTGGAGCCAGGTCAGTCCCCTGCGGCTCGGCGGACTGCTGGTCGTCGAGGCGGTGCTCCTCGCGGTGATGCTCACGCTCACCTGGTACGGGGCGAAGCTCCTGCGCTTCGGCCGGGCCGACCGGATCGCCATCCAGTTCGCCGGCTCGAAGAAGTCCCTCGCCTCCGGCCTGCCCATGGCGAGCGTCCTGTTCGGCGCCGAGGCGTCCCTCGCGCTGCTCCCGCTGATGCTGTTCCACCAGATGCAGCTCATGGTCTGCGCGGTCATCGCCAAGCGCCGCTCGCACGACCCCGAGGAGGCGGACGTCACGGAGCAGCCAGACGCAGCGACACGAACCGCGGTCGGTACAGGGACACGTCCCGCGTGATGTTCAGCTGCGCTGCCGCCGCGTTCGCGTCCAGCCAGTTGACGTCGTAGCTGAGGACCAGCCGACCGCCGCCGACCGCCTCGTGCACCTGCGGGTTGTACGCCGCGACCCCGTCCCCCGGCAGCGGCGGGCCGAACCCCTTCGTGGGCCCGTGCCAGGGGCCGGTGGGGGAGCAGGCCCAGTACGTGGTGACGGTCGTCAGGCCCTCGGTCCCGGCGGCCATCGTGAACAGCACATAGGTGCGCCCGTCCCGGACGACGCCGAAGGCGCTGCCGACGCCCTTGTCCTCCCCGTCGCCCAGTACCGCAGCCGGCCGCCCCCGCACCGTCCACCGCGTGCCGTCCCAGTACTCCCACGCGCCCGGTTCCCCGAGCCTGCCGCGCGGCACCCGGGCCACGTACGCGTGGGAGGTCGGCCGGGAGGCGGCCTGCGCGTCGGTGCCACCGAAGACGTACGTCCAGTCGCCCGCGTCGACGGCCGTCGTGCCGAACAGCACCCGCCGGGCGGGGTCGGCGACCGCCGTCTGGTCGAGGACCGTCGTGATCCCCTCCAGCCGCAGCGCGGGCAGCGACAGCGTGGCCACCTCGGTGGCCGTGGGCACTCCGTAGATCCAGGGCGACCGCCCCGCCGTACGCGTCCACAGCAGCACCCGGACTACCTTCTCGGCGGATCCGGGGGAGCGGGGTTCGACCCGCGCGGCCACCGGCCAGCGCCACCGCTGCGGGGCGGGGTCGGGGAAGACGGGGGCCGGGAGCGTGGACGCCGGCCGCCCCGAGGGGGACATGACGACGGCCGAGTTGCGCACCAGGGGCGTCGCGACGTCCCGCCAGGCCACGGACTCGCCGACCGGGTTGGGCGGCGGGTGCACCCGCCCCAGATAGGTGTCGGAGAACAGCCACAGCACCCGCCCGTCGGGCAGCCGCACCGAGTGGGTGCCGTCGCCGCCGGTCCAGTCGTCGGTGCGGGTCGCGTCGTCGCCGTAGCGGGCGAACTCGCCGGTCAGCGGTTCGTCCGGGGCCCAGTCCCGGACCGTGCGGGCCGTGCAGGCGCGGCCGTCCTCCCGGTCGTCGTCCGGGAGGACGGTGAGCAGCACGGCCGCGAGGGCGAGGACCAGCGCCAGGACGACGACCGGTCCCGCCCCCGTCCGCCGTGGTGCTCCCGCGTCGTCGGGCACGGAAGGGACGTTAGTGGCCCCGGTCCACCCGGTCCATGGGCAGCCACATGGCCCAACGACGCGCACCCGGCGCCGAACCGGCGGAGCCAACCGGCGGAGCCCTCGGCGCAGGGGGCGCTCCCCGCCGATGGGGCTCCGCCGCCGTGTCGCGGGGGAGCCGGTCAGCCGCCCTGCGCGGCCGTGGCGGGCAGGGCGATCCGGTGGTCACCCGCGTACACGTTCATGGAGGCTCCCCGCAGGAAGCCGACGAGGGTCAGCCCCGTCTCGGCGGCCAGGTCCACCGCCAGCGACGACGGCGCCGACACCGCCGCCAGGACCGGAATCCCGGCCATCACCGCCTTCTGCGCCAGTTCGAAGGAGGCCCGTCCCGACACCAGCAGCACGGCCCGCGACAGCGGCAGCGAACCGTTCTGCAGGGCCCGCCCGACAAGCTTGTCGACCGCGTTGTGCCGGCCCACGTCCTCCCGTACGTCGAGCAGTTCGCCGTCCTCGGTGAACAGGGCCGCCGCGTGCAGGCCCCCGGTCCGGTCGAAGACCCGCTGGGCCGCGCGGAGGCGGTCGGGGAGGGTCGCGAGGAGGGCGGGGTCGAGGCGGACCGGGGGAGCGTCACCGCCGTGCGTGTCGTCGACGGGCCAGCGGGCCGTCGTGCGGACCGCGTTCAGGGACGCCTTGCCGCACAGTCCGCAGGACGACGTGGTGTACACGTTGCGTTCGAGGGTGATGTCCGGGATCACCACCCCGGGGGTCGTCCGCACGTCCACCACGTTGTACGTGTTGGACCCGTCGGCCGTGGCGCCCGCGCAGTAGACGATGTTCTGCAGGTCGGACCGCTCGGCGAGGACACCCTCACTGACCAGGAACCCGGCGGCGAGCGCGAAGTCGTCACCGGGGGTGCGCATGGTGACCGCGAGGGGCTTGCCGTCGAGGCGGATCTCCAGCGGCTCCTCGGCGACGAGCGTGTCCGGGCGGGAGGAGACCGCCCCGTCCCGGATGCGGATCACGTTGCGTCGTTCCGTGACTCGTCCCATGTTCCTGCCCCTGTCCCGACCGGTGGTGATCAGTCCCGGTTCTGTACGTGCTGGTAGCCGAAGCGCCCCTTGATGCACAGGTTGCCGTGGGTCACCGGGTTGTCGTGCGGCGAGGTGACCTTCACGATCTCATTGTCCTGCACGTGGAGCGTGAGGTTGCAGCCCACTCCGCAGTACGCGCACACCGTGGTCGTCCGTGTCTGCGCCGCCTCGTCCCAGGTGCCGGCCGCCCGCATGTCGAACTCCGACTTGAAGGACAGCGCGCCCGTCGGGCACACCTCGACGCAGTTGCCGCAGTACACGCACGCCGAGTCGGTGAGCGGCCCGTCGTGCTCCACCGCGATCCTGGCGTCGAAACCGCGTCCGGTGACGGAGATGGCGAACGTGTTCTGCCACTGGTCCCCGCAGGCGTCCACGCACTTGTAGCAGAGGACGCACTTGCCGTAGTCGCGGACGTAGAGGTCGTTGTCGATCCGCGGTTCCTCGTTCAGACGGGCCGCGTCCGGGCCGAAGCGGTCCGGTTTCGCCTCGTACTCCTTGATCCATGCGGCGGCCTGCGGGGTCGTCGACAGGTCGACCGACGACGCGAGGAGTTCGAGGACCACCTTGCGGCTGTGCCGGGCCCGCTCGGTGTCGGTCCGCACCTCCATGCCGGGCTCGGCCCGGCGGGAGCAGGCGGGGACCAGCGTCCGCGCGCCCTCGACCTCCACCACGCAGACCCGGCAGGCGTTCCTCGGGGTGAGGGTGTCGCCCTGGCAGAGCGTCGGGATGTCCTTGCCGGCTGCCCGGCACGCGTCGAGGATCGTCGAGCCCTCCGGGACCCGGGCCTCCTCCCCGTCGAGGGTGAACTCCAGCAGCCGCCGCGGCACACCCAGCGGTATCACGGTCATGCGTACGCCCCCAGACGGTCGATGGCGGATTCCACGGCGTTCCACGCGGTCTGCCCCAGACCGCAGATGGAGGCGTCACGCAGGGCGCGGCCGACCTCCCTGAGCAGCGCGATGTCGTCGGCCGCGGCGGCTCCGGTCCGCTCCGCGATCCGGAGCAGTGCCTCCTCCTGCCGTACGGTCCCGACCCGGCAGGGCACGCACTGCCCGCAGGACTCGTCCCGGAAGAACGCGGCGATCCGCAGCAGCAGCCGGGGCAGCGGCACCGTGTCGTCGAAGGCCATGACCACGCCCGAGCCGAGCGTGGTGCCCGCCTCCCGCGTGCCCTCGAAGGTGAGCGGGATGTCCCGCTCGTCGGGCCGTACGAAGCCGCCCGCCGCGCCGCCCAGCAGGACCGCACGCAGCCGCTCCCGGACCCCGGCCAGCGCCAGCAGATCGCCCAGCGTCACACCGAACGGCAGTTCGTAGACTCCGGGCCGGTCCACCGCGCCCGACACGCAGAACAGCTTCGGTCCGGTGGACCGCCCGGTGCCGATCGCCGCGTACGCGGGGGCGCCCAGGGTGAGGATCGGCAGGACGTTCACCAGCGTCTCCACGTTGTTCGCCACCGTCGGCTTGCCGAACAGCCCCTTCTCCACGGGGAACGGCGGCTTGGAGCGCGGCTCGCCCCGGTGGCCCTCGATGGAGTTGAACAGCGCCGTCTCCTCACCGCAGACGTAGGCGCCCGCACCCCGGCGGATCTCGATGTCGAAGGCGTAGCCCTGGCCGAGGACGTCGTCACCGAGGAGCCCCCGGGCCCGCGCCTGCGCGATGGCGTGCTCCATGCGCCGCAGGGCGCGCGGGTACTCGCCGCGCAGATACAGGTACCCCCGGTGGGCGCCGGTCGCGTACGCCGCGATCGTCATCGCCTCGACCAGCGCGAACGGGTCGCCCTCCATCAGCACCCGGTCCTTGAAGGTGCCCGGCTCCGACTCGTCCGCGTTGCACACCAGGTAGTGCGGCCGGTCGGGCTGGGACGCCGTGGCCTGCCACTTCCGGCCGGTGGGGAAGGCGGCGCCGCCCCGCCCGACCAGCCCCGAGTCGGTCACCTCGCGGACGACCCCGGCCGGGCCCAGCTCGAACGCGCGGCGCAGCGCGGTGTAGCCGCCGTGGGCCCGGTAGTCGTCCAGGCTCGTCGGGTCCACGACACCGACCCGGCCCAGCAGGACGAGACCGTCCTGCCCCGCCTGGGGCACCGCCGTGACGGCCGGCGGTTCCTCGTCCGCCGAGTCGGGGGCGCTCCCCGCGAGCACGGCCGCCCCGACGGTCGCCGGCGCCGCCACCGCCGTACGCACCGGGTCCCCGGCCCTGATCGCGAGCGCGGCCGGTGCCCGCTCGCACAGCCCCAGGCACGGGCCGCGCTGCACGCTCACCCCGCTGCCGGGCCCCAGCCGTGCCTCGACGCCCGCGCACAGCTCCGCCGCGCCGGACGCCGCGCACGCCAGGTCCGTGCACACGTGGAGCACGGTGGCGGGGCGCGGCCGGACGGAGAACATCGCGTAGAACGTGGCCACGCCGTAGGCCTCGGCAGGCGGCACCGTCAGCCGTCGGCACAGGTAGTCCAGGGCGCCCCCGCTGATCCAGCCGACCCGGTCGTTGAGCGCGTGCAACCCCGGCAACAGCAGGTCACGGCGGTCCCGGGCCGCGCGGCCGCCGCGTGCCCACCGCAGGTCGGCGGCGTGCGTCTCGTCGCGGGCAGCGCCCTCCCAGGAGGACTGCGGCGGCCCGAGCAGCGCGTCGACGGCCGCCCGCTCCTCGTCGGTGGGTTCGCTGTCGCCGAAGTGCAGGTCCACTTGCGTCACCTCACGATGGTCGCGACGGGCAGCTTCTCGATCCGGATCGCCGACGCCTTGAACTCCGCCGTCCCCGCGATCGGGCAGTTCGCCTCGATCGTCAGCTGGTTGGTGTCCACCTCGTCGGGGAAGTGCATGGTCATGAAGGCGAGGCCGGGCCGCAGCGCCAGGTCGATCCAGACGGGCGCCAGCACCGACCCGCGCCGTGAGGACACCCGGACCTCCTCGCCGACCATGACGCCGTAGCGCTCCGCGTCCTCCGGGCACAGCTCGATGTACTCGCCGCGCCGCAGCGGCGAGGCGAAACCGCCGCTCTGCACCCCGGTGTTGTACGAGTCGAGCCGTCGCCCGGTGGTCAGCCGGATCGGGTACTCCTCGTCGGTCAGGTCGACCGGGGGATCGTGCCGGACGATCCCGAACGGCGCGGGCCTGCCCCGGCGTCGCGGGTCCGGGTCCCACAACCGGCCGTGCAGATAGCTCGGTTCGAGACGGTCGGTGCTGGGGCAGGGCCACTGGATGCCCTGGTGCTCCTCCAGCCGTTCGTACGTCATGCCGTGGTGGTCCGGCGACACCGACCGCAGCTCGTTCCAGACGGCCTCGGCGTCGGCGTACTTCCACGGGTGGCCGAGCCGGGTGGCGAGGTCGCAGAGGATGTCGATGTCCTCGCGGGCCTCACCGGGCGGGGTGAGCGCCCTGCGGACCCGCTGGACCCGCCGTTCGCTGTTGGTGGTCGTGCCGTCCGTCTCCGCCCACCCGGCGGTCGCGGGCAGCACCACGTCCGCCAACTGGGCCGTCTTCGTCAGGAAGATGTCCTGGACGACGAGGAAGTCCAGCTGCCGCATGCGGCGTACGGCCTGCTCGCTGTCGGCCTCCGACTGCGCCGGGTTCTCCCCGATGCAGTACACGGCCTTCAGCGAGCCCTCCTCCATCGCCTCGAACATCTCCGTCAGGTTCAGCCCGTGGTGCGGCTGGATGACGGTGTCCCACGCCGACTCGAACTTCAGCCGGGTGGCGGGGTCGAGGATGTCCTGGAAGCCGGGCAGCCGGTTGGGGATCGCCCCCATGTCGCCGCCGCCCTGCACGTTGTTCTGGCCGCGCAGCGGCTGAAGCCCTGATGCGTAGCGGCCGACGTGGCCGGTCAGCAGCGACAGGTTGATCAGCGCCCGTACGTTGTCGGTGCCGTTGTGGTGCTCGGTGATCCCGAGGGTCCAGCACAGCTGGGCGCGCTCGGCGCGGGCGTACGCGTGCGCCAGTTCCCTGATGGCGGCGGCCGGCACCCCGGTCACCTTCTCGGCGAGGGACGGCGTCCACGGTTCGACGAGCGCGCGGTACTCCTCGAAGCCGGTGGTCGCCCGCGCGATGAACGCCTCGTTGGCGAGGCCCGCGTGGATGATCTCGCGACCGATGGCGTGGGCCATCGGGATGTCCGTGCCGACGTTCAGACCGAGCCAGCTCTCCGCCCACTCGGCGGTGGACGTCCGCCGCGGGTCGACCGCGTACATCCGGGCGCCGTTCCGGATCCCCCTCAGCACGTGCTGGAAGAAGATCGGGTGGGCGAAGCGCGCGTTGGAGCCCCACATCACGATGAGGTCGGTGTGCTCGACCTCCTCGTAGGAGGAGGTCCCGCCGCCCGAGCCGAAGGCCGCGGACAGCCCGGCGACGCTCGGCGCGTGACAGGTGCGGTTGCAGGAGTCCACGTTGTTGGTGCCCATGACGACCCGGGCGAACTTCTGCGCCACGTAGTTCATCTCGTTGGTGGCGCGGGCGCAGGAGAACATGCCGAACGCGCCCCGGTTGCGGGCGAGGCCGCGGGCGGCGCGGTCCAGCGCCTCCTCCCAGCCGGCCCGCCGGAACGGCTCGTCGCGGGAGTCGCGGACGAGGGGGTGGGTGAGCCGGGTGTAGGTCTTCGGGCTTCGGTCGCGTTTCCTCATCGGCCTTCCCCTGAGCTCGTGCCGCGCTCGGAGGTCATGCCGCGCTCCGGAGCGCGAGCAGGTCCGAGAGGGCGTGGACGGTACGGAGTGTGGGCACCTCGACGCCGGTGACGTCCGCCAACTCGACGACGGCGGCGAGGAGTACGTCGAGTTCCAGCGGTCTGCCGCGCTCCAGGTCCTGGAGGGTGGAGGTGCGGTGGTCGCCGACGCGTTCGGCGCCGGCCATCCGCCGCTCGATGGACACGCCGACCGCGCAGCCGAGGGCCTCGGCGACGGCGAGCGTCTCGGCCATCATCGTCTCGATGACCCTGCGGGTGCCGCCGTGCCGGCACATCTGCCGCATGGTCGCGCGGGCCAGGGCACTGATGGGGTTGAACGAGATGTTGCCGAGCAGCTTGACCCAGACGTCGCCGCGGATGTCCGGTTCCACCGGGCACTTCAGGCCGCCCGCCACCATGGCCTCGCCGAACGCCCGGCAGCGCGCCGAGACGCTCCGGTCGGGTTCGCCGACGGAGAACCGGGTGCCCTCCAAGTGCCGTACGACGCCGGGCCCTTCCAGTTCGGTCGCGGCGTAGACGACACACCCGACGGCCCGCTCGGGCGCGAGCACCGCACTGACCGCGCCGCCGGGGTCCACGCTCTCCAGGCGGTGCCCGTCGTGCGGGCCGCCGTGCCGGTGGAAGTACCACCAGGGGATGCCGTTCTGGGCGGCGACCACCGCCGTGGTGTCGTGCAGCAAGGGCTCGATCAGCGGCCCGCACGCCGCGTACGAGTGGGCCTTGAGGCCGAGGAAGACGAAGTCGACCGGGCCGATCTCGGCCGGGTCGTCGGTGGCGTGGGCGCGGGCGGTGAAGTCGCCGCGCGGACTGAGCACACGCACCCCGTCCCGCCTCATGGCCGCCAGATGCGGTCCACGGGCGACGAGATGCACATCGGCGCCCGCACGGTGGAGCGCGGCGCCGACATAGGCGCCGATCGCACCGGCACCGAGAACTGCGACTCTCATGGTGAGTGGAGCTCCGTTCGGTCGAGGGATACCGCGGAGATGACGCACTGCCGAAAGCTGTCGACGAAATATTGTCTACAGTATGGAAGTTGACCCAGCAAGGGGTCGCGCAACGACCGGGCAAGACGCTGCCCGGCCACGATCGCCGGCGAGGTGGCCGGGACCCGCCACCGGAGCCCCACCGACCGTTCGGCGCGCGCCGCATACCGTTCACCGCATACGGTCGACGTGCCGCCTTCTCAACTCCCTTGTCACTCCTTACCGTCCGGGATCATGAGTCCCCCCGTCGCGCCCGTGGGCTGGAGCCGCTGGCTCGTTCCCCCCGCCGCCCTCTCGGTCCATCTCTCCATCGGACAGGCCTACGCCTGGAGCGTGTTCAAGCCACCGCTCGAATCCGCGCTCGGTCTCAGCGGCACCCAGAGCGCGCTGCCCTTCCAGCTCGGCATCGTCATGCTGGGGCTGTCCGCCGCGTTCGGCGGGACGCTCGTCGAGCGCAACGGGCCGCGCTGGGCCATGACCGTGGCCCTGGTCTGCTTCTCCTCCGGTTTCCTGATCGCCTCGCTGGGCGCGGCCACCGAGCAGTACTGGCTGATCGTCCTCGGCTACGGCTTCGTCGGCGGCATCGGCCTCGGCATCGGCTACATCTCGCCCGTCTCCACGCTGATCAAGTGGTTCCCGGACCGGCCCGGCATGGCCACCGGCATCGCCATCATGGGCTTCGGCGGCGGCGCGCTGATCGCCTCGCCGTGGTCCGCGCAGATGCTGGAGTCCTTCGGCGCCGACTCCTCCGGTATCGCCGTCGCCTTCCTCGTCCACGGCCTGACCTACGCCGTGTTCATGACGCTCGGGGTGCTGCTCGTGCGGGTGCCGCACGGCGAGAAGCCCGTCAGCGGCGGACCGGGCGCCTTCGAGGGGCCGCAGGTCTCGGCCCGCGACGCCCTCCGCACCCCGCAGTTCTGGTGCCTGTGGGTCATCCTCTGCATGAACGTGTCCGCGGGCATCGGCATCCTGGAGAAGGCCGCCCCGATGATCACGGACTTCTTCGCCGAGTCCTCCACCCCGGTCTCCGCCGGCGCGGCGGCGGGCTTCGTGGCACTGCTGTCGGCGGCCAACATGGCGGGCCGCATCACCTGGTCGTCCACCTCCGACCTGATCGGACGCAAGAACATCTACCGCGTCTACCTCGGGGTCGGTGCCCTGATGTACCTGCTCATCGCGCAGTTCGGCGACTCCTCCAAGCCGCTGTTCATCGGCTGCGCCCTGGTGATCCTCTCCTTCTACGGCGGTGGCTTCGCCACGGTCCCCGCCTATCTGAAGGACCTCTTCGGCACCTACCAGGTCGGTGCCATCCACGGCCGGCTGCTCACCGCCTGGTCCACTGCCGGCGTCCTCGGTCCGCTGATCGTCAACTGGATCGCCGACCGCCAGGAGGAGGCGGGCAAGAGCGGCCCCGACCTCTACGGCACGTCCTTCTTCATCATGATCGGCCTGCTCGTCGTCGGCTTCGTCGCCAACGAACTGGTCCGGCCCGTCCACCCCCGCTTCCACATCCCCGCCCCGAGGGAGGCCGCCGATGCCGTCCAGCGACAGCAGCCCGAATCAGCCTGACCGGCGCCCGCTGATCGTCCTCGCCTGGCTGTGGGTGGGGGTGCCGCTCGCCTACGGGCTGTACGAACTCGTACGAAAGGCCACGCAACTGTTCACCGCATGACTGCTCGGTCGAGTACGTGGATGTCCAGAGGTCTGACAGAAGCCCACAACATGGGTTCGTCTTTACTGTCGCCTCACTCGCCCTCCTACCCGTGAGTCACTGCGCAGACTGGTGAATCCCGCTGACCACAGGCTACGAGGGGGAACACCCATGATCGGCTCGCGCATCGCCGCCGTCGGCCACTACCAGCCCGCCAAGGTGCTCACCAACGAGGACCTGGCGGGCATGGTCGACACCAGTGACGAGTGGATCACGAGCCGTGTGGGCATCCGCACCCGGCACATCGCCGGCCCCGACGAACCCGTCGACGAACTCGCCGGGCACGCCGCCGCCAAGGCGCTCGCCGCGGCCGGCCTCACCGCCGCCGACATCGACCTCGTGGTGGTCGCCACCTCCACGGCCGTCGACCGGTCCCCGAACATGGCCGCCCGGGTCGCGCACCGGCTCGGCATCCCCTCCCCGGCGGCGATGGACGTCAACGTCGTCTGCGCCGGCTTCACCCACGCCCTCGCCACCGCCGACCACGCCGTCCGCGCGGGCGCGGCCACCCGGGCGCTCGTCATCGGCGCCGACAAGATGTCCGAGGTGACGGACTGGAGCGACCGTACGACCTGTGTGCTCGTCGGGGACGGCGCGGGCGCCGCCGTCGTCGAGGCGGCCGACCCCGCGGCCGGGGCGCCCGGCATCGGGCCGGTGCTGTGGGGCTCGGTGCCCGAGATGGGGCACGCGGTCCGGATCGAGGGGACGCCCGCGCGGTTCGCGCAGGAGGGGCAGAGCGTCTACCGCTGGGCCACCACCAAGCTGCCGCCCATCGCCCGCGCCGCCTGCGAGAAGGCCGGGCTCACCCCCGCCGACCTCGCCGCGGTCGTCCTGCACCAGGCGAACCTGCGCATCATCGAGCCGCTCGCCGGGAAGATCGGCGCCGTCAACGCCGTCGTCGCCCGGGACGTCACCGAGTCCGGCAACACCTCGGCCGCGAGTATCCCGCTCGCCTTCTCCAAGCTCGTCGAACGCGGCGAGATCTCCAGCGGCGACCCCGTGCTGCTGTTCGGCTTCGGCGGGAACCTCTCCTACGCCGGACAGGTCGTCCGCTGCCCCTGAGCACCGCCCCGGTGCTGATGTGACGCGACAGACGCGTCAACTCCCTGGCCGCGAGGGCTCGTAGACTGTAGACGAAAGACAATCCATACTGGTTGTTGACCTCGACTTTCCCGTACGGGCCGTTGACTTTCCGTGTGCGGTACACCCAGTGGTGCTCTGGAGGGGGACCGATGTTGTCGACAGGACTGCCGCAAGGGGCCGTGCCCAAGCTCGAACGTCCCGGCCCGCTGCGCGACCGCGTCTACGAAGCCCTGCTCGAACTGATCACCACCCGCGCCCTGCGTCCCGGCCAGCACCTGGTCGAGAGCGAACTCGCCGGCCACCTCGGGGTGTCCCGGCAGCCTGTTCGCGAGGCCCTCCAGCGGCTGAACACCGAGGGCTGGGTCGACCTGCGGCCCGCGCAGGGCGCGTTCGTGCACGAGCCGACGGAGGAGGAGGCCGACCAGCTCCTCACCGTCCGCACCCTGCTGGAGGCGGAGGCGGCGCGCCTCGCCGCGGCGAACGCCGGCACGGCGGGCATCACGGCGCTGGAGGAACTCTGCGCGGAGGGTGAGCGGGCCGTCGACGCGGACGACGTGGACGCCGCCGTCGCGATGAACGCCCGCTTCCACACGAAGGTCATGGAGCTCGCCGGCAACGCGGTCCTCGCCGAACTCGCCGCCCAGGTCGACCGCCGCGTCCGCTGGTACTACACACCGGTCGCCCGGCAGCGCGGCCACCAGTCGTGGATCGAGCACCGCGCACTGATCGCGGCGATCTCGGACCGCGACGAACAGCGGGCGACGGAGGTCATGCGGGCCCACACGGAGCACACGCGGAAGACCTACCACGAGCGACCCCGGTCGTAGTGCCGGGCCAGGACCCCGGACCCGACAGGTCGAACGTGGCGACGCCCCCGTTGCCGAGGGCCACCAGGGCGCCGGGGCCGGCGAAGTCGACGTGGACGTCGACGACTTCGCCGTGGAGATCGATGCCGGCGAGCGCACGGCAGTCGACGCCGTCGGTCCTGCGCCGCGACCTTCCCCCCGTCCGGTGTACACGGTGGCGTGGAGTGGGTCGCGCCCGGCGGCGAGGGAACCGGTGCCCTCGGCGATCGGCGTGACCGGGCGGTACCGGCCCCACCGAGGGTTTCCGAAGGTGTTCCCGCACGCCGCAGGGGCTCATGAGGCTTTCGCTCCGTCCCTGCCGGTTTCGTCTGCCCGTCCGAGGCCGCGTACCCAGCAAACCGCCCTGACCTGGGTCGACTTGCCGCTCTGTGATCAGGGGAGTCCGAGATGCGGCGGTGACGGAGCGCTTCTTTGTCCTGCGAGTGGGGAAAGTTGGCGTCAATCTGTGCCGGACTTCTTCCCAGACGTGGTGTCCGCTGCTACGTTCCCTGCGAAAGCACGCCACCCAGAGGTGGCCGGAACCCAGCGCGACACAGGCCGGTTGAGGCGGGGAGGGGCTCGTGAGGCGGATGACGGCTCGTCCCGCGAACGCGCACCAGGCACGGCTGCTGAAGCTGCTGCGGGACGGCGGACCCCACTCCCGCGCGCAGCTCGGTGACCGGATCGACCTCTCCCGGTCGAAGCTGGCCGTCGAGGTGGACCGGTTGCTGGAGACGGGTCTGGTCGTGGCCGACGGACTCGCCGCCTCGCGCGGCGGCCGGCGCTCGCACAACATCCGGCTCGCCCCCGGGCTCCGCTTCCTCGGCGTCGACATCGGCGCGACCTCGATCGATGTCGCCGTCACCAACGCCGAGTTGGAGATCCTCGGTCACATCAACCAGCCCATGGACGTCCGGGACGGCCCCGTCGCCGTCTTCGAGCAGGTCCTCTCCATGGCCGCCAAGCTGAGGGCCTCGGGGCTCGCGGAAGGGTTCGACGGCGCCGGCATCGGCGTCCCCGGACCGGTCCGCTTCCCCGAGGGCGTCCCGGTGGCCCCGCCGATCATGCCCGGCTGGGACGGTTTCCCGGTGCGCGAGGCGCTCAGCCAGGAACTCGGCTGCCCGGTGATGGTCGACAACGACGTGAACCTGATGGCGCTGGGGGAGCAGCACGCGGGCGTGGCCCGTTCCGTGGGCGACTTCCTCTGCGTCAAGATCGGCACCGGCATCGGCTGCGGCATCGTCGCCGGCGGTGAGGTCCACCGCGGGACGACGGGCAGCGCCGGCGACATCGGACACATCCTCGCCGTGCCGGACGGCCGCCCCTGCGCCTGCGGCAACCGGGGCTGCCTGGAAGCCCACTTCAGCGGCGCCGCGCTCGCCCGCGACGCCAAGGAGGCCGCCCAGCAGGGCCTCTCGGTGGAGCTGGCCTCCCGGCTGGAGGCCAGTGGCACCCTGACCGCCGTCGACGTCGCCGCCGCGGCCGCCGCCGGGGACGCCACCGCCCTGGACCTGATACGCGAGGGCGGCAACCGCACCGGCCAGGTCATCGCCGGACTCGTCAGTTTCTTCAACCCCGGCCTGGTGGTGATAGGCGGCGGGGTGACCGGCCTCGGCCACACCCTGCTCGCCGCCATACGCACCCAGGTCTACCGCCAGTCCCTGCCCCTCGCGACCGGCAACCTGCCCATCGTGCTGGGCGAGTTGGGGCCCACCGCCGGAGTCATCGGCGCGGCCCGCCTCATCAGCGACCACCTGTTCTCACCCGCGTAACCGCTCCGCACGGGGCGACCACCAGCACAGCGCTCTGCCCTGTTCCTGACCTGTCCCGGCCCACCCGCGCCCCACCTGCCCCACCCTGCTCAGCTCTGCTCTGCCCTGCCCGAACGCGCCTGCCCGCAGGCCGTCTCGCCCTGCAACCGGCCCGCACGCCCGCCAAGGGGAACTCATGGCACCAGAACCACCGCTGCTCACCATGTCCGGCATCACCAAGTCGTTCCCCGGCGTCCGGGCCCTCGACGGCGTCGACCTCGACGTCCAGGCGGGGGAGGTCCACTGCCTGCTCGGGCAGAACGGCGCGGGCAAGTCCACCCTCATCAAGGTGCTCGCGGGCGCCCACCAGCCCGACGGCGGCACCATCGGCTGGCGGGGCGAGCCCGTCACCCTCAAGTCCCCCATCGCAGCGATGCGCTTGGGCATCGCGACCATCTACCAGGAACTGGATCTGGTGGAGCACCTCTCCGTGGCCGAGAACGTGTATCTGGGGCACGAGCCGACGACCGCCGGATTCGTCGTACGCGGCAGGGCCGCGCGCGCCTCGACCGCCGCGCTGCTCAAACGCCTCGGACACCCGGAGATCGACCCGGCCCGTCTCGTCGGCGACCTGTCCGCCGCCCAGCAGCAGATCGTCTCCATGGCGCGGGCGCTCTCCCACGACGTGCGCCTCATCGTGATGGACGAGCCGTCCGCCGCCCTCGACCCCGACGAGGTCGACAACCTGTTCAGGATCGTGGGGGACCTGACCGCCGGCGGGGTCGCCGTCGTCCACATCTCGCACCGGCTGGAGGAGATCCGCCGGATCGGCGACCGGGTGACCGTACTGAAGGACGGCCGGGCCGTGGCCGGCGGTCTGCCCGCGAAGTCGACGCCGACCCGCGAGGTCGTGGCGCTGATGACCGGACGCAACGTCGAGTACGTCTTCCCGGACCGGCCGCCCGCCCCGCCGCCGGAGGCCACCGCCCCCGTGCTGCGGGTGCGGGGACTGGCCCGCGACGGGGAGTTCGAGGCCCTCGACCTCGACGTCCGGCCCGGGGAGATCGTCGGCCTCGCCGGACTCGTCGGCTCCGGACGCTCCGAGATCCTGGAGACGATCTACGGCGCCCGCAGGCCCTCCGCGGGCGAGGTCCACGTCGACGGACGGCCGCTGCGGACCGGCAGCGTACGGGCCGCCGTACGCGCCGGGCTCGGCCTCGCCCCCGAGGAACGCAAGGCGCAGGCACTGCTGATGCTGGAGTCGGTCACCAGGAACGTGTCGGTGTCGACGATGTCCCGCTTCGCCCGCGCCGGCTGGATCGACCGGGGCGCCGAGCACCGGGCCGCCCGCGCCGCGACGCGCGAGCTGTCCCTGCGCCCCGACAACCCCGCCGTGCCGGTCCGCACCCTCTCCGGCGGCAACCAGCAGAAGGCCGTCCTCGCCCGCTGGTTGCTCCGCGGCTGCCGGGTGCTGCTGCTGGACGAGCCGACCCGGGGCGTCGACGTGGGCGCCCGCGCCGAGCTGTACGCCGTGGTGCGGCGCCTCGCCGACGAGGGCCTCGCCGTCCTGCTCGTCTCCAGCGAGGTGCCCGAAGTCCTCGGCCTCGCCGACCGCGTGCTCGTCCTGCGCGAGGGCCGGGTGGTGCACACCGCGCCCGCCCGCGAACTCGACGAACACCGCGTCCTCGACCTCGTGATGGAAGGAAGCCCCGTGGCAAGTGCAGCCAGTCCCGCCGGCGCGGCCGGCCCCGCGACCGGCGAAGGGGGGCCGGCGTCATGACGCAGCCCGTGTCCCCGCCCCGCGACGGCACCGACCAGGTGACCCCGGCCGCCGAACCGCCCGCCTGGCGCACCGTCCTCTTCCGTGCCGACGTCCGCACCCTCTCCCTCCTCGGCGTCCTCGCCGTGCTGATCGTCATCGGCGGCATCACCAAGCCCGACGAGTTCCTCGACACCCGCAACCTCCAACTCGTCCTCACCCAGGCGTCCGTGATCGGCGTCGTCACCGTCGGCATGACCTTCGTCATCACCTCCGGCGGCATCGACCTGTCGGTGGGCGCGATCGTCGCCCTGGCCTCCGTGTGGGCCACCACCGTCGCCACCCAGGAGTACGGGTTCGCGGGGATCCTCTTCACCGCCGTGATCGTCGGCGTCGGCTGCGGCCTGGTCAACGGGGTGCTCATCGCGTACGGCGGGATGGTCCCCTTCATCGCCACCCTCGCCATGCTCGCCTCCGCCCGCGGTCTCGCCCTGCAGATCACCGACGGCAGGACCCAGATCGTCGAGGTGGAGGGCGTCCTCGACCTCGGCGAGCGCGACGCGTACGTCCTCGGCGTCCCGCCCCTGGTCCTGGTCTTCGCGGTCGTGACGGTCATCGGCTGGCTCGTGCTCAACCGCACCACGTTCGGCCGGCGCACCGTCGCCGTCGGCGGCAACGCGGAGGCCGCCCGGCTCGCGGGCATCGACGTCCGCCGCCAGCGCCTCTACCTCTATCTGCTCTCCGGGCTGTGCTGCGGCATCGCCGCGTTCCTGCTGATCGTGCTGTCCGGATCGGGCCAGAACACCAACGGCAACCTCTACGAACTCGACGCCATCGCCGCCGCGATCATCGGCGGCACGCTCCTCACCGGCGGCCGGGGCACCATCACCGGCTCCGTCCTCGGCGTCCTGATCTTCACCACGATCACCAACATCTTCGCGCTGAACAACCTGCAGACCGACGTCCAGCAGATCGCCAAGGGCGCGATCATCGTCGCGGCGGTCCTGGTCCAGCGACGCACGGCCAGCACGACCTGACCCACCGAAGAGCCCCCACCGGAAAGGTCCACCGCCATGCCACAGTTCCCCAGCCGCAGAGGACTGCTCTTCGGGACCGCCGCCGTCTCGGCCGGCACCCTCCTCGTCGGCTGCACCAGCAACGACACCGGCGACAAGGCGGCCGCCGACAAGCAGCCCGCCGCCGACGACAAGCCCGGCAAGGCGGTGACGATCGGCTTCGCCGGGCCCCAGGCCGACCACGGCTGGCTCAACGCGATCAACGACAACGCCAAGAGCCGCGCCGAGCGCTACGAGGACGTCACCCTGGAGATCACCGAGGGCTCCAACGACACCGCCCAGCAGATCGGGCAGATCGAGACCCTCATCAACAAGAAGGTCGACGTCCTGGTGATCCTGCCCGCCGACGGCAAGGCCCTCACCCAGGTCGGCCTCAAGGCGATGCGCGCCGGCATCCCCGTCATCAACCTCGACCGGATCTTCAACTCCCCGCAGGCGTACCGCTGCTGGATCGGCGGCGACAACTACGGCATGGGCCTCAACGCCGGGCACTACATCGGCGAGAAGCTCAAGGACAAGTCCGACGCCCGGGTCATCGAACTCGCCGGCCTCGACAACCTGGAGCTGACCAAGCAGCGCACCCAGGGCTTCGACGACGCGCTGAAGAACTACCCCAACATCAAGAAGGTCGCCCGCCAGGCCGCCGAGTTCACCGTGGAGTCCGGCCAGGCCAAGATGGCCCAGCTCCTGCAGGCCCAGTCGACGTTCGACGCGCTGTGGAACCACGACGACGACCAGGGCGTCGGCGCGCTGCGCGCCATCGAGCAGGCCGGACGCGACGACTTCCTCATGGTCGGCGGCGCGGGCGCCCTCTCCGCCTTCCAGGCCATCAAGAAGGACGACGGCGTGCTCAAGGCCACCGTCCTCTATCCGCCGACCATGGCCGCCTCCGCGATCGACCTCGCCCGCGCCCTCGGCCAGGGCAAGGGAGTGGGCGGCCTCGCCGAGTTCGAGATCCCGTCCTCGCTGACGCTCTACTCGGCCGTCGTCGACAAGGACAACGTCGACCAGTACATGTCCACCGGCTTCAAGTGATGGCTCCCGCCGGACGGGCCCGACCGGCACGACCACCGGGAGCCGGCCGGCCCGGCTCCCCAAGACCCCGGTGGCGCCCCACCCCCCACCGCGCCGCGACCACGAGGAGGACACACGCATGGGACAGCCGCACCAGCCCGACCAGGCAGAGCCGGAGGAGGCAGCGGCCCCGGCGGCCGGCACCGGTGCCGGGACCTGGCCCGCCGGGCTCGCCGGCGGGGCCGGCAGACCACCGCTGCGGGTCGGCATCGTCGGGTACGCGTTCATGGGGGCCGCGCACTCACAGGGCTGGCGGACCGCGGCACGGGTCTTCGACCTGCCGCTCAGCCCGGTGCTCGCCGCGGTGTGCGGACGCGACCGGGACGCCGTGCGGGCCATGGCGGACCGGCACGGCTGGGCCACCACCGAGACCGACTGGCGGGCCCTCGTCGCCCGCGACGACATCGACCTCGTCGACATCTGCACCCCCGGTGACAGCCACGCCGAGATCGCCCTCGCCGCCCTGGCCGCCGGCAAGCACGTGCTGTGCGAGAAGCCGCTCGCCAACACCGTCGAGGAGGCGCAGGCCATGACGGCGGCGGCCGAGGAGGCCCACGCGCGCGGCCAGGTGGCGATGGCCGGCTTCAACTACCGCCGGGTGCCCGCCACCGCGCTGGCCCGGCGCATGGTCGCCGAGGGGCGGCTCGGCACCCTCCGTCACGTCCGGGTGACCTACCTCCAGGACTGGCTCGTGGACCCGCAGTTCCCGCTGACCTGGCGGCTGCGCAAGGAGGCGGCCGGTTCCGGGGCGCTCGGCGACCTCGGAGCCCACATCGTCGACCTCGCGCAGTACCTCGCCGGGGAGCCGGTCATCGGGGTGTCGGCGCTGACCGAGACCTTCGTAAGGGAACGGCCGTTGCCCGCCGGGGCGTCCAGCGGCCTGGCGTCGACCGGCGGCTCCCAGGCGCGCGGCGCCGTCACGGTCGACGACGCGGCCCTGTTCACCGCCCGCCTCGCCTCCGGCGCGATCGCCTCCTTCGAGGCCACCCGCTTCGCCACCGGCCGCAAGAACGCCCTGCGCATCGAACTCAACGGCGAGCGAGGCTCGTTGGCCTTCGACCTGGAACGGCTCAACGAACTCTCCTACCACGACCACACCGAGCCCGCCGCCCACGCCGGCTTCCGCCGCATCCTCGTCACCGAGTCCGACCACCCCTACCTGGACGCCTGGTGGCCGCCGGGCCACGGCCTCGGCTACGAGCACACCTTCGTCCACCAGGCCCGCGACCTGGTCCGGGCCGTCGCGGCGGGCGAGCGCCCCGAACCGTCCTTCGCGGACGGGCTCCAGGTGCAGCGCGTGCTCGCAGCGGTCGAGGAGAGCGCCGAGAAGAACTCCGTCTACACCCCCATCGCGGTCTGAGGAGGCCCCCACCATGCCGCGCACCTTCACGCTCTTCACCGGACAGTGGGCCGACCTTCCCCTGGAGGAGGTCTGCCGCCTGGCCCGCGACTTCGGCTACGACGGACTCGAACTCGCCTGCTGGGGCGACCACTTCGAGGTGGACAAGGCGCTCGCGGACCCGTCGTACCTCGCCTCCCGGCACCAGCTGCTGGAGAAGTACGGCCTCAAGTGCTGGGCCGTCTCCAACCACCTCGTCGGCCAGGCCGTCTGCGACGCGATCATCGACGAACGCCACCGCGCCATCCTGCCCGCCCGGATCTGGGGCGACGGCGAGCCCGAGGGCGTACGGCGGCGGGCCGCCGCCGAGATGGCCGACACCGCGCGGGCCGCCGCCGCCTTCGGCGTCGACACCGTCATCGGGTTCACCGGCTCCGCCATCTGGCACCTGGTCGCCATGTTCCCGCCCGCCCCCGAGTCGATGATCGAGCGCGGCTACGACGACTTCGCGGCCCGCTGGAACCCGATCCTCGACGTCTACGACGCCGAGGGCGTGCGGTTCGCCCACGAGGTCCACCCCAGCGAGATCGCCTACGACTACTGGACCACCCAGCGCGCCCTGGAGGCGGTCGACCACCGTCCGGCCTTCGGCCTCAACTTCGACCCCTCGCACTTCGTGTGGCAGGACCTCGACCCGGTCGGCTTCCTGTGGGACTTCCGCGACCGGATCTACCACGTCGACTGCAAGGAGGCCCGCAAGCGCCTCGACGGCCGCAACGGCCGCCTCGGCTCGCACCTGCCCTGGGGCGACCCGCGCCGCGGCTGGGACTTCGTGTCCGCCGGCCACGGTGACGTGCCGTGGGAGGACGTCTTCCGGATGCTGCGCTCGATCGGCTACCAGGGCCCGATCTCCGTCGAATGGGAGGACGCCGGCATGGACCGGCTCCAGGGCGCCCCCGAGGCGCTGAACCGCCTGAGGGCGTTCGACTTCGACCCGCCGTCGGCCTCGTTCGACGCCGCGTTCGGCGGCAACGACTAGTAGTGCCCCGTCAGGTGGCGTTCGCCCCGTCACGGCGCCCGGCACGCACTCTCGGCGCACCGGGCACAAGCCCGAGTACATCCCGTACGAGGACGTGCGCCCGGCACGCCGAGAGCACGCACCAAACGCCGCCGCTCCTCGACGGGCGAACGTCACCCGCCGCGGCACCAGGTCCCTTCCGCCGGATCTCCGCGGCGCCCCGCGGTGATCCGGCGGAAGGGACCCAGGGGCCGGGCCGGCAGTCCCCGCACGGGACGTCCCGGCCCGGCCCCCGGCCCCGCCCATCGGGCCGGCTGTCCGGCCGGGTCCCCACGGCCCGGTCGTGACTCCGGGGTGACGGCGCACCCCGGCGTACCGCACACACCCGTACAGCTCCGTACGACCAAGCCCCTCCTTGGAGGCCTTTCGTGCACCCGTACGTCGACAACAGACACCCCACCAGTCCCTTCGGACGCCGGAGGGTCCGCGGGCCCCTGGCACTGCTGAGCGGTCTGCTGCTCGCCGGCGCCTCGCTCTCGCTGACCTCGCCCGCCGCGGGAGCGGCCGAGGCCGCCCCCCGGGCCACCGCGGCCGAGGACTTCCAGCAGGTCACCCTCGCCAAGGGCGAGCCCGAGGTCGGCGAGCCCATGTCGCTCGCCGTGCTCCCGGACCGCTCGGTGCTGCACACCTCCCGCGACGGCGAACTGCGGCTGACCGACGCGGCCGGCAACACCCGCCTCGCCGGCAAGCTCGATGTGTACTCCCACGACGAGGAGGGCCTGCAGGGCATCGGCGTCGACCCCGGCTTCGCCGACAACCGCTTCATCTACCTCTACTACGCGCCCCCGCTGGACACCCCGGCCGGGGACGCCCCCGAGACCGGCACCGCCGCCGACTTCGCACCCTTCGACGGCGTCAACCGCCTGTCCCGCTTCGTCCTGACGACGGACGGCACGCTCGACAAGGCCAGCGAGAAGAAGATCCTCGACGTGCCCGCCTCGCGCGGCATCTGCTGCCACGTCGGCGGCGACATCGACTTCGACGCGGCGGGCAACCTGTACCTGTCGACCGGCGACGACAGCAACCCCTTCCAGTCGGACGGCTTCACCCCCATCGACGAGCGCGCGAACCGCAACCCGGCCTTCGACGCGCAGCGCACCTCCGCCAACACCAACGACCTGCGCGGCAAGATCCTGCGCATCAAGGTCGACGCCGACGGCTCGTACGCCATACCCGAGGGCAACCTCTTCGCGCCCGGCACCGACAGGACCCGCCCCGAGATCTACGCGATGGGCTTCCGCAACCCGTTCCGCTTCAGCGTCGACAAGAAGACCGGCATCCTGTACGTGGGTGAGTACGGCCCCGACGCGGGCGCCGCCAACCCCTCGCGCGGACCGGCGGGCCAGGTCGAGTTCGCCCGCGTGACCAAGCCCGGCAACTTCGGCTGGCCGTACTGCACCGGCAAGAACGACGCCTACGTCGACTACGACTTCGCCACCGGCGCCTCCGGCGCGGCCTTCGACTGCGCGGCGCCGAGGAACACCTCCCCGAACAACACGGGCCTGACCGAGCTGCCGCCCGCCGAGCCCGCGTGGATCCCCTACAACGGCAACTCCCTGCCGGAGTTCGGCGACGGCTCGGAGTCCCCGATGGGCGGCCCCGTCTACCACTACGACGCCTCCCTCGACTCCCCGGTGAAGTTCCCCGAGGCGTACGACGGGGACTTCTTCGCCGGTGAGTTCGGCCGCCGCTGGATCAAACGCGTCACCAGCGACGCCGACGGCACCGTCCGCTCCATCGCCGACGTGCCGTGGACCGGCACGCAGGTGATGGACATGGCCTTCGGCCCCGACGGCGCGCTGTACGTCCTCGACTACGGCATCTCCTGGTTCGGCGGCGACGAGCACTCCGCCCTGTACCGCATCGAGAACGCCACCGACGGCCACTCACCCGTCGCCCAGGCCGCCGCCGACCGCACCTCCGGCCAGGCGAGGCTCAAGGTCCGCTTCTCCTCCGCGGGCACCAGCGACCAGGACGGCGACGCCCTGACCTACAGCTGGGACTTCGGCGACGGCGCCACGTCCACGAAGGCGAACCCGACGCACACCTACAAGAAGAACGGCACCTACACGGCGACCGTGACCGCGAAGGACCCCTCCGGACGCACCGGCAGCGCGAGCGTGCGGATCGTCGTCGGCAACACCGCGCCCACGGTGACGCTGGACCTGCCGAAGGACGGGCAACTGTTCGCCTTCGGTGAGGCGGTGCCGTTCAAGGTGCGGGTCACCGACCCCGAGGACGGCCGGACGATCGACTGCGCCAAGGTGAAGGTCACCTTCGTCCTCGGCCACGACAGCCACGGCCACCCGGTGACCTCCGCCAACGGCTGCACCGGCACCATCCAGACCAGCGCCGACGGCGGGCACGACGAGAACGCCAACATCTTCGGGGTGTTCGACGCCGAGTACACCGACGGCGGGGGCGGCGGCCAGGAGGCGCTGACCACCCACGACCGGCACGTCGTCCAGCCCAAGCACCGCCAGGCCGAGCACTACGGCGACTCCTCCGGCATCACCGTCCAGTCGAAGCCCACGGCCCACGGCGGCAAGACCGTCGGGGACATCTCCGACGGCGACTGGATCTCCTTCGAGCCGTACGTCCTGTCCGACGCCACGAAGATCACCGCGCGGATCTCCTCCGGCGGCGCCGGTGGCAGACTGGAGGTACGGGCGGGTTCGCCCACCGGCCGGCTGCTCGGCAGCACCGCCGTGCCGGTCACCGGCGGCTGGGAGAACTTCCAGGACGTCACCGCGGACCTGACCAGGGCACCACGCGGCACCACCACGCTCCACCTGGTCTTCAAGGGCAGCGGCTCCGGCGCCCTGTTCGACGTCGACGACTTCACGTTCACGACGAGGTGAGGGGCGGCCATGCGAACGAACACACGTATGGGGACCGCCGCGATCGGCGCCGCCCTGCTGATCGGCTGCGTCTCGGGACCCGCCGTGTCCGATGAGGCGGCCGGCGCCGGGACGGCACGCGACTCCGGCCAGGCCCGGGTGCTGGTGTTCTCCAAGACCGCCGGCTTCCGGCACGACTCCATCCCCGAGGGCGTGACCGCGGTACGGCAACTGGGCGCCGCCCACGGCTTCCAGGTCGACGCCACGGAGGACGCCGGCGCCTTCACCACCCGCAACCTCGGCCGGTACGCCGCCGTCGTCTTCCTCTCCACGACCGGCGACGTCCTGAACCCGGCCCAGCAGACCGCGTTCGAGCGGTACATCGGCCGCGGCGGCGCCTACGTCGGCATCCACGCCGCCGCCGACACCGAGTACGACTGGGCCTTCTACGGCGGACTCGCGGGCGCGTACTTCCAGTCGCATCCCGCGATCCAGCCCGCGACGGTCACCGTCGAGGACCACGCCCACCCGGCCACCGCCGTACTGGGCGCGACCTGGAACCGCACCGACGAGTGGTACAACTACCGCTCCAACCCCCGGGAACGGGCCCATGTCCTCGCCTCGCTCGACGAGTCGTCGTACAGCGGCGGCACCATGAACGGCGACCATCCCATCGCCTGGTGCCAGAACTACCGGGGCGGCCGCGCCTTCTACACCGGGGGCGGCCACACCAAGGAGTCCTACGCCGAACCCGCCTTCCGCCAGCACCTGCTGGGCGGCATCCGGTGGGCGATCGGCGAGGCGCAGGCCGACTGCCGACCGGAGAACGGCTACCGGCCGCTGTTCGACGGCACCTCCCTGGACGGCTGGCGGCAGGCCGGGCCGGGCTCCTTCGAGGTCGGCGCCGACGGCACGCTCACCTCCACCGGCGGCATGGGCATGCTCTGGTACGCCGACCGCGGCTTCGGGTCGTACTCCCTGAAGCTCGACTGGAGGATGTCCGGCGCCTCCGGCGACGACAACTCGGGGGTGTTCGTGGGCTTCCCGCCCTCGGACGACCCGTGGTCGGCCGTGGACAACGGCTACGAGATCCAGATCGACGCCACCGACGTACCCGAGCGGACCACCGGGTCCGTCTACGGCTTCCGCTCCGCCGACCTCGGCAAACGCGACCGGGCCCTGAACCCGCCGGGGGAGTGGAACACGTACGAGATCCGCGTGGAGGGCGAACGCCTCCTCGTCTGGCTCAACGGCGTGCGGATCAACGATTTCACCAACACCGATCCGGCCCGGAGCCTCCGGGACGGTCACCTCGGCATCCAGAACCACGGTGCCGGCGACCGGGTGTCCTTCCGCGACATCCGGATCAAGGAACTGCCCGCACGGGCCGCCGACCCGGCGGCCACGCCCACGGGCGACTGAACGGCGGCGGGCGGGGGACGCCGGACCTCCGCCCGCCGCCTCCCCGCCCCGCGCACCCCGTTCCCGCCCCCGCGCTCGCCGGGTCCGCCCCGGCGCGTCCGGATCCGCGCACCCCGCGCTCGCCAGGCCCGCCCCGGCGCGTCCGGGGCCCGCACCACGTGCCCGACGTCCCCGCACCACGTGCCCGACCAGGAGGCTGCCCATGTCCGCGTCCCCGTCCGTGTCCGTGCCGGGTGCCGCGCCGCGCGTCGGCGTCTGGCTGATCGGGGCCCGCGGCTCCGTCGCCACCACCGTCGTCGCGGGCTGCGCGGCCCTCACGGCGGGCCTGCACACCCCCACCGGCATGCTCACCGAGACCCCCCTCTTCGCGGGCTCGGGCCTGCCGCCCCTCACCTCCCTCGTGTTCGGCGGCCACGACACCACGGACTGCCCCCTGCCCAAACGCGCCGAGGCCCTCGCCGCGGGCGGCGTCCTGCCCCACGGCCTGCCCGCGGCCGTCGGCGCCGAACTCGCCGCCGCCGACCGCGAGATCAGGCCGGGCGGCCCCCTCCCCGGCGAGACCCGCACCCCCGACGAGCTGGTCGCCGCCTTCACCGCCGACCTCCAGGACTTCGTGCGACGCCGGGGCCTCGCCCGCGCCGTCGTCGTGCACGTGGCCTCCACGGAACCCGCGCCCACCGGCACCGCCCCACCGCCCAGCTCCCTGTACGCGGCGGCCGCCCTGCGCGCCGGCTGCCCCTACGTCAACTTCACCCCGTCGACGGGCCTGGACCATCCCGCCCTCGCCGCCCCGGCACAGTCGGCCGGCGTCCCCCACGCCGGCCGCGACGGCAAGACCGGGCAGACCCTGCTCCGGTCGGTCCTCGGCCCGATGTTCGCCCAGCGGGCGCTGACCGTCCGGGCCTGGTCCGGCACGAACCTCCTCGGCGGCGGCGACGGCGCCGCTCTCGCCGACCCGGCGGCCGCCGCCGCCAAGAACGCCGGCAAGGAGCGCGTCGTGACCGACACCCTCGGCACGGCCCCCGAGGGCCGGACCCACATCGACGACGTCCCCGCGCTCGGCGACTGGAAGACCGCCTGGGACCACATCGCCTTCGACGGCTTCCTCGGCACCCGCATGGTCCTGCAGACCACCTGGCAGGGCTGCGACTCCGCGCTCGCCGCGCCCCTGGTCCTCGATCTCGCCCGCCTCGTCGCCCGCGCCCACGAAGCGGGCCTCACGGGCCCCCTGCCCGAGCTGGCCTTCTACTTCAAGGACCCGGCGGGCGAGGCCCCGTCGGCGCTGGGGGAGCAGTACGCGGCGCTGGCGGCGTTCGCGCGGCGGCTGCGGGCGGGGGCGCGGGAGACCACCGCGCCGGGGACGGCGCACGGCACCCCGGAGGACCGCTGATGAAGCCCCTCGCCTTCGGCTACGGCACCAACGGCCTCGCCGACCTCCGTCTCGACGACGCCCTCGCCCTCCTCGCCGACCTCGGCTACGACGGTGTCGGGCTGACCCTCGACCACATGCACCTCGACCCGCTGGCCCCCGGCCTCGCCGCCCGCACCCGGCGGCTCGCACGACGGCTCGACGCCCTCGGCCTGACCGTCACCGTGGAGACCGGCGCCCGCTACGTCCTCGACGCCCGCCGCAAACACGGGCCGACCCTGCTGGACCCCGACCCGGCCGACCGCGCCCGCCGCGCCCGCCTGCTCCTGACCGCCGTACAGGTCGCCGCCGACCTGGGCGCCCACGCCGTGCACTGCTTCAGCGGCTTCACCCCGCCCGGCACCGACGAGGACACCGCCTGGAAACGCCTCCCGGACGCGCTCAGCCCCGTCGTCGACGCCGCCGGCACCGCGGGCGTCCCGCTCGCCGTCGAACCCGAACCCGGGCACCTCCTCGCCACGCTCGCCGACTTCCACCGCCTGCGCGAGGCCCTCGACAGCCCCGCCGCGCTCGGCCTCACCCTCGACATCGGCCACTGCCAGTGCCTCGAACCCCTGCCGCCCGCCCACTGCGTCCGCGCCGCCGCGCCCTGGCTGCGCCACGTCCAGATCGAGGACATGCGGCGCGGCGTCCACGACCACCTGCCGCTCGGCGAGGGCGAGATCGACTTCCCGTCCGTCCTCGACGCGCTGACCGCCGTCGACTACCGGGCCCTGACCGTCGTGGAGCTGCCCCGCCACTCCCACGCCGGCCCGCACCAGGCCGAGCGGTCCCTCGCCTTCCTCCGCCGGGCGACCGGCCGCACCGCCCCCACCGGGAGCCCTTCGTGACCCACCACCGCCCCCCGACACCGGCCGACCCGGCGGACCACCCCGGCCACCCCGCCCGCACCGACCCCGCCGCACTGCGCGGCCCGCTGACCGCCCGCCTCGACGCCCCCGCCCGCGCCTGGCTGGACCGGGCCCTCGACGAGGCCGCCGGCCACCCCGGCGCCCACGGCCCCCTCTCCGTGTGGGAGCCGCGCCTCGCCGAGGCGGCCCGCCGCTGCGGCACCGAGCACGCCGACGCCGCCCGCGTCCTGATCCTGCACGCGGCCCGCGCCGACACCGCCGCGCTCGACCGGGTCTACCGGCAGGGCACCGCCGACGAACGCCGGGCCGTGCTGCACGCCCTGCCCCACCTCGTGCCCGGCCCCGACGCGCTGCACCTCGTCCAGGACGCCCTGCGCACCAACGACACCCGCCTCGTCGCCGCCGCCCTCGGCCCCTACGGGGCCCGCCACCTCGCCCCGCACGACTGGCGGCACGCCGTCCTCAAGTGCCTGTTCACCGGTGTCCCCGTCGACGAGATCACCGACCTGGGCCGCCGCGCCCACGGCGACACCGAACTCGCCCGCATGCTCGGCTCGTACGCCGACGAACGCACCGCCGCGGGCCGTCCCGTGCCCGGTGACCTGCACCGCGTCCTGGCCCTGACCGCGCCCCCACCGGCCGACGGGACCGGCATCGACGGCAAGGAGACCTGATGCGCATCTTCGACCCCCACATCCACATGACGTCCCGCACCACCGACGACTACGAGGCGATGCACGAGGCAGGCGTCCGCGCGGTCGTCGAGCCGGCCTTCTGGCTGGGGCAGCCCCGCACGTCCCCCGCCACCTTCCTCGACTACTTCGACTCCCTGCTCGGCTGGGAGCCCTTCCGGGCCGCCCAGTACGGCATCTCCCACCACTGCGCGATCGCCCTCAACCCCAAGGAGGCCAACGACCCGAACTGCACCCCCGTCCTGGACCACCTGCCCCGCTACCTCCTCAAGGACCGGGTCGTGGCCGTCGGTGAGATCGGCTACGACTCCATGACCCCCGCCGAGGACCTCGCCCTGGAGCACCAGCTCCAACTCGCCGTCGACCACGGCCTGCCCGCCCTCGTGCACACCCCCCACCGCGACAAGCTCGCCGGGCTGCGCCGCACCGTGGACGTCGTGCGGACCTCCGAGCTGCCGCCCGAGCGGGTGCTGCTGGACCACCTCAACGAGACCACCGTCAAGGAGGCCAAGGACAGCGGCTCCTGGCTCGGCTTCTCCGTCTACCCCGACACCAAGATGGACGAGGAACGCACGGTCGCCGTCATCAAGGCGTTCGGCACGGAGAAGGTACTGGTCAACTCCGCCGCAGACTGGGGCAGAAGCGACCCCCTGAAGACCCGCAGGGTCGCCGACGCCCTGCTCGCCGCCGGGTTCGGCGAGGACGACGTGGACCTCGTGCTGTGGCGCAACCCGGTCGCCTTCTACGGGCTGAGCGGGCGTCTCGACCTCGACACCGCCACGACCGGCACCACCCACGAGGGCAACAGCATCCTGCGCGGCGGGGAGTGACCCATGCGCTTCCGCCACCCCGACGGATCCACCGTCCACCTCGCCTACTGCACCAACGTGCACCCGGCCGAGACCCTCGACGGCGTCCTCGCCCAACTCCGCGACCACTGCGAACCCGTCCGCCGGCGCCTGGGCCGGGACCGCCTCGGTATCGGGCTGTGGCTGGCCAGGGACGCCGCCGACGCCCTGATCACCGACCCGTCCGCACTGCGCGGGCTGCGCGCCGCACTGGACCGGCGCGGCCTGGAGGTCGTCACCCTCAACGGCTTCCCCTACCAGGGCTTCGGCGCGCAGGAGGTCAAGTACCGCGTCTACAAGCCGGACTGGGCCGACCCCGAGCGCCTCGACCACACCACCTCCCTGGCCCGGGTCCTCGCCGCGCTGCTGCCCGACGACGTCACCGAGGGCACCGTCTCGACGCTCCCGCTGGCCTGGCGCACCGCCTACGACGACACCCGCGCCGAGGCCGCCCACGCCGCCCTGCGCGCTCTCGGCGAACGCCTCGACGCCGTCGCCGAGCTGACCGGCCGCTCCCTCCGCGTCGGACTGGAACCCGAACCCGGCTGCACCGTCGAGACCACCGCCGACGCCATCGGCCCGCTCACCGCGATCGGCCACGACCGCGTCGGGGTCTGCGTCGACACCTGTCACCTCGCCACCTCCTTCGAGGACCCGCACACCGCCCTGGACGCGCTCGTCCGGGCCCGCGTCCCCGTCGTCAAGGCGCAGCTCTCGGCCGCCCTGCACGCCGAGCACCCCCACCTCCCCGAGGTCCGCACGGCGCTCGCCGCCTTCGACGAACCCCGCTTCCTGCACCAGACCCGCACGGCGACCGCCGCCGGGCTGCGCGGCACCGACGACCTCGGCGAGGCCCTCACCGGCGACGCGCTCCCCGACGCCTCCCCGTGGCGCGCCCACTTCCACGTCCCCCTGCACGCCGCCCCCGCCGCCCCCCTCACCTCCACCCTCCCGGTCCTCAAGGCCGCCCTGACCCGCCTCGTCGGCGGCGCCCACCCCCTCACCCGCCACCTGGAGGTCGAGACGTACACCTGGCAGGCCCTGCCGGCCGAGCTGCGCCCCACCACCCGCGCCCGCCTCACCGACGGCATCGCCGCCGAACTCGGCCTGGCCCGCGACCTGCTGACGGACCTCGGACTGAAAGAGCTGCCATGACCGGCCCCACCCCGCTCCTCGTCCTCGACGTCGTCGGCCTCACCCCCCGCCTCCTCGACCACATGCCCCACCTGAAGTCCCTCCGCCGGTCGGGCTCCCGCGCCCACCTCGGCACCCTCCTGCCCGCCGTGACCTGTGCCGCCCAGTCCACCTTCCGCACCGGCTCGCTCCCCGCCGAGCACGGCGTCGTCGGCGACGGCTGGTACTTCCGGGAACTCGGCGAAATCCTGCTGTGGCGCCGGCACAGCGCCCTCGTCGCCGGGAACACGCTGTGGGACGCCGCCCGCCGCGCCCGACCCGTACATGAAGCTCAGGGCGGCCACCGCCCTCGCCAGCAAGAAGCCGGGGCTGCGCCACCGCATGGCGGTCGTGTCCCCGGACCCCGCGCCTCTGCGCGGCAGCCACGGACGCCTCCCCGAGCGACGACGACGGTCCGCTCCTCCTCTGCTCCACCCCCGAGCCGTCGGCGACCGCCTCGCGGCCACCGATGTGAAGGCACCGCTGCTCCGACTGGCCGGTCCGACGTGACCGTCCGGCACCCGCACCGATCACAGTGAAGCAACCGCCCCCGACCACACCTCTCCCCACCAAGGAGTCCCCGGTATGAGCCGCACCCACCAGCCCGACCCCGAACTGACCCACCGCCTCAGCAGACGAGGCATGCTCGGCGTGGCCGCGGGCGCCACCGTCGCCGCCCTCCTGGGCACCGCCGCCTCCCCCGCCCAGGCCGTGGAGGGAGCCGAGGCCGCCACCGCGGGCACGGGCGGGGGCCGCCCCGTCCTGCCGCCCGGCCGCCTCGGCATCCAGCTCTACAGCCTCCGCGACAAGGTCTCCACCCTCGGCTTCGCGCCCGTCTTCGCCGAACTGGAGAAGTACGGCTACGACGAGGTCGAGTTCGCGGGCTACACCCAGGGATCCGCCGGCCCGATCACCCTGGCGCAGCTGAAGCGGCTGGCCCGGAACCACGGCCTGACCCCGATCGGCAGCCACGTCGGCTACTACTCCGACGACCCGAACGCGTACACCTTCGCCCAGAACCTCGACCAGGTCCTCGACGACGCCCAGGCCCTCGGCCTGAAGCACATCGGCACCGCCGCCGGACCGTTCCGCTACGGCACCACCGTCGACGCGATGAAGCGGGCCGCCGAGGAGTTCAACACCTACGGGGCGGCGGCCCGGGCGCGCGGCATGAAGTTCTACCAGCACAACCACTCCGAGGAGTTCGCCTTCGCCTCCGACCAGCCGCACGTCCGCCTCTACGACGTGCTGCTCCGCGAGACCGACCCCGGCCTCGTCTACCTGGAGATGGACATCTTCTGGGCGTACGTCGCCCAGTTCCGCTTCTCGAAGCGGCCGGACGGCACCCCCGCCCCGTTCGAGCCCCTCGACTACGTCCTCAAGCGCCCGAACCGCTACCCCCTCTTCCATGTGAAGGACGGCGAGAGCGACCCGTCGAACCCGTTCGGCTACCGCATGGTGGACGTCGGCGACGGCGACATCGACTACCAGAAGTTCATCTCGGCCGTCACCCGGCTCAAGGGGCACCGCCTCGCCCACCACTGGCAGGCCGAGCACGACAACCCCACCGAGTCGTTCACGTTCGCCCGCCGCTCCAGCGAGCACCTGCACCGGCTGCGGGAGAAGTGCTGACGCGACCGGACAGGACACCGGCGGCAGGCGGCCGCCCCGTGGTGCGGGACCACGGGGCGGCCGCCTGCCGCCGTACGCGTCGGCGTCACGCCACCTCGTCACCGAGCGGACGGGGATTGGGGGCGATGTGCTTGGTGCGCGGCCGTCCCGGCGGGTGCAGGAACAAGGCCACGACCCCGGCGAACAGCGAGATGGAACCGGCGAGGACGAAGGCCCCCGTGTAGTCCCAGGCGCCCACGACCACGGCGCCCAGCCCGGAGCCCAGCAGACCCGACACCAGCTTGGAGCTGTACACCAGGCCGTAGTTGGAGGCGTTGTTGTTCTCACCGAAGTAGTCCGCGGTCATCGCCGCGAACATCGGGAAGATCGCGCCGCCGCCGAAGCCGGAGACGCTGGAGAACACCAGGAACAGCGGAAGGTTGCCGATGTTCCCGGACCACAGGATGCCGTACTGCGCGAGACCCAGCACGACGCAGACGAAGATCAGGCACTCCTTGCGGCCGTACCGGTCGGAGAGCCAGCCGATGACACCCCTGCCGGTGCCGTTGACGATCGCCTTCAGGGACATGGCGGTCGCCACGATCCCGCCCGTGAAACCGGCCTCGTTGCCGAACGGCACCTGGAAGGCGATGCCGAAGATGTTCACCCCCGAGGTGCACAGCAGGCAGAACCACATCAGGGCCACCCGGCCCGTCCGCCAGGCCTCGGCCGGCGTGTACTGCTTCACGGCCGGCGGGTTCTTCTCCAGTGCGCGCCGCGCCCGCGGGTCGTCGGGCTTGCGCAGCGGGTCGACCTGCGCGGGCCACCAGTTCTTCGGCGGGTCCTGGAAGAAGTGCCCGGCGACGGCGACGACCGTCGCGAGGAGGACCCCGACGCCGACGAGCACCCAGCGGAAGTTCGTCAGGTCCATGTACCCGGTGAAGAGGAACACGAGGGGCACCGAACCGTAGGCGAACCCGCCGTTCACGAAGCCGGTCTTGCCGCCCTTGCGTTCCGGGTACCACTTGCCGACCATGTTCACGCAGGTCGCGTAGACCATGCCGGCGCCCATGCCGCTGAACATGCCGAAGCCGATGTACGCGACGACGACGTGCGGCGCGAACGCGAGGGAGAGATAGCCGAGCAGGGTGCCGACGGCGCCCAGCATCATCGCCCAGCGGGCGGGCAGCCTGCCGCTCTCGCGGAGCTTCCCCGCCGGGAAGGCCACGGCGGCCTGGAAGAACACCCACACGCCGAGCATCCAGAAGATGTGCTGGTCGCTCCAGTGGTGGGCGGTGTGCAGGGTCTCCTCGGCGGACGCGAACGCGTACTCGGCCGAGCTGATGCCCATCATGCCCACCCACGGCAGGATGACCATCCACTTGCGTGTGCGCCCCATGATGTCCAGGTCGGACTCGCCGATCCGGTACACCCGGCCGCCTGCGTCCGTCACCTCCCGGTAGGGGACGGATGTGGAGATGTCCGTTGTCGTCATGTCGATCGAACCCTTCGCGTGGAAGAACTGGCCAGCGCCCCCTGTCCGTGTTTCTTCGCGCCGGGTCCCGCGGTGAGCGGTCGCCGCGGGACCCGTGGTTCGAGCCGTCGCTCAGCTCATCGACCGCCCCCCAACAACCCCGCGGCCCGCGCCCACCGGGCTGTGCCACGCCCGGGGGCCGCCCCCCGGGCCCCCGGCCGGGGCACGGCTGACGCGCCCGTCACAGCAGCCCCGCGGCCCGCGCCCACCTGTACTTCGCGCCCAGCACCGCCACCGGCCTCTCCGTCGTGTACGGGTAGGCCACGACCCCTCGTTCGTAGAGGTACTGGCACGCCTCCTCGACCTCGACGTCTCCGGCCAGCGACGCCACGACCGGCTTCTCGACGCCCCGCTCGCGGAACTCGGCCACCACACGCGCGGTGAGTTCGGCGAACACCATGGGCGGGGTGACGATGGTGTGCCAGTAGCCGAGCACCAGCGCGTGCACGCGCGGGTCCTCCAGACCCAGCCGGATCGTCGCCTCGTACGTCGACGGCGGCTCGCCCCCGGTGATGTCCACCGGGTTGCCCGCGGCCCCGAACGGCGGGATGAACGCCCGGAACGACGCGTCCAGGTCCGGCGGGATCTCCATCAGCGACAGCCCGTTGTCGGTCACCGCGTCCGACAGCAGCACCCCGCTGCCGCCGGCCCCCGTGATGATGACGACGTTGTCGCCCTTGGGGGTCGGCAGCACCGGCAGGGCGCGGGCGTACTCCAGCATCTCGTTCAGGCCCGGCGCCCTGATGACCCCCGCCTGCTTCAGGATGTCGTCGTACACCGCGTCGTCGCCCGCCAGCGCGCCCGTGTGCGAGCCCGCCGCCCGCGCCCCGGCCGCCGTACGGCCCGCCTTGAGGACCACGACCGGCTTCCTCGGGACCGTGGCCCGCGCCGCCTCCACGAAGGCGCGCCCGTCCTTCAGGTCCTCCAGGTGCATCGCGATGCACTCGGTGTGGGGGTCCTCGCCGAACCAGGTGAGCAGGTCGTCCTCGTCCAGGTCGGACTTGTTGCCGAGGCCGACGATCGCCGACACCCCCGTCCTCGTGGTGCGGGCGAAGCCCAGGATGGCCATGCCGATGCCGCCGGACTGCGAGGTCAGCGCGACGCCGCCCTTGACGTCGTACGGCGTGCAGAACGTGGCGCACAGGTCCTGCCATGTCGAGTAGTAGCCGTAGATGTTCGGCCCGAGGAGCCGGACGCCGTGCCGTTCGGCGATCGCCACGATCTCCGCCTGGAGTGCGTGCTCACCGGTCTCGGCGAACCCGGAGGGGATGAGCACGGCGTTGGGGATGCCCTTGCGACCCACCTCCTCCAGCGCCGCGGCCACGAACTTGGCGGGGATCGCGAAGACCGCCACATCCACCTCACCGGGAACGTCCGTGACACTCTTGTACGCCTTGCGGCCCAGAATGTCATCGGCGCGGGGGTTCACCGGATGGATCCCGCCGGGGAAGCCGCCGTCGACGAGGTTGCGCATCACCGAGTTGCCGATCTTGCCCTGCTCGTTGGAGGCGCCGATCACGGCGACCGACGAGGGCTGCATCAGCCGCCGCATCGAGGTGAGGATCTCGTCGCGGGAGTACGTACGCCGGGGCCTGGGCACCGACTCCGCGAGGATCACCCGGATGTCCGCGGCGACCGCGCCCTCGGGGGTGGCGATCACCGGGTTGAGGTCGACCTCGGCGATCTCCGGGAAGTCCGCGACCAGTTGGGACACCCGGCGGATCTGCTCGGCGACCGCCCACCGGTCCACGGCGGCCGCGCCGCGGACCCCGCGCAGGATCTCCGCCGCGCGGATCGAGTCCAGCATGGACAGCGCCTCGTCGGCGGTGACCGGCGCGAGCCGGAAGGTGACGTCCTTGAGGACCTCCACCAGCACCCCGCCGAGCCCGAAGGCGACGACCTTCCCGAACGTCGGGTCCGTCACCGCGCCGACGATGACCTCCTGCCCCTTCGGCAGCAACTCCTGCACCTGGACGCCCTCGATGCGTGCCTCGGGGGCGTACGCGCGGGCGTTGTCGACGATGGTGTGGAACGCCGCCCGCACGTCGACGGCGCCCTCCACCCCGACGACCACCCCGCCGGCGTCGGTCTTGTGCAGGATGTCCGGGGAGACGATCTTCATGACCACCGGTCCGCCGAAGCGGGCCGCGTGCTTCACGGCCTCGTCGACGTCCCGCGCCAGTTCCTCGCCGGGTACGGCGATGCCGTACGCGTCGGCGATCACCTTGCCCTCGGGCGCGGTGAGCGCGCGACGGCCCTCGGCGCGCACGGTGTCGAGGAGCGCGCGCACCCGCGGCTTCCGGTCCTCGGCCATCACTCAGATCACCCCGTTCGACTTGAGCAGGCGCAGTTCCTCGTCGCCGAGACCCAGCTCGCCCACGTAGACCTCCTCGTTGTGCTCGCCGAGCAGCGGCGAACTGGTGACGTCCACGGGGGAGTCGGAGAGCTTCAGCGGGCTGCCCACGGTCACGAAGTCGCCGCGCTCGGGGTGCGGCACGGTGACGACCATCTCGTTGGCGACCAGCGAGTCGTCCTCGATGATCTCCTTCGTGGACAGGATGGGCCCGCAGGGGATGTTGTGGGCGTTGAGCCGCTCCAGCACCTCCCACTTGGGCAGGGTGGACGACCACTCCTCGATCAGCTGGAACATCTTGCCCAGCTTCGGCAGCCGGGCCTCCGGGGTCGCCCACTCGGGGTCCTCGGCCAGCTCGGGCCGGCCGATGAGTTCGCTGAGCGGCTGCCAGCCGACGGGCTGCACGATCACGTACACGTAGTCGTTGGGGCCGCCCGGCGCGCACTTGACCGCCCAGCCGGGCTGCCCGCCGCCGGAGGCGTTGCCGGACCTCGGGACCTCGTCGCCGAAGTCGTCGTTGGGGTACTCCCGCAGCGGGCCGTGCGCCAGCCGCTGCTGGTCGCGCAGCTTCACCCGGCACAGGTTGAGCACGGCGTGCTGCATCGCGACGTTGACCCGCTGACCGCGGCCGGTGCTCTCCCGCTGGTAGAGCGCCGCGAGGATACCCGCGACGGCGTGGACGCCCGTGCCGGAGTCCCCTATCTGGGCGCCCGTCGCCAGCGGCGGCCCGTCCTCGAAGCCGGTGGTGGCCATCGACCCGCCCATGGCCTGCGCGACGACCTCGTACGCCTTGAAGTTGGTGTAGGGGCCGTCGCCGAAGCCCTTGATGGAGGCGTAGACGATCCGCGGGTTGATCTCCTGGATGCGGTCCCAGGTGAAGCCCATCCGGTCGACGGCGCCGGGGCCGAAGTTCTCCACCATGACGTCGGAGCGCCGGATCAGCTCGGTGAGGATCTCCTTGCCGCGTTCGGTCTTGGTGTTGAGGGTGATGCTCCGCTTGTTGCAGTTGAGCATCGTGAAGTACAGCGAGTCGACGTCTGGGATGTCGCGCAGCTGCCTGCGGGTGATGTCGCCGCCCGGTGCCTCCAGTTTCACGACGTCCGCGCCGAGCCAGGCGAGGAGCTGGGTGGCCGACGGACCGGACTGGACGTGCGTCATGTCGAGGACGCGGATGCCTGCGAGAGCCTTGGTCATGCCGGGGTCACCTCACTTGTACATCGTCTGGTTCATGGTTCCGGGGGCGTACGCGTCAGGGTCGACCCAGACGTTGATCAGCGACGGCTTGCCCGACTCGCGGGCGCGCCGCAGCGCGGGCCCGATGTCGGCGGGATCGCGGACCTCCTCGCCGTGACCGCCCAGCATCTGCGCGAACTTGTCGTAGTGGACGTCGCCGAGGGTGTTGCCGATCCGCTCGCGTTCCTCCCCGTACTTGGCCTTCTGGCCGTAACGGATCTGGTTCATGGAGGAGTTGTTGCCGACGATGCCGACGAACGGCAGGTCGTAGCGGACGAGGGTCTCGAAGTCCCAGCCGGTGAGGGAGAACGCGCCGTCGCCGAAGAGGGCGACGACCTCCTTGTCGGGCCGTGCCTTCTTGGCGGCGAGCACGAAGGGGACGCCGACGCCGAGCGTGCCGAGGGGGCCGGGGTCCATCCAGTGGCCGGGCGACTTGGGCTGGACGACCTGGCCGGAGAAGGTGACGATGTCGCCGCCGTCGCCGATGTAGATCGAGTCCTCTGTGAGGAAGTCGTTGATCTCGCTGACCAGGCGGTACGGGTGGATCGGGGAGGCGTCGGACCTCAGCTGCGGCAGCCGCTTCTCGACGGCGGTCTGCTCGGCGGCGCGCAGCTCGTCCAGCCACTCCTTGCGCCTGGAGGCGCCCCCGTTGAGCCGCCCGGACGCCGCCTCGGTCACCGACTTCAGGACCAGCCCGGCGTCGCCGACGATCCCGAGGTCGATGTCGCGGTTCTTGCCGACGGTCCGGTAGTCGAGGTCGATCTGGACGACGGTCGCGTCCTGCGAGAGCCGCTTGCCGTAGCCCATGCGGAAGTCGAAGGGCGTGCCGACGATGACGATGACGTCGGCGTTGGAGAAGGCGTAGCGGCGGGAGAGCTGGAAGTGGTGCGGGTCGCCGGGGGGCAGCGTGCCGCGTCCTGCGCCGTTCATGTACGCCGGGATGTTGAGCGTGCGCACCAGTTCGACGGCGGACTCGGTGCCGCGGGTCGTCCACACCTGGCTGCCCAGCAGGATCGCGGGCTTCTCGGCGTGCACCAGCAGGTCGGCGAGCTGCTCGATCGCCTCGGGGTCGCCGGCGGAGCGGGTCGAGGCACGGTAGGCACCGGCCTTCGGCACCCGCGCCTTCTCCACGGGCACCTTGGCGTCGAGGACGTCGCGCGGGATCTCCAGGAAGGAGGGGCCGGGGGCTCCGTGGTAGCACTCGCGGAACGCCATCGAGACCATGTCCGCGGCGCGCGCCGTGTCGGGCACGGTCGCCGCGAACTTGGTGATCGGCGTCATCATGTCGACGTGCGGCAGGTCCTGGAGGGACCCCATCTTGTGCTGGGTGTGCGCCCCCTGACCGCCGATCAGCAGCATCGGGGACTCCGCCCGGAAGGCGTTGGCGACACCGGTGACGGCGTCGGTCGTGCCGGGGCCGGCGGTCACGACGGCGCAGCCGGGCTTGCCCGTGACGCGCGCGTATCCGTCGGCGGCGTGTGCGGCGACCTGTTCGTGGCGTACGTCGACGACCTCGATGCCCTCGTCGACGCAGCCGTCGTAGATGTCGATGATGTGGCCGCCGCACAGGGTGTAGATGACGTCCACACCCTCCGCCTTGAGTGCCTTCGCTACGAGGTGACCACCGGAAATGAGCTCCTGGCTGTTGCCGTCGGGCATGGCGAAGTCCTGTCCCTTCGTAGGGGGTTGGAACGCTCTCGCGGTTGATTGCATACAGTCGACGAATACTGTATGAAGCTTGTTATCCCGCATCCGGTGGGTGGTGTCCAGGGGGCGTGCGGCACTTCTGAGTCAGGAGCCGGAATGGACCTGTTCGAACACCAGGCAAGGGAACTCTTCGAGGAACACGGCATCTCGGTGCCGCGGGCGGAGGTCACCGACTCGCCCGAGGAGGTACGCGCGATCGCCCGCCGACTCGGCGGACGCGTCGTCGTCAAGGCCCAGGTGAGGACCGGTGGACGCGGCAGGGCGGGCGGGGTGCGGATCGCCGCCGACCCGGCCGCCGCCGAACTGACGGCACGGCAGATCCTGGGCATGGACATCAAGGGCCACCCCGTCCGCACGGTGATGGTCGCCGAACCCGTCGCGATCGAGAGCGAGTTCTACGTCTCCTACGTCCTCGACCGCGGAGCCGGCCGCTTCCTCGCGATCGCCTCCGCCGAGGGCGGCGCGGACATCGAGGAGGTGGCCGCCACCCGCCCCGAGGCCGTCGCGCGCGTCCCCGTCGACCCGGCGCAGGGCGTCACCTCGGCGAAGGCGGCCGAGATCGCCGACGCGGCCGGACTGCCCGCGCGGACCGTCGACGTCCTCGTACGGCTCTGGGAGGTGCTGGTCCGCGAGGACGCCCTCCTCGTCGAGGTCAACCCGCTCGTCCGCACCGAACAGGGCCGGATCCTCGCCCTCGACGGCAAGGTCACCCTCGACGACAACGCCGCCTTCCGGCAGACCCGTTGGGGCGAGACGGAACTCGCCCCCGACGATCCGCTGGAGGCGGCGGCCGCCGCCAAGGGACTCACCTACGTGAAGCTGGACGGTGAGGTCGGCGTCATCGGCAACGGCGCCGGCCTCGTCATGTCGACCCTCGACGTCGTCGCCGGCTGCGGCGCCCGCCCCGCCAACTTCCTCGACATCGGCGGCGGCGCCTCCGCCCACGTCATGGCCGACGGCCTGTCCGTCGTCCTCGCCGACCCCGACGTGAAGTGCGTCCTCGTCAACGTCTTCGGCGGGATCACCGCCTGCGACGCGGTCGCCGAGGGCATCGTGCGGGCCCTGGACAGCGTCCGACCGACCAAGCACCTGGTCGTCCGCCTCGACGGCAACAACGCCGCGCGCGGCCGTGCCGTCCTCGACGCCCGCGCCCACCCGCTGGTCCAGCAGGCCACCACCATGGACGGCGCCGCGCGCCGCGCCGCCGAACTCGCCCACACAGCCTGAGGAGCCCGGACATGGCCATCTACCTCACCCAGGAGAGCAAGGTCCTCGTCCAGGGCATGACCGGTGCCGAGGGCATGAAGCACACCCGCCGCATGCTCGCCGCCGGCACAACCGTCGTCGGCGGCGTCAACCCCCGCAAGGCCGGCCGTACCGTCGACCTGGACGACCACGCCGTCCCCGTCTTCGGCTCCGTCCACGAGGGCATGGACGCCACCGGAGCCGACGTGAGCGTCGTGTTCGTCCCGCCCGCCTTCGCCAGGGCGGCGGTCACCGAGGCGGCCGACGCGGGCATCGGCCTCGCGGTCGTCATCACCGAGGGCATCCCCGTCCACGACGCCGTCGCCTTCACCGCCCACGCGCGGGCCCGGGGCACCCGCGTCATCGGCCCCAACTGCCCCGGGCTGATCAGCCCCGGCCAGTCCAACGCCGGCATCATCCCGGCCGACATCACCAAGCCGGGCCGCATCGGCCTCGTCTCCAAGTCGGGCACACTCACCTACCAGCTGATGCACGAACTGCGCGACACCGGCTTCTCCACCTGCGTCGGCATCGGCGGCGACCCCGTCGTCGGCACCACCCACATCGACTGCCTGACCGCGTTCGAGGACGACCCGGACACCGAGATCGTCGTCCTCATCGGGGAGATCGGCGGCGACGCCGAGGAACGGGCCGCCGCGTACGTCCGCGACCACGTCACCAAGCCCGTCGTCGCCTACATCGCCGGGTTCACCGCGCCCGAGGGCAGGACCATGGGGCACGCCGGGGCGATCGTCTCCGGCTCGTCCGGCACCGCCCAGGCCAAGAAGGAGGCCCTGGAGGCGGCCGGCGTACGCGTCGGGAGCACCCCCACCGAGACGGCCCGGCTGGTCCTGGCCGCCCTGGAAGACGGCGCGTGACATGACACCCGCCGTCACCCCGAACACCGCCCCCGCCCCCGCCCTCACCCTCAAAGCCGGCACGTCCTGGTCCGACGCCTGGCGGCGCTGTCTCGCCGTCGCCCCCGAGGCGTTCCGGGAGGACCGCGTCCTCAACCTCTGGGGCGCCGCCTGGCGGGCCGACGGCCGGGCGCTGCCCGCCACCAGCCCCGTCGACGGCCGCCCCGTCGCGGGCCCGCCCCGCCTGGACGCGGCCGCCGCGCACCGGGCGGTCCGCGCCTGTCTCGACCAGCACCGGGCCTGGCGCCACGTCCCCCTCGGCGAACGCCGGGCCCGGGTCGCCGCCGCCCTCGACGCCCTCACCCACCACCGCGACCTGCTCGCCCTGTTGCTCGTCTGGGAGATCGGCAAGCCCTGGCGGCTCGCGCGGGCCGACGTGGACCGGGCCGTCGACGGCGTGCGCTGGTACGTCGACGGCATCGAGCCCATGGTCGAGGGCCGGGCCCCGCTGGACGGGCCGGTGTCCAACATCGCCAGCTGGAACTACCCGATGAGCGTGCTCGTCCACGCGATGCTGGTCCAGGCCCTCGCCGGGAACGCGGTCATCGCGAAGACCCCGACCGACGGCGGTGTCGCCTGCCTCACCCTGGCCTGCGCGCTCGCCGCCCGCGAGGGCATCCCCGTCACCCTCGTCAGCGGCAGCGGGGGCGAGCTGTCCGAGGCGCTGGTGCGGGCCCCCGAGATCGGCTGCGTCTCCTTCGTCGGCGGCCGCGACACCGGCGCCGCGGTCGCCACGGCCGTCGCCGACCGCGGCAAACGCCACGTCCTGGAACAGGAGGGCCTGAACACCTGGGGCATCTGGGACCACACCGGCTGGGACGCGCTCACCGCCGTCCTCCCCAAGCTCTTCGACTACGGCAAACAGCGCTGTACGGCCTACCCGCGCTTCGTCGTCCAGCGCGCACTGTTCGACGACTTCCTCGCCGCGTACCTCCCGGCGGTCCGCACCCTCAGGGTCGGCCACCCCCTGGCCGTCGAGCAGCCGGACGACCCGTTCCCGCGGCTCGACTTCGGCCCGGTGATCAACGCGGCCAAGGCCAAGGAACTCACCGACCAGGTCGCCGAGGCCGTCGACCGGGGCGCCGTCCCGCTGTACCGGGGCAGACCCGCCGACGCCCGCTTCCTGCCCGGCCAGGACACCGGCGCGTACGTCCAGCCCGTCACGCTCCTGAACCCGCCGCCGTCCTCGCCGCTCCACCACGCGGAACCCTTCGGCCCGGTCGACACGATCGTCCTCGTCGACACCGAGGCGGAACTGCTCGCCGCCATGAACGCCTCCAACGGCGCGCTCGTCGCCACCCTGTCCACCGACGACCGGGCGACGTACGAGCGGCTGGCCCCGCAGATCCGGGCGTTCAAGGTCGGCCACGGCACACCCCGCTCGCGCGGGGACCGCGAGGAACTCTTCGGCGGCTTCGGCGCGTCCTGGCGGGGCGCCTTCGTCGGCGGTGAACTGCTGGTGAAGACGGTCACCCAGGGACCGCCGGGGGAGCGGCTGCCGGGGAACTTCCCCGACTACCACCTCATGCCGTGACCGCCGGCCCGTGACCGTCCGGCCGTGAGTGCCTGACCGTGACCGTCCGGCCTGACCGTCCGACCGTGATCCACCGATCACCCCTGGTGAGGGTCGTGCGAGCCTGCTCGGCGAGGCCCGCACGACCCCGCCCCGGGGTCGGATACGCAGGTGAAAGCCACCCCGAAACCTTGGTATTGTTGTCCATGTCGCCGCGGGGAACACCCCCGGCCAGGCGGCAGACACCTCGTCCGGGTGGCGGAATGGCAGACGCGCTAGCTTGAGGTGCTAGTGCCCTTTATCGGGCGTGGGGGTTCAAGTCCCCCCTCGGACACACCTGCGAAGCGGGCTCATCGTGATGACGATGGGCCCGCTTCGTCATGTCCGGAGGGTGTCCGGAGGACAGGGGGCGACGGGCGAGGGGAGGGGAGGAGGGCGAGGGCGGATAAGGGGATGTAGGGGTGGTGGGCAATTCCGGGACTCTATAGCCTCCTCATCAGGTTTCCGAACGGGGCCTTCAGTAATGCGTTGAGTCATCCCGCCTCGGCACATTGCCGAAATCGGCGAGCCGGAATTTCCCTGTCATTTCGCCGCGGCCGTGAATGCGGCAGGCAGTGAGGAGAGGACCGCGATGAAGGCCCTAGTCCTGGCCGGCGGGACGGGAACCCGTCTGCGCCCTTTCAGTCACTCCATGCCCAAACAGCTCTTTCCCGTCGCCAACAAACCGGTGGTGGAACACGTGCTGGAGAACATCGGCCGGGTGGGTGTCACCGAGGTCGGCGTGGTCGTCGGCGACTGGGAGGAACGCGTACGCGAAGTACTCGGTGACGGTTCCCGCTACGGGGTGCGGATCGTGTACATACGCCAGGAGCGCCCGCTGGGCCTCGCCCACTGTGTGCGCATCGCACGGGATTTCCTCGGCGACAGCGACTTCGTCATGTATCTGGGCGACAACATCCTTCCCAACGGGATCAGCGCTGTCGCCGAGACGTTCCGCGCCGAACGCCCGGCCGCGCAGCTGGTGACGCACAAGGTGCCCGACCCGCGGGCCTTCGGGGTGGTGGAACTGCGTCCGGACGGCTCGGTGGCCCGGCTGGTGGAGAAGCCGCAGAACCCGCGCAGCAACCTGGCGCTCATCGGTGTGTACTTCTTCACGGTCCACATCCACGCGGCCGTGGACGCCATCACGCCCAGCGCCCGGGGCGAGCTGGAGATCACCGACGCCCTGCAGTGGCTGGTGGCCTCCGGCGCCGACGTGCGGGCCAGCGAGTACAACGGCTACTGGCAGGACACCGGCCGGGTGGACGACGTCCTGGAGTGCAACCGCCGCCTCCTCGCCGGCCTCACCGGCGACATCGTCGGCGAGGTGGACGACCGGAGCGTACTGATCGGGCCCGTCGTACTGGAGGCGGGAGCCCGGATCGTGCGTTCCCGCATCGAGGGCCCGGTGATCATCGGCGCGGGAAGCACCGTCGAGGACTGCCGGGTCGGCGCGTACACGTCGATCGGCCGCGACTGTGTGCTGCGCCGTTCCGGCATCGGCCACTCGATCACCCTCGACGGGGCGACCGTCACGGACGTACCGAACCTGCACGGCTCCATGATCGGCCGGTCCGCCGTCGTCGGCACGGGCCGGGAGAGCCCCGGTCACCGGCTGATCATCGGCGACGATGCCCGCGTGGAGGTGGCCGCATGAAGGTCTTCGTCACCGGAGGCGCGGGATTCATCGGTTCCCACTACGTGCGCACCATGCTGGCGGGCGGCTACGAGGGCTTCGAGGACGCCGAGATCACCGTCTACGACGCCCTGACCTACGCGGGCACCCGCGGCAGCCTGCCCCGGGCCCACCCGCGGATGCGGTTCGTCCGGGGTGACGTCTGCGACCTGACGGCCCTGATGGAGCTGCTGCCGGGACACGACGTCGCAGTGCACTTCGCGGCCGAGTCGCACGTGGACCGCTCCATAGACGATCCCGCGGTGTTCGTGCGGACGAACGTGGCCGGCACCCAGACCCTGCTGGAGGCCTGTCTGCGGGCCGGAGTCCCCCGGGTGCTGCACGTCTCCACCGACGAGGTGTACGGCTCGATCACCGAGGGGTCCTGGACCGAGGAGTGGCCGCTGTCGCCCAACTCCCCCTACTCCGCGTCCAAGGCGGGGGCTGACATGATCGCCCGCGCGTACTGGAGCACCCACGGCCTCGACGTCTCCGTGACGCGCTGCTGCAACAACTACGGCCCGTACCAGAACCCGGAGAAGCTGATCCCGCGGTTCGTCAGCAATCTGCTGGAGGGCCGGCCGGTCCCGCTGTTCGGCGACGGTTCCAACGTCCGTGAGTGGCTGCACGTGGACGACCACTGCCGGGCGCTGCAGCTGGTGCTCACCCGGGGGCGTCCCGGAGAGGTGTACAACATCGGCGGCGGGGCCGAGCGGACGAACCTGTGGCTCACGAAGCGGTTGCTGGAGCTGTGCGGGGCCCCGCCGTCCATGGTCCACCCGGTGGCGGACCGGCCGGGACACGACCTGCGCTACTCGCTCGACTCCACGAAGATCCGCGAGGAACTGGGCTACGCCCCCCGGATCGACTTCGACGCGGGACTGACCGACACGGTCGCCTGGTACCGCGACAACCCCGGCTGGTGGAAGCCGCTCACGACCGCACGAGCGGCCCGCGCGCGGCGCGGGAACGACGCCTGACGGTGACCCGTGTCCCCTGCCCGTTCGCGGGCAGGGGACCGACGGATGCCCGCGGGGGACCGGCCGTGGCAGGCCCCGGTGCCCCCTATCGCGCCAGGACGCAGTCCTCGTAGCGGGGCAGCACACCGGTGGCGAGCGCCTCGGCGAGGCTCGGGGCGGCCCGGTCGCGCGGGGAGAGGATCGGGGTGATGTCCTGGGGCCAGGGCAGGTGCAGCTCCGGGTCCAGCGGGTGGATCGCCAACTCCTGTTCGGCGACGTAGCTCCCGCTGACCATGTAGGCCATCACGGTGTCGTCCTCCAGCGCCACATAGCTGTGCGCGACGCCGAGAGGGAAGTACACGGCCCGGAAGGACCCGCCCCCGAGCTCGACGGCGTCCCACTTCCCGAAGGTCGGCGAGCCGACCCGGGCGTCGAGCATCACGTCCAGCGCGCGTCCGCCGGCGCAGTACACGTACTTGCTCTGCCCCGGAGGTGTCCGGGTGAAGTGCAGACCCCGGATCACCCCCCGCGCGGACCGGCTGTAGTTGAGCTGGGCGGCGGAGAACGGCCGGCCCACCGCCTCGACGAACGCCGGTTCCTGGTAGGGGGCCACGAACAGGCCCCGCTGGTCGGCGTGGACGTCCGGGGTGAACTCGAAGGCACCGGCGATCGCCAGCTCACGCGCCCGCACGCCGCTCACCCCTTCCCGGTCGTCCGGCGGGCCCGCTCGGCGGGAGAACGCGATGTGTCATGGTCAGGTGATCCCATCTCGGTCGGGGTCGGTGGGACATGCGGTGCCGCCTTCTCCGAGGGGCATGCCGCCTTCTCCGAGGGGCATGCCGGAAGGTCGACGCCGCACAGGCCGTCGGCCCGGCGGCAGCCGCACCGTCATGGACGTCGTGTCGCTCGTCCGGTCGATGCCGGCGTCGTCCCCGGCTGTGCGGGCCGCGGGCCGCGGATCGCGGATCGTGGGTCGCGGATCGCGCCGGCGGCGGCACAGCTGCGGCGGGGACCCGGAGCTCCGAGGCCACGGGTGCTCCGCCGCCGATGCTCCTCCGCGGCCTGGAGGTGATCAACCCCTAATCCCTCGTGGCGCACGCGCTCACCCCCCGGACGGGGAGGAGGGGGAACGCACGCCACGGATAGGGGGCCGGGACCCTGGTCTCCGTCTCGCGCCGGGCACTTGAATGGATCGCACGCCGCCCAACCGGAAGGAGACCTTCCGTGCGGATGGTCTGCGGTCCGGCGCCCGCCGTCGCGCTTCCCTCCTCTCTCCTCCCCCTCCCGAGTTGCCTGCCCGAACACGAAAAGGAGCCGGTCACATGTCAGCGCGAGCGTGGGCCGACCGGACGGTCGTCGTGACGGGCGGTACCGGTTTCATCGGATCGCACGTCGTCGAGGAACTGCTCGCGCGTCAGGCCCACGTGATCTGCCTGTACCGGACGGACGACCGGCACAGGCTGGCCCAGCTTCCTGTCACCAAAAGGCTGTTGAGTGTCCGTGTCGACCTCTGCGACGAGACCGCGCTCCGCCGCGTGTTCGACGGGGCGGAGCGGGGCGTGGACACAGTGGTCCACTGCGCCGCCATGTGGGGACGCGCGGGATTCCGGTACGACCACCCCGCGACCGTCTTCGAGGCCAACTTCCGGCCCGCCGCCAACGTCCTCAAGTGCGCTCGCGACCACGGGACTTCGGACGTCGTCCTCCTCGGCTCCGGCGAGGTGTACCGGTCGTCCGCGACCCGCCCGCTGAAGGAGGAGGACGACTTCCGCACGGGGGTGCGGTACGCGACCGACGGGTACTACCTGGCGAAGCTCTACGAGGAGATGCTGGCGGACACCTACCGGCACGAGCACGGGATGAACGTCTTCCGGCCCCGGCTCACCGGCGTCTACGGGCCGCGTGACAACTTCGCGCCGGGCGCGGACCGGGTGATCCCCGCCATGCTCGCCAGAGCCGCGGCCGACCAGGAGATCGTGATCTGGGGAGACGGAAGCCAGACCCGCACCTACATGTTCGTGACCGACCTCGTGCACGCGGTTCTGCGGATGGTCGAGAAGAACACCCACCACACGGTCAACATGGGGACCTCGGAAACGGTTTCCATGCGGCAGCTGGCACATCTCGTGTGTGCCGTCCTGGGAAAGCCGGACCGCATCACGTTCGACCGGGAGAAGCCCACGGGACGGTCCAGTCGCACACTCGACCTCACCCGCCTCGGCGGAATCATCGATTTCCGACCGCGTGGTCTGCGGGAGGGTCTGGAACAGACGGCGGACTGGTACCGAAAGCGCCGGATCTCCGCACGTCCATCGGGCTGACCCTTTCCTGCTTTCTGCTTCCTGCTTCCTGAGTCCTGTTCCGGATTCCTGTTCCGGATCGACAGGGGGCGTTAGGGGTGGGAGCCCCGAGCCGTCGTCCGTATGTTCATCAGCAGCCACCGAGAAACCCCGAAGGGGAAACGCGTCCATGACTGAGAAGTTCACCGACCCCCGGATCGTGCCGCACGAGTCCGACCGGGAACGCGACGTCCGTGAGCGGCTGACCAAGCTGTTCGTCGACAGCCCCATCCCGCCGAAGTACCTGATCGACAACCTTCCGGTCTATCTCCGGCGCCACCAGTTGGCCGACCTGCTCAGCATGGACGCCCTGTACCGCATGCTGCCCGAGGTCCCCGGCACCATCATGGAGTTCGGGGTGCTGCACGGCAGGCACCTCGTCACGCTCACGGCACTGCGCAGCATCTACGAGCCCTACAACTCGCTGCGCCGTATCGTCGGCTTCGACACCTTCACCGGCTTCCCCGACATCGAGGACGTGGACCGGGTCAGCACCAGCGCGGTCCCCGGGCGCTTCGCGGTCCCCGACGGTGAGGTGGACCACCTGCGGGAGGTGCTCGCCGCCCACGAGGCCAGTGAGCCGTTCGGCCACACGCAGCGCTCCTTCCTCGTCCAGGGGGACGTACGGGAGACGGTCCCGAAGTACCTGGAGGACAACCCGGAGACGGTCATCGCCCTCGCCTACTTCGACCTGGACCTCTACCAGCCCACCAGGGAACTCCTGGAGGTCATCAAGCCGTACCTGACCAAGGGCAGCATCCTCGCCTTCGACGAGTTGGCCCACCCCAAGTGGCCCGGAGAGACGGTGGCCCTGCGCGAGGTGCTCGGCCTCGACCACGCCCCGCTGCGCCAACTGCCCGGCCGCGAGCCCCCGGTGATCTACCTGAAATGGGGCGAGTGAGACAGGAGCGCGGAGCAGGGCGTCCGACACCCGGGCCGCGGTCGGCGACCACCCCGTCATCTTCGGCTGGGACACCCTCGTCCTCGACGGCGACGAACGCCCCGGCGTCGAGGACGGCACCCACGCCGGGAACCTCGCCGCGCTCAGCCGCTGGATCCGCCAGGGCGACGCACGCGGCGGGATCAACACCCTCAGCGCCCACCTGCCGAACTTCGTCACCGGCGGGAACTCCTACGGCACCACGGGCCGCGTGGTCCGGCAGATCCTGCCCGGCGGCGCGAAGCACACCGCCTTCGACGCCTTCCGCGACCGCGTCGCGAAGGCGGCCAAGGGCGCGCGCCGACCGGACGGCACCGCCATCCCCGTGATCCTCCGCCTTTTCCACGCGAACAGCGGCGGCTGGTTCTGGTGGGGCGACGGCTCCGACAACGGCGTGGCGGTGGAGATCGTCGCCGACGGCATCCCGTTCCAGGTACCGCTTCCCGCCGGCCGACACGGCCGGGCAGGAGATCACGGTGCCCTTCGGTGAGTTCCAGCCCGCCCCTGGGACACCACCCACGCCGGAGCCGTGCTCGATGCGGCCCGGCCGGCCAAGCTGACGGCGTTCACCCTGTACCTCTGCCGGGGCGGCGGCACCGTGACCCAGGGCGTCGTGCACGTGGACGCCCTCAGGGCCGTCGCCCCGGCCGACGAAAACGCGGTGACCCGGCCCCGTCGCCGTCCCTGGACTCGGCACACGTCGCGCGCCGCACGAGATCGCGGCGCGCTCCACATGACGTGTGACCTGTGACCAGAGAGAGGGGACCGGCCGTGTGCGACCGCACCGCTGTCGTCGTCCCCTCGTCCCTGTACGAGGTGATCCTCGTGTCCTCGCCCGTCCGGTGCCCGCTGCGCGGCCGGTACCGGATGCCCGTGACGCCGGTCTGACGTCGACCCCACGCGCCGAGACGCGGTGACGGACCTGTCCCGTGCCCGTCCTTCGGCGTGCCCTCCTCGTCCCTCGCCCCGCACGGGAATCGCGCTGCCCTGACACAGCTCGGCTGCGTTCCGCACGGCCGGGCGGCTCGCGCTGCGCGAGGCGCTGCGGGGCAGCACGATGGCGCTGCTGGAACCCGTCGCCGAGGTCACCGTGACGGTGCCCGCGGACGCGGTGGGCGTGGTCCTCGGGGACCTCGCGGCGCGGCGCGGCCGGGTGTCGGACTCGCAGGCCCGCGGCGGTTCCGTGGTGGTCGGCGCGACAGTGCCGCTGGCCGAGCTGTTCGGGTACGCGACACGGCTGCGCAGCCGTACGCAGGGGCGGGGGACGTTCACGACGCGCCCCGCCGGATACGCGGTGGCGCCCGCCACCGCGGGGGTGAGTGAGCGGTAGGGGACCGCGCCCGCGGCCCCGCTCCCCGCACACGGTTCCCCGCGCCCTTCTCGGTGGCGCGGGGACGCGTCCCGGTTCACGCCCAGGGAGTCACCGCGGTGAAGGAGCTGTCGGCCCGGAAGGTGTCCGTGGCCTGGTAGAGGTCCACGCGGAGTTCGTAGTTGTAGTGGCGGAGATAGCGGCCGGGGTAGTTGTACGACTCCAGACCGACCGAGCCGGACGTGCTGCCCGGGCGGGCGCAGTAGGTGGCGTCCTTGTTGAAGACGGCCGTGTTGTTGCTGGTGTCGAAGCGGACGCGGTAGTCCCAGTGGCGCAGGTAGCGGCCCGCCCAGTCGCGGAAGGAGTAGCAGTTGGCGTCCGCCAGACCGGGCACGATCGTGAGGGTGGCGCTCTGCTTGACGGCGGTGGTGCTGGAGGAGGTCACCGGGTCGACGTAGCCGAGGCTGTCGGAGCGGACCACGGCGTAGCGGCCGGGGTAGTTGACGGACTGCAGGGACCGGGTGGTGTTGGCCGGCAGGGTCGCGCCGCCGGACACCGTCTCCTTCAGGACGGTCAGATGGCGGACGAAGCCGGTGAGTCCGGGCAGCTCGGTCGGGGTGGACCAGGTGGCGAAGTTGTCGTAGCTGTCGCTGTACCAGTACTTCCCTGCCGAGTAGGCGTCGTAGTAGATGCGCCAGCCGCCGTTGTCGAGCGGCACGAGCGCCGGGCCCTCGACGTAGCTGCCGAAGCCCGCCCAGTCGCCGGTCTTCCGGAAGGTGTAGGGGCCGGTGAGGCTGGAGGCGGTGGCGTACTCGATGTACTTGGTCGTCTCGTTCTTGGTGAACGCGTGGTACGTGGAGCCGACCTTGACGATGAAGGTGTCGATGTAGTTCGGGCCGATGCCGGACAGCACGGTGGGCGCCGACCACGCGGTGAGGGAGGAGTTGGTGGCCGTCAGCTTGTACGGCTTGAAGATCCACTCGCCGTCGGCGGCGACGGACGCGGACAGGATGATGTTGACGCTGCCGTTGCTGTCGACGAACCACTCCGGGGCCCAGGCACGCTGCAGACCGCTGATCGGGACCGTGTAGTCGTAGAGGAAGGTCCAGTTCAGGCGGTCGGTGGAGCGGGCGAAGCCGATGGTGGTGGAGAGCGCCGACCAGGTGCGGGTGGTGTACGTCAGGTAGTAGTAGCCGTCGGTGTGCTTGAAGATGCTGGGGTCGCGGATCAGCCCGGAGGGCGGGGTGTAGGCCGGGCCCTTGCGGAGGGTGAAGCCGGTGGCGTCCGGCGAGTCGTACACGTACATGTTCGACTCGCTGGTGTTCGTGAACGCGGTCATCGTGTACCGCGTCGCCTGGCCCGCCGGTGGGTGGGCGGCTCCGGCCGGTCCGGCGAAGGCGGTGGTGAGGCCCAGCAGGGCGGCCACCGAGGTCAGCAGGGCGAGGACCGCCCTGAGGGTTCTGTTCAACGCTCGTCCCATTTCTGCGTGAACTGCCCTGAGGCGTGGGGAGGTTGTTCGAAATGTCGTACCTCGTGCGGAACTTCGGTCAGAAGATAGGAGGGAGTAATGTGCACGTCAATGGATGGCGCAGGGGTTTCTGCGAAGCGTGATTCCGCTTCGAGTGCCCTGTGGCTCCGCTGAGGCCCGTCTGTGCCGCTCGCCCGTCTCCGTGTACGCCCTCGTGTCCGTCCCCGCGTACGCCCCCGTGCCTGTTCCCGCGCCCGTCCACGGCGTTGCCTCCGCCTCCGTGTCCTGCCTGGTCCCACCTTGTTTCCCGGCCGGCCGCACGGAGGGCAACAGGAAACCCGTGGTCCCCGGTGAGCGGGAGGGCAAGTCTGGGGTCGTCAGCAGCAGGGCCTGCAGGACCAAGCAGGAAGATCCTCAAAGGGGGAGACATGCGCAAGATGTTCCGCGGCGCCGCCGCGCTCGTGACCTCTGCGGCAGCGGTCGTGGCGCTCGGCGGTACGGCCGAGGCGAAGCCGGCGGCGCCGGCGGCCGACTGGGCCGGATGTCCGTCCGGTGCGGTGTGCATCTACCCGCAGAACCAGAACCCGGCCGTCAGCCCGAGCGACGTCTACTGGGCCTACGGGCCGCACAACCTCAGGAACCAGGTCGGGTGGCACTGGGTCCTCAACAACCAGACCGGCGGCGCGACCGCGGACCTGTGCCTCAACTTCAACGGCCAGAACTGCAACTACAACATCAGGGCGCAGAGCGGCGTCTGGGCGGACCTGACGCCGGTCAACTCCATCCGGCTCAACCGCCCGTAGCGACCGCTCGGCGAGGAAGTCCGCTTCCCCGCGGGGGAACGAACCCGGAACCGGCTGCCCGCGGTTCCGGGTTCGTTCCTGTTTCGCCACTCCGGGTGAAAGACTTGGCCGCCCCCGCGGACCCGGAAGTAACCTGGGCGTCCGCCGTCTCACGGCCGCACTGCCTTGGGGGACACCTTGGGGGACCCGCAGCACGGACAGCAACCAGACCCTCACCACGGACGGGACCGGGACGCGCTGACCACGCTGTCCTTCCCGGCACAACTCAGACGGCTGAGACACGAGCGCGGACTGTCCCTCACCGACCTGGCCCGGCGCACCCACTACAGCAAGGGCTACCTCAGCAAGATCGAGACCGGCACGAAGCGCGCGACCGTCGACGTCGCCCGGCTGTGCGACCAAGTACTCGGCGCCGAGGGCGCGTTGCTGCGGCTGGTGCAGCAGGCGCCGCCCCGCGACGGCGCGTCCCGCACCGACAGCGATCCCCGTAGCGACGGCGAGCCCGTGGAGCGGTCGTCCGACGAGAGCTGTCCCTACCGCGGTCTGGCCGCGTTCACCCCGCAGGACGCGGAGATGTTCTTCGGCCGGGACCGCGCGACGGCCGCACTGGTGGAGCGGATCTTCGGACGGATCGGCGGCGGCCCCCTGATGCTCGTCGCCCCGTCCGGCGCGGGCAAGTCGTCCCTGCTCAACGCCGGACTCGTCCCGGCCCTCCGCCGCGGCGACCTCCCCATGCCGGGCGCCGACCGCTGGCCGGTCGTGCTGCTCACCCCCACCTCGCGCCCCCTGGACGAACTGCTGGAACGCGTCGCGAAGGCCCTCGGCAGCGACCTCGGCGTCACCGCCGACGAGGTGCGGGACAACCCGGGCGCCCTGCTCGGCGCCGTACGGGCCCGCGCGCAGACCCCGCCGCGGACCGAGGGGGACCGGCAACCCCCACCGCCCCGGCCGGTGCTGATCGTCGACCAGTTCGAGGAACTCTTCACGCTCTGCCCCGACGACGACGAACGCCGCTCGTACGTCCGCGTGCTGTGCGCCCTCGCGACCTCCCGGCCCGCCGAGCAGCTGCACCCGGCCGCCGTCGTGGTGCTCGGCGTGCGCGCCGACTTCACCGGCCGCTGTCTCGACCTCCCCGAACTGGCCCGGGCCCTCACCGACGGACTGTTCGTCCTGTCCCCGATGACCGTCGCCGAACTGCGCGAGTCCATCACCCGCCCCGCCGAACTCGCCGGGGTCACCCTCGAACCCGGCCTGGTCCCCCTGCTGCTGCGGGACGCCGGACTCCGCGACGACCCCGGCACCGGCCCCCGGACCCCCGCGACCGGCTCCGACGCGACACCCTCCGGCGCGCTCCCCCTCGTCTCCCACGCACTGCTCGCCACCTGGCAGCGGCGCCGCGGCTCCGCACTGACCGTCGACGGGTACGAACGGGCCGGCGGCATCCAGGGGGCGGTCGCCCGCACCGCCGAGAACGTGTTCGCCCGGCTGTATCCCGCCGAGCAGAGGACGATCCGCCGCATCCTGTCCCGGCTGGTCCTCGTCATGGACGGGGCCGGGGCGACCCGCCGCCGCATGGGCCGCGCCGCGCTGATGGCGCAGCTCGGCGACGCCGACGGGGCCGCCGCCGCGCTCGACGCCTTCGTCCGGGCCCGGCTCATCACGCTGGACAGCGACACCGTCGAGATCACCCACGAGGCCCTGCTGCACGCCTGGCCCCGGCTGCGCGACTGGATCGACGCCGACCGGGCCGGGCTCCTCCTCCACCAGCAACTCGCCCACGCCGCCGCCGAATGGGAACGCGAGAACCGCGACCCGTCCGCCCTCTACCGGGGTACCCGCCTCGACACCGTACGGACGTGGGCCGACGAGTCCGACGGCTGGAACAGGCTCGCCCCCGACGAGAGGGCGTTCCTGACGGTCAGTCAGGCCGAGGAGGACGGCCGCCGCCGGCAGGCCCGGCGGCAGGTACGGCTGCGGCAGTCCATGCTCGCCACCCTCGCCGTGCTGCTGGGCCTCGCCGTGACCGCCGGCGGGCTCGCCTACCAGCAGCGCGAGGGCGCCCTCGACCAGGAGCGTGTCGCCCGCTCCCAGGCCCTCGCCGCACGGTCCGCGTCCCTCGCCGGGGGCCGGCCCGAGGCGTCGATGCTGCTCGCCGGGGAGGCCTACCGCGCCGCGACCACCGCCGAGGCCCGCGGCGCCCTGCTCAGCACCCAGGCACAGCCGTTCTCCGCCCGCCTCGACGGCCATCGCGGACCGGTCAACGCGGTGGCGTTCGCCCCCGGCGACCGGATGCTCGCGACCGCCAGCTCCGACGGCACGGTGCTCCTGCGCGCCACGGCCGGGGCCCACCGCGTCCTCGCCCGGTTCGCCGTGCCCGGACGGGCCCGCTCGGTCGCCTTCGGCCCCGACGGCCGGACGGTCGCGGTGACGTCGACCGACGGACCGGTGACCCTGTGGAGCACCACCGCGCACCGCAGGACGGGCGCGCTCTCCGACGCCACGAGGGGCGCGCGGGCCGTCGCCTTCGACCCGCGCGGCGGCAGGCTGGCCGTCGCGGCCGCCGACGGCACCGTCCGGGTGTGGGACACCGGGGCCCGCCCGCCCCGGCCCGTCGCCACCTTCCGCGGCCACCGGGGCAGCGTCAACGCTCTGGCCTACGCCCCCGACGGGCGGATGCTCGTCTCCGCCGGCGCCGACCGCGCCGTACGGCTCTGGGACACCCGGCGGAACCGGCCCGTCGACGAACTCGACGGCCACACCGACGAGGTGCTCGGCGTCGCCTTCTCCCCGGACGGCGCCACGGTGGCGTCCGCGGGCGTCGACCGGACCGTACGGCTGTGGCACGTGCGCGACCGACGGCCGACCGCCACGTTCACCGGGAGCAGCGACGACATCAACGCCGTCGTCTTCACCCCGGACGGCACGACGGTCGTCGGCGCGGTCGGCGACGGCACGACCCGGCTGTGGGACGTGCGCAGTGGCCGGCAGACCTCGGTGCTCGCCGGTCACACCGACTACGTCCTCGGCGTGGCCGTGACCTCCGACGGCGCCCTGCTGGCCACGGCCGGGTTCGACCAGTCCGTCGCCCTGTGGGACCTCGCCGGGCCGGTCCTGACGTCCCGTCCGTTCACGGAGGTCTGGCAGACCGCGTACAGCCCCGACGGGAGGCTTCTGGCCACCGCCGACGCCGATCACGCCGTACGGCTGTGGGACGCGCGGACGCACGCCCTCGTCGCGGCGCTGAAGGGGCACACCGAGACCGTGTTCTCGGTGGCCTTCTCGCCCAACGGGCGGACCCTCGCGTCCGCGGGCTCCGACGGCACGGTCCGGCTGTGGGACGTCGCGCGGCGCGCGGCGCTGAAGAAGCTGACCGGGCACGCCGGGCAGGTCTTCGCCGTCGCCTTCGCCCCCGGCGGGCGGACCCTGGCGTCGGCCGGTGCCGACCACACGGTCCGCCTGTGGGACGTGGCGGGGCGCCGTCAGATCACCGTGCTCCGCGGCCACGAGGACTTCGTCAACGATGTCGCCTTCAGCCCCGACGGCCGCACCCTGGCCGGGGCCGGCGACGATCTGACGGTACGGTTGTGGGACGTCGCCTCGCACCGCGAACTGGGCGCGCTCACCGGCCACTCGGGCGCCGTCCGGGGCGTCGCGTTCAGCCCGGACGGCCGCACCCTCGCCAGCAGCGGCAACGACGGCACCGTACGGCTGTGGGACGTCCGGCACCGCCGCTTCGAGGCCGCCCTCACCGGCCACTCGGGCGCGGTGCGCGGAGTGGCGTTCAGTCCGGACGGCCACACCCTCGCCAGCAGCGGCAACGACCGCACGGTCCGGCTGTGGGAGGTGGCCGCGCGGCGGCCGTGGGCGACGCTCACCGGCCACTCCAGCGCGGTGTGGGCCGTCGACTTCGCCCCCGACGGGCGCACGGTCGCCAGCAGCAGCACCGACGGCACCGTACGGCTGTGGGACCTCGACCCCGCCGCGCGGCTGGCGGACGTCTGCCGGCTGCGCGCCGACATCGGCCCCGAGGAGCAGGCCACACTGCTGCCCGGGGTGCCCCTCGCGGCGGACTCGGGCAGCTGCGGGGGCCGCTGAGCGGCGCACCGGGCCGCCTCCGGCCGCCGCGCGACCCGCCGGGACTCTCCGCCCCGTTCCACGCCGCTCGGCAACCGCCCTGCTCAGGAGGGGTTTCCCGGGTGTTTCCCGTTGCCCGGTGGGATGGGGCGACACCCGGCCCTCGACGCGCGGGGCGGTGGTCGAGCAGGCTGCTGCCGACCACCACCAGTTCATCGGACAGTTCATCGGACCGACAGGAAACGGGGGTTCCGGCATGGTGAGCCGGACCAGTCTCATCCGCACACTGATCGCACTCATGGCCCTGCTGCTCTGCGCGCCGCTGTCCACGGCCGCCGCGGCGCAGGCGGCACCGGCCGCTCCCGCCGCCGGCTGCGGCGTCCTCGCGCCGGGCGCCTCGGCCGCCGCGGAGCGGGCGATCGCCGCCGCCTGCGCCGAGGTCGCCGCGGGCACCTGGTACACCTGGGGCGGCGGCCACGGCCCCCAGCCCGGCGCCACCTACGGGCAGGTCGACCCCACCGACCCGGCCAGCGAACACGACCCCGAGCGGCGCGGCTTCGACTGCTCCGGTCTCGTCCGGTACGCGTACGCCCAGGCCGCCGGCTCCGACATCCTCAACGGCGTTGCCAGCCAGCAGTACTACACGCACCGCGCCGCCGCCCGCTTCACCGCCGCCCAGGGCCTCGCCCCGCTGCTGCCGGGCGACCTGCTGGCGTACGGCACCAAGAGCGACCTGCACCACATCGCCATCTACCTCGGCGCGGGCAGGATGGTCGAGGCCAAGCAGTCGGGCACCAGGCTGATGGTCAGTGACGTCCGCCTCGGTGGTGACTACTTCGGCGCCGTCCGGGTCAATACCGGCCAGGTCACCGGGCACATCCACCAGACGTGGGGCACGGGCGTGTGGACCAAGGCCGAGCCCCGCCTCGCGGCCGAGCGCGTCTACGCCTTCCCGTACTCGACCACCATCCGGGTCTACTGCCAGAAGCACGCGGAGAAGGTCAACGCGGAGGGCTACGAGAACGACGCCTGGTCCTACCTGCCGGACTACAAGGCGTGGGTCACCAACATCTACATCAAGGGCCCGGCGTGGCTCGCGGACGTACCCGACTGCAAGGACGTGCCGTTCCCGCCGCCGGGCCAGTGACCGACCGCGCGGACGACGCGTCGCGCCGGTGACACATCGCGCCGGTGACCGTCGGGGGGCGGCCACCGGCGCGAGCACGCCCTCACGCCGGTCACCGAAAACGACCACCAGAGGACGATTTCAGCCCACTACAGGGCCGGGCGCGGCCCGTACGTTCGCCGTATGCCAACCAGCAAGCACCTCCTGACCTCGGTCCAGGTGGCCCGCTTCGTCGCGCAGGGGTTCCTGCGCCTGGACGCGGTGGTGCCGCAGGAGACCAACGAACGGGCCCTCGCCGCGCTCGCCGCGGGCCTGCCCGGCGTGCCCTACGGCACCCCGCTGAGCGAGGCGTTCCCCGCCGGCACCTTCGTCCGCGACCTGCTCGACCTGCCCGTCGTCGCCGGCGCCGTGGAGAGCCTCGTCGGGCCCGGACCGACCGTCGACCACCACGCCGTGCACGTCCGCGAACCCCACGAGGGCCACGCGCAAGACCTCCACGCGGACGCGATCATCGACGTACGGCCGGACGCCTTCGACATCCAGCTCATGTACTACCCGCACGAGGTGACCGCCGACATGGGCGGCACGCTCAGCGTGCCCGGCAGCCATCTGCGCAGGATCAACGAGACGGACATCGGCCGCGTCCAGAACCTGCGCGGCCAGACCCGGCTGACCTGCCCCGCGGGCACGGTCGTCCTCCTGCACCACGGCATCTGGCACGGTGGCCGCCGCAACGACACCGACCGCCGCCGCTCGATGTACAAGCTGCGCCTCAACCCGACCGTGCCGCAGGTGCGCCTGTGGGACACCGCCGACCTGTACGACCCGGCCGTCACGGCGGAGCTGAACACGTCCTTCCCCTGGTACGAGCAGGCCACCGGCCGACTGGAGATCCACAACAGGGCCCTGCTGTGGCGGGCCCTGACCGGCGACCCGTCGTTCGACGTCGAGTACTGGGTCACCCGCGTCAGCAACCGGCCCGCCCTGAGGAGCCACGCATGAGACAACAGGTCCTCGTCCTCTACCTGTCGACCTCGGCGCTCGACTCCCCGGTCGTCGGCTGGTCCCGCTACGACGGGACCGGCCGGACCCGCCCCACGGCCGGTGACAGCGACGAACCGCCCTACGACACCGGGCTCGACGCGCTGCTCGACGGATGGCGCCTGTTCCAGGCGTCGCAACTGCTGCCGCCCCAGCCCGGCCACGAGTACGACGTCTCCTTCCTCAAGCACGAGTTCTTCTTCGAGAAGCTGGAGGAGACCGCACCCCGCTGAACGGCGAGCCCCGTGACCCGGGCGTGGGGCGTACGCGCCGGGCCACGGGAGTCAAGGACCGGCGACCGCGAGCCGTGCCCGCGGACGCCGGCCGCGCTCATCAGTAGCCGTAGATCATCTTGTAGGCGACCTCGGGCAGGAACTGGCCGGCCGAGGAACCGGAACCGACACCGCAGTTGCCGTCCGACTCACCCGGCACCTTGATCCACAGCAGCATCTCGGCGCCGCCGCCCATCTGGGTGGCCGGGCCGATCCGGCGGCCCGACGGGTTGCACCACTGGCCGTTGGAGCCGTTGCCGTTGCGGCTCGTGTCGACGACGAACGGCTTGGTGTAGCCGTAGCGGGAGCTGAGCTGGCTGTTGACGGCGTTGCCGTAGGCCGTGTTCTCGCCGGTGGTCAGGTAGTTGGAGATGTTCAGCGAGAAGCCGTGGGCCTGCCGCAGGCCCGCCTCGTGCAGCCGCTTGGCCATGGTCGCGGCGTCCGTCCAGGCGGGGTTGCCGGCGTCCATGTAGACCCAGGTGTTGGGGGCCTGGCGGCTGAACTGGGAGACGGCGCCACTGAGCATGCTCTGACGCTCGGCGATCTGCGACTGGTTCATGCAGCCGTAGTCCCCGAGGGAGTCCGGCTCCAGGATCACCAGCGCCGGACGGTTGCCGATGCCGCCGGCGAACTGGGAGATCCAGCTCGCGTATGCGGACGGCGAGGAGGCGCCGCCCGCGGAGTGCCCGCCGCAGTAGTCGCGGTTGTAGACGTTGTACGCGACGAGGATGGGCAGCTTGTCCCGGCTGTCCGCGGCGCCCGTGAACGAGCTCGTGGCGGAGCCGATCGAGCCGCTCCACGAGCCGAACCAGCGGGCCATCGGGGTGTTGGCGATGGAGTTGTTGATCGCCGACGCCCGGCCGTCGCCGGGGTTGGCCGCGACCCACCGCTTCGCGCTGTTGTCGGGGTCCACATAGAACCCGCTGGTCATGCTGGTCGGGTCGGCGGCATGGGCGGAGGGGGCGGCGGTGAGCGCGAGCGGCAGAGCGCAGAGCGCTGCCATCAGGACGCGGAGCCTGCGGCGCATGACTTCACCTCGGATTCCTGGCAGGGATGCGGCGCGCGCTCTCGTCCCGAGCGTGCGACGCGCTGAGGAAGTGCGGTGGTTCGACGTGCCCGGAAAGGGGGTGGGAGCGCTCCCATTGGAAGCGCTTCCAGTGGTGCGTACGGTGCTGAGAACCTTTGGGGTGTGGTCGGTATCGTGTGGCTGACTGGTAGAACTGTCAAGAGTCGAGGTGTGAAACCCCCTCTGTACAGGGCGAGTTCGAGGCTCTACGGTCGCTGTGACCGGAAGCGCTCCCAGTTTTCGGCCAGGGGGGAGAGGCACATGGTGATGGCGGACGATCCGCCCCGTCGGCAGCCCACACTGGAGGCCGTGGCCGAACTCGCGGGTGTCTCCCGCTCGGTGGCCTCCCGCGTCCTCAACAACGCGCCGCACGTCAGCCGGGTGAAGCGCGAGGCCGTCGAGCGGGCCGTCCGGGAACTGGGCTACGTGCCCAATCCGACCGCCCGCGCGCTGGCCACCCGCCAGACGGGCGCGGCCGCGCTGGTCGTCTCCGGCGAGGATCCGTCGATCTTCGCGGACCCGTTCTTCGCGCAGGTGATCGTGGGGGCGTCCGCCGCGCTGGAGGAGGCCGACCTGCATCTGATGCTGTGTCTGGCCGCGACCGACCGGGGCCGCAGACGCGTGGAGGAACTCCTCCGCGGCAAGGGCGCCGACGGGGTCATGCTGATGGCGCTGCGCGAGAACGACCCGCTGGCACGGACGGCCGACGAGGCGGAGATGCCCGTGGTGTTCGGGGGCCGCCCCGTCGGCACGGCGCCCCGCTGGTACGTGGACGTCGACAACACCGGCGGAGCGCGCGAGGCGACGGAGTACCTGCTCTCCCGCGGCCGGACCCGGGTGGCCGTGATCTGCGGGCGGCTGGACACCGAGGTGGGCCGCGCGCGGTACCGCGGCTACCGGGACGCGATGCTGGCCGCTGGCCTCGAACCGTTCCCGCCGAACGAGGGCGACTTCACCGAGCCCAGCGGGGCCGACGTCATGGCCGCGCTGCTGCTCCAGCACCCCGACCTCGACGCGGTGTTCGCCGCCAACGACAACATGGCGGCGGGGGCACTGCGTACCCTGCGGGAGGCCGGGCGACGCGTCCCCGCCGATGTCGCCGTGGTCGGCTTCGACGACCTGGCCGCGGCCCGCATGGCCGATCCACCGCTCACGACCGTCCACCAGCCGATCGCGGCCCTGGGGCGCGAGACGGCCCGCATGCTCGTCGCCCTCGTCCACGGCGAGACGCCCACCCCGCTGATCCTCCCCACCCACCTGGTCCGCCGCGCCAGCGCGTGACCTGACGGGGCCGGCCGGGACGAGGGCTCGGGCCAGGGGGCGCGGTGACGAGAGGGCGGGCGAGAGCGCCCGGCGCCGTCCGGTCGGGCAGCGCGACCCCCACGCGGCCTCCCGGCTACTCAGCCCGCGTTCCTGCGGACCTCCTCCAGCCGGACCGGGCGGCGTTCGGCCACCGACAGGGTGCACGCCTCCGCGATCCAGCCGGCCTCGATCGCGTCCGCGACCGTGCAGGGGGAGGGGCGGGTGCCCGCGACGACCTCGGTGAACGCGGCCAGTTCGGCGCGGTACGCGGGGGCGAAGCGGTCCATGAAGAAGTTGTGCGGCGGACCGGCCGGGAACGTCACGCCCGGCTCCGCGGAGCGCAGGGGGAGCTGGCCGTCGAGGCCCGCCGCGATGCTGTCCTTCATGCCGTGCACCTCAAGGCGCACGTCGTACCCACGGGCGTTGTGACGGGTGTTGGAGATGACGCCGATCGTGCCGTCGTCGAAGGTGAGCAGCGAGGACGCCGTGTCGACGTCACCGGCCTCCTTGATGTACTCCGCGCCCTTGTTGCCGCCCGTCGCGTACACCTCGACGACCTCGCGGCCCGTCACCCAGCGCACGATGTCGAAGTCGTGCACCGCGCAGTCCCGGAAGATGCCGCCCGACACCGCCACGTACGCCGCCGGCGGCGGGGCCGGGTCCAGCGTCGTCGACCGCACGGTGTGCAGCGCGCCCAGCTCACCGCTGAGCACCGCCTCACGCGCGGTCATACAGCCCGCGTCGAAGCGGCGGTTGTAGCCGATCTGGACCTCGACACCGCTGTCCCGGACGGCGCGCAGCACGGTGAGGCTCTCCTGCACCGTCTTCGCCACCGGCTTCTCGCAGAACACCGGGATGCCCGCCTCGACGGCGGCCAGGATCAGACCGGGGTGCGCGTCCGTCGCGGCCGTGATCACGACTCCGTCGATCCCGGAGGCGAACACCGCCTCGGGGGAGTCCGCGACGGTGGCGCCGAACTTCTCCGCCGCGGCGGTCGCCGCCGCGGCCACCGGGTCGGAGACCACCAGCTCCTCCACGACGTCCAGCCCGGACAGTGTCCCTGCGTGGAAGGCGCCGATACGGCCCAGCCCCAGGATGCCAATGCGCATGATCGAGTGTCCCTTTCAGAGGTACGGGGAGATGAAGGAGAAAGAAAGAAGGGAGAAAGAAACGAGGAGAAGGGTACGTGCAGGTCAGAGGGTCAGTCGGTCGTGCCCACGACGTTCTGGTCCCAGTCGATCAGTGAACCGGTGACCACACCGCTGCGGTCGGAGAGCAGGAAGACCACGAAGTCGGCGATCTCGTCGACCTGGCCGAGCTTCCCCATCGGCAGCCGCTCGGCCGCCCGCTCCCGCCAGTCGGCCCCCGCGCCGTGGAACTCCCGCTGGACCGCGTCCTCGCCCTCGGTCTCCGTCCAGCCGATGTTGAGGTCGTTGATCCGGATCCGGTCCCAGCGGTGGGCGTGGGCGGCGTTGCGTGTGAGTCCCGCCAGGCCGGCCTTCGCGGCGGAGTACGGCGCGAGGAACGGCGGGCCGCCGTGCGCGCAGTTCGAGCCGATGTTGACGATCGTGCCGGGCGCCCCGCGGGCCACCAGATGCGCCACCACCGCCTGCATGGCGAAGAACGGGGCGCGCAGGTTGATCGCGATGTGCGCGTCGAACAGCTCCGGCGTGGTGTCGAGCAGCGAGCCGCGCGAGGTGAGCCCGGCCGCGTTCACCAGGCTGTCGACCCGGCCGTGGGCCGCGACGACCTGGTCCACGCTGCCGCGCACCTGCTCCGGGTCCGTGAGGTCCGCGCGGACGAACGCGGCGCCCGTCTCCGCCGCCAGCCTCTCGCCGACCTCGGCGCGGCGGCCGGTGAACGCGACGGTCGCGCCCTCGCGCAGGGCCGCGCGGACGATGCCCGCGCCGACGCCCTGGCTGCCGCCGTTGACCAGGACGACCCTGTCCTCCAGGAGTGCCATCCGGGGGTGTTTCCTTTCGTTCTGTTCCGGCGCCTCGGCCGGTCACGGAGCCGCAGTCGGCCGCCGCCGGCGGTTCCGGGAGCGGCGCCCGTGGTTCAGGTGCGGTGGCGTTCCGCGCCGGCCCGCAGTTCCGCGCGCAGCCGCTCCGGGCTCCACTCCTCCGACACCGCACGCCACAGCGTGTCCGCCTGGGACGGCGGGGCGAGTCCGTCGACCGGCGGGTCCCGGTCCAGGTTCGTGGGGAAGGCGTAGCCCTCGACGGTCGCCGCGACCACGCGGCGCAGCCAGTCCTCGGGGGCGCCCTCGGCCCTGCGGGCCAGCAGGACCGGGAACACGGCGTTCGCCACGGCCTCGCGGTCCACCGTCTCCATCGCCCGGCCGAAGGCGGAGGACACCTGGAGCAGGTTCGCCATCCGCCGGATGTCCGTCGAGCGGTTGTGCCCGGCGGCATGGAACAGGGCAGGGTTGAAGAAGACCGCGTCGCCCTTCTCCAGCGGGAGCTGCACGTGGTGGGCGTCGAAGTACCCGGCGAACGCGGGCAGCCGCCAGGCCAGGTAGCCGTGCTCGTACGTCTGCGAGTACGGCAGGTACAGGGTCGGGCCGGACTCCACGGGCATGTCGCAGTGGGCCACCGCGCCCTGGAGGGTCAGCACGGGGGAGAGGCGGTGCACGTGCGCCGGGTATCCGGCCGCCTGCCGCCGGCCGAGGAAGCCGAGGTGGTAGTCGCGGTGCGGGCTCTGCGCCGCGCCACCCGGGTTGACCACGTTGATCTGCGACGTCACCTGGTAGCCGGGGCCGAGCCACGCCTCCGAGACCAGGGCCAGCATGTCGTTGGCGTAGTAGTCGGCGAACGCCTCCGGGGCGCGCAGGGCCGTCTTCTCCAGCGCGTTCCACACCCGGTCGTTGGCGCCGGGCCTGGCGAAGTGGTCGCCGCGGGCCGCGCCCGAGGCCCGCTCCCGCTCGATCAGCGCGGTGAAGGCGGCGGTGGCCGCGTCCACGACCCGCGGGTCCGGGAAGGCCCGCCTGAGGACGACGACACCGGGGCCGTCGAGCATCGTCCGCACCAGCTCCGCCTGCACGGCGCGGCGGTCCGGCGCCGCGCGGAGCCGCTCGCTGTCGTAGACGGGGACGTTCCGCTCGACCCCCTCCGCGTACGGGTGGTCGCGGGGATCGGTGGTGCGCTCGACCAGGGCACGGAACGCGTCGAGGTCGCAGTCCTCGTCGGACAGCCAGATCGCCGAGCCCGCAGCGGTGAGGGCCATGCCGGATCCTTTCCCTGGTCTGGTCGGCCGGTCTTCCGTCGCGCCGCCGACTCTGTCAGTCTTGGGCCCGCACCACCCTCATTCAACCCTCAGTAGCCCCTCAAAAACCCCTCATTCACAGCCGGGAACAGCAGCCATGGGACACCCCTACACGATCCGTGAGATCGCCCGTCAGGCCGGGCTGAGCCTGGCCACGGTCGACCGGGTCCTCAACGGCCGCGGCGGGGTGCGGGAGAGTACCGCCCGCGAGGTCGAGCAGGCGATCAAGGACCTGGACCGGCAGCGGACCCAGGTGCGCATCGGCGGCCGTACGTTCATGGTCGACATCGTGATGCAGTCGCCGGACCGGTTCTCCACGGCCGTGCGGGAGGCCCTGGAGGCCGAACTGCCCTCCCTGCACCCGGCGGTCGTCCGCTCCCGCTTCCACTTCCGGGAGACCGGGCCGGCCGCCGAGATGGTGCGGATGCTCGACCGGATCGGGCGGCGCGGCTCGCAGGGCGTGATCCTCAAGGCCCCCGACGTGCCGGAGGTCACCGCCGCCATCGAGCGGCTGGTCGCGGCCGGCGTCCCCGTCGTCACGCTCGCGACGGACCTGCCGAGCAGCCCGCGCAGCGCGTACGTCGGCATCGACAACCGGGCCGCCGGGGCGACCGCCGCGTATCTGGTCCGGCAGTGGCTCGGCGACCGGCCCGGCGCCGTCCTGGTGACGATCAGCCGGGGCTTCTACCGCAACGAGGAGGAGCGCGAGATGGGGTTCCGGGCGGCGATGCGGGCCGCCGAACCGGCCCGGCGGCTCGTGGAGGTCACCGACAGCGACGGCCTCGACGCCACCCAGCGGGACCTGGTCCGGGGCGCGCTGGAGCGGGAGCCGGACCTGGCCGCGGTCTACTCGATCGGCGGCGGCAACACCGCGACGCTCGACGCCTTCGCCGCCGCGGGCCGGGAGCCGCACGTCTTCGTCGCGCACGACCTGGACCACGACAACACCCGGTTGCTGCGGGCCGGCCGGCTGTCCGCGGTGCTCCACCACGACCTCCGCCAGGACCTGCGCCGCGCCTGCCAGACCATCATGCGCGCCCACCAGGCCCTCCCGGACGAGGGCCCGTCCCTGCCGTCGGCGATCCAGGTGGTCACCCCGTACAACATGCCGCCCGGAGGTGGATAGCCGACGGCGGCGGGGCGTTCAGACGCCGGTGCGGAACGTGCGCCGGTAGGCCGGCGGCGGCACCCCGATCGCCGCGTGCGGGTGCCGGGGCAGGGACGCTCCGGCGGCGAAGCCGACATGGCCGGCGATCTCGTCGGACCGGCAGGTCCGTGGAATCTCGCGGGGGGCGGGCGCCTGCGCCGCGTACGTCACGGGACCGGCCACCGCGTCTTCGCCCGCGAGCCGGCGAACATCGACCACGTCGGGGCCGGCGCGCTGCCGTGGGCCGCGCTCACCGCGTACCAGGCCCACGTGGGCACCGCCGGCGTACGGCCCGGTCAGTCGGGTGCTGATCCACGCGGCCGTCGGGGGAGTGGGCCATCTCGTCGTGCAGAGCGCCGGGGCCGGGGGCCCGTACGTCATCGGTACGGCCGGCGGCGGCAAGCACGACCTGCCGCGTGAACTGGGCGCCGGCGAGCCGGTCGACTACCGGACCGCGGACTTCGCCGCGCGGGCGAACGACGTCGACGTGGTCCCGGACACCCTCGGCGGGGACGTCAGCACCCGCTCCCTGGACGTCCTGCGTCCGGGCGGCACCCTCGTCACGATCGTGCCGACGGGCTTCGAGGACGACGCGGGCAACGCCGCCGAGCCGGGGGTGCGGCTCGCTGTGCTGCTGGTCGAGGCGGACCGGGCGGGCATGCGGGCCGTCGCCGACCTCGTCGCGGAGGGGAAACTGCGCCTCCACGTCGACGCCGCGTTCCCGCTCGCCGAGGCGGGCAGGGCACACGTCCTCGGGGAGACCGGCCGGACCACCGGGAGGATCGTCCTCACGGTGCGCTGAGCCCCGCCGGGCGCACCCGGCGTCAGCTCGACACCAGCTCGGCGTCGCGGCGCTCCGCGCCGGCCCCCACGGTCACGGCCACGGTCACCCGCTCCGGCACGGTCACCGTGGCCGTCGCCGTCCCCCGGCCCTCGCGGTTGCGGTACAGCCAGGCCACGTCCCGCCCGAACGACCAGACCAGCGAACCCAGCGCCACCGCGACGACCACGAGGTTCGCCGCGTACGGCAGCAGCCCGGAGGCGGCGACCAGCAGGAACACCCCCTGGATCGCGGCGACCGTCTTGCGGGCCATGCTGTGCGGGAGGGAGCCGTTCAGCCACGGCATGGCCTTGGCTGCGGCGACGAAGCCGTACCGCATCAGACCGATCAGCAGCACCCACGGGCCGAGCGACATCGACACGTACACGCTCAGCACCAGGATCAGGAACGCGTCGACCTCCATGTCGAAGCGGGCACCCAGCGCGGTCGACGTGCCCGTGCGGCGGGCCACCTTGCCGTCGACGCCGTCGAGTATCAGGGCCACGGCGGTCAGACCCACGAACAGCGAGACGGGCGGCGAACTCTGGAAGGAGTCGGCGACCAGCGCGGTGACCGCGCCCACCAGGACCGCCCGGCCGAGCGTGACCCGGTTCGCGGGGCCGAAGGAGCGGGGCCGGGTGCGCAGCAGCGCGCGGTTGAGGACCGCCCAGGTGGCGAACGCGAACGCCAGCCCGGTCAGCCAGCCCGCAGGACCCAGTCCGATCGCCGTGCCCAGGAAGGCGAGGAGCAGCACCTGGGCGCCCGCGCCCACCGCCGTCTCAGAGAGCACCAGCCGGCCGTCGTAAGTGTTGTTCAGGGCCACCGCAAACCTTCCGAACGTGTGTGGAAGAGTCGATCACCGCCGCGTACCGTTCCGCGACGTCCACCGCTGCGTACGTGGCGGACCGCCCGACCGTTCACGGAGACCCCCATGAAACACACAGCCCGCGCCTTCTGGCTCAGCTCCCCGGGACAGGGCGAGATCCGTGACGAGCACCTCGCCGCGCCGGCCGACGGCGAGGTGCTCGTCCGCACGCTGTACACCGGTGTCAGCCGTGGCACGGAGACCCTCGTGTTCGGCGGTCGCGTTCCCGAGAACCAGCACGCGACCATGCGCGCGCCCTTCCAGGAGGGAGAGTTCCCGGCACCGGTGAAGTACGGCTACCTCAGCGTCGGCCGGGTCGAGGAAGGGCCGGACGCACTGGTCGGCCGGAACGTGTTCTGCCTGTATCCGCACCAGAGCCGCTACGTCGTCCCGGCGAGCGCCGTCACCGTCGTGCCGCAGTCCGTCCCCGCGGCCCGCGCCGTCCTCGCCGGGACCGTCGAGACCGCCGTCAACGCCCTGTGGGACGCCCGGCCCCTCATCGGCGACCGGATCGCCGTCGTCGGCGGCGGCATGGTCGGCTGCTCGGTCGCCGCCCTCCTCGCCCGCCACCCCGGCGTACGGGTCCAGCTCGTCGACGCCGACCCCGCGCGCGCCGACACCGCCCGCGCTCTCGGCGTGGACTTCGCGCTGCCCGGCGACGCGCTCGGGGAGTGCGACCTCGTCGTGCACGCCAGCGCCAGCGAGCAGGGCCTCGTCACCTCGCTCGGCCTGCTCGCCGCCGAGGGCACCGTCGTCGAACTGAGCTGGTACGGCGACCGGCGGATCGCCCTGCCGCTCGGCGAGGCGTTCCACTCGCGCCGGCTCACGATCCGCAGCAGCCAGGTCGGCACCGTCTCGCCGGCCGCACGCCCCGGCCGCACCTACGCCGACCGGCTGGCGCTCGCCCTCGAACTCCTCGCCGACGCGCGCTTCGACGCGCTCGTCACGGGGGAGTGTGCCTTCGACGAACTCCCGGACGTGCTGCCGAGGCTCGCGAGCGGGGAGCTGCCGGGGCTCTGCCATCGGGTACGGTACGCCGCCGAGTGACCCGCCGACCGGTCGGCGCACCCGCCCCACCCGTCCCTGAACTGCCCCGACGGAACGCTGACCTCCAAGAAAACGCAAAACTCGGCTGAACAACGGGTAGGGAGCAGCCGTACTACACGGCATGCCCCGGCCCGGGGGCAGACGTACCGCACTGGAGGGTCGTCCGTTGTTCAGCATCACCGTCCGCGATCACATCATGATCGCCCACAGCTTCCGCGGGGACGTCTTCGGACCCGCGCAGCGCCTGCACGGCGCCACCTTCCTCGTGGACGCCACCTTCCGGCGCGCCGAGCTGGACGACGACAACATCGTCGTAGACATCGGGCTGGCCACGCAGGAGCTGGGTGCCGTGGTGAGCGAGTTGAACTACCGCAACCTCGACAACGAGCCCGACTTCGCGAACACCAACACCTCGACGGAGTTCCTCGCCAAGGTGATCGCGGACCGGCTCGCCGCCCGGATCCACAAGGGTGCCCTGGGCGAGAACGCCAAGGGCATCGCGGGCATCACGGTCACCCTGCACGAATCCCACATCGCCTGGGCGAGTTACGAGCGTGCCCTGTGACCGACACGACCATCGACCGGGCGGACCTCGGCAACGCCGCCCAGACGGACGGTGCCGCCCACGCGAACGGTGCCGCCCAGGCAGGCGGTTCCGCCCAGGCAGGCGGGGGAGAGCACGTGAGGCTCGGCTACGTGCCCGTGCAGAACGCGGCCCTGAAGAACGCCGCGATCGTGCCCATGTCGCTGCGCTCCGTGCACTTCGTGATGCCGGGCGGCGTCGACGACCTGGCCCGCCCCAGCGGCGGCAACGCCTACGACCGCCGGATCTGCCTGGACCTGCCCGGCTTCGGCTGGCAGGTGCACCGGCACGCGCTGCCCGGCGGCTGGCCCCGCCCCGGTGCGGAGGCCCGCGCCGAACTCGCCCGCACACTGAGGGAGTTCCCGGACGGCACGGTCGTCCTGCTGGACGGACTCGTCGCCTGCGGGGTCCCCGAGATCATCCTCCCCGAGGCCGAACGCCTCTGCCTGGCCGTCCTGGTGCATCTGCCGCTCGGCGACGAGACCGGCCTGGAGCCCGACCTGGCCGCCGACCTCGACGCCAAGGAACGCACGACGCTGCGGGGCGTGTCCGCGGTGATCGCGACCAGCGACTGGGCGGTCCGCCGCTTGGTCTCCCACCACGGCCTCGCCCCCGAGCGGGTCCATGTCGCCGCCCCCGGCGCCGACATCGCCCCCCTCGCCTCCGGCACCGACGGCGTCTCCCGGCTGCTGTGCGTCGCCGCGGTCACCCCCCGCAAGGGGCAGCACCGGCTGGTCGAGGCCCTCGCGACGGTCACCGACCTGCCGTGGAGCTGTGTCCTCGTCGGCGGCATCGACCAGGACCCCGAGTACGTCGACCACATCCGCGGCCTCATCGCCACGTTCGGCCTGCAGGACCGGCTGCACATCGCCGGACCGCAGGCGGGCGCCGAACTCGACGCCAGCTACGCCTCCGCCGACCTGATGGTCCTCACCTCGTACGCCGAGACGTACGGCATGGCCGTCACCGAGGCCCTCGCCCGCGGCATCCCCGTGCTGGCCACGGACGTCGGCGGTCTCCCGGAGGCCGTCGGCCGCGCCCCCGACGGCGGCGTGCCCGGCATCCTCGTCCCGCCGGAGAACCCGGCGGCCATCGCGTCGGAGCTGCGCGGCTGGTTCGGGGAGGCCGACGTGCGGCGCCGGCTGAAGGCCGCGGCGCGCGGACGCCGCGCCGCGCTCGACGGCTGGGCGACCACGGCCCGCAGCCTGGCCCACGTCCTCGGACGTCTGCGCCACGAACCCCGGAGGGCGGCATGACCACTTCAGCCTCGACGGCCACCACGACGACCGCGTCCACGGGCGCGGCGGGTTCCCGCGGCACGGGCGCGGGCACGCCGCTCCCCGCGGGCGGGGCGGCGTCCGCCGCGGCGCTCAGCATGGCCGGGCGGGGCGGCGACACCCCGGCGGCCGAGGGGCACCAGTACGCCCCGCAGTGGCTGGAGCTGCGGGAGAGCGCCGACGCCGCCGCGCGCGCGGTGGACCTGCTCGACCCGCTGCGGATACGTCTGGCGAACCTGCCCCGCCGCGCCACCGGCCTGGTCGTCCACGACCTGGGCTGCGGCACCGGCTCGATGGGCCGCTGGCTCGCGCCCCGCCTCGACGGCGCCCAGCAGTGGGTCCTGCACGACCAGGACCCCGCCCTGCTGCGGCTGGCCATCGAGCGGGCGCCCCGCGCGGGCGCCGACGGCAGCCCCGTCACGGTCACCACCCGGCGCGGCGACATCGGCCGGCTCACGGCGGCCGACCTGGCCGGCGCCTCCCTCGTCACCGCGTCCGCGCTGCTCGACGTCCTCACCCGCGAGGAGATCGACACCCTCGCCGGGGCCTGCGCGGACGCCGGCGTCCCCGCGCTGCTGACGCTCTCCGTCGTCGGCCGGGCCGACCTCGTACCGGCCCACCCGATGGACCAGGAGATCGCCGAGGCGTTCAACGCCCACCAGCGCGCGAGCGACCTGCTCGGCCCCGACGCGATCACCGTGGCCTGCGAGGCGTTCGCCCAGCGGGGCGCCACGGTCCGGGTCCACCCGAGTCCCTGGCAGCTCGACGAGCGGCACATCGCCCTCACCGAGGAGTGGCTGCGCGGCTGGGTCGGCGCGGCCTGCGAACAGCGCCCCGAACTCACCGAGCGCGCCGACGCCTACCTCCGCGACCGACTCGCGGCCTGCGCGGCGGGCGAGTTGCGCGTCACCCTCCACCACAGCGACCTGCTGGCCCTGCCCCGGCCGACGGGCGGCACCTCATGACGGCGCCGGCGGACACGCGTGCGCTGCCGGGCGAACGACGGGTCCGCGTACGCCCGAAGGGGGTCCGGGCCCGCGTGCGGGCGAGCGCCCCGTCCGCGCGGGCGCGCATGCGCGCGACCGCGCCCGTCACGCTCCCGCGCCGGTGGGCGACGACCGAGACGCGGCCCGCCGCGGCACCGGCCGGCGCCCGCGACGCACACGGGTCCGCCCCGCACTCCGCCCCGGCGGTGCCCCCGACCGTGGTGGCCCCGGCCGCCCGCCGCCCCTCGGCGGGGCCGGTCCGGGCACCCCGGGCGTCCTCGGCCCCGCTGCCCGGCCCCCCGGCTGTGAGCCGTCCGCCCGCCGAACCGTCCGCCGGGCACCGGACGGCGGCGGCGGACGCGGCATCCGGCCGACCGGCACCGCGTCCGCCGCACGGCGACGCCTCGGCCACCGCCGCGGCAGCGGCCTCGCCCGCGGCGGACGACACCACGGCCGATCCCCGCCCCCGTGCCGCGGGCAAGGTGCTCCGCGCGCTGCGGGCCCACGTCGGCAGCATCGCCGGAACGATCATCCTCGTGGTCGTCGTGTGGCGGCTCGGCACCGGTGTGTTCGTGGACGGCCTGCGGCGGATCGACGGCGGGACACTGGTCGCGGCCGTCGGTATCGGTGTGCTGACGACCGTGGTCAGCGCCTGGCGCTGGTGCGCGGTGACGAGGGCGCTGGGCCTGCGGATGCCGCTCGGCCCGGCCGTCGCGGACTACTACCGGGCGCTGTTCCTCAACGCGGCGCTCCCCGGCGGTGTCCTCGGCGACGTGGACCGGGCCGTCCGGCACGGACAGAGCTCCGGCGACATGGGGCGCGGTGTGCGCGCGGTGGTCATCGAGCGGACGGCGGGTCAGCTGGTGCTGGCCGCCGTGGGTGTGGCGGTCCTGCTGACCATGCCCTCCCCGGTGCTGGAGCAGACCCGCCGCGCGGCCGGCGTCCTGGCGCTCGTCACCCTGGGCGCGGTCGCGATCTGGGCGGCGCTGCGGATGGGCCGCGAGCCGCGTCCCGACCGCGGCGGGGCCGGCCGGGTCCGCGCCGCCCTCGTCGAGGCGCGCGGCGCCCTGCTGAACCGCGACAGCGGCCCGGCGGTGCTCGTCTCCTCCGTGGTGGTGCTGGCCGGGTACGTGGCGATGTTCCTGCTCGCCGCGCGCGTCGCCGGTTCCCCCGCGGGCCCGGCGGCCCTGGTGCCGCTCGCGCTGCTCGCCCTGATCGCCATGAGCCTGCCGCTGAACGTCGGCGGCTGGGGCCCCCGCGAGGGCGTCACCGCCTGGTCGTTCGGCGCGGCGGGCCTGGGCGCCTCCCAGGGCCTGACCGTGGCCGTCGTCTACGGCGTGCTCAGCTTCGCGGCGGCGCTGCCGGGGGCCCTGGTCCTCGTCGGCCGCTGGTACGGCGCGCTGCGGGCCCGCCGTCAGTCCGTGACCACGGAGAAGTACGCCCCGAACGACTCCACGAACCCCGCCAGCAGTTCCTTCCCCTTCGCGGCGGACGCCAGCGAAGGACGGCCGATCACACCGGAATCGGTGTAGGCCGACATACCGAGGGAGAGGAGATGACGGCGGTCGTCGGCAAGGAAATCCGTGGTCTCGTGACCGGGCTTCACCCATTCCGGATGGCAATGCAGAAGTATGGAGGTCTCAATTTCTCCCGCATGCATATCACTGAGCAACGAGGTCTCGACACCCGCCCGTTCACGGGCGGCCTCCCAGTCCTCCATCGCCGGGAAAAGCGCCATTCGATGTCCCGCCGCGGTGGATTCCTGGACGACGTTGCCCAGGACGTAATTCCCGCCGTGGCCGTTCACCACGACCAGCGCCTCCACGCCCGACCGGCGCAGCGAGTCGGCGATGTCGCGGACCACCGCGTGCAGGGTCGTCGCGGAGATGCTCACTGTGCCCGGCCAGCCGGCGTGCTCGTGCGAACAGGCGATGGTCACCGGCGGCAGCAGGTGCACGGGGTAGGCGGCGGCTATCTCCCGCGCTATGGCACACGCCACCAGCGTGTCCGTGGCCAGCGGCAGATACGGGCCGTGCTGCTCGAAGCTGCCGACCGGAAGCACCGCGACCTGCCGTCCGGCCCCCGCGCCGCGCTCGCGCACGTCCGCGGTGGTGTCGGCGGGCAGCAGACCGTATACCGTCGGCTGCTGTCCCCGTCCCTCCTGCCGCGCACCGGACTCCGCTCCCGAACCGCTCATCTTTTCCCGGCCTTTCGTCTCTGCTGATGCTCCGTCATTTTCGCATGACGTCAGGACTCACCAGATAGGAACCAGATCATGACAGAAAATGTTGGCGTACTCGGCGCCCACGCCCAGTCCTCCGGTGCCGTCCGCGTGGTCAACGCACCACTTCCCACGACGTACGGCGACTTCGAGGCCGTAGGTTATCTCGACCAGGATCGCGGCGAGGAACAAGTGGCGCTGGTGTACGGCGACATCAGCGGCGGCGAGAACATACTCGTCCGACTGCACTCCGAGTGCCTGACCGGTGACGCGTTCGGCTCCCAGCACTGCGAATGCGGGGAGCAGCTCGACAGCGCGCTGCGTGCCATCGTCACCGAGGGCCGGGGCGTCCTCGTCTACCTGCGCGGCCACGAGGGGCGCGGCATCGGGCTGCTCGCCAAGCTCCAGGCGATGAAGCTCCAGGCCGAGGGCCTGGACACCGTCGAGGCGAACCTCGCCCTCGGTCTGCCGGTGGACGCCCGCGACTACCGGGTGGCTGCCGAGATGCTGCACGACCTCGGCGTACGGTCCGTGCGGCTGATGTCGAACAACCCGCGCAAGCGGGAGGCGCTGCTGCGCCACGGCATCCAGGTCTCCGAGCAGGTGCCCCTGCTGATCACGCCCTGCGAGGACAACATCACCTACCTGCGCACCAAGCGCGAGCGGCTGGACCACTACCTGCCCCACCTGGACGCGGTGGTCCACTCCTCCTGAGCGCCGTACCACGCACGCTCCCGCACGTCGCACGGGGTCGCGCGGCGGCCGTCACCGGATCCTCCGACATCGGCCGCCGCGCCCGCCGTAACGTTCCGGCGGGCCGGATCGCACGGCGCGCCCCCACGCCCCCGCGCCGACTCCGCTGCGGTACCGCATGAACGTTCGCCTGTGGTGGAAGACCTGACTCCGTCGGGTGAACCGACCACGACCGGACGAAGGGAGCCGCGTACGTGATCCGCAGCGCACGGGTCGTCGTCATAGGCGGCGGTGTCATCGGCACGAGCATCGCCTACCATCTCGCCGCCGCGGGAGTGGACGACGTCGTCCTCGTCGAACGGGACGAACTCGCCTCCGGCTCCACCGCACGGGCCGCCGGCGGTGTACGCGCGCAGTTCTCCGACGAACTGAACATCCAGCTCGGCGCCCGCAGCCTGGAGGCGTTCGACCGGTTCGGACAGGACCTGGGCCACGACATCGGCCTCCGCCGGGTCGGCTACCTCTTCCTGCTGTCGACGCCCGACGAGGTCGCCCAGTTCGAGGCCGGCGTACGGCTGCAGAACGACCTGGGAGTGCCCAGCCGCCTGATCGACCCCGCGGAGGCCCGGCGGCTCTCCCCGCTGATCAGCACCGACGGGCTGCTCGCCGCCGCGTTCTCGCCCGACGACGGGCACTGCACCCCCGAGTCCGTGGTGCACGGCTACGCGGCGGGTGCCCGCCGCCACGGCGCGACCGTCCTGCGCAACTGCGAGGTCCTCGGCATCGAGACCTGGCGGGACACCATCACCGCGGTGGTCACCGGCAAGGGCCGCATCGTCACCGACACCGTCGTGTGCGCGGCCGGCGCCTGGTCCCGGTCCATCGGGGCCATGGTCGGCGTGGACCTGCCGGTGGAGCCGCTGCGCCGGCAGATCGCGGTCACCGAACCGGTGCCGGACCTGCCGCCCGACCTGCCCATGACCATCGACTTCACCAGCAGCCTCTACTTCCACACCGAGGGCCCCGGCCTCCTCGTCGGCATGTCCGACCCCGACGAACGGCCCGGCTTCGCCACCGACACCCACGACCGCTGGATCCCCCGCCTCTGCGCTGCCATGGAACACCGGGCGCCCGCCCTGCTCGACCTGCGCCGCACGGGCGGCTGGGCGGGCCTGTACGAGATCACCCCGGACCACAACGCCCTCATCGGCGAAGCCGGTTCATGCTCCCGCTTCCTCTACGCGACCGGTTTCTCCGGCCACGGCTTCCTCCAGGGGCCGGCGGTCGGCGAGGTGGTCCGCGACCTGTATCTGGGCCGCGTACCCTTCGTCGACATCAGCCCCTTGAGCGTCGACCGCTTCACGGCCGACGCGTTGCGCCCGGAGGCCAACCTCGTATGACCGATCGCCACTTGTGGCTCCGCCACGAGACCCGTACCACCGAACGCCGCACCCCGGTCGTCCCGTCCGACGCCCGGCGGCTCGTCGAGAGCGGCGCACGGATCACCGTCGAGGACTCCCCGCAGCGGATCTTCCCGACGGAGGCGTACGAGGAGGCGGGCTGCGAGGTCACCGAGCCGGGTCGCTGGCCGCAGGCCCTCTCCGACGCGGTGATCGTCGGTCTCAAGGAACTCCCCGACGAGCCCGCCGAACTCACCCACCGGCACGTCTTCTTCGGGCACGCCTACAAGGGCCAGCCCGGCGCCGAGGCCCTGCTGCGGAGGTTCGCCGCCGGGGGCGGGGCGCTGCTGGACCTGGAGTACCTGGTGGACGAGCAGGGGCGCAGGCTGGCCGCGTTCGGCTTCTGGGCCGGCTATCTCGGCGCGGCCCTCGCGGTGCTGCACCACCGGGGCGGTCTGCAGACGCCGCTCGTGCCCATGGCCAAGGAGGAGATGGAGGCCCGGCTGCGCGCCTCCGAGGGCGACCTGACCGCGCTGGTGATCGGCGCCCTGGGCCGCAGCGGGAGCGGTGCGCGGGCCGCGCTGGACGAGGCCGGGATCGAACCCACCTGCTGGGACGTCGCCGAGACCCGCGACCTCGACAAGGGCGCCCTGCTCGCCCATGACCTGATGGTCAACACCGTGCTGACGACGAGCCCGGTGCCGCCGTTCCTCACGGACAAGGACCTCGACGCACCGGACCGCCGGCTGCGCACCCTCGCCGACGTCACCGTCGACGTCGGCTCGCCCATGAACGTCCTGCCGGTCTACGACACCACCACCGGCTGGGACCATCCGGTGCGTCGGCTCCGCGAGCACCCGCCCCTCGACCTGATCGCGATCGACAACCTGCCCTCCCTGCTGCCCCGCGAGGCGAGCACCGACTTCTCCGCCGCGCTGCTGCCGCAGCTGCTGGACCTCGGCACGGGGGGCGCGTGGGGCCGCTGCCTGGACCGGTTCCGCCTGGCGTCCCACGAACTGGGTCTGACGACATAGGAGTTGCCGGATGGCTGATGACGCGGTCCCCGCGAGCGGCACCGTCCACTGGGTCGGTGCCGGCCTCTCCACGGGCAGCGGCCTGGCGAAGCTGTGCGACACCGCCGCCCGCGTCCGGCTGTGGCACCGCACCGAGGAGCGCGCCGAGGGGGCCCTGGCCGCCCTCGGCCTCACGGGCCGCGCCGAGCCCCGCGCGTACACCCCCGCGGCGCTCGCGGCCGAACTGGCCCCCGGCGACGTGGTCGTCTCCATGCTCCCGGCCCCGGAGCACGCGCCGCTGCTCGGGGCGTGCGTCGGGGCGCGGGCGCACTTCGCCTGCTCCAGCTACGTCTCCGACGCGGTCCGGGACCTGGCGCCGGCGGCCGGGGCGGCGGGCGTCACCGTCCTCACCGAGGCGGGTCTGGACCCGGGCATCGACCACCTCTTCGCCCACGGCCTGATCGCCCGTGCGACCGCCGCGATCGGGCCCGACACGGCCGCCTCGTACACACTGACCTCGTACTGCGGCGGCGTTCCGGCCGTGCCGAACGACTTCCGGTACCGCTTCAGCTGGGCTCCCGCCGGAGTCCTCAACGCCCTGCGCGCACCGGCCCGCTACATCGAGGACGGTACGGAGACGACGGCCGAGCGCCCCTGGCGGGCGACCCGCCCGCATGTCGTCGACGGCGAGACCTTCGAGGCCTACCCCAACCGCGACAGCGTGCCCTTCGTCGCCCAGTACGGCCTCCCGCCGGCCTGGGAACCACGCACCTTCGTCCGGGGCACGCTGCGCCTCGCCGGCTGGCTCGCCGCGTGGGCCCCGGTCTTCGCGGAACTCGAACGCGACGACGACCGGCGCATCGCCGAGCTGGCCGGTGAACTCGCCGCGCGGCACCCGATGGCGGAGGCCGACCGGGACCGTGTGGTCCTGGCCGTCGCCCTCGACGTCGACGCCGCTTCCGGCGACCGCTGGTCGGGCCGCTGCCTCCTCGACCTGACCGGCACGGCGGAGGAGAGCGCCATGGCCCGGTGCGTCTCCCGCCCCCTGGCCCTCGGCGTCACCCACATCCTCGACGGCTCCCTGCCCCCGGGCCTCCTCCGCGCGGCCGAGACGGCGGAACGCTCCGGGAGATGGCTCACGGAACTGGAGCGGGACGGGGTGGAGTTCACGGTGCGGGTGCGGAACTGAAGGGGGCGGGGGCGGTGTCGGGACCGCCCCCGTGGGTGGAGCAGGAGGCCGCCCAGTGATGGCTGTCCATCACTGTGACGGTCGGGATGCGCGTGCGGCGGCGGAGAGCGTGGCTCAGTCCACCACGGCCTCGTGGACCAGCCGTTTCAGGTCGGGGTAGACCGAGAACGACGAGCGGCGCCGTACCTGGGTCATGAACTGCACGGTCAGGTCCCGGCGGGGGTCCACCCAGAAGACGGTGGTGGCGGCGCCGGTCCAGCCGAAGGTGCCGAGGGAGGAGGGGGTCTCGGTGGCCTCGGGGTCGATGACGACGGAGACGCCGAGGCCGAAGCCGACGCCCACGTTGCCCGGCTGCTGGTGGAAGCGGCTGCCGTAGGTGTGGATGTCGACGCCGCCCGGCAGCTGGTTGGAGGTCATCATGTCGACGGACTCGGCGGTCAGCAGGCGGACTCCGTCGAGTTCGCCGCGGCGACGCAGGAACTCCGCGAAGCGGTGGTAGTCACGGGCGGTGGCGACCATGCCGCCGCTGCCGGACAGGAAGCGGGGCCGGCCGTGCAGTGGCAGCCCCGGCACCGTGGCGATCGAGCCGTCCTCCTGCTCGCCGTACAGCTGGGCCAGTCTCCCGGCCTGTTCGGGGGAGACCTGGAAGCCCGCGTCGGTCATCCCCAGCGGGCCGAGGATCCGCTCGGCGAAGAACACGTCGAGGTCCTGCCCCGACACCACCTCGACGATCCGGCCGAGGACGTTGCTGGCGACGGAGTAGTTCCACTGCGCGCCCGGCTCGAACTGCAGCGGCAGCCGCGCGTACTCCGCGCAGGTCCGGGCGAGGTCGGCGCCCGGCCGGACCGAGTGCTCCAGCCCCGCGTCCCGGTAGAGCGCGTCCACCGGGTGGTCGTAGTAGAAGCCGAACGTCAGGCCCGCGGTGTGGGTCATCAGGTGCCTGACGAGGATCGGCCGGCGCGCCGGCCGGGTCCGGAGGCCGGCGCCCTCGCCCGACTCGTACACCAGAGGCTCGGCGAACTCCGGCAGATGGCGGGAGACCGGGTCCGAGAGGGACAGCCGCCCCTCCTCGACCAGTATCAGCGCGGCCACCGACGTGACCGGCTTCGTCATCGAGTAGATCCGCCACAGCGTGTCCGTCTCGACGGGCAGCCCCGCGTCCACGTCGCGCCGGCCGTACGTCGTGAGGTGGGCGACGCGGCCGTGCCGGGCGACGGAGAGCAGATAGCCCGGCAGCCGGCCGTCATCGACCTGACGGCCCAGGTACTCGTCGAGGCGGGCCAGGGTTTTCGGGTCGAGGCCGGCCTCACGCGGCTCGCTCTGTCGGCGCAGTCGTTCCATGGTGTTTCTCCTCCGGTGGCCCGGTCACGGCTCACAGACGTCCTTTTCTTCATCGTTCCGTACTGATCGCGATCCATCCCTCGGGGCACGGGCGGGTCGGGGCATTCGTCCGGCAAGTGGCGCACCCAGCGCCGACAGACCGGCCGGCAGCCAGAACGCGGGTCCTGCGGCGAGCGGCAGCAGCGTGGCCGCGGCGGCCACGCCGAGCGTCGGCCCGATGTTCATCGCGGTCTGCTGGAGCCCGCCCACCACCCCCGCCGACTCCGGTGGTGCGTCCCGGACGACGACCGTGGTGGCCGTCACCATCACCGCGCCGAATCCGCCGCCCAGGAGCAGGAAGCCGCCGCCGATCACCGCCGTGGGGGAGTCCGGGCCCACCCCCGACAGCACCAGCACCCCGGCGGTGAGCAGCAGCGTCCCGGTCAGGGCCGTCGTGCGGGCGCCCCACCGGCGCAGCAGCACCGCCGAGAGCGGGGCGCCGACGATCATCATCAGGCCGCCGGGCAACGCGACCAGACTGGTACGCAGCGGGTCCATGCCGAGCACGTCCTGCAGCAGGTGGCTGCCGACGAACAGCGCGCCCATCATCGCCGCCGACGCGGTCACCAGCACCCCGAGTGCCGCGCCCGCCGTCGCCGAGCCGAGCACGGCGGGCGGCAACAGCGGGTCCGGCTCCCGCCGTTCATGCCGTACGAGCGATCGTCAGCACGGTCCCGTCGAGGGCGACGATCACCGCGCCGAGCACGCTGTTCGCGAGCGTCAGCCGGCGGTGCGGCACGGACACGGCCCGCCGCGGGTCCGCGTCGGCCTCCCGGTCCGCCAGGGTCACCGGTCCTCACGTCCGAGGTGCGCGTCGAGGGCCGCGTCCAGCAGGGGGGTGACGTCGTCGGCCCCCGTGGTGAGCTGGAGGCTGCCCCAGGTCCACAGCTGGGCGATGCCGTACAGGTTCGCCAGGAGCGCCCCGGCGACGAGCCGGGCGTCGACGTCCGGCCGGGCCCGGCCGACGAGGTCCACGAGCAGGCCGAACACCGGGAGACTGGCGTCGCGCAGCCCCAACGTGTCGCTCTCCAGCAGGTCGTGACGGAACATCAGCTCGTGCATGCCCCGGTGGGTGAGCGCGAAGTCGAGGTACACCCGGCCCAGCGTCGCCACCTGCCGCCGCGGGCTCCCGGTGCCGTCGCCGAGGGTCGCGGCCCCCCTGGCCGCGAGGTCCTCGAAGCCCCGGCGCGCGATGGCCGACAGCAGCTCCAGATGCGTCGGGAAGTACCGGCGCGGCGCCCCGTGGGACACCCCCGCCCGCCGCGCGATCTCCCGCAACGACAGCGCCTGCACGCCCTCGGTCGTCACCAGCTCGACGCCCACGTCCACCAGTCGGGCCCTGAGCCCGGCGCCCCGTTCTGTCATGGACAGTGTCTACCACAAGGGAGTAGACACTGTCTACCGCAAGGGGGTGGACAGTGTCTACCGGTGATGACGGGACGGCGCTAGCGGCAGGACGGGGAATCGTGGACCACCGCCGGCGCGTTGACCTTTCATGACCTCGGACACATATGACAAGGACGCCGTCCAGAACGCCCTGCTCGGCTTGGTCTCCGAGCTCGACGGCGGGGTGCTCGTCACCCTCAAGACGGACGGCCGCCCGCAGCTGTCGAACGTCAACCACGCCTACTACCCCGACGAGCGCACGATCCGGGTCTCGGTCACCGACGAGCGCGCCAAGACCCGCAACATGCGCCGCGATCCCCGCGTCTCGTACCACGTGACCAGCGCCGACCGCTGGGCGTACACGGTTGTCGAGGGCACGGCCGACCTCACCCCGGTGGCCGAGGACCCCTACGACGAGACCGTCGAGGAACTGGTCCGGCTGTACCGCGACATGCGGGGCGAGCACCCCGACTGGGACGACTACCGCGCGGCGATGGTCCGCGACCGCCGGCTCGTGCTGCGGCTGCGGGTGGAGCGCGCCTACGGCGTCCCGAGACGCTGAGGTGTCATCCGGCGGCCCCGGCGGCCCTGTCGAGCACGCACACGTTCCCCGAGTCGGGGTCGCCGATGAACATCCACAGGACGGCCTTCCCGGGCGTCCCCCGCGCCTCGTACTGCGTCCAGACCTCGCCGGGCGCGAAGGTGAGGCGGACCGCCGACACGGGTGAGCCGGTCTCGGTCTCCTCCGACTCACGGTGCTCCCACCTACCGCTGCCGGGGTCCGGCGCCGCGGTGGGCGCGAGGTCGTCGCCGAGGAAGTCGCCGCACACCCCGTCCGAGGTGAACGTCCCGTTCTCGCGCAGCACCAGCCGGCCGCCGGCGTCGTCGCGCCACGTGCCGACGAGCTGCCCGTCCGCCAGCAGGAGCGCCTCGCCGTCCGGGACCGGGAGCGGATTCAGCGCCCGCCCCAGCAGCATCAGCGTGACGGCCCCGACGACCAGCAGCACCGGGGCCAGCAGCAGGCACCCCACCCCGATCATCACGCCGACCAGCGCTCCCTTGCGGGACTGCTCTGCCTGCATCCTCCACCCTCCGGGCCGGCCCCGCCTCGGCGCGGTGCCGGCGCCATCATCCCCCCGGCCTGCGCGGACCTCTGCGGCGGGGTGCCCACGCGCGGGGCCCCGAACACCACCGGTGCCCGGGGCCCGCCATCGGGGGAGGAGGGGAGGTCAGGCCGCGACCCGCTCCCGGTCGTGCGTGGCGTCGGCCGCGCGGACGCCGAGCAGTTCGGTCGGGACCTTGTGCGTCTCGCGGGCGGTGAGGGCCGCGAGCACCGGCGGCACACACAGGGCCGCGGTGAACAGGGCCACCGCGAACCAGTCGTCCCCGTCGGGGCCGGCGATCTGCGCGGCGAACGTGACGGCGAAACCGGCGACGGCGAAGCCGATCTGGGTGCCGATGGCCATGCCGGACAGCCGGACCTTGGTGGAGAACATCTCGCCGTAGAACGAGGGCCAGATGCCGTTCGCGGCGCTGTAGACCACACCGAAGGCGACAATGCCGAGGACGAGGACCAGCGGGTAGGAGCCGGTGGAGATCGCCCACAGGTAGACGAACATCATCACCGCGCTGCCGGCCGCGCCGATCAGGAACACCGGCCGGCGGCCGACACGGTCGGAGAGCGTGGCCCACAGCGGGATCGCGGCGAGCGCCACCAGGTTCGCCAGCGCGCCCACCCACAGCATCGAGGACCGCGACAGGCCCACCGACTCGCTGGTGCCGTACGCCAGCGCCCACACGGTGAAGATCGTCGAGACCGAGGCGACCAGCGCGCCCGCGATCACCCGCAGCACGTCCGCCCAGTGCTCGCGCAGCAGCACGGCGAGCGGCAGCTTCGCCACCCCCTCGGAGGCGGTCTGCTGCCGCGTGAACTCCGGGGTCTCGTCCAGCGTGCGGCGGATGACGTAGCCGACGACGGCGACCGCGATGCTCATCCAGAACGGGACGCGCCAGCCCCAGGAGAGCAGCTGGTCCTCGGGGAGCGCGGCGATCGGGATGAAGACGAGGGTCGCGAGCAGCTGGCCGCCCTGGGTCCCGCTCAGGGTGAAGCTGGTGAAGAAGCCGCGCCGGTCCTCCGGTGCGTGTTCCAGCGTCATGGAGTTGGCGCTGGCCTGTTCGCCGGCCGCCGAGATGCCCTGGAGGACGCGGCAGATCACCAGCAGGACCGGGGCGAGCGTGCCGACCTGGTCGCGGGTGGGCAGACAGCCGATGAGGAACGTCGACAGCCCCATCAGGATCAGCGTGAAGACCATGATCTTCTTGCGGCCCAGCCGGTCGCCGAAGTGACCGAGGAAGAGCGCGCCGACCGGCCGTGCCGCGTAGGCGACACCGAAGGTGGCCAGGGACAGCAGGGTCGCGGTCGCCGGGTCGGACTCGTCGAAGAAGACCGTCGGGAAGATCAGGGCGGCGGCGCTGCCGTAGATGAAGAAGTCGTAGTACTCCAGGGCGCTGCCGATCCAGGCGGCCGTGGCGGCCTTCCTGGGCTGGCCGGGAGGTGCGGCGGGGACGGACACGGCGTGCTCCTTCGAGGGATCTCCCCCATGGGAGGGAGTGAAGCGGAGGAAGGCGAAGCAGGGCAAGACTGGGCCGGGCAGGGTGATGCGAGGCGGGGGAGGGGAGCCGGGTACCCGGGGGTGCTGGGGCGGCCGTGCCGGGTGCGACCCGGCTAATGAACGCACTGGATAGTTAGTAGCGGTTGGCTACGGATGTTGCGCCGACGTTTCCCGGGTGTCAAGGGGTGATGCGGAACGAACCTCCCGACCCGGGGCGGGCCGGGGAGCCGCCTTCGGTCCGCCGTCGGTCCCGCCGCGCGGTCCGCGGTCGGCCCGTCGTCCGTCCGTCGTCAGTCCGTCGTCAGTCCGTCGCGCGGTCCGCCGTCAGGTACGCGATCACCATGTCGCCGAGCATCTTGCGGTAGTGCTCGCGCTGATCGGGGGCGACCAGGTCCCGGCCGAAGAGGGCGCCGAAGGTGTGCCGGTTGGAGACCCGGAAGAAGCAGAAGGCGCTGATCATCGCGTGCAGGTCGACGGCGTCGACGTCGGCCGTGAACAGGCCGGACCGCTGTCCGGACTCCAGGATGCGGCGGATCACCTCCAGTGCCGGCGAGCCGATCCTGCCCAGCTTCTCGGAGGCGGCGATGTGCTCGGCCTCGTGGATGTTCTCGATGCTGACCAGACGGATGAAGTCCGGGTGCCGCTCGTGGTGGTCGAAGGTGACCTCGGCCAGGCGCCGGATGGCGGCGACCGGGTCCAGGTGCTCGACGTCCAGCTCCTGTTCCGCCTGCCGGATCACGGAGTACGCCCGCTCCAGCACGGCGGTGAACAACTGCTCCTTGCCACCGAAGTAGTAGTAGATCATCCGCTTGGTGGTGCGGGTGCGGGCGGCGATCTCGTCGACCCGGGCCCCCGCGAAACCGGAGCGGGCGAACTCCCTGGTCGCGACGTCGAGGATCTCGGCCTTGGTGCGGGCGGCGTCACGGATGCGCCCGTTCGGTCGTGCCGGTTCTTCGACGCTGGTCATCGCGTTCCTTCGGGCAAGGGGCCAGTGACCGCGATTGTAGAAGAGGGCTTCCCCCGAGCGGGCGGGGCTGCTATGACTAACGTACTAGTTCGTACATTAGTGAGCCGCTCAGGAGGCCCCGCTGTGCCCCAGGTCTCGAATCCCGTCCCCACGCGTGACTCGTATCTCGTCGGCCTCGTCGGCTCCGGCATCGGGCCCTCGCTCAGCCCCGCGCTGCACGAGCGGGAGGCGGACCGGCAGGGGCTGCGGTACCTGTACCGGCTGATCGACATCGACCGCGTCGGGGTCGGCCCCGAGGCGGTGGGCGACCTGGTGCGCGCCGCCCGGGACCTGGGCTTCGACGGGCTGAACATCACCCACCCCTGCAAGCAGCTGGTCCTCGGGCACCTCGACGCGCTCGCGCCGCAGGCCGCCGCGCTCGGCGCCGTCAACACCGTGGTCTTCGAGGACGGCCGGGCCGTCGGCCACAACACGGACGTCACCGGTTTCGCCGCGTCCTTCGCCCGCGGTCTGCCCGACGTCCCGCTGGAGAGGGTGGTGCAGCTGGGCGCCGGCGGCGCCGGCGCGGCCGTCGCCCACGCCACGCTCACCCTCGGCGCCGAGCACGTCACCGTCGTCGACGCGATGCCCGACCGCGCGGCCGGCCTCGCCACCTCCCTCGAACGGCACTTCGGGGCGGGCCGCGCGGCCTCCGCGACCCCGGACGCGCTGCCCGCGCTGCTCGACGGGGCCGACGGGGTGGTGCACGCGACACCGACCGGGATGGCCGCGCACCCCGGGCTCCCCTTCGCCGCGGAGCTGCTGCACCCCGGTCTGTGGGTGGCCGAGGTGGTGTACCGCCCGCTGGAGACGGAGCTGCTGCGCACGGCCCGCGCGCTCGGGTGCGCCACCTTGGACGGGGGAGGGATGGCGGCGTTCCAGGCGGCGGACGCGTTCCGCCTGTTCACGGGGAGGGAGGCGGACGCGCCCCGGATGCTGGCCGACATCGCCGAGCTGGCCGGTGCCGCGGGTGCCGCGGGTGCCGCGCGCTGAGGGTCCCGTGGACGCGCCCCCGCGCTGACGGCCCCGGTCGTCGGCAGCACAGCCGCCAGCCCCCGGTTGTCGGCAGCACAGCCGCCAGCCCTCGGTCGTGGGCAGCACAGTTGGAATCGAAGGAGCACCACCATGCGCACAGCCATCGCCACCGTCTCCCTCAGCGGGTCCCTCACCGAGAAGCTCACGGCCGCCGCGCGGGCCGGGTTCGACGGGGTGGAGATCTTCGAGAACGACCTGCTGGCCAGCCCGCTCTCCCCGGAGGAGATCCGGGCCCGGTGCGCGGACCTGGGACTGGGCATCGACCTGTACCAGCCGATGCGGGACATCGAGGCCGTGCCCGCGGACGTGTTCGAACAGAACCTGCGGCGGGCCCGGCACAAGTTCGAGCTGATGCGGCGGCTGGGCGCCGACACGGTCCTGGTGTGCTCCAGCGTCCACCCGCTCGCCGAGGACGACGACGCCCTCGCCGCCGGGCAGCTCCACCGGCTCGCCGGCCTCGCCCAGGACTTCGGGATCCGCGTCGCGTACGAGGCGCTGGCCTGGGGGCGGCACGTCAGCACGTACGACCACGCCTGGCGCATCGTCGAGGCGGCCGACCACCCCGCGCTCGGCACCTGCCTCGACAGCTTCCACATCCTCGCCCGGGGCTCCGACCCCAAGGGCATCGAGGACATCCCCGGCGAGAAGATCTTCTTCCTGCAGCTGGCCGACGCCCCGCTGATGGCGATGGACGTGCTCCAGTGGAGCCGCCACTACCGCTGCTTCCCCGGCCAGGGCGGCTTCGACCTCGCGGGCCTCGTCCGGCACGTGCGGGCGGCCGGATACCGGGGCCCGCTGTCCCTGGAGGTCTTCAACGACGTGTTCCGGCAGGCCGAGGCGGGCCCCACCGCCGTCGACGCCCACCGCTCCCTGCTGATGCTCCAGGAGGCGGCGGGCCTGGCCACGCTGCCGGAACCCGTGGTGCCCACCGGCGTCGCGTTCACCGAACTCGTCACCCCCGACGCCGAGCCCGTGGCCGCGCTGCTCGGCGCCCTCGGCTTCGCCCGCACCGCCCGCCACCGCAGCAAGCCGGTGGACCTGTGGCGGCAGGGCGAGGCACGGGTGCTGGTCAACACCGGCCCGGCGGCCCGCCGCGACGGCACCCAGCTCGCCGCGATCGGCCTGGAGTCACCGGACCCGGCGGGCGCCGCCCGCCGCGCGGAGGCCCTGCTCGCCCCGGTGCTGCCCCGCCGCCGCGCCCCGCAGGACACCGCTCTCGACGCGGTCGCCGCCCCGGACGGCACCGAACTCTTCTTCTGCGCCACCGACCGCCCCGAACTCCCCAGCTGGACGGACGACTTCCGTGCCGTGCCGCACGCGGAGCCCGCCCGCCACCTCCACCGTGTGGACCACCTCGCCCTCACCCAGCCCTGGCACCAGTTCGACGAGGCGGCCCTCTTCCACCGGACCGTGCTCGGCCTGCCCGCCCGCGAGAGCGTCGACGTCGCCGACCCCTACGGCCTGTTCCGCAGCCGCCCCGTCAGCAACGCCGACGGCAGCGTCCGGATCGCCCTGAGTGTCGGCCCGGCCCCCACGGACGACTCCGCCCGCGCCCAGCACATCGCCCTCGCGACGGACGACGTGGTGACCGCGGCCCGCGCCTTCCGCAGTGCCGGGGGCCGGCTGCTGGCCGTCCCCGCCAACTACTACGACGACCTGGCCGCCCGCTTCGAGTTCGCCGACGGCGAGCTGGAGACGTACCGCGAGCTGGGCATCCTCTACGACCGCGACGCGGACGGCACGTTCCGCCACTGCTACACCGAGACCGTCGGCCGCGTCTTCTTCGAACTCGTCCAACGCGACAGCGCCTACCGGGGCTACGGCGCCCAGAACGCCCCCGTACGCCTCGCCGCCCAGCACGGCCGGCGCTCGGTCGGATGACGCGAACCGTGAACGACCGGAGCACACCCGACCCCACCGCTGTCCGTCGAACGAGGCAGCGCGGGATCGTCCGGAGGAGCGACGAGCGGCTTGCCCCGCTCTTCCTACGATGAAGCCGATCCCTCCGACCGGCCGCACACGCGCGTGGCGTGGCTCCGACACGGGCGGGCTCGCGACGCTGAAGGACCGCCGCCGCTGCCTCCCCGCTCACCGACGGCCGGCGGTGAGCGTCGGGCGGAGGACCGGGTCGAGCGCCGGGGCCTCGTCGGCCCTCAGGGGCGCGAGACGGTGACACACACAGCCCCGCCGCGTCGGCGCGACCGGTCACCACCCACCCGCACCCGCACCAGATCCCCGGCCCCCGGCCCCCCGGCCCCAGCCTCGGCGGGCTACTCCTTCGTCGACTCCACCGCGTGCCCCCCGAACTGGTTGCGCAGCGCCGCCACCATCTTCATCTGCGGGGAGTCGTCCTGGCGGGACGCGAAGCGGGCGAACAGGGACGCGGTGATCGCCGGCAGCGGTACCGCGTTGTCGACGGCGGCCTCGACCGTCCACCGGCCCTCCCCGGAGTCCTCGGCGTAGCCGCGCAGCTTCTCCAGGTGCTCGTCGGCGTCCAGCGCGTTGACCGCGAGGTCCAGCAGCCAGGAACGGATGACCGTCCCCTCCTGCCAGGACCGGAACACCTCACGGACGTCGGTCACCGAGTCGACGGCCTCCAGCAGCTCCCAGCCCTCGGCGTACGCCTGCATCATGGCGTACTCGATGCCGTTGTGGACCATCTTGGAGAAGTGCCCGGCGCCGACCTTGCCCGCGTGGACGTACCCGTACGGCCCCTCCGGCTTGAGCGCCTCGAAGACCGGCTGGAGACGGTCCACGTGCTCCTTGTCGCCGCCGACCATCAGCGCGTAGCCGTTCTCCAGGCCCCACACACCGCCCGAGACGCCCGCGTCGACGAAGCCGATGCCCTTGGCGCCCAGCTGCTCGGCGTGCTTCTCGTCGTCCGTCCAGCGGGAGTTGCCGCCGTCGACGACGGTGTCGCCGGCCGACAGCAGGTCCGCCAACTCGTCCACGACGGACTGGGTGGGGCCGCCGGCGGGGACCATCACCCAGACCGTGCGCGGCGCGTCGAGCCGCTCGACCAGTTCGGCCAGACTGCCCACGTCGGAGACATCGGGGTTGCGGTCGTAACCGATGACGGTGTGGCCCGCGCGGCGGATCCGCTCGCGCATGTTCCCGCCCATCTTGCCGAGACCGATGAGACCGAGCTGCATGTCAGTTCACTTCTTCCTGAGTGTCACGGGAGTCGTGGGTGTCACGGGAGTCGTGGGTGTCGCGCAGCGCGCGGTACGCGGCGACCAGGGCCGCCGTGGACGGGTCGAGTCCGGGCACGTCGGCGCCGTCGGTCAGGGCGGGTTCCACGCGCTTGGCGAGGACCTTGCCCAGCTCGACGCCCCACTGGTCGAAGGAGTCGATGTTCCAGATCGCGCCCTGGACGAACACCTTGTGCTCGTAGAGGGCGATCAGCTGGCCGAGGACCGAGGGGGTCAGCTCGGGTGCCAGCACGGTCGTCGTGGGGCGGTTGCCGTGGAACGTGCGGTGCGGCACCTGCTCCTCGGGCACCCCCTCGGCCCGCACCTCCTCGGCGGTCTTCCCGAAGGCCAGCGCCTGGCCCTGCGCGAAGAGGTTGGCCATCAACAGGTCGTGCTGCGCCGCGAGTTCGGGATCCATCCCGGCGACCGGGCGGGCGAAGCCGATGAGGTCCGCCGGGACCGTCTTGGTGCCCTGGTGCAGCAACTGGTAGTACGCGTGCTGACCGTTGGTGCCCGGCGTGCCCCACACCACCGGCCCGGTCTGCCACTCGACGGGGAGCCCGTCACGGCCCACCTGCTTGCCGTTGGACTCCATGTCCAGCTGCTGCAGATACGCGGTGAACCGGGACAGGTAGTGCGAGTAGGGCAGCACCGCGTGCGACTGGGCGTCGAAGAAGTCGCCGTACCAGACCCCCAGCAGCCCCAGCAGGAGCGGGGCGTTGGCCTGAGGCGGTGCCGTCCTGAAGTGCTCGTCGATCGTGCGGAACCCGTCGAGCAGTTCCCGGAAGCGGTCCGGTCCGATGGCGATCATCAGGGACAGGCCGATCGCCGAGTCGAAGGAGTAGCGCCCGCCGACCCAGTCCCAGAACTCGAACATGTTGTCCGGGTCGATCCCGAACCCGGCGACCTTCTCGGCGTTCGTCGACAGCGCCACGAAGTGCCGGGCCACCGCCTTCTCCGCCCCGCTCCCGGCGTCGCCGGAGGGCGCGGCTCCCCCGTCGCCGAGCCCGCGCAGCAGCCAGGACCGCGCCGACGTCGCGTTGGTGATCGTCTCGATCGTGGTGAACGTCTTCGAGGCGACGACGAACAGCGTCTCGGCCGGGTCGAGGTCGCGCACCGCCTCGTGCAGGTCGGCGCCGTCGACGTTCGACACGAACCGCACGGTCAGCGACCGGTCGGTGTACGGCCGCAGCGCCTCGTACGCCATCGCCGGGCCGAGGTCGGAGCCGCCGATGCCGATGTTGACGACATTGCGGATACGGCGGCCGGTGTGACCGGTCCACTCGCCGGAGCGGACCCTCTCGGCGAAGGCGGCCATCCGGTCCAGGACCGCGTGCACGGCCGGGACGACGTTCTCGCCGTCCACCTCCACCACGGCGTCACGCGGGGCGCGCAGCGCGGTGTGCAGGACCGCCCGGTCCTCGGTGATGTTGACGCGCTCGCCGCGGAACATCGCGTCCCGCTGCCCGAACACATCACTCGCCGCGGCGAGTTCCAGGAGCAGGGCGAGTGTCTCGTCGGTGATCAGGTGCTTGGAGTAGTCGATCCGCAGATCACCGGCGCGGACGACGTACCGCTCGGCGCGCCCGGGGTCGGCGGCGAACAGCTCGCGCAGCGAGGCGTGCAGCATCGGGCCCGCGCGGTGGTCCCCCAACTCGGCCCACTCCGGACGCCGGTTGAGACGAGGGGCGTCACTCATCACCGGCCCCCTTCCCGGTGTGCTCGCCGCCGCGCAGGGCGATGGCGTACATCTCGTCCGCGTCCAGGCGGCGCAGCTCCTCGGCGATCAGCTCGGAGGTGGCGCGCACCTTCAGGGCAAGGGTGCGCGACGGCTGGCCCGGCAGGGTGAGCGTGGCGAGCGGGCCCTCGGGGCGGTCGATGACGATCTCACCGTGCTCCGTGCCGAGCCGTACGCCCGTGACGACCGGTCCGGCGGTCACGACTCGCTCGACGGCGACCCCGAGGCGGGCCTCCAGCCAGCGGGCCAGCAGTTCGGCGCTCGGGTTGTCGGCCTCGCTGTCCACGGCCGCCGAGGTGATCTCCGTGCGGGCCTGGTCCAGGGCGGCGGCGAGCATGGAACGCCACGGTGTCAGCCGCGTCCAGGCCAGGTCGGTGTCACCGGGGGTGTAGGAGGCGAGCCGCTGCTCCAGCGCGACGAGCGGGGAGTCGACGGCGTACATGTCGGTGATCCGGCGCTGCGCCAGCGCGCCCAGCGGGTCCTTCGCCGGGTTCTCCGGGGCGTCCACCGGCCACCACACCACGACCGGTGCGTCCGGCAGCAGCAGCGGCAGGACGACGGAGTCGGCGTGGTCGGAGACCTCGCCGTACGTCCGCAGCACCACGGTCTCGCCGGTGCCCGCGTCGGCGCCCACCCGCACCTCGGCGTCCAGGTGCGACCGGGTGCGGTCGCGGGGGGTGCGGGCGTGCCGCTTGATGACGACCAGGGTGCGCGAGGGATGCTCGTGCGAGGCCTCCTCGGCCGCCTTGATCGAGTCGTACGCGTTCTCCTCGTCCGTCACGATCACCATCGTGAGGACCATGCCCACGGCGGGCGTGCCGATGGCCCGGCGTCCCTGCACCAGGGCTTTGTTGATCTTGCTTGCCGTGGTGTCCGTCAGGTCGAATTTCATGGCCTGCGCCAGCTCCGTCCGTCTCGTGCGAGCATCTCGTCGGCTTCCTCGGGGCCCCAACTGCCCGAGGGGTACTGCGCGGGCCTGCCGTGCTTGGCCCAGTACTCCTCGATCGGGTCGAGGATCTTCCAGGACTCCTCCACCTCCTGGTGGCGGGGGAAGAGGTTGGCGTCGCCGAGCAGCACGTCCAGGATCAGCCGTTCGTACGCCTCCGGGCTGGACTCCGTGAACGACTCGCCGTACGCGAAGTCCATGGTGACGTCCCGGATCTCCATCGAGGTACCCGGCACCTTCGAACCGAAGCGCACGGTCATTCCCTCGTCCGGCTGCACCCGGATGACGATCGCGTTCTTCCCCAGTTCCTCGGTGGCCGTGGAGTCGAACGGGGAGTGCGGGGCGCTCTGGAAGACGACCGCGATCTCGGTGACCCGGCGGCCCAGCCGCTTGCCGGTGCGCAGATAGAACGGGACACCGGCCCAGCGGCGGTTGTCGATCTCCAGCTTGACGGCCGCGTAGGTGTCGGTGCGGGAGCCCGGGTCGATGCCGTCCTCCTCCAGGTAGCCGACCACCTTCTCACCGCCCTGCCAGGCCCCCGTGTACTGGCCGCGCACGGTGTGGGCGCCCAGATCGGCGGGAAGCCGCACGGACTTGAGGACCTTCAGTTTCTCGGTGAGCAGCGCCTCGGCGTCGAAGGCGATCGGCTCCTCCATGGCGGTGAGCGCCATCAGCTGCAGCAGGTGGTTCTGGATGACGTCACGGGCGGCGCCGATGCCGTCGTAGTAGCCGGCCCGGCCGCCGATGCCGATGTCCTCGGCCATGGTGATCTGCACGTGGTCCACGAAGGACCGGTTCCAGATCGGCTCGTACATCTGGTTGGCGAACCGCAGGGCCAGGAGGTTCTGGACGGTCTCCTTGCCCAGGTAGTGGTCGATGCGGAAGACCTGGTCCGGGTCGAACACCTCGTGCACGATCTCGTTCAGGTCGATGGCGCTGGCCAGGTCGTGACCGAACGGCTTCTCGATGACCGCGCGCCGCCAGGAGCCCTCGGGCGCGTCGGCCAGCCCGTGCTTCTTCAGCTGCTGGACGACCTTCGGGAAGAACTTCGGCGGTACGGAGAGGTAGAACGCGAAGTTGCCGCTGGTGCCCCGCGAGGCGTTCAACTCCGCGACGGCCGAGCGCAGTTGCCGGAACGCCTCGTCGTCGTCGAAGTCGCCCGGCACGAACCGCATGCCCTCGGAGAGCTGCTGCCAGACCTCCTCGCGGAACTCGGTGCGCGCGTGCTCGCGCACCGCGTCGTGCACCACTTGCGCGAAGTCCTGGTCCTCCCAGTCCCGGCGGGCGAAGCCCACCAGTGAGAAGCCCGGCGGGAGCAGCCCGCGGTTGGCCAGGTCGTACACGGCCGGCATCAGCTTCTTGCGGGACAGGTCACCGGTCACCCCGAAGATGACGAGACCGGAGGGGCCCGCGATCCGGGGGAGCCGGCGGTCGCGGGCGTCCCGCAGCGGGTTGGCCCAGTCGCCCGCCCCGAGAGCGGTCGTCTCCACGGTCATTCCCCATCAACTCCCTTGCTGTTCATGGACTTCGCCACCGCGTCCAGCAGGTCCTGCCACGCCGCCGTGAACGTGGCGACGCCCTCCTCCTCCAACTGCCGCACCACCTCGTCGTAGGAGACGCCGAGCGCCTCCACGGCCGCGAGATCGGCGCGGGCCTGGGCGTAGCCACCGGTCACGGTGTCGCCGCGGATCACCCCGTGCGCGGCGGTGGCGCGCAGGGTCGCCTCCGGCATCGTGTTGACCGTGCCCGGCGCCACCAGCTCGTCGACGTACAGGGTCGGCTTGTAGGCCGGGTCCTTCACCCCGGTCGACGCCCACAGCGGGCGCTGCCGGTTGGCGCGGGCCCCGGCGAGCGCGGTCCAGCGGTCACCGGAGAACACCTCCTCGTACGCCTGGTAGGCGAGCCGCGCGTTGGCGAGCGCGGCGCGGCCCCGGAGCGCGAGCGCCGCGTCCGTGCCGAGCACCGTCAGCCGCTTGTCGATCTCGGTGTCGACGCGGGAGACGAAGAAGGAGGCGACGGAGTGGACGGCCGACAGGTCCAGGCCCTTGCGCTGCGCCTTCTCCAGGCCCGCCAGATACGCCTCCATCACCTCGCCGTAGCGCTCCAGCGAGAAGATCAGCGTGACGTTGACGCTGATGCCCAGGCCGACGACCTCGGTGATCGCCGGCAGACCCGCCCTCGTCGCCGGGATCTTGATCATGACGTTGGGGCGGTCGACCAGCCAGACGAGCTGCCTGGCCTCGGCGATCGTCGCACGGGTGTCGTGGGCCAGCCGGGGGTCCACCTCGATCGAGACCCGGCCGTCCCGCCCGTCCGTCGCCTCGTACACCGGGCGCAGGACGTCCGCGGCGGCGCGGACGTCGGCGGTCGTCATCATCCGGACGGCCTCGTCGACCGTCACTCCGCGCACCGCCAGGTCGCCGAGCTGCTCCTCGTAGCCCTCTCCCGAGCCGATCGCGGCCTGGAAGATCGACGGGTTGGTGGTCACGCCGACGACGTGACCGGACGCGACGAGCCGGGCGAGGGCGCCGGAGGCGATGCGGGCGCGGGAGAGGTCGTCGAGCCAGACGGAGACGCCCTCCTCGGAGAGCCGTCGCAGGGGGTCCGCGGCGGCCGTCGCCGCGGTCGTTTCGGTGGTCACAGTGATCATCTTCCTTCAGGCGCTCGCGTCAACCACGGACGGCGGCCAGGGATTCCCTCGCCGCGGTGACGACGTTCTCGGGGGTGAAGCCGTACTCGGCGAACAGGGTCTCGGCGTCGGCGGAGGCACCGAAGTGCTCCAGGGAGACGAGGCGACCGCTGTCACCGACGTACCGGTACCAGGTGAGACCGATACCGGCCTCGACCGCCACGCGGGCCTTCACGGACGGCGGCAGCACGCTCTCGCGGTACGCGCGAGGCTGCTCCTCGAACCACTCCACCGACGGCATCGACACCACCCGGGTCCCGACCCCCTCGGCCTCCAGCAGTTCCCGCGCGGCGACGGCGAGGCGCACCTCGGAGCCGGTGGCGAGGAGGATCACCTCCGGCGTCGCGGTCGAGGACTCCCGGAGCACGTAGCCGCCCTTCGCGGCGTCGGCGTTCGGCGCGTACGTGGGCACACCCTGGCGGGTGAGCGCCAGCCCGTGCGGCGCGGGGCGCGTGGTGTGCCGCCGCAGGATCTCCGCCCAGGCGATCGCGGTCTCGTTGGCGTCGGCCGGACGGACGACGTTCAGGCCGGGGATGGCGCGCAGCGAGGCCAGGTGCTCGACCGGCTGGTGGGTGGGGCCGTCCTCGCCGAGACCGATGGAGTCGTGCGTCCACACGTACGTCACGGGCAGGTGCATCAGGGCCGACAGCCGGACCGCGTTGCGCATGTAGTCGGAGAACACCAGGAAGGTGCCGCCGAAGACACGGGTGTTGCCGTGCAGCGCGATGCCGTTCATCTCGGCGGCCATGGCGTGCTCGCGGATGCCGAAGTGGATGGTGCGGCCGTACGGGTTCGCCTCCGGGAGCGGGTTGTCGGCCGGGAGGAACGACGACGTCTTGTCGATGGTGGTGTTGTTCGAACCGGCGAGGTCGGCGGAGCCGCCCCACAGTTCGGGGATGACGGCGCCGAGTGCCTGGAGGACCTTGCCGGACGCGGCGCGGGTCGCCACGGACGTGCCCTCCTCGAACACCGGCAGGTGCGCCTCCCAGCCCTCGGGCAGCCGGCCGGCCACCACTCGGTCGAACAGCTGTGCACGCTCGGGCTGGGCGGCGCGCCACTCGGCGATCCGCTTGTCCCAGGCGGCGTGCGTCTCGGCGCCCCGGTCGAGGGCCCGGCGCGTGTGCGCGAGGACGTCGTCGGCGACCTGGAAGGTCCTGTCCGGGTCGAAGCCGAGGACCCGCTTGGTGGCGGCGACCTCGTCCGCGCCGAGCGCGGAGCCGTGCGCGGCCTCGGTGTTCTGCGCGTTGGGGGCGGGCCAGGCGATGATCGTGCGCATCGCGATGAAGGAGGGACGCGAGGTCTCCTCCCGCGCCGCCAGCAGCGCGTCGTACAGGGCGTGCACGTCGACGTTCCCGTTGAACGCCGGCTCGATCCGCTGGACGTGCCAGCCGTACGCCTCGTACCGCCCCAGCACGTCCTCGGAGAACGCGGTGGCGGTGTCGCCCTCGATGGAGATGTGGTTGTCGTCGTAGAGGAACACCAGGTTGCCGAGCTTCTGGTGGCCCGCCAGGGACGACGCCTCCGCGGAGATGCCCTCCTCCAGGTCGCCGTCGGAGACGATCGCCCAGACCGTGTGGTCGAACGGGGACGTGCCCTCGGGCGCGTCCGGGTCGAACAGGCCGCGCTCGTAGCGGGCGGCCATCGCCATGCCGACGGCGTTGGCGACCCCCTGCCCCAGCGGACCCGTGGTGGTCTCCACCCCCGCCGTGTGCCCGTACTCGGGGTGACCCGGCGTCTTCGAACCATGGGTCCTAAACGCCTTCAGGTCGTCCAGCTCCAGCTCGTACCCGGCGAGGAACAGCTGGGTGTACAGCGTCAGCGAGGTGTGGCCGGGGGAGAGGACGAAGCGGTCACGGCCGGTCCACTCGGGATCGGCGGGGTCGTGTCGCATCACCTTCTGAAAGAGCGTGTACGCGGCGGGCGCCAGGCTCATCGCCGTGCCGGGGTGCCCGTTGCCGACCTTCTGGACGGCGTCGGCCGCCAGCAGGCGCGCGGTGTCGACGGCACGTCGGTCGAGTTCTGTCCAGTTCATCTTCAAGAAGTCCTCGATAGGTGCGGCGGATTGGCTCTTGTGCCTTCAAAGCTAAAAGTCTGACTTTTGAGAAGGAAGGTTGTCGTGTGCCACCCTTCGGTGAAACTGGGACACCGGCGGACCGGGGCGGGCGAGAGCATGAAGGACACGGACAGCGGGGACGGCGACGGCACCGGGGAGGGCGGCCGCATCACCACCGTCCCGTTCCCGGCGGACCTCAGCCTCTTCGGCGTCGGGATGCGGGTCGGCCCCATGGGCGACCGCCGCACCTGGCACGCGGACGTCCCCCTGGAACGGGTGCACCGCATCGACTTCCACGTGGTGATGCTGTTCGACCACGGCCCGGTCACCCACATGGTCGACTTCACCGAGTACGAGGCGGACGCGGGCGATCTGCTGTGGATCCGCCCCGGACAGGTGCATCGCTTCTCACACACCACCGGGTACCGCGGGACCGTCCTCACCATGCAACCCGGCTTCCTGCCCCGGGAGACCGTCGAGGCCACCGGCCTCTACCGCTACGACCTGCCCCCGCTGCTCCGCCCCGACGCGGCCGGGCTCGCCGGCCTGCGCGCCTCCCTGGCACATCTGGAGCGCGAGTACGTCGACACGACCACCCTGCCGCTCACCCTGCACACCGCCGTGCTGCGGCACTCCCTGACGGCTCTTCTGCTGCGCCTCGCCCATCTCGCGGACAGCGCGGCCGGGGCGTCCCCGAGTCACCACGACACGACCTTCACCCGCTTCCGGGACGCCGTGGAGCGTGAGTTCACCACCAACCACAGCGTCAGCGCGTACGCCGACGCCCTCGGCTACTCGCGCCGCACCCTGGTGAGGGCGGTGCGCGCCGCCACCGGGGAGACCCCGAAGGGCTTCATCGACAAGCGGGTGGTCCTGGAGGCGAAACGGCTGCTGGCCCACACCGACCTGCCGACGGGCCGCGTCGGCGCGGCGGTGGGCTTCCCCGACTCGGCGAACTTCTCCAAGTTCTTCCAGCTGCACACCGGGACGACGCCCATGGCGTTCCGGGCGGAGATGCGCTGACCGCGCCGTCCGGGCGGCACCCGAGAGGGCCGCGCACGGGAAAGGGGCCCCGCCCGTGGACGGAGCCCCTCCCCGTGGGGTTCGACGACCCGCTCAGCGGGCGAAGTTGAACCAGTTCACGTTGACGAAGTCCTGCGGCTGGCCGCTCGTGAAGGTCAGGTACACGTCGTGCGTCCCGGTGACGCGGCTCATGTTCGCGGGCACCGTCCGCCAGGACTGCCAGCCGCCGGTGTTGGCGAGGGAGAAACTGCCGACGGGGGCGTTGGACCGGCTGTCCAGGCGGACCTCGACGAGTCCGCTCACGCCGGCGTTCGCCCCGCTTGCCACCCGGGCCACGAACTGCGTGGCCCCCACGGACCCGAAGTCGACCTTCTGGAACAGCGCCCAGTCGCCGCCCGCGAGGGAGCCGATGTTCTGGCCGCCGCCGGAGTCGGACGTGCTCTCGGTGCTGACCCCGCTCTGACCGTTGAACGACTCGGCCTGGATGGTGCTGTACGCGTCACGGGTGCCCGACGGTGGGGGATTGGTGGTGCCCCCGGCGGCCGACAGCACCTGCACGTAGTCGACGACCATGGGGACACCGGAGCGGGTGTCGCCGTCCAGTCCGCCGCCGAACGCGTCGGGGAAGGCGCCGCCCATGGCCACGTTGAGGATGACGAAGAAGCCGTGGTTGGTGGCGTTGTTCCAGGTCGTCGCGTCCATCTGGCCGGCGTTGACCGAGTGGAACTGCGTGCCGTCGACGGAGAACCGGATCGTCTCCGGGGTGACCGAGCGGTCCCACTCCATGGTGTAGGTGTGGAAGCCGGACTGGCAGGTGGTACCCGGGCAGGCGGTGGAGTTGCCGATGCCGGTCGTCTCGTTGCACGGGCCGCCGGGGTTGGTGCCGCAGTGCATGGTGGCCCACACCTGGTTGCGTCCCTGGACGTTCTCCATGATGTCCAGCTCACCGACGCCCGGCCAGTTCTGGTAGTTGCCCCGGTAGGGCGCGCCCAGCATCCAGAACGCGGGCCAGTAGCCCTCGGCGGCCGTGCCCGTCACGTTCGGCATCTGGAGCCGGGACTCGACCCTCAGCTTGCCTCCGGCCGGGGGCTGGAAGTCGGTGCGGTTGGTCTCGATACGGCCCGAGGTCCATCTGCCCGCCGAGTCGCGCAGCGGGGTGATACGCAGATTGCCGTTGCCGTCGAGCGAGACGTTGGCGGTGCTGTTCGTCATGGTCTCGACCTCGCCGGTGCCCCAGTTGGCGGGCCCGCCGGGGTACGAGGTCCCGGTCGCGTACTGCCAGTTGGAGGTGTTCACACCGGAGCCGGCCGCGCCGTTGAAGTCGTCGAGGAAGACCTGGGTCCAACCGGAGGGCGGTGTGGGGGCGGCCCCCTGCGCCGTGGTCGCCCCCGCCGTGGCCAGCGCCAGCGCGCTGACGACGGCGAGGAGTACGCGCCGGAGCGGGCGGCGGGGGCGCCCGACGGGTGTGCCGGAGGGTTCACTCATGGCGGCCTCTTTGGGGTGGGGGAGTACGGAGTGAGGTGCGCGTGCGGAGAACGCTCTGCCGGTCCCGTACCTGAGAGCGCTCTCACGGAAGAGCGTGCGGCCAATGTGCGCTCCGCGGCTCCGGTCGTCAAGAGTTAAAGCAGAGAAAGTGCTTGCGGGGAGGGCGAGTTCACCCTGTGAAGATCACCGGTTCGCTGCCTGACCCGTTGTTCCATGGTCCGGCGGAGCGGCGCCCGCTAGCCTGCCCCCATGGTGGACACTCACGGCACGTGTACGGATCGATTCACGCCGGTGCGCGCGGCGTTGGCCGCCTCCCTGGCCGACAAGGACGTCGGGGCCTCGGTGGCGGTGTTCGTGGACGGTGAGCCGGAGGTCGACCTGTGGGGCGGCCACCTCGACGCGGAACGCACGATCCCCTGGGAGCGGGACACCCTCGTCAACGTCTGGTCCAGCACCAAGACGATGACCGCGCTGTGCGCGCTGATCCTCGCCGACCGCGGCGCCCTCGACCTGGACGCGCCGGTCGCCGCGTACTGGCCCGAGTTCGCCGCCGCGGGCAAGGAGGGCGTGCGGGTGAGCCATCTGCTCTCCCACACCGCCGGGCTGCCCGTCTTCGACGCGCCGACCACGCTGGAGGACCTCTACGACTGGCCGACGGCCACCGCCCGGCTCGCCGCGCAGGCACCCGCCTGGGAGCCCGGCACCGACGTCGGGTACCACGCGGTCACCCAGGGGTACCTCGTCGGGGAGGTCGTCCGCCGGGTCACCGGCCGCAGCCTCGGCGCGTTCTTCGCCGAGGAGGTCGCCGGGCCGCTGGGCGCCGACTTCCACATCGGCCTCGCCGCCGAGCACGACCACCGGGTCGCACCGATCCTCCCGCCGCCCTCCTCCCCACCCCGCCGGGGCCCGAAGCCCAACCCGGTCATCCCGCCGGACACCGCCAACACCCTCGCCTGGCGGCGCGCCGAGATCCCGGCCGCGGGCGGACACGGCAACGCCCGCTCGATCGCCGCGATACAGTCGCTGCCGGCCTGCGGAGGCGCGGCCCGGGGGGTGCGGCTGCTCTCGGAGAAGGGCTGCGAGCGGCTGCTGGAGGAGCAGTTCAACGGTACCGACCGGATCCTCGGCGTACCGCTGCGCTGGGGCCTCGGCTACGCCCTGGACACCGGCCACCTCCCCAACCCCCGCACCTGCTTCTGGGGCGGCTGGGGCGGCTCCCTCGTCCTCGTGGACCTCGACGCCCGGGTGTCCGTCGCCTACGCCATGAACCAGATGCTCGACGACGGCGGCCTCGTCGACGACCGCGCGTTCCAGATCCTCGCGGCGGTCTACGAGGGACTCACCGCCTGAACCTGCGCCGGGGCGCCCGGCGTCGGCGCGGGCGCGCCTCAGGAAGGCGGGGCGGGTGTCGGCGTCGGTCGGGTCGGTGGCGTGGCGGAGCGGCCCGGGATCAGGGACCCGCGGCCCGTGCCACGGGGGGCTCCGGGGTGCGGGGGCTCGTCAGGCTGCCAGCCCAGGGCTCGGGAGATGCCCCTCGCCGCGACCCGTACCGCGGGCGTCAGCACCGGGACCTGTGCGCCCGCCTGGGGGACGACCACCGACACCGCGGCGACCACCGCCCCGCCCGGTCCCCGGACCGGTGCCGCCACCGACAGGGCGTCCTCCGTGACCTGACGGCTGCTCACCGCCACTCCCGTGCGCCGTACTTCGGCCAGGACCCGGCGCAACCGGGCGCCGTCGGTGATGGTGTACGGCGTGAAGGCGGCCAACTCCCGTCGGCAGTAGCTCTCCTGGGACTCGGGATCGCCGTGCGCGAGCAGCGCCAGTCCCACGCCCGTCGCGTGCAGCGGCCAGCGGGCGCCGACCCGGATGTGGACGCCGACGGCCGACCGCCCGGAGAACCACTCGATGTAGACGACCTCGTCGCCGTCGCGCACCGCCAGCTGCACGTTCTCGTGCGTCGCCTCGTACAGGTCCTCCAGGTACGGCAGCGCGATCTGCCGCAGCGCCAGTCCGCGCGGGGCGAGCGCCGCGACCTCCCACAGCCGCAGCCCCACGTGGTAGATCCCGTCCGCGTCGCGCTCCAGGGCGCCCCATTCGGTGAGCGCGCCCACCAGGCGGTGTGCCGTGGTGAGGGTCAGCCCGGCCCGGCGGCTGATGTCGGTCAGCGTCAGCGCCGGATGGTCGTGGTCGAAGGCCGCCAGCACGGCGAGCAGCCGGTCCGGGGCGGAGCGCGCGGCCCCCGGCTCCGGCAGCGCGTCGGCGGTCATCGGCACCGGGTCACCCCAGTCCGCCCTCGGTGACCTTCTGGAGCAGGGCGTGCAGCGCGTCACGCTCGGCGGCGTCCAGCGGCCCCAGCAGCTCGTCGGTGACGCGCCGGCCCGCCTCGTCGGTGTCCCGCAGGAAGGCGCGGCCGTCCTCGGTCAGCACCACGATCCGGCTGCGCCGGTCGTCGGGTGAGGGGCGCCGCTCGGCGAGGCCGAGCTTCTCCAGGTCGTCGACCAGGCCGACGATCGCGCTCGGGTCGTACCCGAGGGAGGCGCTCAGCTCCCGCTGGAGCGCGCCCGGTGTGGTCGTCAGGAAGCGAAGCAGGGCGTAGTGGCGCAGCCTGAGCCCCGACTCCTGCAACGACGCGTTGAACAGCTGCCCCGAGCGCAGCCCCAGGCGGTACAGCAGATACCCCGTGTCCGCGTGCAGCCCGCGCATCCACGGCTCGCGCGCGTCGATCGAGGCGGAGTTCTGAGTCTGCTGGCCGGCGATGGCGGGCTCCCTGGTCGAGGCCCCAGCGGGGCGGCACGTACGTACTGCCCCACAGGATGCCTCAAAGACCTCGGCTCAACAACTATTGACGTCAACAACTATTGCTCTTAACTTCGATTTCGAAGCCGCGCAGCCATCCGCGCTGTCATTCCGAAGGGACCCCACTCGTGCCCAGCATCGATCTCACCGGCAAGGTCGCCGTCGTCACCGGCAGTGGCCGTGGCCTCGGACTGGCCTACGCCCAGGCCCTCGCCGCCGCCGGCGCCTCCGTGGTCGTCAACGACATCGACGAGGCCGTGGCCGAAGCGGCCGTGAAGGCCATCACCGAGGCGGGCGGCACGGCCGTCGCCGAGGTCGTCCCGGTCGGCACCACCGAGGCCGCCGACCGGCTGGTGGGCCGCGCCGTGGCGGAGTTCGGGCGGCTCGACATCCTCGTCACCAACGCGGGCATCCTCCGCGACAAGGTGCTGTGGAAGATGTCCGACGACGACTTCGACGCCGTGATCACCACCCACCTCAAGGGCACCTTCACCTGCGCCCGCGCCGCCGCGATCCGCATGCGCGAGCAGGGCGAGGGCGGCACCCTGATCCTCGTCGGCTCCCCGGCCGGACAGCGCGGCAACTTCGGCCAGACGAACTACGCCGCCGCCAAGGCCGGCATCGCCGCCTTCGCCCGTACCTGGGCGATGGAGCTGGGCCGCGCGAACATCACCGTGAACGCGATCATCCCGGTCGCCGCCACCGCGATGACCGAGACCATCCCGGTCTTCGCCCCCTACGTGGAGGCCCTGCGCGAGGGCAAGCCGTTCCCGGACTTCCTGCGCAAGGGCGAGGGCTTCGGCACCCCCGAGGACTGCGCCGCCCTGGTCCCGTTCCTCGCCTCCGAGGCCGCCCGCGGTGTCACCGGCCAGGCGATCGGCATCGGCGGCGACAAGGTGGCACTCTGGTCGCACCCGCAGGAGATCAAGACGGCGTACGCGAACGGCGGCTGGACCCCCGAGGCGCTCGCCGACGTCTGGCCGACCTCGCTGGGCGCCGAACCGCAGACCGTGGGCATCCCCGCCCCGAGGATCCCGGAGGCGTGATGAGCACCGCAGGTCCCGTCATGAACGTCGACGAACTGGTCGCGATCGACGTCCACACCCACGCCGAGGTGTCGTCGAAGAAGGGCACGTCGTCGCTGGACGACCACCTCCACGACGCCTCCTCCGCGTACTTCAAGGTCGAGGGCAAGCGCAAGCCGACCCTGGAGGAGACGGCCGCCTACTACCGCGAGCGGAAGATGGCCGCCGTGATCTTCACGGTGGACGCCGAGTCCGCGACCGGCACCGAGCCCGTCCCCAACGAGGAGGTCGCCGAGGCGGCCGCCGCCAACGCGGACGTGCTGATCCCGTTCGCCTCCATCGACCCCTTCCGCGGCCGGGCCGGTGTGAAGCGGGCCCGCCGCCTGGTCGAGGAGTACGGGGTGAAGGGCTTCAAGTTCCACCCCAGCATCCAGGGCTTCTTCCCCAACGACCGCTCGGTGGCGTACGACCTGTACGAGGTCATCGAGGAGACCGGCACCATCGCCCTCTTCCACACCGGGCAGACGGGCATCGGCGCGGGTGTCCCCGGCGGGGGCGGCATCCGGCTGAAGTACTCCAATCCGCTGCACGTGGACGACGTCGCCGCCGACTTCCCCCATCTGAAGATCATCCTGGCTCATCCGTCCTTCCCCTGGCAGGACGAGGCGCTGGCGGTGGCCACCCACAAGCCGGGCGTGCACATCGACCTGTCCGGGTGGTCCCCGAAGTACTTCCCGCCGCAGCTGGTGCAGTACGCGAACACCCTGCTCAAGGACAAGGTCCTCTTCGGCTCCGACTATCCCGTCCTCACCCCCGACCGCTGGCTCGCCGACTTCGAGAAGCTGACGATCAAGGACGAGGTCAAGCCGAAGATCCTCAAGGAGAACGCCGCCCGGCTGCTCGGCCTGACGAAGCCATGACCACGCCGTGAGGGACACCCCCATGTGCAACGACGGACAGGGGCACAGACATGCGCAATGAGGGACTGGGGTCGTGGCCCGCCCGGCGGGCCCGCAAGACCCCGCAGCGCACCGCGCTGATCCACGGCGACACCGGCATCACCTACGCGGAGCTGTACGAGCGCACCACGCGCCTCGCCCACGCCCTGCGCGCCCGTGGCGTCCGCCGCGGCGACCGCATCGCCTACCTGGGACCGAACCACCCCTCCTACCTGGAGACGCTGTTCGCCGCCGGCACCCTCGGCGCGGTGTTCGTCCCGCTCAACACCCGCCTCGCCGGACCCGAGATCGCCTACCAGCTCACCGACTCCGGCGCCAAGGCCCTCGTGTACGCGCCCGGGTTCACCGCACTCGTCGCGGGACTGCCGGGCGACACCGACGTCCGCACGTACGTCGAGACCGGCGCCGAGTACGAGGCGCTGCTGGCCGGGGCGGACACCGAGCCGATCGACCAGCCCGTCACCGCCGACGACACCTGCATCATCATGTACACCTCGGGCACGACCGGCCGCCCCAAGGGCGCGATGCTCACGCACGGCAACATCATCTGGAACGCCGTCAACGTCCTCGTCGACCAGGACGTCATCGCCGACGAACGCGCCCTGGTCTCCGCCCCGCTGTTCCACACCGCCGGGCTGAACATGCTCACCCTGCCCGTGCTGCTCAAGGGCGGCACGTGCGTGCTGGTCGAGTCGTTCGTGCCGGAGGACACCTTCGACCTCATCGAGCGGCACCGGATCACGTTCATGTTCGGCGTGCCCACGATGTTCGACCAGGTGGCCCGGCACCCGCGCTGGGCCGACGCGGACCTGTCGTCGCTCAGGATGCTGTCCTGCGGCGGCTCACCGGTGCCGACCCCGCTCATCGCGACGTTCCAGGAGCGGGGGCTCACCTTCCTCCAGGGCTACGGGATGACGGAGGCCGCGCCCGGCACCCTCTTCCTCGACGCGGAGCACGCCGTGAGCAAGGCCGGCTCCGCGGGCGTCCCGCACTTCTTCAGCGATGTGCGGGTGGTCCGGCCGGACATGACCCCGGTCGGCGTGGACGAGCCCGGCGAGGTCGTGGTCCGGGGCCCGCACGTCATGCCCGGCTACTGGGGCCTGCCGGAGGAGACCGCCGCGGTGTTCGCCGACGGCTGGTTCCGCAGCGGGGACGCCGCCCGCGTCGACGAGGACGGGTACGTCTTCATCGTCGACCGCATCAAGGACATGATCATCTCCGGGGGCGAGAACGTCTACCCCGCCGAGATCGAGGACCAGCTCCTCGCCCACCCCGACATCGTCGAGTGCGCGGTCATCGGCGTACCCGACGACAAGTGGGGCGAGGTGCCGCGCGCGGTGGTCGTCCCGCGCGAGGGCGCCGCCCTGGACCCCGACGAGGTGCTGGCCTCACTGGCCGGACGGCTCGCCAAGTACAAGATCCCCAAGTCGGTCGTGATCGCCGAGGAGCTGCCCCGCACCGCCTCCGGCAAGTTGCTGAAGGCCCGGGTGCGCAAGCGCTACGGCAACGGCTGACCGATCATCAACTCCTCTCGAAAGCAGGAAACATGAGCATCACCGTGCACGGCATCGACGAGCTGAAGAAGCTCGCCGGCAGCGACCTCGGCGCCAGTGAGTGGATCGAGGTCACCCAGGAGCGCGTCAACACCTTCGCCGACGCGACCGGGGACCACCAGTGGATCCACGTCGACCCGGAGAAGGCCGCCGAGGGCCCCTTCGGCGCCCCCATCGCGCACGGCTACCTGACCCTGTCGCTGTTCATCCCGCTGTTCACCGAGCTGCTGGACGTCGAGGGCGTGTCCACGAAGGTCAACTACGGTCTGAACAAGGTGCGTTTCCCCTCCCCGGTGAAGGTCGGCGCCAAGATCCGCCTCGTCGGCAGGCTGGCCTCGGTGGAGGACGTTCCGGGCGGCGTGCAGATCACCGTCGACGGCACCATCGAGATCGAGGGCGCTCCCAAGCCGGCGGCCGTGCTGCAGAGCCTGTCGCGGTTCTACGCCTGACGGGGGCCCCGCACCGGGGCACCCCTGTGACGCCGGAGGGCGGAGCACTCCCCCATGGGCGCTCCGCCCTCCCGCGGGGACGGCCGGACCGCCGTCGGCCGGACTCCCCCCCGCGCCCTCGAACGGACCCGACGCTCACCGCACGTCCACGAACACCGGGTTCGTGTAGAACCAGGTGTCCTGCCAGGGGTCGCCGTCGCCCGGGGCGTGCGGGATCGGTCCGTGGGGGTCGACGGAGGCCCCCAGGTACCCCGGGCCGCTGCGGTTGCCGTCGCTGCCCCGCAGCCGCAGGTAGAACGGCTCGTCGCCGACCGTGATCGGCACCCGCAGGGTGTACGTGCCCTTGCGGCCCCCGACGTCCTCGGTGTGCACGACCCTGGTGTCCGGCGCCCGCCAGGAGTCCCGGTCGGCCACCCGGCCCCGCACCGCGCCCCGGATGACGTCGACGTGGGCCAACTCCGGCAGGATGCCCTGCGGGTTGGGGCGGGAAGCCGTCGTCACGGTCACCGTCAGGGTGAGTCTCTCGCCCCTGCGGGCCCGGAGCCGGCCGCCGAGCGTCACGCCCCGGCCGGGGGTGCGGTCCCGCTTCACCCGGACCTCCAGGCCGTCCAGCAGATGACCGTGGTCCAGCCAGACGCGGCCCGCCCGCAGGCCTGCCATCACGGCCCGGTAGCCGTAGCGGGTGACCCCCACATGGGTGCGGCTGAACTGGCCGGGCCAGAAGTCGCTGCCGGGCTGCGGGGTGTCCGTGTTCACCGGGTCGGGCAGCTTGCCGGTGGTGTCGAAGGTCTGCCCGGCGGGCCAGTCGCCGTTCTTCCAGGTGTCGAACACGATCCGGTGGGCGTCCGAGTTGGTGGTGACCGAGAACAGTCGGCCCTCGGCGAGCAGGGAGTCCCAGAGTCCGCCCACGGTCGCCGTCGACCAGTCGAAACCGCCGTACGTGAGGTACGCCTCCGCCGGGTAGCCGGGCCAGGACTGCGCGGACGGCTTGTTCTCGTACTCGCCCCGGACGGAGTTCGCGCCGCGCCAGCCGGGGATCGCGGCGCCCTGGGCGCCGGGCGCGCCCTCCATGCCGATCATGATCTCGGGGGCCGCGTCCCGCCAGGCACGCAGCTCGTGCGGGGAGTCGATGCCGAGCCGCATCGGGTGGTTGGCGAGCACCAGTACGTCGTCGACGTACCCCGAACGGCGCTGCTCCGCCAGCCACTGGACGGCCTTGACGGCGTGCGCCTCGTTGCGGGCCGTGTCCGCGCCGCCCACGGAGCCGTCGGTGTAGCCCAGCAGCTTGCCGTCGTAGGCGCGCTCGAAACGGGTGAGCAGGTCGACCTCGTGGGGGCCGGGCGTCGTGAAGACCGTGCCGTGCTCGGCGGCCGGGATGTACCACTCCAGGCCCTGGAAGATCAGCTGACGCGGGTTCTCGGCGCGGGCCCGGAGGATCTCCCGGTGCTCCAGCGCGGCCCCGAGGTCGGCGTGCCCGACGTTGGAGTGCTCGGTGAACACCATCCAGTCGAGGCCGTACCTCGCTCCCGCCGCGGCCAGTTGGGAGAACGTGTACTTGGCGTCGTGGCTGTACACGGAGTGGACGTGGTGGTCGCCTACGAGGTAGGCGAGGCGCGGGTCGTCGCCGCTGTGGCCTCTGGGGGCGGCGGCCGCGGGCGCGGCCACGGAGCCCAGGGCGAAGGCCGCGCCGAACAGGCCCGAGGCGCGCAGGAGGCCACGGCGCGACAGGCCCTGCGCGTCGAGAGCGGCGGGGGAGACGGACGGATCGGCCCAGTCGGGCAGTTGCTGTTCGGACATGGTCGTGCGAAGCCTTCCGGGAGGTCAGTGGTTCATGAACGAGGTGACGGGCAGGGCCCGTCCGACGACGCGGACGTCACCGAGCCGTCCGTGCAGGATCTGGTCGATCCTCCCCGCGTACTCGTAGCCGCCGAGGATCCACGGCAGTCCCACGGAGGTGAGGCCGACGGCCGCGGCCCTGGGGTTGCGGACGACCGGGCAGCCCTGGACGTACAGCGTGGTGTGCCGGCCGTCGTTGACGACCGCGAGGTGCCACCACGTCTCCAGCGGGGTCTCGTGGCCCCAGTTGGTCGCGACGCCCTGCTGGTTGAGCGGACGCGCCGCCCACTGCGGTTCGCGGTCGTTCGACAGCGACAGCGTGGCGAGCGGCTCGTCCGGGTCGTCCTCGGTCCTGCCCGCGGCGCCGCCCGTGCCGGTGCGGCCGAGGATGCCGGCCCACGCGTGGCGCGCCGGGTCCCAGTCGGCGGGCAGCCGGTAGAACGCCTCGATGGTGTAACCGTCGGCGAACGTCGCCGAGTTCAGGGGTGCCCCGTCGACCGTCCGCAGACAGGCGCCCGTCAGCGGCGGCTTCCCGCCGCGGAACTCCAGGCTGCCGTGGCCCGGCTGGTCCGGGTGGTGGTCGGCGGAGTAGGTGAGGGTGCCGCCGCGGACGGTGACCAGGGTGAGGTCGTTGCCGTGCCCTGAACGGTCCCGTACGAGGCCGTCGACGCTCGTCCCGTCGGCCTCGCCGTCGAACCGCCAGTACGCGAGTGTGCCCCGCACCAGCATCCTCGACACGGGCCGTGCGGGACGCGCGGGCACCGGGGCGAAGCCCGCGAACCGCTTCTCGAAGTCGAGGCCGACGGTGAACCGGTCGGCCTGGCCTGAGAGTTCGGCCTCCTGCCGCTCCAGCTCGTTGAGGCCCTCGGCCGCCCGGCCGAGGATCCACGGGGAGACCGTCTCCACGTCGACGGTGTTCCGGTCGAGGTCGAAGCGGTAGAGACGGATCATCGCGGCGCCGCCGAAGTACCGGTTCTGGTAGTTCGTCAGGTGCAGATGGACGTCGTTGCCCGCCGCGTTCCGCCGGACCGCGCGGGCCGCCGGCCAGTAGTGCCCGCCCAGCGCGAGGAAGATCTGGTCGTGGTCCGCGATCAGCCGGTCCCACAGCTGCTGTCCGTACGGGGAGAGGGAGCCGTCCGCGTCGACCAGCTCGTGGGTGGTGAGCACGACCGGCGTCCTCGGGTGCCGCGCCAGCACCGCCTCGGCCCACGCGTAGCCCTTCGCCGACAGCCGCCAGTCCAGAGCGAGCACCATCCACCGCCGCCCGCCCGCCTCGAAGAGGTGGAAGGAGTTGTAGCCGTCCGGGGAGGCGCCCCCGAACGTCCGCCGTCCCTCGAACCGTTCGGGGCCGAAGACATCCAGGTAGGGGGTCGGGCCCCGCTGGTCGTCGGTGGAGGAGCGGACGTCGTGGTTGCCCGCGAGGACGCTGTAGCCGACGCCCCTCCGGTCGAGCAGCCGGAACGCCTCGCCGATCGCCCCGCACTCCTGCCGTGTGCCGTTCTGCGTCAGGTCGCCGAGATGGGACAGGAAGACGATGTTCTCCTCCCGCCCGTGCTCCAGCACGTACCGCAGGGACGCCTCCACGGGCGCCCTGTCGATGCTCGGCCCGTCGAAGAGGTACTGCGTGTCCGGCATCACCGCCAGCGTGAACCGGCGGCTGTCGGGGTCGGGCCGCCACCGCGCCACCGCGGGCGACTCGGCGGCGGCCCCCGCGGTCCCGGCCGCCGGGACGACCGCCCCCGCCGCACCCATCAGCGCGGTCGCCCGCAGGAAGTTCCGTCTGCCGGCGCCGGCCTGCGGGGCCGCCTCGCCCTGGTCGTGCTCATGCGAAGTACACACCTGTGCTCCGTGGGGAAGTCCGTGGAAGGTCCGAGGGAAAGGGGGGAGGGGGAAGCGAGGGGGAAAGGAGTGAGAGGGGGGGAGGGGGGTGGGTTCAGCGCGCGCGCAGCGTCCACGACCAGCGGTGGACGCCCGGCGGCACGCGATACGACGGTGAGGTGTCGGGCCCGCACGACGCCGTGCCGAGGCCCCGGTACGCCGCGTGGATGTGCACCACACAGCCCGGCCGGGGCACCGGCTCGTCGTGGTGCCCGACGGCCGCGAGGTCCGCCGCGCGGTACCGGTTGACGGAGACCTGCCGGGGCCCGTCGAGCCGCACCGACAGCTCGTGACCGGCCCCCGACGGCGTGAAGTGCCGTACACCGTGCCGCCCACCGCTCTCCTGCGGGCGCAGACACGGCGTGAACAGCTCGTCGACGGCGGCCGAGTGGTGCCCGACCGGCCGCAGCACCTGCCAGGCGCCCTCGCCCTCGACGGACAGCCGTGCCGGGGCGGCGATCTCGCGGTGCTCGTACATCACCGGCTTCGGGGTGCGGCCGGGGAAGACCACCGGGTCGGCGACGAACGCGCCGTCGTGGATCGTCCCGTCGACGTCACCGCCGTACGCCCGGCGCGGTCCGGGGGCGGTGACACCGTTGTCGTACAGCCCGGCGCCCCCACGCCCGGCCGGTCGTCCGTCGTTCACACGCTGGAGGATGCCGTGGTCCCGGAACTCACCGATGAACCCGCCCTGAAGACCCGGGGTCGCCTCGATGGCCGCCCACGTGTCGGCGAGGGTGCCGTTGCTCTCGCCCATGGCGTGCGCGTACTCGCACCGGATCAGCGGCCTGGTCTGCTCGCCGGGAAGCGCGTGCGCCGGGGGATCGGTGGCGCGGGGCCAGGGGCTCGACGGGGCGTTCATCGGCGGGCGTCCTCCGCGGCGAGGTCGCGGGCGGCGGGGCCGGCCCGGGGGGAGGACGGGGGCGAGCAGCGCGTCGGTCATGACCGCTCCGGGCTCGGGGCCGGTATGCGGGGTGTGGCCGGCCGGGGCAGGACGCGGCCCGCGAGGTTCCACTCCGGGGCGACGGGGATGCCGAGCCGGTCCAGGGCGGTGGGGGCGATGTCGACGAGCCGGGGTTCGTCGAGGCGGGTGCCGCCGGGCATGCCGGGCTCTGCGAGGACGACGAACACCTCGCGCTCGGCGTGGCTGTCGCCGCCGTGGCCGCCGCCGTCCCGGTGCCCGTGGTCGGTGGTGACCAGCACCGTCCACCGCTCGTCCGCGCGGGCGGGGTCGGAGCGCCGGGCCTCGATGGCGTCCAGCAGCCGCCCGAGGTGGGCGTCCTGGTCGAGGAGGGCCTGGTCGTAGGCGGGGGAGAGGGGACCGGTGTCGTGGCCGGCCTCGTCGGTGGCGCCCAGGTACACGAACAGTGCGTCCGGGTCCCGCTTGGTGAGCCAGCGCACGGCGGTGCGGGTGACCAGCCGGTCCGCCGTTCCGTAGCCGCGCCGTTCGCCGTTGAAGCGCACCCGCCGGCCGATGCCGGGGCCGAGGGTGCCGCGGCGGACCAGGGTGGGCCAGGACACGGCGGCAGCCGTGCGCAGGCCCGGCCGCACGGAGGCGGCGCGGCTGAGGAAGTCGGGGTAGCGGGCGTAGTCGGCACCGACGAAGTCGTTGCCGGTCACCCCGTGCCGGTCGGGCCACACGCCCGTGAGGATGCTGGACCAGCCGGGCCCCGAGTCGGTGTGGGCCATGCTCGTGGACGGCCCGCGCCCGGCCTCGCCGTCCGCCTCGCCGTACGGCAGCAGACTGCTGCCCCAGGCACCGGCGGCCATGACGCCGTGCAGCACGGGCGCGGCGGACGGCGACCGCGTCAGCCGGTCCCAGCGCAGTCCGTCCATGCCCACCACGAGCACCTTGCCCCGCTCCGGTCGTCCCGCTGCGACGACATCCACCACGGTGCACCTCTTTCTCGACGGCCGGTGTGTCAGGTGCCTTGTACCGCACCCTCGGTGGCTCCCGCGATGAATCCGCGGGCGAAGACGGAGAACACGATCACCAGCGGCAGGGACGCCATGAGCACACCGGCCATGACCATGCTGTAGTCGGTGTTGTGGCCGACGTTGAGCTGGGCCAGCTCCACCTGGAGCGTGACGTGGTCCGGGTCGGTGAGCACGATCAGCGGCCACACGTAGTCGTTCCAGGCGCCGACGAAGGCGTAGATGGCGAGGAAGGACATCGCGGGCCTGATCATCGGCAGCGCGATGTTCCAGTACTGGCGGAAGAACCCGGCGCCGTCGATGCGGGCCGCGTCGAGCAGCTCGTCGGGGACGCCGTTCTCGATGTACTGGCGCAGCCAGAAGATGCCGAAGGCGTTGGACAGGGCGGGCCACACCAGCGCCTTGAGCATGCCGACCCAGCCGATCTCCGACATCAGGATGAACTGCGGCAGGACGGCCAGTTGGAGCGGCAGCATCATGAACACCAGCAGCGTGCCGAAGAGGATCTTCCGGCCGGGGAAGTCGAACTTGGCGAAGGCGAACGCCGCCAGGGAGTCGACGAACAGCACCAGGACCGTGGTGACGCACGCGACGACGACCGTGTTGAGCATCGACCCGAAGAAGTCGACCGTGTCGAGGACGTTGCGGATGTTCTCCAGCAGGTGCGAGCCGAACGTCGTCTTCGGCGGGCTCTGGTAGATGTCCCGGGTGGTGTTGGTCGCCATCACGATCGTCCACAGGAACGGGAAGACCGAGATCACGACGGCCAGTACGAGCAGGGCGTGCGTGCCCAGTCCCTTGGGCCGGCGGGGCCGCCGCGCCCCGGTGGCCGACCGGGTGGTGGCCGTGGCCGTCATGACGTCCTCCCTCGCTGCACGATGCGCCAGTTGACGACGACGAGCACGATGATCAGTACGAAGAAGGCCCACACGATGGCGGCGCCGTAGCCGTAGTCGTTGTCGAGGAAGGCCGACTGGTAGAAGTACAGGAGCGTGGTCAGACCGGCCTGGCCGGGGCCGCCGAGGTTCTGGTTGGCGGCGTTGCTGGCGAACAGGACCTGGGGTTCGCTGAAGCTCTGCAGTCCGTTGATCGTGGAGACGACGACGGTGAACAGGATGATCGGCCGCATGATCGGGACGGTGATCCGGAAGAACGTCCGGACGGGCCCGGCACCGTCGATCCGCGCCGCCTCGTAGACCGACTGCGGGATCGCCTGGAGCCCGGCCAGGTAGATGATCATGTTGTAGCCGGTCCACATCCAGGTCATCAGCAGGGCGATGACCACCTTGATCAGCCACGGATCGCTCAGCCACGGCACCGGATCGATGCCGACCATGCCCAGGATCGCGTTGACCAGGCCGAAGTCGTTGCTGAACACCGCCCCGAAGAAGATCGCCACGGCGACGATCGAGGTGACGTTCGGGACGTACAGGGCGATGCGGTAGAAGCCCTTGAGGCGTCGCACCGAGTGCAGCAGCGTCGCCAGCACCAGGGCGCCGAACAGCGTGGGGACGGTCGACAGCACCCAGATGACCAGGGTGTTGCGGATCGACAGCCAGAAGACCGGGTCGTTCCAGAGGAACTCGAACTGCTGGAGTCCCACGAACTGCTTGGTGCCCAGGCCGTCGTAGCGCTGGAACGCCAGGTACAGCGAGTAGACGACGGGCCCGAAGGAGAAGACTGTGAAGACCAGGTAGAAGGGCGAGATCGCCAGGTACTGCCGCCAGTACGACAGCACTCCGCGCCGCGCGGGCCGGGCGGCGCCCGCGGGCGGGGTGCGCCGCGGGCGGAAGCGGGCCGGGCCCGGCCCGCCGCGGCGCTCGCGCACCGCGGCGGTGCCGGTGACCGGAGGGGACGACACCTCAGCTCACCCCCTGTCGCCGGGCGATCTGCCGGGCCTGGGAGACCGCGTCCTTCCAGGCGTCGTCGGGCTTCTTGCCCTTGGCCTCGATGCCGGTCAGCTCGGCCATGAAGGGCGCCATGACCGCGGAGTCGGCGGGCGCCTCGTAGCTCACCGGGATGGCCTCGGCGGCCGGCCCGAACACCTCGATGATCTTCTGCCCGCCGAAGAAGGCGTCGGGGCCCGTCATGGCCGGCATCGCGTACGAGGCGGGGGAGGCGGGGAAGATGGCGGCGTCGGTGAAGCTCTTGGCGTTGTTCTCGGGGCTCAGCATCCAGCTGATGATCTTGAACGCCTCTTCGGGGTTGCGGCACTGCTTCGGCAGCGTCAGGTAGGAACCGCCCTGGTTCGCCGGCCCGCCCGGGGTCGCGCAGACCCGCCACGCGCCCTTGGTGTCGGGGGCCGCCGACTCGATGTCCAACGCGTGCCAGGCCGCGCCGAGTTCGGTGGTCAGGCTCTTGCCGATGGCGGAGTTCCAGCTCTGGTCGTTGATCTTCGCGTCGAGGCCGAGCCGGTAGGCGCGGATCGCCGTGTCCCACGCGGCGCGTATGTGGTCCTGGTCGCCGATGAAGCGGTTGTCCTCGTCGATGAACCGCACGGTGCCCTGGCCGACCGCGATGCTGAACACCGAGCCCATGTTGTTGACCAGGAAGGTGCCGGGCAGCGCCTTCTTCAGCTCGGTGCCCAGCGCGAAGTAGTCGTCCCAGGTCTTGGCCTCGGCGGCGACCTCGGCCGGGGCGTCCGGCAGCCCCGCCTTGTCGAACAGGTCGGCGCGGTAGAAGAGGGCGGTGGGGCCGATGTCGATCGGGAACCCGATCTGCTTGCCGTCCTTGGTCCGGGCCAGCTTGGTCTTCCACTCCAGGTACCGGGACGAGACCTTCTTGAAGCCCAGGTCGTTCAGGTCGAGGAAGCGGTCGGCGTTGGGCAGGAACGAGGCGATGTCCTCGCCCTTGATGCCGGTGATGTCGGGCACGGAGGAGCCGCCCGCGGCCAGGGTCGTGGTCAGCTTCTGCTTGAAGTCGCCGCCGATGGAGGCGCTGGTCAGCTTGACCTGGCCCTTGAAGTGCGTCTTGGCCTCGGCGACCACCTTGTCGCTGAGGGCGCCGCCCCAGTACCACATGGTCAGGTTCTTGCCGTTCTTGGTACCGCCGGACGCGGAGCCGCCGCCGCAGGCGACGGTCAGTCCGGAGGCTGCCGCGGTGAGGACGGCGGCCTGGAGGAAGCCTCTACGAGAAAGGTCCACGGGACACTCCTGTTTGTTCCGGTTCGTGGTGCTGAGGGGCGTTTTTCCGGGGGGTTCAGGGCAGCGGTGCGGGTGGGGTGACCGGGGCGTGGCGCACCGGGGGCCCGGTGTCCGCCGGGATGCGGTCCGCGAGGAAGCCGTAGGTCCTCTTCAGGGCGGGGTCGGTCAGCGAGCGCCACCAGCGCGCGACGCCGTACCAGCCGGGGGCCGCGAGCGCCCCGCCGTGGTGCCGTACCGACAGGCCGGCGGCCAGGACGGCGAACCGCAGCCGTTCCTCCAGCGGCCAGCCGCCGAGTGAGGCCGCGACGAAACCCGCGCCGAACACGTCCCCGGCGCCGGTCGTGTCGAGGACGTCCACGTCGAGGGCGGGGACCTCGGCGTACTCGCCGGTCGTCTGGTCGACGCCGACCGCGCCGGCCCCGCCGCGGGTGACGACCGCGACCGGCACCAGCTCGCAGAGCGTGCCGAGCGCGGCCACCGCGCTGTCGGTGCGGGTGTAGGCCATCGCCTCGGTCTCGTTGGGGAGGAAGGCGTGGCACAGCGCGAGCTGGCCGAGGAGGTCACGCGACCACTGCCGGGTCGGGTCCCAGCCGACGTCCGCGTAGATGTGCGTGCCGTTCGCTGCCGCCTTGGCGAGCCACTCGCGCGGCTCGGCCTCGATGTGCACGAGCGCGGTGCGCGACTCGGGCGGCTCGCCCATCAGTGCGTCCTGCGAGTACGGCGGCTCCTGGCCGTGGGTGACGAGGGCCCGGTCGTGGCCCTGGGCCAGGGAGACGGTGACGGGGGTGTGCCAGCCGTCCGCGGTGCGCGAGAGCGAGAGGTCCACGCCCTCCTGCCCGGCGAGGACCTCGCGGCAGTGGCCGCCGTAGTAGTCGTCGCCGAAGACCGTGGCCAGGGAGGTCCGCAGGCCGAACCGGGCGGCGGCGACCGCGAGATTGGCGATGCCGCCGGGGCCGCAGCCCATGCCCTCGGTCCAGATCTCCTCGCCGGGAGTCGGTGGCCCTCCCAGCCCCGTGAGCACGAGGTCGTAGAAGAGCAGCCCGGTCAGCAGCACATCGGGCCGGTCGTCGTCCACGCGTGCACCTCTCGTCAGAACTCTTCAAATTCGATGCGGGGAATCGTGCGCTGATCCGAGAGATTGGTCAATACCCGAGCAGAAGTGAGCATGGAAATGATTGAGGATGACGAGTACTGTTCAGTGTGTGCTGGCAGAGAGACGACACCAACTCATCCTGCGGGCCCTGCGATCAGGCGGCCCCGCTGCCGTGACCGATCTGTCCGAACAGCTCGGGGTGAGCCCGGCCACCATCCGGCGAGACCTCGTCAAGCTGGAGGAGGAGGGGCTGCTCACCCGGGTGCACGGCGGGGCGGTCGTGGACGAGGGCGACCAGCCCTTCGCCGAGGTCGCCGAGGTCCGGGTGGCCGAGAAGGACGCGATAGCGGCGCGGGCCGCCTCCATGGTCCGCGACGGCCAGTCCGTCCTGCTCGACATCGGGACCACCGCCTACCGCCTGGCCCGGCAGCTGCACGGCCGCAGGCTCACCGTGATCACCAGCAACCTGGTGGTCTACGAGGAACTCGCGGATGACGAGGGCATCGAACTGGTGCTGCTCGGCGGCATGGTCCGCCGCGAGTACCGCTCCCTCGTCGGCTTCCTCACCGAGGACAACATCCGTCAGCTGCACGCGGACTGGCTGTTCCTCGGCACCAGCGGGGTGCGGCCCGGCGGCCAGGTCATGGACACCACCGTCGTCGAGGTCCCGGTCAAGCGCGCCATGATCAAGGCGAGCGACAAGGTGGTCCTGCTCGCCGACTCCGCGAAGTTCCCCGGCACGGGGATGGCGCGGGTCTGCGGCCCCCGGGACCTCGACGTCGTGGTCACCAACGCGCCCGTGGACCGGACGACCTGCTCCTCCCTGGAGGAGGCCGGGGTGGAGGTCGTGGCTGTATGAACCGCGCACCGGGCACGAGCCGCGCACCGGGCACGAGCCGCGCACCGGGCACGAGTCGCGCCGCCGGAGGCATGATCCACGGCTCGGGCGGCATGCCCCAGCGGGGCGGCGGTGCGGTGCGCGACGGCGGCCCCGCCCGCGTCCGTCACCGCGACCACGGCGGCACGGGGGCGCGCCGGGTCGACACGTGTCCGGACGACCGGCACCCGCCCCGCACGCCACGGCGCGGGTCCTCCGCGCAGGGCGGCCCCACGGCCGCACGGCGGGCCCCGCGCCTGCCCGCACACATGCACGATCGGCAAAGGTGGTAGTTGCGTGAAGCTGACGATTCTGGGCGGCGGAGGATTCCGCGTGCCCCTCGTGTACGGGGCGCTCCTCGGGGACCGCGCCGAGGGCCGGGTCACCCGTGTCGTCCTGCACGACCTGGACGCCGAGCGGCTCTCCGCCGTCACCCGCGTCCTCGCCGAGCAGGCCGCCGGTATCCCCGACGCCCCCCGGGTGACCGCCACCACCGACCTCGACGAGGCCCTCACCGGCGCCGACTTCGTCTTCTCCGCGATCCGCGTCGGCGGCCTGGAGGGCCGGGCCCACGACGAGCGGGTGGCCCTCGCCGAAGGCGTCCTCGGCCAGGAGACCGTCGGCGCCGGCGGCATCGCCTACGGGCTGCGCACGGTCCCCGTCGCCGTCGACATCGCCCGGCGCGTCGCCCGGCTCGCCCCCGACGCCTGGGTCATCAACTTCACCAACCCGGCCGGCCTGGTCACCGAGGCCATGTCCCGCCACCTCGGCGACCGGGTCATCGGCATCTGCGACTCGCCCGTCGGCCTCGGCCGCCGTATCGCGCGGGTCCTCGGGGCCGACCCGCGCGAGGCGTGGATCGACTACGTCGGCCTCAACCACCTCGGCTGGGTCCGCGGACTGCGCGTCGCCGGCCGCGACGAACTCCCGCGCCTGCTCGCCGACCGCGATCTGCTCGGCTCCTTCGAGGAGGGCAAGCTCTTCGGCGTCGACTGGCTCCGGTCCCTGGGCGCCATCCCCAACGAGTACCTGCACTACTACTACTTCAACCGCGAGGCGGTCCGCGCCTACCAGGCCGCCGAGAAGACCCGCGGCGCCTTCCTCAAGGACCAGCAGGCCCGGTTCTACGAGGAGATGCGCCGCCCCGACGCGCACGCGCTCCAGGCGTGGGACCGCACCCGCGCCGAGCGCGAGGCCACCTACATGGCGGAGAACCGCGAGACGGCCGGCGCCGGCGAACGCGACACCGACGACCTCTCCGGCGGCTACGAGAAGGTCGCCCTCGCCCTGATGCGGGCCATCGCCCGCGACGAGCGCACCACCCTCATCCTCAACGTCCGCAACCGGGCCACCCTCTCCGTCCTCGACACCGAAGCCGTCATCGAGGTGCCCTGCCTGGTCGACGCCAACGGCGCCCACCCGGTCGCCGTCGCCCCGCTGCCCGACCACGCCACCGGCCTGGTCTGCGCGGTCAAGGCCGTCGAGCGCGAGGTCCTCGCCGCCGCCGAGTCGGGCTCCCGCACGACCGCGGTCAAGGCCTTCGCCCTGCATCCGCTGATCGACTCGGTCAACGTGGCCCGACGCCTGGTGGAGGGGTACACGGCGGTGCACCCTGGCCTGGAGTACCTGAAGTAGGCTCCTCCGCGACGGGAGTGAGAAAGCGCTTTCCGTCCGCCTGCCCGAACCGATCCCTGCTCCCCTGCCCGGCCCTCTTCCTGGAGACCTCTCATGCACGACGAACGCCGCCGGATCGAGGAACGCGTAGAGCGCGTCCACACCCAGCGCGTCAAGCCCGCGATCTACGCGGCCTCCGTCCCCTTCACGGTCGAGGCCTGGCAGGCGCCCGGGGAGCCCGTCCCCTTCGAGGAGGCCGCGGCCGCCCCGTACGTCCCCTTCGCGATGGACACCCCCTGGGGCCCGCCCTGGGGCACCACCTGGTTCCGCATGCACGGCCGGGTGCCCGCCGAGTGGGCCGGCCGCCGTGTGGAGGCCGTCATCGACCTCGGCTTCGTCGGCGACTGGCCCGGCAACCAGGCCGAGGCCCTCGTCCACCTCACCGACGGCACCCCGCTGAAGGCGGTCAACCCGCTCAACCAGTACGTCCCGGTCGGCAACCCCGTCCGCGGCGGCGAGGTGATCGACTACCTCGTCGAGGCCGCCTCCAACCCCGACATCCTCGCCGACGACTTCTCCAAGGTCACCCCGCTCGGTGACGTCCTCACCGCCGGCGACAAGCCGCTCTACACCTTCCGGCGCGCCGACCTCGCCGTCCTCGACGAGGAGGTCTTCCACCTCGACCTGGACCTCCAGGTGCTGCGCGAACTCATGGTCCACCTCGGTGAGCACGAGCCCCGCCGCCACGAGATCCTGCACGCCCTGGACCGGGCCATGGACGCCGTCGACCTCGACGACGTCTCCGGCAGCGCCACCGCCGTCCGCGAGATCCTCGCCCCCGTCCTCGCCCGGCCCGCCCACGCCAGCGCCCACACCGTCTCCGGTGTCGGCCACGCCCACATCGACTCGGCATGGCTGTGGCCGATCCGTGAGACCAAGCGCAAGACCTCCCGCACCTTCTCCAACGTGACCGCGCTGGCCGACGAGTACGAGGACTTCATCTTCGCCTGCTCCCAGGCCCAGCAGTACGAGTGGGTGCGCGACAACTACCCGCAGGTGTGGGAGCGCATCAAGAAGGCCGTCGAGAAGGGCCAGTGGGTGCCCGTCGGCGGCATGTGGGTCGAGGCCGACGGCAACCTGCCCGGCGGCGAGGCCGTCGCCCGCCAGTTCGTCCACGGCAAGCGGTTCTTCATCGAGAACCTCGGCATCGAGACCAAGGGCGTCTGGCTGCCGGACTCCTTCGGCTACAACGCCGCCTACCCTCAGCTCGCCAAGCTCGCCGGCAACGAGTGGTTCCTCACCCAGAAGATCTCCTGGAACCAGACGAACCGGTTCCCCCACCACACCTTCTGGTGGGAGGGCATCGACGGCACCCGCATCTTCACCCACTTCCCGCCCATCGACACCTACAACGCCCGCTTCAGCGGCGTGGAGATGGACCGCGCCGTCCGCAACTACCAGGAGAAGGGCGTCGGCACCCGCTCCCTGGCCCCCTTCGGCTGGGGCGACGGCGGTGGCGGCCCCACCCGCGAGATCATGGAGCGCGCCCGGCGCCTCGCCGACCTCGAAGGCTCCCCGAAGGTCGTCATCGAGCACCCCGACGAGTTCTTCGCCAAGGCCCGCGCCGAGTACGAGGACGCCCCCGTCTGGAACGGCGAGCTGTACCTCGAACTCCACCGCGCCACCTACACCTCGCAGGCCCGCACCAAGCAGGGCAACCGGCGCAGCGAGCACAGGCTCCGCGAGGCCGAGCTGTGGGCCACGACCGCCGCGCTCCACGCGCCCGGCTACGCCTACCCGTACGAGAAGCTCGACCGCCTGTGGAAGACGGTCCTCCTCCACCAGTTCCACGACATCCTGCCCGGCTCGTCGATCGCCTGGGTGCACCGCGAGGCGGAGGCCGAGTACGCGCGCGTAGCCGAGGAACTGGAGGTGCTGACGGCGCAGGCGGTCACGGCGCTCGGCGCCGGGGACGCGCGGGTCTTCAACACCAGCCCGCGGGACCGGGCCGAGGTCGTCCGCACCTCTGAGGGCGCACCCGTGTACGTGGAGGTCCCCGCGAACGGCAGCGCGCCCCTCACGCCCGCCGAGCCCCCGCACCCCGTCACCGTCGACGGCCTCACCCTCGACAACGGCCTGGTCCGGGTCGAGATCGCCGAGGACGGCACCCTGGCCTCGGTCCGCGACCTCGCCGCCGACCGCGAGGTCCTCGGCGACCAGGGCAACCTGCTGCGCCTGCACACCGACCTCCCCAACTACTGGGACGCCTGGGACGTCGACAAGCACTACCGGAACCGCTACACCGACCTGCTGGACGCCGAGTCCGTCACGGTCGTCGAGGCCGGTCCCCTCGTCGGCGCCGTCCGGGTCGAGCGGTCCTTCGGCAAGGGCTCCCGCATCACCCAGACGATCACCGTCCGGGCCGGCAGCCGCCGGATCGACTTCGAGACGGACATCGACTGGCACGAGGCCGAGAAGTTCCTCAAGGCCGGCTTCCCGATCGACGTCCGCGCCGCGCACTCCTCCGCCGAGATCCAGTTCGGCCACGTCCAGCGCCCCACCCACACCAACACCAGCTGGGAGGCGGCCCGCTTCGAGGTATCCGGCCACCGCTGGGTGCACGTCGGCGAACCCGGCTACGGCGTCGCGGTGATCAACGACTCGACGTACGGCCACGACGTCTCCCGCACGGTCCGCGAGGACGGCGGTACGACCACCACGGTCCGCCTCAGCCTGGTGCGCGCCCCGCGCATCCCGGACCCCGAGGCCGACCAGGGCAAGCACCGCCTCACCTACGCGCTGCTGCCCGGCGCGACCATCGAGGACGCGGTCGCCGAGGGTTACGCCCTCAACCTGCCGCTGCGCGTCGCCGACGCGGCGGGCGCGCCCGAGCCGGTGGTCTCCGTGGAGGGCGAGGGCGTGACCGTCGAGGCGGTCAAGCTCGCCGACGACGCCTCCGGCGACGTGGTGGTCCGCCTCTACGAGTCCGGCGGCGGCCGTGCCCGTGGCGTCCTGCGCACCGGCTTCCCGCTCGCCGGGGCGCACATCACCGACCTGCTGGAGCGCCCCCTGTCGGAGGCGGCCACGGACGGCGACGGCGTCCCCGTGACGCTGCGCCCGTTCGAGGTGCAGACCCTGCGGCTCGCGGTGGGGAAGCGCTGACGCGGACGCCCCGCGAGCGCCGAGTCCCGCAGGGACACCGGGCCGCGACCGGACCCCCGTCCGGCCGCGGCCCGCGGGCCGTCACCAGCGGTAGGGCCGGTCGTGTTCGCCTGAGGTGTCGGTTCCGTGTGGTGTGAGCCGGGGCCGGCCGGGACCCGTCCCGGTGCGTCCGGTGGGCGGCCCGCCCGTCGGCGGGCTCGTGCCCGCAGGTCCGGACAGCCGCCCCGTCGTCCTGCAGCCCGGGGCGCAGGATCGCCGGCGTACCGTCCCTGGGTGGCTCAGACCGCCAAGGGGCGGTCGGCGGACGCCGTGCAGGTCGTCGGGGACTGGGCGCGTGTGGGGGCGTCCGGGGGCGCCACCGCGAGCGCGTGGGCCTCCACGGGCTCCACCGCGCCCACGGGGACCTCGACCACCATCGGCAGACCCACGGCTCCCGGCACCTCGACGGCCCTCGGGATGTCCGCGGCCACCGGAGCGGTTGCCCCCACCGGCGCACCGGCACCCACGCCCGCGTCCAGGCCCGCGCCCACGTCGGCGGTCGCCGCGTCCTCGGCCTGCTGGGGCAGCGTCACCGGACGTACCGGCCGCGGCCCCGACACCACGGTGTAGTCCTGCCCGAGCCGGGTCGGCAGCACCTCGCCGGTCTCCTCGCCGAGCGCCAGCCGCACCGCGGCCCACGGCGCGTTGATCCCGCACAGCGCCAGCTGGTGCAGGCCGCCCGCGGGACGCGTGTTCACGTCCATCAGCACCGGCCGGTCCCCGAACATCCGGAACTGGATGTTGGTCAGGTGGTGCAGCGCGAACGACTCGGCGAGCCGCCGGGCCGGCTCGATCCAGGCCGGGTTGAGCGAGAAGCCCCGCCGCCGCCCGTTCTTCGTGCGGCCCACCGCCATCCGCACCCGTCCGTCGGTGCCGGTCAGGCAGTCGACGGAGACCTCCGGCTGTCCGAGACGCGGCATCACCAGCCAGTCGACGGGCTCCCCGGCCTCCCGCAGGGCGGCGACCACCATGTCGAGCTGCACGTACGGGCCGGGGAAGCCGCTGAGCTGATCCAGCGAGAACGGGGTGCGGGTCACCACACGGAAGCCCACACCGCCCGCCCCGGACGCCGGCTTGAAGCACGCCCTGTGCCCGTCGGCCTCCAACTCCTCCACGGCGGCGATCAGTTCGTCGGCGTCCGTCACCCGGAACCACGGCGGCACGGGCACCCCGTACGCCTGGACGGCCTCGTACGCGGTCACCTTGTCCTCGAAGACCTCGATCGACTCGGCGGGCGGCGCCAGCAGCGCCGTACCGAGGGCCGTGAACTCCTCGCGGTGCGCGGCGATGGCCGCCTGGTGCAGCCGCGGCACGAACACGTCGATGCCGCGCCTCGCGCACTGGTCGAGCGCGTACTCGACGTACGCGGCGGGGGAGAGCCCTTCGGGCTCCAGATCGGCGGTGTCGGCGGCGGCCAGTACGGGGGAGTCGGCGTCACCGTGCGTCGCATGGATCTCCACCGGACGAGCGTGCGGATTATTCCGCAGCTGATCCATGAAGAAGACGTTCTCCGCGTACGTGCGGTTGAGCCAGACGCGTACGCGAGAGACCATGCAGGCCGCCTTTCTACGGTTCGCGGGCACGGCGGAGCAGGCCGTGCCCGGCCAGGGGGGATGGAGGTACGCCGAACCGCCGACGCGAACGACGGGCGTGACGGTGGTGTTGGGGCAGATCATAAGGCCACCGGGACCCATGTTCTGTCACGCTCGTGTTAATCCTCGTGCGACGGGCGTGCCGCGGCGTGGGCGAGCGCTCGGCCAGTCACTCTTGTCCGTCGGCGCACACGTGTGTTCTCTTGTTGCCATCAGGTGTCGTGGAGGGAGTGAGGGTGGAGTCGACGGTGGGCCGGCCCGGGAACCTGCTGGCCATCAGCGATCTGCACATCGGCTATCCCGAGAACCGCGCCCTGGTCGAACAGATGCGCCCCGAGACGGACGACGACTGGCTCCTCGTGGCCGGTGACGTCTCCGAGAAGGTGGACGACATCCGCTGGGCCCTGGGGACCCTCGCCGGGCGCTTCGCGAAGGTGGTGTGGGCGCCGGGCAACCACGAGCTGTGGACCCATCCCAGCGAGACCGTCCCGCACCGGGGTGTCGCGCGCTACGAGCATCTCGTCGAGCTCTGCCGGGAGTTGGGCGTCGTCACCCCCGAGGACCCCTACCCCGTGTGGGAGGGCCCGGACGGTCCCGTCGTCGTCGCGCCGCTCTTCCTGCTGTACGACTACTCGTTCCTGCCGCGGGGCTGCGCGACGAAGGCCGAGGGCCTGGAGTACGCGCACGGCACCGGCGTGGTCTGCACCGACGAGCACGTCCTGCACCCCGACCCCTACCCGAGCCGCGACGCCTGGTGCCGCGCTCGGGTCGCCGAGACCGAACGGCGGCTCGCCGAGATCCCCGCAGACCTCCCCACGGTGCTGGTCAACCACTACCCCCTCGACCGCCACCCGACGAACGTCCTGCGCTACCCCGAGTTCGCCATGTGGTGCGGCACCGACCTGACCGCCGACTGGCACCGGCGCTTCCGCGTCGAGGTCATGGTCTACGGCCATCTGCACATCCCGCGGACCACCTGGCTGGACGGGGTCCGCTTCGAAGAGGTGTCCGTGGGTTACCCCCGCGAGTGGCGCCCGCGCCCGGGACCCCCGGGAAGGCTGCGCCGGATTCTGCCGATGGAGGTCGGAACCGTTGATCGAGGAGCTGCTCCCGGAGTCGGTCGTGGCCGTGGAGGCGTACGACGCTGACACGGCCGGGGGAGCCGACGGGATCGAGCTGTACCCGGAGGAGGCGGAGATCGTGGCCCGCGCGGTGCCCAAGCGGCGCCGCGAGTTCGCCGTCGTCCGGGCCTGCGCCCGGCGGGCCATGGAGAAGCTCGGTGTCCCGCCGCGGCCGATCCTGCCCGGTGAGCGCGGCGCCCCCGGCTGGCCGGAGGGCCTGACCGGCAGCATGACCCACTGCGACGGGTACGCCGCCGCGGCCCTGGTCCGCGCCACCGACCTCGCCTCCCTCGGCATCGACGCCGAACCCCACAGCGCCCTGCCCGAGGGTGTCCTGGAGGCCATCGCGCTCCCTCCGGAGGAGGCCCGGCTGCGCCGCCTCACCGCCGGCCACCCCTCGGTCCACTGGGACCGGCTGCTGTTCAGCGCCAAGGAGTCCGTCTACAAGGCGTGGTTCCCGCTCACCGGCCGCTGGCTGGACTTCTCCGAGGCCGACATCGAGGTGTCCGTCGACCCCAGCGGCCACACCGGCGGTCTGCGCGCCGAACTCCTCGTTCCCGGACCGGTGGTGGACGGCCGGCGGCTGACGGCCTTCGACGGCCGCTGGAGCGTCCGCCGGGGGCTGGTGGTGACGTCGGTGTCGGTCCCCTTCCCTCCGGGGGAACCCGGCACGCCCGTGAGCCCGTGAGCCCGTGAGCCGTGAGGCCGCCGGCTGTCAGGCCGCGAGCCGTGGTCGGATGGCCGCACGATCCGCCGGAGGTGCGGCAGACCGTCGGGGGGGCGAATCCTCGGGCGGGGTCAGCGCCCGGGACACCAGCTCCGCAGCAGGCGGAAGAACTCCTCCTCGTTGCCCGCAAGGCCCGCCTCCGCCAGCGCCTGCTCCGCCTCGGCGAGCGCGGCGGTCGGCATGACGGGTGGTCGGCGGCCCTCCGGCGGCCCGTCGAACACTGCTCGTACGGTCCCCAGCAGCCGCAGATAGGCCTGGACGGCGGTCCGCTCGCGGTCGGTCAGTACGGCGGTCGGCATCGGACGGCTCTCCCCTCGTTGGATGAGTGACACGCCCCCAGCTTGCCGCCCGGCACTGACAATCCCGTTCTCCCGCAGACCGGTTCGCTCGGACAGCGGACGGCGCGCGCCCTACCGCGCCGCGCCCGGCACGATCTCCCGCTCACGGTCCGTCAGCGGCGGCCCGGTCAGCGGGTCCTTGACCGGGCCGCGCAGCACCGCCAGCACGACCTCCGGCCGGACCAGCGCGGCGGCCGACGCGGACAGGGTGATCACGCCGAGGAGGGCCCGGAAGACCAGGGGCCGCCCCACCGCCGTACGCATCAACCGCTGCAGGTACAGCCCGAACAGCCGCTGCGCGGCGTTCGGTTGCTTGCCGATGGCCTCCGGATAGCGGATGTCCGTGCCGGTGGCCAACTCCCAGGCGAGCGCCACCGGTACGGCCACCGCCCGCTGGATGCGGCGCGCCAGCCCCGGCGCGGTGATCCCGTGCTCGGCGACCATCTCGCGCAGCCCCAGGGCGCCCTGCGCGGCGACCGACATGCCGTGCCCGTAGATCGGGTTGTACGTGGCGACCGCGTCGCCGATCGCCACGAACCCGTCGGGCCAGCGGGACACCTTCTCGAAGAAGCGGCGCCGGTTGATCGTGCTGCGGGTGACCACCACATCGGTCAGCGGCTCGGCGCGGGATATCAGCTCGCCCACGACCGGATGCCTGACGTTGCGTGCGAACTCGGCGAACTCCTCCGCCTTCGCGGTCGGTTGACCGCCCCGGGTGCCCGACAGGGTGACCAGCCAGCGACCCCCCTCCACGGGCACGAGCGTGGCGCTCTGCGCCGGCACGGGATCCTCCGCGTTCGGCTGGATGTTCACCACGGGGTACTCCTCGGTGCCCTCGGGCGCCCGGAAGATCCGACTGGCGTACACCAGCCCGGAGTCGACCTCCTCCATCGGCGCGGGCGGCACCCCCAGCGCGTCGAGCCAGGCGGTGCCCCGCGACCCCCGCCCGGCGGCGTCCACCACCAGGTCGGCGGGCAGCAGCCGCTCCTCACCGTCGGCCATCCGCACCCGGACGCCCGTCACCCGGGACGCGTCGCCCGACAGCCCCAGGATCTCGGTGCGTTCCAGGACGGTGACCCGGGGACCGGCCAGCAGGCGGGCGCGGACCACCGACTCCAGCAGATCCCGGCTGCACGCGATCATGAACTCCATCTCGGGCCAGCGCCGGACCCAACCCTGGGCCGACAGCGACACCAGCCCCGTCGGCAGCGGGATGCGCCGCGCCCCGGCGGCCAGCCACGCCTCCGTCACGCCGGGCAGCAGGTCCTCCATCGCGCGGGCCCCGCCGGACCACAGCAGATGGGCGTGCCGGGCCTGCGGAACGCCCTTGCGGGCCTCGGGCCCCTCGGGCAGCGCGTCACGCTCGACGACGGTCACCTCGGCGTGGTCGCGCAGCGCGGCGGCGGCCAGCAGACCGGCCAGGCCCGCGCCGACGACGACGGCACGCCGGCCGGCGCCGGCCGTGGGGGCGTGGGGACCGCTAACGGGTTCGCTCATGGAAGTCGCTCTCTGGCCTGGTCGCGGCGGCCCATTCGCGGGCGGCCGCTACGACGGGGGACTGGCGCAGGGCGATGGACATCCGCACCAGGTCACGGGGGTTCTCGGCGGGAAGGGTGGGGGTGGCGGCGACGGCCGAGCTGATGACGCGGCCCTCCGGGTCGTCCTGCCGGGCCCGCACCGCCGCCGTCAGCATCGCGGCGTCGGCCTCGGCCCGCGCCTGCACGGGCTCGGAGCCCGCCGCGACGGCCGCCTCGTAGGCCCTCGCGCGCACCTCGGAGTCGAAGTACGGATACAGGCTGAGCATGCCGTCGTGGATGTCGGACTCCCGCTGCGTCATCTGCAGTTGCGCGGGCGCCCACCAGGAGATCCGCACCTCGTGGCCGGCCTGGGCCCACACCGGCCGCAGCTCCCGCCACAGCGGGCCGAGCCTGCGGTAGGTGGACCAGGTGGTCCAGGAGTCGCCGATGCGCTGACCGGCGAGCGGCAGACAGAAGCCGACCGCGCTGACCTGGGCGCCGAGCGACGCCAGCACGGGGGCGAGATAGGTGCTCAGGCCGTCCAGGTCGGCGCCCAGCCAGCGGGCCGCGACGGCGACCAGCTTGGCCGCGGCGAAGGAGACGTTGACGAGGTAGCCGAGCGCGATGATCAGCAGCCCGGCGCGCAGCCAGCCGCTCACCTGGAGCGCCCAGCGCCAGCACATGACGTGCATGGCGACGCCCGCGACGGTGAGTCCGACGAGGTACAGCACGATCATCTCGCGCAGGAACGGCGTGTTGGCGTAGTACGTGTCGAAGTCCCGGACCCGCTCCAGCGGGGCGTTCCCGAGCACGAACAGCACCACGATCGCCACGCACACCCCGGCGTAGCCGGCGATCCAGCGGCGCGAGAGCCGGCGGGTGACCTCGGGCGGGCCGCCCCGCCAGTTGGTGATCAGCACCAGGCAGGAGCCGCTGAACGCGCTCAGCAGGACGTACACCAGCGCGGCCGACAGGTTGGTGATGCCGGTCAGGCGGTTGACCTCGGTGATCGTCGGGGGCGCGGCGAAGAAGAAGACCAGGGTCGCCAGGGTCATCAGGGCGCACACGCACCTGATCAGGGGGTCGCCCCAGTTCCGCAGCAGCGCGGGCATCTTCAGGGCGAGGGCGACCGCCATCGCGGCGGCCGGTACGTAGTAGCTGTGCCCGTCCATGGTGTCGGCGGCTGCCTCAGCCCTGCGGGCCGCGGTAGCCCAGCGAGGCCCCGATCCGGCCGGCCAGGTGATCACGTCGCACCGGCCCGCGCAGCGCGGAACCGGCCAGCCAGGTACGGCACTTGCTGGCGAGCAGCAGACCGAAGCTCTCCGCCTCCTGCTCGTCGGTCTGGTCGAAACGGGTGCGCGCGGCCACCTTCAGGACCGTCGCCTGCAGGTCGGCGTCGGTGTTCACTAAGCGTGCGGCGACCGCGGCGCCCTCCGCGCCCTCCACGGGGTGGCCGCAGTGCCCTGCCTGCATGTGCCACAGCTCGTGGCCGAGGATCACCAACTGGTGGTCGGGGGCGGTGCGTTCCTCGATGACGACGAGGTCCTGGTCGGCCATGTCCAGCCACAGCCCACTGGCCGTGCCCGGCGGGAAGACGGCCGTACGGTAGTGCACGGGGCGGCCGCGGCGTCTGCTCATGGCGTCGCACAGGGCGCTGTAGAGGTCGGCGGGGTCCGCCGGCGCCGGGAGCGTCAGCTCACCGACCAACTCGCCGCACAGACGGCGCATTTCCTTTCCGATGCCCACAGATCTTCCCCCGGTCAGGACTCGGGCCGCTTGACGCTCTCCAGCAGCATGTCCAGCCACTCCGCCACCTTGTCGCGGTGCTGGTCGGTGGGCAGCTGGGCCGCCCGCCATGCGATGGAGCGCACACCGTGGTTCTGCAGCAGCCGCTGGAGCGGGTCGTCGGCGGCCTCGGCCGCCGCGCGCTCACGGTCGGCGAGCTGCTGGAGCAGTTCCTGCTCGGTGCGCATCAGGGCGCTGGCCAGGGCCTCCGGGTCCTCCGCGGTGAGGAAACCGGCGTGGACCCGGAAGAAGCGCTGGATGGCGTCGCAGTGTTCCATCGTGGGCCGCCGGTCGCCGTTGATCAGGGCACCGGCCTGCTGGCGCGACATCCCCGCGCCGTCGGCGATCTCCTGCTGGGTGTACTTGCGGCCGTTGGGCTTGAGCCGGGTGCGCCGCAGCAGGTCCAGGCGTTGCAGGAAGCGGGCCTGGACGTCGGGCTCGCCGGCGCGCTGCCCGCTCAGCAGGGCCTTCACCACCGCCTCGGGGACGCCGGACGCGACCGAGAGCCGACGGGTGTCGAAGACCTCCGCGTGCGCCACGTCCAGCTTGTCCGCCAACGCGGTGACTCGCGCCACGACGGCCGGCAGCAGAACCGTCGCCGCGGCGTCCGGAACCTCGAAGCCATCCGTCACCGACAGATCTCCTACGTCTCTCTCAGGCCAATTTCGCGGTACTGCGGAATCCGTGGATCCAAGCCTGGCGCGAGACCCTGGTCCCGGCAAGTACACCGTGAACTGCGGGGAGACTAGCCGCTTCGTCGAACTCACATCCAGGTCTCGCCACAACTGTGGCGAGATCCAGCCGTCAACCGCCGCCAAATGCCACGATAGTTGACATGGCTCTGTCGGGGGCAGGAGGATCAAGGCGCCGCGTGAAGGCCGCATAGGCAAGAGGGGTGACCTCCCGATGGCATACCAGGCAGGAGGGCAGCGGTCGGTACCGCGGCCCGTCCCCGACACTCTCGAGGCCCAGGAAGCGCAGGCGTATCTCCAGGACTACGCCGTGATGCTGGACTCGGTCCTCTTCCCGTCCGTCGTGCTCGACCACCGCTGGGACGTCGTCCTCGCGAACGCCGCGTTCCGGGCGGTCTTCACCGGAGTGGGGCCGCACCCCACGGCCATGCCGGAGGACAACTTCCTCCGCTTCGTGCTCTTCCACCCGGACGCCGCCGCGGTCCTCGGGGACCACGAGTCGAGTTGGTGCCTGCCGATGCTCGCCCACTTCGCCGCCGCCGTGGAACGGCACGCCCAGGACCGGGGTTTGCAGTCCATCCGCCGGGACATAGCCCAGGACCCCATCATGGACGCCGCCTACCGCCACGGCCTGCCGCACTGGCTCCGTACGGTCGGCCCCGGCGCCGTACGGCACGACGGCGCCGTGCGTCCTCTCGTCCACCCCGACCCCCGCTGGGGCGCCACGCACTGCCGGGTCGTCGACGAGACCCCCGACACCCTCCGCGACCTGGGCTACACCCGTATGACCCTGGTGCTGCGCGAGACCCGCCGGCAGCCCGACTCCCCCCGCAGGCCCCGCCGCTCCCGGCGGGCCACCGCGGGACACCTCAGCGTGGTGCCCTCACCCGTCCGGTGAGCGGCACCCCCTCCGGTGCCGCCGGCGTTCAGGTCGCCGACGGCACCGGAGGTCAATCCCTCGCTCCTACAGGTCGAGCACCAGCCGCGGGCCCCGGCAGCGGGACACGCAGATGAGCATGGTTTCTCCTGCCTCGCGCTCCTGGTCGCTCAGCACCGAGTCGCGGTGGTCGGGCGTGCCGTCCAGGACATCGGTCTCACAGGTCCCGCAGGTGCCCTCCGCGCACGAGTACAGCACCTCCACCCCGGCGGCCCGCACGGTGTCCAGCACGGAGACCCCCACCGGCACGGTCACCGTCTTCCCCGACCGCTCCAGCACCACCTCGAACTCGCTGTCCGGGCCGGTCTCCTGCTCCTTCGGCCGGAACCGCTCCACGCGCAGCGCCCGCCCCGGGCACCGTTCCTCGACCGCGTCGAGCAGCGGACCGGGACCGCAGCAGTAGACGAGGGTGTCCTCGGGCAGCCCGTCGAGCACCGGACCCAGGTCGAGGAGGCCCGTCTCGTCCTGCGGCGCGACGGTCACCCTGTCCCCGTACGGCGCCAACTCGGCCCGGAACGCCATCGATGCGCGGCTGCGCCCGCCGTACAGCAGCGACCACTCGGCGCCCGCCGCCTCGACCGCCGCCAGCATCGGCAGGATCGGCGTGATACCGATGCCGCCGGCCACGAACCGGTAGCGCGGCGCGGGCTCCAGGGCGAATTTGTTGCGCGGCCCGCGCACCCGCACCTTGTCGCCCTGGCGCAACTCCGTGTGCACGAACGCCGATCCACCGCGCCCGTCGGGCTCCCGCAGGACCCCGATCCGCCAGGTGTGCCGGTCCGCCGGGTCACCGCACAGCGAGTACTGCCGCTCCAGCTCCGGGCCGAGCAGCACATCGATGTGCGCGCCGGGCTCCCAGGAGGGGAGTTCCTCGCCGAGCGGATGGCGCAACGTGAGCACGAGGATGCCGTCGGCGGCGAACTCCCTTGCAGCGACCACGAGTTCGGCCTCGTGCGGCGACGAGGTCGAGGAGGGGGTCATGAGCTGTTCCCTTGCGGCTCGTGTCCTTGCGGGGCGTGTCCCCGGGGCTCGTGTCCCTGGGGATGGGCGAGCATCCACTCCCACATCTCGATCGGGTCCTGCGCGGTGTGCTCGCGTCCGCAGTGGCAGGTGCCGTGCAGGACGTCTGTGCCCGGCAGCCAGTCCACGCGGTAGATCTCACCCGTACGGAAGGGCGCGGCAGGGGAGGCGCTCACCGGACCTTCTCCTCGGGCTTCGCGCCCTCCTCGACCAGTCGGGCGAGGATACGGCGGGCTGCCAGACCGCCGGTGTCGATGTTGATGCTCAGCTCCTGGTAGCCGGTGCGCTCCGTGCCGAGCGTCCTCTGCAGCAGGTTGAGCGCGTCGACGTCCTGCATGACGACGGTGTGGTTGTTGTTCCGCAGGAACTCGGTGACCTCGTCGTCCTCGGTCGCCCAGTCGCGCGAGACCATCCAGAAGTCGTACACCTTGCCGTCCGTCGACGGGGTGATCGCGTAGGTGACCTCGGTGTGGAAGCCGTTCGGGTCGCTGCCGTCGGCCTCGGGTACCACGCCGACCGGGGCGACCCGGCTGTGCAGCAGGTACAGGCAGGGCGCGAAGTACTCGATGTCCTGCCAGCGGGTGATGCGGCCGGTGATGCCGGTGGACCTGGCGTAGAACGGCGGGCACTCGGCGTCGTCCATGTGCCGGCTGACCCGGACGATGCCGGCGCCCTCGTCGACCTCGGTGGTGATCGGCGTCTCGGCGACCTCCGGGGTGCCGATGTAGCCGCCGTGCAGATACGTCTCGTGGGACAGGTCGAGCAGGTTGTCGACGAGGAGCCCGTAGTCGGCGTCGATCGGTTCCATGCCGCGCACGGTGACCCAGCCGGGGGAGTCCAGGTGCTTCGCCCGGGGGATCGTCTGCGGGTCGGCGAGTGCCGGGTCGCCTATCCACACCCAGATCAGCGAGTCCTGCTCGACCACCGGGTACGAGGCCACCCGCGCGGTCCGCGGAACGCGCTTCTGCCCCGGCACGTACACACAGGTCCCGGTCGTGTCGTACGTGAAGCCGTGGTAGCCGCACACGATCCGGTCGCCGTCGAGCCGGGTGGGCGTCTCGGACAGCGGGTACCGCCGGTGCACGCACCGGTCGTGCAGCGCGACGGGCGTGCCCTCCTCCTCCGTCCGGTAGAGGACGAGCGGTTCGCCGAGGATCGTCCGGCCGAGCAACTCCCGCCCGACCTCCTGGGCGTAGGCGGCGACGTACCACTGGTTCCTGGCGAAGGCGGTCATGTGAGGCATGGGCGGTCCCGTCCCTGTCGGCGGGGCGTCGTCACCCCGCGTGCCGTGGTGGGAACCAGGGTCGTGAGACTTGCACCGGCTCGGCAAGGCGGCTTCTGCCAGGCGGAAGAACTTCTGTAAAGAACCTGGTCACAGCCCTGCTCTGTCCGTCCCTAGGCGCCAGAGCGGAGGGCCGCGTGGTGCGGCCGTTCGGTTCGCGCTTGGGGGTGGTCGGAGAGGGCGACAGCGAGAGCGACTACTCACTGCGTGGCGTTGATCAGCCAAATATGTCCCCTTGATTTCGATTGCGAGACTCCGCTGCCGACGGATGCTCGGTACCGCGGCAAGAAATCAGCATCACTGCAGGTCAACTGCTGATCCTGATCCTTGTGGAGTCCGGGGTCCTCGGGACGAATCCGGTTCGAATCCGCACCCTTTCGCGCCGTTGAGGGTGTCGCCGCTGGCCAGGAGGGGGGAAGGCACGTGCTGGATCGCATCGCGGACGGGGGCGGCGCGGCGAGCAGTCGGACCGACGAGCCGCTGGACAGGCGTTGGGCGGGCGTCGTCCCTGGCTCGCGCCAGGCGGGCCGGGGAGGCCTTCAGTCACCGGTAGAACCCGGACCGGGAGGCCTCCAGGACCCGGCACGGCCGCTTGACCCCGAAGGCGCGCGATGATCCTCAACGAACTGGAAACGGCTCACCAGTCGGTCTCGTGTGGTGGGTCAGCCCATCAGGGCTTTGCCGAGCCTGGCGCCGGCCGGGGTGGAGATCGCGCGGATCAGGGTGCTGCGAGCGACGCGGCCCAAGCGGTTGGCGGGCATGAAGAAGTGCCGCATGCGCAGGGCTTCCTTCTGGTGGCGGGTGACATGCGGGCGCATCTGCTGTTCCCAGCTGCCCAGGGCGGTGGCCAGGTCACCGTCTTCGGTGAGCAGCCGGGCCAGCAGTTCGCCGCCGGCGATGCCCATGCCGGAACCCTGGCCGGAGTGCAGGGTCATGCACCAGGCGGAGTCACCGAGCAGGACCACCCGGCCCTGGCTCCAGCGGCTCATGTGGATCTGGCTGACCTGGTCGAACAGGACGGACTCGGAGCGGTCCATCGCCTCCAGCATGGCCGGCACGAGGTCCCCGCCGAAGCCGGCGAAGGCCTCGCGCAGGGCGACCGAGGGCTTCTTGCGGATCTCGGCGGCGGGCCAGTCGGTGCGGTAGAGCAGGAAGGCGACCGCGGGGTGGTCGCGATAGCTGTTGATCCAGGCGGAGCGCCCGGGGGCGGTGGCGACCGCGCTGTCGCCCTCTCGCAGACCGGACAGCGGGCCGTCCATGAGACAGGCGGCCACGACGTGGTCGAAGTCCTTGCGGTAGAGGTCCTCGGGGCCGAAGACCAGTGAACGGACGGTGGAGTGGATGCCGTCGGCCCCGATGAGCAGGTCCGCGCTCTCCACGGACCCGTCGGTGAGGGTCACCGTCACCTGGTCGCGGTCCTGGGTGATGGTCGCGGGCCCGGTGCCGTAGCGGATCTCCACCAGGTCCTGGACGGCTTCGTACAGGACCCGCTCCAGGTCGCTGCGCAGCAGCAGTCGCATCGGGGTGCCGTTGACCTGTTCGGGGAAGGTCAGGCCCGGTGTGAGACGGCCGCGGGAATCGACTTCGAACATGCGCCCGTCGGGGTCGCGGCGGTCCGGGAGTGAGTCCAGGATGCCCAGGCGTTCGGCGGCGGTGTAGCCGGGGCCGTTGAAGCGGACGAAGTAGCCGCCGGTGCGACGCTGGGGGGCCCGCTCGACGATCAGGGGCTGCCATCCGGCCCGGTGCAGGCTCAGTGCCGCGGCCAGTCCGGAGATGCCGGATCCGACGATGAGGGCGCGACGGACACCCTGTGGGGGGAGTGACGAAGAGGTCATGCCTCGATCGTACCCCTGATCGATACTGGATGACCAGATTCGAAATTTGGTCATCCAGTGACGGGGGTGGGATGCTGTGCTCATGACCTTGGACCGCTCGGCCGCTGCCCCGCCGGCCGACCACGCACGCGCCGAGCGCATCCTGGCCGCCGCGCGCGAACTGCTCTTGGCGTGGGGCTACAAGCGGGTCACCGTGGATGAGATCGCGCGCCGCGCCCGTATCGGGAAGGGCACCGTCTACCTCCACTGGAAGACGAAACAGACGCTGTTCGCCGAACTGCTGCGGCGTGAACTCCACGAGGCGCTCGGCGTCCTCGCTGCCGAGATCAGAGAGAACTCCGCTGCCGCCCTGCCCAGCAAGGTGGTACGGGAGGTGTTCCTGCAGCAAACCCGCAACCCCGTCACGCGGGCCATCCATGCCGGTGACAGCGAAATCCTCGGCGCGCTCGCCGTCACCCCGGCCGGCCGTCCCGTCATCCAGGAACTCGGCTTCCACACCCTGCTCGCCCGCCTCGTCGAGGTATGGCGCACGCATGGGCTGATGACCGTCACGGCCCCGGCGGCGGACCAGATCTACACGATCGACGCGGTGCTGACCGGATTCATCACGGGGGGCCTCGCCGTCCCGGGCGAGGACGTCCGCCCGGACCATCGGGCCGACCTGCTCGGCCACACGATCAAAGCAGCCCTGGAAACCTCCGTCACGCCGGACGAGGCCGTCCTCCGTGAGGCGGCCCAGGACGTGCTCGCCGCCCTGGGGGCGGCCCGGGGCACGCTCATGACCTGACGGTGGCCCTCCGCGCCCGCCGCAGCTTCGCTGTCCCCGGCGCCGGTGATCACCGCGGGGCGGGCCGGCGGCCGGCCCGACACCGTTCCGCAACGACGACGGCGGCGCCCGGCAACTCGAACAGTCTCCCGTTGCCGCCCTCGGCGGCCTCCGCGTTGGCCCAGCTTTTGCCGATCGCCACCAGGACCTCGTGCTCGCGCTCGCTCAGCGTCCGCACCCTGGGGTCGGTGTGCGGCTCTGCGGGGGCGGCGGGAGGGAGGACTCGATGGGCGTGGGAGTCCAGCGGGCGTCCGGTCAGTCTCGGAGCGACGACGGCGTCGCCTGCCGCCACCGCAAGGATCCCGGGGCCAACAGCATCTTCTCCAGCACCGTCGACATGACCGACACGCTGCGCCAGATGGTCGCGCAGGCCTCGGAGTTGAGCCCCGACGACATCGCCGCGCTCAGCCGGCACCGCAGGGACAACGTGCTGCGATGCGGCGACTACGACACCGTCACCCTCCACATCCCGCCCGGTCCGTACGACAGCGCGCTTCCCCTTCCTGTGGACGGCCTCCGACAGCGCTCGAAGAACGCGCAGGTCGCACGAGGGGACCTGTCCCCGAGCGGTGGACAGGTCCCGGCCCGTGCTGGGGCGCCTGCCCATTGCTGGATAAGGTGATCACATGCAGCTGTTTGTGACGCCTCCGCCGCCCGCCGCTTAAGGCGGGCGGTCATGCAGAGCCATCCCGGGGCTCCCGGGGTGGCCGCGCGGGTTGCCCACGGAGACATCGTGATGGCAATCAATCGAGGAGACCTCAGTTGCAGTCCTCTTCCGCCCGGCCCGTTCGGCAGGGTGTTCTCTACGTCGCGATGGCGGCCACAGCGTGGGGCACTGGCGGTGCGGTGGCCGCTGAACTGTACGACGTCGGCGGAATCGGCCCCATCTCTGTTTCCTTCTGGCGGTTCCTGACCGGACTCGGGCTGCTTCTGGCAGCTCACCTGGTGCGACGGTCTCGGCGGCCGGAGACGGCGCTGTCGCTGCGTGCGACGTTCGCGGCGAACCCGCGGCGGGCCCTGATCACAGGATTCGGGCTGGCGGTGTACCAGACGGCCTACTTCGCCTCCGTGCAGCAGGCCGGGCTGACCGTGGCCACGGTGGTGACCCTGGGCTCGGGTCCGGTGCTGGTCGCGGTCGGAGCCCGGCTCACGCTGGGCGAGCGGACCGGCGTCGCCGGAACCGCCGCGTTGGCGAGCGGTGTTGTCGGCCTGGTGCTGCTGATGGGGGGCGCTGATGGGAGCACTGCCCCGGCTCCCCTCCTGGGCATCGGATACGCGCTGCTCTCCGCCGCCGGGTACGCGGGCGTGACGTTGCTGGGCCGCTTCTCCGGCCGGGAGAACGCCGGTGGCGCGTTCGAGTCCACAGTCACCGGTTTCGCGGTCGGCACGGTCTGCCTTCTGCCGATGGCTCTGCTGGAGGGCCTGGTGCCCGACATGGAGCGACCGGCATGGATCCTGGCTCTGATCCTCTACCTGGGGGCTGCGCCTACAGCCCTGGCGTACACGTTGTTCTTCGCCGGCCTCGGCGCCGTACGGGCGACCACGGCGTCCGTGGTCGCCCTGGTCGAGCCGCTCACCGCGGCGGTCATCGGCATCCTGGTCTTCGATGAGCGGCTCAACGCGATCGTTCTCACAGGCACGGCCCTGCTGCTGTTCGCGGTTCTCTTCCTCGCCGCTGACGAGGGGGTTGGCCGAGCGGCTTCCCGAAGGACGTCCGACCCAAGTGCCGACCACGGTCAGCACCAGTCGCGCCCGGCCATGCCGACGAAGGACTGACGCCCAAGCACCATGCACAAGGCGGGCGGCGGCCGTTGAGGCCGTCGCCCGTCATGACAACCGGTAGCGCCGCCTCCGCCGCGTGGGCGTCGCCGGAGCCCTTCGCACGTGACATCGTCGGGCATGCGCACTGCGCAGTGCTTCGGATGGCTCGGCCAGGCTCTCGGGAGCGCCGCCCGCCTCGGGAAGTGCCCCAAGAGGATGCGACGCACCAGTCGACGGCCCGGGCCGTCCCCGTCCATGGGACACGTACGGCTCCCTACGGCCGTCGTACCCTCGGTCCATGCGACGCCACCGACCCTCCTTGCTGAACGTCATCGACGTGGAGGCGACCTGCTGGGACGGACAGCCGCCGCCCGGCTCGGTGAACGAGATCATCGAGATCGGTCTCGCCGTGGTGGACGTGTCGGCGCGCCGCCGCGTGTCCCGGAACCGCATCCTGGTTCGCCCGGTCCGATCGGCAGTGAGCGACTTCTGCACGGAACTGACCGGACTGACCCAGGCCGAGGTGGACCGGGGCGTCGCCTTCGCCGAGGCGTGCCGGATCCTCGTCGAGGAGTACGACGCCGGGCAGCGCCCGTGGGCGAGCTGGGGCGAGTACGACCGTCGGCAGTTCGAGCGGCAGAGCCGGGCCGACGGGGTGGCCTACCCGTTCGGCTTTCCGACGGAGCGCACCCACACCAACGCGAAGGCCGTCTTCACCGAGGCCCACGGGCTCCGCGGGAAGCCGGGCATGGCCCAGGCGCTGCGGATCGCCGGACTCCCGCTGGAGGGGCGCCACCACCGCGGCGAGGACGACGCGTGGAACATCGCCGCCCTCGTCCTCGACCTGGTGGCCCGCGGGGCGTGGCCGGTCACGGAACCGGTCGTCGGGTCGCCCCGCCCGTAGGCCCTCGTACCGGTTCCTCAAGGCCCCTCGTACCGGCCCGCCTCAGTCGTCCAGGGCGCGTGCGCCTCGGCGAGTACGGTCGTGCGGTGGTCGTGTCAGGCGGTCGGCCGGGGGATCGGTGCGGCCGACGCGGACCGGGCGCGGCGCCGGTGCGCCGAGAGCGCGAGTCCGACGGCGCCGGCCGCCCCCATGGCCGCCAGGACGCCCATGGCGTTGGTCAGGCCACCGACGGCGGAGGCCAGCGCCAGCACCACGAGGGGGCAGACGAACTGGCCGATGAAGAAGGAGCCGGTCCACAGGCCCGTGCCGCGGCCCCGGTCGGCGTAGTCGAGCCGGGACATCGCCAGCGTGAGCAGACTCGGCAGCATGATGCCGCCGCCGAGGCAGTTGATCACGGCACCGACGGTCAGCACGACGGGGTTGGGGGCGAACCAGATCACCGCGAAGCCGGCGGCGCACAGGCCGAAGACGAAGGGCAGCCAGCTCTCCGGTCCGCGACCCGACTTGGCGAAGGTGACGGCACCGGCCACGACCGCGGCGCTGGAGACGGCCGACGCCAGCCCGATCATGCCGGGGTCGGTCACGCCCATGTCGTCCAGGAGGAAGGACAGTTCGACCTGCACGGTGTAGAAGAGCAGGGCGCCGAAGACGGTGAGCGCACACGTCCCGGCCAGCGGCCGCCAGGGGAAGGCCCGCCGGGTCGCCCCGGCGGGGGCGGTGCCGACGGAGGACGCGGGTGCGGTCGCTTCGAGCGGTGTGGTCGGTTCGCTCGGTCGAGGGCCGCGCAGGGCCGCCGCCATGGCGGGCGCGAGCAGCAGGCTCACTGCGTAGGCCCAGAACGGTGTGCGCCAGCCCGCCGAACCGGCCGCGCCGCCCAGCGCGAAGAACGCGGTCGCCGAGACGGAGGCGCACATCGTCTGCAGGGCGAGGTACCGATCACGCTGCCGCCCGGAGTAGTGGTCGCCGATCAGCGTGGTGCAGCACGTCATGATGGCGGCCTCGACGACGCCGACCAGCGCGCGGGAGGCCACGATCGCGCCGAGGGAGTCCAGCCACAGCGGGGCCGTGCCGAACAGCGCGTAGAGCACGGTGGCGACGACGAGCAGACGTCTGCGGCCGAGCCGGTCGACGACCACGCCGGCGAAGGGGGCCAGCAGCGCCAGGGAGAGGGCGGGGATCGTCAGGGCCATCGGGACCAGCGCGTCGACGCCCGGTGTGCCGGCGAAGTGGTCGCGCATCTGCGGCAGCACGGGGGCGATGAGCACGGCCCCCAGGATCGGCAGACAACTGCCGGCCATCAGCAGCGTGATGCGCAGCCGGTGGGCGGCGCCGGACACGGTGGTCTCGGGCGCGCTCTCCTCAGCCGGGTTGATCTCCCCGGCCGGGGCGTTCTCCGCGACGTCGGACGGCGTCTGCGTCGGCGTCGGTGACGGGGGCGGGGGCACGGGTGCGGGCATGCGGGAACTCCACCTGGCTGAGCGGGACGGGAAACGGGACGGGACAGAGGGGCCCGGTCGCCCGTGGCGGGGGTCGCCCGGCCCACGGGGCGGAGCCGGGCGGTGCCGGAGCGGGGGGCGCCGGTGACTGCCGCGGTGGCGCGGGGGCCGGCCCACCGGTCCCCGGGTACGCGCCTCCCGGCGGCGGTGGGCGCGGTGGCTCCGGCGCCGGGTGGAGTCGACTATGGGGTATCGCGCGGGCCCTGCCCAGCCCTCTTCCGATCGCGATCCGGGATGGGGATCATCCATGCGCTGGATGGCACCCGTCGGCCGCGCGCCCGCGCGCCCGGGGTCCCTATAACGACTCTGCGTAGTTCTAGGCCCGCACGCCCGCAGGGTCCCGGCGACCAGGAAGGGCGGCGGCACCTGAGGGCTGTCGACGGAGCCCTCCACGCGCGGTGCGACGCCGAGCGGGCTCGACTGCCGTGCGGCCGGGGCGTCGTACGTGCGCCGGCGGACGCCCCGGGGACAGCCGCCCGGCGCTGTTCGCACGCCGGACCCCGGTCGGTCACACGCGCGCCACGGCCCCTTCCCCGGCCTTCGTTCCTCTTGGACCATTCCCCCGGGGGTACCGGAGAGCCCCGCACGGCACCCCCGGCGCGCAGGTCACATCCGACGCACCACGTCAGGACAAGAGGTCATCCACCCATGCCTGAAGTCAACCGGCGGCGATTCCTCCAGGTGGCGGGAGCCACCACGGCGTTCACCGCTCTGTCGGCCAGTATCCAGCGGGCCGCCGCACTGCCCGCGCACCACCGTTCCGGCACCATCGAGGACGTCGAGCACATCGTCGTCCTCATGCAGGAGAACCGGTCCTTCGACCACTACTTCGGCTCGCTGAGAGGGGTACGCGGCTTCGGCGACCCGCACCCGGTCACACTGGACAACGGGAAGCCGGTGTGGCACCAGTCGGACGGCACCCGGGACGTCCTGCCGTTCCACCCCGAGGCCGACGACCTCGGCATGCAGTTCCTGGAGGGCCTCCCGCACGGCTGGTCCGACGGGCACGCCGCCTACAACGGCGGCAAGTACGACAGGTGGGTGCCCGCCAAGGGCACCACGACGATGGCGTACCTGACCCGCGAGGACATCCCGTTCCACTACGCCCTCGCCGACGCCTTCACCGTCTGCGACGCCTACCACTGCTCGTTCATCGGCTCCACCGACCCCAACCGCTACTACATGTGGTCCGGCTGCACGGGCAACGACGGCACCGGCGGTGGCCCCGTCCTCGGCAACGACGAACGCGGCTACGGCTGGACCACCTACCCCGAACGCCTCGAAGCGGCCGGGATCTCCTGGAAGATCTACCAGGACGTCGGCGACGGCCTGGACGCGGCGGGCTCCTGGGGCTGGATCGCCGACCCCTACCGCGGCAACTACGGCGACAACTCCCTGCTCTACTTCGACAGGTACCGTGACGCCAAGCCCGGCGACCCCTGGTACGACAAGGCCCGCACGGGGACGAACGTCAAGGCCGGCGACGGCTACTTCGACCGGCTGAGGGCGGACGTGACGGCGGGCCGGCTGCCGCAGATCTCCTGGATCGCGGCGCCCGAGGCGTTCTCCGAGCACTCCAACTGGCCCTCGAACTACGGCGCCTGGTACATCGCCCAGGTCCTCGACGCCCTCACCGCCGACCCGGACGTCTGGGCGCGGACCGCGCTGTTCATCACGTACGACGAGAACGACGGGTTCTTCGACCACGTGGTGCCGCCGCTGCCGCCGCGCTCGGCCGCGCACGGCGGGTCGACCGTCGACGTCGGCCTGGACCTCTTCGCCGGGAGCGCGACGCACGTGGCCGGACCGTACGGCCTCGGGCCGCGGGTGCCGATGCTGGTGGTGTCGCCGTGGAGCAAGGGCGGGTTCGTGTGCTCCGAGACGTTCGACCACACGTCGGTCCTGCGGTTCATGGAGCGCCGGTTCGGGGTGCGGGAGCCGAACATCTCGCCCTGGCGCCGTGCCGTCTGCGGTGACCTGACCTCCGCGTTCGACTTCTCCCGCCGGGACAGCCGGCCGGCCGCGCTGCCCGACACGCACGCGTACGAGCCGCCGGACCGCGAGCGGCACCCCGACTACCGGCCGACCGTGCCGACCCACCCGAGCATGCCGCGGCAGGAGCGGGGCCTGCGGCCCGCCCGGCCGCTGCTGTACGCGCCCAGGGTGGACGGTTCGGCCGACCCGGCCGCGGGGACCTTCGCGCTCACGTTCGCCTCCGGCGCGCGGGCCGGCGCCGCGTTCCTCGTCACCTCGGGCAACCGCGCGGACGGGCCGTGGACCTACACCACCGGGGCGGGCGGAACGCTCTCCGACACCTGGGACCTGGCGGCCTCGGGCGGCTCCTACGACCTCACGGTGCACGGACCGAACGGCTTCCTGCGGGTCTTCCGAGGGCCGGGAACGGGCCCGTCTGCGGGGCTGGAGGTCACCGCGCGGCACATCGGCGGGGATGTGGAGCTGACCCTCACCAACAAGGGTTCCAGCGCGGTGAGCATGCGGATCCGCAGCGGGTACGGCGCGGACCGGGGCCGTACGGTCAGGGTGCGGGCCGGGGCCACCGTCCGGCGCGTCGTGGACCTCCGGGCGAGCCACCGCTGGTACGACCTGACGGTGACCACGCCGGCGGCCCCCGGCTGGGTCCGCCGCTTCGCGGGCCACGTGGAGAACGGCCGCGTCGGCGTCAGCGACCCCGCACTGGGCCGCAGCTCCGGGGCCTGACCTCCTCCCCGGGAGGACGCATCGGGGCCGGGGGCCGTGGTCCGGCCTCCGCGGGCACGCGCCGGCCGGACCACGGACGGACCTCACAGAGGGGTCAGGTTCGGGAGCAACGGCGGCTCCGCGGGGGCCTGCCGGGTTTCCAGGGAAAGAACCGCGGCCACCGGGTGGGGTTCGTCGGCCGGGTGTCGTGCGACCCGGCGGGGTTCGTCGGACGGTCGAGGTCCGGCCGCAGGGACGCGCGTCAGGAGGACCACTCCGCGCCCGGCCACGACGGCCCCCGCCGCCGCCAGCAGCACGCCCGCCGCGCCGCCCCGCAGTCCCTCGCCGAGGAGGGACAGGCCGATCACCGCGGCGGCGACCGGGTTGGCCAGGGTCACCACCGCGAGCGGGGCGCCCAGACCACCCCGGTAGGCCGTCTGCGAGAGGAACAGGCCGCCCACGGCGAAGGCCGCGACGAGGAGGGCCACCACCACGACCTCGACGCTCAGCAGCCCGCCGGAGGGGTCGGTGGCGGCCACCGTGACCGTCTGGGTCAGCGCGGACGCGACGCCCGACGCCACCCCGGACGCGGTCGCGTGCCGCAGCCCCGGCTCGGTGCCGCGGCGGGACAGCAGCCCGATCAGGACGGCCGTGGCCCCGGCGACGGCGACCGCCTCCGGCACACTCAGCACGTCGTCCGGAGCGGACCCGGACGCGGTGACCAGGATCGCCGCGAGCCCCACCAGGGTGAGCGCCGTACCGCGCCACTCCACCGCGCCGACCCGCCGCCCGGCCAGCCGCGCCCCCAGCGGCACGGCCGCCACGAGGGTCAGCGCGCCCAAGGGCTGGACCACGGTCAGCGGCCCGTACTTCAGGGCGACCACGTGCAGCAGCGCGGCCCCGGCGTTGAGCGCGACCGAACTCCACCAGGCACCGCTGGCCAGCATGCGCCGTATCCCGCTGCCGGCGTCGCGGGCGGCGAGCCGCTCCTGGGCGACGGCGGCGGCCGCGTACGCCACGGCCGAGACGAGGGAGAGGGCGACGGCGACGAGGGTGGCGTTCATCGGCCCGCTCCGGCCGGCACGGGCTCCTCGACGGCGGTGAGTCCCACCGGCCGCCGGGCGGTCGCGGCCACCGGGCGCGGCACCCGGATCACGGCGAGCGCGACGCCCACCAGCCCACCCGCCACGATCGAGTCCAGCCAGTAGTGGTTCGCGGTGCCGACGATCACCAGCAGGGTGACCAGCGGGTGCAGCAGCCAGAGCACGCGCCACCGGGAGCTGGTCGCGGCGATCAGCCCGATCGCGACCACGAGGGCCCAGCCGAAGTGGAGCGAGGGCATCGCCGCGAACTGGTTCGCCAGGGAGTCGGTCGCCGGGGCGGCCGAGTACACCGTCGGCCCGTACACCTGCCCCGTGTCGACGAGACCCGCCGTCTCCAGCATCCGCGGCGGGGCCAGCGGAAACGCCAGATGGAGCAGCAGGGCGGCGGCGGTGACGGCCGCGAGGACCCGGCGGGCCCACACGTAGTGCGCGGGGCGCCGCAGGTACAGCCACACCAGGAACGCGGCGGTGGCCGGGAAGTGGACGGTCGCGTAGTGGACGTTCGCCAGGTGGACCGGCAGGTCGCCGTGGAGCAGCACGGACTGCACGGCCCCCTCGTCGGGCAGACGGAGCGCGCGTTCCCATCCCCAGACGCGGTCCGCGTCGAGGAAGGCCTCGGCGGTGTGGCCGCTCGTCAGCGTCCGGCCGAGCTTGTAGAGCAGGAAGAGACCGGCGACGAGCAGCAGTTCACGGACGAGCGGCGGCCGCGCTGCCGAGGCGGCCGACCCCGATGGCCCCCCGGCATCGGACTGCCCCGAGGGCTCGGACTGCTCCGACGGCCCGAATCGATCTGACGGCTCTGACGGCTCTGACGGCGTTGAAGGCGCGGTGCGGCATTCCATCCCCCGGCCCTTTCCCTGACGGCGCTGGTGGCGCTGTTTCCCTGGCGGTACGACGGACGACACGTACGTGTACCGATGCGGACCTGTTCCGATACGGGGAAGTTCCGATACGAGGCAGTTCCGATACGCGAGTGTACCGATACGCCACTGTACCGAAACTGGGGGGTATCGATACGCCGCTGTACCGATACGTTGGCGTTCCGGTACAGTGGCGTCTCGACAGGCTCAGGGGTGTGACCCGACCGAAGGAGACGAGAGTCATGACGTCGCAGGCCGCGGAGGGGCCGGACACGGCCGTCGCCTCGCGCCGCTCCAAGATCACGCCGGAGCGTGAGCGGGAGTTCTTCGACGCCGTGCTCGAGCAGATCCGTGAGTGCGGCTACGACTCGGTGACCATGGAGGGTGTCGCCGCGAGCACCCGCTGCAGCAAGTCCACGCTCTACCGGCAGTGGAAGAACAAGCCCCAGTTCGTGGCCGCGGCGCTGCGCGCCCGCCGCAGCGTGCGCTTCGGCGGCATCGACACCGGGTCCCTGCGCGGAGACCTGTACGAGGCGGCCCGGCAGGCGAGCGAGGGGTTCGCCCTGGAGGGGCGGATCTACCAGGCGCTCGGCCAGGCCGTCGTCCAGGACGACGAGCTGCGGGCGGCCCTGCGCGACGCCCTGGTCGAGCCCGAGATCGGCTCCCTCAAGGCGATGATCGACCGCGGTGTCGCCCGCGGCGAGGTGCCCGCCGACCATCCCGCGCTGGAGTTCGTCCCGGCCCAGATCTTCGGCGTCCTCCGGGCCCGCCCGGTCCTGGAGGGTGAGGACGCGGACGAGGCGTACATCATCAGATTCATGGAGGCAGCCGTGTTCCCCGCGCTCGGCCTCACCTGATGCTCGGGCCGCCGTTCACGGGATGACCGGACGGCGGCCCGGCGGCGCCGCACCGTGGGGACGGGGGCGGCGCGCACCCCCCGGCCGGGTGGGGTTTCTCCGGAGCGGAGAGGAACCCCGCCCGGCCGACTCACACGTCCTGGCCGTTGCCTCCGCCGCTGGTGATCGCCGCCTTCTTGATGCCCTTGGTGATGTCGTCGATCACCGACTGCTCGGGCGCCTCGTCGCTGACGTCGATGCCGAAGCGCACCACGACGAGCCGCGAGGAGTCCGCCGGGGAAGGGAACGCGAGCGACTCCACGTACCCGTCGTCGCCCTTGCTGGTCGCCACCTTCCAGCGGACCAGGTAGCCCTTCTCGCCGGCCACGGTCACCGCCTTCGAGGCCAGCTCCTTGTGCGAGCTGATCTTGCCGTAGCCCTCGGTGCCGTACGCGTCCTCGGCGTTCTGTGCGATGTCCTCCTTGGCGGCCGCCTCCGCCGTGGTGGCCTTCAGGTTGAGCTCCTTGGCCGGCATCGAGTAGGCGCCACCGCGCGTGCAGGTCTTCGAGGGGTCGGCGGGGCACTCGTACGACGCCTCCGTCACCACCTGAGCGCCGACCGGCAGCGGCGAGGTGACCCAGCCGTCCGGCACCGGGATGCTGATGCCGCTCGCCGAGTCGGTGGCGTACCCGTCCTCGGTCTGCGGCGGCCTCCCGGACCCGTCCGGCGCCGGGGGCTGCCCGTCGGAGCCGCCGGAACCCCCCGAGCCGCCGGGCCCGCCCTGACCGCCGGAGCCGTCCCGTCCGCCGTCGCCGCCCCGGCCGTCCGGCCCGCCGGGGCCCTGCGAGGTCGTGCTGCCGTCGCCGCCGTCGTTGCCGACCAGGGCGTACGCGCCGATGCCGATGCACGCCAGGACCGCCACGGCCAAGGCGACGGCTATGCCCGTGCGGAGCCCGCGCTTCGGCGCCGGGGCGCCGTACGCCGGGTAACCGGGATACGCCGGCGCGGCGCCGGGCGGGTACGGCCCGGCGGCCGGCGGGAAGGCCGGAGGGCCGAACGCCCCGGCCGAGCCCGCGGGCCGGACCTGGTCCGTCCACGCCCTGCCGTCCCACCAGCGCTCGGTGGGCGGCGCGTCATTCGTCTGGCCGGGATCGGGGTACCAGCCTGGAGGAGTCACCTGCGTCATGACGCCACCGTATGAGGCCGGAGTGAAAAGCGGATGAGAGGGGACCGGAACGGGATGCACCGAGCGCCGTTCTGCCCTCCTTGTGTGCTTCTGGGGGATCATCTGCTGTCCTGCCGGTCCTGCCGGTCCCGCCGGTGTCGTCGGTGCCGCTGATGGGTGATGACGCCGGGCTTTCGGCCGACGTTCACCGCTCGGAGCCCTCACCCGGCGCCGGTCGGCGAGCGCCGCCTGGAGCCTCCGTCCGGCGCCGGCCGGGGTGCGCCGCCCCACCGTCCCCGTCAGGGACCGCCGGGTGCCCGTCCGATCACCAGCCGGACCGGAGGTCGTGTGCCTCCCGGCGGCCCCGGCGGCAGCCCGGCCCGCCCGGGTGTCACCGACCCCAGGAGGCTCGGATGCCGTGCCCCCGTGCTCAGCGGCACGGTGCCCGGCAGCCCTCGCACGGTCAGGAAGCCCAGGACGGCGAACGCGTGCGCCTCCTTCGCCGCGGCCGGCAGCCCCAGCTCGTCGGAGACCCGCAACGGGACCCCCGCCAACTCGGCGGCCAGCATCCGCATCAGCACCGGATTGCGGGTGCCGCCGCCCGACGCGATCACTTCCGTCGCCCCCGCCGCGACGGCGGCCCCGGCCACGGTCCGCGCGGTGAGCCGGGTCAGGGTCGCCACGACGTCCCGCACGGGCAGCCCGGGGAACCCGGTGAGGGCGTCACGCAGATAACCACCGTGGAACAGCTCCTTGCCCGTCGTCTTCGGCGCGGGCAGCGCGTAGTACGGCTCGTCGAGCAGGCGCCGCAGCAGCGGTTCGTGGACCGTGCCCCGCGCGGCCAGGGCGCCGTCCACGTCGTACGCCGCGCGCCCGGCCGTGCCGTCCCGCACGGCCGCGTCGATCAGCGCGCAGGCCGGCCCGGTGTCGAACGCCGTGCCGTCGGGCGCCGTCAGGTTGGCGATGCCGCCGAGGTTCAGCGCCACCGGCGTCCCCGGCCGGCCCCGCAGCCACAGCAGGTCGAACAGGCTCACCAGGGGCGCGCCCTGGCCCCCGGCGGCGATGTCACGCGGGCGGAAGTCCGCCACCACGGGCAGCCCCGTCGCCTCCGCGATCCAGGCGGGCTGCCCGAGCTGCAGGCTGCCCCGGGCCCGGCCCCGCTCCACCCAGTGGTGCACGGTCTGCCCGTGCGAGGCCACCAACTCGGCCCGCCCCGAACAGAGTTCCCGGTCCGCCTCGACCGCCACCGCCGCGAACGCCCGCCCGATGAGGGTGTCCAGCCGGCAGACCTCGGCGACCGTCGTGGACGCCGGGGGCAGCGCCCGGGCCAGCGCCTCGCGCAGCCCGTCGTCGTAGGGGCGGCTGACGAGCCCGAGCGGTTCCAGCGTGAGCGTGTCCCCGGCGAGCCCCAGATCGGCCGCGGCCGCGTCCACCGCGTCGTACGACGTCCCCGACATCATCCCGATCACCCGCACGCCCGCTCAACTCCCGTTCTCGTCGTCCGGCTTGCGGAGCGTCAGCAGGGCCAGCGCGCTCACCGCGCAGGTCGCGGCAGCGTAGTACGCCGGAATGTCCACGCTTCCCGTCCGCTTGATCGTCTCCGTGATGATGAGGCCCGCGCAGCCCGAGAACACGGCATTGGACAGGGCGTAGGCGAGTCCGAGCCCGGTGCAGCGGACGCTCGTCGGGAACATCTCGGCGAGCATCGCCGGGCCCGGCCCCGCCATCAGCCCGACCACCGCGCCCGCCGCGCACACCGCGACGCCCTTCACCGCGGTCGAAGTGGACGTGTCCTGGAGGAGATTGAGGAGCGGCACCGCCAGGGCCACCACCGACACGGCGCCCGCGAGCATCACCGGCCGCCGTCCGACACGGTCGCTGAGCCACCCCGCCGGGACGATCACGGCCGCGAAGCCGACGTTGGCGAGGACCGTGGCCACCAGCGCCTGCCGGAAGGACGCGTGCAGGCTGTTCTGCAGATACGAGGGCAGCACCACGAGGAAGGTGTAACCGGCCGCCGCCCACCCCATGACGCGGCCGGCGCCGAGGGCGATCGCGCGGGCGAGGGCACGGGCCGGCGGCCGTACCGTCGCCCCCGCCCGCCGGAACACAGGCGTCTCGTCCAGCCGCAACCTGAGCCACAGCGCGCCCAGCCCCAGCGGCAGCGCCGACAGGAACGGCAGCCGCCAGCCCCAGGACTCCAGCTGCGCCGGGCTGAGGACCGACGCGAGCAGCGCCGCCGCCCCCGCCCCGCCCAGCAGGCCCAACGCCACCGTGAACGACTGCCACGACCCGTACAGCCCCCGCCGGCCCGCCGGCGCGAACTCCGTCATCACCGACACCGCGCCCCCGAACTCGCCGCCCGCTGACAGCCCTTGCAGCACCCGCAGCGAGGTCAGCAGCCAGGGCGCGAACGCGCCGATCTCCGCGTACGTCGGCAGCGCCCCGATCAGCGCCGTCGACACCGTCATCAGGCCGATCACCAGGATCAGCACCGGACGGCGGCCGATCCGGTCGCCGAGCGCGCCGAACAGCGCCGCGCCCACCGGCCGGAAGAAGAACGCCAGCGCGAACGAGGCGTACGTCTTCACCAGCCCTTCGACCGCGCCGCCGCCCTCCGGGGTGAAGAACCGCGCCGCGATGATCGTCGCGAAGGAACCGTAGACCCCGAACTCGTACCACTCGATGAAGTTGCCGACCGAGCCCGCGAACAGCGCCCGACGGGACCGTCCCCCCTGGAGCGTCATGCCCATGTCGCCTCCCCGCGGCCGCGCCCTGCGACGCCCAACGAACCAGCGCCCCGTCGCGCTCAGTTGACTACCCATCACTTCCCACACGGCAGGTGGGCGCCCGAAAGCGTCGCCCCACGGCAGCACGTTGTCACCCGACACGGCAATAGGTGCCCCGACCAGCCTCCACTTCGGCAGCCGGACGGCTACGCTCAATCACCTGTACGTCGTTTGGGCGACCTGGGGAGGTAGCGGGATGACGGAGGGACGGCCCGATACGGCCGCCTCGGCTTCCCTGTGGGAGCGCGAAGCGGAACTCGCCGCGATCACGGAGGCGATCGATGAGCTCCGCGCCGACCAGGCGTCACCGGGCAGGGTCCTGGTCTTCCGGGGCGAGGCGGGCATCGGCAAGACCGCCCTCCTCACTGAGGCCCGCCGGATAGCCGAGGAGCGTGGCTGCACCGCCTGGTACGCGCGCGGCGGCGAGACCGTCACCTCCGTCCCCTTCAACGTGGTGCGCCAACTCCTCCAGCCCGCGCTGATGGCCCTGATGGACGCCGAGACCCGCGACTACCTGGGCGACTGGTACGACATCGCGGGCCCCGCCCTCGGACTCGCCGAACCGGGCGTGACACCCGCCGACCCCCGGCACGTGTGCGACGGCCTCGTCGCCGCCGTGGGCCGGCTCGTCCGCCGGACCTGGCCCCTCGTCCTGCTGATCGACGACGCCCACTGGGCCGACCAGGAGACCCTGCACTGGCTGTCCGTGCTCACCGGACGGCTGTCCGAGATGTGTGTCCTCGTGGTGGTCGCGCGCCGCCCCGGCGAGGCCACCGGGGAACCGGCCCGCTATCTGCAGGAGATCGCCGCCGTCGCCGGTCCCGTCACCAGGATCAGCGCGCTCACGCCCGGCGCCACCGCCGGACTCACCCGCTCCGCGGTCGGCGAACACGCCGACGACGCGTTCTGCCGCGAGGTGTGGGCAGTCACCGCGGGCAACCCCTACGAGACCGTCGAACTCCTCGCCAAGGTCAGGGACAGCCAGCTGGACCCGGTGGAGGACTCCGCCGCCGAACTGCGCGCCCTCAACAAGACGGCGCGCGGCCACGGACTCGTCGCGCGCCTGGAGGAACTCGGCGTCGAGGCCACCCGGTTCGCCTGGGCGGCCGCGATCCTGCACACCGGCATCACCGTGGAGATCGTCGCCCGCCTCGCGGGGCTGCCCGTGGCCACGGCGCGGGAGTGCGCCGAACTGCTCACCCAGGCCCGTATCCTCACGCCGCCCGATCCGGCCAACCGTCAGCCGGACGACGGTGACCTGGTCTTCGTCCACCCCCTGATCGCCACCGCCGTCTACGACTCGATCCTGCCCAGCGTCCGCACCGCGTTCCACGGCGTGGCCGCGACCGTCGTCACCGAGTCCGGGCGCGGGCCGGCGGCGGCCTCCCGCCACCTGATCGAGGTGCTCCCCGACGGCGAACCCGAACTCGTCGAGCAACTCCGGGCCGCGGCGAGCGAGCACCTCGCCGTCGGCGCCCCCGAAGCGGCCCGCCGCTGCCTCGAACGCGCCCTGCAGGAACCGCCCCGCCCCGACGTCCGCGTACGCGTCCTCTACGAACTGGGCTGCGCCACCCTCCTCACCGCCCCCGCCAAGACGGTCGAACACCTCCGCTCGGCCCTGGCCGAACCGGGCCTCGACAGCGCGGAACGGGTGAACGCGGTGTTCCGCCTCTCCCAGGCGCTGCTCCACAACGATCAGTCGGACGAGGCCATCCGCACGGTCGACGCGGAGATCGCCCGGACGGACTCCGGGCCGGCCCGGATGCGGCTGCAGGCCGTGCGCCACATGTGGGACACCATCCACGTCGGTGAGGAACTCCCGCCGGCGCACTCCGAGGAACTCGCCCGGCTCGTGTCGACCTGCACCGGCAGGGACAACTCCGAACGCGCCCTGCTCATCCTGCGCGGCTACGACGCGATGACCCGGGGCGAGAACGCCGAGGTGGTCGTCGAGCACTGCGACCGCGCGCTCGTCAACGGCCGCCTCGCGCCGGGGCTCGGCTGGACGGACTCCGAGTGGGGTATCGAACTGCTGCTGTTGCTGGCCGTCGCGTACGCCTACGCGGACCGGCTCGACCGCGCGGAGGGCCTGTGCCTGGAGGCCCTGCGGACCTACGAGTCCGCCGGGTGGAGCGGCGGTCACCTCGCGCTGGCCCACGCGCACGTCGGCCTCGTCCATCGCCTGCGCGGCAGGCTCAAGGAGGCGGAGACCTTCCTGCGCAAGTCGCTGATGCTCGCCGAGCCGGTCGGCAGGCGGCTGCCGATGTCCTGGAGCGCCACCTGCAACCTCGTCGACACCCTGCTGCTGCGCGGGCACGTGCAGGCGGCCTGGGAGGTCGCCGAGCAGTACAACTTCGCGCCGCCGTACCCGTCCACCATCGTGATGCCGGAGCCCCGCTCGGTGCGGGGCCGACTGCTGATCGCCGTCGGCCGCACCAAGGAGGGCATCAACGAGCTGGAGGCCGCCGAGAAGGCGACCTCCGCCCGCGGCCACTACAACACGGTCTCCGCGACATGGGCCGGCGCGCTCGCCCGGGCCCTCGCCCACGAGGACCCCCGTCGTGCCGCCGAGCTCGCCGCCACCGTCCGCCGGCGCGCCGAACGCTTCGGCACGGACACCGCCATCGGTGAGGCGCTCCGCCTGGAGGCATCCCTCGCCACCGGCAAGCAGGCCGCGTCCCTGTACGCCAAGGCCGTCACGTACCTGGAGGCGTCGCCCTCCGCGTACGAACACGCCGCGGCACGCGTCGAGTACGGCATCGTCACCCGCTCGACCTCCGAACTCCAGCGGGGTCTCACCCTGGCCGCCTCCTGCGGAGCGGACAGCCTGGTCGCCCGTGCCCGAGAGGCCATCGCCCGGCTCGTCTAGGGCAGGGCGTGTTGCGAAGGTCCCGTCTGCCCGGCGGCGTCCGGCACGCACGCTCGCCGCGTTGTCGGGACCGCCCCGATACCACCGGTGCCGGGGCGACCCTCCGCCGTGCGATCGCACGCACCGGACGCCGCCGGGCCCGCCCTTCGGGCAGACGACGCTCCTTGCGAAACACGCCCCAGGGCCTGCCCACCGATCCCCGCGGGCTCGGCACGCGGCGGCCCGCCGCGCGTGAGTCCGTGGTGCCCGGGACGCCCACGCCGGTGCGGGCGGACCCGTGCCGCCGGTCAGCCCCCTCCCGCGCTCTCCTCCTCCGCCAGCACGCGCTGGGCCGTCGCGAACGCCGAGTTCGCCGCGGGCACGCCGCAGTAGACGGCCGTCTGGAGGAGGACGGCGCCGATGTCGTCGGGGGTGAGGCCGTTGCGGCGGGCCGCTCGGATGTGCATGGCCAGTTCGTCGTAGTGGCCGTGGGCGACCAGCGCGGTCAGCGTGATCATGCTGCGTTCGCGGCGCGAGAGCGTCGGGTCGGTCCAGATCTCCCCCCAGGCGTAGCGGGAGATGAAGTCCTGGAAGCGGGCCGTGAACGGCGACTGACGGGACTGGGCGCGATCCACGTGCGGATCGCCGAGGACCTGGCGGCGCACCTCCATCCCGCGCCCCGGGTACCCGTCGAGGTGCGCGCGCAGCGCGGCCAGCACCGCCTCCGGGCGTTCGGCGGGCGCGAGATGGGACGCGCCGGAGATCTCCGTGAGCGACGCGCCCGGCACGGCGTCCGCGATCTCCCGCAGGTGCGCCGGCGGGGTCGCCGGGTCCTCCCGCCCGGCGACCAGCAGGGTCGGCGCCGTGATCCCGGGCAGCGCGCCGCGGATGTCGAAGGACGCGAGCGCGTCACAGCACGCGGCGTACGCCTCCGGATCGGCCGCGCGGTGGTCGTCGACCAGCTCCGGCACGGTGAACCCGGCGGTGAACCAACGGGCGTCGGCGGTCTCGGCGAGGCCCGCCAGCCCCTCGCGCCGCACCAGTGCGGCCCGCTCCCGCCACGGTCGCTCCCCGTTGAAGTGGGACGAGGAGCAGATCACGGCGAGGGACGAGACCCGCTCCGGGTGGTGCGCGGCGAGCTGCAGACCCACCGCCCCGCCGAGGGACACCCCCGCGTACGCGAACCGTTCGACGCCGAGCGCGTCGGCGAGGGCCAGCACCAGCGCGGCCAGGTCGCCGACCGTGGCACCGGCGGCGATCAGGTCGGCGGGGGAGCCGCCGTGCCCCGGCAGATCCCAGCGGATCACCCGGTGCGCGATGGACAGTTCGGGCGCCACCTTGTCCCACAACCGGGTGGAGGTGCCGAGGGACGGGCCGAGCAGCAGCGGGGGAGCGGAGGCCGGACCCTCCGCGCGGTGGTTCAGCAGAGTGTCCGTCAACGTCGCTCCAGGGCACGGTCGGTGAGGTCGGTGGCGGAGCCCGTGTAGCGGGCTGGGTCCGTGAGGTCCGCCAGGTCGAGGTCCTTCAGGTCCGGCTCCTCGGCGAGCAGGTCGGCCAGCGGCCGGCCCTCGGCGTGGACGCGGGCGGCGGTCCGGGTGAGCAGGTCCTTGGCGCGGGCCCGGCCCAGTACGGGCGCCAGCTCGGCGGCCAGGCGTTCGGAGACGATCAGCCCGTGGGTGAGGCCGAGGTGGCGCCGCATGGCGTCCGCGTCCACCCGGAGCCCCCGGGTCAGCTCCCGCGCGTCCCGCGCGGCGCCCCCGACCAGCCGGAGCAGATCCCGCAGGGGCTCCCACTCGGCGTGCCAGGCACCGGCCGGCCGTTCGTCCTCGGCGGCCATCGCCGTGTACAGCGTGGCGGCGAGCTGGGGCGCCCGCCGGGCAGCCGCCGCGATCAGCGTGGACCGGACCGGGTTCGCCTTGTGCGGCATCGCGGACGAGCCGCCGCCGCTGCCCTCGGCGACCTCCGCGATCTCCGTACGGGCCAGCGTGAGCACGTCCACCGCGACCTTCCCCAGGGCGCCCGCGGCGAAGGCGAGCGCCCCCGCGAGGTCGGCGATCGGGGTGCGCAGCGTGTGCCAGGGCAACTCCGGCTCCCGAAGGCCCAGTTCACGGGCGTACGCGGCCACCAGGGCATGTGTGTCGACCGGCGCGCCCGGCGTCCCGCCGCCGGTGACCGGGGCGAAGACGGTGAAGGCGGCCAAGGTGCCCCCCGCGCCGCCCAGTTGGGCGGGCAGGCCCGCCCGTACGACCGCGAGCCGGTCCCGGGCGTCGAGCACCAGCGACCGCCAGCCCGCCGCCTTCAGCCCGAAGGTCGTCGGCACGGCGTGCTGGGTGAGCGTCCGTCCGGGCATCGCCGTGTCCCGGTGCGCGGCGGCCAGTCCGGCCAGCGCGCTCTCCGTGCCGGCGAGGTCGGCCAGCACCAGGTCGAGGGTGCGGGCGGCGACCAGCATCGTCGCCGTGTCCAGAATGTCCTGGCTGGTCGCGCCCCGGTGGACGTACGGGCCGTGGGTGGCGCCGACGGCCTCGGTGAGGTCCGCGACCAGCGGGATCACCGGGTTGCCGCCGCCGCGGGCGCGCTCCGCGAGGGACCGCACGTCGAAGGCGCCGGACCGGGCGGCCCCGGTCACCGCCGTCGCGGCCTCGGCGGGGGCGAGCCCGAGGGCGGCCTGGGCGCGGGTCAGGGCGGCCTCGGCGTCGAGCAGCGCCCTCAGGTAGGCGCCGTCGCCGGTCGCGGCGGCCGCCGGGGAACCGGTCCACCCGGGGGCGAGCAGACCGGCGTCGGCGGGCGGCGCGTCCCGCCCGGCGGGCGAGGACGTCACCGGTACTCCAGGAAGACCGTCTCGCCCTCGCCCTGGAGGCGGATGTCGAAGCGGAGGGTGCCGTCGCCCCGGTCCTCGGCGATCAGCGTGCCGCGGCGGGTCTCCTCCACCCGGGAGAGCAGCGGGTCGGCGGCCAGCGCCGCCTCGTCGCCCGGCAGGTAGATCCGGGTGTAGAGGTGGACGAGCAGACCGCGGGCGAAGACGCACACGCTGAGGTAGGGCGCGTTCCGGCCGCGTGCGCCGGGCCGCAGGGTCCGCGCCGTCCAGTGCCCGTCTGTGTCGGTCTGGACGCGGCCCCAGCCGGTGAACTCCACGCCGTTGCGGCCGAGGAAGCCGCCGCTCGCGGGGTCGCGCCGCATGGAGCCGTCGACCTGCGGGACGTTGCCGTCCGGGTCCGGGCCCCACAGCTCCACGAACGCGTCGGGCAGGGGGTCGCCCGCGCCGTCGAGGACGTAGCCCTGGAGCGTGATGGTGTCGGGGTGGCCGACGGGGGCGATGTCACCGCCGCCGGGGAACGGCAGGGCGTGACCGTAGAAGGGGCCGACCGTGTGCGACGGGGTCGGGAGCACCGTCTCCGGACGGTTCGTGTCGATCTTCGTCATGGCGGGTCAGCGTCCTTCTTCCATCCAGGTGGCGTGGGGTCCGTCGAGCACGATGTCCCAGACGTAACCCAGGGAGAACTCCGGCACCGACAGACCGTGGTCGTAGGTGGCGACCAGTCGCTGCCGCGCCGCGTCGTCCGTCACCGACTGGATGATCGGGTCGTACGGGAACAGCGGGTCGCTCGGGAAGTACATCTGCGTCACCAGCCGCTGGGTGAACGCCGTGCCGAACAGCGAGAAGTGGATGTGGGCGGGCCGCCAGGCGTTGAGGTGCTGGCGCCAGGGGTACGGGCCGGGCTGGATCGTCGTGAAGTGGTAGTGCCCGTCGTCGTCCGTCAGGGTGCGGCCGACGCCGGTGAAGTTCGGGTCGAGCGGGGCGTCGTGCTGTTCGCGCTGGTGGGCGTAGCGGCCGGCCGAGTTGGCCTGCCAGATCTCGACCAGCTGCCCGCGGATCGGGCGTCCCTCACGGTCGAGGAGACGGCCGGAGACGGTGATGCGCTCACCGATCGGCTCGCCGTGGTGCTGCCGGGTGAGGTCGTTGTCGATCTCGGTGATGTCGCGCTCGCCGAAGGCGGGGGAGGACAGCTCCACCAGTTCCGGGTCCTTGCTGACGTCGATGGCGACCGGCGGCTGCTTCGGGTGCCGCAGCACCGAGGACCGGTAGGGGGCGTAGTCGCGACGGGGCTGGTGCTCGACGGGAGCGCCGTCGGCGATCCCCTTCTCGTAGGCGGCGTGCCGGGTCGCGATCTCCTGGTCGATGTCCGCTTGGGTGAGTGTCATGAACGGTTCCTTAGCGTTCGAGGACCGGGGCGAGGCCCTGGTCCACGCCGAGCGCCCGGCGACAGATTAATCAGGGCACTGAGTATTCAGTGAAGTTTCCTTCACGCTGCCATCCGTCGAGTCCGCCGTCAAGGTCCGCGCGAAGGTGTGAGGTCGGGCGTGTGCGACGTGCTGGACAGGCTCCGGTGGGTGGCGGGTATTGTTCAGTGCACGAACGAATAACCGTCCGTGTCGATCTGGTCGAGGAGCGCACATGGCCGCGGTGGACCTCTCCACCCACCCCGGGCACCTGGCCCGGAGACTGCAGCAGGCGCACTACCTGCTGTGGAACGCGATGGTCTCCGAGGAGATCACCTCCCCGCAGTTCGCCGTCCTCAACACGCTCGTCGAGGAGCCGGGGCTGGACCAGCGCACGGTGGGTGAGCGGGTCGGCCTCGACCGCTCCACGATGTCCGAGGTGATCACCCGGCTCGGCCGCCGCGGGCTGCTCGACAAGGTCCGCGACCCGCAGGACGGACGGCGCTTCCTCCTGTGGCCCACGGAGGACGGCGTCCGGACGCACCGCAGGCTGGCCGTCCGGACGGCCCGGATGAACCAGGTGTTCCTCGCTCCCCTGGCGCCGGACGAACAGCGTCTGTTCATCGAGCTGATCCGGCGGGTGGCCGACGCCGCGGAGGAACTGCGCAGCCCGGCGGAGCCGCTCCGCCGGGCTCCCGACCGGCCCGTCGCGGCCCCCGACTCCGACGTGGCACGTCATGGCGGGGACCCGGTCACTTCGTGACGTACAGCACCCAGACCTGGCCCTCGGCGAAGTTCATGGGTGTGCCGTCCGGTGTCGTGAAGGTCGTGCCGTCCGCCGGCGTCCCGCGCTCCCATTCGGCGTCGAAGACGCGCCCGTCCCGTAGGACCTCTGCCTTCCCCGAGCCCACCGTCTCCGTGTACGGAGTGTTGTTGCCCAGGTAGTCGCGGAACCGGGACTGCCGGATGGTCACGTGCTGCACGACCACCGTGGCCGGAGCCACCCGGGCGCCGTCGGTCAGTACGGCGTCCCGCCCGTCCATGGCGAGCAGCCAGCGCCGCTCCTGGTCGGACCAGGTGAAGGTGAAGCGGGCCGCCGGGTAGCGGACCGTGCGGGAGTGCTCGGGGGTGCCGCCGGCGGGCGCCCGGCCGTAGCGGAAGCCCGTGGTCAGGGCGTCGGCGCCGGGCGGGGAGCCGACCAGCTTCGCCGGGCGCAGATACAGGTTGTGCGGGGCGGGTTTGTCGGTGCCCCGGTAGTACGCGGCACCGGCGTCGCCCGGGGTCCTGGCCTCCAGCGGCGCCCTGTCGATCAGCGGCAGCAGCTTGCTCTGCGCGCCGGAGAAGGCCAGCGTCGGCTCGTCGAACTGGCGCAGGAGCTCCAGGTCGGACTCCCGGGCGCTGCGCACGGGGCCGACGGAGTCCGGGAACCTCGTCGCGTAGACGGCCATCAGCCGGCTCAGGCCGCCCTCGACCTGCTCGGCGTAGACGACGTCCGCGGCGTCCAGTCCAGTCTGGGGTCTGGCCGCGCCCACGTTGTCGATCTTCACGGCCAGTACCGAGCCCACGCCGCCGGGTCTCTCCGAGGGGCTCTCGCCCTGGCGGCCGTCGTCCGGGCCGCCGCCGGAGCAGCCCGCGAGGAGGGCGCCCGCCGTGAGAGCGGCGAGTACCATGCCCGTCGTCGCGCGCCGCCGAGTCCGCCGCGCCCTGAGTCTCATGCTCACCGTGCCCATCCTTCGCCGACTTTGTCTTTGATTGTGGACTTATCGGCTGATAGATGGCTATACCTGTTTGCTTCTGACCGCACCCGATCGGCTCCGTCGACCGCGCTCCGAGGTGGTTCGGCGCGGCGGCTCCGGGTACCCGTGCGGACCTGCGAGGCCGAGTCGAGGGACGGAGCGGGACGCGATGAAGGCAGTGACATGGCAGGGCAGGCGGGACGTACGCGTCGAGACCGTGCCCGACCCGACGATCCAGGAGCCGACGGACGCGGTCATCCGCCTCACCTCCACCGGGTTGTGCGGCTCCGACCTGCACCTCTACGAGGTACTCACGCCGTTCATGACGCCGGGCGACATCCTCGGTCACGAACCCATGGGCATCGTCGAGGAGGTCGGCGCGGGGGTACCGGACCTGGCGGCGGGCGACCGGGTCGTGGTGCCGTTCCAGATCGCCTGCGGCAACTGCTGGATGTGCCTCACCGGGCTGCCCACCCAGTGCGAGACCACCCAGTGCACCGGCGAGGGCATGGGCGCGGCCATCTTCGGCTACACCCGGCTGTACGGCTCCGTGCCGGGCGCCCAGGCCGAGTACCTGCGGGTGCCGCAGGCCCAGTTCGGGCCGATCAAGGTGCCGGAGGGCCCGCCCGACGACCGGTTCGTGTATCTCTCCGACGTGCTGCCCACCGCCTGGCAGGCGGTCGAGTACGCGCACATCCCGCCCGGCGGCAGCGTCGCCGTGCTCGGCCTGGGGCCCGTCGGCGACATGGCCTGCCGGGTCGCCCAGGTGCGCGGCGCCGAGCAGGTGTTCGGCGTGGACCTGGTGCCCGAGCGGCTGCGCAGGGTCCAGGCACGCGGCGTCGAGACGTACGACCTCAGGGACTTCGACAGCCAGAAGGAGCTCGTCGCCGCGATCCGCGACCGCACGGCCGGGCGCGGACCCGACGCCGTGATCGACGCCGTCGGCACCGAGGCCCACGGCAGCGCGGCGGCCAGGCTCGCGCAGACCGCGACCGGCCTGCTGCCCCGCACCCTCGGCGCCAAGTTCGCGGAACACCTCGGCGTCGACCGGCTCGCCGCCCTGCACACCGCCATCGAGCTGGTGCGGCGCGGCGGCACCGTCTCCATCTCCGGGGTGTACGGCGGCACCGCCGACCCCATGCCGCTGCTCACCATGTTCGACAAGCAGATCCAGATGTGCATGGGCCAGGCCAACGTCCGCACCTGGAGCGACGACATCCTGCCCCTCCTCACCGACGAGGACCCGCTGGGCGTCGACGACTTCGCCACCCACCGCCTGCCGCTCAGCGAGGCGGCGCACGCCTACGAGATGTTCCAGCGGAAGGACGACGGGGCGGTGAAGATCCTGCTGGAGCCGTGAGGCCCCGAGGCGCCGCCCGACTCCTCGGCGCCGCCGCGGAGCGGTGGCCGGGCGGTCACGGACCGAGGATCTCCGCCAGGTCGTAGGTCACCGGCTCCTCCAGTTGGGCGTAGGTGCAGCTCTCGGGGGTGCGGTCCGGGCGCCAGCGGCGGAAGCGGGCCGTGTGGCGGAAGCGGACGCCGTTCTCCATGTGGTCGTACGCCACCTCGGCGACCCGATCGGGCCGCAGTGGCACCCACGAGAGGTCCTTCTTCCCCGACCAGCGGCTCGGCGCGCCCGGCAGCCGCGCGGTCTGGTGCGCCGCCTCCTCCGCCCACGCGGCCCAGGGGTGCTCGCCGACGTCCGTCATCCGCGACGGCTCCAGCTCCGCCACCAGCTCGGCCCGCCGCTTCATGGAGAACGCGGCGGACACCCCCACGTGCTGGAGGGTGCCCCCGTCGTCGTACAGACCCAGCAGCAGGGAACCGACGACGGGCCCGCTCTTGTGCGGCCGGTACCCGGCGACCACCACGTCCGCCGTCCGCTCGTGCTTGATCTTGAACATGGCCCGTTCGTCCTGCCGGTAGCGCAGGTCGAGCGGCTTGGCGATCACCCCGTCCAGACCCGCGCCCTCGTACTGCTCGAACCACCGCTCGGCCACCTCGCGGTCGGTGGTCGCCGGCGCGAGGTGGACAGGGGCGGTCACCCCGGCCAGGGCGCGTTCGAGGAGCGCGCGCCGGTCGGTCAGCGGGACGTCGGTCAGGGACTCGTCGTTGAGGGCGAGCAGGTCGAAGGCGACGAAGGAGGCCGGCTGCGCCCCGGCCAGCATCCGGACCCGGGAGTCCGCGGGGTGGATGCGCTCGGTGAGCGCGTCGAAGTCGAGGTGGCCGTCCCGGACGATCACGATCTCGCCGTCCATCACGCACCGCTGCGGCAACCGCTCCGCGAGCGCCTCCACCAGCTCCGGGAAGTACCTGGTCAGCGTCTTGCCGGTACGGCTGCCGAGCTCCACCTCCGGCCCGTCGCGGAACACGATCGCCCGGAACCCGTCCCACTTCGCCTCGTAGTGCATGCCCGGCGGGATCTTCGCCACGGACTTGGCGAGCATCGGCTTCACGGGCGGCATGACGGGCAGATCCATGCTCCGATTCTGCGACCCCGCGACCAGATTCGCCCGGTATCGAGACTTTCCTTCCGGTGTGCGCCGTGTGGTGCCTCCGCCTACCGTGGCCGCATGGCTGATGCGGTGGAGTTGGAGGTGGCGGGCCGGACGGTACGGCTGTCCAGCCCCGACAAGGTGTTCTTCCCGGAGCGCGGTTTCACCAAGCTGGACCTCGCCCGGTACTACCTCGCCGTCGGCCCCGGCATCCTGCGGGCCCTGCGCGACCGGCCCACGACCCTGGAGCGCTACCCGGAGGGGGTGAACGGCGAGAACTTCTTCCAGAAACGGGCCCCCAAGAACATGCCCGACTGGATCCCCACCGCCCACATCACCTTCCCCAGCGGCCGCAGCGCGGACGAGATGTGCCCGACCGAGGTCGGGGCCGTCCTCTGGGCCGCCCAGTTCGGCACGCTCACCTTCCACCCGTGGCCGGTCCGGCGCGACGACGTCGACCGCCCCGACGAACTCCGCCTCGACCTCGACCCGCAGCCCGGCACCGACTACTCCGACGCCGTCCGCGCCGCCCATGAGCTGCGCTCCGTCCTGCACGACTACGGCGACCTGCGCGGCTGGCCGAAGACCTCCGGCGGGCGTGGCCTGCACGTGTTCGTCCCGATCGCGCCGCACTGGACGTTCACGCAGGTCAGACGGGCCGCCATCGCTGCCGCCCGGGAACTGGAACGCCGGATGCCGGACCAGGTGACCACCGCGTGGTGGAAGGAGGAGCGCGGCGAGAAGATCTTCATCGACTACAACCAGACCGCCCGCGACCGCACCATCGCCTCCGCCTACTCCGTACGGCCCCGCCCGCACGCCCCCGTCTCCGCGCCCCTCACCTGGGACGAGGTGGGCTCCGCCCTGCCCCGCGACTTCGACCTCGCCACGATGCCGGTGCGCTACGCCGAACGCGGTGACGTGCACGCGGACATGGACGACCACGCGTACTCCCTGGAGGCGCTGATCGAACTGGCCGCGCGCGACGAGCACGACCACGGTCTGGGTGACCTGCCGTATCCGCCGGAGTACCCGAAGATGCCGGGCGAACCGAAGCGGGTGCAGCCGAGCCGGGCGAAGAAGGGATGACCCGCGCCCCCGGCGCAGCGTCCTCACCGGGGCGCGGGGGGTCGTCGTCCTAGGCGGTGGCGTAGTCGGCGAGGGCGGGTTCCAGCAGGTCGAAGACCCGGGCGGCTTCCGTGGTGAGGGTCCGGGCGATCCGTTCGTCGGGGTGCCCGGCGAGCGTCAGCTCCTGGACGCGGTGGAACAGCGTGCGGTGCGCGGCGCCCAGCAGTTCGGCTGCGGCCCGGACGGTGATGTCGTCCGCGTCGGTGCCGGTGGCCTCGGCGAGCGACCGCGCGAGGTGCCGCGCGCGCTGGTCGTGGAGGCCGCGCACGCAGGCGCTCAAGGTGGGGCTGTCGGCGATCATGCGGGCGGACTCCCGACCGGAGAACCCGGCGATCCGGTCCCGGGAGGCGACGGAGTCGGCGAAGGCCCGGCGCAGCGCGGCCAGCGCGGACTCCCCGGGGCGTCGTGCGTCCACGGCCCGGGCCAGCGAGGTGGCGAACTCCTCCTGGTGGTCCAGCGCCAGGTCTTCCTTGCGGGGGAAGTAGTTCGTGACGGTCTTCTTGGCGACGCGGGCGGCGGCGGCGATCTCGGCGATGGTCGTCCGCTCGAAGCCCTGGGCGAGGAACAGCCGTGTCGCGTGGGCGGAGATGAGCTGCCGGGTCTCCAGCTTCTTCGTCTCACGCAGCCCGGCGCTCGGGGCCGGCGTCTGGTTGGCCATGGCGGGAGCTTACTCCCGTGACATTTTTACGTTGACGCAAAGAATAGCCGAGGATAAATTTACGTCCGTCATAAGTTTACATCGATAGAGCGATGGGCGACGTCACGCCCTCGCGGGGGTTCTTCACCGCCCCGGTGGCAGGGGTCGCCCCTGTCGCCCGACCCGTCGTGTGCGCCACCCCGTTGACCCGCAACCGATCCAGAAGGAACCCTTCGTGCGCAAGCTCGTCTACTACATCGCCTCCACCCTCGACGGTTTCATCGCCGGGCCCGACGGCGCAGACCCCACGGGACCGGACGGGTTCTGGCCCGTCAGCGGCGACTACGTGCAGTACCTCGCCGCGCAGTACCCCGAGACCCTGCCCGCCCACGCCCGGAAGGCACTGTCCGTCGAGGCCGAGGGCACCCACTTCGACACCGTCCTCGAAGGACGCAAGACCTACGAGATCGGCCTCGACGCCGGAATCGCCGACGCCTATCCCCACCTGAGGCACCTGGTCTTCTCGACCACCCTGACCGAGAGCCCCGCCCCGGCCGTCGAAATGGTCGCGAGCGACCCGGTGGCGAAGGTGCGGGAGCTGAAGCAGGGGGACGGCAAGGACCTCTGGCTGATCGGCGGGGGCGAACTCGCAGGGGCCCTCTACGCCGAGATCGACCAGCTGATCGTCAAGCTGGCCCCCCTGACCATCGGCACCGGGATCCCCCTCTTCGGCCGCTCGGCCGCCTTCGATGCGCGCCTGTGGAACCTCACGGACCACGTCGTCCTGGAGAGCGGGACGGCGTTCCTCACCTACACCCGCGGCTGAGGGCGGTGCGACGGGCCCGACGGGGTCCGTCGGGCCCGGTCTCAGCCGCTGGCGCACGCCACCACGCGGCGGCAGTCCCCGAGCAACTCCTCGCCCGACGCCACGTCCCCGCGTCTGCTCACGCCTGCGTGGGCCGTCCCGTGGCTGGTGTCGCTGGCGGCGGGGTGAGGACAGTTCCGCTCGGACGAGGGGGAGGGCCGGGGCAGCCGCCGGACCCGTCGCGACGAGGCAGACGGCGATCTCCTGGCGGTGCACGGGGCGGGCGGTCCAGTGCCGCGAGGGCACCGGCAGCGCCACCTCCGCGTCTCGGGTGATCCGCCCCAGGGCGACGGCCTCGTCGACGCCCCGAGGACCGGGCCCGCGCAGGCCCGCAGCCAGGGACACGGCCGCCGGGCCGAGCGAGCCGCTCACCAGCACGGAGCCTTGCCGCGGTGCGGTGGCGTACGGCCGCCACGGGTCACAGCATGCCGTACGCCACGGACAACGGGCCATGCGCGGACGGGTGTTACAGCTCCTTGATCCGGATGTCCCGGTAGGAGACCACGTCCGTCGTGCCGTGCACCTGGAGTCCGACATAGCCGGAGGCGAACCGCCGCCCGTCCGTGCCCGGGTCGTCCGCGCGGGGCGGGGCGAACTCCTGACCGCCGGTGTTGTCGAACTCGTTGATCAGCACCCCGTTGCGGAACACGGAGTAGTGCTGGTCGACCACACGGATCTCGTAGTCGTTCCACGTGCCCTTCTGGGTGACGCGCGCACCGGCGAGCCCCACCCGGTCGAAGCCGTAGACCGATCCGGTCTTGTACATGTCGCCGTCGGGCCGGTCCAGGACCTGCACTTCATGGCCGTACTTGATGGCGACCCACTCCGGACGGGACTCCTCCGGGTGCTCGTGGACCCACGGGAACCGCACGAGGACCCCGGAGTTGGCGTTCGACGTGCCGGGGGCGTCGTCACGCCACTGCAGGCGCAGCGAGAAGTCGCCGTACTTCCGCTCCGGGAACCACAGCATGCCCAGCCCGTCCTTCGTCGTCCCGGACGTGATCGAGCCGTCGGCGTTCCGGGCGAACGAACCCCCTCCCACCTGCTGCCACGTGGCGAACGACTCGGCCGTGGAGTCGAGGATCGTCCGGTAGCCCTCGGTCTGCCCGGGCCTGCCGATGCCGGACTCCGCCGCGGCCTCCTTCACCGCGTCGTACTCGCGCCGGTCGACGACCCGGTCCCTCAGCAGCTTGTCCAGGACGGTGTCGACGTGCTTCAGGAACAGGGCGTGGGACGTCCACTCCTTCTCGTCCTCGATCAGTTCGTTGATCCGGCACCGGTTGTCGGTCACCCGGTTCGGCACGCCCGAGTCGACCGTGCCGACGAACACCGTCAACCGCTCGTCGTACTCGGCGCAGTCGGGCGCCGGGACGCCGCCGCCGGAGACGACCGTGAAGGTCGCCGAGCGCGCCGCGGCGGTGTTGCCGGCCTTGTCGCTCGCCCGGTACGCCACGGTGTGCGTGCCCGCGCGGTCGACGACCACGGGGGCGGTGTAGGCGAGGTAGGGGCCGCCGTCCAGCGAGTACTCGATCGCGGCGACACCCGATCCGCCGTGGTCCGTCGCGCTGACGGTGACCTTCGCGGCCCTCAGGTAGGCGCCCGAGGAGTTGCGTTCGCCCTCGACGGTCACCCCGGTCACCGGCGGTGTCGTGTCGGCGGCGGGCGGGGCCACGACCGTGAACCCGACGTTCTTCTCCGCCGAGACGTTGCCCGCCCTGTCGGTCGCCCGGTACCGCACGGTGTGCGTGCCGGTCTCGTGGACCATCACCGGCGCCGTGTAGGGCCGCCAGGCGCCCGAGTCGCCGAGCGCGTACTCCACGGTGTTGACCCCGGAGCCGGTGTCCGACGCGGACACGGTGACCGTGGCCATGGAGACGTACCGCCCTTGCGCGTCGCGCTCACCGGTCACCGTCGCCGAGGTCTCCGGCGCGGTGGTGTCGTCCGTGGGCGGGGCGACGACGGTGAACTCCACGCTCTTCTCGGTGGCCGTGTTGCCCGCCTTGTCGACGGCCCGGTAGCGGACCCTGTGGTCCCCCACCCGGTCGATCACGACGGGGGTGGTGTACGGCACCCAGGTGTCCGCGCCGCCGAGCGCGTACTCGATCCGTTCGACCCCCGAGCCGCCCGGGTCGGCCGCGGTGACGGTCACGGTCGCCGAACCGACGTACGCACCCTCTGCGTTGCGGGTGCCGCTCACCGTCGCCGAGGTCTCCGGCGCGGTGGTGTCCCCGCCGGTGCCCTCGGTGACCACCAGGATGCCCTGCATCTGACCGTGGCCCGGGATGGTGCAGGAGAAGCGGTAGCGGCCGGGGGTGAGCGTGACCTCGGTGGTGTGCCGGCCGCCCCGGTCGTCGTTCGGGTTGGCCAGGATGTTCAGCGGGACGTCGTTGTTGTACTCGGGGTCGGAGACGTCGAACGTCAGCGTGTGCGGCATCCCCGTCGTGTTGCCGGTGGCCGCGCTGTTCTCGAACACGATGGTCGTCACGCCCGCCACCGCCGTCTCCGGGGCGGTCGCGTACCTGGTGATGTCGTCACCGGCGGTCCAGGTGAGGACCTGGGTCGCGGCCTCTGCGGCCGGTTCCGCCCGCCCGGCGGCGGGGGTCGCGGTGAGGCCGAGCACCATCAGCAGGGCCGCCACCAGCGCCGCCCGCACACGTCTCGTCCGCATCACCGCGCACCCCCCGCGAGCTGGTCGGCGGCCGGCGTGGGACCGCCGCCCGTGTAGGTGACCCGCCACAGGGCGGACCTGGCGTCGGAGGTGAAGAACCCGCGCCCGTAGTCGAGGAGGTACAGGGCCCCGTCCGGCCCGAACTTCCAGTCCATGAGGTTCTTGATGCCGTCGTTGCCGACCGGGATGATCCGCTTCAGTGTCTCGGCGTGGATCGGGAGTCCGCCGTTGCCGTGGTTCTTCGGGTCGGTGAGCACGGCGTGCCGCGGCTGGTCGGCGTCGTAGAAGTCGCCGACGAACCACTTGCCGTCCCAGTAGGCGGGCCACTGGCCGGAGCCGGTCGCGGCGGGGTCGTAGCGGTAGACCGGCCCGTTCATCGCGGCCTGTCCGCCGCCCTTCAGCCACGGCAGCAGATACCTGGCGTCCTCGTTCCTGTAGGAGGGGACGCCGTCGGCGTCCCGCGGGAAGTCGGGGGCGCCGCCCTGCGGCGAGTACCAGATGTTGTTGCCCGTCACGGGGGGCAGGTTGACGAGCCCGTCGTTGTGGGGGGACTCGTTCTTCGGGTGGTCGCAGTCGTACCAGCCCAGCGGCTTCGACGGGTCCGGCAGATTGCGGTCCCGGTACGGCTGCCCGTTGCCCATGCAGTACGGCCAGCCCCGGTTGCCCGCCTCGGTGATGACGGCGAACGTGTCGTACTTCGCCGGGCCCCAGGTCGTCGACGGTGCCGAGGCGTCCGGGCCGACCCAGCCGGCGTAGAGCACGTCCGTCTTCCTGTCCACGAAGATCCGCGCGGGGTTCCGGACGCCCATCACATAGATCTCGCCGCGGGTCTTCCCGCCGCCCTCGTCGGTCTCCTTCCCGGTGAAGAGGTTGCCGGCGGGCAGGGTGTACGTGCCGTCCGGCTCCGGGTGGATGCGCAGGATCTTGCCGTTGAGGTTGTTGGTGTTCCCGGCGGTGCGGCGCGCGTCGGCGAACGACACGCCCTTGTAGGTGGGCTGGGGGTTGTTGCCCGAGTAACCGGCGCTGAAGCCGCTGGAGTTGTTGTCGCCGGTCGCGATGTACAGGTTGCCCTTCGAGTCCCAGGCCATTCCGCCGCCCGCATGGCAGCAGCTGTGGATCTGCACGGGCCACGCGAGCAGCACCTTCTCGCTGCCCGGGTCCAGCTTGTTGGTGGCGAGGTCCAGGGTGAAGCGGGAGACGCGGCGCTCCGCCGTCCGGGTGTCGCGGTTGATCCGTTCGTGCGGGGTGTAGTGCAGATACACCCAGCCGTTCCGCTGGAAGGCGGGGTCCAGCTCGATGCCCAGCAGCCCCTCCTCCACCTTGGTCAGCTCGTCGCCGCCGCCCTTGTTGCCGAAGACGGTCAGGGCGCCGGCCAGGGTGACCTCCTTGGTCCGCGGGTCGTAGACGTGGATCTCGCCCTTGCCCTTGCCGACGTCCGGGTCGTTCCAGTCGGTGACCACCGGCTGGGAGGAGTCGGCGCCGCCGCGGCCGATGTAGAGGACACGTCCGTCGGGGGCGGTGACCAGGCCGTGCGGTTCGCCGATCTGGTCGTTCCGGCCGGGCTGGTTGGGGCGGGTCAGCCGCTCCGCCGTGTAGTTCGCGTCGATCGTCGCCGTGCAGTCGGCCCGGGTCAGCCGGGACGTCCACAGCAGGGCGCCCCGCAGATGCGTGCGGAAGTCGGTCTCGTCGTACGCCGACACCGTCCCGCCCATGCCGGTGTAGAAGGAACGGCCGCCGTCGTAGTCACGGCACCAGCTCACCGGATGGTCCCAGCCGTTGGCGCTCGCGCCCGGCTGGTACGTCGACTCCCGCACCCGCGCCACGGTGTGCACGGCACCGGAGGGGTTCTTCACCCAGTTGAACCACTTGTCGGGCCGCTTCCACCGCACCGGCAGGTCCTTGGTGGCCGGGTGCCGCCGGTCCCCGACCTCGACCGTCGCCCGCTGCACGGACGCCGGGCTCGACGCGGCAGGGCGGGCGCCGATCAGTCCCGTGAACCAGTCGGAGTACGGTTCGGCGCGCGCCGCGTCATGGATGCCGACGAAACCGCCGCCCGCCTCCATGTACGCCTCCAGGCCCGCCTCCTGCTCCGGGTCGAGCACGTCACCGCCTCCGGTGAGGAAGACCACCGCGTTGAACCCGCTCAGGCGGGCCCCGTCGGTGAAGACGGCGGCGTCGTCGGTGGCGACGACCTCGAACCGTTCGGCAGCGGGCCCGGAGAGCCCGATCCGCTCGATCGCCTCGATCCCGGCGTCGACGAGCGGTGACTCCTCACCGGCCGCCGCCGAACCGTGGAAGACCAGCACCCGCGGGCCCGAGCCGCCCGGGGGCGAGGTGATCGACATCGTTGTCAGCCCGGGTTCCGGGGCGGGACGGGCGTGCGCCACGGGGCCCGACAGCAGCCCCGCGGCCAGGGCCGAGGCGGTCACGGCGGCCGCCCACGGCCGTCTTCCCCGCGTTCTCGTGTCGCTCAACCCTCGTAAGTACATGGGCACCTCCTCGGTCACAGCCACAGCGCCAAGGAAATTAGACCCCTTTGCGCGGCCCGCCAATACCTATGACCGGAACGCCACGAACTTTGTCCTGGGTGTGGATAAACACCCGCCGTGCCGCTACCGTCTCACAGGTTCGCCACAGACTCAGGCGCGTCTTTCGTAAGAGCCGTACTCGCATGGGGAGTTCCGGATGGACGGACTGGACAGACGAGGCTTCAACCGACGGCTGCTGCTCGGTGGCGCGGCCGCCGCGACATCGTTGTCCGTGGCTGTCGACGCCGTCGGCGCCCCCGTGGCCGAAAGCGCCGACACGACGGCGCGGACCGCCCCCGCCGGCGGCGAGGTCCGGCACATCAAGCTCTACGCCGAGAAACTGACGGACGGTCGGATGGGCTACGGCCTGGAGAAGGGCAGGGCGACCGTTCCCGGCCCGCTGATCGAGCTGAACGAGGGCGACACCCTGCACATCGAGTTCGAGAACACCATGGACGTACGGGCGAGCCTGCACGTCCACGGCCTGGACTACGAGATCTCCAGCGACGGCACCAGCCTCAACAGGAGCGACGTCGAGCCCGGCGGCACCCGCACCTACACCTGGCGGACGCACGCACCCGGCCGCCGCAAGGACGGCACCTGGCGGGCCGGCAGCGCGGGGTACTGGCACTACCACGACCACGTCGTCGGCACGGAGCACGGCACGCTCGGCATCCGCAAGGGCCTCTACGGCGCCGTCGTCGTCCGCCGCGAGGGCGACGTCCTGCCGGACAAGACCGTCACCGTCGTCTTCAACGACCTGCTCATCAACAACAAGCCGGCTCACACCGGGCCGAACTTCGACGCGACGGTGGGCGACCGCGTGGAGTTCGTCGTCATCACCCACGGGGAGTACTACCACACCTTCCACCTGCACGGACATCGCTGGGCCGACAACCGCACGGGCCAGCTGACCGGCCCCGACGACCCCAGCCAGGTCATCGACAACAAGATCTGCGGGCCCGCCGACTCCTTCGGCTTCCAGGTCGTCGCCGGCGAGGGCGTCGGCGCCGGGGCGTGGATGTACCACTGCCACGTCCAGAGCCACTCCGACATGGGCATGGTCGGCCTGTTCCTGGTCCGCAAGCCGGACGGCACGATCCCGGGGTACGAACCGCACGAGCACCGGCAAGAGCCCGAGCAGCAGAGATCCGGGCAGGAGAAGGAAGGCGGGCACGAGCACACGCACTGAGCCCGGTCCGCGCGTCGGGCGCGACCGCGCGGACCGCGCCCACCCGTGCGTCCCGCCTCAGCTCCCGCCGATGTCCAGCACGCCCCACTCGGTGCCCGACCGCTCCCGGACGTAGAGGCGGGGCCCGCGCGAGACGACATGGCGCCGGCGCTCCAGCGGGGTGCCGTCCGCGTGTGCCAGCCGGGTGGTGGTCAGGACGTCGACCGTGCTCCCGCCCAGTGCGGCGAGGACCAGGCGGTCGTGGTCCCGACCGTACCCGCCGAGGAACGCGACCCGTTCCCCGTCCACGGCCACGCCCGACGCGCCCCTGACCGTCGTCGTCCGCAGCAGCGGCGGTCGGCCGTCCCGCACCTCCACCAGGGGGAAGGACGTGTACGGACACACCCAGGCCGCGCGACGGTCCACGTTCAGCGCGTAGCAGTCGGCGATCCCGTCACCGCCGGGCGGCGGAACGTACTCCCACAGTCCCTCGCCCGTGGCGCTCCAGCGGCGCGCGCCGGCCGCGCTGAGAGGGTCGCCGAACACGCCCTCGTCGAAGTAGCCGATCCACAGGTCGCCGGACTCGTCGGTCAGCAGGTGCTCGATGGCGTCGCCGACGCGGAACGTCCAGGAGGGGCGTCCCAGCGCGTCGAAGACCTGGACCTGTTCGTCACCCGTCCCGCTGCGCGCGTCGGCGACCACGAAGCCGCCGTCCGGGAGCGCGTCGACCCTGGGGTGCCGGGCCGACACCGGGCCGAGCACGGTCGTGTTCGGGGTGCCGTCGCCGACGGTGACGACCACCGCGTCGTACGGTCCCGGGGTGTCCGCGGGCGTGCGGAGCAGCCAGTGGGCGCGGCCGGAGGCGTCGACCGTGCTGTGGAGAAGACGCAGGTCGTGGTACGCGCGCGGCAGGCGGGCGTACGGGACGAGGCGGTCAGGCGTCATGGGCCCTTGTCGTGGTCATACGGTGATCCTCGCGGCCGCACCGGCCCCGGCGCCAGCGAATTCCGGTGGACACCCCCACCCGGTCCGGGAGCGCTCTCAGGGCGGCCGGGCCGGGGCTATCCTGATCCGCAACCGCTCATGAGGAGTCCCGAAGTGACCGAGGCAGTGTCGCGTCCCACGTTGGAGGCCGTGGCCGCGCGCGCCGGGGTGTCACGGGCCACCGTGTCCCGTGTCGTCAACGGGGGCGACGGCGTCCGCGAACCGCTGGTGGAGCGGGTGCGCAGGGCGGTCGAGGAACTCGGCTACGTCCCCAACCAGGCCGCGCGCAGCCTGGTCACCCGGCGCCACGACGCGGTGGCCGTCGTCATCGCCGAACCGGAGACCAGGGTCTTCGCGGACCCCTTCTTCGCCCTCCAGCTGCGCGGGATCAGCAAGGAACTGACGGCCCACGACTCCCAGCTCGTCCTGCTGCTCACCGAGGGGCCCGAGGACCACGCGCGGGTCGGCCGGTATCTCGCGGGCGGGCACGTCGACGGGGCGCTCGTCTTCTCCCTGCACCTCGACGACCCGCTGCCGGGGCTGATCCGGGGCGCCGGCGTGCCGACCGTGTTCGGCGGGCGGCCCGGCTGGGGCGACGGCCCGCGCGGCGACGGTCCCACCGTCTACGTCGACTGCGACAACCGGGGCGGGGCGCGGGACGCCGTACGGCATCTCGTCGCGCTCGGCCGTACCCGGGTCGCCCACATCACCGGCCCCCTCGACCAGACCTCCGCCGTGGACCGCCTCGACGGCTTCCGCGACGTCATGGTCGACGCCGACCCCCGCCTGATCGTGGAGGGCGACTTCACCCCCGCCGGCGGCGAGCGCGCGATGCGCGTGCTCCTCGACCGCTGCCCCGAGGTGGACGCGGTGTTCGCCGCGAACGACCTCTCGGCCTGCGGTGCCCTGCGGGTCCTGCGTGAGCGGGGGCGGCGGGTGCCGGAGGACGTGGCCGTGATCGGCTTCGACGACATGCTGCCGGTGGCGGAGGGTGCCGATCCGCCGCTGACGACGGTCCGTCAGGACATAGAGGAGATGGGCCGCTTGATGGCCCGACTCCTCCTGCGCGGCCTCGACCGACGCGGCCGGGACGAGGCCGGGAGCACCGCCCCGGGCAAGGCCCTGGGCGGCGCCCCGTCCAGTCTCGTCCTGCCGACGACACTGGTCCGCCGCGCCTCGGCGTGAGCCCACCGGCTCCGGCACCCTTCCGCCGGGCCGCGGTTCGCGTGGGGTCTACGCGCCCACCGTCACCGTGAACCGTCGCGGGTTGCCGTCGTGGGCCGCGCCGGACACGTCCGGCTGTCCGTCGGGTCGTACGTCGTCGTACGGGAACGCGTACCCGATGGGCGAGTTGGCGTGCACCACACGCGACCAGTGGTTGGTCACGGCTCCCCGGTAGTAGTCGCTCGCCGTGGACCCGTTCGGCTGCGTGGGGTGGGTGAGCATGAGCGAGCGGTTGAAGCCGGCGGCGATCCGGGCGAGGAGGGCCTTCCTGGGGTCGGGGTCGCCGGGGTCGTTGGCGAACGGGCCGTGGTTGCAGGTGAAGATGTCCTTCGAGGCGGGCCTGGCGAAGGAGTGGCCCCCGGTGAAGGTGAGCCGGTCGCCGACGACCCGGCCGGTGAGCACACCCCGGCCGCCCTGGAGGTCGATCCGCAGGTCGGTCGAGCGGTACTTCTCCCACACCTGGCTGACGTACGCGTCCCAGTAGGAACGGAACGGCATCTGGTCCGGCCGGTCGAAGTACGGCGCCATCAGGTTCTGCGGGGAGATGACCCGCAGGACTTGGCCGTTGCCGCCCCGGATGACGAGCCGGTCCCACGGCTGGCCGTCCCTCGCCGCCTGGGCCACCAGGTCCGCGGCGATCCGCTCGACGGCGCCGCCCGGCAACGGGGCCACGGTGTGCGTGGCGTCGCCCTCCAGGGTCAGGCCGATGGGGAGGGCCGTCACCAGGTCGACGTAGCTGATGTTGGCGAACAGCTGGGTGGTGTCGAACGTGAACTCGCAGAACGACCACGTCCTGCCGAAGTTGGGGTCGGCGGGGGTGGCGAACGCCGGCTCGACCAGCGCCGGGCCGGGGTTGAGGAAGAAGTCGAGGGTGGCGTCGCGCACGAAGTAGACCCGGGCACCGAACATCTGGGGGAGTGTCAGCACGACGGGCGCGGAGCCCGCGGGGCCGAGCGGGATGGCGCAGTCCACCGGCAGCGGTGTCTGCGGCGCCGAGGGCGAGGCCGGCCGGTAGAGGCTGCCGTCGGCCCGCAGCAGTACCCAGGCGCCGGTCGCCCGTTCGTGCCCGGTGACGTAGGCCCGGACCGTGCCCGGCAACGAGGCGTTGCGCAGGGCCAGTTGGCAGGTGGCGGGCGCGGCGGCGCGGGCGGGAGTGCCGAGAGCGCTCCCAGCCAGGGGTGCGCCGATCGCGGTGGCGGTTCCGGCGAGGAAGGTACGACGAGAGAGCATGGTGGGGCCTCCTGGGAGTGGGGAGTGGAGGCACAGGGGGTGGGGCCCCTGCTGTGGTGTCCCCACTGTTCCCAGGGGAGGGTGAGCCGTCAAGACTGATGACTGAGAGCGCTCTCGGGAATCTCGAACGTTCAGGACCTGACGACTGACGGTTGGCGCGGCGGCTCCTGGCCGACCGGTGGGGTGGCCCGCCCCGTGCCCGGCGCTGAGGTGTTCTCGGCCCTGCGTCATGCTCGGCCCTGCGTCGTGCTCAGCCCAGCGGCAGGCTCAGCCCTGCGGTGGCGTGCTCCTGATCACCGCGAAGCGGGCGCCGTAGGGGTCGGTCAGCTTGGCGGCGCGGCCCACGCCCGCCAGGTCGGTGGCGGGCATCCGGACTCCGCCGCCGCCCTCCTGCGCCCTGCGTACCGCCTCGTCCGTGTCCGTGACCTCGAAGTACGGCAGCCAGTGGGGCCCGGACTCCGCCCCGGTGGGGTCCGCGTCCAGCGGGACGATGCCGCCGAACATGCCCCGCTCCTCCTGACCGGCCGGGTTCACACAGGTGTAGCTGCCGCCCTCGAAGTCCACAGCCGAGGTCTCCCAGCCGAACACCGCGTTGTAGAACCCGGCGGCGGCCGGCAGGTCGGGGGTGTACAGCTCCAGCCAGCACAGAGAACCGGGGGCCGTGACGACGTCGAGGCCCGTGATCCGGCCGGGCTGCCAGATGCCGAAGGGGACGCCCGCCCGGTCGGCGAGGACGGCCATCCGGCCCTCTTCCGCCACATCCGTGGGCGGCATCAGCACCGAGCCGTGCGCCTTCTCGGTCGCCCTGGCCGTGGCGTCCGCGTCCGGTGACTGGAAGTAGACGTTCCACGACGGCGGACCCTGCTCCGGTGGGTTCTGCATACCGGCCGCGGCGGTGCGGCCGTCCAGTTGGAAGAAGCCGTAGCCGCCCGCCTCTGGGCCGGCCGACCGGAAGTCCCAGCCGAAGAGACGGGCGTAGAACGCGCCGGCTCCCTCGATGTCGGGGGTGCCGAGGTCGATCCAGTTCGGGGCGCCGGTGACGAAACGTGTCGTGAGCATCCTGGCCCTCCTCCGAGGCGGTCCGTGAGGGGTCCCACTGCCTTTCTGCCGAGTCTCGCACCGCCCCCCGACAATCGCCGGGCCACCGAGGTCGCCGCTCGGCCGTCGGGGTGGCCGCCGTGGACCTGCCGGCCGCGTTGACGGGCCGGCCGACGCGGGAGCGCGCACCTCGGCTCACCTTCGCGTACCTCCACGCACCTGCGCGCGCCGCCGTGCCCGGGCAGGCCCCGCGGAGGGACCATCGAGGGCCCGGTCCGCCGCGTGTTGATGCGGCGTTGATCGAACGTTTTTCGTCGACCGGCACGATCCTCTCCATGCACATCGACACGATCACCCCGGTCGACATCGCCTGGCAGGAGCGGGCGCTGTGCGCGCAGACGGGTGCCGACTTCTTCTTTCCCGACCCCGGCAGCTCGGTCCGGGAGGCCAAGCGCATCTGCGGCATGTGCGAGATGCGCACCGCCTGCCTCGACTACGCCCTGGCCAACGACGAGCGCTTCGGCGTCTGGGGCGGCCTCTCCGAGAAGGAGAGGCTGCACCTGCGGCGCACCGGACGCGGCTGACGCCGGGTGACGGGTCCGTTCTCCGTCCACCCGGCGTCAGCCGCGCCCCGCGCGGGGGGTCACGCCTTCGCGCGCGCCGCCATCCGGGCCTTGCGGGCCGCGAGCTTCTCGTCGAACTTGCTGGCCTCCGAGTCGAGACCGGCCATGTAGAGGCCCAGTTCCTCCTGGGCCTTCAGGCCGTCGGGGCCGAGGCCGTCGATCTCCAGGACCCGCAGGAAGCGGAGGACGGGCTGGAGGACGTCGTCGTGGTGGATACGGAGGTTGTAGACCTCGCCGATCGCCATCTGTGCGGCGGCCCGCTCGAAGCCGGGCATACCGTGTCCGGGCATCCGGAAGTTGACGACGACGTCGCGCACGGCCTGCATGGTGAGGTCCGGGGCGATCTCGAACGCGGCCTTCAGCAGGTTCCGGTAGAAGACCATGTGCAGGTTCTCGTCGGTGGCGATACGCGCCAGCATGCGGTCGCAGACCGGGTCGCCGGACTGGTGGCCGGTGTTGCGGTGCGAGATGCGGGTGGCCAGCTCCTGGAAGGCGACGTACGCGACGGAGTGCAGCATCGAGTGCCGGTGGTCGTGCTCGAAGCCCTCGCTCATGTGGGCCATGCGGAACTCCTCGAGCTTGTCCGGGTCCACCGCGCGCGAGGCGAGCAGGTAGTCGCGCATCACGATGCCGTGACGGCCCTCCTCGGCGGTCCAGCGGTGCACCCAGGTGCCCCAGGCGCCGTCGCGGCCGAAGAGCGTGGCGATCTCGTGGTGGTAGCTGGGCAGGTTGTCCTCGGTCAGCAGGTTCACCACGAGGGCGATACGGCCGATCTCGGTGACCTTCGACTGCTCCTTCTCCCATGCCTCGCCGTCCTCGAACAGGCCGGGGAAGTTGCGGCCGTCGCTCCACGGCACGTACTCGTGCGGCATCCAGTCCTTCGCGACCTTCAGATGCCGGTTGAGCTCCTTCTCGACGACTTCCTCCAGCGCGTACAGCAGCCGTGCGTCGGTCCAGTCGGAGGACGGGCTGCCGAGAAGGGGAGAAGTGAGCGACACAGAGGCTCCAGGGGGACGACCGGGGGTGAACAGATGTGCGGTCACGCGCGCGTGACTGAACCTACGGCATCGTAGGCTACGAATCCGTAGGTTACGAAGACGTAGGTTAAGTGCGCGGTAAAGATCCCTGATCAGCTACGCGTTGCACGGGGTGGGCGGGGGCGGGCGGGTGTGCCGGACGGCCCCTGGACGCGCAGGTCCAGGGGGCGAAACGGTGACCGGATCACCCGTTCAGACGTACAGCTCCCGCAGGCGCACCGAGAGGCATGTCACACAGCCCTCCAGCTTCTCGAACTCGCTGATGTCGACGAGGACGGGCTCGTAGCCGAGGTCGGCGTACAGCTCCGCCGTCTTGGGCGCGCTCGCCGCCATCAGCAGCTTGTCGCCGCCGAGCAGCACCACGTGCGCCCCGGCCTCCTCGGGCACCGGCAGGAAGCGTCCGAACAGCGACGGCGTGTCCATCTTCGGGATGTGTCCGACGACCGTGCCGTCCGGCAGCGCCGTGACCGCCGACTTCAGGTGCAGCACCTTGCTCACCGGCGCGGACACGACCCGCGCCCCGAGCGGCTCGAACGCCGCCCGCAGCTGCTGCACCCCGGCCGCGTTGGTGCGTCCGCCGCGGCCCACGAAGACGGTGTCGCCGACCTTCAGGACGTCGCCGCCCTCCAGTGTGCCCGGGTCCCACACCCAGTTCACCGAGCAGCCGAGCGCGGCCACGGCCTCCTCGATCCCGGCGGTCTCCGCCCGGCGGGACTCGGCGCCGGGGCGGGCGATCAGCGCCACGTTCTTGTACATGACCACCGTGTCCTCGACGAACACCGAGTCCGGGCAGTCGTCGGCCGGGTCCACCTCGACGGTCTCCCAGCCGTGGGTGCGCAGGGCCTCCCCGTACGCCTCCCACTGCTCGACCGCGAGGTCGACGTCGACCTCCGCGCGTTCGATGTGCGTGACGAGGCCTTCTGCCAGGCGAGGGCTGGGACGGCGGACGAGGGCCTTCTTGCTGGGCACGTGTGGGACTCCGAATCGAACGAGGGTTTTCCGGCGCCCGTGAAGCGACGCCGGTCCGCCATCATGCAGCCCCGCCCCACCGGGACAAAACCCCCGCACCCAGGCTGTTCCCCTCCTGAGATACTCCGCGGTAGCCGGACGGCGCCCGAGGCGGCGGGGCTCTGGCCGCTCGGGCGGGCCCTGGGGTCAGTCGATCGTCGTCAGCTCCTCCGGGGTCGTGGTGCGCAGTCCCTGCTCCTCCAGGAGCAGCCAGCGCGTGATGCCCAGTGACTCCAGGAACGGCAGGTCGTGGCTGGCCACGATCAGGGCTCCCTCGTACGACTCCAGGGCCGTCGTCAGCTGGCGCACACTCGCCATGTCCAGGTTGTTCGTCGGCTCGTCCAGCATCAGCAACTGCGGGGCGGGCTCGGCGAGCATCAGCGCGGCGAGGGCCGCCCGGAAGCGTTCCCCGCCGGAGAGCGTCGCCGCCGGCTGGTCGGCGCGGGAGCCCCGGAACAGGAAGCGGGCCAGTCGGGCCCGTACCCGGTTGTTGGTGGCGCCCGGCGCGTACCGTGCCACGTTCTCGGCGACGGTCAGCCCGTCGTCGAGGACATCGAGCCGCTGCGGCAGGAACCGCAGCGGAACGTGCGCCCGCACCTCGCCGCCCACCGGCTCCAGCTCGCCCGCGATCGTGCGCAGCAGCGTGGTCTTGCCGGCGCCGTTGCGCCCGACCAGCGCGATCCGTTCGGGACCCCGCAGGTCGAGACCGCCGTCGATCCGGGCCCCGTACCGCAGCCGGAGGTCCAGGGCGGTCAGCACGGTACGGCCCGGCGGCACGGCCGTGTACGGCAGGTCGACGCGGATCTCGTCGTCGTCCCGTACGGCCTCCACCGCCTCGTCGAGCCGTTCCCTGGCCTCGGCGAGTTTCTCCTCGTGCATGATGCGGTGCTTGCCGGCGGACTCCTGGGCCGCCCGTTTCCGGGCGCCCATGACGATCTTCGGCTCGCGTTTCTGCTCGAACATCTTCTGGCCGTACCGCTTGCGCCGGGCCAGTTTGACCTGGGCGTCGACCAGTTCGCGCTTCTGCTTCTTCAGATCGGCCTCGGCGACCCGCACCATCCGCTCGGCCGCCTCCTGCTCGGTGCTCAGCGCCTCCTCGTAGACGGAGTAGTTGCCGCCGTACCAGGTGACCTCCCCGGAGCGCAGATCGGCGATCTGGTCGACGAGGTCGAGGAGTTCACGGTCGTGGCTGACCACGATCATGACTCCGGACCACGCCGCGACGGCGTCGTACAGCCGACGGCGGGCGTACAGGTCGAGGTTGTTGGTGGGTTCGTCCAGCAGCAGGACGTCCGGGCGGCGCAGCAGCAGCGCGGCCAGGCGCAGCAGCACCGACTCGCCGCCCGAGATCTCGCCGAGCGTGCGGTCCAGATCGATGTGGCCGAGGCCGAGTTGACCGAGGGTCGCCAGGGCGCGCTCCTCCACGTCCCAGTCGTCGCCGACCGCCGCGAAGTGCTCCTCGGCCACGTCGCCCGCCTCGATGGCGTGCAGCGCGGCGCGGGTTTCGGCGATGCCGAGCGCCTCGTCGACGCGCAGCGCGGTGTCGAGCGTGACGTTCTGCGGGAGGTAGCCGATCTCGCCGGCCACCCGGACCGTGCCGTCGGTCGGGGTCAGTTCCCCGGCGATCAGCTTCAACAGGGTCGACTTGCCGGACCCGTTGACCCCGACCAGTCCGGTCCGGCCGGGGCCGAACGCGATCTGGAGGTCCTCGAAGACGGGCGTGCCGTCGGGCCAGGCGAAGGACAGGGACGTGCAGGTGAGGGAAAGGGGAGTAGACATAAGGGCCTCGCGGTTGCTTGCGGTGGTCGGGGCAACGCGTGCGGACACCGCGAGCGCGACACTACGAGGCGAGGGCGAACCCGCTGGGGCGGGGCCAGGAGAGGCCCGCTGCCGGGGGACGGCTCGTACGCCGAGGTCGCACGCAACGCACACAGCAAGCCGGGATACGGCGAGGGTGTGTGACGCGGTGTCTCAGACCTCAGACGAGCAACGTCCTTCTCCAATCGACGGCAACAGGACCGTTGTCCACGGTAGGAGTGCGCCTTGGGGGTGTCAACGGATTAAATCCGCACCCCGGGCCGGCCGCCCCAGGCCGCCCCCGGCGTGGGCGGGGCGGCGTCGGAGGGCGTGGCCTCAGCAGGCGTCCCGCATCAGCTCGGCCAGGTCGCGGTCCAGGTCGACCTGGTGGTGTTCGAGGCCGAGGGGCACCAGGTCGGTCGTCAGTTCCAGGAAGCGGCGCACCTCACCGGCGAGGACGTGCACCACGGCGGTGCCCTCCGGGGCGTGGAACTCCATGACCAGCCGCTCGTAGCCGTACGGGCGCACGCGGACGTCCCCCTGGCCGACGGCCTCGTCCATCCCGGTCACCAGGAGTTCGCGGGCGAAGGTCCAGCAGACCTCGACACCCTCCAGCGTCGCCGGGGCGGGGAACGTCATCCGGACGGCGAACGGGTCGCTCCGGTCGTAGTGGAGCGTTGCGGGAATGCTCGGCATCCGCGCCGCGGCGGCGACGAGACGGGCCTCGACGGGCTGCTCGATGACGGTGGACAACGCCTTGCTCCCTTGTGACGGCTGGACGGACTCCGGACGGCATGGCCGGGCATGTGAAGAGACGCTGGATCGGGCCGATGCGTGCACACGGGCTTCGAGTGACCTCTGTCACCGAGTCCAATCACCGAGGTGATTCCTTTCTCGTCCCGGCGTCCCGGCATACCCGTGAGGACACCGGGCGTGGCCCCGCGGTTCCTGTCCGAGGCCATCTGGACGGCGCCCGGGGGGTCGGCTAGCTTCGCCCGCCATGAGGGCCATGGGGCAGTGGAGAAGCAGGATACGGACGCGTCGGACGATGACGGCGGGACTGGCCGCGACGGCGCTCGCCGCCGCGCTGGCCGTGCCCGCGCAGGCGCACGGGGAGGGCCGGAGGCCCCACTGGGAACCGAAGAAGACCGGCACCGACGTGCGCTTCCGCGGTCTGGCCGCGGTCAGCCGGAACACCGCCTGGCTGGCCGGCACCGGCGGCACGGTGCTGCGGACGACGGACGGCGGCGAGCACTGGCGCACCGTGTCACCGCCCGGCGCACAGGATCTGCAGTTCCGGGACGTCGAGGCGTTCGACGCACGCCGCGCGGTCGTGCTGGCCATCGGCGAGGGCGAGTCCTCCCGCGTGTACCGCACGGACGACGGCGGCGCCACCTGGACCGAGACCTTCCGCAACACCGACCCGCGCGCCTTCTACGACTGTCTGACCTTCTTCGACCCGCGCCACGGGCTCGCCATGAGCGACCCGGTGGACGGGAAGTTCCGCATCCTGTCCACCGAGGACGGCGGCCGCTCCTGGAACGTGCTGCCGAACGACGGCATGCCCCCGGCCCTGGAGGGCGAGGCGGGCTTCGCGGCGAGCGGGCAGTGCCTGGTCAGCTCGGGCCGGCGCGACGTCTGGCTGGCCACCGGCGGGGCCGCACGCGCGCGTGTGCTGCACTCCGCCGACCGGGGTCTGAGCTGGACGGCCACCGACACCCCCGTCCCGGCGGGCGACCCGGCCCGCGGCGTCTTCGCCCTCGCCTTCCGCGACCGGTCCCACGGCATCGCCGTCGGCGGCGACTACCGCGCGGACCAGCCGTCCCCGACGGCGGCGGCCACCACCGGTGAAGGCGGGCGCTGCTGGACACCCGCCGCGCACCCGCCGCCCGCCTACCGCTCCGGCGTGGCCTGGCTCCCGCACAGCCGCAGGGCCGCCCTCGCCGTCGGCCCCACCGGCACCGATCTCACCACCGACGGCGGCCGTACCTGGCGCACGGTCGACACCGGCTCGTTCGACACCGTCGACTGCACCCCCGACCGCGGCTGCTGGGCCGCGGGGGAGAAGGGCCGCGTCGCCCGGCTGGAGAACTGACGCGACGGAAGGTGAACGGGCGGCGGCCGGGACTGGACGCCGCGCGGCGGGATACCCGGCCGGTGTTCGCGTCACGACGGGAGTGCGCGTCACGAAGGGAGTGATCGGCATGCCACGCGGTTCGAGCCCCAAGCGGGAACGCCAGTACGAGCACATCAAGGAGAGCGCCGAGGACCGCGGGGAGAGCGAGTCGCGCGCCAAGGAGATCGCCGCCCGCACGGTCAACAAGGAACGCGCCCGGTCCGGCGAGTCCAGGACCGCGAGCCGTACGTCCACGCAGGACATGTCGTCCAGCAGGCGCGGCGGGCAGCGCTCCCGCAGCGGGTCCGGGGGACCCACCTACGACCAGCTGTACGAGGAGGCCAGGCGGCGCAACATCCGCGGCCGGTCCGACATGAACAAGAGCCAGCTCAAGCGCGCCCTCGACAAGTAGAGGGCAGCCCCTGGTGCGGCGGGCTCACCGCGGGGATGCGTACGCTCGTCGGACCATGACGACCGTACGCATCCCCGCGGGCTGGCCCGCCACCGACGATCAGGCCCGCGCCGTGCAGGACGAGTTGCGCGGCAAGGTGGTCCTCGACGAGACCGGGCCCCCGCCCGGCACCGGACACGTCACCGGCGTCGACGTCGCGTACGACGACGAGCGGGACGTGGTCGCGGCGGCGGCCGTCGTCCTGGACGCGGCCACCCTCGACGTGGTCGCCGAGGCCACGGCGATCGGGCGGATCTCCTTCCCCTATGTCCCCGGGCTGCTGGCCTTCCGCGAGATCCCGACCGTCCTCGCGGCCCTCGACGCGCTGCCGTGCGACCCCGGACTCGTCGTCTGCGACGGCTACGGCCTCGCCCACCCGCGCCGCTTCGGCCTCGCCAGCCACCTCGGCGTCCTCACCGGACTCCCCACGATCGGCGTCGCCAAGAACCCCTTCACCTTCACCTACGACGAGCCGGACACCCCGCGCGGCAGCGCCGCACCGCTCCACGCCGCCACCGCGTCGGGCACCGAGGAAGTGGGCCGCGCGCTGCGCACCCGCGCCGGGGTCAAACCCGTGTTCGTCTCGGTCGGCCACCGTGTGAGCCTCGACAACGCCTGCGCCCACACCCTCGCCCTGACCCCGGCCTACCGTGTCCCGGAGTCCACCCGGCGCGCCGACGCGCTCTGCCGCCGGGCCCTGCGCGAGGCGGCCGGCTGAACCCTCGGGGACGCGCACGTGAGTACGTCCGGGGCTCGCACCTGAGTACGCGTACGGATACCGGCGTGTCGTCATGATCGGCAGGCTGGACCGCATGACGACGCACCGCGCCCCGAAGCCCGCCGCCAGCCCCAGCAGGCCCGTCGAGCGGGCCGTCACGGCCGGACTGCTGCTCGCCCTGATCGCCGGGCTCGCCTGGACCGGCGGGATGGTCTACACGCTGACGGGATGGGCCCAGTAGGCCCGGGGCCAGGGCGACGGGGGCCAGGGCGACGGGGGCGGTGGCCCCCTGGCCGCCACAGGGCGTCACCCGGAGCCCGCGTCACCGGGAGGCGGCCACCCGGAAGGTGATGCCCGCCGCGCGCAGCCGGTCGATCAGCGCGTCGCCCATGGCGACCGCCGTCGTGACCTGGCCCGCGGTGGGGGGAAGCTCGTCGAAGGCGAGGCACAGCGCCGACTCGGCGAACATCTTCGCCGTCTCCCCGTAGCCGGGGTCACCGCCCGCGACCTCGGTGAACACCCGCCGGCCGCCCCCCTCGCCCACGAACCGCACCGAGAACCAGCTCCTGGCCCGCCTCTCGGCGCTCGGCCCCTCACCCGGCTTGTGGAGGTTGCCCAACCAGCGCCGGGCGGGCGGCACCTGCGCGGCGGCGGCTACCGCGCCCACGAACGCGACCCCGCCCATCGCGAACGGCAGGGTCCGCACGGCCGCGTAGTGGCGGTAGCGGAAGTCCGGTCCGTAGCGCCGCAGGGCGCGCGCCGAACGCTGCACCACCCGCGCGTCGATGGTCGGCAGCGGCAGCGCCCACGCGCCGACCTCCTTGGCGAAGCGGGGCGCGCTCACCGGCGCGTACGCCCGCCGCCCCACCGTCCGCGGCTCGTGCCGCCTGCGGTCCCGCGCGGCGGCCAACGTCTGCCGGGCCCGCGAGAAACACGTCAGCGCGGAGTGGAACGTACCGCCCGAGAACATCCCCGACGCCCGTACGAAGCCGTCGACGGTGATCGGTACGTCCTCCGGGAGCTGCCGCACCGTGAAGTACGCCCCCAGGTCGTGCGGGACCGAGTCGAAGCCCGCCGCGTGCACGATCCGCGCGCCCGTCTCCCGCGCGCGTGCGTCGTGCCGGACGAACATCAGATCGACGAACTCGGGCTCACCGGTGAGGTCCAGATAGTCGGTGCCCTCGTCGGCGCACGCGGCCACCAGCTCCTCGCCGTACGTGATGTACGGGCCGACCGTCGTGGCCACCACGCGCGCCTGCCGGGCGAGTTCCCGCAGGGACGCCGGATCGGACACGTCCGCCCGGAGCACGCCGATCCCCGCACCGCCGGGGAGCCGCTCCCGCAGTGCCGCCAACTTCTCTGCGCTGCGCCCGGCCACCGCCCAGCGCAGCCCCTCGGGCGCGTGCCGGGCGAGATACTCCGCGGTGAGTTCGCCGGCGAAGCCCGTCGCCCCGAAGAGCACGATGTCGTACGCCCGTTCCGCCCTGCTGTGCGTGCTCATGGAACCCCTCAGCCCTCGCCCCCGCGCCGTTGTCGGTGGGTGAGGCTAGCGTGAGGGACGAGCAGCCGAACGCGCGGGATCCGGAGGAGGTCGTGACCGTGCCCAGGAACGCCCGGAAACGGCGGGAGAAGGTCCGCGAGTTCGCCCTCGCCGTGCCCGGCGCGGCCGAGGAGTTCCCGTGGGGCGGGAGCCTCGCCGAGGCCGACAGGATCGCCCTGGCGCGCCTCATAGCGGAGCGGGGGACCGGCTGAGTCCGGCCGACGCGTGCCGCGACATCCGGCACGCACTCGGGCACCATGGCTAAGCGTTCGCTCACCTGGGCCTTGCGCGCGGTGGAACGCGTTCTTAACATCACTGGTGTTACATCATCGGTGTCACAGAGCGGGGAGCTCTCGATGGCAGTGGCGAAGACGCCCGGGCACGGCCCGCTCGCCGGTGTGCGCGTGGTCGAACTCGCGGGCATCGGCCCCGGGCCGTTCGCCGCCATGCTCCTCGGCGACCTCGGTGCCGACGTCGTCCGTGTCGACCGGCCCGGCGGCGCCGGCCTCGCCGTCAACCCCCTGTACGACGTCACCAACCGCAACAAGCGGTCCGTGATCGTCGACCTCAAGTCCGACGACGGCCCGGACACCGTCCTCGCCCTCGCCGAGCGGGCCGACATCCTGATCGAGGGCTACCGCCCCGGAGTCGCCGAGCGCCTCGGCGTCGGCCCCGGGACCTGCCACGCCCGCAACCCGGCCCTCGTCTACGGCCGGATGACCGGCTGGGGCCAGCAGGGCCCTCTCGCCCAGCGCGCCGGCCACGACATCGCCTACATCGCCCTGACCGGCACCCTCGGCATGATCGGCGCCCCGGACACCCCGCCCGTCGCCCCCGCGAACCTCCTCGGCGACTACGCGGGCGGCTCGCTCTACCTCGTCGTCGGTGTCCTCGCCGCCCTGCACCACGCCCGCGCCACCGGCGCCGGCCAGGTCGTGGACGCGGCCATCGTCGACGGCACCGCGCACCTCTCCGCCATGATCCACGGCATGCTCGCCGCCGGCGGCTGGCAGGACCGCCGCGCCGCCAACCTCCTCGACGGCGGCTGCCCCTTCTACGGCACCTACGAGACCGCCGACGGCCGCTACATGGCCGTGGGCGCGCTGGAGCAGCAGTTCTACGACGAGTTCGTCGACCTCCTCGGCATCAAGGACCGGGCCCCCGCCCGCAAGGACGTCACCGCCTGGGGCGCCCTGCGGGAGACGGTCGAGGCCCGCTTCAGGACCCGTACGCGCGACGAGTGGACGGCCGTCTTCGAGGGGTCCGACGCCTGCGTGGCGCCCGTGCTGTCGCTGCGCGAGGCCCCGGACCATCCGCATCTCGCGGCCCGCGGCACCTTCACCGACTTCGGCGGCATCACCCAGCCCGCCCCCGCGCCCCGCTTCTCCACCACCCACACCTCGGTCCGCGGCGGCCCCGCCCAACCGGGCGCCGACACGACGGACGTCGCCCGCGACTGGGGCATACCCGGCCTCCTCGACGCCCGTACCCCGGCCGCCGCCACGGACGTTCCCCCCGGGGAAGCCGTCCCGGACGGCGGGAAGGGCGTCTGAAGCCCGGTCACCGTGCCCCCGACCCCCGGCCCTCCACCGCCACCCGAAAGGCCAGACCCGTGACCACCGAAGCGTACGTGTACGACGCGATCCGCACCCCGCGCGGACGCGGCAAGGCGAACGGCGCCCTGCACGGCACCAAGCCCATCGACCTCGTCGTCGGACTGATTCACGAGGTCCGGCGCCGGTGTCCCGGCCTCGACCCGGCCGCCGTCGACGACATCGTGCTCGGTGTCGTCGGCCCCGTGGGCGACCAGGGCTCCGACATCGCCCGTATCGCCGCGATCGCCGCCGGACTGCCCGACACCGTGGCCGGAGTGCAGGAGAACCGCTTCTGTGCCTCGGGTCTGGAAGCCGTCAACATGGCCGCCGCCAAGGTCCGTGCCGGCTGGGAGGACCTGGTGCTCGCCGGCGGTGTCGAGTCGATGTCACGGGTGCCGATGGCCTCGGACGGCGGCGCCTGGTTCAACGACCCGATGACCAACCTGGCCGTCAACTTCGTGCCGCAGGGCATCGGCGCCGACCTCATCGCCACCATCGAGGGCTTCTCCCGCCGGGACGTCGACGAGTACGCCGCGCTGTCCCAGGAACGGGCCGCCGCGGCCTGGAAGGACGGCCGGTTCGACGCCTCCGTCGTCCCCGTCAGGGACCGCGCCGGACTCGTCGTCCTCGACCACGACGAGCACCTGCGGCCGGGCACCACCGCCGACTCGCTCGCCAAGCTGAAGCCGTCGTTCGCCGACATCGGCGAGCTGGGCGGCTTCGACGCGGTGGCGCTGCAGAAGTACCACTGGGTCGAGGAGATCGACCACGTCCACCACGCGGGCAACTCCTCCGGCATCGTCGACGGCGCGGCGCTCGTCGCCATCGGCTCCCGCGAGATCGGCGACCGCTACGGCCTGCGCCCGCGCGCCCGGATCGTCTCCGCCGCCGTCTCCGGGTCCGAGCCCACCATCATGCTCACCGGGCCCGCGCCCGCCACCCGCAAGGCCCTCGCCAGGGCCGGACTGACCATCGACGACATCGACCTCGTCGAGATCAACGAGGCGTTCGCGGCCGTCGTCCTGCGTTTCGTGAAGGACATGGGCCTCTCCCTGGACAAGGTCAACGTCAACGGCGGCGCCATCGCCCTCGGCCACCCGCTCGGCGCCACCGGCGCGATGATCCTCGGCACCCTCGTCGACGAGCTGGAGCGCCAGGACAAGCGGTACGGGCTGGCCACGCTGTGCGTGGGCGGCGGCATGGGCATCGCGACGATCGTCGAACGCGTCTGACACCCGGCGGAACCCCACGACTTCTACGGAGAGCCCCCTCATGACCGAGAGCACCACCATCCGCTGGGAACAGGACCGCTCGGGCCTCGTCACCCTGGTCCTCGACGACCCCCACCAGTCCGCGAACACCATGAACCAGGCGTTCCGCGACTCCCTCGCCGTGATCACCGACCGGCTGGAGGCCGAGAAGGACTCCGTCCGCGGTGTCATCATCACCTCCGCCAAGAAGACCTTCTTCGCCGGCGGTGATCTGCGCGACCTCATCCGGGTCACCCCCGACACCGCCCAGCAGCTGTTCGACGGCGGCCTGGAGATCAAGCGCCATCTGCGCCGCATCGAGACCCTCGGCAAGCCCGTCGTCGCCGCGATCAACGGCGCCGCCCTCGGCGGCGGCTTCGAACTGGCCCTCGCCTGCCACCACCGCGTCGCCCTCGACGCCCCCGGCTCCAAGATCGGCTGCCCCGAGGTCACCCTCGGTCTGCTGCCCGGAGGCGGCGGCGTCGTCCGCACGGTACGGCTCCTCGGCATCACCGACGCACTGCTGAAGGTCCTGCTGCAGGGCACCCAGTACAGCCCGCGGCGCGCCCTGGACAACGGCCTCGTGCACGAGGTGGCCGCCACGCACGACGAGCTGATGGCCAAGGCCCGCGCCTTCATCGACGCCCACCCCGAGTCCCGGCAGCCCTGGGACGAGCCGGGCTACCGCATCCCCGGAGGCACGCCCTCCAACCCCAAGTTCGCGGCGAACCTGCCCGCCTTCCCCGCCACCCTGCGCAAGCAGACGGCCGGCGCCCCCTACCCGGCGCCGCGCGGCATCCTCGCCGCCGCCGTCGAGGGCGCCCAGGTCGACTTCGAGACCGCCCAGGTCATCGAGGCCCGCTACTTCGTGGAGCTGGCCGCCGGCCAGACCTCGAAGAACATGATCCAGGCGTTCTTCTTCGACCTCCAGGCCGTCAACTCCGGCGCCAACCGCCCCAAGGGCGTCGAACCCCGCCAGGTCCGCAAGGTGGCCGTCCTCGGCGCCGGGATGATGGGCGCCGGCATCGCGTACTCCTGCGCCCGCGCCGGCATCGACGTCGTCCTGAAGGACGTGTCCGCGGAAGCCGCCGCGAAGGGCAAGGGCTACTCGGAGAAGCTCTGCGCGAAGGCCGTCGCCAAGGGCCGAACGACGCAGGACAAGGCCGACGCCCTGCTCGCCCGGATCACCCCCACCGCCGACCCGGCCGACCTGGCCGGCTGCGACGCCGTCATCGAGGCCGTCTTCGAGGACACCGCCCTCAAGCACAAGGTGTTCCAGGAGGTCGAGAGCGTCGTCGCCCCGGACGCGCTGCTGTGCTCCAACACCTCCACCCTCCCCATCACCACCCTCGCCGAAGGCGTGGAGCGCCAGTCCGACTTCATCGGCCTGCACTTCTTCTCGCCCGTCGACAAGATGCCGCTCGTCGAGATCATCAAGGGGGAGCGGACCGGCGACGAGGCACTGGCCCGCGCCTTCGACCTGGTCCGCCAGATCAACAAGACCCCGATCGTCGTCAACGACTCGCGGGGCTTCTTCACCTCCCGCGTCATCGGCCACTTCATCAACGAGGGTGTCGCGATGGTCGGCGAGGGCATCGAGCCCGCGTCGGTGGAGCAGGCGGCGGCCCAGGCGGGCTACCCCGCGAAGGTCCTCTCCCTGATGGACGAGCTGACCCTGACCCTGCCCCGCAAGATCCGCGCGGAGACCCGCCGGGCCGTCGAGGAGGCGGGCGGCACCTGGGAGGAGCACCCCGCCGAGGCGGTCATCGACCGTATGGTCGACGAGTTCGGCCGCACCGGCCGCAGCGGCGGCGCCGGCTTCTACGACTACGGTCCCGACGGCCGCCGCACCAGGCTCTGGCCGGGCCTGCGCGAGCACTTCACCCGGCCGGGCCACCGGATCCCCTTCGAGGACATGCAGGAACGCATGCTGTTCTCCGAGGCCCTGGACACCGTCCGCCTCCTGGAGGAGGGCGTCCTCACCTCCGTCGCCGACGCCAACATCGGCTCGATCTTCGGCATCGGCTTCCCCGGCTGGACCGGCGGCGTCCTGCAGTACATCAACGGCTACGCGGGCGGCCTGCCGGGCTTCGTGGCCCGGGCGAGGGAGCTGGCCGACCGCTACGGAGCGCGTTTCACGCCGCCGGCGCTGCTGGTGGAGAAGGCGGAGCGGGGAGAGAGGTTCGCCGACGCGTGACCGTGCCGGGGGCGCGGGGTGCGCCGGCGGCCACAGGCCCGTCGTGGCCGGCCGCGCGGTTCCCCGCGCCCCCGGGAAGGGGCCGGGGCAGCGCCCCGTGCCTCTCCTGGCCCGACGGTGGACCGCGGACGCGCGCTACGCCCCCGCCCCCTCACCCCTCCTTCAGCCACTCCCGCAGCTCGTCCCTCAGGGAGCGCTGGAAGGTCGTCAGCAGGGCCTGGACGACCAGGGGCTGCATATGGGCCGAGAGGGACTTCACCGCCCGCGGGTCCCGCTCGGCCACCGCGTCGCGGAAGAGACCGGACAACTCGTGGGCGGCCGCCCGGGCGTGTTCGATCAGGACGTTCCGCGCGGCGAGGACCGACTCCTGGGACAGGGGCACGTCGAGGAGTTCCGCACCGAGCCGCAGCAGGCCGGGGTCCACCCGGAACCCGTCGCCGTCCCGTTCGACCAGGCCCATCGCCGTGAGCCGCTCCACGTCGTCCTCGTCGAGGGGCCGCCCGGCCCGCGGCCCCAGCTCCTCCCGCGTGACCGTCTCCACCGCGTCCGGCGCCCAGGAGGCCACGACGGCCCGCTGCAGGGCGAGGTCGCGCGGCGACAGATCCGGTGGCAACTGCCGCAGATACCGCTCGATGGCGGCCAGGGTCATGCCCTGCCGCTGGAGTTCCTCGATCAGCGCGAGCCGGGCCAGATGGCCGCGCCCGTACCGGCCGACCCGACGCGGTCCGATCACCGGCGGCGGCAGCAGACCCTTCGTGCTGTAGAAGCGGACCGTGCGCACCGTGACGCCGGCCCGCGCCGCCAGCTCGTCCACGGTCAAGGACACTTCCTCGGTGCCCTCGGCCGCGTCGGCGCCGTCCCCGGTCTCGGTCGTCATGCACAGCAGTATCGCTGTCCCACCAGCGCTGTGAAAACCTTCAACGGCTGCCCGGGGGCCGTTGTCCGTGGCGGCCCGTACGGTGGGGCCATGTCGGGGATCACGTACGTCAGGGGGGACGCCACCGTGCCGCGGGGCAGCGGCGTCAAGATCATCGCTCATGTCTGCAACGACCTCGGCGGCTGGGGCAAGGGCTTCGTCCTCGCCGTGTCCCGCCGCTGGCCGGAACCGGAGGCGGCCTACCGCGCCTGGCACCGCGGCCGCGCGCACAACGACTTCGGGCTCGGCGCGGCGCAGTTCGTCCAGGTCGCCCCGTACACCTGGGTGGCCAACCTGATCGGCCAGCGCGGCATCCGTACGGGCAGCAAGGGCGTCCCCGTCCGCTACGAGGCCATCGACGCGGCCCTCGCCCTGCTCGCCGACAAGGCCCTGGAGCTCGGGGCGTCCGTCCACATGCCGCGCATCGGCTGCGGTCTCGCCGGAGGCACGTGGTCACGGGTGGAGCCCCTGATCACCGAGCGGCTCGTGCGGCGGGGTACAGCGGTGACGGTGTACGACCAGGGGGACTGACGGCGCCCGCCGGTCTGCCGGGCGCCGATGCGGCGGCCGGCGTGGTGAACCGTCGTCGATTATCGGTCAACTCTGGCGCAGACGTGCGACGCGTCGTGCGTGTGAACGGGTAGGCCACCGGTATGAGCCTTCTTCCCGTGGACATCGGTCCGTTGAACCCCCCGGTTCCGGAACTCGCCGTCGCGGCAGTGCTGTTCGCGCTGGTACTCCTCTTCTGCGCGTGGCTGACGCCCCGGGTGCGGCGCGTGCGGGCGGAGCGGGCAGCGGCCCCCCACGGAGTGGAGGCCCGGGACGAGGCGGTACGACGGCAGGCGGAGACCGAGCGGCTCCGGGCGGCCGCGCCCCTGGCCGAGGCCCGCCACGACGCCGCCCGCGTCCGCCTGCGGGCCCTGGAGGAGGACGCGGCCCCGGTCGCCGAGGTGCGGGCGGAAGCCCGCCGCGAGTACGCGACGATCGTCACCCGGGGCCAGACCCGTATCGCCACCGACCGCGCGCGTGCCGAGGCCGAACTCCGTGTCCAGGTCTCGGAACTGGCCTCGAACCTGGCGAGCAGGATCCTCGGCGAACAGGTCGAGGCGAAGGCCGAACCGCGTCTCTGACCGCCGAACCGCGTCTCTGACCGCCGGCCCGCGCGGGTGACCGCCGAGCCGTGTCCGTGCGCGCCGAGCCGTGCCCGTGCCCGTCGGCCGGCAGCGGATGCCCGCCGAACCGCGAGGGTGCTCCAGAACCGCGAGGGCGCTCCCGAACTGCGAGGGTGGCCCCGAACCGCCCGGATGACCGCCGATAGCCCTGCCCCGGCGACCGCACCGCTCCCGTGCCCACCGTCGCGCCTCCGCCCGCCGACATGAGTCATCTCCCCGGACGCTCCTATCCGGCCAAGACCGTGGCCGATCTCCCGCGCGCCCCAATGGGCGCTCTTTTGAACAGGAGTTGACAGCAGTACCGTCCGGCGCATGCCGATATCTGCGCGACGCACCCCCCTGCCGACCTGGAGATCTCTCGCCACGGTCGCCACGTCCGCGGCCCTGATGGCCACCTTCGTCACCCCGGCGGTCGCCGACGGCGCGACGCCCCGGAAGAGCCGGCCCGTCTACGCGTACGACAAGGCCATCCGTGAGGCCGTCTGGGTGGACACCGGACTCGACGGCGACCGCGACGGGAGGAACGACCGCGTCGCCGTCGACATCGTCCGCCCGAGTGAACCCGCCCAGCGGGGCCGCAAGATCCCCGTGATCATGGACGCCAGCCCGTACTACTCGTGCTGCGGACGCGGCAACGAGAGCCAGCGCAAGACGTACGACGCCGACGGCAACGTCGTCCAGATGCCGCTGTTCTACGACAACTACTTCGTGCCCCGCGGCTACGCCTTCGTCGCCGTCGACCTCGCCGGAACCAACCGCTCCGACGGCTGCGTGGACGTCGGCGGCCGCTCCGACATCCAGTCCGCCAAGGCGGTCGTCGACTGGCTCAACGGACGCGGTACGGCGTACACCACCCGCACGGGCTCCACGAGGGCCAAGGCCGGCTGGACCAACGGCAGAACCGGCATGATCGGAAAGAGCTACGACGGCACCATCGCCAACGGCGTCGCCGCCACCGGCGTCGAGGGCCTGGAGACCATCGTCCCGATCGGCGCCATCTCCTCCTGGTACGACTACTACTTCGCCAAGGGCGCCCCCCTCTACGACTCCGGTCCCGACTGGCTGTCCGACGCCATCGAGAGCCCCGGGGCCCGCGCCAGGTGCGCCCACGTCCAGAAGGCGCTCGTGGACGGCGCCCCGCGCACCGGCGACTGGACGCGACTGTGGACCGAGCGCGACTACGTCAAGGACGTCCGCAAGATCGACGCCAGCGTCTTCGTCATCCACGGCCAGCAGGACCTCAACGTCCGCCCCAAGCACTTCGGCCAGTGGTGGGACGCCCTCGCGAAGCACGGCGTCGAGCGCAAGATCTGGCTCTCCCGGACCGGCCACGTCGACCCCTTCGACTTCCGGCGCGCCACCTGGGTCGACACCCTGCACCGATGGTTCGACCACGAACTCCTCGGCTACGACAACGGCATCGACGACGAGCCCATGGCCGACATCGAACGCCGCCCCGAGCAATGGGTGCGCACGAAGGTCTGGCCGCCGCGTACGTCGGAGTCCGCCACGCTCCGTCCCGCCGAGGGCGCCCGGCCCGGCGTCGGCACCCTCGGTCTGCGCAAGCGGTCCGGCACCGAGACCTTCACCGACGACCCCACCCTGAACGAGACCGACTGGGCGGCGCGCGTCGGCCGGTCCACCCCCGACAAGGCGGGCTTCGTCACCGCCCCCCTCACCCGGGACCTGCGGCTGTCGGGTTCCGCCAAGGTGACCGTCACCGCCACGCCCACCACCTCCACCGCCCACCTCTCGGCGATCCTCGTGGACCTCGGGCCGGACACCATCCGCGACTACTCCAGCGACGGCGAGGGCATCACCACCCTCACCGACCGCAGCTGCTGGGGCCCGAGCACCACCGGTGACAGCTCCTGCTACCTGAACACCCGGGCGAAGACCGCCGCCGTCGACTACACGATCTTCAGCCGCGGCTGGGCCGACCTCGGCAACCACTCCTCCGGCACCGGCGCCCCGCTCACCCCCGGCACCCCGTACACCCTCACCCTCGACCTGCACGCGAGCGACCACGTCGTCCCGGCCGGCCACCGGCTCGCCCTGATCGTCGCCGGCACCGACAAGGGCCTCATCGACCCGCCGTCGACGACCCCCACCCTGACCCTCGACCTCAGGCGCACCTACGCCGAGGTGCCGCTGGTCGGCGGAACCACCGCCTTCAGGAACGCGACCTCGGGCGCCACCCCCGCCCCGAAGGGCTCCGTCCTCGACGGCGTCGGCGACCCGAGCGGGGCCGACCGCCTCCCCGGTGACGGTGCATGAGAGCCCGGATCGCCGCGCTGATCGCCACCGCGCTCGCCGCGCCCCTGCTGTCGGCGCCCGCGTACGCTGCGGACACCGCGCCCCTGCCGCGCACCGGATTCGAGGAGTCGGGCGGAGCCCGGTGGACGAGCCAGCCGGAGGAGGAGGAGTTCCTCGCCGCCGTGGACCGGGCGAGCCGCCGCGTTTCGGTCACCCGGATCGGCACCACCGCCCGGGACCGCCCGCTCCACCTCGTCCGGATCGGCACCCGCCCCACCGCGCGGACGGTGCTCCTCGTGTGCAGCCAGCACGGCGACGAGCCCTCCGGCCGTGAGGCGTGCCTCAGTACCGTCAGGGACCTCGCCCGGCCCGGGGACCGGCGGACCGAGCGGTTGCTGAGAAGCACCACGGTGCTTGTCGTACCCACGGCCAATCCCGACGGCAGGGCGGCCGGCACCCGCGGCAACGGCGACGGCGTCGACATCAACCGCGACCATCTGGCCCTGCGCACCGCCGAGGCCAGGGCGCTCGCGCGGGTCGTGCGCGATCGCGAACCGGACATCGTGTACGACCTGCACGAGTACGGTGCCGCACCCCCGTACTACGACAAGGACCTGTTCGACCTCTGGCCGCGCAACCTCAACACGGACGCGGCCGTCCACACCGAGGCGCGCACCCTGTCCCTGGACCACGTACGGCCGGCGGCACGGGCGGCGGGCCACTCGACCGGCACGTACGGCATCTGGACCGACCCGGTCACCGGCGAACCGATCCGGCAGGTCGCGGGCGACGGCCAGGAGCGCATCCTGCGGAACATGTCCGGCGTCAAGCACGCCGTCGGCCTGCTCATCGAGAGCCGTGTCGAGGCGTCGGCGCCGGACACGCCGGAGCCGGTCAACCACCGGCGCCGCGTGGACTCCCAGCGCGCGGCCCTCCAGGGTCTGTTCGGGTTCGCGACGGAGCGGGGCCGCCAGGTCGGCGCGGCGACCCGCGCGGCCCGTCTCGCCGGGCTGCGCGACACGGGGCCGGTCTATCTCGGCGGCGCCGACAACGACCCCGCCGACCCCGCCGAGGTGCTCCGGGACCCGCCCTGCGGCTATCGGCTCACCACGGAGCAGTACGCGGAGGTCGGCGACGAGCCGGCCCTGCACGGCGTCCGCGGGCTGACCCGCGACGACGGTGTGCTCGTTCCGTTGCGCCAGCAACTGCGCGCGCTCGTTCCGCTGCTGCTGGACGAGCGGGCGCCGTACCACCTGACGGTGGGAGAACCCGACACCACCTGTTGAAGAAGAAAGGGCCGGGGTCACATGTGGGTGGGCTCGCTGGGCAGGAGTAGCTCAGTTCCAGCCACTCGCGGAAAGGTTCCACCTGTGACGCACGACCCCACCACCACCCACCACGGGGGAGGTCTGCTTCCCGGCTCGGAGGCGGGCCTCCCCGGCGGCGTGCGGCCCAGAACCGATCGCGTCGTGTTCGGCGTGACGGCAGCACTGACCTTGGCCTTCGTGCTCTGGGGCGCCCTCGCCACCGACTCGCTGGAGAGCGTCTCCGGCACGATGCTGAGCGGCCTCATCCACAACGGCGGCTGGGCCTTCATGCTGGCCGCCTCCGGCTTCGTGGTCTTCGCCCTGTGGCTGGCGGCCAGCCGCTACGGCCGTATCCACCTCGGCGTCGAGGGGGAGAAGCCCGAGTTCCGCACGGTGTCGTGGGTCGCCATGATGTTCAGCGCCGGCATGGGAATCGGACTGATGTTCTACGGCGTCAGTGAGCCTCTCGCGCACTTCGGCACGCCTCCGCCGGGCACCAGCCCCGAGGGGGCCGGTGAGCGCATGGAGACGGCGATGGCGACCACGCTGTTCCACTGGACGCTGCACCCCTGGGCGATCTACGCGGTGGTCGGCCTCGCCATCGCCTACAGCACGTTCCGCAAGCGCCGCCGCCAGACGATCAGCGCCGTCTTCACCCCGCTGATCGGCGAGAAGCACGCCAACGGCACCGGCGGCCGGATCATCGACATCCTCGCCATCGTGGCCACCATCTTCGGCTCTGCGGCCTCCCTCGGTCTCGGCGCGCTCCAGATCGGCTCGGGCGCGCAGGAGCTGGGCTGGATGGACAAGGTCAGCACCGGGCTGCTCGTCGGCATCATCGCCGTACTGACCCTGGCCTTCGTCGCCTCCGCGGTGTCCGGTGTGGAGAAGGGCATCCAGTGGCTGTCCAACACCAACATGGTGCTGGCCCTGGCGCTGCTCGTCTTCGTCTTCGTGGCCGGACCGACCATCCTCGTCCTCGACCTCCTGCCCACCTCGGTCTTCTCCTACCTCGGCGACCTGCCGCAGCTCGCGGGCCGCACCGAGGCGACCGGCGGCCAGGGCGTGGCCGACTGGCTGAGCAGCTGGACCGTCTTCTACTGGGCGTGGTGGATCTCCTGGACGCCCTTCGTCGGCATGTTCATCGCGCGCATCAGCCGTGGCCGCACCATCCGCCAGTTCATCGGCGGCGTCATCCTCGTCCCCAGCTCGGTCAGCCTCGTCTGGTTCGCGGTGTTCGGCGGCACGGCCATGAAGCTCCAGGACCGGGGCCGGCTCGGCGACGAGTCGACCCCCGAGGGCCAGCTGTTCGCGGTCCTCAACCAGTTCCCGGCGGCCACCGTCACCTGTCTGCTGGTGATGGTCCTGGTCGGCATCTTCTTCGTCTCCGGCGCCGACGCAGCCTCCATCGTCATGGGCACGCTCTCGCAGCGCGGCGCCCTCGAACCGGGCCGCTTCGTCGTCGTCTTCTGGGGCGTCCTCACCGGAGCCGTCGCCGCGATCATGCTGCTCGTCGGCAGCGGCCAGGGCGACGCCCTCACCGGCCTGCAGAACCTCACGATCCTCGCGGCCGCCCCGTTCGTCCTGGTCATGATCGGCATGTGCGTGGCGCTCATGCGCGACCTGCGCCGCGACTCCGTGATCGTGCGGGAGGAGATGGCCACCGAGGCCGTCGAACTCGCCGTCATCGAGGGCCACAAGCGCTACGACGGCGAGTTCGAGATCAGGGTCGGTCCGGGCCAGGGCACGGAGATCGAGGGCGACCCCATCGGCCACCGCAAGGAATGACCGGCGGCGGGGAGCACCGGCGGGGCCGGGCCCCGGCCCCGCCCGGCGCCTACCCGGCGGCGAGATCCGCGGCCTCCCGGGCGCATCCCCAGGCCACCGTCACACCCGCGCCGCCGTGCCCGTAGTTGTGCACCAACAGCCGCCCGTCCGCCGCACGCTCACCTTCCAGCCGTACGGCGGACCGGGCCGGCCGCAGCCCCACCCGGTGCCCGACCACCCGCGCCCCCGCGATCTCCGGCCGCACGGCCGCGCACCGCCGCACGATCGCCTCGGCGGTCGCGGGATCCGGCGTCATGGACCACGCGTCCTCCTCCGCCGTCCCCCCGAGGATCAACCGGCCCGGCTGCGGAATGAAGTAGGTGCTCGTCGCGTCGGCGTGGTCCACCGACGTCATCCACGTGGTGACCCCCGGGTTCTCCACCACGACCAACTGCCCCCGCACCGGCCGCACCGACGGGTCCGGCACCAGGTCGCGGGCGCCGAGCCCCGTGCAGTTGACGACCACGGTTGCGTCGACCGCCGAGAGGTCCGCGACCGCGCGCTCCTCGACCGTCCCGCCCGCCGCGACGAACCGCTCGCGCAGCCACCGCAGATGGACCGGCATGTCGATCACCGGCAGCCGCGCCCACAACCCCGTCCCCGCGTACTCCTGTGCCGTCGCGGCCCGCAGCCCCGCCACCCGTGAGGCCCACGCCCCGAGTCCGTCCAGTGCGGTCTCGCCGTGTACGCCCTCGACCAGGCGTACGCCCGTGTCGTCCGGCCGCGCCGCCAACTCCTCGTACACCGCGAGCGACACGAGCGCCCACGCGCCGACGAGCGCCTCCGGCTCGATGCGGTACGGCCACCACAGTCCGCCCGCCACGGCGGACGTGGTCCGCTCCGCGGGCTCCCGTGCCCACAGGCGGACCCGCCGCCCGCTCTCCGCGAGGACGACGGCCGTCGTCAGACCGATGACACCCCCACCGACCACGATCACATCGCTGTTCGATTCCCTGGTCACGAGGGGACGCTAACGGACCATGCGCCGTCGTGCTCACACGTCTGACTTTGTGGGGATACTCACCCCATGTCTGCCGAGTACGCGACCTTCGGCCTGGCACCGGCGATCCGCGCCGGCGTGTCCTCCTCGTCGGCGCCCGCGTCGCCGTCCTCGCCGGACTCGCCGCCGCCCTGCGGGCCATCGGGATCGGCGCCGACCTCGCGCACGACGCCGCCGGGGTGCCAGACGAGGAACTGTGCGGCTGCGGCGCCGTCGTCCTCGGCCGGGCCGTCGGCGAGCAGGACCGGGAAGCGGTACGGCGGGCCTTCGACCGGGCCGGGGTGGCGGTCGCCCGCGTCGAGGGGTTCGCCCCGATCATTCCGCTCCTCGTCGCGCAGATCGAGAACGCGCTCGACCGCAGCCCGGCCGGACAGCGCCGGCCCACCCGGCTGATCGCGGCGGACGGGCAGGCGGCGTCGAGACCACCTCGACCTGCCGGGTGGAGCTGACCGCGTACCGTCTCGACCGGCTGTACCGGACGCACACGTACCGGTTCTTCGACGGGATCCTGCCCGCCGGGCAGCACCGGATCGGGCTGGACGCGAAGTCCGTGAAGGGGCAGTCGTCCATCGTGGCCCGGACCGCGGGGACGGTGCTGGTGGAGCCGATGGGCCGGTGATCCTCCGGCCGGGCGGGGCCGCGCCGGCGCACCCGTCGGCCGTGGGACCGTCTTGACCGGCCGCGCCGCTCGCCGCGCCTTGGCGGGAGCGCCGGTGCGGGCGCCGGCCGTGCGGTTCCTCGGTGTGGGGGACACGGGGTGCGGGTCGTTAGGATCCCACCCTGTGACCGCCACCCTCGTCGTCAAGAACCTCGCCGCCGGCCACGGCGACCGCTCGCTCTTCTCCGGACTCGACCTCGTGGTCGCGCCCGGTGACGTGATCGGGCTGGTCGGCGCCAACGGCGCGGGCAAGTCCACACTGCTGCGGCTGCTCGCCGGGCTCCTCCCGCCGGAACAGGGGGAGCTGCGGCTGGCCCCGCCCACGGCCACGGTCGGGCACCTCCCCCAGGAGCCGGAGCGCCGCGAGGGTGAGACCGTCGGTGCGTTCCTCGCCCGGCGCACCGGGGTCGCGGAGGCCCAGCGCGTGATGGACGAGGCCACCCAGGGGCTCGTGGACGGGGCTCCGGGCGCCGACGACGCGTATGCGGCCGCCCTGGAGCGCTGGCTCGACCTGGGCGGCGCCGACCTCGACGAGCGGGCGGCGGAGGTCGTCGACTCCCTCGGCCTGGCCGTCGGCCTGGACCAGCCGATGACCGCCCTCTCCGGAGGCCAGGCGGCCCGCGCCGGTCTCGCCTCCCTCCTCCTCTCCCGCTACGACGTCTTCCTCCTCGACGAACCCACCAACGACCTCGACCTCGACGGCCTGGAACGCCTCGAACGCTTCGTGAGCGGTCTGCGCGCCGGCACGGTCGTCGTCAGCCACGACCGCGAGTTCCTCTCCCGCACCGTCACCAAGGTCCTCGAACTCGACCTGGCGCAGCAGCAGATCAACCTCTACGGCGGCGGATACGAGGCGTACCTGGAGGAGCGCGAGACGGCCCGGCGGCACGCCCGCGAGGACTACGAGGAGTACGCCGACAAGCGGGCCGCGCTCCAGGACCGCGCCCAGATGCAGCGCTCCTGGATGGACAAGGGCGTGAAGAACGCCCGCCGCAAGGCGGGCAACGACAACGACAAGATCGGCCGCAAGTTCCGCAGCGAGGCGAGCGAGAAGCAGGCCGCCAAGGCGCGGCAGACCCAGCGCATGATCGAGCGGCTCGATGTCGTGGAGGAGCCGCGCAAGGAGTGGGAGCTGCGCATGGAGATCGCGTCGGCCCCGCGCTCCGGCGCCGTCGTCGCCACCCTGCGCGACGCGCGGGTGAAGCGGGGAGACTTCGCCTTCGGCCCGGTGTCCCTGCAGATCGACTGGGCCGACCGCGTCGCCGTCACCGGCGCGAACGGCGCGGGCAAGTCCACGCTCCTCGGCGCTCTGCTCGGCCGGATCCCGCTGGACGAGGGCCATGCCGTGCTCGGCTCCGGCGTCCTCGTCGGCGAGGTCGACCAGGCCCGCGCGCTCTTCCACGGCCCCGAGTCCCTCCTCGACGCCTTCTGTGCGGCCGTGCCCGACACCGAGCCGGCCGAGGTCCGCACCCTCCTGGCCAAGTTCGGCCTGAAGTCGCACCACGTCCTGCGCCCGGCCGTGACCCTCTCACCCGGGGAACGCACCCGGGCCGCCCTCGCCCTCCTCCAGGGCCGGGGCGTGAACCTCCTGGTCCTCGACGAGCCCACCAACCACCTCGACCTGCCCGCCATCGAGCAGCTGGAGTCCGCCCTCGACGCCTACGAGGGCACCCTGCTGCTGGTCACCCACGACCGCCGCATGCTCGACGCGGTACGGGTGACCAGGCGCTTCGAGGTGACCTCGGGCAAGGTCACGGAGAGCTGAGCCGCGGGCCCACCGTCCCGCGGCACATCGCTGCCGGGCACCCCGGAGGGGGGCGCCCGGCAGCGGCACGCTCACCTCAGCGGCGCTTGGGGTCCAGCAGTCCCGCCTTGCGCAGCGCGTCGGCCATCGCGCTGTTCGACGGAGCCGGCGCTGCGGAGCCCTGCTGCCGGGAACCGCCCCCGCCGCCGCGGCCCTGCCGCTGCTGAGGAGCCCGCGACCCCCGCTGCGGCCGCCCGCCACCGCCCGACTGGCCCTGCGGCGCGGCCTCGTCGTCCAGCCGCAGCGTCAGCGAGATCCGCTTGCGCGGGATGTCGACGTCGAGCACCTTCACCTTGACGATGTCGCCGGGCTTGACCACGTCCCGCGGGTCCTTCACGAAGGTCCTGGACATCGCGGACACGTGCACGAGCCCGTCCTGGTGCACCCCGACGTCCACGAAGGCACCGAAGGCCGCCACGTTCGTCACGACCCCCTCCAGCACCATCCCGGAGACCAGGTCGGAGATCTTCTCGACGCCCTCCTTGAACGTGGCCGTCCTGAAGGCCGGCCGCGGGTCGCGCCCCGGCTTCTCCAGCTCCTTCAGGATGTCGGTCACGGTCGGCAGACCGAACGTCTCGTCCACGAAGTCACCCGGCCTCAGCGACCGCAGCACGCCCGTGTTGCCGATCAGCGCCGCGACCTCGCTGCCCGCCGCCTTCACCATCCGCCGCACCACTGGGTACGCCTCCGGGTGCACGCTGGACGCGTCCAGCGGGTCGTCGCCGCCCCGGATCCGCAGGAAGCCCGCGCACTGCTCGTACGCCTTCGGGCCGAGCCGTGCGACGCTCTTCAGCTGGGCACGGGACGTGAACGGACCGTTGGTGTCCCGGTGGGCCACGATGTTCTCGGCGAGGACGGAGGAGATGCCGGAGACCCGCGCGAGCAGCGGCGCGGAGGCCGTGTTCACGTCGACGCCGACGCCGTTCACACAGTCCTCGACGACCGCGTCCAGCGACCGCGACAGCTTCACCTCGGACAGGTCGTGCTGGTACTGGCCGACGCCGATCGACTTCGGGTCGATCTTCACCAGCTCGGCGAGCGGGTCCTGCAGCCGCCGCGCGATCGAGACGGCACCGCGCAGCGAGACGTCCATCCCGGGCAGCTCCTGCGAGGCGAACGCCGACGCCGAGTACACCGACGCTCCCGCCTCGGACACCATCACCTTGGTGAGCTTCAGCTCCGGGTGCCTGGTGATCAGCTCGCCGGCGAGCTTGTCGGTCTCGCGGGACGCCGTGCCGTTGCCGATGGCGACCAGTTCGACCGCGTGCTCCTTGGCGAGACGGGCCAGCTTGGCGATGGCCTCGTCCCACTTGTTGGCCGGAACGTGCGGGTAGATGACGTCGGTCGCCACCACCTTGCCCGTCGCGTCGACCACCGCGACCTTCACGCCCGTACGGAAACCGGGGTCGAGGCCCAGCGTGGCGCGGGTCCCGGCGGGGGCGGCGAGCAGCAGGTCGCGCAGGTTCGCCGCGAAGACGTTCACCGCCTCGTCCTCGGCGGCCGTGCGCAGCCGCAGCCGCAGGTCGATGCCGAGGTGCACGAGGACGCGGGTCCGCCACGCCCAGCGGACGGTGTCCTTGAGCCACTTGTCGGCGGGACGCCCACGATCGGCGATCCCGAACTTGTGGGCGATGATCCCCTCGTACGACGACGGGCCGTCGGTCGGCTCCTCCGGCTCCAGGACCAGGTCGAGGACGTCCTCCTTCTCGCCCCGCAGCATCGCCAGGACGCGGTGGGAGGGCAGCTCGGTGAACGGCTCCGCGAAGTCGAAGTAGTCGGCGAACTTGGCGCCCGCCTCCTCCTTGCCGTCCTTCACCTTCGCCGCCAGCCGGCCCCGCACCCACATGCGCTCGCGCAGTTCGCCGATCAGGTCGGCGTCCTCCGAGAACCGCTCGGTGAGGATGGCCCGCGCGCCGTCCAGCGCGGCCTGCGCGTCGGCGACGCCCTTGTCGGCGTCGACGAACGCCGCGGCTGCGGCCAGCGGCTCCACGGTCGGGTCGCCCAGCAGGCCCTCGGCGAGCGGTTCGAGCCCCGCCTCCCGGGCGATCTGCGCCTTCGTGCGCCGCTTCGGCTTGAACGGCAGGTAGATGTCCTCCAGCCGCGCCTTGGTCTCGGCGCCGCGGATCTGCGCCTCCACCTCGGGCGTCAGCTTGCCCTGCTCACGCACCGAGTCGAGGATCGCCGCACGGCGGTCCTCCAGCTCGCGCAGGTACCGCAGCCGCTCCTCGATCGTGCGCAGCTGCGCGTCGTCGAGCATCTCGGTCGCTTCCTTGCGGTAGCGGGCGATGAAGGGAACGGTCGAACCGCCGTCGAGCAGTTCCACCGCGGCCTTCACCTGCCGCTCCCGTACGCCGAGTTCCTCGGCGATCCTGCCTTCGATGGACCCTACTGCGATGGATCCGGGTGTCGTCACGATCCCGTACCGCCTTCTCCACTGAGGTTGCGCGGCAATTGTGGCAGGTGACGCCGACAACGGGGGATCAGGGCGGCGCGTGCCGGTCACCGGCCCGGACGGACCGTACAGGAGAACCGGACGCACCGGAGAGCAGGGGCCGCACGCTCGGGAGCCGGACACGCCGGGAGCCGGACGCGGGCCCCGCGTCCGGCTCCCTCGGCCGGCGGACCGGCCGGGGTCAGGCCCGGCGCGAGGAGCCGGAGGCGCCGCCGAACAGCCGGGCCAGGGCCCGGAACGGCAGGGTCACCACCGTGGCGACGGCCCCTCCGATCTGCCGCAACACGTCTGCGATCGCACGGAACACGTACATCCCCTTTCCTCTCCCGACCGACCGGGCCGGGAAGGCACGGGTACCGCGTCCGGCTTCCTTCATGCGGGAACGGCGCACATACGGGGCCGGCTGCCGGCCCGGGTGGGGCACGCCGACGCCCAGGTCACCGCTTGCCGATCAGTCCCTCCGGGAACGCTCCCGCGCCGAGCATCACCGGCACGATGCCGCCCATCAGTTCGGTGAGGCGCGCCACGCCGGCCGCGCCCAGATGCTCGTACGGGGCCCGGTCGAGGCGGTCCGTCGCCGCCTCGACCTCCTCGCGCAGCGCGACGCCCTCCGGCGTCAACTCGCCCTCGCCGTCGACCAGTCCGCGCTCCCGCAGCCGACCGCCGGCCGCCTCCCAGTCGGCCGGCGTCCAGCCGCGGGAGCCGAGCATCCACTTCGGGGTCATGCCCTTGCCGGTGGCGGTGTGGCTGACCAGCGCCTCCACCGGGTCGAGCCCGGCGTCGAGGAGGACCGCGAGGTGCCCGTCGCCCCGGTGCTCCCGCAGCAGCGTGGCCGCGTGCCACAGCGCCAGGTGGGGGCGCTCGGGCACCGGGAGGTCGGCGTGCGCGGCGTACAGGGGCCGCGCTGTGCGGACGCACGCCTCGGTGGCGCGCAGGGCCAGCTCGGCCGCCTCCGCGACCTCCGGGGAGCCGATCAGCTCCTCGCCGAGCAGCCGCCGCAGCGTGGCGTCGACGACCCGCTCGCGGGCCGCCAGCACCACCGCGGGCGAGGCGGCCTCCCACACGCCGGGCACGTGCCTCGCCACCAGTTCGTGCCGGAAGTTGAAGAACGTCGCCGTCACCACGCCCGGTCCGACCGGACCCAGGGCGGCGGCCCGCACCGCGAAGTACGCCGCGCTCGGGTGCCCGATCCCCACCGCGCCCAGCTCCCGCCCGAGGTCCGGGGAGAAGTAGTGCGCGGAGTGGAACGGGTTGAGCAGGTGGTGGCAGCGCCGCTCGGCGCGCTCCGGCAGGGAGGAAGACGTCATGCCCCGCAGGTTACCGACTGGTTGGTTCGCCGGGCGGGGCAGGTCCCGCGAGCCCCTGCTCGCCGCGCGGTGTCCCGTCCCCGGCAGATGGCGGAAAAGGTGGGGTACTCGTCATTGCGGCCCTCGCCCGCGCTCCGAAGAATCGAGACATGGGCACAGTCCTGGTCGTCCTCTTCGACGGCGTGCAGAGCCTCGACGTCACGGGCCCCTGGAGGTCTTCCAGGGCGGTGAGCTGCACGTTCCCGGCTCGTACCGCATCCGCACCGCCTCCCCGGACGGCGCCGCCGTCCGCACCTCCAGCGGCCTGACCGTCCCCGACCAGGCGCTGACGGCGTCGGCCACCCCGCACGCCCTGCTGGTCCCCGGCGGCCAGGGCACCCGGAACCCCGCCCCCGGCGTCGTCGCCTGGCTGCGGGAGCACGGCCCGCGCGCGGAGCGCCTGGTGTCGGTCCGCACCGGCGCGATCCTGCTCGCCGCGGCGGGCCTGCTGGACGGCCGCCGGGCGACGACCCACTGGGCGTACTGCGACAAACTGGCGCGCGACCACCCGTCGGTGGAGGTCGACCCGGAGCCCGTCCACGTCCGCGACGGCCATGTCGCCACCTCCGCCGGGGTCACCGCCGGCATCGACCTGGCGCTGGCACTCGTCGAGGAGGACCTCGGCCGCGAGGTCGCCCTCGGCATAGCCCGCCACCTGGTCGTCTTTCTGCGCCGCCCCGGCCGCTCACACCGTCCAGGTGAACCGGGGCGCCCTGCGCTCCAGGAACGCGGCGACGCCCTCCGCGGCGTCCCCGCTGCCGCGCGCCTGCTCGGCCCAGTGGGCGTCCCGGTCCGTCCGCCCGTCGGCGAACTCCTTGGCCGCCGCCTGGGTCAGCCGGGAGCGGGAGACCAGCACCCGGGTGAACTCCGCGACCCGCCCGGCCAGCCCGCCGTCCGGCAGCACCTCGTCCACCAGCCCCGTGCGCAGCGCCCGCTCGCTGTCGATCAACTCACCCGAGAACAGCAGGTACTTGGCGGTGCCGGGGCCGACCAGCGCCACCAACCGCCGGGTGGAGGACGACGGATAGACGAGCCCCAGCTTCGCGGGGGTGATGCCGAACAGCGCGCCCTCCTCCGCGAAGCGCAGATCACAGGCCGCCGCGAGCTGCGAACCCCCGCCCACGCAGTGCCCCCGGATCGCGGCGAGCGTCGGCTTGGGAAAGGCCGCGAGCGCGTCCTCGGCACGTTGCGCCAGGCCCTGGGCCTCGCCCGGCGACTGCCGCAGCGTGGAGATGTCGGCCCCCGCGCAGAACGTCCCGCCCTCCCCGGTGAGCACCAGCGCCCGCACGGAGGGATCGGTGGCCAGCCGGTCGAGCAGCGGCGGCAGCGACCGCCACATCCCGGCCGTCATGGCGTTGCGCTTGGCCGGGTGGTGGATCACGACCGTCGCGACCCCGTCGGCGGTGGAAAGCAGCAGTTGAGGGTCCATGCACCGGATGCTAGCCACCCCCCGCACCCCTACGATCAAGAAGGGGCCCGTACGCGAGAAAGGCCCCGCATGCCCGGATCCAGGCACGCCAAGGACGCACACACCCCTCGCGGCACGAACCCGGCGACCAGCAGGCGCGCCACCGGGGACGCGGAGGCGGACACCGCCCGACTGGGCCGCGACTTCGGCTGGATCGCCGCACTCGGCGTCGTCCTGGTGATCGCGGGCGTCGTCGGGCTGTGCTACGTCGGCCTCGCCACCCTGACCACGATGATCCTCTTCGGGTGGCTGCTGCTGATCGGAGGCGTGATCGGACTGCTGCACGCGGTGCAGGCCCGCGGCACACACTTCCTCTGGCTCGGTGTCGTGGTCGCCGCACTGAACATCGCCGCCGGCGTGGTCGTCCTGAAGACCCCGGAGGCGGGCGCCGAGGCGCTCACCATGTTCGCCGCGCTGCTGTTCCTCACCGGCGGACTGTTCCGGCTGGTCGGCAGCCTCGTCGTGCGCGGCCCCCAGTTCGGCTGGACGCTGCTCCAGGGCGCCTTCGACCTGCTCCTCGGCATCCTCGTGCTCGTCACGTGGCCGAGCAGCAGCAAGTACGTCATCGGCGCCTTCTTCTCGCTCGCCCTGCTCTTCGACGGCCTCGGGCTGATCGCCACCGGGCTCGGCGGGCGGCGCATCGTGGGCCTGGTCTCGGAGAAACTCACGGAGAGTCACCGTCCGCCGGGCGGAACCCCCGGGCAGGGCGCCGAACCCGTACAACCCGAATAGTTCCCAAAGGGGCATACGCCCGGCAGAATCGTTCATTCCGCTGGTCGGTCCGAACGGGACCGGTCGGGAAAACGTCGATACGCGCTGACTTGTGTTCAGTCGTTCATGGACGGCGTCGCGTCGCCAACACTTGACGTGTGGTGACAATCGAGCGCAAGGGCGGCGACCGGACCATGGACGACCGAGGGCGCGGGGACGACCCCGGCCCCGGAGGCGGCGGGCACGCTCCCGACGACCTGAGCCCGCCGGGACCGCTGCCGTACGAAGGGGTCTGGCGGTTCACCGCGGCCGCCGTCGACGCCTCGGTGCCGCAGGCGCGGCGCGCCGTCCGGGACCTGCTCGCCCGGCAGGGCGTACCGGTCTCGGACGACCTCGTCCAGGGGTTACTGGTGATCGTCTCCGAGCTGGTGACCAACGTCGTGAAGCACGCGGCGGTGCTCTCGCCCACGCTCGCCGTCGAGGTCGGGGTCGGAGCGGACTGGGTGCGGGTCGCGGTGGAGGACAACCACCCCTACCGCCCGACCGCCCTGGAGACCGACCACGGCCGGCTGGGCGGCCGGGGGCTGCTGCTGGTGCGGGAGATCACCAAGGAGGCCGGCGGGGTCTGCGACGTCGAGCACACCGCGGGCGGCGGCAAGGTGATCTGGGCCGCCCTGCCGCTCAAACCCCCGCACCTGCTCTAGAGCCCGGGGTCACCAGCCCGCGGCGGGGCCCGTCAGCTCCTTGACCGCGGGGCGGGCCGCGTCCAGCACCGTCATGAACCAGGCCGAGAACGGGTGCTCGGCGTGCCGCTCGGCCAGTTCCTGCGGGGTGACGAAGGCCGTGGCCCCGACCTCCTCCGGGTCCGGCCGCAGCGGGGAGCGCACCAATCCCACGAAGAGATGGTTGAACTCCTGCTCCACCAGGCCCGAGTCCGGGTCGGGGTGGTTGTAGCGGACCGTGCCCGCCTCACCGAGCAGCGCGGGGGACACCCCGAGCTCCTCGTACGTCCGGCGCGCGGCCGCCGCGAACGGGGACTCGCCGGGGTAGGGGTGCCCGCAGCAGGTGTTCGACCAGACCCCGGGGGAGTGGTACTTGCCCAGGGCGCGCTGCTGGAGCAGCAGTCGGCCCCGCTCGTCGAAGAGGAACACCGAGAACGCCCGGTGCAGCCGTCCGGGCGGCTGGTGCGCGGAGAGCTTCTCCGCCGTGCCGATCGTCGTGCCCTCCTCGTCGACCAGCTCCAGCAGGATCGCTTCCGTGGTGCTGTCCGGTGCCTCGTGCATCGCGGTGGCAGGTGTGATCGGCATGCCCATCCTTCGCTTCGTTCCTCGAGTCCCAAGTCTGCCGTAGGGAAACGGCCGTCCTGGCACTTCACGCCAACCCGCATGTCCTACCCCCGCACCCCCGGCGGGGACACCCATGGATCGCGCGCCCCCTGGACGGCGCACCCGGATGCACGCACGGGGCGGGCCCCGCACGTCGTCCGCGCCGTGGAACCGGCGGCGCGGGTCGGTGACGCGGGCCGGTGGCGTGGTTTCAGTGGCAGAGCTTCGCCTCGTGCTCCGCGTGTCCGCCGGGCTCCAGCTGGAACGTGCAGTGCTCGACGTCGAAGTGGTCGCCGATGCAGCCCTGGAGCTCGTGGAGCATCTTCTCGTTGCCGATGGCGTCGAGCGTGTCGGAGTCGACCACGACATGGGCGGACAGGACGGGCATGCCGGAGGTGATGGTCCAGGCGTGCAGGTCGTGGACGTCCTCGACACCGGGCAGGGCGAGGATGTGGGCTCGTACCTCCGCCATGTCGACGTTCTTCGGCGCCGCCTCCAGCAGCACGTCGAGGGTCTCGCGCAGCAGCTTCACCGTGCGCGGCACGATCATCAGGCCGATGACCAGCGAGGCGATCGGGTCGGCGGCCTGCCAGCCCGTGAGCAGGATGACCACGGCGGAGACGATCACCGCCAGCGAGCCGAGCGCGTCCGCGGCCACCTCCAGGAAGGCGCCCCGGACGTTCAGGCTCTCCTTCTGGCCCCGCATCAGCAGGATCAGCGAGATCATGTTGGCGACCAGGCCGATCGCGCCGAACACGACGGTCAGTCCGCCCGCGGTGCCGACCGGTGTGATGAGACGCTGGATGGCCTCGAAGAGCACATAGCCGCCGACCCCGAGCAGCAGCAGGCAGTTGGCGAGGGCGGCGAGTATCTCCGCGCGGGCGTAACCGAAGGTGCGGTTGCCGCTCGGCGGACGGTTGGCGAAGTGGATGGCGAGGAGCGCCATGCCGAGGCCCACCGCGTCGGTCGCCATGTGCGCCGCGTCCGCGACGAGCGCGAGCGAGTCGGCGAGGACCCCGCCGACGATCTCGACCACCATGACGGTGAGCGTGATCGACAGCGCGATCCGCAGTCTCCCGCGGTACGCCGCTGCCGCCGTACCACTGGTCGGCGCGTGATGCGCGTGCCCGTGATCGTGCCCAGCCCCCATGGAATCCGCCCTTCCGTGTCCGTGCGTCCGGCTCCGGGATCACAGTCAACTACGGGTGGGGGGTATCCGGCAACGCGGCACTGAACACCGTTGTCATGTGCTCTGACCTGCGGAAACGAGGCGCAGGTCAGAGTGGTGTCAGGCTCGGGGATCCGGTCGGAGGCCGTGGTGCAGGCACCAGCCCGCCCATGCCGACTCGACCATCTCGCGTACCCCGCGCCGGGCCGTCCAGCCCAGTTCCCGCTCGGCCAGCCCGGCCGAGGCGACGGCGCGCGGCGCGTCGCCGGGGCGCCGGGGTTCGACGAGCGCGTCCCGGCGGTCGCCGGTCACCTCGCCGACGAGCGTGACCAACTCGCGCACCGAGACGCCCTCGCCCCGCCCGATGTTCACGGTCAGGTCGCCGGCCGCGCCCTCCGTGCCGAGCCGGCGGACCGCGGCGAGGTGGGCCTCGGCGAGATCGGCGACATGGATGTAGTCGCGCACGCAGGTGCCGTCGGGGGTCGGGTAGTCGTCGCCGAAGATGCGGGGGGCCTCGTCGCGGGTGAGGCGGTCGAAGACCATCGGGATCACGTTGAAGACGCCGGTGTCGGCGAGGGCGGGCTCGGCGGCGCCGGCCACGTTGAAGTAGCGCAGGCACACGGTGGCCATCCCGTGCGCCCGGCCCGCCGCGCGGACCAGCCACTCCCCGGCGAGCTTGGTCTCGCCGTACGGGCTCATCGGCGCGCAGGGGGTGTCCTCCGTGATGAGGTCCACATCCGGGTTGCCGTACACGGCCGCGGAGGACGAGAACAGGAACCGCCGCACCCCCGCACCCGCCGCCGCGTCCAGGAGGGTGGCCAGCCCGCCCACGTTCTCCTGGTAGTAGCGCGTCGGCTGGGCCACCGACTCGCCGACCTGCTTGCGGGCCGCCAGGTGCACCACTCCTGTCACGGAGTGCTCGGTGAGGGTGCGCTTGAGGAGGTCGCCGTCCAGGGCCGAGCCGTGGACGAGCGGGATGCCGTCGGGGAGGCGGCCGGGGACGCCGGCCGAGAGGTCGTCCAGCGCGACCACCTGTTCTCCGGCGTCGGCCAGGGCCCTCGCCACGTGTGCGCCGATATATCCGGCTCCGCCTGTGATCAGCCAAGTCATGGGCACCTACCTTAGCCGGGTCCGCGGCACGGCAGTGATGTTTTCTGTTCGGTCGTGATGGAATTTGTTGATCCGGGTGCGTCGATATGTCGGCGCACCCGCATATCGCCTATCAGCCGATATGTGAACCGGAGTTTGTGGCGTGGCCCCCGGATCCCCGATGATGATCGCGGCGGAGCCCAGCAGGCCCACTTGATCGGGCCGTGAACGGGCGGTGAATCCTCGTTTCCCTTCATCCGATAACCTCTGCCGACACGCCGCCGGGCCGTTGCGGGCCGGGGCGTCCCCACCACGCACATGCCCGGCGCGGTCGCGTCGGCACCCAGGGAGTGAGTTCGTCTGTCGACCGCCATCCTCACCGGTCAGCCGGTCCCCGGATCGTCGCTGGAGGGCGATCTGCGGTCGCTCGGCTTCGACGTGCGGGTCGCCTCCGACGCAGGTGACGCCGAGACGCTCCTGGCCACCGTCCCCGCCGGTCAGCGGGTCGCGATCGTCGACGCCCGGTTCGTGGGGCACGTGCACGCGCTGCGCCTGGGGCTCACCGACCCCCGCTTCGACGCCGCCGCCCTGCCCGGCGCCGTGACCGTGCGGCCCGCCGCCCGCCAGGCCCTCACCCGCGCACTGGCCCGCGAGGGCTCCGCCGCGAGCGGCAGCACCGCCGTCGCCCTCGACAGCGTCGCCGACCGCGTGGTCGCCGCCCTCGACGCCGACGGTGTCCCCCTGCACCGGCCCGACCTCGGCGCCCTCGTCGCCGTCGTCCCCACCGACCCGCAGACCCGCAACGAGGCCCGCCAGGCGGTCGCCGCCGTCGACGACGAGGCCGTACGGCTGCGGACGGCCGTGAAGTCCCGCGACGGCTTCTTCACCACGCACTTCATCAGCCCGTACTCCCGCTACATCGCCCGCTGGTGCGCCCGCCGCGGCCTGACCCCCAACCAGGTCACCACGGCCTCGCTCGTCACCGCCCTGATCGCGGCGGGCTGCGCGGCCACCGGCACCCGCGGCGGATTCGTCGCCGCCGGCCTGCTCCTGATCCTCTCCTTCGTCCTCGACTGCACCGACGGCCAGCTGGCCCGCTACTCACTGCAGTACTCCACCCTCGGCGCCTGGCTCGACGCGACCTTCGACCGCGCCAAGGAGTACGCCTACTACGCGGGCCTCGCACTCGGCGCCGCCCGCGGCGGCGACGACGTCTGGGGGCTCGCCCTCGCCGCGATGGTCCTCCAGACCTGCCGCCACGTCGTCGACTTCTCCTTCAACGAGGCGAACGCCGGGGATCCGGCCGCCACGGGCAACACCAGCCCCACCGCCGCCCTCTCCGACCGGCTCGACAGCGTCGGCTGGACGGTGTGGGTGCGCCGGATGATCGTGCTGCCCATCGGCGAGCGCTGGGCGATGATCGCCGTCCTCACGGCGCTCACCACCCCCCGGATCACCTTCTACGCCCTGCTCGTCGGCTGCGCCTTCGCCGCGACCTACACCACGGCCGGGCGCGTACTGCGCTCGCTGAACCGCAAGGCGCAGCGCACCGACCGGGCGGCACGGGCGCTGGCCGACCTCGCCGACAGCGGCCCCCTGGCCGAGGCGCTCGCCCGCGTCATGCCGAGCCGCTACCCGGTCCTCGCCAAGCTCCTGGTCCTCGCCGGTGCCGTCGTGCTGCTGCTCACGGCCTGGCTCGACGGGCCCGGCCTGCCCGTCGTCCTCGCCGCCGCCGTGTACGTCCTGGTCTCGGCGGACGCCGTCGCCCGGCCCCTCAAGGGCGCCCTGGACTGGCTGATTCCCCCGCTGTTCCGGGCGGCCGAGTACGGCACCGTACTGCTCCTGGCGGCCGAGGCCGACGTGAACGGAGCCCTTCCTGCGGCTTTCGGGCTGGTGGCGGCCGTCGCCTACCATCACTACGACACGGTGTACCGCATCCGCGGTGACGCCGGCGCGCCGCCGCGGTGGCTGGTGCGGGTGATCGGCGGTCACGAAGGCAGGACGCTGCTGGTCACCGTCCTGGCCGCGCTGCTCGCGCCCACAGATTTCCAGGTCGCGCTCACGGTGCTCGCCGTGGCCGTGGCGCTCGTGGTGCTCCTCGAGAGCATCCGCTTCTGGGTGACCGCCCACCAGACCGGCGCACCCGCCGTACACGATGAAGGAGAACCCGCATGATCGGCCTCGTGCTGGCGGCCGGCGCCGGACGGCGTCTTCGCCCCTACACCGACACCCTGCCCAAGGCTCTGGTGCCGGTGGGTCCCGAGGGGAACGAGGACAGCCTCACTGTTCTCGACCTCACGCTCGGCAACTTCGCCGAGATCGGCCTGACCGAGGTCGCGATCATCGTCGGCTACCGCAAGGAGGCCGTCTACGAGCGCCGCGAGGCGCTGGAGCAGAAGTACGGCCTGAAGATCACCCTGATCGACAACGACAAGGCCGAGGAGTGGAACAACGCCTACTCCCTGTGGTGCGGTCGTGACGCCATCAAGCACTCGGTGATCCTCGCCAACGGCGACACCGTGCACCCGGTCTCCGTCGAGAAGACCCTGCTCGCCGAGCGCGGCAACGGCAAGAAGATCATCCTCGCGATCGACACGGTGAAGAAGCTCGCCGACGAGGAGATGAAGGTCGTCGTCGACCCCGAGAAGGGCATGACGAAGATCACCAAGCTGATGGACCCGGCGGAGGCCTCCGGCGAGTACATCGGCGTCACCCTCATCGAGGGCGAGGCCGCCGACGAGCTGGCCGACGCGCTGAAGACGGTCTTCGAGACCGACCCGCAGCAGTTCTACGAGCACGGCTACCAGGAGCTCGTCAACCGCGGCTTCAAGATCGACGTGGCGCCGATCGGTGACGTCAAGTGGGTCGAGATCGACAACCACGACGACCTCGCCAAGGGACGTGAGATCGCGTGCCAGTACTGACGAGGCTCATCCCCTCGCCGGTCGTCGTGGACATCCGTCCCGGCGCGCTCGATGACCTGGCGACGATCCTGTCGGACCAGCGCATCGCGCCGTCGGGCCGGATGGCCTTCGCCATCAGCGGTGGCTCCGGCCAGGCGCTGCGCGAGCGGTTCGCGCCCGCGCTGCCGGAGGCGGACTGGTTCTGCGACGCCGACGGCACCATCGACGGCGCCGTACGGCTCGCCGACTCGATCAAGAAGGGCGGTCACTACGACGCCGTGATCGGGCTCGGCGGCGGCAAGGTCATCGACTGTGCCAAGTACGCCGCTGCCCGGGTGGGCCTGCCGCTGGTCGCCGTCGCCACCAACCTCGCCAACGACGGCCTGTGCTCCCCGGTCGCCACCCTCGACAACGACGCGGGCCGCGGCTCCTACGGTGTGCCGAACCCCATCGGGATCGTCATCGACCTCGATGTCATCCGGGAGGCCCCGGTGCGCTTCGTGCGGGCCGGCATCGGCGACGTGATCTGCAAGATCTCCGCCGTGGCCGACTGGGAGCTGTCCAGCCGCGAGACCGGCGAGAAGGTCGACGGCCTGGCCGCCGCGATGGCCCGCCAGGCCGCCGAAGCCGTGCTCCGCCACCCCGGCGGCATCGGCGACGACGACTTCCTCACGACCCTCTCCGAGTCCCTCGTACTGTGCGGGATCTCCATGTCCGTGGCCGGCGACAGCCGTCCCGCCTCGGGCGCCTGCCACGAGATCAGCCATGCCTTCGACCTCAGCTTCCCCAAGCGCAACGCCCTCCACGGCGAGCAGTGCGGACTGGGCGGCGCCTTCGCCACGTTCCTGCGGGGCGACAAGGAGATCGCCGGTCAGATGACCGAGGTCCTCAGGCACCACGGGCTGCCCGTGCTTCCGGAGGAGATCGGCTTCACCATCGACGAGTTCGTCAAGGTCGTGGAGTTCGCGCCGCAGACCCGGCCGGGCCGCTACACCATCCTCGAGCACCTCGAACTGAGCACCGAGCAGATCAAGGACGCATACGCCGACTATGCCAAAGCCATCGGTAGCTGAGCTCCGACCGGTCGTCCACCCCCCGGGGGTGAAGGACCGGCGGAGCGGTGAGCACTGGGCCGGCCGGCTCTACATGCGCGAAATCTCCCTGCGCATGGACCGGCACCTGGTGAACACCCGGGTCACGCCCAACCAGCTGACCTACCTGATGACCGTCTTCGGCGTCCTCGCCGCCCCGGCGCTGCTCGTCCCGGGCATCTGGGGCGCCGTCCTCGGTGTGCTGATGGTCCAGCTGTACCTGCTGTTCGACTGCGTCGACGGGGAGATCGCCCGCTGGCGCAAGCAGTACTCCATCGCCGGCGTCTACGTCGACCGGGTCGGCGCCTACCTGTGCGACGCGGCCGTGCTCGTCGGCTTCGGTCTGCGCGCCGCCGACCTGTGGGGCACGGGCCGGATCGACTGGCTGTGGGCCTTCCTCGGCACCCTCGCCGCGCTCGGCGCCATCCTGATCAAGGCGGAGACCGACCTCGTCGGGGTCGCCCGCCACCAGACCGGGAAGCCGCCGGTCCAGGAGTCGGCCTCGGTGCCCCGCTCCTCCGGCATGGCACTGGCCCGCCGGGCCGCCGCCGCGCTCAAGTTCCACCGGCTGATCCTCGGGGTCGAGGCATCCCTGCTGATCCTGGTCCTCGCGATCGTCGACCAACTCCGGGGCGACCTCTTCTACTCCCGGCTCGGCGTCGCCGTCCTCGCCGGCATCGCCCTGCTCCAGACCCTGCTGCACCTGGTGTCCATCCTCGCCTCCAGCAGGCTGAAGTGAGCGGCGGCATGAAGGTCGGCGCGGTCGTCATCACCATGGGCAACCGCCCCGACGAACTCCGCGCCCTGCTCGACTCGGTCGCCAAGCAGGAGGGCGACCGGGTCGAGGTGGTCGTCGTCGGCAACGGCGCACCCGTCCCGGACGTCCCCGAGGGCGTCCGGACGGTCGATCTGCCCGAGAACCTCGGCATCCCCGGCGGCCGCAACGTCGGCATCGAGGCGTTCGGCCCCGGCGGCCGGGACGTCGACGTCCTGCTGTTCCTGGACGACGACGGTCTGCTCGCCCACCACGACACCGCCGAACTGTGCCGCGCCGCCTTCGAGGCCGACCCCCGGCTCGGCATCATCAGCTTCCGCATCGCCGACCCCGAGACCGGCGAGACCCAGCGGCGCCACGTGCCCCGGCTGCGCGCCTCGGACCCGATGCGCTCCTCGCGGGTCACCACGTTCCTCGGCGGCGCCAACGCCGTACGGACCCGGGTCCTCGCCGAAGTCGGCGGGCTCCCGGACGAGTTCTTCTACGCACACGAGGAAACCGACCTGGCATGGCGGGCCCTCGACGCGGGCTGGATGATCGACTACCGGTCCGACATGGTGCTGTACCACCCCACGACCGCGCCCTCCCGGCACGCGGTCTACCACCGCATGGTCGCCCGCAACCGCGTCTGGCTCGCGCGCCGCAACCTGCCCGCCCCGCTCGTCCCCGTCTACCTGGGCGTCTGGCTGCTGCTGACGCTGCTGCGCAAGCCCTCGGGCCCGGCGCTGAAAGCCTGGTTCGGCGGTTTCAAGGAAGGCTGGACGAATCCCTGCGGTCCCCGCCGGCCCATGAAGTGGCGTACGGTGTGGCGGCTGACCCGACTGGGACGACCTCCCGTCATCTGACAAGCTCGATATCTGAGAGCATGCGGCGGTACCCGGTCCCAGGTTTTCGCCTCGGCCCGACCAGGCTGCGCACTTTGAGGACGAAAGTATCCATTTGTGAGTGAGACAACGCATGACGGCAGGCTCGCGGTGAGCGACCGCCCGTCGCCCGACGACGGGCTCTCCGCCGCGGAACTGGCCGCGAAGTACGGGCTGTCCGTGAGCGGCGCCCGGCCCGGACTCGCCGAGTACGTCCGCCAGATGTGGGGGCGGCGCCACTTCATCCTCGCCTTCTCCCAGGCGAAGCTCACCGCGCAGTACAGCCAGGCCAAGCTCGGCCAGCTGTGGCAGGTGGCCACCCCGCTGCTGAACGCGCTGGTGTACTTCCTGATCTTCGGCCTGATCCTCAACGCCGACCGCGGCATGTCCCGCGAGGTCTACATCCCGTTCCTGGTCACGGGTGTGTTCGTGTTCACCTTCACCCAGAGCTCGGTGATGGCGGGCGTCCGCGCGATCTCCGGCAACCTGGGCCTGGTGCGCGCGCTGCACTTCCCGCGCGCCTCGCTGCCCATCTCGTTCGCGCTCCAGCAGCTCCAGCAGCTGATGTTCTCGATGATCGTGATGTTCGCCGTGGCGATCGGCTTCGGCAGCTACCCGTCGCTGTCCTGGCTGCTGATCCTGCCGGTGCTGGCGCTCCAGTTCTGCTTCAACACCGGCCTGGCCCTCGTCTTCGCCCGCATGGGAGCCAAGACCCCGGACCTCGCCCAGCTGATGCCGTTCGTGATGCGCACCTGGATGTACGCCTCCGGCGTCATGTTCTCCATCCCGGTGATGCTCGCCGACCACCCCCAGTGGATCGCCGACGTCCTCCAGTGGAACCCGGCCGCCATCTACATGGACCTGATGCGCTTCGCGCTCATCGACGGCTACGGCTCCGAGAACCTCCCCCCGCACGTGTGGGCGGTCGCGGGCGGCTGGGCCGCGCTGGTCGCGCTCGGCGGCTTCGTGTACTTCTGGAAGGCGGAGGAGAGGTACGGCCGTGGCTGAGACCCGAGTGCCCACCGTCATCGCGGACGAGCTGCACATCGTCTACCGCGTCAACGGCGCCAAGACCGGCAAGGGCAGCGCGACGGCCGCCCTGAGCCGCATCATCAAGCGCGGCGAGGAGCGGGGCGTGCGCAAGGTGCACGCCGTCAAGGGCGTCTCCTTCGTCGCCTACCGGGGCGAGGCCATCGGCCTCATCGGCTCCAACGGCTCCGGCAAGTCCACCCTGCTGCGCGCCATCGCCGGCCTGCTCCCCGCGGAGAAGGGCAAGGTCTACACCGACGGCCAGCCCTCCCTCCTCGGCGTCAACGCCGCCCTGATGAACGACCTCACGGGCGAACGGAACGTCATATTGGGCGGCCTCGCGATGGGTATGTCCCGCGAGCAGATCAAGGCGCGCTACCAGGAGATCGTCGACTTCTCGGGCATCAACGAGAAGGGCGACTTCATCACCCTGCCGATGCGCACCTACTCCTCGGGCATGGCGGCGCGGCTGCGCTTCTCCATCGCGGCGGCGAAGGACCACGACGTCCTGATGATCGACGAGGCCCTCGCCACGGGCGACCGCAAGTTCCAGAAGCGCTCCGAGGCCCGCATCCGCGAGCTGCGCAAGGAGGCCGGCACGGTCTTCCTCGTCAGCCACAACAACAAGTCGATCCGGGACACCTGCGACCGGGTCCTGTGGCTGGAACGCGGCGAGCTGCGCATGGACGGACCGACCGAAGAGGTCCTGAAGGAGTACGAGACGTTCACGGGCAAGTAGTCCGCCTCCGCCCGGGCCCCGCCGGAACTGCTCCGGTGGGGCCCGGCGTCTGCGGAGGCGGCGGGAACACGGCGTCCGCAAAGGAACCGCCAACTCCGGCAAGGAACAGTCAACTCCGGCTGCTCGTAGGAATCTTGGGTGCGATCGGTGCGTTCTTGTGATGCGCGGGACACCCCGCCGGGGCAGGGGACGTTGTAGAACGTAAGCTGTACCGGTGCCGAATCGCGGCAAGTGGGTCCATAATGCGCGACACCCGGCATCCGCCGCACACGCTGACGATCGGGCGGCGTGTCCGAAATAGTGCGTCTTGGGTCGGCAGTGTAGAACGGGAGATGTGACGGCCATGGCTACGGAAACTCCCCAGCTCAACAACGCTTCCGCCGTCCCCGCGCCGGGTGACGAGCGGTGACCGAAAGCGGGACGGCGCGCCCCGGTGACCCGGAGCGCGACACCCTTGACAAGGCCGCGGCCGAGAACTTCCCCGTCGCGCCGTTCTTCCTGCCCCGGGCCTGGCGCGCCGACCTGATGGCGCTGTACGGCTTCGCCCGCCTCGTCGACGACATCGGTGACGGCGACCTCGCCCCCGGCGGCGCCGACGCCCGCCTCCTGGGCGTGCCCCCGCGGGACGCCGAGGACCGCCTCCTCCTCCTGGACGCCTTCGAGGCCGACCTCCGCAAGGTCTTCGACGCCACCCCCGGCCACCCGCTGCTCCGCACCCTCCAGCGCACGGTCCACCGCCACCGCCTCGGCCCCGGACCCTTCCTCGACCTGATCGCGGCCAACCGCCAGGACCAGCTCGTCACGCGGTACGAGACCTACGACGACCTGCTCGCCTACTGCGCGCTGTCCGCGAACCCCGTGGGCCGCCTGGTGCTCGCCGTCACCGGCACGACCACCCCCGAGCGGACCCGGCTGTCCGACGCGATCTGCACCGCGCTGCAGATCGTCGAGCACCTCCAGGACGTGGCCGAGGACCTCCGCCGCGACCGCGTCTACCTGCCCGCCGAGGACCTCAAGCGCTTCCACGTCCAGGAGGCGGACCTCGCCGCGCCCACCGCGGGCGCGTCGGTGCGCGCGCTGATCGCCTTCGAGGCGGAACGCGCCCGGCACCTCCTGGACCAGGGCGCCCCGCTGGTGGGCAGCGTCCACGGCCGGCTGAGGCTGCTCCTCGCGGGCTTCGTGGCCGGGGGGAGGGCGGCCCTCCACGCGATCGCCGCCGCCGAGCACGACGTACTTCCCGGCCCACCCAAGCCCGGCAGGCTCCGGTTGCTGCGCGACGTGGGCGCGACCCTGCGAGGAAAGGGGTGATCCGGACCGTGGAGTCGCAACCACAGGCGTCCGCGCCGGTACTCGCCGCCTACAGCTACTGCGAGGCAGTCACCGGACAGCAGGCCCGCAACTTCGCCTACGGCATCCGGTTGCTGCCGACGCCCAAGCGCCGCGCCATGTCCGCGCTGTACGCCTTCTCGCGGCGCGTCGACGACATCGGTGACGGCGCGCTCGCGGCCGAGGTCAAGGCCGCCCGGCTGGAGGAGACCCGGTCGCTGCTCGACCGGATCCGCACGGGCACCGTCGACGAGGACGACACCGACCCCGTGCTCGTGGCGCTGGCGCACACCGCGCGCCGCTTCCCCGTCCCGCTCGACGCCCTCGACGAACTCATCGACGGCGTCCTCATGGACGTACGCGGCGAGACGTACGAGACCTGGGACGACCTGAAGGTCTACTGCCGCTGTGTCGCCGGCGCCATCGGTCGCCTCTCGCTCGGCGTCTTCGGCACCGAACCCGCCGCGCGCGGAGCGGAACGCGCGCCCGAGTACGCCGACACCCTGGGTCTCGCCCTCCAACTCACCAACATCCTCAGGGACGTTCGCGAGGACGCCCAGGGCGGCAGAACGTATCTGCCCGGCGACGACCTCGCGAAGTTCGGCTGCTCGGCGGGGTTCTCCGGGCCGCTCCCGCCGGTCGACTCCGACTTCGCGGGTCTGGTGCACTTCGAGGTGCGCCGGGCCCGCGCCCTCTTCGCCGAGGGATACCGCCTGCTGCCCATGCTGGACCGCCGCAGCGGCGCCTGCGTCGCCGCCATGGCGGGCATCTACCGGCGGCTGCTCGACCGCATCGAGCGTGAGCCGACGGCCGTGCTGCGCGGCCGGGTCTCGCTGCCCGGACACGAGAAGGCCTATGTCGCGGTGCGCGGACTGTCCGGTCTGGACTCCCGCCATGTGCCCCGACGGGCCGTCAGGAGGCGTGTCTGATGGACGATCTGCACCAAGTCGACCTCATCAGGGGCAAGCGGTATGCAACCCTCCGCGACACGGGGGCGTCCCTGACTGCGACGGCCTGCCGCGGACCGCTCCCTCGCCCCGGCGGACCGGCAGGGGAGGGTGCGCGATGACGGACTCGGCACAGACCGGACGCCCACCGGGCGTGCACCGTACCGGCGGGCCCGGCAGCACGGCCGTGGTGGTCGGCGGCGGACTGGCGGGCGTCACCACCGCCCTCGCCCTCGCCGACGCGGGGGTGCGGGTCACCCTGCTGGAGGGACGGCCCCGTCTCGGCGGACTGGCGTTCTCCTTCCAGCGCGGCACGCTCACCGTCGACAACGGACAGCACGTGTACCTGCGCTGCTGCACCGCCTACCGCTGGTTCCTCGACCGGATCGACGCCACCGCGCTCGCCCCGCTGCAGAACCGTCTCGACGTGCCCGTCCTCGACGCGGACGGCAGACCGGGACGGCGGCTCGGACGGCTGCGGCGCGACGCGCTGCCCGTGCCCCTGCACCTCGGGCGCAGCCTGGCCACGTACCCGCACCTCTCGCTCGCCGAGCGTGCCAAGGTCGGGCGGGCCGCGCTCGCGCTCCAGGCGCTCGACCCCGACGACCCGGCGCTCGACGAGCGGGACTTCGCCGGCTTCCTCGCCGCGCACGGCCAGTCCGCGCGCGCCGTCGAGGCGCTGTGGGACCTCGTGGGCGTCGCCACCCTCAACGCGGTCGCCCGGGACGCCTCCCTGGGGCTCGCCGCGATGGTCTTCAGGACGGGACTGCTGTCCGACCCCGGCGCTGCCGACATCGGCTGGGCCCACGTCCCGCTCGGCGAACTCCATGACCGGCTCGCCCGCAAGGCCCTCGACTCCGCGGGCGTCCGCACCGAACTGCGCACCCGCGTCACCGCCCTCTCCGCCGGCGAGGACGGCGCCTGGCGCGTCGACGTGCCCGGAGAGAGCCTCCACGCCGACACGGTCGTCCTCGCCGTACCGCAGCGCGAGGCGTACGACCTGCTCCCGCCGGGCGCGCTCGACCGCCCCGAGCGGCTGCTGGAGATCGGCACCGCGCCCATCCTCAACGTCCACGTGGTGTACGACCGCACCGTGCTGAGCCGCCCGTTCTTCGCGGCGCTCGGCTCGCCCGTGCAGTGGGTGTTCGACCGGACCGAGGCGTCCGGGCTGAGCGAGGGCCAGTACCTGGCGCTGTCGCAGTCGGCCGCGCACCACGAGATCGACCAGCCCGTCGCCGCGCTCCGCGAGCGCTACCTCCCCGAACTGGAGCGGCTGCTGCCCCGCACCCGCGACGCGCGGGTGAAGGACTTCTTCGTGACCCGGGAGCGCACCGCGACCTTCGCTCCCACCCCCGGCGTCGGACGGCTCAGGCCCGGCGCCCGCACCAAGGCACCCGGCCTGTACCTGGCCGGAGCGTGGACCGCCACCGGGTGGCCCGCGACCATGGAGAGTGCGGTCCGCAGCGGAGTGAGCGCGGCGGACGCCGCGCTCACCGCTCTGGGCCGACCCCGGAACCACCTCTTCGCCCACGAGGAGGCAGCGTGACGCTCGAAGCACACCCGAACGGTTCCCGCACTCTCGGCACCGCAACTAGAGGAGAGACTGTGCCCACTGTGCCCCCGGCCGCGACGGCAGCCGACGCGGTGGACGTGACCGCGCTCCTGGAGCGCGGGCGGACCCTGGCCACGCCCGTGCTGCGGGCTGCGATCGAGCGGCTCGCGCCCCCCATGAACACCGTCGCGGCCTACCACTTCGGCTGGATCGACACCCACGGCAACCCGGCCGCCGGGGACGGCGGCAAGGCCGTGCGCCCCGCGCTGGCCGTCCTGTCCGCCGAGGTCACCGGCGCCGCCCCCGAGGTCGGCATCCCGGGCGCGGTCGCGGTGGAGCTGGTGCACAACTTCTCGCTGCTGCACGACGACCTGATGGACGGCGACGAACAGCGCCGGCACCGCGACACCGTCTGGAAGGCGTACGACCCGGCCCAGGCCATCCTGGTCGGCGACGCCCTGATGGTCCTCGCCAACGAGATCCTCCTCGAACTCGGCACCGCCGAGGCGGCCCGCGCCACCCGCCGCGTCACCACGGCGACCCGCGCGCTCATCGACGGACAGGCCCAGGACATCTCCTACGAGCACCGCGAGCGGGTCACCGTCGAGGAGTGCCTGGAGATGGAGGGCAACAAGACCGGCGCCCTGCTCGCCTGCGCCTGCTCCATCGGCGCGGTCCTCGGCGGCGCGGACGACCGCACCGCCGACACCCTGGAGAAGTACGGCTACCACCTCGGGCTCGCTTTCCAGGCCGTCGACGACCTGCTGGGCATCTGGGGCGACCCGGTCTCCACGGGCAAGCAGACCTGGAGCGACCTGCGCCAGCGCAAGAAGTCCCTGCCCGTGGTGGCCGCGCTCGCGGCGGGCGGCCCCGCCTCCGAACGGCTCGGTGAACTCCTCGCCGCCGACGCCAAGAGCAGCGACTTCGCGCACTTCTCCGAGGCGGAGTTCGCCGCCCGCGCCGCCCTCATCGAGCAGGCCGGCGGCCGGGAGTGGACCGCCGACGAGGCGCGCCGCCAGCACGCCGTCGCCATCGAGGCGCTCGACTCGATCCGGATGCCCGAGCACGTCCGGGACCAGTTCGCGGCGCTCGCCGACTTCGTCGTCGTACGGAAGAGATGACCGCCGCCGAGCGACCGCCGGGCGCCATCGGTCGCATAGCCCTCGCGTAGTCGCCGGCCGGTGTCCGTTCACCGGACACGCACCGGCCGACGGCTGACCCACCGCAGAGATCCGTCCACTGCACGAAGGGGAAGCCATGACAGCGACGACCGACGGAAGCACCGGGGCACTGCCGCCCCGCGCTGCCTCGGCCAGCGACACCGACACCCACACCCCGGTGGCGGCGGGGGTCCAGGACACCGCCGAACGCGCCCTGCGGCGCGCCACCGCGTTCCTCCTCGCCCGCCAGGACGCCGAGGGCTGGTGGAAGGGCGACCTGGAGACCAACGTCACCATGGACGCCGAGGACCTGCTGCTCCGTCAGTTCCTCGGCATCCGCGACGAGGCCACCACACGGGCCGCCGCCCTGTTCATCAGGGGCGAGCAGCGCACGGACGGCACCTGGGCGACTTTCTACGGCGGCCCGCCCGACCTCTCCGCGACCGTCGAGGCGTACGTCGCGCTGCGGCTGGCCGGTGACGATCCGTCCCAGCCGCACATGGCGAAGGCGTCCGCGTGGATCCGGGAGCGCGGCGGGATCGCCGCGGCCCGCGTCTTCACCCGGATCTGGCTCGCCCTGTTCGGCTGGTGGAAGTGGGACGACCTGCCGGAGATGCCGCCGGAGCTGATCTACTTCCCGACGTGGATGCCGCTCAACATCTACGACTTCGGGTGCTGGGCGCGGCAGACCATCGTGCCGCTCACCATCGTCTCCGCCAAGCGCCCGGTGCGGCCGGCCCCGTTCCCGCTCGACGAACTGCACACCGACCCCGGCCGGCCCAACCCGCCCACTCCCCTCGACCCGCTGGGCACCTGGGAGGGCGCCTTCCAGCGGCTCGACAAGGTGCTGCACGGTTACCACAAGGTCGCGCTGAAGCGCCTGCGCAGGGCGGCGATGAACAGCGCGGCCCGCTGGATCATCGAGCGGCAGGAGAACGACGGCTGCTGGGGCGGCATCCAGCCGCCGGCCGTCTACTCGATCATCGCGCTCCATCTGCTGGGCTACGACCTCCAGCACCCCGTCATGCGGGCCGGACTGGAGTCCCTCGACCGGTTCGCCGTGTGGCGTGAGGACGGCGCCCGCATGATCGAGGCCTGCCAGTCACCGGTGTGGGACACCTGCCTCGCCACCATCGCCCTCGCCGACGCCGGACTGCCCGCCGACCACCCCCAACTGGTCAGGGCCGCCGACTGGATGCTCGGCGAGGAGATCGTCCGACCCGGAGACTGGTCCGTCCGACGCCCGCAACTGCCGCCGGGAGGCTGGGCGTTCGAGTTCCACAACGACAACTACCCCGACATCGACGACACCGCCGAGGTGGTGCTCGCTCTGCGCAGGGTCAGGCACCCCGACCCCGAACGCGTCGAGCGGGCCATCGCCCGGGGCGTCCGCTGGAACCTCGGGATGCAGTCGAAGAACGGCGCCTGGGGCGCCTTCGACGTCGACAACACCAGCGCCTTCCCCAACAAGCTGCCCTTCTGCGACTTCGGGGAGGTCATCGACCCGCCGTCCGCCGACGTCACCGCCCACGTGGTGGAGATGCTCGCCGTGGAGGGCCTCGCCCACGATCCGCGCACCCGGCGCGGCATCGCATGGCTGCTCGCCGAACAGGAGCCGAGCGGCGCGTGGTTCGGCCGCTGGGGCGTCAACTACATCTACGGAACGGGGTCCGTGGTACCCGCGCTGGTCGCCGCCGGCCTGCCCGCCGCGCACCCGGCGATCCGCCGCGCCGTGGCCTGGCTGGAGACCGTCCAGAACGACGACGGCGGCTGGGGCGAGGACCTGCGCTCCTACCCCGACCCCGCCGAATGGGGCGGCAAGGGCACCTCCACCGCCTCCCAGACCGCCTGGGCGCTCCTCGCGCTGCTGGCCGCGGGGGAGCGGGACTCCAAGGCCGTCGAGCGCGGCGTCGCCTGGCTAGCGCAGACCCAGCGCGCCGACGGCGGCTGGGACGAGCCCCAGTTCACCGGGACCGGCTTCCCCTGGGACTTCTCCATCAACTACCACCTCTACCGCCAGGTCTTCCCGCTCACCGCGCTCGGCCGGTACGTCCACGGCGAACCGGCCGTGCTGAGAACCGGGGCGAGCTGATGGACACGGCCGCCGCCCCGGCGCCGCTGCTGATCGCCTGCGCGCTCGGCATCGAACAGTTCGCCCTGCGCAGCGGCGACCGGGGCGGCGCCGGCGGCCCCGTCACCGTCCTGCGGACCGGCATGGGGCCGAAGGCCGCCGAGCGCGCCGTCACCCGGCTGCTCGCCGACCCGGCGCTGGACGGGGCCGCCGTGCTGGCCACGGGATTCTGCGCCGGGCTCGCCCCCGGCATGCACCCCGGTGACCTGGTCGTCGCCGGGGAGACGAGGGGTCCCGACGGCGCCGTCACGCTCTGTGTCGGCGTCGAACGGCTGGTCGAGGAGCTGGGGCGGGCCGTGCCCGGGCGGACCGTCCACACCGGTCCGCTCACCGGGTCCGATCACGTGGTCCGCGGCCAGGAGCGGGCGGACCTCCTCGCCACCGGATCGATCGCGGTCGACATGGAATCCGCGGTCACGCTCCACTGCGCCGTGCGAGCGGGCGCGCGCCCGGTTGCGGCCGTACGGGTGGTCGTGGACGCTCCAGAACATGAACTGGTCCGGATCGGCACGGTGCGCGGTGGAATATCGGCTTTCCGTGTTCTTCGTGCCGTCCTCCCCGCTTACTACGAATGGCACCGTTCCTTGCTGCTCCCCAGGAGGTGAGCCAGATGGCCATGCCGCTCCGCCAGTCCATCAAGGTGGCGACCTATCTCGCCGAACAGAAGCTCCGCAAGCGCGACAAGTTCCCGCTGATCGTGGAGCTGGAACCGCTCTACGCCTGCAATCTGAAGTGCGAGGGCTGCGGCAAGATCCAGCATCCGGCCGGGGTGCTCAAGCAGCGGATGCCGGTGGCGCAGGCCGTGGGCGCCGTCCTCGAATCGGGTGCGCCGATGGTCTCCATCGCCGGCGGCGAGCCGCTGATGCACCCGCACATCGACGAGATCGTGCGGCAGTTGGTCACCCGCCGGAAGTACGTCTTCCTGTGCACCAACGCGCTGCTGCTGCGCAAGAAGATGGACCGGTTCAAGCCCTCCCCGTACTTCGCGTTCGCCGTGCACATCGACGGGCTGCGGGAGCGGCACGACGAGTCGGTGGCCAAGGAGGGGGTGTTCGACGAGGCCGTCGCCGCCATCAAGGAGGCCAAGCGGCGGGGCTTCCGGGTGACCACCAACTCGACCTTCTTCAACACCGACACCCCGCAGACCGTCATCGAGGTCCTCAACTTCCTCAACGACGACCTCGCGGTCGACGAGATGATGATCTCGCCTGCCTACGCCTACGAGAAGGCACCCGACCAGGAGCACTTCCTCGGCGTGGAGCAGACCCGCGAACTGTTCAGGAAGGCCTTCGCGGGTGGCAACCGGCGGCGCTGGCGCCTGAACCACTCGCCCCTCTTCCTCGACTTCCTGGAGGGCCGGGTCGACTTCCCGTGCACCGCGTGGGCGATCCCCAACTACTCGCTGTTCGGCTGGCAGAAGCCCTGCTACCTGATGAGCGACGGCTACGTCCCGACCTACCGGGAGCTGATCGAGGACACCGACTGGGACGCGTACGGCCGCGGCAAGGACCCCCGGTGCGCCAACTGCATGGCGCACTGCGGCTACGAGCCCACCGCCGTCCTCGCCACCATGGGATCGCTGAAGGAGTCGTTGCGCGCCCTGCGCGAGACGGTCTCCGGGAACCCGGGGTGACGCGATGACCGCCGTGTCCCTCGGGGTGCCGGAGATGCCCGTCCGGCCGGTCGCCGAGCGCCGGGAGAGCCGGCGGATCCAGGTCGGGTCGGTGGCCGTCGGCGGCGGGGCCCCGGTGTCCGTGCAGTCGATGACGACGACCCGTACGTCCGACGTCGGCGCCACGCTCCAGCAGATCGCCGAACTCACCGCGTCCGGCTGCCAGATCGTCCGGGTCGCCTGCCCGACGCAGGACGACGCCGACGCCCTGCCCGTCATCGCGAAGAAGTCGCAGATCCCGGTGATCGCGGACATCCACTTCCAGCCGAAGTACGTGTTCGCCGCGATCGAGGCCGGCTGCGCCGCCGTCCGCGTCAACCCCGGCAACATCAAGCAGTTCGACGACAAGGTCAAGGAGATCGCGCGGGCGGCGAAGGACCACGGGACGCCGATCCGGATCGGGGTCAACGCCGGTTCCCTCGACCGGCGTCTGCTGCAGAAGTACGGCAGGGCCACCCCCGAGGCGCTGGTGGAGTCCGCGCTGTGGGAGGCGTCGCTGTTCGAGGAGCACGGCTTCCGGGACATCAAGATCTCGGTCAAGCACAACGACCCGGTCGTGATGATCGAGGCGTACCGGCAGCTCGCCGCCCGCTGCGACTACCCGCTGCACCTGGGCGTCACCGAGGCGGGCCCCGCCTTCCAGGGCACCATCAAGTCCGCCGTCGCCTTCGGCGCGCTGCTGTCCGAGGGCATCGGCGACACGATCCGCGTCTCCCTGAGCGCGCCCCCGGTCGAGGAGATCAAGGTCGGCATCCAGATCCTGGAGTCGCTGAACCTGCGGGCGCGGCGGCTGGAGATCGTGTCCTGCCCGTCGTGCGGGCGTGCGCAGGTCGACGTCTACCGGCTGGCCGACGAGGTGACCGCGGGACTTCAGGGCATGGAGGTGCCGTTGCGTGTCGCGGTCATGGGCTGTGTCGTCAACGGTCCCGGCGAGGCCCGCGAGGCCGACCTCGGTGTCGCCTCCGGCAACGGCAAGGGCCAGATCTTCGTCAAGGGCGAGGTCATCAAGACCGTCCCCGAGTCGAAGATCGTGGAGACCCTCATCGAAGAGGCGATGAAGATCGCCGAGCAGATGGAGAAGGACGGCGTCGCGTCGGGGGAACCGGCGGTCACCGTGAGTTGACGGCACGGGCTGTGAGGCACGGATCGAGAGGGGCCCGACGTGACGATTCTGGAGAGCATCCGGCAGCCGCGCGACGTGAAGGCGCTGACCGAGGCGGAACTCGGTGCACTGGCCGAGGAGATCCGGGAGTTCCTGGTGCACGCGGTCGCCAGGACCGGCGGTCACCTGGGGCCCAACCTGGGGGTGGTGGAGCTGACCATAGCGCTGCACCGGGTCTTCGAGTCACCCGTGGACCGGATCCTGTGGGACACCGGCCACCAGAGCTACGTCCACAAGCTGCTGACAGGACGTCAGGACTTCTCCGGGCTGCGCCGCAAGGGCGGGCTGTCCGGCTACCCCTCGCGGGAGGAGTCCGAGCACGACGTCATCGAGAACAGCCACGCCTCCACCGCCCTCGGCTGGGCCGACGGCCTCGCCAAGGCCCGTCAGGTGCGGGGGGAGCGGGGCCACGTCGTCGCCGTGATCGGTGACGGCGCGCTGACCGGCGGCATGGCCTGGGAGGCGCTCAACAACATCGCGGCCGCCAAGGACCGGCCGCTGATCGTCGTCGTCAACGACAACGAACGCTCCTACGCACCGACCATCGGCGGCCTCGCCAACCACCTGGCCGCGCTGCGCACCACCGACGGCTACGAGCAGTTCCTCGCCTGGGGCAAGGACGTCCTGCTGCGCACCCCCGTCGTCGGCCACCCGATCTACGAGGCGCTGCACGGCGCGAAGAAGGGCTTCAAGGACGCGTTCGCGCCCCAGGGCATGTTCGAGGACCTGGGCCTGAAGTACGTCGGCCCGATCGACGGGCACGACGTCACGGCGGTCGAGTCGGCGCTGCGCCGCGCCAAGCGGTTCCACGGGCCCGTCCTCGTCCACTGCCTCACCCAGAAGGGCCGGGGGTACGAGCCGGCGCTCGCCGACGAGGAGGACCACTTCCACACGGTCGGCGTGATGGACCCGCTCACCTGCGAGCCGCTCGGTCCCCCCGGCGGACCGTCCTGGACGTCGGTCTTCGGCGACGAGATCGTCCGGATCGCCGACGAGCGGGAGGACGTCGTCGCGATCACGGCGGCCATGCTGCACCCGGTGGGCCTCGGCAAGTTCGCGGAGAAGTTCCCCGACCGGGTCTGGGACGTGGGGATCGCCGAGCAGCACGCGGCGGTGTCGGCGGCCGGCCTCGCCACCGGCGGCCTCCATCCCGTCGTCGCCGTCTACGCCACCTTCCTCAACCGGGCCTTCGACCAGCTGTTGATGGACGTGGCCCTGCACCGGTGCGGGGTGACGTTCGTCCTGGACCGGGCCGGGGTCACGGGCGTCGACGGCGCCTCGCACAACGGCATGTGGGACATGTCCGTCCTGCAGGTCGTGCCGGGGCTGCGGATCGCCGCGCCGCGCGACGCCGAACAGCTGCGGGCACAGCTGCGGGAGGCCGTCGCCGTGGACGACGCGCCGACACTGGTCCGGTTCCCGAAGGAGTCGGTGGGGTCCGAGATCCCGTCCCTGGAACGGGTCGGCGGCATGGACGTCCTGCACCGCACCCCGGCCCTCGGGGCCCCCGAGGTGCTGCTGGTCGCCGTCGGCGTCATGGCGCGGGTGTGCCTCCAGGCCGCCGAGCTGCTGGAGGCGCGCGGTATCGGCTGCACCGTCGTCGACCCCCGCTGGGTGAAGCCGGTGGACCCGGCGCTGCCGCGGCTCGCCGACGCGCACCGGCTGGTGGCGGTCGTGGAGGACAACAGCCGGGCGGCCGGGGTCGGTTCGGCGGTCGCCCTGGCCCTGGGGGACGCCGACGTGGACGTACCCGTACGGCGTTTCGGCATCCCCGAGCAGTTCCTCGCGCACGCCGAGCGGGGGGAGGTGCTGGCCGACATCGGCCTGACACCGGTCGACGTCGCCGGACGGATCAGCGCGTTCCTGGCGGGGAAGGGCGCGTCCGTCGAGGTCGCTGTTGCCAGGGGAGCGTCCGTCGAGGGGACCGTCGCGAAGGGCCCGTCCGTGCGGGAGCAGCCGAGGGGCGGGACCGCTCGTGGGGCGGCCTCGTCGGGCCTGCCGTCGCCGCAGAGGGATCCGATCGAGGCTGAGGCCGTCAAGGAGACACCGCAATGACCACCGCGGAACCCGCCGCCGGGAACGAGGAGTTCGACCTCGGCAGACTGCTCGCCGAGCGCGGCGCCGAGCGCTACGAACTCCATGCCCGGTACCTGAACCACCAACTCCCGCGCATGCTGCATACCATCGGCTTCGACAAGGTCTACGAGCGGGCCGAGGGCGCGTACTTCTGGGACGCCGACGGGCAGGACCACCTGGACATGCTCGCCGGGTTCGGGGTGATGGGCCTCGGCCGCCACCACCCCGTCGTCCGCAAGGCGCTGCACGACGTCCTCGACGCCCGGCTCGCCGACCTCACCCGGTTCGACTGCCAGCCCCTGCCCGGACTGCTCGCCGAACGGCTGCTCGCCCACAGCCCGCACCTGGACCGGGTGTTCTTCGGCAACAGCGGTACGGAGGCCGTCGAGACCGCGCTGAAGTTCGCCCGGTACGCCACCGGGCGGCCCCGCGTCCTCTACTGCGACCACGCCTTCCACGGGCTCACCGCCGGCTCCCTCTCCGTCAACGGGGAGAACGGCTTCCGGGACGGCTTCGCTCCGCTGCTGCCCGACACCGCAGTACCGCTCGGTGATCTCGACGCACTGGCGAGGGAGCTGTCGAAGGGCGACGTCGCCGCGCTGATCGTGGAGCCCATCCAGGGCAAGGGGGTGCACGAGGCGCCGCCCGGCTATCTGCGCGCCGCCCAGGAACTCCTGCACGGGCAGCGGGCGCTGCTCATCCTCGACGAGGTGCAGACCGGGCTCGGGCGGACCGGGGACTTCTACGGCTACCAGCACGAGGAGGGCGTGGAGCCGGACCTGGTATGCGTCGCCAAGGCGCTCTCCGGCGGGTACGTCCCGGTCGGCGCGACCCTCGGCAAGGAGTGGATCTTCAAGAAGGTCTACTCGTCGATGGACCGTGTCCTCGTCCACTCGGCGAGCTTCGGCTCCAACGCCCAGGCCATGGCCGCCGGGCTCGCCGTGCTGTCGGTGATGGAGAACGAGGGGATCGTGGCGAACGCCCGCACCACGGGAGAGCTGCTCAGGAGCCGGCTGGCGGCGCTGGTCGAACGGTACGAACTGCTCCGTGAGGTGCGCGGTCGTGGGCTGATGATCGGCATCGAGTTCGGCAGACCCAGGTCGCTGAAGCTGCGCGGGCGGTGGACGATGCTCCAGGCGGCGCGCAAGGGACTGTTCGCCCAGATGGTCGTCGTGCCGCTGCTGCAACGGCACCGCATCCTCACGCAGGTCTCCGGCGACCACCTGGAGGTGATCAAACTGATCCCGCCGCTGATCATCGGGGAGCGGGAGGTGGACCGGTTCGTCGCCGCCTTCACCGAGGTGATGGACGACGCGCACAGCGGCGGCGGGCTGATGTGGGACTTCGGCAAGACCCTGGTGAAGCAGGCGGTGGCCAACCGGTAGACCGTGCCCCGAGCACCCTTGCCGTGCCCCGAGCGCCCTTGCCGTGCTCCGAGCAGCTTTGCCTCTGAGGCAAGAAACTTGCCTCAGAGGCAAAGCTTCGGCTGAATGGAGGGCATGAGCCCTTCCGAGGGTACGGACCCTCCCGAGCCCGCGGCGGACGCCGACCTGCCCGTCGTCGCCCCGCAGCTGCGCGCCCTGCGCCGCCGGGCCTCCCTCACGCTGGAGGCGGCGGCCCGGGCCGCCGGGCTGTCGCCGGCGCACCTGTCCCGGCTGGAGACGGGGCAGCGCCAGCCCTCGCTGCCGATGCTGCTCGCACTGGCCCGCGTCTACGGTACGACCGTCTCCGAACTGCTGGGCGAGAGGGTCCCCGAACGGGACGCCGTCCTGCGGGCCGGTGACATGGAGGCCACCAGCGCCGGCGGCTGGACGTACTGGCAGGCGGGCGCCCCCGGACGCGGGATGCAGGCGCTGCGCGTCCACGTGCCGTACGGCTCGCAGGGGGACATCGTGCGGGTGCATCCCGGCGAGGAGTGGCTGCACGTCCTGAAGGGACGCCTGCGGCTGCGCCTCGGCGACACGGCGCACCTGCTCGGGCCCGGGGACAGCGCGCACTTCGACTCGCTGACCCCGCACCGTATCGCCGCCGCCGATCACGACGGCGCCGACCTGCTGTTCGTCCACACCCTGCTGCAGAGCCCGACCGCCGCGCTGTGCCTCGGGCCGACCACCCCGGAGGCCACCCATGGCTGACATGGAAGAGAAGTTCCCCCGCGCCCTGTGGGTGCGGCTCATCATCTACATCGCCGTCGGCCATGTCTTCGCGGCCTTCATCTACCTGCTGTTCGAGGTCGGCGCCAAGCAGTGACCCGGTCGGGCGCCGGGCGGTCGCAGCACTGGCGCGACTGGCTAGTCGAGCAGTCGCTCGCGCAGCCGCTCCCGGTTCGCGGGGCTCAGCTCCAGGCCCTGCTCCAGGTAGGTGTCCACGTCGCCCCAGATCTCCTCGACGGTGTCGAAGGCCGCCTGGAGGTATTCGGCGCGGGCGTCGAACAGGGGGCTCAGCAGCTCCATGATCTCCGGAGAGTAGGCGCTCGGGGAACTGCTGCTGCGGCGCACCTTGTAGCGGCGGTGCTTCGCGTTCGACTCCAGGTAGTCGGCCACGATGGCGTCGCGCTCCACGCCGACCGCGAGGAGCGTCACCGCTATGGACAGGCCCGCGCGGTCCTTGCCCGCCGCGCAGTGCATGAGCGCCGGCACGCTGTCCTCCGCCAGAGCGTGCAGCACACGGGAGTGCTCGGCCGTGCGGTGCCGGATGATCGTGCGGTAGGAGGCGATCATCCGGCCTGCCGCCTTGCCGTCGTCCAGCAGCGTGCGCAACTGCTCCACGTCGCCGTCGCGGACCATCTTCCAGAACTCGGCGCCGTCCGCCGGGTCCGAGAGCGGCAGATTCACGTTCCGCACGCCGGGCAGCGCGACGTCCGGGCCCTCCAGCCTCTGATCGGCCGCATTGCGGAAGTCGAAGATCGTGTGCAGGCCGAGGGTGCTCAGGAACGCGGCGTCGTCGTCGGTGGCGTGGGCGAGGTGCCCGCTGCGGAACAGCACTCCGTGACGCACCCGGCGACCGTCCGTGGTCGGCAGGCCGCCCACATCGCGGAAATTGCGTACCCCGGCCAACTCGGGCTCGGTCGACGGGATCTGCTGCGTCACGGGGGCTCCTCCCATCCGGCCGTCGGCGCCGATCGTCGACGGGCACGCGCTCGACATCGCGGCGCCCCTCGACGATACGACACAGGTGCCTGCCGCAATGGGTTGTCCACAGGCGTCCGCGGTGACGGTGCCGCGTTGTCCACAGGCGGCGGTGCGCTCCCGCGACGACCTGCCATGATGTTGAAGCACGATCGCACCTGTTCGAATTTGTGAGGCCATGATGTTGGACATCGCCACGGACGGCCGTACCTGGCTTCTCACGGGCCCCCGGAGCAGCTACGCCCTGCGGCTCACCGGGAACGACGAGCTGCTGCACCTCCACTGGGGTCCGCGGATCACCCTGGCCGACGCCGAGGAGCTGGCCGCCCGCCAGGAGCTGCCCTACTGGCCTTTCGAGGCCCCCGTCGACGGCCATGAGGAGTACCCCGTCGAGGGCGGGCCCCGTTTCACCCGCCCCGCCCTCTCGGTGCGCACCGAGGAGCGGCGCGGCACCGAGTGGACCTTCGAGGAGTACGAGGCGGACGGTGACGAGCTGCGTCTGCGCTTCCTCGACGGCGACCTGCGGATCACGCTGCACTACCGGATGCGTGACGACGTCGTGGAGCGCTGGGTGACCCTCGCCAACGAGGGGTCCGCCGTGGAACTGCTGCGGGCCGACTCGGCGACGTGGACCCTGCCCCGCCGCGAGGAGAGCTGGCGTCTGTCCCAGCTGCACGGCCGGTGGGCGGCCGAGTCCCGCCTGGCGCGCGGCGAGCTGACCTACGGCGAGAAGGTCATCGGCAGCCGCCGCGGGCACACCGGGCACCAGCACCTGCCCTGGGTCGCCCTCGACACCGACGCCACCGAGGAGCACGGCGAGGTCTACGGATGCGCCCTCGGCTGGTCGGGCTCCTGGCGGATCGCCGTGGCACAGCTGCCGGACGCGCGGGTGCAGATCACCGGCGGTGCCGGGTACGACGAGTCGGGCCTGCTGCGGCTGGAGGCGGGCGAGACGTTCACCACTCCGGTCTTCGCCGGGCTGTGGTCCGACGGCGGCCACGGTGGGGCGAGCCGCGCCTGGCACGCCTACCAGCGCGCGTACGTCATCCCGGACGCCGACCAGGACCGGCCGGTGCTCTTCAACTCCTGGGAGGCCACCGAGTTCGACATCTCGGAGGAGCAGCAGCGGGCGCTCGCCGAGCGGGCGGCGGCCATCGGGGTCGAGCTGTTCGTCGTCGACGACGGCTGGTTCGGGGCGCGCACCAGCGACCGGGCCGGACTCGGCGACTGGACGCCCAACCCGGACCGCTTCCCGCAGGGGCTGAAGCCGCTCGCCGACCAGGTACACGCCCTCGGGATGCAGTTCGGCATCTGGGTGGAGCCCGAGATGGTCAACCCGGACAGCGAGCTGTACCGGGCACACCCCGACTGGGCGCAGTTCCAACCGGGGCGAAAGCGGACGGAACTGCGCAATCAGCTGGTGCTCAACCTCGCGCGGCCGGACGTCCAGGAGTACCTGTGGGAGAAGCTCGACGCCCTGCTCTCCAGTGCCCCGATCGACTACGTGAAGTGGGACTTCAACCGCTGCTTCACGGACGCGGGCTGGCCCGGTGAGCAGTACCCGCAGAAGCTGTGGGTCGAGCACGTGCACGCCTTCTACGCCCTGCTGGACCGGCTGCGGGCCGCGCACCCCGGCGTCGCCTTCGAGTCCTGCTCGGGCGGTGGCGGCCGCATCGACCTCGGGGTCATGTCGCGGACCGACCAGGTGTGGACCTCCGACAACACCGACCCGTTGGACCGGCTCGCCATCCAGCACGGGTTCAGCCACATCCATCCGGCGCGGGTCATGGCCGCCTGGGTCACCGACAGCCCGAACAACCAGCTCAACGGCCGGGTCAGCTCCCTGCGGTTCCGGTTCGTCAGCGCCATGGCGGGCGTGCTGGGCGTCGGCGGCGACCTCACACGGTGGAGCGACGAGGAGCTGGCCGAGGCGCGGGAGTGGGTGGAGCTGTACAAGGAGATCAAGCCCGTCGTGCAGCGCGGCGACCTCTACCGGCTGCGCCCGCCGGTCGGAGGGTTGAGCGCCGTGCAGTACGTCCACGGCGACGAGGCGGTCGTCCTCGCCTGTCTCCAGGCACAGCACTACGGTGAGCCGCTCCCGCCGCTCCGGCTGCGCGGCCTCGACCCGGCGGCAACCTATGAATGCCGCGAAACGGGTGAAAAGTACCGAGGGGCGGTGCTGTTGCACCACGGTCTGCGGACCGGGTTGCGCGGCGACTTCGACGCGAAGGTTATCCGCCTGCGTCGCACTTGAGTGTTCTGTCCGAAATGAAGCCGTTAATCCAACTGGCCCTGGAATAAGGACTGCTGAGACGTAGGTGCGTGAGCAGCGTCATACCCGTGACGGACTGTCGCCGCCATGTCCACGTAATCCTCGTGCGATTCCAGGGCCGTTGGAAGGCGATATCCGGCGCCCGTTCACGGAGCGTCATCGGGATGCGCTGTAAGGATCACGCAGGGAGACGCACAGGGAATCCCGACGGTTGTCTCTGTGGCGACAAGTCGCTTACGTTCACCCTCGATCCGGACGGACGCCCAATCCTGCCGCCGACCGGAGCCGCACACCGACCCGATCCACGGCAGGAGCGGGGGACCCACAGGCAGTACCGCCTGTTCCGGTCTCCGGAACGGCTAGGGGTAAAGCCGAGCGCACGCCCGGCCGGGCATCTCCAGTCCGCACCCGACAGCTCACCTCGCAGGCGCCGGAGAGGAATTCGCCATGCCCGCGAAGGGTAAACACCGCCGTCCGAAGTCCCAGCGCCTCACTCGCTCGATCGCCGCCGCCGGTACCGGTGGCGCCGCGCTCGCGCTGCCCCTGATGGGTGCCGTCGGCGCCCACGCCGCCACTCCCACGGCCGCCGTTTCCGGGGCTTCCGAGAAGACGGTCACGGCCTCCCCCGAGAAGGCCGCCACCGAGCAGATCGCCGCCAAGAAGAAGGCGACCAAGACCTACACGGTGAAGGCCGGCGACTACCTCGCGAAGATCGCGGACGAGCAGGACGTCCAGGGCGGCTGGAAGCGGCTCTACTCGGACAACCGCTCCGTGATCGGCTCCGACCCCTCGCTGATCCACCCCGGCCTGAAGCTCGCCATCGGCGGCACGGCCGCGAAGGCCGGGCTGTCGCAGTCGTCGACCAAGGCTCCGTCGACGCAGTCGTCCAAGCCGGCCGAGGCGTCGAAGACCTCCGCGTCCGCGACGCAGGAGACCGCCGTCACGTCCGCCGACCAGGCGGCCCCGTCCAGCAACTCCGGCTTCAGCCTGCCCATCGAGGGCGCCACCGTCGGCACCGCGTACAAGACCGCCGGCAGCATGTGGTCCAGCGGCTACCACACCGGTGTCGACTTCGTGGCCCCGACCGGCACGAGCCTCAAGGCCGTGGGCGCGGGCACCGTCGTCTCCGCCGGCTGGGGCGGCGCGTACGGCAACCAGGTCGTCATCAAGCTCGCCGACGGCTACTACGCCCAGTACGCCCACCTCTCCTCGATCGGCGTCTCCGCGGGCCAGTCCGTGAGCGGCGGCCAGCAGATCGGCCTGTCGGGCGCCACCGGCAACGTCACGGGCCCGCACCTGCACTTCGAGATCCGTACGACGCCCGACTACGGCTCGGACCTCGACCCGCTGGCCTACCTCCGGTCCAAGGGCGTCACCGTCTGACCCGTCGTCGGTGGCCGACCGCCCGCCGCCGAAGGCCGGACCCCGATCCCCGGGGCCCGGCCTTCGGCATGCCGCCCCTAGGTCCCTTCGCATCCAGGAGATCCGGGCACGGCGGCTGCCTCGACCTGGCGTATTCCCGGGTTGATCGAATCGTGAAGCGTGGCCTTTCTCACCGCCCGTCAACCCCTTATTACGGTCGCGTAGGTCACATCCGAAGGTGAATCATGGCCCGATGTGACAGACGATTCGAAGAACAGCAGATCAGTGATCGGGTCGTACGTGGCGGTGGGGGACAGCTTCACCGAGGGCGTCGGCGACCCCGGCCCCGACGGGGCGTTCGTCGGTTGGGCGGACCGGTTCGCGGTGCTCCTCGCGGACCGGGTGCCCGAGGGCGACTTCAGGTACACCAACCTCGCGGTACGGGGGAAGCTCCTCGACCAGATCGTCGAGGACCAGGTGCCGAGGGCTCTCGAACTCGCGCCGGACCTCATGTCCTTCTGCGCGGGCGGGAACGACATCATCCGCCCCGGCACGGACCCCGACGAGGTCGCCGAGCGGTTCGAGCGGGCGGTGGTCCGGCTCACCTCGGCGGTCGGCACCGTCATGGTGACCACCGGCTTCGACACGCGTGACGTGCCGGTGCTCCGGCACCTGCGGGGGAAGATCGCGACGTACAACGGGCATGTGCGGGCCATCGCCGACCGGTACGGGTGCCCCGTGCTCGACCTGTGGTCGCTCCGGACCGTGCGGGACCGGCGGGCCTGGGACGACGACCGGTTGCACCTGTCGCCCGAGGGGCACACACGGGTCGCGCTGCGGGCCGGGCAGGTGCTCGGTCTGGAGGTGCCGGCGGACCCCGAGCAGCCGTGGCCGCCACTGCCGCCGCGGGGGACGTTCGAGGTGCGGCGGGACAACATCCAGTGGGCGCGGGAGTACCTCGTGCCGTGGATCGGACGGCGGCTGCGCGGGGAGTCGTCCGGGGACCACGTGGCGGCGAAGGGGGCGCTGTCGCCCGACGACATCAGGATGCGGATCGCTTCCGTGGCGTGAGCCGGTTGCCCGCGGCGGCTCCCGCCCGCGGGCCGTCGAGTGGGGCGGGGTGCTGCCGCATACCCGCACGGGCGGCCGCCCCGTTGTCCGGGTGCGGCCGCCTTCCCCCTGACGTCAGGCCGTCGTCGATTCCGGCAGGTTGAGCTCGCGGGCCAGGGTGTCGTCCGCCCACTGCCGGGCCTTCGTGCGGGAGACGGCCCCGTCGTAGGACGTGAGTTGTACGGCCAGGCCGTCCAGGAGGGCGGTGAGACGCAGCGCCGACGCCTGGGGGTCGGGGCAGCGGAACTCGGCGGCGGCCGCGCCCTCCTCGATGAGGCCGGTGAGCGCGGCCTTCCACTGGAGGTCCAGATCACGGGTGACCGCGCGGAGGTCGGGGTCGCGCAGGGAGACCGCCCAGCCCTCGATCCACAGGCGCCAGCCCTTGGCCTGACCGGTGGGGGCGTACCAGCGGACGGCCGCCCGGAGCCGGCGCAGCGCCGTCGTCCGGCGGGCGATCAGCTTGCGGAGGTGGGCGAGGTCGCCCTCGGCGGCGTAGCGGAACGCCTCGGCGACCAGCTTCTCCTTGGTCGAGAAGTGGTAGAGCACCAGGGCGTTGCTCACCCCGAGCGAGGCGGCCACGTCGGCGATCCGCACCGCCGCCACGCCCCGCGCCTCGATCTGCTCGATGGCCGCCCGCAGCAGTTCCTCGCGCCGCTCGGCCACGCTCAACCTGACCCTGCCCACACGGCAACCCTACCTACGGGTCAGATCGGGCGGTGACGTCCGTAGCGTGCCTCGATGACCGGGAGACGGTCCGCGGCCAGCGCGTGGGCGGCGGCCCGGGGAGTGGTGCCGTCCCGTTCGGCGCGCGACAGCATCAGGTCCACGAGGGCGCGCATGGAGCGCCGGACGTGGTCGAAGGAACCGCGCGCGTCCGGGGCGATGTCGCCGAACAGGGTCCACCACCACCAGGCGTTCGTGGCGGAGTTGACGACCACGTCGGGCAGGACGCTCACCCCGCGGGCGGTGAGCAGGTCCTCGGCCTCGGGGAGGACCGGCATGTTGGCCGCCTCGACGATCAGACGGGCGGTGATCCGCCCCTGGTTCTCCGGGTCGATCGCGTACGAGACGGCGGCGGGCACCAGCACGTCCGCGTCGGCGGTCAGCCAGGCGTCGGCGGACGTCTCCCGGTCCTCCGGGCGCAGGGCGCGGCGGTCGACGGTGCCGTGGGCGTCGCGGGCGGCGAGCAGCGCCTCGACGTCCAGGCCGGCCGGGTTCGAGACGGTCCCCTTGATGTCGGCCACGGCGACGACCGTGAGGCCCGCCCGGGCGAGGAAACGGGCGGTGGCGCCGCCCATGGTGCCGAGGCCCTGCACCGCCACCCGCGTCCCGGCGTACGGCGTGCCGGACCGGTCCAGGGCCGTGAGGACGGATTCGGCGACCCCGCAGCCGCCGACCAGCGCGTCGAGCCCGATGCCGTCCACCTCGACGGCGAACGCCTCCGACAGCCGCCGCCGGGCGGCCCGCTCGTCGTCGAGGAGGGGGTAGACGGCCTGGACGGTCGAGACCAGACCCACCTCCGCGGCGGCCCGGTCCACCAGGTCCTGGGAGAGCCCCAGGTCCTCGCCGGTCGTCCAGAACGCCTCGATGTACGGGCGGGTCGCCCGCAGGTAGCGCACCAGGACGCCGTACGCCTCCGGGTCCCTGGGGTCGCAGTCGATACCGCCCTTGGCGCCGCCGAGCGGGACGTATCGGCCCTCGGGGTCGTAGTGCAGCGCCTCCTTCATGGTCATGCCGCGGGCCAGGCCGGCGACCTCGTCGAGGGTGCAGCCCGGCCGCATCCGCAGCCCGCCGCTGGCCACCCCGCGCACCAGCCGGTCCACCACGAGGAAGCCGCGGCGGCCCGTGACGTGATCGGTCCAGGTCAGGGAGAGGTACGGGGCGGGCATGCGGGCTCCTGGGAGACGGCCGGCGTGGGAGTGGCGGTGGCGGGCGGGAGAATGGCGGGGGCGGGCGGGAACGGATGGCGCGCGAACCGGGTTGTAGGAATCAGGCACCGGATCCGCGGTGGCCGGGGGAACGGACGGCACTACTGAACCGTTGGTCAGTATGTCACCGAGCCCCCGGATCGGGCGCGGTGCTGTCAGCGGGGCGGACCACAAGGGAACGCCTCAGCGAATCCATCAGGAGGCGCCGTGTCCGGTTCCCGTTCGCAGAGCTCGGGGCTGCGTGTCCAGCCAGCCGCCTTCGGCGCGGTTCCGACCGGCGCCAGGCTGGAGCGGATCCGCAGGTCCCCGCATTTCGCGAACGGCGTGTTCGTGAACCCCGAGGGCGCCCGCGTCGGCCCCTCGCGCGGTGCCGCCCTGGAGATGGCCAAGGGATTCTTCCGCAAGGACGAACGGGTCCGCCGGGCCCCCGCCGGTCTGATCCCCGTGCACTCCACGACCCTCGCCGACCTGGCCAGGCCCCCGGCGAGCGGCCTGCGCATCACGTGGATGGGGCATTCCAGCGTGCTCGCCGAGATCGACGGACACCGGGTGCTCCTCGACCCCGTCTGGGGCGAGCGCTGCTCCCCGTTCCCCTTCGCCGGGCCCAAGCGGCTGCACCCCGCGCCGCTGCCCCTGGCCGCCCTCGGCCCGGTCGACGTCGTCGTCATCTCGCACGACCACTACGACCACCTCGACATGCCCACGATCAAGGCGCTGGCCGGCACGGACACGGTCTTCGCGGTCCCCCTCGGTGTCGGCGCCCATCTGGAGCACTGGGGTGTCTCCGAAGGCCGCATCCGCGAGCTGGACTGGAACGAGGCGACCAAGGTTGGCGGCCTCACCCTGACCGCCACCCCCGCCCGGCACTTCTGCGGCCGCGGCCTGCGCAACGCCCAGCAGACGCTGTGGGCGTCCTGGGTCGTCGCCGGTGACGAGCACCGGATCTACCACAGCGGCGACACGGGCTACTTCCAGGGCTTCAAGGACATCGGCGCCGAGCACGGCCCGTTCGACCTCACCATGATCCAGGTCGGCGCGTACAGCGAGTTCTGGCCCGACATCCACATGACGCCCGAGGAAGGGCTGCGGACGCACCTCGACCTCCAGGGCGGCGGGGCCGGCGGTGTGCTGCTGCCGATCCACTGGGGGACCTTCAACCTGGCGTTCCACGCGTGGGCGGAGCCGGCGGAGTGGATGAAGGACGCGGCCGAGGAGGTCGGTCAGGCGGTCGCGTTCCCGCGGCCGGGGGAGCCGTTCGAGCCGGCGGGGAGGCTGCCGGTGGAGGCGTGGTGGAGGGCGGTGTCCGGTCCGATCGCCCGCCCGTGGCGCGGTGCCCGACGCGCCGTGGACCCGGCCGGGACGAACAGGGGTGATCTCGACCTCGCCGGTGAGCGGTGACGCCGACCGGGGCGAGCTCGGCGCGACGGTCCTGACGCCGAAGCCCCTTCCGGCTGGTGGGCTGGACCGTGCGCTGCCCGACAAGGGCGGGGTGCGCCGGGTGGCGTGAAGTCGCCGCGCGGTGACGACGGCTCTCGCCGTCCCCGAAGGGGGTCTTCGCGGGGGTACCGTCCGCGTCCGCACGGTGCGGCGCCGAGCCCGCAGGCTCGGCGCCGCCTTCCCGCTTGGCATCCGGCGGCAGATCTGTCGAACGATCCGCCTCTCGTGGGCGTCCACCCGGGCAGTGGTGTCACTCCCGAAACGACTCCGCGCCTGGCCGCGGCCGCGCTGCACACCCTGGGCGAGCGGGGACCGCGCAGCACCGGCTGGTCCCTCGCCTGGCGTCCGTCCCTGCGCGCCCGGCTCCAGGACGCGCCCGGCGCCGCCGCCCTCATCCGCAGCTTCCTCGCCCCGATTGAGGACCGCCCCCCCGTGCGAAGCGGCGGTCCTCGTCCCGTGCGTCGACCTGATCCGTTCGGCGGCTCAGTCCTTCTTGATCGCTGTGAGGATGTCCATCCCGCTCGCCCTGCGGCCGGGTACCAGTGCCGCCAGGAGACCCACGAGCACCGAGCCGGTCATCACCGTCGCGATGGTCTCCCAGGAGACGTCCAGCAGCTCGAACCCGGAGAGGGCGAGCAACTCGTGGCTCGTCACACCCCAGGCGAGACCCAGGCCCACGCCGATGAGGGCTCCGAACACCGAGACGACAACTGATTCGAGGCGGATCATGCGACGAATCTGCACCCGGCTCATGCCCACCGCTCGCAGGAGGCCCACCTCCCGGGAGCGTTCCGCCACGGACAGCGCGAGCGTGTTCACCACACCGAGGGCAGCCACCACGATGGCCAGCGCGAGCAGACCGTAGACCATGGTGAGGACCTCGGAGACCTGGTCCTGCATCGACTTCTTGTAGTCCGAGATGTCGCGCACCCGAATGTGCGGGTACGCGGCCAGCTCCTTCTTCAGCCCGCTGTACGCCCGAGCCGCCTGTCCGTCCTCGGCGGTGGCGTACATGGCGTCGTTCGCCGGTACCTGCCCCGCGGGCACGCTGTTCAGGAGGTTCGGCAGCCCCGTGTACATCGCTCCGCGGTCGAAGGGCGACTCGACGGTGACGGCCTTCACGGTGAGCTGTGTCGTCACCCCTTCGGCGAGCCCCACCTGAAGGGCGCTGCCCACGTCCAGACCGTGCTTCTTCGCGAAGTTCTCGTCCACGGACATGCCGCCGACCCCGTAGGCGTCGGTCATCCGGCCCGCCACGGTGGCGACATGCAGGTCCCGCAGATAACTGGTGTCCGCTGCGATCAGAGAGGACCGCGTCTTCTTCCCGCCCGGAGTCACCAGGGTCACCGTGAGGCGCTTCCGGTCCGTCACGGTCTTGAGACCGTCCACAGACTTCACGGCCCGCTCCGCCTCCGCATTGATCAACTGGCCTGTGGGAGGCTCGATGACGAAGTCGGTACCCGTGGAGTTGTCCAGTTGCTCCTCCACGGATGCCACCATCGAGGAGCCGGTCACCGACAGGCCAGTGACCAGCGAGAGCCCGATGAGCAGCGCCGCGGCGGTGGCTCCCGTTCGCCGAGGATCGCGCAGGGCGTTCCGCTCGGCGAGCCGTCCGACGGCGCCGAAGGGACGCAACACGGCCAGCGAGACAAGACGTATCAGCAGACGGGCGAGCACCGGTGTCCAGATGATGAAACCGATGAGCGTGACCACGACACCCAGGGCGAGGAGGATCGCGCCCGGTTCGCTGCGCTCCGCGAGCCCCGCACCGACCAGACTCGCCGCGCCGGCAGCCGTCAGGAGTCCGCCGATCCACGCACGTCCCCGTCCGTGCGCGTCCCCTTCGGAGATCCCGTGGTCGCGCAGTGCGGCCATGGGCGAGACGCGAGAGGCGCGCCGGGCCGGCAGGTACGCGGAGCCTGCGGTGACGATGATGCCGACGCCGAGGCTGAGGAGGAGTGTTCCGGGCCGTACGACGACTGCGGACTCCGTTCCCGTGGCCTCGAGCAGGATCACGGCCAGTCCCAGGCCCACCGCGACGCCCATGAGGGAACCGGTCGCCCCCAGGAAGACCGCTTCGAACAGGACGGCCCGGCCGATCTGTCGACGAGAGGCTCCGACAGCCCTCAGCAGCCCCACTTCGCGCGTGCGCTGCGCCACCAGCATGGAGAACGTGTTGACGATGAGGAACGCTCCGACAAGGAGCGACAGACCGGCGAAGCCCAGAAGCACGTACTTCATGACGGCGACCCCGCCGGCCAGTGTCTCGCGCCGCTCCTCTGCGGCTTCGTTCACCGTCTTCGTCTCGTAGGGCCGCTCCGCGAACTCCTTCACACGCTGAGCGAGTTGCTCCGGTGTGGTGCCGGGGGCGGCGGTGAGCGCGATGTGCGTGTACCGCCCCGTGTCCCCGAGGAGGGTGCGCTGAGCGGTCCGGGGCTGGAGGTACACGGCGGACGGGGGCGTTTGGCCCTCATCGACCCCCGTGAAACCAGTGATCTCCACTACGGAAGTGCCGAACGGGCCCACGACGCGCAGCGTGTCGCCGATCTCCACGTCGCCCGCGGCGGCCGTTTCCGTGTCCAGGACGGCGTCCGAGGCGTCGCGTGGTGCACGACCCTTCGAGACGACGGGGGCGTTACGTGACACGGAATCCCAAGTGGTGGCCGTGACCGGCCTGCCCGAGGCGTTGAGGACCTGGTGCGAGGCAGTGATGAAGCTGACGGACTCGGTGGTGACCCGGCCTACGGCCCGCGCCGCGTCCGTCACCTCCTTCAGCCGCTGCACGTCCTCGGAGGAGACGGTCAGCGGCTGACTTCCGCCGTCCTTCGACGCGAGCGCGACGGCCACGTCGGGCAGACCCGTGCGCGACGCGGACCGCGCGTCGCTGTTCGCCGTGTCGCTGTAGAACAGGGTGCCGGATACGAAGGACACGGATATCAGAACGGCGATGACACTGAGGAGCATCCGTCCCTTGTGGGCGAGCAGATTGCGCAGGGACGTCTTGAGCATGGTCATGAGGCCCTGCCACGGCCGTCGAACTGCTTCATGCGCTCAAGCACGTTGTCGGCCGTCGGACCGTACATGTCGCCCACCACCCGGCCGTCGGCGAGGTAGAGGACCCTGTCCGCGTACGAAGCCGCCACCGGATCGTGAGTGACCATGACGATCGTCTGTCCCAGGGTGTCGACCGACGTGCGCAGGAAGGACAGGACTTCGGCACCCGCACGCGAGTCGAGGTTCCCGGTCGGCTCGTCGCCGAAGACGATGGCAGGGCGGGCGGCCAGGGCCCGGGCGACGGCGACACGCTGCTGCTGGCCTCCGGACAACTGGCCCGGGCGATGCTTCAGTCGCCCGGTGAGACCGACGGTTTCCACCACCTCGGCGATCCAGCCCGCATCCGGCTTTCGTCCTGCGATGTCCATGGGAAGCGTGATGTTCTCCATGACATTCAGAGTCGGCAGCAGATTGAACGCCTGAAAGACGAAACCGACGCGATCCCTGCGCAGTTCGGTAAGCCTGCGTTCGGGAAGAGAGGTGATTTCGACGTCGTCGACCCAGATCTGACCGGAGGTGACCGTGTCGAGGCCGGCGAGGCAGTGCATCAGCGTGGACTTGCCCGATCCGGACGGTCCCATGATCGCGGTGAACTGCCCACGCTCGATCGCGACGTCGACAGCGTCAAGGGCCACGACTCGTGTGGCGCCGCTGCCGTACGCCTTGACGACGTGCTGGGCTCGTGCGGCCGTGAGGGACTTGCCCCGCGGAGGCGGGGCTGTGCTGGGGAGCGTGTCCGCGTACATCGAATCTCCTGTCGGTTGGCGCCTGTATTCGCCTAGGGACCGAACCGGCCACCCCAAGACAAACGGAGCATGACCTCCAAGCTATGTGGACCGTGGTCCGTTTGGCAAGCGGGGCCGGTTCGGCCGCCGGTGCACGGTGGGATCCGGGCGGCGCTGTCAGGGTCGTGGGGGCGTCGATCTGACCTCGCCGTGAGGGCGGGGCCTCGCGTGCGGCCTGTGGCGCGTCCGGCGTCGCGGTGATCTCGCAGGCAGCGGGCTCGCCGATGTCGGTCTGGCCGTCAGTCCCGCCTGCTCTGCGGTGCGACACCGCGAGTGCGTCCTCGGTGGGCACCCGGGGGTGGGTCTGATGCGGGGCGCTGTCGAGCCGGCGCCCGGTGTGCGGGATTCCCGCGCGCTTCGGCCATTGCCCTAGCGGACCGTGGTCCGTTAGTGTTCGGAATGTACGGCTTGGGCGGCTGGGTCATGTGATGAAGGCGCGCCGCCCGTCAGACCGCCCCCTATGGGCAGGAGCCCTGAATGTCGATCTCTACCGTCAAGAAGATTCTGGGAGATCCAGAGCTCTTCTACACGACGCAGAAATTCCGGCTGGCTGACATCGGGATCGATGTCAGCGGGTTCGGTGTCAGTCACGTGGCGTTCCGTACCGAAACCCTGGACGAGTACATCGACGTGCGCGATGCTCTTGAGGCTCACTCCTCGTCCAATGTCGAGAACGAGTGGAACGGGCGACGCATTTCCAAGCTCCTCCTCAGGAACCCGATCCCCCTGGGTGATGGGCGTGACGTGTCCCTCATCGAGCTGATCCCGCCCGTCCATCAGAACACCTACAAGATGGGCCTGGAGCACGTCGGATTCGTCGTGGGTGAATCGCTGGAGGAATTTGCCGCACAGCACTCGGATCACTTCACGGGCCGACAGGATCAGGGCCCGTTCTGTCAGCCGTTCTACATCGCATTCCCTGACCACACCAATGTGAAGTTCTACGAGCACTCTCTGCACGACGTCTGCGTTCTCGAAGGCAAGACGTTCGACGGGTTCCACCATGTCTGAGCGGGGAGCGAAGTGACGGATACCGCCATACCGTCCGTCGATTCCCTTCTGAGGCTGGACGGCCGCGCCTCCGTCGTCACGGGCGCGTCTCAGGGGATAGGTGCCGCCGTGGCTCTTCGACTGGCAGAAGCCGGCGCGAAGGTAATCGTGCACTACCGTGGCAACGAAGACGGCGCGCAGGCGGTGGTCCGAGAGATCGAGGCCGCAGGCGGCTGCGCGATTGCGGTAGGAGCGGAACTCTCCGATGCGGAGCAGGTCCAGCGGCTCATGAGCACCGCGATGAAAAGGTGGGGAACGCTCGACATCCTGGTGAACGCTGCTGGAGTCTTTCCAGTCAAGCCGTTCACCGAGATCAGTCTGTCCGATTGGCGGACCATGTATGCGAGCAACGTGGAATCGGTGTTCCTCTGCACACAACAAGCCGTCGGTCCGATGAGTGCAGGAGGTTTCGGGGCGATCGTCAATGTGGCCTCGATCGCTGCCCTCAGCCCCGGCCCGGAGCACAGTCATTACAGTAGTTCCAAAGCTGCCGTCGTCATGCTGACCCGCTCCTGCGCCCAGGAACTCGGCCCTCTGGGGATCCGCGTCAACACGGTCTCCCCGGGACTCGTTCATCGGCCGTCGCTGAGGGACGAGTGGCCCGACGGGATCGACCGCTGGGAGCGGCAGGCTCCTCTGCGGAGACTGGGAGAGGCAACGGACGTCGCGGACGCGTGTCTGTTCCTTGTGTCTCCGGCGTCTCGCTGGATTACCGGTCACCATCTTGTGGTGGATGGCGGCATGCTCTCCGCGAGCGTCTATTGAGGAGTGCCGCAGAGCGCTTCAGGAAATCACGCGAGAGCCTGCGCGAGGACCGACAGGATTTCTCAGCTCTCCGAAGACCAGGTGACAACGTCGCACTGCTCGGGTGGCTGCGTCGGAAGTATCCGAAGCGCTCCCGCGTGCCGAGGCGTTCGTGGCGGTCACGAGCGATCGAGCCTTGTGCCGGCCGGTCCGCTTCCCCGCGCGGGCGGCGAGCCGGCTCCGGCCGGGACGGCCCGCGCGAGCACCGCCCGCGCGCGCAGCAGGACCGGGCGGTCGACCATCTGCCCGTCGACGACCGTCACCGAACCGTCGCCCGCCGCCGCCACGACATCGCGTGCCCAGGAGACCTGCTCCCGCGTCGGGCTGAACCCCTCGTTGGCGAGCGGGACCTGGCGCGGATGCACGCACAACTTGCCGCCGTAGCCGAGGGTGACCGCGTGGCCGAGGTCGGCCCGCAGCACCGTCTCGTCCCGCACGTCCGTCGTCACCCCGTCGACCGGAGCGGGCCGGCCCGCCGCGGCGGCGGCCAGGACCAGCGCGGACCGGGCGTGCCGGAGGGCGTCGTGGGAGGTGTGCTCCACTCCCAGTTGCGCGGCGAGGTCGACGCTGCCGAAGGCGGCGCGGACGACCGAGGGGGCGGCGCAGACGCCGACCGCCCCGACGATCCCGGCGGCGGTCTCGATCAGCGGAAGAATGCCCGTGCCGACGGGCAACGTCCTTGCCAGTCGGGCGAGTTCGGCCGGGTCCTCGGCCTTGGGGACCATGACCACGCCAGTGCGGCCGGCCAGGGCGGCGAGATCGTCGCCGTACCACGCGGTGCCGGCGCCGTTGACGCGCACCACCGCCTGGTTCCCCGCGTCCAGCCAGGCGGCGACGTGGCCGCGGGCCTCCTCCTTGCGGTCGGGGGCGACCGCGTCCTCCAGGTCCAGGATCACCACGTCGGCTCCGCAGGCGGCGGCCTTGCCGAAACGGTCCGGCCGGTCACCCGGAACGAACAGGAACGTGCGTGCGACCGCCACGTCCTCGGTGAGCGGGTGTGCGTCGCTCATGCGGCCGGCTCCTGTGTCGTCGAGGGACGCGTCCGGGGGACCGCACCGCGGCCGTGCCGGATGTCCTGGCGGAGGCGGACCCGCACCCGCTGGGGCGCCCGGAAGGAAAGCAGGTCGATCATGGGAGGGTCCGGCTCGACTGCTTCGACCTCCGGCATGGCCGCGGCGGCGTCCTGAACGGCGACGCGCGTCTCCATACGGGCCAGACGTGCCCCGAGACAGCGGTGCGCGCCCCAGCCGAAGGCGAGCTCACCGGTGTCGGAGGTGTCCGTGAGCCGCAGCAGCAGCGGCGCCCCGGCGGGCAGCCGGGTGCCGCCCAGGACCGTCTCCTCGCGCGTCACGCGCCGCCAGGTGGGGACCGAGGACTCGCGTGCCAGGAGTGTGTCGACGACTTGGTCGGCCCGGGTGGCGTCCGCCGCGACCGCGGCTCGTGTTCCCGGGTCGGCGGACAGCAGCCGCAGGGCCGAGGAGATCAGCATGCTGGTGGTCTCGTGTCCGGCGACGAGCAGGAAGTAGGCCACCGAGCAGACCTCGTCGTCGGCCAGGCCGTGCCGCACCAGCGCTCCGAACAGGTCCGCTCCGGGTGACCGGCGGGCGGCCGAGGCGCGCTGCCGCAGCCAGGTGTAGTACCGGGCCGCGGAGCGGGCGAGGCGTTCCTGCTCCTCGGGGGTGGGGACGCCCCAGAACAGGTCGAGGGAGTCACGGCTCCAGCGCTTCAGCTCGGGAACGTCCACGTCGTCCAGAGCGAGCAGCTCCAGCAGGACCAGGGCGGGCACGTCGTCGGCCACCGAGGCGACCAGGTCCACCTCCTCGCCTCGTGCCAGGCGGGCCCGCACGGCGGCCCAGCGTGCGGCGTTCAGCCGCCGGACCACCGGTTCCAGGGCGTCCACCCGGTCAGGGGTGAAGAAACGGGCCACGACCCGGCGCACCGAGCGGTGCCGCGGACCGGTCTGGTTCGCCAGGACCGCCGGCAGCGCGAACCCGGCCGCGGACAGGATCCGCAGGGCCCGTACCCCGAGTCGGGTGTGGGCGGTGAGGGCGTTGGCCGGGCTGAACCGCTCGGGGTCGGCGAAGACCCGGCGTACCAGCTCCGGATCCCGCACCCGCCACAGGCCGGCGCTCTCGTCGTAGCTCACGGGACAGGTCACGGCTCATCCTTCGAACGGGGCGGAGGTGGTGGTGCCCGCGGAGCGGCGAGGGCCGGCGGGCGGTCCGGCCGGCCCGCAAGGTGGGAGAGGAAGCAGGCCGGCCGGTGATCAGGACGCGGTCCAGGAGGCGATGAACCCGTCCAGGGACCCCGTGTGGAAGCTGCCGTCCGTGAACGTGTCCCAGTCGAGGATCGAACGCTGCAGCTCGGCGGTGGTGTGCACGCCCTCGACGCTCAGTTCACGCAGCGCCCTGCGGGCCCGCGCCACCGCCTCGTCCCTGGTGCGGCCGGTCACCAGCACCTTGGCGATCATCGAGTCGTAGTAGGGCTGGATCCGGTCCCCCTCCTCCAGCCCGCTGTCCACGCGGATGCCGGGACCGCCCGGCCACCGCAGCCGGGTCACCTGTCCCGGCGAGGGGAAGAAGTTCTGGCGGGGGTTCTCCGCGTTGACGCGCAGCTCGATCGCCGCACCCCGGAAGGTGACGTCGTCCTGCGTCACGCTCAGCGGGAGGCCCGAGGCGACGCGGAGCTGTTCCCCGATGATGTCGACGCCGGTGACGAGCTCGCTGACCCCGTGCTCCACCTGGATCCGCGCGTTGACCTCGATGAAGTAGAACTCCCCGGACCGCGGGTCGACGAGGAACTCCACCGTGCCCGCACTCGTGTAGCCCACCTGCTTGGCGAGCCGGACGGCCGCCGCGCACAGCTCGTCGCGGACCCGCGGTTCCAGTCGCGGCGCGGGGCTCTCCTCGACCAGTTTCTGGCGCCGGCGCTGGAGCGAGCACTCCCGTTCGCCGAGGTGGACCACGTTGCCGAGCCGGTCGGCGACGATCTGCACCTCCACGTGGCGCGGGTCGATCACGCACTTCTCCAGGAACACCGACCCGTCACCGAAGGCGGCCTCCGCCTCACGCACCGCCTGCGGGAAGGAGGTCCGCAGGGTGGGCTCGTCGTCGGCCCGGCGGATCCCGCGGCCACCGCCGCCCGCCGCGGCCTTGAGCATGACCGGGTACCCGACCCTCTCGGCGAACGCGACGGCCTCGTCGACCGAGGACAGGTTTCCGCTGCCCGGGATTACCGGCACGGCGGCCTGCTCCGCGATCTCCCGTGCCCGCACCTTGTTGCCCACGGCCTCCATCACCTCGGCGGCCGGCCCGACGAAGACCAGTCCCGCCTCGGCGCAGGCCCTCGCCAGCTCCGGGTTCTCGGCGAGGAAGCCGTATCCCGGATGGACGGCCTGGCAGCCGTGCTCCAGGGCGGCGGCGACCACGCGGTCGATGCGCAGATAGCTCTCCTTGGCCTGCGGGCCGCCGAGCAGGGCGGCCCCGTCGGCCTCCCGGACGTGCAGGGCGTCGGCGTCCGGTGCCGAGTGCACGGCCACGGCCTCGATGCCCAGGTCGTGGCAGGCGCGTACGACGCGCACGGCTATCTCACCGCGGTTGGCGACCAGGACCCGGGTGAGGGGTGTCGTCTGTGTGCTCACAAGTCACTCCACGGTGAGAAGGGTCTGGCCCGCGTCGACCGCCTGCTCGTTCTCGACGAGGACGGCGGTGACGTGTCCGGACGCCCCGGCCTGGATCTCCTGGAACATCTTCATGACCTCGATCAGGCCGACCACCGTGCCCGCCTCCACCACGTCGCCGACGTTCACGAAAGGCGGCGACTCGGGGTCGGGGCGGCGGTAGAACACCCCGGGGAATGGTGCCGCCACGGTCTTTTCCTCGCTCATGCGCGGTCCTCTCAGGATCGGCTCGGTCCTCAGGACCGGGCCTCGATGGCTTCGCGGGCCTTGGCCAGCCGGGCCCTGGCCTCTTGTCTGGCGCCGAGCGCCGCGTCGATGGACACCGGGCAGAACCGGGTCACGTCACCGGTCTTGGTCTGGCCCGCCACCTGGATGTCGGAACTGATGATGGTGCCGATCGTGGCGTAGCCGCCGCCGGTGACCGCGTCGTTGAGCAGGGCGATCGGTTCGGTCCCGCCGGGGATCTGAATGGATCCGATCGGGTAGCCGATGTCCACCACGTTGGCGGGGTCGCTGCCGGCACCCCGCGGCTGGGTGCGCGGCACCCACTCCACCAAGCCGCCCCGATAGCGGTAGCCCACCCTGTTGGCGTCCGGTGTGACCTGCCACTCGGTTTCGAAGAACGCCGCCAGGCTGTCGGGGGTGACCCGGTAGCTGGCCAGTCCGACCACCACCCGCAGTTCGGCCGGTCCCGCGAAGTCCGGCACCAGAGCGGCCGGCAGGCTGCGTCCGGGGGTGCCGGTCGCGTCCGCGCCCACCGGCAGCAGGTCTCCCGCCCTCAGTGCCCGGCCCTGGAAGCCGCCCATCCCGCACAGGGTGTACGTGGACCGCGAGCCCATCACCGGCTCCACGTCGATCCCGCCGGCGACCGCGATGTAGGCGCGGGCGCCCGAGCGCAGGAAACCGAAACCGAGGACGTCACCGGCCTCGGCCCGGTGCGAGGCCCAGGGCTGGATCTCCTTGCCGTTGAGGTGGACGGGCAGGTCGGCACCGGTGACGGCGAAGGTCGTGGCCTGCGAGAACCCGATCTCCGGGCCGAGGTAGGTGCATTCCAGCACGGCGGCCCCCGACGGGTTGCCGACCAGGGCGTTGGCCACGTGGTAGCTGAACCGGTCCATGGCGCCCGACGGCGGCATGCCCAGCGCGTACCCCTGGGTGCGGCCCTCGTCCTGGACGGTGGTCATCAGTCCGGGGCGCAGAATCTCAAGCGCCATAGAGCAGCTCCTGCATGGCGGCGACGGTCTCGTCGGGACGGGCGAACCATTCGGCGGGCGTGAAGTCGAGCTCGGCGAGGCGGTAGCGGAACGAGCCCTCCGTGACCCGTGCCCTGATCTCGTCGAACTCCTCGCGCTCGATCCGGCGGTAGTTGAACAGGTCCCCGGGGCGGGGGAAGGAGAAGCTCTCGCGGAAGTCGTGCAAGCTCTGCTCGGGCTGCACGATGGGGGCGGGGCACATCCCGAACAGCTGGTAACCGCCGGCCCCGTCCACCGGGTAGATGGCGGAGAAGGCGCCGCCCCAGGCGAAGGCGCGCTCCGGGGTGAAGGTGCGCGGACGCACGTACTTGGGCACCTCGATCTGCCGTTCCTCCGGCACGAGCTGATAGCCCCAGGGCACGGTGGGCACGAACCCGATCATCGAGACCAGCGCCGGCGCCGACACCATGGCGTCGATGAACTCGTCCGTGCTGCCGTAGCCGTTCAGCTCGGCGGCGAACTCCAGGTCGGTCAGGTCCGGGCGTTGGTGACGGTCGCGGAACCGCTGCACGGTCGCGGCCGTCCACTCGTCCTCGAACAGCACCGGAACGTCCACGATCCGGGTGCGCAAGGTGATGGACCGGAAGTCGGAGTGGGCGGCCTCCAGCTCGCGCAGCTGCTCGACCAGGACGGTCGGACGCACCACGTCCGGGTCGATGCGCACCATGTAGGAGGCGTTCGACAGACAGATCTCCACGATGCCGGGCAGCGCCTTTTCGGCCAGTGCCCGGGTCAGCACCTGTGCCTTGAGATTGACGTCGAGGCTCATGGCCTCGCTCAGCTGCACGACGATCCACTCGTCGCCGCCGAAGGTGTAGTGCGTTCCCCGCGGGGGCTCGGTGAGCACTCCCAGACGTGCCGTCATGCCGACACCGCCTGAACCGCGACCCCTGCGTCCACGACCGTCTGCCGGACCGCCGCCGCGAGTTCCACGGCGTGGTCCCCGTCCCCGTGGACGCAGATGCTGCCTGCAGTCATGTCCACGAGCGTTCCGGCCTCGGTATGCACCTGCCCGCTCTTCAGGAATTGCCTCACCTGACCGAGGGCGAAATCCATATCGGTCTCGGTGATTTTCCTCTTGATGACGAGGGTGCCGTTCTCGTCATAGCTGAGATCCGGGTACAGATCCCCCACGACGGGGTGCCCCAGCTGCCGCAGTTCGTCGCAGAAGACGGTGCCGAAGGCCGGCGCGGGCCAGTAGATCATCACGCCGGGAAGGAGCGCGTGGATCGCCCGCGCGCCGGCCAGCCCGGCGGCCTCGTCGTCGCGCAGGAAGCTGTACAGCGCGCCGTGCGGCTTCACGTGGTGCAGGGGCATGCCCTCCGTGTCCAGGAAGGCGCGCAGCGCGCCGATCTGGTAGGTGAGCAGCGCGCCCACCTCGTCCGGACCGAGCTGGATCCGGCGTCGGCCGAAGCCCTCCAGGTCGTGGTAGCCGGGGTGCGCGCCGACCGCCACACCGTGCTGCTTGGCCATGCGGACCGTCCGCCGCATCACCGTCGGGTCACCCGCGTGGAAACCACACGCGATGTTCGCCGTGGTGATCAGCGGGAACATCTCCTCGTCCCGTCCCATGACCCAATTGCCGAAGCTCTCGCCCATATCGCAATTGATGTCGATCGCAGAGATTCTTGTCATGCGCGATTTCCTCCTGATCCGAGGGTGCGCTCGGTGCCGCCCAGCGTCGTTCACCGGGAGATCCGCCGACAATTGTCACACGGCACGAATCGCGGCGGAATTTTTCGGGCGGTGCCCAGGACGCATCGCATTGGCGCGTCCCCGGGCGGCACGCATACTTGGGGACAGGGGCTCTCAGGCGACGCCCCGTGCGCGCCACCACCGGTGAGGCGGCAGCCCATGACGTACGAAGAAGTCCGAGCCGGGCCACAGGCAGCTCGGCGGTCCGCGCCGAGCGACGCCGCTGTCCTCGACTGGCTCTTCGCCGACTCCCCGGTCGCCCTGTCGGTGTACGACACCTCGCTGCGCTGCACACGGCAGAATCCGGCCATGGCCCGGCTCGTCGGAGCCCCGGACGAGCGCGACGCCTGGTTCGGGCGCCGCGTGACGGAGATCCTCCCCGGCCCGCAGACCGCGGCCTGGGAGGCCCGCATGCGGCAGGTGCTCGACTCCGGCGAGCCCGCTCCGGCGACGGGGATCCGCACGGTCGGGCCCGCCGCGGGAACGGAGCGAGCCCTCTCGATCACCGCCCAGCCGCTGCGCGGCCCGGACGGAGCCGTCACCGGACTGTGCCTGACCGCCGAGGACGTGACCGAGCCGAACGGTTCGGCGGACCGGCTGCTCCTGCTGAACGAGGCCGGCACCCGTATCGGCAGCACCCTCGACGTGCGGCGCACCGCCGAGGAACTCGCCGAGGAACTCGTGCCCCTGCTGGGCGAGTGGGTGAACATCGACCTGCTGGACACCCTGCTGAAGGGCGAGGAACCCGGCCCCTTCACCGGGCAGGTCGCCCTGCGCCGGGTGGCGAACCACTCGGTGCGCCCCGGCGCCCCCGAAGCCCTGCTGCAGCCGGGCGAGGTGGACTTCTACCCGCCCCACTCGCCCGCCGTGCGCAGCATGGCGGGCGGCCGCTCCGTGACCCACCTGTTCAGCGAGCCCGCCGCGCAGGCCTGGCTGAGGGACCAGCCCGCGCGCGCCGCCAGCGTCCGGGGGTACGGCTACCGGTCGATCCTGTGCGTCCCGGTACGGGCCAGGGGAACGGTGCTGGGCGTCACCGTGCTGATCCGCTCCAGGGAGCAGCCGTTCACCGACGAGGACCGGCTCCTCGCCGAGGAACTGGTGGCCCGCGCCGCCGTGTGCCTGGACAACGCGCGGCGTTTCACCCGGGAACGCACGGCCGTGCTCACGCTCCAGCAGAGCCTGCTCCCCAGCCGGCTGCCGTCCCTGATGGCGGTCGAGGCCGCCTCCCGGTATCTGCCCGCCCACGGGGTGGGAGGGGCCGGCGGCGACTGGTTCGACGTGATCCCGCTGTCCGGGGCGCGGGTGGCGCTCGTGGTCGGTGATGTCGTCGGCCGGGGCCTGGGCGCGGCGGCCACGATGGGCAGACTGCGTACCGCGGTGCGCACGCTCGCCGACGTCGACCTGCCGCCGGACGAACTGCTGACCCATCTCGACGACCTGGTCGACCAGAGTGCCGCCGCGGGCGACGACACCTCCATGGACGCCGCCGACCTGGGCGCCACCTGCCTGTACGCCGTGTTCGACCCGGTCTCCGGCAGCTGCGTGGCCGCCCGGGCCGGCCATCCGGCGCCCGTCGTGGTGACGCCGGACGGCGAGGCCGGTGAGCTGCCGCTGCCGGCCGGCCCGCCTCTCGGCCTGGGCAACGCGGTGTACGAGGCGGCCGAGGTCCGGCTGCCCGAGGGCAGCCTGCTGACGCTGTACACCGACGGGCTGCTGGACCCCTCGGACGCCGAGCTGAGTCTGCGGCGGCTGTGCTCGGCGCTGTCGCACCCCGCGGCCCCGCTGGAGACGGTGTGCGACCACGTCCTCGACACGGTCCTGCCGCAGGACCGCGCGGACGACGTGGCGCTGATCGTCGCCCGCACCCGCACCTTCGGTGCCGACAAGGAGGCCACCCTCGACGTCCCGGACGACCCGGCCGCCGTGGCGACGGCGCGCGCCTGGGCCGCGGACCGACTGGCCGGCTGGGGGCTGGAGGAGCTCGGCTTCGTCACGGAACTGGTGGTCAGCGAGCTGGTCACGAACGCCCTGCGGTACGGCGAGCCGCCGGTCCGGCTGCGGCTGCTCAACGTCGCCACCCTGATCTGCGAGGTCACCGACGGCAGCAACACCGCTCCGCACCTGCGCCGGGCCCGGCTGTCGGACGAGGGCGGCCGGGGGCTGATGCTGGTCGCCGCGCTGACCCAGCGGTGGGGCACCCGGCACACCCGTCGCGGCAAGACCATCTGGTGCGAGCAGGGCCTGCCCCGGGAAACGGCCGCCCACGTCCGCTGATCCACGGCCCGCCCCGGTATCTCGCCACCGTTCCCGCCCACCTCGTCCGGCCTGGTGCACCGCACCAGTACGGGGCGCTTTTCTCAGGCATTGCCCAGTGGTCCGGCGTGTGACAGCGGCATCAGCATGAGTCCCACGTCGCTGTTCATATGCGGACACAAGGAGACAGCAGTATGAAGTTCGGTCTGTGTTTCGGCATGGTGGTGCCCCCCGACGGTGAGATGACCTGGGCTGACGCCGTGGCGGACTTCATCCGGCTGGCGCCGGAGATCGAAGCGCTGGGCTACGACTCGGTCCATGTGACCGAGCACCACTTCCAGCGTGACGGCCACAACTCGTCCCCCCTGACGGTGCTGGCCGCGGTCGCCGCCGTCACCGAGCGGCTGGAGCTCACCACCAACATCCTCCTGGCACCGCTCTACAACCCCGTCAAGCTCGCGGAGGACACCGCGGTCGTCGACAACATCTCGCGGGGACGGCTGCGGCTGGGCATGGCCCCCGGGTACGTGACCGAGGAGTTCGCGGGCCTGATGGTGCCCTACGCGACCCGCGCCCGCCGGTTCGAGGAGACCATGGACATCCTCCAGGCCGCGTGGACGAACGAGACCTTCAGCTACGAGGGCGAGTTCTTCAGCATTCCCGAGACCCGCCTGATGCCCCGCCCGGTCCGCCGGCCCCACCCCCCGATCTGGTACGGCGTGTCCGGCAAGCTCATGCTGCGCCGCGCGGCCCAGCGCCGGGCCGTCTGGGTGGGCTCCCCCCGGCACACCATCGACGAACTGGCCGAGCACCTCGCGGTCTACCGGCAGGCGTGCGACGACGCCGGGTTCCAGCCGCAGGAGCTGCCCATCATGCGGGGCGTCTACGTCGCCGAGACCCGCCAGGAGGCGGAGAGGATCGCGGCCCCCGCGGTGACCCACCTCTTCCGCGAGCTGTACGGACGCAAGTCGGCCGAGGGCGAGCGGCAGCTCCGCAACGACGCGGGGGCCGTCATCGAGGACTCCGCCACCGTCAGCTTCGACACGTTCAAGAACCGCTACATCATCGGGTCGCCCGACGACGCGATCCAGCGCATCACCGAGCTGCGCGACCGGCTCGGGATGACCGAGCTGACCTGTTGGACGCAGCTGCCGGGCATCGGCGGAGCCGACGTCCTGTCGTCGGCGCGGCTGTTCGCCAAGGAGGTCATCCCGGCCTTCCGGGACTGAACGGCGAAGGGCGGTGCGGTCCACCGACCGCACCGCCCTTCGTGCCCCGAACCTCCCCGGGGTCAGCTCTCCAGCGACCTCGCCTCCGCGCGGACGGCCGCCATGAAGGCGCCACTGCCCTCCGCGCACGCGGCGCAGATCAGGTCCTGCCCCGCGGAGGGATCACGATCCATCTCCACTGCCGTGTAGGAGCGGTCACAGACATGACAGCGCACTCTCTGCCGCCACACGTCGTCGATCTCGTCCCGGGGGTCGTGCCTGCGCTTGAGCAGCCGGCTCCCGCCCGCTCTCAGCGCGACCGCGTACACCGCCGCCGCCAGGGCGAAGGTGATGAGGGGCGCCGTGAGCACGTACCAGGAGCCCGGCGTGCCCTCCTCGGTGATGAAGATGCCCACGGCCGTGGCCACGAGGATCGCCCAGGCACCGGGCAGGAAGGCGGGCACCCGGCCGGGACGGAACTCGACCAGGCCGTGCGGGTCCCGCGGCGCCACCGCGATGTGGGTGAGCGCGATCGCCACCCAGGCCACCACGGCCACGCCCTGCCAGGCCAGCGCGCGCAGCAGGTACGACAGCACGTCGGTCAGCATCAGCAGGTACACGAGGGCGCCGGCGATGCCCACCCAGGCCAGCCGTGGCCAGCGCAGTCTCAGGTAGCGGGCCGCGAACGCCTCCAGGTTGGTGGAGGCCAGGTAGTAGTTGGCCGTGTTGATGCGGGTCTGGCTGACGAAGATGACCACCAGGCCCACGAAACCGCTCACCTCCAGGGTGGCGTCGACGAGTCCCACCTCGCTGGCGGCCAGCCCCGGGTAGACGGTGTTCATGATGAACAGCCCGACCAGACCGTTGGCCAGGAAGGTCGCCGCGTAGAACACGTACCCGAACGTCACCACGCCGTGGAAGGTGGCGTCCTTCTTCTTGCCGAACCGGGCGTAGTCGATGGTGTACATCATCATGATCCACACGCCCATGTAGATGCAGAACGCCCACAGCCAGCCGGGAACCGAGGCGGGACCGGGCGACGGGATGTGCAGGAAGCCGTCGGAGAAGCCGTGCGCGTTGCCGGCGGCGACGACGATGTAGACCAGACCGATCACGTAGAAGGGCAGCAGGAAGCCGTTGAGTTTGTCGAGCCACACCTGCACGCCACCGATGACCAGCGGCATGGCGTAGAGGACCACCACGAGGTACCACAGCCGTATGTCACTGTCGGGAGCGAAGTACTTCTGCAGGGCGACGGCGATGATGGAGCCCTCGAACACCGCGTAGTACACCGCCGTCGCACCGAACAGCAGCGGGGCGACGGCCGCGCCGAGGTTGCCGAAGATGCGCCGGGACAGCAGCGATACCGTGAGGCCGTTGCGGACGGCGTGCCGGGTCAGGACGCTGTTGACCAGCCCGTAGACGCCGACGGAGAGCACCATGCCGATGACGGCGTCACGGCTGCCGACCGCCTGGGCGACCGACACCGCGATGTAGAGCCAGAACATGGCACTGAACAACGCCCACCAGGCCATGGCCAGACTCCACCGGCCAGACCTCGCCGTCTCCGGCACGACGTGTCGGGAGTAGTCCTCCGTCACGGCCTCTTTCACTACGCGGGGGTCGTCTGCCTCCGTCACCTGGGCCGCCGGGACGGCGACATCGGAAGTGGACATCCCTACTCCTTCGTTCGGAGGTTTGCCTTGGTGACGCGCATTGTTCGGGCCGCGCTGGCGCGAACGGCATGGAACATCTGCACCGATCGCCCGGCCGTGCTGGGCAGGTTGAACAGCGCACGGCGCTCCGCGTCCGCCGCCGCGCGCACCGCGACACCACTCGACGCCGCACGGAGGTGACCGGCATGTCAGAACTGACCGTCAACTGGCTGTACCGCCAACCGGGACTGGGACTGTCCGTGGTCGCCGGGAAGGCCGGACTCGGCAGGAGCGTCCACAGCGTGCACACCTCCGAGCAACCGGACCCGACGCCCTGGCTGGAGCCCGACCAGCTCCTTCTCACCACCGGCATGTGGCTGGAGGCGGCCGACCCGCAGGCGGCGGACGCCTATGTCCGCCGGCTCCACGAGGCCCGCGCCGCCGGGCTGGGATTCGGGGTCGGCATCCGCTACGAGGACGTGCCCCGGCCCCTCGTCGAGGCCGCGGACGAGGTCGGTCTGCCCGTGCTCACCGTCCCCGAGGCCACCCCGTTCAGCCTGCTGCAGCGGGCGGTGTGGAGGTCGACCGTCCGCGACGAGCAGCAGGCGCTGCGCGGTTCGCTGCGCGCGAGCGAGTCCCTGCTGGCCGCTGCCGCCGACGGCGCGGGCCCCCGGCTGCTGCTGGAGCGGATCTCGGCGGCCCTGGGGGCGGACGCCGGCTGGGTGGACGTGGACGGCCGGGTCCTCGCCTGGAGCTCCCCCGACGGGGAGGACTTCGGGACCTGGTTGGCCGGTCACCACGTCGGGCGGGGAGCGGCCGAGGGATGGCAGGCGGCGGTCCGCGACACCGGACGCCAACGGGTCCTGGTCCTGCCGGTCGTGGTGGGACGGACCTCGTGCGGTGAGCTGGTGATCCGGCGCTCGACCGCCTTCACGGCGCACGACCAGCACGTGATCAGGACCGCGGTGCTCCTGCTGGCGATGAACGCCGACCACGAGCGGCAGACGCTCTGGGCGCGGCTCGACGTCCGCTCCGCCCTGCTGGGGACGGCCCTGTCGGGCCACTACGACCTGGCAGTGCGTCTCGGCTACGAGACGGGGCTGGACCTGCCGCGCTTCCCGCTGCGGGTGACCGTCGTGCACGGCGGCAGCGACCTCGTCGACCTGCTGGAGCGGTGCGAGGCCCGGGTGCCGGCCGGCTCACGCCAGTTCACCGCGCTGCGCGACGATCGCTGCCTGGTCGTACTCGCGGAGCAGAACGCGTGGTCCCCCACCTGGACGGCGGAGCAGCTGAAGGCGGACCACTCGCTCACCGCGGCCAGCGCGGTCGCCTTCCAGAGCACGTCCCTGGCCGAAGTGCTGGCCAGGACGTCGACCGCGGCCAGGAGCGCGGAACCGGGGCGGCTGGTGGATCTGGAGGCGAACTTCGACCACGCCTACATCCCGCTCACGCACGACTCCGCGCACGTGGCGTGGGCGACCGGGCTGCTCGGCCCGCTGCTGGCACTGCCGGACCGCCAGCAGTCCAGCGCCCTGCACACGCTGCGCGCATGGCTCGCCAACAACGGAAACGGCGAGGCCACGGCACGTGACCTCGCCGTGCACCGCAACACACTGCGCTGGCGGCTGGAGAGGATCCGGACTCTGCTGCAGGGCGATCTGGACGACGCGGACCTGCGGGCCGGACTCTGGCTGGCGATCAGGACGCTGGGGATAGACGCCGTCGGCGCCTCCTCGCCCCGGTGACCCGATCAGGATGCGGGATCGCGGGGCAGGCCCTCCAGGCGGATACCGGAACGCACCTTGTGACGCCGGTTGACGCTGATGAGTACGGCGGTGAGCGGCTCCAGCTGCCGGGCCAGGCGCAGTGGCCCCACGTCGATCCCCGGGTGGCCGGTCACCGCCCGCGCGAGGCCGGCCACCACCGCGGCGGCCTCCCGGTCGTCACCGCAGACCATCACGTCCTCGTGGGCCAGCGGCGCGTCCCCGGCCCACAGGGACGCCGCGGCGAGGTGGTGGAACGCCCCGACGATCCGGGCCCGCGGCACCAGCAGCTGGGCCTCCTCGGCCGCGCTGCGCTCCAGCGGGAGCCCGTAGGGTCCGTGCTCGTCGAAGCCGAGGGGATTGACGCAGCTGATCACGATCCTGCCGTCGAGTTCCCCGCCCAGCTCGGAGACGAGCGCGTCGTGCCCGGCGTACGGGACGGCGAGCAGGACGATGCCGGCGCCCCGCACGGCGCTGAGGTTGTCGGCGGCGTCGACCCGGCCCGACGGCAGGCGCGCCGCGATCCGCTCCGCGGTCTCGGCGGCCCGCTCCGCCGAGCGGGACCCGATCGTGACCGTGTGCCCCGCGACGGCGAAGCGGTAGGCAAGTCCCCGTCCCTGCGGACCCGTCCCGCCCACCACCGCGATCTTGAACTGTTCCGTCATCTCCGCGACGCTCCGTGTCTCGTCATCAGTGGTCGACCTCTCGCCGGTGAGCCCGGCTCGGACGGCCGTCACAGGGCCAGCCCCGTCAGCAGGAGCATGCGGCTCTCGGTGATGTCCTCCATCGCGTACCGGACCCCCTCGCGGCCCACGCCGGAGGCCTTGGTGCCGCCGTAGGGCATCTGGTCGGCCCGCCAGGTGGGCACCTCTCCGATGAGTACGCCGCCCGCCTCGATCTCGCGGTGCGCCCGGAACGCGGTGTCGATGCCGGTGGTGTACACGCCGACCTGGAGTCCGAAGCGTGAGGAGTTGACGCGGGCGAGCGCCTCGTCGAGATCGCGGTAGGCGCTGATCTCCAGAACCGGTCCGAACGCCTCTTCCTCGGCCAGCCGGGTGCCGTCCGGGACGTCACGCAGCAGGGTCGGCTCGACGGTGGTGCCCTTGCGCGTGCCGCCGTGCAGGAGCCCGGCCCCGGCGCCGACCGCCTCCTCGATCCAGGACTCCAGCCGCGCCGCGTTCTCCTCGTCGATGACGGGTCCCACCTGGACGTCCTCGTCCGTCGGGTCGCCCTGGCGCATGGCCCCGATCGCGTCGGTGAGCAGCGCGGTGAACTCCTCGGCGATCCGCTCGTGTACCAGCACCCGCTGGACGCTCACGCAGACCTGGCCGCCCTGGCAGGTGCCGTACAGGGCGATGCGCTCGGCCGCCGCCCGCAGATCGGGCCAGTCCTCGTGCACGACGACCGCCGCGTTGCCGCCGAGTTCCAGGGTGACGTGCTTGTTCCACGCCTGCTGCTTGATGCCCCAGCCCACCGGTTCGGACCCGGTGAACGAGATCACCGGCAGCCGTGGGTCGGTGACCAGGGCGCCGGTGCGGCGGCCGGAGAGCGGCAGGACGCTGACCATGCCGTCCGGGAGGTCCGTCTCGGCGATGATCTCGCCCAGCAGCAGCGCGGACAGGGGTGTGCTGGAAGCGGGCTTGACCAGCACCGGCGCGCCCACCGCGAGTGCCGGGGCGACCTTGTGGGCCACCAGGTTGAGGGGGAAGTTGAAGGGGGCGATCGCGAGGACGGGCCCGATGGGGAAGCGGCGGGTCACGGCCATCCGGCCCGTGGACGCCGCGTCGGTGTCCAGCCGCTGCAGTTCGCCGGAGAACCGCCGGGCCTCCTCGGCCGCCCAGCGGAAGGTGGAGGCGGCCCGGGCGACCTCCCCGCGCGCCCAGAGGATGGGCTTGCCGTTCTCGGCGGTGATGGTCCGCGCGATCTCCTCGGCGCGTTCGGTCAGCCGACGGGATACGTGGTCGAGGGCCGCGGCACGCTGGTGGGCGCTCAGCTCACGGGCCGGCCGGGCCGCGGCGGCCAGCTGGGCCACGGCCTGCTCCACCTGCTCGTCGGTGGGTACGGCGACCCGCGCGACGAGCGTGTCGTCGTAGGGGGAACGCACCTCGAAGGACTCGGGCGAGGTCGCCCTGTGGCGCCCGATCCAGAAGCCCTGGGGCTGCGCGGTGGTGTTCATCTGCTCTCGCTTTCTCGGCGGGGCGGTCGGGGTGTGGGGTCCGCCGCCCGCTCCCGGGCACGGGGCACGGCACGGGAGGGGGCGGGGGACCGGAACGCGGCTGAGGCCGGTGTCGGGAAGGGGGCTGTGGGGGCCGGCCGGAACCTCGCCGCGACCAGGGGCGGGAAGGCTCCGGCGGGAAGGGGGAGGGGCGACCGGCGGGGAGGGATTCTGCGTCCGTCCCGCCGCCGAGGCGTCAGGCCAGCGCGTCGAACGCCTCACCCAGGACGGCCAGGCCCTGTGTCAGCTGCTCGTCGCTGATGACCAGCGGCGGCAGGAAGCGCAGCACGTTGTCGAACGTGCCGGCGGTGAGCACCAGCACGCCCGCGTCGAGGCAGTACTGCTGGATGCGGCGGGTCAGCGCGGCGGCCGGCCGCCTGGTGTCGGGGTCCTCCACCAGTTCCAGCGCCATCATCGCGCCGCGTCCACGGACCTCGCCCACGCTGGGGTGCCGGTCGGCGATCGCGCCCAGGCCGGTCCTGAACAGGGCTTCGATCTCCCGGGCCCGCACGCCCAGTCCGCCCTCCTCCATCGCCTCGATCGCGCCCAGGGCCGCCTCGCACGCCAGCGGGTTGCCGCCGTAGGTGCCGCCGAGGCCGCCGGGGCCCGCCGCGTCCATGAGTTCGGCGCGTCCCGTCACCCCCGACAGGGGCAGCCCACCGGCCAGGCCCTTGGCGGTGGTCACCAGGTCCGGCACGGTGTGCTCGTACGACGAGGCGAACCAGTCGCCGGTGCGGCACATGCCGGTCTGCACCTCGTCAGCGATGAAGACCGCCCCGTTGTCCGCGCACCACCGGGCGATCTCGCGGAAGAAACCGGGAGCGGGAACGACGAAGCCGCCCTCGCCCTGGATGGGTTCGAGGATCACGGCCGCCGTGTTCTCGGCGCCGACCTGCTTCTCCGCGAGCGTGCGGAACGCCTCGAAGGCCTCCTGCGCGGCGCGCTCGGGGCCGGAGGGCCACCGGTAGGGGTAGGCCATCGGGGCGCGGTGGACCTCACCGGCGAAGGGCCCGAACCCGGCCTTGTAGGGCTGGTTCTTCGCCGTCAGCGCCATCGCGAGGTTCGTCCGGCCGTGGAAGGCGTGGTCGAAGGCGATCACCCCCCGCCGCCCGGTGGCGGTGCGGGCGATCTTCACCGCGTTCTCCACCGCCTCGGCGCCGGAGTTGAACAGGGCCGTGCGCTTCTCGTGCGTACCGGGTGTCAGACGGTTCAGTTCCTCGGCCACCTCGACGTAACTCTCGTACGGCGTGAGGAAGAAGCCGGTGTGGGTGAACCGGTCGAGCTGGTCGCGCACCCGGGCCACCACCCGGGGGTTGCGGTTGCCCACCGTGGTCACGGCGACACCGGAGGCCAGGTCGATGAACCGGTTGCCGTCCACGTCGACGACCACACCGTCCTCGCCCCGGTCGGCGTAGGCCGGGAGCAGCACGCCGACCCCGGAGGAGACGGCCGCGCGGCGTCTGCGGTCGAGTTCGGCCGAGCGGCGGCCGGGGACGGGGCAGCGGAGACGGTCAGCCGTTGGTTCTCGGCTGACGAGGTCTGAGGACACGTTTCCTCCTCGGGCAGCGGGTGACGCGAGGAGACTAGGCAGCAGTCACGGACCGGGTCGTTGGGCGGAGTTCACAGATCCCCGGCGCCGTGTTGTGCACGACAGGCACCGCGTCCACGACGTCCTGCGGGAACCGGCCGTCGGCCTCGGAAAGCGCTGTCACGCGTCCAGGACGGTGAGGGCGACCTGCACCTCGGTCAGGTCGCGCGGGTCGTTCAGATCGACCTGGAGCAGCTGCTCGATCCTGCGCAGCCGGTATCCCAGGGTGTTCTTGTGCAGCATCAGGTCGCGCGCCGTCTGCGAGGCGTTCCGGTGGGTGGCGAGGTAGTGCCGGAGCGTGTCCAGCAGCTGACGGTCCTTCAGCAGCGGTGCGAGCATCGTGCGCGCCCTGGGCTCCAGTTCTTCGAGGCCGAGTCGGAGCGTCATCCACTCCACCATGCCCAGCTGCTCCTGCCGGACCACCGCACGGCCGTTACGACCGGACAGCCGGCGGGCACGGGCGCACGCCAGCCTCGCCTCGTACCAGGAGCGGGGCAGACCGGCCGTCGTGCCGGACGGGCCGCCCACTCCGACCGCGAGGGAGCGGATCGACGGCAGGACCAGCACCGCGTCCACCGCCTCCGGGTCCCCCAGGACGATCACGGCCTGGCCCTCCACCGGGGCGACCAGGCAGGCACGGCCCTCGCGGGACAGGTCCCGGCCGACCTCGGTGACGGTGTCGGCGTCGAGCGGCCGGCCGTCCGGGTCGGCCAGCACCAGCACGGTGCAGCCGGGGCCGGTGAGGTCGATGCCGAAGCCCATGGCGCGTTCGGTCAGTGCGCGCTCCGCGGCGGGGTCACCGGCCCACTCCTCGCCGCGCAGGAGCAGGTCCCGCAGCAGCCCGGCCTGCCGGGATCGCAGGGCCCGCGCCTCGTGGCGGCGCATCCGGTGCAGCGCGGTCAGCAGCAGGGCCCCGTCGCGCAGCGCGCGCTCCACGGAGGCGTACTGCAGCGAGGTCGGCCCGGCGGTGGCCGCGAGCCACCGCACCGGGGTGTCCTCGACCAGCACCCGCACGGCCTGGACCGGACCGGTCGACAGCGGGTCGTGCGCGGGGCCGCGGGCCTGCTGCCCGATGTACCGCCACTGCTCGTCGGTGTGTTCCGGGTGGCTGGTGGTGAGGACGTGGCCCACATGGTCGAACAGGGTCACCGCGCAGCGCAGGGACTGCGCCGCGCGGCGCACGAGGGCTGCCTCCGGCTCCGGATCGCCCATCGCCTCGATCATCCGGTCCCGGACGCCGATCGTGCGGCGCAGGACATGGGACTCCTGGCTGAGCAGTTCCCCGTCGACGAAGCGCACCAGGTCGCGGAACGAGGTCTTCTCGGGCACCGTGAAGACGGGGAACTGCCGCGCGCGTGCTTCCTCCAATAGGGCGCTCGGCACGTCCTCGAACACCACCCCCACCCCGAAGCCCAGGGCGGCGATGTCTCCACGGGCGAGATCCGCGATGAGCCGCCGCTGCTCCTGCGGCCGCCGGAGCAGGCGCAACCCGGTGGTCAGGATGATCCACCCCGGCGGCACCCAGCGCAGGGGTTCCGCCACCTCCAGCACGTGCGCTCCCCTGATCTCCGCATCCGGGCCGGAGGCGTCACCGGTGAGCTGATGCAGCCCGAAGCCGGGCTGGTCCAGCAGGGCGTGGAGTCTCATGGCGGTACTTCACTCTCCCGACGGCCTTGGCCGTCTCTCCCCTCCAGGTGCGGAGGTGGCTCCACCCTAATCGCGGCGGGCGTCGGCGGCGAGCGCCTGCCGGACGGGACGGCCGTGGTCATGAACGGGTGCGCACCACCCGCCGCCCTCGCGCCCGCCGCGGGCGGACATGCTCTGTCCGCCCGCGGCGACGACCGGGGCGGCGACGACCGGGGCGGCGCGCTCAGGCCGTGCCGAAGGACACGGTCGCCCGGATCGAGGTGTCGGCCCCGAGGGCACCGGCGCAGAGGGCCGCCTCCCCGCCGTCGGTGCCGCACCATCCGCGCACCGTGATCCCGGTCCCTGCGAAGGCCGGCCTGCGGAGCCGGTAGGCGAACGTCTCCACCGGCCGTGAGGGGGCGAAACGTCGCGGCAGTTCGAGGGTCAGCAGGGCCAGCAGGGGCCCGTGCACCACGAGCCCGGGATACCCCTCGACGCCGGTGGCGTACGGGACGTCGTAGTGGATCCGGTGCGCGTTGTACGTGAGGGCGCTGAAGCGGAAGAGGGTGGCGGCGTCCGGAGCGAGTGCCAGACTCCAGTCGGGCTGCGGCTCCTCCGCGGGGGCTGGGGGCGCGGCGGGTTCCGGGGCGCGCGGCGCGCCGGCCGGCTGCGAACGGTAGACGATGTCCTGGTCCTCCGTGACGAGCAGGTCGGCGCCGCGCAGGAAGGAGCGGCGCACCGTCACGAACGCCATCTCCCCGCTGCGTCCCTGCTTGACCTGGACGTCGTGCAGCGTGGGCGCGAGGGTGATGTGGTCTCCGACGTGCATCGGGCGGTGGATCCGGATCCGTCCGCCCGCGACCATGCGACGCCGGTCCGGGATCGGGGGCAGGAAGTGGCCGTGCGCCGGATGCCCGTCCACGCCCAGTGCGGACTGCCGGGGGTGGTCGAGGAAGGAGAACCAGTGCCATCCCGGTGGCAGGGGTTCGCCCTCCGCGGCCGCGGTGCCCGGCAGGTCCAGCAGGGCGGAGAAGGCCGCCACGGGCCACGGGTCGATGACGTCGGTCGTGCGCACCTCCGCGGGTGACCATCCCGCGAGTGCGTCGGCGAGTCCTGTCATGGTGTCTCCCTTCCTCGTACGCCGTGATCGGGCCGGCGGTCAGCCCTTGCGGGTCGTGATCTCGTCGGTGAGTTGCGGGACGACGTCGAGGAGGTCGCCGACGACGCCGTAGTCGACGAGGTCGAAGATCGGGGCCTCGGCGTCCTTGTTGACGGCGACGATGGTCTTCGAGGTCTGCATACCGGCGCGGTGCTGGATCGCGCCGGAGATGCCGGAGGCGATGTACAGCTGCGGCGAGACGGACTTGCCGGTCTGGCCGACCTGGTTGGTGTGCGGGTACCAGCCGGCGTCGACCGCGGCGCGGGAGGCGCCGACGGCCGCGCCGAGGGAGTCGGCGAGGGCCTCGATCAGCGCGAAGTTCTCCGCGCCGTTGACACCGCGGCCGCCGGAGACCACGATCGCGGCCTCGGTCAGCTCCGGACGCCCGGTCGACTCGCGCGGGGTGCGGCCGGTGACCTTGGTACCGGTGGCCTGCGCGGAGAAGGTGACCTCCAGCGCCTCCACGCTGCCTGCGGCCGGGGCGGCCTCGACGGCGGCGCTGTTGGGCTTGACCGTGATGACCGGGGTGCCCTTGGAGACACGGGAGCGGGTGGTGAAGGACGCGGCGAACACCGACTGTGTCGCGACCGGACCCTCGTCGGAGGCCTCCAGGTCGACGGCGTCGGTGATGATGCCCGAGCCGGTGCGCAGCGCGAGGCGGGCGGCGATCTCCTTGCCCTCGGCGGAGGAGGGGACCAGCACGGCGGCCGGGGAGACGGCGGCGACGGCGGCCTGCAGCGCGTCGACCTTGGGCACGACGAGGTAGTCGGCGTACTCGGCGGCGTCGTGGGTGAGGACCCGGGCCGCGCCGTGCTCGGCGAGCACGGCGGCGGTGTCGGCGGCACCCGCGCCCAGCGCGACCGCGACCGGCTCGCCGATGCGGCGGGCCAGGGTCAGCAGCTCCAGGGTGGGCTTGCGGACGGCGCCGTCCACGTGGTCGACGTAGACGAGAACTTCAGCCATGGGAAATGGTTCTCCTAGCGGAATCACGAAGTCTGAGGGGACGTGCGGGACTCGGGACCGGCCGGGCCCCAGGGGACCGGCCCGCGCCGCAGGGGGCCCGGGGCCGGGCCGCAGGGGGGCTGCCGGGCCGAGCCGTAAGGGGCCTTAGATGAACTTCTGGCCCGCGAGGAACTCAGCGAGCTGCTTGCCGCCCTCGCCCTCGTCCTTCACGATCGTGCCGGCGGTGCGGGCCGGACGCGCGGCCGCGGAGTCGACGGCCGTCCAGGCGCCCTCCAGGCCGACGTCCTCGGCCTCGATGCCCAGGTCGGACAGGTCCCAGGACTCCACCGGCTTCTTCTTCGCCGCCATGATGCCCTTGAAGGAGGGGTAGCGCGCCTCGCCCGACTGGTCGGTCACCGAGACGACCGCCGGCAGGGACGCCTGAAGCTGCTCGGAAGCGGCGTCGCCGTCACGGCGGCCCGTGACCACGCCGTCCTCGACGGAGACCTCGGACAGCAGCGTGACCTGCGGGACGCCCAGCCGCTCGGCGACCAGCGCCGGGACGACACCCATCGTGCCGTCGGTGGAGGCCATCCCGGAGATCACCAGGTCGTAGCCGGCCTTCTCGATCGCCTTGGCCAGCACCAGGGAGGTGCCGATCGCGTCGGTGCCGTGCAGGTCGTCGTCCTCGACGTGGACCGCCTTGTCCGCACCCATCGACAGCGCCTTGCGCAGCGCGTCCTTGGCGTCCTCCGGACCCACCGTCACAACGGTGATCTCGGCGTCGTCGGCCTCGTCGGCGATCTGCAGCGCCTGCTCGACGGCGTACTCGTCCAGCTCGGACAGCAGACCGTCCACGTCGTCGCGGTCGACGGTCAGGTCATCGGCGAAGTGCCGGTCGCCCGTGGCGTCGGGCACGTACTTCACACACACCACGATCTTCATGCGTCAAGTCCTCCTCGCTTGATCAGCTGGCTCGCGATCACGTTGCGCTGGATCTCGTTGGTGCCCTCACCGACGATCATCAGGGGCGCGTCCCGGAAGTACCGCTCCACGTCGAACTCCGTCGAGTAGCCGTATCCGCCGTGGATGCGCACCGCGTTGAGGGCGATCTGCATGGCCGTCTCCGAGGCGAACAGCTTGGCCATCCCCGCCTCCATGTCCACCCGGCGTCCGGCCTCCGCCTCACGTGCCGCGTACAGGGTGAGCTGCCGGGCGGCCGTGAGCGAGGTCGCCATGTCGGCGAGGTAGTTGCCGATGGACTGGTGCCGCCAGATCGGCTTGCCGAACGACTCGCGCTCCTGGGCGTAGGCCAGCGCGTCCTCCAGCGCGGCACGCCCGACGCCCAGGGCACGGGAGGCCACCTGCAGACGGCCGGTCTCCAGCCCCTTCATCATGTGCGCGAATCCCTGGCCCTCGGCTCCACCGAGCACGGCGTCGGCCGGGACCCGGTGGTTGTCGAAGGACAGTTCGCAGCTCTCCACGCCCTTGTAACCGAGCTTGGGCAGGTCACGGGAGACGGTCAGCCCCGGACCGTGCTCGACCAGCAGGACGGAGATGCCGCGGTGGGCGGGGCTCGCGTCCGGATCCGTCTTGCACAGGAGGGCGATCAGCTGGGAGCGGCGGGAGTTGGTGATCCACGTCTTCGACCCGTTGACGAGGTAGCCGTCGGCGTCCTTGCGGGCGACGGTGCGCATCGCCTGGAGGTCCGAACCACCGCCAGGCTCGGTCAGCGCCATGGTCGCGCGGATCTCGCCGGTGGCCATCCCGGGCAGGTAACGCCGCTTCTGCTCCTCGGTGCCGAAGTGCGCCAGCAGTTTGGCGACGACCGTGTGCCCGCCCATCGCGCCGGCCAGGCTCATCCAGCCCCGGGCCAGTTCCTCGGTGACCAGGACGTACGCGGGCATGGAGACCGGCGTGCCGCCGTACTCCTCCGGTACGGCCAGTCCGAAGACGCCCAGCTGCTTCATCTGCTCGATGAGTGCTTCGGGGTAGGTGTTCGCGTGCTCCAGTTCCCGTACGACGGGACGGACGTCCTTGTCGACGAAATCGCGCACGGTCCTGACGAGGAAGTACTCCTCCTCGGACAGGACGTCGTATGTGCCCATGGCCATGGCTCCTCGGTGCGGCGGTGGTGGGGAAACGGGTTGCTCGGGAGATGAGCGGGGAAGGGGTCAGACCGCGCCTTCGGCGCGCAGGGCCTGTGTCTCGGCGACCCCGAAGCCCAGTTCGCGCAGGATCGCGTCGGTGTGCTCGCCCAGTGCCGGGACCGGGCCCATGCGCGGTGCGACACCGGCCAGGTCGGTCGGCGGCAGCAGCGCCGGAACGGACGTCCCGCCGGGTATCCGTACGTCCCTCCACCGATCACGCCCGGCGAGCACCGGGTGGTCCAGGAACGCCCGCACGTCGTTCACGACGGTGTTGGCGATGCCCGTCTCGTCCAGGACCTTTCGGATCTCGTCGCTGTCCGACTCCGCGAACCGCTCGGCGATGATCGCGTCGAGTTCCGCGCGATGCGCCACGCGGGCGGAGCCGGTGGCGAAGCGCGGGTCGTCGATGAGCCCGGGAGCCAACAGGAAACGTTCGCACAGGGCCGCCCACTCGCGCGGGTTCTGCACGGACAGCAGGACGTCCTTGCCGTCGGCGGCCGTGTAGGTGCCGTACGGCGCGATGGTGGCGTGCCGGGTGCCCAGGCGCGGGGGCTGGACGCCGGAGTGGCGGGTGTAGTGGGCCGGCTGGCTCATCCACTCCGCCAGCGCCTCGAACAGCGACACCTCGACCGCCCGCGCGGCTCCGGTCGCCGCGCGGGTGTACAGGGCCGTCAGGATGCCGGAGTAGGCGTACATGCCGGCCGCGATGTCCGCGATCGAGATGCCGACCCGGGCCGTGCCGTGCTCGTCGCCGGTCAGGGAGACCAGCCCGGTCTGGCACTGCACCAGCAGGTCGTAGGCCTTGCGGTCGGCCCACGGCCCGCTGCTGCCGAACCCGGAGACCGAGCAGGTGATCAGCGAGGGGAAGCGCTCGGCGAGTTCCGGTGTGCCCAGGCCGAGACGGGCCGCGGCGCCCGGTGCCAGGTTCTGCACGAACACGTCGGCGCGTCCCAGCAGCCGGTCCAGCACCTCCCGGCCGCGCCCCGACTTGAGGTCCAGGGTGAGCGACTCCTTGGACCGGTTGAGCCACACGAAATAACTGGACTCGCCGTGCACGGTGGTGTCGTAGCGGCGGGCGAAGTCGCCCTCCCCGCGGCGCTCGACCTTGACGACGCGGGCGCCGAGGTCGGCCAGCTGCCGGGTGGCGAACGGTGCGGCCACCGCCTGCTCGATGCTGACGACGGTGATGCCGGAAAGCGGGAGACCGCTCATGAGATACCTCCGATGCCGGGGGCGCGAGATGTCCGAACCCGCGCGCTCCGCGGGAGTACCATCATGAGCACTCATGGTTCGTGCTGAAAAATAGCGATCCGTGATGGAAGCATGTTCACTGCGGATGAGCGGAGGCGGCGCGGATGGATCTCAAGCAGCTCACCTCGCTGGTCACGGTCGCCGAGGCGGGCAGCGTCACGCGCGCGGCGGAGCTGCTGCATCTCGTCCAGCCCGCGGTGACCCGGCACATCCGCTCGCTGGAGGAGGAACTGGGTGTTCCGCTCTTCGAGCGGAGCAGGCAGGGCATGCGGCCGACCGAGGCCGGTGCGGTGATGGTGGAACGGGCCCGGCGCGCCCTCGCGGAGCTGGAACGCGGGCGCGTCGAGGTGCAGCCGGCTCCCGGCTCGGTCTCCGGCATCGTCACGGTCGGCCTTCTCGACAGCACCTGCGACCTGCTCGGCGAAGCACTGGTGTCCTGCGTGCGAGGGCGGCACCCCGGTGTGGATCTGCGCGTGACGACGGCCTATTCGGGACACCTTCAGGAGTGGCTCGACGACGGGCAGCTCGACCTCAGCCTGCTCTACAACCTCGACAGCACCCCCTCCCTGAACGCCTGGCCGCTGGTCCGCGAACAGCTGTGGGCCGCGGCACCGCCCGGCGCCGGTCTGTCGGCGGGCCGTCCCGTCCCGTTCGCAGAGGCGGCCGCCCATCCGCTGGTCATGCCGGCCCCCGGTCACGCCCTGCGCAGCCTCATCGACACGGCCGCCGCACGAGCGGGCGTGCGCATGGACATCGCGGTGCAGACGAACTCCATGCGCATGCAGAAACGGCTCGTCCTCGCGGGGCACGGGTGGACGGTGCTGCCGGGCCTCGGTATCGCCGAGGACGTCGCCCGGGGGTCGCTGAGCGCGTCGCCGCTCAGCGACCCCGACGTCTGGCGCGCGATCGTTCTGGCGACGCACCGGGCGGGGCGGACACCGCCCGCGGTGGAGGTGGTGGCCCGGGAACTGGTGCGGCTGGTGAGGGAGGCGGTCGCACAGGGCCGCTGGCCCTCCGCCGTACCGGCACCGGCCCGGTGAAGCGGCGAGCGGACGGCCGGCCCGCCGCCCGCCCGTGACGGAGCGGGCGCGGCCACTACGGCCGCCGCACGCCGTCGACCGCGTCCGGGTCGACGGCCGGTGTCGTCCAGTCGCCCAGCAGACGGAGGGCCCGCTCAGTGGGGGAGCCGGGCTCGGCGTTGTAGACGCACAGGGTCTGGTCGGTGCTGCCGGGGACCGGGAACGACTCGTAGGCGAAGGTGAGGTCACCGACGTCCGGGTGGCGGTACCGCTTGACGCCGTGAGTGCGGCGCAGCACCCGGTGGTCGTTCCACCAGCCGGAGAACTCCGGGCAGGACAGGGTGAGTTCGCCGACCAGATCGGCCAGCCGCCGGTCGTCGGGGTGGCGTCCGGCCTCGAAGCGGAGGATGGCGACGGTCTCCGCGGCGAGCTGCTCCCAGTCGTGGCAGCGCTCGCGCGCCCCGGGGTCCAGCAGCATCCAGCGGGCGAGCTGGCGTCTGGGTGCGGGCAGTGCCTCGAAGTCGGTCAGGACGGCCCGGGCCAGACGGTTGGCGGCCAGCACCTCGGTGCGGCGGCCGAGGACGAAGGCCGGCACCTGTTCCAGGGTCCGCAGGGTCAGGTGCAGGCCCGACCGGACCCGCTGCGGCGGCTCGGGGGAGCGGCGCTGCGGCCGTGAGCCGCTGCCCCAGAGGTCGGCGAGGTGTTCACGCTCGGTCTCGTCGAGGCGCAGCGCGCGTGCGAGGGCGTCCAGCACCGCGGTCGACGGGTTCGCGGAGCGGCCCTGTTCGAGACGGGTGTAGTACTCGGTGCTCACGCCCGCCAGCCGGGCCACCTCGTCGCGGCGCAGGCCCGGCACCCGGCGGGGCCGCCCGTCGTCGGGAAGTCCCACCTGGTCGGGGGTGACCTGTGCGCGTCTGCCGCGCAGGAAGCCGGCGATCTCGGCGGTGCGGTCCATACCTCCAGTGTGGGCGTCCGTCCCGCTCGCGGCGGCCCGAAGGTGGCCCTGCCGGTACCAGTCACGAGGGGGCACGGCCGACCCCTCCGTGGTCCCTCCGCGCGGTGTTTGTCTGGAGGAACAGGGGCCGCGGCCGATGCCGGACCCCTCGATCCCGCACCGATCAGCGAAGGGCTGACCCTCACATGACCGTCCAGACCGTCCTCTCCTCCCTCGAAGGCCGCGTCGCCGTCGTCACGGGCGCCTCCGGCGGCCTCGGCGCGCACACCGCCGAGGTCCTCGCCGCCCGCGGCGCGAAGGTCGCGCTGCTGGCGCGCAGCACCGACAGGCTGGAGGAACTCGCCAAGAAGATCACCGCCGACGGAGGGACGGCCCTCGCCGTGACCACCGACGTCACCGACCCGCAGGCGGTCGCTCGCGCCGCCGAGCGGGTGCGTGCCGAGCTCGGCCGGCCCGACCTGGTCTTCAACAACGCGGGGATCATGCTCCCGGCCCCCGTGACCGAGCACCGCACGGACCAGTGGCAGCAGCAGGTGGACCTCAACGTCACCGCCGCGCTGACCACGCTGGACGTCTTCGTCGACGACCTGGTCGCGGCGGCCGAGGCCGGTGGCCCGGCCGACCTGATCAACACCTCGTCGATCGCCGCCCAGTACCTGTTCCCGACCTTCGCCGTCTACGGCGCCACCAAGGCGTTCGTCACCCACCTCACCCGCCACCTGCGCACCGAGCTGGGCCCGAAGGACGTCCGCGTCAGCGCCCTGGAGCCCGGCATCGTGGGCACCGACCTGTGGGACAAGGTCACCGACCAGGGCGCCAAGGACTGGTACGCCGGCGCCCAGGGCGACATCGAGTTCCTCCGCCCGCAGGACATCGCCGAGATCGTCGCCTTCACCGCGGCCCTGCCCCGCCACGTCAACCTGCAGCAGGTCACCGTCATGCCGACCCGCCAGGGCTGACCTCCGCGGGACCACCGCCGGTGCGCGAGGCGCGCGAGGACACGCCACGGCCCGCCGCGCGCAAGCGGCGGGCCGTGACGCGGGCGGCCCCTCCCGGGCAGTCCCCCGCGGTGCGATCACACCGAGGTCAGGCGCAGGCACCCCCGTCCAGCGTGAAGGCCGTGGGCGTCGGGTTGCTCCCGCTCTTCGAGCCCTGGACGCCGAAACTCGCCGTCCCGCCGGCCGGGATCACCCGGTTCCAGTCCACGTTGCGGGCGACGACGTCGGTGCCGCTCTGGGTGACGGTCGCGTTCCAGGCGCTGGTGACGCGCTGGCCGCCCGAGTAGCTCCACCCCAGCCGCCACCCGTCCACGGCGGACGATCCGGTGTTCTTGACCGTCACGGTCGCGGTGAACCCGTCGCTCCAGGAGTTGTCCACCGTGTACGTCACCGCGCAGGACGCCGTGGGCTGCTCACCGCCGTCGGTCGCCCGCTCGGCGGCGTACGCCGCGAGCCAGGCCAGCGGGGCGTTCCAGTTGACCGCCACCTCGTTGGTGGAGTACGAGCCGATGTCGTCGATGTAGCACGCGGCGGGTGCGCAGCCGGTCAGCCTCTCCTGCGCCACCGGGTCCTGCAGACCACTGTTCGGGCCGCCCGCGAGCGAGCCGGCCGGCGGGTTGGGCAGGGATGCGTCCACCTGGTGGGCCCAGAACCGGTGGTGCTGGTTGCGCGAGGACGTCTCGCCGTAGCCGGTGACGTAGGACTGCCCGAGGGCGTTGCGTCCGAGCAGGTAGTCCATGGCCTCCAGCGCGCCGGCGCGGTAGCGCCCGTCACCGGTCAGTTCGCCGGCGACGGCCAGGACGATCGCGTTGTTGGCGAGTTCGCTGTTGGAGCCCCAGAAGTAGCCGTCCGTCGGGATGGGCACCCCGTAGCCCTGCCCGGCCATCGTCGACAGGTGGGTGTCGGCTGCCGCGGTCACCGAGGAGCGGACGCGGGTCAGATCGGCGGCGGGCAGCCCGTTGGGCACGGTGGCCAGGGTGAGCCGGCCGAGCGCGGCCGTGTCCGCCCAGCCGAAGCCGTACCGGGTGAAGGCGGCGGCGGAGGTGTGCCACGACGAGGAGGTGACCGCGTCCCGGTAGGCGCTCTCGCCGGTCGTCGCGTACAGCTCGGCGGCCGCCCAGTAGAACTCGTCGGTCACCTGGGTGTCGCCGTAGGCCCCGCCGCCCGTGCTGTCCGAATCCGGGGCGTACAGGGCCGGATTGGCCCGCGCCGCCGTCCACGCCTTGCGGGCGGCGGCCAGGCAGCGGTCGGCGAACGCCGCGTCGTAGGCCCGGTAGACGCGGGCGCACTGTGCGGCGGCGGCCGCGAGGTTCAGGGTCGCCGCGGTGGACGGGCGGTGCAACTCCCGCACCTGGGAATCCAGTTCGGGACGGGTCGGCAGCGCCGTCCACGCCGCGTCGTGCACCTTGTGGAACGCCATGCCCGCGTACGGCTTGCCGTCCGGCACCTGCATCCGCATCAGGAAGTCCAGCTCCCAGCGGGCCTCGTCGAGGACGTCCGGCACGCCGTTGCCCCGCTCGGGAACGCGCAGGGTCGAGTCGCCCAGCGCCTCGTGGGTACCCGCGCGCTTGGCACGCTCGAAGGAGTTGACGACGAGCCAGGTGGAGATGCCCCCGTTGACGACGTACTTGCCCTGGTCGCCGGCGTCGTACCAGCCGCCCCGGACGTCCCGCGTGTAGTCGCAGACCCCGGACTGGCAGGGGACGGACGTGTCGCCCTTGTTCGGCGCCACGCCGAGGTGTCCGGCCGGGTGCGCGTAGGCCGATCCCACCAGGGAGGACTCGATGGCGATGCCGCTGCGCTGGTGGTAGAAGAAGGCCATCGCGTCCGAGCGCAGGCCGTCGTAGAGGTTGGCGCGGATGTCGAACGGGTCGCTGCTCCTGCCGTCCACGGTCAGGACGTATCCCGACCCCGTGTCCCGGTACGAGGAGAAGTCGGCCACCTGGACGGACTGTCCGGAGGCCTGGTCGGCGCCGCGCGGGACGGTCGATCCCGAGGCGGCCACCGTGCCGGACGCGGTGCGCAACTGCCAGGTGAGCGCCTGCGGCGACGTGGTGACGACGGTGGCGTGCTTGGGGCCGTCCGGCAGGTAACCGACCTGGTTGACGCGCACGGCCGTGGTCGCCGCCGCTGCGGTGGGGACTGCCGCGGCGGCCGGGGCGGTCAGCGCGCCGCCGACGAGGAGCGAACCGGCGAGGAGGACGGCGCAGAGGGTTCTGCGTCGGCGTAACGACTCGGAGGGGGGCATGAGCGGCTCCTGAATCATTGTGGGGGCGCTCCTGGGTTGGGAGCGCTCCCATGGTGGGGCTCGTGGGGCTGTGGGCTCAAGAGCGCGGACAGGGTGTCTCGTGCCGACGGTCACCGCGATGCGCTCGGGCGAGGTGGGCCCCCGGCCGCGCCGCGGCAGGGCGAGCCGTTCGTGCCGCGGCGCACGCCGTCGGCCGACCCTCCACGGGTCGGCTTTCGGAAGCCGTCCCGTCCGAAGCCGGCCTTTCGGAAGTCGGCCTTTGGGGAGCCGGTCTTTGAGAAGCCGGCCTATGGGGATGCGTCCCGTCGGAATGGCGCGAACGGCTTCGTCGGACGCTTCGGGTCCTCCGGAATTCTCCCGACAGGGTGATTTTTCGATGGACAGCGAGGGCCGTGGAGCGCATTGTCTCGCGACCCTCGCTGCTTATTGACGACCCGTTCTGACCGGCTCTGATCGAAATCATGTCGCACAAAGAAAGCGAAAGGAACGTCTGTCCGAAGAAACGTCGGCCTGTCGTGCGAAGCCTCATACCAGAGCTGCACGCTTTACGGGGCTCTTTGTCAACTGCGCACCGCACATGACGCGTTGGCGACTACTGTGAGTTGCCGTCGGTCGACGCAGTGCCGAATTCTTCGAATCTCCCGACCGACACGCGATGGCGCACGCCCATGTCGTCCAGACGCGGCACCCCCCACACCCAGACGGACCAGTACGAGGACGCTGATGTCTCACCTTCGCGCACCGGCCGCACGCGCAGACCGCCGTGAGGGCGGGCGGCACGGGCGATCGGTCGCCCGTGCCGCCCCGGCGTTGACCGAGATCCACATACGGCCACAGCTGCTGCGCCTGGCGGTCCTGCCCCCCACCGCGGTGGCCCTCAGCGCCTGTGCCGCCGTGCTCTTCACCGTCCGCGCCGGCGCGCACCGTCCCGGCCCCGTCCTGTGGGCGGTGCTCGCCGGCACCGCCGCGGTCGCCCTCGCCGCCGTCCTGATCGCCGCCGTGGCCGCCGGCCGCACCGCCAGGTCCGTACGTGAACGCCTCGGCGCCCTGCGCGAGTCGAGCGCCAAAGGCGAGGAGGACCTGCGGGCCCTCGTCGAGGCCCTCCGGCGCGGCGAGCAGCCGCCCGCGCGCGGCCCGCGCCCCAAGGCCGGCCCGGGCGCCGACGACTTCGGACTCCTCACCGCCGAACTGGCCCGCGCCCACGACAGCGCCGTCACCGCCGTGGTCCAGGCATCCCAGCTCTCCAGCCACGCGGGCAACGAGCAGAAGCTGGAGGTCTTCGTCAACCTCGCCCGGCGGCTGCAGTCGCTGGTGCAGCGCGAGATCTCCATCCTCGACGACCTGGAGAACGAGATCGAGGACCCCGACCTCCTCAAGGGCCTCTTCCACGTCGACCACCTCGCCACCCGCATCCGCCGCCACGCCGAGAACCTCGCCGTCCTCGGCGGCGCCGTCTCCCGTCGTCAGTGGAGCAACCCCGTCCCCATGACCGAGGTGCTGCGCTCCGCGATCGCCGAGGTCGAACAGTACGCACGCGTCAAGCTGGTGCCCCCGGTCGACGGCACCCTGCGCGGCCACGCCGTCGCCGACGTCATCCACCTGCTGGCCGAACTCGTCGAGAACGCCACGGTGTTCTCCGCCCCCCACACCCAGGTCCTGCTCCGCGCCAACCTCGTCACCTCCGGACTCGCCGTCGAGGTCGAGGACCGCGGCCTCGGCATGCCCGTCACCGAGCAGAACAGGATGAACGCCCTGCTCGCCGACCCCGACCAGGTGAACGTCGCGAGCCTCCTCCAGGACGGCCGTATCGGCCTCTTCGTGGTCTCCCAGCTCGCCCGCCGCCACGGCATCCAGGTCCGCCTCCAGAGCAACATCTACGGCGGAGTCCAGGCCGCCTTCGTCGTCCCCGGAGGACTGCTGGGCACCGAGCAGTCCGCCTCCGACGACGTACCGCTCCCCGTGGCGGGAACCCGGCAGCCCACCGGCCCCCGCCACGCCGAGCCTCCCGCCGGGCCGCGGACGGCTCCGCCCGGACCGGCGGCCGGGCCCGCCCAGCAGTTGCCCACCACCCCGTCCGGCCGTCCGGCGCAGTCCGGGCACCCCGACCCCGGCCCCGCCGCACCGGGCCCCGCCCCCACCTCCGTCCCGCAACAGCAAGGGCCGGGCCGCGGCGGCACCCAGCAGGACCGGAAGACGGCCCGCGGCGACCGCGCGCAGCAGGGCACCGGACGGAGCGGCGGTCAGCAGGGCGCGGGCCGGGCCGACGGCATCCCCCCGCTGCCGGTGCGCGGCGCCCGCGAGGACCGGCCCAACCCGGCCGAGGCCGTACCCGGCATCCGCCCCGAGGACCGGCGCACCGTCGCCGACAACGGCGCCGCGCCCCCCACTCCGCGCGTCGGCGGTACGGTCCGGGGCACCATGGGCAGGCCCCACCTGCCCCGGCGCCACGCACAGCAGCACATCGTGCCCCAGCTGCGGGGCGGCCCCCCGCCGAACTCCCGCCATGACCCCGAGCACTACGTCGGCCACGACCCCGGGCTCATGGCCGCGTTCCAGCGCGGCATCGGCCTCGCCGAGTCCCGCCAGCGGGAGAGCTCCGACTGGGACGCGGCCATGCTGGGCACGGCCTCCCTCGACCTGACGCCCCCGCGCACCGTGACCCCAGGCGAACCCGTACGCCGGGACGCCGACCGCGCGGTCATGCCGTCGCCCCTCGGCTCGGGCCGCTTCGTCGGGACGCCGCCCCCCGGCCCCGGCCGCACCGACGCCCCCCGCAGGGAACCGGCCCCCATGGACGGGCCCCACCGGGACGCTGCCCAGCCGCCGACCGGACCCCTCCGGGGCGCCGCCCCCGCAGCCGTACCGCCGTCGGCCCTCGACGCGGCACACGACCTGACGACCCGGCAAGACGGGAGCACACCGGCCGGATGAACACCCCCCTGCACACCACCCCCACCGCAGTCCCCACCCTCTCCGCTCCCGCAGACCTTCGGACCCCAAGGAGTCGATCCACCATGGCGAGCGATGCGCCGACCGGTCACGTATCCGATCTCGACTGGCTGATGAGCGGACTCGTGCAGCGCGTACCGCACACCACGAGCGCGGTCCTGCTCTCGTGCGACGGGCTCGTGAAGTCGGTCCACGGCCTCGACCCGGACAGCGCCGACCACATGGCGGCCCTGGCCTCCGGCCTGTACTCCCTCGGACGCAGCGCGGGAGTCCGCTTCGGCGACGGCGGCGAGGTGCGCCAGGTCGTCGTCGAACTCGACTCGACCCTGCTGTTCGTCTCCACCGCGGGCTCCGGCACCTGCCTCGCCGTGCTCGCCGGACGCGAGGCCGACGCGGCGGTCCTCGGCTACGAGATGGCGATGCTGGTCAAGAGCGTCCGCCCGTACCTGGTCACCCAGCCCCGCCAGGCCGTCGAACCCTCGGCGATGAGGCCTTGAACGTGGCCGCGTCGGGCGACGGGCCCCTGTACGACGACGCCGCCGGCCGCCTCGTGCGGCCGTACACCGTCATCAACGGCCGGACCCGGCCGACCGCCGCGCTCGACCTCCTCTCACAGGTGATGGCCACCGGGGCGACCCCCCTCGGCTATCTCGGCCCCGAACACGCACAGGCCCTCGACCTGTGCCGGGCACCCGTCTCGGTCGCCGAGGTCGCCGCCCACCTCAAGCTGCCGGCGGCGGTCACCAAGGTGCTGCTGTCCGACCTGGTCGACTGCGGGGCCCTCACCACGAAGCCCCCGGCCTTCCACCACAACCCGACAGACCGGTCTCTTCTGGAGGCAGTGCTCGATGGACTACGACGACAGCTGTGACCCCTTCCCCACCGCACTCAAGATCCTGGTGGCGGGAGGGTTCGGGGCAGGCAAGACGACCTTCGTCGGCGCGGTGAGCGAGATCGCGCCGCTGAGCACGGAGGAACTGCTCACCACCGTGAGCGCGGCGACCGACAGCCTCGAAGGCATCGAGAACAAGGTCGAGACGACCGTGGCCATGGACTTCGGCCGCATCACCCTCGATCCGCGGCATGTGCTGTATCTGTTCGGCACACCCGGACAGCAGCGCTTCTGGTTCATGTGGGACGAACTCTCCGAAGGCGCCCTCGGCGCGGTCGTCCTCGCCGACACCCGGCGCCTGGAGGACTGCTTCGCCGCCGTGGACTTCTTCGAACAGCGCGGCCTCGGCTTCATCGTCGCCGTCAACGAGTTCGACGGGTCCTACCGCTACGCCCCCGAGGAAGTGCGCGTGGCGCTCGACCTCGACCCGGAGATCCCGGTCGTCTGCTGCGACGCCCGGATCTCCAGCTCGGGCGTGCAGACCCTGCTCACCCTGGTGCGGCACCTGCTCGCGCACACCCCGGCCCACCTCCCGAGCCGTGGGGCCCGCACGTGACGTACGACCCACCCCGCCCCGTCGGCCGGCTGCTGCTCACCCCCGAGGACCGGGACGCCCCCGAGCGTGTACGGCGGCTGCGGCTGCTGGGCCTCGGTGAGCACCCGGAACCCGCCTTCGACGCCTTCGCGGACCGACTCGCCGAGGTCGCCTCCGTCCCCTACGCGATGGTCAACTTCATCGACGAGAAACGCCAGTTCTTCGCGGGCCTGCACGCCCCGGCCACGGCCACCGGTGACGCGCCCGCGCTCGGGACGGGCCGCCGTCTGGCCCGCGACCACGGCTTCTGCCCCCACGTGGTGGTCCGGCGCAAGGCGCTCGCGCTGGAGGACGTCGGCGACTACCCGAGATTCGCCTGCAACCCGGTCGTCGACGACCACGGCATCCGCTCCTACCTCGGCGCCCCGCTGATCGACCGCACCGGTCTCGCCCTCGGCACGATCTGTGTCCTCGACGTACAGCCCCGGCCGTGGGGCAGGGGCGGCCTGGACACCATCAAGGCGATGGCGGCGGAGCTGGCCGGAAGCATCGGGGGGCGTGAGGCACTGCCCTGAGGACCCGTCCTCGCCCCCCGGGAATCCGCACGGCACTTCATGGCGGATTCGTGCACCCCGCACCCACCGGACCGCCGCCGACGGTGAGCGCCGGGGGCGGGTGAGGTGTCGCGGCGGGGGAGCGGACGTACGAACGGGTGAAGGAACGGGGTCGGGGCGGGCGCGGCGTGAAGGAAAGCTGCGGCGGAGGTTAAGAAAACCTCGATGGACCCAGGGGGCCGCCGTACGGCAGATTGCTCGGTGATCCCACCCCTCTCCCCGGTACGGGCGTACACGTCGTGCCCTGCCGCGGGACCGCACCCACAGGAGCCGTGGAGTTGAAGGCACTGGTCAAGGAGAAGGCGGAGCCCGGACTCTGGCTCGTGGACGTACCGGAGCCGGGGATCGGGCCCGGCGACGTACTGATCAAGGTGCTGCGGACCGGTGTCTGCGGTACCGACCTGCACATCCGGTCCTGGGACGGCTGGGCCCGGCAGACCATCAGCACCCCGCTCGTGGTCGGCCACGAGTTCGTGGGCGAGGTCGTCGACACCGGCCGGGACGTCGTGGACGTGAAGGTCGGCGACCGGGTCAGCGGCGAGGGCCACCTGGTGTGCGGCAAGTGCCGCAACTGTCTCGCCGGGCGCCGCCACCTGTGCCGTGCCACCGTCGGCCTGGGCGTGGGGCGAGACGGCGCGTTCGCGGAGTACGTGGCGCTGCCCGCGTCCAACGTGTGGGTGCACCGCCTCCCCGTGGACCTGGACGTCGCGGCGATCTTCGACCCGTTCGGCAACGCCGTGCACACCGCGCTGTCCTTCCCGCTCGTCGGGGAGGACGTCCTCATCACCGGGGCGGGCCCCATCGGTCTGATGGCCGCCGCCGTCGCCCGGCACGCCGGCGCCCGGCACGTCGTCGTCACGGACGTCAGCGCGGACCGGCTGGAACTCGCCCGCAAGATCGGCGTCAGCCTGGCGATCGACGTGTCCGCGTCGAGCATCGCCGAGGGCCAGCGGCACCTCGGGCTGCGCGAGGGCTTCGACATCGGCCTGGAGATGTCGGGCAACCCCGCCGCGATGCGCGACATGATCGCCAACATGACGCACGGCGGCCGGATCGCCATGCTCGGACTGCCGTCCGAGGAGTTCGCCGTCGACTGGTCCCGGATCGTCACCTCCATGATCACGATCAAGGGCATCTACGGCCGGGAGATGTTCGAGACCTGGTACGCCATGTCGGTGCTGCTGGAGGGCGGCCTCGACCTCGCCCCGGTGATCACCGGCCGCTACGGCTACCGCGACCACGAGGCCGCCTTCGCGGACGCGGCGAGCGGACGCGGCGGCAAGGTCATCCTCGACTGGACCTCGTAAGTCACCTGCCCGGCGCGGCGAACCCGGACGGGCGAGCCGCCGCACCGCGCCAGCAATCCGTGTCCCCGGACCCGCACCGCCGGGCCCGCACCCCTGGGAGCCTTCCGATGTTCGACTCCGTGCGCGACGACCTCCGCGCCACCCTCGACGAGATCCGCGCCGCCGGACTGCACAAGCCCGAGCGGGTCATCGGCACCCCGCAGTCCGCGACGGTGAACGTCACCGCGGGCGGCCGCCCCGGCGCGGTGCTCAACTTCTGCGCGAACAACTACCTCGGTCTCGCCGACCACCCCGAGGTCGTCGCCGCCGCCCACGAGGCCCTCGACCGCTGGGGCTACGGCATGGCCTCCGTCCGCTTCATCTGCGGGACGCAGGAGGTGCACAAGGAGCTGGAGGCACGGCTGTCGGCGTTCCTCGGCCAGGAGGACACGATCCTGTACTCCTCCTGCTTCGACGCCAACGGCGGTGTCTTCGAGACCCTCCTCGGCGCCGAGGACGCGGTCATCTCCGACGCCCTCAACCACGCCTCCATCATCGACGGCATCCGCCTGTCGAAGGCCCGCCGCTTCCGCTACGCCAACCGTGATCTCGCCGACCTGGAAAGGCAGTTGAAGGAGGCCACCGAGGGCGGCGCCCGGCGCAAGCTGATCGTCACCGACGGCGTCTTCTCCATGGACGGCTACGTGGCCCCGCTCCACGAGATCTGCGACCTCGCCGACCGCCACGACGCCATGGTCATGGTCGACGACTCCCACGCCGTGGGCTTCACCGGCCCCGGCGGCCGGGGCACACCCGAGCTGCACGGCGTCATGGACCGCGTCGACATCATCACCGGCACCCTCGGCAAGGCGCTCGGCGGCGCCTCCGGCGGCTACGTCGCCGCCCGTGCCGAGATCGTGGCCCTGCTGCGCCAGCGGTCCCGCCCCTACCTCTTCTCGAACACGCTCGCCCCGGTGATCGCCGCAGCCTCCCTGAAGGTCCTGGACCTCCTCGAATCCGCCGACGACCTGCGGGTCCGGCTCGCCGAGAACACGGCGCTGTTCCGCCGCCGGATGACCGAGGAGGGCTTCGACATCCTCCCCGGCGACCACCCCATCGCGCCCGTGATGATCGGGGACGCGGCGAAGGCGGGCCGGCTGGCCGAGCTGCTCCTGGAGCGCGGTGTGTACGTGATCGGCTTCTCCTACCCGGTCGTCCCGCAGGGCCAGGCCCGCATCCGGGTCCAGTTGTCCGCGGCGCACTCGACGGACGACGTGAACCGCGCGGTGGACGCGTTCGTCGCCGCGCGGGCCGAGCTGGAGGGCTGACCCGGGGCCGGGCGGGACCGGTCAGGGGAAGACGGGACCGGTCAGGGGAAAAGCGGGGGTTTGAGAGAATCGGTCCCATGATCGAGGCACGGCGGCTCCACATCCTGCGTGCGGTGGCCGACCACCGCACGGTGACGGCGGCTGCCGCCGCGCTCTACCTCACCCCGTCCGCCGTCTCCCAGCAGCTCACCGCGCTGGAGCAGGAGACCGGCCACCGGCTGGTCGAGCGGGGCGCGAAGGGCGTACGGCTCACCCCTGCCGGTGAGATCCTGCTGAGCCACACCAACGCCGTCCTCGCCCAGCTGGAGCGGGCCGAGGCGGAGCTGGCCGCGTACAGCTCGGGCGCGGCCGGCACGGTCACGGTGGCCTCCTTCGCCACCGGGATCGCCCAGGTCGTCGCGCCCGCCGTGGCCCTCCTCGCCCGCTCGTCCCCCGGCATACGCCTGCGCGTCCAGGACACCGAGGGGGACGCGAGCCTCCCGATGGTCCTGGACCGGCAGGTCGACATAGCGGTGGCGGTCGAGTACCGGGGCGCACCCGCCGCCGACGACCCCCGGCTCACCCATGTCCCGCTGTACGCCGAGCCCTTCGACGCGGTGGTGCCCCTGAACCACCGGCTGGCCGACGCCGAGGAGGTGCCGCTCGCGGAGCTGGCGAAGGACCCGTGGATCGGCCCCTACCCCGGCAACCCCTGCCATGACGTGGTCGTCCTGGCCTGCGAGAACGCCGGGTTCCAGCCCCGCCTCGAACACTCCTCCGACGACTTCCGCGCCGTCGTCGCCCTGGCCTCCGCCGACGCGGGCGTGGCCCTCGTGCCACGCTCCGCCCTGCGCGGCATGGACCTGGCCGCGGTGGTCGTCCGCCCCGTCGACGGAGTGGCCCCCACCCGCCGCGTCTTCGCCGCGGTGCGGCGCGGTGCCGAGGGACACCCGCTGATCAAGCCGGTGCTGGAGGCGCTCGGGGAGGCGGCCGGGTAGGCGCGCGGCCGGTGGCGGCGCCTCAGGGTGTCCCCGATTCTGGGATAGCATCCCGGATGTGGGAATCGCGGAAGAGGTGCTGGACCCTGTCGACCTGCGCCTCGCCGCTCGGCTCGCCGAACTGCGGGCCGAACGGGGCTGGTCGCTGGGGGAGTTGGCCGAGCGCAGCGGGGTGAGCCGTTCGACGCTGTCCCGTGCCGAGCGGGCCGAGACCAGCCCGACGGCGGCGCTGCTGAACCGTCTCTGCCATGTCTACGGCCGGACCATGTCCCAGCTGCTCAGCGAGGTGGAGGCCGAGCCCGTCACCGTCGTCCGCGTGGCCGACCAGCTCGTCTGGGAGGACAGGGCGTCCGGTTTCGTGCGGCGCTCGGTGTCGCCGCCCGCGGCCGGGCTGCGCGGGGAACTGGTCGAGGGCCGGCTCACGGCGGGCGCCGACCTCGCGTACGACGGCCCGTCCGTGCCCGGCCTGGAACAGCACATCTGGGTCCTGGAGGGCGTCCTCCGGGTGACGGAGCGGGGCGTTGAGCACGAACTGGCCGCCGGTGACTGTCTGCGGATGAGGGTCTGGGGACCCGTGCGCTTCGCCTGCCCGGGTCCGCGGGACGCGCGGTACGCGCTGGTGGTGGTCGAACCGTGATCACGATCGAGCGGCTCGACGACCGCCCTCGACTGCTGTCGGCCCTGGAGGACCTGGCGGACCTGCTGGTCCGCACCGTGAACGGCGGGGCCTCCGTCGGCTTCCTCGCGCCGCTGGACCGCGCGGCGGCCACGGCCTGGTGGCGAGGGCGCGCCGACGCGGTCCAGCGGGCAGAACTCGCCGTGTGGGTGGCGCGCGACGGGGACCGGCTGATCGGCACCGTGAGTCTCGCCCTCCCGGACAAGCCCAACAGCCGCCACCGGGCCGAGCTGGTGAAGCTGATGGTCCACCCCGACGGGCGGGGGCGGGGCGTCGGCAAGGCGCTGCTCGCGACCGCCGAGCGGGCGGCCCACGACGCCGGCGTCACCCTGCTCCACCTCGACACGGAGACCGACAGCCCGGCCGAGCACCTCTACGCCCGGACCGGCTGGACGAGGATCGGAGCGATCCCCGACTACGCGGCGGACCCGCACGGACGCCTGCGGCCCACGTCGCTCTACTACAAGCGCGTGGGGCCGGCGGCCGGTGACACCGCGGGGGCGGCGGCTACCGCCGGGTGATTGTCAGTGGTGGCCGCTACTGTGCGTCGCATGCCGGATGCCGAAGACGTACGACGTGTCGCCCTCTCGCTGCCCGACACCACCGAGAAGGTCGCCTGGAACATGCCCACCTTCCGGGTCGCGGGCAAGATGTTCGCGACGCTGCCCGAGGACGAGACGTCCATCGCCGTGCGCTGCCCCAAGGAGGAGCGTGACGAGCTGGTGTTGGCCGAGCCCGAGAAGTTCTGGATCGCCGACCACGAGGCGGGGTTCGCCTGGGTGCGGGTGCGGCTGGCCGCCCTGGAGGACGAGCCGGAACTACGGGACATCCTCGCCGACTCCTGGCGCCAGGCCGCCCCCGGGCGACTCCTCGACGCCTACCCGGAGCTGGGGATACCGGCCGCCGAGTGAAGGCCGTCGGGCGCCCGGCGCGGCGCCGGATCAGGCGCCCGCCCGTGGCTTGAGGAAACCGGCGATCCGCGTCCGCAGCGAGGGTGCGTCCAAGCCGTGCGCGGTCACGTGTTCCTCGATCTGCCCGTACCGCCGCAGCTCCGGGCGCCCGACCCCGAGTCCGAGGACACGGTGGGGCACATCGGCGAGCGCGTCGTTCGCGGCGGCCGTGGACGTGCCCGCCAGATACGGCTCCACCAGTACCACATCGGTGCCCGCCGCCCCGGTCGCCCGGCGCAGCGCCGCCCCGTCGAAGGGGCGCACGGTGGTCGCGTACAGCACCGTCACATCGAGCCCCTCCGTCGCCGCGAGCACGGCGTCGAGCATCGGCCCGACGGCGACGACCACCCCGCGACGCCCCTCGCGCACCGTGAGGAACCGCTGGCCGTCCACGGCGAGCGCACGCCTGTTCGCCTGCACGGACAGGCGGACGTACACCTTGTCGTCCTTGGCCCCGCCCGCGCCCACCGCGTGCCGGAGCAGCGTCTCGGCCTCGTCGGGGTGCCCCGGCACATGGACCGTCCAGCCGTCGAGCGTGTCGAGCAGGGCCACGTCGCCCGGTGCCATGTGCGTGTAGCCGCCGGCCGGCCAGTCGAACGAGGCGGCGGCGCTCACCAGGACCGCGCCCACGTCCTGGTGCCCGAGATCCAGCTTGACCTGCTCGAAGGGGCGCTCCACCAGGAAGCTGGCGAAGGTGTGCAGCACCGGTCGCATCCCGGTCAGCGCCAGTCCCGCGCCCGCGCCGATCAGCAGCTGTTCACGGATGCCGACATTGACGACCCGGTCCGGATGTCGCCGCTCCGCCTCCGCGAAACGGTCCCTGCCGATCTCGGCGAGCACCACCGCGACCCGGGGGTCCTCGTCGAGCAGCCGGGAGACGACAGGGGCGAAGCGTTCCCGCATGGTGTCCATGAGCGCGGAGTGTCCTTTCGGAAGAGATGACGAGAGAGGGGGAGAGCTGAGAGGGGTGAGAAGTGCGAGGGGAGCGCGGAGCGGGTCGGGTCAGGTCTGGACGGGTGCGGGGGCGTTCTTCGGCTCCACGCGGGCCACCACCACCCGGGGGCGGCCCGGATGCGGGGCGGTGAACGCGGCGTGGAGCGCCTCGTGGTTCCGGCCGTCCACCGTCTCCGCGGACCAGCCCGCCGCCTCGAACCGCGCGGCGATGCCGCCGGGTCGCGCGTGACTGGCCGAGGAGTTGTCGATCACGATCGTGTGCAGCCGGTCGAGTCCGGCCGGTCCCGCGAACGCGATCGCCTCGTGGTTGCTGCCCTCGTCCAGCTCGGCGTCCCCGATGAGCACCCACACCGCCGGACCGGGCCGCCCCTGGGCGCGCAGACCGAGCGCCGTCCCCACCGCGATCGGCAGGCCGTGGCCGAGCGACCCGCTGCCGATCTCGGCGCCCGGCACCAGCACCCGGTCCGGGTGGTGGCCGAGCGGCGAGTCGTAGGAGCCGAAGCCGGGCAGCCACTCGACCGGGAGGAATCCCTTGGCGGCGAGCACCGCGTAGTACGCCATCGGCCCATGGCCCTTGGAGAGCAGGAACCGGTCGCGCTCCGGGTCGTCCAGCCGCTCCGGGTCCACCCGCAGCACCCGGTCGTAGAGCACCCACAGCGCGTCCAGCGTGGACGTGGCCGCGGGGCCGTGCTTCTCGTCGCCCGTCATCAGCGCCATCAGTCGTGGCAGATCAGTGAAACCGTGGGTGCGTCGCGTCGTGGTAGTCATGTAGAGAAGCGTTCAACCTCAACCAAGCTTGAGGTCAAGTGGTGATCCTGCGGGGGTCTCACGGTGGCCGGTCGCGGCAGAAACGGGTGCGCGATCACCGGCCCGAGTGCGGTATTGTTTCCGTGCGCGTTCGGCCAGGGGAAAGCCCAGGTCAGGCGGGCAACGGGACGTGGCGCAGCTTGGTAGCGCACTTGACTGGGGGTCAAGGGGTCGCAGGTTCAAATCCTGTCGTCCCGACTTTTCGAAGTCGAAGGTCAGAGGCCGCTTCAGAGCAGATCTGAAGCGGCCTCTTCCTGTGTCCGGAACGGTCCTCGGGCATGCCGCACTCCAGATCCGGGGCACCGGGGGGCGCCGCATGAGGACAAACCGAACACGGCAGCCTCCGGGTGCCTCTCCGGCGTCATCCGCGACCCCTTGCGGCAGATCGCCGATGGCGCCGTCGCCGACCTCGTCGCCGGCGCTCCCGAAGCCGCAGTCGAGGCATCGTGGGCTCTTGGCCGTCCGCCTTCGACTCCTCCCGCGCCGCCGCGCCGGGGCTCGAACCCGACCCGGACCTCGCGTCGCTGGTGCGGGAGCACCTCGCCGGTTCGCCGAGGCAGTGCTGATCGGCCGGTTGCCGTCCGGTCGCGGAGGCCTCCTTCTGCCGTGGACCCTGGGGTTCAGTTCTTCAGGGCGACCAGGACATGACTGTCGCCGTACTGCCAGACGGGCGTGACGTGGGCGAAGCCCGCCGCGCGCAGCAGTTCGACGTGGCACGCCAGGGGCAGGTCGTTGTCGTTGCCGTCGTGGTTGCCGGACGCGGCCCGGCGCTTCTCGCGCTGCGCGAACAGATCGGCCAGCTCGGGGTCCTCGGCCGCCGCCGCCCACCAGGACCGCCAGTCCTCGTGCTCGCGGGTGCGTGACCGCTCGGCACGGCGGCGGCCCACCACGGTGGTGAGGTCCGCGCACCGTCGGTCGTCCAGGGGGAAGTGGTCGCCGTTGACGAGGGCGCCGCCGGGCCGCAGCAGCGCGAACAGGCTCCGGTACGTACGCAGCAGGGTCCGCTCGGAGAGGTAGTGCAGGGCGGTTGAGGAGACGACCGCGTCCAGGGGGCCCTCCAGAGCGAGGACGTCCGTCCAGTCGGCCTCGCCGATGACGGCGTCGACGAAGCGGGCGGCGTCCGCGTGGTGCGTACGGCCCAGTTCGAGGAGCAGAGGGTCCATGTCCACGGCGACGATCCCGGCGTCCGGGAGCCGCGCGGCGAGCCGGGCGGCCAGCGACCCGGGACCGCAGCCGAGATCGAGCAGCAGCGGCCGGGGCCGCCCGGTGATGATGTGCTCGACGACGTCGCCGATGACCGTGAACCGCTCCTCGCGGGCGACGGCGTAGTGCTGCTGCTGGCGTTCCCAGCGCTCGATCCACACCTCGGCCGTCTCCATGCTCACGCCCATGGCCTCGCGTCGCCTCTTCTTCCGTCCCGCACCGCCGGTCGTGATCAGAACCTACCGGTTATTGGAAACGGTTTCCATTCGTGTGTGCGGGGCAGGGGTGCGGCACGGGGCAGAGGGGCGGCCAGGGGCAGGGGGGACGGCGTAGGGCGTGCGGCTATGCAAGCCCCGCCAGCACCTCCAGCAACCCGTCGATCTCCTCCGCCGTGTTGTACACGTGCACGCTGACCCGCACCGACCCGTCCCGCTTGTCGGTGCCGGCCTGGCAGAGGTTGTCGGCGCGGACCATGAAGCCGTGGCTGTACAGGATGAAGCCCAGGTCGTCCGACGGGAGGTCCCGGTGGCGGAAGGTGACGATGTCATGGCGTCGCTGGACCCGGGAGCCGGCGGCCAGGCTGGCCCGGCAGCCCAGGACCTCGTAGGGGTCGAGGTGACGCAACCCCTCCGTGAACCGGGCCGTGAGCGCCTGGGTCCAGCGGGCGATCCGGTCCGTACCGGTGGCGTCCAGCCAGTCCAGCGCCGCCTCCAGCGCCGCGATCCCCACCGTGTTGGGGGTGCCCTGCCAGCCGCCCGGCCGGAACTCCGGCCCACGATAGGGGGAGTTGCGGGCCCACACGGCCCCGGAGCCGGGCAGGGCCAGGGCCTTGTGCCCGGAGAACGCGACGAAGTCCACGTCGAGACGGTCCACGGAAAGGGGGAGGTGGCCGACGCTCTGCGCGGCGTCCAGACAGATCGGCACGTGCGGGCCGACGGCCTCGCGGACACGGTGCACGTTCATGTCGCCGCCGTACACGTGGTGGACGTGGGTGACGGCGACGAAACGGGTGCGCGGGCCGATCACCGAGGGCAGCGCACGGTGGTCGTAGTCACCGGACGACTCCTGGTACGGCAGCGGCCTCACCCGTACGGTGACGCCCCGCCGTGCCAGCAGGTCCCGGACCTCCAGCCAGGGGTCCAGATTGGCCCGGTGGTCGGCGAAGGGGACGAGGATCTCGTCGCCGTCCGAGAGGAGGTCCGCGAGCCAGTCCCGGGCGACCGACCGAAGCCCCTCGGTGGTGCCGCCGGTGAAGTGGACGCCCGAGCGGTCCGGCGCGGGGTCGCCGAGGAAGTCCTTGACGCGCCGCCGGGTGCGCTCCACCAGGGCCGTCGTCCGATTGGCCCAGGGGTAACCGCCCCGCCCGGCATTGGCGTTGGAGGACGTCAGATACGTCTGCACGGCATCCAGGACGGCCTGCGGCTTCTGCGTGGTGGCCGCGCTGTCGACGTAGGTGAGGTCCGGGTGCGCGGTGATGATGGGGAACTGCTCCCGCACCGCACGCTGCCAGTCGGCCAGCTCCTCCAGATCGGTTCCCGGCATGAGGTCAGTCCCTCACCAGCGGGGCACCTGCGTCACGCCACGCGACGATCCCGCCGGACAGACTGCGCACGTCGGGATGGCCCATACGGGTCAGCAGCGCCGCGAACCGGGCCGACCTCTCGCCGACCGGGCAGGCCAGCAGCACCGGCTGCCGCTTGCTGAACGGCAGGCCGCCGCGTACGAGCTCCTCGAACAGCTCGTCGGTGATGTTGACCGACCCGTCGATGTGCAGCGTGGCGTACGCCCGCGGACCGCGCAGATCGACCACCAGCGGCCGGGGTACACCGTCCTCGATCCACCGCCGCGCCCGCGCCACGTCGATCACCGCGCCCTCCGCCCGCACCTCCGCGTCGGACAGCGCCGACACGGAGTGCCGGCGGGCCGGCCGGCCCAGCAGCTCGGGGCGGCGCTGCCGTACGTACCCGAGGTAGCTCTCGGCCCGGTCGCAGACGATGAAGACCGCCGTCCGCCGCTCACCCTCCCGCAACTCGGCGTCCAGCGGGCGCAGATGGCGTACCGCGCCCTGGAAGGCGGCTCCGCCCGTGGGGCCGGTCAGCAGCCCGCAGCGGCGGATCAGGGTCAGCATCCCGTCGATGGCCTCGTCGGCGGTCACGGTTTCGATCGTGTCGTACGTCGCCGGGTCGAACAGACCCACCTGGTGCACCTCGTCGATGGTGCGGATACCGGGGATGAAGTCCGACTTGTGGGCGACGAGGCCCACCACCCGTACGCCGGGGTCGTGTTCGCGCAGGACGCGGGCCACGCCGGTGGAGGAGCCCGCCGTGCCCACACAGGCCACGAACCAGTCGGGGGCCCGGCCGTCGAGGTCCTTGACGATCTCCGGACCGGTACCCGCCGCGTGGGCCTCGGTGTTGCGCGTGTTGAAGTACTGGTCGGTGTGCAGATACGTGTCGTCCGGGCCGGACAGGCTCCGGTGGAAGCGGGTCAGCGGGTCCTCGGTGTCGGTCGGGTCGAGGCACTCGCTCTGCCCCGGCAGTTCCTCGATCTCCGCGCCCAGCAGCAGGAGCAGGTCCTTGATCTCGGGCACCCGCATACGGTTGGTGACGCTCTTGAAGCGCAGCCCGTGCATTCCCGCCAGCAACGCCAGGGCCTTGGCGGTGTTGCCACTCGACAGCTCCACGACCGTCGCGCCGCGTTCCGCGGCCGAGCCGAGTCCCGGCCGGGCCATGTGCCAGGCGGCCCGGTCCTTCACCGAGCCGAACGGATTGAGCATCTCCAGCTTGGCGTACAGGTCGATGCGGCGCAGCCCGTGCACGGCCGGGTCGATCCGTACCAGCGGCGTGTTGCCGATGGCCTCCGTGATGCTGTCGTACCTCATGAAACCGGTCCACCCGCTTCCGTGATCGGCCAGTACTCCTCGTCGAGACGCCACCTCCAGGAGTCCCGCTCCCGGGTGACGGCGACCGTGCGGGCGAGCGGCTGCCGCTGCGCACGGTGGGCGTGGAAGTCCATCGCGTATCCGGCGGTGTTGGCGAACGCCAACAGGTCTCCCACGCACGGCGGCCGGGACAGATGGACCTCGCGGCGGGTGATCAGATCGGCCTCCAGACAGAGATTGCCCGCGAGATAGACCCCCACCGGGCCCTCACCGGCGTCCGTGTGCGTCCCGGGGCGGGGGACGAGGACCGGGTCGACGAGCACCCCGTGCTCCTCCAGGCTGACGTCACCGGCGTTCATGCCGAGCCGCACCAGCAGGTCGCCCGAGTCCGCTCCGGCCCGGCGTACGTCGAGGACCCGTGCCAGCGTCACCCCGCACTGGTCGACCAGGGCCCGGCCCGGCTCGACGGCCAGGTCGTAGAGGTGCTCCAGCAGCAGGGTGGCCGCCTGGCGGCCCGAGACGGGGGCGGGGTGGCGGAGCAGTTCGTCGAGGTAGCCGGGGCCCGCGGTCGGGCGGTGGGCCGGGTAGAGCGCCTGCGCCCCACGCAGGGTGCCGCCCTCGTTGCGCAGCCCGTAGCCGTGGCCGCGCCACGTCAGGGCGGGGCGGGTGCCGAGTACGGCCTCGGCCAGCTCGGTGGTGTAGCGCTCCCACTGGGCGGCGTCGGCCACGTAACCGACGCCGAAGCCGCCGCCGACGTCGACGACCCGGGGGTCCAGGCCGCGGGCGCGGCACGCGTCCATGACGGCGACACAGGTCTCCAGCGCGACGGCCTTCTCCGCGATGCCGGTGGTGTCCAGGTGGTAGGCGACCCCCGTCAACCGGACGGCGTCCGCGTGCCGTTCGACCGTGTCGACCAGGGCGTCTACCTCGCGCACGGGTGAGCCGAAGCGGCTGCGCCGGAAGAGGACCCGGGTGCCGGCCGCCGCGGACGCGGACGCCTCGAACTCCGACAGCCGGAGCAGCACATCGGTGCGCGGCAGGCCGTACTTGCGCACCAGGAAGGCCAGTTGGTCCAGCTCGGCGGGGGAGTCGAGGTTCACGCGGACACCGGTGCGGGCGGCCAGCCAGAGGAACTCGGGGTCCTTGGGGCCGGTGGCCATGATCCGGTCGGGGGTGAAGCCGCACTCCAGCGCGTGGCGCAGCTCGCCCAGCGAGGCGACGTCGATGCCCACCGCGGCCGGGTCGGTCGCCGTCAGCCGCCGCACCAGGCTGTGGGCCTGGTTGGCCTTGTGCGCGTAGTACACCCGGCCGCCGAGGCGGTGGTCGCGGAGGACGGCGCGGAAGCCGGCGGCGTTGTCCGCGATCCGGTCGGGGAGCAGGACGTTGAGCGGTGAGCCCAGCGCGTCGGCGAGCATGTGCAGGAAGGGTGCGGCTTGCAGTAACGCGTCGAGCGGTGGTTCCAGTCGTGGTCGCAGGTACAAAGGCGTACGCACGGCAGGCGGCCCCCTCTGGTGTGCACCGGTGATGGCGGCTCCCGGCAGTCGAGGACCGCCGTGGAGTACCGGCAGGCCTCACACAGCCGTTCGGGGGTCAGCATTTCCCGGCGAATGTCCCTTTAAGCCCTGGGATGCGCCACGGTCTGCGCCATCCTGCGGGCCGGGAAGCGCCGTCCGGCGGTTGGTTCAGGCCACCCCGCCGCAGCCGTCCGCGGACCGGCGGCGACCGGGGGCGCACGGTGGTGGTTCGCGTCGCTCCGCGTGTTCCCGGTGGACCGAGCGGAGCGCCGCTCGCTTGGATGGGGGTGGCGCGGATCCCCGTGCCGGCCGGGGGTGAGCCACCCCCCACCGCACACACGTCGGAGTGGAGCTGCCATGGTGTCGGATCGGTACGGCAACCCCCTGTTCGAGTGCACCGCCGAGGCGGCGGCGCATCTGGACCGGGCCGTGGAGGGGCTGCTGTTCTTCCGCCCCGAGTTTCCCACCGCGGTCGCCGACGCCGTCGAGGCATCCCCCACCGCACCGCTCGCCCAGGCGTTCTCCGCGTACCTGGGCGTGCTGGGCACCGAGCCGCGCGACGCCGCCGAGGCCCGGAGCCGCTTCACCGCGTACGCCGCCGACCTGGACCGGACGGCACTGCCGCGCCGCGAACGCCTGCACCTCGCCGCCGCGCAGGCCTGGCTCGGCGGCGACCTGGGCACGGCGGCCCACGTCCTCGAAGAACTCGTCCTGGAGAGCCCCCGGGACCCGCTGGCCCTCGCGGTCGGCCACCAACTGGACTTCTTCACCGGCGACGCGACCCGGCTGCGGGACCGGATCGGCGGAGCGCTCCCCGCCTGGGACGCCGCCGACCCCCACCGCGGCCCCCTGATGGGCATGTACGCGTTCGGGCTGGAGGAGTCGGGGCACTACGACCGTGCCCAGGAGGTCGCCCTCGCCGCCGTCGAGCAGAACCCCCGTGACGTCTGGGCCATCCACGCCGTCGTCCACGTCCACGAGATGCGCGGCCGGTTCGCCGACGGCATCGACTACCTCGACGCCCGACTCGACGACTGGTCGAGCGGCACCCTGCTGACCGTGCACAACTGGTGGCACTACGCCCTCTACGCGCTGGAGGCCGGCGACACCGACACGGCCCTGGCGATCTACGACGCCGTACTGCACCACGAGGACTCCAGCGGGTTCGTCATGGAACTCCTCGACGCGGCCTCCCTGTTGTGGCGGTTCCTCCTCGCCGACCTGGACCAGGACGCCCGCTGGCAGGCCCTCGCCGACGCCTGGGCGGCCCGCGCCGACCCGCCGTTCTACGCCTTCAACGACGTCCACGCCGTCATGGCGTTCGCCGGGGCGGGCCGGCTGGCCGAGGCGGACGCGTTCCTCGCCGAGCGCCGACGCTGGCTGGAACGGGACGACGCCCACCGGACCACCAACCACGCGATGACCGCCGGCATCGGGCTGCCCGTCGGCGAGGCGCTGGTCGCCTACGTCCGAGGGGACCACGAGACGGTGCTCGACCTGCTGTGGCCGATCCGCCGCCGCGTCCACACCTTCGGCGGCAGCCACGCCCAGCGGGACGCCGTCCAGCGCACCCTCCTGGAGTCGGCGCTGCGCGCCGGACGCGCCGACCTTGCCCGCCTCCTCCTCGGGGAGCGCACCGGACTGAGCCCCCACAGCCCCTACAACTGGTTGCGCCAGGCCCGGCTCGCCGAGGCGCTCGGCGAGGCCGGCCGCGCCGCCGTCGCCCGGGACACGGCGACCGAGCTGGCGGCGACCGCCGCGACCCGGCTGGACCGGCACCTGCACCGCCCGTATCTCATCCGTACCCCCTGACACACCGCCCCCGCACGGCGCGGCCCTGGCCGCGCCCGGCTCCGGTCCGCGCGGGATGCGGTGCTCCGGACGGCCGGCGGTGTTCCGGACCCCCGGCGGTGCACGGCCGGCGGGGTTCCGGACCCCCGGCGGTACGAGGACGTGCCGCCGGGGGTCCCTGTTCAGGTGGCGGACGGTGGCTAGGACACGCAGCCGACATGGGCGAGGGCCTGCTTCAGCAGGACTCCCTGGCCGCCCGGCATCTCCGACCGGACCGACGGTGAGGCGGCCTCCTGCGGACTGAACCACACCAGGTCGAGCGCGTCCTGCCGGGGACGGCAGTCGCCGGACACGGGGACGATGTACGCGAGCGCCACCGCGTGCTGCCGGGGGTCGTGGAACGGCGTGATGCCCTGCGTCGGGAAGTACTCGGCGACCGTGAAGGGCTGCAGCGAGGCCGGGACGCGGGGCAGCGCCACCGGGCCGAGGTCCTTCTCCAGGTGGCGCAGGAGCGCGTCGCGCACCCGCTCGTGGTGCATCACGCGGCCGGACACCAGCGTGCGGCTGACCGTTCCGTCCGGGCCGATCCGCAGCAGCAGGCCGATGCTGGTGACTTCGCCGCTGTCGTCGACGCGCACGGGCACGGCCTCGACGTACAGGATCGGCATACGGGCGCGCGCCGATTCGAGTTCGTCGGACGTCAGCCAGCCAGGCGTGGTTTCGGTCATGTCAGACATTGGCCGATCATACTTTCCACGTCCGCCGGTGTGGGCGTAGCGCCGATCACATGCGGAGCTCCCGTGTCCCCGGCCGCTCAGCCGTGGGCGGCCCACTGGCCCCGGACATGTCCGAGATGGCGGGTCATCACCGCCCGGACGGCGTCCTCGTCGCGGTCGAGGAGGGCGTCGAGGAGTTCCAGGTGCTCCTGTGCGGACGCCGGCAGACGGCCCGCCTCCACGAGCGCGGTCAGCCCGTACAGCCGGGAGCGCTTGCGCAGGTCGCCCACCACCTCGACCAGATGCGCGTTGCCCGCGAGCGCCAGCAGGCCCAGGTGGAAGCGGGTGTCGGCCTCCACGTACGCGATGAGGTCCCCGGCGGCCGCGGCGGCCACGATCTCCCGCGCGGCGGGTCGCAGCGCGTCCAGGGAGACGGGATCGGCGGTCCGGGCCAGGGCGACGGTGGTGGGGATCTCGATCAGCGAGCGGATCTGGGTGTACTCGTCGAGCTGCTTCTCGGTCACGGCGGTGACCCGGAAGCCCTTGTTGGGCACGGTGTCGACCAGGCCCTCCTTGGCCAGGTCCAGCATGGCCTCGCGGACCGGTGTGGCCGAGACACCGAAGCGGGTGGCGAGCGCGGGCGCGGAGTACACCTGACCGGGCCGCAGCTCACCGGCGATCAACGCGGCCCGCAGCGCGTCGGCGACCCGTTCCCGGTAGCTGCTCCGCTTGCCGCCGAGTACCGGCAGTACGGGCGCCGGGGGAGCGTCCGGTGGCGGGGTGGCGTCCGGTGCTGTGGAGGGGGCGCCGGTGCGCTGCGGGGCCGTGGGGGACATGGGGTCTCTCCTGGAGTCCTGGAGCCCGGAATCCTAGTGCCGCGGCAGGCAACGTTCGCCCGTCGAGGAGCGGCGTCCGGTGCGTGCTCTCGGTGTGCCGGGCGCACGTCCTCGTACGGGATGTACTCGGGCTTGTGCGAGGTGCGGCGAGAGCGCGTGCCGGGCGTCGCGACGGGGCGAACGTTGCCTGACGGGGCACTAGAGCACGAATCCGGAGGGGAACGGGTCGGTCGGGTCGAGCAGGTACTGGGCCGTGCCGGTGATCCAGGCGCGGCCGGTGAAGCTCGGCAGTACGGCCGGGACCCCGGCCACCTCGGTCTCGCCTAGGAGCCGTCCGGTGAACCGGGTGCCGATGAAGGACTCGTTCACGAACTCGGTGTGCAGCGGGAGTTCGCCCCGCGCGTGCAGTTGTGCCATGCGGGCGCTGGTGCCCGTGCCGCAGGGCGAGCGGTCGAACCAGCCGGGATGGATGGCCATCGCGTGCCGTGAACGGCGGGCGGTGGCGCCGGGCGCGTACAGGTGGACGTGGTGCACTCCGCGGATGGACGGGTCCTCGGGGTGCACGGGCTCCTCCTCGGCGTTGACGGCCGCCATCAGATCGAGGCCCGCCCGGAGGATGTCGTCCTTGCGGGAGCGGTCGAAGGGCAGCCCGAACTCCTCCAGCGGAAGGATGGCGTAGAAGTTCCCGCCGTACGCCAGGTCGTAGGTGACCGTCCGGCCGTCGGCCAGGGTGATCCTGCGGTCGAGGCCGACGGAGAACGACGGTACGTTCCGCAGGGTGACGGCCCGCGCCGCGCCGTCCTCGACCGCCACCTCGGCGACGACGAGCCCGGCCGGCGTGTCGAGACGGATGGTGGTGACCGGCTCGACGACCTCGACCATGCCGGTCTCGACCAGGACCGTCGCGACCCCGATCGTGCCGTGGCCGCACATGGGCAGATAGCCGGAGACCTCGATGTAGACCACGCCCCAGTCGCAGTCGGGGCGGGTGGGCGGCTGGAGGACCGCACCGCTCATCGCCGCGTGACCGCGCGGCTCGTTCATCAGCAACTGCTTGACGTCGTCCCGGTGTTCACGGAACCACAGCCGCCGTTCGTTCATGGTCGCGCCGGGGATCGTGCCGATCCCACCGGTGATCACCCGGGTGGGCATGCCCTCGGTGTGCGAGTCGACGGCGTGCAGGACGAGCTTGCTGCGCATGACCGTTCTCCTTCTTCCGCTCTCCTTCCCTTCCCGCGCGTCACGAGAGTCCCGCGGCGACCGCCTTCTCCGTCGCGGACCGGATCACGGCCTCCTGCTCCGGCAGCAGCTCCACCCGCGGCGGCCGGCAGCGCCCCCCGGGCCGGCCCACGATGTCCATGGAGAGCTTGATGGCCTGCACGAACTCGACCTTGGAATCCCAGCGCAGCAGCGGGTGCAACTGCGCGTACAGCCCCTTCGCCGTCGCCAGGTCACCGTCCACCGCCGCGTGGTACAGCTCCACGGCCGCCGCGGGCAGCGCGTTCGGGTAGCCGGCGACCCAGCCCTTCGCGCCCGCCAGCGCGAGCTCCAGCAGCACGTCGTCGGCGCCGATCAACAGGTCCAGTTCAGGGGCGAGTTCGGCCAGCTGGTAGGCCCGGCGCACATCCCCGGAGAACTCCTTCACGGCCTGGATGTACCCCTCGCCGTGCAGCTTGGCCAGCAGCTCCGGGACGAGGTCGACCTTGGTGTCGATCGGGTTGTTGTACGCCACCACGGGCACGCCCGCCTTCGCGACCTCCGCGTAGTGCGCCAGCACCGAACGCTCGTCGGCGCGGTAGGCGTTCGGCGGGAGCAGCATCACGGACGCGCAGCCCGCGTCCCGTGCCTGCTCGGCCCAGCGGCGGGACTCGGCGGAGCCGTAGGCGGCGACCCCCGGCATCACCCGTGAACCGCCGATCGCCGCGACCGCCGTCTCCACGACCCGCGCCCGCTCCTCGGGCGTCAGCACCTGGTACTCGCCGAGGGAACCGTTCGGCACGACACCGTCGCAGCCGTTCTCCACCAGCCAGGCGCAGTGCTCGGCGTACTTGTCGTAGTCCACCGACAGATCGTCGCGGAGGGGGAGTGCGGTGGCGACGAGGACACCGCGCCAGGGGCGGTTGCCGGTGCCGGTCGAGCGCGCGGACGTGGTCATCTGTGGTCCCTTCATACGGTGTGACATGGTACTGACGGCGTTTCGAACGGGCCGGAGGAGTCGAACGGGTCGGACTGGCCGGCTGACTGGCTGTCGGACGGCTCGGACTGGCTGCTGTCGGATGGATCGGACAACGTAAGGCAGATCGGGCGGTTTCTCGACGACGGCTCACTCCACGGTCGGCCCTCCCCGACCCTGGGTCTCCCCGGTCGGCGGTCCCGGCTCGCCCCTCTCCCCGGCCCGCGCCAGCACGCCGAGCGGTACGGGGCATGCGAACGGCCGCCGGGCCGTCGTCTCCGCGCACCCCGCGAGCCCGGCGACCGCCGGCCCGCACATCCGGCCCTGGCACCAGCCCATCCCGGCCCTGGTGAGCAGCTTCACCGTCCGGACGTCCCCGGCTCCCAGCTCACCGACTGCCTCGCGGACCGCCCCGGCGGTGACCTCCTCGCACCGGCACACCACCGTGTCGTCGGTGAGCTGCTCCGCCCAGTGCGCCGGCGGCACATACACCGTGTCGAGCGCGGCGAAGAACTCCCGCAGCCGCGTACGGGACGCGGCCGCGGCCTCCCACTCCCGCGGATCCGGTTCCCGGCCCCGGAGCCGGGCCGCCGCCGAACGCCCGGCGACATGGCCCTCCGCCAGGGACAGAGCCGCCCCGCCGATACCGGTGACCTCACCCGCCGCCCAGACGCCCGGCACGTCCGTGCGCTGCTCGTCGTCGACGGCGACGCTCATACCGTGCGCGTCGACGCGGCACCCCAGGGACTCGGCGAGGTCGGTGTGCGGAACCATGCCGTGCCCGACGGCCAGCGTGTCGCAGGGGATGCGCCGCTCACTGCCTGGCCGTACCCGCCCCGCAGTGTCCAGCGCGGCCACGGTCACGGCCTCCAGCCGGTCGGTGCCGTGCGCCTCGACCACGGTGTGACGGACGAGGGTCCGCACCCGGCGGCGCAGCAACTCCAGCGCGTACCCGGCCCCTTCGGCCAGTTTGTCCGCCCGGCCCGCGAGCGTCCCCACCCGTCGGGCGAGCGCCCGGGGGGCGGCGGACTCGACCAGCGCGGCCACCCGGACACCGGCCGCCGCGAGCCCGGTCGCCACGGGCAGCAGCAACGGGCCGGTCCCGGCGACGACCGCCGTACGGCCGGACACCACGAGCCCACCCTTCAGCATGGCCTGCGCGCCCCCGGCGGTGATCACGCCCGGCAGCGTCCAGCCGGGAAAGGGCAGCACCTTCTCGTAGCCGCCGGTCGCGAGCACGACGCCGTCGGCCCGCACCTCGACGGGCTCCTCCTGCCCGGGGCCGAGCAGCGCGTGCACGGTGAAGCCGCCGGCGTGCGGTCGCCCGGCCGGCCCCTCGGACCGCCGCTCCACGCACCACACGTGGTGCTGGGGAAGAAGGGTCACGCCCCCGGCGGCGATGTGCCGTGCGAGGCCGTCGCGCAGCCGCCGCCAGGTCCGCCACTGGTGGTGGAGCGCCTGCGGGCGCCGCGCCCCGAGCGCCGCGGCGGGCTGCCGGTAGAACTGACCGCCGGGCGCCTGCGCGGAGTCCACCAGCGTCACGTGGACGCCCCGCGCGGTCGCCGCCAGCGCCGCGGCGAGACCGGCGGGCCCCGCGCCGACGACCGCGAGGCGCGGCGGCGTGCCACCGCGCGGCCCGGCCTGTCCGTACGCCCCGGCCTGTCCGTACGGCCCGACCGGTTCAGTGCTCATGCCCCGTCCCCTCCTGCGTGCGGATCGCGTCGCCCGGCCGGACCGGCACCAGACAAGCCCGTTGGTTGGGGCGGTCGTTGACGGTCACCAGACAGTCGAAGCAGACGCCGATGCCGCAGAACACCCCGCGCGGCCGGCCCCCGCCGCGGGTGGTGCGCCAGGAGGTCACGCCGGCCGCCCAGAGCGCCGCCGCGACCGTCTGACCGGGCAGGGCGTCCAGTTCACGCCCGTCGAGGGTGACGGTGAACGCGGCACCCGGTTCGGCGCCCGCCAGTTCCGACGGATTCATTCCGCCTCCTCCTCGTGCGCGACGAACCGGCCACGACGCCCCGGGTTCCCGTCCCGCGCGGCGAACCGCCGCCCGCGAAGCCCCGGTTCCTCGTCCCGCGGCGCGAACCGGTCCGGGCGGAACGGTGTGAGATCCAGGTCGGGTGTCCGACCGCCGAGCACCTGGGCGATCAACTGCCCCGTGCCGGTGGCGAGTCCGATGCCCGCCCCCTCGTGCCCGCACGCGTGCAACAGTCCCGGCACCCGCGGGTCCGGCCCGATCGCGGGCAGATGGTCGGGCATGTACGGCCGGAACCCGACGTACGTCCGCATCGCGCGCACCCGCTCCAGGAACGGGAACAACCGGGTCGCGCCCGCCGCCAGCGCCCGCACCACCGGCAGCGAGAACGACCGGTCGAAACCGACCCGCTCCCGGCTCGCCCCGATGAGCACCGGCCCGGCGGCCGTGCCCTCGACGACCGGCGAGGTCTGCAGCGCCGCCGAGTCGCTGGCCACGTCGGCCACGTAGTCGGCCGCGTACACCTTGTGCCGCACCAGGGGCGGCAGCGGTTCGGTGACGAGGACGAACCCGCGCCGGGGGAGTACGGGGAGGTGCACCCCGGCGAGCGCGGCGACCTCCCCGCCCCAGGTACCGGCGGCGTTCACCACCGCCGGGGCGTGGATCTCGCCGCGGTCGGTCCGTACGCCGCGTACGGCGCCGTCGCGCGAGCGGAGCACCCCGGTCACCGTGCAGCCGGTGAGCAGCCGGGCTCGGGAGGCCCGTACGAGATGGGCCGCCGCCAGGGTCGGCATGACCTGGGCGTCCTGCGGGTAGTACACGCCGCCCGCGAGACCGGGGGCCGACTCCGGCTCCAGTTCACGGAGTTGCCCGGCGGTGACGGTCTCCGCCGCGACCCCGGCGGTGCGCTGCCCGGCCGCGAACGCCTCCAGCGCGGCGAGCCCTTCCGGTGCCGAGGCGACGACGAGTCCGCCCTTCGGGTCGTACTCGAACGCCGTTCCGAGGCCGGGCTCGGCGGCCAGGTCGGTCCACAAACGGTTCGACAGCAGGGCGAGTCGGAGTTCGGGACCGGGTTCCTTGTCGGAGACGAGGAGGTTGCCCTCGCCCGCCCCGGTCGTGCCACCGGCCACCGGGCCGCGGTCCACCACCGTCACGCCCAGCCCTGCCCGGGCCGCGTACAGGGCGCAGGCCGCGCCCACCATCCCCGCGCCCACCACCACGACGTCGCAGGTCAGTCGCTCGGTCACGTCAGTACTATGTCACATGGTGCCGTGCCTCGGAATGCCGCGACACCGAGCACGGCAGTGGCGGCCCAGCGCCGGTCGTCGATCACGCGGGCGCCGGGCGTCCGCGGCGCCGGACTCCGGGACGGCGGCACCCCCGGCCGCAGTCGGGTTCGCCGGGCGGCCTGTGCATGGTCAGCCGTCGATCCCCGGCAACTCGAACGCCCCGCCCCGCATGCCCCCGTCCCCGCGCGCCCCGACACTGACCCCATGCCAGGACAAGCCCCCGGCGCGCGGTCGGGACCCAGCGCCATCGAGGACTACGCCCTGATCGGCGACCTCCTCACCGCGGCCCTGGTCGCCAAGGACGGCAGCATCGACTGGCTCTGCCTGCCCCGGTTCGACTCGCCCGCCTGCTTCGCCGCCCTGCTCGGCGACGAGGACAACGGCCGCTGGCGGGTCGCCCCCGCCGACGAGGCGGGCGCCGTGGCCCGCCGCCGCTACCGGGCCGACACACTGATCCTGGAGACGGAGTGGGAGACCCCCTCCGGGCGGGCCCTGGTCACCGACTTCATGCCGCCGCGCGGCGAGGAAGCTCCCTGCGTCGTACGGATCGTCGAAGGGCTGTCCGGCACCGTGGACATGCGCGTGGAGCTGCGGCTGCGCTTCGACTACGGCCGAGTGCTGCCGTGGATGCGGCGCAAGGGCGGGCAGCTGACCGGCATCGCCGGGCCCGACGCGGTATGGCTCGACACCCCCGTCAGGCTGACCGCCCACGGCACCTCCCACCGCGCCGTCTTCCGTGTCACCCCCGGCGAGCGCGTTCCCCTCGTGCTCGTCTGGCGTCCCTCCCACCTGCCGGCCCCCGACCCCGTCGACGCCTTCGACGCGCTGACCGCCACGGACACGTACTGGCGGCTGTGGCTGCGTCGGCTGACGTACGACGGGCCCTACCGAGACGCCGTCGCCCGCTCGCTCATCACCCTCAAGGCCCTCACGTACGAGCCGACCGGCGGCATCGTCGCCGCGCCGACCACCTCCCTGCCCGAGGGGATCGGCGGCGTCCGCAACTGGGACTACCGCTACTGCTGGCTGCGTGACGCCGGGATGGCCCTGGAGGCGCTGCTGCGCAGCGGGTTCACCGCCGAGGCGGACGCCTGGCGCGGCTGGCTGGCCCGGGCCCTCGCGGGCCGGCCCGAGGACGTGCAGATCATGTACGGCATCGCCGGGGAGCGGCGGCTGACCGAATGGGAGGCCGACTGGCTGCCGGGGTACGAGGGGTCGCGCCCGGTGCGGATCGGCAACGCCGCCGCGGCCCAACTCCAGCTCGACGTGCCCGGTGAGGTGATGGACACCATCCACCTGTCCATCAGCTGCGGACTGCGCCCGCGCCGGCACCTCGTCGACCTCCAGGCGGTGCTCCTCGACCATCTGGAGCAGGTGTGGACCCAACCCGACCAGGGCCTGTGGGAGATGCGCGGCACCCCACGCCACTACACGCACTCCAAGGTGATGTGCTGGGTCGCCTTCGACCGGGCGGTCCGTCTGGCCGAGGCGCACGACCGCCCCGGCCCGGTGGCCCACTGGCGCCGCATCCGGGACCGCATCCACCGCGAGGTCTGCGCACGGGCCTTCGACCCCGACCGGGGCACCTTCACCCAGTCGTACGACTCCCGCGCGCTCGACGCCGCGCTGCTCCAGATCCCGCAGGCCGGGTTCCTGCCGCCCGACGACCCCCGCGTCGTCGGCACCGTGGAGGCGGTGCGCCGCGGACTCCTCGTCGACGGCCTCGTCGCCCGCTACTCGGCGGGCGGCACCGACTCCCCGGACGGCCTCACCGGCGGCGAGGGCGCTTTCCTCGCCTGCTCCTTCTGGCTCGCGGACGCCCTGCTGTCGATCGGCCGCGACGACGAGGCCCGCGCCCTGTACGAGCGACTGCTCGACCTGCGCAACGACGTCGGACTGCTCGCCGAGGAGTACGATCCCCGCGCCCGCCGCCAACTCGGCAACTTCCCGCAGGCGTTCACCCACGTTCCGCTCATCCGGGTCGCCTACGAACTCGACCGCCACGCCACCCACGCCCGCCGCGGCCACCTCGGCGCGCCGCCGGACCCGGCGGAGGGGTGACCGTGCTGCCGGGCTTCCTCACCAGGGCCGTCGAACTGCTGCTCGGCCGGGACGGCAAGGGCCGCCCCCTGCACCTGCGGGCCGCGGGCGGCGCCACCGTCGTCCTCGTCGTGGTCATGATCCTCGGCTCCTGGGCGGTGACCGCCGCCGAGGAGAACGCCTCGCGCGCCAACCTCACGTCGTACCCGAAAGCCCTGTGGTGGTCGATCGAGACGGCCACGACCGTCGGGTACGGCGACTTCTACCCGGTGACCTTCTGGGGCCGGGTCGTCGGCACGGTCGTCATGGTCGTCGGCATCACCACGTACGGCATGGTCACGGCGGCCCTCGCCACCTGGTTCGTGGGCCGGGAGCAGAAGCGCCACCAACTCGGCCACCACGCACACGAGTTGTGCGACGAGACCGCCCGCGCCCTGCACGAGCGCTTCGACCGGCTGGAGCGGATGCTCACCCGCGGCGGCCCCGACTGACCCCTGGGCGCGCCGGGGCGGCGCCCGCGCTCGCGCGGACGCCGCCAGTGGGGGACGGGGACGGGCGGGTCGGGGACGCACGGGGTGGTGAGGGACGGGTGTGGACGGCTACGCCCTGAGCGGGTCGTGTCCCAGCGCCATCAGCCGGTGGCGGCGGTGCGTCCCGTCCGTGTCCGGCCCGTGCTCCTGCCGCGCGTTCACCGAGTCCACGACCATGTACATCACCTGGACGTCGTCCACGGTGAGGTCCGTACGCCACTTCCGCAGGAGCTCCAGCACCTGCCGGCCGGCGGGGGACCCCGGCCGTCCGGGCTGCGCCTCGCTCTCCTGGCCTGCGTACCGGGTGCGGAGCCAGGCGGCCGGCTCCTGCGAGGTCCTGTTCACCACGCGGTGGAACTCCTCCTACACCGCGTCCGTTCCAGGGCGTCGGTCATCGCAGCCCTCTTCGCTGCTCGTGCTCGCTTACCCCTGTGGGGCGTGCGCTCAGGCGTCCTCGCGCGGCCAGTTCTCCGCCTCGAACATCCAGCGCTGCTTCTCCAGTTCGGCGGTCAGGGAGATCAGCAGGTCCTGCGACACCTTGTCCGCCTCCTCGGTGGCCTCGATACGCTCCCGCAGGCGGCCGATCGCGGTCGTCAGCGCCTCCACCATGAGCCGCACGACGTCGTTGTCCCGCAGCCAGCCCTCCTTGGTGCCCGGCAGGGCGAACCGGGCGGCGACCGTCTCGGGGCGGCCGTCGGGCGCCACGCCGAGTGCCGCCGCGCGTTCGGCGACCTGGTCGGCGTACGACCGTGCCGTGGAGACCACCTCGTCGAGCTGGAGGTGGATCGAACGGAACCTCGGGCCCACGATGTTCCAGTGGGCCTGCTTGCCGATCAGGGACAGCCCCAGCAGGTCGACCAGCGTCTCCTGCAACGCGTCCCCGGTCACCCGGAGAGCCGACTCGGGCAGGGTGCTCCTCACCATCGTCATCAGGTGCAACTCCTCATCACATCAATGGCGCGTCGTCATCGCTTCGTGGCGCGTCGCCCCGCGCCGCGCCGACGCCTCGTGCCGGGCCGCCTCTGCGCTCCCGGCCGTGCGGAGCAGTGCGGTGCGTTCCGTCTCGCACATGCCGCCCCACACGCCGGACGTCTGCCCGCTGCCGAGCGCCCCATGCAGACACTCGCGCAGCACGGGGCACCGGGCGCGGACGCGCTTGGCGGCTTCGACGTCGTCGAGCGCCGGTCCTGTCGTCCCGACGGGGAAGGACAACTCTGGGTCCTCACCCACGCAGGCCGCTTGCCGCAACCACTCCATGGGAGGCCGGGTGCCCAGGACGCACGCGGGGAAACGCGGCCCGCCCCAGGTGGGACGCGAGCCTTCCACATTTCCCGCGCACCCGCCCGCCGGGCCCGCGCACCCGCCCGTGGGGCTTCGCGTATCCGCCCGCCGGGCCTGTCGAGGGCCTCAGCCGGCGAGCACGCCGTCCACGAACTCCAGGACGTCCGCGAGGACTTCGTCCCGGTTGGTCTCATTGAACACCTCGTGCCGGGCACCCGGGTACAGCCGCTCCGCCCACACGGCGCCGCGCAACTCCTCGACGCCGGTACGGGTGCCGGCCGGCGGCACGATCCGGTCGTCGTCGCCGTGCACCCAAAGAAGCGGCAGCGCCCCGACGCTCCCGTGCGCGGAGACCGCCTCCAGGGTGCGCGCGAGAGCCTCCAATGTCGGCCGCTTGAACGGGCCGTGCCACACCTGCGGATCGTTCGCGTACGCGGCGCCGACCGACGGATCCCGCGACAGCAGCTTCGGGTCGAGCGGAACCTCGGGCACCTCCGGCGGCGCGAGGAGCGCCCGCACCGCCTTCCAGTCACCGATCACCGGGCCGGACAGCACGAGTGCGGCCAGCCCGGCGCCGTACCGCTGGGCGTACCGGGCGGCGACGAGACCGCCCATCGAATGGCCGATCAGCACCACCGGCAGTCCCGGGTACGCGGCCCGGGCCAGCTCCTCCACCGCGCGCACATCGGTCACGACGTCCTCGAAGTCCTCGATCATGACCCGTTCGCCCGCCGACCTGCCGTGCCCCATGTGGTCCGGCCCGAACACCGCCGCGCCATGGCCGACGAGGGCGTGCGCCACATGCTCGTACCGGCCGATGTGCTCGCCGTAGCCGTGGACCAGGAGCGCCACGTACTGCGCCCCCTCGCGCGGCCACTCGCGTGCGGTGACACCACCCCGGGTTCCGGCGAAGGCGTGCTCCCGCGAGTCGGCCATGACTCCTCCAGCTGCGTCGGTGAAGGTAACCCGGTGGATCTTGCCAGTCCACCCGCCGCCGGTCCATGGTCCGACCGGCACCCCACCCGAACCGGTCACCCCCGGCCGGCACCGAGCACCGCCCGCACCCCTCGTCCGTGCGGGCTGCCTCGTGTGACCGGCCCCGCGCCGCCGGCCCGGCTCGTCCCGCGTCGCTCGTCCCGCGCCGCCCCGCTCAGGGCCGGCAGGCGAGACGGTCCTGCCAGGAGGCCGTTAGGTGCGCATAGCATCGGTCTCCGCATGAACACGATGACTCTCTGGCACCTGTCCCCGGCCGAGTTCGCCGCACTCGCCTTCGCCGCCCTCCTCGTCGGCTTCTCCAAGACCGCCGTGAGCGGCGCCAACACCGTCAGCCTCGCGATCTTCGCGGCCGTGCTGCCGGCCCGCGCCTCGACCGGTGTGCTCCTGCCGATCCTCATCGTCGGGGACGTCCTGGCCGTGCTGACCTATCGCCGGCACGCCCACTGGCCGACCCTGTGGCGGCTGTTCCCCGCGGTCGGCGCGGGCGTCGTGTTCGGCACGCTGTTCCTGATGTGGGCCGACGACCAGATCGTCCGGACCTCGATCGGCGCGATCCTGCTGCTGATGACGGCGGTGACCGTGTGGCGCCGCCGTACCGTCGACCGGGACGACGCACCGGACTCCGTCACCACCCGCGCCGGCCGCGTCAAGGCCCGCTCGTACGGCGTCCTCGGCGGCTTCACCACCATGGTCGCCAACGCCGGCGGCCCTGTGATGTCGATGTACCTGCTGTCGGCGGGCTTCCGCAAGCTCGGCTTCCTCGGCACGTCGGCGTTCTTCTTCCTGATCGTCAACGTCTCCAAGGTCCCCTTCAGTGTGGGCCTCGGCCTCATCGACGGCCCTTCCCTGCTGCTGGACGCGGCGCTCGCCCTGTTCGTGGTGCCGGGCGCCCTCCTCGGCAAGTGGGCGGTGCACCGCATCAACCAGCGGCTGTTCGAGCACCTGGTGATCGCGGCGACGGTCCTCGGCGGCCTCCAGCTACTGCTGCGCTGACGCCGTCCCCCCGCCGATCCCCAGCAGCGCCGGCAGATCCGCGAACGAGTCCACCACGTGGTCGGGGCTGCCGCTCGCGGCGCGATGGGTCTCCGGCAGGTACTTCCCGGTCCTGACGAGCACACCGGTGATGCCCGCGCGCTGCGCCGCCAGTACGTCCGACTCGATGTCGTCCCCGACCATCAGCGCCTCCCCGGCCGCGACGCCGAGGTGCGCCAGCGCCGCCTCGAAGAACGCGGCCGACGGCTTGCCCGTGATCTCGGCCTCCCTGCGCGCCGCCCGTTCCAGCCCGACGAGGAACGCACCCGAGTCCAGTTGGAGTCCGTCGTCGGTCCGCCAGTACAGATTGCGGTGCATGGCGACGAGCCGGGCACCGCCCTGGAGCTGCCCGAAGGCCCGGTTGAGCGCCTCGTAGTCGAAACCGGGCCCCGCCCCGCCGACGATCACCACGTCGACGCCCGCGTCCACGCCCTCGTTCTCGTCCACGCCCGCGTCCGTGGCGTCGTAGCCGGACAGCCGGACCCCCGTGAGGTCCTCCCGGATGTCGTCACCGCTGTTCAGCAGCGCGCAGCGCGCTCCGGGACAGTGCCGGGCGAGATACGCGGCGGTCACGGTCGGCGCGGTCAGGATGTCGTCGGCGGTCACGGGGAACCCGGCGCCGCTCAGGACCCCGGCGATCGACGCCCGCGTCCGGGACGTCGTGTTCGTCACCAGCGCGATCCCCAGCCCCGCCCCGAGGATCTCCCGCAACGCCCCGACCGCACCCGGCAAGGGCTTCCACGAGACGGTGAGCACGCCGTCGATGTCAACCAGAACAGCACGTTTATCCGTCATACCGGGACGATACGCCCGAGTCGATCGGCCGGCAGGCTGCCGCTGGTCGGCCTGGACCAGCCGGGGCCCGCCAGCCGGTGGTCGCCGTCGCGCCGGACGGGGGCGACGCGCGATCCCGCGCCGACAGCCCTCGCATGAGGTCCTCCCGCAGCAGCCGCTTGGCGACGGCGTCGACGGCGGTGCACCGGTCCCCGTCGACGGGACGGCCGTAGTCCTCCTCCAGCCCTCGGCGGAGCCAGTCGCCCCAGGCCGCGCTGGTCACCCCACCCGGGCCTCGTGGGCACCCGCCTCCATGAGGGAGGGCGGCGTGCCGTCACGGGTGAGGTACCCCTCCTCCGCCACGCGGTCGAAGACCGGCACCAGGACCTCCGGCAGCGGCATACGGCGACACGAGGCGATCAGCGCCAGTCTCCTCGCCGAACGTGCCGATGAGCGCGGTGGCCACCGTTTCCGCAAGGAGACAGGCAGGGGGGCGGCGTCCTGAGTGGACGTCGCGGCGTCACGATCACACCGCCCGGCCGCGGCGTGCGTGCGGAGACGCTCCGCGCGGGTACCGAGGAGGGCGCTCGGGGCCGCTACCGGGGGCCGTGCCCCCGCAGACGCGGCGCCCGGCTGCCCGCGTCCACCGGCCGCGGCTCGCCCTCCACGACCCCGGCCAGGTCGCGGGCCCAGGCCACGACGTGCGTCAGGTCGATGTCGTACGGGCAGTCGTGGCCCGCGGCCGCCGCCCACTCCTCGACCGCGGCGGCCCCGCGCCGCAGCAGCCGGGCACCGCCCGTGGCGTTGCCGCGCGCCGCGTGCGTGAGCCCCACCGCGAGCTGGGCCAGACCCCGCCACAGGGCGCGCTCCTCCTCCGGCCCCGCCTTCCATGCGTCCTCGAAGACCTCGTGCGCGTGGAACGGCCTCCCCGCGTCCAGCAGCGCCTGCGCCTGCGCGACGGTCTCCTCCGGCCTCCGCGCGACCCCCTCCGGCTGCCGCTCCACACCGTCCGCCCCGTACGGCAACGGCCGCCCCAGCCCGTCCCGCGGGCGCGCGTTCCGCGCACGCCCCTCTGGGTCCCGGTCCCGCCGCCGTGCCGTCCCGCCGTCCGAAGTCGCGTCCATGCCCCGATTGTCCCCCGTCCCTCACCGACCGCGGGGCACCGGCCGACGTACGGTAAAGTTCTGTCTGCGCGATCACGCGGTTCCACCGCGGACAGCGCACCGGGACGTGGCGCAGCTTGGTAGCGCACTTGACTGGGGGTCAAGGGGTCGCAGGTTCAAATCCTGTCGTCCCGACGGTGCAGGGCCAGCGGGTCCGCCGAACACGGCGGGCCCGCTGCTCGTTTTGCCGCCGCGAACGGTATGGCCGGATCGATTCGCACCCGTGTGCGGCCCGTCGTCGGCAGCGCCAAAAGCCTTGGACCCCGTCCGGTCCGGCACGGGAGACTTCGTCTTATGCCCTCTTTATATGCGTATGACGCGGCCGTTCAGGCAGGGCATCTCCCCAAGAGGCCCGTGGCCGACTGCCACACGACACCACAGAGGCGGGATGGGATCACCTGATTCGCACACAGCAACGCCGGGCAAAGGCCCGGTCCTCCTCGCACTCCGCTACTACGGACGGGAACTGGCCCGGCTGCGGCTGCTGGCCGTCCCCGGCATGCTCCTGCCGGCCCTCGGCAACATCGGCATCTACTACGCCGCACCGCTGGTCGTCGCGAAACTCGTCGGCCGTGTCGCCGACGACGCCGACGTCAGCCTCGGCTCGACGCTGCCCTACATCCTGGGCTTCGCGGGCGTCCTCCTGTGCGCCGAGACGCTCTGGCGCCTCGGTCTGCACTGTCTGAACCGTCTCGACGCCCTCGGTATCGAGCGCCTGTACGTCATCGGCATGGACGAACTGTTCGCCAAGGACGCCACGTTCTTCCACGACAACTTCGCCGGTTCGCTGACCAAACGGGTCCTGAGTTTCGCGTCCCGCTTCGAGCAGTTCGTCGACACCCTGACCTTCTCGGTCCTGGGCAACGTCGTTCCGCTGCTGTTCGGCGCGGTGGTCCTCTGGCGGTACGAACCGCTGCTCGTCGCCGGACTCCTGGTGATGATCGCGCTGACCGCGGTCTGCGTGGTGCCCCTCATCCGCCGCCGCCAGGCACTCGTGGGCCTGCGCGAGGAGGCCATCGCCCGGGTGTCCGGCCATGTCGCCGACAGTCTGATGAACATGGACACCGTCCGCGCCTTCGCCGCCGAGGAGCGGGAGGCCGCCGAACACCGGTCACGGGTCGCCGAGTCCCGTCGGCTGTCCCTGCGGTCGTGGGACTACGGCAACCTCCGCATCGACACCCTGGTCGCCCCGCTGTCCGTGCTGACCAACGTGCTGGGCCTGGTGCTGGCGATCGCCCTCGGCGCGGGCGGCAACGGCGTCGAGGCGGTCGTCGTCGCGTTCACGTACTACACCAACGCGACGCGGATCATGTTCGAGTTCAACCAGATCTACCGCCGGATGGAGAGCGCGATGACGGAGGCCGCGCAATTCACCGACCTGCTGCGGAACCCGCCGACCGTGCTCGACCCGGCGGACCCGGAGCCGCTGCGGCCCGGCCCCGCCGATGTGCGCTTCGAGAAGGTGACCTTCGCCCACGCGGGCGCCGAACCGCTCTTCCGGGGCCTCGACCTGACGGTGCCCAGCGGGACCAAGGTCGGTCTCGTGGGCCGGTCCGGCGGCGGCAAGACGACGCTCTCCCGGCTCCTGCTGAGGATGAACGACATCGACGCCGGCCGCATCCTCGTCGGCGGCCAGGACATCAGCCGGTTGCGCCAGGCCGACCTGCGCAGCCTCATCGCGTACGTGCCGCAGGACCCGGCGATGTTCCACCGCACTCTGCGGGACAACATCGCGTTCGCCCGGCCGGACGCCACCGACGCCGAGATCCGGCGGGCGGCGGAGGCGGCCCACGTCACGGAGTTCGCCGACGCCCTGCCGGACGGCTTCGAGACGCTGGTGGGGGAGCGCGGCGTCAAACTGTCCGGCGGACAGCGCCAGCGGGTCGCGCTCGCCAGGGCGATCCTGCGCGACGCGCCGATCCTGCTGCTCGACGAGGCGACCAGCGCCCTCGACTCCGAGAGCGAACGCCTCGTCCAGGAGGCGCTGTGGCGGCTCATGGAGGGGCGTACGGCGCTCGTGGTCGCCCACCGGCTGAGCACGGTCGCCGGCATGGACCAGCTCGTCGTCCTCGACCACGGCCGGATCATCGAACAGGGAACCCACCAGGAACTGCTCACCCGCGACGGCGCCTACGCCAGGCTGTGGCAGCACCAGTCGGGGGGCTTCCTCGACGACGGCCCCACGGACGCGGCCATGGATACCGTCACGGAGGCAGTCACGGACGGCAGTTCGACCGCCGGCAGGCTCGTGGGCAGCGGGCCCGCCGGCATCAAGCCGACCGGCAGCACGCCCACCGTCCCCAAGCCCGCGGGCAGCAAGCCGACCGACATCACGCCGACCGATGTCGCGACCACCGATGTCGGGACCACCGAGGCCCCGCCCGTCGATGCCGGGCCCACCGGCACCGAGGGTCCTGGTCAACCGTCCGCCGACGCGACCTCCGCCCATGACCGGCCGGCCGATCCGCTGGGCGTTCAGCCCCGGTAGCCCCGCAGCTTCCGGTACAACGTGGCGCGGGCGATGCCCAGGGCCATCGCGGTACGGGCCTTGTTGCCGCCATGGCGGTGCAGGGCGTCCAGGATGGCGGTGCGCTCGGCCCGTTCCATCGGGCTGAGCTGCCGGGCTGCCGGGCCCTCCCGCACCGGGTCCGGCAGCTCGGTCCGCCGGACCGGCCCCGTCGCCCGGCGCTGCTCGGTCAACGCCCGTACCAGGTGCACCAGTTCGGTGACGTTGCCGGGCCATGGATGCTGCTCCAGAGCGCGCAGCGCGTCCAGCGACCAGGTGAGCGGCGGCTGCCCGGGTGCCGGCCGGGGGGTGACGGAGTCGAGCAAGTCCCTGATGTCCTCAGGGCGTTCGCGCAGCGCGGGCAGGGTCACCGAACGCGCGGCCAGGCTGTCCAGCAGTCGCTGGAGGCAGGGGCCGGGCGGGGGGCCCGGGGTGTACGTCACCAGCAGGAGCGCGGCGGGAGGCGCTTCGAGGAGCGAGTTGAGGGCCGCCACATCGCGCTGCGTCAGACGCTCGGCGTGCCGGACGAGGACCGCCCGACCACCGGCCCACTCCTCCAGCGCCGCGTGCACCGCCCCCTCCGCCGCGTCCGCCGTCAGCAGCGGCCCCTCGGTCAACTCCCGGGCCAGCGACGCCTTCCCGGTGCCGCGCTCCCCGACGAGCAGCAGCGGCTCCGACGACGACCGCGCCAGCTCCGTCGCCCGGTCGACCGCGTGCCGCCAGGCCACCGAACGTCCGCCCACCCCCACGCCGACACCGTCACCGCCGCCACAACGGGGCCCGCCCGGCGTCGCGCCGCCCGGCCCGTCCGCCCAGGTGGCCGTCCGCCCCACCGGCTCCAGCACGGCGACCGCGCCGATCACCGAGCCCATGTGCGTCACCGGGGTGAGGGTCGCGCGGCACTTCGACCCCTCCGGCAGCGGCACGGCCGCGCGGGCCGCGCCTCTCCTCGCGGCGACCGCGGCGCGCTCCAGCGCCTCCAAGCCCTCCGGGGACAGCAGCCGCCCCGCCGCCTCGCTGACCAGCCGGCTGCGTCCGTCGAGGGCGACGACCGCCCGCCCGGCCGGCGGGCGCCCGGTCCCGCCGCGCTCCGGACCCGCGGTACCGTCCCGGCCCGGGGGCAGGGCACCCCGCAGCGCCGCCAAGTACGCGTCCAGCAGCACCCGTTCCGCCCCCTGCGACCGCGCGAGGAGTTCGGCCTCGACGGCGTCGGCGGCGGCCTCGGCGAGTGCGGCACCCGGATGCGGGCCGCACTCCGCGCACAGCGTGGAGGCCGCGGTCACCGTGCCCAGCGGGCGCCCGGTGTCGGGGGAGAGCACCGGCACGCTGACCGCGGACACGTCCTGCCAGAGGTCGAGGAAGTGTTCGGGCCCGTGCACCTCGGCCCGCCGGCGCGTGCTGAGCGCGCGGGCCGCGCTGTTGACGCCGACCGTGCGCTCGGAGAGGTCGAGGCGGCTGAGGTCGTGCCGTCCGCCGCCGGCCGCCCACAGCACCCGCAGCCGCTCGTCGGTGAGGAGGAGGGCCGCCTGTTCCGTGCCGAGGGCGGGAGCGATCCGTTCCAGCACCGGCCGGGCCGCCGCCAGCAGGGCCGGGTCCTCGGGCCGTACGGGAGGCGGCGCGGGGTCCGGGACCGGGGCCGGCATGTCGTGCCGTACGCCGAAGAACCGGGCACGCCTCCACGCGGCGACGACCTCTTCCGGTACGTCGTCCGGCAGTTGCCGCCCCAGCAGGAACGACTCCCGCGCCCTGCGCAGCGAGGTCAGGGCGGGGCGGTCGGAGACGGAGGGCTGCTCTGTGGTGGTCACGACGCCATTCACCGTACCGGCACCAGTTGAATGAGCAACAAGCGCCCCGTTTCCGTACATCGCGGCGTGGGCAGTCCCAGCGGACACCCCGGGCCCTTGCACCCCCGGGCCCTCACATCCTGGGCTCCCAAGCCCACGGCCGCCGCGCCGCAGGGCGCGGGCAGCCCGGACGCGAACGCCCCGGGTTCCGCGTCCCCTGACGCGCCGCCCGGCATCGGCGCCGCACTGTCTCAAACTGAGACACCCACGTTCCCGCACCCGCGTCCATGATCTTCGACGGTCGGTGTCCGTCCTCATGTCCCTGGAGCGTTCCCCGTGCACACCGTCGAGCCCGATGTCGTGACCGACGTACTGATCGTGGGCAGCGGCCCCGCCGGAGCCTCCGCCGCGCTCGCGCTCAGCACGTACGGCGTGCCGAACATCGTCGTCACCCGCCACGCCCGTCTCGCCGACACGCCCCGCGCGCACATCACCAACCAGCGCACCATGGAGGTCCTGCGGGACCTCGGCGTCGAGGACGAGGTCGTCGCGAAGGCCACCCCGCAGCACCTGATGGGTGACACCACCTTCTGCACCAGCCTCGCCGGTGAGGAACTGGGCCGGGTCCGCTCCTGGGGCAACGACCCGCTCGTGCAGGCCGCGCACGAACTCGCCAGCCCCACCCGCATGTGCGACATGCCGCAGCACCTCATGGAGCCCGTCCTGATCGACGCGGCCGTCGCCCGCGGCACCCACCTGCGGTTCAGCACCGTCTACAGGTCCTTCGTCCAGGACGCCGACGGCGTCACCGTCACCGTCGAGGACCGGTTGCGCGGCGACACGTACACGATCCGCGCGAAGTACCTGATCGGCGCCGACGGCGGCCGCTCCCAGGTCGCGGAGGACGCGGGACTGCCCATGGGCGGCCAGATGGGCGTGGCCGGCAGCATCAACATCGTCTTCGACGCGGACCTCGCGAAGTACACCGCGCACCGGCCGTCCACCCTCTACTGGGTGCTCGCCCCGGGCGCCACCGTCGGAGGCATCGGCGCGGGCCTCGTGCGCTGCGTCCGCCCCTGGAACGAGTGGCTGATCGTGTGGGGGTACGACGTCACCGCGGGCGCCCCCGACCTCACGACCGAGTACGCCGAGAGCGTCGTCCGCAAGCTGATCGGCGACGACGAGATCCCGGTGACCGTCAAGTCGTCCTCCGCGTGGACGGTCAACGAGATGTACGCGCAGACGTACTCCAACGGCCGGGTCTTCTGCGCCGGCGACGCCACGCACCGGCACCCGCCGTCCAACGGCCTCGGCTCCAACACCTCCATCCAGGACTCCTACAACCTGGCCTGGAAGCTCAAACTCGTCCTCGACGGCACGGCCTCCCCCCGGCTGCTCGACACCTACACCGCCGAGCGGGCCCCGATCGGCCGGCAGATCGTCACCCGCGCCAACAAGTCCATCGGCGAGACCGCGCCCGTCTTCGAGGCCCTCGACGGGCTCGCCCCGCAGACCCCCGAGCAGCTGTGGGCCAACATCGCCGCCCGCAAGGACGCCACCGAGGCCGCCGAGAAGCAGCGGGCGCGCCTGCGTGAGGCCATCGCGTTCAAGGTGTACGAGTTCAACGCGCACGGCGTCGACCTCAACCAGCGGTACACCTCGCAGGCGATCGTCCCCGACGGCACCCCCGAACCCGGCTTCGACCGCGACCCCGAGCTGTACCACCAGCCCAGCACCCGCCCCGGCGCCCGGCTCCCGCACGCCTGGATCACCTCCGGCACCCGCGCGCTGTCCACCCTCGACACCGTCGGGCAGGGCCGCTTCACCCTGATCACCGGCATCGGCGGCGACCACTGGACGCGGGCGGCCGAGGCCCAGGGCCTGGCGATCACCACGGTCGTCATCGGCCCCGGCCGGCAGTACGAGGACCCGTATGGCGACTGGGCGCGGCTGAGCGGGACGGCCGACGGGGGAGCCCTGCTCGTCCGCCCCGACGGATTCGTCGCCTTCCGGCACGCCACGGCCGCCGCGTCGGCCGAGGAAGCGGAGCGTTTGCTGACGGCGGCGTTGCGTCGGATCCTCGGACACGCCTGACGGGAAGGATGCCCGGACATGACCACCGACACGCGTACCGACATGAGCGACGAGACGGGCGACGACATGAGCAGCGCGTTCACGACCCGGATCACCGAAGCGGTCGTCGACAGCATGGCCGGCACCCCCGACCCCCGGCTGCGGGAACTGCTCGCCGCCCTCACCCGCCACCTGCACGCCTTCGTCCGCGAGACCGGACCGACCATGGCGGAGTGGGAGCGGGCCATCGCCTTCCTCACCGCGACCGGACAGACCTGTACCGCCACCCGGCAGGAGTTCGTGCTGCTCTCGGACGTGCTCGGCGTCTCGATGCTCGTGGAGACGATCAACAGCGAGCGGGGCGGCGGTGAGGACCGGCGCGGCGACGGCGTGACCGAGTCGACCGTCCTCGGGCCCTTCCACATGACCGAGTCCCCGGCCCGCGCGCTCGGCGCGGACATCGACCTCGTCGGCGGCGGCGAGCCGTGCGTGATCAGCGGGCGTGTGCTCTCCCGCGACGGCACCCCGCTGCCCGGCGCGGTCCTCGACGTCTGGCAGGCGAACGCCGAGGGCTTCTACGACGTGCAGCAGCCGGACGTGCAGCCGCCCGGCAACGGACGCGGACTGTTCACGACGGACGACGAGGGCCGCTTCTGGTTCCGCACCTGCGTGCCGAGCCCGTACCCGATCCCGACGGACGGCCCGGTCGGCGCGCTGCTGAAGGCCACGGCCCGCCACCCCTACCGCCCGGCCCACATCCACTTCATCGGCTCCGCCGAGGGGCACCGGACGGTCACCACGCACATCTTCGTGGCGGGCAGCGACCACCTCGACTCGGACGCGGTGTTCGCCGTCAAGGAGAGCCTCGTCCAGGACTTCACCGAGACCGACGACCCGGAGCTGGCACGGGAGTTCGGCATCCCGAAACCGTTCCGGCACGCCCGCTTCGACCTCGTGCTCGACACGCTCGACCGGGAGGAGGCGTGAGGGAGTTCGTCCACGAGTCACCGCCCCTGCGCGTCGTCCTCCGCGCCGGCGCCTCGGTGACCGCCGTGCCCGGCGAGGCCGAACGCCTGGGCCTGCGACGCCTGCTGGTGGTGTCCGGCCCGCGGGGCGCGCACACGGCCCGCGCCGTCGCGGACTCCCTCGGCGACGCCTGCGCCGGGCTGCACACCGAGGCCCGTATGCATGTGCCCGTCGAGGTCGCCGAACGGGCCGTCGACGTGGCCCGCGCCGCCGGGGCCGACGGGTGCGTCGCCGTCGGCGGCGGCTCCGCGATCGGCCTGGGCAAGGCCATCGCCCTGCGCACCGGCCTGCCGCTGATCGCGGTGCCGTCGACGTACTCGGGCTCGGAGATGACACCCGTCTGGGGCCTGACCGAGCACGGCGCCAAACGCACCGGACGCGACCCGTCGGTGCTGCCCCGCAGCGTCGTCTACGACCCCGAACTGACCCTCTCCCTCCCGCTGCCGCTGACCGTGACCAGCGGCATCAACGCGGTCGCCCACGCCGCGGAGGCCCTCTACGCGCCGGACACCAACCCGCTGGTGTCGCTGACGGCCGCGGAGGGCGCCCGCGCCATGACGCGCGCGCTGCCCGACCTGGCGGCCGATCCGCGGGACGTCGACGCCCGGGGCCGCGCGCTCTACGGCGCCTGGCTGTGCGGTACCGCGCTCGGCGCGACCACGATGGGCCTGCACCACAAGCTCTGCCACGTCCTCGGCGGCACCTTCGGCCTGCCCCACGCGCAGACCCACACGGTCGTCCTCCCGTACGCGCTGGCCCACAACGCCCCCGCGGCCCCCGAGGCCCTCGCGGCGCTCGGCGCGGCCCTGGACGCCGACGACGCCCCGTACGCCCTGTGGGAGCTGTCCGGCCGTCTGGGCGCCCCGCGCTCGCTCGCCGAACTCGGTCTGAAGGAGACCGACTTGGCGGTGGCCGCGGCGCAGGCAGCCGGACAGGCGTATCCCAATCCGCGCGAGGTCACCGAGACGGGCGTCCTGGCCGTCCTCACAGCGGCGTACGCGGGCGACCGACCGTCACCCACCTGACCCGACCTACGGCACATCGACGACTGAAAGGTGAACAGCATGCCCCTCGGACTGCTCCGGCGGCGATCCTCACAAGCCACCCGGGGAGCCGCGGGCCTGACGCTTCCCGTCCCGCCCGGCGCGGGGGCCCTCGTCCGTGAGGTCCTGGACCCGGTGAACCAGCCCATGGGCGCGGCCGAGGTGACGGTCACGGAACTCCGCAGCCACCGGGTCGCGGCACGCGGCACCACCGACCCGTACGGCTACTTCATGGCCGTCCTGCCGCCGGGCGTCTACAGCCTGCTGGTCGTGGCCGAGGGGCTCGAACCCCACCGGGAGTCCGTGGAGATCGTCCCGGACGCCGCCCCTGCCCCGGAGCGCGTCTCGCTGCGCTCGGCCCGCCAGCTGGAGCTCCCCGTCCCCGGCACCTGGATGTTCGACCCGCCGCACACCGCGATCCGCTTCATCGCCAAGCACGTCGGCATGGCCCACGTCCACGGCCGCTTCGAACGCTTCGAGGGCGGACTGCAGGTCGCCCAGGACGTCACCGAGTCGCGCGTCCACGTCCGCATCGACGCGTCCAGCATCAACACCGGCAACAACACCCGTGACAAGCACCTGCGTTCAGCGGACTTCCTCGACGTCGAGCGCTTCCCGCACATCGACTTCACCAGCCACCGCTTCGCCTACCGGGGCGGCAGCAAGTGGACGCTCCAGGGCACCCTCACGATGCACGGCGTCAGCCGCTCCGTCGCCCTCGACACGACCTACCTGGGCACCGTCAACGGCGGCTACGGCGAGGAACTGCGCTGCGCCGCCCTCGCCAAGGCCGAACTCCACCGCGAGGACTACACCCTGAACTGGCGCACGATGCTCGCCCGAGGCATAGCCGTGGTGGGCCCCACGGTCCAACTGGAGCTCGACGTCCAGGCGATGTACCGCACCCACGACACGCCCACGCCGCCGGAGTAGACCTGCCCCGCGGCTCACTGAAGCGCACCGAGGGGGGCCAGGACCGACGGCCCTCCTCACACCGGCCCCCGAGGCCGGCATCCCGTCCCGCGTCTTCGTGCCTGGTCAGGTCTCTCGCTCCGCACTCTTCTCCTCCCACTCATCCAGCGCCTGCCGCGCGCAGCCCCTGGGATCACCACTGGCTCCGCGGTGACGGAGCCGATCACGTCCACACCGTCGTTCGACGACCGCGGGAGTCTCGGGCTGCCCCATGGCGGGAGTCCAGACAGACGATGCTCCTGGTGAAGGGCTGGTCACCAGAGTGACCAGCCCTTCACCAGGAGCATCGTCGTCGAGTAGGACCGTCCAGCCCTCGGTCACCGCGCCTGCCCGGAAGCGACTCATGAGTCCCATGGCCGGATCCGCTGCATCCGCTGCAAACCCAGGCGTTCATCACGGCCTGTACCAGCCCTGAATGTCACTGTCTCCCTGTGTACTCCTCACCCGCCAACCACGCCCGCACCGCAAGCGCCCTGGCCGAAGAAGCGCACGTCCTCGGGCCCTCGGTCGCGAGGGTTGCTCATCCCGGCACGCGATCGGGTGCGGTGTCAGCCACCTCAAGCGCCATGGGTTCGCCGCCACCCGGTGGAGGCCATCGTCCGCATCCCCACGGTCAACGAGTCACTGTGACCGACCGGAGTCCGTCGGGCCTGCGTGCGATGCTGACGGCGGCAACCCGGCAGGAACGTCGGTACAAGAGGAGAGCGAACCGTGGAGGCAGCCCACTACCGCGCCGACGGCGAGGACGGCCGCCACCTCGACGACCCGTCCGAGGACGCTCTGTACGACCTGATCAGCGAACTGAACGACGCGGACGACACGTTCGTCGTCATCCAGCCCGACGAGGACGACCCCCCTGGTTCGTCTCCGTGGCCGTCCTCGACGAAGGCGGCTACGAAATCGTCCGCCGCGACAGCACACGCCGCGAACACGAGGTCGACACCGACAACCGCATCGCCGGGATCGTCAACGACCTCACCATCTGGCTGGCCACCCGCGACTTCCCTGGACGGTCAACCACAAAGACCAACCTTTTCCCCAACACCCCCTGACCGAATTCGGCCACCCCGGCAAATCAGCGAGGGAAGCGCCCCGGCACCTCCATGGCCCGGTTGACGCCAACTGTCTTGTGGACGAGCGAACAGCACTGACAGAGCATGGACAGGGAATGTATCCGGGCGGGGCACCATCTCCGCATCCAGCGGCTCTCAGGGAGGCAGCACGGCATGGACGCGCCTCAGAACAGCCACGACAGCACACGACTGGTCGACATCTCCACCGTGCCGACCCGTCGGCTGATGGTGGTGGCCCGGAAGAACACGGCGTGGGGTCACGCCGTGCGACGCCACCTCCGGGAGCGAGACGGCTCGGTGAGGACGATCGACGTCGTCTTCGAAAGTGCGCTGTGACGACGACGGACGCCGGTTCGGGGGACGCGCCCGTGGTTCCCTTCCGGCAGTTCCTGCTGAAAGTGCATAGTTTATGTAACTTGTCGTGCGACTACTGCTATGTGTACTTCGCCGCTGACCAGAGCTGGCGCAGACGGCCCGGAGCGATGTCGCTCGACATCGTCCGGCAGACCGCCGACCGGATCGCCGAGCACGCCCGTGAACACCGGCTGCCCGCCGTCCGTGTCATCCTCCATGGCGGCGAACCCCTCCTCGTGGGCAAGGCACACCTGGACCAGCTCCTCACCGTCCTCGCCGAACGCCTCGCCGCCTTTGGGGTCGAGGTCCGCTGCTCGATGCAGTCGAACGGCATCCTCCTCGACGAGGAGTTCCTCACCCTCCTGCACCGCCACCGCGTGGGCGTGGCCGTCAGTCTGGACGGGGACCCGGCGGCACACGACCGGCACCGCCGGTTCGCGGGCGGTCGCCCCAGCCACGCCCGTGTCGCCGAAGGGCTGCGGCTGCTCAACGACCCCCGCCACAGGGACCTCTTCGTGGGACTGCTGTGCACCATCGACCTGCACAACGACCCGATCGCTACCTTCGAGGCCCTGCTGGAGTTCGCCCCGCCCCGCGTCGACTTCCTGCTGCCGCACGGCACATGGCGGCACCCTCCGCCCGGCCTGGAGAACCGCGTGACCCCTCCGGAGCGCCCCCCGTCCGTCGGGTCGCCCCCGGACGGGCCGACCCCGTACGCGCGCTGGCTCGGCACGGCGTTCGACCGGTGGTTCGACGCGCCGCGCATGGAGACCCGGGTCCGCATGTTCGAGGAGGTGATGTCCGGGGTGCTCGGTGGGGCGGTGAACACGGAGGCTTTCGGACTCGCCCCCGTCGACCTCGTCGTCGTCGAGACCGACGGGACCCTGGAACACTCCGACTCACTCAAGGTCGTCGCACCGGGCGCACCCGAGACCGGCTTCGACGTTTTCCACCACTCCTTCTCCGAGGCGCTGGCGACGCGCACGGTCCGCCGCAGACAGTCCGGACTCCAGGGCCTCGCCCCCGTCTGCCGGGACTGCACCCTGGTCCGCGTCTGCGGCGGCGGCCTGTACACCCACCGCCACCACCCGGCCACCGACTTCGACAATCCGTCGGTCTACTGCCACGACCTCGCCGCATTCATCACGCACGTCAACTCCCGTATCCACACGGAACTCACGAGGACCACCGAGACCCCTCCGGAACAGCCGTCAGTCCTCCCCTGAGCCCGGAGCGCGACCAGGGCGCACACGTGTGCCCTGTGCGGCGCATCCTGGCAACAAGCATGCGGGGAACGGGCGTTGGAAGCGGAGATCAGGGGAATGCATGCATCGGGCCCCGCCGAGAAGGGGCCCGTCAGGCCGGACAGGGGTACAGTTCTCTGTCTCGGCACGACTCAACCAAGACAATGGCTGAGGGGTACCGGTTGGGGGGTGAGGAGGTGTGGGAGGCAACCGGACAACGCGCACTTCCGCCGGTGTCGGTCACCTTCCAGGACGCGAGAATCCATCCACCCCACGGTAGGGACCCCGCGATCGCGGCACGTCGGGGGCTCGGTGGAACCGTACTTCTTCCTGAGCTATGCACGCAGACGCGGACCACGGGTCCTCGTCAAGCGGTTCTACGACGACCTGTGCGCAGAATTGCGCCAAGAACTACGGCGATTACGCACGGGCAAGCCTGCGGCCTTCGACCCTCCTTTTCTGGACGTCCAGTCCATTCAAATCGGCCAGGACTGGAACGCGGCCCTCGGGGACGCCCTGGGCCACTGCCGCACCATGCTGGCGCTTTACACCCCGGACTACTTCAGAAGCGACTTCTGCGGCCGCGAATGGAAGGCATTCGAGGACCGACAGCGCAGCCACCGGGAACGGGCCGGAGTGGATGCCAAGGCCCTCATCCCCGTCCTGTGGGAGCCCGTACAGAGCATTCCGGCAGGTGCCGCCCACATCCAGTACGACAACCTCGAATTCGGCGAGCACTACGCGCAGTGGGGGCTGCGCCGCATCCTGGTGGCCGACCCGGGCGGCGAGGAGTACCGCCGCATCGTGAACCTCCTCGCGCGGCAGATCCTCGTGGCCGCCGAACACTTCCGCATACCGCCCGCCGAGGGCCTGGACCTCACCGCACCGGAATCCGCCGGACCCTTCCCGTCCGCCGCCCAGCGCGCGGAGCCGGGCAGCCACGCCCTGCTGCTCGTCGCCGCCCGAACCTCCGGGACCGCCCACCACGAGAGGTCCACGGACCCGGGGTGCCACGGGGAGAGCCCGACCGACTGGAACCCCTACCACACCGAATCCCCGGAGCCCGTGGCCAGGAGGGCGAGCCAACTCCTGGAGGAACGGGGCTTCACGGTGCGCACCGACGTCGTCTCGGACGTCCTCGGCGCCACCCTGGACGAGGCCCGTGGGCAGGGGCAGGTCGCGGTCCTCCTGGTGGAGGCGCGGGCCGCCGCGGACGAACCGTACGGAAGGGCCCTGCGCGCCTACGACCGGAGCAACCATCCGGGCAGCGCGGCCATCGTTCCCTGCGGTCCCGACGAGGCGGGTGACGGACCCCGGAGCAAGTCCTACTGGGAGGCGGTCCGCAGCGCCCTACCGCTGAACTGGGCGAAAGGAGCGGGGGACCCCCTGCCGCTGCTCCAGTCCGGAATCGGCTCGGACGAATTCGACGGGGCGCTCCACGCCGTCGTGGCCAAGGTGCAGAACCACTTGTTCTCGTTCCTGGAGACGATCAAGCTCGATTCCCTGGAGAGGTCACGGACCACCTCCACGCCGCTCCCCGTCCTGAGCACCCTGACCGTCCCACGGCCCGAGCCGAACGGCCCTGCGCGCCCGCAGCCTGCCCGCCCCTCCTCCGATCCCCTTCCTTTAGAGCAGGAGCAGGACAGATGACCCATGACGACCGCGGCCGTGGCACCATCATCACCTTCTACTCCTTCAAGGGCGGTACGGGGCGCACGATGGCGCTGGTCAACACCGCCTGGATACTCGCGAGCAACGGTCTGCGCGTCCTCGTCGTGGACTGGGACCTCGAAGCTCCCGGACTGCACACCTACCTCCAGCCCCTGCTGGCCGACCCCGACCTCACCGAGAGCGCCGGCGTCATCGAGATGGTCGGTGACTTCGCCCGCCGCTCCGTGGCACAACGGGTCGCCTCCGGCGTGGAGAACGCCGGTGCGGCCGGACCACCCCCTCGCGACGGCAGCCACCCCGACGGCCCCGACCCCCGCGAACTGGCGCGCGTCGACCGCTATGCCGTCGGCACCGAACTGCGGCTGCCCCCCGGCGGCAAACTCGATCTGCTCCCCGCCGGCGTCCAGGACCCCGACACCTACGCGGTCACCGTCAGCACCTTCGACTGGGGCACTTTCTACCGCATGGGCGGCGCCGACTTCCTCACCGCGCTCCGCGAGGACATGGCCGCACGCTACGACTACGTCCTGATCGACAGCCGCACCGGCCTCAGCGACACCGCGAGCATCTGCACGGTCGTCATGCCCGACATCGTCGTGGACTGCTTCACCCTCAGCCGCCAGGGCGTCAACGGTGCCGCGCACGTGGCGCGTTCCGTCCGCAGCAACTCCCACCCCGATCGCGACATCCGCATCGTGCCCGTGCCCATGCGCGTCGAGGACGCCGGCCGCGACCGTCTGGAGGCCGGCCGCCACCAGGCCCGCAGCCTTTTCGCGCCCTTCCTGGACTGGGTCCCGGCCGACGAGCAGGACCAGTACTGGAGCAGCGTCGAGATCCCGTACAAGCCCAGTTACGCGTACGAGGAGATACCCGCCACGGTGGGGGAGCGGCGCCAGGACGGCACCCTCCTCGCCGCCTTCGAACGTCTCACCGCCCGGCTGACGGACAACCGGGTCACGCGGCTGAACAACATGCCCGAGCCGTACCGCCGGACCCTCCGCGCCGAGTACGAACGCACGGCGCCCACCTTGCGCAAGGACTTCTACGTCAACTACGCCGCGACCGACCGGCTGTGGGCGGACTGGACCGTCAGCGTCCTGCGGGCCGCCGGCTACGAGGCCACGCTCGCCCCCGTCGAGGCGGACGACCCGACCGCCACCCCCGCGACACCGGCCGGACTGGATCGCACCCTGGCCGGCGAGGGACGCATGATCGTACTGCTCTCCCCGCAGTACACCGCCCTGCCGCAGGCGCGCGAGATGTGGCGGCAGATCCGGCGCCGGGACCCGGCGGGCCAGATCGGCATGGTCGTCCCGCTGCGCGTCGACGACTCCCCGCCGCCGTCCGAGTTCGCGCCCTCCGCGACGGTCAGCCTCGCCGGGGTCTCCGCCGAGGAGGCGGTGGTCCGGCTGCTGAACGCCGTCGACCGCGGCAGCCCGACGGAACCGGGATCCCGTGCCACCGCCGTGAGCCTCGCCGCGGCCACCCGGCTCCCCGGCACCCCGCCCCAGGTCATAGGAGGACGTCCCCAACGAAACGTCGCCTTCACGGGGCGCCGGACACTCATCGAACGACTGCGCGACAGCCTGCTCGCCGGCACCACCGCTGTCCTGCCCCAGGCCCTCTACGGGCTCGGTGGCGTCGGCAAGACACAGGTGGCACTCGAGTACGCCTACCGCTTCGAATCCGATTACGATCTGGTGTGGTGGATCAACGCAGCGGAACCGACGCAGATCCGCCAGGACCTGAACTCGCTGGCCGGGCATCTCGGTGTGCCCCTCGGTGGCAAGGATTTGGCGGCCATATGCAACGAGGTGCTGGAAAAGCTGCGCCGCGGCACCCCCCACGCGCGCTGGCTGCTTGTCTACGACAACGCCGAGAAACCGGCCGACCTTGACGGTCTGGTTCCGGTCAGTGGGCCCGGTCACCACATCCTCATCACCTCGCGGAATCCGGCATGGGCCGAACGCGCGGCACGCATCGAGGTCGACCTCTTCACCCGTGAGGAGAGCGTCGCGCTGCTGCGCCGCTACAACCAGGCCCTGGAGCCCGCCGAGGCGGCTCGGGTGGCCGAGGAACTCGGGGACTTCCCACTGGCCGTGAGCCTGGCCGCCGCCTCATTGCAGGAGTCGGCGATGCCCGTGGCCACCTATGTGGAGATGCTCCGTACTCAGATGACCGACATCCTGCGCAACCAGTCAGCCCCCGATTACCCGACATCGGCCGCGGCCAGTTGGTCACTCGATCGGCTGAAATCCCGCACGCCGGCCGCAGCCGTCCTCCTTCAACTGTGCGCGTTCTTCGGGCCGGACCCGATCCCCCGGGACCTGCTCAGCAGCCGTCCCGCGCTCGAACTCCTCGAACGCCACGACCCGAGCCTCTCCGATCCGCTGATGATGAGCAGGCTCTACGGGGAGATCGTCCGCAACGGACTCGCCCAGGTGGACCAGCGCACCGACACCCTGACCCTGCACCGCCTGATCCAGCGGGTCCTGCGCGACCAGCTCAGCCCCGAGGACCAGACCGCCATGCGGGAACGGGCCCACGCCGTACTCGGTCAGGCCAACCCCAAGAGCCCGGACGAGTCCGAGAGCTGGCGCCGGTACAGCGCGCTGCTGCCGCACCTGTGGCCCACCCGGGCCCAGGAGAGCGACGCCCTGCCCGTACGGCAGTGGATCTGCGACACCGTGCGCTACCTGTGGCGCAGCGGCGACGCCGACACCGCCAACCGGACCGCCGAACGGGTCCTCACCAGCTGGCGACCCCGCTTCGGCGAGGACGACGCGCTCGTGCTGCGCCTGCGCACCGAACTCGGCAACGCCCTGCGCGACCAGGGCCGTCTGCCCGAGGCGTACGACGTGACCCGCGACGTGTACGAACGGGGCAGCCGGATCCTCGGCGAGGAGCACCCCTACACCCTCGGCGCGGCCATGAGCCTCGGCGCCGACCTGCGCGGCGTCGGCAAGTACGCCGACGCGATGGCGAGCGACCGGACCACGCTGCGGCGGACCCGCAGGGTCTTCGGCGACGGACACCCGCGCACCTTGGCGGCCGCCAACAACCTCGCGGTGTCCGAGTTCCTGTACGGCGACCGGCAGGCGGCCCGGGACACCAACCGGGACATCCTCAAGCAGCGCCGGGAGATCTCCGGGCCCGACGAGCGTTCCACGCTGAACTCCGCGAACAACTTCAGCCGTGACCTCCGGGCGGCCGGGCGCTTCCAGGAAGCGCGCAGACTCGTCGAGGACACGCTCAAGCGCAGCCGGCGGGCGCTCGGCCCGGACCACCTGGTCACCTTCCGTGCCTCCCTGGGCGCGGCGATCATCTACCGCCGGCTGGGCGCCTACGAGGCAGCCCACAAGTTGACCAGCGAGACGTACGAACAGGCCCTCAAGGAACTGGGCCCCGACCACCCCGACACACTGGCCGTCGCCACCAATCTCTCCGCCGACCTCTACGACCGCGGCGAGTCGGTACGGGGCCGTGAACTGGCCAGGGAGACGCTGAACCGGTACCAGCACAAGTTCGGGCCGGATCACGTCTTCACCCTGGCCTGCGCCAACAACCTCTCCGTGCTGCTCCGGCTGACCGGGGAGCGGGAAGCCGCACTTGAACTGTCGACCCGCACGCTGGACCGCTTCCGCCGCCTGCTGGTCCCGCATCACCCCTACACCCTCACCTGCATGCTCAACCACGCCACGGACCTCGCCGAGAGCGGGGACCACGAACAGGCCCTCACGGTGGGCCGCGAGGCGTACGAAGGGCTGACGGAGGTGCTCGGCCCCGACCACTACCTCGCCATCGCCGCCGCCTCGAACCTGGCGATCGAACTGCGTCGTGACGACTCCGACGCCGCCGAGGGACGGCACGAGGAGGCCGCCGGGCTCCACGCCGAAGCGGAACGCCGGGCCACCGGCAGCCGGGAACTCGGCGGTGACCACCCTCTGACCCGGGCGGTCACCCGCTGGCAGCCCATCGACGCGGACATCGAGCCCCCGGTGACCTGACCGCACCAGCTCGCGCGCGCATCACGATGAACAGGCCCTGCGGACACCGTCGTCCGCAGGGCCTGGCGGTCTCCCCGTGGAGGCGGAGAAGCAGCGGTGACCCGGTCGGCGGGGTGTGTAGGGTAGGGTTTACCTGCGCGTTCACACGGGGGCACGAGCCAGCGGTGCGAGCACCGTGAGAGAGCGCGACGGGACGTGGCGCAGCTTGGTAGCGCACTTGACTGGGGGTCAAGGGGTCGCAGGTTCAAATCCTGTCGTCCCGACTCGGAAGAGTCGTAGGTGAAGGCCGGTTTCGGAGGTTTCCGAAACCGGCCTTTCCCTTCTCCCCGCCCCCACTTCCTCGTCCTGCGACTCCTCGTCCCGTCTCCGCCGCGCCCGCGGGTTCGCCGAGCGGGTGACCCGCGAAGCCCTGGGCGATTCGATGCGATATGTCCTTGATCTCAATTTTTGTGGTCTTTAGTGTGCCCAGGGGCGACATCGCGAGGTCCCCGTCCCCCCGTCACCGTCCGGAAGCGAGGTGTGGAGCGCATGCACGCGAGGTGCGGCCGCCGGCCGGTTTCGGGTCAGCGGGGACGTCCCGGTCGGGCGCGCTGGCTCCGGGCGTTCACCGTGCTGCCGCTGCTGGCGTCGGTGCTCACCGCGTGCGGCGGCGACGAGGGTTCCGGCAGGCCCACCCTCAACTGGTACAACTTCCCCGACGACTCCGGCGCACTCCAGAAGGCCGCCGACCAATGCAGCCGGGCGTCGGGCGGGCGGTACCGGATCAGCTACAACAAGCTTCCACGTGCCGCGGACGGCCAGCGCCAGCAACTGGTCCGCAGACTCGCCGCAGAGGACGACTCGCTCGACATCCTGGGGCTGGACGTCACCTGGGCGGCGGAGTTCGCCGAGGCGCGCTGGATCCGGGAATGGACGGGCGCGGCGAAGCGGCGGGCCACCGAGGGCACCCTGCGCGTACCGCTGCAGACCTCGACCTGGAAGGGCAAGCTCTACGCCGTCCCGTACAACGCCAACACCCAGCTCCTGTGGTACCGCAAGGACCTCGTACCCAAGCCGCCCAGGACCTGGGCCGAGATGCTGGACATGGCCGGCGCCCTCGCCCGGCAGGGCAAACCGCACTTCGTGGAGATCCAGGGGGCCCAGTACGAGGGCCTCACCGTCTGGTTCAACACACTGATCAACAGCGCGGGCGGCACCATCCTCAACGCGAGCGCCACCGCGCCCTCCCTCGGCCCTCCCGCCGTCCGGGCCGCGCAGGTCATGCGTGATCTAGCGGACTCCCCGGCCGCGGACCCCTCCCTGCCCAACCAGATGGAGGACCAGAACCGGCTCGCCATGGAGTCGGGAACGGCGGCGTTCGAGCTCAACTACCCCTTCGTGTATCCGTCGATGAAGGCGAACAACCCCGCGCTGTTCAAGAACTTCCGCTGGGCGCCGTACCCCCGCGTCGACGCGGACCGCCCCGCACGGCCCACCATCGGCGGCATCGATCTGGCGGTGAGCGCCTACTCACGCCATCCCGGCCTCGCCTTCGAGGCGGCGTTGTGCCTGCGCAACCGGGAGAACCAGCTCGCCGCCGCGCTGGAGGGCGGTCTTCCCCCCACCCTGCGCGCCCTGTACGACGAGCCCGCGTTCATGAAGGAGTACCCCTTCTCCCAGGACGTGCTGGCCGCCCTGGAAGCGGGAAGCGTGCGCCCGATCACCCCGGTCTACCAGAACGTGTCGATCGCGGTCTCCCACACCCTGTCCCCGCCCTCCGGGATCAAGCCCGTGAGATCGGTCGACACCATCAAGGAACAGATCGACGAAGCCCTGCGATCCGAGGGTGTGATCCCGTGAACCACCACCTCCCGCACCCCGGTGCCGGTCGGCGCTCCGGCGCGCGGGCCGCGTCCCCGGACGGCCCGAGATGAGTACCCGGGCGCGAGCAGCCGGAGCCACGCCCCCTCCCGGCATCGAGACGGGCCGGGCGGAACCGGACCGGGCGGCGCTCTCGGCGGGCGCCAGACAGGAACGCCGGCTCGGCTGGCTCCTCTGCGCTCCCGCCGTCGTCGTCATGATCGCCGTGACCGCCTACCCCGTCGGATACGCCGTCTACCTCTCCCTCCAGCGCTATGACCTCCGCTTTCCCGGACGCGCGGAGTTCGTGGGACTGAGCAACTACGGGGCGGTGCTGTCCTCACCGTTCTGGTGGGACGCCTTCTGGGTGACCCTGTTCATCACCGTCATCTCCGTGGCGATCGAACTGGCCCTCGGGATGGGGCTCGCCCTCGTGATGCACCGCACGATCTTCTGGCGCGGCGCCGTCCGCACGTCGGTCCTCGTCCCGTACGGGATCGTCACCGTGGTGGCCGCCTTCTCCTGGCAGTACGCCTGGACCCCTGATCTCGGCTATCTGGCAGAGCTGCTGCCCCAGGGGGAGGCACCGCTCACCGAGCACTGGCCCGCCCTGTGGCTGATCATCCTCGCCGAGGTGTGGAAGACGACACCGTTCATGGCGCTGCTGCTGCTCGCGGGACTCGCGCTGGTCCCCGAGGAGACCCTGAAGGCGGCCATGGTCGACGGCGCCACCGCCTGGCAGCGCTTCACCAGGATCATGCTGCCGCTGATGAAACCGGCCATCCTGGTGGCCCTGCTCTTCCGCACCCTGGACGCGTTCCGGATCTTCGACAACATCTACATCCTGACCGCGGGCGCCCAGGGAACCGGGTCGGTGTCGATCCTCGGCTACGACAACCTGTTCACCGCGCTGAACCTGGGCATCGGATCGGCGATCTCCGTCCTGATCTTCATCTGCGTGGGGATCATCGCCTTCACCTTCATCAAACTGTTCGGCACCGCCGCCCCCGGAGCGGAGGTGAAGCGCTGATGGCCGCCGTGGGAAGGACACACGCCGTCCGCTGGGGCGTCCTGAACGCGCTGGTCGTGCTGTACGCCCTGTTCCCGGTGGGATGGATCGCCGCACTGTCGTTCAAGGACCCCAGCACCCTGACCGACGGCAACTACATCCCCAGGGACTGGACCTGGGAGAACTACCGGGGCATCTTCCAGACGGCCGAGTTCACCCGGGCGCTGATCAACTCGATCGGCATCGCCCTGATCTCGACGGTGATCGCGGTGGCGCTGGGCACCATGGCCGCCTACGCGGTCGCGCGGCTGCGGTTCCCCGGCAAGCGGCTGCTCATCGGCATGTCGTTGCTGATCGCCATGTTCCCCCCGATCTCCCTGGTGTCGCCGCTGTTCAACATCGAGCGGATCATCGGGATCTTCGACACCTGGATCGGGCTGATCATCCCGTACATGACCTTCTCCCTGCCGCTCGCGATCTACACCCTGTCCGCCTTCTTCCGGGAGATCCCCTGGGATCTGGAGAGGGCCGCCAAGGTCGACGGGGCGACGCCCGTGCAGGCCTTCCGCATGGTCATCGTGCCGCTGGCCGCGCCGGGGGTGTTCACCACGGCCATCCTCGTGTTCATCTTCTGCTGGAACGACTTCCTGTTCGCGATCTCGCTGACCTCCACCGAGTCCGCGCGCACCGTGCCCGCCGCGATCGCGTTCTTCACCGGCAGCTCCCAGTTCCAGCAGCCCACCGGGTCGATCGCCGCGGCCGCCGTGGTCATCACCGTCCCGATCATCGTTTTCGTCCTGCTCTTCCAGCGGCGGATCGTCGCCGGACTCACCTCAGGGGCGGTCAAGGGGTGAACACCCCGACCACGGCAGGCAGAACACCGGTCCGAGGGGCCGGCCGCGGCACGCCGGCCCGGACCGCACGAAGGCAGGAAGGCAAGGAGGCACCACCCATGGCCGAGATCATCCTCGAGGGAGTCACCAAGCGCTTTCCCGACGGGTCCCTCGCCGTCAAGGACGTGGACCTCGAGATCGCCGACGGCGAGTTCGTGATCCTGGTCGGTCCGTCGGGATGCGGCAAGTCCACCACACTGAACATGATCGCCGGCCTGGAGGACATCACCGAGGGCACCCTCCGCATCGGGGACCGCGTCGTCAACGACCTCGCCCCCAAGGAACGCGACGTCGCCATGGTCTTCCAGAGCTACGCCCTCTACCCGCACATGAACGTCCGGGAGAACATGGGCTTCCCGCTGCGCCTGGCCAAGGTGGACAAGGCCACCATCGAGGCCAAGGTCACGGAGGCCGCCCGGATCCTCGATCTCACCGAGCACCTGGACCGCAGGCCGGCCAATCTCTCCGGCGGCCAGCGCCAGCGGGTGGCCATGGGACGGGCGATCGTCCGTGACCCCAAGGCGTTCCTGATGGACGAGCCGCTGTCCAACCTGGACGCCAAACTCCGGGTGCAGATGCGCACCCAGATCTCCCGGCTGCAGCGGCGCCTCGGTACGACGACCGTGTACGTCACCCACGACCAGACCGAGGCGATGACGCTCGGCGACCGGGTGGTCGTCATGCGGCAGGGCCTGGTGCAGCAGATCGGGACACCCGCCGAGCTGTACGACCTGCCGCGCAACATCTTCGTCGCGGGCTTCATCGGTTCCCCGGCCATGAACTTCCTGAACGCCACCCTCGAGAGCGGGGTCCTGCGCTCTCCCCTGGGCGACCTGCCCCTCGACGACCGTACGAGACGGGCCCTGGAGGGGCAGAACGCGCCACGCGAGGTCATCGTCGGGCTGCGACCGGAGGCGTTCGAGGACGCGGCCCTCTCTCACGAACCCGACCGGACGGGTCCGCTCATCACCGCCACCGTGGAGGTACTGGAGTCGCTCGGCTCCGACGTGTACGTCTACTTCACGGCGGAGGGCGGACCCGCGACCACCACCGAGCTGGAGGAACTCGCCAAGGACTCGGGTCTGCGCGACACCGGCGCCGACACCGGCCAGATCGTGGCCCGTCTGGACGCCGCCACCCGTGCTCGCGAGGGTGCGCCCGTGGAGTTGCGGGTCGACATGGCCAAGGCTCACGTGTTCGACCCGGCGAGTGGAGCGAACCTCACGCGTCCGGGGACGGACTGACGGCGTGGGAGGCCGTCGCCCCGTGGGTCCCCCGGGTGAGAGAACGGCCCCCGGCCCCTCGCGGGCTGAGGACGATCCGATCGTGATCGGGTGATGTGCGAGGTCGTGCGGTCCGGGGCAGGCTGGGGATCATGCCAGGCAAGCGGGTGAGCCGCGGGGTGACCCACCGGCCCGACCGACCCGACCGGCCGGACGGGCTCGACGTCGAAGCGGTGCTCGACGAGCTGTACGTGACCCCGCCGTCCGACTTCGTCGGCCGTCGGGAGGTGTGGGCGGCCGCCGCGAGGACGGTCGGTCGCGGCGACGACGCGCGGGTCATCCGGGGCGCGCGTCGCCCCACCCTGGCGGCCTGGGCGGCCAATCTGCTGCTGCGCTCCCGCCCCGATGAGAGCCGCCACTTCCTTGAGCTGGGGGAGTCGCTGCGCGAGGCGTACCGCACGCTGGACCCTGACGGGTTGAAGCAGCTGTCCGACCAGCGGCGCCGTGTGGTGGGCGCCCTGTCCCGGGAGGCCGCGGGGCTCGCCCGCGCGGCCGGGCAGCCGCTCTCCGGTGCTGTGCTGCAGGAGGTCGAGTCCACGTTGCGCGCCGTGCTGGCCGACGCGGACGCCGCCCGGCGATGGTCCGGAGGGCGGCTGGAAACAGCCCTTGCCCCGCCGTCGGCCTTCTCCTCCTCCGCCGAACCGGTCGCCGCAGCCCCCGCGAAGGGCAGGAGGCGCGGACCCGCTGCCGAGCCTCCGACCGCGTCGACGCGGGGCCGTGAGGGCCGGGACGAACTCGCCGGGCGCCGCCGCGAGCGGCACCTGCGGCTGGAGCGGGAGCGGCGGCTCGCTGAGGCTCGGGAGGCGGCCGAGGCCGCCGAACGGCGGCTCGGTGAGCGGCGCGCGGAAGCCGACGACGCCGACGCGTCGCTGCGCGGGGCCCGCGACCACCGCGACCGGGCGCGGCGCGAGATGTCCACCGCCGAGCGGCAACTGCGCAAGGCGCGGGAGGCCCTCGAACACGCCCAGGCGGAGATCGGCCGCGCCGAGGAGCACGCCGGTCGTGCCGAAGCCGACCTCGACCGCGCCGAACGTGAGCAGCGGCAGGCCGAGGAGAGGGGGCGGACGGCCGCCGCCGCCCTGACCGAGGCCGAGCGGGAGGCCCGCGACGCCGCCCGTGCCCTACGCGGTCTGACCCGCTCGCACGGCGACTAGTCGCCGTGCGAGCGGGTCAGGCACCACCGCTACCTGCCCGCGGGCGCCCTCGCGCGTGCTCCCACCGCGGGGTCCGTCGACCATGTCGTTCTGACATGGCAGTGGGGCGGCCCGCTCCCGGTCGTCGCGCCACCGAGGAGACTCCTGGTCCCCCCTCAGACCTGGCTGACGTTCGCGGTGAGCAGGCGCAGCAGGTGCCGGGTGAGGGTGTGCTGCTCGGGGGTCAGGCCCATCGCGGCGCCGATGTCCACCGGTACGGTCCGGGCCCGCCCCTGAAGCAGGGCCCCGGCCTCGGTGAGGCGGATGGCGACGGAACGCTCGTCGTCCGGGCGGCGTTCGCGGCGGAGCAGGCCGCCGGCCTCCAGGCGCTTCAGCAGCGGGGAGAGTGTGCTGGACTCCAGCTGGAGCGCGGCACCCAGGTCACGCACGGATATCGAGTCCTGCTCCCAGAGGACCAGCATGACCAGGTACTGCGGGTAGGTCAGACCCAGTTCCTCCAGCAGGGGCCGGTAGCGGGCCGTGACGGCGCGCGAGGCGGCGTACAGCGCGAAACAGAGCTGATCGTCGAGGAGCAGGGTGTGCCCCTGCGCCGGTTCCGCTCCGGCGGTGTCCACGAGTTCGCCGACTGTGCTCACGGTGTCGCTCCTCCGTCCCGTGCCCTCTCCCTGACGATCTCCCACCCTACCGGCAGCCATACAGTCATATCGAGCCCTAAGAAGTCGTGAGAGAGGGAATCGCCTCCAAATAAGTTGTGTGCGACTTAATCGCGCGCTATCTTTCCGGTGTGCCGCCGCACTCGCGAACCACGCGGGTGGACCTGCCCGTGGCACCGCACCCGAGGAGATCGCCATGTCCGAGAGCACCGCCCGCCGTCCCGTCCTCGAACCCGCCGCCGCGGCTTTCGCCGAGGCCACCGCGAACCCGCCGTACCTCTTCGACCTCGGCCCGGTCGAGGGGCGCAAGGTCGTCGACGAGGTGCAGTCGGGCGACATCGCGAAGCCGGACGTCGACGACGAGTGGGTGACCGTTCCGGGCGGCCCCACCGGAGAGGTCAAGGTCAGGATCGTCCGGCCCGCCGGGGCCGAGGGCGTGCTGCCGGTGATCCTGTACATCCACGGCGCCGGGTGGGTCTTCGGCAACGCCCACACCCACGACCGGCTGGTGCGGGAACTGGCGGTGGGCGCGCGGGCCGCGGTCGTCTTCCCCGAGTACGACCGGTCGCCCGAGGCCCGCTATCCGGTCGCCGTCGAGCAGAGCTACACGGTGGCCCGCTGGGTCGTCGAGGAGGGGGCCGGGCACCGCCTCGACGGGGGCCGTATCGCGGTGGCCGGTGACTCCGTCGGCGGCAACATGAGCGCCGCGCTGACCCTGATGGCGAAGGAACGCGGCGACGTCCCGCTGGTCCAGCAGGTCCTCTTCTACCCGGTCACCGACGCCGCCTTCGACACCGGCTCCTACCGGCAGTTCGCCGAGGGCTACTTCCTGCGGCGCGACGCCATGCAGTGGTTCTGGGACCAGTACACGACGAGCGAGCAGGAGCGCGCGCAGATCACCGCGTCGCCGCTGCGCGCGTCCGTCGACCAGCTGAGGGGGCTGCCGCCGGCGCTCGTCATCACCGCCGAGGCCGACGTGCTGCGCGACGAGGGCGAGGCGTACGCGAACAAGCTGCGCGAGGCCGGTGTCCCGGTGACCGCCGTGCGCTACCAGGGAGTCATCCACGACTTCGTGATGCTGAACGCCCTGCGGGAGACCGGGGCCGCCGAAGCCGCGATCACCCAGGCGATCGCCACCCTGCGGACGGCCCTCGGCACCGCCTGACAGCATGCCGATGGGCAGTGCCCGTGACCGTGCGGTCCCCCTGACCGTGCGGTCCCCGGACAGCACGCCGCCCCGGCCGGGAAGGAACCCGGCCGGGGCGGTGGTGTGTGGCCTCAGGGGGGTGGCCGACCCGGCGTCCACGGGCGAGCCGGGGTGCCGTCGGATCGGCCGGACCGAGCGGAGCGTCAGGCGAAGTTCGCCAGCGCCTCGTTCCACGTGGCCGACGGGCGCATGACCGCGGCGGCCTTGGCCGGGTCGGGCTGGTAGTAGCCGCCGATCTCGGCCTCCTTGCCCTGGACGGCGATCAGCTCGTCGACGATCTTCTGCTCGTTCGCGGCGAGCGTCTCGGCGAGCGGGGCGAACGCCTTCGCCAGGTCGGCGTCGTCGGTCTGCGCGGCCAGCTCCTGCGCCCAGTACAGGGACAGGTAGAAGTGGCTGCCGCGGTTGTCGATGCCGCCGAGACGACGCGAGGGGGACTTGTCCTCGTTGAGGAAGGTCGCCGTCGCGCGGTCCAGGGTGTCGGCCAGCACCTTGGCGCGGGCGTTGCCGGTGGCCGCGGCGTACTGCTCCAGCGACGGGACCAGCGCGAAGAACTCGCCGAGGGAGTCCCAGCGCAGGTAGTTCTCCTTGACGAGCTGCTGGACGTGCTTCGGAGCGGAGCCGCCGGCGCCCGTCTCGAACAGGCCGCCGCCCGCCATCAGCGGGACGACCGACAGCATCTTGGCGCTGGTGCCCAGCTCCAGGATCGGGAACAGGTCGGTGAGGTAGTCACGCAGCACGTTGCCGGTGACGGAGATGGTGTTCTCGCCGCGGCGGATGCGCTCGACCGACAGCTTGGTCGCCTCGACCGGGGCGAGGATACGGATGTCCAGGCCCTCGGTGTCGTGCTCCGCCAGGTACGTGTTGACCTTCGCGATCAGGTTGGCGTCGTGGGCGCGGGTCTCGTCCAGCCAGAACACCGCCGGGTCGCCGGTGGCGCGGGCGCGGGTGACGGCCAGCTTCACCCAGTCCTTGATCGGGGCGTCCTTGGTCTGGCAGGCGCGGAAGATGTCACCGGCGGAGACGGGCTGCTCGATGACGGCGACACCGTTGCCGTCGACCAGACGGACCGTGCCCGTGGTCGCGATCTCGAAGGTCTTGTCGTGGGAGCCGTACTCCTCGGCCTTCTGCGCCATCAGGCCGACGTTCGGGACCGAGCCCATCGTCGACGGGTCGTAGGCGCCGTGGGCGCGGCAGTCGTCGATCACGGCCTGGTAGACACCGGCGTACGACGAGTCCGGGAGCACCGCGAGGGTGTCGGCCTCCTGGCCGTCCGGACCCCACATGTGACCGGAGGTGCGGATCATGGCCGGCATCGAGGCGTCGACGATGACGTCCGACGGCACGTGCAGGTTGGTGATGCCCTTGTCGGAGTCGACCATCGCCAGCTCCGGGCCCTCGGCCAGCTCGGCGTCGAAGGACGCCTTGATCTCGGCGCCCTCCGGCAGGGCCTGGAGGCCCTTGAAGATGCCGCCCAGACCGTCGTTCGGGGACAGACCGGCCGCGGCCAGCGTCGCGCCGTACTGCGCGAACGTCTTCGGGAAGAAGGCGCGCACCACGTGACCGAAGACGATCGGGTCGGAGACCTTCATCATCGTGGCCTTGAGGTGCACGGAGAACAGCACGCCCTCCGCCTTCGCCTTGGCGACCTGCGCGGTGAGGAACTCGCGCAGCGCGGCGACCCGCATCACGGAGGCGTCGACGACCTCGCCCGCGAGGACCGGTACGGACTCGCGCAGCACGGTGGTGGTGCCGTCGTCGCCGACCAGCTCGATCCTCAGTGCGCCGTCCTCGGCGATCACCACGGACTTCTCGGTGGAGCGGAAGTCGTTCTCGCCCATCGTCGCCACGTTGGTCTTGGACTCGGAGGTCCAGGCGCCCATGCGGTGCGGGTGGGTCTTGGCGTAGTTCTTGACGGAGGCGGGGGCGCGGCGGTCGGAGTTGCCCTCACGCAGGACCGGGTTCACGGCGGAACCCTTGATCTTGTCGTAGCGGGCGCGGATCTCGCGCTCCTCGTCGGTCTTCGGGTCGTCCGGGTAGTCCGGCAGCGCGTAGCCCTGGCTCTGCAGCTCGGCGACGGCGGCCTTCAGCTGCGGGATCGACGCCGAGATGTTCGGCAGCTTGATGATGTTCGCCGCGGGGGTCTTGGCCAGCTCGCCCAGCTCGGAGAGGGCGTCCGGGATGCGCTGGCCCTCCTGGAGGTACTCCGGGAAGACGGCGATGATGCGTCCGGCCAGCGAGATGTCACGGGTCTCGACGGAGACACCGGCCTGCGAGGCGTACGCCTTGATCACCGGCAGGAACGAATACGTCGCCAGGGCCGGGGCCTCGTCAGTGTGTGTGTAGATGATGGTCGAGTCAGTCACCGGGTGCTCCGCTCCACGTCTGCAACATTGCTCGACATCAAGATATCTCGTGCGGGGGAGGGACGGCGCATGGGGCCGGGGCCCGGTGACTCGGGGGCGGGCTTCGTTGGCGGGTGTTGGTGCGGGTGCGGGTGCGGGCGGGTGCGTGGGGGGTTCTCGCGCGGTTCCCCCACGCACCCGCCCGCACGCACCCGGCGCCGGATCCCTACCGCGCGTCGATCGGGACCTCGCGCTGGTGCGGGATCTCGAGGCCCGTACCGCCCGCCGCGCCCGACTGGAGCGTGACCGTCCGGCGGGGCGCCGGGATGTGGATGCCCTCGGCCCGGTAGCGCCGGTGCAGGCGCTTGATGAACTCGTGCTTGATCCGGTACTGGTCGCTGAACTCCCCGACCCCGAGGATCACGGTCATCCCGATCCGTGAGTCGCCGAACGTGTGGAAGCGCACGGCGGGCTCATGGTCCGGCACCGCGCCCTCGACCTCCTTCATGGTCTCGGCGATGACCTCGTTGGTGACCCGCTCCACATGCTCCAGGTCGCTGTCGTAGGCGACGCCCACCTGCACGAGCAGGGTCATGTCCTGCTCGGGCTGGTTGAAGTTGGTCATGTTCGTGCCGGCGAGCTGACCGTTCGGGATGATCACCAGGTTGTTGGAGAGCGACTTGATCGTCGTCTGCCGCCAGTTGATGTCGACGACATAGCCCTCCTCGCCGCTGCTCAGCCGGATGTAGTCACCGGGCTGGACGGTCTTGGAGGCGAGGATGTGGATACCCGCGAAGAGGTTGGCGAGCGTGTCCTGAAGGGCCAGCGCCACCGCCAGACCGCCGACACCGAGGGCGGTGACCAGCGGCGCGATCGGGATGCCCAGGGTCTGCAGGATCACCAGGCAGCCGAGCGCGAGGACCGAGACGCGGGTGATGTTCACGAAGATGGTCACCGAGCCGGCGACCCCGGCCCGCGACTGGGTCACCGTACGGACCAGACCGGCGATCACCCGGGCGGCGGTGATCGTCGCGACCAGGATCAGCAGCACCGTCAGCGACTGGTTCACATGGTGGTGGACCGTCCTGGTGAGCGGCAGCGCCGCCGCCGCGGCCGCCGCGCCACCGACGAACGCGCTCCAGGGGACCAGGGAGCGCAGCGCGTCGACGATGACGTCGTCACCGCTCCAGCGGGTCTTCGTCGCGTGCCCGCCGAGCCAGCGCAGCAGCAGGCGCAGCAGGAACGCGGCCAACAGGCCCGCGACCAGGATGATTCCGGCCACGAGGCAGTCGTCGACGGTGAGGGTCCGGGTCATCGGTCGCCTCCCGTGGGGTGCGGGGAGCGGTCGACGGGCCGTATGTCATGTCCCGCGGACCGTATGTGATGTGTCGTCACCTTGCCACCTGCTCGAATCCGGATTGCATGATCACGCCTGCCCGGACGCGTGTACGGCGTCGGGCGCGACCGCTCATCCTGCCGCACCCGCCGGCCTGATCGGCACCGGACCTGCGTGGATCGGCCATGGACGGCCCGTCGAACGCGACGGAATGTCTGATACGCGCCACCGTGCCCGCGTTGGCGGTGCCTGTGCTGACCGCGCGCACTGAACCTGCCCGTGCTGACGGGGCATCCGGTGACAGCGCATCCGAATGGCCGGGTCGGCCTCCGCGTGACCGGGTCGGCCTCCGCTTGTCCGACCGCGGCCCGTCCACTCACAGCACCTTCAGCCGCACCAGCGCCCCCAGCGTCAACGCCCCCGGCAGCAACGGCAGCCAGAGAGTGATGACGCGGTACGCCAGCACCACCGCCGTGGCCGTGGCGGCCGGCGCGCCCGTCGCCACCAGGGCGACCACGAGCGCCGCGTCCACGGACCCGAGGCCGCCCGGCGTCGGGACCAGGGCGACCGCGACGGTGGCCGCGAGATACGCGACCGCCATGTGGACGAGGGGGAGCAGGCACAGCAGCCTGCGGACCGGGAGGATCCGGCGGACCGGGACACGCCTGGGGAGCCCCGCGGGGAGCCGTATCGCTGTCACACCGGGAGAGGCTCTCCGGCTGGCCCCAACAGCGGGTGGCGGACGCGGGGACATGCGGTGACCGGCGCGGGACTTCACGGCACCGGCCACCTTCGCAGAGCCGGTCGACCCCGAGAAGCCGGCCTCGGCCGACCTCGGCGGATCCCAGCCGACCTCGGCCGGCCTCGGTCGCCTCGACAGGTTGACCTCAAGATTGGTTGAGGTTCTACCGTCCTTCCCATGAGTATGGAGATGACCGCCTGGAGCCAGCTGCAGGGCATGTCGAACGCCCGGCGGCCGAGCCGCCCCTTCGCCCGGACGACGCTACGACGCGTCGGCGCCTTCGCCCGTCCACATCGCCGCCGTATCGCGTGGTTCGTCGCGGTCAGCGTGGTGACCGCCCTCCTCGCCGTCGCCACGCCGGTGCTCGCGGGGAACGTCGTGGACGTGATCGTGTCGGACGGCGACGAGGCCCTCGTCGTCCGTCTTGCCGTGCTCATCGCCCTCATCGCGGTCGCCGAGGCGGCCCTCGGGCTGCTGGGCCGATGGCTGTCGGCGAAACTCGGCGAGGGACTCATCCTCGATCTGCGGACCGCTGTCTTCGATCATGTGCAGCGCATGCCCGTCGCGTTCTTCACACGTACGCGTACGGGAGCGCTCGTCAGTCGTCTCAACAACGACGTCATCGGCGCCCAACGGGCCTTCAGCAACACCCTGTCCGGAGTGGTCGGCAACGTGGTCACCCTGGTCCTCACCCTCACCGTGATGCTCACCCTGTCCTGGCAGATCACCCTGCTGTCGCTGGTCCTGCTGCCCGTGTTCGTGATCCCGGCCCGCCGCACGGGCACCCGGATGGCCCGGCTCCAGCGGGAGGCCGCCGACCTTAACGCGGCCATGGGCACCCGGATGACCGAACGTTTCTCGGCGCCCGGCGCCACCCTCGTCAAACTCTTCGGACGTCCGGCCGACGAGTCCGCGGAGTTCGCCGAACGCGCCCGCCGGGTGCGGGACATCGGCGTACGCACGGCGATGGCGCAGTCGGTGTTCATCACCGCGCTCACCCTCGTCTCCGCCCTGGCGCTCGCCCTGGTGTACGGCCTGGGCGGCTGGTTCGCGCTGCGCGGCACCCTCGAAGCGGGAGCGATCGTCTCCCTCGCCCTCCTGCTGACCCGCCTCTACGCCCCGCTGACCGCCCTCGCCGGCGCCCGCGTCGAGATCATGAGCGCTCTCGTGAGCTTCGAGCGGGTCTTCGAGGTGCTCGACCTGAAGCCGCTGATCGACGAGAAACCGGACGCCCGGGATGTGCCCGAGGGTCCCGTGTCCGTGGAGTTCGAGGACGTCCGCTTCGGCTACCCGTCCGCCGACAAGGTCTCCCTCGCCTCCCTGGAGGAGGTGGCCGCCCTCGACACCCGGGGTGGCACCGAGGTCCTGCACGGCATCTCCTTCCGCGCCGAACCCGGCCGCACGATCGCCCTCGTCGGCTCCTCCGGCGCCGGCAAGTCGACCGTCGCCCAGCTCCTGCCCCGCCTGTACGACACCGACGCCGGCAGCGTCCGCATCGGCGGCGTCGACGTACGGGACCTGAGCGCCGAGTCGCTGCGCGGCACCGTCGGCATGGTCACCCAGGACGGGCACCTCTTCCACGACACCGTCCGCGCCAACCTGCTGCTCGCCCGCCCCGGCGCCACCGACGACGACCTGTGGGAGGTCCTGCGCCGCTCCCGCCTCGACGACCTCGTACGGTCCCTGCCCGACGGTCTCGACACCGTGGTCGGCGAACGCGGCTACCGGCTCTCCGGCGGCGAACGCCAGCGCATGACCATCGCCCGGCTGCTGCTGGCCCGCCAGCGCGTCGTCATCCTCGACGAGGCCACCGCCCACCTGGACAACACCTCCGAGGCCGCCGTCCAGGAAGCCCTCACGGAGGCGCTGGAGGGCCGCACCGCCGTGGTCATCGCCCACCGCCTGTCGACCGTGCGGGCCGCCGACCGGATCCTCGTCGTCGAGGCCGGCCGGATCGTGGAACACGGCACCCACGAGGAACTCCTCGCGGCGGACGGCCGGTACGCGCAGCTGTACCGGACCCAGTTCACGAAGGACGAACGGCCGGTGAGCGTCGCCCAGGTGCTGCCGTCACGCTCCTGAGAAGTCCTCGCCGGGGAAGGGCCGTACGACGAGGGCCGGGGTGCGTGGTGGCGAGCGTGAGGGCGCCCGTCGGCCCGTGCGTGCCCCCGTCGTGGGCCTGGGCGTCGGTGAGGTCGCTCGGGAGTATGACCAGGGAGGTCGTGCGGCCTGCTCGCCGGAGGGGCGCAAGCGGACGCGGATGCCGTGGCGGTCGGAGAGGCGGCCGACCACTCCCGGCCGATTCCGCGCCTCACGGTCCGTGCGGGGGCGCCGGGCAGCAGCGGTGGCGTCGGGCAGCGGGGGTCGCCCTGGAGGGCCCTGTCGCCGCACAGCGAGCACGGGGCGCGTCCACGGCCGGACGGCTTCCGCGCCGACCCCTCCAACGGCTCACGCGCAGTGGCGGTGCGCACCTGCGACGGCTCATGTTCGAAGGGAACCCCACCCGAGAACGGAGCGACGCCGTGCCACACGAACGGATCTCACCCCAGGTGGTGGAGTCGCTCTCGACGCCCGAACGGGTCGAGACACAGCTGGGCACCCTCGATCCCGCGCCCGGAGGAGGGGGCGCACTACTACGGCGCGTCCTCCCGCTGGGTCAACGGCCTGATCGTCTCCGGCTACGACTTCATGACCCCGCCCCCGCACATCTCCGACCAGGGGGTCGAGACCCGGCCGAGCGACGGCGCCCGCATGCTCAACCTCCGGAGCTGGTGGTGGTACGTGGGCGTGGGCATCAGCCCGGCGTTCACCGCGCCGCTGCCCGGCATCGGCTCGCAGTACCTGTTCGCGTTCGCGGACCGGCAGGACCAGGCCCTCGACGGGGGCCGCCGCTACCGGCTGCTCCTTCCCCCGGACATCCCCGCCGCCCGCTTCTGGTCGGTCACCGTCTACGACAACCAGACCCGCTCCATGCTTTCCACGCCGCAGCGCTACCCCCGCGCCGGCAGCCAGGACTACCCGACCCCGGCGGCGGTCGCCGACCCGGACGGCACGACCACCGTGCACTTCGGACCGGACCGGCCCGACGGCGTCCCCGAGGGCAACTGGATCCAGACCATGCCGGGCCGCGGGTGGTTCGCGGTCCTGCGGTTCTACAGCCCCCTGCCGCCGTTCTTCGACAAGTCCTGGCGGCCCGGCGAGATCGAGGCGGAGAACTGACTCCGCGCGGGAGACCGGACGGCGTGACGGTCCGGACACCGAGGTGACCATGCACACGAGTTCCCTGGAGAGCTGGAACGACGGCGCCGCGAAGCGGGCGATCGTCGCGTTCGTGACGTCCGCCGCCACGGAGGAGTCGCCGGGCTACGTCCCGCCGAGGGACCGGGTCGCCGTGTTCGACAACGACGGAACTCTCTGGGTCGAGAAGCCCGCCCCGGTGCAGACGGCGTTCATCCTGGAGAAACTGGCCGCGCGGATGAAGGCGGACCCGTCGCTGGCCGACACGTGGCCCTACCGCGCCATCGCCGCCCGGGACGAGTCGTTCCTCCACGCGCTGGAGGTCCAGGACGCCGACGCCGTGACGTCGATGGTGCAGGCCATCGGCGCGGCCTGGGAAGGCACCACCCTCGACGCCTACGAGGCCGAAGCCGCACGCTACCTGGCCACCTGGCGCCACGAACGCTTCGGCCTGCCCGCGACCGGACTGGTCTACCAGCCGATGCTGGAACTCTTCGACTACCTCAGGGTCCACGGCTGGCGGGTGTTCGTCTGCTCGGGCGGCGGACGTGACTTCATGCGGGTGATCTGCGAGGACACCTGGGGCCTGCCCCGGGAGAACGTCATCGGCTCGGCCCCGGAGTTCGTCTGGCGGGACGGCGAACCGGTCCGCCGGGCGGCCCTGCACGGACCCGTCGCGATCGGGCCCGGAAAGCCCGAATACGTCCTCGCCCGCACCGGCCGCCTGCCGCGCTTCGCGGCCGGCAACGACGACGTGGACGCCGAACTCCTGGCGTCCGCCCGGTTCGCTCTCCTCGTCGTGCACGACGACGACGTGCGGGAGTACGCGTACACCGAGGGGGCGGAGCGGGCACGCGCGACCGCGGGGCGGGAGGGCTGGACGACGGTCAGCGTGAAGAACGACTGGAAGACCGTGCTCAAGGAACGGTCCGATGGAGAGGAACCCGAATGACCCAAGTGAGCGAAGGCGCCAGCCCTGGCACGTCCGCCGAGACCCTGGCCTCCATCAGCCTCCCGGACCGTTTGGAGACGGTCTTCGGCGAGATGGACTTCTTCGACGGCCTGCCGCTGCCCGACACGGTCACCCGCAGCTACGACGTCCTGGACCTGCTGCGCGGGATCGAGGTGTTCCTCAACTGCGTGCCCGGTGCCTCGATGGTGGCCATGCGGCGCGGCCTCGCCGGCCTCGGCATCGACTCCCGCACCATCGGCTTCACCGCCCCGCGCTGCGGCTCGGCACCGCTGGTCCTCACGGCGAACACGGAGACGACGTACGGGATGGCCTGCCTGGCGCTCGACCAGGACGGCCCCACCGTCATCGAGTCGCCGCCGAACTCGCTGTGCTTCGTCAACGACCTGTGGCAGCACTACGTCACCGACATGGGCTTGGCCGGACGGGACGGGGGAGAGGGAGGCAAGTACCTCTTCCTGCCCCCGGGCCACGACGGCGACGTCCCCGACGGATACCTCGTCGTACGGCCGAAGACCTACTCCTCCTGGGTGCTGATGCGTGCCCTGGGCGGTGAGGAGGGCATTCTCCGGGCGCGCATCTATCCGCTCTCCGCCGCCGCGGACCCGCCCGAGCAGCGCTTCGTCAACTTCGCGGAGTCGGACTTCAACACCGTCCACGCCAACGACTTCTCCTTCTACGAGGAGATCGACACCCTCGTGCAGGGGGAGCCCCCGGAGGCGCTCGACCCCGAGCGGGCGGGACAGCTCGCCGCGATCGGCATCGTGCCCGGCAAGCCGTTCCGGCCGGACGACCGGATGCGCTCGATCCTCGACACCGCCGCGAGAATCGCGTCGGGCATCGTACGGACGCTGGCCTTCAAGCCGCGCGACCCGGCCTTCTACCACTACCCCGGCAGCTCGTCGTGGAAGAACCCCTGGCCGTCGCGCAGTTACGAGTTCCTGTCGGCGGAGGGCGCCCGGCTGCTGGACGCGCGGGCGGTGTTCCACTACGTCGGGGCGGGCACCTCGCCGGCGATGGCGGCGGCGGCCGTCGGGGTCGGATCGCAGTACGCCTACACGGCGGAGGACTCCACCGGCGCCTGGCTCGACGGTGGGCGCGCCTACACGCTCAGGCTGCCGAGCGGCATCCCGGCGAAGAACTTCTGGGCCGTCAACGTCTACGACCCCCAGACCCGTTCCCTGCTGCGCACCGACGCGGTGTACCCGAGCGTGAACAGCCTCTCGGAGGCCGTCCGGTCCGAGGACAACGGCGACACGGTCCTCCACTTCGGCCCGACCGCACCGGAGGGCAGGGAGGGCAACTGGGTCCGGACCGTCCCCGGCAAGGGCTGGTTCACGATCCTCCGGCTCTACGGCCCGCTCGACAGCTGGTTCGACAAGAGCTGGCGGCCGGGCGAGATCGAACCGGCGTGAGGTAGGCGGCCGTGGGCGAGGCGATCGGTCAGATTCTGCCCTACGGCGTCGCCGTGGCGCTGAGCGCGTTCCCCATCGTCGGTGTGGTGCTGATGCTCGCCACGCCCAGGGCGCGTACCAACGGCCCGGCCATGCTCCTGGGCTGGGCCCTGGGCCTCGCCCTCGTCGGCACGATCGTGCTGCTGGTCTCCGGCGGCGCCGGTCCCGGCGAGCAGGGTCAGCCGGCCGACTGGGTCAGCGCGCTCGACCTGGCGCTCGGGGTGCTGCTGCTGTGGGTGGCGGTGAAGGAGTGGCGCGGCCGGCCGCGCGGCGACGAGGAGGTGACGTTGCCGAAGTGGATGAAGACGGTCGACTCGTTCACGCCGGTCAAGGCGCTGGCGGTCGGGACGGCGCTGTCCGCCGTCAACCCGAAGAACCTGCTGCTCTCGATCGCCGCGGCGTCGGCGATCGCGCGCACGGACACCTCCGCCGGAACCCAGGCCGTGGCACTGGCCGTCTACGTGGTGCTCGGGTCGCTCGGACCCGGAACGCCGCTCGTGCTCTACTTCGCCCTCAGGGAGCGCTCGAAGCACATCCTCGACGGCCTCAAGATCTGGATGGAGCGCAACAACACGGTGATCATGGCGGTGATCTGCCTGATCTTCGCCGCGAAGCTGGTGGGCGACGCCATCGGCGGCCTCTCCTCGTGAGGGCGCACGTGCGATGGCTGTTCCCCTCACTGCGGGGTTACCGGCGGCAGTGGCTGGGCCGCGACGCGCTGGCCGGGGCGACCGTGTGGGCGGTGCTGGTGCCCGAGGCGCTCGCGTACGCGACCATCGCCGGCGTGTCGCCCGTGGTCGGCCTCTACGCGGCGCCCGCCGCCCTGATCCTCTACGCCGCCTTCGGCAGCTCCCGGCACCTGGTGGTCGGCCCGATGGCGGCCACGGCGGCGCTCTCGGCGGCGATCGTCGGTGACGTCGCCGGAGGTTCGCCGGCGCACTTCACGGCGATGACGGCGGCGCTCGCCCTCACGGTGGGCGCCGCGGCGCTCCTCGCCGGAGTGCTGCGCCTCGGTTTCCTCGCCGGTTTTCATCTCCGCGCCGGTCCTGAAGGGATTCATCGTCGGCCTGGCACTGACCATCATCGCGGGCCAGTTGCCGAAGCTGTTCGGTGTCGAGGGCGGGCCGGGGAACTTCTTCGAGAGGATCGGGGCCCTGTTCGCGGACCTCTCGGACACCAGCGGCCTCACCGTCCTCGTCGGCGCCGGCAGTCTCGCCGTGATCCTCGTGCTCAAGCGGGTCGCCCCGGTCGTCCCCGGCTCGCTCCTCGCGGTGGCCCTGGGCATCGCCGTGGCCGCGGCCTTCGACCTGGAGGACCACGGCGTCGACGTCGTCGGCGGCATCGCGAGCGGCCTGCCCTCCTTCGGCTTCCCCGACGTCTCGCTGGACGACCTCGGCGCCCTCGCCGCCGGGAGCGTCGGCGTGCTGCTGGTCGCCTTCGTCGAAGGACTCGGCGCGGCGAAGACCTACGCCGCCCGCGACCACTACGAGGTCGACGCCGACCGCGAGCTGATCGGGCTCGGGGCCGCCGGCCTCGGTGCGGGCCTGTCCAGCGGCATGGTCGTCAACGGCAGCCTCTCCAAGACCGCCGTCAACGCGTCGGCGGGCGCGCGCACCCAGCTCTCCGGGCTCGTCGTCGCCGCCCTCACCCTGGTCACCCTGCTCTTCCTCACCGGCCTGTTCGAGAAGCTCCCCGAGGCGGTACTCGCGGCTGTGGTGATCGCGGCGGTGATCGACCTGGTCGACATCTCCTCGCTGGTCTCCTTCTACCGGGTCTTCACCCGCAGGCTCGGCGAGGCGTACGGCGTCGCCGCGCGGCCCGACTTCGTCGCCGCTCTCGCCGCCATGCTGGGGGTGATGGTCTTCGACACGCTGCCCGGCCTCTTCATCGGCGTCGGTGCCTCGCTGCTCCTGCTGCTCTACCGTTCCTCGCGCCCCCTCATCAGCGAACTGGGCCGGCTGCCCGGGAACGGACACTTCGCCTCGCTCGACAGACACCCGGACAGCCGGGGCATTCCGGGCCTGGTGGTGCTGCGCGTCGAGGCGGGCATCTACTTCGCCAACGCCGAACGGATCGAGTCCGCCGTGCGAAGGGCCGCGGCCCGGGAGGGGGCGACGGCCGTCGTGATCGACGCCGAGACGGTCCCCTTCGTCGACGTCAGCGCGGTGCGCATGCTCGACGGGCTGACCGAGGAACTGGACTCCCGCGGAGTCCGTCTGCTGCTGGCGCGCGACGTGGGGCAGGTGAGGGACGTGCTGCGGACCGCGGGCGCGGGGGCGGAGCTGAGGCATGTGTACCCCACCGTGAGGGCGGCGGTCGACGCGGCCAGGACCGGCACCTGACCCCACCGGTCGGCACGGGCCCCGATTCGAAACGTTTCGATGTCGCGGTCGAATCTTGCGAGAAGTATTGACGCTGCGTCCCGGCTCCCTATCATCCAGATTGATCGAGACTTCGCCTGCTGGTCGAAATCTCGAACAGCCCGGGTGCTCCCTTCCGTGGAGCGGGAGGTCTCCGGGAGCAGGTCCGCCGAAGCAGACGAGCCGTGAGGAGTCGGCCGATGGTGTGTATGTCATGGGCACGACATTCGCTCCCTCGCTACGCCCAGTCGGCCGCCCTCGCACCGGCCCTCTCCGCGTCGATCGGGAGTGGGCGCGCGGGGAGGTCGCGCGGGGGATGACGGGCGGCGGGCCCGCACCACGGCACCTCGTGGGGCCGTGACACCGCAGGGGTGGCCCGGGGCCCAGGGGCCGCCACGCACCGCAGCACATCGACAGTCCGGACCCCCTCCCACGGGGCCGACCGGAGCCGCTTGCTCAACAGTCAAGAGGTCGTCATGCGCAAAGTAACGCTCAGCCGCAAACGCATGTCCGTGATGCTCGCCTCCACGGCGGCGGCCCTGGCCGCGATGGCGGGGACGCTCGTCGCCAACCCGGCCCAGGCGGCCACCAGCGCCTGTTCCCTCCCCTCGACCTACCGATGGACGTCGTCGGGTCCGCTGGCGCAGCCGTCGAACGGGTGGCGCTCGCTGAAGGACTTCACGAACGTGACGTACAACGGCAAGCACCTGGTCTACGGGACGAACTACGGGACCAACTGGGGCTCGATGATGTTCACCCCGTTCACCAACTGGTCGGACATGGGGTCGACCCGCCAGAACGCCATGAGCCAGTCCACGGTGGCGCCCACGCTGTTCTACTTCGCCCCCAAGAAGGTCTGGGTGCTCGCGTACCAGTGGGGCGCCTGGCCGTTCATCTACCGCACGTCGAGCGACCCCACCAACCCCAACGGCTGGTCCGCGCCGCAACCGCTGTTCACCGGAAGCATCTCCGGCTCCGGCACCGGTCCGATCGACCAGACGCTGATCGGTGACGGCCAGAACATGTACCTGTTCTTCGCCGGTGACAACGGCAAGATCTACCGGGCGAGCATGCCGATCGGGAACTTCCCCGGCAACTTCGGTTCCTCGTACACGACGATCATGAGCGACACGCAGGCCAACCTGTTCGAGGCGCCCCAGGTCTACAAGCTCCAGGACCAGAACCAGTACCTCATGATCGTCGAGGCCATGGGGGCCAACGGGCGCTACTTCCGCTCCTTCACGGCCTCCAGCCTGAGCGGATCGTGGACCCCGCAGGCCGCCAGCGAGAGCAGGCCCTTCGCCGGCAAGGCCAACAGCGGCGCCACCTGGACCAACGACATCAGCCACGGCGACCTGGTCCGCAACAACCCCGACCAGACCATGACCGTCGACCCCTGCAACCTCCAGTTCCTCTACCAGGGCAAGGCGCCCAACGCGGGCGGCCCCTACAACGAACTGCCGTACCGGCCGGGTCTCCTCACCCTCCAGCGCTGACCGGCCCGCTCCGAAACGACGTGCCTGAACGGTGCCCGGCCGGGCCTCCCCGGTCGGGCACCCTCGCGTGGGGGAGCGGCGATCCTCCCCGGACCGGGGGAGGCGGGTGGAGCTGCCCCGTGCTCCGCCCGCACGGTGTCGAGGGGGCGGGCGGCGCGTCCGTGTCGGGTGCCCGTGGTACCGTCACGCTTTTGCGTGGTTGTCGCGGTGGGCGGTTCCGCGTGCCGGTCCGGCGTCCTCGGGTGCGCGGGCCGGCCGATCCTGCCGGGCCTTCCTCGGTACGGTCTCTGCGGAAGGCAGCCCATGAAGCATCCCGACGAATCCGGCGCGACGCACGGCGGCTGCGCCGAGCCCGGGTCCGGTCCCGGACGCGAAGCCGAGGCTCCTCCGCGGCAGCCCGCGGCCGTCTCCTTCGCCGGTCTGGGGCTGCCCGCGCCGGTGCTGCGGACGCTGGACGCCCGCGGCGTGCGCGAACCCTTCCCCATCCAGGCAGCCACCCTGCCCGACGCCCTGGCGGGCCGCGACGTCCTGGGCCGCGGACGCACCGGATCGGGCAAGACGCTCGCCTTCGGGCTGCCCCTGCTGACCCGGACGGCCGGGCGGCGCGCCGAACCGAAGCAGCCCCTCGCGCTGATCCTCACGCCCACCCGCGAGCTGGCCCAGCAGATCACCGAGGCGCTGACCCCGTACGCCGAGGCGCTGCGGCTGCGGATGGCCACGGTCGTCGGCGGTGTGTCGATCGGCCGGCAGATCGCCGCGCTGCGCCAGGGGGCCGAGGTGGTCGTCGCCACCCCCGGACGCCTGCACGACCTGATCGAACGCAAGGGCTGCCGCCTGGGACGGGTGAGGGTCACCGTGCTCGACGAGGCCGACCAGATGTGCGACCTGGGATTCCTGCCGCAGGTCGTCGACGCCCTCGACCAGGTGGCCCCCGACGGCCAGCGCATGCTGTTCTCGGCCACCCTCGACGGCGACGTCGACCAACTGGTCCGCCGCCACCTCCGCGATCCCGCCGTCCACTCGGTCGACCCGTCCGCGGGCGCGGTCACGACGATGCGGCACCACGTCCTGGTCGTCCACGGCCCCGACCGCTACGCCGTCACCACGGAGATCGCCGCCCGCGACGGCCGCGTACTGCTGTTCCTCGACACCAAGCACGCCGTGGACCAGCTCACCCGGCATCTGCGGGCCGGCGGGGTGCACGCCGGGGCCCTGCACAGCGGCAAGTCCCAGCCGCAGCGCACCCGGACCCTGGCGCAGTTCAAGGACGGCCACCTCACCTGTCTGGTGGCGACCGACGTCGCGGCCCGCGGCCTGCACGTCGACGACCTCGATCTCGTCGTCAACGTCGACCCGCCCACCGACCCCAAGGACTATGTGCACCGCGCGGGCCGCACCGCGCGCGCCGGCGGCTCCGGCAGCGTGGTCACGCTCGTCTCGGCGGGCGGACGCCGCGAGGTGAGCCGTGTGCTGGCCGAGGCCGGCGTCGAGGCGACCGTCACGAAGGTGCGCTCCGGCGAGGCGGAACTGAGCCGGATCACCGGTGCCAAGGCTCCCTCGGGGATCCCTCTCGACGGCGGGCCGGCGGCGCCTCGGCCGAAGAACACCAACGCCCCCTTCCGCGGCCTCGGCACGGCCAAGGGCGCCTCCCGCGGCACCGGAGGCACGTCCCGCAAGGCCGGCGAGGCCCGCAGGCTGGCGGAGGCCCGGAAGGCGGCGCGTGTGCGCCGCGGCGGCTGAGAGGCGAGACCGCCGCCCCCGCGCGGACGCCCGCCGACCTCGGGCTCTCGCCGCCGACGGCACCGGCGCCGGGCGGAGGAGAGGGGCGGTGGGCGACAAGCCTCCGGGGGGCAGGACGTCGCCGGCCGCCGCGGCCCCGCACTGATCCCTGCTCGAACTCTTGACCGTCCGTGGTCGCGATCCTACGTTGACCCGCGTCTTGAGAGCGCTCTCAGAAGGGTCGCGCATGAGATTCCGTAGACGTCTTGCGCTGGTGTCGGCGGTCACCACTGCCGCCGCTGGTCTGGTGGGCACCATCGGTGGCGGCGTCGCTGCCGCCGCCACCGTCGAGGTGGGCAGGGGAAGTTACAGCGACGTTCGTCCGGCCGGGACGCAGGGCCCCACCGACAGTGGTGGCCGGCCGGTCAAGCCCAAGGTCACACCCGCCATGGCGGACAAGCCCGTGCCGACGAACGACTGGTGGTCCTCGCTGGTCTTCCAGCGGTTCGCCGCCAATCCGTGGTCGGAGAACATGTACGGCCACCCGCTCACCTACAAGGCGGTGTCAGCGGGGCTGGAGGTCGGGTACCCGACGGACCATCAGATCGTCGGTGGGGGAAGGCAGTACGAGTTCTCGCACAAGGCCGACCTGACCCTCGGCCTCGCGGGCCTCAACTCGCCCGACGCCAAGGCGGACGGGTGGAGCGACTGGACCGTCACCCCCTACTGGAAGGACTCCGCGCGCACCCTGCGGGCGACCATCGGCCACGGCTCGCCGTACGTGTACGCGGAGGGCACCGGCGGCGCGGCACGGATCAGCGCCGCGGCCCCGCCGACCGTCTTCGCCGACCAGGGCAACGTCCTCGGCATCACCATCTCCGGCCACCACTACGCGTTGTTCGCCCCGAGCGGCAGCGACTGGACGGTCTCCGGCAACGAGATGCGCGCCGACCTCGGCTCCGAGGACTACTTCTCCCTGGCGGTCCTGCCGAGCAAGGAGGCGCTCGCCGACTACCGGAAGTACGCCTTCAGCTTCGTCACCGGCTCCAAGGTCGACTGGGACTACCGGGAGGGCGACGGCGAGGTCAGGGCCACCTACTCGCTGACCACCGAGGCGAAGGAGGGCGAGGAGACCGGCACCCTCCAGGCCCTGTACCGCCACCAGTGGCTGCACACCTCCGACCCGCTGACCGACTACCGCTACGTCTCCTCGCGCGGTGAGATGAAGGTCCGCGAGGGCACGTCGTTCACCACCACGCAGAAGGTGAACGGCGTGCTGCCCGGCCTGCCGAGCGCCGCGGGCGTCGACAAGACCAAGCTCAGGACGTACATCGACGACGTGCTGACCCAGGGCGACCCGTTCAGCGGCGCCATCGACACCTACTGGACCGGCAAGGCCCTCGGCAAGCTCGCCCAACTCGTGCCGATCGCCGACCAGATCGGCGACACGGCCGACCGCGACAAGCTTCTCCAGCTCATCAAGTCCCGTATGCAGGAGTGGTTCACCGTCGGCGGCCCGTCCGAGTTCTCCTACGACAAGGACTGGCGCACCCTCATCGGCTACCCCGCCTCCTACGGCAGCGACCAGGAGCTGAACGACCACCACTTCCACTACTCCTACTACGTGATGGCCGCGGCGATCGTGGCGCAGTACGACCCCGGGTGGGCCGCCGACTCCGAGTGGGGCGGCATGGTGAAGGAACTCGTCAAGGACGCCGCCAACCCGGCCAGGGACGACACCAAGTACCCTTTCCTGCGCGGCTTCGACGCGTACGCCGGACACAGCTGGGCCGCCGGCCACGAGGCGTTCGCCGCGGGCAACAACCAGGAGTCGTCCTCGGAGTCGGTCAACCTCAGCGCCGGCCTGATCATGTGGGGCGCGGCCACGGGCGACAAGGCGCTGCGCGACCAGGGCGTCTACATGCTGACGACCGAGTCGGAGGCGATCGCGCAGTACTGGTTCGACGCCGACCAGCAGGTCCACCCCGAGGACTTCACCCATGATGTCGTCGGCATGGTGTGGAGCAGCGGCGGCGCCTACGCCACCTGGTGGACGGCGAACCCCGAGGAGATCCACGGCATCAACTTCCTTCCCATGACCGGCGGTTCGCTGCACCTGGCGCGCGAGAAGGAGATGCTCCGCCGCAGCGTGACGGAGATGGAGGAGGAGAACGGCGGTCCGGCCGTCGAGTGGAAGGACATCTTCTGGCAGGTCCAGGCGCTCTACGATCCGGGCAGGGCCATGCAGTACTGGGACCAGTGGAACGGCGGCTACGTCCCCGAGGCCGGCGAGACCAAGGCCCACACCTACCACTGGGTCGCCACCATGAACGCCGTCGGCGCACCCGACATGACCGTCACGGCCAACACGCCGACGGCCGTCGCCTTCGACAAGGACGACACCACGACCTACGCCGCCCACAACTACGGTGCCGAGGAGTGCTCGGTGATCTTCTCCGACGGCGGCGTGCTCAACGTCCCGGCCAGGTCGACCGCGTCCGGAGCGGGCGACGACACCCGGCTCGGGACCCTCTGCGGCGCCGCCGGCGGCGAGGAACCGCCGCCGGGCGACGAGAAACCCTCCGCGCCCGGCACCCCGCTCCCGACCGACGTCACCGACACCTCCGTCAAGCTCACCTGGGAGGCCGCGGCCGACGACAAGGGCATCAGGAACTACGACGTCCTGCGCGGCGGCACGAAGGTCGCCACGGTCACCGGGACGACGTACACCGACACCGCGCTGAGCCCCGGCACCGAGTACTCCTACCGAGTGAGGGCCCGCGACACCGCCGGCCAGGTCGGTCCGCCCAGCGACACCGTGACCGTCACCACCACGGGTGACGCACCTCCGCCGTACGTCACGGGCGACACCTTCCACCTGCGGTCGGGCGGCGGACTCGACCCCCGGGAGGCCGCGGCGGCCTCCTCCGACACCATCCCGTCGGCCGGCGGCACGAACAACGACGGCACACCGAGGAACCCGCTCGTCTACGAGGTGAAGAACGTCAAGGGCACGGTCGAGCCGGGCACCGGTACGGCCTTCACGTTCAAGGTGGACGCCGGTGGCGCCGTCGGGTACGCCCAGCAGGCCCGGGTGTCGTACGACCTGACCGGCGACGGCACGTTCGACCGTGTCGAGACCTTCCGCTACTTCGCCACGGACCCGGTCCCCGGATGGGAGGAGTACTCCTCGGCACGGCAGGGACTGCACTCCGCCTCGGGCACCCTGGGCGACCTGGTCGGCGGCACCGTCCGTGTGGAGGTCTGGAGCGCACTGGGCAACGGCCCGTCCACCCTCCAGGTCGGCACGGGCTCCGTCCTCACCATCCCGTTCACCTGAGCACGGGCAGGTGCCCGGCCCGGACCCCTCGGGGGCCCGGTCCGGGCACCTCGTTCGTCGGTTCACTTGCTGCGAGGGGGCGCCGGGGCCGGAGGCCCGGCTTCAGGCCGGCGCCGAGTCACGGTTCAGGACGGGCGAGGGACGGAAGCCCTTGAACGTCAGCCAGAGGCCGAGCCCGAACTCCCAGGCCGCGATGGGGAGGGTGAGCAGCAGGCCGACGACGGAGAGGTCGTCCATGCCGCCGAAGGCGACCACCATGCACTTCGTCACCATGAGCGGTACGCCGATGAACCCGAGGACGGGAAGCGGGCGGGGGACCAGACCGGCGCGGTACAGCACCGTTCCGGGGAACAGGGCGTTGATCGCGGACATGATCCCCGGGCCGAAGAGGAAGGTCCAGTCGCGGACGTCGACCAGGGCCTGGGCGATGGTGGTCAGGCCGGCCGGTGCGTCGGTGCCGCCGCCGAGGTCCTGACGGAGAGTGACGACCGACAGGACGCCGACGACGCCGACGAGGATGAGACCCGCTTCGACCGCGCGGGAGGAGACGGACCCGAGCGCCGCGGTCCTGCTGACCCGCCGGGTCACCGGGTGGAGGGCGAGGGCGGTCGCCACACGGGCGAAGGCGGTGACCAGTTCCATGACGCCGCCGAGGACGACCCGGTGCTCGCGGTGCCCCCGAGGGGCGCGGCGCGTGGGCCGGCCCGGGGCGCCGTACCGATCGACCAGTGGTGCGGTCTTCCGGATCGGCCGATCCGTGTCCGTGTCCGTGTCCGTGCCCGTGTCCGTGTCCGTGCGCGTGCGGCGGCCGGACCGCTGCGCCGGGCCTGTCATCGGTCCACGGTGATGGCGATCCTGCCGCGGACGCTCCCCGCCGCGAGCTCCCGCACGGCGAGCGGGGCGTCCTCGGGCGGATGGACCAGGTCGATGCTGGGGACGAGCCGGCCGGCCTCGATCAACCCGGTGAGCCGGGCATAGTCGGCGGCGCGTTCCTCGGCGACCAGCAGCGCGAGGCGCTGCCTGAGGGAGACGGAGAGCAGCACACCCCGCAGCTGCCTTCCCATGCCGGTGAGCGCACCTGCGTCCTCGCCCCCGACGAACACGGCGGTCCCTCGGGGCCGGAGGGCTCGCCTCAGCCGCCTCAGCGAGGGGTTGCCCGCGATGTCGAGGACGAGGTCGTACCGGCGGGATCCGTCCGCGAAGTCTTCCCGGGCGTAGTCGATGACATGGTCGGCTCCGAGTCTTGGTTCGGCGTCCGAGGCGCACCGGATCTTCTTGGAGGCCGCCCAGGCCGCCCAGGCCGCCCAGGCCGCCCGGGCCGTCCACCCCGTCGATCCGCCCGGGCCCTCGCCTGGGTGCCCCTGGCCTCAGGCCGCCGCCAGCGCCTCCGTCGGAGGCAACCGGGACGCCCGCGCGGCGGGGTACAGGCCCGCGGCCACGCCGACGACGACGGCGGCGAGGACACCCGCGACCAGGGCGAGGCGAGGGAACACCACGGGCCAGGACTGGGACACGGCGTACCCGGCGGCCACCGCCGCGCCGAGCGCGGTTCCCGCGCAGCCGCCCAGCGCGGACAAGGCCACCGACTCCGCCATGAACTGCCCTCTGATCTGACGGCGGCTGGCGCCCAGCGCGCGGCGCAGACCGATCTCGCGGCGCCGCTCCAGCACCGAGACGACCATGGTGTTCGCCACGCCCACGCCACCGACGAGGAGCGCGACGCCCGCCAGCCCGAGGAGCAGCACCGACAGGGTCTGCTGGGTGGCGCGCTTGGCGGCCAGGGCGTCCGACGGGCGGCTGACCTGGACCAGCCCCGGCAGTTGCGGGTGGACCGTCGCGGGCAGCACCGCGCGCACCGCCTCGATCCGCGACTCGCGGGCCGTGACGTAGACGACGGTGGGACGGCCGTCGAACCCGAGCTGGTCGCGGGCGGCTTCCCAGCCGACCAGGACGGACGCGTCCAGGTCGGGGGCGAGCGGCAGCGGGTCGAGAATGCCGATGACGGCGAACCATCGGCCGCCGATGTGGACCTGCCCCGTCTGCCCGTCCGGCCGGACCCGGTCGTACCCGAGTCGGGCGGCGGCCCGGGAACCCAGGACCACGGTCGGGAACCGCCCGGTGGTGGGTGAGAGGAACGAGCCCGAGCGGACCCGGCCGTGGACCGACCTGAGGAGGTCGGTCCGCGCGGCGAGAACGCTGATGCCCGAGGCGTCGGACGGGTCGGCGCGATCGGAACGCAGCACCGTCTCATGGGTGTTGGCCACGGCGCTGGCGCTGGTCACCGGTCCGATGCGGGCGGCCATGGCGTCCGCGTTCGCCGGCAGGACCACCGGGGGGTCGCTGTCCGCCGGTGGGGCCACGCGCAGCATGTCGGTACCGAGCGCGGACAGCCGGTCCATCAGGGCCCGCTGACTGGAGGCGGGTACGGCGGTCACGACGACGAGGGTCGCGATGCCGAGGGAGATGCCGAGCGCGGACAGGGCTGCGCGTGGACCGCGGGTGCGGATGCCGAGCAGCCCCAGCCGGAGGATGTCCGTGAACGGCAGCCGCACGGGGCGCAGCACGGGGTCCTTCAGCCGGCGCCTCACGCGGCGCTCCCCGCGCTCCGCGTCTTTCGGCCCGTGCTTCATGCGGCGCTCCCCGCCTTTCGGCCTGTGCTTCATGCGGCGCTCCCCGCTCTGGTGACGTCGGCCGTGACGCGGCCGTCGCGCAGTTCCACCCGGCGGGGGAGACGGGCCGCGATGTCGCGGTCGTGGGTGATGAGGGCGATGGTCGTGCCCTGTGCGTTGAGTTCGACGAGCAGATTCAGCACGGTCTCCCCGTTGGCCGCGTCCAGGGCGCCCGTCGGCTCGTCGGCCAGCACGAGCGCGGGACGGTTGACCAGGGCGCGCGCGATGGCCACGCGTTGGCGCTCACCCCCGGACAGCTGCCGGGGAAGGTGGGAGCGGCGGTGGTCGAGGCCCACCCTGGCCAGTGCCTCCCGTGCGAGGGACCGCCGGCCTCGCCGGGGGACCCCGGCGTAGAGCAGGCCGGTGGCCACGTTCTCCGTGGCGTCGAGTCCGTCGGTGAGGTGGAAGTGCTGGAAGACGAAGCCCAGCAGACGCGCGCGCAGCGCCGAGAGGTGACGGTCGCCCAGCGCGGAGGCGTCGTGTCCTGCGACGTGGACGGTGCCGGTCGTCGGCCGGTCCAGGGTGCCCATGATGTGCAGCAGCGTCGACTTGCCCGATCCTGACGGGCCCACGATCGCGACGAGTTCGCCCTCGTCGACGCGGAGCGAGACACGGTCCAGGGCCGTGACACCGCCGGGGTGGTTCTTGGAGACGTCGTCGACGAGGAGAACGGGGGCCGTGGTGAGGGGAGTCGCGGCCGAGCGAGCGGAGGAGCGGTTCATGACGCCGTCACGACCTTGGTGCCGGCCGTGACTCCCTTGCCGCCCACCTCGACCAGACCGCCCGCGAACATGCCCGTCGTCACCGCGATCAGCGTGCCGTCGGGGCGCTGTACGGCGTAGCCGCCCTCCCGCAGGGCGACCAGCGCGCTCACGGGCACGGCGAGCACGCCCTTGCGCGTGGTGGTGTCGAAACGCACCTGCACGGCTGCCGCGTCCAGGTTCCGCACGTCCTTCGCCCGGTTCGGGGCCACCGTCACGTCGATGGTGGCCGGTCCGGTCTGCGGCGCGGACCCCTCGGCGGCGCCGCCCTGCACGGTGCGGCCGAGCGTCCTGACGGTGCCGCGGATCGTCCTGCCGTCCGGCAGGGTGATGGCGGCGCCGTCGCCCGCCTTGACGGTGCCCACGTCGGTCGCCTCCATCGCGACGGTGACGCTCTTGGCGGCGGAGGTGTAGGTGAGCAGTGCGCCGTCGGCCGGGTCGCCCGGCTGCGCCTGGACCGAGTCGACGCGCACCGGGCCCGGCAGGACCGCGACCCGGCCGGGGACCAGGGTGCCGGTGGCGTCCTGTCCGGTGTCGTGCTGCCACCGTTCGAGAGCGGCGGCGAGCGCCTGGGTGAACTCCTCGCCCTCCTCGTCGCCGCCGGTGCCCCTGGCGACGACCGCCGGACCGGTGTCGTAGCCGAGAGCCCGCAGGTTGTCCCCGAGGACGCTCACGTCGTGGCCGCGCACGCCCGTCTTGGCGAGTTCACGGAAGACCGGTGTGTCACCGAAGAGGACGGGGACGGGCCGGTCGTCGATCCGGTACAGCGCCTTGCCCCTGACCGCCCGTGCGCCGGGCTTCGGCAGCCGCGTCACGACACCTTTCCCGGTGCCCTTGAGCACGTGCGGGGCCCCGAAGCCGAGGGTGCCCGGCAGAGTGCGGCTGTCGGACAGGTCGGTCCGTGTCACGGTGGCGGTCCGCGCGCGGCCGGGGGAGGCGGCCGCCGGGTCCGCCGCGGTCCGTGTGTCGTGCCACACCCAGGCACCTCCGCCCGTGGCACCGGCGACCAGCAGGACGCTCAGCGCGACGACGACGCCTTTAGCCGGCCTTGCCACCGAACGCCTCCAGAGTGCAGCTGTTGTCGACGGCGCTCTGCTCGGCGGCGCTCATCGTGTTCTTGCCGTCGTAGGTCCAGCCGGAGTTGTCGGGCAGCGCGGTGACCTTGAGACCTTTGCGGTTCAGGCACTTCACGTAGGCGCGGTAGTCCTCGTCGTAGTGCGGGTTCGTCGCCTCGTCCATCTCCGGTGGCTGCAGCGGGATTTTGTTCGCGCATGCTTTGGTGGCGGCCTTGGCCGTGGCGCTGTGGTCGGTGTCGTCGACGGAGTCCGGTCCGCGTGCCGGAAGCATCCTGTGGCCGTGGTCCTTGAGACACATGGCGTAGATGTGCCAGTAGCGGTTCTTCTCCTCCTCCGAGCTGTCGAGCCGCAGTTGGGGACGGTCGTTGTCGGAGGGCGGCGTGGCCCGGTCGGTCGCCCTGCTCGCGGGGGCGTCGCCGTCGTCGTGCAGGGACGCCACGTCCCGCTGTGCCGGTCCCTTGCCGTCCGCGTCGTCCGAACCGCCGCAGCCGGTGAGCAGAAGGGCGCCACAGACGAGGACGGTGGCGCCGAGCACACGGTGGCGGCGCGTGAGGTCGAAGTGGTTCATGCGGTTGATGGTCCGCGCCGTGTGTCGGGAAACGGTTCGCAACCGTTGTGGGTCCGGTCCGGCTTCGGTGTCCGTGCGGCCACCGCCCACCCAACCGGGGTCGGCGTCGACGCCTGGGCGCACGGCACGCGGATGCCCGCCGACCGCTACCTGTACCCGGCCGGCCCGGCCGGTGCCGGGGCGGCGGGCTGACCGCGGCCCCGGAGCCGGCTCAGGTCGTGTCCGTGGCTCCCGTCCGCCCCGCGGGCCGACGACGGGACGTCGAGGACGTGAGCCGGGGCTCGGGCTGTCCGGCCGACGGGCCGGGCAGCCCGAGCGTGAAGACCGATCCCTCGCCGAGCACGCTGGAGGCGTGCACCGTGCCGCCGTGCGCCTCGACGAGCTTGCGGACGATGGACAGCCCCAGACCGCTTCCCCCGCCCTGCCGGCTGCGCGACTTCTCCGCCCGCCAGAAACGGTCGAACACCTTGGACAGGTCCTCCTCGCTGATGCCGGAGCCGGTGTCCTCGACACTGAACAGCACCTGGTCCCCCCGGGCGCGGACGGACAGGGAGACGGTGCCGCCCTCGGGCGTGTGCCGGATCGCGTTGGACACGAGGTTCCCGATCGCCTGGCGCAGCCGGACGGAGTCGGCGCGCAGCGACGGACGGTCGTGCGCGGTCCACACCAGCTTCACTCCCGCGGCGCCGGCGCTGCCCTGGTGGGCGCGCCCGACCTGGGCGAGCAGCGCGGCCGCGTCCACGTCCTCCGGGTGCACCCGCAGCGCACCGGCGTCGGCCGCCGCGAGGTCGCGCAGGTCGTCGATGATGTGCTGCAGGAGCAGCGCCTCCTCCAGCAGCGAGGAGATGAGGCGCTTGTCCGCCGGGACGACGCCGTCCTCGACGGCTTCCAGCCAGCCGCGGACGTTGCTGAGCGGGGTGCGCAGCTCGTGGGCCACGTCGCTGACCAACGCCCGCCGCAGTTGCTCCAGTTCGCGGCGTCTGCGTGACATGAGGTTGAACGCCGCGGCGAGTTTGCCGAACTCGTCGCGGCCGCTCACCTCGACCTGGGCGTCCTCGTCCCCCTCGGCCATCCGCTCGGCCGCGCCGGTCAGCGCGCGCAGCGGCCTGACCATGCGGGTGCCGGCGACGAAGGTGACGGTCACCGTGATGAGCAGCACCGCGGCGGTGACCCCGGCGATCCGCATGCGGTTGGCGTCGGACAGATCGAAGAAGGTCGCGATCTTCCGTTCGGGGGCGGTGGCGAACAGCAGGGCCGCGGGGGCCACATACGGGTCGAGCTGGTCCCGTGACGCCTCGGAGAGGCAGGCCGTCACCGCACGGCTGTTCGGCGCGCCGCGGGCGGTGGCGGGCGTCCAGGTCAGGTTGTCGAAGAGCCGCACGGGGGAGGCGTGCCGGTCGGCGAGGCACCTGTTGACGAGCTTGCCGAGCTGGGCGAGCGCCCGGGACTCGGTGGGTGTGCGTTCGAGCAGGTCGTCGACCTCGCACCGGTCGCCGACGTCCAGGACCCGGCCGTCGAGCCAGACCTCCGGGCGGCCGCTCGGAGCGTGCACGACATCGACGTCGGCCGCCACGGGGCCGTCGCGGAAACAGTCCGCGACCCGGGTCGCGATGGTGTCGAGGTCCGCCTTCTCCCGGCCGGTCAGCCGGAAGGGTCCCACGGCCCGCGGATCGATGCCCTCGGACGGCCCGCTGCCGCGGCGGGCGACGAGCGTGGGGTCCACGGCGAGCGCGTCGACGGTCGCCGACGGTGTGTCGGGAAGCGACCTGGCCGCCGCACGGCCCCCCTGGTCGGAGTCCGCCAGCACGCGGCGGTTCTCGTCGGTGAGGGTGATCCGGCGACCGGTCTCCCGCGCCAGGTCACGGACCGTCGGCTCGACACCCCGCCAGTCGGGGTGCGTCGCGGCGAACCCGAGGAGCGTGTCGTACACCCGGGCGTCGTCCGTGATGGCCTGACCGCGCTCACGCCCGATGGCGACCGCGGTGACGCTGACGACGAGCCAGGCGGTGGCGACGATCGAGCAGAGCGACACCAGCACGGACATCACCAGCAGGCGTGAACGCAGGCTCCCACGCGGGAGCATGTCACCGCGCACGGGCACCGGCCGCGTCGTCCGGCTCCGCCGCGGAGCAGGGTTCGGCGGCCTTGTAGCCGACGCCGTAGACCGTCAGCAGGCGCTCGGGCCTGGCGGGATCACGTTCGATCTTGCGGCGCAGGTTCATGACATGTCCGTCGACCGTGCGGGTGGTGACGTAGCGGTCGATGCCGTGCAGATGCTCCAGGATCTGCCTCCTGGTGAACACCCGGCCCGGAGCCGAGGCCAGCACTTCGAGCACGCGGAACTCGCCCGGCGTGCAGTCGACCAGCCGTCCCTCCACCCGCACCTCGAACCGGGCCGGGTCCACGACGAGCGAACCCACCACGTGTACCGGGTCGGACGCCCGGAACGCGGCCCCGCCCGACCGGACGGCGTCCGCCCCGGCACCGGTGGCCGCCGCGTGGCCGGCGCGTCTGAGCAGGGTGCGGACACGGGCGACCAGCTCCCGCGGGCTGCAGGGTTTGGTCATGTAGTCGTCGGCCCCCAGGTCGAGGGCGAGCAGCAGGTCGTCCTCCTCCGCTCGCGCGGTGAGCATCAGGACGGGTACCTCGGACTCCCGGCGCAGCACACGGCACACGTCCAGGCCGTCCACGCGCGGCATCATCCAGTCCAGCACGACGAGATCGGGCATGCGCCGCCGGATCTGGTCCAGCGCGGCCCGCCCGTCGTGGACGACGTCCACCGTGTGGCCTTCTCGCTCCAGGTACAGGCGGATGAGATCGGCTTGTTTCGGATCGTCGTCGGCGAGCACAACATACGCACACATGGGGGCCATCGTAGGGAGAGCGGAGCGCCGGTCTCCGCCTGGACCACGGAAGTCGGCACACCGCACCGGACCCCGACAGGAATCAAACAAGTTCCCGACATTCGTGCGGGATTCTTGGCGCCGGCATCACCACGCCCCGCCGCCCCGTGGCGTCCACGGACACCACGAGGCGCGGCCCAGCCCGGCCGGCTCGGCCGTGGCCCAGGACGACGATGCCCTCTCGCACGGATCGACCTCGCTCGGAGCTGTACACATGGTCTGTCACCGGGACAGCCGTTCACCGGACGGCACCGCCCTGTTCCGCGTGCGGAGCTCCGGCACCCGCGACGTCCCCGAGCCCGCCGGACGAACCGTGCGAGGCTCCAAGCGACGTGCGCTGCGCGGCACTTCCGTCCCCCGTCACGAGCGCGTGCCCGCCCATGGGTGACGCAGCGCTCCGTGAGAGCCGACCCGTGTCCGACGAGCGCGGACTGCGGTTCCGTGTCCTCGGGCAGGTCCGCGTCCACCGCGACGGCGTGCCCGTGGACCTCGGTACACCCCTGCAGCGGGCCCTGTTGACGCTGCTGCTCGCCTCCCCCGGGCAGCCATGGGAGGTCGAGCGGATCGTCGACGCGCTCTGGGGCGAGGAACCACCGGTCAGCGCGCAGACGCTGGTGTACCGGTACGTCGGCGCGCTGCGCAGGATCCTGGACCCCGGCCTTCCGTCGCGGACCTCCGGTGGTCTGCTGGTGCGCGGCGCCGGCGGCTACCGGATGGAGGTCGACGGGGACTCCCTCGATCTGCTGCGCTTCCGGGCGCTGGCCCAGGACGCCCGTCGCCTGTGCGACGATGGCCTCACCCGGCGAGGAGTGACGACGTATCTGCGGGCCCTGGCGCTGTGGCAGGGGCATCCGCTCGACGGGCTTCCGCGGTCGGCGACGACGGTTCCCGTCTTCCAGGCGCTGGACCGCGAGCGCCACGCCGTGGTCAAGGAGGCGGCGGACGCCGCGCAGCACTGCGGCCTGATCGGTGAACTCCTCGGCCCCCTGCGCCGCTGCACCGCCGAACGCCCCCTGGACGAGCCGTTGCACGCGCGTCTGCTGAGCGCCCTCGTGGCGACGGGCCGGGCGCCGGAAGCACTGCGCGCCTTCCATGCGGTGAAGAGCCGCCTCGCGCACGGCCTGGGCATCGAACCCGGACCGGAACTGCGTGCCGCGGCCCGGCACGTGCTCGCACCGCGCTCCGCCACGACCTCGGCCGCCGAGGAACACCTCCCCCCGGCCGCCGAGTCGACCCCGCAGCCCGTCGACAGCCCCGCTCCGTCCGCCGCCTCGCCGCGGCCCCCCGCACCACCGGCCTCGTGGCCGGTACCCGCACAACTCCCCGCCGGGCCACGGGTCTTCATCCGCAGGCGACGGACGCACGCATCGCTGCCCGATCCGGACGGCACCGGGGGCGGACCGGCCGGGACGATCGTCCTCACAGGGCCCGCGGGCGTCGGCAAGACCGCGCTCGCCCTGCACTGGGCGCACCGAGCGGCCGGCCGGTTCCCCGACGGCCGGCTCCACGCGAACCTGCGGGGCCACGCCCCTGACGGACCGCCCGCCGATCCCGCGGTGGTGCTGAGCGGGTTCCTGCGCGCCCTCGGTGTCGCACCGGACGACATCCCCGCGGACGACCTGGCTCGGCGTTATCAGCAGGCGCTGGCGGGTCGCCGTGTCCTGGTCCTCCTCGACGACGCCCGCGACGCCGCACAGATCGCGGACCTGCTGCCCGCGGCCCCGGGGTGTCTCGCCGTCGTCACGAGCCGTGCGTCGATGCGGGAGGCGGCGGGCGGCCCGCACCCGGTGCGCCATGTCGGCCTCGAACCCTTCGACGCCGCCGAAGCACGCGAGTTCCTCGTCGCCCGGCTCGGGGCGGAACGGGTCACGGCCGGGGAGAGCGCGGTCGCCACGCTCATCGGGCTGACCCGGGGACTTCCGTCGACGCTGGCCTCCGTCGCCGCCCGCGCCCTGACCGTACCGGCCTTCCCGCTCGCGGCGCTGGTCGAGGAGACCCGTGCCGCGGTCGACGACGGGGTGTGCGAAGCCGAGCCCGCCCTTGGCGCACGGCGCCCCGAGGACCCCCGGGTGGACGTCTCGCCCGCACCGGGGCACGCGTCCGCCGACGCGGCCGAGCCGCCGGACGCGTCCGGCTCGTCCGGCCCCGAGCCGGGGCGACCGTACGGTCCCGGGCCGTCGCTCCCCGCCCACCGCGGCGGCGGGGGACCGGCCGCGCGCCCCCGCCGTCGGGAAGCCGTCCCGCCCTGCCGGGGCGCGGCCGACATGCTGTCCGCCCTCGCGACCGGGACCGCGAGCCCTGCGGTGCCGTCGGTGCCGTCGGTGCCGGCCATGCCGTCCGTTTCAGCCGTGCCGCCCGTTCCGGTCATTCCCCCCTTTCCGACTATTTCATCTGTTCGGGCCGTGCCGGTGCCGGTGCGCGGTGGGCGGCCACCGCCGTCCGCTCGTCGGGCGCCGCCGCGCCGATGAACAGAACCGGCGCCCCGGTCGGGACGGCGAGGGTCAGTTTCCGGTCACTGGGCCTGCCTAGGCTCACTCGCAGGGCGGGCTCGCCCGGTCGCCGGTCGGACGAGGTCGCACGCGTCACGTGCGCGGGTCCGGGCTGCCCACATCGTTGATCAGGGCCTCATCCAGGAGAGTGGACTATGACGCGCGGGGGAACACGACGCCCCGGGGACACGACCTCGTCCCCGTCCGGCGACCTCGCCGTGGCGACCCGGGAAGCACCGGACGCGGACACCGCCGGGCAACCTGACGAGGCCCCGCAGCCGGGCCCCGAGGCCGCTGCCGCGCAGCCCCTGGGCGGCGCGACCCCCGACCAGGCACCGGTCCGCGCGGCCGCCGCCCCGGTGCGGACCGAGGAGCCGGACGGTGACCCCCCGCACGGGGACGACGCGCCCGCAGGCGGCCCGGACACCGTGCCCACGTCCGCGGACGTCCTGCCGCGCACCGCCGCCCCCCTCACCGAACCCGGGACGGACGGGTCGCGGGACCCGGCCGTCGGCGCCCCGGAGCGGACGGCGACGGTCGGGCGGGACGCCGACACCGGCTCCGGCACGGGCCGCGGCGAACCGTCGGAGGGACGCGCCGAGAGCGCGCGCACCGCCGAACCGGACGCGCTCGCCGCGACCACCGAGGAGGGCGACGACCGCGACCCCCCCGAAGGCGGTCGCCGGCTCTCGCGGGAGTCGGTGATCGGCGTCTCGCTGCTCGCCCTGCTGGTGGCCGGAAGCTGTGTGCTGCTGGTCGGTTCGGACGGCGACAAGTCCGGGTCCCGCGCCTCCGGTTCGGCCCAGGGAGACTTCACGCAGGACGGCGACGGCACGGGCGGCGTTCCGGGCGCCGCCCCCGCGACGGCGCCGTCCGGCTCGCCCGGCGCCTCCTCGCCGGCCCGGCCCGGCAAGGGCGCGGCCGCGGCACCGGACAAGTCCCTCACGAAAGCGGGGAAGCCCGCCGTGCCCGCGCACACCGGTTCCCCGTCGGCCACGCACCAGGGCGCCGCGGGGGCACCGGCGTCCGGCGGCGGCAAACCCGTCAAGTCCACCACCGGGAAGGCGGCCCGGACGGACACCGCCGACGGGCCGACCGTGCGGGCGGCCGGCGCGCTGACGAGCGAGGCGTCCGGCCGCTGCGCGGACGTCACGGACGGCGCGGCCGCCGACGGAACCCCGCTCCAGGTCTGGGACTGCAGCGGCGCCGCATGGCAGAAGTGGTCCTTCTACTCCGACGGTTCGCTGCGCTCGCTCGGTCTGTGCATGGACGTCGCCTGGGCCTCGGCGAGCGACGGGGCCGCGATCCAGGTGGCCGACTGCAACGGCGGCTGGGCCCAGAAGTTCAAGCTCACGGCCGCCGGTGACCTCGTCAACGTCCGGGCGGACAAATGCGTCGACGTGAAGAACGAGCAGACCGGCAACGGCAGCCGGCTCCAGCTGTGGACGTGCGCGGGCACCCAGAACCAGAAGTGGCGCCTGGAGTGAGAGCCGCGCGGCGGGAGGACGGACAGTGAGCACGCGGACCGGGGCGCCGTCGGATTCCGTCACCGAGGCGGATTCCCTCACGGTGTCGGATGCCGTCACGACGTCGGATGCCGTCACGACGTCGGATGCCGTCACGACGTCGGATGCCGTCTCGGCGTCGGATTCCGTGACGACCTCGTTCTCCGTACTGGGGCCCGTCCGCGCCTGGCGCGAAGGCGTCGAACTCGATCTCGGCCCGCCGCAGCAGCGCGCCACCCTCGCGGTGCTGCTGGTGCGCGCGAAGCGGCCCGTCGCCGTCGCCGAGATCGCCGACGTGCTGTGGGGAGACAACCCGCCGGTGAGCGCCGCCAACGTGATCCACCGGCACATCGGCGCGCTGCGCCGCGCCCTCGAACCGGGGCTGTCCTTCCGCGCCCAGGGGCACCTGCTCGTCCGGGGCCACGCCGGCTACCGGCTGGCGGTCGGGCCGGGTGACGTCGACCTGACGCGCTCTCGCCGCCTGCGGGAACACGCGCAGGACGCCGCCCGCAGCCAGGACGCGCAGGAGGCCGTGGCCCGGTTCGTCGAGGCCGCTTCGTTGTGGCGGGGGCCGCTCGTCGCCGGGATTCCGGCCCGTGCTCGCGGCCACCGTATGTTCACCGCCCTGGAGGACGAGTACGTCGCGACCGTGCGCGAGGCCGCGGACACCGCCCTGCGCCACGGGCTGGCCATCCGCGTCCTGCCCGTGCTGGAACGCTGCGCCGCCCGTCGGCCTCTCGACGAAGGCGTGCAGGCGCGGCTCGCCCTGGCCCTGTCCGCCACGGGGCACCAGGCCGAGGCCCTGCACGTGTGCCACGCGGCCCGGACCCGGCTCGCCGAGGAGCCCGGTGTCGCCGAGGGAACCGAACTGCGCGCTGCCCACGCGCGGGTGCTCGCCGACCACGCCGGCGGCCGTACCCTCACCCCGCCGCGGCGAGCCGCGTCGGCGCCGACGGGCGTCGGCGGACCCTGGCCACGGCCGGTGCCCGCCCCCCGGTCCGGCCCGGCGGCCGACGGCACGACGCACCCCTCGCCCGGCTCGCCGGCTGGGGGCGAACGGTCCGTCTCCCCCGGCGGGGCAGTGTCCGCGGCCCCGTTCGTCGGGCGGCGCGCCGAGACCGCGGAACTGCTGACGCTGGCCGCCGACGCCCCCTCGGAGCACGAGTCGCCACTGCTCGCCGTGGTCTGCGGGCAGGCGGGGGTCGGCAAGTCCGCGCTGGCCGCCGAGGTGGCCCGCCGGCTGGCGGGCCGGTTCCCCGACGGACTGATCCGCGTGGACCTGCGCGGCTTCGCCCCCACCGCCGCTCCCGTCGCCCCCGTCGACGCCATCCGCGGCCTCCTGCCCGTACTCGGAACACCGCCACACCGGCTGCCCCGTGACAAGGACGACGAGGACGCCCACAGCGCCCTGTGGCGCAGCGAACTCAGTGGCCGCCGCGCCCTGCTGCTGCTCGACGACGCCCGCGACGCAACGCAGATACGGCCCCTGCTGCCCGGCGCGCCGGGATGCGCGACCCTGGTGACCAGCCGCGACCAGCTTCTGCCGCTCGTCGCGGACGAGGGGGCCCACCGCGTCCGCCTGCATCCGCTGACGGCCGCCGAGTCCACGGACCTGCTGACCGCCCACCGCGGCAGCGGCCGGGCCGTCCTCGCCGCCGCGGACACCGCACGGATCGTGGAGCGCTGCGCGGGACTGCCGTTCGCGCTCGAAGCGGCCGCCGCGCAGATCGCGGACGGCGCGAACACGCGGGCGTGGGACGACGCCGTCCGCGCGGCGGCACGGCAGCGGCTGCACGGCTCCTGCCGGACGCTCGCCCCTGCCGCGTCCCGGCTGTTCGCGCTGCTCGCGCTGCATCCCGGTCCCGGCGTCCGCACCGACGAGGCGGCGGCCCTGGCCGGCCTGCCCCCGCGAACGACGCTCCCGCTGCTCGCCGCGCTGACCGGAGTGCACCTGCTCGACGAGCACGCACCGGGCCACTTCGTGCTGCACGCCTGGGAACGCGCCTACGCCCAGGAGCTGGTGCGCCGGACCGGGAACGGGCCGACCCGCGAGGAGGCCCTGCACCGGCTGTCCCGGCACACCCCGCGGCAGAGCGGCACGGACGCCCCGCCGCGACCCGCCGCCCCCCGCCTGCACGCCGGGCCGTACCTGTCCTCGACCTGACCGGCCCGGCCCCCACGACCACCCAAGGACCGCACCGAACATGCCCCTCTCCCAGCCGTGCGGGGTGCGCCCGCCCGCCCCGTCCGCCCGCCGCGCCCGCCACGCGATTCCCGGCGGACTGTGGGCCCTCGCGCTCACCCTGTGCTGCGTGCCGACGGCGTCGGCCGACGACGCCCCACCCCCCCGCGGCGTCCTCCGGGGCGACGGTGCGGCTGCCCGTCATCCCCGGCTCGCTGGGCCCCGGCGCGCCCTGCACCCGGTCCTCGCCCACCGCGATGACGGTGGTGCCCTGGACGCACGCCGTGCTCGGCCTGCCGGCCGTCCGGCAGCACTCCCGGGGAGCGGGCGTCACCGTCGCCGTGGTCGACACGGGGGTCGCGCCCGGCACCCGAGGTCTCAAGGGCCGGGTCGACGCCGTGGGGGACGCGGGCGAGGACTGCGTCGGGCACGGCAGCTTCGTCGCCGGACTCGTCGCGGCGGACCGGGAGAGCGCCGCCGGCGTGGACCTCGGGGGAGTGGCCCCGGACGCGCGGGTCCTCGCCGTGCGCGGCACCGACCCGCGGGGCCTGCCCGACCCCGCGAGGGTCGCCGCGGGCATCCGCGCGGCCGCCGACGCCCGCGCCGGGGTGATCGCCGTCCCGCTGGCCCTGCCCGAGAGCAGCCCCCGGTTGACGGCGGCGGTCCGCTACGCCGCCGCGCACGACTGCCTGGTGGTCGCGGCGGCCGTGCCCGACGCACCCGCCGCCGTGTCGTCCCGCGCGGCGGCTCCCGCACGCTTCTGGCCCGCCTCCGACAAGGGCGTGCTGTCGGTCCTGGACTTCGGCCCCGACGGCGGCCGTCCCGACGGCGCGCGGTCACCGGTGCGGGCCGACCTGGCCGCACCCGGCGACAAGGTCGTCGGCCCCGGGCCCCGCGGCACGGGCAGCTTCACCGGCACCGGCGCGTCCTTCGCCACCGCCCAGGTCGCGGGCGCCGCGGCACTCGTACGGTCCCGGTACCCGAAGCTGAGCGCGGAGGAGACCGCGCGGAGGCTGACCGCGACCGCGTACCCGGCGGACGTGCCGCGCCTGGACACCTACGCCGCCTTGACGGTCGTACCGCACGTCGACGCGGCCGTGCCGCAGCCGACACCGCGGCGCGGGGTGGTGGTGTCCCTGTCGGGCGAGGACCCCGGCCCGCGCCGGATCGCCCTGCTCGTGGGCTCGGTCTGTCTCACGGCCGTGCTGGCGGCGGCTGCCGCACGGGGCGCGGTACGCGCCCGGCGCGCTCGCCGCGCTGCCGCCGCCGAGCAGACGTAAGGGCGCCGGCCCCGGGAGAGAGGCTCGGGCTTCGCGTCCGGGGGAGGTGAGCGGGGGGACCGGCTGGAGCCTGTCCCCCCCCACGCGGTTTCTCAGTCCTGCTCCAGCAGCCCGGTCTGCACCTGGAACGTCCTGCGCCGGGTGATGCGCAGCGCACGGCCCGGAACCAGGACGCGTGGCTTCACACTGCCGAACAGATAGCCCTCGGACGGCGGGCAGGACATCAGCAGCGCGGGCGTGTTCACGTCGAGCATGCGGCGCAGGACCTGGTCGCCCAGACCGCGACCGGCGCCGGCTGCGGAGCGGGTCACCACGAGGTGGAAGCCGACCTCGTGACCGAGCGCGAGGAAGTCCAGCAGCGGTTCGAACGGGCTGCGCCCGAGCGGTGCGTTGATCAGGTCGTAGTCGTCGACGAGGACGAACAGGGTCGGTCCCTGCCACCAGTCACGCGACCGCATGCGCGAGGGCGCGATGTCCGGGCCGGGCATACGGGTGCGCAGCGCGCGCGCCGCCCCGTCGGCCAGTTCGCGCAGTTGGTCGACGGAGACCGCGTGGCCGAGCCGGTACTCCTGCGGCACCGCCTCGACCAGTTCCCTGCGGTAGTCGACGACGAGCACGCGCGCCTCCGCGGGCGTGTAGCGCTCGGTGATGCCCTTGGCCACCAGGCGGAGCAGGTTCGTCTTCCCGGTCTCCGAGTCACCGACCACCACGAGATGCGGGTGCTCGGCGAAGTCGTGCCAGGCCGGGGCCAGCCCGTCCTCCTCCACACCGAGCGCCACCCGCAGGTCGCCCTCGGCGGGCGGCAGTTCGGCGGCGGGCAGCCGCAGCGGCAGCATCCGCACGGGCGGGGCCGGTGGCCGCGTCCAGTGCCGGGCGACGGACGCGACGACGTCGGCGACGCCCTCGGCCAGGTCGTCGTGCCGCTGGACGCCGTCCAGGCGGGGCAGCGCGGCCAGGAAGTGCAGCTTGCTCTCGGGAGTCAGACCGCGGCCGGGGACGCGGGGGACCGAACGGGCCCGCCGGATGTCGATCACCGACTCCATCGGGTCGCCCATCTTCAGCTCCAGGCGCGTGCCCACCTGGTCGCGCACCTGCGCGGCGAGCTCCACCCAGCGCGCGGTGGTGACGATCAGGTGCACCCCGTAGTTGAGGCCGCGCAGCGCGATCTGCGACAGGGCGGTCACATGGTCGAGGTGGTCCTGCCGCAGCGTGCCCCAGCCGTCCACGACGAGGAAGACGTCGCCGTAGGGCTCGTCGGGGAACTCACCGGCGGCGCGCCGCTTGCGGTAGGTCGCCATGGAGTCGATGGCGTGCTCCAGGAAGAAGCGTTCCCGGTCGGCCAGCAGCGAGGTGACCGCGGCGACGGTCCGGCCGATCCGTTCGCCGTCGACGTGTGCGGCCACACCGCCGACGTGCGGCAGCCCGCTCAGGCCGGTCAGGCTGCCGCCGCCGAAGTCCAGGCAGTAGAACTGCACTTCGCGCGGTGTGTGGGTGAGGGCCAGGGCCATGACGAGGGTGCGGACCAGGGTCGACTTGCCGCTCTGCGGGCCGCCGGCGACGGCGACGTGACCGCCGGCCCCGGACAGGTCCACCACGAGGGGGTCACGCCGCTGGTCGAAGGGACGGTCGACGATGCCGAGCGGCACCCGCAGGGCGCCCCTCGTCACGTCCGCGGCGCCGCCCGCCGGGACGGTCAGACCCCGCTCGGCGTCCGGCGCGGTCGGCGGCAGCAACTGGTCGAGGGTCGGCGGCAGATCGAGCGGCGGCAGCCACACCTGGCGCGCCGCCGGACCCGAACCGCTGAGCCGGTCCACGGCCGTCGCGAGCAGACTCCGGGCCGCCGCCTCCTCCGCGGCCTCCGCCTCGGCCCGCGCGCGGGCCTCCGACTCGGGCAGTTGCCGCGGCGCGACCCAGCCCACGCTCCACGGCGCGACCTGTCCGGCCACCTGGGCCCGCGCCAGCGCACCGCGCCGCCGCCGGTAGGGTCCGGAGACGTACGCGGCGCGGAACCGGGTGAGGGCCTCCACCCCGCTCTTGAGGTACCCGCTGCCCGGCTGGGACGGCAGGTGGTAGGCGTCGGGGACGCCGAGCACGCCGCGGCTCTCCATGGCCGAGAAGGTGCGCAGGCCGATGCGGTAGGACAGGTGGCTCTCCAGCTGGTGCATCCGTCCCTCGTCGAGACGCTGGGAAGCCAGCAGCAGGTGTACGCCCAGTGACCGTCCCAGACGGCCGATCATGACGAACAGTTCCATGAACTCGGCGTGCGCCGCGAGCAGTTCACTGAACTCGTCGACGACGACGAACAGACTGGGCAGCGGCTCCAGGGGCGCGCCCGCGGCGCGTGCCTTCTCGTACTCCAGCGCGGACGTGTGGTTGCCCGCCGCCCGCAGCAGCTCCTGACGGCGTATCAGTTCACCGTGCAGGGCGTCCTGCATGCGCGCGACGAGGGCGACCTCGTCCGCCAGGTTGGTGATCACGGCGGAGGTGTGCGGCAGTTCGTCCAGGCCCAGGAAGGTCGCGCCTCCCTTGAAGTCGACGAGGACGAAGTTCAGGGTCTCCGACGAATGGGTCAGCGCAAGGCCCAGGACGAGGGTGCGCAGCAGTTCGCTCTTGCCGGAGCCGGTCGCCCCGATGAGCATGCCGTGCGGGCCCATGCCGCCCTGCGCGGACTCCTTGATGTCGAGTTCGACGGGGGCTCCGTCGGCGCCGACGGCGATGGGGACCCGCAGCCGCTCGGCGGAGCCCGTGCGGCCGGCCCAGTAGGCCGGCGGGTCGTGCCGGTGCAGGTCGGGGATGCCGAGGAGCGCCGTCAGCTGGGTGTCGGAGGAGAGCGGCTCCGTGCTGTCGACGCCCAGACTCAGCCGGTACGGCGCGAGGAGTGCCGCCAGCGCCCGCGCCGCGGCCGGGCCCATCCGGTCGGGACGGCCGAGCGCGGTGGTCTGCTCCTGCCGGCTGCGGTCGGTCCGCACCAGGCGCAGCTCGGCGCCGGTGAAGTCCAGGCGGAGCGTCGTGCGGCCCGGCCGCCAGGTCAGTGCGCCGTCGAGATCGACGACGACGCAGTTCCGGTAGCCCTGCCCGTCGAGTCGGTGTCCCGCCGGGACCCGGCCGCCGTCGATCACGACGACGGTGAACGGCTCCTCGCGTCCCGGGACCGCGTCCGGGTCGAAGACGGGGCGCTCCTGGAACTCGGCGCCGAGCAGGTTCTCCAGTTCCGTGACCGAGGGGGCGACCATGCGTGCGGGTCCGGCGCCGTCCCGGTCGTGCCGGTGCTGGGCGTGCGGCAGCCACTTGAGCCACTCCCAGTCGGCCCGCCGCTCGTCGGACACGCACAGCGCCACCCACAGGTCGTCGGGGGAGTGGAAGGTGGCGAGCTGGGCCACCACGGCACGCGCGGCCGCCCGCGCCCGGTCCGTGTCGCCGCGGGTCAGGACCTTCGACCAGGCCCGGAGGTAGATCGCGACGGGCTGGTCCGGAAGGGTCGAGTAGGCGCGGATGAACCGCCGGAGCGCGTGCGCGCTGAGCGGTTCGAGGTCCTCGACGGGTTTCGTCGACACGGGGTTCAGCCGTACGCCGAGCCGCTGGTCACCCACGGCGATCCGCACCTCGGCGAAGTCGTCGTCGGTGGGCCGTCGTTCCCACAGCCTGCTGGTGCGCACCATCGACCACAGCGCGGCGGGATCGGGATGGCGCCAGGCGAGCGCCTCCTGCTGCTCCACGACGGCGCGCCGGACCTTGCGGCGTACCTGGGCCAGATACCGCAGGTAGTCGCGGCGTTCGCCCTTCGCCCGGAGTTTGCGCTCCCCCCGGCCGCGCATCACCTGACCGACCAGCATGGCCACCATCGACAGCATCATCATGCCCATCGCGATGTAGCTCAGCACCGAGTTCTCGCCGGGCCGCAGGAACATCACGAGCATCGACGCCGACATCATGCCCATCGGCAGGAAGGTCCAGACGGCGGACGTGTCGGCCTGGGCCTCCGGCAGCGTCGGCGGTTCCTGCAGCGCCAGCTCGCCCTGGGGCATGTCGGGACCCCGACGGCGGGCGGGTCTGCGGAAGAGTTCAACGGACAACGGGACGGTGCTCCTTCGGTGGGTCCGGCGGTTCGGGCCCCGCACACCGCCGTGGTCGGTCGAAACCGGTCGCCGCACCGGGCTCCGTGCTCCCGGCCGCTCCGCCCGCCACCGGGCGGCCTCACGTCCGGGGACACGTCGCGCGAAGGCCGCGGAGGCGTGGAGTCCTCGGCGGTCGGGAACAGGCCCACGGCGGTCGGGGAACAGGTCCACGAACCTCACCGGGGATCGTAGGCACCGCCGAGTGCGTGAAAAGTGCCCGAGCCGACGCCGAGTGCGGCCGGTGGCACTGGGGCGCCCCGGTCGGCGTCGCCGCGCGTCCTGGCCGACGGTACGGGGCCAAGTCTCCGACGAGTGCAGCCGGTGGCACCCGACGCGCTCAGGTCGGCGTCTTCGTCCGTCAAGGGCCGCTGGCTCGGCGTGCGTTCAGGCCGTCGTCTCCGCGCGTCCGGGCCGGTGGCACGGTGCTGGTCCGGGCCGGTGGCACGGGGCGTGTCCGTGCCGGTGGCACGGGGCGTGTCCGTGCCGTCGCCGTGCGGTCGACGTGTCATCGCCGTGTCGGCGGCCCCGTGCGTGACTCCACCCCGCCCCCGTCCGCGGTCAGTTTTCCCTCACACGGGCCTGCCTACGATCCTCCGGCAGCCAGGACGCGCCCCGACCCGAGGGCCTTCGCACAGGCGTTTCCCCGACGCGCGGGACGCCGCCCTCCTGGACGCCCCGGCCCCGGACCGGGCAGTCGGACGGCGTCCGGATCCCCCTCGCCCGGGTGAGCGCGGGCACGACGCGGATCACGACGCCACCACCGTCCGCGACCCCCAGGCCCGCCTCGGCGCGGGCCACCGAGAAGGAAGAAAGGGCACGAGCGTGAGCGACAACGCGGCAGCCGGCCTGTGCCGTATGAACATCCGGACCTCCGCGCGGTCCGTCGACCTCGCCGTGCCGTCGGACGTCCCGATCGCCGACCTGCTGCCCGTCGTCATCGGCTACGCCGGTGACGAGCTGGAGGAGTCCGGACTCGAACACGGCGGCTGGGTGCTCCAGCGCCTCGGCGGAGCGCCGCTGGACCTGGAGTCGACCGCCCAGTCACTCCACCTGCGCGACGGCGACACCCTCTATCTGCGGCCCCGGGTCGAGACCCTGCCCGAGGCGCACTTCGACGACGTGGTGGACGGGATGGCGGGCACCCTGCGCGACCGCCCGCACCAGTGGTCCCCGGACGCGACCCGCCGACTGCTGCGCACCCTGCTGGTGTGCTCCGCCGCCGCTGCCCTCGTCGTCCTCGCGCTCCCCGGTCCACCGGTCGCCGTGCGGGCGGCCGTCGCCGCGGCCCTCGGCCTGCTCCTGCTGGCCGGGGCTGCGGCCGCCAGTCGTGCCATGGCCGACAACGGGACCGCCACCGCGCTCGCCGTCATGGCGGGCCCGTGTCTGGGCGCCGCGGGCTGGCTGCTGCCGCTGCTGGGCGCGGCGGACGGTTCGGGAGACGCCGCGACCGGCAGCCGGCTGCTGTCCGCGGCGGCCGCGTCGGCGACCGGCGCCGGCCTCGCCCTGATCCTCATCTCCGGGCCCGCCCGCCTCTTCCTGGCCTCCGCCGTGGTGGCGGTCGCCGCGTGGCTGGCCGGGCTCCTCATGGTCGCCTTCGACCTGCCGGCCCCGCACGCCGCCGCGCTCGTCGCCGTCGCCGCCGCCCTGCTCGGTGCCGGCGTGCCCGGTGTCTCCTTCTGGCTGGCGGGCCTGCGCATGCCGCCCCTGCCGACCAACGCGGAGGAACTCCAGCAGGGCATCGACCCCGAACCCGGCGAACGCCTCGTCACCCGCACGGTACGGGCCGAGGCATGGATGACGGCCCTGTACGGGGCGGTGGGCGCGGTCTGCGCCGGTGCCCTGACCGCGCTGGGCCGCGAGCACGACACCCCCGCCCGCGTCACCACCGCCGTCCTGGCGCTGCTGCTCGCCCTGCACAGCCGGGGCATCGGCAACGCCTTCCAGCGGGTCGCGGTGCTCGCTCCCGGCCTGTGGGGCGCCGCGGTGCTGATCGTGTCCCTCGCGGCCGACGCCGGCGCCGGGAAGCGGCTGCTGGCCGTCGTGTTGCTGTCCGCCCTGACGGCGGCTCTCGCCGTCCTGTGCTGGTTCCTGCCGGGCCGCCGTCTCGTGCCGCACTGGGGGAGGGCCGCGGAACTGCTGCACTCGGCGGCGGCGATCGCCCTGCTGCCGCTGCTGCTGTGGGTGCTCGGCGTCTACGGCCGGATGCGCGGCCTGCTGGGCTGACCCCCGCGGCACCGCGGGCCGTGCCCCGCGGCGACGGATGACCACACAGCGACAGACGAGAAGGAAGGCAGGGGCCGATGCAGTCCAAACGCGACCAGGTCGAGGCGCACGTCTTCATGATGAGCTGCCTCACCTCCGGCATGCTGCTCGCCGACCCCGACGCCGCGGAGAGCCCGATGGGCCGAACCAGCCGCGGCGCCGCCTGGGGCCTGCTGCTGGGCGTGCTGGGCGCGGCGGGCTGCGTCCTGTTCGGGGTGCTGTCGCCCGGCGGCGACGACTCCTGGCGCAGCGCGGACGCCATGATCGTGCGCAAGGACACCGGAAGCCGGTTCATCTACCAGGACGGCGTCCTGCACCCGATCCGCAACTACGCCTCGGCGCGCCTGATCGGCGGATCCGACCTCGCCGTACGCATGGTGTCCGCCGCCTCCCTCGACGGCACCCCGCGCGGCGTCCCGGTCGGCATCCCGGGCGCCCCGGACGACCTGCCCCTCGCCTCGGACGTCGGCTCGGCCCCCTGGCTGGTCTGTTCCGGCGCCGGGCGGACCGAGGGGGCGAACGGCCGGGCCACCACCACGCTGGTCGTCGGCGCCGAGCCGCCGGCCGGGGACGGGCTGACGTCCACGCAGGGCCTGCTGGTCTCCGCGGGCGGCGACAGGTTCCTCGTCTGGCACGGCCGCAGACTCGCCCTCGACACCGAACACGGCGCGGAACGCGCCCTCGGCTACGGCGACGCGACGCCCCGCGCGGTGTCCGCCGAATTCCTCAACAGCCTGCCCCTCGGCCCCCGTCTGGCCCCCCTCGACGTCCCCGGACGCGGCTCGGCGGGCCCCGCGCTGGACGGCCGCCCCACCCGCGTCGGACAGGTGTTCACCGCGCAGGTCCCCGACGGACCGCTGCGTTACTACCTGCTGACCCGGCAGGGACTGCGCCCGCTCGACGCCACGCGCGCCGCTCTCGTGCTGGGCGACCCCCGCACCCGTGAGGACGCCTACGCCGGCAAGCCGCCCCGCCCGGTGACGCTGGCCACCGACACCCTCGACGCCCATCTCGAGCGTGCCGCGAAGACAGGCGCCGACTCCGGGCCGTGGCCTTCCGGGCCGCCCCGGCTGGTGGAGCCCGACCAGGAGGAGAACCTGTGCGCGAGCGTGCGGCCGACCTCCCGCGGCCCGGTGACGAGCGTCGCGGTCGTCTCCGCCCTCGACGCCTCCCCCGCAGTCGCTCCGGACGGGGTGCAGGCCGCCTGTTCCCCGGTGGACGCCGTCGCGGTGCGCCCGGGAGCCGGTGCCGTGGTGCGCGCCCTCGGCGCGGGCGGGGGCACGCTGGGCGACACGACCTACCTGGTCACCGACAACGGAGTGAAGTACCGCCTGGTGTCCGACGCCGTCTCGGCCCTCGGTTACGGCGGTACGGAGCCGTCGGCGCTGCCCGCGCCCCTGCTGCGGATGCTCCCGACCGGCCCCGACCTGGATCCCCGCGCCGCCTCCGGCGCCACCGCCGTCCACACCACACCGCCCGGTGGCTGCCGGAACCCCGCGGGGTCCGCCGCCGGCGGGCAGCACTGACCGCGTGGCCCGCGAGCACGCCGAACAGCCCGCACGCCATCCGGACCGACCCGTGTCCGACACCACTCAGGGAAACGAGGCATTCCGTTGACCACACCGATCCAGCAGTCGTCCAGGTCGTCGACCCTCCTCGGCGTCAACGCGCTCAACACCGCCCACACGGCCATCCTGCGCTGCAAGAACGACGTGGACACCACGGCGGGCGCCCTGGCCACCAGCTACAGCGCCGCGTCCGAGGACGGCGCCGAGTTCCAGCGGCTCCTCCAGCAGTGGGACCAGCAGGCCCAGATCATCCTCAACAAGCTGCAGGGCCTGATCAACCACCTGAACGTGACCCTGCAGAAGCACACCTCCACCCAGACGGCCAACACCGACATGCTGCGCTCCTCGCAGGGCGCGGCGGACTCCGTCTACAACCAGCTCACCGGCTGACCCCACCACCACCCACGACACCAGGAGTTGCCATGAGTGCCGACGGCGTCATCCACGTCGAGTACAACCACGTCGACCAGGGCGTGGAGGACCTGATCCAGCAGACCCGGGCCATCGAGACCACCCTGGACAACCTGGAGGCGGAGCTGAACGAGCTGAAGACCACCTGGCAGGGCGCCGACGCCCAGGCCTACAGCACCGCCCAGACCGACTGGAACAACGCGGTCATCGCGATGGAGCAGCTGCTGACCTCCCACGCCACCCTCCTCGGTGAGGTCTCCAACAACTACCGGCAGACGGAGAACAGCCTCGCCCAGATGTGGAGCGAACTGTCCTGACCCGCGTCCCGGGCCGCACCGCCGTCTCACGCCGCCCTTGCAGCCGGGCGGCGGCGGAGCGTCCCGGGCCGCGCCCCCCGTTCCCGGGCCGCGCCCTCGGTCCGGGCCGTGCCCATGGCCGGGCCCCTTTCCCGGCCGCGCGGGGCCGTCCCGCGGGCACCCAGGACCAGCAGCCGTCCCGCGGGCACCCAAGACCAGCAAGGGAGATGACGCATGGCAGACCTCACGCACCTCGACGCCGGCCAGCTGACCTCGTTCGCCGACCACGAACTGACCACCTTCAGCGGCGACCTCACCAAGATCCGCAACGACACGGCCGACCAGCCGCCGGTGGAGTCGCTGTTCACCCTCCACTCGGTGCTCAGCGCCACCCCCCACCGGCAGCTCGCCATCGGTCCCATGGGGGCCGCCGGCACGGTGCACGGCGACGCCCTGCGCACCAACCTGGTCGCCCTCGCCAGGAACATCGACCGGGTCTTCGTCAAGCAGAAGAAGCTCTTCCAGGACATGGACCGGGACCTCAGGGACACCGTTACCACCCTGCTCAACACCTCCGGCTCCTCGCTCCAGGCGGTGAGCGCCGACCGGTTCATCTCGTCCATGGCCGACGTCGGCCGTGACATCGGCGGCACCGCCTCCACCCTCTGACCCCGTACCCACCGGAGCCCCGACCGCCATGCCAGAGAACGACAGCACCCCCGGCACATGGGAGCAGACGGTCCATCTGATGACCGGATGGAAGGTCCCCGCCCGGCAGTCCGTCACCACTGACCTCAAGGGCAGTTCGAACAGCAACGGCGGCAACGCCGACGCCGCCGTCGACACGCCCTGGCTGTCGGTGACCATCTCCAACGCCGGGAAGACCGATGCCACGGCACTGGCCCAGCGGCTGACCGCACAGGGCGGCACCTGGGTGCTGTTCTACGCCGGCACCGGTGACGCGGGCCCCATGAAGAACGCCAAGGCCCTGAACCTGTACATCGCGAAGATCAACTACGCCTGGCAGAGCGGCGGCGGGCTGACGGGGACCAACCTCCACAAGTACGCCAACGGGGTCGGCCCGGCCCTGGGCCAGCTCCAGGCATCGCCCTGGCGGACCGGCGGCTTCTCCTTCGACGGACTGACCGTCGCGGACACCGACTCCGTCGACCTGGGCACCTTCTCCCACCGCGCCAGGTCCCTCGACCGCGCCAAGCTCTTCTTCGAGGAGCACGAGACCCTCCTCGACGGCTGGGTCAACGCCATGGGACGCGACAACGCGGCCTGGCAGGGCAACGCCGCCGGGGTCTTCGTCAACCTCCTCGACACGCTGCGCAAGCAGTACAAGCACTACCACGAGCAGTTGGCGCCCCGCGGCTTCAGCACGCAGAGCGCGAGCAAGGTGGACGGCTACGTCAGCAAGACCTTCCAGGGCAACGGGCTGATCCTGGCGGAACAGGCCCTGAGCAAGGCCGTGCAGACGCTGAAGGACGCCTGGGACAAGTGGCACGGCGACCGGTTCGGCAACGTCACCGGCAAGGCACCGGACGGCTCCGCCAACACGCCCGCGGGACACTGGAACCCGGAGGACGTCATGAACGGCGTCCTGAACGAGCTCAAGACATGGCTGAACGCCAACAACGCCGGCAAGGTGATCACCAACTACAACATCTACGGCGGCACCAACGGCGGCACCGAGTACTGGTACGACCTCCAGGCGGGCTTCAAGGAGAACGTCCCCGCCTACGGCAGCCTCACCGACCCGGCCAACTGGGCGAAGATCGCCCAGGAGGGAGTGGCCCGCTGGACCGCGGGCATCACCGCCCACCTGGACCCGGCCGCCGAGACCGCCCGGACCACCCTCAGCGCCACCTGGTCCCAGCTGATGAACACCGACTGGGACCCCGCCTACGGATTCGAGGAAGCCCCTCCCGCCACCCTCGGCACCACGGGCAACCCGGGCGGCAACAACCACGGAACCACGAACTTCGGCCCCGACGACATCGCGAACCTGTTCAACCAGCAGAACACCTCCGTCAACGACGCCCTCAACAACATCGCCTCCTCCACCAACAACGCCCTCAACGACGTGGGCACCTCGACCAACGCCGCCCTCAACAACCTGTTCGAGGGCGGGGGCGCGGGCGGCGCGGGCGGCAGCGGCCTCGACGGCCTCGGCGGCATCGGCGGCCCGTCCGTCGCGGGCCTCGGCACCGACGGACCGACGGTCGGCACGACGGGCGGCGACAGCGTCCTCGGCACCTCTCCCACCTACGCGTCACTGCTGAACAACGCCCTCAACGGCATCGGTTCCCCGGGGACGAACGGCACGAGGCTCAACGCCGACCGCAGTATCACGGTCACCAACGCCGACGGCAGCACGACCACCACCCGGCCGGACGGAACCGAGGTCACGCAGTACCCGGACGGCAGCACCCTCACCGTCGATCCGGACGGCCGCAGCACCCTGGTCAACGCCGACGGCAGCACCTCCGTGCAGAACGCGGACGGATCCGTCAGCACCACCTACCGCGACGGCAGCACGACCACCCTCGATCCCGACGGGACCTACACCGTCCGCAGCGCCGACGGCGACCTCAACCACCTCGACCTGAAACCGGGGCAGACCGTCACCAACCCCGACGGCAGCAGGACCACCCTCAACGCCGACGGAAGCATCACCACCACGTACCCCGACGGCCTGGTCACCACGCTGGGCCCGGACGGCCGCTACACCGTCGACGCGCCGCCCGCCGAAGGGGTCCGCACCTCCTCCTCGCCGCCCCCGAACCAGCCGGTCACCTCGACCACCGGCGGCACCGGCCTGAACAGCCTCCTCGACCACGCCCTGAACGGGCCCGTTTCGGGCACCGTCCCGCAGACCGGTCCCGCCCACGACGGGGACTTCCTGTACGACGACGTCCCCTACACCCACTCCCTGTCGGGCGCCCTCGGCGGCCAGCTGCCCGGCAGCGCTCCCACGGGCACCCTCGGCCTCAACCCGGGGGCGATGGCGGCCGCCTCCCGCATGGGCGGTCTCGGCGGCGAGATGAGCGCCGCCGAACGGGTCCGCTCCGGATACGCCGACAGCGACGCCGCCAACGGCACCGGGCGCGGCACCGGGGTCAGAGCCGCCTCGACCGCCGAACAGGCGGCGGCCCGGACCGCCACCAGCTCCGGTATGCCCTTCATCCCCCCGGGCGCCGGCGCCGGGCCGGGCGCCCAGTCCACGCAGAGCGCCGAACGCACCCGCACCACCTGGCTCTCGGAGGACGAGGAGGTCTGGGGCACCGACGAGGCCGCGGCCCCCGCCGTCCTGGGCCGGGACGACTGAACCGGCCGCGCTGCACCCCTCACCACCGTTCGCCCGCGCGAGAGGAGAAACCGATGGAACCCGTCGAGGAACGCCTGGCCAGGGCCATGGAAGCCCTGGAAGCCACCAGGGCGGCGGTCGCCGACGCCGAGCAGCGCCTGCGCGAGGCGTCCGTCACCGTCACGTCCAAGGACCGCTCCGTGGAGGTCACCGTCGGTGCCCGGGGGGAGCTGCGGTCGCTGCGCTTCCACGACGGCAAGTACCGGTCCATGGCGCCCGCCCAGCTCTCCGCGGTCCTCATGGAGACGATCGGCCAGGCCCGCACCCGGATGTCCCAGCAGGTCGTCGACACCTACCGGCCGATCTCCGAGAGCGTCCCCCGGCTCCCGGGAGTGCCGGGCGCCGAGATCGACTGGGACGGCCTGCTCGGTCCGGACGCCGAGGGCGGTGGCCCGGCGGCCAGGAGGAAGCAGGGCAGCAGCCTGCGCGACGAGATCGTGGAGGACCCGGCCCAGCCGTGAGGCGGACCGCGCCGACCAGGAAGTCCGACGAGGAGAAGGAGCGCCGCCATGGCGAGTTCGTTCGAAGCCAACCCCCATGTGACCCGCCAGGGCGCCCAGCTCCTGGCGGACATCGCCGACCTGGCCAACACCCTGGTCGCGGACCTGGAGCGCCGCCGCGGCACGCTCACCGGCTGGGCGGGCACCGACGACGACTACGCCGAGCAGGTCGGCCCGCAGATCAGACGCACCTACCGGCAGACCCTCGACTCCGGCCGGCAGGTCACCCGCGCGGTCGTCTCCGTCGTCGGCACCACCGCGGGCTCGGCCCGGCAGGTGGAGCGGGCGCAGAACGAGGCGTACGACGGCATCGCGGCCGAGGCCGCCCAGTACGGCAGGCACTGAGAGAGCAGCGGGACCATGGGTGATCTGAGGGTTTCGGAGGCGATGAACGGTGTCCTGATCGCGTTGATCGGTACGGGGTTTCCGCAGGCGAGCGAGACGGGGGCACTGCTCTCCAGCCGGGAGCTGGCGGCGTTCGGCCGGCGCATGCGGGAGCTCGAGACGGACATCGCCTACTCGGTGGCGCACGTCGGCGACTCGCTGCCCGGTGACGCGGGCCGCGCGTACGCGCGTGCCATGTCGGTGCTGACAGGGGCGGAGGGGGGCACCAACTACCTGCGGGAGTACGAGCGGAGCCTGCGCGGTGTGGCGGCCGGTCACCGTGACCAGTCGCTCAACATCCAGGAGAGCAAGTGGCAGATCGTCGCCGAGCTGATCCGGCTGCTGATCGAGCTGACGATCCTGGCCGCGACGGCGTGGATCAACCCGGCGGCCGCGGGACAGGCGGCGGCGGCCAAGGCGCGGAGCACCACGGTCTTCCTGACGGCGCTGGACCTGTTCCTGCGGCGTACCCACCTGATGCCGAGTCTGAGCGAGGCGCTGGAGGAGGCGTTCCAGACGCTGGTCGTGCGGCTGGGGCTGATGGCGTTCAACGCCCCGGACATGCGGCCGTCGGGCGTCGACTGGCGGGCGGTGTGGCAGAGCGCTGCCTTCGGTGCCGCGGCGGGGTGGCTGTCGGGTCCGCTGCGTGATCTGGCGGACCGGTTCAACGGACTGTTCACGAAGAACGGGAACCGGGAGCTCTTCAAGGACCTGACGGGAGACGTGACGTCGAAGTCCGGGCGGGACCTGCCCGGCACCACCGCCAACGCACCCCAGTCGTTCGGGCAGTATCTGGCGTCGTCGCCCCGCCGTGTCTCGGAGTTCGTGGCGGACGGTCTGACGGAGGCGGTGCCGGAGTCGCTGCTGGCGATGGCGTTCTTCGGGACGCCGTTCTCCTGGAGCGCGTTCGCCACGACGTTCTGGACGTCGGCGGTCAGCGAGCAGACGACGGGCCTGCTGGGCGACGGCGTCACCCACGGGGTCGGCAACGTCCGTGAGGCGTACGACGGCGCACGGCCGGAGACGAAGGACACGGCGGGCGCGCCCGGCGGCCCGGTCCCCGTCGCCTCCCGCGGAGCGACCTCCACCACGGGTACGGACCCGGCCGGGTCGGCGCTGAGCGCCAAGGGGCGCTCGAACCCGGGCACGGACGTCAACCGCCCGGACGTGTTCGACCGGTTCGGCGCACCCGGCGTTGCGGCCCCCACCCCGGCGACCGGCACCGCCCGCGGCAGCGTCGTGCCGGACGCCGAAGGGGCGGCGCACGTCCCCCGGCCGACGGCAGGGCCGGGACCCCGGCCCGTCACGGAGAGCTCCGTGCCGGGCGAGTCCGCGCAGTCCGGTTCCGTCGAACTCTCCGGCGCCCCGGCCTCGTCGACAAGGCGGGAGGAGACGGCGACGCTCCCCTCGACGCCCGCGGCTGAGCCTCTGCCTGTGCCCACGACCGCACCTACGCCCACGACCGCACCTACGCCCGCGGCTGCACCTACGCCCACGCCCGCCGGGGCGGCCCCCGTACCCACTGCGACGCCCGGCGGGGCGACCCCCGCGCCGGGTGGTGCCCCAGGCGCCGTTCCCTCGCCCGCCACCACGTCCGTGACCGCCACGCCCACCCCCGGTACACCCACCCCCGCCACGTCCGCGACCGCCACGACGCCGTCGCCCGACGGCCGACAGGGCGGCAGCCCGGCCGTGCCCGAGGCGAACCGCCCAGCGGCCGGAGCGACCGTCCGGACCGCCGGGGGCCCTGACGGCGCCCGTACCGGCGACGCTCCGCCCCCCGCGACCGGCCGCCCGGCCACCACGTCCTCCCGGGCCGCCGGCCCTGCCTCCGAAGGCGCACAGCCCGGCACGGGCCCGGGTTCCGGACGGCCCGTGACCGGCACGAGCTCCACGGGCCCCGCCACGGCCGGCACCGCGCCGGCGCGCGCCGCGGCGGATGAGGACGTGCCGCCTCCGGCTGCCGGGACCCCACGGTCCGCGCTGTCCTCCGCGCCCCCGGCCGACCGTGCCGAGGCCACCGCATCGAGCGGGAACACCGCCGAAACCGCCGACGGCCGACCCGAGTGGGACAGCCTGCGCGAGGAAGTCGCCGCTGCCTGGGAGCAGGCGCGGCCCACACCGCACGACCTGTCCACGGCCCACAACATCGTCCGCACCCACCAGAAGCTCCCGCCCTTCGACCCCGCAGAACGGCCGTCCTTCGCGACCCTGGACCCCGGCCATCTGGCCGTCTACGCCGTCGCGCTCGATCTGACGGCCCACCACGACCCGGACCGGGCGGAGGCGCTGTCCCGGCGGCTCGCCCAGGGCCGGCCCAGGGCGGAGCGCGCCTACCTGCCCGGCGGCACCGGACGCGCGAGGGACGAGCGGCGGCCCATGGGCGACGGGGCCGCCTCCAGCAGCTCCCAGCGGCCGACCCGTGTGCAGGGGCCGCGAGACCCCCGCCCGGCGGCGGCACCCCGCGACACCTCGGCCCCCAGCCCCTCCCGGCCGGACCCGACGGAGACGGCGGCCCCGCCCGCCCCCGCGACCTCCACCGACACGGCATCCCCCGACAAGCCGCCCACCGCCCCCACGCCCGTCGGCGGCGACAGGAACCGGCGTCCCCAGGGCGCCCGGCAGCGCGTCGACGCGGCCCCGCGCCCGTCCGCGGGCTCCGCGCTGCCGGGACACGCTCCCCGCGAGGTGCTGCGCACGGTCACCGTCGACGAGCGCGCCTTCGAGGTGCTGCGCGTGGAGCCGGACGGCGAGTGCTTCATGACCTCGACGCTCGCCGGAGCCGCCCGCCAGCTGCCCGGTTCGGCCCTGGGCGGCATGACCGTACGGGAGTTGCGCAAACGGGTGGGGGACTGGCTCGCAGGGAACGACCCGAGGGCCGTGGCACGGCGGACGGAACTGGACGAGGGCCCCTCGGCCCTGCGCATCCTCGTCGACGACCTCACCCTCGCCCAGCTGGAGGACCTCCTCGGCCACACCGCACCGCACCCGACGCCCGCCCAACTCGCCCGCATCGACGCGGACCTGAGCCGGCCGCAGTTCGTGCGGGAGCTGGTCCGGCGGATCGCCGATCCCGCCGACAGGTCCGTCGTCGGCGACTTCACCGCCGGCATGGCCGCCGCCCTCCTGCCCGACTTCACCCCGGACCCCGCCCTCATCCGGGCCCAGGACCGCCGACGCCTCGTCCACGACCTGCGGCTCGCGTCCCTGCGCCAGGAGGCGGCCCGCGCCCTCGCCACGGTCACCCCGCGCAGCCAGGCCCTCTACACGACCCTCATCGGCCCGCACCGGGGCCTGGTCCGCATGTTCCCCCTGCTCCAGGACATGCACGCGCTCACACCGAGCGCCGCGGCCCAACACGCGGTACGCAACGCCGACATGTGGACGACGCCCTTCTACGACCAGGTGCCGCAACTGACCGCCCTGGCCCTCGACCTGAACATCACCCCGGTCCAGCCCGCCGAGGGCGTGGACGACCTGGCCTTCGCCCATCCGCTCAACCCGTCCGCCGGCCAGTCCCTCCACGTCTTCTACGAGGGAGGCAACCACTACTCGGCCATGAACCCGGTGGGCGGGACGCCCCCCGTGCCGTCCCCGGCCGCGGCCGTCGGGCGTCCTCCGACGGGCGCCCGCCCGACGAACGCCCGTCCGACTGGCTCCCAGCCTCCCACGACCCGCCTCACCCCACGCGAACTCGCCCAACTAAACGCTTTGGCGGCGGAGTTGCGTCGCCACAGCGCCAGCGACGACCTGATCGCCCGGCTGTACGACCTCTCCCGGCCGACGGTGGGGATGCTCGCCGGGATGACCCCCGCCGCACGGTCGCACGGCTCCACCGCCACCGCTCCGCCCTCCCCGGCCGCAGGCCGGGGCACGCCGCCCGAGAGCTCCGGCGGCGTACCGGCGGAGCCGTCCCCCGCCGTGCTCGAAGCCGCCGAGGCCGCCCGGTCCCGCCGCGACCAGCGCGGCCCCGCCACCGTCCACGCCCGGCCGGAGCCCGTCGTGCTCACCTTCGGTGAACGGCAGACGGATCTCGGGCCCGACCACCGGCGCGAGCTGGACGTCACCGTCGAACTCCTCGCGGAGCAGGCGCTGTTCAACCGGGCGACCGGACACCCCCTGCCGGTCGTCGAGATCGACGCCCCGCCCGCCCTGCGAGCCCGCTTCGCGCTCCCCGGCACCCGCACCCGCGACACGGGCGCCGTACGCGAGCAGGCGGCCACGCAGTACCTGCGCACCCGCCTCGCGGAGGTCCTGCGCGACAAGCAGCCCGAGCACCGCAGCCATCCCGTCACCGCCGACGACCTCCTCGTCACGACGGGCCGGGAGACTCCCCGCACACCGCCGCCGTCCACCGGCACCGGACGGGCCGCGCCGCCCGCGCACACGGTGCGGATCACGGTCGACCCGAGCCCTCCGCTCAACCGGGCGCAGCGGAAGCTGAACCCGGACGCCCTGCACAGCGCGTGGGACGGCCTGGCCGACGCGGTCAACCCCCGGCGCGAGGCCGCGCTGCCGATCGCCCTCCGTCTCGTCCAGGCACACCAGCGGGTCGCCGGGTTCCGGCCCGAAGCCGAACCCGACTTCGGGGACCTGCCGCTCGCCCACCGCGCCGTGTACGCGGTCGCCGCGGCCGTCGTCCGCCGCCCCCGGGACATCACGGCGGCCGAGGACCTGGCGCGGGCGCTCGCGGCGCACCAGCCCCCGCCCGGCACCGCCGCGCGGACGGCCACGCCCGGTCGGGGCGCCTCCCCGGCCGGGAGCCGCACGGGCAGCGGGCCCGCCGCCCCGGATCCGCTGCCCGCACCGCCGCCCGTGTCGGGCGGGACCACCTTCGTCACGTCCGGTCCCGTGCACGTGGCCCAGGCTTCTCCGGCCCCCCTGCTCGCCCCGCCGGCCCCGCCCGTCGGGGGCCTGCGCCCCCTCGCCCTTCCGTTGGCCCGGCGGACGCCCGCCGGCCTCCGGGCGGACCTGCTGGCGATGACCGCCGGGGAACGGCAGCGGATCGCCCGGGACCACCATGTGATCGAGCAACTGCGGACCTCCCAGTCCGCCGAGGAGTTCGCCCGGACCGCCGCCGTCCTCCTGGTCGACGTGGCGCCCGGCGTCGACCAGCCCGTCTCCGCGCGGCAGGAGGCGCACCGCCTGCTGGCCGCGCTGCTGAAGGACCCGTCCACCGCGGCCCGCGTGCTGACCGGCGGCGCCCGGGTCACCGTGATCCCGAAGGACGTTCCCCTCACCCGCGTCGAACCCTTCACGGCCCTGGCCGGCCGGGGACTGTCGGGCGGCCGGGTCTGGGAGGACGTCCGGGGGACGTCCTCCCGCAACCCCTTCGAGAAGCACACGGCGATCAGCGAGGAGAACCTCCTCGGCGCCGTCTCGTCCCTCCCCGGAAGCGACTACGCGGACGGCTACTCGACCGCCGTGCACGAACTCGTCCACATGATCCACACGCACGGCCTCGACGACACCGACCGCCGCGCGATCGAGACCTCCTTCCACGACCGGCTCGCCCGGGGGGCCGGCGCACAGTGGCCGGACGGCCCACGCCTCGACCGGGACGGAGTGCCCACCGACAACTACTCCTCCACCGACCCCTACGAGTACTTCGCCCAGCTCAGCAACGCCTACCTGGGCGTCAACACCGGCTTCGACGCGGCCACCGGACGCCCCCGCAACAACGGCCACGCCTGGGTGCGCGCCCACGAGAGCACCCTGCGGCCCCTCCTGGAACGCCTCTACGGCACCACCCCCACGCTCCTGGACAGCGGCCCCGCCAACCCGGTCGAGGCGACCCGCGAGGAGAACGAGCGCTACGCGGCCGTGGCGAGCCTGTTCCCCGAGCCGCCCGACGACGGCCTCGCGCCGCCGCCCGCCGACACCCCCGTGGGCGACCTGGTGCGTTTCGACGGCCCCCTGACCGACGCGCAGACCCGGCAGGTGCGGTACAGGGTCGCCGAGTTCACGCGGACCGCCCGGCTGAGCGCCGCCCGTATCGTGCACGACCGGCTGCGCAGACGCGCCGACCGGCTGCAGGGCAGCCCGCACCACGCCGCAGCCGAGGAACTGCGGGACTGGGTCCAGGGGAGGCTGGCCGAGGTCTCCGGCGCTCCCCACCTCACGTCCCCGCCCCGGACCCTGCACTTCTTCTGGGTCGGCCGCCCCCTGTCTCCCGCCGCCGTGGACAACGTGCTCGCCTGGGCCGCGGCGGCCCGCGACCACGGCTGGACCGTGAACATGTGGACGGACACGACACCGGTCACCATGGCCGGCGACCGCGCCCCGAAGACGTCCCTGAGCACATGGACCCCGCAGACGGAACAGGCCCTGCGCGCCGCCGGCATCCGGTTCCGCTCGGTCCGCGACCTGCTCCCGCAGGACCGCGCCGGCGGTTCCCGGCTCACCGACCCGCGGATGCGCAAGCTCCGCACCATCTACGAGACGGCCCGCACGACGCCCACGGCCTTCCCGGTCGCATCGGACGTCACCCGGCTCGCCATCCAGCTGTCCGAGGGCGGCACCTACGCGGACGTGGACCTGGCTCCCGGCACGGTCGACCTCGTCTCCGGACCGAGCGGGACGGGCGGCCTCGACATCCCGCTCATCGGCCCCATGTTCCGCGACCAGCAGAGCTTCCGCGCCCAACGCGAGGAGTTCGCCGAGCACCTGGGCGTGCACCCCGAGACGATGAGCACGGCGGACGTCGCCTCGTACGCCATGACCGAGGGACGTTTCGGCAACGCCCTGATCTCGGCGGTGCCGGGGGCGGTGTACTTCCGGCACGTCGTCGACGCCATCGACGACCGCATCCTCACCTGGACCGCCGAGGAACTGGCGGCGGGCGGCGCCTATCTGACGGGCCCGCTGACCTACACCAAGGGCGCCTTCGCGCTCAGCGCGGCCTACGGACTCGGACCGGTCGACGACGCGGAACTCGGGGCCGCCATCGACCCGTTCGAGGTGCGCCGCTGGGCCCGCCTCGGCTGGCTCACCGACGAGAGCGAGCACCAGGTCGACCGCGGCACGGCCGGATCCCCGGTGCCGGGACAACTGCCCCCGCCGCTGCCGGGCCCCGCCCGGGACGCGCTGCGGGACGCACCCGTGACCGACAAGGACCTGCCTCCGCTTCCCCCCGACACCCCCGGCTCGCCCACCGCACCAGCCGCGCCCCCCGCCGACCGTTCCGTCACGGGCGCCGAGGAGCGGGAGGAGCCCTCGGCCGTGGACGAGGCGGCAGCCGCTTCCCCGGTTCCGGGGCAGGAAGCGACGCCCCTCGTCGTGCGCTTCCCGCAGGGCTCTCGCACGCCGGCCGACGGCGAGCTCCGGGCACTGCGGCAACTGGCACGCAGGACGGCGCCGGAACTGCTGCGCGACCACGCCGCCGGGCTGCCGCCGCGCCCTGTCCGGGTGACGGGCCGCGGCAACAGCGCGGACCACGCCGCGTACACCGGAAGGACGAGGGCGAAGAACGTCGCGTGGGCCCTGGAGGCCTACCTGGCCGCCGAGTTGCGCGCCCTGCAGACGGGCTCCCCCGACCCGCTGACCACCGAGGACCTCACCATCGTCTACGGCTACGAGGACACCTCCGACCAGCCCCACCTGGACCCGCACCAGCGCCGCACCGCTGTCGTCGTACTCGGTGACGAGCCCTCCGGGGACATCCCGTGGACGCCGCTGCGCGCCCCCGGTACGCGGGACCGCCACGAACGGGCCGAGACGCCCACCCGTATCCTGTTCGGCCGCGGGGACGCCACGGTGTCGGACCAGGGGCGGCGGGACGTCGAGGACCTGGCGGACCGGATCGCCGCACGAGCCCTGCGCGAACGCGGGCGGGGGGACGCCCCGATCGCCATCACCGTGAAGGGCGGCGGGAACGGCCGGGACACGGCCCGCAGCACCGGCCTGGCACGGGCAGCCGGCGTGCGCGCCGAGCTGGAGGCGGCCCTGGAACGCAGACTCCGGGCACGTCAGCCGGAGGCCGACCAACCGGTCACGCTCGCGCACTTCACGATCGACACGGTCCACGACGACTCCCCGAGGGCGCTCTACGAGGACCCGCTCACCCGTCGCACGGCGACCGTCACCGTCGACTGGCCGACCCGGGACGACGCGGCACCGGTGACCGGTGCGCGGGACGCGGCCGCCGCCGACGCCCGGCAGGCAGAGGCGTCCTCCATCGCGGACACCGCCGAGGCGGTGGCGAGGCGTGAGGAGGAGTGGGCGGCCACGGCCGATCCGGAGCACGAGGACGGCGACGTCGCGGACCCCGCACCGACACCCGCGGACGGCCTCTTGGCCCTGCGGGAACGCCTCTCCGCCCGATGGCCGCTGGACGGGCCGACCGCGGACGACATCACCCTGGCGCACAACATCGTCCGTACCCACCAGTTGCTGGCGCCCTTCGAACCGGAGAGCGCGCCTGACTTCGCGACCATGGACCCGGGGCATCTGGCCGTCTACGCCGTCGCCCTCGACCTGTGGACGCACGACGACGAGGAGCACGCGACGCGGCTCTCCCGCGACCTCGCCCGGGACCGGCCCCGACCCGTACGCGGCTACCTGCCCGGCGGCAGCGGCAAGGGCGAGGGCAAGAAGAGCCTGCTCAGGAAGTTCACCTCCCTCCGCGGATCCAGTTCGTCGAGCACGCCCGAGGCCGCCGCGGGCCCCTCGCGCCACGGTGGCTTCACGGGGTCGGCGGCGTACGGCGGACACGGCGCCTCCACCAGCTCCGGCGGCCACGCGGGTGCAGGCAACCACGCCGGACCCAGTGGCTATGTCGGCCCCAGCGGTGGCAGCGTTGGATACAGCGCCTACGCGAGCCACGGCGCCCATCCGTCCGGGTCGGGACATGCGCAGGCCCCGGCCCTCTACGGTGCCGCGACCGCGATGCCCGTGTCCATGCCGACGAACGGCTTCGACGAACTGTCGGCCGTCCAGCAGTTCAAGCGCGCACCGGACCGCTTCCTCGAAAGGAACGTCCTCCTCACACGTACCAACGAAGGCATGAACCTGCGTTTTGCGCGTTCCGGTGTCCACCCGCAGAGGTTCATCACGTGGATGGAGCGGCAGAACCGGCACTGGTTCGTGCTGACTCCGGACCCGGGGCGGCGGGGGCTCGGCGGTCAGCCGGTCTACGTGCTGACTCCGGCGGTGGAGATGTACGCACAAGCATTCCCCGACGATCCAGAGCTGCAGGGCATTCTGCGCAACTGTTCACTCCTGCCTCGGCGCGCCCAGGACACGTACGTGACGGCGCACTTCGTGCCGTACAAGGCAGGTCCCACGACGAACTACTTGCAGGCTGTCGGCCACACCGACGTCCCGGTGAACGGAAGCGGGCAACTCGGCGGGGCCGACTTCGTGTTCACCCCCGCGATGAACGGCTGTGCGCTCGTGGTGACCGACAACGGGACCCAGGGCTACATGAGGGTCTGGCACTACCAGTCCCCGCACGGCGCGACCAACGCGGCGGCGGCAGAGCAGTTCCGGCGAACGCAACGACTGATCGAGTGGTTCGGCAGCGAGCGGTACATGACGCCGGGCGCCCCGGGAATGCCGGAGGTGACGAATCTGATGTGGCGGGGCCCGCAGGGATGGCAGATCCTCAGCCAGGAGAACTACACGCCCCCTATGATCAATAATCAGGTCACCCTCTACAGAGTGCGCACGGAAACACTGGCTCCCGGACGGGGAGCCCGTGCTCATCGCCGCGATCTATCAAGGAACGGCGGCGGACCATCTCGAGGAGCTCGAGAGGGTGAAAGCGAACAATTCCGACGCTTTCCAGCGTCGGCCGGAGAACGGACAAATCGTCCACGCGTATGGGTTGTTGACGGAACGCCTCCGCGCCGACGCGCAGACCTTGGCGGGCGTGGCGGATGCGCACTCCCTTCTCGAGGTGGCTCGGTCGCTGAGGTCGGCGCACGCGCAGACGCACCACCTCGTCTCGGGACTTCTCGACAGCCAGCGCCGTCTCGACGGCAATCCCAGCACCGGCAGGCCGGCACCCGGGCAGCGGGCCCGTCAGGCGGTGGGTGACGCTGTCGAGAGGTCCTCCGACAGCCGCTGGCCCGACGCCCTTGAGCGCGAGGCCACCGCCCTCGTGAGCCGGACGGCCGCCCTCCATCCCTTGAGCACGGCCCCGACCGGTGCCGTCTACACTTTCCTCGCCCCCCAGACGCAGGTGCCTCCGGGGTACGTCCAGCTCCAGCCGTCGCCCGTCCCAGTCGCGACCTACGGCTTCTCCCCGTCCGCGGTCCCGGTCCACCTCGGATCACCGCCGGTGGCGCTCCAGCAGACCTGGCCCACCACGCCCATGGCGCCCAACCCGGGCCGTCAGCAGGCGGGAGGGACCGGCTTCGTCCTGACACCCGTCCCGGGGCCCTCGACGGCCCAGGTCTCCGGAGGAGTGATCTACACCGCCTACCCGGGCTACTCCACGGCACCACCTCCGCGCCACCCCTTCGCCCCACCGCCGGAGGACTAGGGCGTGTTGCGAAGGCCCGTCTGCCCGGCGGCGTCCGGCACGCACGCTCGCCGCGTTGTCGGGATCACCCCGACACCACCGGTATCGGGGCGACCCTCCGCCGTGCGATCGCACGCACCGGACGCCGCCGGGCCTGCCCTTCGGGCAGACGACGCCGGTTTCGCAACACGCCCTGGGGCGCGCACCGGGTGGAAGCTCCGTAGCCGACCGGCGGGCCTCTGCCCGGGTCCCCGTCCCGCCATGACCGCACACGATCACCTAGGAACCTGTCGATGACGAACGACGCAGCACCTGCCGAGGAGCCGGGCGCGGTACCGGCCGAGCAGCCGGACGTGACACCGGCCGAGGCACCGAGGGCAGCGCCCGTGGGGCAGCCCCAGGACGCCCGCCCGCCGGTCCTCCGCCGCCCGGTCACCGCCGAGGACCTGCCCGCCGAGGGCGCCGACGCCCCTGACGGGCACGCCGGCGGCGGACCGATGCCCGCCCCGCCCCGTCACGTCGTCGAGGCGGCCGAGGAGGCTCCCGGGCACTGGTTCGCGCTGCCCGACCCGGCCTGGACCGGCGCCTGGCCGCCGCCGTCCTGGACCGTGCCGGGGGAGTGGCGCGCGGACGACTCGGGACGGCTCGTCGCATGGCGGAGCAACCCGGACTACCTGCCGTCTCCGGCCGCCCGGGGCTGGGCGCAGCCGACCGATCCGGTCGACGCCGCCGTACAGCGGGCCGCGGCCGGCTACGGCCACGACGACGAGGTGCCCGAACTGCTGGCCGGGACCGAGGTCGCCGTCTTCGTCGGGCCGGACGGCGCCCCGGTGGCGGCGGTCGCCCCGGACGGCACTCCGGTCGTCCTCGCGTTCACCTCGGCGGCCCACCTCACCGCCGCGGGTCGTCTGACGTACGAGATCCACGACGTGCCCGGTCTCACGGCCCGGATGGCCGAGGGCCACCAGCTCTACCTCAACGCCTCCGCCGCGGTGTCCATGTGCGTCGAACCGGAGGCCCTGTCGCGTGCGATCGAACGCGCCCGCACGAATGCCACGACGACGGACGCCTCGGAGCCGGATGCCGCGCCCGAGCTTCACGCAGACCCGGACGTGCCGGAGCCGCACGTGTCCGAGCCGCACGTGTCCGAGCCTGACGCGGTTGAACCGGACGTGCCGGAGCCGGACGTGTCCGAGCCTGACGCCCAGGAGACGAACGCGCCCGAGCCGGATGTGGCTGTCCCCGTCCGCGTCGACACCGCCGGCAGCGCACCCGTCTCCCTCGCCGAGAGCGCCGCGGCGGCGCTGATGTCCACGGGCGGCCGTTGAGCGTACGGGCCCGGAGGAGACGCCGAACGCCGTGACCCCCGGGGGAAGGGGGCACGGCGTTCGGTGCCGCCGCCTCAGATCCGCAGGGCGTCCGCGACGAGTTGGGTCCCGTCCGCCGGTGCCGCCCCCGCCGTCGGCAGATCCTCGGGAAGCAGTGCCTGGAGGTCCTCCAGCCCGGGTGAGGCGATCGCGCTGATGCGCCGCGCCTGGCTGGTGGTCATGGACTGCAGCAACTGCCGTGCCGTGCGGGCGTTGCCGAAGGAACGGTCACGGGGGAGCGAGGCGAGATGCCGGTGGAGGGCCTCGACGGTCTCCGGCCCGCACACGTAGCCCGCCTCGCCGGCCTGGGTGCGGACGATGGTGACCAGTTCCTCCGTGGAGTAGTCCTCGAACTGCACGTGGCGGGAGAAACGCGAGGCGAGACCGGGGTTGGAGGCGAGGAAGCGCCGCATCTCCTCGGTGTATCCGGCGACGATGACCACGACGTCGTCCCGGTGGTCCTCCATCAGCTTCAGCAGGGTGTCGACGGCCTCCCGGCCGAAGTCGGAGGGCGCGTGCTCGGGCGTCAGCGTGTACGCCTCGTCGATGAACAGCACACCACCCAGCGCCCGTTCGAAGACCTCACGGGTCAACTGCGCCGTGTGACCGACATAGCGGCCCACCAGATCCGCGCGCGCCACCTCCACCAGCCGACCGCGCGGCAGCACACCCAGCGAGTGCAGCAGATCCGCGTACAGCCGGGCCACGGTGGTCTTGCCGGTGCCCGGCGGCCCCGCGAAGACCAGATGATGGCTGAGCCGCGGCGCGGGCAGCCCGACCGCCTCCCGCTGCCGGGCCGCCGCGAGCACGCTGACGAGGTCGCCGACCTCCCGTTTCACCGCGCTCAGGCCGACCATGGCGTCCAGACCCGCGAGCAGGACCTGCGGATCACGCGGGGCGTCCCGCTCCGCGCCGGTCTCGTCCGCGCTGACGTCGTCGGGCAGCAGCAGCGCCAGGTCGCTCTCCGCGGGGTCCACCATCGCCGCGAGCCGCACGGCCTGCCGGTCGATCATCTCCTCGAACACCCGTCGTGCCGCGCGGCCGTTGCCGAACGAGGCGTCCCGCGGCATCCGTGCGTAGAGCCGGGCGAGCGCGTCACGGGTGCTCGGATGCAACTCGTACCGGTGAGCCGCGCACATGTTCTCCGTGATGGTGACCATCTCGTCGTCGGAGTAGTCGGTGAACTCGATGCTGCGGGTGAAACGGGACGCGAGGCCGGCATTGGCGGCGAGGAACGCCTCCATGTCCGTCGTGTACCCGGCGACCACGACGACCACGTCGTCGCGGTGGTCCTCCATCAGCTTCACCAGGGTGTCGATCGCCTCGCGTCCGAAGTCTGCGCCCGAGCCCTTGCTGTCGGACAGCAGGGTGTACGCCTCGTCCACGAAGAGCACACCGCCGAGGGCCTCCTTGAACGCCTCGGTGGTCTTGATGGCCGTACCGCCGATCACCTGGGCCACCAGATCCGCGCGCGAGACCTCGACCAGATGCCCGGAACGCAGGACGCCCAGCGAGGCGAGGATGCCGCCGTAGAGCCGGGCCACGGTGGTCTTGCCGGTGCCCGGCGGCCCCGCGAAGACGAGATGGCGGCTCATCGGCGGCACCGGCATGCCCAGCCGCGCCCTGCGCTCGGCCAGCTGGTTGAGGTGGACCAGCGTGGAGACCTGCTGCTTGACGGCCTCCAGACCGACCAGCGCCTCCAGCTCGGCCATCGGCCCCGAGGCGGCGGGCGCGGCCCGTGACGCGCCGTCGGGAGCTCTCCCCCCGGCGGCGCCCGCCGCGTCACCCGCAGTGCCGGCCTGCGCGCCCCAGGCGTCCGGGGTTCCGTTGTCTGCGCTGGACAGGTCCTCGACGGACAGCCGCTCACTGGCGCGGGTCTGACGCAGACCGGAGCCCCGGTTGTCGCGCGCGGTGCAGCCGGACACGGAGACGGCCTCCGCGCTGTCGATCCGGAAGCCGTCACCCCGGCTCCCCGACGACTCGCACTGCGCGACGACGGCTCTCCCGCCCGCCGCCACGTGCACGCCATGCGCCCCCGATCCCGTGATCCGGCAGCGGTCCGCCGCCAGTTCCGCACTGTCGGCGACACTGACGCCGGAGCCGGCGCTGCCCTCGATCGCGGTGTCCCGGACGGTGATCCGGCCGCCCGACGCGACGGTCACACCCGCCTCGCCCGACGCCCGCAGCAGGCTGTCACCGACGTACAGGCTGCCGTTCCCGGTGACCAGCACCGAGGAGCCCCGCGCCCCCTCGATGACACCCCCCTCCATCCTGCCGCGCCCGCCGTCGCCCACCTCCACGCCGTCGCCGCCCGGAGCGGAGATCCGGGGCCGGTGCAGCAGAGGATTGGCGTCCGAACGCACGGACACGGCGACGCCCGCCGCGTCGCGCACCTCCAACCGGTCGAACTCGGGCGCGGAGCCCTCCGTGATCAGGACGCCGGCCCGTTCGTCCGCGCAGTCGACCACCACGGGCTTGTGGAACACCGGTGTCGCGCCGCCGCCCACCCGGATCGCGGGCCCGGTCGACGACGCGAACTCGCACTCCTCGAAGGTCCCCCGCGACCGTTCGTCGACGACGAGCCCGGCGCCCGCGGTCCGGGACGTACGGCAGCGGCGCACAGCGGGGTCGCTGCCCGCGGAGACCACGATGCCCGCCTGCGAACCGCCGGTGACGGTGACGTCCTCAAGGACCGTACGGGTCCCGGAGGTGACGTACACGCCGGTCGAGGCGTCCCGCACCACCGTGCGCAGCACCGTGGTGGAGCTGAGTGCCTCCAGGGCTATGCCGGGCTTGTCGGTGAGGGAGATCTCGCAGTCCTCCACCGAGCCCCGCGCCTCACCGTTGGCGAGCACCCCGTTGCCCCGCGCGTCACGCAGCCGACAGCCGCGCACCGTGGCCCGGGAGCGCTCGCCGAGGACGATCGCCGAGGACCCCAGGTGTTCGACCTGGCAGTCCTCCACCACGCTGCCGCCCGGCGCCGTGTCGACGACGCCGGCGCCCGCCGGATTGGTGACGCGGCAGCCCCGCATGGCCAACGAGCCCGACAGCCGGGCCAGCACGGCGGTCCACCCCGAACCGATCACCGTGCAGCGCTCCATCGCGACCTGGCCACGCGGGGCGTCGACGACCGGGACGTCCTCGTCGCCACCGCGCAGCAACAGGCCGGTGAGCATCACCTCTTCCGCCAGCAGCGTGACCGCGCTGCCGTGGCGGGGGCAGATCTCGGCGCTGTCCCGCGCGCCCTCGGCGACGATCGTGACCCGGGTCCGGATGGTGAGGTTCTCGGCATAGCGCCCCGGGGCCACGGTGATCACGGCTCCCGTCCGCGCCTGAGCCAGAGCCTCGCTGATCGTACGAAACCCGTCCGGGCGTTCCGGGCAGACCATGAGCACCTGCCTTGACACTGTCCAACCTCTCTGTGCCGCACACGCACGTGCGCGGGCGAGGCGGCACCGACGACTGCGGTTCACCCGGCCGTACCGGGGACGTCTGCAACGGGCCCTCGGATCGTAGGCACCCCTGTGTGCCGAAGAACTGACCGCGGATCGGATCCTGTTCGACCCGGCGGCGGGGAGAACCGGTCCCCGCCGTGGCGGCGGGCGCGGAGACCCTCCAGGAGAGCCGGCATCCGGTCGGCGGATGTGCGAGGGAACACCGGGGAGGGCTCCCCGGCACACGGCCCGCTGTTCAGCGTCGGAACAGCCCGTGACCCGCACACCCCCGAAGGAGGCGCCGAGCAGGCTGAGGGCGCTCCACCCGCTCCCCGCCGGGGGAGCGGGCAACGGTCAGTGTCCCGAAGGCCGTTCGTCCTTCGCCGCCCCCTGCCCGTCCGGCGGCGACAGGATCGGCCACAGCCCGGACCTCGCGTGGTAGACGTTCACGATCACCAGCATCACCAGCGTGAACACGCCGTACTGCACACCGTTCAGGGCAGGCACGACGTGCACCGGCAGGGTGTACGCCATCAGGGTGCGCACCCCGGAGTCGACCAGCAGGCCGACGCCCCAGATCACCGTGGTGACCCGCCAGATCCGCCGGAACGGGGCGCTCTCCTCCCAGAGTTCGTCCCAGTCCCGGCCGCCCGCGGACCGCCGCTCCAGCAGCCGCCGGGAGAAGCCGAACGCCAGCGGACGGCGCCCCCGCAGCGACACCAGGAAACCCAGTCCGGCGACACCGGTCAGCCAGCCGTCGCGGACCAGCAGCAGCCGCGCGCTGCCGCCCACCGCCGACACCACCAGGCTCAGCACCAGCATGGTCGTCACGAAGACGCCCAGGACGTCGATGCGCCGGGTCCGCGCGAACCGCCACAGGGTGGCGACCGCGGGCACGACCGCACCCGCGGTGAGCGCGATCAGGTCGTCGACCCCGGCCGCCGTCAGCCCGTAGTACAGGCCGATCGGCACGGCCAGGTCGATCAGCACCGTCACCAGCACCGGGGGCCCCGAGTCGGCGCGGGCCGGACCGCGGGACGGCCCGCGACCGCCCGTGGGGCCGGGGGAGGACTGGTCCGGCAGAGTGGTGCCGCCGCTGGTCATGGGCTCTCCGTCCGATCTGACGTGCGTGGCGGTGAAGGGCCCGCCGCCGCGCCGGGAACCGGAGGCGGCGGACGGTGCCCCACCTGCGCGCGTCCGGTGTTCGCCCCCGCAACGATACGCGTTGTGTGCCCCCGCCCGGTCTCTGGAAATCCCTAGAACTCGTCGGCCACACACGGTGTTCCGGCCACGCGCTGTTACCGTCGGCCACCAAGTCCAGACCTGCCCGTGACCCCGTCCGGACCCGCGCAGCAGCGCCGCGATCCGACCTTCACACCTGCCACGGCGTGCCGCGACCCGTCCCCACCCGCCCCTTCTTGTCACCTCTCCGCCGATCCTGGAGACCTCTGTGACCGACGTACAGACCACCCCCGACTCGCCAGCCCCCACGGAATCCATCCCGGTCCCCGGACCCATGCGGCTGCGGGACATGCGCGAGGTCATCCGGAACGTCCCGCGCTACCTGACCGGCCTGCGCGACGAGCACGGGCCGGTGGTGCGCGTCCCGATGGGGAAGACAGACGCGTTCCTCATCAGCGACTTCGACGTCGTGCAGGACGTGATCATCGCGTCCAGCAAGCGCTTCGACAAGGACGCCCAGAAGGTCGGCCCCGGCCCCGACGACTGGGGCTCCAGCCTCGAACGCGTCCTCGGCAAGGGGCTGGTGACCAGCGTCGGCACCTACCACCGCCGCCAACGCCGCCTGATCCAGCCGGTGTTCCACCGCCGCCGGATCGCCGGGTACGGCGAGGCCTTCGCCACCATCGCCGACGAGGCCTCCGCCGGATTCCAGGACGGGACCCGCTTCAATTTCCACGAGGCCATGTACGAACTGGCCCTCGGCATGGTCACCCGCACCCTGTTCGACGTCTCCCTGGAGAGCGAGGCCGCCGACGGCATCCGGCGCGCCTTCCCCCGCGAGGGCGGGCCGCTGCGCTGGGAACTCAGCCCGTTCGGGAAGATCCTGCTGCGCCTCCCGCTGCCCGCGAACCGCCAGTTCAAACGGGGCCTGAAGACCGTCGACGAGATCGTCTACGGCATGATCGAGGAGCGCCGCAAGGGCCCCGGCGACGGCGACGACCTGCTCTCGGTGCTGCTCACCGTCACCGACGCCGACACCGGCGAGCACCTCACCGACCAGGAGCTGCGCGACGAGGCCATCACCCTGCTGATGGCCGGTCACGAGACGTCCTCCGGCTCCCTCACCTGGACCTACTACCTGCTCGGCACCCACCCCGAGATCCGTGAGAAGCTGCACGCCGAGATCGACGAGGTGCTCGGCGACCGGCTGCCCACCGTCGAGGACCTGCCCCGCCTGAAGTACACCGACGCGGTCTACTCGGAGGCGCTGCGCCTCTTCCCACCCGCCTGGGTGCTGGTACGGCGCGCCCTGGAGGACTACGCC